>NZ_NESS01000024.1 GCF_002128425.1 Gottfriedia acidiceleris
TACCCAATCATTTGATTCTTCGATATAATCCTTCAATTCCGAAAGGAACTGTCTAGCCTTTACCAGAGTAATGTAACCATTCTCTATTTAAGCTAGAAACATTTCGCACAACTATCCTGCCATTTTGTTGAATAAAAAAAATCGACTAAACAGCCGATCTTGTTGTTCAACTAATGCATGCGTTAGCCAACCTTTAATCCTCAGATTCACCACAGTGAATGGAAGTTTATATCGTACTTCCATAGTAGTTGAATAAGAAAATCCCATATGTTAGTTAATTTGTCTAAATGGTCTGAAATATAATATATATTATAATCACAACAATTACTATCATAATAAAGAATTGTATCCAACTAATTGAAACTCCCATGCTATTATTAGATATGTTTCATTAATGAATTAGACTAAATCTTTCTTTTCTATGTTTCGAATTGAATAGTATCCGATATACAAACCGAATAATCCTAGTGATAAAGGAACTGCAATAATTGAAAATAAGTTAAAGTCCTCACTTGTTGAGTTCAAAATTGTAGCGATAAGAATTGAAGATACAATGGTTGCAGGCGACGATTTACGCTGCATGCCAAAGAACAGAGGAATAATACTGATACCTGCTGTCGCAATAGCATTCATAAAAGCAGTCAATAAATGTCTTGAGATATCTTCTAATTCGATCGCTCCCGGTAGAATATTAAAATTCACGTCCGCTAAATTAACAAGGCCTTCTAGAAATAATGTTGAAAACAAAACGTTGACAAAAGTAAAAATAAAAACGATTGTTAACTTTGCGGAAATAATTTTTTTGCGTTTAATGGGATAAGTAAATAATACATCTATTGATTTATTTCTAAATTCGTCTATTATTAATTTCACAATAATTACTGATGCAAAAATTGTAAACGTTGTCCGTACCAGTGCTCCTATTATGCTGGCCGCCATATCGAAACTTTCAATAGGTATTTTCCCACCATCTATCTCTATAAAAAACATCATACTGAGAAGTACAATAAATGAGATATTGCATATAAAAACAGCTTTCCAGTAGTGCCATAATTTAAATTTTTTTATTTCAAGATTAATAAGTTTAAGCATGGACCACGCCCCCATTGATCATCTTTAAGAAATAATCTTCTAATGTATTATCTTTTTTATTGATTGATTCCACTAATACACCATTTAACACAAGGGTTTTAGATATCTTCCCTTGAGCCGTGTTTATGTCATAGATACGAATGGTAGCATCATCGAGTATTTTAAAATTCGTTATGTTCAATGATTCTTTTATAACGTATGACGCTTTTTTTACATCATCCGTTTTTAACTCTATGTACTCTGTATTTTGAAGACGAATTGTGTCCATTAATACTTCCTCTACTAACGTTCCGTCCTTGATTACTCCGATAGTATCGGCAATTTGTTCGATTTCTCCAAGAATATGACTGGAGATTAATAGTGTCATTCCATAATCCTTACTTAACATTTGAAAAAGATTTCGAAATTCCTTAATTCCAAGAGGGTCTAAGCCATTTGTTGGCTCATCTAAAATAAGGATTTCAGGCTTTGTAATAATTGCTCTAGCTAAACCAAGTCTCTGCTTCATCCCTAAAGAGAAATCTTTGACAGCCTTTCCTTCAAAATTTTTTAGTTTTACCATTTCAAGAGCCGTGTCGATCGCACTTTTGTTGTAGTAACCCATATAATCAGAGTGTAGCTCTAAGTTTTCCCGTGCTGTTAACTTGTCATAAAAAACGGGATATTCAATTATGCTCCCCATGCGCTTCAATATTTCATAAGATTTTGGGGTTACTGTTTCACCAGAAATAATAATTTCCCCACTCGTTGGTTTGATTAAGTTCATAATCATTTTCATAACGGTTGTTTTTCCTGCACCGTTCGGACCTAAGAAGCCATATATTTCTCCTTTTTTGACATGCATATTCACATTTGAAACGACCGTCGTACCTTTATAATTTTTGGTAAGTTGATTTGTTTGAATTATATAGGTCATGTTTTTCCCTCCTTCATCCTTTGATTTCATTCTATAGATGAATGTTTTCTTTTCTCTTAACCATTTCTTACAAAATTCTTAAGTTATTACAATTTCGATTAATACGTCATACGCTTCAATTCAATGGTGAAAGTGGTCTTATGATTAGGGATGCTTTCTAATGAAATCTTTCCGCCTAGTTGTTCGACTAATCTTTTCGTTATAGTTAAACCTAACCCGCTACCTTGATAGAGTTTATTTCTTGAATCTTCCAGTGTGTATAATCGTTCAAAGACTCGATCTTTACCATCTTCCAGAATGCCCTTTCCCCGATCGAAGACGTCTATGTAAACCTTATCCTCTGTACTTCTTAGGTGTAACCCAATTACCTTTCCATCTGAACCATACTGAAGAGCATTAGAAATTAAATTATTTAAAATCCGCTCAACCGCTCCTTTATTTCCCCATATAAAATTCTGTTCATTCGGAATATTAATAGATACGCCAAATTCTTTTTTTGTTAGTATTTCATAATAATCCAGAATTGTTTTTTTGCAAATCTCTCCTAATTCGATTTTGGACATTTCTAGATTAACATCATTGGATTCAAGTTTAACAAGATCAAAAAAGCGATTGATTAACCCTAAAACTTCTTCTGCTTTTAAATGAACAGTTTGTAATAAGGATTTTTCTTTTTCTTGTTTAATTGTTTCATCGTGTAAAATGATTTCAATATAACCTAGAATGACAGTAAGTGGCGTTTTTAAATCGTGCGAGATATTCGAGAGCATTTTTCTCATTGAGCGTTCAACAGAATGAAAATTGGCCACTGTTTTCTGGTTGTGTTCTAAGAGGCTATTGATTTGAATTAATAATGATTTCATTTGAGAGTTACTAGTGTAAAGTAGAACATTTTCATCAGTTTGTTGTTCAATGATTGATTGAAGCTTCTTTTCAACATAAGAAATTTCTTGATTCGAAACTCTTTGATGTTGAACTAAATAAATATTAAAAATTAAGGAAGCTGCTAGAAAAAATACAAGAAGATAAATCATGTTAAAATTCCCCCAATTTATAACCAATCCCCCATAAAGTCTTTAAATATTTAGGATTGGAAGGATTATCTTCTATTTTTTCTCTGAGACGTCGTATATGTACATTAATAACATTTTCATCACCATAATATTCTTCTTGCCAAACAAGGCTGTAAACCTGTGCTTTTGTAAATACTTGATTTGGTCTTGTAATAAAGAGTTTTAAGATATTAAACTCTTTTAACGTAAGCTTTACGTCATGACCACATTTTTTTACAGAATAATTTTTCATATCAATGATCAAATCACCTAGTTGAATAGTTTCTTCTTGGTAAGTCGGATTGACCACTTGAGTGGTTAAGTCCATATAATGTTTTTCTCTTCTAAGAATGGCTTTCACTCTAGCGACAAGCTCAATCATTGAAAAAGGCTTTGCAATGTAATCATCTGCACCGAACCCTAGACCTAACGCTTTATCGACGTCTTCTCCTTTTGCAGACATAATTAAAATTGGGATCATACTTTTGGTTCTAATAATCTTTAAGCATTCCATCCCATCAATTATCGGAATCATAATATCAAGTAAAATTAAGTCAAAATTTTGTACTTCTACTATCTGTAATGCCTCTTCACCATCAAAGACGGTGGAAACTGCATATCCATGTTTCACCAAAGTATCCTTTATCATCTCACTAATGTAGTGATCATCTTCTACAATTAAGATTCGATTGTTCATAATCCCATCCTCAACTTTTATTCTGGTTTTTCATAAAAACTATATTAATACACTAAAATACTCCCAAGATAAAAATATCTTAAGGAGTACTAGAATACAATATTTAACATGTAAATTTCTCCACTTTTTAATTCCTATGGATAAATTTTCCACATACAAATACTTCTATTTAATAACTAAAAAACCCTTCAAATTCAAAAATCCTTATGCAACTAAACTGCCATATAGTTGAATAAGGATATCAATATTATCTTTTAAAAGAACCTTATTTAAAAGAATATTTGATTACAGAATGGAATATACAACATTGTAAAGTTGATTTTATTTGAATATATAATATATAGTACTGTGGTTAAAATTTCATTAAGAGAATAGTGCTTTACATGTTTATAAAGTAAATGTGTAAAAAGGGTGATAACTATGTTTAGTTTAACATCAAAAGTAAAACGATTTTGCAAATCAATGTTAACAAATATATCAGAGCTAAAGGTTAAAAAAATAACGAACAAATCAAAAAAATGGATTAGTTATGGAGATAGTATCACTTCGTCTAACGGATGGCAGCCAGCTGTAGCGAAAAAGTTAGGTTTGACTCATGTGAATAGAGGGATCGGTGGAACAACAATTGCTGAAAATGGTTCGATTGCTTGGATTGATAAAAATGGAAATTACAAAGGTCAACCACCTAAAACACAGCCTAATGGAACGATTGAAATTTTATCAAGTATGTGTAACAGTCAAAGGATTAATGCTACGATTCCACTTAATACTCAAATTTTAACAATAATGGGTGGAACAAATGACTTTGGTAGAGGCATTCCTTTAGGTAAAGGGTTCCCAACAAATGAACGACCAAACTTAGACGAATCTACATTTATCGGTGCTTTGTGTTCAATGATTGAAAAAATACAAACAAGGGTTCCGAATTGTAGGATTATTCTTATGACGCCTGTGCCTAGATATCACAACGGAAAATATGAAGATAAAAATAAAGCCGGGTTTTTAACATCTGATTATGCTAGCGCTGTAAAAGCTGTAGCAGCTTTTTACGCATTACCATGCATTGACCTCTACTCTAAAGTTGGTTGGAACAAAATGAACGGTGAGTATTACTTAAGTGATAGTATGCACCCGAATAAAACAAGAGGCTATAAACGTATTTCAGAGATTGTAATTGGTGAGTTGGAGGTTCTACAGCAGGATGTTAAAAGCAGTATAGAACAAGATGATAATAGTAAAATAGAAACTTAGTCGACACTTCTATAGCACAATGTAAAAAAAAGATCTCAAAAGTCAGCAGACTGACCTATGAGATCTTTTTTTTATTGTCTTTTTAATAATCTAGCTACATCTTTCCATTTTACTTTTTCACTGTAATACATTACGCCATTAACATAAATGCGGCTAGCAACACGAGTTAAAATCATAATTGAAACGATTAAAATTAATATACTAGCACTTATTTCTATAAAATTCATTTCTCCACTTACAAACCTAGTAAATGCTACAAGCGGGGCAAAAAATGGAATATATGAGCTAATTTGGACAAGTGTTCCATTGGGGTTAATTAATGCATTAATACTAATAAAGAATGCAGCTACAACTAAGATTGTCAATGGCATCAGTACCATTTGAAGCTCCTCTGTTCTAGAAACTACTGATCCAATTGCAGCGTAAAGTAATCCATATAGTAAATAACCTAATAAGAAATAAACAACAAAAGCAATGATCGTTGTACTATCTAATGCCTCTAAATCTATTTTCATTCCAAAAAACGATATGGCATCAGAGTTTACCCAGCCTAATAAATTGGCAAATAGAAATCCTAATCCTAATACAACAAGCTGTGCACATGCTACAAAAAATACTGCAATAACTCTTCCGTATAAAGTCATAACAGGACTTACTTTAGGTAGTAATACTTCCATTACTCTAGAAGACTTTTCTGCAACAATACCCGTTGCAATTGAATTTCCATAAATTAATAGAAACATATATAGTAAAAAGCCAAAAAAGTAAGCTATACCGAATGTAGCCATAGGATCCTTAAGAACATTTTCATTTACTTCTACTTTTTGCAATAATTTTGTTGCTGACTCAGGCGATAGCTTTAAGTCTTGGGCAGTTTTATTTAAATAATTTTGCTGCAATGTCGTATTTAAAACTGAAAGCACTTCACTATTTGAAAACTTCTTATATGTATATTGAATTGACGGGACATTGTTCTTCTCGGTGAGAATAATTAGTCCATCTTTTGACCCATCTTCAACCTGGTTTTTTAAATCTTTTTCTTTCGATGCATCGCTCTGCTCGATCTTTGCGGATTTAATCGTTTTGTTTACACTAGTAATATCTACCGAATAATTTTTCGACTTATTTATTAAAACAATTTTATCTTTATCCTTATTACTCTTTTCTGTGCCAGCAAAATATTTTTGTACCCCAAATACTCCAACGACTAATACAAATAAAATAATACTCATAATCATCGTTGCTCTCGCCATAAGACCTTCACGTAAATGAAATAAAAAGACAGTACTAAACTTCTTCATTTATTTCGCCCTCTCTATAAAGATATCATTTAGTGTAGGCTCTAATAATTGAAACTTCTTTATATAACCTAAGTCCGACTTAATACGATTTAAAATCGTAAAAGCTTCCTCATCACTTTTTACCTTTACGTAAATTCCTAATTGCTTTTGTTCATAGCTTACATTATTGGAATCTAGTATTTGTTTAATCGATGCTATATCTTCTAAAATTAAATTTCTATACCCATAATCTTCTTTTAATCTACTTAAACTACCTTCTGCGACTACATTACCGTTCTTAAGTATACAAACATGCTCGCAAAAAGTCTCAACTTGATCCATACGGTGACTCGATAATATAACCGTTTTCCCTTTCTGAATTTGTTCGGTAATAATTGAAGCCATTAACTCCGCATTAACTGGATCTAGTCCACTAAATGGCTCATCTAAAATAATCAACTCAGGGTTATGTAATAAGGTTACAATTAGTTGAATTTTTTGTTGGTTACCTTTCGACAGTTCTCCTGCCTTTTTATTTCGATAATGTGGTATTTCTAAGCGATCTAGCCAATATGTTATTGCGACATCAATCTCTTTATTAGACATACCTTCTAATTTTCCGAAATATTTAAGCTGATCAACAACCTTGCTTTTGGTAAATAATCCTCTTTCTTCTGGTAAATACCCTACCTTAACTTTATCGGTTTTAAATGGGCTGCCTTTCCAAGTTATTTCTCCTTTAGTAGATGTAAGAAGGCCTAATAACATTTTAATGGTAGTCGTTTTTCCTGCTCCATTTCTACCTAATAAACCTAATACTCTTCCTGTAGGTAAAGTCAATGACAATTCGTTAACGGCAATAGTATCTCCAAAATGTTTAGACAGCTGTTTTATTTCTAAAGTCAACGCTCTTCCTCCTTTTTGAAGTTTAAGTAAAAGTATACTTAAATGAAATTTTATTTTTTAAAAACACCTATACATTAAGCATACATTTAAAAGAATTTTAATAAAAGGTAAAATCTTTATCTATTTAATTTGATCATTCTAAAAACTAATATTTAAAAATATGAGAATGCCACTCTAGCATTCTCATTTCATTGTAAAGACATTAATATGAAATACTACCTGAAATTAATAACCCTACTGTTACACTTAAAGTAAACAATAAAGCAGCTACTGCAATATTTCCTTCTTCAACCTTTTTTGCAAAGGATATTTTCGGAAATAATACAAATTCTGCAATCCAATATGTAACCATTTGAGCTATAATACCAATTAAGCTCCAAATAATAAAATCACCATAGTTAACTGAATACTTTGCTGCTGACATAATAACAATTGCTAATCCTACTAATTTTCCCGCTAATTTCAGTGCAACGGCAATATTGCCATCCTCTAAAATTAATTTTTGTTCACTCATCTTCGTTGTAAAAGTAAAAGCTAAAAATCCAATAAATAAAAGAATAACTCCTGATCCTAAATACATCAAAGTACTAACAATACTTTCCATTTATCTTCTCATCCCCTCACTATTTAATTTTTTTCTTCAACAATCCCTACAGGTAAAAAACAACTTTCATTTCCAGTAATAATATTCCCGGCACGTACACCAATTGCGCCGTATTCTTCTTTAATCAAAAAACTACCTATTAATACATGTAAATCTATCATTCCATCAGGAGTCATAACCTTTTTCATAGGTAAAGGTGAATATTGTTGATACACCATAACTTGATCATGATAGTTATTTTGTTTGCTTTGTTGACGATTTACTCCGTTAATAATCTTAATTGAATCTCCTTCACGGCCAAATGCAGGTTTCTCAACATACGGAAGTTTGTGTTCTATAAAGAAATCTGGTTCTAAAAACGTTGGTAGAAAATGTTTACTAATTACATCATGTTCTTCGTCAGTATAGACATCTGATTGCTCTATATGTAAATTCCAAATTAATGCTTGAACAGCCTTGGATTGTAGTAAGAATGCAGATAATGGATTGAAAATAATCAATTTTCCATCGTTTACAAGTTCTAATAGTGCCAAGCCAATTTTTGTTCCATCTGAAGACTGATCAAGCTCTAGGTGTTCAATTGGATAGGTTTGTCGATAAAGAATGTGTATTCTTTCCCCTTTAGGTGTGTACAACCCAGCATTTTCAATAATTTGTAAATCTTCTAGCGGTATTAATTGACTCTTACCATTGTATAGAGATTGAATGTATTTAACTGTCTTCCAATCTTCTTCATGATCACCATGAGCGGTAAAAACAATAATTGGTTCATCTAATCCTTTTATACTTTTATTTACAGCATGATTTATAACATTAGAAAGTTTCATTTCACTATCAGCATTAGGATTCTTCAATTTAAAATAATCCGTGATGTAGCCATTAACATGATGTGTCTCCATAATAAAAGTTGGAGTGTCACTATTGCATTCATAATGTTTCCATCCATCTACTGTACAAACAAGGTCAATTCTTCTAATAATACCTTCACTTTCGATCGCTTTATGGCGTATAAATGGTACGATTTCCTTTGAATAACCGAGCATATAAAAAACATCATCTGGTAACTGTCTCATTAATCGAGCAGTCTTATCATAGATTTTTCCAATTTGTTCCGTAATTGAATGAATTTCATCAACTTCACTTTCACTTAATGGATAATAGTCTAATAAAGCATAATATGAATCTTGTAAATCCGCCCAAAAATCTGGAAGTCTTTTATATACTTCTTTGCGTTTTCGCCTATGATTCTGTAAGTTGGCATTATCCATTTTTAACCACCAAATCCTCCAGATGAACCCTTTCCAAAACCACTTTTACTTGAAGTCGATGTATGCCCTGCATATCTACTAGAAGATTTATAGCTCTTATACGAACTACTACCATGAAGTGCCTTTCTTGTTGGATAAAATATTCCTCCATGATAATAACTATGGTAGTAATGACTAGTGCTGTCATCACAAACCCATACACCTTCGTCATCATCAAATTCCCAATCACGGCAATCGTCATTTTTCGGTTTATCTGGTCGGTCAGCATTTTGAGAACCACAGCCAGCTAATGTACTTACTGCTAATCCACTCGTTAATGCGATACTAACTCTTTTCATTAATAATGATGTTTTTGACATTGGGATCTCCTTTCGAGTATTGAATTATACTATTCTATACTAAACTAATCCCTCTCTTAAAGTATATAGAATTTAGCTTTAACTATCCCTCTTACTCTCTTTATCTTTTAAACTAACCTCCAAATCCTCCAGAAACTCCACTACCGAATCCACTTTTTTTGACTGAGGAACTTGTTCCTTTTATAATGCCTGTGGATTTATATTGTTTAAAATCATTGTTGTTATACAACATATTTTTTGCTGCAAAGTATGAGCCTAAAAAGAAGTAATTTCGGTAATATGAACTCGAACTATCATCACAAATCCAAATATTATCTTCATAATCAAATTCCCAATCACTACAATTATCGTCATCAGGCATTTCTGTATCTGTATATTCAAACTCTGTTTCGTCACTTTCAGTTTGTTCATAGGTGGTATCAGAATTATCAGCCTCATCTAAACTATCTTCAGATGTCGCCTGCTCATCAACCTCATTTACTTGGTTTGTATTTTCTTGAGCCTGTTGACTTGATTCATAATAATCTTGAGAATTATCAGTTGTCGCCACAAACTCTGGTTCAGATCCACACCCGCTTAATGAACTTATTGCAATACTACTTGTTAAGGCAATACTCACTTTTTTCATTAATTCTGACGTTTTTGACATTGTTTTCTCCTATCGTGAAATAAATACATACATTTCTATCCTAAACTGTGATATATACTAATGTATATACAATTATTAAAGGAGTTTGAACAATGTTTAATACAGACAACATCTTTGTTCTTGAATATCGATTACTTGATGGAGAATTGACACGACCTATTTACCATTTTCCATTTTTATCGAAGGTCCAAATTTTTACTAGAAGATATTGCGATTATTTTATTTTAAATGGTTTCGTTTATGAGAACAGAGGCTCTTATATCGAAGAAGATCGATATGTAATTGAAGTAATCGAATCAGATATGGAAAATACTCCTTTTTACCCTTTAAACAGACCGTTAGGCATTGAAATTAGAGATGTCGATACATTTGATGAAATACATTTCTATGAAAGTGGAGATGAATTAGACTTACTTTCTTGGCTTCAATCAACTTATATAACGATAAATCATCAAATTTATGAGCAAACTTCAAATGAAGTTGATCAAGACCGTAATACTTACGTTATGTATGTCAAACCGTTTAATGAATAAAAAATAAGCTACCTAAATCTTTTTAGGTAGCTTTAAGTTTATTATAAATCTTGTTCTAGCTTTATTAAATCCTTACACTGTATGCCATTTTCCCAAATTTCTTCATCATAATTATTAATAAAGAAATCATAAAAAACAGTACTGATTTGAAACCCACAATTTTTATATAGTGATAATTGATGAGTACTTGAATTACCGGTACAGATCGAAATTTTAGAATAACCAAGTTTTTTTGATTCATTAATTCCATAGTGTATTAAATTCTTTCCAATTCCTTTTCCTTGGAAGGCTGGATCAATTGCAATATTTTTAATTTCAACCTCTTTACTTGAATTCTCCATTAATACTAATACACCAACGAGTAAATTTTGGTCTAGCACTTCATAAATTTTACTCTTTTGAATATATTTTTCTACCATTTCTTTTGAAGGATCAGCAAGTAATAATAGACTCCAATGCTCTTTTGTTAGAAATTGAATTTTATTAATATGATTCATTGATTCTCCTTACTTCTTTAATCTTGCCTTTAAATAATTTATCGTATCATTCGTGGATTTTTGTATCGAAAGATTTGTAAATCCATGATTTCCATTCTTAAGCGGAATCAAAGTAACCATTTTTGGATTTTTCTTAGCAAATCTCTTAGATTGACTGAACGGAACAAGCTTATCTCCTGTACCATGTACTATAAAGATCGGAACTTTTGTCTTTTCTACATATTGAATAGGACTCATTCGATTATACTCATCTGTCATTTGATCTACAGTACTATTCATATATTTCTCTACGATTTCTGAACTTCTTGAAGAAGGAGATTGGTTCATAGTCGTTAAGTCTGAAATTGGATACCATGCAATAATATATTTTATTTTATTTTGGATATCAGGCTGAAGACCAGTTAATAAAGCTAAGTGTCCTCCGGCAGAAGCACCAGCTATACCGATTTGATTTCGATCAATTCCTAATTCAGTTGAATTTTTGTAAATAAAGTCGATTGCTGTTTTCACGTCACGAACTGGAAAGTTATAAGAATAATTTTCTTTTGAATATAGTGTGTAGTCTATACTAATTGCTGTATATCCATCTTCTACTATTTCATTAAAAATTGTATTCCAACGTTTATTTAACGCTTTACTTCCATATCTCCAAGAACCGCCATGAACAAATATCAACGTTGGTGATGGTCCATGTGATTTTTTAGAACGGTATATATCAAAGGTTTGTGGAACTTGGGCAGGATTTGTGTAACGTACATCTCTTTGCACAATAATATCTTTATTTACATCATTTATCTTCTTTTTGTGTTTATGATGAAAACCATTAAATCCAACAAAGACAATAACAAAGATGACTAATGCTAAAATGATTTTCTTCAAGACAATTCACCTTTCTAATAAAAAAGAGACTAACTCAGGTTATGTCTTCTAAGTTCATTATTATGTAAGATTTTATGTCTACATAAATTAATAGAAATACAATAATGATGCTAGTCTCAATTACTTTATTTAATAACTGTTACATACAAAATTCCCCAAATTAAAAATACTGCACAAACCGCAAATAATATTTTTGCCAACTTTTCCATCTTAGAACCCCTATTACCTTATTTTAAATCGACAACTGTAACACCTATTCCGCCTTCGGAAGCTGCTCCATATCGATAAGATTTAACTGCTCTGTGTTTTTTTAAGTATTCCTGTACCCCTTGTCTCAGTGCACCAGTTCCTTTTCCATGAATGATATTAATTCGAGGATAACCGGCTAATAATGCATCATCGATATATTTTTCAACGCGAATTAACGCGTCTTCATATCTTTCTCCTCTAAGATCCAGCTCCAGATTAACATGAAAATCTTTACCTTTTACAGATGTAACTGTTCGTTCTTTTTCTACTTTAGGTGAACTAATATATTCGATATCTTTTTCTTTAACTTTCATTTTAATAATACCGAGCTGAACTTGCCATTCACCCTCACTAATTTGATCAAGTAATGTCCCTTTTTGGTTAAAGCTAATCACTTTTACTTCGTCACCTTCACGAAGCTTTCTTTGTTTCTTCGGAGCAGCCTGAGGAATTGCTTTCTTTGGAGCATAAGGTATTGCCCCTTCCAATCTAGTTCTTGCCTCAATTAATTCATGATCTTTAATCGATGCTAATTGGCTATTCTTTAACTCTCTCAGCTCTTTAATAATTTCTTCTGCTTCTTGTTGTGCTACTCTGACACGCTTTTTCGCTTCTTCTTGTGCTCCACGATATAATTCATCACGGTGCTCATAAAATTCCATCATTTGCTTTTGTAAGTCTTTGAAAACACGTTCTGATTCTTTACGGAAATCTTCTGCTTCTTTCCATTCTGTTTCTGCACCTTTTCTACTTGATTCTAAAGATGCAATCATATTTTCAACTTCATTACTTTCTTCACTTACATGATTTCTTGCTTTTTCAATTACACGATTTGAAAGTCCTAGTCTTCTAGAAATCTCAAAAGCATTACTTCTACCTGGTACACCTATTAATAATCGATAAGTCGGACTTAATGTTTCTACATCAAATTCAACACTTGCATTCATAACGTGCTCTCGATTGTAACTATATGCTTTTAATTCAGGATAATGCGTTGTCGCTACTACTCTTGCACCGTATTCACTTACCTCATCTAATATTGAGATTGCTAATGCCGCACCTTCCTGAGGGTCAGTTCCAGCACCTAATTCATCAAATAATACAAGACTACTATGATTTACATGTTTTAAAATATCGACAATATTCACCATATGTGAAGAAAATGTACTTAAACTCTGTTCGATTGATTGCTCATCACCAATATCGGCGAAAATTTGCTCAAACACACAGATTTCTGAACCGTCAAGTGCAGGAATTTGCAAACCAGATTGTGCCATTAAAACACAAATACCAATCGTTTTTAAAGTAACCGTCTTACCACCCGTATTTGGACCAGTAATCACGATCGTAGTAAAATCCTTACCTAATTCTATATCATTAGCGACTACTACATCTCTTGGAATGAGAGGATGACGTGCTTTTTTTAATTTAAAATATCGATCGTTATTCAAAATTGGTTTACTTGCCTTAATTGAATGAGAATAATTAGCTTTTGCAAATAAGAAATCCATTTCAGCTAAAATTTCAACATTTTGCAATAAATCCGCTGAAGCTTCCGCAACTTGACCTGTTAATGCCATTAAAATTTTCTCAATTTCTTGCTCTTCTTTAACTTTAGCTTCTTGTAAACTATTGTTTAATGTAACGACAGCTTGTGGCTCAATAAATAATGTTTGACCAGAAGAAGATTGATCATGAACTATCCCGCCATAAACATGTCGATATTCTTGTTTTACTGGAATAACGAAACGATCATTACGAATCGTAACGATTGAATCTGATAACATTTTTTGTGCATTTGTTCCTCTAGTTAGACTCTCTAACTTTTCACGAATTCGAGCTTCAGCTGTTCGAACTTGTCCTCGAATCATTCGAAGTGTCACACTAGCATCATCTAAAACTTCTCCATTATCACCAATAGCAGCCTTTATATTTTTATCTAATTCTAATAAAGGAATGATTTGCTCACTTAATGATTCTAAGTATGGAATTTCAACTTCACTCTCAATTAAGCCTTCAATGAATCGAATCATTTGACGTCCGGCATACGTAACACCAGAAATCGCTATTAGTTCAGAAGGAGATAGCGTTCCACCAATATCTGCTCTTTTTACTTGCATTCTTATATCTGATAATCCACCAAGTGGTACATTTCCTCGTAGACGGATAACTTTCACAGCTTCGTCAGTTGATTCATGTAGTTCTACAACTTCATCAAAACTAGTACTTGGTAATAGGTTTTTTATACGTTCCTTACCTAATGAAGATGAAGCGTGTTTAAGTAATTGTTCTTTTATTTTATCGTACTCTAAAACTCTTAACGTACGTTTCATATGCCCCGTAACCTCCTTACACTCGATTACGTTTCCTTTCAATCAAACTTAAAAGTTCGTGTAATTCAAATGTATTTACAATATTTTCTATTTTTAACCAAGCCTTCTTGGCCGCACTAACCCCGACAGTCATATGCTCTAGCATATCAATGTTATGTGCATCAGTATTAATAGATAGCATCACACCAGCATCACTTGCCATCATTAACATTTCTTTATTTAAATCTAAACGATTTGGATTTGCATTTAATTCTAAAATTGTACCTGTCTCTTTTGCTACAGAAATTAATTCTTCAGCATTCACTTTGTATCCAGCTCTTCTGCCAATTTTGCGCCCTGTTGGATGCCCAATCATACTAACATAAGGATTTCTCATTGCATTTTTTAAACGCATCATGATTGTCTCTTCATCTTGACTAAAGCTAGAGTGAATTGATGCAATAACAAAATCAAGTGAACGTAAAACATCATCTTCATAATCTAACGAACCATCAGGTAAAATATCCATTTCTACTCCATGTAGAATTGTAAAATCAGTGTATTTTTCATTAACACGCTGAATTTCTTCTTTTTGCTTCCATAAGCGCTCAGGTGTCAAACCGTTCGCAACCTTTAAATATTGTGAATGGTCTGTGATAACAATATATTTGTATCCCTTTGCACGACACGCATCTGCCATTTCTTCGATTGAATGGCCACCATCACTCCAAGTAGAGTGCATATGCAAATCAGATTTCATATCTTCTAAACGAATTAATGGGTACTCGTTTGTAAAAGTTGAAACTTCCTTTCCATCCTCTCGAATTTCAGGTGGAAAACAAGGTAAATTAAAGTGAGCATAAAAATCCTTTTCATTATCAAATGTTAAAACTTCTCCAGTATTAACATTCTCAACACCATACTCACTAATTTTTTCGTCACGCTCTTTAGCCAATTGACGCATAGCTACATTATGATCCTTAGAACCAGTAAAATGATGTAGAGTTGTTGCAAACTCTTTTGGCTGAATAATTCGGAAGTCAACTGAAATCTCATATTCAACACCTTTTAAAACAAGAGAAACTTTTGTATCTCCTTGTGCAATTACTCGAACGATTTCCGGCATCGAAAGTAATTGTTCTTTAATACTTTCCGGTTTATTTGATGCAACAATGAAGTCTAAATCTTTAACAGTTTCACGTACTCTTCGTAAGCTTCCTGCTCTTGAAAACTTTACAACATCCTTCATTTCTGCTAAATAAGCTTCAATTTTATGAGCAATTGGTAATACATCAGCCAACGGCAAACGTTCAGGCTGCTTACCAAACTCCTCGATTGATTCTAAAATATTCTTCTCTGTCTTTTTACCGAATCCAGCTAATCCTTGTAACTTACCATTTAAGCATGCTTCTTTTAACTGCTCCATGCTCTCAATTTGTAAAGCTTGATAAAGCTTAGCTACTTTTTTCCCACCTAATCCTGGTAGTCTGAGTAAAGGAAGTAAAGTTTTAGGCAATGATTCTTGCAGTTCTTCCAATACCGTACTTTTGCCAGTTTCAATGTATTCTAAAATTACTGCAGAAGTCCCTTTTCCGATTCCTTTTATGGCAGTAAAGTCGTCGATTTGTTCAAGACTTCTTTCGTCAGTTTCTAATGCATTTGCCGCTTTACGAAATGCTGATATTTTAAAAGCATTCTCACCTTTTAGTTCTAAATAAGTAGCAATTTGTTCTAATAGTTTAATTAACTCTTTTTTGTGCATTTTAAGTCACCTACTTAACATAGAAATTGTTTTTTCACTTAAACTCATTAAAGAATTTCCGAACTAGAAAACCCGTTCCATAATTCCATTAATTGATTTGATATAAATGGTGTATGTTGAACCATAAAATACGCGATATTTGATTTATGTAATAAAACATGAAGCGTATCAATTGGGACGATTAAAGCGATAAAAAGCGCCAAAACCGAAAATAAATAAACCTCTATAAAACCAAAAATACCACCTAAGAAAGAGTTCATCTGCTTTAAAACAGGTAATTGGAAAACTCCATTTAATAACGAACCAATAAATGAAATAACTAGCCTTGTCCCAATAAATAGCAAAGCAAAAGCTATAATTTCATATACAAACTGTTCTGTATTTACGACCTGGCCTCCACTAATATGGATTGGAAATATTTTCTTAAGAGAAGTAGCGGTCTGCTCATAATAATGATAAGCTAAGTATAAGGAAAGTAAAAAACCTAGTAATCGTACAAGGCTGCTAATAAATCCTCTTTTCCAACCTGTCAAAATTCCTAAAATAAAAATAATAAGTATAATTAAATCAATCATTGTTTTTCTGCTCACTTTTCGTTTGTTTTTCTAATAATTTTTCGAGCATTTCAGCTCTTTCTTTTAATTTTACATAATCACTTACAATATTTATTGCTGTCAATACAGCTAATTTATTAGTATCTAATAATGGATTTTTTTTATTTATTTCTTTCATTTTATCATCTACAATTGAGGCAACATGGCGAATATGATCTGTTGACTCATCACCAGTAATTGCATAATGTTGCCCATAAATAGTTACATTTAGTTTTTGTTTCGATGAAGAATTGGACAACTTCATACCTCCATTTCAGCTATAAACATTCTAACCTTAACTATAACACGAAATTCAATACAATCAAAAGTATTGGAAAATATCCATTTATAAAGGAGAAATTTATGTCAAACACTGTATTAACAGTTTCTGAGGATACTCTCTTAAAAATGAAAGCACACTACCAAAGTAGCCTTCAATCAAAAGTACCACAAGGTGGAGTATTTATGGCCAAACCAAATGGCTGTACAATTACTGCATATAAATCCGGTAAAGTAGTGTTCCAAGGCTCTAATTGTGATGCTGAAGTAAGTATATGGCAAGGTAAATCGGCTAGCCAAACTCCTAAAAAAGTAAACCCTACAAATACGAATTCAACTTTACCTAAAAACTTTTCAAGTCTTGCAGTTATAGGCAGTGATGAAGTTGGTACAGGTGACTACTTTGGACCAATGGCAGTAGTAGCTTCCTTTGTAGAACCAAGTCAATTCGAATTACTAAAAGAATTAGGCGTAAAAGATTCCAAAGAACTAACGGACGATGCCATTTGCAGCATAGCAAAAAAAATTGTTCATGTCGTAAGTTACAGCCTCTTAGTACTGAACAATGAAAAATACAATGCTATGCAGGAAAAAGGCTATAATATGAATAAACTAAAGGCCCTATTACATAATCAAGCAATTCGAAATACTATATCAAAATTAGAGGGTAAAAAATACGATGCAATCTTAATTGATCAATTTACTCCTCCAAATCTATACTACGGATATCTAAAAGGAACAAAAGAAGTTATTCGTGATAAAGTTCAATTTGCTACAAAAGCAGAAGGTTTGCATCTCTCAGTTGCAGTTTCTTCTATTTTAGCCCGCTATGCTTTCCTACAACAAATGGATCAATTAAGCGAAAAAGCTGGCATGACCTTACCAAAAGGTGCTGGAGCAAAAGTTGATCAAGCCGCTGCAAAAATAATTAAATCAAAAGGTTTTGAAGCTTTACGAAGTTTAACGAAATTACACTTTGCTAATACCGAAAAGGCATTAAAGATTGCGAAAAAATGACATTACCCATTTGCATTCTAAAGGTTAAGTTGAATGACTCATATGGGAGGTACAGGAAGGCTGAAACTCTATAGGAGTTACGGACGAAGAGACTATCTCGCCTCCCACAAAAAAGCGAGTATCCTTGAATAGAAAAAAACATTCTTATGCTTAAAGTATACGAAAACATCAAAAAAGCTGTATTCTAAACATTCCTTTAGAATACAGCATCTACTATAAATACAATGAAACCTAATAGGCTAGCAACTTGTTTTTGTTTTTTATATCGAAGCATCGGTTTAGATAATAAAAATAAACAAATCAAAAATCCAAAGGGGATCGGTAACCAAAATAACCTAAATGGTAAAGAAGCTAGTACATAATAACCGATCATTTGAAACCCAAGATTACTAACATCCCGCTTAATGGCATCTTTATAAACAGCTAGCACTCCAACCAACAATCCGACATAAAGTAAAAAGATTAACATCAAGCCACCTCCAAGATTGTCCTACTAATAACCTATTCACCTATGGCTTGTCTAAAGACTCATAAAGAAAAATGTTTAAACATATTCATAACATGTAGAAACGAAGGAGGAATATTTAGATGAATAATTTAATAAACGAATTTAGTAGTCTAATCCAATCCGTTCCAAAAATCATCAGAGCTTTATCGAATACAGATTATAAACCAAGTCCTACAAAATGGTCTAAAAAAGAAATTCTTGGACATCTTTGTGATTCTGCGACTATGAATCATAAAAGATTTATAGACAGATTGTCCTCTAATGATGAACTAATTTTGGAGCTTTATAAACAAAATTCATGGGTAGAATTAAATGATTATCAAAATAGCTATACAATTGAAGAAATTCTTACTTTATGGACTGCTCTAAATTCACGTTTCATGAATGTGCTCTCAAACATTTCTGAAGACCAATGGAAACTTCAATATATTAGTCAAAATACAGAATCTGTAACACTAAGTTGGTTATTTACTGACTATATTGACCATATGAAGCACCATTTAAATCAAATTTTAGGATAGGATCAAGGTGTCGCCATGAAATTTAAAGTGAAGAAAAACCCTCTATTAGTCGTCCTAATTCTGAGCTTAATTCCCATCATTATTTCTGTTCCAATCATTAGCATAATTGAAGCTGATATCACAGGAATCATCATAAGTTTAGCAATCTTTATCTTCTTAATACCAATATTGATTGTTCTAGTTTGGGCACTATTCAACACATACCATGAATTAACAGAAACTGCATTCAAATCAAAGTTTGGATTTATAACAATCATCATCCCCTATAATGAAATCAGAACAGTGAATTTCTCGAACAATCCAGTTTCATCACCTGCATGGACATTCAAACGTTTAAAAATCGAATACAAAAAGTACGAATTTGCCTTACTTTCAATTCCTAAACATGAAGAAAAATTTCTACAAGAAATAAAAAAACGATGTCCAGATGCTACTATTTTAAATCGTCAAAAAGCAGAAGTTTTAATTAATTAGGTTTTAAAGAAAGAAAACTCGCATGGTATTATGTTCCATGCGAGTTTTCATTTTTATCTTTATGAGTTACTATGTTCCATCTTTTTTACTTACTCATGAACCTCTCATGAGTCACTATATTTCATCTTTTCGCGTTTTTACTTACTCATGAACCTCTTATGAGTTACTATACTTCATCTTTTTACGTTTTTACTTACTCATGAACCTCTCATGAGTTACTACATTTCATCTTTTTACGTTTTTACTTACTCATGAAACTCTCATGAGTTACTACATTTCATCTTTTCGCGTTTTTACTTACTCATGAACCTCTCATGAGTCACTATATTTCATCTTTTCGCGTTTTTACTTACTCATGAACCTCTCATGAGTCACTATATTTCATCTATTTGCATTTTTAGTGACTCATGAACCTCTCATGAGTCACTAAATTTCATCTATTTGCATTTTTACTTACTCATGAACCTCTCATGAGTCACTAAATTTCATCTTTTTGCGTTTTTACTTACTCATGAACCTCTCATGAGTCACTACATTTCATCTTTTCGCGTTTTTACTTACTCATGAACCTCTCATGAGTCACTAAATTTCATCTTTTTGCATTTTTACTTACTCATGAACCTCTCATGAGTCACTATATTTCATCTTTTCGCGTTTTTACTTACTCATGAACCTTTCATGAGTTACCACATTTCATCTTTTCGCGTTTTTACTTACTCATGAACCTCTCATGAGTTACTACATTTCATCTTTTTACGTTTTTACTTACTCATGAACCTCTCATGAGTCACTACATTTCATCTTTTCGCGTTTTTACTTACTCATGAACCTCTCATGAGTTACTAAATTTCATCTTTTTGCATTTTTACTTACTCATGTAATCTAAAGGAATCACCGCACAAAAAAAGAAGTCTCATAAGAACTTAACTTATGAGACTCCCTAAACTTAATTAATTATTAATATACTTCTCAAATACAGATCCGAAATCTTTCACTTTATATTGTTCTCTAGATTTCATTAACCATTCAAAAGCAGCTTCATTTATTTCTTTAAAACTGTTCACTAAATTGTTTTCATTTGAAGTTACACGGCCCAATGTTGTAGACGCAATTTCAATGCTTTCTTTTGCATATCCAAGTGCTTTTTCATTTTCATGACTAATTTCTGCAATTGTTAGTAGAGCTTTATATAGATCTTTTACTTGTTCAATGTGTTTTTTATGAACATCAATCGAAAATTCTCTACCACCAATGTTGAACTTAATTTCAACATCTAAATCAATTGTACCAGCTGTTTCAAGTACAACATGCGTGATTTTATGAGTGTGATAATTATAACGATGAAGTGTACGCTTCTTACTTATTGCACTTGTACCGTCTAAATGAATTAAAGCCTTATTCGTAAAGCAATACTCATCTGATTTAGATTTAATTAAGAAATAAATTTTTTCATTATCTTCATGCATTACGTAATCGTCAGAATCAACCTTGTCATAATTCTTCGGCTCAATAACACTACCTACATCACTTAAACCAAGCATATCTGCAGCAACTTTACCAAACATATATTATTCCTCCTCATTTGTTGGATCTTTGTATGGGATATCTATACGAAGGAAATGTAAAGTTATTCCCTTTTCCCATTATCAATCTTTTATCTATTTCACTTCTAGACATAATAAGTATACATATTTATTTTTAAATAGTCTTTCATTATCTTGAATGTCAGGTAAAACTTCCACTGTTTCCATCCTGTCTACTGCATCTACAAATGCCCCAAGAATAATTTCCTTATCCTTTTTGATTTCTTGTTTCTTAAATATGGTTCCAATTGTTGAAATATTCGTCATTTGAGGCTGTTTGTATACCGTTTGAATCGTACTACTGTTTTTAGTACTTTGTGAAATAGTTGTATTCCATTCATAAGTTCGTTCTGTTTCTAATTGAAGTTTTCGTTTAAATGAAAGATAAAAAGGTTTTCCTATATCATTTTTTGTAATATATATACTTGAATCTGAAATTGTCTGAATTAGTTTTCCGTCTTCATACACTTTCACTTTTACTTTAATCTCTTTCAACTGATTAACATTTCCAAAATTCAATTTAAATAGTGCTATTTGATCAGGATTTTCTCCTATTCTCTTGATTACGTTTTTCTCAGAATTAGTCATTTTATAAGTTTCAACAACACTTCTTCCACTAGTAGTTAAATGGTTACTTGTTACTTCTCGATTACAACTAACTAAAAAAACAAATATGGCTAATAATAAAAATCTTTTTCTCAATAAAAATTTACCTCCTTATTTCTCTTACTCATTTAATTCTTCTACCTCCTTATTCCCTGATTTCCCGCTTTTTCCCTTTTTTGCTATTTTAATTTTACCATTGAACACATACCCAATTGCAGACTATAATTAGAAGGTGATTGCTTAAATTCCGTTCTTCTTTATGGCTATTCTCTAAGATTTAGAGACAAAAGTTACAAATAGTCTATTTAAAAGAACATTAATATATAAAACGAAAACAATAGAAAAGGTGTAGATAAATGAGTATTTTAACTGTAAAAAACTTAAGTCATGGATTCGGTGATCGTGCAATTTTTAATGATGTATCGTTCCGTCTATTAAAAGGTGAGCATATCGGTCTTATTGGTGCAAATGGTGAAGGTAAATCAACTTTCATGAATATCGTTACTGGAAAATTACAGCCTGATGAAGGTAAGGTTGAATGGTCTAAAAAAGTACGTGTGGGTTATTTAGATCAACATGCTGTATTACAACCAGGTATGACAATTCGTGACGTATTAAAAAGTGCTTTCCAATATATGTTTGATATGGAAAATGAAATTAATGATTTATATGTAAGAATGGCTGATGCAACTCCAGAAGAAATGGAGAAAATGCTTGAAGATGTAGGTGTTCTTCAAGATACTTTAACAAATAACGATTTCTACATTATCGATGCTAAAGTTGAAGAAATTGGTCGTGGTTTAGGTTTAGAAGATATCGGACTTGATCGAGATGTAACTGAACTTTCTGGTGGTCAACGTTCAAAAGTTCTTCTATCAAAACTTCTTTTAGAAAAACCAGATATCTTATTACTAGATGAGCCTACTAACTATTTAGATGAACAGCATATTGAATGGTTAAAGCGTTATTTACAAGAGTATGAAAATGCATTTATTTTAATATCACATGATATTCCATTTTTAAATAGTGTTATTAACTTGATTTATCATATGGAAAATCAAGAATTAAATCGTTATGTTGGTGATTATGATAATTTCAAAAATATTCACGAAATGAAAAAATCACAATTAGAATCAGCTTATAAACGTCAACAACAAGAAATCTCTGAACTAAAAGATTTCGTTGCTCGTAATAAAGCTCGTGTTTCTACTCGTAATATGGCTATGTCACGCCAAAAGAAACTTGATAAGATGGATGTAATTGAGCTTGCACGTGAAAAGCCAAAACCAGAATTCAACTTCAAACCGGCTCGTACTTCAGGTAAATTAATTTTTGAAACAAAAGACTTAGTAATTGGATACGATGAGCCTCTTTCAAAACCTTTAAATCTACGTATGGAACGTGGACAAAAAATTGCTTTGGTTGGTGCGAACGGTATCGGTAAAACGACATTAATGCGTAGTTTACTGGGTGACATTAAACCAATTTCTGGTGAGGTAGAGCGTGGAGAATTCCTTCACATTGGGTACTTCGAACAAGAAGTAAAAAGTGATAATAATAAAACATGTATTGATGAAGTTTGGGATGAGTTCCCATCTATGACACAATATGAAGTACGTTCTGCACTAGCAAAATGTGGGTTAACAACGAAGCATATTGAAAGTAAAGTCACCGTACTAAGTGGTGGAGAAAAGGCGAAAGTTCGTTTATGTAAGTTAATTAATCAAGAAACAAACTTACTTGTTCTTGATGAGCCTACTAACCATTTAGATGTAGATGCAAAAGAAGAACTAAAGCGCGCACTAAAAGAGTTTAAAGGAAGCATTTTAATTATCTGTCACGAACCTGAATTCTACCAAGGACTAGTTACAGATGTATGGAATGGCGAAAACTGGACTACTAAAGTGTTTTAATTAATACTAAAAAGAGAGACGAAAAAATTGTTTTTTGGTCTCTCTTTTTATTTTGTAAATTCTCGTTTTAAAGTGAAATATTTTGACTAAGCTTTGAAGTCCATTCACTTGGATGCTTTCTTTTCTTTGTTCCTTTTGGTATTGAATTTATATAACCGATATGAAGTGCCCCTAAAATTTTACGATTTTCAGGAATGCCCATCTCTTTGTAAAATTGTTTATCAAAAATATAAGGATTTGTTCGCCATACCATTCCAATATTTTTTTCCCAAGCTGCTAATTGTAAATTTTGAACAAATGCACAAGTTGCTCCAATAGCTTCTAAATTTTTCTTTTCATTTTCTGAGTGGTCTGTCGTTATAATTAAATGCATAGGTGTGTCAACGATATATGTTTTAAAGAATTCCGTTGATTTTTTAATTTTCTCAACTGTATATGTTTCAGTTAATTCCATTCTTTCGTAACTATCTACAATTTTTGAAGCATAATATTCTTTTTCTTTTTCATCTGAAACCATAATGAATTGCCAAGGCTCTTCTTTGCTGTGGAAAGGAGCATAAGATGCTGCTTCAAGTAGCTCCATTAAAACTTCCATATTAATTGGATCCTTTTTTGTATCTCTAATAGTTCTTCTATTTTTAATAAAATTTAATATCGACATTGAACGTTTCTCCTTAGTCTATTAAATATCTCTAAATTCATTATAAATGTAAATGATAATCATTTTCAATAAAACTTTTATTTTTTAATTGTTTTCTTAGACTTCGTTAATCCTTTTACATTTGGATACACTATTTCCACTCATTGAAATTATTACATAAACTATGTATATGTAATAAAAATTAGAAAGACTGTGTTTAAGTTCTACGATTAAGTCAAAAAGAAAACAGGTATTGAAGAATTTCTTCAATACCTGTTACTTTACATTTCTTTTGGAGCACGAATTCCTAATAATCTTAGTCCTTCTTCTAAAACAATGGAAACTACTTTAATTAATGCTAATCTACTCTCTAATTGGTCATCATTTGTTAGAATATGAGTATTTCCATAATATTTATTGAAGCTTTGTGCCAAATCTATAGTATATTTAGCAATGACAGATGGTTCAAATTGGTCAAAACTACGCGTTACTTTGTTAGGGAACTCAAGTATATGTTTTATGATGTCCCAACTATATGAATCATCCAGCCCATCTTGTTTATTTAAATCCTGTGATGCAGCTTTATCTAAAATTGAATTTGTTCTCGCAATTGAGTACTGTACATATGGCCCTGTTTCACCTTCAAATTTAAGCATCTGCTCTAGTGAAAATTCGATGTTATTCATTCGATCATTTTTTAAATCTTGGAAAATGATTGCACCGACTCCAACCATTTTTGCAACTTCCTCTTTATTTTTTAATGTTGGATTTTTTTCTGCAATATTTTGACTGGCTAAACTAATCGCTTCCTCAATTACCTTTTCTAAAAGAACAATTTTCCCTTTTCGTGTAGACATTTTTTTACCATTTTGTAAGATTAAGCCGAATGGAACGTGTACCATCTCATTTGCCCATTCGTAACCCATTTTCTTCAAAACCGTAAATACTTGCTCAAAATGCAACGCTTGCTCTCCACCTACAACATACACTGCTTTATCAAAATCATACGTTTCTTTACGATAAAGTGCAGCTGCTAAATCTCTTGTAGCATACAGTGTAGCTCCATCAGATTTTCTAATTAAGCATGGTGGTAATTCCTTTTCAGTTAATTCAACAACATCGGCACCTTCAGATTCGACTAAAAGGTTTTTTTTCTCCAGAAGTTCAATAACTCGATCCATTTTATCATTGTAAAACGCTTCTCCGTTAAAGCTATCAAAGTTTACACCTAATAAATCATATACTAACATGAATTCTTTAAGAGACTCGTCACGGAACCACTTCCATAGGTGCAGAGCTTCTTCATTTTTCTCTTCTAATTGCTTAAACCAACTTCTAGCTTCTTCTTCAAGTTGAGGTTCTTTTTCAACTTCTTCATGAAATTTAACATATAATTTTAAAAGTTCTTTAATTGGATTTTCTTTTACTGCGTCTTGGTTACCCCAAAGTTTATAAGCAACAATTAATTTTCCAAACTGTGTTCCCCAGTCTCCAAGGTGATTAATTTTTATTGATTTATACCCGTTTTTTTCAGCTATTTTAGCAATTGAATTTCCAATCATTGTAGAACGCAAGTGCCCCATAGAAAATGGCTTTGCAATATTTGGGGAGGAACAATCGATCGCAACCGTTTTGTTTTCTCCAATTACTTGGTTTCCATATTCCTTCCCTTGACTAAGAACTAATTCAATTACTTGCTTACTTACTAGCTTTTTATTTAAAAAGCAGTTTACGTACGGGCCGTTCGCTTCTACTTTTTCAATTAAATCATGGTTAATCTGTGATGCAATTTCCTTTGCAATTATTACTGGTGATTTTTTTAATGCTTTTGCTAATTGGAAACAAGGAAATGCTAAATCACCTTGATCTGCATAATGTGGTTTTTCGATAAGTGAGTTAATTTCAGTTAAAGTTAATGATCCATTTAAAGCTTTTTCAATTTGTTCACTATACATATTTACATAATTCAAATTCATTATGAACATCCTCTCCAAAATATAAAAAACCCGTCTCTATCATAAGAGACGGGTTTAAGTAATCCGCGGTACCACTCTAATTGTTCAATATATTGAACCAGCTTTAAAATTTGTTAACGAGGTCTTCCCCGGCAAAGTCCTACTATTAATTCAGACTGCTTCTCCGAAGTGCGCTTCATCTTATTCGCTCTGTTAGGCTTCCACCATCCCCAACTCTCTACAAGAATCAAAATAGGATTACTCTCTTCATCTAAAAATTTTCAATATTCATTTTTTCCATTTAATCATATCTAATGTAGAATTTCAACATTAATCTTTTTTTGAACTTTATGAATGGCACCTTTTGTTGACAACCTTAATAACATAGAAATTGAGGTGGAATTCATGAAAAAAAAACCAATAACTTTAAGCCTTTGTATGATAGTTAAAAACGAAGAAGCTGTACTTTCCAGATGTTTATCATCTGTATCTAATATAGTAGACGAAATTGTCATTATTGATACTGGTTCAACTGACAAAACTAAAGAAATAGCTAAAAAGTTTACGAATTTAATATATGATTTTACTTGGATCAATGATTTCTCCGCGGCAAGAAATTTTGCGTTTTCTAAAGCAACGAAGGACTATATTATGTGGCTAGATGCTGATGATATTATCACTGATGAAAATGCAAAAAAATTACTTAAATTAAAAAAGTCATTAACTAAAAATGTCGATGCTGTTGGAATGAAATATCATCTAGCTTTCGATGAAAATGGTAATCCGAGCTTCAGTTCTGTACGGAATCGAATCGTTAAGCGAGAAAGAAACTTTAAATGGATTGGTTTCGTTCATGAATATTTAGAAGTTTACGGCGAAATTATTCAATCGGATGCTGCAATTATCCATCAAAAAGACAAAGAATATTCTGATCGTAATTTAAAGATTTATGAAAATGCGATTTCTTCAGGTAAAGAGTTAAGCCCTCGTGACAAATACTATTATGCAAATGAATGCGTAGATCATCAGCTATTTGAAAAGGCAATTAAATGGTATCAATTATTTCTTGATGAAGGAAAAGGCTGGTACGAGGATAATATTCAAGCCTGCGGAAAAATGGCAGACTGCTATTTAAATTTAAACGATTTGGAAAAAGCAATTAGCAGTTGTCTAAGATCATTTTCTTATGATGGACCACGTGGAGAAAACTGCTGCCGTTTAGGATTTGTTTATCTTCAACAAGATGATTACCAACGTGCTATTTCTTGGTATAAGCTAGCTACTTTAGTTGATGTTCCTAAAAGTAGTCCTTTTATTAATCAGGCTTGTTACACTTGGTTACCTAATTTACAGTTATGTCTTTGCTATAGTCGATTAGGCGATCAACTAACTGCTAGAAAATATAATGATATAGCAGCAAGTTATGTTCCTAATAACCCTTCAGTTCTACACAATCAAGAGTATTTTCGCTCATATTTTAAAGACCAATAACTCACCCTTAATATCTTCTAACATTTTATTTCATTGATCCTATCAGTTTAGTAAAACATACAGTCCTATAATAGATGATTTCGAAACTACTATACATTTAAATAAATAGTAAAATCATCCATCATTTAAGACAAAATCAAAATTATAGAAAAGGGTGATAGCTTGATCACAGTCAGTTTATGCATGGTTGTACAAAATAATGAAGCCACAATTGAAAGATGCCTTAGTTCAGTTAGTAGCCTAGTTGATGAAATTATCATCGTTGATATGAATTCCCACGATCGAACGATTGATCTAGCAAGACAGTTTACCGACCAAATTCATGTATTTGATGGTGTGGATGAAGTAGATGCATTAAATTTTTCAAAATCATTGGCTACAAAAGACTTTATATTTTTACTCAACCATAGTGAAGTTTTACTAGAAAATGATCGTTTAAAATTTTCGAAGCTAAAACAGTCAATAGACATTGAAGTTTATAATGTAGTCGTCGATTATCAGATTGGTTGGAATATAAAAAGTAAACAAAAAATTAGTAAATTATTTAAAAGATTAAGTTCAAATAGTAATTCAACAAATATGAAAAGTGAAAGCACCTCTGAATCATTTTCTACTAATCTTGTTATTACAGATCTTCCATTTACACAAAATACAAAAGAAAATATTCATGTATATGAACAAATGTTAAGTAACAACCTCAATCTTTCAACAATGGATGTATTTTATTATGCAAAAGAGTTAAGTTCAGATCATCAGCATGATCAATCAATTAAGTATTTTTTAAAATTTTTGCGATTAAATCAGTCATTTGAAGAACATAATATCCTTGCTTGTAATAATATTGCTAATTGTTATCATGAGCTAAATCTAAGAGAATTAGAAACTACTTGGTTATTAAGAGCACTTAAATATGGCAATACTCATCCTGAAACATGCTGTAGATTAGCTTATACATTTTTTGAAAAAAATAATTTCGATTCGGCTATTTATTGGTATAAAGAAGCAACATTAAATAAGGTTAATAATCGTTTGATTCTTCTTAACCCATCATGTACTACTTGGCTACCACATTTACAGCTAGCAGTTTGCTATGACAGAATCGGTGAATTACGCCTTGCAAACGAGCACAATGAACTAGCCTATCATTTTTACCCAACACACCCAAGTATTCTTTCAAATAGAGAGTATTTTTCAAATAGATTAAATAACGAAGGCAGCTGAGGATCACTCAACTGCCTTTTAATCATTTTTTCCTTACTAACAAGAGCATATTATATATTTCAAGATTGGAAGATAGTTGATTAAGATTTATTCCAAAACTATGAGCTAAATGAACTACTTCTTCAAAAAATAACTTAATATTTAAATCGACCTTTATATTTTCATTTTTTTTCATAGTCACTTCGAATTGGTCAGTTGGAAATAGCGTACTCATTGTATGAGGTGTGAAAAATCTAATATTTTCTTTTTTCAATATTCCAGCGTGTATATAGTTCCATTGGCCTTGTAATAATTGAAAAAGCACTTCACCATGAGAAACATTTGGAACTCTACAAATAATTGATCCAGATGGTTTTAAAAGATTGCTGATTTCTTTTATATAACTCCAAGGATCTACAATGTGGTTTACAATATTATCAATTATGATTAGGTCAAAAAACTCTTCTGGGTAACTATGGGGCACTTCGTAGATACTAATTGTATCAATCCTCTTATAAAATTGTGATGCAATTGAGGATAAATCAGAATCACTTTCCGTTCCATATAATTCACATTTGTACAGATTTTTAATTTCTAGACCTGTTGCTCCAGCCAAGCAACCAATTTCTAATACATTGTTTATGTTACTCGGTACCATTTCAATAACTTCCGTCTTCGGATATCCAATGTCAATTAAATTGTTTCCCCACTTTTCGATATACTTCATTCTATTTTCTATATATAGGTGATTTATGTTAATATCGCTATTTCCATTAAATGTCACGTGCCCATAATGATGAACAAATGAATCTAATGCAATATGCAATTCATATCCTTCTAAAATAGTTCTTAAACAAATATCATCATCTTCAAATGAACCTAGTTTAAACCTTTCATCAAATCCTACTAATCGATCAATTAATTCGCCTCTTACTAGTAAACAAAACCCTACTAATCTTAATACTTGCTTCGACATTCCTTTTACACTTGCACAATATCTTAATGAAAAATCATTGATTTCTTGATCATTTTGATAATCAACATTAATTCGCTGCAATCCACTTACATAATTACTTACAGGCCCAACCATGCCAATTTTATCATTACTATATAAAAGAGTAAGCATTGCATCTAACCAATTTTCTGTAACGATTGTATCATTATTTAAAAATAACAAGTTATCACCTGTTGCGACTTCGATTCCTTGATTACACCCTTTAGCAAACCCCATATTTTTTTCATTAAAGATTGTAATAAAAGAAGGATTACTTTTTAAATATTCTCGTGTTCCATCAGTCGATCCATTATCAATAACAATAATTTCTACTTCATCTTCATTTGTATATTTTGCAAGACTTTCAAAGCATTTTTTCGATACCTCGAGCTGATTATAAGTCAAAATAATAATACTAGTTTTCATTTACCGAACACCTTCTTAAAATCTCTTTAAAAGTAGACTCTTCATTTCACTATTAATATTTTTAGTAATTTGACTACTCAGTATTTCCTTACACATAAAAACATCCTTAAAAAATAATCTTCAATCGTCTTATATAACTTATTCAACTTAGGAATATTTTGTCAGTACTAAAAAAATATTTCATCTCCTTTACTTCAAAAAAAAGAATCCGTTTTTTGAGAACGGACTCTAAAATCACTAATTAGCTCAGTTCAATTATTACAATACTAATATTAGGATGATTAGCATCTTGAGCTGGGAAAGTCATGTCTGTAGTACTGTCGACAATCATATTTAAATTAGTTGGCGCAACTTGTCCAACAGTACTAACAATAAACTCACCTGATCCTTCAGAAGCTGTTGTTAATCCTACGGAACTTGGATCAGTGAATCCACTTCCTGGAATATCTGTACCCGCTAAGGTAAAATGAACTGAAACAGCTGAAACTGAAGCATCACCAACAAAAGTATATATAACCTGATAATTATGACCTTGAGCAAGAACAATATCTGATGAACCTGTTGCATGAGAAATATCTGTCCCTGAAATGGTTCCATTCGTATCAAAAGTAACAGGACTACCCGTTGCTATTGTTTGTGTGCCTACATTAAAGATGTGAGCAAATGCTGCGATTGTGCCTGTTGCTCCTGCTGGACCTGTCGCTCCGTCTGCTCCTGTTGCTCCTGCTGGACCTGTTGCTCCCGCTGGGCCTGTCGCTCCGTCTGCTCCTGTTGCTCCCGCTGGACCTGTTGCTCCTGCTGGACCTGTTGCTCCTGCTGGACCCGTCGCTCCGTCTGCTCCTGTTGCTCCTGCTGGACCTGTCGCTCCGTCTGCTCCTGTTGCTCCCGCTGGACCTGTTGCTCCTGCTGGACCTGTCGCTCCGTCTGCTCCTGTTGCTCCCGCTGGACCTGTTGCTCCTGCTGGGCCTGTCGCTCCGTCTGCTCCTGTTGCTCCCGCTGGACCTGTTGCTCCTGCTGGGCCTGTCGCTCC
>NZ_NESS01000025.1 GCF_002128425.1 Gottfriedia acidiceleris
AAATTCTCTTGATAGTAGTACATAAAAAATCCCCCTTGTAACAATTTTCCTACAAAGGGGATTTTTTCTAAAATTTTATGCTTAGATCTATTGACTAAGTTGTTTTTCAACACTCTGAAGAAAACTCTTAGTTATTCACTAAGAGTTTTCTTTTTTAATTCTTCACTAAAATTTGATTTACAGGCGAGATTGGTGGTCGTTCTGCTATAACTTCAATAATATTTTTAGCCGCTATTTCTGACATAGCGTCACGTGTTTCAAATGTTGCATTTCCAATATGAGGTGTTAATACAACGTTTGTAAGTGATTTTAGTTCTTCTGTTATTTTTGGTTCGAATTCAAATACATCTAGAGCTGCACCCGCAATAACTTGATCCTTTAATGCATCTACTAATTCCTGTTCGTTCGCTAAAGGACCTCTAGCTGCATTGATAAAAAACGCGGTATCTTTCATCTTGTAAAACTCTTCTTTTCCAAATAAATGGTGTAGTTCTGGTTTGTAAGGGCAATGAAGGGTAATATAGTCAGAAATCTGTAATAATTCTTCCATTGATACGTAAGTGGCATTTAACTCTTGTTCAATTTCACTACTTAATCTTCTTGGTTGATGATAAATAATATTCATATTAAACGCCTTAGCTCGCTTAGCTACTGCTTGTCCGATATTTCCAAAACCAAAAATACCTAGCGTTTTTCCTGATACTTCTGTACCTCTAAAGAATAATGGAGCCCATCCTTCAAAACCTTGTGTACGGCAAAGCTCATCTCCTTCAACTATTTTTCTAGAAACAGCCAACAGAATTCCAAAAGTTAACTCAGCAGTTGCGTCTGTAGAAACAAGTGGAGTATTTGTAACATGAATGCCCTTACTAATAGCATAATCTACTTCAATATTATTAAATCCAGCTCCGTAATTAGCAATAATTTTTACATTTTTAGCAGCATCAATTACTCTTTTTGTGATTGGAGTGGATAATAAACTTAAAATTGCATCTACCCCATCAACAAGTTCACATAATTCATCCTCTGTAATTAATTGTTCATTTTCATAAACAATGACATGATGATCTTTTAATAATTCCTCAGCCTTTTCAGGAATTTTTCCCGTTACTAAGATATGTGCCAATTTAGAAACCTTCTTTCAACAGTTTAATGAATAAATATTAACTTTCTTATTATAAATGAAGTTTTAAGATTTTGTTTATTTTAGTATTTGGCAGTTAGATGAATATATTAATATTTTTGTGAATTTGCAAATTACTAATACCTGTAATTCCCTCTTTTTTCTTGAACCTGAATTTAAACCTCCTATGGGAGATGCGGAAAGGCTAAAGACCTTAGCAGGCGCGCCGAGAAGGATTAAGAATCTATCCCCATGAAAAGTGAGCACCCTGTAGTGGGAAATAATGAAAAAAGCAGACACTTGTCTGCTTTCTCATTAATATCTATGATTTAAACTTGCGGTAGGGGGAGTATGGTTTACTGAATAAAACTTATTTAATGATTGGTCTACATATACCCAGCCCTTCCAGCCTAAGTGAATTGTATCTTTTAGGAAAAACTCATCGTACTCATGTGAAGAAAAGTCAGCTACTTGAAAGCCAGCATCTTCAATTTGTTTTTTTACCTTTTTGTAATAAACTTCTCTACCTTCTTTAGGAAATCCAGCGTAATCATACCATGGCCCATTTACAGGAACGGAAATAAACAACGCTTTTGTATGCTCCTGTTTTAATAACGCTAATACCATTTGAAGGTCATCATATTCTGGCGATACACCATAGTTACTATTTCGTTTGTAATTTTTTAAAGCTGGAAGACGATTTTGAATGTGTTTTATATAGTATTTATTAATTATACCGAATTGGTTAGTAGTTGATTCTCGTTTGCCAATTTTATCGGCAACTTGAGCTACTCGATCCCAGGATAAATTTTCATATTTTGATTTTTTTAGTCGGAAGTTTTTATCAGGATCCATTATAACGGTCTCGAAAAGATCTTTCTTTTCAAGAATTTTTAAATATGTGTAAGCTAACGGTTTTTCAGCCAAAGCTGCAAACTTAGTTTTTTTGTTATTTGTACTTAATGCCTTTAATTGTGTTACTAGTAAAGAGTCTTTTTTGATAATTGATAGTGTTAAAAGTCTCTTTGCAATTTGTTTCTTTATTGAACGATCAATCGTATTATTAAGAACGAACGAATAAGTTTGAAGCGCAGAATAATTAGGTGAAAAATGAGTATCATCAATTCCACGCGGAATAAACCATTGTGGAGATAAAACAAACACAATTTTTTTATTTTTTATTCCATCACCTAAAGATGCTAAATCAAGAAAATGAACGAGACTTTGTGATCCTCCTCTACCAATTAGATATGGAATAAATTCATTTTTTTCTCCCATAAAAAATCTAGATGGATGAAAAGGATCTCTTCTAGCAAGTTCTGAAGACCCAAAAATAGGTAGGAATTTTGGGTCTTTTAACATTTTTTTTTGAAGCAAAGTCCCTTGAAATGTTTCAGGGTTTAAAGATGCTGCTGTATTATTTAATCGTTCTTTTGTAATAAATAGTTCGTAAAAAGAATTTGGAAGATACAAAGCCAGTAAAAAAATGAAAATAGCTGTTATCATCCCAAAAAATTGAACTTTTTTCATTTTCTAGCCTCTAAAATCGAAATGATTTTATTTGGTGTTGCCCACTCCTCGCGATCGAAGTCAGAAATCGTCAAGTTGATACCGATTTGTTCTTCGATTTCAACTAATAAGCTAACTGTACCAAATGAATCCAATAATCCTTCTTCAAAAATCGGAATATCCGGGTTATCAATCACTTCATTTGTATTACATAAATCTGCTAAAATCTTTAAAACTTCTGCTCTTAAATTTTCCATTATACTAATTCTCCTTTAGTTAACTAGATGTCCTGAAAATATTAAAAATCCGAAACAAATAAAATGGAATGTAATAATAACCGCTAATACATGTGTTAGTTTATTATTTTTCCAAATCTTTTTTTTCTTATTGTATTGTTCAAACCAGTCAAAACTACACATCAATATGGTCTGGTAAAAACCATAAAGTAGGTAATTTATTTGGAGCCCGTGCCATGCACCCATTAGTAAAAATAAAGTAGTGTAACCGATATATGAAATGTTCCTTCTATTTTTAATCATTTTTTTCTTAGTGAGTAAGAATACGATTCTCATATACACATAGTCACGAAACCAAAATGATAAGCTCATATGCCAGCGATTCCAAAAGTCTTTTATATTCCGACTAATGAATGGCATATTAAAGTTTTCAGGTGTTTTAATGCCTACTATATAACTAACACCGATTGCAAATGCACTATAACCAGCAAAATCAAAAAATAAGTACAGACTATATGCATACATATACGTTAGATTTGAGACAAATGTATGCCCTAATGCAAACTGTGTTTCAAGTATATGAACGTTAATTAAATAACCAATTATATATTTATAGAGAAAACCAATAAAAATTTTATGAACACCAATTTGAAAATACTCCTTGTATTCAATAGCCGTTAACTGTTTTTGGCAATCCTGTTGAAATCTCCTAAAACGATCAATTGGTCCAGAAGAGATCGTTGGAAAAAATAATAAAAACTTCAAGAAATCAACGATCTTAATTTCCTTTATACTATTGTCGCGAATTTCAATAATGACTTGTGTTGCTTTAAATGTTAAATAGGAAATTCCTAAAAAGCCTACAAGTGTAGTACGTTCAAAAATCGGTGAAACCTTTACAATCATTAAAGGTAAAATTGATAGAAAAACACTTAAGTAATAAACAGTTGAATCGTTCGCATTCTTTCGATAAATACTATAACCTTTTATTAAAATAACTACCCAAATTATATAAGCAACTAGATAGAAGGTTTGTATTTTAGAAGAGGAAAAGACTAATAATAATAACACAAAAGAAAGAAATGTTGTGTAGTTAGTTGATCTTCTTCCTAAGAACCCTAATATGACTGCTGGGATTAGCAGAACAAATAAAATACCGAAAAACGTAAAACTACTGTATGGAATCATTGGTAAGTTTGCTCCAATAATTTTTTTCGATCAACTTTACCGTTTGTTGTCATTGGTAAAGTTTGTAAATAACTATATTTTCTTGGAATCATATAAGTCGGCATATATTTATTTAATTCTTGTTTTAAAAAACGTGTTAAATGATATTCCTTTTCGAAATCGTGTTCTTTAACGACTACTAAACAATGTAAATCTATACATTTACCATCCTTCATTTCTGGTAAAATAACTGCAGAATGAACTAATGGTAATCTTCTAATGTTATTTTCAATGTCCTCAATTTCAATTCGATAACCGTGTAGCTTTATTTGGAAATCAATCCTACCTTTATAAAACAATAGTCCATGATCAAAGTAACCAGAATCACCTGTTTTATAGGCGCGCATGCCATTTATTTGATAGTAGGCTGCATCAGTTTTTAACGGATTATTAAGATATCCTTTACTAACGCTTGGACCAGCTATAATAATTTCCCCTGTTTCACCATCTGGAAGTGGGTTCCCCAATTCATCCATAATGTAAATGATTGTATCGTCTTTCGGCGTTCCAATCGGTAAAGGCGAATATTGGTTTATGACTTCCTCGGTAATCTGGACGAATGTTACAGCAACCGTCGCTTCTGTTGGACCGTAAGTATTATAAATCTCTGCTTTAGGAAATCTAGATAAAAGCTGTTTAGCACTATTATTCGATAGTACTTCACCACAGAAAAGAAAAGTCTTTAAGTTTGGTAGCAACAATTCGCTGAAATTTGGATTCATCATACACATCTCTATAAATGAAGGTGTAGAAGTCCAAACCTCAATATCACTTTCCATTAAATAATCGAATAATGCTTTTGGTCGCTCAATCAAAGATTTTTCAACAGCAATAAGTGTGCCACCCGATAATAACGATGGATATAAATCCATTACTGATAAATCAAAAGAAAATGGAGCTTGATTCAAAAAGCGTTGCCCATTGTGTATATTAAAATCCTTCAATATCCAATTGGTAAAGCTACGTAAGTTTTTTTCAGTAATTTGTACGCCTTTTGGATCTCCAGTACTACCAGAAGTATAGATAATATAAAATGTTTCATCGTCTTTAACATTGAAATCAGTTAAAGATTTGACTAGATTTGTAGAATCAATAATCTCTTCTAGTTCTCCAAAATTTATAATTTTAATTGATTCAAATTCTAAAGTAATTTCTTTTGGTGTAATTAGTAAAGTTGCTCCAGAATTAGTAATCATTTTTTTGAGCCTTTCAAAGGGAATAGACTCGTCAACGGGTATATAAGCACAACCCGCCTTTACACTTCCTAAGAAAATGGAAATCATTTCTGGTTGCATATGACCATACACAATAATTGGCCTATTCATGAAATTATTTTTAATCATCCAACTTGCAATCGCATCTGATTGTTGCTTTAAAGCTTTATATGTTAACGAATAATCACTATTTTGAAATGCGATAGTGTCTGGGGTGTTAATTGCCCAATAATCTATTTGTTCAACAATTGATTTCATCAGTTCACGTCCTAAAAATCGTTATAAATAAAGGTCCCTGTAAATGAATCTTTAAATCCATATAAATAGAGTAGTGCAAGTAAAATCGATAAATAAAACGCAGTATAAAATAAAAATCTTAAAGTCTTTGAACGGAAAATATGGATTTTACCCATTTGTTTTCACCTTTCTTAATTTTTAGCTAGACGTATTATAACACCGAAAAAAAGATGAAAAATTAACCAAACACCTTTTAAAATTACATTCAGATAATAAATTATTAAAGGTTAAGTAAATTTTTTCTAATTAAAATCTAAAGATTAATGGACAAGATTGTTAATACAATTAGGATAGGTAATTGAGTTCTTAAATAATGAACAATAAAATACGGGGGAAAAGAGAATATAGGAAAATCCTCTTGGTCCTGCACTATGGGAGATTGGTGACTGATGAAAAAAATTTATTTGTTATTGATACCTAGTTTCTTAACTGTTTTACTAATATCTCCACTTTGTAGTTTTATTCGGAATAAAGGATCCTCCAAAGTGACAGTTTTGCATCACTCTACTATGAATAAAGTGGATTTTACTAAAAATCAAAATAAGAATGCTAGAGAGATCGATCGCTACTTACAGCAAATCCATTTTAACGGAGTAGTTCTAGTAAAGAAAAGTGAAGAAAATGTCCTTAAGAAAGGATACGGTTATCGAGATATCTCAAATAAGTTACAGAACACACCAAATACTTATTATCCAATTGGCTCAATTTCTAAATTTTTTGTTTCAACGTCGTTAATGCAATTAAATGAAGAAGGCAAAATATCTTTTAACGATCCGATTTCAAAATATGTACCTAATTTTCCAAATGGGTCAAAATTAACATTATTTCATTTGATTTCACATACATCAGGAATTAAGAGACAAAAAGAGTTATTTAATCTAATTTCATCAACGAATCTAATAAAGGAAATAGTTAAATCAAATGTACATTATAAGCCGTCGAACAAATGGGATTATAATGACACGAATTATATTCTACTTGCTTACGTTATTGAAAAAATAACAGGTATTTCTTATGGAGAATATATAAAAACACATATTTTCGATAAAGTGAATATGACTGAAATTGGACAAGGAAATGATTTTTATAAAAAGACAAATCATGCACTAGGTTATTCATTGATTCAATCTAAAAATAATCCAGAGCAATTACAAATCCCGAATTTTGACTATTTATTAGGCTGCGGAGATATATACTCAACGGTTTCAGGATTACAAAAAATGGACGAGGCACTTATTTCAAATAAACTTATTTTGGGTAAAAGTCTGACACAATTTATTAAGCCACATCAACATCATTATGCATACGGAATTTATAATAAAGGAAAGTATTTATACAATCACGGAGTAGTGCCAGGAATCAATTGTATGAATGTCTTCGATCCAGTTTCAAAAACATATGTAATTGTCTTTTCTAATAGTCAAAAGGTGAAACCAAACACTTTTGACATAGCAAAGAACCTATTTAAAATAATTAACTAAAACAGTCTGTTAAGTGATTGTAAGAATCTAGACTCTAATAAAATATTTCATAAATAATTTAAAAGATACTCATACTATTTTTTGATAAAGAAAGTAGGAGGAGTCTAGTGAAAAAGTTTCTATATTATTTCTTAATAATCATAATGACTAACAGTATTAGTTTTGTCTCTATTAATTTTGTTAAGGCGGAAACTAAAGCCCAAATCAATGAAAACTCATTAACGCGACATATTAAAATTACTGAACAAAAACTAAATGATGCGCCGATTAAGTATCCACAAATTAGTGGAGCATCTAATTCAACTGCACAACAAAAGATCAATAGTATCTTAAAGCAAGGTGCTGATTTAGCTAATAGTAATCGTTTAAAGTTATTAGAAGACGAGAAAGAAGCTAAGTCAAAATGGGATGCTAGCCAAGGACCATGGCGACCTTATGAATATGTTTTTACTTATAAAGTACTCTACAATAATCTTGATAAATTAAGTGTTATTTACAATGAGTACTCATATACAGGTGGGGCACATGGAATGACAGTGGGAACTACATATAATTTTGATGTGAAAACAGGAGAAGTAGTTCCACTTTCTAAGTTAATAAACGAAAATACAAAACCCGTTCAAGAATATGCTTATCAGCAATTACAAAAGAAATATAAAGGATATGTTTTAATAAAATCTCCTAATGAGATTGACTTAAGTGACAAAAATCGTTTATGGGCATTTGACCATGCGGGAATTAAACTAATCTTTAAAGAATATGAAGTAGCTGCATATGCTGCTGGTATGCCTGAAGTCTTTATCCCAGTGCAGGTTTATCAATAAAAAATTTGTTAGGTGTTATGTGTGTTCTGATTCTCGCAAAACAAGTAGTAGTTTTATTGTTTTTATTGACTTAATAGTGATTTTTATTATTTGAACGCTTTTTCAAAAATCAAATAAAAGCTTTATAAAAGTTCTTAGAATTTTGTTTTTTTTTTTCGAATTCATTAGTTAACAGTGACTTTACTGAGATAATGTTTAACCATATTCATTAATGATGATTATGTATCTAATTCTAAGAATAATTTTTTATATTTGGGTAGTTGATTGGAACGAAAGAGTGCTCGACTCCTAGGGGATGTGCGGGAAGCCTGAGACGCCGCAGGCTCGCCGAGGAGGCTAAAGAATCTCGCCCCATTGAAAGCGAGCATCCCGTAGTGGAAATCAATATCACTTATCTCCCTTTACGAAAATTAGGTAATTATTTGACAAGACATTGTTTTTCAACAGCGTGAGAAAAGAACCTTCATTATTTAAAAGGTTCTTTTCTTATTTATTTAATAATTTATTTAATGAAATTAAACCTTTTCGTAAATAATGGTAGAGTCTGCATGAAAACATTCATTTGTTTTAACAATATATAAATAAGTTGAACAACTATATAAATATTGAATAACCTAAAATAGAGTATGTACGATTAATAAAGTGTGATCTATAGAGCAATGTGAAGAAAACAGCTTAATCTTCAATCTGCTCTTTTAATAATAAAGCGTAAAGATCTTCAACTCGTTCAGACATAAATTTTTGTGAGTCTTCAATTCCCTTATTGTAAAACATTGGGCCAAGTTTTTGTGATATAAAGTCTAAAAGCAACATTGAACTTAATTCACTTAATTCTTCGTCTCGTTCTTGTAAGAAATATGTTTGTAGTTGATTAATCGCAAACTTTTGTTGATCCGGTGAAAGCTTAGTTGATTTTGACATTAATTTCTCCTCTTTTTTAGTTGTGATATTAGATTTTTTATTTCCTATATATATTGTATCTCTAATTATTCATTTTTTTACGAAAAAAAGTTACACGTAATAAAACTTTTTTGATAAAATAGTGCACAACTTGAAAATACTTTTTAATTGCTTTAAGATTAGAATGAGAATAAAATGAGAATGAACTTAAAATAGCCATTTTCTATTTTATAGAATTTTTATGTAATATTATGGAGGGTGTAAAATGGGAGCTTCTACATTAAAAATAAAAGACCTTCAAGTAGCAATTGAAGGAAAGCAAATTTTAAAAGGTGTAAACCTTGAAGTAAAAGGTGGAGAAATTCACGCAATCATGGGGCCAAATGGTACTGGTAAATCAACTTTATCTTCTGCTATTATGGGTCATCCTAAATATGAAGTAATCGGTGGTAGCATCGAGCTTGATGGTAACGATGTTTTAGAAATGGAAGTTGATGAGCGCGCTCAAGCAGGTCTTTTCCTTGCTATGCAATACCCAAGTGAAATTAGCGGAGTAACAAACGCAGATTTCTTACGTTCTGCAATGAATGCACGTCGCGAAGAAGGCGATGAAATTTCATTAATGAAATTTATCCGTACATTAGATAAAAACATGGAATTCTTAGAAATGGATCCAGAAATGGCTCAACGTTACTTAAATGAAGGTTTCTCAGGTGGAGAGAAAAAACGTAATGAGATTCTTCAAATGATGATGATCCAACCTAAAATTGCTATTCTTGACGAAATTGACTCAGGTTTAGATATCGATGCATTAAAAGTAGTTTCTAAAGGTGTTAATGAAATGCGTGGAGAAGAGTTTGGTTGCTTAATCATCACTCACTACCAACGCTTATTAAACTACATCACTCCTGACTTCGTTCACGTAATGATGCAAGGTCGTATTGTAAAATCAGGTGGCCCTGAATTAGCTGCTCGTTTAGAAGCTGAAGGATATGACTGGATTAAACAAGAGTTAGGTATCGAAGACGAGACTGTTGGGCAAGAAGCTTAATCGGATAGGAGGGATTCTCATGACAACTGGTACTACAATTCCATTTAGTCAAGAAACAGTTAAGCAGCTTTCTGCAATGCTAAATGAACCTGCATATTTCACAGAGTTCCGTTTAAATGCACTAGCAAAAGCTGAATCACTTTCTCTTCCAAAGCCAGATAAAACAAATATCTCTAAATGGGATTTCTTTGGAAAAGAATTTAATGTTACAGCTGGAAATGTTCCTACAAAAGATCAATTACCAGAGTCAGTAACATCTTTAATGAATGAAGACACTGATCAATCAGTTTATGTACAATATAATGGTTCTGCTGTATATCACTCTCTTTCTTCTGAAGCAAAAGAAAAAGGCGTAGTATTCGTAGATTTACACACAGCGATTAAAGATTACGAAGATCTTGTGAAAAAATATTTTATGACAGAGGCTGTAAAAGTCGATGAAAATAAATTAATCGCTTTACACGCAGCTTTAGTGAATGGTGGAGCTTTCTTATACATTCCTAAAAATGTTGTATTAGAAAAACCAATCCAATCTATTTTTGTTGTAGATGGTGAAAACGTACCTGCATATAACCACGTTCTTGTTGTTGCAGATGCATTCAGTGAAGTTACTTATGTTGAAAACTATGTTTCTACATCTGCTGATTTAGATGCGGCTGTTGTTAACGTTATTACAGAAGTAATTACATTAGATAATGCAAAAGTTCGTTATGGTGCTGTTGATACTTTAGCAAAAGGTGTTACTGCTTATGTTGTTCGTCGTGGTCACGCTGGTCGCGATAGCAAAATCGAGTGGGCACTTGGCCTAATGAACGATGGAAACTCAGTTTTCGAAAATATTACAAACTTAATTGGCGACGGTTCTTTCGGTGACATGAAGATGGTTACTGTAGGCCGTGGGGAGCAAACTCAAAACTTTACAACAAACATTACTCACTATGGTAAAGGATCTGAAGGTTGGATCTTAAAACATGGTGTATCAAAAGATGCTGCTACTTCAATCTTTAATGGTATTGGGAAAATTGAACACGGCGCTTCTAAGTCTAATGCACAACAAACTTCACGTGTATTAATGCTTAGTGAAAAAGCTCGTGGAGATGCGAACCCAATTCTATTAATTGATGAAAACGATGTTATGGCGGGTCATGCTGCTTCTGTTGGTAAAGTAGATCCAACTCAACTGTACTACTTAATGAGTCGCGGTATTCCGAAGAAAGAAGCAGAGCGCTTAGTTATTCACGGATTCTTAGCACCTGTAGTTTCGGAATTACCTATTGAAGAAGTTAAAAAAATGCTTGTAGATGTAATTGAGAGGAAGGTTAAGTAATGGATGTTAAAGCAATCCGTGAAGCCTTTCCGATATTAAATCAAGAAGTAAATGGACATCCTTTAGTATATCTGGATAGTGCTGCAACTTCACAAAAACCTGTTCAAGTAATAGAAGCTGTTGCTAACTACTATAAAGAATATAATTCTAACGTTCATAGAGGTGTACACACTCTAGGAACGAAAGCTACTGATGCATACGAGGGAGCTCGTGATAAAGTTCGTAAATTTATTAATGCATCATCAATTGAAGAGATTATTTTTACTAGAGGTACAACTACTGCAATTAATACAGTTGCTGCTAGTTACGGAAGAACGAACTTAAAAGCTGGAGATGAAATTGTGATTTCTTATATGGAACATCACAGTAACATTATTCCTTGGCAACAGGTTGCAAAAGCTACTGGCGCAACATTAAAATATATACCATTAGAAGAAGATGGATCAATCAGCGTTGAGCAAGCAAGAGCTACAATTAACTCAAATACAAAAATAGTTGCGATTATGTATGTTTCAAATGTACTTGGTTCAATTAACCCTGTTAAAGAGATTGCAGCAATTGCTCACGAGCATGGAGCAATCATGCTTGTTGATGGTGCACAAAGTACTCCACATATGAAGGTCGACGTTCGAGACTTAGATTGCGATTTTTACGCATTTTCTGGTCATAAAATGTGTGCTCCTACGGGTATTGGTGTACTTTATGGTAAAAAACAACTTCTTGAAAACATGGAACCTATTGAATTTGGTGGGGAAATGATTGATTTTGTTGACTTACAAGATTCTACTTGGAAAGAACTACCATGGAAATTTGAAGGTGGAACGCCAATCATTGCTGGTGCAGTTGGTTTAGGAGCTGCAATTGATTTCTTATCTGAAATCGGTATGGATAACATCGAAAAGCATGAACATGAGATTGCGAATTATGCACTTGAACAGTTATCTACTGTAAAAGGAGTAACAATCTATGGTCCGAAGCATCGTGCAGGATTAGTTACATTTAATGTGGAAGATGTGCACCCACATGATGTTGCAACTGTATTAGATGTAGAAGGAATTGCTGTTCGAGCTGGCCATCATTGTGCTCAGCCATTAATGAGATGGTTAAAGGTATCTGCTACTGCTCGTGCAAGTTTTTATCTGTATAATACAAAAGAAGATGTAGATGCTTTTGTAAAAGGATTAGTAAAAACGAAGGAGTATTTCAGCGATGTCTATTAATCGAAACATAGATCTAGATGCATTATATCGTCGCGTGATAATGGACCATTATAAAAACCCTCGTAATAAAGGGGTAGGGGCTATATCAGATAACGATTTAACAGTAAACATGAATAACCCTACTTGTGGTGACCGCATTGAACTTCGTTTAAAGGTTGATGATGGAATTGTATCAGATGCTCGTTTTGACGGTGAAGGATGTTCAATTTCCATGGCGTCAGCTTCAATGATGACTCACGCAATTAAAGGTAAAAAAATAGAGGAAGCCCTACAGCTTGCTCAAATATTTTCAGATATGATGCTTGGAAAAGAATATGATGAATCAATCGATTTAGATGATATTGAAGCACTTCAAGGTGTTTCAAAGTTTCCAGCACGAATTAAATGTGCAACACTTGCATGGAAAGCGATGGAGAAGGGCTTAAAATCAGAGGAATAATCCTCTGAGCTTTAATCCTCCTCTTCTATAAGAAGGGAGTATGAATAATGTCTACTAATTTGCCAGATATTAGTGATTATAAATATGGTTTTCATGACCGTGACGTATCAATCTTCCGTTCAGAGCGTGGTTTAACAAAGGATATCGTTGAAGAAATTTCACGTATGAAAAATGAACCACAATGGATGTTAGATTTCCGTTTAAAATCTTTACAACATTTCTACGATATGCCAATGCCTCAATGGGGTGGAGACTTAGCAGATTTACGCTTTGATGAAATTACTTATTATGTAAAACCATCAGAGAAAACAGAAAAGTCTTGGGATGAAGTACCTGAAGAAATCAAAAATACTTTTGATAAATTAGGTATTCCTGAAGCAGAACAAAAGTATTTAGCTGGTGTATCTGCACAGTATGAGTCTGAGGTAGTTTACCACAGCATGAAACAAGATTTAACTGATCTTGGTATCTTATTTACTGATACAGATACAGCATTACGTGAGCATGAAGAAATTTTCAAAGAGCACTTTGGAAAAGTAATTCCTCCAACTGATAACAAATTTGCTGCATTAAACTCAGCTGTTTGGTCTGGTGGATCTTTCATCTACGTACCAAAAGGTGTTAAAGTTGATACGCCATTACAAGCATATTTCCGAATTAATTCAGAAAATATGGGTCAATTTGAGCGTACATTAATCATCGCTGACGAAGGTGCACACGTACATTATGTTGAAGGATGTACAGCTCCTGTATATACAACAAACTCACTTCACTCAGCAGTAGTAGAAATCATCATTAAGAAGGATGCATACTGCCGCTATACAACAATTCAAAACTGGGCGAATAACGTATTTAACCTAGTTACGAAACGTGCTGTTTGTGAAGCAAACGCAACAATGGAATGGATCGATGGAAACATTGGTTCAAAATTAACAATGAAATACCCAGCAGTTATCCTTAAAGGTGAAGGTGCTCGTGGCCTTACGCTTTCTATTGCAATTGCTGGTAAAGGACAACACCAAGATGCTGGTGCTAAAATGATTCACTTAGCTCCAAATACTTCATCTACGATTGTTTCGAAATCTATTTCTAAACATGGTGGTAAAGTAACGTACCGTGGTATCGTACACTTCGGACGTAAAGCAGCTGGATCACGTTCAAATATCGAGTGTGATACGTTAATCATGGATAATGCATCAACTTCTGATACAATTCCATACAACGAAATCTTAAACGACAATATTTCTCTTGAGCACGAAGCGAAAGTTTCAAAAGTATCTGAAGAGCAATTATTCTACTTAATGAGCCGTGGTATTTCTGAGCAAGAAGCTACAGAAATGATCGTAATGGGCTTCATTGAGCCATTTACAAAAGAATTACCAATGGAATACGCAGTTGAAATGAACCGTCTGATTAAATTCGAGATGGAAGGTTCAATTGGTTAATCTATAAAATAAAAATACACCCTGTTACTAATAGGTGACAGAGTGTATTTTTTTAGCTTTTGATATTTGAGCAGTAATTTTTTTACTACCAGTTACTTTTATGGCAACTGAAAATATTTTTCTTCAATTACTTTACTTATTTAGTAAAACATAGTGATAAAAAACATATATATTTTTAGAATCCATACCATATAGATAAAATGAATCAATTATATTATTATAATTTTTGTTAATAAATAAGGTTTGTCTTAAATAATTATAAATAGTATCATCTGTTAATTCGCCATTTTTATCTTCTTTGTTTATTAAAGTATTTTTATTTTTGTTTGAAATATTATTATTACAGCTTACTTTTATGAAAATAAGAAATGTAACTAAAGGTATAGCTGCTAATTTCTTTTTCATAATAATTTCCTCCAAATCGAAAAATTTATATAATTACTTATTGTTACTTTTCCAATATAAATTTTTATTTGAAATACATAAACGCTCTCTTTTACCGCTTCCAAAGGGAAAAAAGTAAAACTTATTGATAATTAAATGATGACGTGTTCCTACAGTTGAAGATTTTAATAGATGGCTAACTTTTATTTTTTGTTTAGATAAAATTAAGCTGCTTAATTAAATTAGAGTTCATATTTATGGTAAAATTTAACTTGCAGGTTCATGAGAAGCTGTCTTAGTGTTTTTTATCAAGGTGTGGGGAGGATTTTTTTATGAATTTTAACCTTAAAGAAGCTATCGAAATTTTAGAAAGAACAACGAAATCATTAGAGTCCTTTTTATCGGGTTTATCAGAATCTTGGTTACATTGCAATGAAGGTGAAGGAACTTGGAGTGCTTCTGAAGTAATTGACCATCTAATTGAGTGTGAAAAAACAAATTGGATTCCAAGGTTGAACTGCATGCTTAACAAAGAAGGAAACAACCATTTCCCGCCATTCGATCGTTTTTCGCATTTAAATGAAAAACATGAAAAATCAATAGAAGAAAGACTGCTTGAATTTAAGTATTTAAGAACGGAAAATATTAATAAACTACAATTATTAGTAGATCCGACTAACCATCTGGAATTAGAAGGGATTCATCCTGATTTTGGTCCTGTTAAATTAAGAGAATTATTATCTACTTGGGTCGTACATGATCTAACACATGTAACACAAATTACAAGAGTGATGGCAAAAAGATACAAAACTGACGTAGGACCTTGGATTGCAAATTTAAGTATATTAAAGAAATAGCCAACGTTATAAAGGATTTATTCATACTCGGGGAATTCCGAGTTTTTTTATGTTAAACTATTATTTAAAACATAAAGAAAATAGATTTTTTCTGTATTTATAAAGGAGAGAAATTTAGGTTGGATATCATTCTACAAATTCTTATACTCATCAGTATAGGACTTGCTGCAGGAACAGTCGGATCATTGATTGGATTAGGTGGAGGAATTATCATTGTTCCAATGCTCCTAAATATTGACCACTTTTTATCCGCTTTTTCGACTGTACCAATTCACGTTGCAGTTGGGACTTCACTGATTACAATTGTTTTTTCTTCGCTTTCATCCACCCTTTCATATCATAAGCAAAAACGAATTGATTATAAGAGTGGTATTTTGTTTTTAATAGGCAGTATTCCTGGTAGCTTACTAGGTACATACATCAATTCGCTTTTAAATACAGAGCGGTTTACTTTATTTTTTGGTATATTTTTAATCTGTATATCAGTCTTTCTTTTTGTCTCTTCAAAATTAAATAAAAAATCAAAGGAAGTACATAGAGGTATTATACGAACATATACAAATGATGAAGGTGAGGCATATACATATAGTTATCGTCTTCCATTGGCCATTTCATTGTCTATTTGTATCGGGATTATCTCAGGATTGTTTGGAATTGGTGGAGGAATATTATTAGTACCAATGATGGCGTTTTTATTTGGTTTTCCACCTCAATTAGCTGTAGCGACTTCAATGTTTGTCGTTATGTTTACGACTCTTGGAAGCTCAATTTCGTATATAACTTTAGGAGAAGTAAATTTCTATTACATTCTTTTACTTATTCCTGGTGCATGGTTTGGTGGGAAAATTGGGGCGTATATTAATCAAAAATTAAAAACTGAAACAATTGCATTAATTTTAAGGTTAGTCGTGTTGTTTTACGGCATAAAATTAATTATAGAAAATATTTAAAAAAAGGATGGTGGAACAATGGAAACAAATCAAACTATAAATATTCGGTTGTTCCATACAAATGACATTCACAGTCACTTTGAAACGTGGCCAACAATTGTCGGTATGTTGAAGTCTAAAAGAGAGTTAGCCAAAGGAAAAGGTGAAGCCACACTTACTTTTGATATTGGGGATTTCGTTGATCGATTTCATCCAATTTCGGAGGCTACTTTAGGAAAGGGCAATGTGGAACTTTTAAATGATGCAGGATTTGATGCCATTACAATCGGAAATAACGAAGGAATTACTTTATCAAAAGGGGAGTTATTAAATCTTTACGAAGATGCAAAGTTTGATGTATTAATTGGTAATTTAACCATTTCAGGTGAAGGTACACAAAGTTTTAGCAAGCCTTTTGAAATATATGAAATAAATGGAGTAAAGTTAGGAGTAATTGGATTAACAGTCGCTTATCCTGTATTTTATGAAACTTTAGGATGGAGTATTAAAGATCCGTTTGAAATGTTAAATAACATCCTTCCAATTGTCAAAGCGCAATCAGACATTGTCATTATACTTTCTCACTTAGGTATGAGAGACGACCAGAGAATCGCTGAACAATTTTCAGGAGTCGACATTATCTTAGGAGCACATACTCATCATTTATTTCCAAATGGAGAGTATGCTGGTGAAACTTTACTTTGTGGAACAGGTAAACACGGTAACTATTTAGGCGAAGTTTTAATTACTGTAAATAAAGAGACGAAAAGTATAATCAATACTGAAGCATCAGTTACTGAAGTACATACAGTCCCTAAATATCACCAAGATGAAGTGACGAAATTCATGTTAGCTAATTTAATGAGATTAAGTGAAGAAATTTTAAGCGAACCAGTGACACAACTACCGGTTAACATGGATGTGAATTGGTTTAAAGATAGTCCATTACCGAAATTATTAGCAAGTGCACTTCGCCAATGGACGAAATCAGATATCAGTATTCTAAATTCGGGTATTTTACTTGAAGGCTTAACGCATGGACTTGTTACTAAGGGTGACATTCATCGAATTTGCCCACATCCTATTAATCCTTGTGTCGTTAATTTGTCTGGTAAGGAATTACTAGATGTTTTAAATCGTTGTGAAGAAAAAGAGTTGACTCATTTAAAGATGAAGGGTTTTGGATTTAGAGGGAAAGTGATCGGAAAAATGGTTTATGATGGAATCACGATTGTTAATAAGGAAAAGAAAAAGAATTTTTATCAAGAAAATCTATTTATTAATAGAGAAATGTTAGATTTAAATCGAATTTATTCGATCGGAACTTTGGATTTATTTACGTTTGGCCATTTAATTCCTACCATTCGTGATGCTGGGCATAAAAGATTTTTTATGCCTGAATTTATTCGTGATGTGTTATTTTGGGCATTAAAAGGTGTATAAAATTTATCAAGACTAGACAGGTTGCACTTTTGTTTTTTTCTCATATTTTAGAATGAGAAAGGAGCGTTGAACTTGATCAATTTAAACCCAATTAAAATAGATAATCATACATTTAATGCTGTTACTGTTTTACTTCCAAAAACTACATTATTGGTCGTTATGAATGACAAGGGATATATTATGTGCGGAGCATTGGATGTATCTTTATTGAATGAAAGATTGAGCGATCGTCAAATTATTGCAGGTCGAGCAGTTGGTGTAAAAACAATAGAAGAATTATTAAATGCGCCTTTAGAATCCATTACTGTTGAAGCAGAAAAGTTAGGTATTCAAAAAGGAATGATTGGAAGAGACGCATTATTAAAGATGATATAAATAAAGCCACTAAATTTTTTTAGTGGCTTTGCTGTGTAAAATGAAAGTCTTAAAAAATAAATTATTACAACGTATTAACTGTTATGAATGACCATATATTTAATTAAAAAATTGTTCAAGGAGAAAACGATGAGAGTTGTTGAAACTTCAACACTTGTTCCAGGCATGATCTTAAGAATACCAGTTTATAATGAACATGGAAAAATGACCGTTAATGCAAATACTCCTTTAACAGAAGAGATGATTAAGCGACTACATAAATTAGCCGTTCCATTTGTTTTAGTACATGCTCAATTACAAGAATGCTTAACAGAGGAGACTGTAATTTCAGACGAACTTCGCATTGAAATCACAAAAACAATAGAAGATGCTTTTGTCAAATTAATTAGAGAAGATCTTTATTTAAGACGGCTATCGTTAGAAAAAACCTTATCTAAGCTAAAAGAAACTATACACTCACTGCTAGTAGAGTTATGGCAGCATAAAGACGTGTTATCTTTATTGACTGACGTATTACTATATGATGAGTATATTTTTACACATTCACTGAATGTAGCTATTTATTCTTTAGGAATTGGAACGCAATTAGATTTAAGTAAGAGTCAGCTTAACTTACTTGGACTAGGTGCACTTTTACATGATGTGGGGAAGATGGCAATACCAAAAAAGATTTTAAATAAACAGGACAGTTTAACTGAAGATGAATATACGCTCATTAAACAACATACAATTGCTGGTTACGATATACTACGACAAGTGCCTACTATTCATCCGGTTGTTGCGGACTGTGCATTACAGCATCATGAAAGGATCAATGGGAGCGGCTATCCAAAAGGAATATTTGATAAGGAAATGCATCTTTTTTCAAAGATTATTGGGATTGCCGACTATTTTGATGCTGTTACTTCAAATCGAGTTTATCGACAAGCAATGCTCCCGCATGAAGGATTAAAATTATTAATTAGTGGAAGTAATAAATTCTTTGATGCTAAATTAATCACTATATTCAGCGATCTACTAACCATTTATCCAACAGGATTAATCATAAAATTGAGTGATGGAAGACGGGGAATTGTTTTAAGGCAAAATGATGCTTCTACAGATCGTCCAGTTGTTCAGATAATTGAGGATAACGGAAGAAAGCTAAGTATTCCTTATGAAGTGAATCTTTATAATGAGTTAAATTTAAAGATTATCGAGTGTGATCAAATAATAAAACAAAGCGTTTATTAATAAGTGAGATGTTTCTAGTGAAATTACTGGGGCATCTTTTCTACACGTTAAGAAATAATTGGAGACGGAAAAGTAAACTCGACGTAGCTGTTGGCAAGTGTATAAATACAATATGAATGAACAGGCAATGACATGCATACCCATTAGTAAGGGGGCATGGATACGATGAAAAGATTTAAGTACAGACGTGTTCCAAAAAATAAATTTTTTGTTTCAAAAAGAAGATCTTTTGGCGGATTTAAAACTAGTTCAATTCAAATAACCCAATCAATTCGTAATATACTTCCAAATAAATATGTAGTTATTAGTATTGTCCTATTATTGTTTTCTTTATATGCCTTTTGGGAAATTGATAAAATTTTCTCTCCAACGATTTTAAAATATTCTGAGAAACAAACAAGACGAATCGCATCTTTAGTCATAAATGAAGCATATGAATCTGCGTCTAAGGAGCTACAAGGGCAGGATATTATCATTCGAGATGTAGATGAAAATGGTAAGGCTGTAATAAGTACGAATACATATTTAATCAATAAAATAATTGGTTCTACTACTCAGCATGTTGAAGAAAATATACGTAGAGTTGAAAATGGGGATATATCATTTTTATCTTTATCGAAAGCAGAAATGAAGAAAATGAAGACGGATAATGATGGGTTTTATTTAAAAGTACCTATTGGGGTCGTTACAAATACAGTCCTTTTAGGAAAATTAGGACCTACTATACCAGTTCGCTTTTCTGTAGTCGGTGATGCAGTGGCTAATGTTACACAGGAAGTTAAGCCATTTGGATTTGATAATTCTGTAGTTGAAATTATTATGAATGTAGAAGTAAATATGAATGTAATTATCCCGTTTAGTACAAAGTCAACAAAGGTGAAGGTACAAGTGCCAATTGCTACTGAAATTATAGATGGAGAAGTTCCTAGTTATATTCCATTTACTCCAAATACTCAACAAACATCTCCACAAACTCCGTCAACAACAAAATGAAAAAAATAAATTTAAAAATAGAGCAGACTAACTTCAATAAAATTAGTCTGCTTTTTTTATTTCACATTCAATTTCGCCATTGTCTTTGACTAAAGGCTCGTCAATTGCGTGTGTTTTTTTATTTGCTTCTATCCTGACGTTCCCAAAGACGTAATTTCGGATAAGGATCAAAAGACCACTCTGAGTAACCATTGTCTTTGTAAATGCCATAGTGTAAATGCGGAGGGAACTTTCCAGATGTTCCTGGAGGTCCATAGCCAGTACTTCCAACATATCCGATGAGTGTTCCTGGCTCTACTACTTGCCCTCTTTGAATGTCTTTATTAAAGCCGCCTAGATGAGCGTAGTAATGATAATTATTATTTAAGTCCCGAATTCCGATTCTCCATCCTCCAATTCGATTCCAGCCCTTTGTCTCAATAATGCCATAGCATGTAGACCTTACTGGAGTACCGTAATTTGCAAATATATCAGTACCTTCATGAACTCTTCGCCCACCAAAGCTTCGAGGTGCACCCCATGTACTTCGATAACTATGTGTACTGCGGATTGGTAATGGGAAGGCATTTCCTTCTATATTTAATTTTCCGTAATATTGATACAAACTAGCATATTCATCGATAATATCAACAGTTATTGCTCTTTGGTAGTAATCCCATAGCATCATTCGAATATATTGCCTAGATGGCCCATAGAAATGTAATCGATGAATGAAGGTGTACAGAATATCCTCATCGTCTTCTAAGGACGCTTTTCCATCACTATTTCCATCTAAACCAATTCCGCTGAATAAATGGATCGTAGGAGCGTATGTGTCTTTCTTAACTGGATTTGATAACCCGCTCCAATCTTCTGGTTTAATATATATTGAAAGGACTCCATTATCCCGTTTTGGTATATCGTTCCTTACGCTTCGTACATTTCGTTCATATGTATCTATAGCAGCAAAGTAATACCAAGGTATAAAGGTTAGCGTTTCACCTTTTTTATATAAGGCCATTCGTTCTTTATTAAGCTGAGCTTGATCAATTTCTTCTGCATTTGTAAATGATGGCATAATGAAGATAACCACCATACAAAAAAGTACAATTATTTTTTTCAAAACCATCATCCTTTAAATTGATTTACATATATAGTTTGGTTAAAGGAGCGACTTTCATAAATGGAAATTATAGGGATAATCGAGATAATCGAACGAAAGTTTTTCATATCCGCGAAAAATGTAGTAATATATATACTATTGGAAGAAAAAATGAAATATGTCGTAAACGAATAAACGTTGGAGGAATTTCAAATGGCATCAAAAAAAGAAGAATATTTGAGAAAGCCTGAGTGGCTAAAAATAAAGCTAAATACAAATGAATCTTACACAGAATTAAAGAAAATGATGCGATCAAAAAATCTTCACACTGTTTGTGAAGAAGCTCGTTGTCCAAATATCCATGAATGCTGGGCAGTTAGAAAAACAGCTACATTTATGATTTTAGGTGCGGTTTGTACTCGTGCATGTCGTTTTTGTGCAGTTAAAACTGGTTTACCGACTGAACTTGATCTACAAGAACCAGTTCGTGTTGCTGAATCAGTAACACAAATGAACTTAAAGCACGTAGTAATTACAGCGGTTGCTCGTGATGACTTAAGAGATGGTGGAGCAGCAGTATTTGCAGAAACTGTTAGAGAAGTTAGAAAAGCAAATCCATTTACTACAATTGAAGTTTTACCATCTGATATGGGTGGGAAATTTGAAAACCTTAAAATGCTAATGGATGCAAAACCAGATATTATGAATCATAATATTGAAACAGTTAGAGAGTTAACTCCACGTGTTCGTGCAAGAGCAACGTATGAAAGATCACTTGAATTTTTACGTAGAGCAAAAGAAATTAACCCTAGCATCCCTACAAAATCAAGTATCATGCTTGGGTTAGGTGAAACAAATGAACAAATTTACGAAGCAATGGATGATTTACGTGCAGCAGGTGTAAATATCATTACATTAGGTCAATATTTACAACCAACAAAAACTCATTTATCTGTAAAAAAATACTATACTCCTGACGAGTTTGCAGCACTTAAAGAAATTGCTTTAGGAAAAGGTTTCTCACATTGTGAGGCTGGTCCTTTAGTTCGTTCATCATATCATGCTGACGAACAAGTAGAAGCTGCTAAACAAGCATAATAAAAAGCACTAGCTTAAGCTAGTGCTTTTATTGATTATTATTTTGAAATTTGATCAAAATGCATGCTTTGTTTATCCACATCAAAACCTTCAGCTAAATCTTTTATCTGTTGCTCTAATTGTCCATCATTAAGCTGACCATATTTATTTAGGTCCTCGATGTTATTTATATTTTGTATTGAATTTGAAGTATAGATATGATAATAACTAGGAAGTGCAGATTGAGCAGTTTTTTCAACCTGTTTTCTAGCTAGTGCTTTATCACCATCTGATTTATAAGCAATTAGTACTTCTTGGTCTGTAACTAGTGTAGCTGCATCGTCTATATCAGGAAGCTTTACAACTAAATAAGAAATGAATTTTGACACTTCTTGTTTATCAATTGTTAATGTGTATTCACCATCTTTACCTAAAACATCTTGCTTTTGTAGTCTAGAAAAGCCATAATCTTTGTAAGAGTTATTTGACATTTTAGCATTTACATCACCTGTTTCCATCGGCTTTGTATTTAATTGTTTAGGTGTTGGATTTGTTCGATGTTCATTTTTATATGTTACGTTTTTATATTCGAACTGTCTCGAATGACTTGGACCAAATGAACATCCTGTTAATAAAAATAAGGTTACTAAACAAACTAAATATTTACGCATATTAATACCACCTTTTAATAATCAATGTAAAATTAGTATGCCAAAAATATTGGTTACATATTTATGGGAGTAAAAGGAAGGAGAATACAAATTGGTTTGCATACAGAATATTTGCTATGAAGTAGTTGAAGATTACCGTGAAGGATTCAATGAAGAAGCCTTTAAAGCGAGATATGCTGAAATCCTTTCAAAGTATGATTACATTGTAGGGGATTGGGGCTATGAGCAACTAAGACTTAGAGGTTTTTTTGATGATTCTCAAAAAAATGTTCCATATGATTCAAAAATAAGTACATTACGTGAATATATTTATGAGTATTGTAATTTTGGATGTAAATATTTTGTAGTTAAAAAAGTAAAAAATTAAAATGATGGGGAAACCCATCATTTTTTTGTTCTTGAAAGGGTGCGGCGCTATGAATTTTAAGGAAGATGATTGATCTTTAGCATGAGCAAAGTATGTGGATAAAATATTTTTTGATTTTTTGAAACAATAAAAACCTTGTGGATAAGTTTGAATTTTTCAACAAAAATGTGCATAACTCAAGACTTAATCACAAAAATAGTGGACAACTTTTTAGTTATCCACTATTTTTCAGATTATTTTGTAAAAATAAATTATTTATCCACAGGAATGAAAAACTTAGAAAATAATTTCACTTAGAAAATCTAATAATTCTGCAGCCTTTTCTTCAGAAATACCGAAAGCAAACTCTAAGTAACCTTCTTCTTTTAAATCATCTGAACCAATAATTGCAAATCGATTACTTTGCATATCCATTATGATTACTTTGCCATAATGACGATCAGAATAGACTAAAGCAAGATCATGTCTTTGCTCTTCTCCCATAAAGCTTACAAAACGAGTTTTTGCTTGAATAGTGTCATCATATAAGAAAAAACGATCTGACATTTTTATTCCTCCATTATACTAAAATAAGATTTGGCTTGTATCCTAAATGGTGATGAGCTTTAATATGTCGCACAGTTTTTGTTTTACTTCTCATAACAATTGAATGAGTTTCGACTAAGTCTCCACCTAAGAAAGTAACCCCTTCAAGTAATTCACCTGAAGTAACTCCTGTAGCAGCAAAAATTGCATCGTCACCTTTTACTAAATCATTTAAAGTTAATAATTGTCTTGGGTTATTAAGACCCATATTCATACAACGTTGTTCTTCTTCTTTATTCATTGGTACTAAACGAGCTTGCATGTCACCGCCAAGGGCCTTTATCGCTGCAGCGGCTATAACGCCTTCTGGTGCACCTCCAGTACCGACAAAGAGATCGATTCCTGTTTGAGGTAATGCTGTTGCAATAACAGCACCAACATCTCCATCACCAAATAATTTAACCCGAGCACCTTTTTCACGAATTCGTTCAATGATTTCTTCATGACGAGGACGTTCTTGGACAATTACCGTTAAATCACGTACACGTTTATTGTTTGCTTCTGCAATAATATCGATCGTTTTTTCAATTGGATCATCTAATGATATTTTTCCAGCAGCACGAGGACCTACAGCTATTTTTTCCATATACATGTCAGGTGCATGTAATAAGTTACCTTTATCAGAAATTGCAATTACTGCCATTGCATTTGCATGGCCTTTTGCAAGGATATTAGTTCCTTCTAGAGGATCGACTGCAATGTCTACTTCAGGTCCATTACCAGTTCCTAATTTTTCACCTATATATAGCATTGGTGCCTCATCGAGTTCACCTTCACCAATTACTACAGTACCTGCCATATTGACTGAATCAAACATTGAACGCATTGCAGAAGTAGCAGCGTCATCTGCTTCATTTTTCTTACCGCGTCCCATCCAATGCGCAGAGGCAAGGGCAGCTGCTTCAGTAACTCTTACAATCTCAAGTGCTAATTCACGCTCCAAAAGTCCAACCCCCCAAAAATATTCACCTATATAATATAACAAAAATCGGTAAGAAACGCTTTCATTTGTCGATTTTTTTCGAATTTAGCTATAAAATAAATATAAGTCCATAAAATGTAGAAGATAGAATTGAGAAGGAAGTGTACATATGTACTTTGTAAATCGTCAAAACATATTAGATCGAATTGAAATAATAAATTCAATGTTTGAATTTTATGCGTCATACAGCCATCCAAAAAATAAAACGGAAGAATTAGCTTTGGAAAGAATGACACATCTTTTGATAGACAGTATGTTAGATATTGGAAATACAATGATTGATGGCTTTATAATGAGGGACCCAGGTAGTTATGATGACATTATTGATATTCTCATGGATGAAAAAGTTATTACTGCTTCAATTGGAGAATCAATAAAAAAATTAATTCCAATTCGAAAACATTTATTACAAGACTACACATCTTCAATTACAGAAAAAATAGTGATGACATTAAGCGAAAATATCGAAGCATATAAGGAATTCCCGGTTGCGGTACAAGCTTTTCTTGATAAGGAACTAGGAGTAATTAATGCGTTTAGTAGTGATGAGGAAAAATAGTAAGGAGTGGCAATATGAAACAATATAAAGGATACTTAATCGATCTAGATGGAACTATGTATCGTGGTGAGGAGCAAATTGAGGAAGCGAGTCTTTTTATAAAGGCTCTGAAGGAAAAAAATATTCCATATCTTTTTGTGACGAATAATTCTACACGTAGACCAGAACAAGTTGCTGATAAACTTAATTCCTTTAATATACCAACTACAAAAGAACAGGTTTTTACAACAAGTAATGCCACAGCAAATTACATAAAAGAACAAAAGGCAGATGCTACTGTTTATATGATAGGTGAAGAGGGCTTACAATATGCCTTAGAAGAAGTTGGATTAAAAATTACAGATGAAAATCCTGATTTTGTAATTAGTGGTTTAGACCGAAGCATTAATTATGAGAAACTAGCAAAGGCTTGTATAGCTGTAAGAAATGGCGCGACATTTATTTCTACTAATGGCGACATAGCAATTCCGACTGAAAGAGGATTATTACCAGGTAATGGTTCATTAACATCTGTAATAGCAGTATCTACTACAGTAAAACCAATTTTTATTGGAAAACCTGAATCAATTATTATGGAACAAGCATTAAAAGTTCTTGGTGTTGCTAAAGAGGATACGTTAATGATTGGTGATTATTATGATACAGACATTATGGCTGGGATTAATACTGGTGTTGATACTTTAATTGTTCATACTGGTGTAACGACAAGGGATATGTTATCAAATTACGAAACGCAGCCAACTTATTCAGTTGACTCATTAGAAGAGTGGATTAAACATATTTAAGAGAAAAGATGGGGAAACCCTCTAGAAAATTACTTGTGGTTTTTTTGTGTTATTTAAATAAAAAAGTGGTCTCAAACATAAATTGTCTTGAGACCACTCTTTTTTATTCATTTTCAGCTTTAATTTGATCAGCCTTTTTATGTGCGGCACGATGAGCAAGTCGGCTAGATGCAGCAGCTGCAATTGCTCCAACAATATCATCTAAAAATGTATTTACTAAGCCTGTTGATTTATCATTTAATCTTTCTAAAATTCCTGGTTTTAATTTATCGATGTAACCATAATTCGTGAATCCAATTGACCCATAAACATTTACGATCGATAAGGCAATTATTTCATCAATTCCATAAAGCCCTTCATCTTTTTTGATAATAGCCAACAAAGGTTCCTGTAGTTTATCTTGCTCTGCCAAAATATCTAATTCAATACCAGTAATGATGGCATTTTGTATCTCACGCTTTGTCAAGACTCTCTGAACATTGTGTTTACACTCGTCTTTGGATAGATTATCATGATATTTACTTTGTAAAAAGTAAACTAGGTCAGCAATGTCATCGAGAGTAACACCTCTTTTTTCTAATAACGATAATGCAGTCTTTTCTAAATCGTGATTTAAATATTCCATTACATCACCTTTTCCTTATCGATTGATTTAATTACTATAAAAATAACTAAAATGAAATTCATAAAATAAGTAAAACTTTTACTATAAATTATTTTAAGAAATAAGAGGATTAATTATATATGATTCGATATCGAACTTAATTCCCCTTTATAAAAAAAGTTAATACATAGTAAAAAATTATTAAGACATCTAATTTATTACCTATGTCTTATTCGTTGTTCCACTTGCCCTATATTTTTGTGAAGTCCAGTTCCGACGATTAACCCTCCGCAACTTTTCTTGGCCTTTGTCTTATGCTTGTCGGGGCTGATCAACCCGCTTCCACATTTCATGATGTCTAGTTCCAGCGGGTAGCCCCTCGAGGTCATAATTCAAAGTCCAATAAAAGTAAAAAGCAACTTTTCTTGGCCTTTGTCTTATGCTTGTCGGG
>NZ_NESS01000026.1 GCF_002128425.1 Gottfriedia acidiceleris
TAGTTCCAGCGGGTAGCCCCTCGAGGTCATAATTCAAAGTCCAATAAAAGTAAAAAGCAACTTTTCTTGGCCTTTGTCTTATGCTTGTCGGGGCTGACCAACCCGCTTCCACATTTCATATATACTACGTCATTCTCTCCCTTTTTGTGTATGGCCATTCGGGGTTATATATGGAAAGTGAAAAAGTATGGTACAGGTTTTTGGATTTGTGACATATATATTAAATAAGTAGGTATAAGAAGGATGTGAGTGATGATGTTTATTCGCAACCAAAACATCATTCAAGACATGTTTACTCATTATCAAATTCAACCAGCTGAATTACTTCAAGTTCAGTCATATTACATGTTTTGGCAGCGGAATAGGGTGTATTTTCTTGCACCCATTGGAAATTTAAAAGAAGATGATTTGCAAGAAATGAAGAGTTTAAGTGATTTTATGAGCTCAACCGGAGATCAATCGGTCGCAACTTTCGTTCAAAATGTTCAAGGTTACTATGTGAGTAAGATTGATGGAAATAATTATTCTTTATTTAAGAGTAACAGACAAAATGAACGTAGTAATAATTACGGTGAAGAACTAGCAATATTTCATTTAAGAGGGAAAAAATATTCAGATGAATTGAAAAGATTAAATAGGATCGGGAAATGGAAGAATTTATGGGAAAAACGTTTAGAGCAATTAGAAAGATTTTGGCAAAGTAAAGTGAATAGTCATCCTGAAAATTTTTTCGAACAAATATTTATTGAATCTTTTCCCTATTATCTCGGTATGACTGAAAATGCGATTCAGTATGTTGTAGATACTGAACTAGATGATACTCCTCAAATTGTTGATGCAGCAACAATTTGTCATCAAAAAATGACTGAACGAAGACTGAAAGAAATTCATTTTGCGAAAGTACCTATTGAATGGATTTATGATCATCCAAGCAGAGATCTTGCTGAATGGGTTAGGGATGAATATTTAGAGAATCACGATAATTATCAAAAGAAAATCCTCTCATTTTTTTATGGTTATGAGAAGAAAAGTCCATTATCTACTTTTGCTTGGCGTTTGTTATTCGCAAGACTTCTTTTTCCAGTACATTATTTTGAAACAATTGAAGGATATTATTTGGCAAGGAGCGATGCGGATCGGAAAAGGTATGAGCGTAAGTTGGTTAATTATCTTGAAAATACTAGTGAGTTTGAAGTTTTTTTAGGTGGTTTTTATGATTTAATCGGACTACCAACTGCTAAGTTAGGGATCCGCGAAATTAAATGGCTAAAATAAAAGAGAGGGGTTTATACCCTCTCTTTTAGTATTGAAACTATATTAGAATACTTGCTCTACCTCAATTACACCAGGTACTTCTTCTAATAAAGCTCGCTCAATACCAGCTTTTAAAGTAATAGTTGAACTTGGGCAGCTACCACATGCACCTAAAAGGCGTAGTTTAACAATTCCATCCTCAATATCAACTAAATCAACGTCTCCACCATCGCGTAGTAAAAACGGTCTTAATTTATCTAAAACTTCTTGTACTTGTTCTTTCATGTCCATTCATATCGACTCCTTTCACTAATTTTATTATAATCAGTTAAGAGGAAAAAATCTATTACAGAGTACTTTGTGTGTTTGAAATTATTTTGGGACACACATTTATTGTATGCTAGGAGGAGAAAATGAGTAATAAAATTTTAGTGGAAGTTTTTGGAGCTGAAGTAATTTGTGCAAGTTGTGTAGGAATGCCATCATCAATTGAAACTTTTGAATGGCTTCAAGCTGCACTTCAAAGAAAATATCCTGACTTAGCATTTGATTTCCAATACATTGATATATTTAATGTAGAGAATAACGATAAAGAAGATTTCGCAGAACGAGTTAGAAATGATGAATTTTTCTATCCTGTAGTATTAGTGAATGGAAATGTTGTTGGTGAAGGTAATCCAAAATTAAAAGATGTTTATAACGCAATTGAACAATAATGATTTTTACAACTCCTTACAAAAATATAAGGGGTTCAGACTGTTGACAAGCGCTCGCTTTCTTCGTTGCTTCGTCTGCCTGCGCGGTGCTCATTACCTTCTAGGGTAACTCCGCTCCTCACCAGTCTCCGCGCCTTGAAAGACAAATGCTTTGCTTACAATCAGTCTGAAAATCAAGCTTTTAGTACTTTGTCTACACACTTAACCCTTTACAAAAATGTAAGGGTTTTTTTATTGATTAATATTCCTAAGAATTGAGTAATTGAATCTTTTCTAAAATTAAAAAGTTTTAATAAAATTCATTATTTAATGTAAAAAGCTGAAATTTACATGATAGAATAGAAGTGTAAAATAAATTACAATTTTTGGCATATATATAGAACTGGGGAGGAGGGGTGGAATGGTTGCGATCAGTTTATTTGTAATTGGAGTTATATTAATTATTATCGAAATGTTTTCATTAACCTTTGTATTCCTATGGATTGGTATTGCGAGCATTCTAGCATCAGTTGTAAATTATTTAACAGGATCAAACACCTTTACTTTTATCGTTTTTATTATTAGTGCATTAATTTTATGGCTTAGTACAAAGAAATTTGCAAAAAGAATCCACAAGCATAAAACGATTGAAAATGGCGTGTATGCATTAATTGGTAAAGAGGTCGTTGTAGCTTCTGTTGAAATAAATGATGATACAGTTGGTACGACTAAAGTTTATGGTGACGAATGGACAATCCGTTCTACAGAATCGTTAGTTTTAAATGAAAAGGTAATTGTAACAAAAATAGAAGGTGCAACTTTATACGTGACAAATAACTAATTGAGGAGAAGTGCTATGTCTGATGTAAGTTCTATGGTTGGTCCAATTATTATTGGTATTATTGTTTTATTTGTTGTGTTACTTTTGTTATCAAGTATTCGTATTGTAAGACAATCTGAAGTATATCTAGTAGAACGATTAGGGAAATTCCATCGTAAATTAGAGAGTGGAATCCACGTTGTAATGCCATTTGTTGAACGCGTAGCTAGTAAAAAAACATTGCGTGAGACTGTGGTAGATTTTCCACCACAATCAATGATTACAAAAGATAATGTTAGTATCCAAGTAGACTCAGTTGTCTTTTATCAAGTAACTGATGTTGTGCGACATGAATACGAAATTGCTAATCCACTGTCTGCTATTTCGAATTTGACTGCTACTACTTTACGTAACTTAATAGGGGAATTAGATTTAGATGAAACTTTAACAAGTCGTGATACAGTTAATAATAAACTACGTGCAATTCTTGACCAAGCAACCGATAAATGGGGAATGAAAGTTAATCGTGTAGAGATCCGAAATATTATTCCACCTATTGATATACAAAATGCGATGGAGAGACAAATGCAAGCAGAACGTACACGTCGTGAAAAAGTATTAAATGCACAAGGTGAAAAGGAATCAAAAATTCTGAAAGCAGAAGGAGAAAAGCAATCAAGAATTCTTGAAGCAGAAGGAGAACGTTTAAGCCAAGTTGAAAAAGCTCGAGGAGATAAAGATTCTCAAGTTTTACGTGCTGAAGGGGAAGCAGAAGCAATCATTAAACTTGCTGAAGCGAAAGCTAGAGGGGAACAACTTGTGTTAGATGTTTGGAGAAATGCACAGCCAACTAAAGAAATGGTTCAATTGCGTTCAATGGAAGCTTTAGAAAAAGTAGCTTACGGTCATGCATCAAAACTTGTTATACCAACAGATGCTACAAAGCTTTTAGGAATGGTTGAAAGTGTAAAAGAAGTTATTAAACCTGACACAACAGAATAATAAAAAAAGCCCCTTATCAATTTGTTAAGGGGCTTTCAGTATTTAAGTAATCATCAACCATTGTGATATTTATACATCCATAAGATTCCAGACTTAATTAATCTTGGAACACGACCGATTAGTGGGCGTTCATTAAATAGTCCAAAACCATGTTTTTTACCTAATGAGCCCATAATACCTTTTAATTTTATTTTAGGCATTACTTCTGGAAGGTCTTCACCTTTCCATTTTTTTTGTAAAATCATAACGATTTGTTCTGCTTGAGCTTCTGCAAGCTGTGCAGAAGGTGCATATGGTAATGATGCACAATCTCCCACTACGTAAACATGCTCGTCGTTTGGCATGTGATGATATTTCGTTACGACGATTCTTCCTGTATTGTCTTTTTCAACGTCTAAATTGCGGACAACTTCAACTGGTTGAATTCCAGCCGTCCAAATAACAGCGTCACAATGAATCTCATCATCATGATTAAATAAAGTATTTTTCTCAACTTTTGTAATGTTTGAATTGCTAATAATTTTAACATCGTGCTCAATAAACCAGTTTTGTACATAATAACTAAGTTTTTCTGGAAACATTGATAAAATTCGGCTTCCACGATCAAAAAGTAAGATTTGTAAATCGCTTCTACTTTCTCTTAGTTCACTTGCTACTTCTACACCACTTAAACCAGCACCTACAACACCGATTACTGAATTAGGAGGTAGACTGTTTACATTTTCATAAGCGTTTCTTGTTTTTTCAATTGTTTGAATACTGTACGTGTGTTCCGGTGCACCAGGTACATTATGGTACTTATCCTCACAACCTAAACCAATAATTAAATCATCGTAAGAAACTGATTTCCCATTGCTTAATTCTACTTTCTTGTTTGCCGTATCAATTGTAGTAATATCTCCATATACAACCTTTAATTTCTCATGAGTTGGTAATGGTATTCTAATATGTTGCTCTGGAACCGTACCTGCAACTAAAGCATAATACTCAGTTTTAAAGCAGTGAAAAGAATTTCGATCGATCAATGTGATATGAACGTCCTCAGGCAAATCAGATGATAATAGACGTGACAAAGCACGAATATTTCCATATCCGGCACCTAGTAATACGAGGTTTTTCATAGTTCCTGTTCCCCTTTTGTTTTATTAGCGTTGAATGAAAAAATTTTTCTATTTTTCGACAATTATATTATATATATTTTATGTTAAAATAACAACGTCTAACTCGGTAAAATAAAGCTCACTCCATTTATTGTCAAAAGGATTGACGTTTTTTAAAAAAAAGAGTAACTTTATGAGGAGCAAGGAGTGAAAAATAGTGAGACCATTAGTCGAATTTTGTATAAAAAACCTAGCAGACGGTGCACAAAAAGCTTTAGAACAGCTTGAACGTGATCCTAATCTAGACATACTAGAATATGGCTGCCTTGGATATTGTGGAAAATGTAGTCTATCACTTTTTGCACTAGTTGAAGGGGAAGTAGTAACTGGAGAAACGGCCACCGAGCTAGTAGATAATATTTATATTTTCTTAGAAGAAAATATGTTAATATAAGAAGCGCTGTTAATAATTAACAGTGCTTTTTCTATTTTTCGAGCTATTTTAACAATATTATCCAAACTTTCTTTCTTATAATCCGCCTTAAATCCTTCGATAATTCACGATTTAAAAAACATTCCAATAGATTAATTACAATAACCAATATTATTTTTATTAATTTTAAAAATTAAATGCAAAAAAAATGAGCATTCACCTAAGTGAAGCTCTTAAAATGTTTCTATATCGAGAAACGGGGGATGTTCTTATTGTGCTCAATTCATTTAAATTTTATACTTGTATTAATAAAAAAAGTAAGGAGTCATGAAAATGGATTCTTTTCGTTATACAAAAATGCATGGATTAGGAAATAACTATATTTATGTAAATATGTTTGAAGAAAAGCTAAGAGAAGATGAGCTTTCTAAAGTTGCAGTTGAAGTATCGAATATTAATACTGGTATTGGTAGTGATGGAATGATATTAATCTGTCCATCAGAAGTTGCAGATGTAAAAATGCGAGTTTTTAATAATGATGGATCAGAAGCTAAAAATTGTGGTAATGGTCTAAGATGTGTAGCAAAATATGCATTTGAACATGGAATTGCAAATAATACTTCATTTAAAATTGAAACGATAAGTACAATCGTTGAAGCAACAGTACATGTTGAAAATAATATTGTTAATCAAGTAACAGTAAATATGGGTAAACCTATATTCCAAAGATCACAAATACCAATGATAGGCGATGACCAGGAATATGCAAAGGACAGAATTTTATTTGAAGAAAAAAGCTATGAATTTACAGGTGTTTCCATGGGAAATCCACATGCTGTTTTTGAAGTAAGTGACATAAAAAAAGCACCATTAACAACTTTAGGTCCAATTGTTGAAAAACATGAATTATTTCCTGAAAGCGTAAATGTTGAATTTATCGAATGTTTACCGCATAATGAGATAAATTTCGTTGTATGGGAGCGAGGTTCAGGTGTAACTCAAGCATGTGGTACAGGAGCTTGTGCTGCAGCAGTTGCTATGATACAAGAAGGTAAATATAAACGAGATGAACCAATAACTGTTCACCTGCAAGGTGGAGATTTACAAATTACTTGGTCTACTGATGGGGATGTATGGATGAAAGGCCCAGCAGTCACAATAACAGAAGGCATATACTATATATACTAAAAAGAGGAGTGAAATAAATGATTACAGTTACTGAACAAGCAGGTTTAAAAATTAAAGAAATGATTGAAAACGAAGAAGACCAAAATACTTTTGTTCGCTTAGGTGTTAAAGGTGGAGGTTGCTCTGGACTTTCATATGGACTTGGTTTCGATCCACAAAAAAAAGATGATGATACGGAATTAGAATATCATGGTATTAAGTTTTTAATTGATAATGAAAGTGCTCCTATTTTAAAAGGGGTTGTTATTGATTTCAAAGAGTCATTACTAGGCGGAGGATTTACAATCGAAAATCCAAATGCAATTGCATCATGTGGATGTGGTTCAAGCTTTAGAACAGCTACGAATGCTGGTACACCTGAAGAGTGTTAATTAAATTGCCTGCCATTAATTACGGTAATTCTGCTCTTCACTAGGCTTGCGTCTTCGAAAGACAAGTGCTTAATCAATTGTAAGAACATTGAATACACGATGAATAGGATACTTTTGTATCCTATTTTTTCTATTAAACAAACTAGGCCAAATTCTTATTTGTTAATATTTTTACAAATTTAGGGTAAATTATTGAATCTTTTTTGAAGTTGTGTACTATTATATAGTGTAGATAAAAATATGAATTGATTTTTTATGAAGTTGGTTGTGAAATGGTTCACGAATTGCGCGATACATTGTTCAACACATCACAAATTGTATTGAAAAAGACTGCCTTTAAAAGACAGTCCTTAAGATTAAAATATTATTTTTAGAACATTGAAGAGCTATGACCTGGTTGTACTTTCGCAGTTGGATCAATATATGTTTTAGCATGATTGATTGCTGTTGGTGCTTCTCCAAACCCAGAAGCAATTAGTTTAACTTTTCCATCATAAGTACAAATATCTCCAGCAGCATAAATACCTGGAATATTTGTTTCCATGCGTGAGTTAACAACAATGTTATTCTTTTCAATGTTTAGGCCCCAGTTTTTAATAGGTCCTAAAGAAGAAACAAAACCGTAGTTTACAATTACATCATCAACTTCAATTTCTTGACGCTCTTCAGTTTTAGCATTTTGAAGAATAACTTTTTCAATACGTTCTTCACCAACGATTGAAACAGGAACCCAAGGAGTTGTTACTTCTACTTTAGAGTTCATTAAGTTTTCAACGCTATGCTCATGAGCTCTAAATTTATCACGGCGATGAACTAGTGTTACTTTTTCAGCGATTGGTTCAAGCATTAATGACCAGTCAACAGCAGAATCTCCGCCACCAAAAACAACAACTCGTTTATCAGCAAATTTATTCATGTCATCTACAAAGTAATGTAAGTTTGATTTTTCAAATTTTTCAGAACGCTCGATTTCAAGTTTACGGGGTTGGAATGCACCATTTCCAGCAGTGATGATAATAGCTTTTGTATAATGCTCGAATCCATCATTACAAACTAAATGGAAAACTCCATCTTCACGCTTAGTAATTGTTTGCACTGATTGTTCTAAACAAACGGTAGGATTAAATTTTTTCATTTGCTCTTTTAAATTATTAATTAACTCTTGGGCACGTACTTTTGGGAAGCCGGCTACATCATAAATGTATTTTTCGGGGTAAAGTGCAGATAATTGCCCACCAAGCTGAGGTAAGCTTTCAATGATTTTTACGCTAGCTTGTCTCATTCCACCATAAAAAGCAGTGAATAAACCAACAGGTCCTCCACCAATAATCGTAATATCATATACTTTTTCGTCTTTCATAAACGGAATATCCCCCTTATGTATAAATGCTTGTCATCTATAATAGAATAATATCATAATTTATACAGTTTAAATGGAAAAAGGTAACTAAATTACAGTAGATATTTCTATATAAAAATGGAGTGTGGATCAAGAAATAATTAATTTAGCTTAATATTTTGAGAATTCTAGCGTTTAGATTATGCTTGAAATCTTATACAAAAAACTTTAATATTGTTATAGGCTAATTGTTAACATTTTGTGACAATTATTACGAAATATTTAGACAAATATCCCTCTATAATAGTTTGCTCACTAATGTACTAAGTTGAATGAATTAGATTGCTCACTATTGAGCACTTAGTTATAAATTTAGAGATAGTATAGCAAATTGTAATTACTTAATATAATTTAAAAGGATGGTATGTATATCATGAACAAGCCTAAGATTGTAATCATTGGAGCTGGGTACGGTGGAATTATTACTGCAACTCGACTTCAAAAAACATTATCTGCAAATGAAGCGGACATTACATTAGTAAATAAAAATAGTTACCACTACCAAACGACTTGGTTACATGAAAATGCAGCAGGTACATTACATCATGACCGTACACGCCTTGATATTAAAGACGTGATTAACCAAAGTAAAGTTAACTTTATCCAAGATACTGTTACTCAAATTAAACCAGAAGAGAAGAAAGTTATTCTTTCTAACGGTGAATTAAACTATGATTATCTAGTAGTTGGACTTGGTTTTGAGTCAGAAACATTTGGAATTAAAGGTTTAAAAGAACATGCTTTCTCAATTGCAAGCATTAATGCTGCTCGTCAAATTCGTGAGCATATTGATTACAGCTTTTCTAAATACCACAACACACCAGCTGAAAAGCGCGATGAGTTATTAACAATTATCGTTGGTGGTGCTGGATTTACTGGTATCGAATTTGTTGGTGAACTTGCAAACCGTGTGCCAGAGTTATGCAAAGAATATGATATCGATCGCGATTTAGTTCGTATTATTTGTGTAGAAGCTGCTCCAATGGTATTACCAGGTTTTGATCCTGAATTAGTTGACTATGCTGTTTCTCAATTAGAGAAAAAAGGTGTAGAATTCAAAATTGGTACAGCTATTAAAGAATGTACTGAAGATGGAATCATCGTTGCAAAAGGTGATGTTGAAGAAAAAATCAACTCTGCAACAGTTGTTTGGGCTGCAGGTGTACGTGGAAATGCATTGGTAGAGCAAGCTGGTTTCGAAGCTATGCGTGGACGTGTAAAAGTTACAAAAGATATGCGTGTTCCTGGATATGATGACGTATTTATCGTTGGTGATTCGGCTTTATTAATTGACGAATCTAGTAACCGTCCATATCCACCAACAGCACAAATTGCAATCCAACAAGGATTTAATGTTGCACACAACTTAGCAGTATTAGTTCGTGGAAAAGGTGAATTAGAAGAGTTCACACCAGACATTAAAGGTACTGTATGTTCATTAGGACATGATGATGCAATTGGTGTAGTTTACGGTAAAAAATTAACTGGTTGGAAAGCTTCATTTATGAAAAAAGTAATTGATAACCGTTACTTATTCTTACTTGGCGGACCAATGTTAGTTCTAAAAAAAGGTAAATTAAACTTTCTATAAACATAATTAGCTCGACTTAAGTCGAGCTTTATTTTTATACAAAAAAATTTGATTATCAGTTAGCTTGACTTAAGTCGGGCTTTTTCTTTGACGTAAAGGTGGTCATAATAGATGAGTAAAAGAAGCAATGTATGGCTAGGAGTAGCTGGTTTAGTGAAAGACTCTAACGGAAGATGGTTAGTTGTAAAGAAAAAATATAGTGGTTTAAAAGGTTTATGGTCATTACCAGCGGGTTTTGTAAAACAAGATGAAACGGTTGACCAAGCAGTATTAAGAGAGATTAAAGAGGAAACGGGCGTAGAAGCTACTTTAATCGGCTTAATAGGTGTTAGAACCGGAGTTATTCGCGAAGAAATTAGTGATAATATGTTAATTTTCTTATTACAGGCAGATGATACAATGATTACGATCCAAGAAGAAGAGTTATCAGATGCACGTTTTATTTCTGAAGAAGACCTTTTAAAGGATCCTACATCTTCATTACTAATTAAATACTTAATAGAAAATCCTCCGAATAAACCATTTGGTGTAGTTAAAGGTTTAAATCCAGGAGATCAATTCCAATATACTACATATCACTTTATTAAATAATTTTTTAATAATTTGAATTTTTTTAAAATTGACGATAAGACAAGAAGGTTTTACACTGTATATAGAAAAAATGTGGGGTGTTTTTTATATGGTGATGAGTATTCCAGTTTTATTAATTTCAATACTGTTATTTTTCGTATTAGCCTTTGGAATCGGTTTCCTAGCTAATATGCTTTTTCGAACAACTTGGTTTATGGTAGTAATCTATCCACTATTGATTGTTATGATTGTGGACAAGATCAGTACGGTAAAATATTTTACTAATACTGCTGCAGCTTTTGAAACATTAAAAACAAACCTAATGGCAGTAGGAACTGGTGATATTGTTATTTTAACAGCTGGTCTAGTAGGAGCAATTATGTCAGGAGTAGTAATCCTTTCATTAAGAAAAAATGGATATCAAATGTTCTAACTTTCTCATGTATGAGAAAGTTTTTTTTTTCACTTTAAGAAAGAATAAATTGCCAGCAAGGATTCTTACTCGACGTGGTTGCCAATTTTAGGAATAAAGTATTAGTGCAACTACGCCTTTGCCTAAAAGGCTCGTCAGTCGACGAGTTTTCTTTAATAATTTTTTTATTTTAGGGAAAGATGAAAAGATGAAAAGGAGTGAAATGATTCATTGGGTATAAATAAAAAATTATTTAGTCGATTTATTTTATCTATTTTATTCATTATTGCTTTGATTTCTTCTTTAAAAATCCTTGCAAATGTTCAAATCGCTACTATAAAAGATTGGTTTAGTGATTCAATTGCAATAAATAACGTATTTGCTGAAGAAAATAAACCGAAGATCACAAACGAAAGCATAATGATTACGATGGCAAAAAACATCGAACATAATACGAATTGGAGTAATTATAAAAAGGTAACAGTTACAGCAACTGGATATACAGCTGGAATAGAATCGACAGGGAAAAGTCCTAAGGACCATTCATATGGAATTACTTATTCAGGTGTGGAAGTAAAGAGGGATTTATTTTCAACGATTGCAGCTGACTTAAACGTATTTCCGATAGGGACGATATTATTTATTCCTGGATATGGTTATGGTGTAGTAGCAGATAAAGGAGCAGCAGTAAGAGGAAATCATTTGGATTTATATTTTCAAACTGTTGGAGATGTGTTTGAGCATTGGGGAAAAAAGAAATTAGCTGTTTATATCATAAAACAAGGGTCAGGAAGATTTACTGAATCAGATCTAAAAGAATTGAATGAACAAAACTCGTTACAAGTATTTAGGCAACAATCTAAGAATCAAATTGGAGAATAGATTATGGAAAAAATAAATTATAGCTTAATCATTAATGCACCGATCGAAGCTGTTTTTGAAGTTGTTGATTCAGATGCGCATATAAAAAATTGGATGGATGGCTTTATAGAGAATAAGTATGACGAAAATTTTAACAGAGAAAATCCAGTTGGTCATAAGTTTAAGCAAAAGTTAGAAGAAGATGGGGAAATTCAAGAATATGATGGGGAAATAATTTCCTATAGCCCTCCAAAAGAATTGGGTGTCCGATTAAAGCATTCTAATTTTACAATCGATGCGTTCTATCGCTTTTTTTCTGTTGACTCAAATCAAACAAGGTTAGATTATGAATGTAGCATGGAAATGTCTTCAGTTGTAGCTAAAATGACGGGATTCATATTCAGTTGGTTCACAAAACGAATTTTAGTAAAACAAATGAGCAGTTTAAAAGAATATGCAGAAAAACGATTTGACGGTGTACTATAAAATCATTCCCCTTGCATTATATAAGCAAGGGGTTTACAACGTTATATAGATATTTATTTTGAATAAAAGGAAATTCTTTTTATTATCTCGAATTTAAAATAAGTAAAATTTTATAATAAAATAAACTTTGTTAAACATAATCTTTAGTTCAAACAAGTTTATGTAAACATTTTTTATTTAATTAAAACAGGAAAGCTTTAATCGAGAGGCGGAGGAGTAATGGAAGAGAAAATGACCTTAATGCATGCTCTAGGCATGACAATAGAGTCTGTTGAAGAAGGCAAAGTAGTAATGAAAATGGAGGTAACTGAAAAAGTACATCAACCGTTTGGTTATTTACACGGCGGAGCTTCGGTTGCTTTAGCTGAAACAGTTGCGAGCGTAGGGACGTTTTCAATGATTGATCAAGAGAATCAACTTGCTTTTGGCCTTGAAATAAACGCAAATCATTTACGTTCAGTTCGTGACGGTGTCGTAACAGCAATCGGAACTGCAGTACATACAGGTAAAACGACAATGGTTTGGGATATAAAAATTTATTCTGAGGATGAGCAGTTAGTTTGTATCTCTAGATGTACAGTTGCGATTAAAGATAAACGAAATTAACTTAAAGAACTGCTAAATTACAATTGTAATTTAGCAGTTTTTTTTGACCGTGGATATTAAACTAATGTCACTTGGTTATTGCACGAGACGGGTTTCTTAAATATTAAAATGTAATATAAAAAGATTATTTCTAAAAAGAAAAAATAGAAACTCATCAATTTTATCTTAAACTTATGGTAAAATAATTAAGTTGTGTATATAAAATTTTCGAAGATAAGTGAGACATCCTCTATTTAAGGATTTTTGAATGAATTGAAAATTTCTTGAGATAGAGAAGAAAGGAGACATTCGATGAAAAATATATATTTCACAGGCTTTAATGCAATTTTATCAATTATTATGTTTACGGTCGCCATTACATTAAACTTCTTTCAAATGACTATAAACTTTTTATCAGTATCTGGTATTCTTCAACCACTTACAGATCTACTTCCAGAGAAGGAAATTAGAATCCTTACATTTCTAGGTATAGCATTTCTTTTCTTTTTAGTTTTGAGTGGATTCAAATTAATTTCTGATATGATCTGGCAATTTGCACTACTTCTATTTTCAAAGGATAATGAAGGCGTAGATTTGTTAGCAACTAAGAAATACTCTTTTGTCTTTTTAATAGGTGGATTAATTGCTATCTTTTTAAATAAATCTTTAGTGTATATTGCTATTATTTTACTATTATCAGTAATTGCATTTTTTATTTTATTTATAATTAAGCAAAAATCTAACTATACAATTGTAGGGATCATTGGTTTTATTATGATTCAATTAATCGTTTGGGGATTAGTAGGAAGCGGAGTAGTATATGGCGTCTTTACAGTTTTAGCTAAATTTAAAACTTCAATGCCATTTTAAAAAAGTAGCACTTTTGAAATAATCAAAAGTGCTACTTTTTTTGCCTTTTGTAAAAGAATGTAAAAGTTGTCTGAAGAACCTTCGCTATCAATTTATAAATCTAAAATAATAGAAAATATTTTTATCTGTTCGATAACTCTTTGAAACATTAAAAAAAGTAGCACTTTGAAATACAACAAAAGTGCTACTTTTTCTAGTTTTGTTTCTGATTAATATAAATGACCATTCACAACGATATTTTGCCAAATCCGTTGAGTAGGTGGATAAGAATAGTTTTTCGGAATTGGAATTCTTTGTTTATCATTACCAATCCACGTACCAATTGTATAATTAGAAGTTAATCCCATGAACCATAGATTCGTATTATCGTTAGTTGTACCTGTTTTACCGCCTATATAGTTTAAAGGCATATAGATATGTCTAGCAGTACCATTTTTTACTACAGAGTTTAACATGCTTCTCATTGTTTCGTTTGTTGATGGATTATATACACGGACTGCTTTTGGTTCTTTTTCGTATAATACTGTGCCATCTCTCAATGTGATTTTTTTAATTGCGCTATTTTCATAGAATACGCCATTGTTTCCAAATGTGGAGTATGCATCTGTCATTTCTAACGGTGACATACCGACATTGAAGCCCCCAAGGGCACGACCAAGCTCTACACGGTCTTCATTTGTAATCGTTCTAAAACCAAACTTATCTAAGTATGAATATCCTACACGTGGTGTAAGTTGCTCATATAATCGAACTGCAGCCGTATTATATGAGTTCTGCATGGCAGTACGTAAAGTTACATCTCCGTATTCTTTCTTACTATCATTTTTAGGACAATAAGTGCCTTTACAGTAGTTATCTGCGTTTACTTTTGTATCTGGAGTCGCACCAAAGGTTTCAATATAAGGTGCATAAACTAGTAATGGTTTAATTGTTGAACCTGGTTGTCTATATGATTGGAATGCTCGATTTAGATTATGGGGTTCATAGTTTCTACCCCCAGAAATTGCAATAATTTCATGTGTATCATTTTTTACTACAACTGCAGCGCCCTGCGTATTTGTTGAGATTGTCCCTCGATTAACTGCGCTGACTGTCGCTTGTTGTACCGATGGATTTAAGCTTGTATAGACTTTTAATCCTTGATTTTGTAAATATAATGCTCTCTCTTGAACAGTTTTTAATTTTTTTAATTCAGTTTGTTGTGCTGCTGATAGCTTGCTAGTATTAAATTTTCCTTTTTTACCAGCTAAAATACTCTTCAGCTCAGAATCTACGTAAGAATAGTAATCAGGATATTCCTGAGTTTTACTGTCTTTCTTTAGCGTAATTTTTTCCTTCATGGCAGCAGTATACTGCTGTTCAGTGATTTTCCCCTGATCTCTAAGTATACCTAAAATTCTTTCTTGACGCTTTTTAGCATTATTAAAGTTTTTCAAAGGATCATATAAAGTTGGGTTATTTGGAATTGTACATACGAAAGCTGTTTGAGCAATACTCAAATCTTTTGCCGATTTGCTAAAATATGCTTTACTTGCAGCTTCAATTCCATAGTTTCGATTTGCAAAATAAATTGTATTAATGTACATTTCTAAAATTTCATCTTTAGAATATTGCTTTTCAAGTTGTAAAGAGATTTGAATCTCTTTTATTTTGCGTTCGACTGTACGTGCTTGAGTTAAATATAAGTTTCTTGCAAGTTGCTGTGTAATTGTGCTAGCTCCCTGTTCTATTCCACTATTCGAAACATTCACCATAAATGCCCTAGCAACTCCAAATAAATCAATACCCTTATGTGAATAAAAATATCGATCTTCGGTAGAAATAAAGATATCTTTTACTAGTTGCGGAATATCACCGCTTTTTAAATTAATTCTATTATCACCAGAAGCAGGAATGTAAAAAGGATTATTATTTCGATCATAAAAAACACTGTTCTGTGATAAAGAAACAACAGGCAGTTCTTCTACCTTCTTTTTGGGAATATGTTTTGAGGTCTCATATGCCATCATAGCTTGCTGAGATGTGAAATAAAAGACAAGAAAGCTTATTATAATAATAATAAATCCAATAATTTTTTTCATAATAGCCCTCTATATACTTTCTATTTTTTAATTCATTTAAAGAACTAATTAAACGAACGATATTATTTTAACACGATTTTTCATCTTAATGGGCATCTTATGTTATTTTTTACACAAATTGGTTGTATTAATAAAATAAGGTATAAAGTTGAAAATAGGAAATTTGTCTTACTTGAATATTCGTTAATCATATAAGACAATAAGTAAAAATCAGAAAATTTATTTTTCTGGAGGTGAGGAAATGAAAGAGCAGTTCCTGTTTATTGATTTTGAATTTACAATGCCCGATGGAAAGTCAAAAGGAATTAAATTTTTTCCGGAAATCATTGAAGTAGGTTTTGTAAGTGTTATTAATGATGAGATTAAACAAACATATTCTTCATTTGTTAAACCGCTGCAGTTTCCAACGTTATCCTCAAGATGCAAAAGGTTTCTAAATATTTCTCAAGAGAATGTTGATCAAGGAATACAGTTAAATGAACTTGGAGAAATATTAAATGAAGCGACAAAAAATTATAGAACTACGGTAATTACTTGGGGCAATATGGACATGAGAGTATTAAAACATAATTGTGAGGCTGCGAATATTTCATTCCCAATTCATGGGGAAGTAAGAGATTTATGTCTTGAGTATAAAACCTTCTTCGGTAATCAAAATCAAACGGGCCTTTGGAACGCAATGAAAGAGTATGGAAAAGATGGAACTGGAAATCACCATAAAGCACTAGATGATGCATTAACAACATATCATATTTATAAATTAGTAGAAAAAGATAAGCAATATATGAAAAAACCTGCACCAGCGACTTTAGGAGACTTAATTGATTTTTCATTATTAAAGAAAAGAATATCTTCTTACTAAAAACCAATTGATTTTAAATCAGTTGGTTTTTTATTTTATAGAAAGAGGAATTTCTCAGTTAAAATCCAAATAATCACTAGAAAGAATTTTATGTATGCTCAATATGTTTTCATTATTTTTTTGTGTTTACGTCTATTTAATATTAACAAGACACAGCTTAATTATCTTTGAAGAATCTTTTGGTCAACATTTTACTTTGATTATTAAAAAATACTTTGTATAATTGGCAATGGGAGTGATGGGACTATGATGGAGTTTTTATATTTTCCTGAAGATAAAACAGAGTATATACCTGCCGTTATTTCATTAATTATTTTTATGATTGGTGCTTTTCTTACTTTTTATTTGATTAAAAGGGCATCGGTGAAAGAAGAAAAGCGTATAACAGAATTAATGGAGTCAAAAGAAAAAAAATCATTACGTGAATAAAATAATTCAAAATGGGGTCTTACTAAGGAAGGTCTCTTTTTTTTTGAGTTACATCACATTTCCATCACATTTTTATGATAGATTATTTTTGTGAATTTTTTAGCTACATTAGTTAATTTCAGATCTACTCCACAAAGTCCGTTTAAACATAATCGTATCGTTGTAAAATTTAAGATCTGTTTAACTTTAGCAGAATCTTAGGAGGTAATACATATGAAAAAGTTTTTAAGTCTATTGATTGTAAGCATTATGATTACTGCTGGATGTTCTAATGAGAAGAAAAAGGAACCCGTAGTTGAAAAACCAGTTGATGTAAATATACTTCTGCCGACATCCGATATTAATTTAAATAAAGAAATTACAATACGTGCTGAAGTAAGTCAAAATAATAAAGCTGTTTCTGACGCAGATGAAGTTCAATTTGAAATTGGTAAAAATGGTGAAGATAGTATTGCCATGCTTGATGCAAAAAATGGTGCAGATGGTATTTATTCGGCTACATACAAATTTACCGATCCAGGAGATTATTATGTAATTGCCCATGTTACAGCAAGGGATCAACATTCAATGCCGAAAAAGGACTTTAAAGTTCAAACTACTACTTCAACTAGTAAGAGTAATGGTGAAAAGAGTGAGCATGAAACTCACAGTGGAGATGATCATCATGGCGATGTAATGATTCATTTAATGGGTACTGAAAATATTGCTGCAAATAAAGAAAATCTCTTTACAATTCATCTTATGAAGAATGATGGAAAGCCGCTTGAAAAAGCGAACGTGCGAATTGAAACATGGAAAGATGAGCATGGAAAGCATGACTATACTGATGCAAAAGAAGTTGCACCAGGTGAATATGAAGTTAAGTATACCTTTAAAGAAAAAGGAACAAATACAGTAAAGGTTCATGTTGAAAAAGATGCGTTACATGATCATACTGAAAAAGAGGTTACAGTAAATTAAATAATAAACGAAGGCTATCCTATCTTTGATGAATATAAGGATAGCTTGTTTTATATAAAAGCTTGAAGTCAAAGGCTACAGACTGATATCGCTTTTATGGGGGTGAATATTTTGAGAAAGATTTCTATCTTCAGCATGATTTTACTTTTCTTATTTTGTACTAGCTGCGTGCCAAATAAAATGTCACATATTAAGGATTCGGAAAATGTTCTTATTTCAGTAAACAAAAAAGTAGGAAGTTTAACTTTCCTAAGTTTAGATGACTTACATAAAGTAACAGATTGGAATTTAAATAGAGATGTAAGCGGAGCAGTATTATTACAGAACGGAGAAGATATTGCGGTATATCATCCATCAGTTCCAAAAATTGATATTTATAATCTCTCGACAGGGGATCATGTCGATAGTTGGGATGCTGGTATTGGTATTACTAATATAATTTCTATAAAGAGTAATCAGGTGATTGCTGTAACGAATGGAAAAAAGAATAACATTACATTTTATAATCTTAAAGGTAAGGTTCTTAAAAAAATTAAAATAGGTAAAAATCCAATTTCTATGGTAGAAGATACGATTCATCATAAGTTATATGTTAGCTTGTTCAATGAGAAAAAAGTGATTGGCATTAACTTGGATAGTTTTAAAATTGAACAAACGATTGAAGTTCCGTACACATCGGTAGGCTTAATTTTAAACAAAGATTCATCTGAACTATTTGTTGGGGGACACGGAAATGGTGAAGAGGAAAATGAGGACGTAAAAGTATATTCAACTATTACTGGTAAGCAACAAAAGTCTCTTCATACTCCTTTAATGCCTATTTCGTTTTTTCAAAATGAAGATGGATTATTTACAATCGCCCATGGCACAAATCAAATTTATAAGCTAAATCCGAATGTGGTTAATCAGACTAAGTTTATTGAAGTTGGATCGAATCCATACACGGCTATTGGATTTAAACATACTGCATATGCAGCTAGTTATGATTTAAACAAGTTGTACCAAATAAATACGACAACGATGAAAATTGAAAAAGAAGTTGCAGTAGGAAGAGGACCTTTTCAATTATTGTTAAGAGAGGGCATTCGTCATGATTGAAAGAAGGATATTGATTGTAGATGATGAACAAGAAATTTGCCAATTGGTTGGAATGTATTTAGAAAATAGTGGATACAGTTGGGACGAAGCTAACAATGGCGAGACCGCATTATATAAAATAAATCAATTAAACTATGATTTATTAATTTTAGATATAATGATGCCTATAATGGATGGATGGACTCTTTGTAAAAAGATTAGAGAAACGTCAAATGTGCCAGTGATTTTCTTAACAGCTAAAGGTGAAGAGTGGGATAAAGTAAATGGATTAAAAATGGGAGCGGATGATTATATCGTTAAACCATTTAGTCCTGGGGAATTAATTGCAAGAGTAGATGCAGTATTAAGAAGAACTAAAAATACAGATTCTTCCGTTTTACAGATTGGCCAAATCAAAATAAATGAAAAATCTAGGAATGCTTTTGTATCGGATAAACCATTATCACTTACTTTAAAAGAATATGATTTGCTTCTCTTCTTTTGTAAGCACCAAGACCATGTTTTTAGCCGCGATCAAATTCTAGAAAAGGTTTGGGGGTTCGATTATTTCGGTACAGCTAGGACTGTTGATACACATATAAAAACATTAAGGATTAAATTAGGGCAGGATGCAGATTATATTTCTACAGTTTGGGGAGTAGGGTATAAATTTGGTATAAACGGATGAGGAAATTAATCTATTCGTTATCGTTTTTACAAAAGCTTTGGCTAACGATTTGTTTAATCGTAATCTGTACAACAATCTTTTTCTTTTTAATGTTTCAATTTGCATATAAGCAATTATATGTTTCATATGTTCGTTCCACTTTAATCCAAGAAGGTACAAGCTTAGTAAAACATTATCATAAAACAAATAATGTTAATGCCTTTTCAGAATTTGTTTCAAAATATGATGCTGTTTCAAATGCTAATGTTTTATTTATTAGTAATCCAAGAGATTTAAGTGCATGTATCCCCTATAATGTAAGCCACGAATCTTTCATCTCTGAAGATGATCGTGAAACATTATTGAAAGGAAAAGTGATTACGAAAACAGGATTTGAAAAAAGATTTAAGCATCAAATAATCGGTGTCGTTGTTCCCGTTGTAAAAAAAGAAAAACTAGAAGGGATTATTTATTTACACTTACCTTTAAGGAGTGTTACTGAATTAATCCAACAATCAAAATGGATTTTTATGATTAGTACATTGTTATTTGCTTTCATTATTCTTTTAATCGGCAGAAGCATAATAAAACAAATGATTAAGCCTTTATCAAGAATGGAGCAAATTTCTTATAAAATGGCAAATGGTGATTATACCGAGCGTATACACTACATTAGTGGGGATGAAATAGGAAAATTAGCTACTGCGTTTAACTCAATGTCTGATTCTTTACAAAAAGAAGATGAAAATAGAAAAGAGTTTTTAGCGAATGTTTCCCATGAACTAAGAACGCCGTTAAGTTATGTTAAAGGATATAGTGAAGCGATTTTAGATGGTGTAATAAAACAAGAACAACAACTAAAATATATTGGCATCATTCAAAAAGAGGCAAGTCGGATGCAAAGATTAGTTAGAGATTTACTTGATTTAGCCACATTAGATGGTCAGCAATTTCCACTTAATCAAGAACCTAATGTAATTGCCCAGCTAATTGAAGATACAATCGAACCATATTCTCAAATACTCATTGAACGTAATATTAAAATTCAAAAGAATTTAGATGAGACAATTATTGCAAATGTAGATCCAGATCGTTTTCAACAAGTAATCCACAATTTACTTGATAACTCAATACGTTACACACCTTCAGGAAAAACAATTTATATTACATTATTTCAAGATAAACAAGTCACTTTGGAAATTTTAGACGAAGGAAAAGGGATCCCTTCAGAAGAGATTTCGCATTTAGGAGAAAGATTTTATCGTGTCGATAAAGCAAGATCAAGAAACGAAGGTGGAACCGGATTAGGCCTTGCGATCGTTAAGCACATTATTGACCAACACAATGGCAAGATAAAATTTATGAATATAGATGGCAAGGGCTTGAAAGTTAGTATTACTTTACCGATATTTGAATTATAAAAAATTTTTAAAGATCATTGGTTTAATAAAAAAAATGAAGAGTCTCGATTTTTCGAGACTCTTTTCTTATACAAAATTTGCTATACGTTCATAAATATGTTCGGGAATTTCTTCAGGAATTAAATGGCCTGCTTCTGGATAAGTATATAAAGTTGAGTACTTTAAATCACGATGTAATCTTTCGCCCACTTCTAATGGAACTACTTTATCTTTTTCACCCCAAATTAAAAGAGTAGGTACAGATATATTTTGTAAATCTGAAGGGCTTAAATCACCTTCTCGATCACGAATCATCTTTGTTAATGCTCTAAATATTTCATCTTGCAAAAAGGGTTCCTTGTAACCGTTTATCATCTCATCATCGATTAACTTCTGATCATGCACAACTGAAATTAGTGAATTCATAATACCTTGCTTAGCTAAATGTCTTTTTATATATAGATAGAAAAAGGGAAAATAAGATGAAATAATTAAATGTGGATTTGCTCTTCCTAAATAGCCAGAACTACATAATAAAATAACTTTTTTAACAAGCTCCGGTTTTTTTTTCGTTACATATAAGGCAATTTGCCCACCCATAGAATGTCCGACTAAATAAATGTTTTGCAAATTTAAATGATTTACAAGAGAGATAACTACGTTCGCGAAGTTATCATACGAATATTTAAAATTTAAATGTTTTCCACTTTTACCAAACGGGGGCAGATCAATTACGACAACTACATGATCTTTTGAGATAAAAGGGATTAGTCTTCGGAAACTGAAGCAAGATGATAAAAAACCGTGAATTAATACAAATACTTTTGAATCTTGCTTATTGCTATTATGGTATCCGTAAAGTTCATAATAAACATCAAGTCCAGAAACCTTATATGTCGACTGTATTGTTCTAGAATGTTTCATCATCCAAACTCTCCTTCTTAGTTTTTGGATTATTATGTCCAAACGGAAGGAATACATTCTTATCTTAAATAATGCTCTGTATGTCACCATATGATATGCAAATAGCTAAAATACTTTTAAATTATAAGTTTTTCGTCAATTCTAATAAAGACAAGTATTTATTTAAAATAATTGAAATAGCCCAACCTTTAAAGTGACTATAATAAGTAAAGGGATTTTTAGGAAGAAGTGCCATTTATGAGTATTAAGCAAACTTTAAAAGTTGGTCTGTGTGTGCTAAAATTTAGTTAGTGGAATTGAACGAAAATTAGGAGTGTTTTGAATGGCACAAAACTACAATATAGGAAAAGTTTACACTGGTAAAGTAACAGGGATTCAAACGTATGGTGCCTTTATTTCACTTGATCACCAAACACAAGGACTAGTACATATTTCCGAAATTATTAATGGATATGTTCGAGATATTCGAGACTATATTTCTGTTGGGCAATTAGTAAATGTACGTGTACTGTCTATTGATGAGATGACAGGAAAGATAAGTTTGTCTTTAAAAGGAGCAAGTATCGATCAAGGATTTAATGGTGATGAGAACTTAAAACATGCGGCTAGACTACTAAGAGAGCTTAAACCAGATGGATTTAGCACCCTGCATAAAAAATTAAATGAATGGCTTCGTGTTGAAATGAAGAAAGAAAATATGACGAATTAAAAAGGAAGGGGATTAACCCTTCCTTTTTAATTCTTAGGAAAGTACAGATACTAGAGAGACAAATTTTGTCTGCAATCTATCTTACTTCATTTGTTTCTGGATGTGTTCCTAGTTCTTCTGAAGGTTTAAATAATAAGCCAAGGTTAATTAAACCTGCAATACCAACGATACCATAAATAATTCGAGCAAAAGCAGAATCTGCACCGCCAAAAATTGCTGCTACCAAATCAAATTGAAAAAATCCAATCAAACCCCAGTTTATAGCTCCAATAATTGTAAAAATAAGTGCAATACGTTGTAATGTACTCATATAGGTTAACCTCCTTTTTATGACCTTCTATAATATCTTTCCTCATTTATTTTTGTTTATGTACTAAAAAAAAATTATAAGAAGAAATATTTTTTTAATTTTTGTTAATATTTTCACATAAATATAATTGTATTTACTTGCTTTCAATTATTTAATTAGGTACATTGTAAAGGTATTACAACTATTTAAGGAGGTTTGATGTATGACTTCTCATATTAAATTTGACTATTCAAAGGCAAAAATGTTTTTTCAAGATCATGAAATATCATATTTAAGGGATGCAGTGAAATTATTTCACCATACAATTCATGAGAAAACAGGTGCAGGTAGCGACTATCTAGGATGGGTTGAGTTACCTAATGACTATGACAAAGAAGAATTTTCTCGAATTCAAAAAGCAGCAGAGAAAATTAAATCAGATTCAGACGTTCTTTTAGTAATTGGTATCGGTGGATCTTATTTAGGAGCACGAGCTGCAATTGAAATGTTACAACATTCATTTTTTAATATTGCTTCTAAAGAAGAAAGAAAAGCACCTCAAGTTTTCTTCGTAGGAAATAATATTAGTTCTACATATATGCACGATTTAATTCAAGTTTTAAAGGATAAGGATTTTTCAATTAATGTTATCTCAAAATCTGGGACAACTACTGAACCTGCTATTGCATTCCGTATTTTTAGAAAGTTGTTAGAAGAAAAATATGGTGTTGAAGAAGCTAAACATCGTATTTATGCTACAACTGATAAAGCACGTGGAGCATTAAAAACTGTTGCTGACGAAAAGGGATATGAAACATTTGTTATTCCTGACGATGTTGGTGGACGTTATTCAGTATTAACTGCAGTAGGTTTATTACCGATTGCTGCAGCGGGTATTGATATTGAACAAATGATGAAGGGTGCACAAGATGCATATAAAGAATACAACTCTTCAGAACTAGAAGATAATCAAGCATATCAATATGCAGTTGTTCGAAATGTTTTATACAACAAAGGTAAAACAATAGAGATGCTTGTTAACTATGAACCATCATTACAATATTTTGGCGAATGGTGGAAGCAATTATTTGGAGAGAGTGAAGGAAAAGACCAAAAAGGTATCTATCCATCTTCAGCAAACTTCTCAACAGATTTACATTCTCTTGGACAATATGTACAAGAAGGTCGACGTGATTTATTTGAGACAGTTTTATCTGTGGAAAATCCTCGCCATGAATTAACAATTGAACTTGAGGATAACGATTCTGACGGATTAAATTATCTTGCTGGGAAAACTGTAGATTTTGTTAATAAAAAAGCTTTTGAAGGCACGATATTAGCCCATGCAGACGGAGGAGTACCAAATCTAATTGTATCATTACCAAAATTAGATGAGTATACTTTCGGTTTTACAGTATACTTCTTTGAGCTAGCTTGTGCAATGAGCGGATATTTACTAGGCGTCAATCCTTTTGATCAACCAGGTGTTGAAGCATACAAGAAAAACATGTTTGCATTATTAGGAAAACCAGGATTTGAAGAACTAAAAATGCAATTAGAAGAACGCTTAAAATAATATTAATACACAAGACCGTTGTTAAATTAACTTTAACAACGGTTTTTTTATTGAAATTAAAATTTATATTCATGTTTTTACTTAATAAGAAAATACTATTGAAAAAGGAGGAGGAAAGCATGTATCCTTTAAAATCAAAATTAGAGAACGAAATCTTTCCGCTTAATGAAATTGAGGGGAAATTAAAAAATCATGGATTTGTAATTGGGGCAAACTGGGAATATGATCATGGGAGTTTTGATTTATTAATGCGAGATGATGACGGGTATCAATATTTAAGATTACCTTTTAATGTTACTTCAGGTTCGTTAGATATGAATGGAGCAGTTATACAATTTGAGACTCCCTTTTTATTAACTCATGTTTATAACGAGGGGCTTGATGATAATATTGGTTACGAGGGAAATCTAACTGGATCATTAAACCAGTTCCAAGAGCCAATTGAAAAAGATGCTAAAGTTCCTAGAAAATATCAAATAAAAGGGTTTGAAATTCTTAAGAGAATTGAAGATGAACTTTTATAAAAAAAAGAGCCATATCTTTTAGGATTGGCTCTTTTTTATTGAAAAAATTGTTAAGTAAGTAAGATAAGAAAATCATCTTTTTTAATCTTCATACTTTTATCGGGTCGGATGATTGTTTGTTTATCACGTATTATTCCAATAATCATTTTATCGTTGTTTAATTCTTCAACTACGATATCGAAATAAAATTTTCCGATCATTTTTTGTTCAACTTCCAATATTTTTACTGTAAAAGTTTCTAATTGATTTGTTAATTTGAGCACAACATCTGAATATCCCTTATGCATAATCGATCCCGACATAACATAGGAAGTCAATAAATGGGCTTCAATTATTTCGGTTGCGCCAGCACGATTTGCGTTAATTACTTGATTTTTTGTTAAGATTTCTGCAATACAGTTAATTGATTGGTTAATACCTTTCGCAGTGATGATAGTTAAAATTGTTTGCATATCGGCTTCTTGCTCATTTTTATTTTGATCAGCTGTAATTAATATTGTATTAGCAAATTTTATATTTGCTTTTTCTAAAACTGAGTCATTGGTGGCAGAGCCTTTTACAAAGTGAACCTTATCTAAATCAGGAGGTAACAACTCTAAACTTTCATCAATTAATACGATATAGACTTGGTTTGAAGAGGCACGTAGTTGTTGAATAACATTTTTAACTCGTTCATTCCAACCTACTATTATAATATGGTTCTTTTTCGTAAATGTAAGTGAACCTCTATAATCCGCGTCTTGGTTTCTAAATGTTTGTGCTGTGAATGAAATCATATAAAAAGAACCGATTCCAGTACCTAGTAAAATTAATATAACTGCAAAAAAACGTCCAACTGGAGATAGTGGTACGTAATCACCGTAACCTACTGTAAATGTAGTAACTATTGACCACCACATACCGTCCCAAACAGTTGGAAAAGAAAATGGTTCAACAAAATGGATGATTGTTCCGAAAATAGCAATCAACGATAATAATATTAAAGTAATTTTTAATAGTGTATAGGATTTAAAATAGATAGGTTGGTTACGAAATACTTTCAAGCTTATACCTCCGTCGCATTTTCGTAACACTTATTTTTACCAATATGCCATAACTTATCACTACTATATACTTTCTATTTCAATTCCACGGATGTTTTCTATTTGTTCAATATCATAATAAATTTCTGTCGTTCTTCGTTTATTAAACACTAATAATTTCATTTGTACATAATGTTCGTCATTATTTAATCCTTTTATTTTAATGTTTTTAACTGTAATATCCTGAGCTGTTATTTGATCAATGACAATATTTATATTCTCGCTTCCTAATACTGTTAACTTCAAACTTATATCTCTTTCCTTTAATCTTTTAGGACCAAGCTTGTTAATTAAATAGGGGATTAATTCTACACTTATTATTAGTAATCCTACGCCCGCAAAAGCCTCAGCATAAAAGCCAGCCCCAACAATAATTCCGATACCCGATGCGCCCCAAATCATAGCAGCTGTTGTTAATCCAGCAATTGTATCATTACCTCTTCGGAGAATTACACCAGCCCCAACGAAACCAATTCCTGATACTATTTGAGCTGGTAAACGTAACGGATCCATTGTTATATTTAAATAATCACTTCCATGAAATGAAAAAGCTGAACTTATAGATACAATTGTTAATAGGCAACTCATTATTGAAATAACAAGGCATGTCTTTAAGCCAAGAGGTTTTCTTTTTAACTCTCTTTCTAATCCGATAACGGAACCTAACATTGCTGATATTAGTAATTTTATGAGGATATCTGGTTGTAGATCCATTTTCTAAACCCCTTTTCTATATAGTTTATGGCTAATTCGACATTGCGTATTACACTTCCTTCGTACTATAAATAAAACTTTTTATATTTTTATAAAAAAAATGAAAAAAGGGCTTGTCATAATGTGGATGGGGTGTTATATTTATATACGTCGCCAAGATGGTTCGACAAAAAACGAAATGAAGTAATAAAAAATAAAAAAAATGTTGACTCGCTGATAAAGAGATGTTAATATGAAAAAGTCGCAAATGACGCGACTAAGTGAACTTTGAAAACTAAACAAAACATGAAGTAAACGTCAATTATTAGTTTTTTTGAGCAATACAAGATTTAAACTTAACTTTTATGGAGAGTTTGATCCTGGCTCAGGACGAACGCTGGCGGCGTGCCTAATACATGCAAGTCGAGCGGACTAATGGGAGCTTGCTC
>NZ_NESS01000027.1 GCF_002128425.1 Gottfriedia acidiceleris
AGCGTTCGTCCTGAGCCAGGATCAAACTCTCCATAAAAGTTAAGTTTAAATCTTGTATTGCTCAAAAAACTAATAATTGACGTTTACTTCATGTTTTGTTTAGTTTTCAAAGTTCATTTTCTATCACTTTAGAAGCGACTTTTAAAGTATATCATTTAAAACTTGTTTAAGTCAACAACTTTTTTAAATGTTTTTTATTTTTATTCATGTTTGTTTTCCCTCGTTTGGGACAACATAGAATAATATATCAGCTATTTGAATTAATTACAACACTAAAATAAAAGTAATATTATTCTGAATGTTTTATTTGGTTGAGCTCTTTATTAGTAATGGTGAATGTATTTACTTAAATATAACTAATTAAAGGATGCTTCATTTTGAAGCATCCTTTAATTCTTATGCTAAAGTTGCATTCTTCTTATTCTTTAATTTTTCAATTGGCTTTACTGCTTCTACTAATGCTTGATCTAACTCAGTCGTATATTTTGCTTTTTGTTCCTTACTCCACTCTAGCTTTATTGACATAAATTCAATTACTGCGTCCTTCCATTCATATACCCAATGAATATTAAAGAACAATGCACCAGTACGACGAATAAAAAAGTCGACTGGTTTTACAACCATCTCAAATTCTATTGCATATAGAAGCGGTGCGAAGACATCTATTGGTAAATTATATTGATATGCCACCATTCTATGCTGACTTGCTAACTGAAATAGCGTATCAACATTGGAGCCATAAAATTTTGTAAAACGTTCAGCTTGATTTTCTGACAAATCATATTTGATTCCTTCTTTGGTTTTTTCAGAAATATATTTAGAAAATTGTGATGCTCCACCTACATGCCCACCAGAGATTGGCATATGTTTTGTCTTACTTTTTATATAGTCAGTATTGTATCCTTCTTTTTTTAGTAAGTCAGTTACATAGTCGATTACAGTTTCGGCCATTTTTCGATATCCCGTTAACTTTCCACCGGCAATTGTAATTAATCCAGAATTTGAAGTCCAAATTTCATCTTTGCGTGAAATTTCGGATGCACTTTTTCCTTCTTCATATATTAACGGACGTACTCCTGCCCAACTTGATTCTATATCCGTTTTCGAGATGTTTAATGTTGGAAACATATAGTTGATTGCATTAATAATATAGTTACAATCTTCATTTGTCATTTGTGGTTTTGCAGCATCTTCATTATAAAATGTCTCCGTTGTACCAACATATGTCTTTCCATCTCGAGGAATCGCAAATACCATACGTCCGTCTGGCGTATCAAAATAGATTGCTTGACCGAGTGGGAAACGACTATGGTCAATAACTAAATGAACACCTTTGGATAGTTGTAATACTTTACCTCTCTTTGAATGATCCATTTCACGTAGCGAATCAACCCATGGTCCAGCTGCGTTTACGATTTTTTTACCGTATACTTCATACACTTCACCATCTAATAAATCAACGACAATTACACCACAAACTTTACCATCTTTATATAAGAAACCATCTACTTTAGCATAGTTCACTGCTTTCGCCCCATGAGCAATGGCTTCTTTCATTACCTCAATTGTTAGACGAGCATCGTCTGTGCGGTACTCTACATAGTATCCGCCGCCTTTTAACCCTTCTTGTTTTACAAGCGGCTCTTTTTTGATCGTTTGTTCACGATTAAACATTTTTCTTCGTTCACTTCTTTTTACACCAGCTAGAAAATCATAAACTCTTAATCCTATTGATGTACTAAATGCACCAAATGTGCCACCTTTATGAAATGGTAGTAACATCCATTCTGGAGTTGTCACATGTGGACCATTTTCGTAAACAATTGCACGTTCCTTCCCAACTTCTGCTACCATTTTTACTTCTAATTGTTTTAAGTATCGTAATCCACCATGTACAAGCTTAGTTGAACGACTAGATGTACCTGCTGCAAAGTCTTGCATTTCAAATACGATTGTTGATAATCCACGTGTAGTAGCGTCTAATGCAATACCAGCTCCAGTAATACCTCCACCGATTATGATTACATCTAATTCTCTTTTATTTACTGTTTTTAAGACATCTTTTCGTAGTGCACCTGAAAATTTCATGGCTTTTCCTCCTTAAATACGAAAAAAAGAGACCACAAACATAACTATAGAAATTCTTCTATAGCATGTTGCGGTCTCTCTAAATCTCCTACCGAAATATTAACTTGTTTTTATTTTAACATTATACTATGTTATTTAAAAGCTTTTGTTGCTTCGATTGCTTTTTTCCAACCACTGTACAGTTCTTCTCTTTTTTCATCTTGCATTTCTGGTTTAAATCTCTTATCCATATTCCATTGTTTTGAGATTGTTTCTTGATTTTCCCAATAACCAACAGCTAAACCTGCTAAATAAGCTGCACCTAAAGCTGTTGTTTCATTTACTTCAGGACGTTCAACTGGGACATCTAATAGATCACTTTGGAATTGCATTAAGAAATTGTTCTTAACTGCTCCCCCATCGACACGTAAAGTTTTTAGTTCAATACCTGAATCAGCTTCCATTGCACATAAAACATCTTTTGTTTGATAAGCTAATGCTTCCAGTGTTGCACGAATAAAATGTTCCTTCGTTGTTCCACGAGTTAATCCAAAAACTGCTCCGCGTACTTCACTATCCCAGTAAGGAGTACCTAGCCCAACAAATGCAGGTACGATATATACTCCATCTGTAGATTCAACCCTAGTAGCATATTCTTCACTGTTACTAGCATCTTTGAACATGCGCATGCCATCACGTAACCATTGAATAGCAGAACCTGCTACGAAAATACTTCCTTCTAAAGCATATTCAACTTTTCCATTTAGTCCCCATGCAATTGTTGTTAATAAGCCATGATTAGATTTTACCGCTTTTTCACCAGTATTCATTAACATAAAACAACCAGTACCATAAGTATTTTTCGCCATTCCTTCACCAAAGCAAGCTTGACCAAATAACGCAGCCTGTTGGTCACCCGCTATTCCTGCAATAGGTACATTTTGACCAAAGAAATGGTAGTCAACAGTATGACCATATACTTCAGAAGAAGATCGTACTTCTGGAAGCATGCTTTTTGGTACAGTTAGCATTTCAAGTAGTTCATCATCCCATCTTAATTCATGAATGTTATACATTAACGTACGTGATGCATTTGAATAATCTGTAACATGTACATTACCGCCAGATAATTTCCAAACAAGCCAAGTATCAATTGTTCCGAATAATAATTCACCACGTTCTGCTTTCTCTCTTGCACCTTCAACATTATCTAGAATCCACTTAACTTTTGTTCCAGAGAAATAAGCATCGATTAAAAGACCTGTTTTTTCTTGAACAATCTCTCCAAAGCCTTTCTCTTTTAAGTCATCACATATCTCACTCGTTTGACGCGATTGCCACACAATCGCATTATAGACAGGTTTTCCAGTTGTTTTGTCCCACACAACTGTTGTTTCACGCTGATTTGTAATACCTATACCTGCAATTTGCTCAGGTTTTACATCTGCTTCACTTAAACAAGTAGCAATGACAGCTAAAATTGATCCCCAAATTTCTTGCGCATTATGCTCAACCCATCCTGGATTTGGAAAATGCTGTGTAAATTCTTTTTGTGCAACATGAACTATTTTGCCATCTTTATTAAATAGAATTGCCCGAGAACTTGTTGTACCTTGATCTAAAGAAAGAATGTATTTATTCATAATCGTCCCATCTCCTCATTAAGCTACTACTTTTCTATTATTTGTATGACTTTGACTCTTTTTACTTGTCAAATAAGAAACTATTAAAATACCAATTGTTACAATCCCCACATAAATAATTGTAGAATTATGCTTACCTTCAAAAATAATTTGATAGAATAGTCCTGCAAGTGATCCTCCTAATACCGGCCCAACAACTGGAATCCATGCATATTTCCAATTCGAACCTCCCTTACCGGGAATAGGTAATAAAAAGTGTGCAATGCGTGGTCCTAAATCACGAGCTGGATTAATTGCATAACCAGTCGTCCCACCTAATGATAAACCAATGCTAACAATTAAGAAACCTACGATAAAAGGATTTAAACCATCTGCAAATTTATTTGAACCAATTGCTAAAATACCAAACACTAAGATGAACGTTCCAATCAATTCACTTAAAAGATTTGCAAATGTATTAGGTATAGCAGGACCTGTTGCAAATACACCTAACTTTGTTCCTGGATCTTCAGTTTCTTTCCAATGCGGTAGGTAATGTAAATAAACAATTGTTGCTCCGATCATCGCACCAATCATTTGTGCTGCAATGTATTCGGGTACTTGACTCCATGGAAATGAGCCTTTAAAAGCTAATCCTAATGTAACTGCTGGATTTAAATGCGCTCCACTAATACTTCCTACTGCATAAACAGATATTGCAACTGCTAAACCCCACCCTAGAGTTATTACAATCCAACCTGAATCTTTAGCAAATGATTTTTTTAAACTTACACCTGCACAAACTCCTCCACCTAAAACAATTAGCAAAGCAGTTCCAATTAATTCCCCTAAAAATGCTGACATAATTTCACTCCATCCACATTCTGTTTAAGATTAAGTTTTCTCGTGACCGAAAATAAATTGAATGGCCATTCTTTTTAAAAATAACTCTGTTAATATAAGCTGTTGATTTAATAAAAAGAAGTATCGAGACAATGAGTATGATATTAGTGCATACCAACTATTAACTGAGCCTAAAAACAAAAAGACCCACAATCAATCAGTTTCTATTAATAAATAGAAACAATTAATTGTGGATCTCTTCATTTCTCCGTCACGTTTATTAACTTGTCTTTTATGCTAACCCCAATTGAAAGCGGTGTCAACAGATTTTTTTCATATTTTTGCCACTATTTCAGAAATTTTTTCCATAAGTCTTTGTCTGATGTTGTAATTGCTGTAGCACCTGCATTCAAAGATGCATCCACATCTTCAACAGTTCTAATAAATCCACCAGCTAAAATAGGTATACCAGTTCTTTCTTTTACCTCTGCAATAACATTCGTTAACGCTCCTGGTAGCACTTCAATGTAATCGGGCTTTGTTTTTTCTAATAACACTAAACTTTTTTCCATTGCTCCAGAATCAATTAAAAAGATCCGTTGGATGGCAATAACCCCTTTTTGCTTAGCCTTTAAAATAACATTGGATTTTGTAGAAAGTAATCCATCTGGTTTGTATTCTTGACAAAGAAATTCTGCTGCATGCCCATCACTTTGTAAACCATGTATTAGGTCGACATGTAAAAATACTTTCTTTCCATGTTGCTTAGCAAGAGAAACTACACTTTTCAATTGACCGATATGAATATCAAGAATAACAATATATTTATACGAAGTAGTTAATAATTTTTCTAAATCCTTTATTTTTCTAACCGCAGGTAGAATTTTTTGCTCATGAAAATCCATCAATTTTACTCCTATAGAATTTATTACTTTTATAGTACACAATATAAAAAAAAAGAAAAAGCCTGTACATTGAAAGAATTTTCTTTGTACAGACTTTTTTAAATTTAAGATCTACTCTCTGAAATACGCTAAGAATAGTAGGAAGACTACAAACAATACGTACATTACAGGATGGATTTTTTTCGCTTTACCAGCAGCGATCATTGAAATTGGATAGAAAATGAAACCAACCGCAATACCAGTTGCAATACTATATGTTAATGGCATTGCAATTATTGTAAAGAATGCTGGAACAGCGATTTCGAACTTTTTCCAATCAATTTGACCAATTGATGAAACCATTAATACTCCGACTACAATTAAAGCAGGTGAAGTTACCGCTGCAGTTACCACTCCTAAAAGTGGTGCAAAGAATAATGCTAATAAGAATAAGATACCAGTAACTACTGCAGAGAAACCAGTGCGTCCACCAGCTGCTACACCAGCTGTTGACTCAATATAAGAAGTAGTAGTACTTGTACCTAAAGTTGAACCAACTACTACAGCTGTTGCATCAACCATTAATGCTTTACCCGCTCTTTCAAGCTTGTTCTCTTTTAATAAACCGGCTTGGTTAGCTACCGCTACTAATGTTCCAGTTGCATCAAAGAAATCTACAATAAAGAAAGTTAATACTACAGCAAACATTTTACCTGAAGAGAAAACATCTGGAATATGTTGAATTGCTTGACCGAAAGTTGGAGCAATACTTGGTACTGGACCAACAACTGAAGATGGCAAGTCGATAATTCCAAAAATCATGCCTGCAATTGCAGTGATGATCATACCTAAAAACACACCAGCTTTTACTTTTCTAGCCATTAAAACTACAGTAATAATTAAACCGAAAATTGTTAATAAAACAGCAGGTTCATTTAATTTTCCAAGTGAAACGAATGTCGCAGGGTTACTTACGATAATACCTGAGTTTTTTAAACCAACAAATGTAACAAAGAATCCGATACCGCTACCAATCGCTAACTTTAATTCAATTGGGATTGCATTGATAATTTGTTCACGAAGACCAGTTAATGAAAGAATGATAAAAATGATACCCGATACGAATACGCCAGCTAGAGCTGTTTGCCATGGAATACCCATTCCAAGAACTACGTTAAAAGCAAAGAATGCATTTAATCCCATGCCTGGTGCTAAAGCAATTGGATATTTCGCATAGATCCCCATTAAAATCGATCCGTATGCTGCAGCTAAAGATGTAGCCACAAAGATTGCCTCTTTATTCATTCTTAAAGCTTCTGGGAAATCCTTTATATCTGATAATGATAAAATCGATGGATTTACGAATAATATATAAGCCATTGCTAAGAATGTAGTTAATCCAGCAATTGTTTCTTGACGATATGATGTGCCTAACTTGTTGAACTCAAAATAATTACTGATACGTTCTTTCATGTGATCCTCCTATGTTTTAGTCTTAAAAGTCGGTCTCTATTGTATAAAATAGAAAAGGCACTTTTACACATTGGTAAAAGCGCCTATCACGAGCAGTTTCATTCTGAAGTAATTAACCCGAGAATAGTAGAATAATAGCAAAATAGTGGGTTAATAACGTTCAGAAATCATTACTTCGTAGTCCGCCGTTTACGGTGGCGGGTAGAGACGCTAGTCCATATTCACTAGCATATACGACAAATTATGACAAATTATTTATTTAATTTACATATTTATAATACAATCAGTTTTCATTAGTGTCAACAAAAAAACGAACATTTTTTATAAAATATTCATTTTCGTTCGTTTTTACCATATTTTAGCTATATTGTTGTACTTAATTATTTGGATTTTAAAAAATACTTAGGGGAAAAAATATCTAAGTAGGATAAAAAACATCTTATATGGTTGCTAAAAACCTACAGTCATTAGCTCTTTCTAAATAAATAATACAATACAAAAGCAATAATGAAACAAAAAATTAACTGAAACATACTAAACGTAGTTACTCCATTAATTATTTGATACACTTTCTTACTCCCTAAAACACCAGTACTCCGCCATTAATTAATATACTTATAATTCCTGATTCTTGAATTTTTTGTACTTTTTCAATATAACTCGCAATTTTTTAGAAACCTTTAGACTTGAGCAAAACTAATTTGTGGAACAACATTGTATACTTCCAATACTACTATTTAACATCTAAACAATATCACAATGTATATTAATAAATTGGAGCCATATGTTACAAAATGCAGTCTAATTGGTGTCCAATTTATGCAAAAAAAGCCATAAACCTTGTAGATCAAGGTTTATGGCTTTTTTAATTATTATTCCCACTCAATAGTTGCAGGTGGCTTACTAGTTACATCATAAACGATACGGTTTACATGTTTAACTTCATTTACAATACGCGTTGAGATCTTTTGAAGTACATCCCAATCAATACGTGCCCAGTCAGCAGTCATTCCATCAATAGACGTTACCGCACGAATACCTACAGTATAATCATACGTACGTTCGTCACCCATTACGCCAACACTACGAATGTCAGGTAAAACTGTGAAATATTGCCAAATTTCTTTATCTAAACCTGCTAAAGCAATTTCTTCACGTAAAATTGCATCTGATTCACGAACGATTTCAAGTTTTTGATCTGTTATTTCGCCTAATACACGAATACCTAGACCTGGTCCTGGGAATGGTTGTCTCCAAACGATTGCATCTGGAATTCCTAGTTCAGTACCAACTGCACGTACTTCGTCTTTAAATAATGTACTTAAAGGCTCGATTAACGTAAATTGCATGTCTTCAGGTAATCCACCAACATTATGGTGTGATTTGATTGTTTGAGCTGTAGCTGTACCGCTCTCAATAATATCTGTGTAAAGAGTTCCTTGAGCTAAGAAATCCATTCCTTCTAATTTTGCTGCTTCATCATCAAACACATAGATGAATTCATTACCGATAATTTTACGTTTTTGTTCTGGATCAGAAACGCCAGCAAGTTTACTTAAGAAGCGCTCTCTAGCATCTACTTTAATTACGTTCATGTGGAAGCCTTCGCTAAACGTCTTCATAACGCCTTCAGCTTCATCTTTACGTAATAAACCGTGGTCAACGAAGATACATGTTAATTGATCACCAATTGCTTTATGAATTAATACTGCAACTACTGAAGAATCAACACCACCACTAAGTGCGCAAAGTACTTTTTTGTCGCCAACAGTATTACGAATATTTTCAAGTTCTACTTCAATGTAGTTTTTCATTGACCAGTTTGCTTCACATTCGCAAATATTGAATACGAAATTCTTTAATAGATCATTACCATATTCAGAGTGACGAACTTCTGGGTGGAATTGTACACCATACATTTTTTTAGCTTCGTTACTCATTGCAGCGATTGGACAAGAAGCACTAGTTGCATCTACAACGAATCCTTCTGGCTGTTGAATTACTTTATCACCGTGGCTCATCCAAACTACATGGTCTGAAGGAAGTTCTTTTAATAAAGCAGACGGATTTTGAATATTTAATTCAGCTTTACCGTATTCACGTTGGTCAGCTCTAGCTACCGTTCCACCAAAATGTTGCGTCATTAACTGCATTCCGTAACAAATACCTAAGATTGGAATTTCTAAATCAAAAATTGCTTCATCGCAGAAAAAAGCATTTTCACCATATACGCTATTTGGTCCGCCAGAGAATACAATCCCTTTAGCACCCATTTGCTTAATTTCCTCTGCAGTAATTGTATGAGGACGTAATTCACTATAAACGCCAAACTCACGGATACGACGTGCTATAAGTTGGTTATATTGACTTCCAAAATCTAGTACTACAATTGTGTCATGTTGTTGCAAAACGGTCACCCCATCTATATATATTGAATTAACGTATCAGTTAAACTGATACTATTTTTCCCAAAAAAAATAAAAAAAGCCGACTTTCTCCTCTAATTACATACGAAAAATACGCATAAGAAGGCAGAAAATCAGACTTAAATTAAACAAAGTCAGACTGCCTTCATAGTCAGGGCATGTTACGGCGCCCCGGTAGAGACTCTCGACCCGTATTGTCGAGGATATATGAAGAATATTGACGAATATTGTATTATTGTCTCATTCTAACAATGTATAATTTTTCGGTCAAGGTATTTCATTACATAAAAAAAATAAATTTTTGTGTAAACGTTACAACTTGTCATGCATAAGATTATAGTGTATCTTTTAACTAACGAACGGTAGGTAGTTTACCGAAACGAAATCATTCATTTAGTCTGCTATAAAAGGAGAGGTTTTTATGAGTTGGATTTACTTAGTTATAGCGGGAATTTCTGAAATTGCATGGGCATTTGGACTAAAATATTCAGAAGGATTTACAAATATGTTGCCGACATTTTTAACGATAGGTGGGATCTTGTTCAGCTTCTATTTATTTTCAAAAGCAATTAGAGACATCCCAATAGGTACTGCCTACGCGGTTTTTACAGGAATCGGCGCCGCTGGGACAGTTATTATAGGAATGTTATTTTTAAATGAATCAGCCTCTATATTAAAAATCATTCTTGTCATTACATTATTATCTGGAATTATTGGCTTAAAATTAACTTCAGGTGATAAAAAAGTAGAAAAAGGAGATGCAGCATAATGGCTTGGTTATTTTTATTTATTGCAGGTTTGGGCGAAGTTGGCTTTGTCATTTTTATGAAGCTATCTAATAACTTTAAGAAACTTAACTATTCCATTTTGTGTATTTTATCTGGGTGGACTAGTTTTTACTTATTATCAAAAGCCTTAAAAGTTATACCCGTCGGAACTGGTTATACAATCTGGACCGGTATAGGGGCTGCTGGGTCTGTTTTAATTGGCATGTTGTTCTTTAATGAATCAAGAGAATGGAAAAGACTGTTATTTATCACATTAGTAATTGGATCGGTTATTGGTTTAAAAATCATCTCACCTCATTAAAAAAATCCCTATTCGACAACGAATTAGGGATTTTCTTTAGTAATTAAGTGATATTATCTTTCAAAACAGTTTGCCCCATGTGTTTTTTCCAACAATTCCATCGACAACTAGTCCATTACTTGCTTGAAATTTTTTAACTGCATTTTCAGTAACTGGTCCAAAAATTCCATCGGCAGTTATTTTAAGTTTTTGTTGGACCTTTTTTACAGATTCACCTGTTGACCCTTCTTTTAAAATGCCAGGGTATGGAATTGAATCTGTTTGGGTTTTCGGGGGATTTAAGATCGCGTTCACTTGTGCTTTAAACTCGTTAAATCGTTCGGGGTGGTCTATGAAGGTTTTTGGACATGGTTTATGTGTTATGTCATAATGTCTTACAATATCATTTGCATTTAATTTAAACATCTTACACAATTCTGCAATTACTCTGATAGTACGTGATAATGTATATTGTGAAATAGTACCATCCCTTTCAACACACATTTCAACACCGATTGAAAGCTTATTTGCGTTCGGAGCGAGTTCATCCACTCCTCTATATACACCACCGTTACTATTTCTTTCATAATGGTCATTTGCATGATAAGCTATTTCATCAAGCGGAATAATACAGATTGCCTCTTTCGAATCAACAAATATATGAGCAGAGGCATATGTTTTATTTTTTATCGCGATACCGTTAAAATACCTTTGGTGACTTTGTGCACTTGCCCCCGGATTGGCTGTCCAATGCAACACTATTTTTTTAACTTCTTTTAATTTTATTGACGGCCTTGTATATTTGTTCATCGAAATAAAATCATTTCTCCAAGTTGCCAAAATTAGCACTCCTTTTCAATATTGGGCAATGTCCAAACAACCTTCTGTAGAATATTTGGACATGTATATTAATAAAGTATTCTGGAAGATAAAATTCGTTACATATAAAAAAGAGAGTATTATATACTCCCTAAATTATTTTCGATTAAAATCGAATTTCGTTTATTACTTTTTTAGTGGTTTTACATAAATTGCTTGTGATGAATTAACAGAAATACATCCATCTAAATCCTTCTCTTTTAACAACCCCAAATTAATAGCAGACTTGATTTTATCTCCATCTGGTTTTCTTACAATTTGTATTAAGTCGGACAGGTTTAGTTCTTCTAATTTATTAATTGTCTTCTCTTCATTAAATTTCTCTTTTTTTCTTATGATTCGTTCAAGTTTTAAATTATTAATAATTAGCTCGCCCTTTTCATTCATTCCAACTTGATGATCAAAATATCCATGAAAAATCTTTTGTAATTCTTCTAACTGATTTTCAATCTCCTTCTTTTTTTGACTCAAATCATAGTACTCATTCAACATCGGTTCCGTAATTTTGAAATTATTTTTCCTCCCCATTTCATAACACCACTTTTCATAAGAAGATAATTTATCATATTGTGAAAATAGACGAGTTATGACTTGAAATAGATAAGAAATAAAAGTACATTAACAAGTGGAAGATTTAAAATAGATCGAATTAGATTGCTAATAAGAAAACAAATTTTTATGTTATTTATATATATATCAAATGAAAAAGAAAGGAATCTTGATTATGTTGAAAAGCAACAATCATGATAGCGAAATGAAAAATGTTTATTGAGCCAATGCTACTACAAAATGCAGATAAACCATTTGACTCTGACCAACATTATTTTGAATTGAAATCAAATGGTGTTCGAATGATGCTTGAAAGGCAAAATGGAAAGAATAAACTTTTTAATCGAAATGGTACCGAGATTACGGAGAGAATCCCTGAACTCGAAAATATCGACTTAGATGATTGTTACTTAGACGGTGTTTTAGTTTGTTATAATAACGGCAGAGAGGATTTTGAAGCGGCAACCAATCGAGTAAGTTTTATTCAAGAAAATAAAATATTACAAGGAAGCAAACAATTTCCATTAACATATATCGTTTTTGATATTTTACGACTTAAAAATAATAACTTAATGAAAGAACCTTTATCTTATCGAAAAAAAATCCTTTCAGAAACTCTAGTTGATCAACCATCAATCAAAAAAAGTTTTTATATCGAGTCGGAAGGTAAGATGTTTTTTGAGCAAATAAAAACGATCGGACTCGAAGGTATAGTAGCTAAATCAAAAGATTCTACTTACATACCAGCACATCGATCACTAAATTGGTTAAAAATTATTAACTGGAGATTTAGTAATTACTATATAACAGGCTATAAAAAACAAGGAATGGGATTATTAATCTCAGAATTTAAAAATGGTGAGTTTATTAATGTGGGGCTAGTTGAGTTCGGTATGAATACAGGCCAAAAAACAGTTTTCTTTAGTTTAACCAAACATATAAAAACTGGAGAAGACAAAAATTATATATATGTAGAACCATTTGTTCGATGTGTGATAAAAAATAGGGGTCAATTAAATAGCGGAGAGTTAATTGAACCTATATTTCATGACTTTATCGTTTAGAAATAATACAACCAAACAAAGCTACTTAAAGCTCCCCTTTAAGGTAGAAGTATTAAGAGGTAATCACGTTCAACCTTTTTACTTCCTTGAAGGGGCTTTTTTATGAAATCTATCTAAATATAAGCCATAATATGACTATCCAAATTGGTATAGAAAATAAGAGACCAAAAAGGCATCCTCTATATAAACCAAATTTCATCTAAATCATCCTTAAACATTATTTATTACTAATAGTAGTTCTATTTTATTTATACATAAGAATTCTTTATCCATATTAAATTAAATATACATATTCATTTTAACTTTGGTCAATATAGCGTAAGAGTCTTATTAACTTCAGATAGTTTTATTCAATTATAGTTAAAAGTATTAGTGTCACAAGTAATTAATAAACTATTTTAAGATATAACATCACACTTATTCGCCACATATTTCTGAAGTTAAGAACTTTAACCATAGCTCTAGTTGTTTCACTGCCTCTTGATTGAATAAATGCATTGGCTCAAGCAGTATTTCTCCTCTTTGACGTTTAATTTCTTTTGCTAAAAGGTGAATGTCATCAAATAGCTCCCCATCAATCAAATTTTTTAAAGTAATCATTCTAAAGTGCTCATTCTCAATTGTATTTATTTCAAAATGTTCGACTAACATCTTAACTCTTTAATCCAGTGGAAATTCCCTCATATTATCATTCCTAATTTTAGGTATTAACAAAATTTTAATATGACAAAAAATTGTCGTCCATTAAAATTGTGGAAACACCAATTAATTATAATCTGGATGTTCCAATCAATAGGAAAAAGTATAAAAAAATTAAAACCACTTCTCGTTTTGAGAAGTGGTTATTGTTAATTCTATTTTTTTAACTGCATCACAAAATGTGAGGCGACTTATTACATCATGCCGCCCATGCCCATGCCGCCCATGTCAGGCATTGCTGGAGCATTTTTCTCAGGGATATCAGCTACTACTGCTTCAGTTGTTAAGAACATAGCTGAAACAGATGCTGCGTTTTGAAGTGCAGAACGTGTAACTTTAGTTGGGTCAACAATTCCTTCTTCAATCATGTTTACCCATTGTCCGTTAGCAGCATTGAAACCAACGCCAACTTCCGCACCTTTTAATTTTTCAATAATTACTGATCCTTCTAAACCAGCATTCGTAGCGATTTGACGAACTGGAGCTTCAAGTGCACGTAATACGATGTTGATACCTGTTGCTACGTCACCTTCTGCTTCGATTGCAGCTACTTTATTATATACGCTCATTAATGCAGTACCACCACCAGCTACAATACCTTCTTCAACTGCAGCACGTGTAGAGTTTAATGCATCTTCAATACGTAATTTACGTTCTTTTAATTCAGTCTCAGTTGCAGCACCAACTTTAATTACTGCTACACCACCAGCTAATTTAGCTAAACGCTCTTGTAATTTTTCGCGATCGAATTCAGAAGTAGTTTCTTCTAATTGAGCACGGATTACACCGATACGTTGTTGGATCGCTGCTGTTTCACCAGCACCTTCAACGATTGTAGTGTTTTCTTTTGTAACTACAACTTTTGAAGCGCGACCTAATTGAGTGATGTTAGTTGTTTTAAGATCTAATCCTAATTCTTCTGTAATCACTTCACCGCCAGTTAAGATCGCGATGTCTTCTAACATTGCTTTACGACGGTCACCGAAGCCAGGAGCTTTAACAGTAACTGCATTGAATGTACCGCGTAATTTGTTTACGATGATTGTTGCTTGTGCTTCACCTTCAACATCTTCAGCAATGATTAATAGTGGCTTACCTTGTTGAACAACTTGCTCAAGTACTGGTAAGATTTCTTGAATGTTTGTTACTTTTTTATCTGTGATTAAAATATATGGATTTTCTAATTCAGCAACCATTTTCTCTGAATTTGTAACCATATAAGGAGAAGAGTATCCACGGTCAAATTGCATACCTTCTACTACTTCTAACTCAGTTGTAAAACCTTTTGATTCTTCAAGCGTAATAACTCCGTCGTTACCAACGCGCTCCATTGCTTCAGCAATTAATTGTCCAACTTCTGGATCCGCTGAAGAAATTGCAGCAACTTGTGCGATTGACTCTTTACCTTCAATTGGTTTAGAGATTGTTTTTAATTCTTCGATCGCAACAGCAACTGCTTTTTCGATACCTTTACGGATACCCATTGGGTTTGCACCAGCAGTTACGTTTTTAAGACCTTCACGAATCATAGCTTGCGCTAAAACTGTCGCAGTTGTTGTACCGTCCCCAGCAACATCATTCGTTTTGCTAGCAACTTCTGCAACTAATTTTGCACCCATATTTTCAAATGCATCTTCTAATTCGATTTCTTTTGCGATTGTAACACCATCATTTGTAATTAATGGAGAACCGAATTTTTTCTCAAGAACTACGTTACGTCCTTTTGGTCCTAAAGTTACTTTTACAGCATCAGCTAAAGCGTCTACACCACGTAACATTGCGCGACGTGCTTCTTCACCAAATCTAATGTCCTTTGCCATGTAAATGACCTCCTTATAATCTAAAAAATATATTTTTTAATTTAAGTATTTTTATTTAATTAACCTATGATTGCAAGAATATCGTTTTCGCGAAGTACTAAGTATTCAGTACCACCGTACTTAACTTCTGTACCTGAGTATTTAGAGAAGATAATGCGGTCACCTACAGATACTTCTAAAGCAACACGCTCACCATTTTCAAGTACTCGGCCAGTACCTACTGCAACAATTTTGCCTTCTTGTGGCTTTTCTTGTGCACTACCTGGTAACACGATACCGCTAGCAGTTTTTTCTTCAGACTCAACAAGCTCAATTACAACACGATCACCTAATGGCTTTAACATGTGTAATACCTCCTCAATAATCAAATCATTATTTTTAGCACTCATGTATATTGAGTGCTAACACAATTATTAGTTTAAATAATATCAAAAAATTTTGCAAGCCCGAAGCAGGCACTTTTCTTGTCGAAATTTAATAAGTTTTTATCTTTACAATGAAAAGTAAAATAAAAAGTGGAAATTTCTTTTAAGAACCATAAGAAACGAGTAAAATAATGTACGTGTTGTTATAAACCTTTGGGTTATGAAAAATATCAACACAAAGGAGTTATCGTATTGAAAACTAGAGATTTATGGATTTTATTAACGTATGTCGTTCTTCAGTATTCAGCTGTATTTGGAGTACCCTATTTATTAAATAGTGACTTATACGTTGGAGTGGATCAGAAAACAGCTTCTCTTGAAGCAGTGGCATTATGGGGTTGTATTAGCTTCGTAACTGGATTAATTATTATACTTATCTTATTACATAAGCCCATTTATGAGGGAGTTAAGAATCTAAAAGCTAATTATCGTACAATAATAAACTGGGTAGTTTTAGGTTACTTCATAACAATGCTAACTCAAATTGTTTGTAATTTTATTTTAATTTATGTATTTGATTTACATAAGGGCTCAGAAAATACTCAAAATATCATAAACATTACTAAGCTTAACCCGGCTTTTATTATCATCCCAAGCTTAGTTGCACCAATTTTAGAAGAGATAATTTTTCGTCGAATCATTTTCAAAAGACTTTATAATCGTTTGCCGTTTATTATTTCAGCTGGGATTAGTTCAGCGATCTTTTCACTTATGCACGGAGATTTGCCCTTCTTTTTATCTTACTTTTTAATCGGTTTTGTATTTTGTTACTTGTATAAACGAACAAATTCAATTATGGTTCCAATCTTAACGCATATGTTAATGAACTCTTTTGTAGTTTTTCAACAAATCAATTTACATTAAAAACCCCCAATTTTTTTGGGGGTTTTTTTAATATGAATGTTACTGCTGTAAAAAATATGCCAATGTTTGCAGTTCAACTGCTAAGTCTATATGATGAATGCGAATATGTTCTGGTACACTAATTCGAGCAGGTGTAAAATTTAAGATTCCTCTAATATTTTTTCCATTCAATCGATCAGCTATTGATTGTGCTACAGGTGCAGGAACAGTTAAAATAACGATTTGAATATCTTCATTCATAACATCCTCTAGATTTTCTAGATTATAAACGGGTACTCCACCTATTTCGGTACCAATTTTATTTGGATCAATATCAAATGCCATCTCAATTTTAGTATTATTATTTTTTATAAAATTATAGTGTAAGAATGCAGTCCCTAAATTACCAACACCAATTAATGCAACTTTCATTACTTCATGTTGGTTAAGCGCTTTCGAGAAAAAAGTTAATAAATAATTTACGTTATAGCCATATCCTTTTTTACCTAGCGCCCCAAAATAAGAAAAATCTCTTCTGATTGTTGCGGAATCTACCTTTACTGCTTCACTTAACTCTGCTGAAGAAACTCTTTGTTTACCTGATAAAGACAAATTCTTTATAAAACGGTAATATAAAGGTAGACGTTTAGCAGTAGCTTGTGGAATTTTAATTTGTTCCGAATCCATTTTTTAATCCCCCACTTACTGTAATTCTTTTTACTATGGTGTGTAATTTGACTTTATTTTAGTAATAAAGTACTTGTTCTAATGTAAAATATACACTATATTTAAGAATTTTGACAGTATACAGTTACATAGATAAAAAATTTTGCAATGAGGTGTTATCCATGATTCTTTTACAAGTAAATAATGTCTCGAAGTATTTTGGTAGTGACATTATTCTTTCAAATATAAAATTAGAAGTTCAAACGAGTGATCGAGTTGCCATTGTTGGACGTAATGGTGCCGGAAAATCTACATTATTGAAAATCATAGCAGGTGAAATATCCTATGATGGCGGTGAAATAAATAAACCTAAAGATGTAACTGTAGGCTACCTAGCCCAAAACACTGGTTTACAAAGTGATAAAACCATTTGGGAAGAATATTATTCTGTATTCAATCTTTTAGTAGAAATGCAGGACAATATGAGAAAATTAGAAGTAAAAATGACTAGGGAGGATGTCTACTCTAATCAAGCCATTTATGACAAGGTTATGAATGAATATGATCATCTTCAATTTACATTCAAAGAAAACGGTGGTTACCAGTTTGAAGCAGATATTCGTTCGATTATTAGTGGTTTAGGTTTTAGTAATGAAGACTATGAAACAAAAATTTCTTCGTTAAGCGGTGGACAAAAGACTAGACTTGCATTAGGTAGGCTATTATTGACGAAGCCTGATTTGTTAATTCTGGATGAACCTACGAACCATTTGGATATTGACACCCTAAGTTGGTTAGAACGCTACTTACAGTCGTACCCAGGTGCAGTACTAATCGTTTCCCACGACCGATATTTCCTTGATCAAGTTGTTAATATCGTTTATGAAATATCTAATCATAAACATCAACGATTTGTTGGTAATTATAGTAAGTATCTTGAACTAAAGGCGGCTCAATATGAACAAGAATTAAAACAGTTCGAAAAACAACAAGAGGAAATCGCTAAACTAGAAGATTTTGTACAGCGTAATATTGCTCGTGCTTCCACTACAAAAAGAGCGCAAAGTCGAAGAAAACAATTAGACCGAATGGTTCGATTAGACAGACCACTTGGAGACGAATCTTCAGCTAATTTTTCATTTAATATTGAAAAACAAAGCGGTAATGATGTGTTATCTGTACAAGATTTATTTATTGGCTATAATCGTATCCCAACAATAGATCAACCGATGAAGTTCATACTGAATCGAGGAGATAGTGTCGCACTTGTTGGTCCAAATGGTGTTGGTAAATCGACATTACTAAAAACGATTATTGGAGATTTAGAAAAGTTACAGGGAACCATTGATTTTGGTGCAAATGTTTCGGTTGGTTACTATGACCAAGAGCAAGCAAAACTGACTTCTAATAAGAGAGTATTAGACGAGCTTTGGGATGATTATCCATTAAAGCCTGAACAGGAAATTCGAACAATATTAGGGAATTTTTTATTTTCCGGAGATGATGTGACAAAAATTGTTACTTCTTTAAGTGGTGGAGAAAAGGCAAGATTAGCATTGGCTAAGCTCATGATGAAAAAAGCTAATTTCCTAATTCTTGATGAGCCTACTAACCATTTAGATTTAGATAGTAAAGAAGTGTTAGAAAATGCTTTATTAGATTATCCTGGAACTATTTTATTTGTTTCCCATGATCGTTACTTTATGAACAGATTATCCACAAAAACTTTTGAACTAGCAAAAGAAGGATTATCAATTTATTTGGGTGATTATGACTATTACCAATTTAAGAAAAATGAAGCATATGAAAAAGAACAAGCAGAAAAAGAGGCTACATTAGCACAAGTTAAACAATCCTCCCAATCAATTTCTGATTATCAACAAGACAAAGAATTGAAGAAAAAACTTCGCCAAACTCAGCGTCGTATAGAGGAAATCGAAAGTAATATATCGCAATTTGAGCTTGATATAGAGACCATCGTACTAGAATTATGTAAGCCAGAAGTTTATGGCGATTTTCAATTAGTACAGGAATTAACAAATAAGAAAAACGATTTCGAAGCTAAGTTAATAGACCTAATGGAAGAATGGGAGAACCTACAAGAATAATGAGTAAACGGATATGCTTTTAGCTATCCGTTTTTTCTTATCTACATATTTATCCACATATATTCAATTGAAATTTAGCTTTTACACAGGTTTATACACATTATCCACAGACCAACAGCAATGTTATACACATTATTGTACACATAGTTTAATAAGTTTTTAACAAATAAAAAGTACTTATCCACATTTTATAAAAAAATTGTGAATAAGTACTTCTTACATATTCTCTAAATCTAAGCCTGGATTCCCGTTTAATGCCAAATTACCTAGTTTTCCTTGTTTTAAACGGATAAATGCAGCAGCACCAATCATAGCAGCATTATCAGTACAAAGTGATAATGGTGGTATAATTAATTCTATATTACTCAAAGCATTCATCTCATTTTGTAATGTAGCTCTCAAGCCTTTATTAGCTGCCACTCCTCCGGCTAATAAAACTTGTTTTACGTTATATTCCTTTGCAGCTTGAATTGTTTTCGAAACTATCACTTCAATTACACTCTCTTGGAAGCTTGCTGCGACATCAGCTGGTGATACTTCCTCGCCTCTTTGTTCGGCATTATGCATATAATTAATGACTGCTGACTTTAATCCACTAAAACTAAAATCATAGCTACCTTCTTCTAACCATGCTCTAGGAAAAGGAATAGTCGCAGTTCCTTCTTGTGCTAGACGATCAATGTGAGGACCACCTGGATAAGGTAATTTAAGTGTTCTAGCGACCTTATCATAAGCTTCCCCTGCTGCATCATCCCTTGTTTCACCTATAACTTCAAAAATGCCATCTTCCTTCATGTAGACAAGCTCTGTATGTCCACCAGAAACTACTAAGGCTAATAGTGGATATTGTAAAGGCTGTACTAGTTGATTAGCATAAATATGGCCTGCAATGTGGTGAACTCCTATAAGCGGTAATCCATGTGCAAATGCAATTGCTTTTGCCGCATTTACCCCTATTAATAACGCTCCTACAAGGCCTGGACCTTCTGTGACAGCAACGGCAGCTAGATCTTCATAGTCGATCTGTGCTTGCTTCATTGCTTCTTCGATTACTAAAGTTATTTGCTCAACATGTAATCGTGATGCAACTTCAGGTACAACTCCACCAAAACGTTTATGAATATCGATCTGAGTTGCTACTACGTTACTTAAAATTTCATTTCCATTTTTAACAACTGCTGCCGAAGTTTCATCGCAGCTAGTTTCTATAGCAAGAATTAAACAATTTTCATTTATCATTTCAAATTCACCCACATAACTAATGCATCCTCAAAATTATCTGTATAATAGCTCTTTCGAATACCACCGTCTTGGAATCCTAGCTTTCTGTATAGTCCCTTTGCTACATGATTTGATACCCTTACTTCTAATGTTAATGTATCAGCTCCAAGATTTTTAGCAGTTTCCATTACCGCACGAAGTAACTTTTCGCCAAGTCCTACTCCTCTATAATCTGGTAAAATAGCTATATTTGTAATATGTCCCTCGTCAATGACCACCCATAGACCACAATAACCAATTATTTTTTCATCAACCTCCGCAACTACATAATTGGCAAATTGATTGGAATATAATTCATTATAAAAAGCTTCGTATGTCCATGGTGTAGGGAATGATTTTTTTTCAATTTCTACTATTTGATCTAAATCTTCTTCTTTCATTTTACGAAAAGCAACCGATGAGATCATAATATCCTCCTACTTTTCTTGGCTTGCTAGCCAATTAGCTTCAGCTTCTGATAATCTTAAATATTCTGGTGCAAAATTATGAACTGATTCTTCTTTTTCTTCTAAGCTACATGTAAACAGTTCACTTGGTCTCTGGTTATTTATACTTTCTTTTGCAAAAACAGCTTTATCTTTTAAGTGCTCAATAATAAACTCTTTATGAATTGATACATCATTACCAATAAATAAAATTTGTTCGTTATAAGATTTAAGCTTATCAATCCAGATACTGCGGTCAATATTGCAGTCTTCTAATACACTATTAGCAACCTGCCCTGTAAAATCATAAAGTCCTGTAAATAATAAGTTACGTCTTGCGTCAAATATTGGGCAAACTAATCCATTAAAATATCGCCCATTAGCAGCCAACACTTTCAAACTTGATACACCTATAATTGGAATATTTAAAGTGAAGGCTAATGATTTTGCCACAGTGACACCAATACGTACGCCTGTATAAGAGCCTGGCCCTTTTGCAACTACTATTTTAGATAGTTCCTTTGGTTTTATATTGCATTCTTCCATTAAAGAATTAATTGCTGGCATTAATCGTACAGAATGGTTTTTATTAATAAATGTTATCGTTTCTCCAATAACAGATTGATCTTTTATTAGACTAATCCCCATAACATTTGTAGATGTATCAATTGCTAAAACGGTCATTGTTTATTAACTCCTTACAAATAAATTCATACCTAGATCCACTTGGAATAAAAGTAATCATTCTACCATTTTCTTCATGAGTTATTATGATTTTTAAAAATTCACTTGGTAAGTAATCCGAAATTAAATGAGCCCATTCTACAACACAAACACCTTCACCCATAAAATACTCATCAAAGCCTAAATCTTCACTACTACCTTCTAAACGATATACATCCATATGATAAAGTGGAATTCTACCTTTATACTCTTTAATAATATTAAAAGTCGGGCTATTAACAGTTCTTTTTACATCAAGACCTTTTGCAAATCCTTTTGTAAAGGTGGTCTTTCCAGCACCAAGATCTCCTTCTAATAATATTACATCCCTTTGTTGTACTATTTGTCCGAGAAAAAATGCAATTTCTTGAGTTTCTTCCTCAGTATTTGTATGTAAAACAATCTCCAATTACTTCACCACCAAAATTCTAACTCTTCTATTTCTAACTTTGCCATATTATATCATTTCAAAACATTAAGCGGATGTCAAACAGTAATATTCTTTTGAATAGTTTAAATACATTATTGAAATTTATTTATAGCTTGTCTCCATATATTTTGTTACTTCTCTCGCTTTTCGTAGATCCTAACCTGTGCCTTCTAGTCGCTTACTCTCCTTGTAATCACAGCCTTACCGTGTTTCTCGCTGGTCGAGTCGAGCAGTCATAGCTTGTGTCAGCCATTGTTTTAAAAGGTTATAATTGTTAAAAGCAATAATCTTACTAATAAGGGCTAATATATTACTCATTTCAAAAAATAATAAAAAAAACGAAACAATTTTTGTTTCGTTTTAAGAATCGTATGTATGGCGGTCCCGACCGGGATCGAACCGGCGATCTCCTGCGTGACAGGCAGGCATGTTAACCGCTACACCACGGGACCATTTTGGTTGCGGGGACAGGATTTGAACCTGCGACCTTCGGGTTATGAGCCCGACGAGCTACCAGACTGCTCCACCCCGCGATAATGTGGATTCTATTTTATATAGATCCATGAATTTTATTCCGTTAAGACCATCCCAATCTCAGGATGTTATTGCAAGTAGCAGCTCGATTGGTATGCTGAAGTAATTTCTTCGAAGCATATTCGTTCGTGCTCCACCCCGCGATAATATGGAAATATCCATAAAAAATCCAAACCAGGCGACGTTCTACTCTCACAGGGGGAAACCCCCAACTACCATCGACGCTGAAGAGCTTAACTGCCGTGTTCGGTATGGGAACGGGTGTGACCTCTTCGCAATAATCACCTGAT
>NZ_NESS01000028.1 GCF_002128425.1 Gottfriedia acidiceleris
GTCAGAGGTGGAAGCGTGGTGACACGTGGAGCTGACTGATACTAATCGGTCGAGGACTTAACTAACAAGTTTGATAATGACATTATCTAGTTTTGAGGGTACGAAAATTATTATAAAAAACTTTAAAAAAGTCATTGACTTTTGAATGAGATTTGATATAATAGTTATTGTCCTTAAGGAATTGAATCAAGTGATGATAGCGAAGAGGTCACACCCGTTCCCATACCGAACACGGCAGTTAAGCTCTTCAGCGTCGATGGTAGTTGGGGGTTTCCCCCTGTGAGAGTAGAACGTCGCTTGGTTTATAATTATTCCGCAGTAGCTCAGTGGTAGAGCACTCGGCTGTTAACCGAGTGGTCGTAGGTTCGAACCCTACCTGCGGAGCCATTTTGGAGAGCTGTCCGAGTGGCCGAAGGAGCACGATTGGAAATCGTGTAGGCGGGTAACCCTGTCTCAAGGGTTCAAATCCCTTGCTCTCCGCCACATGTATTCAGCACTAATATACTGGCCCGTTGGTCAAGCGGTTAAGACACCGCCCTTTCACGGCGGTAACACGGGTTCGAGTCCCGTACGGGTCACCATTTTATTACGGAGGATTAGCTCAGCTGGGAGAGCACCTGCCTTACAAGCAGGGGGTCGGCGGTTCGAGCCCGTCATCCTCCACCATCTAATTAAATTAACAAACTCTTATTATCGCGGGGTGGAGCAGTCTGGTAGCTCGTCGGGCTCATAACCCGAAGGTCGCAGGTTCAAATCCTGTCCCCGCAACCAAATGGTCCCGTGGTGTAGCGGTTAACATGCCTGCCTGTCACGCAGGAGATCGCCGGTTCGATCCCGGTCGGGACCGCCATTTAAGATGGCTCGGTAGCTCAGTCGGTAGAGCAGAGGACTGAAAATCCTCGTGTCGGCGGTTCGATTCCGTCCCGAGCCACCATCTTAAATAAACATAGTTATTAAGTAGAACAAATTATATAAGTAATTAAACAAAGTAAATGAATTGATATTATGCCGACTTAGCTCAATTGGTAGAGCAACTGACTTGTAATCAGTAGGTTGGGGGTTCAAGTCCTCTAGTCGGCACTCTTTAACCGGAGGGGTAGCGAAGTGGCTAAACGCGGCGGACTGTAAATCCGCTCCCTGTGGGTTCGGCGGTTCGAATCCGTCCCCCTCCACCATTTTATAGGGGCATAGTTTAACGGTAGAATAGAGGTCTCCAAAACCTTTGGTGTGGGTTCGATTCCTACTGCCCCTGCCAAACTTTATAATAATGGCGGTCGTGGCGAAGTGGTTAACGCATCGGATTGTGGTTCCGACACTCGTGGGTTCGATTCCCATCGGTCGCCCCATATAAATTATTATATTGATTACTAAGTAAGTAATATTATTAATAATAAAATGAATATAGTATATAAAGTTCTAAATTAATGGGCTATAGCCAAGCGGTAAGGCAACGGATTTTGATTCCGTCATGCCCTGGTTCGAATCCAGGTAGCCCAGCCATTTTGCGGAAGTAGTTCAGTGGTAGAATACAACCTTGCCAAGGTTGGGGTCGCGGGTTCGAGCCCCGTCTTCCGCTCCAAAAAAATATGGCGGTATAGCCAAGTGGTAAGGCAGAGGTCTGCAAAACCTTTATCATCGGTTCAAATCCGGTTACCGCCTTTATATTTACCCCACGCCGGGGTGGTGGAATTGGCAGACACACAGGACTTAAAATCCTGCGGTTGGTGACAACCGTGCCGGTTCGAGTCCGGCCCTCGGCATCATTAAACCTCTTACAAAAGTAAGAGGTTTTTAATTTCAGATTTAATTGGACAATTTGTCTTTCATATATTATAATTATTTTATAACTTTTTGGCGGTGTGGTGGAATGGCAGACACGCCTGACTCAAAATCAGGTATCTTCACGGATGTGCAGGTTCAAGTCCTGTCACCGCTATATTGAATTAAGGAAAGAGGATTTTGCAGATATGCAGAATCCTTTTTTTGTTTAGTCGTAAAGGTTAATGAAAAAAGAATAGAGTTTTTAATATTTAGGTTAATTCTTCATCCAACATTATAAAATGTTTTCATTTTGTATTAACGATCTTCATAAAGAAAGGCAGCGACTATTACAATGGTCGCTGCCTTTCTTTATGTGGGATTATTCTTTTAGTAGTACTTTTTATTGCATTTTTACATACTTACGTTTCTGCTTAGCAGCAAGCCAATCAAATTGTTTTGGTTTTCTTTTACTTGCTAAAGTAACTACTAAGCCAGTTGTTGCTATTATAAGGCTCGCTGTAGCTACTTTAATAGTAAATTGTTTTGCATCTTTTAATTTCTCATTATTGTATCGATCAAGCTCCATAAGTGTATCCTGTGTAAAATCAATCCTGTCATTAGTTTCTTCTATTAAATTACAGACACCTTCGAAACTCTCGACCAATGGATTTTTTTCTTCATTCACCAAAGGATCTGTCATAGTTACTCTCCTCCTATATTTAACCTATAAAGAAGAATTCTATAGGAAAATTAATTATACCTTTATTCAAATTTCTACAAATCTTTCAATATCCTCTGTTATTCTTCGTCCCTTTTATATAATAAGCTTAATTATGCAGTATTCTTTCGACAAAATTTGATTTTATTCTTGAATTTGTGACATATTTATGATAAATTTAATTACAAGTTCATTAAAAACCTACTAAATACTTATTACATTTGTTTTAGTAGTTTAGCACTTTTAACTTGATAACAACGCAGTGTATTGATTCATTCGAAGAACGATACATTGCGTTTTTTTATATTAAAAAGTCTATTATTAAAGATTTATGTGTCATAATTAGATAAAGAAATAATTTTCTGACTAGAATAGAAAAATATAATATGCAAATTAACAGGCAGTTAGGTGATTCTTGTGAATATTAAAGAATTTCAAAAAGAATTGATTTCATATAGTAAAGAAATTGGAATAGATAAGATTGGATTTACGACTGTTGATCCATTTTTAACATTAAAAAATCGTTTATATAAACAGCAGGAATTAAATTATCAATCGGGCTTTGAGACAAAGGATATTGAAAGAAGAGTAGATGCAAGAAAAATTATGACAGCATCTAATTCAATCATTGCAATTGCTTTAGCTTATCCATCTAAATTAAAAAACCCTCCTAAAAGTAAAAAAGGATCTACAAGGGGAATCTTTTGTAGGGCCTCATGGGGGGAAGATTACCATGTAGTTGTAAAAAAGAAATTACTTCAGCTTGAGTCATTTATTTTATTACATTATCCAAGTGCAAAGGTTCAGTCGATGGTCGATACTGGTGAGCTAGTAGATCGAGCTGTAGCTGAGCGAGCAGGTATAGGGTGGAGTGCTAAAAATTGTTCAATTATTACGCCAGAATTCGGTTCTTATGTGTATTTAGGGGAAATGATTACCTCATTACCTTTTGAACCGGATTCGCCTATTGAGGAACAGTGTGGAGAGTGTACAAAGTGTCTAGATGTTTGTCCGACAAGTGCTATTGTTTCTCCAGGTCAATTAAATGCTAAAAATTGTATTGCTTTTTTAACGCAATCAAAAGAGATGATTCCTGTTGAGTTTCGAAAAGAGCTGGGAAATCGTATATATGGATGTGATACATGTCAGACAATTTGTCCTAAAAATAAAGGGATTAATTTGACTCATCATACTGAGATGGAACCTGATCCAGAAACTGTAAAACCTTTATTACGATCAGTGTTAAAGCTAAGTAACAGAGAGTTTAAAAGTCAGTTTGGTCAAATGTCTGGGTCATGGAGAGGAAAGAACCCTATTCAGCGAAATGCTATAATTGCTTTAGCACATTTTAAAGATGAATCGGCGTTAGATGATTTAAAGCAATTAGCTACAAAAGATGCTAGACCAGTAATAAGAGGTACAGCAATTTGGGCTATTTCTGAGATTGAGGGAAAGAACAGTACACCATTTATTGAAAGTTGTTTACAATCAGAGCAAGATGAGATTGTATTAAATGAAATTAATGATGTTCTCTCAAAGTAATCAATAAAGAGTGGTATAATCTCCTATTTTTCAACATCGTATAGAATAAGAATAAATGTTGAAAAGGGGGATTATCTTGTTTAATCGTGAACTTTTAGAGCGTTATTTAAAAGAACGATTACAACTTTATTTTGGTGAAGGACATCGTAGTCATCTTATTCAAGAAAAAGAATATCAGGCAATTCAGCGTAAAGTTGAATTATATAATAAGCGTAATATTTCATTAGTAAAAGTATATGGAAATCTTGATGTAAACAATATTTGGAATGAACAGGATGTAATCTATATAAATTATACTTTTCATACGCGATATTTTTTAAAGCAAACCGATTTATATTTTGAAGAGGATCAACATGAAAGACAGATCGCAATTGAAAATGATGAAATCTTATATGACATAGCGTTCCCGATTGATAATCAAGTTGAAAAATTTGAACTTGAAGAAGACGATTTAGGAGAAAGTGAATCATTAGATCGAAATAACAGATATAACCGATTTAATGCTGTTAAATATGCTGAAACCTGGTGGGATGGCCATAATAAAGAATATCCATTGTATGCAAATGATTGTACTAATTTTATATCTCAATGCTTAAGGGCTGGAGGAGTTCGAATGGTTGGAATGCCAAAACCCGGGACAGGGTGGTGGTATAAAAATCATTCTAATAGTAGCTATTCCTGGAGAGTTGCTCATGCATTAAGAAGATTTCTACCTTCGCCTAAAACGGGAATTAAAGCAGAAGAAGTGCCTTCTCCAAACCATCTTACGTTGGGAGATATTATCGTATATGATTTCGAGGGTGATGGAGTATGGAATCATTGTACGATCGTTGTTGCTAAGGATGAAAATGGTGAACCGTTAGTGAATGCACATACTGTAAATAGCCGTAAAAGATATTGGTCATACTATGATTCTTCTGCTTTTACGGAGAATATTAAGTATAAGTTTTTTCACATCGTTGATGGCTTTTCTAACCCTCCAATGGAATAATACCTTATTAATTACGAATTTGATATAATATAAAGCATTGAAACAATATAGAGGTGAAAGAGATGGGAATACACGTTGTATTATATCAACCACAAATTCCAGCAAATACAGGAAATATTGCACGTACTTGTGCAGGAACAGATACAAGTTTGCATTTAATCCGTCCGTTAGGTTTTTCAACTGATGATAAAATGTTAAAAAGAGCTGGTCTTGATTATTGGGAGCATGTAGATATCCATTATCATGATTCTTTGGATGATTTATTTGATGAGTATAAAGACGGGAAATTTTATTTTATAACTAAATTTGGGGAAAAAACATATTCAGACTTTGACTATACAAATTTAGATGATGAAATTTTCTTTGTATTTGGTAGAGAAACAACAGGGCTTCCTAAAGAGTTAATTGACAAAAATATGGAAACTTGTTTACGTATACCAATGACAGATCATATTAGGTCTCTAAATTTATCAAATACAGCTGCAATTTTAATTTATGAAGCATTACGTCAGCAAGATTTCCGTGAGTTGTTAAAGGTAAAAGATTATTCTAAATAATAAAAAGGTCACCATATTATGGTGATTTTTTTTGTATAATTCGAGAAAACACGCAAATAAAAAAGATACTTCTATTAAAACGGTCTAAATAAAATTAAGATCCGCATTTAGAAGCATCCTTTAAAATATTATCTGTTTTTCAGTCCAGGTTTGTCATTATAGCCACCTGTGAAAATTGCAGCTAAGAATGATGCTGTAACTAATAAAATTAATACTAGTCTCATCAGTATGTATCCTCCCAATTGAAAAATTCCCAACACCCTAAACCTTATTATACAAAAAAAACATAGAAATATGAAAGTAAAATTATGAGAATTGGATTTCGAGAAAATATATTTTCCTACTCAAAGATATAGCATGAGTACGGACATCCTTGCATATCCTTTAATAATCTCTCTTACAGATGAGAAGAAGGAGGTACTTGTCCATGGATATTTTAAAGAAACTTGAGCAGCATCGGGACATGGAACAAAGACTGAAATGGGAAGGCACTTTTGCTGAGTATCTTGAAATGTTAAAAGAGGAGCCATGGGTTGCACAAACTGCACATTCTAGAATTTATAATATGATAAAAGACGCAGGTATTGAAGAAGTGAATGGTAAAAAAACCTACAGTTTCTTTAATAACAACCTATATGGATTAGAAGAAGCGCTAGAGAGACTAGTGGAAGAATATTTCCATCCCGCTGCCAAGAGATTAGATGTAAAAAAACGTATTTTATTGTTAATGGGTCCTGTAAGTGGTGGTAAATCTACACTGGTAACGATGTTAAAGAGAGGCTTAGAATCTTATTCAAGGTCTGAACAAGGTGCGATCTACGCTATTAAAGGTTGCCCAATGCATGAAGATCCATTGCACTTGATTCCTAACCATTTAAGAGATGATTTTTTCAATGAATATGGAGTTCGAATTGAAGGAAATCTTTCACCTTTAAATTTAATGAGACTTGAACAAGAGTTTGGTGGAAGAATAGAAGATGTTATGGTAGAAAGAATATTTTTATCAGAGGATCGTCGAGTTGGAATTGGTACTTTTAGCCCGTCAGATCCAAAATCTCAAGATATTGCAGATTTAACAGGAAGTATTGATTTTTCAACAATTGCTCAATTTGGATCAGAATCAGATCCACGTGCCTATCGTTTTGATGGTGAGTTAAATAAAGCAAACCGTGGAATGATGGAATTCCAAGAGATGCTAAAATGTGATGAAAAGTTTTTATGGCACTTATTATCCCTGACGCAAGAAGGAAACTTTAAGGCAGGGCGTTTTGCATTGATTTCTGCGGATGAATTAATCATTGCTCATACGAATGAAACAGAGTACCGGTCCTTTATTAATAATAAGAAAAATGAAGCACTACATTCTCGAATTATCGTAATGCCAATTCCGTATAATTTAAGAGTTAGTGAAGAAGAGAGAATTTATCAAAAAATGATTTCTGAAAGTGATGTTTCAAATGTTCATATTGCTCCACATACTTTACGTGTTGCAGCAATGTTTACAATCCTTACTCGTTTAAAAGAACCAAAACGAGGAGATATTGATTTAGTTAAGAAGATGCGTCTATATGATGGTGAAATGGTAGAAGGCTATAACACTGTTGATTTAGAGGAGTTAAAGAAAGAATATTTAGATGAAGGGATGCATGGTATCGATCCACGATATGTCATTAACCGTATTTCGTCTACAATTATTCGAAAAGAGATTCCCTCAATTAACGCTTTGGATGTATTACGTTCATTAAAAGATGGTTTAGATCAACATCCATCTATTTCTAATGAAGACCGTGAGCGTTATATGAATTTTATCTCAATCGCAAGAAAAGAATACGATGATATTGCAAAACAAGAAGTTCAAAAAGCTTTTGTATATTCATATGAAGAGTCTGCAAAAACGCTTATGGATAATTATCTTGATAATGTAGAAGCATATTGCAATAAGAATAAGCTACGAGATCCTTTAACAGGTGAAGAGATGAACCCAGATGAAAAGTTGATGCGTTCAATTGAAGAACAAATTGGCATCTCTGAGAATGCAAAGAAAGCATTCCGTGAAGAAATATTAATCAGAATCTCTGCATATGCAAGAAAAGGCAAACGTTTTGATTACAATTCACATGAAAGATTAAAAGAAGCTATCCAAAAGAAACTTTTTTCGGATCTGAAGGATGTTGTGAAGATTACGACGTCCACAAAAACTCCTGACGAGCGTCAATTAAAGAAAATCAATGACGTTGTCAGCAGATTAGTTGATGAGTATGGATATAACTCTACATCAGCAAATGAGTTATTACGTTACGTAGGCTCATTACTAAATCGATAAAATTGTTTAAGCGGCTATCTATTAGGTAGCCGTTTTCTTTTGCAATTAATAATGTTTATCCTATAATGATGATAATGATCAAAAAGAAGGGTGAGTTAGTGTATATGAAAAGAATTCAAATAGCTGAAAACCTTGAGTTTTCACAAGTTATTCATGGATTATGGCGTTTAGCTGAATGGAAAATGACAACAGAACAATTAGTAACTTTTATAGAAGAATGTATTGATTTAGGAATTACAACATTCGATCATGCCGATATTTACGGTGGGTATACTTGTGAAGAAATTTTCGGAAAGGTTTTAGCACTAAAACCGGAGCTTCGTGAAAAAATTCAAATCGTTACAAAATGTGGTATAAAGTTAAAGACATCAAAGTTTCCTGAACTTAAAATGAATCATTACGATACTAGTAAAGAGCATATCCTAATGAGTGTTAATAATTCTTTGGAAAATCTACAAACAGATTATATCGATTTACTATTAATACATAGACCAAATCCTTTTATGAATCCAAAGGAAATTGCAGAGGCGTTTAATCAACTTCAATCGGAAGGAAAAGTACGCCACTTTGGAGTATCAAACTTTTTACCATCTCAATTTAACGCATTACAAGCACATCTAAACATGCCTTTAGTAACAAATCAAATTGAAGTTTCGCCAATGCAATTAGAGCATTTTGAAAAGGGAACAATTGATTTATTACTTGAAAAAGATATTGCTCCAATGATCTGGTCCCCATTAGCAGGCGGACAAATTTTTACTAGTCAGTCTGAATCAGCGGTACGAGTTCGAGCGATGCTGGAAGAGATTTCTAGTGAAATAGGTGCAAATTCAATTGACGAAGTAATGTATGCATGGTTATTAGCTCATCCTGCTAAAATGATGCCAATCGTAGGTTCTGGTAAAATTGAACGAGTTAAAACAGCAGTTGAGTCTACAAAATTAAGTATATCAGCCGAACAATGGTTACGAATTTACGTAGCTGGAATGGGGCATAATTTACCATAAATAAAAAAAGTGGAGAACTTTTACTAGTTTTCCACTTTTTTTGTTCTTTTTTAAGTAGTGTTACATATAGTTAAAGGCAATAGTTTATTGGAATTTTTATATAAATACATTTATTTTTAAGGACTCGTCCTATTTTCTGAAAAAATGGGTGTAAAATTTAGAAGAAACATTGTCAATTATTGTGTCCTTCTGCATATGATAGAGTAATCTATAAAAAAGGGTAGAAAATCACCTACCGAATTAGTTTATGCAATTAAGCAATACTGTGTGACGATTTTTTTATTTTTACAATAAATCATAATAAGTAAGGGAGGGAAAGAAAATGAGTAATGAAAATATCGAACAAAAGCATAATTTTACCATTTCACAGGAAGACTGGACCCTCCATCGTAAAGGACACGACGACCAACAGCGCCACCAAGAGAAGGTACAAGAGGCGATAAAAAAGAATTTAGCAGATTTGATCACAGAAGAAAGTATCATCATGTCAAACGGGCGCGATGTAGTAAAAATTCCAATTCGGTCACTAGATGAGTATAAGATTAGATACAACTACGATAAAAATAAACACGTTGGTCAGGGTACTGGAGACAGTAAAGTTGGCGATGTAGTGGCAAGAGATGGTTCACAAGGTGGCCAGCCGCAAAAAGGTGCTGGTAAAGGGCAAGGAGCAGGTAAAGAATCAGGCGAAGATTATTATGAGGCAGAGGTTTCACTAATGGAATTAGAGGAAGCTCTTTTTAGTCAGTTAGAATTACCTGATCTAAAAAGAAAAGAACAAGATTTAAATACAGTAGAAAACATTGAATTTAATGACATTAGAAAAACTGGGTTAATGGGTAACATTGATAAAAAACGTACTATGATGTCTGCGTTTAAACGTAACGCAATGAGTGGGACACCATCATTCTACCCAATATCTCCAGAAGACTTAAAGTTCCGTACATGGAATGAAATTAGAAAACCTGAATCTAAAGCCGTCGTACTCGCAATGATGGATACGAGCGGAAGTATGGGCTTATGGGAAAAGTATATGGCACGAAGCTTCTTCTTTTGGATGACTAGATTTTTAAGAACAAAATATGAGTCAGTAGACATTGAGTTTATTGCACACCATACAGAAGCAAAAGTAGTTACAGAAGAAGAGTTTTTCACAAAAGGAGAAAGCGGAGGAACGATCTGTTCATCTGCTTATCGAAAAGCTTTAGAAGTAATTGAATACAAATATTCTCCTGAAAGATATAATATCTATCCATTCCACTTCTCTGATGGAGATAATTTAACATCTGATAATGCTCGCTGCGTAAAATTAGTTCAAGAGTTAATGAAAGTGAGCAATATGTTCGGATACGGAGAAGTAAACCAATACAATCGACACTCTACTTTAATGTCCGCATATAAAAACATTAACGATGAAAAATTCCGCTACTATATCCTAAAACAAAAATCAGATGTATTCCATTCTATGAAGAGCTTTTTTAAACAGGAGTATGAGAAAGCGGCGAAATAGTAGTTGGGTATGGAGAAATAAATGGGGAGCGAAATTAGTAGTAATTTTGAAACAGAGAAACCCTGAGGAGGGTTTTTCTGTTTTTTGCTGTATTTTAAATCAATTTATTTTGTAATCTACTTTTACTGTTAGTCGAAACTTATTATCATTTTTAACTTCCTTTACATAACCAAGAACTTCAAGTTCTGGATTATATATATCTTGTAGTTCTCCTTTAAACCCTTTTTCCTTTGGTATTGTTACTTTTATAGTTAACTTCTCCTTTGGTTTAATATTTAATTTATTACCCATCGCTTCAATCTTAAATGGGCTTAATTGTATTCCTTGTTTCAATAGAACGTGATACCGTAAATATACATTACACTGTTTAATTAGTTGTTTCGATTCATTACGAAATCTAAATATATAAATTGTATTGTTATGATTTCGTTTTTTTTGGACTAAATTTATGCTAATTTTAGGTACGCTTGGTGTATTTTCCTTCTCATGTATATTCTCTGTTTTTATAATTTGGTAGCCTAAAATTAAGGTGAGACAGCTCCAAAGTACAAATTTTAAAATATCTTTCATCAGCCATCCACCTGTTCAAGTTCTATTTTAAAATATTAAAATATTCCTTTATTGTAGAAATTTTCATTAATGGTACCTATTTTATATGATTTATAGATACCATCTTTCATAGTTTTCCAACGTTTTAATCACTGTGGCTAGATTTCAATGAAATGCATTATATATTGCTTGATAAGCATCTTCTTTATTCTTATCTTCAATTAGAACCCACATAGTATTATGATTATCAGCAAATTGTAATATTTGAATGTCTTTATCGAATAACGCATTTATTACTTTTGAAACAATACCAGGCAAATCAGTAATTTCTGCTGTGCCATTAATTGTAATTTTTGTACAATTATTTTTTATTTCAGGTATATAACCATTTACTTTCATTATTTTTATTGCCGAATCTGTAACGCTATTTTTCAATGTAAATATTATTATATCGGTAGTTGAAGTAACGAAATCAATTGTAATGTTGGATCGATTAAGCAAATTAAATAATTTAATTATATAGTTTTCATTATAATTTCTTGTATCTATTATTATTTGTGTAATTTCCGATTCAAGATCAATGTTGGTAATCAATAATAGGTTCATAATGTCTCCTTATTATAAGATTGGTAATTTTTATTATGATGATTTTTTCTATATAGTCGAATAATTAATTTTTTCTTTTAATATCGTTTTAGCACAATATTCAATAATTTCTTTTCTCTTTACCATTCCTATAAAGGTATCATTGTCGTCCACAACAGGTACGAAATTTTGATCAATTGCTCTTGAAAAAAGGTCTTCAATTTCTGCATTTATAGAAACAGGTTCATTAATATTGTATAAGGAAATGTCACTTAATCGGATATCTTGAGTATTCTTAAAGCTTAAAGATGGTGTATTTTTTATATTCCATAATAAATCACCCTCTGTAAGTGTACCAACATATTTTCCGTTATCATCTACTAAGGGTATAGCTGTATAACGGTGGAATTCCATTTTTTCAAGTGCTTGTCGCATTGTTGAATTTACATTCATGTAAACAAGGTCAATTTTTGGAGTAAAGAAAAATGCAATATTCATATTTAAAGATCTCCTAATGACTTAGATAGTAGCTTTGTTTGTTTTATATAATAAAATTAAACCTGTATTTTTAAATGAAATAAGTGGGAATTACTTATTTTTTCTGTATATCCTTTAATCTCAATTTCTGGATGATCCATATTTAATAGGTTGGCTTTTAATCCAGTCTCAATTGGAATCTTGAATGTTAATATTAGCTTTTCATGAGGTCTAATGTTCAATTTATTTCCTTTAGCTTCAATTTTAAATGGATTCATTTTATAGCCGTTTAAAGTTTTTATATTAAAATGCATATAAACATTATTTTGCTTGATGACATTGTTCGAATCATTTTGCATTTTAAAAGTGTAAATAATATTATGATTATCATGTGTTTTTTTTACTAAATGAATATTTATTTTTGGTTTGGTATTTTTATTTTGCATTGCTTGTAGGTCTCTGCTTTTCGATATTTGATACCCCAGTGTTAAAATTAAACAACTCCAAAGGATAATGATTTTACCTTCTTTCATGAAACCCACCCCAACTTATAGATTATTTTAGAAAAATAATATAAAAAGAGCATAAAAAATACACCGAGGCTTACCCAGTGTTTAAAAAAGTCACTTTGTATCCCCTCCCTAAACGCTTACGAGGTTAGCTGACGGATTCGGACCTAAAGAGTAGCCCTACCTAAAAAGGATTCACCCCAAGCGGCTTAATACCGCAAAATTGGTTCCCCCGCTTCATTAAGAATTCAGCGATTATTGAATATGAAATTATAAAAAATATTATACTATTGAATTATATTTATTAATTTCTTCGAATAACTTATTAATATTTCGGTCCATTACAAAAACTTCAATACGTTCGCCAGTGTTTGTACTTGTATCACTATGACTAGATAGGACCTTACATCCTGTATGTTTTTCTATTATCTCTTCATATTCTTTACTATACATTTCTCTAAGGACTTGTCGCATTTTTTTTACAAGACTTTTTCCAGTACTGTGAGTGACTAAATGTTTTTCTTCGGTAGTTAATACACCTTTAAATCGAAGAATGATCATGTCTTCAACAATATATGTTTTTGCTTCTTGAGGACCTCTTCCGATAAGATCTCTTTGGAATTTAATAAATGCCTCACTTAATTCAATTTCAAGCTTTTTTTTCGATGTTATCACTAATATCTCTCCCATTCATTTGTTTAAAAGCAAAATAAATAGCCACAAGAAGAGTACTCTTCTCGTAGCTATTTATTTCAATAAAGGTATATTGAAATATTAATAACACGATTAAGTTTTACTCTCTCCAAACGCTTACGAGGTTAGCTGACGGATTCGGACTTGAAAAGTTGCCCTACCTAAAAGGATTCACCCCAAGTGCAATGCACTAAATGGTTCCCCCGCTCGTATATACGATTAAGCGATTTTAGCAAATTTATTTTGTTGATATGATTTATAATACTTAGATTAATAAATTTGTAAAGAGGTAAATTTTTGTTTTGAAAAAAACGCTTTACATGTAAAAACCATAGACGTATAATCAAAACAGCAAATTAAATATCGGCTTAATTACGAATCAATCGTAAACGGAGGAACCAATTTTTTGGGGTTAATTCTACATTATTGTAGAAGGGATGAGATACTCTTTCGCCATCCTACCCGACAGCTAACTTCGTCAGCTAAAGCGAAGGAGGTCAGTAGACCGCCTAATTTGAGCGGGTTTTTTATTGTCTTTTGACAGTAATTTACCTGAGCGAATATTTGAGTAGGTCTATTTATTTTGCAAAAAAATGATTAATTTTAGGAAAAAGTTAGAAAAGATCAGGGAGACAGAACACAAAGAGAGCTTTGAGCTAGCTGGGTGTTAGGTAGACCAATGAATACTTTTCTTCCACAGTTGAATTAACTATAAACTATTGGGATATTCATATTTTATTAGTAAATTATGTTTATTTCCTTTATGAAGTTTTAGTTATTTACTAGGAAGATTAGTATCCATTGGTCTTTTTTAATTTACTAGAAATTGTTCTGAATGGGAAATATTTACTTAAAAGTGAATATTAGCCTAATTAATTAAAAACAATACATTTATGAAACTTGTTCTCGTTAAATTGCAAAAGGGAAGGAGAATTACAGTGATAAATGATTTAACTATGCTAGGTTTACTAGTTATCGTTTTTGCAGTTTTTTGGGGTTTTACATTATTTTGTGAAAAAGCATAAGGGGGAATTAAAAAATGCTTATACCAGCAATAATCGGAATTGCTCTTATTCTATATTTAGTTTTTGTATTAATTAAACCAGAGAAATTTTAGTATTTAGTTTAACATGTGGGAGGAATTATAAAATGTCCATGGGAATTTTACAGGTAGTCGTTACGTTACTACTAGTTTTTTTATTAGTAAAACCAGTAGGTAGCTACTTAGTTAAAGCGTATGACTATGAAAAAACAGGATTGGATCGCGTTTTCGGACCTTTTGAAAGATTGATTTATCGTTTAATCGGTGTTCGAGAAAAAGAGAATATGGGTTGGAAAAAATATGTATTAGCAATGTTACTTTGTAACTTTGTCATGTTGATCATCTTATATGCGATATTTAGATTTCAAAAATATTTGCCATTTAACCCTGATCAAATCGACAATATGCCATCAGCTTTAGCTTTTAATACTGCAATTTCTTTTATTACAAACACAAATTGGCAAGCTTATAGCGGTGAAAATGCACTTTCATACTTTTCTCAAATGATGGCAATTACTTTCCCAATGTTTACGTCAGCTGCAACTGGTTTTGCAGTAGCAATTGCATTTATTAGAGGATTAATAGGACGTCAAGATAACTTAGGAAACTTTTATGTCGATTTAGTACGTTCGATCACACGAGTATTTTTACCTTTATCTTTTATTGTTGCTCTATTCTTAGTATTCCAAGGGGTACCTCAAACACTACATGGTGCAGTAGATGCAACAACATTGGAAGGTATTAAACAAGTCATTACAAGGGGACCAGTTGCCTCATTAGAAGCTATAAAACATATTGGTACAAATGGTGGTGGCTATTTTGGTACGAATGCAGCACATCCATTTGAAAATCCAACACCTTTATCAAATTTAGTTCACATTTTATGTATGATGCTTTTACCAACTTCATTAGTTTATGCATTTGGTGTTATGATAAAAAACAAAAAACAAGGTTGGACTGTATTTGCTGCAATGGGAATATTATTTATTGCTCTTCTAACAGCAGTCTTTGTGGCTGAATATAATGGTACGCCTGCTTTACATGCTCTTGGTATAAACGGAAATATGGAAGGTAAAGAAGTTCGTTTTGGATTGTCTGAATCGGCATTATTTACAGCTGTTACAACAGCAGCAACGACAGGGTCAGTTAACAACATGCATGATTCATTAACACCAATCGGTGGTCTAATACCATTAACTGAAATGATGTTAAATAATGTTTTCGGTGGTAAAGGGGTAGGTCTATTAAACGGATTATTATATGTAATCTTAACTGTCTTTATTTGTGGACTGATGGTAGGAAGAACACCTGAATTTTTAGGAAAGAAAATTGAAGCAAAAGAAATAAAACTGGCATCGGTTGCTATTTTAACACATCCGTTAATTATATTAGTTCCAACTGCTTTTGCATTAGCACTAAAAGGACCAGTTTCTTCTATATTAAATCCAGGATTCCACGGTTTATCAGAGGTATTATACGCAATTACTTCGGGAGCTGCAAATAATGGATCAGCATTTGGTGGATTAACTGCAAATACAGATTTTTATAATATTGTAATTGGAATAGTCATGTTACTAGGACGATATATTTCGATTATTGCAATGTTAGCAATTGCTGGGTCATTTTCTACTAAAAAAGTTGTTGCTGTAACATCTGGAACATTCCGAACAGATACGCCATTATTTACAGTAATTTTAATTGCGATTATTTTGGTCGTTTGTGCATTAACCTTTTTCCCAACACTTGCACTAGGACCAATCGCAGAGCATTTAGGAATGTTTAAATAAGATGGAGCGGTATTAACGAAGGAGGAGATTGATCTTATGGCAATCGAAAATAAGCCAATATCTAATGAAATAAAAAAACAAGCAGTAATTGATTCTTTTAAAAAATTAAATCCATTAGTAATGATAAAAAACCCAGTTATGTTTGTTGTTGAAGTTGGTACATTCATAACACTTATTCTTTCAATTAAACCAGATATTTTTGGGTTTGATACAGTTGGTAGAACATATAATATTGCTGTTTTTTTAATACTATTATTTACAGTACTATTCGCAAATTTTGCTGAAGCACTTGCAGAAGGTCGCGGAAAAGCACAAGCAGATACTTTAAGAAAAACAAAATCAGAAACAACGGCAAAATTAAGACAAAAAGACGGTTCATATCAAGAAGTAGCATCAACTACTTTACGAAAAGGTGACATAGTTCGTGTAGATACAGGAGAAATCATTCCTTCTGATGGTGAGATTATTGAGGGACTTGCATCGATTGATGAATCAGCTATCACAGGTGAATCAGCACCTGTCATTAAAGAAGCAGGCGGAGATTTCTCATCTGTTACAGGAGGAACACGAGTCGTTTCAGATTTTATTATTGTTAAGATTTTGACAGATCCAGGTGAATCATTTATCGATCGAATGATTTCATTAGTTGAAGGTGCAGCTCGTCAAAAGACACCGAATGAAGTTGCATTAACTACATTATTAGCTGTATTAACTTTAGTATTTTTGATTGTTATTATGACACTTGTCCCAATAGCTAAATATTTAAACGTATCTATTGATGTGGCTACTTTAATAGCTCTATTAGTTTGTTTGATTCCTACTACTATTGGTGGGTTACTATCTGCTATTGGTATTGCAGGAATGAATCGTGTTACACAATTTAATGTATTAGCTATGTCTGGTAAAGCAGTAGAAGCTGCTGGAGATATCGATACAATGATTTTAGATAAAACTGGTACAATTACGTTTGGTAATCGAATGGCGAGTGAGTTTATTCCAGTCGGTAGCTTAACAGAGAAAGATGTCACATTAGCATCCTTAAAATCTTCTGTAAAAGACGAAACACCAGAAGGACGTTCAGTTGTAGAGCTGGCACATAAACACGGTTTAAGTTTGGAAGAAAGTGAATATAAAGATGCGGAAATTATCGAATTTACTGCCGAGACTAGAATGTCTGGATTAAATTTAAAAGATGGTACCGAAATTCGAAAAGGTGCGGTCGACGCCATTAAAAAATATATAGGTGCTAAAGGAGGAAGTATTCCATCTGACCTAGAAGAAAAATCAAATATTGTAGCAAAAGCTGGCGGTACCCCACTTGCTGTTGCGATTAATGATAAGATTTACGGTGTGATTTATTTAAAAGATACAGTAAAACCTGGATTAAAAGAAAGATTTGAAGAATTGAGAGCTATGGGAATTAAAACCGTAATGTGTACAGGTGATAATCCACTAACAGCAGCTACAATCGCAAGAGAAGCAGGTGTCGACGAATTCATAGCAGAAGCTAAACCTGAAGATAAAATTGCTGCAATTAAGAAAGAGCAAGACGATGGTAAACTTGTTGCCATGACTGGGGATGGAACGAATGATGCACCAGCTCTAGCTCAAGCAGACGTTGGTTTAGCAATGAACTCGGGAACAATGGCTGCAAAAGAAGCAGCAAATATGATTGATTTAGATTCGGATCCAACAAAGTTACTATCTGTTATTGCGATCGGTAAACAGTTATTAATAACGAGAGGCTCGTTGACTACTTTTTCAATCGCAAATGATATAGCTAAATATTTCGCTATCATTCCTGCTTTATTTATTATGGCAATACCACAGTTAGATTACCTTAATATCATGGGATTGAATTCACCAAAGTCTGCAATCCTTTCAGCATTAATTTTTAACGCTATTATTATTCCTCTCCTTATTCCTGTTGCGATGAAGGGTGCGAAGTATAAACCAATGGATGCGAATAAACTTTTATCAAAAAACTTATTCATTTATGGACTTGGAGGAGTAATTGCTCCGTTCATTGGAATAAAAATAATTGATATGCTTGTATCCACATTGCAATTTGTGTAATACATGAGAAATGGAGGAATTAATTTGAAATCATTAATGGTTGCGATAAGAGCATCAATCGTTTTGTTATTAATTTGCGGATTAGCATATCCATTAGCAACAACTGGAGTAGCACAAGTTATTTTTCCAAAAAAAGCGGATGGAAGTTTAATTAAAACGAATGGGCAAATTAAAGGATCTAAATTATTAGCTCAAGAATTTAAGGGACCTGAATGGTTCCATTCTAGAGCCTCTGCTGCAAACTATAATCCTACTGCTTCAGCTGCTACGAATGCAGCTGTTGCATCAGAAGAGTATGTTAAAACAACGAAAGAAAAAATAAAAGAATTAAAAAATGAAAATACAAATCTTGGTAAAAATATTCCAGCTGATTTAGTAACTACATCAGGTTCAGGTTTTGACCCAGATTTATCACCAGAAGCAGTTAAAGCTCAAGTGCCAAGGATTGCTAATGCAACAGGTATCTCAGAGGATAAATTAACTTCTTTAATCAAAAAACATACGAAGGGTCGTCAATTAGGAGTATTTGGTGAACCACGTGTTAACGTTTTAGAATTAAACTTAGACTTACAGAAATTAAGATAAAAGGGGAGAATTATTCTCTCCTTTTTCCTTATGTATAAAGAAAGAAGGAAGAAAATGTGAGTGATAAGCAGTTTCGAAGAAAAACACCCGAGGAATTACTCCAATCCATTCAAAAAATCAAAAAAGGAAGACTAAAAATTATTATAGGTACGGTGAGTGGTTCTGGTAAAACTTATCATATGCTACAAGAAGGCAATGTTTTAAAAGAACGGGGTATTGATGTTGTCATTGGTTTAATAAGTGAAACAAACCGTCAAAAAACAATTGAACAAATCGGATGCTTGGAAAAAATGCCTACAATTGAATGGAATGATAATGGGGTCTTAAAAAAAGACTTAGATTTAGATGCAATTGTTGCTCGAAATCCTGAAGTCGTGTTAGTTGATGCATTAGCACATCAAAATCGCCCAGAAGGAACCTTTCCTACTCGATTAGATGATATTAAATATTTAATTACTAAAAATATAAGTGTCATTACGACAATGAATATTTATGAAATAAAAGAAGTTCATAATGAAGCTGGCAAGTTAACAGGTGGTAATGTAAAAGTAAATTTATATGTACCTGAAGAAACATTAGCAATGGCGGATGATGTAAAGCTGTTAGATGTTACACCTGAAGTGATTTTAAGAAGATCTCGCGAAGAAGGCATTGATTATAATGAAGAAGAAAAATTAAGTAGATTCCAATTTTATCATCAAAGTAATCTTGCAGTTCTTCGTGAACTAGCCCTACGCTTTTTAGCAGGAGAAGTAAATGATGCACTTGACGAGTATCGAGAAAAACATGGCATGGTGGGACCTTCAGGAGCTTCAGAAAAAATATTAGTAACAGTCCAATATCATTGGAATGGTTCAATATTAGTTCGAAGAGGACAGCAAATCTCTAAAAGATTAGGTGGTGATTTGTATGTCGTATGTTTTCAGCCTCCTAACAAAAAGTTTACTAATGATGAGCTGACATTTAAAAGATCGATTATTAAATTAGTTGAAAAAGTTGGAGGTGAATTTGAAGAATTACCATTGCAAGGTGACTCAATAGCAGATCAAGTAGTTCAATATGCAACTCAACATAATATAACGAGTATTGTAATGGGACAATCAAAAAGAACTCGCTTTGAAGAGATTGTTTACGGATCCATTATTAATAGAATTCTAAGAAAAACAAAAAATATAGATGTCTTTATTGTTGCAGATAGAGCAGAAAAAGCTGGAGAAAGAGTAATACCTACTAAACAAGAAAATAAAGAAATGGTGGATCCTTATCGCCGACTAACACCTCAAGAACTCACAAATGAAATAAATAAAATTAAACGTGGTTCTTTAAAAGTGTATATAGGTGCAGCTCCAGGTGTAGGAAAGACTTATACAATGTTAAGAGAAGCAAATGAACTTAAGAAAAAAGGTATCGATATTGTGATAGGATTACTTGAAACTCATGGACGTAAAGAAACAATAGAAAAAATAGGGGAATTAGAAATTGTTCCTCGAAAAAAAATTGCCTATAAAGGCACAACACTTGAAGAAATGGATACTGAAGCAGTTATAAAAAGGAATCCAGAAGTCGTTTTAATTGATGAATTAGCACATACAAATGTTCCAGGGAGTAAATTTTTCAAAAGATATGAGGATGTAGAAGAAATTTTAAGTGCTGGAATCTCTGTTATTTCAACCATGAATATACAACATATTGAAAGTTTGAATGATAGTGTTGAACAAATCACAGGAGTTAGAGTAAGAGAAACGGTTCCAGATCATATTCTCAGAGATGCAGATGAAATTGAATTAATTGATATTTCTCCAAAAGCCTTAAGAGAAAGAATGAGAGAAGGAAGAATATATGCTCCAATTAAAATAGAACAGTCGCTAAATAACTTTTTTAAAACAGGGAATCTGATAGCACTACGTGAATTAGCTCTTAGAGAAGTTGCTGATGATGTAGACGAACGTCTGGAAGCATGGGAGAGAGACCTAACATTACGTGGTCCTTGGAGACAGGAAGAAGTGATTTTTGTCTGTGTAAATTTAAAATCAGATAGTGAAAGACTCATTCGACGTGGTTTTCGAATTGCTTATCGTTTAAAAGCTACTTGGTATGTTGCTTACGTTAAAGATCATAATAGTTTATCAGAAGAAGAATGTCTCTCTTTAAAAAAAATAAAAGAGTTAACTGAACGATTAGGTGGGACATTTGAATTGTATGAAGCGGATGATCGTCGACATGTGTTTATAGAATTAGTAAGTAATATAAGTGAAAAAAAGACAACTCATGTAATAATAGGACAGTCTGCACGTACTAGATGGGAAGAAATAAAAACGGGTTCAATTGTTCAAAAATTATTAAGAGAATTACGGCATTTAGATGTTTTGGTGGTAGCTGATCAAACTTCAGATAAATGATTCATTTATCAATTTTCTATTTAATATTTAAATTTTTTTACGGAAAATGTTAAATTATTTTTTGAAAAAATATCTATTAGGAGTAACTCAATGTCGTTCATTAAAAAGATTAAGTTTAATAAAGCCAGTATTACATTTAAAAAATTGGAAATGAAGTTTCAGAATGGGACAAGTAGGGATTTCGACCTTGTGAGCTGGATGTTGATTATTGACCATCTAATGAATGGAGCTGAAACGCAAGAACAGCAAAGAACAGTTGATAATGCAGTAAACGTATATAAAAATTACTTACATAAACATTTTCCTACGCATTCATTTCTTAACGAAAATAATGGTTTAGAAGATATAAAAGGACCGAAGAGTTTATAAAGACAACTGTTCTTTTTCATAAATAAAGCATTGTACTAGTGATTATACTAATGATAGGTTTTATTATTCAAAATATAGTCGTTCAAATTAGAAGGGTAAAATAATTATTCAAAAATGTTAATTGAAACAGAGAATCTTTAAAAGGATACTCTGTTTTTTGTTTTTAAAGAGCATAATAAGTAATCACCAAAATTATCTAAATAATAACATAAAAAAATCATTAAAACTTCATTAATTTATCACAATTGGATTTTATACTTTCAAAAGTAGATAAAAATTATTTAGAGGTAAAACCAAATGGAGATAAATACACAACTAAATTCAGTTCAAACTGAACAAGTTTCTTCGAAAAAGACATCACTTTATAAAGCAATTTGGAGATGGCATTTTTATGGAGGGATCATATTTGCACCAATCTTAATTCTGTTAGCGATTACAGGTTCTATCTATTTATTTAGACCTTATGTTGAACCAATGTTGGATCGAGATTTATATTTTGTTCAGCAAGGTACTAAAGAACTTACACCCAGCTTACAGTTAAAAGCTGTAAAAGACAAATATCCTAATGATCCAATTTCTTCTTTTACAGATGTGAAGGATCCAAAGCGTTCAACTGAAATTGGAATTATGAAAGGCGAAGCTAGTTATACAGTTTTTGTCAATCCATATACAGGGAAAGTATTAGGTGAACTTCAAAATGATAAGCGCTTAATGGAAATCATCGTAAAACTTCACGGTGAAATTATGGCTGGTAAATTAGGGGATAATCTTGTTGAATTATCAGCATCATGGGCAATTATTTTATTAGCAACAGGATTATATTTATACTTCCCACGTAATAAACAATCATTTTTAAGTATTTTTCGTATTCGAATAAGAAAAGGATCACGTGTGTTCTGGAGAGATTTACATGCGAGCACAGGGTTCTGGATGACAATTTTCTTGTTAGTTCTTGTTTTATCAGGTTTACCTTGGGCGAGTTCTTTTGGTGAAAGACTGAATACTTTTGTTGCAAAAGAAAAGCTTTCGAATGCACCAATACACTTATATGATGGTAGTATTCAATCGAAGAAATTGAATAAAGAGATTGCTAAGACACCATGGGCTGCTGAGAATATTCCAATTCCAGAATCAGTTTACAGTAATAAAGGAATGTTACCGATTGAAAATGTGATTAAAATTGCTAAAGAAACGAATGTTTATCCTGGCTACACAATTACTATGCCAGAAGGAGATAAAGGAGTT
>NZ_NESS01000029.1 GCF_002128425.1 Gottfriedia acidiceleris
CAGGTGATTATTGCGAAGAGGTCACACCCGTTCCCATACCGAACACGGCAGTTAAGCTCTTCAGCGTCGATGGTAGTTGGGGGTTTCCCCCTGTGAGAGTAGAACGTCGCCTGGTAAACGAAAACATCAGCTATTAGGCTGATGTTTTTTTGTTTATTATGTAGTTAAAAAACGATGAATTAAATAAGGAATTTTTTGTTCTGTTGTTGTTAAAAATTGGTTTATTAAAGGATAATCATCAGTAGAGTAGGTCTGTAAAAGTTCACACCACCAGTCGGTTTCATAGCGGCAAATCATACTCAAGTTATATAAAAGCAGGTAGTGATAAAGAATTTCGGGTAATAATAAAAGCGCTTCCTTTTGTGATTTTATAAAATGACTTTGATTTAATATATTAAAATAAAATGGTGCTTTATTTAAAGTTTTATCAGGAAAATTTGATTTAATTTTAATTTGCTTTTGGTTCTGTTCTACAATTACAATATCTATTGAAGCTTGCTTTGATTGAAGAAATGAAATAAAACGATCTGAAGTAAAATGATAGGATGACAAGATTTGTTCAGGTATCGCGATTACATCATTATCAAATGTAATTGGAAGGAATAAATTACCTTTTTTGGTAATTTTAAGGATTTTATTCAATTCAGGTATTGATTGTAAAAGCTGAAGCATTGTGAACTTTTCACTTTCTAAATTATTTATATTGAATAATACTTTAGAAGCATGAGTAAACAATCCATTTTTCTGGATTTTAACTTCGTCATCAACAAAAGAGTATCCTATTTTTTTTATTTTTCTTGAGGTAACACCGTGAGCCAGAATTGCAGTGGTACTCGGGTAATCAGGATCTACGGTGAGGATACATGCCTTTAATAATTGTACAAGTCCATAAAATAGTAAAGTAGGTTTTACATTAATTTGAGAGTTTTTAGCTGCATGAAAATAGCTTTTCCCATGCTCAATATAATACAGAAATGGATAAGCATTATGGAAAGCTTTAGTTTTTTGTTCCTTCGAATTAGTTCGTTCATATTTTGTTTGAAGATAGTTTTTTGAATATTGCGCAGAGCTAAAGTAACATAGCTCATCCCATACATTATTATACGAATATAGCATAAGAGAGGGACTCCTTATTAACTGAATATTTAAACATAACTTGACTTCCTTGACAGTGTTTTATCCTATTGTTAATCTACTAATAATATTTATACGTGTATAGGGGGGCTTTTTTATGTGGGAATCAAAATTCGTAAAAGAAGGACTTACTTTTGATGATGTATTACTAGTTCCAGCGAAATCTGAAGTACTTCCAAATCAAGTTGATGTAAGTGTGAGATTAACTGAAAAAATTCAATTAAATATTCCATTAATCAGCGCAGGGATGGATACAGTTACAGAAGCAGATATGGCTATTGCAATGGCTAGACAAGGTGGACTAGGTATCATCCACAAAAATATGTCAATTGAAGAGCAAGCTGAACAAGTAGACAAAGTAAAGCGTTCTGAAAGTGGTGTAATTGATGATCCGTTCTTCTTAACACCATCTCATAAAGTAGCAGACGCTGAATATTTAATGGGTAAATATCGTATTTCAGGTGTACCGATCGTAAATGATACAGAGAATAGAAAATTAGTAGGTATTTTAACAAATCGTGATTTACGTTTTATTCAAGATTATTCAATTGTTATTTCAGATGTTATGACAAAAGAAAATCTAGTAACTGCTCCTGTTGGAACTACACTTGCAGAAGCAGAGAAAATTCTTCAAAAACATAAAATTGAAAAGCTACCCCTAGTTAATGAAGACGGTACTTTAAAAGGCCTAATTACAATTAAGGATATTGAAAAAGTAATTGAGTTTCCAAACTCAGCGAAAGATCAACAAGGACGCTTACTTGTAGGTGCAGCTGTAGGAGTAACAAAAGATGCACTTCAAAGAGTAGAGTTTTTAGTGAAAGCTAATGTCGACGTAATTGTAATTGATACAGCACATGGTCACTCTAAAGGCGTTATCGAAAAAGTAAAAGAAATTAGAAGTAGATTCCCGGAATTAGCAATAATCGCTGGTAATGTTGCAACAGGTGAAGCAACTAAAGAACTTATTGAAGCTGGAGCAGATATCGTAAAAGTTGGTATTGGACCAGGTTCTATCTGTACTACTCGAGTTGTTGCTGGTGTAGGTGTTCCTCAACTAACTGCGGTTTATGATTGCGCTTCTGTTGCTAGAGAATACGGAGTTCCAATTATTGCAGATGGTGGTATTAAGTATTCTGGAGATATCGTTAAAGCTCTTGCAGCTGGTGGACATGTAGTTATGTTAGGTAGTATGTTTGCTGGTGTACAAGAAAGTCCTGGTGAAACAGAAATTTTCCAAGGTAGACAATTTAAAGTATATCGTGGTATGGGTTCTGTTGGAGCAATGGAAAGAGGAAGCAAAGATCGTTATTTCCAAGAAGGTAATAAAAAATTAGTTCCTGAAGGTATAGAAGGACGTGTCCCATATAAAGGACCACTAGCTGATACAGTTCACCAACTAATTGGTGGAATTAGAGCTGGTATGGGTTACTGTGGTACTGCTACACTAAATGAATTAAGAGATAATGCACAGTTTATTCGTATGTCTGGTGCAGGATTACGTGAAAGTCATCCACACGATGTTCATATTACAAAAGAAGCACCAAATTACTCACTATAATAATTTAAGCAATGAACCTAGGGCAATTACAAGAAATTGTAGTTGCCTATTTTTTGGGAAATAATTGTGTTAAAATGAACAAGTGAGATTAAAGGTTGGAGGTAAGACAGTGATTGGAAAGAAAATACTAACAAAATTGATAGTAATAGCATTAGCGATAACGATCATTATCCCAATGAATTTACGACCAGCAGCTGCTGCTGAGGACGTGTTAGATATTCAAGCTAAAGCTGCAATTTTAGTTGATGCAAATTCAGGGAAAATATTATATGAGAAAAATTCAAAAGCTCCATTACCGATTGCAAGTATGTCTAAAATGATGACAGAGTATCTAGTTAATGAAGCGGTAAAAAATGGAAAAATCTCTTGGGACGAGAAAGTAACTGTTTCTGATTATGCTCATAAAATCTCTCAAAACACGGGATTATCTAACGTACCACTTGAATTGGGTGGTCAATATACAGTAAGAGAATTATACGAAGCGGCTGCTATTTATTCAGCAAACGGTGCGACAATAGCGCTAGCTGAAAAAATTGGTGGATCTGAGAAAAACTTCGTCCAGTTAATGAACGATAAAGCAAAGAAACTAGGTCTAGGAGACGTTAAATTTGTTAATGCTACTGGTTTAGTAAATAAAGACTTACAAGGTATGCAACCAGAGGGAACTTCCCTTACTGACGAAAATATTATGTCAGCAAACGGTGTTGCGAAATTAGCTTATAATCTAATTAAAACATATCCTGAAGTGCTTCAAACTTCTTCAATTCCAAAGAAAACATTCCAAAAGGGTGGAAAGTATCCAGTAAATATGGATAACTGGAACTGGATGTTACCAGGATTAGTATTTCAGTACCCTGGTATGGATGGATTAAAAACAGGTTCAACAGATTCAGCTGGCTTCTGTTTTGCTGGAACTGCTAAAAGAGATGGTCAACGTTATATTACAGTTGTAATGGGGGCAAATTCTTATAACTCAAGATTTAGTGAAACAGCTAAATTAATGGATTACGGGTTCAGTAACTTCGAAAAGGTTACTTTAGTATCAAAAGGTCAAACAGTAAAAGGTAATAAAACAGTAAAAGTAGTAAAAGGTAAAGATAAAGAAGTTAAAGTAGTAGCAAAAGATGACGTTACTTTAGCTGTAAAACGCGGTGAAGCTAAAAATTATAAAGCCACAATCCAATTATCAGGTAAATCAATCGATAAGGATGGCAATATTTTAGCTCCAATTAAAAAAGGAACAAAAGTTGGACAAATTGTGGTTAAATCTTCTAAGAATGAAGATTTAGGATTTATCAATACTAATAATCAATCATATGATTTAGTAGTTGATAAAAGTGTTGATAAAGCGAATTGGTTAGTTTTATCATTTAGAGGAATTGGTTCATTTTTCGGAAATTTATGGGATAGTATCATAAGTGGAATTGGTGGTTTATTTAAATAAATTGCTATATAAAAATATCAGTAATTGTTAAGTTGTCATTTTTTCAGTAAAATAAAAGTAAGGTAACTTTAAATAGGGGAAGAGAAATACTAAAATGTTACCAAGTAAGCTTTAATAATGGAGGGGCATAACAATGAATTTAACAGGAACAGAACGTGTAAAACGTGGCATGGCAGAAATGCAAAAAGGCGGCGTTATTATGGACGTAGTAAATGCTGAGCAAGCTAAAATAGCGGAAGCTGCTGGTGCAGTAGCAGTTATGGCATTAGAAAAGGTACCATCTGATATTCGTGCAGCTGGTGGAGTAGCTCGTATGGCTGATACAAGTATTACTGAGGAAATTCTTAACGCTGTTAGTATTCCTGTAATGGCTAAAGCGCGTATTGGACATATCGTTGAGGCTCGTGTTTTAGAAGCAATGGGAGTAGATTACATCGATGAGAGTGAAGTATTATCTCCAGCAGATGATATCTTCCACATTAATAAATCAGATTACACTGTTCCATTCGTTTGTGGTTGCCGTAACTTAGGTGAAGCACTTCGTCGTATTGGTGAAGGTGCATCTATGTTACGTACAAAAGGTGAGCCTGGTACTGGAAACATTGTAGAAGCAGTACGTCACTTACGCCAAATTAACGGAGAAATCCGCAAAGTAGTTGGTTTATCACGTGATGAATTAATGGTTGAAGCTAAAAATCTTGGTGCTCCATTCGAATTATTACTTCAAATTAAAGAGCTTGGTCGTTTACCAGTTGTTAACTTTGCGGCTGGCGGAGTAGCAACTCCTGCAGACGCAGCTTTAATGATGGAATTAGGAGCTGACGGTGTATTCGTAGGATCTGGTATCTTCAAGTCAGAAAACCCTGAGAAATTTGCTCGTGCGATTGTACAAGCTACTACTCACTATCAAGATTATGAATTAATCGCTAACCTTTCTAAAAACTTAGGTCCTGCTATGAAAGGTATTGATATGAGACAACTTGCTGCTGCAGATCGTATGCAAGATCGTAGCATTTAAGTTGGTGAATTTATGAAAATAGGTGTATTAGCATTACAAGGTGCAGTTCAAGAACATATAAATGCAATTAAAGCATGTGGTGCTGAAGCTGTTATCGTGAAACGTGTAGAACATTTAGATGGACTTGATGGTATTGTATTACCTGGTGGAGAGAGCACTGCAATGCGTAAATTGCTTGATCATGTCGGGTTATTAGAACCTTTAAAAGAGAAAATCGAAAATGGTTTACCAGCATTCGGTACATGTGCAGGCATGATCTTACTTTCGAAAGAGATTGCAAATGATGACACGGTGCATCTAGGTGTTATGGATATGGTAGCTGAACGTAATGCTTATGGTAGACAAGTGGATAGTTTTGAAGTAAACATCCCAATTAATGGTGTATGTGAAGACTACCCAGCTGTATTTATCAGAGCGCCGTTTATTCGCTCAGTATCTGGTGATGCGGAGGTTATTTCAGAACATGATGGTAATATTGTAGCGGTTAGACAAAATCACATGTTAGCAGCATCTTTCCATCCAGAATTAACGAATGATTACCGTTTTATGAATTACTTTGTACAGATGGTTAAGGAAAAAAGTGCAAATTTAAGTATGTAACTATTGAAAAAAGTAAAAGCTTATAGTAAATTATAATATAATTTAAATTGTCTAAAGCGATGAAAGAAAATAGTAGCAAGTTCTAAATTTATAGAGAGTCGGTGGTTGGTGTAAACCGATAATGAAGACTTGTGAATCCATTCTTGAGCGGGTTACGGAATGCTTTATAGCTAGTAAGTAACTCCGGTACTATAGTCCGTTAACTATACTAAGGTGGAAGGATTATTTATTAATTCTTCAATTAGGGTGGCAACGCGGGTAGCTCTCGTCCCTTTTATGGGATGAGGGCTTTTTTGTATTTATTTTTATCCTTTAGACAATAAAAGAATAGGAGGCATTAAAAATGTTAGACATTAAATTATTACGTAGCAATTTTGAAGATGTAAAAGCAAAACTTCAGTTACGTGGTGGCGACATAAGCTATATCGAGAAATTTGAAGACTTAGATTTAAACCGAAGAGAATTACTTGTACAAGTTGAAGGTTTAAAAAGCCGTCGTAATGAAGTTAGCCAAGAAATTAGTGTATTAAAGCGTGAGAAAAAAGATGCAGAGGCACTAATTGTTGAAATGAGAGAAGTTGGGGATAAAATTAAAGCTCTAGATGAAGAGATTAGAACATTAGAAGAGCAATTAGATGCTATTCTATTTACAATTCCAAACTTAGTTAGTGATTCAGTACCAGTTGGATTAACAGAAGAAGATAATGTTGAAATTCGTAGAATAGGTGAAGTTCGTACATTTGATTTTGAACCAAAGGCGCACTGGGATTTAGGTGTTGATTTAGATATTTTAGATTTCGAACGTGGAGCAAAAGTTACAGGGAGCCGTTTTACTTTCTATAAAGGCTTAGGAGCTAGATTAGAACGTGCCTTAATCAGCTTCATGTTAGATCTTCATACAGAGGAACATGGATACACTGAAGTACTACCTCCAAACCTTGTAAATCGTGCTAGCATGATTGGTACGGGACAACTACCAAAATTTGAAGAAGATGCATTCCGTATCGAAAAAGAAGACTTTTTCTTAGTACCAACAGCAGAAGTACCTGTAACAAACTATCACCGTGACGAAATTCTTGATGTTGCTCAATTACCGATTGCATATACTGCATATAGCGCATGCTTCCGCTCAGAGGCAGGTTCTGCTGGTCGTGATACAAGAGGATTAATTCGCCAGCATCAATTTAATAAAGTTGAACTAGTGCGCTTTGTAAAACCTGAGGATTCTTATATTGAGCTAGAAAAATTAACAGCTCAAGCTGAAAAAGTTCTTCAATTATTAGGATTACCATACCGTGTCATTACATTATGTGCTGGAGATATTGGATTTTCTTCTGCAAAAACGTATGACATAGAAGTTTGGTTACCAAGCTATGATGCATACAAAGAAATTTCTTCTTGCAGTAACTTTGAGGCATTCCAAGCGAGAAGAGCAAATATACGCTTCAGACGTGATCCAAAAGGAAAACCAGAATTTGTTCATACATTAAACGGTTCTGGCCTTGCAATTGGACGTACGGTTTCTGCAATTTTAGAAAACTACCAACAAGCAGATGGTTCAGTCATCATTCCTGAAGTTCTTCGTCCTTATATGGGTGGAAAAGAAGTAATTAAATAAGTAAAAAAGCAGATGGCGTCGAGAATTGATTCTCAGGCACATCTGCTTTTTATTTAGACAACTTTAACATCAATTTTATAATTAGGTGTGTTCCATAATTCCATCCATTTTTTAATAGCAGAAATTAAAATTACGACGCCTAAGACTAACATAATGATAGATAAGACACCATTTAACATACTATAACCAGCTGCGTCATGATTTAGATAGACATTTTTGATCATCCAGTATCCTGCATAATTTACAGTAACAAATAGATAGGCCAGAGGAATCAAACATGTAAGCATATACCAACGTTTATCTGCTATTTTCAATAGTACTGTTGCCCCAATGATTAATCCTATAGAAGCCATTAATTGATTAGATACTCCAAATAATGCCCAGATTGAACCAATATCCCCTGAAAATAAGAGATATCCCCACATGAAGCATGCTAGTGCACTAGCAAAAATTGATCCTGGTATCCAATCTGTTTTCTTTAATGGTTTATAATACTCACCAAAGAAATCTTGAATTAAATAACGTGCCACTCGAGTTCCGGCATCAATTGCAGTTAAAATAAATACAGCTTCGAACATAACAACAAACTGGAAGAAATATGATGCTAGGTGACTAAACCAAGGGATAGATGTAAAGATGTAAGTCATACCAACAGCCAATGTAACAGCTCCACCAGTACGCCCTTCTAGGCTTAATCCAATTTCTTTACTAAGTTCCGGTAAATGAACAACATTCATTCCTAAAGTTTTAAAAACTTCTGGAGTAGAGTTAATTGCAAAATAGTCTGCAGGTTGAAGTGCAGTAGCAGCGATTAAAGCCATAATTCCTACTAAACATTCAACTAGCATTGCACCAAACCCTACAACCTTTATATCGCTCCATCGATCAAGCATTTTTGGCGTTGTTCCAGAGCCTACAAATGCATGAAAACCTGAGATTGCACCACATGCTATTGTTATTGAGATAAATGGCCAAACAGGACCAGCTAAAATAGGTCCCCCGCCGTTAACAAATTTAGTTACAGTCGGAAATTGTATGGATGGGTTAATAATAAATACCCCAATAATTAGTGCAATAAATACACCGATTTTCATAAAGCTACTTAAATAGTCACGAGGTGCCAGTAAAAGCCATACTGGTAAAGCAGCAGCAAAAAACGCATAGATAGGTAGTATAATTGCCAATGTTCTCGTATCGAATGTTAAAAAATCACCGATAGCAGTTTCTTGAATTGTCGGTCCCATAAAGACTCCAACCATTAACAAAATAAATCCAATCGTTGAAGCTAATTTTAAATTGCCGGTTTTTTTATATAGTAGTCCTACACCCATAGCAATAGGTATTGTAATTCCAACTGCAAATGTCCCCCATGGATTATTTTCAAGCGCATGTAGAACAACCATTGATAGCCCGGCCATCGTAATTGTAATTATGAAAAGCATAGCCAGTCCCGTACAGAAACCTGCAACTGGTCCAAGCTCTTCTTTAGCTACTTCTGATAGTGTTTTTCCTTTCTTTCTCATTGAAGCATATAAAACAACTGCATCATGTACAGCTCCGCCAATTACAGCGCCAATTAAAAGCCATAAGAGACCTGGAAGGTAGCCAAATTGAGCGGCCAAAATTGGGCCTACTAGAGGACCCGCTGCTGCAATTGCAGCAAAGTGATGACCAAAAGAAACCCATTTATTAGTAGGAACATAATCCTTACCATCATTTAATTCATGTGCTGGAGTAGGTATAGAATCATTTAACTTAAGCACTTTCACAGCCATAAATGTTCCGTATAGACGATATGCAATCATCAAAATACACATAGAAGCAATAACAATTGTAACCGCATTCATTTTATTTAATAAGCCTCCCTGTCTTTTTTATTTACATTCATTCTACTTTATGAAAATTAAAATTTTAAATTTTCAATATAAATTGCAAAAATAACAGGATGAGAAGCATGAATGGTTTATTGAAATACAAGCTTATAAATCAAAAAGTTGTTTAAGTTCCTTCATGTACGTTCGGCTAACAGGTACTTTTTCGCCATCATTCATAATTAAATTATATGTGGAATTAAACCAAGGCTGAATCTCAAGGATCTTATCCAAATTGACAATATAGCTCCGATGGACACGGGTAAATGATGTGTTTTGGAGCTTTCGTTCTAAATTGATTAAAGGTTCATTTAATCGATATGTCATCTTATCAGTAACAACGCTTGTTTTACCTTCTTGTGTAAAGATGTAGATAATCTCTTCGAAGGTTATTAAAAGAATTCTTTCATCAACTGAAATAGCCAATTTATCTTGTTTTAAAAGTGGGAGGCTCTTTTTTACTTCAGTTTTAATAGGTTTACGTAGCTTTGCTAATTTTTCAATAGTCTTATGAATTCTTACCTCATCAAATGGTTTTAAAATATAATCAATCGCGTGTAATTCGAATGCATTTAAAGCGTACTCGTCAAAAGCTGTTGCAAACACAATTGCTGGTTGGTGATTAAGATCCTGCAGTTTTTGAGCTAATTCTAATCCACTTTCATCAGCTAACTGAATATCTAAAAATACAACGTCGACTTCTTCTGTTTGAAAGAATTCCAATGTACTTTTAATTGAATCCGCTTCACCAGCTATTTCGACTACCTTGCTTCTTTTTAATAAATAAGCTAGTTCGTCTCTTGCTAATGGTTCATCATCTACAATTAGTGCCTTTAACATTATTTATCCCTCCATTACTTCTTTCGTTAATGGGATTTTTATCGATACCTTCGTTCCCGTGTTTTGGTCGGATTTTATTTGAAAATATTCTTTTTCCCCGTAAATTTCTTCAATTCGTTTTTTTATATTCCATAAGGCAGTTCCAGTTCCCTCTTTAGACTGTATTGTTTCGTTCCCAATTGTATTTAGTAGTTCTGGTGAAATCCCCTTGCCATTATCTTCAGTAATGAGAATCATATCGTTATTGAATTCATACGCTTGTACAGATACCTTTAATTTTTTTTCCTTTGAAAATGCATGTCTAATCGAATTCTCTATAAGTGGTTGAAGTGTAAAAGGGGGGATTTGAACCGTTCTTAAATGAGGTTCTATTTTGAACTCTACAAGGAATTTATTTGGAAACCTTGTTTGTTCAATGGTTAAGTATGCCTCTACATGTTCTAATTCTTTTTCTAAAGTGACTAATGTCTGCCTTGCCCCTTGTAAGTTATTTCGAAAAAAAGTACTTAAATGGATTAGTAATTTTCTAGCTTGATCAGCATCTGTTCTAATTAGACTTGAAATTGTATTTAAAGAGTTGAACAGGAAGTGGGGATGCATTTGTGCTTGTAATGCTTTTATTTCAGCATCCTTCATTAATTTCCGCTGTAGTTCAGCTTCTGCTAATTCTAGTTGAGTAGAAAAAAGTTTAGACAATCCGTCGGCTAGTTCTTTTTCAACTTTTCCTAATTTGCTGGGATCCGTGTAGTATAGCTTTAAAGATCCAACTGTCTTATTTAAAGCCTTTAACGGTAGGACAATTGCCGCTTTTAATGGGCAATTCATATGGAAGCACTGAATCTCATCTTTAGAAGTAGCAATTATAATCTTTCCCTCTTCTAATGCCTTCTTAGTTAGTTTTGTTGCTAAGCTATTCATTGGCTCATGATGATCCGAACCTGCACCGACATGAGCAAGTACGCTTTTATGATCGGTAATCGAAATTGCATCTGCCTTGGTTAACTTGAAAATAATTCTTGCCACTTCATTACAAGAATGAGGGGTTAGTCCTTGTCTAAAAAATGGTAGAGTTTGCTCTGCGATATACAGGGCTTTACTTGTTTGAAGCGCTCGCGTTTTTTCTTCTTCTTGCAAAATATTTTGGATGATTAATATAAATATAAGTGTACCAAAACCATTTATGAGAATCATTGGAAGTGCAATAACTTCGACAAGATGGAGAGCGGCCCAAAATGGTTTTGCAATCAGAAGAATAATCCCCATTTGAAAACATTCCATAATAATGCCAATTGATACTACACTCCAAAGGGATTTGTTTTTCTGTATCCCGAATCTTTTTCTAAGTAGTCCTGTAACAACTCCTGCAACGATAGTAGAAATGGCACATGCATATGCAGTAAATCCGCCTAATGTTAGACGGTGTAAGCCTGCTATTAATCCGACACCTAATCCAACAACTGGACCACCGATTAGACCGCCAATCGCTACTCCCATTATTCTTGTATTTGCAATTGCATTATTATTTGCTACATTAAAGTGCCACGACTGAGACATAATTGACTCATGATAAATATGAACACCAGTAAAATTACTAATTACACCGAAGGCACCAAATATAATAATTAGGATTATTTTTGCACCAAAGGAGTGTTCATTTTGAATGATTTGTCTAAATGACTTCATCCTTGAAAGTAAAAAGGCAAGTATAACAAGAATACCTACCCGTTCGAGCATCAACGGTATTAATTCAAACATTTCTCTCTCCTTAAAAATATATAAATGGTAGTACCATTATAAATACAAACAAATTTTCTGTATATTTTTTCTACTTATTTAAAAGAAGTATATTTTAATAGGTGTTTTTATTTTTGAAAAAAAATTAGAAGAATGCTTGACCTTGCATTTTTCATATGGTATTATAAATCTTGTCAATACGGAGTAATACCCAAGTCTGGCTGAAGGGATCGGTCTTGAAAACCGACAGGGGTGTAACAGCCCGCGGGGGTTCGAATCCCTCTTACTCCTCCATTTTTTTAAAAATTAACAGAGTGCATATATATTGTAGATTATCAACTCGTTACATTTGTGTAACGAGTTTTTTGTTTATTTATTTTTATTCTTAAACAGTCAAACAAAAAAGAAAAAGCTGAAAACTTTACATGATACAGTTCGCAGCTTTTTCTTTTTTTACATGTCATTATTATCTAGATTTCATATATTTTTGTGAATGATTTAGCACGTTGCCGATCTTCTTAACGATTTCTTCTACAGAAGATTCATTTTTAATTAAATCATACTCACTAATACTTAAACGAAGTACAGGGCATGCGTTAAAGTTATTAATCCAGTTTTCGTAACGTGTATTCATTTCTTTCCAATATTCAATAGGAGTTTGTTGCTCCATTGGACGTCCACGCTCTTTTATTCTCTCAACGACTTCATCGAATGTTCCTTCTAAGTAAATTAATAAATCAGGAGCAGGGAAATAAGGTGACATAACCATAGCATCAAAAAGGCTAGTATATGTTTCGTAGTCTACTTCACTCATCGTTCCTTTTTCATAATGCATCTTCGCGAAGATGCCAGTATCTTCATAGATTGAACGGTCTTGAATAAATCCACCGCCGTATTCAAACATTCTCTTTTGTTCTTTGAATCGCTCTGCTAAGAAGTATATTTGTAAATGGAAGCTCCAACGAGCAAAATCCTGATAAAATTTATCTAAGTATGGGTTTGTATCTACTTTCTCAAATGATGTACGAAAGTTTAACGCATCTGCGAGTGCATTAGTCATAGTAGATTTTCCTACACCTACTGTTCCAGCAATTGTAATAACTGCATCATTTCGTATTCCGTATTTTTCACGTAAATTCATATACTTCTTAGCTCCTTTTGTAAGGTGTTTTCTAACGATTCTAGTATCATCGTTAAATCTCTCGGGTTATTAACGAAGTCAATTTGATCACCGTCAAATTTTAGTACTGGAATTTCAGGGTATTTAGCTTGAAATTCTTTCATGTGTGTCTCGTAATCTTCAATTAATTGAAGTAGGTACTGGTCCTCAATCAATTGTTCGAATTCTCTACCGCGAAGTTGAATACGCTTTTGTAGTGTCTCAAGGCTTGCCGTTAAGTAAATAACCACATTTGGCTTTGGCATATCCTCAGTTAATATTTGATATATTTTTAAATATTTATCATGCTGCTTTTCTTTTAATGTTCTGCTAGCAAAAATTAAATTCTTAAGGATGTGGTAGTCTGCAACCACTGGAATCGATTTATTAAGAAACATTCTGTCTATATCTTCTAATTGTTTAAATCGATTACAAAGGAAAAACATTTCTGTTTGGAAACTCCACTCTTCAATGTCCGTATAAAACTTACCCAAAAAAGGATTTTCATCTACAATTTCTTTTAATAGTTCATAATGAAAGTGTTCAGAGATCGCTTTGGATAGAGATGTTTTTCCGACACCAATTGGTCCTTCTACTGTTATAAAAGGTACACGTATCATCTCTTGTCCTCCTTACTAGTCAAATTCCGTATCATACTCAAAAAACATACAGAAACTATTTTAACATACTGTAGTCAGACGGAATACCATTTTAAAATTTTTCCAATTACTGATAATTGTTGCTCACTAAATGATCAATCAATTCTTCTATTTCTTGTGTTTGAATAACCGTAGCATTTAGAATGTCCTTCATCATATAAATTGCAACTTTCTCATCATAATCAGTAACCGAGGAAATTGCATCTTGAGGTATAATTAAGTTATAATCCCGCATAAATGCATCATTTGCTGTAAAAAGTACACAACGATTACCTGCAACACCTACCATTACTAAATGGGTAATGTTTAATTTTTTTAGTAATTCATCTAAATTTGTTAAGTAAAAACCTGAGTAGTTAGGCTTAAAGATAAAATAATCTTCTTCGTTTGGTTGTATATGTTTTATTAAGTCGTAGCTTAGAGGGTTTAAACAATGCTTAATAAGTTTTTCTTGAGTCGGGTTTTCGATTTTATAATGATCATTAACATATATAGTAGGAAGTTTTTTGTTTTTAAAAATGTCTCTTATGTAATTTATTTTCGGAACCATATGGATTGATTTTTCCGCAAGAACACTTCCATGTTTAAATGTAAATGAGTTGATTAAATCGACAATTAATAATGCAGGCAACTGCTTGTCTTTTTGATTTGAAGAATTCAATCGGCTTCACTCCAATCTATGTTTAGTTTATCTACTCGTAAAAAGAATATTTGTTTGTTAAAGAAATAAAGAGGTGTAAAGTTTGAATAAAGATGAGTTTTATATGAAGTTGGCAATAGAGGAAGCTCTAAAAGCAGAGCGAATAGGGGAAGTACCTATAGGAGCGGTGTTGGTTTACAACGACCAAGTCATTGCACGAGGTTATAATTTACGTGAAACTAAACAAACAGCTATAGGCCACGCAGAAATAAGTGCAATAGAAGAAGCGTGTAAAGTCATTGATTCTTGGCGATTAGAAGATACAACTTTATATGTAACACTCGAACCTTGTCCGATGTGTGCGGGTGCCATAATTCAATCAAGGATTCCAAGAGTCGTTTTCGGTGCAAAAGATCCAAAGGCTGGTTGTGGAGGATCAATATATAATCTCTTACAAGAAGATCGATTTAACCATCGCTGTGAAGTAAGTTCGGGTATATTAGAAGAAGAATGTGGTAAATTATTAACAGATTTCTTTAGAGAGTTGCGATCTAGAAAGAAAAATTTACCTTCATAAGGACAAGGATTGATTTTTTATTTCGGTTCGTATATACTTTAACTACCGCTTCAATTAGCGGTTTAAAATTAGGTTTTAACTTTGCCGTGCTAGGTGGGGAGGTAGCGGTGCCCTGTACTCGCAATCCGCTCTAGCGAGACTGAATTCCACTTCGAGGTGTATCTATTTCAGGGTCTGCCTTAAATAAGTGGTGTTGACGTCTGGGTCCTACGCAACGAGAACTCATGAACCTTGTCAGGTCCGGAAGGAAGCAGCAATAAGTGAGCCATCTCGTGTGCCGTAGGGGTGCCTGGGCCGAGCTAACTGTTTAAGTAACGCCTGGGGTAGTGCATCGACGAGTGGTGCACGGCAGTAACTTTATAAAAACTCACTCAATTTTGAGTGAGTTTTTTTGTTTTATTTAAAATATTTTCCATGAAATCATTACATAGGGTATAATAATGATGACTTTGTAAGAAGGAGGAAACCAATTGACTTATCAAGCATTATATCGTTTGTGGAGGCCGCAGCAATTTAAAGATGTTGTCGGTCAAGATCATATTATACGAACGTTACAAAACTCCCTTCTTCAGCAAAAAGTATCACATGCTTATTTGTTTACAGGTCCGCGTGGAACAGGTAAAACAAGTACAGCAAAAATCTTTGCAAAAGCTTTAAATTGTGAACACGCACCTACTAATGAACCTTGTAATGAGTGTGCCATTTGTAAAGGAATTACTGATGGATCAATTTCAGATGTAATTGAGATTGATGCGGCATCAAACAATGGTGTAGATGAAATACGTGATATTCGAGAAAAAGTAAAATATGCTCCTTCTGTAGGCAAATTTAAAGTGTACATAATAGATGAGGTCCATATGTTATCAATAGGGGCTTTTAATGCATTATTAAAAACATTAGAAGAGCCTCCAAGTCACGTCATCTTTATATTGGCTACTACTGAACCACATAAAATACCTTTGACGATTCTCTCAAGATGTCAACGTTTTGATTTTCATAAGATAAGTGCTCAAACGATTTCAAATCGATTGACAGTAGTGCTGAATCATCAACAAACAGCAATTGAACCAGAAGCTTTGATGATGTTAGCTCGTGCAGCTGAAGGTGGAATGAGGGATGCATTAAGTATTCTAGATCAAGCTATATCATATAGCGATGAATCGATTTCATTAGATGATGTTTTAGCAGTAACAGGCACAGTGGCTCAAGAACGTTTAATATCCGTTGTTTCAGCAATAATAGATGGTAATGTGTCAGTTTGTTTGACCAATATTGAAGAACTTTTAAACCAAGGTAAAGATCCAGTTCGATTTATAGAAGATTTAACAGTTTATTATCGAGATGTTCTATTATATAGGCACTCACCAAGTACAATTGAATTACTTGAGAGAGCAACAGTTAGTGATCAATTTAAAGAGCTTTGTGATGCATATAATGATGAGTTAGTTTATGAAATTATCGCTTCATTAAGTAAAAGTCAGCAAGAAATGAAATGGACTAATCATCCGAGAGTATTACTTGAGGTGGCAATTGTACAACTTTGTCAAAAAGCTTCCGTGAGCGGTATCGGAAAAAAACAGGACGAGCTGACACCATTAATTAATAAAATTAATGCTCTTGAAAAAGAAGTGAAGTTCTTAAAGGAAAATGGTATTACAGTAAGCGGAACGAATGATTCCTTTGCTAGTCCAAAACCAAAATCGACTACATCTCGTTCTAAAATTCCAAGTAGTTTAATACAAGGTGTATTAAGAGCGGCTTCTAAACCGGAAAAAAATAAAGTTTTAGCGGTTTGGACATCACTTCAAGATCAATTAAGGCAACAAAATAAAGTATCTACTGCAACATTAGTATCGTATGGCGAAGTTGTGGCTTCCTCTTCTGAACAGTGCATTGTTGCTTTTAAATCAGAGACAATTTGTGATTTAATCAATAATAACGGGGAACAAGAGCACTTAACAACAATCAACCAAACGTTATCTAATTTATTAGGTGCAGAAATGAGTATGTTAGCAATTCCCGAAGAAGACTGGAGATCGACTAGGGATTCATTTTTAAATACAACAAAACAAAAAGAGACTTCAACAGAAGTTTCACCAATCGTGCAAGAGGCAATCAATCTTGTTGGTGAAGATTTAGTAATTATTAAAGAATAACTATATTGGAGGAAATGAAAATGATGCGTGGCGGAATGGGCAATATGAATAATATGATGAAACAAATGCAAAAAATGCAAAAACAAATGGAACAAGCTCAAAATGAATTAAACGAGCGTACGTTTGTTGGTACAGCTGGCGGTGGTATGGTAACTGTTACAGCTAATGGATTAAAACAAATCGTTGAAGTTAATATTAAGGAAGAAGTAGTAGATCCAGAAGATATTGAAATGTTACAAGACTTAGTTTTAACTGCAACTAATGATGCTATTAAACAAATTGAAGATGCAACAGCTAAAACAATGGGGCAATTTACTAAAGGAATGAATATTCCAGGATTATTTTAGGGGATAAGACAAATGCATTACCCTGAGCCGATATCCAAATTAATAGATAGTTTTATGAAATTGCCAGGGATTGGTCCCAAGACGGCCGTTCGACTGGCATTTTTTATGTTAGATATGAAACAAGATGATGTGTTAGACTTTGCAAAATCAATGATAGATGCAAAAAGAAAACTACTTTACTGTTCAGAATGTGGCCATATAACTGACCAAGACCCTTGTTATATTTGTAGTGATCAACATCGAGACCGATCTACGATATGTGTAGTTCAAGATACAAAAGATGTTATTGCCATGGAAAAAATGAGAGAGTATCAAGGTTTATATCACGTACTTCATGGTGCAATTTCTCCTATGGAGGGAGTTGGACCGGAAGATATTAAGATTATGGAATTATTGAGCAGACTAAAAGATGATGTAGTTCAAGAAATTATTTTAGCTACCAACCCGAATATAGAAGGTGAAGCGACTGCTATGTATATTTCTAGGCTATTAAAATCTACGGGTATAAAAATTACTCGAATCGCACATGGTCTACCAGTAGGCGGAGACTTAGAATATGCAGATGAAGTTACACTCTCGAAAGCGCTAGAAGGTAGAAGAGAACTTTAGAAACTGATTAAATGGAGAGAGACCATGGGTTTTTTTCGAAAAAAAGGAAAGATTCGTAAAGAATTTGATGAAAAGTTAGTTGATAGACTACATGACTACAAAGATATTTACTTAAGTCAGGTAGAGTTAGTGGAAAGAAGTGTAGATCCACCAGATGATCTGCTTATCCATGTTAAGCTTTATCAAGCTAAATATTTCTTCTTATTAAAAGAAGCAAAGGCAAGAAATGTTTTAATAACAAGAATGAAATAAGTAAAAGAGTTTATTGTTTAGGCAATAGACTCTTTTTTATTAATGTTTTTTGTCATTGATTAGTTCCTTTTCTCATACAATCTTAGTAAAAGGTGTACAAGTTATATGAGGGGAGTTTTTTTGTGGTGAATAGTATTATTATGATTTCAGTTGTCTTATTTGTAATCTTATTTCTATTGTTAGTAGGTCTGCCGGTTAAAGCTTTAAAAATAATTAGCAGGTATGTACTAAGAGGTATTGTATGTGTCATGATTGTATTTATACTAAACTATGCTTTAGCTTCTAATAATTTTCATATTCCGATTAATACTGTTACTTGTGCATTCTTAAGTGTATTAGGTGTTCCAGGTATTGTAGCGTTAAGTGTAATTGGCATTTATATAGTATAAAAAATATATAAAAAAAGTTTTAAAAAACTATTGACCATTTATCGAGGGGATGTTATATTTATATACGTCGCTGATGGCGATAACAAAAAAAGAAAAAACAACTGTTGACAGATTTTGTCGAACATGATAAACTGAATAAGTTGTTAAAAAAACAAGATGATCTTTGAAAACTAAACAAAACATGAAGTAAACGTCAATTATTAGTTTTTTGAGCAATACAAGATTTAAACTTAACTTTTATGGAGAGTTTGATCCTGGCTCAGGACGAACGCTGGCGGCG
>NZ_NESS01000003.1 GCF_002128425.1 Gottfriedia acidiceleris
GGAAATAGGTCTTCATTTAATTTACCAAAAAACAGACTAAATGAACAACTAAAACAAAAATGCCACGAAAAATTCGTGGCATATACTTGACGAAGTCTTTTTTCAACAGCGTGAAAAAAGACAACTTTTGAAAGTTGTCTTTTTTCTTATTTATTTATTTCGAATTCATATTTCGCAATTTTTTTTTGAATTTTTGTTAAGTTATCTTCAGTTTCTTTAATTTGCTCTTTAACATTTTCTTCTTGCTGTTTCATAAGCTCTAAACGTTGATTCAAGGTTTCTTCACCACACATAGTCCAGTCGACAAATTGCTTTATTTTTTTGATTGGCATACCTGTGTTTTTTAAGCATAAGATCATTTCGATAAATTTAAGTGAATCTTCATCGAAAATTCTGTCGCCACTTTCAGTTCTTTTTAAAAAGGGTAGCAATCCTTGTTTGTCATAATATCTTAATTGAGAAATTGTTAAACTATTCAACTTTGCTACTTGTCCAATTGTATATTCCATATATCCTCATCCTTACCAAGGCATAATTCCTTTTGCATTTAGAATTTTACCATTGTAGTTTAAATCACTTATTGCATAGTCTGTAATAATTTTAGCACCTTCTGCAGTTGTTTTACCTCCAGGTGAATTTCCATTTAGATCAGTCGTTGTAAAACCTGGTGTAACACCAAAAATTTCAGGTCCATTACTTCCGAATTCTTTCCCAAATGTGAGTGTTAGTGAATTATTAGCAGTTTTTGAAGAATTATAACCAAGTATATTGATTGATGCAGTTTCTCCACAATCAAATAATGTTTGTGATGCCATATCTGTCGTAACGTTAATAATTTTTCCACGTTCAGACTTTTTAACCAGTGGTAAAAAAGTTTGAATCATTTGGAACGTTCCAAAGAAATTCACTTCAAATGCTTGTCGTAAAGTTTCAAGTTTGATTTCACTTGGCAAAATATGAAAATCTGGGGCAATTCCAGCATTATTGATTAATAGATCTAAATGATTAGTCACTTCCGAAATTTTATTTAAAGCATCCTGAATAGATTTTGTGCTAGAAACATCCACCTGAATAAATGTAACATTTGATAAACCTAAAGCCTGCATAGCTTTAGTCCCGAGATCTTCATTTCGAGCACCTAAAAATACATGGTAATTTTCTTCCGCCAACTGACGAACTACTTCTAATCCAATCCCTTTATTAGCACCTGTTACAAAAGCAAATTTTGTCATTTTTAAAACCCTCCGATTTATTATTTTGTTGCTTACAAGTCAGAGATTACAGCCTAAACCTTAGTTTAGGTCAAGGGTTTTAATATTAATTTTTTAAATTATGGTGACATTAGTCTTAAAGATTTAAATAAAAAAGCATGAAACTAAATGATTTCATGCTAAAAATATAATAAAACCATCATTTTAAACTTTGATCAGCTACTACTAAAACATCTAAATGTCGCAACTCCCTTAACAGTTTTTGAACAATCGAACCCGTTTTGATTTCTTCCCATCTAGTACGAGCTGACTGGCCCATAATAACATGAGTTGTTTTTTTTTCCCGAATGTTTTTTACTAATTCGATAAAAACATGCCGGCGATCAGTTGTCTCATATAATTCAAATGAACCACCTAATCGTTTTGTTAACTCTTTTATTTTTTTTAATGATTGCTCTTCATCTTCAGAAAATTTACCATGTTCTTTAACATAAGCTACATACAATTTAGCTTTTAATCGATAAGCAATTCGAAAACCTCTCCGTATAAGTCTTTCACTATTAGGTTTTAAATTTATACAAACAAAAATGACTTCCTCTTGTCTCCAAGGTCCTCTAAGTGTTAAATCTCTTTCCCATGCTTCAAGGCGTTCATCTACATCATCAGCTACTTCTCTGAGTGCTAATTCCCTTAAAGCAATTAAATTACCCGTTTTAAAAAAATTGTTTAGTGATTGTTCTATCTTTATTGGAGCGTAAATTCTTCCTTCTCTCATTCTTTCCCTTAGTGCTTTTGGAGAAATATCAATTAATTCAATTTCATTTGCATCTCTAAGAATATTGTCTGGTACTGTTTCTCTAACTCTAACCCCAGTTATTTGTTCGACACTATCATTTAGAGTTTCAACATGTTGTATATTCATTGTAGAAATGACTGAAATTCCAGCTTCTAAGATTGCCTCAACATCCATATATCTCTTATTAAATTTACTACCAGGTATATTCGTATGTGCTAATTCATCAATTAACACTACCTCTGGGTTTCTTTGAATAATTGCCTCAGTATCCATTTCTTCTAGTGTGGTTTCTTTGTAAGGAATGACTTTTCTCGGAATAATGTCTAAGTCTCCTACTTTTTCCAATGTTTCTTTTCGTCCGTGAGTTTCAAGTAACCCAATTACAATATCAATACCTTTTTTCTTTAACTCATTCCCCTCTCTTAACATCGTATATGTTTTTCCAACACCAGGAGCAGCTCCAATATAAACTTTTAAAGTACCACGTTTTATTTTATTAATTTCCTGGGCAAGCTCTTGCGGACTTAAACGACGGTATGGGTCTACTACTTCTTTATTTACTTGCATTGTAGGAATGACTCTTTCTCCATGTATTTCAGCTCGATCTGCAACAATAAATACATCTATGTTTTTCGTTTTTCTTAAAATTTTATTAACGATCGAACCATTGACAATCTCTTCCCAACGTGTTCTCTTTGATTGACCTAATACAATACTTGTTATATTATTCCGAATTGAATATTCAACAATTTCACTTGCAATTGAATTGCTCGTAAGTGGTAATTCTTCAAAATTCCCTCCAACTTTTTCAACAAGTTTTATAATGGAGCGTTTAAATGTTAATTCATCACTAGTAAATTTTTTATTAGGTGGTTGGAAACATACTACATGTAAATCTCCACCCAATCTTTTGGAAATTTGTTGTCCTCTTCTAACTAAAATAGAACCATTCCAATGATATTGCACTGTGACTAAAATTTTCTCTGATGCTCCAGAAGCTCCAACGATACCGTGCTTTTCACGATATTCGTCAAGTTCGTAATTTACTTCACCTGCTATAAAACGCAACGCAAGTTCACGAAGTACTGCTAAATTGCTCTTATGTAATAATTGATATCGTTTTTTGTTTTCTTCATTATTAGATTCTTCTTTTGATCTTTGTAAAATGACTTCTGGTGTAACATCTAATAACTTTACATCATCAGCCAAAGCTAAAGTATCTTCTGGAACAAATAAATTGCCCTTAACTTTACCACCAGTCAATTTATCTGCTTCATCATAAACTTCTTTTATCTCATAAATATTCATAGTTGTAATAACGCTTATATTTTTTGATATTAAATAGTTGATATCTTCTAACCGAGTAGGAAACGTAGCATCATGTCTATTTTGATGAGCTAAAGAATCAACAAGTACTACCTCTGGATTTCTAGCTATGATGGCATCTAAATCAATATCCTGTTTTAAAGAGCCACTTTCTTCCCAAGTAATTGAAGGAATTTTCTCTAAAGTACCAATTTGTTCAATCGTTTTCTGACGATTTGTTTCACTGATTAGCCCAATTACAACATCAATACCACGTTCTTTTAAAACATTACCTTCTTGGAGCATATGATACGTTTTTCCAGCACCACTTGCAGCACCGATAATAATTTTTAATCTGCCTTTTTTGATTTTCTGAATGGATTCTAATAATTCCTCAGGTGTTTTCCTACGAAACTGTGTGTCGCTCAAGATTTTCCCTCCATTCTCTATACATAAGGAAAAAGGAGAGACCATCCTCCCCTTTTATCTTAACTTCTGTAATTCTAGGTTTAATTCTAATATATTCACACGTGACTCCCCAAATATTCCTAATTGACGACCTGTTGTATGTCGATCAATTAACGATACTAATTTATCCTCTGATATACCTGTTGCCTTAGCTACCCTAGGTACCTGAGCTTTCACTGCTTCCGGTGATAAATCTGGGTCAAATCCAGATCCAGATGTCGTTACTAAATCTGCAGGTATTTTCTTACCTAGTTTACTATTTTCATTTTTAAATTCATTTATTTTCTCTTTCGTTGCTTTAACATATTCTTTTGACGCTACTGCCGCGTTCGTTGCAGCTGAAGCAGTAGGATTGTAGCTAGCAGCAGATGCTCTAGAATGAAACCATTCAGGCCCTTTAAATTCTTGAGCTAGTAATTTAGAACCCATAACTTTTCCATTCGTTTCAATTAAACTACCATCTGCTTGTTTCGGGAAAATAACCTGTGCAACCCCTGTTGTAGCTAATGGATATCCCAATCCGCAAATTAATAACAATACAATAGATGCTCTTATTGCAATCATAACTGATTTCACATTAAATCCTCCATTTCCAATCTATTAAACAAAATGCAATGTGGAAACAACCATATCGATAATTTTAATTCCAATGAACGGTGCAATTACTCCACCAAGTCCGTAGATTAATAAGTTTTTAGATAATAGTTTATTTGCATCCATAGGCTTATACTTCGCACCCTTCATCGCAACAGGAATGAGGAGAGGTATAATGATTGCATTAAAAATTAATGCAGATAGGATTGCAGACTTCGGTGAATTCAATCCCATAATATTAAGATAATCTAATTGCGGAATTGCCATAATAAATAAAGCTGGAATAATCGCGAAATATTTCGCAATATCGTTTGCGATTGAAAATGTTGTTAATGAACCACGAGTGATTAATAACTGTTTACCAATTGAAATGACAGATAGTAGTTTAGTAGGATCGGAATCTAGGTCAATCATGTTTGCTGCCTCTTTTGCAGCCATTGTTCCTGAGTTCATTGCTAAACCAACATCAGCTTGAGCTAGTGCAGGAGCATCATTTGTTCCATCGCCTGTCATCGCAACTAGCTTACCTTCATTTTGTTCTTTTTTAATTGCAGCAATTTTGTCTTCAGGCTTAGCTTCTGCAATAAATTCATCAACACCAGCTTCCCTTGCGATTGTTGCAGCTGTTAGAGGATTATCTCCTGTACACATTACCGTTTTGATCCCCATCGCTCTTAATTCATCAAATCGCTCTTTTAATCCTGGTTTAACTGTATCTTTTAAATAAATAACACCGTAAATTTGATTATTAATTGCAACAGCAAGTGGTGTTCCTCCTGCCTTTGCAACTATATTTGCTTTTTCATCAAGTTCGTTCGGGATCATTCCACCTTTAGTAGCTACATATTTTTTAACTGCATCTACCGCCCCTTTTCGAATTTCGGTTCCATCTTTTAAATTTAAACCTGACATTCTAGTTTCAGCAGTAAATTCGATAATTTCAGCATCCTTATATTCATTTTCATCCCAGCTTAGACCATTTTTATGTGCCAGTTCAACTACTGAACGTCCTTCTGGTGTTTCATCCTTTACGGAGGATTTTAAGGAAGCTAAAATTACTTCTTTTTCTGTTACACTACCAACTGGGATAAATTCACTAGCCATTCGGTTACCGAACGTAATTGTTCCAGTCTTATCTAAAATCATCGTATCAATATCTCCAGCAGCTTCAACAGCCTTACCAGACATCGCTAAAACATTAAATTGTGTTACACGATTCATCCCCGCAATTCCGATTGCAGAAAGTAATCCCCCAATTGTAGTCGGGATCAAACAAACGAGTAAAGCAATCAATGTTGCAACGTCAATTGAGACATTTAAATAATTCGCAATTGGAACAAGTGTCATTATAACGATTAAAAAAACTAAAGTTAACACTGCTAGTAAAGTAGTTAACGCAACTTCATTCGGTGTCTTTTGACGAGCTGCTCCTTCAACTAATGAAATCATTCGATCAATAAATGATTCACCAGGATCAGTCAAAATTTTCACAATAATATAATCTGAAACAACAGTAGTTCCTCCTGTAACAGATGAAAAATCTCCTCCTGCTTCTTTTATAACAGGTGCTGATTCACCAGTAATAGCTGATTCATCAATCGATGCAAGACCTTCAATAATTTCTCCATCTGAAGGAATAATTTCTCCTGTATCAACTCGAACGATATCTCCTTTTCTTAATGAAGTTGACGGTACTTCTATATAAGAACCATCTTTTTGTCTTAACTTCGCATTTGTTTCTGACTTCGTTTTTCTTAATGTATCGGCTTGCGCTTTTCCTCGTCCTTCTGCAAGTGCTTCTGCAAAGTTTGCGAAAAGTACTGTAAATAAAAGAATTAAAAATACCGCAATATTGTAAGGTCTTCCAACTGTGCTAATTCCAAAAACATCTGGTTTAATCGAAAGTACTAATGTAATAAAAGTACCTACTTCTACGATAAACATGACTGGATTTTTTATCATTACTAGTGGGTTCAATTTTTTAAACGAATCGATTACTGCTTGAGTTTTTATTTCTTTTGAAATAGGCTTATTTTCTTTAGCCATATGATCAATCTCCTCTTTCCTTATTATTGCTACTATTTAAACATTCCTAAGTGTTCTGCGATTGGTCCTAGTGCAAGTACCGGGAAAAATGTTAATGCACAAACGATTAAGATAATCGCAATTAAAATAACTGTAAATAATGGTGTATCTGTTCGGAATGTTCCAGACGTTGCTGCAACTATTTTCTTAGTAGAAAACGATCCAGCAATTGCTAACATAGCAATAATTGAAATATATCGACCAAATAACATTACTAATCCAATTACAATATTATAAAAATCAGTATTTGCTGTTAATCCTCCAAATGCTGATCCATTATTAGCAGCACCAGAAGTAATTCCATACAGTACTTCTGATAAACCATGGAACCCAGGATTTAAAATAGAAGAAATTGGCCCTTTTAATGCTAATGCTAATGCAGTTGGAACTAAGATAATTAAAGGGTGAGTTAAAATAGCAATAGAAGCTAGTTTAATTTCTTTTGCTTCAATTTTCTTTCCTAAAAATTCTGGTGTTCTTCCTACCATTAGCCCACATATAAAGACAGTTAAGATTACATATAATAAACCGTTTAATAAACCTACGCCCTTTCCTCCGAAAACATTGTTTAACATCATTTCAGCAAGAGGAATCATACCACCTATTGGCGTTAATGAATCATGCATGTTGTTAACTGAACCTGTTGTAGCAGCTGTCGTAACAGCTGTGAATAGAGCCGATTCAGATATGCCGAATCGAACTTCTTTACCTTCCATATTTCCATGTATACCAAGTGCTTGTAATGCTGGAGTACCATTATACTCTGCAACAAATACTGCAGTAAGAAGCGCTATAAACAATACACCCATTGCAGCAAATACTGCCCAACCTTGCCTTTTGTTTTTAACCATTACACCAAATGCATAAACTAATGAAGTTGGTAAAAGCATCATACATACTATGTGAACTAAGTTTGATAAAGGCGTAGGATTTTCAAATGGATGTGCAGCATTTGTACCAAAAAATCCTCCACCATTTGTACCAATATGTTTAATTGATTCCAGTGCAGCCACAGGTCCTCTAGTAATAACCTGTTTAACTCCTTCAATTGTTGTCGCATCTACAGCACCTTTTAACGTTTGTGGCACACCTTGGAATACTAAAAATAAAGCAACAATAAATGATAAAGGTAAAAATACACGAGTGATTGAACGAACTAAATCGACATAAAAGTTCCCTAAATTATCTTTACGTCCTACTAATCCCCTAATGAATGCAATAGCAACTGCAAAGCCGGTAGCAGCCGAAGTAAACATTGGAAATGTAATAGCCATCATTTGAGAGAAATACGATAGTGAATTTTCACCACTATACGCTTGCCAATTTGTATTTGTTATAAATGAAGCTGCCGTATTGAATGCCAAAGCTGATGGCATATTACCTATATGATCAGGGTTAAAAGGCAAATATTTTTGAAATCTAAAAATTGCGTATAAAATGATCAACATCACAAAATTACTTAGCAACATTGCTAAAACATATTTTTTCCAACCCATTTTCTCGTCTTCGCGTACACCTATTAAGCGATAGATTAATCGTTCAAAAGGTCCAAAAAAGCGATCTAGCCCTGTTTTTTCATTGTCATATACTTTAACAAGGTAGCTACCTACTGGCTTTACTAATAGAATAATAATTAGCAATGTAACGACTACCTGTAATATTCCCATGGACATTTAAAAATTCCTCCCAATTGTTTAACTAAATTACTAAAATTTCTCTGGTTTAATCAGAACAAAAACTAAATATAGAATAAGAACAATTCCAATAATTGCTGGAATAAGCATCTATATATCCCCCTTACGCTTTTTCACAAAAAATTGTAAACCCCCAAAAGACAACAAAAACGGTAACAAGTAGACCAATCATCGTTAAGTCATTAATCATTCAAATACTCCCCTCTCAATTGATCGATCCTTTTTGACACAAATTTCAACCTGTTTCTGAACAATAAAAAAGACCAATGGACACTAATCTTCCAGCAATTTCACTAAATTTAGTAGATATAAACATAGTTTTTAAATTAAATATGTCTACATCTACTAACGATTTAATTAATTGAAATTTGGAAGAAAAGTATTCATTGGTCTACCTAACACCCAGCTAGCGTATTGCTCTCTTTGTGTTCTGTCTCCCTGATCTTTTCTATATATAATCCAGAATTTTCCATATAAAAACAAAATAAAAAGACCCTCACAATGATTTGCTCAGGTAAATTATTGCAAAAAGGCAATAAAAAACCCGCTCAAATTAGGCGGTCTACTGACCTCCCTCGCTTTAGCCTACGAAGTTAGCTGTCGGGTAGGATGGCGAAAGAGTATCTCATCCCTTCTACATTCATGTAAAATTAACCCCAAAAAATTGGTTCCTCCGCTTACGAATGATTCGTAATTAAGCCGATATTTATTTTGCTGATTTGATTATACGGCGATGCTTTTTACATGTAAAGAGTTTTTTTTCAACAAAAATTTTTAGTTAAATTTTACCCCTTTACAATTTTATTTAACTCTGTATTATAAACATATCAACAAAATATATTTGCTGTAATCGCTAAATCGTAAATACCGAGCGGGGGAACCATTTGTGCATTGCACATGGGGTGAATCCATTGTGGTAGGGCTACTTTTCAAGCCCGAATCCGTCAGCTAACCTCGCCAGCGTTTGAAGAGAGCAAAACTTAGCGTGTTATTAATATTTCAATATACTTTCCATTGAAATGTAAATAGCTACGAGAAGATTGCTCTTCTTGTGGCTATTTTTTTGTTTTAATTAACAGTATGGGAGAGATATTAATGATATCATCGAAAAAAAAGCTTGAAATCGAATTAAGTGAGGCTTTTATAAAATTCCAAAGAGAACTAATTGGTAGAGGTCCTCAAGAAGCAAAAACTTATATAGTTGAAGATATGATCATCCTTCGATTTAAAGGCGTGTTGACAACTGAAGAGAAACATTTAGTTTCCCATAGCACAGGAAAAAGTCTTGTAAAAAAAATGCGCCAAGTTCTTAGAGAAATGTACAGTAAAGAATATGAAGAAATAGTTGAAAAACATACTGGATGTAAGGTTCTATCTAGTCATAGTGATACAAGTACAAATACTGGTGAACGAATTGAAGTTTTTATAATGGATCAAAATATTAATAAGTTAATAGAAGCTAAAAATTAAAAAATTCAGTATTAATATTAACTCAAAATAAGGAGAATGAAAAATGAATATCGCGTTTTTCTTCACCCCCAAAAATGACCTAGTTTATATGAATAATAATTCCACAATGCGTCAGGCGCTTGAAAAAATGGAACATCATCGCTATACGGCTATACCTTTAGTTGACGATAATGGCAAATATGTTGGCACAATTACTGAAGGTGATTTATTATGGAAATTAAAAAACACTACGAGCTTATCATTTACTAATACTGAAGAGATTAGTTTAAAAGAAATCTCTCTGCACAATGTATATGAGCCTGTTTCTATAAATGCACAAATAGAAGATTTATTTACAAGAGCAATAGATCAGAATTTCATTCCAGTTATTGATGATAATGAGGTTTTTATTGGAATGGTTAAGAGAAAAGAAATAATTGAGTATTGTAGAAGGCAATTATTAAATGATAAAAATAGAGCAACTACATAGAATTTGTAGTTCTCTTTTAAATTTTTATGGCGCTCTTCATTGTTGCTATTAATAGTTGATTAAGATTACTCTAAAAATAAGAATTGAAACGTAAGGTGCTCGAGACCCCTGTGGCAGATGCGGGAACTGAGATCCCATGGATAGGAAGCATCCTAGAGTGGAAATCAACAATAGTTTATAGCAGCAAAGATTAAATAACAGTGCCTTATTAACTTATATAAAAATCCTCATTAGACGGCATGAACCTTTGTATGACTGTCTCAATGTTTGGATTGGGTTTAAATGATCTATAAAAATTAAGTAATTTACCAAAGTGCAAAAGCTTATTGAATACGATTATTAAATTGAAAAGAGCTATAAACCGCAAATACTGGCGGCTTATAGCTCTTTTTCCATCCGAATTGTCACTCAATAATTTAATCTTCAAGGATTTTGTTATCAAGTTAAATTACTCCATCAATAAACAATTCACATTTAAAATAACTAACTTTATAACTAATCTAACAATTTGTCTAATCGTAATAGGATAATATGGTCTATTCAGTAATATTAATTAGTAAAGATATAAAATTGAGATTTCAATAAAACTAGACTATTGAAAGTTGGTGACAATAAAGTGAATGATAAAACTGCAAATGTAACTCATTCTACTTCTCTTTCAAAGGAAGAGCTTCTTGAATTAGACCAAAAATATGTATGGCATCATATGTCGCCTCACAATCCAAATCCAATGGTTTTAGTATCTGGAAAAAATAGTACAGTCACTGATATTGATGGTAAAAATTATTTAGACGGTATGTCTGGTTTATGGTGTGTGAACGTAGGTTACGGTCGGGAGGAAATCGGTAAAGCTGCCTCTGAACAAATGCAAGCAATTCCCTATGTTCCAATGTCTCAAGGCAATGTACCTTCCATTCTGTTAGCTGAAAAGTTAAATGAATGGTTAGGTGGAGACTATCATATTTTTTATTCTAATTCTGGATCTGATGCTAATGAAGTAGCTTTTAAGATTGCTAGGCAATACCATCAACAAAATGGTGAACCTTTGCGTTATAAATTTATCTCAAGATATCGCGCATATCATGGTAATTCGATGGGTGCTTTAAGTGCTACTGGTCAAGCTAACCGAAAAGTTAAATATGAACCTCTTAGTTCAGGTTTCCAGCATGTAGCACCGCCTTATTGCTATCGATGCCCTTTTGGTAAAACGTATGGAGATTGCGGTATCCAATGTGCAACTGCAATTGAAGATGTTATTAATTACGAAGGTGCTGAAACGATTGCGGGGATTATAATGGAGCCTGTTATTACAGGTGGAGGAGTTATTGTACCACCTACCGAATACTTATCAAAAGTTCGAAAAATTTGTGATAAATTTGGTATTTTGTTAATTGTTGATGAAGTAATTTGTGGTTTTGGCCGCTCTGGAAAACAGTTTGGACATCAAAACTTCGGTATAAAACCAGATATCGTCACAATGGCTAAAGGTATGACAAGCGCTTATTCTCCTCTTTCAGCAACTGCAGTAAGTAGCGATCTATATGAAGTATTTAAACAATCAGGGCCAGATAATCATTTTCGTCATGTTAATACGTTCGGAGGAAATCCAGCTTCATGTGCAGTTGCACTTAAAAACTTGGAAATTATTGAAAGAGAAAATTTAATAGAACGTGCTGCTTATTTAGGTAAAGAGCTCCGTAAAAAATTAGATAGTTTACTAGCTTATAAAAATGTTGGAGACATCCGAAGTTTTGGTTTTATTGCAGGAATTGAGCTTGTTGAAGATAAAAAAAGTAAAAAACCTGCAAGTCCAGAATTAGTTTTAAAAATAATAACAGAATGTAAGGCGCAAGGATTAATAATCGGTCGAAATGGGGATACGGTTCCAGGCTATAATAATATCCTTACACTTTCTCCTCCATTTACAACAACTGATGAAGAGCTAGATTTTATTGTAAATACTTTAAACAAAGCATTCTCAAAACTATAATCGTACGGGGTGATATTCTTGTCTACACAAACTAATATAAAGGTTTTAAAGAATTTTATTAATGGTGAATGGATTAAAGCTTCATCAAATGCCAGGACAATTCCCGTTCCAAATCCTGCTACTGAAGAAATATTAGCATTTGTACCTCTCTCAACTAAATCAGATTTAGAAACCGCTGTGAAAGCAGCTAAAAAAGCTTTTATTACATGGAGTAAAACACCTGTTCCAAAAAGAGCAAGAATATTATTTTCATATCAACAATTACTAATAAAGCATTGGGAAGAACTTGCTAATTTAATAACGATTGAGAATGGTAAAAGCTATAATGAGGCATACGGAGAAGTTCAACGTGGAATTGAATGTGTAGAATTTGCTGCCGGTGCACCAACATTAATGATGGGTAAACAATTACCTGATATTGCGACAAATATTGAATCGGCGATGTATCGATACCCTGTTGGAGTTGTTGGGGGAATAACGCCTTTTAATTTCCCAATGATGGTACCTTGTTGGATGTTCCCATTAGCTATTGCGTGTGGAAACACGTTTATCTTAAAGCCATCAGAACGTACTCCACTTCTTGCAAATCGTTTAGCAGAACTCTTTACCGAAGCAGGTCTTCCAAAAGGTGTATTCAATATTGTTCATGGAGCACATGAAATTGTAAACGAATTACTTCAAAACAATGATGTTCCTGCCATTTCATTTGTAGGCTCTCAACCAGTGGCAGAATATGTTTATAAAACTGCCTCCGCAAATGGTAAGCGCGTTCAAGCTCTAGCTGGTGCTAAAAATCATAGTATCGTTTTACAAGATGCAAACTTAGATGAATCGGTCAAGCAAATCATTACAGCAGCATACGGTTCAGCAGGTGAACGATGTATGGCATGCTCAGTAGTCGTAGCAGTTGGCGATATTGCCGATCCTTTAATCGAAAAATTAAAAATAGAAGCGGGTAGCATTACGATTGGAAATGGTTTAGATGAAAATGTATTCCTAGGCCCTGTCATTCGCAAGGAACATCGTGAACGGACGGAACAATATATTGAATGTGGAATACAAGAAGGTGCGACCTTATTACGAGATGGACGAAATGATTTAATTAAAAAAGAAAAAGGCTACTTTATTGGACCCACAATCTTTGATAACGTGAACCCATCTATGAAAATTTGGAAAGAAGAAATTTTCGCACCAGTTCTATCAATCGTTAGAGTCGAAACATTAGAAGAAGCGATTGAGCTAACGAACAAGTCAGATTTTGGTAATGGAGCCTGTATCTTTACAGACAGTGCATCAAGTATTCGATATTTTAGGGAGAACATTGAAGTCGGAATGCTTGGAGTAAATATTGGCGTGCCAGCACCAATGGCTTTCTTCCCATTCTCTGGTTGGAAAAACTCTTTCTATGGTGACCTACATGCAAATGGTGCAGATGGTGTCGAGTTCTATACAAGGAAAAAAATGATTACGAGTAGATTTGAGTAAATATAATTGGGCTTTTCCATTAGTTTAGGTTACTGAACAATGGGAAGCCTTATTAAATAGAAAAAATCGCATATTCCGTTAGTAAATACGGATTAGATGCGATTTTTCATTCATTCATTACTGGTTTGCCAGTATATCATCATTTAATATGGGACGTTCTGTTTTGCTCGTTCATTGCAAATTCGTTTAAAACCGAAGCAAGATTGCATCATTTTTATTTGCGATTCGGTCAATTTATTTGCAATTCGACCAATTTAACTGCGAATCACTGATCTTCACAATTAAATCCCAAACTGCTTAATAATCAACGATCCAAAATACTTCCGTGTATCAGCATTCATTATATGAAGAGTGATAAACTTCTCCTCTTCATCTGGATTTTCAAAGTCAACATAAGCACCGTCAAGCGTTTCTCTAACATTTTTAATCTTGTAGCCTTTCTTCATAAGGGAATCTATTTGATTTCTCTCGATTAGAAACTCCTTGTATGTTGACATTAGCTACTCATTCCCTTCTTACTAATCTTCTATTAAACTAGATTCACCATACTTCTTCCTCTTTAAGTACTGTCCACTACCTGCATTACCAACAAATTGCTTATCTTTTATGACAAACTCTCCACGAACTAGGACACTCACTGCCTCTCCGGATACTTCCATCCCTTCAAAAGCGTTATAGTCGACTGCCATATGGTGCGTTTCGGAGGAGATTGTTCGTTTACAATTCGGATCAAAAATAACTAAATCCGCATCTGATCCAACTGCAATTGTTCCTTTTTGAGGGTACAATCCAAATAGCTTAGCACTTCTTGTAGAAGCAATGTCAACAAATTGATTTAATGATATTCTGCCTTTTTTTACACCTTCTGAGAACAATATACTTACTCGATCTTCAATCATAGGTCCACCGTTTGGAATTTTTGAAAAATCGTCACGGCCTAGATCCTTTTGTCCCTTAAAGTCAAAAGAACATTGATCGGATCCTAATGTTTGCAGATTTCCATTTTTTAGTGCATTCCATAACACATCTTGGTTCCATTTTTCGCGAAGTGGTGGAGACCAAACATATTTTGCTCCTTCAAAGTCAGGTTTGTCTAGCATAGACTGATCAAGTACTAAGTATTGTGGACATGTTTCACCCCATATATCAATTCCATTATTTCGAGCTTCCGTTATCTTTTCAACTGCCTCGGCACAAGTAACATGAACGACATATAATTGTGAATTTGCTAAACCAGTTAATGTAGCAGCTCTTCCTGTCGCTTCACCCTCTACTTCTGGAGGTCGTGTTAATGCATGGTAAATAGGTTCTACTTTTCCTTCAGCTAAAGCTTGATTGATTAAATAATCTACTACATCTCCATTTTCCGCATGCACCATTACTAATGCCCCATATTCTTTTGCTGCTAATAGCGTACGGTACAATGTCGCATCATCAGCTTGAAATACATTTTTATATGCCATAAATACTTTAAATGAAGTAATTCCCTCTTTTTCTATTACTTTAGGTAACTCTTTTAATACATCATCATTTATTTCACCAATCATAAGGTGAAAACTATAATCGATCACTGCTTTATTTTTCGACTTTTCATGCCATGTATCGATTGCTTTTTGAAGTGGTTCACCTTTATTCGTTAAACAAAAGTCAATAATTGTTGTTGTCCCACCAAAAGCAGCAGCAATTGTTCCTGATTCAAAATCATCTTTTGTGACAGTTCCACCAAATGGCATATCTAAATGCGTATGCGGATCTACTCCACCTGGAAATATATAATGGCCTGACGCATCAATCACTTCGACATTTTTACAAACTAAATTTAGCCCAATTGCAGTAATTTTATTTTCCTCTATTAAAATATCAGCCTTATACGTGTCCGTTGCAGTAACAATCGTTCCATTTCGAATAATTTTCTTCATTTTCTTTTCCTTCCCCTGTTTAAAATTGAATATTGATTAGATCGAGCTAATACTTTTAAAGCTTGTTGACGTTCATTCCAAGTCATCGAAGGCTCATTACTTGGAACCCCTACCATACTAATGGCACTATCGACTGGACATACAATTTTGCATAAATTGCATCCTACGCAATCTTCCTCCCGAACCTTTAAATATGACTTTCCATTTTCATCTATTGCCATATCGATACATTGGTGAGATGTATCTTCACAAGCAATATGACATTTGTTGCAGTTAATGCACTCTTCAGTATCAATCCTGGCAACTACTTGATAATTTAAATCTAAATTTCCCCAATCTGAATATTTATGAACCGCTTTACCAACTAGCTCCGTAACTGAGGAAAGACCTTTTTCGTCTAAATAATTATTTAAACCATCAATCATGTCTTCAACAATACGGAAACCATGATGCATTGCTGCTGTACAAATTTGAACTCCGGTCGCTCCCATTAATAAAAACTCTACTGCATTTTGCCAATTCGATATACCACCAATACCGGAAATTGGTACTGATATTCGCGGGTTACGCGCACATTCTGCCACCATATTTAATGCAATTGGTTTTACTGCTGGTCCACAATATCCACCATGTGCTCCTTTCCCTGCAACATGTGGAACCGTATTCCAAGAATCTAAATCAACACCCATTAAACTATTGATCGTGTTAATCATACTGACTGCGTTCGCCCCACCTCGAACTGCCGCTTCCGCCGTTACCGTAATATCTGTAATGTTTGGAGTTAGTTTTACAATGACAGGTGTTTTGGCTACTTCTTTTACCCAAAAAGTTTGTTGCTCTACCAACGCAGGAACTTGACCGGATGCAGATCCCATTCCTCTTTCTGCCATTCCATGTGGACATCCAAAGTTAAGTTCTAAACCATCAACCCCAACATCCTCTACTCTTTTTACTATTTCATGCCATTTATATTGTTGCGGTTCAACCATAAGTGATGCGATAATCGCTCGGTCTGGAAATCTTTTTTTCGTTTCATAAATTTCTTTTAAATTTACTTCAAGAGGTCGATCAGATATCAGTTCAATATTATTAAATCCTGCAACTCTTTGTCCGTTAAAGTTAATAGCTGCAAATCGTGAGGAGGTATTAATAATTGGTTCCCCTAACGTTTTCCAAACAGCCCCACCCCAACCAGCTTCAAACGCACGTTGGACCTGATAACCCGAATTTGTTGGAGGAGCAGAAGCAAGCCAAAATGGGTTAGGTGACTGTATGCCCGCAAGATTGATACGTAGATCTGCCATGAAAGAAAACCTCCTTTTAAGTGTTTAACTGTTTATGAATCGCATAAGCTACTTCTTTTCCTTGTTGTGCTGCAGTCACTACCATCGCTTCACCTTGCCCTTTACCAAAAATGACATCACCGCAAGCATATACTTTAGGATTAGACGTCTGAAAAGTTTCTTGATTGATTTTTACAACTCCTTTTGTGTGTTCTAATCCAAATTGTTCGATTAACTCTATATAGCGAGTTTGCCCAATCGCTTTTATGACCCCGTTAACTGGAATCGTGAAATTAGAATTAGGTATAAGTACAGGACGGCGGCGACCGTCTTTTCCAACTTCACCTAATTCCAAACGAACACACTCCAATGCGATTACTTTTCCGTTTTCACCAATTATCCGTATTGGTAAAGTTAGCCATCGGAATTCCACACCATCTTGCTTAGCAAAATCATATTCAAATTGATAAGCGCTCATCTCTGATTGCGTCCTACGATATAAAATTTTGACATTGCCTGCGCCTAAACGAACAGAACATGTCGCAGCATCAATTGCGGTATTGCCGGCACCTATTACAGCAATGTTTTTACCTATAAAACGATTTGATAACTCGCCTGATTTTGTCTCTTTTACAAAATCAATTGCATCGTAAACTCCGTCCAAATCCTCTCCCTCAATATCTAGCATCGGAACTTTCCCCATACCTATAGCCAGTACGACCATGTCATAGTTTGCTAATAATTCACCGGAAGAAATATCCGAACCGACTCTAGTATTCGTTTGAATTTTGACATCCAACTTTTCAATTTGTTGAACTTCCCAGCTTGATATACTCTTTGGTAACCTGAACGAAACGATTCCATAACGATTTAATCCACCAGCATGATTTTCCGCTTCAAAAATCGTTACTTCGTAGCCTAATAGGGCAAGTTCACGGGCTGCTGCTAATCCGGATGGACCACTACCAACTATTGCAACTGTTTTTCCGTTCTTCTTACCAGCCTTGAATAATACTTGATTATTTTTTATCGCCCAATCAGTTGAATAACGTTGTAAATTACCAATCATGATCGGTTTTGTAGAGTGGTTGAGTACGCATGCACCTTCACACAGTTCTTCTGTAGGACAAACTCTAGCACAGCTTGCTCCAACAGGATTAGATGTCATGATTGTTTTGGCTGATCCCTTTAAATTGCCTGAACCAATTTTTTTTATAAACGAAGGAATGTCAATCCCAGTTGGACATGCTTTAATACATGGGGCATCATAGCAATAAAGACATCGATGTGCTTCTTCAAATGCTTCTCGGTCCGATAACCCAGGATGTACTTCTTCAAAGTTCTTCGATAAATTCTCTAACGAAACTCTATTCACTAACAACACCCTCCCGTTAGGCTACAAAATTACTTTTTAAGAAAGCAGACTATACGATTGTTTCAATGATTTTCTTCTGATTCATTAGAAAAGCCGGTTTCAAGTAAGAACAATTACTTACTTTCTTTCTTAAAAAGGTAAAGCTTTTTCTAAAATTGAGGTATTTCAATATATGTTTTAATACATAAATTTAGACATGTTTATGTAAGGGGTTGTCAGAGCTAATTAATAAATATTAAAGCTTTCGATTTAGAAGTTGTAGAAAGCTCTTCTTTTTGAATAGAATTCAATTTTAGGTTGTTGTATTAGAAAAAAATAAAAGCTCAAACCCTTATAGACTTAGGTTTGAGCTTCTTTAAATTATGATTTTGTTATTTTTCTTAAAATTTATTCTTCACGAAAACATTAAATCGTTTTCTATAAAAGTAAATTAGTAAAGCAATAATTAACAGTCCTAAAATGATTTTACCGAATAAAGTGAATTCTAGCACTTGATTGACAGAATACGATTCAAATAAAACCACGGGAAACTTCCCAATAATACTTGCTAAAATAAAGCTTGACCAAGTAATCTTTCCAAATGCAGCAATTAAAGTAATCAAACTAGATGGAATAAAAGGAATAAAACGTATAAATATCAAGCTATAAAAAGCTTCTCTTCCTTCCAGGTTTATAAGTCTATTAACTAGCTTAAATTTACTTGAATTACTAATAAATCTTTTTTGTAGACCCTTCCTATACAAAAAGAATGAGATTAACGTACCGATTAACTCACCGATGAAAGAGACCATAAATCCACCGGTAAAACCAAATAATTTGATATTCATTGCAGTTAAGAACCAACTTGGTATAAAACCAACGATACTAACTAGTATATTTATTAAAATACTAAGGATAGCCGCATAATCTTTATATGTATTTAAAAAGTGCTCTACTACAGAAAGTGTCATAATTTTCCCCCATCTTTTAACCACTTAATTGTACAACATTTAATATGATAAAAAAGCTAAGCATCCAAAAATACATAAATCTTCCAAATTTAATACCTATTTACTATTTTAGACATTGAAAATTTAATCATACTAACTAATTTAAATTTAATTTTTCAAACAAAAAAAAGATGACTTCGAATACAATTCGAAATCATCTTTATGGAAATTTTTATTCTTCTTCAGTTTGTCCTTGGAAAAATATAAATAAATATTTTACTAATTCTAAAACTGAAATTAAAGTTGCTGCTAAATACGTAAGGGCAGCAGCTCCTAATACTTTATTTACACCTTTTCTGTCAGTGTCATGGATTATGCCTTCTGCTAACATTAATGTTTTCGCACGTGAACTAGCATTATATTCAACTGGTAAAGTGATTAATTGAAATGCTACTGCTACTGAAAAAAGTAAAATCCCTACTCCAATTAAAGAAAATGCTTGAAGTAAAAATCCAGCTAGTAGTAATAAGGGTGCTGCACCCGATGCAATGTTAACAACTGGAAAGATTCGATGACGAAGTGTTAAAAAACCATATGAAGTATCATGCTGAATAGCATGACCTACTTCGTGTGCTGCAACTGAAACTGACGCAATCGATCTTCCAAAGTATACTTCTTCAGATAAACGAACTGTTCTTGCCATAGGATCATAATGATCTGATAAACGGCCAGATACCACTTCTACAGGTACGTTCGATAAATTATTTTTATTTAAAATATGTCTTGCCACTTCAGCTCCGGTTAACCCTCCTGATGCAGGCACTTCAGCCCAGTGATTAAAACTAGATTTCACTTTAAATTGAGCCCAAATCGATAATCCAAAGGCAATAATAATTAGGAAATCCATAGGGTGAAAAAACATTTAAATTCTCTCCTTTTAAAGAATAAATGACAATAATGTCTGAATTAATTCTGATGTTTGTGACGTTAATTGACGGATAATATTTAGCTTTTGTTCTTCATTTAGGTTTTCTAGTAAATATTTTAATTGTGACAATTCTGTCTTCAGTTGACTCATATGAATTGTTACTTCTTCAGTTAACGGCACGATACTATCGTCTTCAACCAAAGTTTTTTTCTTATCTAAAATCTCTTTTATTTCTTGGAGTGGTAAGTGCATGGATTTACATTGTTCAATAAATTTTAAAGTTTCTAAAGAAGCTTCATCATAAAAACGATGTCCTGATTCCGAACGCTGTGGCTCAAGTAATCCTAAGTTTGTATAATAATCAATTGTGCGCTTAGACACTCCGACTTCTTTTGCTAGTTCTCCAATTTTATAAACAATCCCAATGTTCTCACCTTCCTTATATTTATATTATATGTTAATTCAATAAAAACGTACAGTGAAACGTTCTATTGTTCGAATTTAAAACTAAAAAAAACAGAAGATATCTACGTTTTAAAAAACAGAATAGTAACAAAAACAATGGGGAAAATAGGGTAAAATTACCAACTGCAGAAAAGAGGAGAATTAAATGATAGCTGACCGAAATTTGGATAAAAATGAAAAATCGCTTCGGGAATTGCTATTTAACAGTTCTGACTTTAAATCAAGTGATTTCGGGAGTAATGACCGACGTTACCGCTTATTTTATTTGGATACTATGATCGATGATAAATCGGTGCAAGAATATATCATTCGTCCTTTGCTTAACAATACAAATATCAGTATACGTGAAGCTGTTTCCATTCTCGATTACAGTGAAACTGAACTTCTTTCTGCTGCTTCGAATGCGCTCATTGAAGGAAAAACAATCGTCCAGATTGATGGCGAATCAAAACTTTATTTACTTCAAACCGAGCTAGTTAAAGAACGCTCAGTAAACATTCCAATAAATGAACGTGTTTTACGCGGATCACACACAGCGTTCAATGAAAGTCTGAATACGAATCTAAATATTATACGAAGCCTTGTTGCTACTCCAGATCTTGTCGTTAAGTATTTTCAAGTTGGGCGTAGGTCAAACACAAAGGTTGCTATACTTTATTTGCAATCACTTGCAAATGATGTAGTTTTACAGGAATTTGAACGTAGAATTTCAAATATTGATACAGATTACATTGAAGCGCCAGGATTTTTACAAGAACTAATACAAGATAAAAAATTCTCTCTATTTCCAAAAATGCTCGTATCGGAAAGACCTGACCGAGTAAAATCTTACTTGATGGATGGAAAAATTGGTTTTTTAACCGATGGTGCTCCAGAATGTGCATTCGTTCCAATTTCGTTTTGGGCATTTTTTCAAAGTCCAGATGATTACCAAGTGAGTTGGTTATTTGGAAGCGTATTAAGATTTCTCCGTATTCTCTGTTTTATTTTGGCAATTAGTTTGCCTGGAATTTATGTTGCACTTGTTACATTCGATCCTAGAGTTCTCCCATTAGAAATTGCACTAACCTTGCAAAGCTCTATGCAATATGTCTCTATGCCACCTGTATTAGAAGCAATCACAATGCTAGCCATACTCGAGGTATTAAAAGAGGCAACTGTTCGTTTACCTAATCCAATTGGTCAGACGATAGGTGTCGTCGGTGGAATTGTAATTGGAACCGTCGTTGTTCAATCCAATCTAATTTCAAATATGATGGTAATCATCACAGCACTTACCGGTATTGCTTCATTTATTATACCTACTTATGAAATGAGTAATACTGCTCGCTTATTAGCTTATCCTTTTATCGTCATAGCTGCAGTTTTTGGGCTAATCGGATTGGAAATTTCATATTTGTTGGTTTTAACACATCTATCCCGGATGAATACATTTGGCATTCCATACTTTTACAATTGGTTTAATGGCGATACGATTAAAGATACTATTTTCAGAGCACCATTTAGGAGCTTGAAAAAACGTCCAATAGAAAGCTTGGCTAAAGACAAGATCAGAATGGAAGATCCTAGGAGTGAAACTGAATGATTCAATTAAAAAAAATTTCCATTAATCAACTTATTTGTCTTGTCGTTTTGAACCAAGTGGGAGTGAGCGTTTTATCAATTCCTTATAAAATGTCTCAAATATCAGGCTATGATTCCTGGATGTCTCTAATTATTGGGGGGATTATAGCTCAAATTGGAATATTTGTTGTCTATCAACTTGGAAAAACTTATCCTGATCGACCGATACAACAGTATATTACTTCAATTACAGGAAAAACATTAGGATTGATTATAAACTTGCTTTTTGCGGTATATTGTGCTGAATCTTGTTTAATGCTCGTGGTTTCTTATACAGATGTCATTAATCGATGGTTGTTATTTGAAACACCTTGGTTCGTCCTAATTGGGCTCTTAATTTTAGTCATAGGGTATATTGCTTCATCGACACTTCGTTCGATATCGACAATTACACAGTCTATCATGTTCATCTTCCTAGTATGTTTTGGAATCATTTTAATCAGTGGTTTTGGAAACGGGGACATACGTCATTTTCTACCTATAGGTACTCATGGAATTGCTTCCATCTTAAAAGGTGCTATCCCTTCATTTTGGGCATATGCTGGATATGAACTTCTTCTGTACGTATTTCCATATGTAAAATGTAAAAAAAAGAAAAATATTTTAGTTGCTATGTCTGTAGCTAATGGGATAACGACATTTTTCTACGTTTTTATAGCTTTTATAGTGACTTACAACTTTAGTGAAAAACAATTAAATCATATCCCGGAGCCAATGATTTTTATTCTTCGTAAATTCAGATGGCCAGTAGTACAAAGTCTAGATATATTCTTTATAACAATCTGGCTATCGGTAACTTTGGTTACAGCTTATATTTACTTATTTTTGTCTGCTCGTTATTTAGCTTTTCTTGGTAAAAAAGAAAATCAAAAACATTCACTGTTAGTGTGGGTTATAGCAATCTTTTGTTTTGTGGCAGGAATATTGTTTACTGAAAGACAGCTGTTGCCCAAATTTTCTAAGTTTCATAACATTTCAACAGCAATCATTATAATGGGAGTGCCTACAATACTACTACTAATATCTTTTGTTAAAGAAAAGGTGGCGAGTAAATGAAAAAATCCATAATTTTATTACTTCTATTGCCTCTATTGACAGGATGTTGGGATCGACTTTACTTAAAAAAGCTGCAATTGGTTGATGTAAATGGTTTTGACTTAAATGAAAAAACTGGTGAAGTAGGGGCTTTTTTTCTCATTACGAAGCTTAAAAGCACAGGACAGGGTACCGGGGAGTCTATTTCAGTATTGAATGAACTGAAAGGACCGTCATTAGCAGAGGCAATTGGCCAATGGGAATTTACTAATCAGTCTCCTTTCATAGGAATTAGTACGAGAGTTTATTTAATAAGTAAAAGTTTCGCTTCAGTTGATCCTGTTTCAGAACTTGATTTTTTACTCGGGGCACCCTATTCATCTATTAACACCCCCTTAGTTGTAGTTGACGGGAATTTTTCGAAAGTATTTGAAACTGCTACAGATCCCAAAAAAGAGTTTTCGAAAGATTTAAATGAGTTTGTTGCCTCAATGGAGAAGAACAGAACGATTCCAACTGTTTCGATGATGAATTTTATACAATCCCGTGATGATCCGTTATGTGATATAGCATTACCTATGCTAAGTCAAATAAATTCAGACTTGGAACTAAATGGTGCGTTATTATACCATAATGGTAAACCTACTGGGAAAACACTTGATCGAGATCAAGTAAAACTGATGATGTTAATGGAAGGTGGAAATACAGGAAGGCAAAGATTTACGGGGAATTTTAAAAGGGATACTGAAAATAAATCTGGCAAAAATGGTGAAAAATCTTATTCTGAAACTGCGAATAAAAATAATTTCGGATTTACGGTCAAAAGAAACTTTTCAAAAATTATCGTTTCCAATAGGTCAAATAAATTACCAAAAATTGAGGTAAAAGTAAAGTTGCAAGTTAGTGCTTTTGAACTTGGTAAAGAAGGACATAAGTTAAAGCCTGATTATGTTCAAATGGAAAAAGCTCTAAGCAGGCACTTTGAAGAAATGGCATTGGCAACAATAAAGACAATGCAATCAGCAAATTCAGACGTTCTCGGTATTGGTATAGAATTAAAAGCATTCCACCCTAATGTTTGGAAGTCTTTAGATTGGAGAAAAGATTATCCAAAAATGACGATTGAGCCGAACATTGAGATTGATATACTTAATACTTAAATAGAGTGTTAAACTAATTTCACTACAAGATTAAACTTCCCCTCAACTTTTGCGGGGGCTTTTTTCTGATTAGACAATAGTGATTTGCCCAAATCTTATTTTAATTTGTTGTTATTTTTTTATGTAATGCAGCAGCCTATTTGGGTCGCTGCTTTATTTAAATTTTAGATAATCTTACTTTCTATTTAACGACAATTTAATTATGGTTTTTTACTACTTTTCCTTTATACCTAACTTGTCTTCTATCCGATTAATACGATCATGTAAAAGCTTGCCTTTTACACTTGAATTAAAATATGGATCGTCCTGCCACCAATTTAACCCGATCTCCATCGCCTTATCAATTGAAGCTACAACAAGTCGAATCTTAATTGTAAGTAATTCTACATCTGCCAAGGCGATTTTAATATCTCCTGCGATGACAATCCCTTTATCCAAAATTTTCTCTAAAATATCTAAAATATTAGTAGATTGTGCTGAATGTTGCATGTTTTCTCCTTTCTTACATTAAGTTTCCTAAAGGTCCTAAATCAATGTTTAAGTCTTTTCCTTCTAGTCCAAAAACAATCAATAATTCTTCCATTTTTTCTTCTAAATTCAATAAGGCTGTACCTAGTTTTTCAATTTGCTCATCCGTAAGTGTACCGCCCTCTACCCTTTTAATAGCTTGACGCTCGACAAGTTTCCTTAGCAATTCCAATATTGTAAGCACTAGTTGTGCTAATCCGTGTTCAACATCTTCTGGATTCAAATTAATTCTCTCAGCGGCTATTCCCCGATTCGCTGACATTCTTTATCCCCCTTTCATGGAATGATTCTACTGCTGTCACTAGTAAGCAAATATTTACATATACCAAATCAATATCTGCAATTGAAAGGATGAGATCACCTGTAATAACTACTCCTTTATCTAGGACACCATCTAAAATATCTAATAATGTGATGTTATCATTTTTACTGTTCATGTAATTCTAGAATCCAAACTAGCAAAATGATAGAATGGCCAAGGTCCAGAAATCTCAACAATAATTCCTTTATCCTCATACTTTTGTATAAATTCTTTTATTAGCAGTTCAAGTTTCTTTCTGCTATCTTTTGGAATTAGAGAAGTACTGTTGTAGATCATATCAACATTTCTTCCAGTAGCATTTCGGCTCCAATTTTCTCTTATTTTATTGGCAAAAGTTGAGTTTATAAGCATGTTTTCCAAGCTTTGAGATATTAAACGCAGTTCAGTTTGCGCTTCATTTTCGAGTAGTTGTCCTTGCTTTTTCTTCATGAAGAATTGTTTTCCAGGGGATAATACTTTCAATTCATCATGCATATTTTGAATTACTTTACTATGTCGTTCTAAATGTTTAAATAATTTTGATCTATCATAGTACATCTTTACATTCCATTCCTCTTTTTCCTTTAATTCGTTAAAAAGAGAAACGATTTTATCTTGCTCCTGCAATATTTCCTCCCTTAATTTTTCTATACTTGAATAGACCGTACAAAACTTTGAAGGAAGAAATAAATAGTTTTTAAAATAAGTCACAATTGTTTCATGATGATGGACTGCATGCTTGTGTACCCATTTTGGATTGTCCATCTTCTCTTTTAAAACAGATTCGCCAAATTCTTCTTCTCTTAAATAACAGAAAACTGCGGTTACTTTTTCAACAATTTCAAAACAAGTTTGATCATGGTCAATCCCCTTCACAGAATAAAAAGGTGAATCTGTTAGTTGGATTGTCGGTAGCAAACCATATAAATAAATGCTCAACTGCCTGCCTCCCGTTCTTTCAATTTTGCGACTTGATATCGTAAAAGTAGTTCCTCTTCTTGTTGTTCATAAATGTCCTGCGAGATTTCTCCTAATTCATACATCATTTGTAGACGGATCAATTGTTGTTCAATCGTTTTTGAGTCAAATAAAACGCGGTCAGCTTCCTCTTTTATTTTTTCACCTAATAGAATGATTGATTTAAGTGGAAAGGCTAAGGCTCTAAATATCATGATTTATCTCCTGCCGTTATGGTTAACTGAATAAAGTTATAAGCAGGCCATGGTCCAGAGTATTTGAATTCTACTTTATCCTTCCATAATTCATAGAGCTCATTAACTTTTTCATCAAAGATTTCTTCATGCCCGCGATCAATTAAAAAAGCAGCATTAAGAAGCATGGTTTCGTATATAGGAGGGTTTGATTTAGAGGCACTCGAAAGTGTAGAAAGAGGTGAATAAATCGCTTTGTATAGATTGTGGTGTAGGGCATAAAAAAAATCCTTCGTTTTTTCGCCTAGTTTTATCCTTTCGTAAAACGCTGCTTCTTTCTGCTGATTTACTTTTTCCTTAAGCTTTTGTATGTCAACATTTTGCCGTATTTCTTCTTCTAACCACTCCTTGCGTGCAATTAGTTTTAAACCTACCTCAATTTTATTGTTTATTTTCTGGAAGATTGATTGCAGTTCGTCATACAGTTTTTCTAGTAATAAATGAATCTCTTCTGAAGAGGAAAATATATTATTAAAACTCATTGGAATGACGGTAAACTGTTTCATAACAAAAGAGATTACACTTTGATGGGCGAGTACATTTGCACGAGTTGGAAGGTAGTCTTGATTGGATACATCTGCAACAATCATCATAATTTCTTTATATCGGATTGCATATAGTTTAATTTCCTTTCCTTCCCATTTTGTGAAACCAAAATCGGGATCAATATCCGTTTGGATGATACAAAATGGATAAACATATTCGCTCATTTCAATTTCCCTCCATTTGTAAACTTACGGATTTTACAATGAATTGTTTTGCTTGTGAGTACGTTTGAACTTTATCAGCTTGTTTGAGATGAAACCATAAAATATCTGTACATAAGATCTGAAACCGTTGATCATAAATTGTAATTGGAATATTATTTAGATTTGCGATCGTGGCTAGTTTAATAGTTGTACGAAGACTTTGAGATTCAATTTTTCTACAGTGATGACGGATAATTTGCACTAAATTAACAATATAAAGACTTTCTTTTTCCGATAATCCAGTTATTTGTGATAAGAAGGCACACTCCGTTTTATGATCCATTTTTTCTAACGGAATCGTAATCAATCGGTCAAATAGTGCATCTTGTGCTTCGAATATTCCAACATACTCCTGTGGATTGCTTATAAAAATAACTGAAAAGTTAGGATGCACTGGCAAAAAAGATTCTTTCCTTTTCATCCCATATAGAGGGATCACCCTTTCTTCCAAAATTGATAAAAATAGGGTATTAGTTTCTGGATGTGAACGGGTGAATTCATCATAAATCAATGTATACCCTTTTGTCGCAGCCTCTATTAATGGGCCGTTAACCCATGTTTCTTTAATGGTTTCTTCCTTTTTGTAAACGGAATGAATGTAGTTATCAATCACTTTTTTATTTGAAAATCCGTTAAAACTTCCAAGCAAATCCTTATTAGACATTTCATGATTTCCATGTATAATCAGATACGGTCGGTCTAGTTGTTTTGCAATATGAAGTGCAAGTGAGGTTTTTCCAACACCAGCTGGTCCTGTAAGGTGGACTGAAAATCCAGATTGTAAGTAAGAAAGCACCCGTTCTGTTAAGCTCTGTAAATAATGAGACGATATAAAGCTTTTTTCCATAGTTCTCTTCTCACTCATGAAGAATTGCCCCTCTAGCACGCAATGATTTTCTCTGAAATGATACAATCTCCAATTCTGGACTTAACAACACAGAATAAACTCCTATTAGTTCATCCTTAGCGTGTGCTTTCATATATTCTTTTTCTTCAATTACCTCAACAGATAGTTCCCAGCCCTTGTCAGATTTTAGGACATGAGTAATTTTATGAACTGGTCGAATATACTGCCCAAAAAAATTTTTTACTACTTCTAGTATTTTAATAATTTCCATAGTAGCCCCCCTTTTGGTAAAAAAAGACCAAAGCATAGCCTTGGCCCTACTTACTTAAGCAACTTCCTCTTCTTCTTCGTCTTTCAGCAATCCTACTGCTTCAGCATATCGTAACCAAGTATCAACACTTGCGATGACAACACGAGCTTCAATTGCTAAAAGCTCAATGCCGACAAGTGATACTCTTACAAATGCATCAATAACCACCCCTTTGTCAAGAATACGGTCGATTACTTCAGCTAGGCTGGAAGAATCTACACTTTTTTGAATGGAAGCCAACATATATCCCTCCTTTCTTATTAAAATAAGAAAGAAATGATAGAAAACGAGAAAATAGCTTTTTCTCGATCGAGATCCTATCACTTTCCCTCTATCCTATGGGACAAGCAAGTTGAGAGTGATAGACTTCATTCAAAATGAATCAATATTCCTACAATCCAATTTTTTCCAGTTGGAGCATAACGATAGTTATTAGCAATTAACGGAGAAAAAATCAACATAAATCTAGTATCAAATTTTAGTAGAAGCTTATTTTCATTAAGACTTAAAAAAGTAAAAACCATGAACAAGTACGATTGTTCATGGTTTTCAATATATCTTTATTATTAGAAAACTATCTACTTAATTATTCTTCCCAATAACGACGAGCACCAGAAAATTCCTCAATATAGCCTGGAGTGTTTAACTGAATGATTTCAACACTTCTAGCAGCATTAGGAGCCTGAATCATTAAACCATCACCGATATACATTGCAACGTGATGTACTGATCCTGTTCCGTTGTTACTTGCAAAGAATAGTAGGTCTCCAGGTTGAATTTCATTTTTGTTTACTTCCTTACCACTCATAGATTGAGGGCCTGAATCTCGTGGAATTGTTATACCATATGACTTAAATAAGCTATATGTAAATCCTGAGCAATCAAAACCAAATCCTGATACACCAGCCCATAAGTAGCGTAAACCAAGGAACTTCTTCGCCGTATTAATTAAATTTTCAGGCGTTGCCTTTGGAAACTGATTTTCATTTTGATATAATGCAACATCCTCTTTTTTAATAAATTTATTCCCATCATCTGGTGTTGCAACCATTACAACATCTCCAAAGTCTTTAACTACTGGTAAGCGTGTATTAAAGCTAATTTCCATAAACTTATCATTTAAGGCTTTTCCATCGTACAACCAAGCTGTTTGACTAGATACCATAATAAACGGGGTATCCTTATAATTTTCTAAACGATCATCCGTTGATAATTGTCTTTTTGGCATCCAACCAGGATAGCCTAAAGTATTACGTGGAGTAGGTTGTCCTTCTACGGCAACTTTCACCCAGTCTCCTGATTCCTCTAAAATGGTTACTTTTGTACCGTATACTGCTTGAGTTTCAAGATAACTTGTTAGCCAACGTCGAACTTCAGTATCTTCCATATTAGCTGACCATTGACGCGGATCAACTGGATTACTTAAAGATGGTGCATCAATATCTCTAACTTGGAATCTACCATTTGTTGTCCACTGAGTAGAAACAGACACATCGACGTAGGCTGTCTCACCCGGAGTAAGTTCTTCGTCTGATTTTGCTAAAGATTGGCTTGTCATCGTAGAAAGTAAAGTACCTGCAACACATAAACTCAAAATCAAATTTTTTGTCTTTTTCATCGTAAAACCCCTCTCCCTATATTAACGAAGACTTTTTGATAATCTTCGGTGAAGCCCTAAACCAGGTAAGGATGATAAATGAACTTCATCCCCAATAAACTCAATTCCATCAAAAACTTGATTCTTCAACCAAAGTGGAGCATCCAAATCGATTTTTTGAATATTTGGATGAGCAGTAGCTATATGTGCTGCCGCAAGTACTGAGACCGAAGTTTCCATCATACTACCAATCATGCAAGGAATATTCGCTCTCTCAGCAATATCTGCAATTTGCAGTGCTCTTCTTATTCCCCCTGTCTTCATCAACTTAATATTTAAAAGATCAACTGCATCCTCTTTAATTAGTCGTAATGCGTCTTGCGGAGAAAAAAGACTTTCATCGGCCATGATTGGTATATTGACGTTTTGCTTAACAAATTTTAGTCCATCAATATCACCTGCATGAACGGGTTGCTCAATTAACTCAATTTTAGAATTCAAATGTTCTAATTCTTTAATAATCGAAACGGCTTGTCTTGGAGTCCATCCTTGGTTGGCATCTACTCGGATCGTGATGTCAGTACCGACTTTTTCTCGGATTGCCATGATTCGTTCAATATCCGTCGACCAGTCTTTTCCGACTTTGATTTTCAAAACAGAAAAGCCGTCCTTGATTATTTGCATCGCATCATGGCACATTTCATCCACCGTTCCTACACTAACGGTCATATCGTTTTTTAAATGATTTGTCCTCCCTCCAAGATATTGATAGAGCGGAAGATTAAAATATTGACATAATGCATCATACAGTGCGATTTCCATTGCTGCCTTCGCACTTGTATTTGCCACGCAAGAGCGTTCAATTAATAGAGAGAGTTCATTAATATTTCTAATATCCCTTCCTACTAATACAGGGGTTAGAACAGTCTTTAAGATGGTTTCAATACTTTCTTTTGATTCGCCAGTAATTGCTAAAGTAGGTGCTGCAGCTCCGACTCCAACTATTCCATCCTCCAACTCGACATAAACAAAGGTGTTCTCTATTTCAGTTGCAGTCCTAAGAGCTGTTTTAAAAGGCTTTTTTAAAGGGAATACTTCTGTTTCTACTTTTATAGATTGAATAATCATAGTATCTTTCCTTTCTTTATTTTAGTTTTTATACAACCTGCCACTAGTAAAAATTTTCTAGTAAACTATTAAAAAATGAAAATGTAAAATAAAAAATCCAGCTATTAGAAAGGGGTATGCCCTGCTAATAGCTGGATTTCATCTACGAAAATAGATAAAGCAGCATTAAGATTCAATTATTTGCATGTATTTAATATGTGCATTTTTAAAGGCTACTGTCAGTGCTTTCTGCGATGAACCAAAATAACGTGTATTAATTTCGTGGGTTACCCCATCAACATTCAACATTGATTGCCCGACAAATAAGTGTTTCACAAAGGATGAAGTTAAAGATATTGTAGCTGAACAGTCTGCATCAACAATTAAATGACTTGTCCGATCGACTACCAAACCAATAAAAAATGCATTGTATTTCTGCATAATCGGATTATTGGATGAAGTCTTAGCATCACCAATAATATAAATAGTTTCTTTACTGTACAAATTATTTCCTCCCGCAAAACAGGTATTCCGTACAAAACTCCAACCGGTAAGGAAAGAATTGGCAACGGCATATGTATTCGCTTACAGTTAATATTAATATACAAAACTATTTTTGACAATATATTATGAATATTCAGTTTTATAAAAAGGATATTTAGGAATTGTGAACTATATGAAGTCGCTTACTTTTTTACTAAAGTGAATAAAACATAAAGGATAACCCATATATGTAAAAACACAATTATTAGCTGAAAGTCTTTAAACGAAATTTAAAATGCCATAAAAGGATTTTCTACTAGCTACTATATACAGCATTTCGACTTATGATAATTGGGAAAATGTTAAGTAGATTGAATCTAATTAAAAAAATCTCATTCATAGTAGAATGAGTTTTTTTTGTTAACTTATTTAAATATATGAATATAATTCATCGATTTTTGAATGTTAATTCACTTTTTTAATTCTTCCTTCAACTTCATAATTGAAAGGTTTAGACAGCGACTTAACATAATCTACAGTAGCTTGAAGATCTTCAGGTCCTATTTCTAAATTAGTAGAAAGTTCGCCAATACCGTATTTGATGTTACCATACATATAATTATTGACTACAACTGAGTACTCTTTGTTTGGATCAATTTTATTGCCATTTGGTAAAAAGATGTCTACCACCTTTTTAGTCGTTGAATCCCATGTATACTTAAATCCAGCAATATGGAAGTCTAAGCCTTTTTCTGTAATTTGATTATTTAATACAGTCTCAATGTCTTGGCCACTAAGCATAACTTTATTTAATACATTACCAAATGGTTGAATTGCAAATAAATCACCAAACGTAACTAGTCCAGCATCTAATTGCGCTCTAACTCCACCACCATTCATCATAGCGAAGTCGGCATTCATCGCAGCTTTCATTCCATCTGCAATTAAATTTCCTAGTGCAAAATCACCAATGGTTTCTGAAGAAGGATATCCCTTTGGTAAAGTTTGCATAGAATCACCAACAATTTCTGCTTTAATTGGTGCAATTAAGTCTTCATATTTTTTCATGATTGCAGAAATTGTAGGGTCTGGTGTATAGTCTTTTTGATAAACTGTTACTATTTCTGCTTCTTTATTAACAATTTCACCTGTCACTGCATCTAATTCTAAATCTACATCAGAAAATGCAGAGCCATAAGAATAAGCTTGGACGATTAATTTATTATCAACTACTTTGTCATTAAATACATGATTATGAGCAGCAAAAATAACATCGACTTCATCATCAACTTTTTCTGCAATATCAGATGCATCATATAAATCTGCTTTACCTGTTTGAAGTGTTGGGTTATGTGCTAATACCACGATTGCCTCAATACCTTGTTTTTTAAGGATATCAGTATAATGGTTAATCGCTTCAACCTCATCTCGAATTTCAAGCGTTTCATTTCCTTTTCGAACGATCATTGTAGGTGTTTCTTGCGTTACCACTCCAATGAACCCAATCTTTTTACCACCAACTTCTTTGATTGTATAAGGTTGTGTGATTAATTGCCCTGTTGCAGTATCATATGCATTGGCAGCAATAATTGGAAAGTTCATTCCATCATATCCTTTTGTCCCCTTAGGATGTTCACCACCGTTAATCATTCGCTTTAATTCAGAAATACCTTCATCAAATTCGTGGTTTCCTAGTGTACCAACATCAAAACCCATCGCTTCCATTACTTCAACAGTTGGTTCGTCTTGGAATAAGGCTGAAATTAAAGGACTACCACCAATCATATCACCTGCGTGAACAAGTAATGTATTTGGATTTGTAGCTTCACGTTGTTTCATTGCAGCTGCAGTGTATTCCATGCTTCCAGCAAATACTTCTTGACCATTAAGAGTAACTTTTGTATCTGTATCAAGCTGCCCATGAAGATCATTTAAACCTAATAATTGAACTTTAACGTTCTCTTTTGGTGCAGATCCTAAATCATACTTGAAAATACTGAATCCAGCACTATCAGTACGATTTGTGAACGTGATTTTATTATTTTCTTTTATAAATTCTTCAGCTCTAGGCGAAGTAGTAAATGTAACATTTACATTTCCGTTAATTGGTGCAATCGACCAGTTATTGTCTGCTGTTGGTGTGATTGTTTTTAATTCAGAAATATAATCCATTAAGATTTGACGATTTTCATCAGCTGAATCTACTACAAGTTCACTACCTTTAACACCTGGGAAGTTTCCGCCTCCACCAGCTCGATAGTTATTTGTAACAACGATAAAGTCTTGATTTAAATCTAAAGGTTGTCCGTTATAAGTCAAGTTCATTACACGACTTGATGAACCATTAACTAAATTCCCATTTATATCATATTTAGCCGGCTTTGTTACATCAATTTGATAGTTAACACCGTCAATTACATCAAAATTATAAACTGGGAATGATGGATTTAATAAAGCTTGTTCTTCTGATTTATTTGGATCGATTTGATTAAATTTACCTGCAGACATTTCAATCCATTCTTTTACAGTTGAACCTTTTACTTTAATCGCTTTTAACGTATTGTCATAAAGGTATAAATCTCCTGCACTACGAATAGTTAGGTCACCTTTTATAATTTCAGTATATTCAGCTACTCCATTGCGTCCTGCTTTAAACGGTGCACCTACTGATAAAATAGGTAAGTTTTTATATTCTGGTTTGTTTTCGCTTACATATTTTTCTACGTACCATTTTTGTGCATTCGTTACAACTTGAATTGAAGGATCATCCTTGATTAATGAAAAATAACTATGAATATCATCGGTTGTAGATCCAATTGGTGTATTTACATATTTAACAGTTGCATCATGGTTTGGTGTAACTGCTTTTACTATTTCTGCATCCGGGGCTACTGTACTTTCTGTTTTTGTTTTACCAGTGGAAGGATCTTTCACATCAACCCATACTTCTCTAGTAGAAGACTGAGAGTTTACTACAGACCATTTTCCTTTTTCTTTTTTAAGCGTAAGGTCGATTAAGCCTAATGAGCCACCGCCGTATCCTGCTTGAACTGCTGGAACACCATTGATCGTACCTTTTGCATTATCAACACCTGGTAATGGTTTTTTATCTGCTCCTAAAAATAAAGCATCAAGTGTTGCTTCTGATTTTGCTGGAAACACTTTATGTGTATGAGAAAAAGTAATGGCATCAATACCAGGTACTTCGCTCAACGAATAAATAACATCTTCAGTATTTTCTTTATTTGCATTAAAGCCTGAATGAGTCATCGCAACAATTACGTCTGCTCCATCTTTTCTCATTTCAGGTATGAATTTTTTAGCTGTTTCTACTATATTTTTTGTGATGACTTTTCCATCAAGATTTGCTTTGTCCCACTCATTAATTTGTGGTGGTACAAAACCAACAAAGCCGATATTAATTTGTTGCTTCTTCCCTTGCTCATCAATTACTGTTTTCTTAATAATTTTATAAGGATTAAATTTGTTTTTATCATTATTAGGATTATTATCATGATCATCTGCGTAAACGTTTGCATTAATGTACGGAAAATTAGCATCATTATATGCTTCGTTTAAAAAGTCTAACCCATAATTAAATTCATGATTACCTAAAGTAGCTATATCATAACCCATTAGGTTCATTGCTTTAAATACAGGATGAACTTCTCCTTTTTTTAATGGATTGATTTTAGCTTCATAAGTACCTAATGGAGTACCTTGTATTAAATCCCCATTATCCACTAAAACATTATTTTGAACTTCTTTTCGAGCTTGCTTTACTAATGTAGCAGTCTTAGCTAATCCAACTTTCTCATATGCTGCATCCTTGTAGTAATCATAGTTTAATAAATTTGTATGGATATCTGTCGTTTCCATAATTCGAAAATTTACTAAATCCTTTTCATCTTTTTTCTTAGGTGCAAGCACATTTACAGGTTCAGCCGCTTTTGGCGTAGCATACACCGACGTACTTACAGCTGTCATACTTAGTAAAGATAAAGCTAAAGAAAATGATAACGCTTTCGAATTTATGTGATTCTTTCTCCTCATTTATATTCCCCTTATTTGTTTTATTAGGATTACATTAAAATACATCCCCGAAAATTATTATAAAATTAAAATAGGTTAAAATATATTTAATTATACTTAAACAAAGTTAATGATTTCTTAAGGAGAAAAATTATGAATTTAGATCACATAGCATATATTGTTGATGTTTCGAAAACTAAATCACTATCAATGTCAGCGAAAAACTTACATATTTCTGTTTCAGCAATCTCTCAGGCTATAAATAATTTAGAAGAAGAATTCGGATTTAAAATTTTTACTAGGTTGCGGCAAGGAACTATTCCTACACCTGAAGGCGAGAAATTAATTGAAAAGTCTCTTAATGTATTGGCCCATGCTGAAAAATTAAAGCAGTTAGCAATCAAAAAAAATGAAATACAAAAAGAAATTACAATTGCTTCAGTACCAGGCCTCATGCATTATATCGTCAATCTCATTAAATTCATTAAATCTGAAAGTCCAAACATAAAGATTAAAGTTCACGGAAAAAATTCACTAGATATTTTGAATGATGTAAAAGAAAAAAATTTACGCTTCGGTTTAATATGGATTTATGATGAGTTGTTAAAAACGAATAAAGAAATAGTCTTCGATATATTTCAGGAGGTGAAAATTAGTGTATGCGTGAGTAAAAACCACCCACTTGCTGAATGTAAACAGTTAACAATACAGGATTTAACAAACGAAACGATCGTTGTTCATGATGAGCAATATTTGAAATGGTATTATGAAGAATTTTTAAAAAACAAGACTGAATTGTTATTTACAACAAATAATATCGATAGCCTTAGAAGCGCAGTTAAAGAAAATATTGCAATAACGATTGGTACAGATTTAGTCCTTCAAAATGAACCACTAATTCAATCTGGGGAAGTTATTTCAATCGAACTAATTAATCCGTATCATCGTCCCTTTTATGTTGGATGTGTTCGAAATAAGTATCCTATTCTTTCAGTAACAGATAAAATGTATATAGATGAGCTAAAAAATGAATTTAACCGTAGGAGCAATAGTTAGTAAGCAAAATAAGTAATGAATATTGCCATATAGTAGTTCTTGACTAATTGACAACCTCATTTTTCCACAGTCTAAAAAGAACCTAATCTATTTGAATAGGTTCTTTTTTAATTTGTGATGACTATACATGAACTTGTACTTCAGAAGAAACAATGCCAATTTCAAGAGCCGCTGTTAGTCCTTCATAAGTAGCTTCTTCAATTGTACGAGGTGCTAAACAATCCCCAATTTGTCGAACGATTGGTGCCATACCTTTCACTTTTTCATAAAGCTCAAAATTAGGTACTCGTCCCATTGCAAGTACAATCGTATCCCAGTCGCTAATCATTTCAGTCTCATGAGTAAAAAGATTTCTCAATTTGACCTGATTATGATGAATACCTCCAAAATCAAAATGCGGGCGAACGTCTAACTTTAATTGATAGAATCTTTTTAAATATTCATTTACTAGATACGAATGCAATTCTTTTCCAATATGAACCTTAGCGGAAAACAAGGTAACATCGTGCTGCTTCTCTTTCAAGTATATAGCTGCCTCTATTCCAGGCCAATCACCAATTAAATCAAATACTAAGACACGCTTTCCAATTTGGATAGAGTTGCCGCCAAAAAGGTCATCAACTGTTATGATTCTCGGGTCATCGATGCCCTCTACATGTGGAAAATATGGTCTAGATCCTACTGCACATATAATTACATCGGGTTTTATCTCTGCTATTTTCTCAAGGGTAATTTTCTTTCCAAGTTGGACGTTTATCTTACTTTTAGATAGCTTTCTTATATAATTGTCTAACATCGTTTCAGCTACTTCATGTCGCATTGGAGCCTTTCTCATTTTTCTTAGCAATCCGCCAACCTCATTACTTTGTTCAACTAATATTACTTCATGTCCCTCACCATCGGCAGTTAATGCAGCATGTAATCCAGCAGGGCCTGCACCAATGACAAGCACTTTTTGTTTTACTTTTACACTTTGGACAAGCGGTAATAATTCTTTTTCTTTACCAGCCATCGGATTTTGAACGCATCCAATTGGAAGTCCTCTTGAATAGTGACCAATACAAGCTTGAATACATCCTAAACATGCATCAATTGAATGTAGATCCCCTCTCATTGCTTTATTCGGTAATTCAGGATCAACGATTAGAGCTCGGGTCATACCAACAACATCCGCTTTTCCTGAACCAACGATTCGATCTGCTTCCATTGGGTCTATGATTCGCGAACCAACAAAAACTGGAACTGCACCCGCCATCCTAATTTTAAATGAATGTGGTGCATTATAAGCATGTTTAATTGGAGAAGGTGGTACAATATGAGTCGAACCTGCATATGTACTAGAGTCACCAGATGTTACATTTATAAAATCTACCCTAACATTTTCAACTAAATGCTCGACGATTTTTACCGCGTCTGTTACCTTCGTGCCATCCATTGTCATTTCATCTGCACTCATTCGAATTCCTACGGTAAAATCTTCACCTACTTTTTCCCAGATACGTTGTACTATTTCTACTATAAAACGCATTCGGTTCTCAAAGGTACCACCGTATTCATCTGTTCGATAGTTCGTATGGCTAGACCAAAATTGAGCTGGTAAATAACCATGGGAGCAACAAACTTCTACTCCGTCGAGACCAGCTTTTTTAGCTAAAAGGGCTGAATGAGCATACCCATTTATGACATCTTTAATTTCATCAATGTTCATCGGTTTAGGCATTATACCAAATCGAAAACTTGGCTCTGAAGACGGTGCCCAAGCGGCATTACGGTAATCACTTGATACGACTTCTCTACCTCCATGAAATAGTTGACTAAAAACTTTCGTGCCATATTGATGAAGTTGTTTTGCAATTTCTGCATATGCAGGGACCACTTTTTCATCAAATCCTGCAATTGTATGTGAAGTTAGCATACCAGATGAGTGAACTGCAGCTGCTTCAAGAATAATAAGTCCAGCCCCACCCTTCGCACGTGCAATATGATAGGCAGTCATTTCAGGAGTAGGAATGCCATTTTCTACATAATTCGTTTGATGTGCTGTCGATAAAATTCTATTTTTAAGTTCAGTATTTCCAATCGTCACTTTTGAGAATAGGTGTTTAAATTCAGTCATAATTTAAGCACTTCCTTTCTCCAAAAATAAATAATTCGTTTTTACACCTTTATACATTCTCTCGAAAATTTGTAAGCATCCGATCGTTCTTTTCTACTATAAATTTAGGTTTTCTTGTAACTCTACTTACTACTAGCGTTACAGCAAAATTAATAACCATTACAACTAAACCAACGTCAATATCTTGTACGACATGAGGAAATGATGGAAACAGAGTTGCTAACGTTGTACCAGTTGTTGTGGAATAAGTAACAGCTGCAACACCAATGATGATTCCAGCAGCCGCTCCTTGAACTGTTACTGGATTCTTTTTCCAAAGACTAAAATACAATGCTGGGAACAATTGCGCCATAAAGCTGTATGCCATAATATACAGTGTCATAATTGTTTCGCCACCATTTAAGGTGAAATAAAGTGTCACTAATGCAATTATTGGAACTAGAACCCGAGTTAATTTTATAAGTTGATCATCAGTTGTATTTGGCTTCATAACCTTGTAAACATTCTTAGTTAAGATTGTAGTTGCAGATGTTAAAACCAATGAACTTGGTATAAGTGCAGCTAAAGCACCCGAGGCACCAATTACTCCTACAAACCAAGGATCAAATGAAATCTTTGCTAGTTTAAATAAAGCTAGATCCACATCTCCACCTTTTAAAGTTGGAGCTTTTAAAATAGCAGCAAATCCAACAAATAAAGAAAAGACAATAATCATTTGATAGATTGGCATAAATGCAGCATTAACGCGAAGAGCTTTTGCACTCTTTGAAGAGAAAACCCCCATAAGCATATGAGGAAACATATAGAAGGATAGTGCTAACATGATACTAGTTGTAATAAACCAAGAAACACTTAAACCTTTATCTGGAAATATCAACAAATCAGGTTTAGCAGTTTGGATTGCCTCAAACATCGGCTGAAAACCACCGTAATAATGTACAGGAAAATAAATTCCTAAGAAGATCACAACAAATAAAATTAGAAAGTCTTTAATAACAGCCGTCCAAGCTGAACCATGAATGCCCGAAACTGTTACATAAATTGTTATCGTAAGTACAGCAATCGTAATTGCAATACTCTGAGGGATTTTTCCATAAGAAGCTTCAGAAACAATAATCCCTAACCCTTTTAACTGCATCGTTAAATATGGAATGATTGAAATGATGCTAATTACTGAAACAAGAACCCCTAGTGCTGAACTATTATACTTTTTCGTATAAAAATCAGACTGTGATACAACATTATTTTCTTTTGCATACTTCCAAACAGGAGGTAACAGCCAATAAGCGATAATAAAGTAAAAGGCATTAAAAGCATATACTGCAGGCATTCCAAAAGAATAGGCACTTCCCGATGCCCCCATAAAAGTAAATGTCGTAAACATTTCTCCTGCAAGCAATAAAAAAACGAAAAGAGAACCAAAACCTCGTCCACCAATTGACCACTGTTCAAAAGTCATCTCTTTACCTTTACGTGCTTGTAAGCCTAACCAAATTGATAAAGCTAAAAAACCAAGAATGACAATTAAAGCTGAATTCACTATTGATCGCCCCCTTTATTAGCGGGATCAAGTTTATTCACAATTAATAAAAATATAGCTGTAAGAAAAACCCATAATATCGTCCAAAATAGTACAAATGGCATTCCAAGAACAAATGGCTCAACCTTATTAATAACTGAGAGTGAACCAATAGCTGGTATCGCACTTAATACATACAGTAATTTTTTCATTTGATACCCTCCCCTTTTTTGTACGACTAGATTAATAAAACAAATTAAAACGTTTTCAAAAAAAAAAATTAAAAAGAAAAGCTAAGTATATTTCATCTTTTTTTTCATTATGAATTCGAATACTTAGCTCTTTAAATCACATGCCTCGTTTTACCATTCTCAACTAACTGATTATAAGTCGATCGCTTCTTTAATCATTTCATGGAAGTGTTGCATTGCGTTCTCAGTTGGAGAAAAAATTCCATTTTCAAATGCTTGAGAATGTAAACCAGATTGCAATAATTCCACTAAATCAAAATCCTCTTCTCGCACTTGATCAACAAATTTAATCATTTCCTCTTCTTCTTTCGAAATTTCTTCATTCATAAAGAAATAACGATATACTGCCAGCGTTTGGTTGGCATCAATTGGAATCAGTTGTGTTGTCGTCATATTTCCACTTCCAGGAAATACACTTAACATCATATTTGGCCAGATCCAGTAAAAACGTGTTAAGCTATCATCTTGGTCCTTAACATTTGAACACTGGTAAGAGAATTTATCACAAGGAACAATGCTGTAATTCGATAGATCAAATGTTTTAGAGAATGATGGATGTGCGACCGGACAATGATCGCACTCTAGGAAATTATCAACTACAGCTTTCCAATTTGCTTTAATCAGACGGCGGTTTTCTTTTACTAATTGTAATGAATTCATAAAAGGGTAACGATTTAGTTCATTTATTAACTCTCCGTATTCAACAGAAAACGCTGGGGCTTTTCTACTTAAGTTTACAAAAATCATAGAGTTCTGTACTTCTAGTTGAATTGACTTCAAACAGTTATATTCTCCTAAATCAATATTTTTAAAGTTTGGAGCTCGATTGACATGTCCATCCAACTTAAAAGTCCAGCCATGATAAATACATTGTAGGATTTTTTTATTTCCTGATTCACTTTGCTCCACCCTTGTACCACGATGTGGGCAAATATTATAAAAAGCGCGTATTTTACCGTCATTAGCATGCGTGACTAAAATCGATTCACCAGCAACCTCAAAAGTGAAAAAATCACCGACGTTTTTAACTTGACTCATATGACCTATGAAGATCCAATTTTTACTAAAAATCTCTTTTCTTTCTGTATCGAATATCTCTTGGCTGACATAAGTTTTATACGGCAATGAAGTTTGTAAAGTTTGTGCTGTTTCCTTTGTAGACATAATAATGATTCCTCCTTTTTTTGGATTTCATTTGAGACGAAAATTCCATCCTTTATTTATTAACCTAGCAAGAATTATGCCAATTTTAGATTCCTCTATACAATAAGGAGATAACACTATTTATCTATTTCCAAACTAAAGTAATTAACTTATAATTTACTCAATTCAGTCAATTTTAACTCAACATACTATTTTGCGAGATTAAGAATGTTTTTAGAGGAGGTTACGTTTTGCCAAATACAACAAATGACAAACTAAAAATTGAGTTCAGTAATGAGATACTACAAAAAATATTGGACAATTCTCCTAATGAATTTTATGTACTTGATAAAGATGCCCGTATCGTGTATATAAACAAGGCTTGTGAAAGACATTATGGGATCAAACTCAAAGACGTAGTAGGAAAATCAAACGATGAATTAATTTCAAAAGAATATTGGAAACCTCTTATTCTCCCACGTTTATTTAAAGAAAAGAAAACGGTCATTATGAAACAAATAAGTTATGTTGGAAAGGAAATCATCACAACAGCCATTCCTTTACTAAATGATCAGCAGGAAATTGAGCTGATTATCACAACTTCACAAGATGCAAGCTATAAAGACTTATACATACCAGATGAGCAAGAAATAAATGAAGCGGATCAAGCTGCAATTTATAAAAATAATATCATTACGAATAACAAGGAAATGAGTAATATCGTTAAGATTTGTGAAAAAGTTGCTAAAGTAGATGCAACAGTATTAATTCAAGGAGAGTCTGGCACAGGAAAAGGAGTAATTGCAAAATATATACATCAGAAGAGCAACCGAAATAAAGCTCCTTTTTTATCTTTAAACTGTGCAACGATTCCGGAAGAGCTACTTGAATCAGAACTTTTCGGATACAAAGATGGTGCGTTTACTGGAGCAACAAAAGGTGGCAAACAAGGACTTTTAGAACTTGCAGACGGTGGAACCGTATTTTTGGATGAGATTGGAGATATCTCACCTAAGGTTCAAGCAAAGCTTCTAAAAGTCATTCAAGAGTTTGAATTTATGCCTGTTGGAGGCAAGCAATCAAAAAAAGTTAATATCCGTATCCTTTCTGCAACTAATCGAAATTTATATGAAATGGTACAAAATAAGGAATTTAGAGAAGACTTATATTATCGCCTTCATGTAGTGAATTTAAAAATACCACCACTACGAGAAAGAAAAGAAGATATCATTCCATTAACCTACCATTTTCTTTCTGAGTTTAATAGAAAACACCAAATGAATACCATCATTTGTGAAGAAGCTTTGAATACGTTTTACAACTATTCATGGCCTGGGAATATTCGACAGTTAGAAAATATGCTTGAAAGCCTTGTCGTAACAAGTGATGGCATTATAAAAGTACAGGACTTGACTGATTTATTAATTGAAAACAAAAAAGAGAGTCCGGTCAATGAAGAAATAAGTGACTGCTCGCTTCTAGCTTCTCTAGAAGAAGTTGAGAGAAACATAGTGATTAATTCCTATACAAAATATAGGAATACAAGAAAAGTAGCAGATGATTTAGACATTAGCCAGTCAAAAGCAGCTAGATTAGTTCGTAAGTACTGTAATGAATTAGACTTCTACAAATAAACGTTAAACAAAAAATAAAATACCCGGTAAATAGCCGGGTATTTTACTAAATGAGCTGATTACATTTGATCCATATATACTGTTTTGACTTGTGTATAAAAGTCGATTGCTGCCTTTCCTTGTTCGCGGGACCCAGTGCTTGAATTTTTGCAGCCGCCAAAAGGTACTTGTGGCTCTGATCCTGCTGTTTCATTGTTTACATGCACTAGACCAACTTCAATGTCTTCAACAAACCGCTGTGCAATTGTAAAATTGTTTGTACAAATTGCTGCGCTTAAACCATATTCAGTATCATTAGCCATCCCTACTGCTTCTTCATAGTTTTTCGCTTTAAAGAGCGCAATTACAGGTCCGAATATTTCTTCTCGAGCAATACGAGCATCTGAAGAGACATTTTCAAAAATTGTAGGCTGTACATAAAAACCATTTTTAAGTTCTTCATCAGCAGGAACTTCTCCACCGTATAATAGGGTTGCCTCATCCTTTCCAGCTTCAATCATAGCAAGCACACCGTCAAGTTGTGATTGAGATACAGTTGGACCGACAAATGTGTCATCATGAAGTGGATTTCCTACTTTTAATGTTTTTGTCCTTTCTACAAGTCGGTCACAGAATGCTTTATAAATTGCTTCTTCCACAATTACCCTACTCGTTGCTGTACACTTTTGACCAGTCGATCTGAAAGCACCACTCACGGCAATTTCAACTGCTTTTTCTATATTTGCATCAGCAAGTACGATAAGTGGATTTTTCCCACCTAATTCCATCTGTACTTTCTTTCCTTTGGCTGTAGCCTTCTGCTGAATCTGACTTCCAACCTTATTAGATCCTGTAAATGAAATAGCTTTAATATAAGGATGTTCTACTAATTCTGTTCCAACGACAGATCCTCTACCAAATACACAGTTTACAACCCCCGGTGGAATACCAGCTTCATCAAGTGCTTTTATAACATGATATACTGATTTTGGTGTCAAATCAGCTGGTTTAATCACTACCGTATTTCCGTAAACAAGTGCAGGAGCCATTTTCCATACAGGAATGGCAATTGGAAAATTCCAAGGCGTAATCAATCCAATTGGTCCGATTGGCGTTCGAGTCGTATATAAGAATGTGTTTGTGTTACCAGATGGAATCACTTCTCCAACTGGCTGTCTTGCTTCTCCTGCAAAATATTCAAGGATGTTAATCGCTCGCTGTGTTTCTCCAATACCTTCAGCAAGTGTTTTCCCTTCTTCTAGTGTTAAATCCCTTCCTACTTCATGGACTTTTGCTTTTAATATATCTGCTGCTTTTTGAAGGTATGAAGCTCGTTGTTGGTATGAAAGCTTCTTCCATGATAAAAAGGCTGTTTTGGCTGCAAGAATGGCTTGTCGTGCATCCTCTTCTGTACTCGAAGGAAATTCGCCTAATGACTCTCCATTATGCGGACTGTGGTTTTCCCGATATTCACCTAAAGTAGGTTGTTTCCATTGTCCATTAATATAGTTTGCAAAACGCATATCTTCTCCCCCAATTAGATTATTTTTATACTAATTAACTAATAGAGTCTATTACTACCAATCTATATTATTTGCTAAAAAGTACATTCATCTTAGACTTATCTTGACCAACCGATAATATCTTCGGATTTGTTACAACTTCGATCACAGCTGGGCGCCCTGATGATAATGCCCGCTTAAGTGCTGGTGCAAAATCAGTATTATTTTCGACCTTCTGACCGTATGCACCAAATAAACTTGCAAGCTCAGCAAAGTTTGGATTAGATAATTCTGTCCCAATTACTCGATCTGGAAAATGCTTTTCTTGATGTGTTCGAATTGTTCCATACAGATTGTTGTTCACCACAATCGAAATGACAGGAATGTTATAACGTACGGCTGTTTCGATTTCTTGAAGCGTCATCATAAAGCCCCCATCACCCGAAAAGGAAACAACTGTCTTATGCGGCTGTGCGAGCTTTGCTCCAATAGCAGCTGGTAGCCCATACCCCATCGCTCCAGATGTTGGTCCGACATATGTATTTTCATGCTCAAAGCGATAATATCGAGAAAGCCAGCCAAAAAAGTTCCCTGCATCGTTCGTAATAATCGTATCTTTTGGAAGATGAGAGACGATATCATACATAAAACCATCCAAATCTACATATTCATCCGTGTAATCTTCCTTTACCTTTGAAAAATTCATGTACTCGTTATGTAGCTTTTCTACACGCATTTCATCTGAATTTAATGGCGTAGATAAAGCAATTGTTAATGCTTCCACTAAAAAAGCTTTCGCATCAGCCGTAACTGCCAAAGAAGGAGCATAAACTTTACCGAATACTTCATCTGAAATGTCAATGTGAATTAGTTTACCTTTTCCTGAAAGCAATGAATAATCTTGCGTTCCTACTTGGGAAAATCTTGTACCTAATGCGATCACTAAGTCTGCATTGTCTATCGCTTCAAGTAAATATTTTGGTGTTCCAAATCCTAGCCAACCTGCATAACAAGGATGTGAATTTGGAAAAGCATCGAAACGACGGAATGCAGTAACGACAGGTATTTGTACTGTTTCAGCAAATTTAACTAATAAAGGAACAGCTTGTGAACGAATCACTCCCCCACCAGCTATGAGAATCGGGCGTTTGGCATTTTGAAGCATTTCTACTACTTGCTGAACGCTCTCTTTATGTGGACGAGCCGGTTGAGACTGATAGACTGGGATTTCTACCATTTCAGCTGTATCTTCTAACATGTCATGAGGTAATGCAACTAGCACAGGACCAGGACGACCTGACCGAGCAATATGAAATGCACGATGTAATAGCTCTGGAATTCGTTCTACTCGGTCAATCTCCACTGTCCATTTACACAAATGACTAAACATTCCTACAAGATTGACCTCTTGAAATGCTTCCTTATCTTTAAAAGGACGCTCTACTTGTCCAATAAGCGCAACTAGTGGGGTGGAATCTTGGCTGGCAGTATGGATCCCAATTGCCAAATTTGAAGCTCCAACACCACGAGTTGCCATACAAACACCTACTTCACCTGATGCTTTTGCGTACCCTTCCGCCATAAATGAAGCTCCACCTTCATGTCTAGCTGAAATCAAGCTAATTTCTGGATGTTCATATAACGCATCCATAACGCCTAGATAACTCTCACCAGGTACACAAAAAACTTTATTTACCCCTTCCTTTGCCATCACATTGACTACTGCTTTTCCACCGCTAATTTTCATAACAAAACACTCCCTTCTCCTATGCAATTACAATATTTTCCTTTTAAACTAGCGATCTATTTTCTACTCAAATTTTTTAAGATTTAACAGTTTCTACGTTAACCTCTTCGAATGGCCAAGCTGGAAGCATTTTTCTTAAAACTTTATCTTCTCTATAACCTAGATCATATTCAGCTTGCATAATTGTATGAACCTCTCTTGTTCCTTCATAAATGACTGGTGCTTTAGAGTTTCTTAAATAACGCTCAACTGGGAACTCATTTGAAAATCCATAAGCACCGTGTATTTGTACAGCGTCATTAGCTGCCTCGTTTGCTGCATTACAAGAAATCCATTTTGCTAGTGATGTTTCTCTAGTATTACGTTTTCCACTATTTTTTAACCAGCCAGCTTTATAGACTAGTAGACGAGAGATTTCAAGATTTGAAGACATTTTAGCGATCATTTGTTGTACTAATTGATGTTTTCCGATTTCTTTACCAAAGGTTTTTCGCTCATGACAATATTTTACGCTTGCTTCAAGTGATGCCTGAATCAATCCACAAGCACCAGCTGCAACTGTAAACCTTCCATTATCAAGCGCAGACATTGCAATTTTAAACCCTTCACCTTCGAATCCTAATAAGTTTTCAGCTGGTACTCTTACATCATCTAAAAATACCTCACCAGTATTTCCAGCTCTAATTCCCATCTTCCCCTTAATTGCTTTTGTAGAAACTCCTTCAAAAGTACGTTCTACGATAAAGCATGAAATTCCGTGGTGTTTTAAGTCATGATTAGTTTTTGCAAAAATCAAGAAATGATCAGCTACATCGCATAGAGAAATCCATGTTTTTGATCCGTTTAAAATATAACTATCTCCATCTTTTACAGCCGTTGTCGCCATTGCTACCACATCAGATCCTGCATTTGGCTCTGTTAACCCAAATGCACCAATTTTCTTACCTTGCGCTTGAGGAACAAGGTACTTTTTCTTTTGTTCTTCAGTTCCCCATTGAAGTAATGTCATACTGTTTAATCCCGTATGTACTGAAACAGCCGTACGGAAAGCTGTATCTCCACGCTCTAACTCCTCGCATATGATTGCTAAAGTATTATAGTCCATTCCAACTCCACCATATTGTTCTGGAATACATACACCCATTAGTTCTAACTCAGAAAGTCGTTTTAGAATATTTACTTCAAAATGTCCTTTTTCATCCCATTCCTTAATAAATGGTATGATTTCACGATCTACAAACGATCTAACTACCTTCCTTACACTTTTTTGCTCTTCAGTTAATGAAAAATTCATTTTAATTTCCTCCTCAAATTGTTTTATTTAATCTCATCTCATCTATTTCTAATTGTGAATAGCCTAATTTACTCATCACTTCTTCAGTGTGCTCTCCATGCAATGGTGGATGTCTTAAAACTTCGATTGGTGTTTTTGATAGTTTTAACGGTGATCCAACTAACTTGAGATCATTTATGAATGGATGATTTACTTCTATCACCATATCCCTTGATTTAGCTTGTTCAGACTGCAGGGCTTCACTTACGTTATAAATCGGTCCATTTGGAATACCATTTTTATCTAAGAGGACTTTCCACTCATTTTTACTTTTTGTTTTTATTTTATTTGAAATTATTCCCTCAATTTGTTTTCTATACTGCAAACGACCAGCGTTTGTCCTATATAATTCATCTAATAAAACCGGTTCTTCAATAAGTAACGCAAATCGATTAAACTGTTGATCATTACCGACTGCGATTACCATCTCACCATCACTTGCTGAAAAAACTTGATATGGAACAATATTAGGGTGGTAATTTCCTAATCGCTCAGGAATAGCACCACTACATAAATAATTACTAGCAACATTTACTAAAGCGGCTAACTGGGAGTCAAATAAAGAAATATCAACCTCTTGACCTTCGCCTGTACGATTTCGATGTTGTAATGCTGCCAAAATTCCTATACAAGTGAACATCCCCGTTAATACGTCGGAAATGGCTACCCCTACTTTTGTGGGCTCAGCATTTTTTTCTCCAGTTATGCTCATTAATCCAGACATCGCCTGAATAATATAATCATAACCAGGTAGTGATGAGTTAGGACCATGGCTACCAAATCCGCTAATTGATGCTAGAATAATATCCTCTTTTATCTCTTTCATTTCCTCATAAGAGAAACCTAGTTTTGCTAATGTACCAGGTTTAAAGTTTTGGACGACAACATTTGCTTCGGAAATAAGATTTTTTAAAACTTCTTTTCCCTTATCACTTTTCAAATTTAAAGTAATACCTTGCTTATTTCGATTAGCACATAAATAATATGCACTTTCTCCTTCAAGAAAAGGAGGTCCCCATCCTCTTGTTTCATCCCCACCGCTAATACTTTCAATTTTAATTACCTCAGCCCCAAGATCCCCAAGGATCATCGTACAAAAGGGACCGGCTAGCACCCTAGTTAAATCAATAATTTTGATACCATGTAATGCCCCCTGCAATTTGATCACCTCTTCGTCGATTTCTTTTGCTAATTTACTAATTTTCATTGGGCAATTTAAATGGTTACCAATGTGTATTTTTGTTGTTGCATGTATTTAGAAAATTCAAGGTATATTAGCCCTCCATTTTCGTTATACTTTTTATAATGCAAAACCCATGCCAAACTCAAAATTCTTATTATTATTAAATATAGGTTGTATTTATGGATCTAATCAGTCAAAAATAATATTAAAATTCACTCAAAACCGTCATTTTTAACTCATTAAAAAATTTGCTACTAGAGAATCTATTTATCTAATTCATAAATAAAAAATTCTTTCGAAATAGCCTATAAATGTAAAAAACCCACGAAGAAATTTGTATTCTTCGTGGATTTATAAGTATTATTGAACTATTTTAACACTCTATCAAATCTCTAACTGTTGGCTCAAATAGTTCGCAAGCAATATCTCTTTGATATCGATTTTGCTTTTTAGCTTCTGTAAATAAGTTAAATGTATTCTTTCTGCTTAATCTTTCAATATCATCTATAACTGCCTGAGGTTCAGGTTTCACTAATCCAAAAATAACAGCGTCATAAAATCTAATTGCTCCTAAGTTCGCTACAAAATCATTTACCACGTCAATACCTCTTTGTTTGATAATCTTATCACCTTCAGCAGAGATTGGAATATTTGCAGCCTCTACAATTAAACTCGCCTTTACTTTATTTGCATTTGATACATTAATGACATCCTCTAAAGCTGCCGGAATCAAGATGTCACAATCTACATCAAGCCATTGTGTGTTGCTTCTTACTACATAGTTCGGATCAAAAAACTCTCGATTCATTTCTCCATGTGCATTTTTATGGTCAATTAATTTCTGAACATCTAATCCCTCTTCACACGTAACTAGTAGATTTGCATCAGAAATGCCGACGATTTTATAGCCTAGCTGTGATAATTTCAATGCACAACTTGCTCCTACACAACCAAATCCTTGAATAACTACTTTCGCTACTTTATTTTCACCTTTAAACTTCCATGCTTCATCTGCGCAAAATGCAACGCCGTAGCCTGTTACAGCATCGTTCAGAAGAAAACAATCTATTTTAGTAGCTAGCAGATTATTAAAATCTTTTATTCCATTTTGAACACTTACATCTTCCTTCATCGATTTTGTTAAAGGTATTCCTATTTTGAATTCATCAAATACTCTTAGTACGTCCTCATACTTTGTACCTAAATCACTTCCTAAAGATACTCCTGCTTCTACATATGGCTTCATTGCAATCAAAAACCTTCTTAGTACGTCATAAGCATCTCGGGCTTTATAATCATAAGCAATTCCTGCTTTACATCCACCTGTTGTGACACTTTCTGAAGCCATATATTTATAAGCCATTGCCTCTGCCAAACGTTCTACTTCTTCCCTTGTCACTGTTGGATGCATTCTTGTCCCACCACCAGCATACCCTTTGACAAAGTTATGTACCACCAACCACCCCTTTGCATCTGTTTCACTATCATTCCACTCTACAACTAGGTAAGGTTTTTTCATACCAAGTAGCCTCCTTTTTAGATTGTATCTTGAAATAGATTATTTGTGTAAGAATCTAAAAGCTGTATGTAAATTGATCATATACTCTGCTGAGTTGGTATTTCTTCTTGTTCTTTCTTATTTCCAATCTTGCCTCTATTTTTTCCATGACGTAAAAAGTAATAAAGATAGCTTACACCCATGAAGCCTAAACCACCTATTAAGGAAGAACGTTGTGTAGGATCAAAAGCCATAAATACGATGGAAATTCCACATAAAACTAGACATAGAATAGGTATTAATGGGAATAGTGGAACTTTGTACTTTAATTCCTTAACATTTCCACCATTTTTAATAAATTGCCTTCGATAATTGTATTGCGATAAGGCAATTGCCATCCAACTGAATGTACCGGCTAGTCCAGTTACAGAAAGCAGAACTACAAACACTGTTTGTGCAGATACTACACTTGTAAGTAATGATACTAGTGCAAAAATAAGACTAAATAATACTGCATTAAACGGGACACCTCGGGAATTTACTTTACCTAAAAATGATGGTGCCATATCACTTTTGGAAAGTGACCAAAGCATTCTAGAACATACATATAATCCCGAATTACCTACAGATAACAAGGCAGTTAATATAACTAGATTCATAATATCAGCTGCATATGGTATACCTACACTATCAAATACTGCAACAAATGGACTTTCTACTACTCCTGCATGCCTCCATGGAATCAAAGCAGCTAATACTAAAATTGCTAACACATAAAAAATCAGGACACGAAAAATGATACTACGAATTGCTTTTGGTAGAGTCTTTTCTGGTGTTTCGCTTTCACCAGCTGCAATTCCGACTACTTCTGCCCCTTGAAATGCAAATACAACTGCCATCATAGTTGAAAATATAGCAGAAAACCCATGTGGGAAAAGCCCACCATCTTTTGTAAAATTAGTAAACAAAGGTGCCGAATTACCTTTATGGCCAAACCCAAATATAGTTGCTGCTCCAATTAGTATAAAAGCTATAACTGCTAATACTTTAATGCCTGCAAACCAAAATTCTGCCTCAGCATAGCCCTTTACACTAAGAATATTTAAAGCTAACAAAAGGGCTATAAACACAAGACACCAGATCCAAACAGGAACATGTGGAAACCACCTTTGCATCAATATTCCGGCTGCAGTGAATTCTAATCCAACCGTAGTTGCCCAACTTAGCCAATACATCCAGCCAATCGTAAAACCGGTACCAGGACCAATGTACTTTGTGGCATAAGTCTTAAATGAACCTGTAACTGGCATTGAAATTGATAATTCACCTAAACAAACCATTACAAGGTACATCACCAATCCACCGAACAAATAAGCAACAACGGCACCACCTGGACCAGCTTGATTAATCGTAAGGCCTGAACCTAAAAATAAACCTGTACCGATTACTCCTCCGAGTGAAATCATAAACAAATGCCGACTTTTCATGGAACGTTGTAACTGACCTTTTTCATTATTAGAATCCATAAATGTACCACCCTTATTTTAGAATATTCAGAAAAAATAAAACAAAAAAAAAGAAAAATAGTTCTACTAAATTAACATAAACCCTTGTAAACCTTTACATTTTCTAATAATCCTAAAAAAATCACTGCAGAAATTAAACAAAGTAACAATTGTGCCTCCTTAACATACTCCCTTACTTCACCTCCACTTCCTACTAATCATTAAGCAAAATTCATGCCAACAAGAAAACAAGATAAAACCAACCATTAAGCCATTCCTTAAATCTAAAACCAACTAATATATTTTAAAATCTACTCAATTCATTTATTTTAGACTCAATTACTTTTTTTAAAAAGAGGCTTTCCTCATTTAGATCATTTTATTTGCTTAAATTATAGTTCAAATGAAGAATCAAGGAATTTCGAACAATTGTCAAATTGGTTTGGGGGCTTTTCAGTAAGTATCAATATATTTTAATCAATATAAAAAAATTGTACACAAGTAAACTTCGTTGAATATTTCTTCATATGCAAAAGGAAAGCTTTTGCATAAAAATAGACTCAATTTCTACACTACTAGTCATTACAGGCATAGTGTCACAATTAGAATTTATTTCTGATACACAAGAAATTTGTAGATATTTCCCGGGAATTTGTAAAAATTTGAAATTAAATAAAATCTAATATTCAGAAGCATTCTTTAAAGCACTTATTTTTATATAAAATACTAAGACATGGGATTTAATTACAAGTTGTATCGGCCAGCTATACAAATCAAAAAAGTCGATACATCTTTACAAATGTATCGACCTTAAAGTGCTTATTAAAGTAAGCATTTTCAAAAGTTCTTAATTGAATTTTTACAAGATTAGCATAAAAAGACTTTACTAGGTTCCTATTTTCTAAATAATGAGAAAAGCCATCCCCATTTTTCTTTAGGTTTTTGTACCACAACTTCTAAACGTTTATTAAAATCATTTTGTGAACGCCATTCTTTTTTCTGTTCTTCTCGCATATTTTGTATTTCTTCTTGAAAAAAATTAATTTTTTGTTTTTCTTGTTCCAATAATGTTTCATATTGGATCTTTTGTTGTTCCGCTAATTTTTCAATTTTGACGTATGTTTTTTGGGATGAATTTCCGATATTTGCACTTATATCATGATGATCTTGTTGGAGCCTGGAAACTGCAGTTTTAAGTTCTGACATATCATTTTTTAATTGAACATTCATTTCACGTGCAGCTGCGAGTTCACTGACTAAAAACCTTAAAAATTCTTTTAATTGATTTGGGTCATGTGGTAAATTTTCATATGTATCGGATATCGCAATCTGTGTTTGATCGAAACCTTCTAATCTTTCTTTTTGTTGAAATACGAGGTCTTTTGCAGTATCTTCCAGGGACTTATCTGTATCGCGTAACGCTATAAGCACTCTAATGTCGGATTGAACAAATATACGCCGATCGCCATCTTTTAAGAACTCATATCCATTGCGCTCTAAGATTTGGCCATACTTTCGAACAGTAGGTGCTGCAATACCCAGTTCTTCTGCTACTTCCTTGGAAGAAAAAGCTCGTTCATTCGGTTGTATATCACTTCGCATAACGGACCCCCTTTTTAACAAATATGAAGGATTTTTCGGTACTTTGCAACATATATCACATTGCGATATAAATAAAACTAGTCAACTCGTCTTTTAGTTAAGGTAATTTTTAAAGAAAAATCATATTTTAGTGATTTTATCTTTAGTTATTAAAAGTGGCTCCCAATTTTTAAAAGATAGGAGCCAAGAATGAGTTCTATATCGTTTTAAAAGCTTGTTTGTAACCTTCAATTCCACCAAAATCAATAAGACCTAAATTACCGCAATTTAAACATTTAAACGGGATCGTTCCACCAAGTCCCATTGTCTGTGATAAATAAGGTTTATCTCTTACCGCTTCATATGATTTAATATTATCCGCTAATTCGCCGACACCATTTGGATAATACTTACCATAAGACTGACTGGCTCCTTTATTTCCACAAACGAGACAAATTACATTCTCCTTGATCGTGTATAATTCAATAGACTTTTTCAATTCAGTCTCTCCTTTTGTATAAGGTGGTCTAATTAATTTTAACCGAATCAACTCTTTTTCTATATAGACTATTAAAAATATATACCATTTAATCTATAATATTATAGATCTATTAAATTGATTGTGAAATTTATTTTCGTAATATACAAAAGCATCCCTTCTTCTAGGGATGCCCATTATTCAAAATTATTATGAGTTTTTTCAGATCATCATGTGTTTTAAAAATAAATAAAATTTCTCACTTCAATGCTAGTATGTAACCTAGTATTCTAAAAAGTACTAAATAGGATAAAACTCCTAATCTAAACTATACTTGCACTACATCACTTACATTATGATTAATAATTTCAACCAGTTTAAATTCCCTGTTCTCATATTCAAACTTCAAAATGCAACAATTCCCAATTCGATCTTGTTGCCCAATTGAACTTGTATGTTCCCAATACCTCATGAAATTTCTCAATGCTGCTCCGTGAGATACAGCTAATACCACGTCATTATCTTCTTCCATTATTTTTTGACATGTAGTAGCAATTCTTTGTTGCAATTCTTTTTGGTCTTCTCCTCCAAATTTAACAAAAAAGTCACCATAAGGCAGCGGTGGATTTAAATCTTCACTTTCACCTTCAAACGTTCCGAAATTCCATTCTTTTAATCCTTTTAATCTTGTATAAGGTAAATCCGTCACGATCTCTAACGTATCGCTCGCTCTTTCTGATGTGGAACAATAGGCATGGTCGAAAATAATGTTTTGTTCTTTAAAGTATTTCGCAGCAGCCTCTGCCTGTTTAATTCCTAATTCTGTTAAAGGTGAATCACACCAACCTTGAATCTTCCTTCTTTTATTAAATAATGTTTGTCCATGTCTCATTAAATAAAAAGCCTTTTTCATTTGTATCCCCCTTTTTGAATCTTAAAAGCACATTTTAAAAATCAAATCGTACGAATTCATTAGACCTTTTTTAGCCTCAAGATTTAATAGCAACTTACATTCTAATATTATCAATATATTATTTTTAATCGTTAGCATATTCCTCTTAAATAATTGCCTATTACTCTTAATTTCTCGTAAAAATTAAAATAGTGTTTAAATAAAAAAGCCCAAACCATTGATTAGGTTTGAGCAATTTCATTATAAGATAATTTCAATGTGATCTTCTTAAGATGCAGTTTTAGTGTATTTTTCTTCCAAAGTCTTCTTTAAAAGTGAAGCTAACTCGAGCATTCCGAATTTTCCAGCTTTTTCTTCGGCATCCGAGTTATAGTTTGTATTTGTATTGATATCGTAAGTAAAAATTGTCCCTTCAGCGTTTCTAATAAATTCGATACCGGCAACTTGAACACTGTTTTTAGCTAGGACTTCTTTATATTTATTTATAATTTCGTCATCAAAGCCTTCAATGATTTGGAACTTAGGCTTCTCTTCTACTTCTTCTCCTACTGGGCAGAATAAATCGCCAATTTGGCAAGCATCCGCTGGGCATAGTTCAAATCCTTCCGAAGTATCTACTTTAACAGCATACACAAAGTTCCCGCCTACAAACTCACAACGAGTGATGTAGCTTTCAGTTGATTGGATGTATTCTTGAATAAGTGTAATACCATCAACTGGTTCTTCAAAAGTCGGTCCTTCGACATAAGCTTTTAAAGCTTCGATACTATGGAATAGTTGAACACCTAAGCCTTTACCTGCTCGATTATGCTTCGTAATAAATGACTGTCCAGCAAAGCTATTAGCTGCCTTAATAATGTTTTGTTTTCCAACAGCTGCAATTGTTTTTGGAGTCTTCACTCCATACTTATTTAGCTCTAAGTATTGTAAAACCTTACTAACTTCTAGCTTCAGCGCATTCGTTCCATTTAATACCGTACGACCATGTGCTTCAAGCCAAGCTAATACTTGCCCAGTAAATTCAGCTGCAAAACGATGATCACGTGTATGAGAAGAAGCACTCATTCGGCTATAAAAGATCCCTTCTGGTGGTTCGATTGATAAATCTAACGTACCTTCGTCTAAATGCCATTCCTCATAAGGAACACCAAGCTCCTCTAACCTTTTTGTTAAATGGATTGTCCACTCACTGTTTTCATGGATTACATATACCTTACTCATTTTAATATCCCCCTTCTAGCTATTTATTAAACTACGTTTTTGTTCTACTAATGGCATAACCTGTTTTGAAAAGCGTTCCATTTCCTCTAATTGAGGTGAAAATTGTAATAATAATAAGTCTAAGCCAGCTTCTTCATATTGTAAAATTCGGTCTGCAATATGCTCAGGAGTTCCAACTAAGTTTGGTCGTAGGCCTCGATTCGAAACAGAGTAATCTTGTAATTGGATTTGTTGCTCTAATTGTGATTTTGTAGTGAAGTCTTTAAAACCAGCATAACCGCTTGAATCTTTCACAGTCGTAATTTTTTCTAGCTCAGCAAAAGCCTCTTCTTCTGTATCTCTACAAATAACATAAGCGGCCATACCAAAAGAACTTAATGGTGCATTGCCAGTTTGCTCACGGCGTACCTTCATATCTGTTACTTTCTGATTAATTTCTTCAACTGTTCCACCGTGCATCACATATGCGTCACATTTTTCAACGATCGTTTGCTTCCCTTTTTCACTTTCACCTCCTGCATACAGAATTGGGTTTGGTCTTTGAACAGGCTTTGGAGCAAGCTTCGTATCCTTTAAATCGTAAAATTTACCAGAATAATTGAACGTTTCTTCTGTCCATAAGCCCTTTAAGACATCAATAAACTCTTCTGTACGAGCATAGCGCTCATCATGCTCTGTAAAAATACCGCCATATTGACTCGCTTCTTCTGCCCACCAAGCAGAAACAACGTTTAACGTAAAACGGCCGTTACTGATTTGATCGATATTTGCGGCCATTTTTGCTGTTACTGCAGGATTATGAAAACCTGGACGAATCGCGGTCATAATTTCGATTTTTTCCGTCACCGCAGCAAGCGCCGCTGCTGTTGACCAAGCTTCAAGTGAATCATGCTCAGGTCCTTTAATATCATTTAAATATAATTCAGCTATTAAGGTAGTCGAGTATCCCCATTTTTCAGCTGATTGAATAACCTCTTTAGCATATTCAAATGTTGGTGGCATGCTTTCGTCTTCCACATTTCGTAACCAGCCTCCAAAAATCGGTAACCAAAAACCATATTTCATTTCTATTCTCTCCTTTATTTTTCAAATTGTCTAGTTTTCATATTGGTTAAGTTGGGTTTTTGTTCAAAAAATTCCTCTCTAAACCGAAGTACTTCGGTACTTTCGACTCATGTTTTAACCTCATATGCAAATTAAATAAAAAATAAAAAGCCTCTTTCATTCAGAAAGAGGCATCGAAACAATTGTTTTCGACTTATCTATCAGAATGATTTCATTCTGCAGGAAGTGGCACCGTTCCTAAAGTAAGGAGGTTGCCGGACGTCATAGGGCCTGATCCCTCAGTCACTCTCGATAAGTTTGTGTTATGTAATTTCATTAACAAAATCATAATTCCTAGTAAACAGATTGTCAATGTGGGAGTTTGAACATTTTCATTAAGATAGCGCTTTCATTGTTGTATTTATTAGAAAAAATAAAATTTTATAATTATTTGTAAAAAAAGGAATAAAATCATATCTAAGTATTCAAATTCTTGCCTTTGTATTTACTCTTGAACCCTTAATGAGTTAGCAAATTTCAGATGCTTGCCTTTTTACTTACACATGAACCCCTTATGAGTTACTAAATTTCGTATTCTCGCTTTTTTACTTACTCATAGAAGCTTTATGAGTTACTAAATATCTTATTCTCACTTTTTTACTTACTCATGAACCCCCTATGAGTTACTAAATATCTTATTCCCGCTTTTTTACATACTCATCCACCCTTTATGAGTTACTAAATATCGTATTCTCGCTTTTTTACTTACTCATGAACCCCTATGAGTTACTAAATATCTTATTCCCGCTTTTTTACTTACTTATGGATCTTTCATAAAAATCTAACTATCATATCTTCAGCTTATTAATTATACAAAAAAACCAACGAGTCGTTGGGTTACATTACTTATAAATTATTAATTTCATTAGCAGTTCGAATTCCTGATTCTATAGCCCCTTGGATCCACCCAGGATCAGAGGATGCATGTGCTCCACCAAAATGAATCCTTCCTTCAGGTGAACTAATGTATGAACCGAGTTCTTTTTGTTGATTTGGTTTATACATAACAAATGCTCCACCTGAGAATGAAAATTGCGTCCAGCTTTGCGAATAGCCTACTAAAAACTCTTTATAAACCACATCACCAAAAACGATTGAAAGATTAGCCAATGCTTTATCAATGCGCGTATTATTCTTCATATTATCCCAAATTGCAGCGTCGTCCCCCCAAGTATAACTTGCTATAATTACCCCCGTTTCTTTCCCATAATCATGACTAGGGAAATAGGCAGCCTTAATAGGTAAATCAGTTACTAATTTCCCCCCAAAAATACCAAACTTTTCCCAAAATCTCGTTCTGAACTGAATAGCAATCTTGGTTGATTCCGCGTAATGTAGTTCTCTTATAACTTTCCATTTATTATAAGAAATAGACTCATATGGAAGAATTTCTACAAAGTTTAATAAAGAAAAAGGGATTGTTGAAATAACATAATCACATTCATGTTGACCTTGCCTATTAAATACTTCATTTTCTGTATAAATGATTACCCTTGTATCTTCTTGTATAATTTTAATTACTCTTTCATTAAGCATTATATTGTCCTTTAATTGAGGTAAAAACGCTCTAACAAGGAAGTCCGTTCCACCTGTAACTTCATATAATTTTAAGTTTGGTGTTAAAAGTACGAGTACCTCTCTTAGTATTGCAGTAAATGATAATTCTGGAAAACCTTCTATACCGATCATTGAGTTAATCATATCAATTGCCCCTGAAGATAGAGAATTCCCAACAGGATTAAATCTTAAGAAGTTTTCCATAGAGTAGTGATCAAACTTATCAATAACAATTTCCCAGTTTTTTGTTGGATCCTGCCTTATAAACTCTACTATAGGACCAATTGCAGACTCGAGTAATTGTATAGCATTTTTTCCTTTTTCATTTGGAGCGACAGGATAGTTTAGTATATCCGGATTCATTTCGTAACTTTTTTCATTTGTTAATACATTATTGACGTAAATTAAATCATTTGGAGTGCTATTAATAAATTCATTTACTTTCAAATTAAATTTATTTATTAAAGCAAATGTTAAATGGTGGATTGAAGGGATACGCATAGCACCAAGTTCTGTATACTGGTAGTCAAGAAATGGCTCTCTTTTTGTATAAATCCGTCCACCAATTCTGCGATTTGCCTCGATAATCGTAACTTGGTGCCCTGCTTCTTTCAAAAGTGATGCACTAACTAATCCAGATATACCTCCACCAATAATAGTTACTCGCTTTGGTGAATCTGTTTTAGTTAATCCATTTTGAAGTAAATAAATCATTTCCTCCATTGAAAGAGCTTCTTGAGCCAAAGCATACCACCTCATCTCGAAAAAAAAAATAAACTTTCTTATAAACACTATTCGATTTCAAGAGAATGTAGAATTTAAACATATATTTTATATATAGTTTAAAATTACTGAAATTCTCTTAACTGCCAACTAACCCCAAAATTGAATTTCCCAATTCTGTCAGTTTAACTGTTTAAACTTAAAATCACAGCTTGAGCTCTTTAATGCAAGCTATCAACTCATTGAAATAAAGTGTATAAAATCCTCAAATGGTTCAATAATAATTTTTGTACCTACTTCTTTCTAAGGAGATTAGTATGAATTTATTTGAGAAAGGAAGTAAATTTATAATGGGAGTATTAAGTGGAAATCCACAAAATGAGCCTTTACATTATGGAGAAGTTTACGGTCTATGGAGTCACCTAGCGGCTACTAAAGCAGGTGTAGATACTTACCAAGTTTATATTAACCATACTGGTGATGAAGAGTTAAAAGCATTTTTAAAACAAGTAATTGAAAATTCAATGAAACCTGCAATTAAAGAAATTGAAGAAGTACTATTACATAATGATATTGCAGTCCCTCCTACTCCATCAGAACGACCAGAAGCTGATTTAGAACAAATTCCAGCTGGTGCTAGATTACAAGATGTTCAAATCGCTTACATTGTTGCGGCTGGAATTGCAGCTGGAGTATCAGCTGATGCTACTTTAATGAGCCAATCAATTCGTGAAGATGTTGGTACTATGTTTGCTAGCTTTGGTGCAAAAAAAGCAAAAGATGGTGCGGCATTGCTACAAATGATGAAAACAAAAGGTTGGTTAATTCCACCACCTCTTCACCTTGAATCAAAACAACAACAGCATTAAAAAATTGTCCACCTATAAACAGGTGGACTTTTTTTAGTTTAAGAAAAATCAGTAGCAAAACGGTTTTGGACATAAAAATTTAGTGTTGCCTTAGTGCAATTTAATGTTAGTTACCAATTTATTTGTTCGCCATTTCTAAAAAAGCCCCCGGTAGGTCCATCAGATCCAATTGTTGCTAACCAAATAATAGACTCAGCAGCTTGTTTGGGAGATGTTGGAGCAGATGGTCCCCCCATATCAGTACTTACCCATCCTGGATCGACTGCATTTATTTTGATATCACCTTTTATTTCTGCAGCTAACAATCTTGTCAGTCCATTTAGAGCAAGTTTAGATAACTTATAAGCTCCTACTTGTTGATATGCCATTTCACTCATCGCCCCATATTCTGAAGAAACATTGATAATTCTTCCATAACCTTGTTGTTCCATAATAGTAATAAAAGTACGAATCACATGATAAGCCCCGAAAAAGTTGGTTGTCATCGTTTTTTCTAGAATTGCAGGTTCCATTTTTAATAAATTTTCATCTTCATGAAAAATCACGCCAGCATTATTAATTAATACATCTAATCTTCCATATTTCTTTTGAACTGTATTGGCAGCATTGTTGATGCTTACTTGATTATTTACATCCATCTCTAAAAAGGAAACGTCTAGATTAAAATGATTCAATTTCTGAGTTACTTTATCCCCCTTTTCTTGATCTCGACTTGTTAAAATCACCTTAAAACCATTCAAAGCCAATTGTTTGACCAACTCATATCCAATACCTCGATTCCCGCCAGTTACAAGTGCGATTCTTTTTTCATGTAACATATAGCTCCTCCTTTTATTGTTATTCAATTAATTGCCATTAAAAAAGGTAATATCCTTTATAAGGAGAGTTGTTTAGTAGAGTGATATAAATAATTTGTAAATAGAATACTTACCAAACTTAGTATCAATGATAAAATTCCCACTAATATAACATATCGTGTACCCATCTCAGATATAAATACCCCACCTACTGCTGCACCAATTGTTGTTCCTATGTTACAAGCGGACAAAAATAAACCATTAGCAAAATCAGGAGCCTCGGGTGCTGATGATGAGATCCAATATTGATTGATATTACCTCCAATGCCTGCTAATATCCCCCATACTAATGTGGTAAACAAAACAGGTACGGTAAAACCACCTGTAAAGAATAAAATGATATAAACGATCCCTAATATAAATGGATAGACGACTACAGTTTTGTTCGCATTTTTCGTAAGTAATTTCCCTGCGACTATGTTACCTATAATATTTGCACTACCAAATATGAAAAGTATTAAACTGATAAATTTTGGCGACATGTTGGTAACAGTTTTTAAATACTCAACAAAAAAACTATACACTCCAAATACTGCTGAATTTAATAAAATAACCGCCACAATTGATAGCAAAGTAATCGATTTTTTTAAAATGCTTAATTGCTTGCCATAAGAAAGTCTTTCCTTTACAGGCATTGGTGGTACAAAGATTAATGTAGCAATGAATACAATTGTATTAATAATAGCAAAGAACGCCATTGCTAATTGCAAAGTAGCTGCACATGCAATAAAACTTACGATTGGTACACCAACCACCAGCCCTGCAGAAACTCCTATAAATACTTTAGAGACAGCCTTTGTAGCTTCATCTTTATTTACTGATGCAGCAGCTACTGAAAAAGCTAAAGAACAATATATGGGATGAAAAAATGCTGGAATTATACGAGCTAGTAATAAAACGTTAAAACTATTTGTAAAGATTGAAACTATATTCCCCACTAAGAAAATAATAAGAACAAGCAACATAACCTTCTTGCGAGCGATCCCCGAAAATAATAACGGCATCGTTGGACCAGCTAATGCAACTGCAAGCGCAAATAGACTCACTAACAATCCAGCTTGTGAAACACTAACATCATATTGTTCTGCAATGTCAGGCAATATCCCAATAACCCCCATTTCAGTGTTTAATATACCGAAAACACCAAATGATAGTATAAATATAAGTAAGTACTGATTACTTCTCACTCAAATCCCCCTTCAATAAAGAAACTTGTTCATAAAACTAATCACACTTGTTTAGTTAGGCGATGCCATTATTTCTTACTTTTTTTACTCTTTGTAATCAATTTTAACGTACACCTTTTATATAGCAATTACTTATATCTTATAAATAGATATGCTTGATAGGCATAGTTAGTTTATATATACTTGTATCAATATTAAGGAGGAGTGAGTGATGGAACTAAGAGTATTACGATATTTTCTTACTGTAGCAAGAGAAGGAAGTATTACGGGTGCTGCTGATTTTTTGCATATTACACAGCCTACCTTGTCAAGACAGATTAAAGATCTTGAACAAGGGTTAGGAAAAAAACTATTTATTCGTAGTAGTCACAGTATCATTCTTACAGAAGAAGGAATGATTCTACGAAAAAGAGCAGAAGAAATCGTTGACATGGTTAATAAATTAGAGGCGGAATTTAGCTCAATGGAAGAAACAATTAGTGGGGATGTTTACATCGGTGGTGGAGAAACAGAAGCCATGAAACAGATTGCGCGAGTAGTAAAAAATCTACAGTTAAGTTATCCAAGTATACGGTATCACCTTTACAGTGGTAACGAAGACGATGTGACAGAACGGCTAGACAAAGGGTTACTTGATTTTGGGATTCTAATTCAACCCGCTGATTTATCAAAATACAATTATATAAAAATCCCTGCCAAGGATGTTTGGGGCGTTGTTATGAGAAAAGACAGCCCTCTTGCCTTAAAAGATACTATTCAAGCAGGGGATTTATTAAATGTTCCCTTAATTTGTTCAAGACAAGCAATAAAAAAAACATTTTCTAAAAATGAATTTTCGGATTGGTTTAGTGAAGATTTTGATAAACTAAACGTCGTGACTACATATAACCTAGCTTATAATGCTGCGATTATGGTTGAAGAGGGCATTGGTTGTGCTATAGTACTTGATAAAATCGTGAATACATCTAGTGATAGTAACCTTTGTTTTCGACCACTAGAGCCAAAGCTTGAATCTGGTTTAAATATCGTTTGGAAAAAACATCAAGTTTTTTCGGCTGCTGCTGATCTTTTTTTAAGAGAAATTCAGGAGGAATTTTCCAATTTCACAGATAACCAACAAAATTGATTCCCCCAATAAACATATCGGGGGCTTCTGTTACTTAGTAATGAAAGTCCCTATTTTATTGCTTTTAAACATATTTTTAAGTTCCTGCTTCCAAAGCAGTCTTGTAATATGAACATTTATGCTCTATGAGTTCCATGGTTTTTTTTAATTCTTCCATCTGTGCTTCTACACTAGCTTTTCTTTCCATAAACATGTCATATCTTTGTTGTAATGTAGAGTCCCCTTCAGAACACCATTCAATGAAATTTTTAATTTCCTTAATAGGCATCCCAGTCGATTTCAGACATTCAATTACTTTTAAAGCTTCTATATCCGATTCTTTAAACACTCGAATTCCACTGGTTGTCCGTTCTACAAAAGGCATTAGGCCTTCTTTGTCATAGTATCGTAAAGCATATACGGTAAGATTCAATTCTTTTGCTACTTCGCCGATTGAATATGTCTTCAATATTTATCTTCCTTTCTTTTAGCTTTAGACCTCGAGTTAACTCTATTATGAAAAGGATTTTATCATGTTATTTTTTTGATGTCACATTTAAAGAATGCAAAAAAATATAATTTAATCACTTGACCTAGAGTTAACTAGAGGGAATATCATGATGGTGCAAGAGAAAAAAATTTATTGAATTTTCAATCCTAGTGTTTAATTTGTTCTCTTGAAAAATATTTTTTGGAGGTTTTAAAAATGATAACTGCAAAAGCACGAGCTGTAGATGGTCCTGACAAATCCTTTCGAGTTGCTGAAATCAAACGACGCGATCTTGACTTAAATGATGTTTTAATTGAAATTAAATATGCCGGAATATGCCATTCTGACATTCACACTGCACATGGAGAATGGGGTCATGTGCACTACCCACTTGTACCGGGACATGAGATTGCCGGAATAGTCACTGATGTAGGAGCAGAAGTCACAAAATACAAGGTTGGTGACAGAGTAGGAGTAGGATGCATGGTAGACTCATGTGGCGATTGTGAAAACTGTCTTAAAGGAGAAGAGCAATACTGTCTTAAAGGAAATACCCCTACCTATGCTGGTGTTGACAAATACGGCGAGCCAACTCAGGGTGGCTACTCATCACACATTGTTGTAACTGAAGATTTCGTAGTTAAAATACCAAATAACATTGAACTTGATGTTGCAGCACCATTACTTTGTGCAGGTATTACTACATATTCTCCATTAAACCATTGGGGAGCAGGACCAGGTAAAAAGGTAGCTGTTATTGGTATGGGCGGACTTGGTCATATGGCGGTCAAAATTGCAAATGCACTAGGTGCAGAGGTAACTGTTCTGTCACAAACATTGAACAAAAAAGACGATGGTTTACAATTTGGAGCTAGCCACTACTATGCTACAAACGACCAAGAAACATTTGAAAAACTTGCGGGAACTTTCGACCTCATTATTAACACAGTAAGTGCAAAGATTAATTTGGATACCTATTTAAGGTTACTTACACTGGATGGTACGCTAGTAAATGTCGGTGCTCCAGCAGAGCCGTTATCATTAAGTGTTTTTTCCCTTATAGGTCATCGTCGCTCATTTGCAGGTTCAATGATTGGAGGAATTCGTGAGACTCAAGATATGTTAGACTTCTGTGGAAAACATAACATTGTACCTAATATTGAAGTAATATCAGCCGATCAAATTGACGAAGCATATAAGCGAGTTTTAGCTTCAGATGTGAAGTATCGATTCGTCATCGACACTAGTACAATGTGAGGCGTACGTTTAATTATACTTTTTCTGAGATGTCCTAAAAGCATTGCTTTTGTGGGCATCTTTTTAATATGTTCTATCCCGTAACTATGTGGGCTTTTATAAGTAAAACTGTCTAAGCTTTCTCTTTTTTTATTTAATATCATTACAAATGTAAACCCCAAAAAGTACAGACTGAAAGGATTCCCCAACCTGTACTTCGACATATTATTTCATTCGTTTTTTATATACCTTCATCGAAATTACATAAAACAAAATCCCAATTCCCACTAACCATAAAACTGCTGTTACAATCGCACCATAGTCTGGCTGCCCAGCTAAAAGGGAACGCACACTTTCGGCAATTGGTGTCATTGGCTGATTTTCCGCAAAAGCTCGAAGCTTGCTACCCATATTATTTGTTGGTACAAAGGCAGAACTTACAAACATTAATCCCATAAGCAAATATGAGAACACGCTCGCACCTTCATACGATTTTGACATTAGCCCGCATGCTACTGCAATCCAAGTGAAAGAAAAAACGGTAAGCAGGATCATACCCACAGCTAATAACCATTCCACAAAATCAGCGTGAGGACGGAATCCCATGATAAAAGAAATGAGAATCACCGCTGCAACTGAAAATAAGTTTAATAGTAAAGTTGAGATAACATGCCCACCCAATATAGATGATTTGGCGATTGGCATAGAATGGAATCGATCGAATATTCCTCTAGTCATGTCAGTATTCACTCGAACTGCAGTATAAGAAATCCCCATTCCAATACACATAAGCAACACACCAGGAACAATAAAATTCACATAATCTATTTTATCCATTGTCATGGCACTACCGAAAATATAGACAAATGCAAGCATAAGCATAATCGGCATGAGAATTGTTGTGATAATTGTATCAATACTTCGAAGTGAATGCTTCATCACCCGACTGCTCATTGTAATTGTATCGCTGAAAAAATGGTTTCCACTCATTATTATTCCCCTTTCTTTCCGGTAACAGCGAGGAATATTTCCTCAAGGTTCGGCTGTTTTTCCACATATTCAATTTTTTTAGGTGGAAGAATTGCTTTTAATTCATCCATTGTTCCTTGAACGAGAATTTTCCCTTCATGTAAAATCGCAATGCGGTCTGCTAGTTGTTCGGCTTCTTCTAAATATTGGGTAGTGAGAAAAACGGTAATACCAGCTTTCACCATATCACGAATCACTTCCCACAAAGCTAAACGTGCTTCAGGGTCAAGTCCAACAGAAGGCTCATCAAGAAAAACAAGTTCAGGTGACCCAAGTATTGTCATCGCTAAATCTAAGCGTCGTTTCATACCACCTGAATAAGTTGCAAGAGCTCGATCACCAGCTTCGATTAAATCAAAGCGACGTAGACTCTCTTCCACAACTTCTTTCCGATTTGGCAAGTGGCGAAGTTTAGCTACTAGGTCAAGATTTTCACGCCCTGTCAAAATATCATCTACTGCAACGTTTTGTCCGGTTAGGCTGATTTTCTCACGTACTAGTTGTGGATTTGTCTGAAGGTTAACACTACAAACCTCAATTTCTCCCTCATCTGCTTTGAGTAATGTAGTTAAAATTTTAATAATAGTTGTTTTGCCAGCACCATTTGATCCTAGTAAAGCGAAAACACTACCTTTTAGAACTTCAAAATCTACACCTTTTAGAACTTCATAATCTTTGAAGGACTTTTTCAGCCCTTTCACTGAAATTGCTGTATTGCCCATTATCATTTCCCTCCCATATATGAAGTTGTAGGCGCGTGCTCACAGTGTAGTAGCGCCTGCAACTGGTTTTGTCTATATTGACTGACAATTCATCAGTTATACTTCTTACTTGTTCAAACTATAACTAAATAGCGGGTATTGGGGGTTCAACGTTTATTTTTTCTTACCCACATGATCTATAATGCTTTTGTTCAAATTATTGCGTAACTTATCATCCCATCTTTTCGCTTGATCAGTGAGTCCATTAGCAAATGCTGTCAAGTCTTCACCTGTCACTTCCAAAACGTCTTTGCCATCTGCCGCACCAGCTTCAAACAAATCAATGAGATCATATTGGATTCTCAGCATATCCATGCCACTTCCAGAAGCGAAACTCCACATATAATTACAGATTGCTTTATAGGCTTCTGAGTAGTTTTTTGGCAAAGCTTCCACACGAGCCATCATTTCTTTGTATTCTTTTTTGTCATCAAGTATTTTTTTGATAAAATTTATCATGATATTTATCCCCCTACCTTATTTTTTATTCGTCCATATTTTTACTTGCTGTTCAACTCTACTCTCAATTTCTTTTTTCAAATCTACTTGCTTTCCTAATATACTTGCAGATTCTCCATCTAGTTTTGCAAGAGCCATCAATTCGTCAGCAAATGCCGCCACGTCTTCACCGGTAACATCTAGTACATGCTTGCCTTCAGCCGAACTAGCTTCAAACAGTTCATACAAATTGATGATTTCTTCACCAAATCCATATCCAAAATTCCACATGTACTTTTGAATCTTTTTAAATACAAAAGCATAATCTTTCGGTAGGGCATTTACTTTTTTCATAAATGCTTTATATTCCTTCTTGCTTTCTAAATCGCCAATTATTAGCTCTATAAACTTTTTCACATTACCTCTCCCCTTTTAAGCTATTTATTTTTGATGAAACAAAATCCCATTTTTTCCAAAATTGCTGTAATTCCTCATGCCCAGCTTCGGTTAATGAATAAAACTTTCTAGGTGGACCCATTTCAGAACGTTTTTTCTCAATATTTACTAATTCTTTCTTTTCCAGCCTAATCAAAATCGTGTAAACTGTACCTTCTACAACCTCTGTAAAACCCAAATCATTAAGGAGACGAGTAATCTCATAGCCGTAAGTATCACCTCGACTAATGATTTCCAGTACACAACCTTCCAACGAACCTTTAAGCATTTCTGTTAAATTTTCCATAGCAAACACCTCCTTTATTAGGTGGTTAAATTAATTTTTTGGTCTATTAGTAAAGGTAAACTGTAACGTTCAGTAGCGGAAGACACAAATATTGAATAGATAAAACCACCTTTCAAGCTATTTAGTAATACAGATATTCAGTATTACTTAGTACTGGATAAAAAATTATCTAAAAAGCATATGTGATATGTTAGTTTTTACATAAACTCTTTTAAGCTATTTAGTACGACTGATATTCAGTGTTACTTAGTAATAGTATATTGTATTACTAAGTAGAGAAAGTGTGAACCATTTTATAAAAAAATTTATAATCATTTTATTGTTACAGATATTCAGTATTACTTAGTACTGAATAAAAAAAATATCTAAATAGCCTATGTGATATGTTAGTTTTTACATAAACTCTTTTCAGCTATCTAGCACGACTGATATTCAGTGTTACTTAGTAATAGTATATTGTATTACTAAGTAGAGAAAATGTGAACCTTTTTATTAAAAAAATTTTATAAACATTTTCAAATATATATTATTACAGATATTTAGTATTACTTAGTACTGGTACAGTGTATCACTTAGTAGTTATGTTGTAAAGTAGCTAAGCAAGAAATTTTTGGTTGTGAAAGACGATCAGCAACCACTTTTTTGCGAAATTTCTGTGCAGTAAGTTTCCATTAAATAATATTCATTTCTTAAATGAAAAAACCCAAACCTTTGTTACACTTAGATTTGAGCGTGCAGTAATTTAAGTGAAAAAGTGAGGTAGTACAGATTCACGTATTTCTCTTCATAAGATTATTCGTGTACACCTTTTAGCCTTATTTTTCCCCCTTATTATCATGCGGATATTTGTGTGGACTATTAATTAGTTTACGTAAATCTCCCCTATAAAAAACATCTTTTAATTCTTTAAAATTAAAAGGAATGAGTGGTGCTAGATATGGAACACCTACGGAGCGTAAACGAGACATATGTATGATTAATATTAATAATCCAATAACCAAACCAGTGAATCCGAAAAAATTTCCTATAAAAAATAAAAGAATAGCGAATAGGTTGAAGGGCACTCTGTAATGTTCCAACAGTAATCATAGTGGCTGTAAGGTAAGCTATCCCAGCAACGATAAGGCTTAGTGGGTGAACTAGCTTTGCATCTACCGCTGTTGTACCTATTGTAATTGTAGAGACTAAAGAAACAACTAGTATCATTTCCCTTGAGATTTTATATGAACCAATTCCTAATAATGCACCTATATTGTCTCCATTTGCTTCTAATTGAATCTGCCTTACAAAAAGTTCGGGTGATTCGTGTAATCCTTTTTGTATCAATTTTATATTTTTATTCAGGCCCTTAGTGAAAACTTGTAATTCGCTATTCATAAATCACCTCGAATCATTTTTAAACCAATCTTTTATAGTATCTAAATTTACTTAATTAATATTCAATTTCTCTTATTTCTTTTTTGACTTTACTACTGATAGCTAGATTGTTTAAAACATTACTTGTAAAGATAAACTAATAAACTTAAATCCAAAAAGCCCAAACTTTTTTTACAAAAGAGTTGAGCTTTTTTCATTCTTGTGTTCATTAATTGATTTGATTCGGCGAACCTTAACAAGTCTAGATTATTTACATAGCCTGATCTGTAAGGAATAATTTGATTTTCGTAGAATCCTACATATAAATCCCTCCATTTACTTGTAAAACGGCTCCATTCACATAATTTGACATTGGAGAAGAAAGATAATAGATGGATTCTGCAGCTTCTTCAATTGTCCCTGATCTCTTCTGGGGAATCATTGCTGTTAATTGTTCACGCACTTTTTTAGGGATGCCAAGTGGAATGTCGCTGATGAATTCCCCTTCTTCTTTTGATTGGGTCAACCTAGTATTCATAACCCCAAAAGCGATTGCATTGCAATTGATGTTAAACTGTCCCCATTCTTTTGCTACTGTCTTAGTTAAGCCAAAAAGACCTGCCTTAGCTGATGCATAATTTGCTTGTCCAACATTTCCTGTCAATCCAGCTATAGAAGATACATTAATGATTTTTCTGTAATGGACAATGCCTTGTTCCATCTCTTTTTTTGCTTCATTTCTCATATAAGGTGCTGCTTCTCTTATAAGTCGGAAAGGTGCAACTAAAAGAACTTCCATTATTTTTCGAAATTGTTCATCCGTCATCTTGTGTACAAGCCCGTCCCATGTAAATCCTGCATTATTGACCAAAATATCTAAACGTCCAAAAGAATTCATAGTCTTTGCTACGATCTTAGAAGGGAACTCGTTTTCCGTTATATCTCCTGAAATGCCAATGGCTTCTCCCCCTGATTCAACAATTTTAGCTCTTACCGTTTCTGCAAGACCTTCATCTAAATCAGATAAAACAACTTTTACGCCTTTTTTTGCTAATTTTTCTGCTGTCGCTCTACCAATTCCTCTTCCTGCCCCTGTAATAATGGCTACATTTCCTTCCAATTCGATCGTCCTCCTTCAATTATTTGATAAATCGACCTCAATTTGTCTCTTTATTAAAGTAGTATTTTATATTTTTCATTCATTATTAATCATTCCATGTTTGCCTTGCCCTTGTACGAAACGCTTAGCACCTTTCATGGATTCACCACTTTGTACAACAGTCATTCCTAAGGTGAACTCTAACTGCATTGCCTTCTCAAAATCTAGGTCAAATCCTTCATAAACTGCTTTTCGGTCATTTCTCATACATAATTGAGGATATTCAGCAATTTGAGCAGCAAGTTTTTCAGCTTCTTCCTTCACAGTGCCGACTTCTACGATTCGATTAGCAAGCCCCATAGAGAGTGATTCCTCTGCTCCAACTGGTCGACCAGTTAAAATCAGATCGAGAGCACGGCTCATACCGATTAAGCGAGGTAATCGTTGTGTTCCACCATCTATCAGTGGTACACCAAAACGACGACAAAAAACTCCGAATATTGCGTCTTTTTCAACCACTCTAAGATCGCACCAAATTGCTAACTCTAACTCTCCAGCGACGGCATGACCCGATACTGCAGCAATTACAGGTTTTGATAAGTTCATTCGACTTGGACCCATAGGACCATCTTTCGACATATCTATCTCCAAACTATTGCCATCTTCTAATGAGAAAGCTTTAAGATCGGCACCTGCACAAAACGTTCCTCCCTTTCCATACAATACAGCTACATGTAGATTTTCATCATTTTCAAAAGCACGAAATGCTTCGGCAAGTTGTCGTGCTGTCTCACTGTCAACTGCATTCCTAACATTAGGTCGATTAATTTGAATCGTACAAACTTTATCTTTTTTTTCTACTAATACCTTCATTAACAATTACCTCACCAATCTATATTTAAATACTTACATTTAAGTCATTTATCATCTGATCCATTCTCTCTTTAATACTCCGAATCTAAAAAATGATCCCCTAATTGAAGATCATTTTTTTGCAAATTCTTAATAATAAGGATTTAGAAGCTTAAAATAATCCCCAAACATCTAAATAATAAACACCGAAAATAAGAAAAATAAGTATTGAAGCTACTGATAAATAGACAACCAATATCCTTGAAAATTTAAACGTTTGATGATTAATATCATTTCCCTTGATAAAATAACTGATCGTTGAAATGATTAAAGCAAAAATTCCAACTATAATCGATGATAATCCAATGATCTTCGATAATACGCCTCCTATATTTGCATTAGAAGCCAGAGTTGAAAAATGAAGATTGGTGATTAAAAAGCCAACCCCCATAATGGTTATACTTGTTCTTACCCAAGCAAGATAAGTTCTTTCATTTGCTAAATGCTGTTGTATATATTTAGAATCAATTGTTTCTTTTTGCTTTTCTAATACATTATTCATATTCATACCTCTGTTTCTCTATCTTTCTGCAAAATCAGCTATAAAATAATTTAATCGGAATATCTATATGAATCTCATTAAAGATTCACTAGCTTATTATCCTTTCTTGTTGAAACTTGTTGATTTCGGTTTCCGAAAAGGAATACTAATAGCGCTACAATTACCAAAGCAATTGACATTCCATAAATTGCGATACTATATCCACCTGCTGCATTTGCACCAGAATTTTGAATAAGTTTTCCAAAAATAATCGGAGTAATAATTCCCGATGAAGTCATTATTCCAAAATACGTTCCTGTCATAACTCCTCTTCGCTGTGGGAGTATACTAACTACAATAGTTGGGCTAAGTGTGTTTATAGTAATGACAAGTGTATTTACTAAAGAAAATACGATAATAATTGAAGCAGATGCATTCATAAGTGGATACAATGAGTACAAAATTCCTGCTAGCAAAACAATAATAGCAGAAAATAAAATGCGCGATTTCCATAAACTTTTTGTTTTTTTGTATAAACGGTCTGAAATGATAGATAGTACCATTGCTAAAACAGCTCCTATTAATCCAGAAATAGCAATAACTGATGCTGACTGTTGTTCAGATAACCCTTTTACTTTTATTAAATATGAAGGATTAAACGTAAGTCCAAAGACAATGAATGTGTAAGCAATAAATGCAATTAAAGTTGTAAAGATAAAAATAGGAGATCTTAAAGCTTTCCAAACATCTTTTCTATTACTCTCTTTTATGTTTCTGATTGTACTAACTTCTTCTTCCAAAGTAACAGTTGGTTTCATTCTTCCTAACCAAAGCCAACAAATGAACCAGACAAAGCTAAAAATACCAGAAATAAAAAATGCCTGTCTCCAACCATAATTTGATATTAAAGAAACGATAATAGGAGCTGTAACAGCTATCCCAACAACATTTCCAAAATTAATAATGGATATGGCGAACCCACGTGATTCTGGCTTAAACCATTTACTTATATGACTAATTGCAGTTGCCAGAAATGCTCCTTCTCCTGCACCTAATAATATTCTACTGATAATTAGAACTGGTAAACTTGATGCAAACAAAGCCAAAGATTGTGCGATTGTCCAAACAATTGCCATAATAGCAATTGATTTACCAGTACCAATACGATCTGATAATGCACCACCTACTATACCAAATATTGAAAATAACCAATAAAAGCTACTACCTAAAATACCAAACTCTGTAGAGGTTAAATTCAAATCTTTCGTAATATGAATTCCAGCTAAACCTAATATTGATTTGTCAGCAAAATTAATAATAGCCATAATAAAAAGTGAAAATAAAATGATCCATTTCGCCCAACTTTTCATCCAAACTCCTGCCTCTCAACAAATCTATCCTTTTTCTATAATCCTTAATAAACATTCTTTTAGAAAAACACCTGCTCAATCTATTTTTTCGAATATGATTGAGCAGATGCTTATTGTAAAAATTGAGCCATTTATTATTTTTTTTGTTAATTAAGGAGTTACGATATTTATATAGCGGTCGAACTCATCTAAAAGTGATAAAAATTCATTCAATTTTGTATGGTCACCTGAAATGATTAATTTTCCTGCTCCAACTGCTTTTTCCGGAGAAAGAAGACCAAGTAAAGTTCCATAAAATGCAAATTGGTCACTTGTTAAAGAAACATCTGCATTGTCATCTAACTTATTAGCTTTGGAAAATAAAACAGAATTTTCTAAATATAAACTATATAGCTGGTTAGAGTCTGATAATGTTACATTTATCGTTATTTTTCTACCCTCTGCTTTTGGACCGTTTAATTTAACGGCTATAAATTTTAAGAACTCGTTGACTGGCATATTCTTAATAACACCTGAGACATCTAATGGGGCATTATCTTTGTTAATTCCATATCTTAGTTCAGATGCTCCAACAAGATAAATATTACGCCAATTAGCTGATTCAGCTTGATACCCTAATTGTTCAAATGAATCTGCTAATAAATTTTTAGCTTCTGAATTTTCTGGGTCGGCCATTACAACATTTTTTAATACTTGGGCAACCCAACGATATTCACCTTTTTCAAAATCAGCTTTTGCTTGTCTCAAAATATTTGCTGCTCCACCCATGTATTCTACATATTTTCGGCCGGTTTCCACTTGTGGTAATGGATCTAGATCGGAAGGATGAGCACTATAATAACCTAAATAATAATTGTAAACACCCTTTGAATTATGTTTTAAAGTTCCATAATACCCACGATTTCCCCAGTAAGTATCCAATTCTTTTGGAAGTTTAATTATTTCAGCTATCTCATCCATCGTATAACCATGATTGGCTAAGCGCACCGTCTGATCGTGCATATATTTATATAAGTCGCGTTGCAGTTTTAAATGTTTGATTGCATTATCTTTCTCCCATACAGGCCATGCATGGATCATTAGTAATGCATCGATCTCTTCATTTTCAAATAATTCGATTGTTTTATCGAGTGAATTAGCCCAATGTAATGCATCTCGCGTTTTTGCTCCTCTTACTGTATAAATTTGATGCATTAATTTATTGGCATTCTCTGATACAAATAATGCTTTGTAATCTTCTATATAAAAGTGCATTTCAGCTGGTGCTTCTGTATTTGGCGTTAATAAAAACTTAAATGTTACACCATCAACTTCCATCGATTGGATTTCATTTTCTATTTCAACATTTGGTAACTGAAAACTCATAGTACCTGATCCCATTGTTGGTCCAATACCTACTGATACAGAGCCTTTTGTACCGTCCGGTAAATCTTTCCCAAACTGATACTCTGCACGACGCGCCATAATCGTACCCAAAAGTGCATTCTCACTTAACGCTTCTTCTGTAAAATATTGAGGAACTATAATCGGAATAGTAGGATTTTCAGCATATTTAAGCACAGCTTGAATACCGCCAAAATGATCAGCATGACTTTGACTGATTATTATGGCTGTTACTGGCTTTTGTGGTCGATGCTTATAATATAATTCCATAGCGGCTTTAGCTGTTTCATTACTTCCTAAAGCATCAACTACAATAACTCCCTGTTCTCCTTCAATAAAAAAGTTAGTTACATAAGATTGTCCACGAACTTGATATACTCCTTCTACAACTTCAAACAAACCAGATATAGCCTGTAATTGTGCATTTCTCCATAAACTAGGGTTCACTGTCTCAGGAGCAGTGTCATTTAAATAGTTTAACTGTTCAATATCCCAAATGACTTGCCCAGAATCATCTTTAATAATCTTTGCTTCTAGTGGTGCAATAAATCCTCTGTTTGCATCCAAGAAGTCTTGCCTATCATCAAAATTTAAAGAATCATATACTGCCAAATTTGCCTTTTTTGTAAAAGAAGTAGCGGACATTGATTGAGTTAAAATGTTATTTGTCATAAGAACCTCCATGAAATGATATAAATTCGTTTTTATTAGAAAAATAATCTATTAAACTAATTAACTTTTACTTGTTCTACATTTAAAGCTCTTTTTAAAATCTTACCTGTACTATTCTTAGGTAATTCTTTCTTAAATTCTATTTGTTTAGGTAGCTTGTACTTTGCAAGCTTGTCCTTGCAGAAATGTAGGATGTCGTTCTCCGTTATACTTTCATCATTCGATACAACGAAAGCCTTTACGATTTCTCCGTAATCTTTATCAGTTATTCCTAATACAGCTACTTCAACTATCGCTGGATGTTGATAAATAACTTCCTCTACTTCTCTAGGATATACATTGTATCCGTTTACAATAATCATGTCCTTTATTCGATCAACAATGTAGATATATCCATCATTATCCATTTTTGCTAAGTCACCAGTATAAAACCAATCATTTTTAATGGCATTAGCTGTTGCCACAGGCATTCCAAGATAGCCAATCATGACATTTGGACCTTTTACTATTAATTCACCTATTTCACCTCTTGGAACTTCATTTCCAAATTTATCGACAACCTTATTTATTACACCTGGGATATCTACTCCGACAGACCCAATTTTTCTTATTCCTTTTATAGGATTAAATGCCGTTACAGGAGCTGTTTCTGAAAGTCCGAATCCTTCAGCAATAATCGTCTTATATTTTTCTTCAAAACGTTGAAGTAATTCAACTGGCATCGATGCTCCACCTGAAAAACATACACGCAAAGATGTGAAATGCTCAGCTGAATAGTCTTTTAATTGTAATAAAAAGTTAAACATCGTTGGAACGCCTGCAAATAATGTCACTTTCTCATTAAAAATTGTTTCAATGACTTCAATAGGATTAAATTTTTGAACAATTACGATATTAGCTCCACTCAAAATTGGTGTATTTATACAAACTGTCATGCTAAATACATGGAACATTGGAAGGGCAGCTAACATGCGATCGTATTCTTTGAACTCGACTAGCTTAGCAACTGACTCTGCATTTGATGCCATATTTCTGTGACTTAACATAGCTCCTTTTGGTCTTCCTGTTGTTCCAGACGTATATAAAATAACAGCAAGATCTTCTTCCATCACTAACGGAATTTCATTGTTTTTTGAGTTATTTACAGTCAACTGCTCCCAATTGAATTCAGCTTTTTTAGCTCCGACATAGTAAAGCAATCCTATCTGTTTTAATTCTAATTTTATAGAATCAATGATTGGTTCCATTGTAAAATTTGCGATGACAGCTTTTGCTTGGCTATTCGATAAAATATATGAAATTTCGTCTTTCGTAAAGATTGGGTTAATCGGTACTACTACACCCCCTGCACGAAGAATTCCATAATAAGCGATGACAAATTCCGGACAATTCCCTAGTGCCAAGGCTACTTTATCACCTTTTTTGATTCCATCTTGTACTAAACTCGATGCAACACATTCAACTTGTGAATATAATTCACTATACGTTATATTTTTATGTTCAAATGTAATTGCATTACGATTTGGATATTTTTCTGCACTTTTTCTTAAACTTTCATTTAAATTCCAATTCATTAAAATTTTCTCCTCCTGATGATACATACCATTGGTAGACTACACTGTAGTGATTTACTAAATTAGTGAGATTAAATGAATTTGTAATACTAATAATTAAATTCTTCCATCTATATACACAAAATTTGAATATAATTGAGGCACCATCAAAAATTTTGAAGGTGCCCAGTAACTATAAATAAAAATTATGAAATTACTAAGCCAGAACCTGCAACTTCATTTGAAACTTTTGCTATTACTTCAGGTGGAATTTTGAAGAATATTCCGCAAGGATCACTATGAACCATCGCTACTATGTATGCCATATTATCAATATTCACCTCAAAATCAGCAAATGTACTAGGAAGACCAACTTTTTCACGCAAATTACGGATGAATAAAACGACTTCTGCAAGGCACTCTTCTGGTTTTTCTGGCAAATCTTTTAGTCCTAGCGCCTGTGCAAAACCATGAATTCGTTTCAAATAATATGGTGCAAGTGATTCCATTACATTTGGTAATAACACTGCATTTGCAAGTCCATGAGGAATTCCAAATTTTGCTCCAAATACATGCGCTATATTATGAACAGGAATTGCATTAACTGAAAGACTAAAAGCAGAAATTGCCATCGAACTAGCCATTAACATATTTGATCGTGATGCAAGGTTATGGCCTTCATGAACAGCAGTAGGTAAATTGTCTACAATCATACGAATTGCTTGAAGAGCATATGCATCCGTCATTGGATTCGACTGTGGTGAGAAATAAGCCTCAATCGCATGAGTTAATGCGTCAAATCCTGTAAATGCTGTAATTTTTGGTGGTAAACCAACTGTAAGCTCAGGGTCTAAAATCGCCATATCAGGGCTAATAAATGTATTTAGGATATTCGTTTTAATTCCTACCTTTTCATTTAATACTACAGCGATTGGAGACACTTCCGCACCAGTTCCAGCTGTTGTTGCGATTGCAACGTGTGGAATTGGAATAAACTGAGCTTCTGGCCAAAATTCCATAACATTACCTACAAGAAGTGCATCACGAATATCATGAACTTTATTATGAAGCATCCATTTAATAGCTTTAACTGTGTCTAATACACTTCCGCCTCCAACCGCAATTAATGAATCTCCATTACATTCTTTAAAGAACTTAGCTCCGCGGTTTATAATTTCACCTTTTGCATCCTGTTCAATGTCCTCAAAAACTCCTACTAGCTGTACTGCACTAGGAATATCTTCAAATAGTTCCTTAATTTTGTCTGTAATTCCCGCCTGAGTAATTCCTTTATCAACATAAAGAACTGCTCTTTTACCGCCAAGTCCTTTTATCATTTCTGGTAACATTGAACGAGCTCCAGCCCCACTGTTTACAACAGTACGAACCGAAAACTGAAAAAATGATGTTATCATGGGATCACCTTCTCTTTTCTATTATTTTTTTATTATCGTAATTTTTAAATCTAGTTTTTTTATAATAAGATACCGTACCAAGGTTTTTGGCTTAATTCCGGAGTAAGTGAACAATGAACATGCTTTACTTGCGTGTACTCATCTAAAGCATAGCGGCCCAGTTCACGCCCAAAACCACTTTGTTTATATCCACCAAATGGTGCATCACTTCTTAACATGTGCCAATCATTAATCCAAACTGTTCCTGCTTTTAATTCACGAGAAATTTTTAGTGCTTTATTAACATCTTTTGACCAAATACCCGCTGCTAACCCGTAAATTGTGTCATTCGCAATTTCAACTGCTTCTTCAACCGTAGAGTAGCGAATCACACAAAGTACAGGTCCGAAAATCTCTTCTTGAGCAATTTTCATTTTATTGTCTACATCTGCGAAAATAGTAGGTTCTATGAAATAGCCATGATCATAGCCTTCACCCGTTAATCGTTTACCTCCGCAAACTAAACGAGCACCTTCTTTAATTCCAGTCTCAACATAGGATAAAACTGTATCAAGTTGTTGCAAAGAAGCCATTGGCCCCATACCGTTTGCCATATCAAGCTGGTTCCCAATTGTAATTGAAGATGCTAAATTTGCTAAGCGCTCAACAACTTCATCATAAATCGAATCATGTACTAAAAGGCGAGTGCCAGATTCGCAAAGTTGTCCAGAATGTAGACAGAATCCAAATAAGCTACCTGGAATTGTAATATCTAAATCAGCGTCTGGTAAAACGATCGAAGGTGACTTTCCACCTAATTCAAGTGTAACTCGTTTGACTGTTCCAGAAGCTAATTGCATAATGCGTCGTCCAACTTCCGTTGAACCAGTAAAAGCGATTTTATCAACATCTGGATGAGTAGCTAGCACTTCGCCAACAGTAGCTCCAGGTCCAGAAACCACATTGAAAACTCCAGCCGGAATTCCAGCTTCAGTAGCTAATTCAGCTAATTTCAAAGTAGAAAGAGGTGTATTTGAAGCTGGTTTAATAACGATCGAATTCCCCATTGCTAGGGCAGGTGCAATTTTCCACATTGCTAAAAGCATTGGAAGATTCCAAGGTGTAATCGCAGCTACAACACCAATCCCTTCACGCCATACTTGATTATTGCTAGGTCCTGGAAAAGGCAGTACTGACAGAGACTCAACAAATGGATACTCAACAGTAAATTTGGCTGTCTGCTGAAGTAAATCTACTAAATATAAAATATCTAAATTTGAAATTCGTCTTACAGTTGCTCCTGAGCTAATAGCTTCTAAGAATGCAAGTTCCTCAGAATGTTCGACAATCTTATTCCCAAAATTAACTAAGATCTGAGCTCTTTCTTGAGGTGATTTTTTAGACCATATTCCTGAATCAAAGGCTTTACGAGCAGAATCAATTGCGGCTTCAGTATCTTCCTTTCCTGCTTTAGCGACAAGAGCTATTACTTCTCCGGATGCAGGATTTTTCACACTAAACGTTTCACCACTTTTTGCTGGTGTCCATCTACCATCAATATAAAGCGGAAATTCTAATACTTTTACAGTCGTTTGCATTTAAAAACCTCCTAAAAATAGTTTTATAAATATTAGATAAATAGCATATATAGTAACACCTTTTCCTTCGAATTGGCCTTACCTCTTATTTAGAAAAAATAGAAACTGTTTTCAATAAAGAAAACGCTTGCAAATACACATGAAAATTTTTAGAATATAAAATTAGATGAAAGTTTTTTTAGAATTTTAATACAGTTTAAAAATTAAGAATTATCTGAATTAATTGTATAACGTCGCAATTACTTAGTAAAATTAAGGTTTGTAATACCTGGTTCACAATTACTTATATCTAAAATTAACAGATTCCATTAATCTCAAAACGAATTTCCAATATAGTAATTTATATAATAAGGTGGTCATCATCCTATGCACATACAAAAACTAAAGATTCTTTCTGAAGTTGCTAAAACGGGCTCTTTTTCTATAGCTGGTAAGAATCTTCATATAAGTCAATCTGGTATTAGTCAGGATATCAAAAAAATAGAAGATGAATTAGGTATAAAAATTTTCGATCGAACTCGTTATGGGGTTGTTCAATCATATGAAGGAACGATAATTGTAAAAAAAGCAAATGAAGTGTTGTTAAAATATGAAGAAATGATTGAAGAGGCTAGAAAAATTTTAGATATACATTCTGGAATTCTAAGAGTGTCTACAATACCTGCTTTTATTTCTTATTTAATGAAACCATTAATGGAATTTAAGAATTTATATTCAAATTTAACGATCGAAATTTTAGAAAATATAACTGAACTAACAGTTGAATCAGTTCAACAAAATAGAGCTGAAATCGGGCTTATTTGTATCTATGAAGATATTTTAAAAAATATTGAGCATTTAAAATTTGAAAGTATTGCTGAGGGAACATTAAAGGTTTATGTAAGTAGTGATTCTCCTTTCGCTAAAAAGAAAAAAATAACACCAGAGGAAATCATTCAGCAGACTGTAGTCCTATATAATGGAGATTATATTAAATGGTTTATTAATAATTTTCAAAGTACTTTTGGAAAATTGAATATTTTATTGACATCAAATCAAACGGAAGAATTATCACGTTTAATCTCAAATGGGATAGCAATTTGTTTTGCCCCAGATTTTGCTACTAAAAGTAACCCTTATGTTATGGAAGGTAAAATCGTTGAAATTGATATTATCAATTATGAACCCATTAATGTATCGCTTGGCATTATTCAATCGAAGAATAGAACTCTTACAAAAATTGAGGAACACTTAACTCGGTTTATTAAGTCTGAATTACAATATTATATAAATTAAGATTCGACCTAATATTCTTACTATAAATAGTTAATTCACAACCATATTGCAAATAAAATGAAAAGATGTCTCAAATGAAACTAATCATTTTAGACATCTTCTTTTTAATTACTTTGAACTACTTTACTTAACTTTTATTGTTCGTTTTACAGAATGACTCTTATTTCCGGCTTGATCCATTGCGTATAGAGTAATAGTTTTTGTACCTTTACTTTGCTTTGGTAATTTCATTTCAAAAATACCTTTACTTGATACTTTTGCTTTTGCAACAGTTTTATTCCCTATTGTTACAACAATTGTTGAATATGCCTCTGCTTTACCTTTAATTTTCCCACTATATTTGGAACTTACACTCAAGCTTAAAATCACTGGTGTATTTGGAGCAGTACGGTCTAACACCTTTGTTTTAGATGCAGCGCTCTGATTTCCTGCACGATCTTTGGCATAAACTGTTAGTATTGTGCCTGCTTTTTGTTTACTTACCTTAATACGGTATGCTCCCTTTGCATCTGCTTTTCCAGATGCAATTATCTTGTTTTGATTTTTAACAATAATAGATGCGTTTGCTTCGCTCGTACCAGATATTGATGTATCGTTGTTATCAATCTGATTAATCCTTGGAGCATTAGGTGCTGTTCGGTCTAATACCGTCACTTTTGACGTAGCACTTTTATTTCCCGCTTGATCTTTTGCAAATACGGTTAATACTGTACCAGCTTTTTGTTTACTTATTTTAATTCGATATGCCCCTTTTGAATCTGCTTTTCCTGTTGCTAGTACTTTATTTTGTACGCAAATCGTAATCGATGCGTTCGCTTCGGTACTACCTGATATTGAGGTATCATTGTCATCAACTCGATAGATCTTTGGTGCATTTGGGGCAGTACGATCTAGTACGATTACTGATTTACTTTGTAAACCTTGGACATATATTGTTAAAACTGTTCCTGCTTTTTGTGGGCTAATCTTTATGGCAAATTTACCATCAGCATTTGTTTTTCCAGTTCCTACTACAAGCTCTTTATTTTTCACCATAATATTTGCATTGGCTAGCGTAGTTCCTGAAATACTTGTGTCATTGTCATCAATTGTATTGATTGTTGATACAGGTGGTTCTTCATAATTTTGCCTTAATACTGTCAGATAAAATTCTCTCGTCGTGCTCGCATTTCCTTTCATAATAGTTGCAGTTAACGTAACAGGACGATTACCAAGCTCAAATTTAGGTCTTGTTACTGTTCCATCATTTTTAATAATCGAAGGATTACTTGAAGACCAACTAATTGTTGTGTCATTTGTCCCTTTTGTTGGTAAATTCAAGTTAAATGTTACAGCATTTTGGTCCATGTTATTTTGCTTAATCAAATTCCAAACAACCGATGATTTCGCTGCCAAAACAGCTGGTTCATCAGAAGTATCTTTACTTCGAACAAAGAAATAATATTCTTTTGCTAGACGAGCATTACCTAATTTGAAATAAGCTACTACTCTTATATACTGATTTAGCTCAGGTCTAGTCACTTTTCCATCATTCGCAATTATTTCTGGATTATCAGATTCCCAATTGATGCCTACTCCATTGTTTCCAAAGCTTGTAGGGAATGACAAGTCTTTTGTGACGTCTAGGTCTGATTTGTTTTCACCAAGCAGTGACTCGATAGTAAGAGACTGATAAGCTCGTAGAACAATTGTTTTTTCTTTATTTTCACTATCTTTTAATATTGTTAAATTAAACGTTTTATAGAGTGTTTTACTATTTCTAGTGATTTTTGCTACCAACTCTACATGGGCATCCGCTTCATCAAAAAGTGGTGTATAGACTCTACCTTGATTGGTAAGATGCTTTTGATCGTCAGAAGTCCAAGTTATTAGTGACCCATTTGTTCCTCTTGTTGGTAAAGATAAAGTTTGTGTTACATCACTTTGAGTAGTATTTCCTGACCTAATTGCATTCCAAGTTATAGATGATGAATCTTCAGCAACGGCTAATGAGTCATCTGGATTTTTAGCTTTTACTGTTACTGTAAACGTCTTAACAGCAGTAGCACCGCCTACAGTTGCTGTAGCTGTAAGTGTGATATTAGTATTTTTATCTGCTCGATATACCTTCCCATCGTTTGTGATGATGTTTGGATCACTGCTTTCCCAGCTAATTTCTGCTTGATTAGTTTTATCAAAGAAAGGTAGCACTAAATTAGACAACACATTCGTTTGCTCTACGTTATTACCTTTTATCTTGTCCCAATTCAACTGTTCCGCTGCTTTTGTTGCTAGAGGTTGATCAGCGGCTTCTGCAGCACCAAGGCGATAGACTACCACATTGAAAACTAATGGATGGTTCCCTGCAAATGGGTGACTAGGGTTCTTACCAATTGTACTTCCACCATCTATTTCAAAAAAATTTGCTCCTAGTTTTAACTCACCCGTTGGCATACTAAATGATTTTACACCAGGCTCATTGTTATATCCTTCTGGAATATTTCCTCCAGTTTCTTCGTTAAAGCCATCGTCATATGGAACACTTCTCCATTTTGAGGTTGGGTCGAATAAATTTTTATAGAAGTTATCTTCTCCCGCTACTCTTCGATTCCAATCAACCCATTCAGCGTAAAAATTCATTCCAACCGCAGTTATCGATCCTTTTACGTCATAAGTTGAATCATAAGTAAAGAATGTTGCAGTACCTGTTGAATCAATAATCGCGTTATCAAATTTCACTTTTGGTATATACGAGTTTTTAATGATAGGTACTTTGATTGTCGTCTCGTGACCTAAATAATCAATCATCGTTACCGGGAACGTACTTTCACCTTCTGGTATACTACCTGGATCATCATATCCAACAGGATTATTGAAGGCATATACATCACCTAATGGCAAATCCCACTCTGGTATAGCATTAGGGTAATAAGATGTTGCTGCTTTTCTTTGTTGATTTCCTACTAATAAAATTGGCGCTAAATCTGGATCCGCTGACCATGTTTTATTGTTACCATAAGGTGTTACAAGATAACCTTCGACCCATGGATCGTAACTTTCTACATGGTAAGTCTTATTGTATTGAAGTTTTATTTCTGAATTTCTACTTGCATCTTTGTATGGTACTACATTAATTGGTAGCTCAGTGTTTGTACCATCGTTATTAATGATTACTTTATCTGCTGTAACACTTACATTAAATGTAGTTTTACTTGCATTTCCCATATAATCGGTAGTGGTCAATTCGATGGAGTGATCACCTTTTGCTAACACAACTGGATATCGGAACGTTTGTTCAGATCTATCTAAAGTTGTTATACTTCCCATTGATTTTTTAATTCCACCATCAACGTCAACTTCTACTTTATAGCCTCTTGAATTTGCTATTTCATCTTTCACTGTCGTATTTAACATTAGAGAAACAGGATCTCCGCTCTTTTCTACAAAAGCTTTCATTTTATCCGCATTCACTGAAATAGTTGGTGCCACAGTATCTACGTATGTCTCAATGCCAATTGCTGGAATTTCTGCATCATTCCATTTTTCTCCCTCAGCTAAACATACATACTTCACAACATACTCTCCTGCAGGTAAATCTTTTGGAACGGTATATTGTCCTCTAATCGAATACTCACTGTATTCTCCATATGCTGGTTTTTCCGTCATCACTTGATTTAGATCAAGATCGATAGGCTCTCCAACAATCGTATTATTATCGTAATAATCTTTTAAAAGGACCGCCTGGATTTTTTTCACAGCACCTGTACGTCCAACTGCTTTAAAATTCAAACTAAAATTGTCACTAGGCTTTACGTTAGCAGTCCAGTACATACTTGGAACGTTATCCCCTAAAGTAGCTGAATACATATCAATCCAAACATGATTACTCGTTTTATTAACGATAACGGTATGATATTCACCAAAATTTCCAACCTTATCAATAGGCGCAATAGTGATAATATTTAGTCCTTCATTTAATCCAGGTACTTTTAATTCATATGTGCCATCTGCATTATATTTAACATCTGATTTATAAGTAGTAAATGGCTCGCTTCCATTAACGGCTAAATATACACTACCATCAACATCACCAGCATCTCCATCATCCATCGTCCAGCGCACAGTATAACTATCTGTATTCGTCACTTCCGGATGTGTTTTTTCATCATAATCAGCTGATCTTAATAAATTTAATTTCGGTGCTGAAGTATCCTTATACATAGGAATATAAACTGTCGGTTGCGGTTTTGCATTAGGTGCATCCGCTGTTGCTGTAACCGCAAAATAATACTGTCCATCAGGAACAGGTAGTCCTTGATTATATGCATACCAAACCCAGTTTTGTGAAATCTGAGAAGGTAAACCTCCTGAATATGGATCATTTTTGACATTCCAATCTTCATCTGCCAAATGAGTCACAAGATTATGCTCTTTATCGACAACATCAATTTTCAAGTTACGTGCACTTCGGAGTAAAGCAAGCGCTGGTACTGGGAAGAATTCAGGACCAAAAGCATAAAACTTGTCACCTAGAGCGATTTGAGCTGGTGTAGTTGGTTTACCGAATAACTGTTCATATCCAAAATAGAAAGGACCTGTTTGAACTGCTAATTGTGTACCAAATCCTGACTGTGTCCATACATCTGTTGTATCTGATGTATCGATGACTTTTGGTTCATCCCATTTCCCATAAAAACCATTATATGGAACGTTTAATGTCGGGTTATTTGAATCTGTCGGCGTTAAATAAATATAGCCCTCAACAAATGTGTTTTTTACTGTAGCATCTGTTAAAGATAAATTAACATTTACTCGCTTAGTTGAATTTGCTGGAATTGTTATTTCCTTTATATCAAATGATAAGTTTGCATCTTCTAAATATCGGCTACGAATGTTATCCGAATTTGTCTTAAGTTTGTCTTTTAAAACATCCGTCATGACATTTCCATTTAATTTGTAAGTTACAGGTTTATTTGAAAGATTTGAAGCAGTTAGTGTAAATGTTGTATCTTTACCTATTTCTTTCAAACTAATACTGCCTGTACCAGTTGGACCCGTAACAACCACAGGAGTTTTCACAGCAAGATCTGGGCGAATCATTCCTGCACCTTGTCTTCTAGGTTGATATTCAGTCATATAGTCACTACGGTCAATTGGATTATTACCATTGACATAATCTCTTTTTGCTGGAATCGATGTATTCATAATTACATTCTTCGTTAATCCCGCAAAAGCTCTTGTACCCGGTTTAAATCCTTTATCAATTAAAGCTTGCATGACATCAGCAACTGCACCTGCTACATATGGAGCCGCCATAGAAGTTCCATCTTCGCTTTCATAAGCATTGTGTTTATTCGTATCAGCAGTTCTAACTGATGATACAATTGCATGACCGGGAGCCATTACTTCTGGTTTTAATAATAAATCACTAGCTGTCCCCCAAGATGTGAAATCCGTTGGTTGTCCAGGGTTCGATTCAGCGAATGCAGAGCTTACTTTCTCATCATTTATTTTAAACTTGATTGACTTCTGAGTTGTTGCATCTAGTGGTCCGATAACTGGTCCACCTCCACATGTGCTAAGTGGACCAATAACAGGTCCATCACCGCCACCACATGAAAGTATATCGTCTAATGCCTTTCCATCTTCATAACTAATAAATGAAAATGGAATTGATCCAAATCCTTGAGGATCTGGAGCTGGTTGATTAGAACTTCCGTTATAAACGATTACTCCAACAGCACCTTTTTGTTTCGCATTTGCTACCTTCTCTGCAAAACTCAGTGTTCCACGCTTAATCAATACGACCTTACCAGTCACATCTAAACCATCGTAATCTGAAGGTAAACCAACACGTTCATTTCCACTACTGTCTTTTCCTAGCGAAACTAAAGAATACTCTTTGTTTTTGTCTGCTGGCCAATTCCAGTCATCAAGACCTTCCCCAGAAATATCATGATCAACTTCGTCAGTATGAAATTTATACGTATGTTTCGATACAATATTATTTGCAGCTGCAACTGTAAATGAATCTGGATAAACACCTGGATTTCCAATTTTATTTAAATCAGGAGTTTGTCCTACTTTTATTGTTTCACCTAGACCACCAGATCGATCTGAATATGCATTAGATGCATTTCCAGCTGCAACAACGACAACATGTCCCTCATCTGTTGCATTTCGAATCGCAATTCCTAATGGATCGTTAGGGTCTCTTGTATCGAAAGAAGAAGATGAGCCTAAACTCATATTAATTACATCTGCTCCTAATGCAGAAGCATGGTCGATCCCTTTTATAATATCTTCTGTTAATGCACCAGCTTGATGGTCAGAGAACACTTTTTCAGCAATAATTTGTGCTTCTGGCGCAACACCTTGAATAACAGGGCCAGATCCAGCTGCAATTCCTGCCACGTGTACACCATGTGAGCTTGTTGCATTATTTGGATTTTCCACTCGTGGGATGATATCATCATTTTGATCAGCCCAATTGTAGCCGTCTACTACTTTTAGAGAAGTTGTACCATCTGGACGTTTATATTTCCCCTTTTTAATTCTTGCTTTACTCATATCTTTCGGATTTGGGAATGCTTCATGCGTATAGTCAACACCTGTATCCACTACTGCGATGATCATCCCTTCTCCTTTATAACCAATCGGTTTTCCTAAAGAAGAACCATTCCAAAGATTTTTAATTCCTGTCAAATCATGCTGTTGATTTACAGCTGGTGTAAATGTTTGTTGTAATGTAACAGATTTTACATCTGGTAATGATTTAATGTAATCAATATCTTCAAATTTTATATTATCAATACTAAAACCTTTAAATATATTTTCAAATTCGTGCTTAAACTCTAGTTTATTACTACTCTTCATTTTACTATTAGATAATTCGCTCATGATTTTGTTTTTTGTCGTTTTAATGTCTTCTTGAACACTAATTGCAGCATTGCTCACAGACATTTTATTAACTCCAACATTCTCTGCTGCTGTCAACTCCGAAACGGTTTGACCTTTAAGCTGGACAATGACCGAAACCTTCTCATCTGGCTTATGAGCTTCCATATTCGACAATTTCGCCATATCTGCTAGTTTCTTTTTCTTATCCCTTTCAATAGCAGCCTCAATGCTTTTTTTCCCCTTCTCATTCAAGGCATCTAGATCTTTTTGAGACAAATTAGCTGAATTTAAGCTCCCTTTACCATTCGTCACAAATATTCCTGATTTCGGTTCAGATTCTTTTGCTGTGAATGGATTTTTATGGCTGTTTTCTTCAGCAAATACAAAATTCATGTTTGACATGACAAGCCCAAAGACCGCCATATACGACATTTTTTTCAACAACTTTTTTCTATACTTCATATTTCCTCCCCCGTTGAATGAACAATCTATTAGTGAAGTTCACTTGCTCATTCGAAAACAAAGTCACAAGTCTTATTATTAAGAATTTTCAAATAATTTAACTTGTCGTTTTCATTGTACTTAGGCCAATATTTACTGTAAATTGGGGTTAATTTTTGATTGATTAAGTAGATTATTATAAGAGGAGTCCCACAAACATACTTTTCCTCATTCAGATTTTGTAGTAAATTGTGGAAAATCAAAAGAAAATGCAGAATCATCGAAGTAAATAGAACATGAATTAAAAAATTTCTATTTTAAACTTGGGGGAATTCGCTAAATAAGATAGTCCAAAATCATATGTCAATTTACGATCATAATAAACTATTTTAGAATAGATTCGAATTTTGGAGTTTATATAGATCAGATATGTAAAAATGGCAGTATAACCTGTCCCAAATAAATCTCCAGCGATAATAAATACAAAATAATTGTGAAACTGTAATTGTTTCATTTAAGAAATGTGCGGAGAACACAAGACCAAAAAACGGAACAATGTTATTAAATATAGCTATTTGTATCGCTTCTACCGAATCTGAAATTTATGGGAATAATAAACTCTATCATCAATTGAAAAAAGAACTTAGAATTAAAAAAAACATAGGAAGATTTTAGTCTTCCTATGTTTTCGTTCATATTATTTATCTGTTTTTTTTTGCTTCTGTTTCAAATACTCCGCACGCATTTTTTCAAGTTGCTGCTTTTTATCAAATTTGGCAGGCGTTTGTTTTTCATGAAACTTTGTCACAGCTTTCTGACCTTTCGTATCCAATTGATATTTTCCCACTTTGTTCACCTACTTTTCTGTCCTTAAAAAGAATCTATTCAATAAATATAATATACCTTATTTACTGAAGTAAACCTTATTACTTTATATGTGTACTGCTAACTTTGCATATATCCAGTTTAAACAGAAAAGCTAGTTGCAGACTAGATTGCTGAAAAATTAAACTTGATGCTGTATATGCTGAACTTTTACCTCACCAGTAAAGTTCCATTTGATCATATCATAGAAGACATAAAGATTTTGCAAAAGTAACAATCCAAAAACTTTGAATAACGATGTGTTCAAAGGGCATTCTAACTATTGTTGCAATTTCAAATCACAATAATTAGGAGGATTTTACTTATGACACAACATCAACATTCCCATAGATCTGGTGAAACAGTAATGGAAACAGGTCACTATATTGACGCAGACGGAGAACATATTGAATTAACAGCTGGGCAAAAGTTTCCTAACTGCCCTTCTTCAGGTCAACCCACTAATTGGAAGCACGAGCAGTAATAAATGTATAAATGAAAGGCGGCTTACAATGATGTAAAGCTGTCTTTAAAGATAGACAGAAATACTTCGAAATATAAATAGGCAATAATAAAGCCCAAATAGATATGTTTTCATACAAAACACTCTACTAAAAAGTAAATATGATAATCTCTCATGTATTACTAAACATTCAATTCAAATATTTAACTAGGTATTCTGCATCTTTGCCTACACCGTAAAGAAGTCCTGACCCTCTAGTATACTGCCATGGTAATCCTAAAAAGAATAACCCTTTAACTGGGGTAACCCCTCTTTCATGAATAGGAATACATTTTTCATTCATGACATCATCTATTTCGAGCCAACTATAATTAGTTTACATTTATTGGAGTTGAGTCGAATAATGGGAGTACATGACAATGATAAATTTGTTAGCCATATTGTTTTGCTTCAAATTCATTAGTAAATGATTGTCCAGGCATAACTGGTATTAGACCATCCATACTAGGCGGATGCATACAATGAAAATGAATAGAATGTGGATGACTTCCCTTATTTGTAAAGTGGAAACGTAACAGATCACCTTGGTCCAGGAATCGTCCCATTGAACGTCCAACCTGGAAATTTAATTCCTTTTGCAATTTCAATTTCTTTATCAATTGCAACAACAGTATCACTATTCATTAAGCCCTTTTACATTGTAATAACAAAAGATAGCGCAAAAAGTATTGGTAATAAAACACTTATCTTTTTTAGAAAACTTAAAAGCAAAAACACAAGGAATATTAGAGACATTCCCATCAACATAATAACTTCATCGGTTACATCTGTAATTTGTTTATATTCATAGTTTGGTGGCGTTCATCGAAAAATCTCCTTTCCTTAGTGTCATAATACAGGCAGTAATGTTGTCCACATACTTGAGATTTTCCAAATACAAAATGGAATTCCGAAAAATAATATTATCAAATCTTCGAAAGAACTGATCATACAAGAAGATATATACATGTTCCAAAAACAAGGGAAGGAATAAAAAATCAGTGATATGAATTAGGAAAATGTCTGTGATTAGCTTATATTAATCAACTATGGAGACGACCAATACATTTTGGAACTAATTTGAAGGGAAAACAGTTTTATTTTGTTATGACCAAAAGAACTTGCATAGGAAGTATGTGCAATCCACTTAGTAATAGGTGATTTTTTGTATTTAAAAGGGCTTCCCAAAAGTCAGTTCTCCTAACTTAAGGGAAAGCCCAATTTTTATTTATGCAGCTTTATTTGTGGTGCTTCTATACTGTCACACTGATTTAATTTACTGTTTTTATAACCGTAAGTAGCGTAAATTACTAAACCTATTACTAACCAAACTACGAATCCCTTCCAAGTAAATGCTGAAAGTTGGAACATTAAATATCCACAGAATAAAATTGCTAATACTGGAACAACAGGAACCCAAGGAGTTTTAAATCCACGTTTTAAGTTTGGATGAGTTTTTCTTAAGACTAAAATACCAAGTGATACAGCTGAGAAGGCAAATAATGTACCAATATTTGTTAATTCGGCTAGTTTATTCAATGGAATTAAACCAGCAAATGCAGCAACTAATCCACCAGTTACCCATGTACTTACAACCGGTACTTGAGTTTTACCATTAACTTTTGATAATTTTTTCGGAAGTAAACCATCTCTACTGATTGAGTAGAATAAACGTGTTTGTCCAAACATCATTACGATTAAAACTGTAGTAATACCAATTATTGCACCTAGTGAAATGAAACCAGCTGCCCAATCTTGGTGGATAAATGATAAAGCAAAAGCAACAGGATCTTTAACACCAAGTTGATCGAACGGCACGATACCCGTAAGAATTAAGGAAACAACGATATATAAGATTGTGCAAATTGTTAATGCAGAAATAATACCGATTGGTAAGTTACGTTGAGGATTTTTTACTTCCTCAGCAGCAGTAGATACTGCATCAAAACCAAAGTAAGCAAAAACAACCACTGCAGCTCCAGCTGTTACACCAGAGAATCCCATTGGCATAAACGGTGTCCAGTTTCCTGGCTCAACATACCAAACACCTATAGCGATGAAAAGAATTACTACTGCTAATTTAACAATTACCATTACAGTGTTTAGTTTTGCAGATTCTTTTACACCTCTAGTAAGAACGAATGTAACTAATAATACGATAAGAACTGCTGGTAAATCTATAAAAGTTCCTTTAGAAGGATCAAATGCACTTGTTAATGCTGTTGGGAAATGAATTCCAAAACCTGATAATAAACTTTGGAAGTAACCAGACCATCCACTAGCTACAGCTGATGAAGCCAGTCCATATTCAAGTACCATATCCCAACCTAATATCCATGCCACAATTTCACCGAATGCGACATAACTATACGTATATGCGCTACCTGCCTCAGGAATCATTGATGCAAATTCAGAGTAACATAATGCAGCAAATGTACAGGCTAAACCTGCAATTATAAATGAAAGTATAAGTGCTGGACCAGCATAATCTGCTGCTGCTACACCAGTTAGAACGAAAATCCCAGTACCAATAATTGCACCTATTCCTAGCATTGTTAAGTCAAATGCACCTAAAACTTTATTAAGTGAACTGTTAGATAATCCACTCGTTACTGATTTTTTTCGAAATAAATTCATAAAAACCTCCTCTAAATTCTTGAGCTACTTTTCCAATTTTAATTATTTAGTACTTTCATAGTTGTTTGTAAAAAATAGAAAATTCGGACAACTAAAACCATAAAAATTTAATTGTTTGAATTAAACGCGATTTTTATCTTATCATACGATTTGTAACTATACAAAGCATATTTCAACAAAATAAAATATTCAGAAAATGTGTAGAAAGACTATATTCAGATCCTTTTCTAAAATTAAATAAACAAAGACAGCATTGGCTTATTATCCGTACCCTTGTTACAACTTGACTACAACACTTTTACTCTCCATGCAATTTGAAGAAACAAATTTATTGGCTAATCCACCAACTGCTTTGATTCTAAATAGAGCGATTGAATGAATTTTTTCATATTGATACGGCTTTGATTAGTGCTTTTTTCACTTTTACCTTCAAGCTCTAACATTTTCTTTCGGACTTCCGAGAAATCGAAAAATGTGGATGAATACGCTTCGAATTTTGGATTCGTGTAATCTGTTAATCCTAATGAGGCAATATGGATGAGCACATGGTAAATAGCTCTGCGAACCCGTTGTTCGGAGGCTTTCGATTCTTTTTGTATTTCCGCCTCGGTAGCCTGTTCCCCAAGCGTTTTTTTTGCATACCCATAAAATATGTCTTTTAGAGACGGAAAGATGTAGAAGGATCCAAACTTTTGTTTTTGGTCCTGCAGGAATTCTAAAATATTCATCAAGTCTTCACTACCGCTTTCTCCGATAATCCCTAAATCAGAAATCAATGAACGGCCGGCTTCGATTATGTTTTTTGTATGAGAAGAGCCGAATGGTGGCGACTGATGACCTTTTAATAAAGTTAACGATTCTTGTATGCCTCGAATTGATTTTTCCAGAATCACCCGTTCGTTAACCTTTTTTAACACTACTGAGATTTCAATGCGGTTTAACGGCTTAGTGATGTAGTATTCTGCTCCTAAACTATATACTTCCCCTATGAGCTCCTTTGCCTCTACTTGCGAAATCATCACGAATTTCCCCTTGAATTCAGAAGAAAGAACACGAATTGTTTCAATTCCATCCCTCTTTGGCATCAGTAAATCAATAAGTACTACGTCTACTTTTTTGAGCGCAAGCAAGTCATTGTCTACCAATGATCCGTCTTCTGCTTCACCCATCACTTTGCCTAAATCCTCATCCTCAATCAAGTCTATCAGCATCGCTCTAATAGCTGGATCATCGTCTATTATAAAATAATTCATTTGATTTATCCTTTCTGTATCATCGCATTAATTGGAAGCTCGATAACAAATACTGTTTCTTTATGACTTTCTTTTAGCTTAATATGTCCGCCAAGCTTGTCCACGGTTAGTTTCACATATGAAAGTCCAATTCCTGTAGAAGGATTGCCGGAAGCATCATACTTAGATGTAAACCCCTCTTTAAAAATGACTTCTTTCAACTTCGGTGCAATGCCTGGTCCATTATCACAGACATGAAATTCTACAATCCAGTCTCTTCGAATGACATACAACGATACATGTCCCTCTTGCTCAATGGCTTCCACCGCATTTGCGATCAAGTTATTTATCAAAGATAATACCCTATATACATGATATGGCGGATGTTCCCCTTCGACGTGCATAGAAAACGAAATGTGTTTATTCAATAACTCGGCATACCGTCTATTGGAAACAAGGATAATGTTACACAGTAACTCAATGCCCATGTAGTCCTCTAGCTTTTCTGTAGAAATCAACTGTGATAGTCCAGCATAAATTCGCTGATTATCTTTTTTTACTTCATGCACGAGACTTGCAATTTGCAGTGCGGTTTGGGAAAAATGCACATGAGAAACTTCCGATTTCAACCTACGATAAAAATCATAACTTATGCGGGTGATTTCTTCCGCATTTTGCATTGTTTTCTTAAGCTGTACCGATTCCTCATACAAATTCGAGATGAACAACAGCATTTGCTCGTTTTGTCTACGCTGCTCTTCCACTGCCAATTTTGATTCTCTCAGTTTAAAAATGTTAAAAAAGCCAAGTACGAAAAAACTTCGAATAAACGCGATAAAGATAATCTGTTCGATTGAGTGAAATGCAATCATTTTATCCGCTATAGAGTATCGAATCACCATTTCAACTAAACTTGCACCAATTTCTATGACCATTCCTAGTAATCCTATCATAAATGGCTTGTTATGCTGCTCATTCATCTTAGTAAAATGAAAGATGAAAGCGAACACCACGTAATAAAAGAGTACCGGAAAATGACTGTAAAATGCCTCATCAACCGGTATGTTACTGATTAGGGCCGCCAAAAAAAACCGAAATACAAACACACTTGTCCCAGTCAAAATTCCTGCAATATTCGGGTGAATGCCCCTTCCCAATAACAAAAATAAGAAAAATGCCGGTGTCCCCAGGCTAACACGGAAAGCATCATTGAACGGATAGAATTTAAACTCTCCAGCGAGCGGAACGGTTATCATCAAAAATACAACTGCTAAAATTCGTTCCTTCAGTTCGACACCTCCAAACATTAAACATTTTACTCAAACCTTTGGAAAATTGAAATAGTTGTGAGAAAATTATTTATTTTTTATTTTTTATTTGTAGGTTTTTGTATGATTCGGTATGATTTCGAGTGGAATCGCTTACATTCATATTCTTAATAACCTTGAAGGGGTGTATGGGATGAAAAAACTAAAACTCGGGTTAGCTTGGCAGATTGTAATTGGTCTCATTTTAGGTATCGCAGTTGGAGCTGCCTTTTATGGAAATCCAAGTATTGAAGGATTCCTAAAGCCGATTGGAGATATTTTTATTCGTTTAATCAAAATGATTGTTATTCCTATTGTTGTCTCAAGCTTAATTGTCGGTGTTGCCGGTGTTGGGAATATGAAAAAGCTTGGTAAACTCGGTGGTAAAACAATTTTATATTTTGAAATCATTACAACTATTGCCATTCTTGTTGGATTGCTAGCGGCAAATATCTTTCAACCCGGTAGCGGCGTTGATATGTCATCATTACAGAAAACAGATATCGGAAGCTATATACAAACAACCGAAACGACGAAAAGCCACGGTTTTGCTGAAACTTTCGTCAATATCGTTCCGCCAAATATCATTTCAGCAATGACAGAAGGAAACATGTTAGCCATTATTTTCTTTTCTGTTTTATTCGGACTAGGTGTGGCAGCGATTGGTGAAAAAGGAAAACCAGTCTTAAAGTTTTTCGAGGGTACAGCTGAAGCAATGTTCTATGTGACAAATCTAATTATGAAGTTTGCTCCATTTGGTGTATTTGCATTAATTGGTGTAACTGTATCAAAATTCGGTGTCCAATCACTGATCCCATTAAGTAAGTTAACGATTCTTGTTTATTCAACGATGATTTTCTTTGTGTTAGTTGTTTTAGGACTTGTTGCAAGATGGGCAGGCATTAACATTATTCATTTTATTAAGTTATTAAAAGATGAACTGATCCTTGCTTATTCAACGGCTAGTTCTGAGACTGTTTTACCTCGTATTATGAATAAAATGGAGAAATTTGGATGCCCTAAAGGAATCACATCGTTCGTTATCCCAACAGGATATTCTTTCAACTTAGATGGCTCTACGTTATATCAAGCATTAGCGGCCATTTTTATTGCACAAATGTATGGTATTGATTTATCGATTAGCGACCAAATCTCATTAGTACTTGTATTGATAGTAACATCTAAAGGAATTGCAGGGGTTCCGGGAGTTTCGTTTGTTGTATTGTTGGCAACGCTCGGTACAGTTGGAATTCCGGTAGAAGGATTAGCGTTTATCGCAGGTATTGACCGTCTTTTAGATATGGCGAGAACAGCAGTTAACGTCGTAGGTAACTCGCTTGCGGCAGTTGTTATTTCTAAATCAGAAGGTCAATTCGATAAACAAAAAGCGCAAGCTTATATTAAATCACTTGATTCCGGTAAGCAAACAAATGTAGCATAATCTTTCTTAACATGATAATTGAGTAGACCTAGATTCACTGACTACTAAATTGCAGGCATTGACTTCATTTCTTATGCCTTCGCTTTTTTAAAATGAGATCAAGCTCTACTTCTTGTAATCAACTAATATATATAACAATTAATCGTTGAAATTAAAAGCCTGTATCTTCAAATACCCAGTAATTTTCGATACAGGCTCTTTCTATCTATTAACATTGTTATGTTTAGACTGACAAAAAAGAGAAACTCGCAGGATAAAGAGTTTCCCTAAAAAATAGGTGATATTGGTAAAAAAGAAAAATGTAACTGTACTTTATTATATAATAATTATTATGTATTGTATTAGTTATTCGCCTTTCTTGTTGGAAGTATTTTCCACCGTTATATAACTAAAGCAATACATTAGTTACACAAGAAAAGCCTTAGTTAACCCTGAATAGGCAATTTCATATTCTGATTTCTCGTTCCAAAACCTAATGCAATCGCGGCGCCAATACAGCAAAAAAAGCAACCAGCAATCAAATACACTGATGGATCAGACTCACCGATTAAAACAGAGGCCACTCCACCAATTGCGGGGAAAAGGGCGACCATATAGCCACTTTGAGCTCCTCCAATTTTTTCTACTAGCTTCAAATAGAATAACCATGCAGCAAAAGAAGCAACCAGCGTTAAATATAGCAACGCAGATAAGTACGTAAAAGAAGTTGAAATAATAATTTCTTTCCCTTGAAACCATATTATTGCTCCCATAAATAAACTGCCCACTGTAAATCCAATTGCATTTGCATAAATGGGATCAACCTTGCGATTTGCATTTCTTGCAGAGCAGGCGTCACCAACCGCTGTTAGGAGAGTACCTAGGAAAGCGAAAATAATTCCTTTTATGTCATGGAACCCTTGAAAATTTTCCAGTGAAGGATAAATTAGAATACACACTCCCAATACACCAAGAATACCTCCAATTAGAACTCGCGAATGTAATTTTTCTTTTAAAAAAATCCGGAGAGCAATCGGAGTTAAAATCACTTTTAAAGAAAATACCAGTGTTACGATTGCTGCAGAACTCAAAATTGTAGCGTAATAAAGACACAGATAGCTTAATGCAAAGTTACATATTCCAAATGCCATTACAAACGGGATATCTTTTCTTGTTGGTCTCCCCTTTGGGCGAATGAACAAAACAAGAACTAAAAATAAAAAGGCTGTCATAACTAGTCGAAAAGTTAAGGATAATTCCAAGCTTACTGGAGTTCCTTGAATTTTTACAGCAATAAAATTTAGTCCCCATACAATCAAGCAAAACATATACATAAATTTTATCATTAATATTACCTCTTCCTACTGTTCCTCCAGTAATTGTAACAAATCAAACTAAAGTAGTTCAAAAGATTCTCGATTCAATTCTTTCAATAATTTGCTTTTTAGTTCAATTAAAAAGCGACCTTCTATTGAAGAATCGCATTGTTTTAGTTGAACAAGTACTCACATTTCCGTTAATTTATTTGCCTTCGTGCCAAGCTTTTAAGACATAATACAAAAAAATCTCCTATTATAGAGTTGTCATTCACAGACTTAGAAAATCTAATTTTTAAATTCTAGGTTGGTAGTCTTAATTTAAGTCTGTCTAAAAAATGAAAAATCCCTAAATTAAAACCTTTTTGGTTTGGTGGTTTGACAGTTTCGTTCATATCAGTTGCATAGAACGTTTAAGCATTGACTAATAACTGTCCCCATCCTTACAGGAAATTAAAAAGACCGTGCAAGACGGAATCCAAGGTCGTCTATGCAAAATGACGGATGGCTACGACGACGACATGAAGCGCCACAACCTCTTGCTACCTCTGCCCAGCTACCACCTCGAAAAATTCGGTAGGACCCATAGACCTGTTCATCATATAAATCCCAACACCACTCCCAAACATTTCCTAACATATCATATAGACCCCATGCATTCGCTTCCTTTCTTCCAACTTCATGTATTTTATCTCCAGAATTTTCATTATACCAGGCAATTTTATCAAGTTCACCGTATCTATAACCCGTCGTCCCTGCTTTACACGCATATTGCCACTCTGCTTCTGTAGGAAGTCTATAACCATCTGATTCCCAATCACAAAATATGTTTTCACCATCATTACTTATTGAATAACACTCTTTCAGTCCTGCTTTCTGTGAAAGTAGATTACAAAAAGAAATTGCATCATTCCAAGAAATATTCACAACTGGTTTTAGATCTATGACAAAAGTATTAAGTGATGTATTTGTTATAGTATTGTATATACCCATAGTTACAGGATACTGGGCAAAAAGGAATGGTTTTATTTCAGTTTTCCATTTACTTTTTATTCTATCGTCTCTTAATTCTATATTTCCCCCTGGAATTTTTACCATTTGATAGTCAATGTAACTCTTAATTTCATTTGACACTCTGTCTTCCTCCTAATGCTCATGATTTAATAAAAATCACCTCGTTAAGAACTATAAGATCAATTCAAAAAAATACGTTGGTATTTTGTAGATAAAAATCCATTAGTAAAATAAAAACGTCTGCAAATCAGCATATTCGTTATACAATAAACGCATGCGTTAGTTCAATAAGATATTTATTATCTATGTGTTATAAAGTTAATAATGCTTACCAAGTTGGGGGCTCTAATCGTTTATTACGTCATGCACCAACATAATGGATCAGTTCCACCACAATGAGGGCAACACCCTCCTGTATAAGTAATTCTAATTTGATCTGAATGAAGTACATAATAATCAGTAATAGGTTCAACGCCAGGGATCACTATCCCACCTGGAATCTCCGGTAACTTGACCTCCCGCACTGTCATGTCAGACCACTTGCCGATCCAGGAACAAATACTGCACTTTAATATCTCTTCCGAACAAATCGGAGCAATTTGGATGACAATAATACATTCTCTACTATTTGTATTACCATTAGGACAATCGTGTACTTTCACGAATCTCCACCTCTCATCAAATTTAAAACTTTTCAAGTACCTTCTTTTTATTATTCTTTTTAACAGTCAATTAGTCCTTTTTAATAAAATAGAGGATAATCAAATGATTACCCTCTAAATGTTGTAAAACCAACGCATGCGTTAGCCATCCATGAATCCTCAGATTCACAACAGTGAATGGAAGCTTATTTCGTACTCCCATGGTAGTTGAATAACTTTCAGCAATATGAACTATTTTTTGAATAACTAAATTAACCTCTTCGTTAACTTTAATTACGAATAAATAGTCCGTTTCACCTTCAATTGGTTCAATACTCGGAAGAACGCCACTTGTTCGATATCTCCTCAATGTGATAAGGTGTCGTTCTGCAGCATCCACCTATTAAACGTGCACCTGCTTGGTACCATTCTTCAGATTGAATATCCAACACGTTACATTGTTCATGACCATGCCATGTTTTTGTTTCTGGATTATAAGTTTCACCAGAGTTTGGATAAACAATAATCGGTTTTTTAGTGTTTGCCCTCAACTCTTGTATTGCACCAGTCACAACGGTTACTGGCGCACAATTGATGCCTATCGCTACAATTTGTTCACTTTTCTCAAAAACTCGTGCACACTCTACGAGTTTCATACCTTCACTTATCTCTTTCTCATTTTTTAACGAAAAAGAAAGCCACGCATATGTTTCTGGATACTCACGTAATAATGTATCTAATACTCTTGCTTCTTGCAAGGAAGGGATCGTTTCAAATGCCAATAGATCTGCACCTGCTTCAATTAACGCTGACATTCTCGAACGGTGAAAGTCTGCTAATGTTTTATCTGTCACACCATAGTTGCCTACATACTCTGAACCATCTGCAAGGTAAGCCCCGTACGGCCCAACCGATGCAACAACCAATGGTTTAGGCCTATTCGTTTGCTTATTTTCCTTCCAAAAATCATCTCTTGCCCTTCTTGCAAGTAACACCGTTTTCTTAATTAATTCCAAAGCTTCCTGTTCTTGTATTCCACGCGCGGAAAAACCACTAATAGTAGCTTGATAGCTTGCTGTTATGGCACAGTCCGCACCAGCACGAAAATAGTCCGAATGAACCTGATAAATAAGTTCCGGATTTTCTAGTAACACACGTGCCGACCAAAGGGGATCGTCCAAATTACATCCATGCGCCTCCAATTCTGTAGCTAATGCTCCGTCAAGAAGCATAATGGAATGTTGGGATAAAATAGCATCAATTGGATTGACTTTGTTCGACATAATCTACGCCCCTCTTTTTTAAATTTTTTGTTAGATAATAACTTCCATAGCAAAACAAAATAAACGGTATGCCGCAATATAAGGCAATTCTCTGTGTTGGATCGAATGCAATTCCAATACACGATGCCAGACAAAGGATAAAAGAAGCAATTGGTACTAATGGATATAGTGGTGTGCGATAAATCAAGTCCTTTTCAGAATTTCCTTCTTTCAAAAATTGTCTGCGAAATAGGAACTGGGAAGCACTAATACTCATCCAAACTACAACTACTGCTAGACCGGAAATGGAAACAAGTACGATATAGATAGTATCTGGTGCCACAATACTTGAGAGCAAAGCCAAAGCTCCACCCACCATGCTGAAAATGACGGCGTTGATTGGAACACCTTGCTTCGTCATTTTTCCAAAAATCGGAGATATCGTATTCTTATTAGCAAGCGACCAAAGCATTCTAGAAGAGGCATAAAGGCCTGAGTTTGCCGCAGATAAAATAGCTGTTAAGATAACGAAATTCATTATGTCAGCTGAATATGGCACCCCAATTCGTTCTAGAACTGCAACAAAAGGGCTCTCTAATACACCAGCATCGGAAATAGGCAATAACGCAGATAAAACAAAAATCGTTCCTACAAAAAAGATGATCAATCTCCACAGAGTAGTTCGAATGGCCTTCGGTATCATTTTTTCCGGGTTCGCGGTTTCTCCAGCTGCAATGCCTATTAATTCTGTTCCCGAAAAAGCAAAATTAACCGCAAGCATGGTCATTATAATGCCCGTAGCACCATGAGGAAATAAACCTCCACTTGTAAAATTAGAAAATAATGGTGCTGCTTTTGAATGACTCATCGGAAGCAACCCTAGCATTGCCGCTGCTCCTAAAACAATAAAAATCACAATAGCTATAACCTTTATCGATGAAAACCAAAATTCGGATTCGGCGAAAAATTTAACAGTCATGACATTTAATACAAAGATCAAAATGGCAAAAATAGCACTCCATATCCAAACATTAATCGATGGAAACCAACGCTTCATAAGTAATCCTGCGGCTGTAAATTCAGAACCTAAAGCAACAGTCCAAGTTAACCAATACAACCAGGCTACTGTATACCCTGTACCCGGTCCAATGTATTTAACTGCATAACTGTGAAATGAGCCCGTTTCAGGCATATGTACGGAAAGCTCTCCTAAACATAGCATGACTAGATAAACCACTAGCGCACCAATCAGATAGGATAGTATTGTTCCAAACGGGCCAGCTTGTTGAATAGTGTAGCCCGAGCTTAAGAATAAGCCAGTTCCAATCACCCCACCAAGTGATAGCATGACTAAATGACGTGCTTGCATGTTCCTTTGAAATTCTTGCCCATTTTTGTTCCCCATTTCTACTCTCCTTTAGTTACTATCCAGAAAAAACAAAAAACGCACTCTAAAAAAGAGTGCGCTACTGACAAATAAAAACGGAAGCTCTCATCTATCAGGTTATCACCCGCTGGAATTAGCACAGTGTCTACATAAGCAGACCTGTTGCTGAGGCTTCAAAGGGCCAGTCCCTCCACCTCTCTGGATAAGAAATATTTTTTTATAACCATATCAATCCATTCGATAATTGTCAAGATAATTTGATTTTTTTTAAAAATTATCAATTATTGATTTACTATTTTATCATTTCTTATGCAACTAAACTGCCAAATACCTAAATAATAAAGTAGGGAAATCTCTCACCACACGGGGGCATCGCATTTTCCTTCAAGACATACCCTGCACCATCACGTTATAAGCCACATTTCCTCGTTCTGACTTCTAAAGAAAATGCCATTTTAGTGGGCTTCCTCACTCTTCGAAAAGTCGCCAACTTACTCCGCCGCCGTGCTTCACACTTCTTGCATTAGGGTCTATCTTTTCGTCTACGGGTCTCTCGATTTACCGCATCTCCTTCAGACAATACCTCGCGATAATGCCCTAGATTAGACTTCTCGAGCTAGGTCAGTCTCCTCGAGTATGGATTTTCACCATCTGGAATTCATAATTTTATCCTTCATCCAGTCGTTACACCGAAGTGTCGTCTCTGTCTAAATAAAATAATTGAAGGGCGCTGACTAATCAGCACCCTATGCGACTGCCCATCGCACAAAAAGCAGCCAATGGCTGCTCTTGATCTTCAACTATCGCATTACGTTAGTTGATTAAGAACTACAAAAACAGACTGGCCATTGAATTAAAGATATAAATATTTATCCAGAGCATGGATTAAATAAAGACCAATTCTATGAATATACAAGACAAGCAATCTTTTCAATCGCTGAGTCACTCAACATTGTTTGAGTGCTTTTATTTGTAGGTAAAAGTTAAAATGATTCTATTAAGTCAGAATTAGAGAACGATAAATATTTAACAACTCATAAAGAGGTGAAAGACTTTAAAAGACTCGAAATAGCTTACGCTAATTCTTCTTTAAATGTCGATTAATATTAATTCTTTATAGATAAATTATCTCTAGCTCGGAAAGATCAAAAAGTTACAACGTTTAATGAAGAGCTAATCAAAAAAACTTATAGAAGTAAGAAAGAAAATGAAAAAAAAGGTCAATTCGATTCAAAATAAATATTATAGTGATGAGCAAAAAAAATCGCAGTAGATAAAGAAGATAATGAAAATACGATTATTACTTACATTGTTAATGCAGTTAAAGATTTTAATCGCCAGCAAAGAGCAGTCGAACGTACGATACTGTAAAGGTTTTAGACGCTTTTGCAGGTGATATAACTGTTGAATAGGTGTATGTTAAGTCGGGAAAACGTTGTTATATCAACGTCTTTATTAAAACCGGAAATTACTCGAAATGGATTTTACAACCGATTTTAAAAACGTACTAATTTCGGAATGAACACTGATTTTACAACTGAATAGTAAGTAAATCTTGATAATAGCATTAAAACTTTTTAATTTATGTAAACTTCACATGAATAGAATATGCATAATTTTTATTCTTTTTTGGAAATGTAAAATTGTACCGTTTATTAAGAAGAAATGTGGAAAAATGAGAAGTAATGAGCCTTCAGAAAGTAGTAATCCTGAATTGTGAATAAGGAAGTGACCTGCGATGATTACTAGCCCCAAAGACCGTATTACAACAATTCAAGTAGTTGTTATCATTATCAATTATATACTTGGAACGGGAATTCTAACCTTGCCACGAGCAGCTACAGAGAAAGTGAAAACACCAGATACCTGGTTAACTGTAATTTTAGGCGGGCTGATTGCGATGGTGGCAGGAGTTATTATGGTCAAATTAGGACAACGGTTTCCCGGAAAAACCTTTTATCAATACAGTCAAGAAATTGTAGGGAAATGGATGGGTAAGTTACTAAGTCTAATCCTTGTATGTTATTTTGTAATGATGGGTGGATTTCATATCTGTGCATTAGTAGAAGTAACAAGTTTATTTTTGTTGGAAGGTACCCCAACTTGGGCCATCGCGATGCCATTTATGTGGATAGGTCTCTATTTAATTATGGGCGGCATAAATCCGATTGCCCGTCTGTTTGAAATTATTCTCCCTATTACGGTCGGCATTTTTTTGGTGGTTTCTTTTATGAGTTTTAAAATATTTGAAGTGGATAATCTGCGCCCGGTACTGGGGTTGGGGATCATGCCCGTACTAAAAGGAATCAAAACAACGGCTCTCTCATATATAGGTTTTGAAAGCCTGTTGATTATAATGGCGTTTATGAAACAGCCAAACCAAGCAGTAAAAGCTGTTTTAGTTGGAATTTTCATCCCACTGATCTTTTACTTGATAACTATCGTAATGGTCATCGGTGGACTATCCGTCGATGGTGTGGTAACCAAAACTTGGCCAACGATTGATCTCATGCGAAGTTTTGAAATGCCTGGTTTGCTATTTGAACGGTTTGAGTCCTTGTTACTTGTAATATGGATTATGCAAATGTTTACTTGCTTTAACGTTAGTCATTATGCTGCTTCTTTGGGGCTTGCCCAACTCTTTAAAAAAAACATTCATCCATTTATGTTTGGCTTGCTTCCGGTTATTTATATCATTTCCATGACCCCGAAAAATACGAATGACCTATTTAAACTTGGGGATACGATGGGCAATGTTGCGTTTTTTTTATTTGGTATACAACTGCCACTACTTCTGCTTGTCTTAAAATTGAAAAAGAGGAAGTATAAAGCAAAATCATAACAAAGTATGGTTTCTTTTAGTCTTACTGTTAGTTCTTTTGCTTCTGTCTCTTATTAGGTGTTAGAACAACAACGAAATTGTTGTATTAAACTTAAGGCGAAAAGTTTTAAAGTACAATGGAATGAATTTACAGAAGATGCCTGGTACGTTTGATCGCTATTCAACTACCATGGGAGAGCGATATAATCTTCCATTCACTGTTGTGAATCACTGATTCATGGGTGGCTAACGCAATGCTTTAGTTGAATAACAGATTAGGAACTGATTGATCAGTTCCTATTTTCTTATTTAATAGGATAATTAAAGGAACAATCTAATATATTTTATAAATCTATTATTAGGAGAAAGTAATGCCAATTATTAAACATGACCAATTTATAAAAGCACCTATTGATATATGTTTCAATCTTGCAAGAATTGTTAGTGTTCACACGCAAACTACTTATAGAACAAAAGAAAAAGCTGTTGGTGGTGTGACAGAGGGATTATTAGAACAAGGGGATTTTGTTACCTGGGAGGCAATTCATTTTGGTATAAAACAAAAATTAACCGCTAAAGTGATTTTAATGGAAAAACCCAAGAAGTTTGAAAATGTTATGATCAAAGTTTCCCTCCAAGTGGAATTTTTAATAGATTCTACTTTAGAGGGAAAATTTTATTCATCCATTTTCTACCAAACTATTCTTCTTCAAATTCATCAACGTCTATATCTTCAAATTCAATTTGTTCATAGAAATGCTCATTTTTTTCACCATTAAAAACTACAATTATAGTTTTTGTATCAAATAGATTGATTCCAGTACTTAGATTATGTTTCATTGTTCTAATCCACTTAATTTTAGATATAGAACTTGTAAAAAAGTTTTATATTGTTTAATAGTGGATTCTGAAATTTGATATTTTTCACCGTTTGTTATTAAAAATTCCAATAGCTGCTCAATCGTAATAGGAAGTTCAAATTTGTTTTTCAATAAAATCACCTCTAGAATGTATTTTTCGAAATTTATTCCGCGCAATACAATCGCATTTATTTTTTAAAATTCCTTCTTAGAAAATAAATTTTTTTATGGGTAATAAAATTGAAATAATCGATTTTAGTGTAAGTAATCAATTATCCTTCGTAGAAACACTGGTTAAACTCACTAACTATGAAATAGACGTAAGAGAGAAAAACATGTTTCATTCGATGGTTAAAGTGGGAGCATTTCCCCACTTAAAAGAAGTGAGTGATTTTAGTTTTGAATTCCAACCAACAGTTAATAAACAACAAATCCTTGATTTTTTGACCTTACGTTTTATCGAAGAAAAAGAAAATATTGTATTTTTAGGTCCTAGTGGAGTTGGAAAAACACATTTAGCTACCGCAATCGGAATCGCAGCAGCTAAAAAGAGAACAAGTACGTACTTTATAAAATGTCAGGAATTACTTCAGCAATTAAAAAGAGCTAGGATTGAAAATCGATTAGAATCACGGTTAAAGCATTATACAAAATATAAACTACTTAATATTCATGAAATAGGCTATTTGCCGATTGACGCGGAAGATGCGAAGTTATTCTTTCAATTGATAGACCTACGATATGAAAAGCGAAGTACGATCCTAACAACGAATATTAATTTCAAATCGTGGGATGAAATCTTTCAAGATACCAAACTAGCCAACGCCATTTTAGATCGGGTACTACATCACGCAACAGTAGTAACAATTGTTGGTGAATCATACCGAATTAAGCAACATATTTCGAAAGAGAATGAGTGATTTTGTGCATACTTAAATAATCAAAAATGTACATGTTTAGGTTGACATTTATAGGGCATTATTACCTTTAAAAATTTGTACATTTATTGCAATTCACATCAAAAAACTGCATTTAAGCAGCTTTAATCTTCAACTAAAGCGCCAGTTAATTCAATAAGAAATTTTAAATTAAGTGGTTTAACCCTAATTTTCAATCTTAAATTCGGTACTCTGAACACCGCCATAACCTGATGCGGAACTAATTTTAATTTCATAATTTCCTTTTGGAATTTTACTTATCATTAATCGATAATCAACTTTCTGATTAGGTTCTAACACCAATAGTCTACCGTCTTTGTTATTTTCGTTTAAATCTAAGTGTTCCATTATTATTTTTCCAGAAGGTATTTCCTTGTTACCTAAATTATTAATGCCCACATTGTATTCTAACCAATTTCCAAATTCCAATGTAGCTTTCTCCTTACCCACATTAGTAATACTAAAAAGAAACTTCCTTTTCCCATCAACTTTACCTTTATCCTCTAATTGAGAAAGTATTTTTGGTTCCTCTTGATTCTTGCTACCATTTAAGTAAAAAAATAATAATCCGATAATAATAAGCAATCCAAATAATACTAATAAAAGCTTCTTCAAATTTTTCCCCCGATCAATAAGCTATTTGATATTATAATGCACTGCTCAATTCTTAATTCATATTCATTTTTTAAGAAAGTAGTTCTTGATTTTGTTTCCATACCACAACCAGCTAATAAAAATAATAGAATAGACAGGAATACTTATGTCTACATTTTCAATAAATTTTCTCTATTTTGATTCAACTATCCTTCTATTTAATCAAATAAAAAAAGCTGCATTTACGACTCGTGATCTTATGCAACTAAAGCGCCAGTTAGTTGTATTAAATAGTTTTGTACTTGTTTTTAAACGAATTTAAAAGTAAAGTTATTCGAATGGATTTTTGCTTTGATGATTGTTGTACTTAACAACCTTCAGAACATAACAAGTCAAATGTCCTTGGTAAACTTTGATATGATTATATAAAGATGAACGAAAAGTGATTGAACAGTGTACATCTGATCAACCACTTTTTTCTATTTGGTAGTTCTTTGAATAAGTGGGAGCTTATAATTCCCATCCAGCATTTTTTCCAGCATTTCCGGTTTAGCGCTATACAACCGCAAAATCAATATAAAGCCATCTGCGGGTGCTGGAAGCCAGTTTGATTCCCTGTCAAGCGGCCTTGCATGTTGAATGTACAGTTCCAGTGATCCGTCTTCATTATATTTCAGACCCTCCGTCCGGTCCGAGATCGAATAACGATTAATTTCGTTCTCGACAAGGTAGGAATCCGTACCATACATCGTAAGGGACCAAAAGCCATTCACTGCCGGTGTCTGGCCTCTCTCGAAATGGATAACATAGTCATTCGAACCGTGCAACGGTTTGCTTTCGTTGTCCAAAAAGGCAATTGGAAACAAAGACTCTTCCGAGAAATTTGACGCTAATCCAATAAGAGCGACGATGGAACGCATAAGGTAATTTCTTCCATATGCACCCAAATCATAATTTATGTTCCATCCATTAACACCCGTTCCTGTTGCTTGTACAGAGGAACTTAAGAGTATTTCTTGTGCATCTTTAACGGCGCGATTCAACCCAGCAATTATTTCTGCTTTCAATTGATCCTGTTGGAATCCTTTCTCCATATCGATTCCGATATGCTTAAATTGCTCGACCAATCCAAGTTCTTCGGTAGCCGGAGGATTCAATTTCATCGCTTGTGTCATAATGTCAAAGTATAACAGCGGATCTTTCAAGTGGGTGTCGGTGATTACTGGCAAAGAAGCATCCACTAGCGCTTGGTTCGATTCCAATGACGTGAGCTTATATTCACTTTGCAGAGCAATGACATTAGATATGTCACGCTCTCCGTGCAAAAGCGTTCGGCCAATAATCCAAACGGTGTTCGTGCGGGAATGGATCGTTATATCGACGTCAGGCACATCCGCCTTCCAATCTGGTCCAACAATCGCACATTCACCCTTTTCTGTCCCTATCGTTCTGGTGTCTATATTGGCGAACGTGTCCGCACAATTGTCCAATATCTGGAACTTGTAATATCTTCCTTGCATTTCAGGCACGCTCAGTACGATGGGTCCCACAAATCAAGCCATGCATTCGAATACAGCGTATCGTTATTTGGGAAAGGTACATCTTTGAAACCAGGCCCGATCAGCTTCTGAAAATGGAAAAATTGATTGATAGGAGCGCTGATCGAATAATTCAGATTCGTATGTAGTTGTTTAAGTTTTTCCATAACAACAAGTGGGTAACCGTAAATATAACCTTGTACTCCAATACTATAAGCAAGGTTCTCAAGGTATTGGTTTGCTTTTAAAACTACTTCCTCTGTTTGAGTATTCTCCATAAAGATGATTCCCTCCATAGCTTTTAGTGTGTTACTAAATTGAATTTACTTTAAATTTAAGTGTATTCCTTTTTTATTTGAATAGTTTTCGAATAATTGTTAGTGCGCCTTTTGAAGTATGGTACCTTACACTTAAATCGAATTTTGTTGTTTGAGTTAGGACACTTTTTTCATGAGTAAAACATTTAAATGAATGAATTCCATGGTATGATCCGTGTCCGCTTTGTCCAACTCCTCCAAAAGGTAAATGAGGCGTTGTAATGTGAAATATCGTATCATTTACACAACCTCCACCATAGGGAACATCTCCTATAATTCGTTCTTTAATAGATTTATCTTCGGTGAAAAGATAAAGAGCCAATGGTTTTGGATTTTTGTTAATTTCATTTATTACAAAATCGATCGATTTAAAAGGTAATACTGGTAAAATTGGTCCAAAAACTTCTTCTTGCATTACTGCGTGATTTAATGACACATTAGTAAGAATAGTTGGTTCAATAGCTAACGTATTTTCGTCTGTTTTTCCACCATGAAATACTTTTGGGCCTTCTAACATTTTTTTTAACCTTACGAAATTACGATTATTAACAATATGTGTATAGTCACTATAAGTTAGTGGATTTTTTGTATATAATCGCTCAATCTCTTCTTTTATAGCTCCAAGAAACTTTTCTTCAATTGATTCGTGTACATAAACATAATCTGGAGCAATACATGTTTGACCAGCATTAAAAAATTTTCCCCAAGCGATCCTACGAGCAGCAAGTTTTAAATTTGCACTTGAATCAACAATTGTTGGACTCTTCCCACCAAGTTCTAGGGTAACAGGGGTTAAATGTTCACTTGCAGATTGCATAACAATTTTTCCAACTTGAACACTTCCTGTGAAGAAGATGTGGTCAAATTTTTCATTTAATAGCGCAACACTCTCTTCAACTCCACCTTCAACACAAGCAATAAACTCGCGTGGAAAGGTTTCTTTAATAATTCTTGAAATAAGAGCAGAAGAATTTGAAGTAAGCTCTGACGGCTTTATTATTGCTGTGTTACCTCCTGAAATCGCACCAATAAGGGGTATAAATGTTAATTGAAATGGATAATTCCAAGGTGAAATAATTAAGTTTACTCCAAATGGTTCACGATAAGTTTTACAACTACTTCCAAAGTGAGTTATTGGAGTCCGTACATTTGAAGGTTTCATCCATTTTCTTAAGTGTTTTTTCACATATGAGATTTCATTTAGAATTAAAGCTATATCTCCAAAAAAACCTTCAAATACACTCTTATTCAAGTCCTTATGAACTGCTTCTAAAATAAGCTTTTCATTTTCTGAGATTACTTTATACAATTTATCTAACTGTTTCATTCTAAATTCATATGATCGTGTTTTTCCAGATCGAAAAAAGGCTTGCTGATAAGAAATTAATGAAGCGTATTGTGACGATTTGGTTAATGGATTATCTACTAATTGATGCATATTAATCTCCTTTTTATGGTTTTAATTACCTTTGTTATTTTTGTAATATTCTGACTTATGTAGACATAACAATTAATTGGCTAAAATATATAATAGATTATAGAGACATGTTAAATAATAGATTTGTTCTTCCTTTGTCAGAATATACTTTAAATTATTCACACTTTAAATTTCTTTTGTTTTCGTATAATTGATGCGATTAGTTTGATTTTTAAATGGTAAATCAGGTTTTGCAAAGATAGCAAATAATGTCCCACCTACAAATAAGATCGCAGCTGTGCATAGTATTGTATAGTTAAATCCTTTCAAAGTGGTATTTCCCCCTAGTTCAATAATGTAACCGCAGACTAACGGCCCAAAGATACCAGCCAAATTTTGAAAAGAAGTCCCAATGCTAACCATTAGTCCACGTCTCTCAGGTAATAAACTCATAATGATAATAGGACCAACACTCAATATATTGGTAGATAACCCTACTGATACACCTAATAATCCAATCACAAGCCCTGGTGATTGTACAAATGTTGTAGTAAATAGTAATCCTGCACTGATTATCTGTAAAAACGATGAAAATAATACTCGAGATGAACGTAAATTCTTCGATTTCTTAAACAGCTTATCAGACCATATAGAAGCAAAGATTGATACGACCAAGTTAATAAGCCCAATTGTTAATACTGTAAATCCCATCTTCGTTTCGGATAAGTGAATAGCTTTTACTAAATAAACAGGTAGCCATACTGAAACCCATACCACTAGCCAATAACATGCGAATAGATTGATTAGAGTAAAGATTAAAGTAGGAGAGAATAAAACTTTTCTAAACTCTGACCATTTAAGTTTCTTCTTTACATAACTTATTTCCGAATTTTCATTTGTTTTCTTCGAATTATCTTTTACAAATCTCCATACAAGAACCCAAATTAGACTCAATATCCCTAAAGATACGAAAGAAATACGCCAGCCATAAATTTTATTTACATGTACTAAAATGGGGGTCAATATCATTGCACCTATCATTCCACCTGCATTACCAATCGAAATAGCCGTCCCTCGCGACTCTTCTGGGAATACTTTACTAATATGACTAATCGCGACCGGTCCAAATGGCCCCTCAAATATTCCAAGAAGTACTCTGTAAATAAGTATAAAAGCGAAACTCTTTATAAAAAAGGTGCTAAATTGTAATAACGACCAGGCAATTAAGAGAATACCTAATAATTTTTTTGTACCAATTTTATCAGACAAAGCACCCCCGATTACACCAAATACGCTAAAGAACCAGAAAAAAACGCTGCCAAGTAAACCGTATTGAACATAGGATAGGTTAAAATCTTTAATGATATATACAGATGCGACACTTGTGGAAGTTTTATCTGCAAAGTTTATTAGGGTTGCGAGTAATAACATAATGATAATTACCAAGCGATTCAAGTAATAGTCTCTCCCTTCCAATTTTGTATTATTTCCTTGCAATTTCCTGTTCTTCTCAATAAATAATGAATTTTTGACTAGCATTACTTTTTTGATCTAATCATTTTGCAAAATAAACTCGACCTTTTGAATATTTCCGGTAAACGCAAAGTCTCCGAATTCAGCATAGCTCTTACTCACAGGTAAATATGCGTCTCGTCCAATATCAATCCCCTCGATTGAGATTAAAAGCGGTAAGGTTTTTAACAAATCAACTTCTCCAACTTGGCGGTCATCTATGAATAACAACCCTTTCCCTTGTAACAAACCCGTTTTTGAAAATTCATATCGTATATTTGATTTTCCTACTGGGACCACTAATTTAGATTCAATTTTATAGACATTTCCTACATAATTATACTCATAGTATAATTTGTTATTTTGAATATAGATTGTATATCCGCTATATTGATTTCCGTGAGCAACTAATACTCCTTCACTCCTCATACTTGGACGGTCAATTGGTATAGTAATCGTGTATGATCGATTAAAAATAGGTGGTGAAGAAAGATTATGGCTCATTTTTGGATAGTAAGTAAATTCTGTACGAGATCTTATCTTATCATCCGGTGAGACATAAACAAATAATTCAATCGTTTTATCGATCATCGGAAACGCATTATATTTCTTGGCTTCTTTCAACCAGACATCTTGTAATTCTTTGAGTTTTTCAGGGAATGCTGTTGCCAAATCATGATTTTGAGAAAAATCCCCATTAATTTTATATATGCTCCATTTATCTTCTTCATATGGAGTTCCTTTTGTATGGAAGGAGATTGCTTTCCAGCCGTCATGCCAAATTGCACGTTGTGCTCCCATTAGGAAGTATTGAGTTTCCCGACTTGTATGAGCATTGGGATTTTCAAATGTATACTGCATACTTTCACCGTGTAGCTCCATTTGCTTAACACCTTTGATTTCTGTAGGTGCACTTATACCAAGCAAGTCTAGAACAGTTGGAGTTATATCAATAACATGGTGGAACTGGTTACGAACTGATCCAATATCTTTGATTCGATTTGGAAAATGATAAATTAAAGGAACATGAATTCCTCCATCAAAAGTTGTTTGTTTATAGTACTTAAAAGGTGTATTGCTTGCTTGTGCCCACCCACGAGGATAGTTTGGATGTGTATCCGGACCACCAATTTCATCTATTCGATCTAGAAAACTTTCTGTATTCGTCGGAATTCCATTAAAATATGAACCTTGTTCTAGAATCCCATCAAATTCCCCCTCTTGACTTGCTCCATTATCAGATAGAAACACAATCAAAGTATTATCCAATTGTCCGATAGTTTCTAGAAAGTCAACGAATCTACCAATTTGTTCATCTGTGTGAGTAAGGAATCCAGCGTATGTTTCCTGGAATCTTTCGAATAATCGCTTTTCATCTGGTGTAAGAGTGCTCCATTCCTTCACACCAGAGTTCCGTTCGGCAAGCTCAGTGTTATGAGGGACAATCCCTAATGATTTTTGACGTTCAAGTCTTTCTTCCCTAATTCGATCCCAACCTTTGTTATATGTTCCTTTATACATATCGATATACTTCTGGGAGACTTGGTGTGGTGAATGCTGTGCACCAAACGCAAGATACATAAAGAACGGTTTCTCTGGGAAAATGGAAGCATGATCAGAAATAAACTTTATCCCATGATCGACAAGATCCTCAGAAAGATGGTAATCAGGTGTTTTTGGAGGCTCGACACTATGATTATCGTAAACTAAACTAGGATTGTATTGATCAGTCATCCCCTCTAAAAATCCGTAATAACGATCGAAACCTTTTCCTAATGGCCAATTTTGATATGGACCTGCTGGTGTTTCTTCATAAGTTGGTGTTAAATGCCACTTCCCTACTGCAAAAGTACTATAATCCTTTTCCTTTAAAATTTCTGCTATTGTTCCAGCTGAAGGACTAATTTTACCTCGTGTACTAGGCACATCAGGACCCAAATCAAAATTTGAAAGGAGTCCCATCCCCACAGAATGGTGATTTCTTCCAGTCAATAAACTTGCTCTAGTTGGGGAACAAAGAGGTGTAACATGAAAGTTATTATAACTCAAACCATTTTGTGCTAAACGATCGATATTAGGCGTTTTAATTTCTGAACCGTAGCAACCTAAATCGGAAAAACCCATGTCATCAAGTACAATGTATACAATATTGTTTTTCATTTTCAATGTCTCCTTTAATTATGCATAGATTCAATTTTCTACTTATGTTTACTTAACATCTTTAGCACACCGAAATCCCATATTTCCAGTAGAACTATCAGGTGTATTAGAACTACGAGCAGCTACTCGATAACGATTACAGTAAGATTCATTACATAGATAGGATCCTCCTCGAATTACTTTTGAAGTACCGTATGGTATACCTTTAGGATTATCTCTAGTGTCATTAATATGATAAGTTGCACTGAACCAATCAGAACACCATTCCCATACATTCCCTGAAACATTATATAAACCATAATTATTAGGAGGAAACGATTTAGCTGGAGCTGTACCTTTATAGCCGTCTAATACTTGATTATTATTTGGGAATTCACCTTGCCATATATTTGCAAAATGATGATTATTAGGAAGTAATTCATCTCCCCAAGCATATTTCTTTTGTTCTAAACCTCCCCGAGCAGCATACTCCCACTCTGCTTCAGTCGGTAGCCTTTTTCCTGCCCAGTTGCAATATGCTGAGGCATCGTTCCATGATACATGAACTACAGGATGATCATATCTATTATCAATTGTTGAATCCGGTCCTTCAGGGTGTTTCCAGTTCGCCCCATCCACAACCAACCACCACGGAGTCTGTTGGACAAGTTGTTTAACTTTTAATCTTGTTTCACTAGACAAAAGCAAATGAAACACAAAGGACCATCCATAAATTTCTGCCTCAGTTTTGTAACCTGTATCAGATATAAATTCTTCAAACTGAGAATTAGTTATGGCACATGCATCTATGTAGAACGGATTCACCTTTATTTTACGTATTGGTCCTTCACCATCAGCTTTGTAACCTTCCGGATCATCAGTCCCCATTAAAAATTCTCCGCCTGGAATGTAGATACTATTTTCATCAGAAATTTTATGATCGCTTTTAACAACGCTTTGTCTAGAATATTGAGAAAAGCTTGATTTTTGATTACTTGGAGAACAGCATCCAAATTTTTTTTGTAGTTCCATTCAAATCACTCTCTTTAAGAAGTATTTAGTTGCAAGTAGGTTTCCTACGTCGTCTATTTCGCGAATAATAAAAAAGAAAGATACATAAGAATCATGAAGATTAATAGAGAAAATAGAATAGAAACAAAAACTATCGATTTATTTGAAGGTATATAAATACCTTTCTCAATTTCTTTTCTCTTCTTTGAATATTGAATCGTTGATAAAATCCCTGTTATAAAACCAACTACACATGCGTAAATGCCAAGAAATATTACTAATAAATTAATATACTTATTTGAACTAATCGTAATCGTAAAATGCAATGATGTTGTTAGGAACCCCACGCCAGTGATAGATATCGCAGTCCTTATCCAGGCTAAAAATGTTCTTTCGTTAGCTAGATGTTGTTGCGCATACTTCACATTTTGTCCATTTAATCCTTGCATCTTTGTTAGAGCTTCCATAGTATTCTCCTACTCATAACGATTTAGTTGATAATCATATTCTCTTTTCTCTAACTATCCAGGCTATCATGTCGAACTACAATGGCTAGCCAGTTCAAAAATCAAACTACTTTTGTTAGTAACCAAATCCGTTAAAACTCAGTTTAGTATTTGTTGGATATTTATATTTGCCAAGAAAAGCGTGAAGATTCAACAAATAAAGTTTACAAAACCCTTATGTGCTTCCTACAAATGTACGTAAAGCTCTTCTTAAAATTTTCCCAGTGCTATTCTTAGGGAGTTCCGTCAAAATCTCAATTTCTCTAGGATGCTTATACTTCGCTAATCTTTCTTTTGCAAACTCATTAATCTCTTCAACTGATACATTTACATCGTTACAAACGATAAACGCCTTGATACTTTCTCCATATTGATCATCTGGAATTCCAATTACAGCTGCTTCAACTACTCTAGGATGCTGATACAGTACCTCTTCAACCTCTCTAGGATAAACATTATAGCCACCAACTATAATCAAATCTTTTATTCTATCAAGGATATAAAAATAGCCATCTTCGTCCATTTTTGCTAAGTCCCCAGTGTAAAACCAACCATCTTTTAAAGAAGTAGATGTCGCCTCTGGCATTTCTAAATAGCCAAGCATTACATTCGGTCCTTGAACAACTAATTCTCCAATTTCACCGTTAGGAACTTCTTTACCATTCGCATCAACCACTTTATTAATTACATTAGGTATATTTAAGCCTATGGAACCTGGTTTTCTAATACCATTTAAAGGATTAAACGCAGTTATAGGAGAAGTTTCTGATAGACCATATCCTTCTAATATTTCGACTTCATATTTCTCTTGGAAGCGATTAAGTAATTCAATAGGCAATGAAGCACCACCTGAAATGCATGCCCGAATTGATGAAAAATCTTTTGCTGTAGCATCCTGTAATTGAGACATAAAACTGTACATTGTAGGAACACCTGCAAACAAAGTAGCTTTTGCTTTTACTATCGTATCTACTACTTCAGTAGGATTAAATTTAGGAACAATTATAATGTGTGCTCCACTTTTAATTGGAGTATTGATACAAACTGTCATACAAAACACATGAAACATTGGTAATGTCGCGATAATACGATCATATTCAGTGAACTTCACAAGTTCAGCAAATGATTCAGCATTTGAAACCAAATTATGATGAGAAAGCATTGCCCCTTTTGGTTGCCCTGTTGTACCTGAAGTATACAGAATAACAGCTAGATCATTTTCATATATAGGCGGTGCAACAAATACGTTATTAGAATTTTGTATAAGCTTTTCCCAGCTATTGTCAGATTCAAGTTCTTGCGTGTAAAAAATCATTTCCAAACTATCTAATTGATTAACTACAGACGATAAGGTAGATTTTATGGCACTACTAGCGATTACTGCCTTAGCTTTACTGTTTGAAATAATGTATGAAATTTCATTAGTAGTAAAGATTGGATTAATTGGTACTACTGAGGCACCAGTACGAAGAATCCCATAATACGCAGTGATAAATTCAGGACTGTTCCCAAGTAGCAATGCAATTCGATCACCTTTTCGGATACCTTTTGTATATAATCCTGATGCAACTTTATCAACCATTGAATCTAGTTCTTTATACGTTACACTCTGATTTAAAAATGTATATGCATATCGATAAGGATACTTTTCGGCACTATTTATCAAATTATTATTTAAATTACAACTCATAACCATCGTCTCCTTCTTAGAACTAACTATCAATAGTTTTAAACTCCATCAGGAAATTCCGATTCAACAAAAGTCGCAGCTTCTACCATGTATTTTGATGCATTCGTATACTTTGCAAGCTTCATAATATTCCCTCGTTCTAATTTTGTTTTACGAGTCATTAGTGCAGTAGTGGAATCCAATTTTTTGTCTAAAATTTTCTTCCAAACTTGTACATCTCCACTAACGATGTAAGGTACTGACTCAATATCTGCTGGTTCTGCAACACGTGCTTCACGACATTCACCATGCCATAAGTCTACATAAACTAATCGATCTTCATTTAGTCCAACCGAAGGATCGGCGTTCATTTTCATGATTAATGGCCACTCCCATTTTGCACCATATTTCCTGAACATTTCACTTTTATTAAGCTCATCTTTCCACTGCTCTGCCCAATCTTGAGTAAATACTTGTAATCCCATTTTCTACTCCTCCTAATTAAAAGATTCTATTGCTAACCCTCCCTTTAATTAAGGAGGGCTTTATTATTTTTCTTATGAATAAATTAATATTTCGATAGATCCTTAAATTCTAATCCATGTACATCACAATGTTCTTTATACATTTCTAAAGCGGATACCCAGTTTAATTGAAAAAGTGGGTTACCATCAGTATCTTGGAATTCTAGTAAGCCATCTAGAATATTAAGTGCGATAACATCTTCCTTACTATGCATTACAGGTTGATGAAGTGATCCTGCTGGTTCAAAAATGACATCTCCAGCTTTGGCAATCCATTCTTCCCCTTCATAATTCCATGCGCCTTGAATTGTATAAACAATGACTGTCCCATGGTGATAATGTGGAGGTAGTACTGCGCCTTCTGAAGCTTTTATTAAAGCGAAAAATTGACCACTTATTGGATTTACTTTTAATATTTTGATTTCAGCATTTTCAACCCATGGAATCCATGGTAATTCTTCAGGATTCATGTAAACTGTTTCTAATAATGGATATGACATAAAAAATCCCTCTTTCATTTGTTAGTTTTATATTATTTTAACTTTATTTTTGTAATTTTCTGATAATAAGAAATACGATATAACCTTACTTTTATTGACGAAACGCATTCTATTAATTTTAGAGACCTATAATTAATTAGTTACACCTCCCTATTATTCATTGCCTTATAACAAATCGACTATTTTATATTTTGAACACTCGGCATCGTATATAATCCATCTAATAGAATTTGTTTAGGTTCATACAATCTCATTACAAGGACAAAGTTGCCTGTAGGTGCAGGAAGCCAATTTGATTCATGCCCTTCCGGTATTGAGTTCTGGATATATAAATCTAGTGAACCATCATTATTGTATTTAAGTCCTTCTGTACGATCACCAATTGAATAACGATTAATTGGATTGTCTACAAAGAGTTGATCTGGTCCATATAAAGATAACGACCAAAAGCCATTTACTGGTAGCATTTGTTTTTTATCGATATGAATAACATATTGGTGATCTCCACTTAGTGGTTTTCCATCACTATCAAATGTAGTACGTGAATATATCGCTTCGATTGGAAGATGAGAACCTAATCCAAATGCTGCAATTGACGCTCTATTGAGGTAGTTCGTACCGTACGTACCAATATTTTTATTAAAGACGGTCCAATGATTGCTCTCTGTACCTACATTTGATAGAGATTTCAGCATAATTTCTCTTGCATCTTTCAGTGCACGTGTTAAACCGGCCATAGTTGCAGAATCGTTACTTCCTTGAAATCCTTTATTAGGATCGATTCCAATCAGTTTAAATTGAGATAACATAGACTCATCTCTTGATGGACCTGGAAATAATTTCATCGATCGAGTCATGATATCAAAGTAGCGTGCTGGATCATTGAAGTCACTTTCTGAAATAGTCGTTTTTAAATCGATTAATGGTTTTGCTTGTTTTTTATTTAAAGGTGCCAATGTATATTTGTTTTGAATAGCATATACATTTGCTAAATCCTTTTCTTCCTTGACTAATGTACGTCCAAGCAGCCAAACCATATTAGTAGGAGATTGAATAACTTTCGTACCCTTTGCAAATTTCCCTTTCCAATTCGGTCCTACAATAACATATTTAGCTGCATTTGTATCTTTCAAACGTGTACCAATGTAACGAAATGTGTTTGTATAAGCGTCCAAAAACTGGAATGAAAAATATCTACCTGGCTCTGCTTTTGGAATACTAAAAACTACTGGTCCTTTCGATAAATCCAACCAAGCTTGTGAATACAATGTATCGTTATTCGGAGCAACAATGTCTCTATCACTTGGATCTGCTAATCTTCTCATATGAGAAAATGTGTTCAAAGGAGTTTTTTGCATAGCTATTTGCATTGTTTTAACCATGTCTACGAGAGGAAATCCATATAGATATGCCTGGATTCCAATGCTATACGCTAAATTCTCACGATACTGATCTTGAGGTGCCACGACAGGATCAATAGTTTGTGTTGCTGTTGAAGGTGTGCCGGCAAATACGCTCCCTGTAAAAATAGACAAGGTGGCTAGCACTCCTACTACATTAATTAATAGTTTTTTTCTTTTCATGAAATATAACCCCTTTCCTTAAACGTTCTTATTTTTCCATAAGATGGATAGGATCTACGTAACCATTTTCTCTCTCAATATCTAATAAAAACAATCACCCCCCTTTATGTTTGAATAATCAGATTATTCGAGTTAATGTTACTACAGCTTTAGTTAATTTAATATATAATTATAGTATCGTTAAAGACTATCTAAGTATGGTTAGAAAATATTAAACAATCAAAAAAATAGTTTGCATTTTTCAAAGTATAAACCTCAAAACAAATTCTATTACCGTAAAAAAAACAAAAAGCTCAATCATAAGACTGAGCTTCACTAATTTGAATTCATTGGCTTAATTGGACTTTTAGAATTCATACAGGGAAGAAAAAAAGAAGTATTTTGAGCATCAATATGAGGAGAATCAAGTGGAACTAGTCCATATTGAGGAGGTCCATAAGCGAAGTTTGATTCAGTTGAAATAGAAAGAGTTTACTTTAAAGTGCAGGAATAATACCAAAAAAACGTTATCCTGATATATTTTTCCTCATAAAAAACTTTATCGGTATAATCCACCTGATTAATAGATTTAATTCTCTTGCATTCCTAGTTTTAGTTTTTAGGATCTCACATGGAGTCAAAAAGTGAGCCTTGCTGCGAATCGAGCAAGGCACTTCTGTTTTTATAAATTCAACTCAAAAATTTAGACTAATACAAAATTTCGGATTAATCCTAATCCTTTTTTAAACTATTAAAATTCTTCTTGTAAATGCCTTAAAAATTTTTCGGAAGTAATGGAATATGGGGTATTACGAGAATAAATATACCAAAAAGGATTTGGATAGTATTTTTCGATTTTCAGTGGAATAGCAATTATGTCTCCTTTCAAAACAAATGGACTATATTTGGCAAGATCGGATGATAACGTTATAGCTAGTCCTTCTTTAACTGTCCTAGAAATAATATCAATATTTTTAGATAAAAAAGAGACATTTGCATGTTTAAAAAATAAATCAAAAGGGGTTTTTATATGATCAGATTCGTAAAGAATAAAATTTTCATTCTTTAGTAATTCTGGCGTTAGTACACTATAATTTGCAAGTGGAGAATCTTGACTAACAAGAACACAAAGACTTCCATCATATAATTTCTCATATACTAAGTCCTGTTCATTTTTTAATTTCTCATCAGAAATAGTTAGAAAGCCTATATCATATTTACCAGATTTAATATCAACTAAAACATCATCGGGATTATTTTCATGAATGTTAATACTGATATTTGGAAACTTTTTTTTGAAACTTAACAATTTGTCAAAAATTAAATAAGAAATACTTGGAACACAAGATATATATAATTTCGCATTGAGTTTACTTGTACGATCACTTACAATGGTTTTTAACTCTTTATATTTTACGACTATTTCTGAGGCTTTTATGAATACCTCTTTGCCTTCCTCCGTTAAAATCGTCCCCGTCTTGTGGCGTTTAAATAATTTTATTCCCCATTCTTTTTCTAATTGTGTAATTGTTTGACTAATTACAGAAGTAGAAATATGAAGATTTTTTGCAGCCTTTGTAATTGATTTTTCTTTTACAACTTCTACAAGATAGTTTAGTTTTTCAATATACATTTTTATTTTCCTTTAAAATTATGACATATTGTATTTATAATCCATTATACTAAATTCTGTCTTTGTTTGAGCTTTTTGTTTTAACTATTAATTTCGCCTTAAAAATCAAGATAATGTATATTTGAGTAGTATATACTTGGAAGAAATGTGATTAAAGTTAAGCTATGTCCAAAAGAAAAAAGCCCTGCCTTATTAGTGAAACAATATATTCAGCGACAAAGCCAATATGATAAAAATATTCTATTAACATTCGAAAAGGATCTCAAAATATAGAGATCCTTTTAATATTTAACACTTATTCATCATCATGAGGATACTTGTGTGGACTATTAGTCAATTTCTTTAAATCTCCACGATAAAATACATCTTTGAATTCTTGTGGTCGAAACGGTATGATAGGAGCTAAAAAAGGAACACCGACAGATCGTAAGCTGGCCATGTATATAAATAACAAGACGAGTCCGATTCCCATCGCAGTTAATCCTAAGAAACTACCGATGATTAAAAATAGAAATCTTAATGTGAATATAGAGTTAAATATTCCTCCAGTGGTAAATAGTAAACTCAATAGAAATGTAGCCCCTACAATAATCAAACTAAGAGAATGGATTAGGTCTGCATCTACGGCTGTCGTGCTTATAACCATTGTTCCAATCAACGAAGCTAAAATAATTAAATCGCTTTGAATTCGAAATGATGCTATACCTAATATGTATAAAACAAGTATTAGTAGGAAAACTTCGAAAAAAAATGGAAGAATTGTACTTGATTGAGTAAAATACTTTTTGGTAAATTCTGCTGAAAACCAATTCTCATGAAAATTAGAGATAGCAACATATATTCCCGGTAAACAGATAGTTAGAAAGTAACAAAAGAATAAGATCAATCTGTTAGTGAGACTACCGTTTTTTGTGTAATATTCATTCGGAAGAGCCATATACTGAACAAATAATGCAGGCACAACTACTGCTTGTGGAGTTCCATTCACCAGAACTGCAATTCGTCCTTCATATTGGTCATCGAATTTAGCTTATACCATTCATGAGAGCGATTAGCTAAATTTGAAATGTTCAACTGATAAATCGAATCATTTAAAACGGGAAATTTAGGTACTCTCTTCATAAAATAAATACCAAATAAACTTTCTAAAAAGATACCTGATCTTAAAGTAAAAGACACATCATCAGCCTCTTTCCAGTTATCATAAATTTTAACAACATACGAAAAGTCCGTATTTCTTTTAGCAAATGTGTCTCCTCTCTTTTTAAACCCATTCGAAATGAATTGCGGTCCTATTATTTCATTAATAATTTTTCTATAAGTCTTCTCCAATTGTTTCACCCCCACATCATCTTGTTTTATTTCATTACACCAAATTAGTCAGCATCCTTTTTTAAATAAATAAAAAATAATCATGTAACTAATTTAGTTAGTGACCAGCTAAGATTCCAAGTAAAACCGAAATGTTTTAATCTTAATTTAGTAAGCAATGGACAAGCACAAATTTTTATTATTCTTTGTCGATTATGATGAGTTACAGATATTTGAATATGTAAATTGAAAAAAGTGAATCTTAATAATTACACCCTACCTCCAAAAATTATTGGAGGTGCAATTATGTCACTAAAAAAGTAGGTAATTCTTGGGCTTTCCGAATCGATGCTGGTACTGATCAAAAAACTGGTAAACGTAAACAAGTTTATCGTAGTGGTTTTAACACGCGTCGTGAAGCACAAGAAGAAATGATCAAGCTTAAAAATGAAATTGCAGAAGGAAATTTCATTGAACCTACGAAAGAACTATTTAAAGACTTCATTACAAACTGGGTCAATTCGACCTACAAAAGTGAGGTTCAAATAACCAGTTTTGAAAAGGCTCAAACAATACTTCGTGTCCATATAGTTCCTTATTTTCAATCAACACCTTTAGCAAAAATCACTACTTATGACATTGATCAGTTTTATGCTGCAAAATTAAATGAAGCTTTATCAAATGCCTATGTAAAAATTATGCACAATATTTTATCTAAAGCGTTTCAGAAGGCATTGCAGTGGGAATTGATAAAAACAAATCCGGTAAAAGAATCTACACCTCCAAGAATTTCTAAGACAAAAAAACAAACTTGGACTGTTGATGAAGCAAAACTTTTTTTAGAAGTTTGCGCACGTGATAATTATTTAATCCCATTTCAATTAGCCATTTTTACTGGAATGCGTCGTGGTGAAATTTTAGCTCTTAGATGGCGTAACGTTGATCTAGTAAAAGGTGTTATTTACGTTGAAGAAAACTTAGTACGATCTAAAAATAAAGGTCTTCTTGTAAAAGAGCTAAAAACAGACCATTCACTTCGAGAAATCTTTATATCCGATAGCGTCATTAAATCATTACAAGAGCATAAAACCTCCCAGAATCAAATGAAGTCAAAAGTAAAAACCTTTAAAGATCTTGATTTAGTTGTTTGTGCAAAGAATGGAAATTACCTAGAGCCTAGAAATTTAATTCGTAAATTTAAACAACTCACTCGAGAAGCGAATATTCCTGTTATTCCTTTTCATAATTTGCGCCACACTCACGCCACAATTTTAATGAGAATGGGCGAGAATCCTAAAATTGTTAGCGAAAGATTAGGTCATTCAAGAGTTGAAACAACACTTGGTATTTACTCACATTCCAATGAAGAAATGCAGAAGAATACAGCTGATCGATTTGATAAGAAATTTGGTTTAAATTAATGTGCTCGTGAAGTTTATGTGCAGTCTTTGTGCAATGAATAATATTCATTACAATAAATGGAATTAAATGAATATATAGAAAAAGCCCAAACCCTTGTTATACTTAGGTTTGAGCTTCCTTAATTGTATGATCCCAACTGGACTTGAACCAGCGACCCCTACCCTGTCAAGGTAGTGCTCTCCCAGCTGAGCTATGGAATCGTATTATATTTGAGAGACAATTCTCTCTAATTAATTCTATTATACTGTTTTGTCTAACACTCTTCAACCAATATTTAACAAAAAATTTTGAATATAAGTCCACTAGAATGTAGTTTTCAATCTTGAAAAATGCTCATCTATTCGACTTTGCTTCTATTTCGTTAATTGTATGCATTAAATCTTTCCATCTTAAATCTTTGTCTCTTGGTATATTACTTAAAAGAATACTACCAACCACAATTGTTAAGAACAAAAGTAAAACACCCACACCAAACACAAATGTCTGAACTTTATAGTTTTTAACGATTTTAATCATTTTACTTTTCATAGGCAGATCTCCCCTATAGTTAAATATTAATATTCCTTAACCAATCATAGTGAAGGAAACACTCTCTTTACTATTAATATTTTCCTGTTTGCCTATTATGTAATCAAAAATTAGAAAAATTGTTTACTATTGAGCATTTTAATGACTTTGTAAATGTGCAAGCACTAATGATTTATCTCTACTTATTCTTTTCTATTAAAATATTCCACAAGATTATTTTAAAGAACCATAAAGGACATGCTTTTTTCTCCACTCTATGTATCTAGAACTAACATCCACACTATATCTTATTTTTGTTAGCTCTTTTTCTTTATCTCTGTATATTCTGAGCTTTTGTTTTTCTTTTGATTTGATTCGATCTCCGCCGATTTCCGTTTATTTCTTCTTTTTGAGTTTTTGTTCTCTTTTAGTGGTTTATTCCCTTTCTCCTTTTGTTCATCATTCGTACTAAATAATTCTTTTTGTTCAGAGTATAAAGATATGATTGAACCGCCAGCTTGAATCCAACTTCCACTATATTTTAGAAGTAATGCTAATTCTTCGTATTCCTTAATTAATGGGTTTGTTTCAGTTTCTTCTGCAAATTGTTGAAGTACATCAAAAATGACTCCGTCTGATAGATCACTAGGCCCGCCTTGCTCGCTAGAAATTGATTCCTCCTGTTGACTTGGAATCGTTTCATCTGGTTCTTCAATTGGTTCGTAATCTGGTAATCTACCAAAAAGCTTCTCTATTTCATTCAATATTTCTTCATTTGATACTACCGCTTCTTTGTAATCAACTCCATTAGATATTAATTCTTCACTATCATGATTTTCTGGCAATCTACCTGTATATTCTTGTACTTCATCAAATATGATTCCGTCTGAAAGTTCACTAGCCTCGGCCTCTGGAACACTGCCAGGATATTCTTGAAGTACATCAAATATGATTCCATCCGATAAATCACTTGGTTGTTCTACTTGCTCAGTTTCTTTTAAATAGTCTTTTAAATCCTCTATTTCTAGCTCTACGAAACCAGCTAATACTTGTAATGTATTACCAATCGCTTGTAAAAAATTACCCATGAAACCAGAAACATCAAATTCCTCATCACTAAATTCCTCTAAGGCTGCCAATAGTCCACCAAAAGCTTGTTGTGCATTACCAGTCATATTTAATTTTATTGCTCGGTCTGCATCTTTTTCTTCTTCTACTTTTTCTTCCTCTGCTTCTGCCTCTAATAAACTAAATAATACAGTGACATTACCTGAAGCTTGAATAATTTCACCTGCATCTTCTAAGACACTAGGTTCTCCTAAAAAAGCTTCTATTATATTACCGATCGCTTGAAAGGAATTCCCACCAAAATCTAGATGAAAACTTATATCCTCCCATCTTTTTCGGTTTTCTCCCTTTAATCCTCTCATAGGTGTACTACTAATTGCCGAACTGATTGTTCCGATCGCATTCACCCATGCCCCAATAACCTCCATTACTTGGCTCATTATAAAACACCAATCCTTGATTAGTCATTTAGGATTAGTATATTCATCTATTACGTTTAAACGTTCCAAATAGGGAAATGTAATTGAGCCCTAAATAAATTTATCCAACTTTCTTCTTAAACAATTCAATTTTTGATTTTTCTCCTACAATAAAAATTAAATCATCACTTTGAAAAACTACGTCTCCAATTTGGGATACCATTGGCTCACCCTCGCGGATGATCAGGACAACTGTTATGCCATATTTCATCGAAAAATTCATTTCTCTTAATGTTTTGCCAATCAATTTCTCAGGAATAACTGTTTCAACTCCAGCAACATTTTTTGTAATTTCGATGTATTCGATTATTCCACTCATCGCTTCCATACGTGCTGCTTTATGTCCAGCTTCCTCTTCTGGATAGATTACTAAATCCGCTCCAATACTTTCTAAAATCCCACCAACTTCACGATTATTTGCTTTACAAATAATTCTTTTTACATTTCTCTCTTTCAATCTTCTCGTTATTAAAATGGAGGCTAACGAGTCACTTCCGATCGCGACAAATACTGCATCAAATTGACTCACATTTAAGTCTTCAAGAATAGACTCCTCACGTAAATCACCAATTACAGCATATTCTGTGTACTCTTCCAATTGCTCTAATGTCATCTTTTCTTTATCGCAAACAACAACTTCGTGACCTAATCGATCAAACTCTTTTACAATTCCTCGACCAAATCTTCCAGCACCTATTACTAAGTATTGCTTTGGCATATAAAAATCTCCTCCTTACCCAACTGCTAAGTCTTTTTCAACATATTTTAATTTTTGATTATCAACTCTAAATACGAAATATATTAGCGTAAAGATCCCAATTCTTCCAATAAACATTAATAAAATTAATATTATTTTTGACAAACTATGGATATTTGTTGTAATCCCTAATGATAATCCGGTATTTGTAATTGCCGAAATAACCTCTAGTAAAATTAAATCTAATTGAAACGGTTCAAAAACTGAAATAAAGATTGTTGCAAATGTAATTAAAATAATAAAACTCATCGCAATCACAAATGCACGGTCAACTACCTCTTTCTTTACACTCGTTCTAAAAATAATTGTATCGTCTTGTGACTTAATAACTGAAAACATTTTTGCAGCTAAAACCGAGACTGTTGTTAATCGTATACCTCCTGCTGCACTCGAGGAAGCTCCACCGATATACATAAGCACTAGAATTATTAATATTGCAGGCAATGTTAGTTCTGCAATGTCAAGAGGTGCATACCCTCCATTTCGACTAGTGACCGATAAAAAAAGTGAATTTGTTAGTTGATCAAAAAAATTTAAATGTTTAAACGCATGGCCTCTTTCAAAAAGCCAAAAAACAATTGTTCCAAGAATCATAAACGAAAAATGCAGTCGCATATTAATCCTTGTAAATAAGGATTTTTTCTTGTGGTATTTATAGATGTACTCCATTATAGTCGGATATCCTAATCCTCCTATAAAGATTAACGCTGCAGTTACAATTAGGACTAAATTATTTTTTTGAAACGAAATTAAACTATTTCCAAATAAATCAAAACCTGTATTTGTAAAGCTTGCAATAGAATGGAATGCAGTAACTAGTAAAGTTTCTTTTACTGAGTCGTATTTCTCCCTAAATTGACTGTAAAAAAATAAGCCACCTATAAATTGAAAAAATAATGATGTATATAATACTGACAAACTCAATCTTCTAATTGACTTAATGCTACTTTGATTTTGGTCCTTGGATACGACTAGTAAATTTGAAATCGTCATCCGTATTCCGAGCATCATAAAACCGTAACTAATAAAAACAACGATTCCAATCGCACCAATTTCCATTTGAATCATTAATAATATTTTTCCCCACACATTAAATGTCTCAACTAAGTTTACTGTTGTTAATCCAGTTACACTAATCGCACTTGTTGAAACAAATAAACTGTCAATATAACGTATATTCGAAATTCGTGTAAATGGAAGATAGTAAAAGAATGAAAATAAAAATGTAATGATTATATAAGAAATAAATATGTAATGAAGAGGATTTTTTACTTTTTTCTTCTTTCTTTTCATAAGTAGCTCTTTTTCTCCTTTAATTTGCTGGATAAAAGTTTATGGAATAATTTTCTAATAGCTATTATCTATTCTACCTATTTTAAGTTAAAAAACAAAAAACTTTCAAATCATAAAAAAGATTTGAAAGTCGTTTTAAGAACTGTACTAAGGAAAAGCTTATTCCAGCCTCGTTCCTCATTCTCTATGCTGAAGATGAATTATCCGATTTTACTTGGATTGATGCAACTTCTTTTTGTTGTTGATATAAATACAAGAACACACTTACAATTACAATTGTCCCTCCAACTAGCTGAAATGATGATAACATTTCGTTAAGTAGGAAAACTGCTAAAATAGAAGCACCTACTGGTTCCCCGAGTATACTCATTGATATTGTCGTAGCATTTACGTAATTTAATAAATAGTTATTTATAATATGTGCTAATGAAGGAATAATGGCAGATGCAATAAATATAATCCAATCTTTTGATTGGTAGTCAAAGAAATTATCCATTGTTACGATATTATAGATTGTTAAAAATGCAGCTGAAAATGCAAATACCCAAAAACTATACACCCAATGAGATGTATTTTTTACGGTTGTTTGTCCAACCATTAAATAGAGTACTGCAGCAATTACACTCAAAAATGAAAGAATATCACCTTTAAACGCTGACATACTTAAGCCGATATCACCGAATCCTATTAGACATACACCAATAATAGCGATAATCATACATATTTTAGATTGCATAGACGTTCGCTCTTTAAATACAAAGAATCCAAGAATCATTGCAACTAATGGCTGAAGAGCCAATATTATTGTTGAGCTCGCAACAGAAGTGAAAACTAATGAACCATACCATAAAATAAAATGGACAGCTAACATTAATCCACCTAAAGCGAATGATTTATAATGCGATTTTTTTAAAGCTTTTAACTCATTCTTTCGCTTCAATACAAATGGTAGCATCCAAATACATGTAAACCAGAGGCGATACATGCTTAAAACAGATGGAGAAGCATTCGTCCATTTAGCTAATATAGCTGAAGTTGAAATCGCAATAATGGATAAAATTAATAATGACATCATTGCATTAGGTTGTTTTTTACTCATGTTTCACCTCTTTTAGTCTTATTTTGTAAGCGTTTAATACATTTTACTTTTCTAAATTTTTTGTATGAAGTAACATCTAATTATATCATCCTAGGGAAAAGAAGAGGAGACATTTTATGATTCAAACAAATGGTACTAGAGAAGAACATACATTATATAGTGAACACATCAAAAAAGAAATTACATTTACTATATACTATTCAAGCATGTACACTCCGTTAATAAAACATCACTTATTAATTGCCCAAGATGGCCAAGACTATTTTTGTTTAGGAAAAGTTCATCGAGTAATTGAAAAATTAACAAAAGAAGGATCAATTCAACCTACAATTATTGTGGGAATTCCATATTCGTCACCAGAGGAGCGTTTTAAACTATACCACCCTTCTCAAGTGGGTCAAAAAAATTATATTCGTTTTTTAGCTGAAGAATTACTTCCATATTTAGATGATCATTTACCTTTACTTGGATTAGCTCATAGCAGAACATTAATCGGCGATTCATTAGGTGGTACTGTTTCATTACAAGCCGCATTTACATATCCTAATACGTTTGGTCAAGTCATTATGCAATCTCCATTTGTGAACGATGACGTAATCGAATTTTTAAAGAAAACAAAATTAAATTCAATCCTTTCTATTGTTCAAACTGTTGGAAAACAAGAAGAAAATGTTTTCACTCCAAGTAAGCAATGGGTTAATTTTGTCGAAGGTGGTTTACAGTTAAAAGATTATTTAGCAAACTTCCCTGTAGAATTACATTATGCAGAATATGAAGGGGACCATACTTGGACAAACTGGGAAAAGCAACTTGAAGACGTATTAAAAATTAGTTTAGTAAAATAATTCGTGAAACTTAGCGATTTTCAAAAAATTTGGTATAATTAAAAATAGGTATTTTTCTTTCGTTAATTTTTTCAAATTAAAATATATAGTATCGAAAACAGGAGGTAATTTTAATGAAATGTGGCGTTGTTTTTTTCCCATCTAATTTCGTTCAAGAGAAAGCTAATGAGTATAGAAAACGTTTTGATCCAGCTTATACGTTAATCTCTCCTCATGTTACATTAAGAAGTGGATTTGAATTAAGCGAAGATCAACTTCCAAATATTATTTCACAATTAAATGAAATTGCGAGTCAAATTGAACCATTTGAAATGGAAATTAATAAAGTAAGTTCTTTTGCACCAGTTAATAATGTCATCTATTTAAAAGTTACACCTGTTGAAGCATTAAAAGAGCTTCATGAAAAAATGCACACTGGAGAATTTCCTGTAACAAAAGATTATGCATTCGTACCGCATATTACGATTGGTCAGCAATTACAAGATGCTGAATTTGCTGATATTCTTGGCCAGTTACGTATGATTCAATTTAGTTACAATGAAGTTGTAGATAACTTTAAATTAGTTTACCAATTAGAAAACGGTGCTTGGGAAGTTTATGAAACATTTAAATTAGGTGCAAAAAAATGAGCATTCGCACAATAGTAGCAGCAACAGATGAAAGTATACAAGACGCTCTTAAAGTACGAGTAGAAGTTTTTGTAGAGGAACAACAAATTTCAAAAGAATTGGAGTTTGATGGCCTTGACGAAGAATGTATACATTTTGTTTCATACGATGGAGAACAACCGATTGCTGCAGGTCGACTTAGATTAATCGAATCGACTGGAAAAGTTCAGCGAATCTGTGTTCTAAATAGCTATCGAGGAAAAAAAATAGGAAATGAAATCATGTACTTAATTCATAAAACAGCAAAGGAAAAAGACTTAAATCAATTAGTCCTACATGCACAAGAATCTGCAATTCCTTTTTATGAAAAATTAGGTTATAAAATCTCTTCCGAAATATTTTTTGAAGCTGGAATTCCTCATGCTGAAATGAAACTAAAATTGAATTAAACACATTTAAAACTATGATTCAATTGAATCATAGTTTTTTAATGGGGCTTAAAAAAACTATACATGAGGCTATGTGACGAACAACGCTCTTACGAATGAATTTACTTCTATACATATGAAAAGATACTTTTTTCCCATTAAAATTCACTTTTCGTACACAAATCTTTTTGGTAACATAGATGAGTCTGCTTTAATTTTAAGGGGGAAAATAATGAAAATTGCAAACTATCAAAATCAATCAATCTATTTACCAGAATTCCCTCGATCAAGATATGAGGAAATATATCAAGCCAGTATTCGCGGGGAAGTTAAATGTGTTAATTGCCATCAGAATTTAAGCTTCACATTAACTATTTATGATATTCCTCATTTTTATCATATAAACAAAGAACAAAATCTAGCATGTATGAATCATAACGTAGAGTTGGAGCAAGAAATTGTTGCTAGATTTGAAAATAAAAATGCTACTAACGAAAATACTAACGATCGTATTATTAAACTACCTACTAAGCGTTCAATCTCAAATACAGCTACAATCGAAAAAACAGATGAAAATCAATTTATTAACAGACTACCTTTTTACAATATTCCACCATATAAAAAAAATGAACAAAACACGGATGAATATGTGATCAATCAAATTTCATTAGATTCACAACAATGGAACGCTGTTACACATATCGGTTCACCATTACTTGTACTTGCTGGTGCTGGAAGCGGTAAAACACGAGTCATTACTACTCGAGCAATGCACTTAATGAATAGCGGAGTACTCCCGCATGAAATGATGCTCGTCACATTCACGTCAAAAGCATCTGCAGAAATGAAAGAACGCATGAAAGGTCTTGGATACCCTATTCAACAAATGGAAATTGGTACATTTCATAGTATTTTCTATAAAATGCTTTTACGATTTGATCGTGTAAAATGGGATTCAAGTCGATTAATTAAATCAGATTTTCAAAAGGAGATCATGTTAAAGCAAATTGGTCGACGTCTTGAAATTGATGAAAAGTCATTTGCATACGACCAAGCTATTCAACAAATCGGTTTATGGAAGAACTCTTGTATTTATCCACATGAGATTCGATCAAAAGATGCTTGGGAAGAACAAGTCGCTTCTCTTTATGAAGGCTATGAATCATTAAAAAAGCAAAATGGGCAATTTGATTTTGATGATATGTTACTCGGTTGCTTTGAAATGTTAAATGAAAATAATGAAATACTTTTACATTATCAAAATCGATTTAAATGTTTATTAGTGGATGAGTTTCAAGATATTAATAAAATCCAATTTAATATTCTAAAGATCCTTTTTCAACATACAGAAAATATTACGGCTGTTGGTGATGATGACCAGTCAATTTATGCGTTTAGAGGAAGTGACCCCAGGTTTATCTTAGACTTTAAAGAGCATTTCCAAGGATCTAAAATTTATCATTTAAGTGAAAATTATCGTTCCACTCATGGGATTGTTTCATTGGCGAACGAAGTCATTAAGCCTAATAAAAACCGTTTTGTAAAATCAATGCATGCTCAATATGACTACGATCAAGTCCCCTCTTTCTTCTTTCCATACGATGAAGAAGAAGAAGCAACGATGATTATTAATGATATAAAAGAAAAAATTAATAAAGGTGCAAATCCAGGACAATTTGCAATTTTATATCGCACTAATACTGCATCAAGGGCTGTTTTTGAGCGATTAATTGGAACAAGCTTACCATTTACAATCGATCAAGATGGTGACTCGTTTTATGATCGACCTATTATTCGAAAAATGATCTCTTTCCTACTATTAATTGGAGATGAGGACCATCAATCAGCATTAAAAGAAATATTACCGGTCTTTTTCCTAAAACAACAAGCATTTCAAGATGCAAAAATGAATAGTGTATTGCAAAATCTTTCTTTCTTAGAAGCATTCACTACCATTAAAAGTGCAGCACCATTTCAAATTAAAAAAATTGAAAACTTGATAAAAATATTACGTTATTTAAAACACGCTTCTCCATTAGAAGCAATTGAGCGAATTGAAGAAAGTCCAGCATTTATGGACTATATTAAAAAGCGTGGAAATGAGTCTAATAAAATCGAGCGACCTTCTGATGACTTAAGAGATTTAAAGGTTGTAAGCAAAAATTTCAAATCAATTAGAGAGTTTGTAGAACACGCATTTCATATTTCTGCTAAATTTAAAGAATATAAGCAGAAAAAAAATCAGTCATCGCAAGGTAATATTTCGCTTTTAACAGCTCACCGTTCAAAAGGATTAGAGTATGATTATGTCTATATTCTAGGTGTTGTAGATGGAGGATTTCCTCATGATTATGCTTTAGAATCTTTAAAAAATGGTAATTTAGATCAACTAGAAGAAGAACGCCGCCTTCTATATGTCGCTTGTACAAGAGCTAGAAAACTATTATACTTATCGATTCTTCAAAAAAGACGAGGGAAAAAAGCAAATTCTTCAAGATTAATTAGACGATTTATTAATAAGAAATAAGATTGATCAACTATTAAAATCAAATTTTGGACAAAATATTAAGGTGAGCAAAAATATGCTCACCTTTTTATATTTTTATGGATTAACGTCTTCTAGTTGTTCTACCGCTGCAGCCACAACCTGATTGTTTCACATAGCCGGCCGGAGCGCCTTGGTAATATGGGTTATAGTTCGCTTGATTAACTTGTTGTTGCATTTGTTGTTGTTGCATTTGGTACTGCTGTTGTTGTTGCATTTGCTGCCATTGATAAGGTGTATATTGACCTTGACCTTGATTATACATATCTTCCCTCCTAAATAAGTCTATTCATTTTAGTATATGAAAGGAATTTTTAATCGTTCTACCTAAAATTACGAATTCAGCCTATTAACAATCGTTTCTATTACGCCAGCTGCCCCTGCAATAGCTAATAAAATGATAATGAACTCTCCCACATGTGGAAAGAACACATATAGTAATAGTAAAAACGCTGTACACCATATCCCACTACACCATGTACAACTTAATAACTCACCAATAAAGTATTGGATTCCACTTCCTTTAATCTTTGTATAAGTAACTGGCATCCCATTCTCTTCAAGCGTTATTTCATCAATAAAAGGTCTTCTAAGAAAAGCTGTAATCTTATCGTAAACAACTAAACGAGTCAATCGAAAGCTTGCCAAGATTAAGATGAATAGCAACAACCAACTTATATCCATGTTAAGTACGCAGGCAAGGGATATGGATGCAATGGGTAAATCTCACTTCGTTACCCTTTATTTATGCTTCTCTAATCCCTTCCAACCCTTCTCCTCCCTTATTCATTTATATTCTCCCTATTCCCTATTTCAGATCTAAGCTCTTCTAAGCCCATTTATCTAAAAAAGCAATAATCTTCAGTAACCGTTTTTCGCCTGCTTAATATCATAGTAATGTAATATCCATCTAAAGTGATAAGGAGTGAAAAAGATGAGTTGCAAAGACCACGACAAAAAAAGAAACCACTGTGTTTGTGACGTTGTAAAATTCATAAATGATCTACAAGATTGCGCAACTAACACTTGCCCAACAGGTTGTGACGTTCCATTTTTAGGTGCTAACCCTAATGTACCACTTGCAAATACTCGCCCTTTCCTATTGTATTTAGCAAACGGTGAATTATTTAGAGTACCAGCATTTAATAATAATATGATGTCAATCATGGCACAACGTGATCGTGATGGCGGCGATCAAAACCAAAATAATAATAACAGAAACGCTCAAATCAACAATTGCCAAGATACAGTTGTTTTCCGTGTTGAAAGTGTAGATGATGATTGCTGTGCAGTGTTAAGAGCATTAGTGCCTGTTAAAACTGGTGACGGCAAAGACAACAACAAAAATAACAACAACCAAAACACTTTCTGTGAACTAGTAGACGGCGACATGTTTGTTGCTTCAAACACTTGTGTAACTGTTGACTTAGATTGCTTCTGTGCAATCCAATGCTTACGTGACGTACACGTTTCAAATCTGTAAGTTTAATGTAAACTAAAAAACTATGGGTGGTAGATCATGATCTACCACCTTTTTAACGCCCTAAATTCCAACCATTTGAATACTTACAATGCTTTGAATATCCAATTCAATGTCATTAATTTTTGAAGAAACTTTAATTGAAACCTTTCCATCGTTGTAACCCATAATATAGCCAATATATAAATCCTTATCTGTTCGAATTCGGCACTCAACCTTTGGAATATAATGGGGTTTATTTATCATAAATAACACTTTTTCTTCATTCGTCATAGCTTTAAATGGTTTTTTCATCCAAGCATTGTCTGCTTCGACTTGTTCTTCCTCTAGTTCTTCTTGTTGTTCTTCTTGTTGCTCTTCTAGTTCATCTAAATTCACAACATCTTCTAATTCTTCTTGTTCTTCTAGATCTTGTACTTCCAGTTCTTCTAGTTCTTCCACTTCGTATTTAGAAGCTACATATTCTTTATCCTTTTGTTTTTGATCATAATTATTTACTTTGACCACATAAGAGTGTTGTATATTCAACTTGGCTTCTTGAAAATCTGGCTGCGCAATATATAGTAATGGCTTTACTCCCTCTTTAGACTCTTTTCTTGCCATTGTTGTTCCTCCCTCGTAAGTGTGCTCTCATAAATTATATGAACAGACAATATTTATCATGTTACTTTTTTCTCAATCAAGTAACCTATAAGTTTGAAGTAAATAATAAATAATTGCCTATCAACACTTGACCAATTTTGTACATATTCATATAAATTGGACAAATATCCTAGTACAAACAATTGACAGGGCACATATAAATACATTGTAACCGCACAGAAAAAACAAGGAGCGATGAAAAAGTGAATAAAGAGTTATTCTCAGTATTCGTAGGTAAAGGAGTTAGAATTGGTCGAGGAGGTCATGAATCTAAAGAAGGTTTATTACTTGGTGCATATGAAACACATATTGCTCTTTTTACAGAGGCTGAAGGTGTAATTTATTACCCATATTCTCATTTAAAAAGTGTAACTTCATTTGCAAAAGGTAGATTAGCTTATGATGAAATGTACAATACGATTGAGTTATTACCAAACGAGAGTTTTGTAGATTTATTAAATTCTCAAGTTAGACAATGGGTAAAAATTAATCGCGGTGGCCACGACAAAGTTGAAGGTATTCTTCTTGATGCTAATCATGATTATGTAGAAATTTCTTTTAACGATGAACTAGTTTATATTGCTACTTATCATATCAAGAGTGTAAGTTTCGGAGAAAAATTTGAAGTTTACGAAAGAAGTAATACGACAAGCCAAACATTAAGAAGAAGAAAATAATGTTTAGAAAGGTCGTTTTATTCAAATAAAACGACCCTTTTTTTATAAAACTTTGACCCTCGATGCCATTCTAATTATGTAAAACCATTATAAAGTAATTTAAAACTATACTTAATTTTGAGTGGTAATCTATAAATAAATGGAAGTATGCTGTTATGAAATAACTGATTCAACTATAAAATTTTCAAACTTAATAATCTTTTTTCATTCATATTAGACAGGCACTATCTAGCTTGCCAATTTTTAAATGAAATGATGAATTTTATTTAGACAAACTATCATTCTATTTGATATGCCCATATTAATAAAATTGAAAATCCTTTTTCAGAAATGAACATGTCTGAATAATAATGATTTATCTTTTTAAGAAAGGAGAAAATCATGGCAAGTTTCAAAAATTTTCTCAACAAACAAGTTACAATTGAAATATCTGGTAACAGTAATGTTGATGGAATCTTAATTGAAGTTGGAAATGATTTATTAGTTGTTTTCAATGGTGAAAATTTCCTTTATATTCCACTACTTCATATTCATAATCTTAGTGAAAGTACACTCGAAGAATTCTTTGGTGTTGTTCCTTCCCTCCAAGAATTAGAACACGAAAAAGATGAGTTATCTTTACGTAAAGTATTAACTGCTGCCAAAGGGATTTTTGTAGAAATTAGTCTATCAAATAATCGTTCTTTTCATGGCTTTATTACAACGATCATGAATAATTACTTTGTGTTCTATTCACCGATCTATAAGATCATGTATATTTCCCTCCAGCATTTAAAATGGTTAACCCCGTATCTCACTGAAAAAACCCCTTATATGTTAAGTAATAATTTATTACCTGTTAATCCTTCTAATATCCCCCTAGCACGCACGTTAGACGTTCAATTAAATAAGTTGATTGGTGAATTAGTCGTAATGAACAGTGGAGAGAAATACGAATATATAGGCAAGTTGAGTTCCATTGACTCAAATTTCATAGAGTTGACCACATCTAGAGGAGAAAGCAAATTAGTAGGTCTTCGTCACTTAAAATCAATTTTTATTCCGTAAGTATTTATAAATTAAAATGCCACATTTACAATAAAAAGTGCCTATTTTATCATCTTGAGTAGGCACTTTTTTTATTTTACAGGATTAAGATATTTAAGAACAACAATAGGAGTATTATTTTGAAATTCTGAAGCTTGTTGTTCTAGCGTGGAAGGGGTATCTTAGCGGTACCTTTCATTCGTAGTTGACATTATCGCTCTTTTTTATTGATAATTTGCCGATTTTTATCAATTTATTATCCGACTAAGAAAGAATAGAGCAAATCTACAGGATCTCTATTTGAAAGTATCTACTATGGCCTTCTTATTTGCGATTCTCTGATTTTAATCGCACTCCTGTCTTTAACACCTTTGCAATCCCCTTCATTTTCCTAAAAAAAATAGAAGCTCTTATATAAGCTTCTATTTTTCCAATGCACTTCTTATCCCATTATATGGTATCCTGAATCAACATGAATGTTTTCTCCAGTAATACCTCTTGCTAAGTCACTAAATAAGAATAAAGCAGAATCTCCTACTTCTTCTTGTGTTACGTTTCTACGTAATGGAGCTTTTTCTTCGATTTCTTTTAAGATTGTATTAAAGTCGCCTACTCCTTTAGCAGAAAGCGTACGGATTGGTCCTGCAGAAATTGAGTTTACGCGAATATTATATTTCCCTAAATCGTTCGCTAAATAGCGTACAGAAGCTTCTAGAGCTGCTTTAGATACACCCATTAGGTTATAGTTTTGCATTACACGCTCTCCACCTAAGTAAGTTAACGTAACAATGCTTCCACCTTCAACCATTAATGGTTTTGCTTCACGAGCTACACCTACTAAAGAGTAAGCACTAATGTTTTGTGATAATAAGTACCCATCACGGCTTGTGTCTACAAACTCACCTTTTAAATCTTCTTTATTAGCAAAAGCGATACAGTGTGCTACACCATGAATTGCACCTACTTGCTCTTTAATTGCTGCAAAGCATTTTGCCAAATCTTCATCACTAGTTACATCACATTGTACTAGAAGATTGTTTGGATTTTCTAGTGAGTCAGATAATTCTCGAACACCTTTTTCTAATCTTTCATTTGCGTATGTAAAAATTAAATTTGCTCCAGCGCTATGTAATGATTGTGCAATTCCCCAAGCGATACTACGGAAGTTTGCAACACCCATAACAACAAAAGTTTTGCCTTGTAATGAAATCATATCATCCGTCTCCTTTATTATTAGTTATTAGTACTAGATACTAAAATAGTAGCACAAATACGATGAATTGAAAATAGTAAAGTTATATATAGCTTTATCCACAAAAAATATAAATATAATAGTTTATTTAAAAAGAGTTTATAGATTTGAATTCCTTTAAAGGCAAAAATAAATTATAATGATGATTGTCGTACATTAAAAGTCCCGATTTAAAAGCATACTAATAAAACACATTATAGAGAGGTGAGGACATGAAGGAAGACCGTACATCTCCCTTTCAAATTGATTTTAAATTACTATTTATCCTTTTTTGTATAGCCACTGTAAGTTATCTAGCAATTACTAGTGCAATGCCAAGCCTTCCTGCAAATCTAAGAAGCATCAATTTCGCTGGACAGCAAATTAAATGGTATATCATTGGTCTTGTTGGTATTGCCGTTATTATGATTATTGATTTTGATCGATATAAAAATGTTATTTGGTATATGTATGGTTTTGGACTAATCCTACTACTTGGATTAGAACTGCACGTCCCAGGTGCTAAAACGATTAAAGGTGCAACAGCATGGTACACCTTACCTGGAATCGGTAACTTCCAACCATCCGAATTAATGAAAATTTTTATGATCATCATTTTAGGAACGATCATTTCAAGACACAATGAAATGTACGCTGTTCGTGGAAAGAGAGAAGATATTTTACTTTTAGGTAAGATATTCGGTATTTCGTTACCGCCTTTACTACTGATTGCAAAAGAACCTGACTTAGGAAATACAATGGTTATGTGCGCAATTATCGCAACAATGATTTTAATTTCTGGAATACGTTGGCGCTATATTCTTGGACTAGTTTTATTAACGGTAGCCCTTGGTACTTTCATGGTTTATCTATACTTTTATCATTTTGAATTTTTCACATCGCATGTGCTTGAGGAATACCAGTTAAATCGTTTTTACGGTTGGCTAGCACCGTACGAATACCCTTCTCAAGGCTATCAGCTTACTCAGGCATTAATGGCAGCTGGTTCTGGTATGCTTACGGGTAAAGGGTTCCATAACGGTGAAGCATACTTCCCTGAACCACATACAGATTTTATTTTCACAGTAATTTGCGAGCAATACGGCTTTATAGGAGCAAGTGTAGTCATTTCATTATTCTTCTTATTAATTTATCGAATGATTCATATTGCTTTAGAAAGTAACGACAAATTTGGTAGCTATCTTTGTGCTGGTGTAGTAGGAATGTTCACTTTCCAGATTTTCCAAAATATTGGTATGACAATCGGTCTACTACCGATTACAGGGATTACTCTACCATTCGTAAGCTACGGAGGAAGTTCTCTTGCCACTAACCTTCTAGCAATTGGATTCATCCTTAATGTAAGATCTAGAACAAATAAGTATATGTTTGACTGATAGAGTAGGCATACAAAAAGATAGGGGTAAAGATCTAATAAAGATCCTTACCCCTCTTTTTATAGCATTACCGAATCTTGGAAATTTCTTTTACTCTGCTTTTTTGGGGCATACTACAATTATTACTTCTTGAAATAACAGACTAAAAGGATTGATAGAATGAAATACGATATTATAGGAGATATTCATGGCTGCTACGATGAATTTGTTGAATTAACTAAAAAACTTGGTTATTCGTGGAAGAATAATATTCCAGTTCACCCTGAAAATCGAAAGTTAGTTTTTGTTGGAGACTTAACGGATCGGGGACCTAATTCTCTGGCAGTTATCAAAGTAGTATATGAGCTTGTAATGAAGCATAAAAAAGCATATTATTCACCGGGGAATCATTGTAATAAACTTTATCGCTATTTTCTTGGCCGCAATGTAAAAATTCAACATGGACTTGAAACAACAGTTGCAGAATTAGAATCCTTAAGTGGTAAGGAGCGAAGCCATTATCAAGAATCGTTTAAAAAACTATATGAAGGCTCTCCACTCTATAATGTTTTAGACAATGGAAAATTAGTCGTTTGTCATGCTGGTATACGTGAGGATATGATTGGTAAGCATTCAAATAATGTTAAAACATTCGTTTTGTATGGAGATATTAATGGCGAAGTGCTTCCAAACGGAATGCCAGTAAGAAAGGATTGGGCAAAAGAATACAAAGGCAGAGCATTAATTGTTTATGGTCATACTCCTATTAAGGAACCACGCGAATTAAATAATACAATTAATATTGATACCGGTGCTGTTTTTGGTGGTAAACTAACAGCATTTTCGTATCCAGAACGTAAGTATACTCAAGTTCAATCTTCTATGCCTTATATTGAGGAAAAATTTAGCTTTTATGAAGAAGAACAAGAAAACAGAGTTTAGGAAAGTCAAAGTCATGATTATGGAATTTTAAAGGAAGAACAAAAAAAGTAGGTTTCTGTTTAGGAACCTACTTTTTTGCTGATAATGTAAGCGCTCACTTATCAGCTTAATATATTAGTCTCTTCCATCCCCATGGAGAAACACTACATACTAAAAATAATCTATTATTCATATATTGTCAATAAATTATACAAAATTTAGACAAATTTATCACTTGACATTCACAATTCCAATAAACCCTTTAAATCAGCAGGTAAAGCGATTTCAAAGTTTTTTTCCGTATGATCAATTGGATGAATAAATGACAATTTATAACTATGCAACGCCTGTCTTTGTAAAAAATCAGTATTACCTCCATATAAGTCATCCCCGATTAACGGATGTCCGATTGAAGACATATGAACCCGGATTTGATGTGTTCGACCAGTTTCTAATTCTAATTCAACAACTAAGTAGTCTCTATTTGCTAAAAGGACTTGATAATGTGTAATTGCTTCTTGTCCCTCTTCAGAAACAATTCTCTCAATAATACTATCACTTTTCCTAGCAATCTTTGCTCGAATTACCCCTTTTGTATCATTCATTTGTCCATGTACAATTGCTAAATATTTTCTTTGAACATCTTTTAATTCATTTTTAGAAAACAAATAATGAATATAACGATTTTTGGCAACTAACATTAATCCCGAAGTATCTTTGTCTAATCGAGTTACAATATGAATGGTAGACTGAAGCCCAATTGATTGATAATAAAATAATAACCCATTTGCAAGAGTGCCACTAGGATGCTCTCTAGAGGGAATGCTTGGTATTCCAGATGGTTTATTTATGACTAATACAGCCTCATCTTCATAAACAATTTCAAAAGGAATATCTTCTGCTATAAGATCCTCACTTGGTTTTTCGATTGGAAAATAGATTTGTACAACATCTAATTCTTTTAAAATTGTACGGACAGTTTTTTCCTCACCATTTACTGTAATTTTTCCACCTTGAAATTTTATATCAGTGAGAGCACGTTTAGAGAGCTCCTTTAATTTAAGAAACTCTCTCAGTAAAATTCCATTATGCTCTTTTTTTACTTCCCATGATAAACTAAATTGCTTCATATTCTTCACCATTTTTATTTAACAAAAGAATCAACGACACGCTTCCAAAATGGAAAAGGTCTAAAACGTGCAAAACGTACTTTTTCATGAGCTACTCGACATTGAATCGATTTAACGTCTTGATGCACTATTGTTTTATGATCTAATGTAATTTGAAAATTTGCGTTTCTTACTGGTTTAAGTAAGCAAGTATGATGTTTAGGTAAAACAAGAGGTGAACCAATTGTACGAAAAACTCGATTATTAATCGAAGCCATCTCAGCAATTTGAATCGCTTCAATTGATGGATGAATAATTGCTCCACCAAGTGCTTTATTATAAGCTGTACTACCTGAAGGTGTAGAAATACAAAGACCGTCACCTCTAAATGTCTCAAAATGCTGACCTTTTATTTCAACATCAATCACTAAAGTACCTTCAAGACCCTTAATCGTACATTCATTTAATGCTAATGTTTGCATTTCTTTTTTTCCATCCTTATAACGGATGATTACTTCCAATAAAGGATATTCAACTACTTGAAATGGAGTCTTCGCAATCGCAATAACAAGCTTTTCTACCTCACTTGGTACCCAATCAGCGTAAAACCCTAAATGCCCAGTATGAACCCCTACGAAAGATACTTTATCGAGAAGATGAGTGTAATTATGAAAAGCATGAAGTAAGGTCCCATCACCACCTACTGATATGGCGATTTCAGGCTCCTCTTCATCAAATTTAAAATTAAAACTCTCTAAATAATCTCTCATTCGTTTCGTCAGTTCATTGGACTCTTGATCGCCCTTAGACATAATTACGAATTTCATTTTCTCGCCCTTTCCTTATTGGTCGTTTTTTTTCGAAAATTCTGCTTGCGCTTCTTGAATCTCTCCTCTAATTAGAGACATTTCTTCATCTAAGAGAAACGCTGCTTCAGCTGCTCTTTGTAATCGTTCGTGAATATTTTCAGGATATTTTCCCTTGTACTTATAATTTAAAGAATGCTCTATTGTTGCCCAAAAATTCATCGCAAGTGTTCTTATTTGAATTTCAACTAAAACTTTTCGTTCACCTTCAATTGTTTGAACTGGATATTCAACAACTACATGATAAGAACGATATCCGCTATTCTTTTTATTTGTAATATAATCGCGCTCTTCTACAATTGTAAAATCTTTACGTTTGCGTAAAAGCTCCACTACATTTTTAATATCTTCTACAAATTGACACATCATTCTAAGACCGGCAATATCCTGTAATTCTGTTTCTAAATTCGCTAATGGAATTCCTTTTCTTATTGTCTTATTAACAATGCTGTGAATAGGCTTAACTCTCCCAGTTACAAACTCAATTGGGGAATGCTGATTCGTTTCCTCAAACTGTTTTCTAATCCCTTTTAACTTTACTTTTAATTCGCTTACTGCTTGTTCATAAGGTGCTAAAAAACTTTCCCATTGACCATTCATGAAAATCACCACCAACTTACTTCTCTTCTAAAAATGCGCTTTGAACTTGCTTAACAAATTCTTCTCCATAGTTAAAATTACCTTCAACGTTTTGGATTAAATATGTTAACTCCTCATTCCAATTATTTAGTGAGAGACTCTTTTCACCGACCTTTAAAAATACGCTTAAATTTTGATCATTTGCTTTTTTTAAGTCCGACCAAAACTCATAAGGAACTGTAACATATACAAATTCTTCATTTTCTTCTAATATATACAATAGTGAACTTTTGTCTGAGTCTGCTATCATTGTTCCTACCTCATGACACTGTTCCAAACTCATTTTTGTATCATCGATTATTAGATATAAACCATCTTCATTTATATTTATTCCATTTATTTCAAGCATTTTTCTCATCGTAAAACCTCAACCTTTTTAATGTATGTATTTTATTTAATTTTGACCATTTCTATTGTAACATATCAAATAGAAAATAGACGACGACTAGCACATTCAATAACAAAAATAACAATAATTAAGGAGTTAACTATGGCTAAAGAAATTGAAATTGAATTTAAGAATTTATTAACGAAAGAGGAATTTGAAAAACTTAAATCCTATTTTCAAATTAACGAATCTCAGTTCCATTCACAAACTAATTATTATTTTGAGACACCTGATTTTACAATTAAAGAACATGGTGGAGCATTAAGAATCCGCAAAAAGTCCCTAAATTCATTTACTTTAACTTTAAAAATAAAACAAGCTGTCGGACATTTAGAAATTAATCAAAAAATAAGTGAAACTGAAGCAGCAAATATGCTAAAAACATTCATTCTTCCAAATGGTGAAGTAAAAGAATATATTGAAGAAGTAAATTTAAACTTAAATGCTCTAGTATTAATAGGTGACTTAACAACAAATAGAGTAGAATTTCCTTATGAAAATGGACTCTTAGTTTTAGACCACAGTACATATTTAAATCACGAGGATTATGAGTTAGAATTCGAAGTTACGGATGAAAACATTGGTAAACAACAGTTTATCAATCTGTTAGAGAATCTTCAAATCCCACAGCGTAAAACATTAAATAAAATTAGACGCTTTTTTAATGTTAAACAAGGGAATCAGGCTAACTGAACACCATTTTTATTATAAATAAACTAATTTAATTGTTGAAATAGCACACTGCAGACAGTAACTTATAAATGCCGTAGATACCTAGAGGGTATATTTCGGCGTTTTTTTAATATAGTCGATTTTAACAATCTTTTTATAGAAAAATGGCAGATTTCTCTCAACTTTCAACAGATTAAACTAATATTACAGCCATTTTGCTAGTTTGCCATTTGAAAATATCTTTTTTTATCAAATTTTACATCATAATACTATAACCGGTATGGGTAATTATTTCTCTTATTTGCTATTCTTGAGGTTTTATTTGCGATTCCTTAATTTTATTTGCAGTTCTGACTTTTTCATTTGCGATTTCAGAATTTTATTTGCTATTCGTACTTTATTTGCAACTTATCCTTTTTTAATTGCCACACATAAACTCCTCATTTGCGGTTCTCTCATCCTTACTTGTATGGCAGACTTCATTCTCTGTTTTTAAATCAGTTTCACAACTATTTTTTGCGATCGTTTAGACTTTTGGGACAGTAATTTTTTACTATAATACTTAATAGAATTAAGAAAATATAATAGATTAATGAAAAATAGTGCATCATATTTGAAATATTAACAATCCGTTGCTACAATACGAATAGAGAACAAACGTGTTATATCTTACAAATTAATTTTCACGTCTGTTATAGTACGGACGTATGAATTGCATTAAGGGTGAAATATATGAATGACAAACAATATAAAAATGAATCAATCACGCTTCCCGAGCAGAATTGTACAAAAAAATCGATTGAATTGTATGTATTCATAGATCCACTTTGTCGAAATTGTTGGGATTTTAGTACAATTTTAAAAAAGTTTCACTTAGAATATGGTCAATATTTTTCATCTACTTATATTCCAGTTAATCGATATTACACAACTAAAAAACTATTAGAAAAACGACCTTCTCAGCTTGCATTCGTATGGGAGAAGACAGCTAGCAGATCAGATATCCTTTGCGACGATCACTTATGGATTGATAATAAAGAACTTTACCCATACTACTCTGCAATTGCATTAAAAGCAGCTGAGCTTCAAGGTAGAGTAGCTGGCGTTAACTACTTAAAAAAGTTACAAGAATATTATTTCTTGATGGATTTAGACATTACAGATCAAGATGTTCTTATCGAATGTGCTAAAGATATAAATATTGATGTAAAAGAGTTTATTGAAGATTTAAGCAGTACACACTCTATTAAAGCCTTACAATGTGATATTAAAGTTACAAAAGAAATGCATGTAACTGAAATTCCAAGTGTTGTATTTTTTAATGAAAATATTGAAGAAGAAGGTTTGAAAGTATCGGGCTTTGAAAGCTATCAGACCTATGTAAAGATATTAGAACTAATGACTAATACAAAGCTAGAAAAACGTGAACTTCCTGATTTAGCTGAATTTATTAAATTTCAACCATTTGTTACTATTAAAGAACTATGTATGATTTATGAGCAATCAACTCAAAGCATGGAGTTAGAATTAAAAAAATTAATCCTACGTAGAAAAGTTAAGAAAATTGTTCAAAAAGATCAAATTTATTATCAGTATGTTGTTTAAGCAACAAAAAAAGACCTAGCTTTCGCTAGGTCTCTTTTTTGATGTAATATTTTACATCAAGGGGATGGGAGAAATTTTCACGTTCAACAAAGGGGTATTTGTGTTTGTGAAGTAATTCACACCCTTATAATACAATTAATTTTAAAGTTTGGCAACCATTTGAGAAATATTTCACATTTTAGACACAAAATAGTAGGTCTAAAGGTATAGAAAAAGTTAAGAAAAATAAAAAACAAACACATATAGGAATAATGCTACATGTGTTTGTTAAGGTAAGTTTATTCGTTAAATAAAAGTTCTTCCATTTCATTTAACATTTCTTCAAATACTTTTAGTGCTTCTACAATTGGTTGTGAAGATGTCATATCTACTCCAGCTTTTTTCAATACTTCAATCGGATAATCCGAGCTTCCTGCCTTTAAGAAGCCCAAGTATCTTTCAACTGCTGGTTCGCCTTCTTCTAGAATTTGTTTTGAAAGTGCTGTTGCTGCACTGAATCCTGTTGCATATTGGTATACATAGTAGTTGTAGTAGAAATGCGGAATTCTACTCCATTCTAAACCAATTAGCTCATCGATTACGATCTCATCACCAAAATATTTTTGGTTAAGCTCGTAATATGTTTTTGTTAATAAATCTGGCGTTAACGCCTCACCATTTTGAGCTAATTCGTGAATCTTATGTTCAAACTCTGCAAACATCGTTTGACGGAATACAGTTCCTCTAAAAGTCTCTAAATAGTGATTTAGTAAATAAAGTCTTTGTTTAGGATCTTCAGTATTTTTTAGTAAATAATCATTTAAAATCGCTTCATTACATGTAGAAGCAACTTCAGCTACGAAAATTGAGTAATCTCCGTAAACATAAGGTTGATTTTTACGAGTGTGATAACTATGAACTGAATGACCAAATTCATGTGCTAATGTAAATAAATTATTTACATTGTCCTGCCAGTTCATTAGGATATATGGGTTAGTACCATACGCACCAGAAGAGTATGCTCCGCTTCGTTTTCCTTTGTTTTCGACAACATCTACCCAACGGCTTTCATATGCCTCTTTTAGAATTTCAACGTATTCATCACCTAATGGTTTTAATGCCTTTAATAAAATTTCTTTCGCTTCTTCATACTTAATTTCCATTTTTACTTCTTCTACTAATGGAGTAAATAAGTCATACATATGAATTTCATCAAGCTTTAACGCTTTTTTACGAATAGCGATATAACGATGTAATAAATTTAAATGCTCATTTACAGTAGAAACTAATTGATCATAAACAACTTCAGGAATTTCGTTATTACTTAATGCTGCATGACGCGCATTATTATATTTTCTAACTTTCGCTTTAAAATTATCTTTTTTTACAGCACCACTTAAAGTACTTGCAAAAGTGTTTTTATACGCATCATACGTATTATAAACCGCTTCAAAAGCATCTTTTCGAACACGTCGATCAGCACTTTCTAAAAAATGAATATAACGACCATGTGTGATTTCTACTTCTTCACCATTCTCATCTTCAATCGTCGGAAATTTTAAATCTGCATTATTTAACATTCCGAACGTGTTACTAGAAGAAGATAATACTTCAGAAGCTTGTGCCATAATTTCCTCTTCAGCTGCTGAAAGAACATGTGGTTTTTGCTTTAAAATTTCTTCTAAAGAGTGCTCGTACAATTTCAGTTCATCATTTTCTTCAATAAATTTTTTCAATGTATCTTCTGATATTGTTAATAATTCTGGCACGAAGTATGACATTGCACTCCCAGCCTTAGTGTATAGATTTTTCGCACGATCATCTAATGCTTGATATGTTGAATTTGTTGTATCTTGATCGTAACGCATATGAGAGTATGTATACAATTTACCTAATAAAAATGAAATTTCATCCTGTTTTTTTAATGCATTTAAAAGTGTTTGAGACGACTCACCTAATTTACCTTTAAACTCTGAAAACGACGGGATTAATTCAAGTACTTTTTTATACTCTGCTTCCCATTTTGCATCTGTTTCATAAATATCTTCCAACTTCCAAGTTAATTCTTCTTGAACTTCACTTCTAGTTGGTAACTTTTTAACAGCTTTTTGTTCTAGCATGTCTGATCCCCCTAAAATTATTATTAGTATTAATAACATTCCAGTCTGATATTAATAATCATTTGAATCAGTTCTTGCATTAAATAACAAATCAAATGCTGTATTAGCGCTCAGACGGTCTTCATCCAATGCTTGTTGGAATGATGATGGAATAATAGCATTAGCTATCTTCATTATTTTACCATTTTTAATACGTTTTAAGATTCTAATTTTCACTAAAAAGTCAATATACTTTTCTACACATTTCTCCAAATTCACTATTTCATTATTTTGAAATTGATTAACCCTCCATTTACCATTCTGTACTTCTATTTTTACAGACTGATTTATTTTATCTATAAAGATAAGTTGCCCAATTTCCGCTTCATGAAAAAAATTAAAATAAATATCCCCTTGCCAAAAGATACAATGTTCTTTAATTATGCAGTTACTTTCTAATGGAACCCCAATTACTGCTGGAAAATAATTAATATTTGCATTGTATAAATAGTGCTTAAAAACTTTTAAATTACCTTTAGTATGCAAATGTTGATATAGTCTAAAATCTTTTTTTAAACGGTTCCATTTAGATACAAATACATTTTTATCAATTTTATTTTGTAATGAAAATTCCTTTAGACTGAAATTATTTATTGGAAATACATTCTTTTGGCCAACATATTGGACTGGAGAAAACGCTATCAATGAGGAAAGTACTGTAAATGATTGTAATGTAGGATTATAGAAGAGAAGTGAAAAAACGTTAATTTTAACAAATGAATAAATAGATAATGAATTAATATAGAAAGAAGACCATCTTTTTTGATTTAAAAGTTTGTCATTTAAGATCCACAAAACTTTCATTCCACTGTGTTTAAAAGAATTAGTCCTCTTTTTCATTATTTCTAAAGGAATAACAGAACATTGATATTCAACACACATTTGAATCGTATTTAATTTTATAAATAAATCAGGTCTTTGATTTAATTCAGGTATAAATTTTTCAACCTCGACTTTCAAATTAAATTTTTTAAAAAATTGATATAAAGCAAACTTCCCTTTACGATGCTCAATACTCTCCTTCTTTCCATTTTCACATTCCGTCAAATCTATATGTGCAAAATGTGTTACCTTCTTTGTTCCAATTTTAAGTCTCACTTGCTTTTTACAAATCGGACAAAAGTATGGACCATTTTGCTTTAATCTTAATAATTCTTCTGTCGTTTTAACTTCAAATAAATTAATAGTATGCCTTTCTGAATTTAATGCAACAATCATCTTTACCACTACCTCCTTTCCACAATACTTCACTATCCTTTTCATTTTTTCCTCCCAAAAATTTAAAAACGATTTTTCAAATAAAAAACCTACCAAATATAGAATTTTCCATTTGGTAGGCTAATTTATGACTAAATGAAATATTATAAAATGTTCTATCAGAAAAGTAGTTCCTTACAATAGTGGTGCCATCAATCTTGATAATGATTCAAATATCCTTTTGTATATAGGTCTCTTTTTAAAATCAGTAAAAATAATTGCTTCAGAATCACGGATATCATTATTAAAATCATTAACTAAGTGATTAATACTTTCTTCTAAATATAAAAATGCGGTAACTTCGAAGTTTAAACGAAAACTTCTCATATCCATATTTGCCGTACCAACAGATGCGATTTCATCATCTACAATCAATATTTTACTGTGTAGGAATCCTTGTCTATATTCATAGATCTCAACTCCAGCTTCTAATAACTCTGGAAAATATGAACGTGAGGCATAAAATACGATCTTCTTATCAGGACGATCAGGCATTAGAATTTTTACTTTTACCCCACCATTTGCTGCAACTTTAAGAGCAGTTAAAATATCTTCATCAGGAACAAAATATGGTGAAGCAATGTAAATACTTTTTCTTGCACTTGTAATCATCGCAAAAAATAATTCTTTTATCACTTCATGCTTACGGTCTGGTCCACCAGAAACAAGTTGAATTGCTCCTTTGGAAGAATAGTTACTAACATTAATGTCAAAGTACTCTTTGTCATCAATTAACTCATTCGTCATATAATACCAGTCTTGCAAGAATATAAATTGTAGTGTTCGTACACCTTCTCCATTAAGGTATAGATGTGTGTCTCGCCACTTTCCAAAATAATGATCCTTACCTAAATACTCATCTCCAATATTTAATCCGCCAACAAATCCTACATTCGAATCTATGACGATAATTTTTCGATGGTTTCGGTAATTTATCGTATCGTTTAAAACTGGAATTTTTACTGGAGAAAATGGTAGTATTTCTACACCAGCTTTTCGTAAGTCTTTTACAAAATTTCTTGATAATTTCCAGCTACCTACAGCGTCATAGAGAAAGCGAACCTTTACACCATTCTGCGCTTTTTCAATTAAAATATCTTTTAGTTGATTACCAATCTCGTCATTTCTTACTATATAGAATTCGATATGAATATGGTGCTTTGCTTTTTTTAGTTCCTCAATTATTTTTGGGAAGGTTTCACTTCCATTTGTAAGAACTTTTGTAAAAGTATTCATCGTGACTGGTGTATTACTCTGTTTAGCTGCGATATTTATTAGATACTCTAATCTTTGATTTTGTGCTATAAATTCTTTCACTTCTACATCTTCTGATTCACTAATTAAACCATTTGCATTTTGATCATTAATTGCCTTTTTTCGATAGACCATTTTCTTTTTGTAATTTTGTCCAAAAATTAAATAAAAAACAAAACCAAATAACGGGAAAATGGCTAAAAGAATGATCCATGTTAAAGTTCTAGCAGGATTTCTATTTTCAAGAAAAATAATAATCGATACACCTATAGCCGTTATCGAGAACATAATACTTATTAATCTAAAAATAGTAGATTTCTCAAAAAAAGCAAAATTCATTAACCAAATGAATTTAATAGTTGGAGAAGCAAAATATAAAATGCATACTACAATTGATAAAAATATTAAAATCTTTAATCGAAATTGCATTAATATTCTCCTTTATAAAGAAAAGAAACCGATCCCTAAGGCATCGGCTATTACAATAATGGAAAAATTGATTTAAAATGAGGTAAAGCTGTTTTTTCATAAATCAATTTTCCGTATTCCTCTAAAACATGTATAGTTACTTTTGAACGATGACCATATTCAAGTAACATTGATGATAAGTAATCGACTTGAATTTCGTCAAGCAATTCTTCTTCAAATTTAACATAAAGATAGTAATAATCTTGGAAGGAATAAAGTGTACTTTCAAATGATTCTTGATTAACAGAATGAGATAAAGAAATAATGTCTTCAAGATTTTTAAAGGAAAGAATAAGTTCAGCTTCCTCTTCATCCATCGATTCAAAAATATCTTCTTCATCATCTTCATCTGAATCATCGTCATCATCTACAGAGATAAATGGAATTTCTAAATTCTTTTCTCCTTCACCTAAATTCACTTCTACTTTTTTGCCGTCTTTAGAAATCACAGCTTTTGTTACAACAACTTCTAAACCTTTGTCTAGTGCCTGTACCTGAATCCATAGGGGGCCACCAGCAATGAATTCCTCAGTCAAATGCGCTTCATCAATTAATTCCCAGAAAAGCTCTTCACTTCTTTCTCGATCTAACCATACTTCATCTTTAGAGAAACCTCTCTCCTCGATGTCTAAGTAGGATATGGAGAACTTAAACGTATTTTCATTAATTCTTTCTATTTCCATTTGTTTTCCCCCTCCTTTAATGAACAACAAGTAATTGCGTTAGACGAAATAGAATAAATAAAGTAAAAGAAATTTATGTTAAATATAAAATTCTGAAATAGTAAATTAGAAAAATACTCTTAAAAATTTAGCTTTATAAGTAAATTTTTATCTATCTTACCATGAAAATTTATTAAATGCGAATAGTAACTACAATTATATTTTATGATACTATTTAAAATTTTGGAAATAAAATTCACCTATTTTTTAAAAATCATCATATACCTATTAATATTAGGACAATCATTTAAAGCTTTTAATAAGAGAGGTGAATTCATGATAGATCTTCATTATATATGGTCCTTTTTAATGATTGTTATTATAGACATTGTTTTAGGTGGAGATAATGCTATTGTCATTGCATTAGCATGTAGAAAATTACCATATAAGCAACGTAACATAGCGATAATTTTCGGTAGTATTACCGCAATTGTTTTACGAATTATATTAACAATATGTGCAATTTTTGTCCTAAAAGTCCCATTCTTACATTTAATTGGCGGAATATTACTTTTGTACATAGCTTGCAAATTAATTATTCAGGAGGATGACAACCCTTCTATAAAGGAGAACTACACAGTTTTCCATGCAATTCGTACAATTGTATTTGCTGATTTAGTTATGGGGATTGATAATGTATTAGCAATAGCTGGGGCATCAAACGGAAAGCCATCATTAGTCATTTTAGGTCTTTCCATTTCAATTCCAATTATAATTTGGGGAAGTAAAATCGTTTTATGGTTCTTGGAAAGATATCCAATACTGAGTTTTGTAGGGGCTTCTGTTCTTTCTATAACAGCTAGCAAAATGTTAATAGACGAACCATTTATCAGTCAATATATAAATGGGCGGAACGATATTGAACTAATACTCGGTTCATCTTGTATAATCTTCACCATTGTTATAGGTTATTATTTCAATAATATTCGTTACCGAAAGCGAACATCCTAATTGTTTAAAAAAAGCTGTAAAAAGTATGCAATTAACTTTTTACAGCTTTTTATATAATATGAATAAGTATTTGTTCAATATGATTGAGAATCTTAATCATGAATTGTAATTTTTTTCACAATTCACAGCAAAGATTTACTCATTAACTAAACGTTGCGCTTCACGTAATTGATATGTGCGAACTGAACGCGGTAAAAATCTTCTAATTTCATCTTCATTATAACCAACTTGTAAACGTTTCTCATCAATAATAATCGGTCTTCTTAGTAAACCAGGATATTTCTGGATGATTTCATATAAGTCTTGTAATGGAAGACTTTCTAAGTCTACGTTTAATTCTTGGAAAATTTTCGATCTTGTTGATATAATTTCATCAGTACCACTTTCGGTCATACGTAAAATTTGTTTAATCTCATTAATTGATAATGGTTCTGAAAAAATATTTCTTTCTTTATAAGGAATATTATTATCTTCTAGCCACATTTTTGCTTTACGACAAGACGTACAACTTGGTGAATTATACAAAATTACCATTTTGCTCTCCCCCTAACTACTCTTTTTAAAAAAAGTAATATAGTTATGTGTATTAATTTATAAGAATTTGTTAATTATAATTAGTTTAATCTACCACTATATGTTCACATTATACAGTATTCTGGAAAATAAATATATACAAATTTGTAAAAAAATTTAAAAAAACCTATACAAAAGGTGTACAATTTTCAGAAATTTAGAAACTAAAATATAGGCTAATTTCTTTCGTGGATTTTACGGATGTGAAAGCTGATTTCCACCCCAAAACCACGCAATCCTTAGGTGGGACCTGCTTCCTTTTTTTATCCACTCTTTCAGTCTCTAACCTTCCCGTAACATTTCCTAATGTAGTCATGTACCCGTTTCGTTCCATACAACTTTAGTCCAAAAAAGTTACAATACCAAAAGCCTGATTGCTATATAAAAAGCACAAAAATATTTATTAGGAAAAAGCTTAATTATTCTTTCTATTTCAGCAAATTTTTAATACAATAATAGTAACGCTTACATTAATAGGAGGCTAATCTAATGGCAGCTTACATAACTGATCTATTGATTGTTGCAGTGTTAGTAATCGGAATTACTGCACTTAATGGTGTGTTTACAAACGCGATCGGCGAAAAAATATTTGGTAGAAGTAAAAAAAGTCAATTTGTTGATATGTCTGACCGAATGTCAGCAAACTTCAAACAGGTTGGTGGACAAGGCAAGTTCCGTAAAAAAACTTATTAATAGCAGTAAAAACAAAAAGGGCAAAGGCCCTTTCTTTTTTTGCCTTGATAAGGTTTAGTGTATAACGAATGTAGAAGTGATTACGGACACTAGTTCGTCCGCCAGTACATTACTTTGGAATATTAGATTCAGGGGCTTTGAATTAAAATTTGGTTATCATTGTACATTCTAGATTCAATTTCTTCTAAGCTTGTCCTACCGTTCTTACACCTAGCCTTATCTACATTTCTAATCATAAATCCTCCACCTTAATTTTCCCTTAACTTGCATGAATCCTTTATGAGTAACCTAATTCTTCTTTTTGCTTTTTTACATTCTCATGAACCCTTTATGAGTAACTAAATTTCGTCTTTTAGTTTTTATACTTACTCATGAACACCTCATGAGTAACCAGCTCTCTTCTTTTTGGTTTTATACTTACTCATGAACACCTCATGAGTAACCAGTTTTCTTCTTTTTACTTTTTTACTTGCTCATGAACCCTTTATGAGTTACTAAATTTCATCTTTTAGTTTTTATACCTACTCATGAACACCTCATGAGTAACTAAATTTCATCTTTTAGTTTTTATACTTACTCATGAACCCTTTATGAGTTACTAAATTTCATCTTTTGGTTTTTATACTTACTCATGGACACCTCATGAGTAACCAGCTCACGTCTTTTAGCTTTTTTACTTACTCATAAACACCTTATGAGTAACCAGTTCTCTTCTTTTTGCTTTTTACTTCCTCATGAATACCTTATGGGTGACCTATTTTCAGCTTCTTGCCTTTTTATTACCCATTTCTTATGAGCTAGCAAATTCTTCAACTCCTTGACTCAAAAAAAAAATCCTAGTGATAAGCTCACTAGGATTAATTTCTTATTTATACATTTGTTGATAATTTTTGAATTCTGCTTCAGAGCAAAGTACGAAATGTCCAGGACGAACTTCGCGTAATTGTGGTTGTTCATTTGAATAATCGTGTTGTTTTGGATCATAAACGATACGTTTACGATTGCGCTCATAAACAGGATCTGGAAGCGGAATTGCTGATAATAATGATTTTGTGTAAGGATGCATTGGGTAATCATATAATTCATTACTATCTGCAAGCTCAACAATTTTACCGTGGTACATTACACCGATACGATCACTAATGTACTTAACCATTGATAAATCATGGGCGATAAATAAATATGTTAAACCTTTTTCCTTTTGAAGCTTTCTCATTAAGTTTACAACCTGAGCTTGAATTGACACGTCAAGAGCTGAGATTGGCTCATCGGCGATAATAAAGTCTGGTTGTACAGCAAGTGCTCTTGCAATACCGATACGTTGACGTTGTCCACCTGAGAATTCATGTGGGAAACGGTTAGCGTGTTCTTTATTTAAACCTACTGTTTCAAGTAAGTCATAAACCATTTTCATTCGCTCTTCTCTGTTACGAGCTAAGCCATGAATATCAATACCTTCTGCAATGATATCTGCAACTTTCATACGCGGGTTTAATGAAGCGTATGGATCTTGGAAAATCATTTGCATACGACGGTTAAACTGCTTTAACTCTTTACGACTTTTCTTACCATGTACATCTACACCATCGAAAATTACTTGTCCATCAGTCGCATCGTATAATCGAATGATGGCACGTCCAGTTGTAGATTTACCAGAACCTGACTCACCTACTAAACCGAAAGTTTCTCCACGGAAAATGTCAAATGTGACATCATCGATTGCTTTAACAGTTGTTTTACCTGTATTAAAGTATTGTTTTAAATTTTTAACTTCAACTAATTTTTCTGCAGCTTTATTTGACATTTACTTCACCTTCCTTCATACGTTGAATACGCTTCTTAACGGCTTCAGGTGGTTCAACTTTTGGAGCATCCTCATGTAATAGCCATGTTGCAGCGTAGTGTGTTTCAGACACTTTAAACATTGGAGGTTCCATTTCATAGTCAATTTTTAAAGCATTTGGATTACGTGGTGCAAACGCATCACCTTTTGGAGGATTTAATAGATCCGGTGGTGTACCAGGAATTGCTACTAATTCTGCTCCTTGTTCATTATCTAAGTCTGGCATTGAAGCTAAAAGTCCCCAAGTGTAAGGATGTTTTGGATTGTAGAAAATATCGTCTACAGTTCCCATTTCAACTACTCTACCTGCATACATAACTGCAACTTTATCTGCAACATTCGCAACTACACCTAAATCATGTGTAATAAAGATAATTGCTGAATCAGTTTTTCTTTGAATTTCTTTCATTAACTCAAGGATTTGAGCTTGAATTGTAACATCAAGAGCTGTAGTTGGCTCGTCAGCGATTAATAATTTTGGATTACATGCTAATGCCATTGCAATAACAACACGTTGTCTCATACCGCCTGAGAATTGGTGTGGATATTGTTTAAAACGCGCTTCAGCATTTGGAATACCTACTAGATTGATTAATTCTAAAGCAATTTTCTTTGCTTCAGTTTTGCTCATTTTTTGGTGCTTTATTAGACCTTCTGTTATTTGATATCCAATCGTTAATACTGGATTTAAAGAAGTCATAGGATCTTGGAAAATCATTGAAATTTCTTTTCCACGAATATTTTGCATTTCTTTATCGCTTAATTTAGCTAAATCTTTTCCATCAAATAAGATTTCACCGCTTTTAATTTTACCAGGAGGGTTTGGAATTAACCCCATTAATGCTTTAGATGTTACTGATTTACCTGAACCAGATTCACCTACAATTGCTAATGTCTCACCTTTTTTAAGATCAAATGAAACTCCGCGTACTGCTTGAACTTCACCAGCATGAGTATAAAAGGAGACACACAGATCTTTTACTTCTAATAATTTACTCATTGTTCATTCTCCTTTCAAAATTACTTACTCATTTTTGGATCTAAAGCGTCGCGTAATCCGTCAGCAATTAAGTTGAAACTTAAGATTAATAAGCTGATTACAACCGCTGGAATAATCATCATATGAGGGAAAGTTTGTAATGATTTGAAACCATCACTTACTAAAGAACCTAATGATGCTTTTGGTGGTGCAATACCTAAACCGATGAAGCTTAAGAACGCTTCAGCAAAGATTGCACTTGGAATTGTGAACATCATCATTACAATGATTGGACCCATAATATTTGGAATTAAGTGTTTTGCAATTAATTGAGTATTTGTAGCACCTAATGTTCTTGAAGCTAAAACGAACTCTTGATTTTTTAATTTTAACATTTGACCACGAACGATTCGGGACATACCTACCCAACCAGTAATTACCATCGCTAAAGCGATTGAAAGAATACCTGGGTTTTTAAATATTAAGATGAATAGGATTACTACGATTAGATATGGAACACCCATTAAAACTTCAGCAATACGTTGCATTATAGTATCTACACGGCCACCGAAGAATCCTGAAATACCACCGAATGTTACACCGATTACCATATCAATTACAGCTGCTAATAAACCGATTAAAATTGATACTCGAGCACCAGCCCAAGTTCTTGTGAAAATATCACGACCTAAATCGTCAGTACCAAACCAATAGTTTTCTTTAATATTTTTATTTTTATAAACGTCATTCCCATATTGATCAATTCCATCAAATGGTAAGAATTTTACATTTTCTAACACACCAATTTTAGGTGGTAATTTTGATCTTTTTAAATCTTGATCTTTATAAGAGTGTCCACTCATCATTGGACCAAATAATGTGAAGATTAATAAGATGCCAAGGATAAAAAATCCTAACATTGCACCTTTGTTTTTCATAAAACGTCTTCTTGCATCTTTCCAGAAAGAATCCGAAGGTCTTGAAATTTTGTCTGCATTATTCAAATCTACGTTTGCAGGTTGGAATAAATCAGATGAAATTTTTTGAGCTGTGTTGTTGTTCATTATTTATTTACCTCCTGCTAAACGGATACGTGGATCAATTACACCGTATAAAATATCTACTACGAAAATTACGATTAATAATAATGCACTATAGAAAATAGTTGTACCCATAATTAATGAATAGTCATTTGTTTGGATTGAGTTAACGAATTGAGAACCTAGTCCAGGTACAGCAAACATATTTTCAATAACTAATGTACCAGTCATTAAGTTTACCGCCATTGGGCCTAAAATTGTAATTACTGGGATTAATGCATTTCGCAGGGCATGTTTAATAATTACGCCTACTTGAGAAATACCTTTTGCTTTTGCTGTTACGATATATTCTGAGTTCATAACTTCGATTAACTCTGTTCTTGAGAATCGAGCTACAGTTGCTGTAACGAATACTGACAATGCAATTGTCGGTAGAATCGTGTATTTAAAGCTTTCCCAATATGCTACTGGGAACCAATGTAATTTTACTGCTAAGTAATATTGTAATATTGCCCCGAATACGAAGGACGGTATCGATATACCTAAAACTGCTAGAACAGTAGAACCATAGTCATATATTGTATTATTTTTTAATGCTGCTACAATACCGAAGATTAATCCGATAAATGTTCCTAATAATAGTGCTTGTGCACCTAATTGAGCTGATGGACCAATACGAGTTTTAATCATATCAGTTACTTTACGATTATCGTATCTATATGAAACTCCTAAATCTCCTTTAGCTAAATTCTCCATGTATTTTGCATATTGTACAGGAACTGGTTTATCTAACCCAAATTTAGCGAAGATAATTTGTTTTTGATCTGGTGTTAATTTCTCTGGGTTTTTTAATGGAGAACCTGGTAACAACTTCATTAAGAAAAATGTAACAGTACAAATTAAAAATAGTGTGACAAACATGTAAATAAATCTCTGTAGCACGTAACGTCCCACAACTGCACCCCCTTATTAATTTAAAAAATATTTTATTTTTTTTATTTTTTGATAATTCTTTTGTAAAAATGAGAGCATTTGGATCTTTCCACATACTCTTTAGTACGAAATATAAGACTGTAATTTTTTCGATCGATTTTACTTCTTGTCCATATTATTCTCAAATATGGGCTAATTCATTTAATCCATTTTTTTCATTGGATGTAAAATGGTGTAAATTTTTGCTTAAGCTTTTTTTCCCAATAATGTAAGCGTATTCGTAATGACGCTTTTGGTCAATATTTTTTTACTGGAAAATTCTAAATTATTATTCTAAACTGATTATTTCTAACAATTTCTCCCTTTATAAATTGAATTGGGATCCTTATAAAAAATAGCTTATTTAGATATTTATTCATAAATTCAGTAAAAAAATGAATGCATATTTCGAATTATAAATTGCATTTTTAGTATAACAAATTTATTTATCGTAACATATCTCACAATCCATGATGTATACCCCCTAGGATGCTAATGCAATGTAGGTAAAATGCAGAAAGTTAATATACAATTCTGACTTTTTATAGTAGAATTTTCGATAAGTATCGATTATTTTCTACAAATTTTATTATACATTTTTATAAGAGTTTTACAACAATTTTGACAAATAAAATTAAATAATTTGTTTAAATAAAGAGAATTCTCTTAAAAATGTTTACAATTTAATATAAATTTTGTAAAGATTAGTTGAAAGTGATTACATTGTTATTATAGTATAGCATTATTAAGTCTACAATATATAATTCTTTCCAATAGGAGGATCACTAATCAAATGTCGAAACACTATATTATTAGCTTATTATCAGCAATCGTACTAGCAGCAATCTTTTCTATTACCCAAGGAACTTTGAACTTTTTTCTTCACTTCACGAACGCTATATTCTATATTGGTCTAACATTATTTGTTTTTGGTGCGTTCTTATTAATCGTGCAAAGTGGATTTTTTAATATCACTCGGTTTGGAATGCGTAAAGTATTCGGTACGAAAGACAAACAGATGGCAGAAATGACTGGTGATGAATCACTTACTGTTAAAAAGGATATGATCTACAGAAGATATAATTTTTCAGTTACAAAACCATTACTTATGGCTTCAATCACATTAGTTATCCTATCTTTTTTATTTAGTTTTATCATTATTTATTAAATGATGTATCAACATCTTGAAAGTTGAATATAATTAAGATATTATCTATAGAAAGTATATATAAGCTATGATGAAGAGTAGTACACAGATTTAGCATGTGAAGAGAGCTTGTGGATGGTGAAAACAAGTCATGCTCCCTGTCGAATGGACTTCTGAGCTTCGAACCGAACATTTAGTATAAGTAGGCTTCGACGTAACTCAAACGATAGATGAGGGCATGATTTCATGCATGAGTGATTCCTTATTTGGAATAACTAGAGTGGTACCGCGGTTTAATCGTCTCTATGTAATAGAGAGATTATGCCGCTTTTTTTATTTTATTTTTAGCTTTAATTAGGAGGACTTTAAGATGCAAACTATTTTTAGTGGAATTCAACCAACATCATCTGGAGGTATTACTTTAGGTAACTATTTAGGTGCCGTTAAACAATTTATTGAATTACAAAATGATTATAACTGTTATTTCTGTATTGTTGATCAACATGCAATTACAGTACCGCAAGACAGATTGGCATTACGTAAAAACATTCAAAGTCTATCTGCAATCTATGTTGCCGCTGGATTAGATCCAGAAAAATCAACTATTTTTATCCAATCAGAAGTTCCTGCACACGCACAAGCAGGATGGATGATGCAATGTGTATCATATATAGGTGAATTAGAGCGTATGACACAGTTTAAAGACAAATCTTCTGGTAAAGATGGTGTATCCGCTGCTTTATTAACGTATCCACCTTTAATGGCTGCAGATATACTTTTATACGGTACTCATTTAGTTCCAGTTGGTGATGACCAAAAGCAACATTTAGAGCTTACTCGTGACTTAGCAGAGCGTTTTAATAAGAAATATAATGATATCTTTACGATTCCTGAAGTGAGAATTAGTAAAGACGCAGCTAGAATTATGAGTTTAGCTGATCCAACTAAAAAAATGAGTAAATCTGATGAAAATCAAAAAGCTACAATTTTTGTTTTAGATGAACCTAAAGTAATCGAAAAGAAAATTAAAAGTGCTGTAACTGATTCTGAAGGCATTGTTAAGTATGATAAAGAAAATAAGCCTGGTATCTCAAATTTATTAAGCATTTACTCAGCATTTACTGGTGAAACAATTCAAGAATTAGAAAATAAATATGCTGGTAAAAATTATGGAGAATTCAAACAAGATGTTGCAGATGTAGTAGTAAACGGCTTACGTCCATTACAGGAACGATATAAAGAAATAATTACATCGACTGAATTAGATGATATTTTAGATGCCGGAGCTGCAAAAGCAAATGCCGTTGCAAATAAAATGATTAAAAAAATGGAAAATGCTATGGGATTAGGTCGCAAGAGAAAAAAATAATACTGGTTTTAAAAATTAAACTAATTAAATGGTGTCTTATAAGTTAAAGAACTTTAGCACAAAAAAACCCACAAGGAACTTTTTCTCCTTGTGGGTCTTCTTCGTTTTGAGACCCTTTAAAATAGGCCTCTTTTAATTTACTTTTTGTTCGTGTTCCATTTCCCAAAGTTTTTCAAAGAAAGGTTGACCTTTAACGATTCTTCCACATAATTGCTCATGTCGCTCTGACCAACCACTCTTTATTTCGTCATATAATTGGGACCAAATATCCTCAAATGACAAATCCTGAATTTGTTGATACGATCTTGGATTCCACTCAGTGTACCAATACCTGATCTCCGAAGGATTTTTTGATGAATGGAGCTGATCTAACGCCATAAATAATAACTGCTTTAGTTGTCTTTCTTTTCTTGTTAGTCCGCTCATAATAATTGGCGACGGTGACAGTATATGATGTTCTTTTGTTTCATCATTTACTAAATTTTGAAGATTATAGTGACTTTCTTCAATCTCGGCTGTCATATCATACACCATTTGTTCTTGTCTTGGTATTAGACGACTTTTTCGAATTGGAATATTATACCCAATTGTGTCAACCGCAATAATACCATTACCGTCAGTTACTACAAAGCAATAATCTAGTTGAATACGCTCATGATTCTTTCTTACATAAGACTTTTGGAAAACTTCAGTTAATAGACCGGAAGGAAGCTCTAATAGTTCATTTTCAATATACTGATATAACTCTGGAGTAACTTTAATGACTGGAACTTGGTCTAATAATTCAACACTATCATCTTTTCTCCATTCAAAAAAATGACAGACATTGTAACCATTTTCTTCACCTTCAAACCAATTGACCCATACATCATGTAAATACAACATTTACTACCCCTCACTTCACAACTGTATGTAACTTTCAGTATGGTCAGTGATTCACTAATTTATTCCATTTTCCACTGAATTACAAAAAGTGTTTAATAAACTGAAAGAAAAATCATCAATAAATCATTAAAATCTCATAAATTAAAGCTTAAATTGAAATATAATTTATTGCATTCTCCTTAATCTTTTTACTTGGCGTTCGTAAAAGGACATCAGTTGACCATTCTGTCTGCTCTGTACAACTTTTAACAATGTCATATCCAACACTGTAACCTAATAATTTTGGAATTCCGTTCCCACCATACAAGTATTTTGAAAAATTATCATCATTACTTGTTATTTCAAGTTTATCAGTTAAATATTTTTTATAAAATAATTCACATTGCTTGGAAGAATACTGATTTGTCCATGGCGCCTGAACTGCTTCTCCATACTTTTCTAAAACTGCAGTTTCGGCTAACCCTTCTAAAATCATTGCATCTAGTAATGTGACTTTTTTGTTTTTATATAACTTAGTCAATCTTACAATATGATGATACTCATGTAATAATACTGCTTTATGTTGTAAAATTCCTTCTAAAGGGGACAAAAATAAACAAATACAATTTTTATGTGCGATTCCACCCCTTTGGTAAGTCGTGTTTTTAAACATACTTCTCGTTCTATGACAAGGTAAAATAAATATAGGAAGGTCAGGTCCATTAAATTCTTTTTTTAGCTTCTCAAACTCATCAGAAAGACTTTTCCATATATTTTTTTTAACTAGTTGCTTCAGATCATCTTTACTATCAATTGACAGCCTTGATAAACCGTGGGAAAGAAGATATTTATATAAACTCACTTCATTATATTTCGGAAAATATGGTAAAAGTTTTTTTATTACCACTTGATTATCTTCAATAAAATCAACCCATTTATAAGTTGGCATTATCCCAAGTTAATCACCTCAATTTATATAAAGTATGAAAATTAACTTGTGAAAGTTACTTTTTTTCTAATAAAAAAAAGCTTAGGTAAAGACCTAAGCTCTTGTGTCCAAAATTTGTATAATTGAATTTAAACTTATTTAGAAAATTCTTTAAATGCTAAAGTTACATTATGTCCGCCAAATCCTAATGAATTAGAAATTGCTGCTTTTACATTAAATGGTCTAGCAACATTTGGTACATAATCTAAATCGCATTCGCTATCTGTTTCTTGGTGATTAATCGTTGGAGCAATTACTTTATTATGGATTGTTAATGCAGTAATAATCGCTTCAATACCACCTGCTGCTCCTAGCATATGACCAGTCATAGATTTTGTTGAACTAATTGGTACATTATATGCATGTTCTCCAAATACTTCTTTAATTGCCATTGTCTCAAATTTATCGTTTAACTCAGTACTTGTCCCATGCGCATTAATGTAATGGATATCTTCAACTGATAAACCAGCATCATCAAGTGCCATTCTCATTGCACGTGCGCCACCTTCTCCACCTGGAGCTGGAGCTGTAATATGGTGTGCATCACCAGTTGTTCCATATCCAACGATTTCAGCATAAATCTTCGCTCCACGAGCTAATGCGTGATCTAATTCCTCAAGGAACACGATACCAGCACCTTCACCAATGATAAAGCCATCACGAGCATTGTCAAATGGACGACATGCTTTCTCTGGGTCTGGATTTAATGATAAAGCTCTAGCAGCACAGAAACCAGCAAGACCCATATCAGTAATCGGTGCTTCTGCACCACCAGTAATCATAGCAACTGCATCGCCACGTTGAATAATTTTGAAAGCATCACCAATCGAACTTGCACCAGAAGCACAAGCTGTAACTGTACAACCATTTGGACCTTTAGCACCCGTTAGAATAGATACTTGTCCAGATGCCATATCAGGGATTAGCATTGGAATAAAGAATGGGCTTACTCGACGTGCACCTTTTGTTTGGAAAGTATTAAACTGTTCTTCATATGTTTCCATACCACCGATACCAGAACCGATCCAAACACCAACTTTTGGAGCATTTTCTTCATTGATTGTAAAGTTTGCATCTTCTAGAGCCATTTTTGAAGCTGCGATTGCATAGTGAGTAAAACGGTCCATGCGTTTTACTTCTTTTTTATCAATATATTTTTCAGGATCAAAGTCTTTTACTTCTCCCGCAACTTTAACAGGGAAATTATCAGGATTTTTTCGAGTTAGAACACCAATCCCACTCTTTCCATTCATTAAACTTTCCCATACTGTATTAATATCATTACCAATAGGTGATACTGCACCTAATCCTGTGATAACAACTCGTTTTTTCATTTCAAAAAATCTCCCTTCAATTAGATTATCTTCCGAATCGAAGTGCAATTGCACCCCAAGTTAATCCGCCGCCAAATCCAACTAATACTAATACATCGTCTTCCTTAATATTACCTTTTTTATACTCTTCAACTAATGCAATCGGAATTGAAGATGAAGAAGTATTGCCATGACGATCTATAATTACACTCATTTTTTCCTTAGGAAGCTGTAATCTTTCTCTTGCTGCTTCCATAATACGAGTATTCGCTTGGTGTGGAATTAAGAAATCCACTTCTTCTTTTGTTAATCCAGCTAATTTTAATACACTTTCACAAGAATCTCCCATTTGACGAACTGCAAATTTAAAGACTTCTCGGCCATTCATTACTAAGTGGTCTCCACCTTTATATAGATGTTTTCCACCTGTACCGTCCGCGCCTAGTTCATAAGAAAGAATACCTCTTCCTTCACTTACTGGACCGATAACTGCAGCACCTGCACCATCACCAAATAAAACTGCCGTATTTCGATCTTCCCAGTTAACAATTTTCGTTAACTTTTCAGCTCCAATTACTAGTATTTTACTGTAAGTACCAGTATTAACAAATTGAGTTGCTGTAACAACTCCATAAATAAATCCAGCACAAGCAGCACTAATATCCATTGCAGCAGCATTTTTAGCTCCAAGTCTTTCTTGAATTACACATGCAACTGATGGAAATGACATATCTGGTGTAACAGTTCCAACTAAAATTAAGTCAAGTTCTTCTGCTTTTACATTTGCATCTTTTAAAGCTTCTACCGCAGCTTCATATGCTAAATGAGAAGTGTCTTGTTCGTCACTAGCAATTCTTCTTTCCTTAATTCCAGTACGACTAACAATCCACTCATCTGAAGTATCCATCATTTGTTCTAAATCATAATTGGTTAATTTTTTTTCGGGTACGTATGAGCCAATACCTAAAATTCCAGCATTCATTAATATCCCCGCCTTACTTTTAAATTTTAATTTTTATATCTTCTTATTATTACCTGGTACTAATTTTATGAAATAATAAGTACTTTGTCTACATTTTTATCTTTTAATATCTAGACTATAAAAAAGATTATACATTTCTTAAAAGAATACCACTCAATTGAACAAACTTCAAAACCAAAGCAAATTTTCAAACGTATTGTATTCTACTACAAAAAAGGGAATAGTTCAAAACGAACTATTCCCTTTCACGCTGTTGTACTAAATAATTAAAATTCATCTCCTAAATTAAAAATTAATTAGTCTTAATTAAGAAGAAGCCGCTCATCTTATGACTGATTTATTTTTCAACATAAAAAAGGAAATAATTCAAAACGAACAATTTCCTTTTATCTTTTTCTTACTCATGTACCTTATATTAGTAAAGATGAAAATGCTGTTGAATTTGCAGTTTTTGCTTTTGTATACCGTCCTCAATTGAAGTTGTATTAATAATAACAAAAGGAGTTGCATCTATAAAATTTCTATTTTGTGCAAACTTTATTCCTTCGATCATATTTTGTAATCCAGTGAAATTCCCATGCTCTGGTAAGTACATACATTGTTTAGCCGTAATGATATATTTATGTTCTTTTAATTCCTTCTCTGAAATTATTCTAATCGCTTTACCTACATCTTCTACAAATAGAATTTCATTAGAACCATATACATTTTTAATGGATACATTTCTCTTTCCTAAGTCTTGAACAATCAATTCATGTACTAAGCCTGCGGATGGCTCCCAAGGTCCATATAAAGATGGAATTTCAATATAAGTAATATTGCAATCTATATTTTTACTTAATTCATTAACAGTTCTTTCTAAATCTGCTAATTCTTTTTTTGTAGATAATAAAAAGATAATATCCTTACTTTTAGCAATGATCTTGTTAAATAGTTTTTCTGTAAATTCAATATTATTAATTGTGCCTTTTAACTTTAGTTCGTCGTAAAAATGACAAATAAAAATAGTATCATATTGCTCATTCTCTAATAAAAATTGCTCTTCATCCAAAAAGATGACCCTTGCATTTCTTCCAATTGAGAAGATTTTTTCTTCACTAATTAAATCACTTTCATTTCCTTTTTCCATTACAACCGCTGAGACATCATTATATTCCATTAGTTGACAGACTAACTCATATCCTATAAATCCACTGGATCCTAGAACCGCACACTTTTTCATTATTAACCTCCTTCTTCTAAGGAATTAATTCAAAAAAAATATAGAGACTATAAAACATCTTGATATTTTTTTAAAAACCTTATTAAGTTTTTTCCACAATCAAATTTTTTCTCTTCTAAGGAGATCAAAATCGAAATCGGTAAATTATTTTTATGTCGCTCTTCTTCTAAAAGTCTAATATCGCTTTTCCATTTATAATGATTTCTTGTTGTTGTGTAAATTTTAATTGGTGAAATTGTTTCATAGAAAAAACATTCTCTATCTATAACCATATATATATCCGACGCTTTATATGCCTTCAAAATTTCATGAACGGTTCTCTTATAGAACAGTTTATTTTCTCTTTCTAAATCTAATTCATTTTTTATATTTAACGAAGGATTTAATAATGAAATACTTCTGACTTTTCCCTTTAAGAGGCCAAGTAATTTACAAACGACTAATGCACCAGTACCTTCCCCAATTATATGAATTGATGGATTCAAAATTTCTTTTCTCATAACTGAATGATATAAGCTTTCTGCTAAATCGACAGCGTCATCTGAACCCCAGTTTTTTCCATATAAATTTGAAGTGAATACTGTGTACCCTTCATCTGTTAAAGTCGATAATAGTTTTCTTTTATCAAAATGCTGCAATAAGCAACTATGATCATTATCTACGTAATGCGTATTCCCACCGACATAGAGTACTCCGAAGCCATTCGGTCTAATAGGTAGATGAATAACTGCATATTGATCCTCTTGTTTAAAAAATCTCTCAGTTACAGGCATTCTTATCACCTTATTATTAATGTAGTATTTTTGGGAATTATAAAATAGGTATAAAAAATTCTTAAGTTACTTTTTTTAATTAAAACTTTTTAATTATAACTTCAATTATCAAATTTCTAGGTATATAATATGATAAGAACTAACTAGATAGGAGTGATTAGAGTGCGTTTTATTATGACATTGTTCTGGAGCTTTGTTTTATGCCAAATGGGAGCTTACGTTTTAAGTTCAATGACTGGCGGAGAATATAATTTCACAACTGCTTCAATAATGGCTGTAGTATTATCTTTAGCTATTTCAGTTCTTAGCGAATCAATAATTCCTAATGAACCTGTTGCAAAACACCACTAAAATCTATATATAACATATGTTGTAGCACCCAAAAACGTTCAACTTGGTACATACATATGTCAGCAATTATGGATTTAGATAATTTATAAAATACTAAAATTTTGATTAATACATTCAATATTTTGTAGATTGTAAACGCATAAAAAAGCGCCCTCGATCAAATAATCGAAAGCGCTTTTTTTATATTTTTAGGATATTTCTTCTATGAACCCATTCTTCATGAGTTCATTATACTTTCTAAGTTTCCAATCAATTATTTAAATTTGGATTTATATGTCCATTTTCTGTTATGGTTTTGTGTATCTGGAAAAACTTCTCCAGCCTGAAGTTTAATTTGTTTTGGGCGAGTTACGTTGCTTCCTGTTTCGCCGATTTCCACATATACCCCATTATTTGGTGCTTTGTCGCCTGGTCGAAATTGATGTGCTTGACCCATAATCCATTCCTCCTTCTATTTAGGTTCTTATTGTTCCTCTAAAATTAAAGTTTTTTCTTTTAAAAAGATGGTATCATTAGTAATTATTGGCTTTTTACCCAATAATAATTTTTCTTAAAAAGATTAACATTAAAAAATAAAAGGTGATGAATATGAAAACAAAACACTTAATTGCACTAGATTTAGACGGCACCTTATTAACGGATGAAAAAACAATATCCGAACGTACTTTAAAAGTGATCTATGAGTTAAAGAACCAAGGTCACGAAGTATGCATTTCAACCGGTAGACCTTTTAGAGCTAGTAAAATGTATTATGATCAATTAAAACTTACAACTCCAATTGTAAACTTTAATGGTGCTTATGTTCATCACCCCCTAGATGATTCATGGGGAGTTTATCACGAATCATTACCTTTAGAAGTAGCAAAAGAGGTAATTAGTTCCTGTAGAGAGTATGAATTGAAAAATATGTATGCTGAAATAATGGACGATGTATATGCGGATAAACACCAAGAAGAGATAATCCCACTTTTCCACTACTTAAAAGAAGATATAATCCATGGAGATTTAGTTAAAAATCTTACTCAAGCTCCAACATGTCTTCTAATTGATAGTGAAGAGTCTCATGTTGCCAGTATTCGTGAGCACCTATCAAATGTTCACGCTGAAGTAATTGATCACCGTCGCTGGGCAGCACCTCATCATATAATCGAAATTGTTAAAGCAGGTATGAATAAGGCAATTGGACTACAAAAAGTAGCCTCTTTCTATAATATTCCTCGAAAAAACATTATAGCTTTTGGGGACGAGGACAATGATTTGGAAATGATTGAATATGCGGGTCATGGTGTAGCAATGGAAAATGCAATTCATCAATTAAAGAATATTGCTAACCATACAACATTATCTAATCAAGAAGATGGAATCGCGATTTTCTTGGAAGATTTTTTCAACTTAAAATTATAACGAATGCACAATTTCTTTGTCATTAATTTCAAACAAAACTAATAATAACCACTTATAACAATTTGCAATTTGTGCATTCTATTAAGGACTTCACCAAAAGGATTATCCACTTTTTGATATTGATCAATTATTATTGGAAATACTTAAGAAGTCAAAAAAAGCTTTCCTATTTAGGAGGGAATCATAATGGGCAAAGGTAATAAGTCTAAGCGCTTTATTCAACAAAGTTCTGATTCTGTTACAAAGTACTCTGAAAAATTCCCTTATCACTTTACATTAGCTGAAGCAGAAGAGCGAAAAGCTAATAATAGACAAAGCTTTAATGCTTAATAAAAGCATTAAAAACAAAAACAACCATCGGAGTAATCCTTTGGTTGTTTTTTATTTACGAACAATCAGTTTATACGTTAGTTCACTGAAGGAGATTCTAGTAAGAGAATGTTTGGGTAACCGGTTTAATTTCTCCATTAAGATCCTTCTCATTAACCTTTGATGCAACGATATTTGCAGTTACTTCATAATTCCCATGTGGAAGACTCTTATCAACAAAATTAACTTGCTCTTCCCAAACTTGTGCTTTGCCTTCAGGAATCGTAACATTTGTAATGACTTGTGCATATGCCATCTCTCTAGATGATTGATAAACTACTTGTCCACTCTCATCTTTAATTATAAAATCAACTGTTTGTGATGAAGAAAATGTAAAATTTGCAGGGATTTTATTATCATTGCGTAATGAATATTTCATCGTTACAACCCCATTGGCTGCTGTAACATCAAGGTTTGGTGTAAGCTTCTCAACGTCTATATCATTGCTTTGCACTACAGTTTGTTTTGTATTTTTAGTCGGCTTTATTTCCTTTTCACTATTTGCACCACAACCAGAGAGAAGTAGTGAACAAGCTAGCAAGAGAATTGATCTCTTTTTCAAAGTATCCCCACCTTTATCGTATGCTTTACTAAATTATACCAAATAACTAGAAAATTACTTTAATAATTCAGTGAAATATTAGTGATGGTAGTAGCTCACATAAATGAAGTTCATTAGAAATAAATGTATAATCTAAAAATTATAAGAAAAATTAATTAAGTATTTATATAATCATTAAAATTGAATAATAAATCTTATCAAAATACATATAAGAAAGGAGAATTACGATGACGCACACCATTTTCCATTCGTTCTTACTTATTTTAAGTGGCATTTTACTGTTAAGAATAGCAGGAAGAAAATCTATTTCGCAAATGACATTACCACAAACGATTGTTATGATTTCGATTGGTACGATTATCGTTACGCCAATTATTGAAAAAGGTTTAAGTAAAACATTAATTGCAGCTTCAGTTTTTGTGTTAACCCTAATTGTATTAGAATATTTGCAGATGAAATCGAATACTCTTGAAAAATTTTTTACGGGAAAATCAAAAATTGTAGTAGAAAATGGGAAGTTGAATATTAAAAATTTAAAAAAGTTACGATTAACTGTTGATCAATTGGAAATGCGTATTCGAAATGAAGGAATTAATAAATTTGATGACATTAAGTTTGCAACAATTGAACCAAATGGCTTATTAGGATTCGAATTAGTCGAAGATGCAAAACCATTAACGATCAGAGAGTTTAAAACACTAATGGAATCGTACGGTTTTAAACTTAATAATAATTTAAGCGAGAATACTCGAAGTTCAATTTTTAATGAATTGAAAGGAAAACAAAAACCCGAAGATCATAATTTGAAATAGTTCTTTCCAATCCATTTCTTCTTTTTTATAACCCATTACCTTCCTTAAAAAACAAGCAAATAATAAAAAAAGACTAGCAATTTTAACTTTTTGCTAGTCATTATCTATTTAAATCTTTCTAAATTCCCCTAATACATCAACGGTTTGTACTACATTCGTAAAAGCTTTCGGATCTACTCTTTTTATAATTCTTTCTAAATCGTATAATTCATAACGAGATAATACGATCATTAGGATATCTTTATCTTGCTTAGTAAATGCTCCAGTTGCATTCATTTGCGTAATTCCTCGTACAAGTTTCGCGTGAATTTCTTCTCTAAGCTCTTCACCCTTTGTAGTGACAATCATTGCCGTTAGTTTAACATGACTCGTATGAACACTATCGATAACTCGAGTAGTAACATATAAATTGATTAGAGTATAAAGAGCTTTTTCCATTCCATAAAGCTGGCCAGCTGTAATGATAATAATAGCATTAAACAAAAAGAAATATGTTCCAACCGGTTTGCCTTTTGATTTTGAAAGAACTAAGGCGATTATATCTAATCCACCTGTAGATCCACCAAATTTTAATGTCATTCCAATACCGATCGCAGCAATTAAACCACCAAAAACTGCATTAAGAAGAATATCATCAGAAAAAATTGGTTTTACAGGTAAGATTTCCAAAAATAATGTCATTATCCCTACACTAAAAAAACTAAAATACGTAAAGGAACGACCCACTTTTTTCCATGCTAAGACGATAACAGGAATATTTAATAACGCTAATAGAATTCCCGTCGTTGCTGTAAACGGCGTGTAGTCAGTAATAATATTTGAAAGCAATTGCGCTAGACCTGCAAAACCACTTGAATAAACATTAGCAGGGATTAAAAAACAATTCATTGCAAACGCATTTAAGAAACCACCGATCATTACTACAACCAGCTTAAATAAAAGCTCTTTATTTCTTTCCACCAACTTTGCTTCCTCCTCAAAAAAAATAAAACTTCTCTCTATATTAAAAAGTTGTCTCTGTAAAGAACATCATATTTGAAAACGAACACTCATACATAATTAAGTTGATATAGGTAAACCTAACATTATCATTTCTTATAAAGGAGCTTATATATGCCTACTAGTGATAATGACAAAAAAGCAAAAGATAATAACGCTATAAGAGAAAAGAAAAATGCACAAGAAACAAAAAATGCACAAGCTGGTAAGAAATCTTTTTCTAAAAGTGTCGATCATCTTTAATATTTTTCAACGTTTTAATCTACTCAAAAACATAAGAATTTCTTCATCTAATAGTTTAAGTATATTTAAATCTTTCTGAAAGACAATAAGAACTTTCTAAACTTGAAAAAGCCTTATTATTATTAAGATTCAAAAAATAAAACTGTTCAACTTTTCCATTTATTTTGGTAAAAGATGAACAGTTTTTTATGTATTTTTTACAATATATAGATTAAGACTTAATTTCCTATTTGTTTAATTCCCCTTTCTTAATTCCACTCTTAAAACTTCCTAAATTCACCAAACACGTCAATTGTTTGAACGATATTAGTAAATGCCTTTTCATCAACTGATTTAATGACTTTCGATAGATGATATAGCTCATAACGTGATAGCACCATCATTAAAATCTGCTTATCTTGATTCGTAAAAGCACCTTTTGCATTGATTGCAGTTATTCCTCGCACAAGTTTTGAATGGATTTCTTTACGCAATTCATCGCCTTTTGTCGTTACAATAAAGGCAGTTACTTTAATATGACTAGTATGAATTGCATCAATGAATCTAGAAGTAACATATAGGTTAATTAATGTATAAAGGGCTTTTTCCATTCCATAAATATAGCCTGCTGTTAATATAATTAACGCATTAAAAAGGAAGAAGTATGTGCCAACTGGTTTTCCTTTCGAACGTGATAATACTAGAGCTACTATATCTAACCCACCTGTCGAAGCACCAAACTTCAATGTATATCCAATCCCAACTGCAACAATTAATCCACCAAAGACTGCGTTAAGTAAAATATCTTTTGAGAATAGAGGCGTTACTGGAATTATTTCTAAAAATATCGTCGTGATTCCAACGCTTAAAATCGTAAAATACGTAAAGGATGGACCTATTTTTTTCCATGCTAAAATGATTACTGGGATATTTAATATTGCAAGTAAAATACCAGTAGAAGCTGAAAAAGGTGTAAAATCATTTAATAAATTAGTAAGTAACTGAGCTAAACCAGAAAAACCACTTGAATAAACACTGACAGGAATTAAAAAACAATTCATAGCAAATGCATTCATCAATGCACCAAATATTACGACAAGAACTTTTAATAACAATTCTTTTTTGTCACTCACCTACAAGCCTCCTAAACATTCATATGTTTAGTATGCCTGTAAATTGTAAAAAAATAGCAAAAAAACCATTTCAATATGAAATGGTTTCAAACTCTAATTATTGCTCTTTCTTCTCAAACAATTCTTTTGCGTATGTCCAACCGTCTTCTTGATAGATTTTGTTTTCCTTTAATAATCTACCCATCGCTCGTTTAAATGAAGCTTTACTAATATTAAATCTTACTTTAATATCCTCTGCATCACTTTTATCCCAGTAAGGCATTGCGCCACCACGGCTCATCATATATTCATAAATTTCATTTGCTTCTTGATCTAATCCTTCATGCACTCTTGGTAAAAGTGACACGTTAATACTTCCATCATCTTTTACATCAATAATGCGTCCACTTACTCTTTCACCAATTCGAGGTTCAGTTTTTCTCTGTGATTCATGGATAAAGCCTATGAATCGTTCATCAGTTAAAATATAAGAACCAACTCTTAAAGTACGATAAATAATCCCTGATACATTTTTATTAAGCATATTAGATTCAGCCGGTACAGAAAACTCTCTCATGACTGGTTCAGTAGCAATTTTAATTAATAATCTACCTTTGTTTGTTTGCTTTAACGTACAAAAAATTTCATCACCTTCTTCAGGCCAAACTTCTTGAAGAGGTGGAAGGTCACCTTTTTCTAAAAGAATATCTTTTGAAATACCGATGTTTACAAAAACACCCACTCCATCAAGTTTATCTACTACTTTTGCAAATCCATAACCTTCTGTTGTAATGAATGGCATTTCCATCGTAGCAGATAGTCTACCTTTAGAATCATGATATAAAAATACAGTTACTTCTTGATCTATTTCAATTTCACCTGATGCCTCATTTTTATGTAAAAATACTTCTTCTTGATCTTGGACAAGCATATACCCAATATCCGTTTCTCGACTGCAAACTAAAGTTACAATCTCTCCTGCTTGTAAACTCATTTTTTGTTACATCCTCTCTTAACTTTCAAACTAAAAATTATTATATCATGCTAACCTGAAAGTTTGTTACTTCGTCTATCATACACTATAATACAAGTATTAACGAATTGGAGGGATTCTATCTATGTCAAAAGAAAGTTCATTTGATATTGTATCAAAAGTAGACTTACCAGAAGTCTCTAATGCGATTCAACTTGCTACAAAAGAAATCGCAACTCGCTATGATTTTAAAGGAAGCAAAAGCTCAATTTCATTAGAAAAAGAAGAACTAGTTTTAGTTTCTGATGACGATTTTAAATTAGAGCAATTAAAAGACGTATTAATTAGTAAATTAATTAAACGTAATGTTCCTATTAAAAACCTAGACTACAGTAAGGTTGAAGGTGCATCAGGTGGTACTGTAAGACAAAGAGCTAAATTAGTCCAAGGTATTGATAAAGATAATGCAAAAAAAATCAATACAATCATTAAAAATAGCGGATTAAAAGTAAAATCACAAATTCAAGATGATCAAATCCGTGTAACTGCAAAAAGTAGAGATGATTTACAAGCAATTATCGCTGCTGTAAAAGGTGCAGATTTATCAATCGACGTTCAATTTATGAATTACCGATAAATACATACATACAAAAAGAGGATGAAATTAATCATCCTCTTTTTTTAACTTTAAAATATAATTAACCACTTACTAACGTTAATCTCTCATTCTTTACACATGTACCACGAACTACTATTTTATATGGTACGATGATGCTTTTCTCAGTACCATCTGGTTCTTCAATTTTTGAAATAATATTTTTCGCCGCTTCATTACCTAATTGATAAATATTAATATCTACAGATGTTAGTGGTGGATTTGATAATTCTGCAAAAATGGCATTATTAAAACTAATAATTGAAATATTATTCGGAACTGAAATGTTATGTTCACTTAAAACACTTATAATACCTAATGCTAGTACATCATCAGTTACAACAATTGCAGTTGGAAGCTCATTTAATTCGAGCAATTGATTCACTGCTTTCCTTCCACCGTCTCTCGTAAATGATGTAAATATAATTTCTTCTTCATTTACTGAAAGTCCGTTTAATTGCATTGAATCTTGGTAGCCACGTAAACGGTTTTGGGTTACAAGAAGACTACTTTCTCCCCCAACAAACGCAATTTGTCGATGTCCATGATCAATTAAATAATCCGTCACATCTCTAGCAGCTGCATAATTATCGTTATCAATATATGTTATATCGTCAATTGAATGATATGGCTTCCCTACTAATACAAAAGGAAAATTATTTTCGTTCAAATAATCAATAATCTTATCATTTTCCTTAGAGTAAAGTAGAATAATTCCGTCGACTCTTCTACCCCTGATTGTTTTAATTACAGTTTGCTCAATTTCATCTTCGTTGTTCCCTGTAATAAAATAAAGAGAGTAATCCTTTTGATTTGAATATGCTGTCACACCTCTAATTACTTCTGCAAAAAATGGATTATGAAATGATGTATCTAATGCTGGTGGCAAAACTAATCCAATTGATTTCGTAGATCGATTAGCCAATGACCTTGCATTTAAATTTGGATGATAATTTAGTTCATCCATTACTTTTCTAACTTTTCTTTTTGTTTTTTCACTTATTCTTGGGTTGTTTGAGATAACTCGAGACACCGTTGAAGGCGCTACATTCGCTTTCTTCGCAACATCCTTAATTGTAATAGTCATTTTTATTCCCCTTATTTACGAATGAATGTAAACGTTATCATTATTTCTTTAGATGCAGACTCTATTAAAAAGATTGCTGATTCTTGATAAAATCCACATCTTCCTTCACAAGTCGATGTCCCGTTTATTTATACTGGAATCTAGTGGATTTAATCTTATTCTAATTAACACTGCTTGATGCTTGCTTAGAATACTAAAAAGACCTTAATCAATCATTTCAAGTATTCTAAGCTCAACAAACTAGTATTTATTTTCCCTTATTACTACGTCTTCTTGCAAGCCATAAAAAGATGATAAACGCAACAAAAATAGCTGGAATAGCAATAATCACTCCAATGTTTAAGGTAGTTTTTGGCGCAACTGCATAAACATTTGAGGATTCTCTTTTAAGGACAATATCAAATCCTTTTTTATTTGGACGAACCAAATCATCATTTAATAGCCCTCTTAATTCATTAGATTTTTTAACGACATCAAAATCTAAATGAACCTTCTGATCAAGAGAAGTATTATTTATTGCAACTATAGTAGTTTCATCATTATAATGTCTCTTAATTAAAGTCATACCTTTTGAATCATTATAAAGCACATCAAAATCCCCATCAGAAAGAGAAGGTAAAGTTCTTCTTAATTCAGTCAGTTTTTTGATATATTTTGTAAAATCTTCATCAGTACGGAAATCCATTCCTTTTCGATTATCAGGTATGTTTCCGCCATTTAACGCAATTTCTGTCCCATAATAAGTCAATGGGATTCCTGGTGTTGTAAATAAATATGCAAGTGCTAACTTTAATCTTGAAGGTGGGTACTCACCTTTTGATTCAGCAATTGATACAAAGCGCTTAGTCATTTCATCGTCTAAATAGTTAATCATTAATGTCGAGCCTAGTTGCTTACTTAAACTTTCTTGAAGCTTCATTATGTCAGTTAAAGATTGATTTTGCGAAGAAAAAGTATTTGCCAAATTAGCTACTGAATCTACATTATAAATTCCATTAAAACCTAAATTTTTATATTTATTTAGATCTATTTCACTTGAAGCATTTAAATCAGCAAATAATTTGAAATTTGGATTTTTCTTTTTTATTTCTTTGTTAAATGATTCCCAAAAAGAAACAGGTACATTATTTACTTCTTGTAAATTATATCCGTCAAAATTAGCTTGATCCATCCAATACTTAGCAGTTTCGATTAAATAATTTGCTACATCATTGTTTTCTTGGTTAAAGTCAGGTAGCCCATTTGTCCATTTCTTTTCTGAACTTGTACTATTTTCGGGATTAAACCAATCTGCTTTTTTAGAAAGTTCACTATTTGGCGAAGCATTATTTGAAACAAAATCAATATAAACTTTGATATTACGTTTATGCGCTTCTTTTACTAACTTCTTAAGTTCTTCATTTGTTCCAAATCTTGGATCAATCTTTCTAAAATTAACGATTGAGAATCCATCATATGAATTTTCATCATTCTCAAAAATTGGTGAAATTGAAATAGCATTATATCCAAAATCCTTAAGATAATCTAATTTTTGAGTAATACCATTTAAATCTCCACCCTGAGACTTATTTAAATCTTTCGGTTCTACATTTTTATCATTCTTTAGATTACCATCAAAAAAACGATCAACTAAAATTCGATAAATCATTTCTTTTTTTAGATCTGTTGTATTTTTTTCTGCAAAACTAATACTTGGTAACGTACTCAAAAATAGTACAGACACTAGTATTAAAAAACCAAATCGCCTCATTTTTTCTCCCCCTGCAAGACACTCGCATGTACATAATTTTCACTCTCTACATTATTTTGCAAAATATTACAATGAAATTCAAATGTTATATTTAATTTTATAAAAATGGAAGCGATTGCACATACTATTTAATTATACTGTTACCAAATTAGATAGCAAGTTAATTCCTTCTAAACAATAATAATAAAATTTACTGATATAAAGGGTGGGATCATGCAAATTGAATCAATATATCATCAGCCATATGATCAATATGCTTTTTCAATAGATGATAAAACCTATCGTTTAAGAATTCGAACAAAAAAAAGTGATTGTACAGAAATTATTTTTTATTACGGTGATCCATTCAAATTTAATGATTCAGGTTGGCAAATTGAATCAGCACTCTCAATGTATCTTGCATTTTCCACAGAACTATTTGACTACTGGGAAGTAAATGTTAATCCTCCAAACAAACGAATGAAATATCAATTTCTTTTAAAAAATGAGCAAGATTCTCTATTTTATGGTGAAGGAGGATTTTCCAACAATTTTAACCCTAATGATCAGTCGAACTGTTTTACATTACCATTTCTTCATAGGAATAATTTAATATCGCCACCGAGTTGGATCAATGATACGATTTGGTATCAAATTTTCCCCGATCGATTCGCTAGTGGAAATAACAAAAATAATCCAACAAATTCGACTCCGTGGGGCTCTATTTTACCAACGAGTTCAAGCTATTTTGGTGGTGATTTAGAAGGTGTTATTCAAAAAATTGATTATCTAAAAAATTTAGGAATATCCGGAATTTATTTAACTCCTATTTTTGAAGCAAATTCAAATCATAAATATAATACAATCAATTATTTTAGAATAGATCCTACTTTTGGAGATGAGAAAGTCTTAAAAACATTAATCGAAAAATGCCATGAAAATAATATTCGAGTAATGCTTGACGCAGTATTTAACCATACAAGTGCATCCTTTCCCCCATTTCAGGATGCATTGCAAAACGGAAAGGAATCCGCTTTTTTTGAATGGTTTCACTTTTTTAAAGATGAACAAAATAATGCGGCATATGAAACTTTTTCTTTTGTAAAGGAAATGCCAAAACTAAATACAGAAAATAAAGAAGTACAGAACTTTTTAATCGAAATAGGTTCTTATTGGATAAAAGAATTTAATATAGATGGTTGGCGTTTAGATGTAGCTAACGAAATCGATCATTATTTTTGGAAACTATTTAATAAAAAAATGAAAGAACTAAAAAATGATTTATTTATTCTAGGTGAGATTTGGCACCATGCAATGCCATGGCTAAGAGGTGACGAATTCGATTCTGTTATGAATTATCCTCTAATGAAATCACTTTTTGCTTATTTCGGTTATCAATCTATTTCAAAGATACAATTTCAATATTCGATTAACGATTTAATAGCTAGGTATCCTTTACCTGTTATCAAAGTACTATTCAATGTATTAGGTTCACATGATACACCAAGAATACTGACACAATGTAATCAAAATGAAAAAAGAGTGATTCTATTATATGTGTTTTTATTTACTTTCTTTGGAACTCCATGTATTTACTACGGAGATGAAATTGGACTACAAGGTGGAAATGACCCTGAATGCAGAAGTTGTATGGTTTGGGACCAATCACAATATAATTTAAACATCTTTGACTCAATAAAAAAATTAATTTCTCTAAGAAAAAATTACTCTGCTTTAGAAAATGACGGTGAGTTTAATTGGGTACAAACTGACCAACATGACATTCTTATGTATGAAAGGAAGAATACTCAATTTCACTTTTTAATCATAGTAAATAACTCCAGCGAAAAACAGTCAGTTAAAGTACCAATAAATTTAAGTAGAAAAAGAATTACAAATGTATGGAATGGCGAACAGTTTGCAACAGAATCTGATTCAATTGGTGTCGATCTATTAGAAACCGATTTTTTAATTTTACAAATAGAAGATATAGACTCATTTACTTGAGTCTGTCAAACTTTCAAATACAGACTCATTTACGTGGGTCTGTATTTTTATTCATTTATTTACGCTATGTTAGGTTTTCTAACAAATTTGGTATTTGTTAGCGTTTTCATTATTTTTTATATATTTTTTTTGGTATTTTCATGAAATTTATATTGAATTTTGCATATATTCTGAATATGATAACTTATATAACATTTAATGTTATAAAAACTAACATTAAAGAAATGGGGAATGAAGATGAACGGTATTCAGGCTGCAGATAGTGTATTTCTTTTTATTTCAACTGTTTTAGTCATGATTATGACACCTGGTTTAGCACTTTTTTACGGCGGTATGGTTAAAAGTAAAAATGTTTTAAGTACTACAATGCATAGCTATTCTGCTATGGCAATAGTATCAATCCAGTGGGTGTTAATTGGTTACTCTTTAGCTTTTGGGCCGGATTTTAATCATTTGATTGGTAACTTTTCTTGGGCAGCATTAAAGGATGTTGGTTTTACTCCAAATGAAAACTACAGCGCAACAGTCCCTCATAATCTTTTCATGATGTTTCAGCTAATGTTTGCAATTTTAACTCCCGCTCTTATATCAGGTGCCTTTGCTGAGCGCATGAAATTTTCAGCTTTTCTATTATTTACTCTTTTATGGACAACATTCGTTTATGATCCATTAGCTCACTGGGTTTGGGGTGTGGATGGTTGGCTTCGTAATCTAGGTGCTTTAGACTTCGCTGGCGGAACAGTTGTCCATATTTCCTCCGGTGTTTCAGGTTTAGTTCTTGCTCTTCTTCTTGGTAAAAGAAGAGATTTCGGATCTACATCACCTCATCATTTGCCACTAACTGTATTAGGCGCAGGACTATTATGGTTTGGGTGGTTCGGATTTAATGTTGGTAGTGCGTTAACATTAAACGATGTGGCATTAACTGCTTTCATTAATACAAATACTGCAGCTGCTGCAGCTTCAGTCGCATGGGTACTTGTGGAATGGTACGTAAATAAAAAACCAACAATTTTAGGTGGCGTTAGTGGTGCCGTAGCTGGATTAGTTGCAATTACTCCTGCTTGTGGTTTCGTCACTCCTCTCTCATCAATCGTGATTGGATTTTTAGGCGGAGTCATATGCTTTTTAGCAGTAACATACTTAAAATACAAATTCGGATATGACGATGCTCTAGACGCATTCGGTTGTCATGGAATCGGTGGAACTTGGGGAGCTATTGCAACCGGATTATTTGCCACAAAATCAGTAAATAGTGCTGGTGCAAATGGCCTTTTTTACGGTGACATATCACTTCTTTGGAAACAACTACTCGCAATCGGAGCAACCTATCTCTTTGCAGGAATTATCACCTTTTTAATTGTGAAAGTTATAGGCTTTTTCATCCGCATTCGCGTCGATCAAGAGGAGGAAAACCTTGGCCTTGACTTAAGCATACATGGAGAAAAAGCATATCACGACGCAAGTATATAAGGAGGGATATAAATGACTGCAAAATTAACGAAAATAGAAATCATTACTCGGCCAGATAAGTTTGATGTTTTAAAAGATGCCCTTTCAAAAGTAGGGATCACAGGAATGACCGTAACAAACGTTTTAGGATGTGGAATGCAATCAGGCTATACAGAAGTGTATCGAGGAAAAAAACGAACTATCAACTTACACGAAAAAATCAAAGTTGAAATAGTCGTATGTGACGTACCAGTTCAAGCTGTAGTCGATGAAGCACAAAGAGTTTTAAAAACAGGAAAACCTGGGGATGGAAAAATATTTATATATCCTATTGAAAACGCGATTAAAATCCGCACCGGAGAAGAAGGAAGAGACGCATTGCAAAATGATTATTAGATTTTTTTAAACCTAGTCTATCTATATGACTAGGTTTTTTATTGTTTGTTTATTTGACACATCTATCTTGAAGAGATTTAAGTTTTTTGTAATCCAATGTAACTTATTTTAAGAAAGGTAACAGTTAAAATTTGTTAAATTACCTTTAATAAAAACTATCTATATCAACCAGACATCACTGTCAATTTCTTTTATATATGATTCAATTTTAAACTTGAGACATCAATCAAATGAATAGCTGTTAAATTTAATAGTGTTCCCGGAGAACAGAACTTCCAAAACGAATTTTAAGACTCATCTTATAAATTTTAATAAATTAAATGGAGGAATTAAAATGAACAAAACAATTACTTTATCAGTTTTAGCTGGTGCTTTATTAATTGGATCACAATGTTCAAAAGTAAGTGCAGCTACTACAAAGAAAGTCAACTATACAAAAGTAAATTATAAAGGACAAGTTACTGCAAAAACATTAAAAGTTCATTCTGGAATTGGAACAAAATATAAAGTTGTCGGTAAACTAACGAAAGGAAAGACAGTAAAAGTAACACGTAAATCGAATCAATGGGTATATATTACATCCGGAAAAACAAAAGGATGGACAAGTGTAAAATATGTAAAAAAAGTTACTATTAAAAAGCCAGTTACAAAGCCATCTACTCCAACATATAAACCTACTACTACTACTACTACAAATCAAACTACTTCAACCTCTACAGCATTATCTGTATTAGAATCAAAAGTTGTTGAATTAACAAACGTTGAACGATCAAAAGCAGGGTTAAAGCCATTCAAAGTAAACAATGAATTATCAAAACTATCACGCATCAAATCACAAGAAATGACTGATAAAAACTATTTTGACCATAATAGCCCGACTTATGGATCACCTTTTGATATGATGAAAAAATTCAATATTGCTTATAAATCTGCTGCAGAAAACATTGCAAAAGGACAAAAGACACCTGAAGAAGTAGTAAAAGCGTGGATGAATAGTGCTGGACACCGTGCAAACATTTTAAATGGCAATTTAGATCAAATTGGCGTTGGTTATGATTCACGTTCAAATGCTTGGACACAAATGTTTATTTCTCAATGAAATGATTAATATAAAACAAAGAAGTTACTATTTAAAGTAACTTCTTTGTTTTTTGTTTTTATAAAGCGATTCATTTTATATTTTTTAAGCTTTCACATTAATATTGAATTTTTTAAACCAAACATGAATTTGATATAAATGAGCTAATAACTGAGGTCCAGACATTAATTGTCCGTACCATGGAACTTGGAATGCTTTACCTTCACTTTCAACTAAACTATTTAATTGCTCTTTATCAAGGAACTCGTAAAGAGCTGAGCTTTTATCTTTTAATGCTTCTTTTAATTTTTGAACAACTAATTTTGTATATACCGGATTATGCGTCTTTGGATACGGGCTTTTTTTGCGGTATAAGATATCATCTGGTAACAGACCTTCCAGTGACTTTCTTAAGATGCCTTTTTCGCGATCTCCATACATTTTAAGCTCCCAAGGGATATTCCATACATATTCAACAAGTCGGTGATCTGCAAAAGGAACACGTACTTCAAGGCTCGCTCCCATACTCATCCGATCTTTTCGATCTAATAATTGAGCCATAAACCATTGACGATTTAAATAAAACAGTTGTCTTCTTTTAGCCTCTAATGGACTTTCACCTTCAAGGATTGGCGTTTCTTTTACCGTCTCGTTGTATCGATCTTGAACGTACTGAGTTAAATTTAGCTTCTTACTCCATTCGTCTTTTAAAAGCTTTTGCCGAAGTTCTGTTGATCTCATCCAAGGAAACGCTGGTCTATTCAAGTCATCTTCTCGATGAAACCAAGGATAACCACCAAAAATTTCATCAGCACATTCTCCTGATAACCCTACTACAAAGTTCTGTTTAATTTTTTGACAAAACCATAATAATGAAGAATCGACATCCGCCATTCCTGGAAGGTCACGACACTCTGTAGCTTCATCTAAATATTGAACCAGTTCTTCGTTTGTAATGACACATCTTTGATGATTCGTATTAAAGGTTGAAGACATTAACTCAATCCAAGGTGCATCCGAATTTGGTTGGAATACACTTGATGTGAAATATTTATCATTTTCCTCATAATCGATTGAATAAGTTGTTAATTGCCCTTTTCCTTCTTTAGCATAATGATTTGCAGCGATTGCAGTAATCGTACTAGAATCCACTCCACCTGATAAAAACGTACATAAAGGCACATCTGAAACTAATTGTCTTACGATTGCATCTTCAACATAAAAACGTACTTTTTCAATCGTTTCATCAACTGAATCCGTGTGTATATCGCTTATAACATCCCAATATTTCCATATTTTAAGCCCATTTCTTGAGAATGTCATAGCGTGACCACCACGTAGTTCTTTAATCCCATCAAAAACACCATTTCCAGGCGTACGAGATGGACCAAGTCCAAATACTTCAGAGAGCCCTTCTTCAGTTAATTCAGCCTTTACTCCAGGGTTTGCTAAAATTGCCTTAACTTCTGAAGCAAATAATAATCTTTTATAGTCTTCTTTATAAAATAGAGGTTTAACACCTAAACGATCTCTTGCAATGAATAAACTTTCCTTTTCTTCATCCCAAATTGCAAAAGCAAATATTCCATTAAATTTGTCTACACATGCTTCCTTCCATTCAATATAGCTTGTAAGTAGAACCTCAGTATCTGAGTGTCCTTGAAACGTATAACCCCTCTTTAAAAGTTCTTTTCGAATATCCTCTGTATTATACAACTCACCATTGTAGCAAAGCGTATACGTGAAGTTACCTTTCGTCTTACGCATCGGCTGTTTTCCGCCTATTGGATCAACTACAACTAATCTTTTGTGACCAAAACTACAATGATTCGACGACCAAATATTCGTATCATCTGGACCACGCTTAGACAATGTTTCAGCCATTTTTTTTGTTACAGAATTTACATTGGATAAATCCTTTTGAAAATCTGCCCACCCAGTTATACCGCACATGTTTTATTTCTCCTTTCTGGGCTATTTCCCTATAAAACTAAAGTTAATTCTATATCGTATTATTGTTTTTAAAAATAGGTGCGTTAATCCGCAAAAAAAGTTGGTAACTTATCATTATTTGTCCATACGTTTTTTTAATTTTTGCATAGTTATAAAATAGTTAAGTTATGTCAATAAATGAAAAAAGTAGCAGCTTTATTAAAATCGAAATAAACGCAGCTATTATGTTCTATAAATCCTAATACCGGTCGGAAAATAGAGTAAAATTTTTAATCCATTTAAAACAATATTCGAGTTTCAAAAAAAGGTTCGAACGAAAAAAAGATTCTATTAGATACTTTATTTTATGATTCAACAAAATGTCCGAATCACTACTTTTCACCTGAACCTATGTAAATAAACAATGAACAGCAGAACGCTTGTAACTGGAGGTTACTTAATGCAATTTAAGCACCGATCACAATTATTTCAAAAGCAACCTCGCGCTTTTACTATTGGAGCAATTGAAGAAATAAATGATGAATGGGTCTTTTTCGATGATGAAACTGATGAGGCGTTTTTACTTGAGGATCTTATCGATGAAGATTTTGAAGTTTCTATTAATGAAGAGTGGATTCCTGCTTCTTTAAAAAATGGTCATTTTCTTATTCAAAATTCCAAAAAGAAAAAATTACAAAATGGCGATATCCTTCGTATTCAACGAAAACTTTTATATAGCTTCGATTCACTCTTGAAAAATTTGAGCGATGAATCCTTTTATACTTTAGCGTACTTACTAAATACACATAGTTTTTCCCTATACGATTGCTTGTACTGTCATAATTTCCTTTCATTTCAACCTGAAGGTCTACCTACAGAAGGAGTGAATTTCATCGTATTTGATAATGGAGAACTTGTTTGTTCAGTATATCACCAATTTAAAATTTCATCTGAAGAACAAAACCATCGATTTGAACTTACGAAAGCAACAGGTAACCGCTACCTATTAACACAACTTTCATAAACAAAAAAACTGCCACAAAGAAAATTTGTGACAGTTTTTTTATTATGCAAAGAAGTGAAAACCTTGTGGTAATCTAAATCCTATATATAATAAAGCTAAAATAAATACTGTAAAAATAGTTGCAGGAACAACCATTTTACGATGTTTCTTAGAAGACACTGTGAAATATTCAAAAACACCTAACATAAGAATACCAAGTGTCATTTTTACGTTATAAAGCATCATCATATCAGACGGCATATTTTCTTTATTAGAAATATGAATAAATAAATACAATCCAGTTCCTAAAATAACGAAGTATAAAAGACGTAAAATCATATGAGCAACTTTAACATTCCAACCATTCTTGTATCCGTGCCCAACAATTAAAGCTAAAATAATAGCGATTACCCACGATGTAATATGTAAGTGAATCATTTCATTTCCTCCCAAATATATATTCTAAATAATCATAACATAAGTGCTTGAATAAGGAAAAATGTAGATGAAATGGAAATAGAAAAGATTTAAAAAAATTCACAAATTGTTCAAAATATAAACTGTGATTTTATACCTATTCGCCGTTATATACAGCATGACATACTATTCATTTTTTTTAATCATAAATTATATTAATCTAGGATTGTAATCTACTGTCGAAAATAAATTCATTATTACCTATAGCTCCTTACAATTCGACACTCCATATAGTTTATCCTACAAAAACCTTTCAATTTCCACTATCCAAAGATTGAATGAAGGTGAATATTGTAGTATTTTGTAAGTTTTACACTTCTTTTAGCGAATGTCTTTTCATATGAAAATGATTTTGTATAATAGCATTACATACATCGTGAGACCTAGACATAATTCCCTATTCTTGAACAAAGTTGGTGACTAAATTGCTGCTTCATGTTATAGAGAAAAAACGGGCCCGAATGGTATATTACGCGGGACGATATGGCTTTACGAACAAGAAAACAGTTTTATGTAGCCAGGAATTGGACAGGCTCATGAATATGATCTCGACCTTTACCTCTTCTAAAAGGAGAGCTTAATAGCTAGCCTGCAATTAGTTTTTCTAATTGCAGCTAGTATTTTTTTTGCTCTCCTTATTTCCCCTTCACTCCTTTTCTTCTATATATATAAAATTAATACTTCTTAACAATACATAGTCTACAATCACGTTTTAGGTTAAATGGCCATATAATACATAATCATAAAAAGAATAAAGGGTGTACAGTCATGCCTGCTTATGTTGGAGTAATTAATATTGTCAGTATCGGTAGTAGTGGTGTAGTAAATGTGGGTGATGCATATAATATCATACCTAAAAGTAGTGCTCAAACGTATGCCGGTGCTGGTTCGTTTAATACAGGTGATAATGTAACAGTTTATAACAATAAAAGTATTTCGAACGTATATGATCAAGATCAAGTTGATCAACCAATGGTCGGCAATATGTAAAGGAGGATGTCGTTTGAATATATATATACACCAAACAATTATTATTAATCAGCTAAAAACTGGTGGGATCGTAAACTCATCTGTTTTTCAAATTGGAACATCAGGAAATATAAATGCAAAAACGATAACAAATAATACTGGAGATTATTCAGAAGCAGCACCACCATTATCTGAACCAGGTCAAATCGTTCAAACTTCCCAAGAGACATAATTTTATTCCTGTAGCAAATTGAAAGCGAGGGAATTGTATGAATCAACTAGAGTTAAGACAGACTCAGATTGAGCAATTACTTTATGAACAGTCCCAAATAATTGAAGAATTAAAAGCTAAAATAGCTCAACTTGAGGTTACTGTTATTGAACTTTCTCAAAGACCTGAGACAAAAATTGATAAAATTGAATACAAATTTGACCAATTAAAAGTAGAAAATTTGAATGGTACGTTAACAATCGGGCTGAATCCTCTTCAAGCCCCAACATTCGATGATTTAACAGTGGAAAACCAACAAATTGATATTAAGCCTGACAATCATATGAAAGCTTTGAAATCATATATAGAAGAAAGAATTCATTTCCATTTAAAAGAAGAAGCACTAGAAACCATTCTCCAATTAGAAACAGAGCTTAGAGTTGTAGTTGATGATTATTACCGTCAAATGATGATCGATGATATTCGAAATCAAATGGATATTAGGATTCCTTACTATATTGATTTATATAAAAATAAACCTAACTTCGCAGATAATCCGCTCAGATATTCTGAAGAAGTCGTTTTACACATGTTAAGAGATATTCGAACTGCCTATAGTGCCTTTTTACAAAACTTACCGCATAATATCGGAAAGGAGAATAAAGGATGAATTTAAATGTAACAAATTGCAATTTACAAGTAGAAGAAATAAAATTTTCAGCGATTTCATCATCTTCATTATTTTTGATTGGAGATGCTCATAATATTTCACTATCCTCTATATTTGACACACCACCAGAATCTTTAATTATCGGACCATTTGTACCTTTATCTGTAAGTTAATGTTTAAAATCGATCCATGTTTTCGTTTAGCCGCTGTAGAAAAATACGATGTAAATACAGTACTATTTTCAAGCATTTTGCAGTTTGGGGATACATTTTCAATCAATGCAGAGTCAAATGCTCTCGCGCTTCAAGAAGAAGGAAATATGTTTGCTGATCCAAACAGAGATGTTTTTGAAATTTATCCACTTTATAAAAGAATTCCAAAACATCTTCCATATGTTCCTAATGTGAATTTACATCGAGTAAATCTTAACCCGACAATCCAAGTTGGTTCAATAAATTATAATGGTATAAGCTCAGCCGGCGTTTCCGTTATTGGCTCAGTTCATAGTGCTACAATGTTATCTCGTGTACATCAAATACGACATTTTCTCTCAGCACCTACAATACACTACCAAACTCCAGGCGTTAGTCATGCTCAACCTACTTTTTCTCAACTAATGCAGCCAATGATGACATCATCAATGCAACCATTTCAATCAGATGTACTTGTTCAACCAACATCACCAGTTTCGCCCGTAGTAACGCCACACACGGTAGTACCAGCTGCTCCGGTAGTTCCAGTACACACAGTAGTACCATCCGTGCCTTCAGTACCTGTAGTAACAGGGCGAAAAGAAGAGACACCAAAAACAAAATTATCCGATTAAGAAAGGAGAATCTTCATGCCAACATTTCTTGGTGCAATCGTTATCTCAAACAATGAAGGAAATATTAATACAGGAGATCTTAATAATATCTCACCAAAAACACAAACAAAATCATATTTCGGCTCAGGCTCAGGTAATACTGGGTTTCTTCCAGCAACAATAAGCGGTGCAAGTGCTACTAATACTTTAGATGCTGATTTAGTAGATCAAAATGAAGTAGCCACTCTATAATACACAAAAGAAGCGATGCTGATGCATCGCTTCTTTTCTATAACTCTACAATATGACCACCATCGAAAAAGTATAGATACTTAGCTTTAACCAATTTATCCATACCCGCTTCAATTGCCTTTGAATAAAGATCGAGTTGAACACCATATCTTCTATTTGCTTCTTGCTTCAAGTCATCGCTTGTTGCAAATGCTCCAGTTCGATCGGTTTTATAATCAATTAGTATAACCTCGTCTCCATCAATTAATAGTAAGTCAATAATCCCTTGGATTAATACAACTTCTTCTTCATCTTCCCACTCTTTATAAATTTCATTTGTTGAAACACCATAACTAAATGGTACTTCACGCAGATTCTGATTTGAGTTTTTCACTAATTGACCAAGCTCTGACTGACAAAATTCAAAAATTTCCAAGCTATTAACAGCTTCCCCTTGCTCTTGTGTAATTAATTCTTTTAAAACCATACTATTTATTTGATCTACGATTTCTTCATGAGATGAAACAAATTGATAATCTAAATTTTGCATAACAGCATGGGTAGCAGTGCCTTTTTCAGCTGAGTTCATTTTTTGTTCAGACATAAATTTTGGTCTTTCAAGTGGAAAATCTTTTGTTTTAGTCGCTGTAAAACTTTGACTATATGGATCTTCCTCTTGCATTTTTCTTTTTAATTCTGTAACAGATTGTTTTGGTCGATAAAGAGTTGATTGTTTATGATTATATTGCCAGTTTAATTGATTCTCTATTTTTTCATGAAGCTCATCATTATTTATTTTGATTGGTTCCTTTGACTGGAAAGCTTGAAATACTTCGGCTTTATTATTTTCTTCTTCCTCAACTTCTAATGATTGAATTGTAGAAGCGTCCACAATTGAATAATTCCAACGACATGGGTAAAACTGAATTTCATTTTTTGTATGCCACAAATCATCTTCAAACCTAATTGCATTACTAGAATCATGACGAATGATAGAAGGTCCAATCCAATCAAGATAACTTTTAGCACCACTAATAACATTTAATGGCAGAAGCCACTCTTTATGGTTTTCAACTTCCTTCCAACTTTCGATCATTTTTTGTGCATCATTTACTTTACCTACTAAAATAAGCTTTTCTCTTGCACGAGTTAATGCAACATAAAGAATACGTAGCTCCTCTGAAATTAACTCTTCCTGTTCCTTGCGCTTGATTGTTTCCTTCAAAAGAGTTGAATTAGTTGTACGATAAGCGGGATGTACATAATTCATACCTAGACCTAATTCCTTTTGTAAAATGAATTTTGCCCTTAAATCCTGCATATTAAATTGCTTAGATGTATTTACGACAAACACAACAGGAAACTCTAATCCTTTACTTTTATGAATTGTCATCATTTGAACGACATTTTCTTGATCACTTAAAATACGAACCTCATCTAGCTTTTCATCTCTTTCTTGCATACGATCTAAAAATCTTAAAAACTGAAATAGACTTCTATAATTTGATTCTTCTAATACTTTAGCACGATCAAAAATCGTAATTAAATTTGCTTGCCTTTGTTTACCTCCTGGTAAGCCTCCGACAAAGTCATAGTAAGTAGACTCTTTTAATACCTTCCAAATAAAGATTGAAAGTGTCTCCCTTTTAACGAGTCGTTTCCATTCCTTTATTTGTGTAAAGAAATGTACTAATTTAATTGAAAGTTGCTTATGACGGTTTTCATAATTATTTAGATAATCTTGACATGCATCGTAAAAAGAACCTTTTTTATGATTAAGTCTAATCGTCGTTAATTCCGGTTCCGTAAGTCCTACAATTGGAGAACGTAGGACAGATGCAAGTGGAATATCTTGAATCGTATTATCAATTAGCTTTAATAAATTTAAAAAGACGGCCACTTCAATTGTTTGAAATAAGTCCTTTGATTTCTCAGCATATAGCGGTATACCTAGCGCTTTGCATTCTTCAATATACAAATCTGCATTCGATAATGAACGTCCTAAAATAGCAATATCATTGTATTTTACTGGTCTCATATCTCCAGTCTTATCGGTTACTAAATATTCACTTTCAACTAAATCCTTTATTCTTCTCGCTACATACCTTGCCTCTATTTGTTCAAGTTTTTCTTCAACAAGATCATCTTCTTCTTGGTCGCTGAATTCAGGTTCATTTTCTTCTTCATCCGAATTCGTTAGTAAGATTAATTCAGCAGAGCAATCTGAGTATTCAGGATAACTCGCACCTAGCTTTAACATCGCATCTTCATCATACTCAATTCCACCAATTTCTCTTCCCATAATTTGTTGAAAAATAAAATTGGTTGCATCTAATACTTCCGCTCTACTTCTAAAGTTTTTAGATAAATCGATTCTCAAGCCAGTTCTTTCATTTTTCTCTTTTTCATATAAATTGTATTTATTTATAAATAGCTGCGGTTCTGCTAATCGAAAGCGATAAATAGATTGCTTAACGTCTCCAACCATAAAAAGATTACCAGAAGCACCGGTGCCTTTTGTGATTAATCTTAAAATCGATTCTTGAACATAGTTCGTATCTTGGTATTCATCAACTAACACTTCGCTAAACTTTTCTTGGTAAACTCTTGCAACCGATGAAGGTACTAATAAATCTTCTTCGTCCTTTTCCTTTAAAATTTCAAGTGCATAGTGTTCTAAATCATTGAAATCTAAAATGCCATTTTCTAATTTTGCTTGTTTAAATAACACGATAAAACGATTAACAAGTTCAATTAACTTTTCGACTAGAGGTTTCAATTCACTTATTTGTTTTAATTGAATGTCAATACTTCGACTAAAATACTTATCTCTTATATCATCAATCTTCTTCTTAACATCTTTACGGAAATTCGCTACTAATTCCTTTTTCTGTTGATCTCCTTCTGTCTTTTTAATAGTTGGCAATCGATTAAATACGATTTTTTGTAGACCAATATTAATTTCTTCCCATGATTTTTCTGAAGCATGGAATAAACATTCTAAATTACCATACTCCTCTTTAAACAAGTCAGCATACTTTATTGGCCCATCAGGACTTTCAATTAAATCTAATGCTTGTTTATAAGCGTTTATACAAGCATTCATATCATCTTGAATAAATTTCTTAAGCTCTTGAATAAAAGGGATTTCATCAACTGATTTATCCACTACATTATATTGATTAATGAATGCATTTAAAAACTCACTTGGGTTTGGATTAGAAATTGCATGACGATATAGCTTTAAAATTAATTTTGGTAAATCATTATCATCTCGATCACTAGTATAACGATCAACTAAATCAAAGAAGACCAAATTAGATTCATCACTGTATTCTGACTCCATCAACTCTTCCAACACTTCATCCATTAGTAATTGAATCTCAATTTCTTCTGCAGTACGGAAGTTCGGATCTAATTCAACCATATAATAATTTGATCGTATGACTTCAGTACAAAAAGAGTGAATAGTTGAGATTGAAGCTTTATTTAACAAAGAAGCTTGTTTCCTTAAATGATCAGATTCAGGATTATTTACAAGTTGTTTCTCTAGTGCAATCCCTATCCTTTCTTTCATTTCCTGGGCACTTGCTTTTGTAAAAGTAACAACAAGTAATTCATCAACATTTATTGGATTTTCATCGCGAATAATCTTTTGAATAATTCGTTCAACAAGAACAGCCGTCTTTCCAGAACCAGCGGCAGCGGCTACAAGAATATCTGAACCCTCGAAATCGATTGCTTTTTGCTGGTCGGCTGTCCATGTTGTTTTACTTGCGTTAATTTCTTCTTTACTCATCTTTATTCACCACCTCTATCATTTTTTGTAATGCTTCGCTATCTTCTAAAGGAGGTAGAATACGATATTCATTTCCTTTTACATTCGCATCAAATTGACACACTGATTGGTACGAACAATATGTGCATGGTATTTTATCCTTTTGCTGATATGGATTTGCTTCTACAAAACCGTTGTATATTTGCTGACCAGCTTCAGAAAATTTTTGCTTTATATAATTTGTCATCATTGGGTATTGTTCAGGCTTTACAGTTTTTGAATATTTCGCCATGTACTCTCCAGTTTTTTTAAGCCTGATCGGCACAATTTTTGAAGAGCTTCCGTCCTGAATTAATGCTTCATCCATTAACGTATTACTTTCACGATCTTCTAAAAGTAATCCATTCATTTTAAACTTTTTAAAGATTTCATCCTGAATTTCATCGAGTTCAATATTATTTTTAACTTTAACAATCGGATTTTGCACATGGAAATAAAGAATACCAGCCGGGTCTGCGTGTTTTCCAAGTAAGTTAGTTGAATTTGCTACAGCTATATCTAAATAAGTTAGTAATTGTAAAGCAAGTCCATAGTAAACATCTGATAATTTTAATTCCTTTTTCGTTGATTTATAATCCAAAATTCGTAAGTAATCGCCTTTTTCACTTGTAGCTTTATCAATACGGTCAATTCGGCCATTTAATACCATTCTTCTCTTCCCATCAATCGGAAGTTCATAAGAATTTAACTGTTTATCTTTACCAAACGGTACTTCTAAAGCAACAGGGACGAACTTACCAGCATGTTCTTGTTGACTTAAAATTGAGGATACTTTCGCAATAACATCCTTCATTTTTTTCTTTAAAAACATATATCGATTTGTGCTTAACAAAATCTCACGTTGAAACTTCGGAGAGATTTCATCTACTACTTTTGCTGCTAATTCATCACATTCTGAATTCGTTAAACTACTCCAGCTTTTCCCGGCATGTAAGAGATTCTCTCCAATAATTGTTAATGCACTATGGAATAATTGACCCATATCAAATGATTCAAACTTATAGACTTCACGTTCTTGTAGCTTAAGTCCATAACGTGCAAAATGTGCATATGCGCATTGATGGAAAAGCTCGATTCGTGATACTGATCCACTCAATTCTTCCCCATATAATTCTGTACTTAAATCTTCTCCAAGATCTTTTGCAACATTGTTATACATTACACTACTTATTACTTTATACAGCTTTTCTTTTGAATCTGAATTCTCTCGTAAGACATTATAAAGCGTCCACCATAAATCCATATTCGCTTCAGTCTCCCTAGTCGACCAAACTTGAAGCTGAGAAACTAAATTCGTTAACGCTGTACCATAATTTGTAATAGATATTAGCTGTTCATCTACGGAACTAAATGTTAAGTCTCCACTTTCAAATCGTTGTTGTATATTTGGAAAAATCGATTTTATCCTTTGAATAAGACTTGAAGGGGCAAGACTTTTTCCGTCATCACTTGCTAACGGATAACTAATTATTAACTCATGACTAGCCCGATTAATTCCAGTATAAATGTTAAAATTTTCTACAAATAATTGGTACTTACTTGTTGGTGCTACTTCCACACCAAATGATTGTAAAAACTCTCGAGCAGTATCGCCTAATAATCCGTCTTCATTAGCCTTCCTTGGAATAACACCTTCATTTACACCAATGATATAAGCACACTTTACATTTTGTAATCTTGAATGATCAAAATCAGCTATATTTACTTGATCTAATGATGCAGGAACATTCGCAAATTGCAGTGATTGAAAACCAGTTTGAAGTATTTCAAAAAATGTTTTACGTGACAGCTTTTCCGCTCCGATTAATTCAACGCATTCATCTAAAAGTTGAATAAACCCTTTCCAAACTTGCTCGTGATCTTTGCTTTCAATTAAATTGGATCGATTTTCAGCATCATCCCTTAAATGTTGAAGCTTCTTTGAAATATCTAGTGATTCAACAAATTCATACAATGCTACACACATTTCTCTCGCATTTTTAGCTTGCTTCAGATTGCTTTGAAATGAAAGAATTGGCTTTACTAATAAATCTCTTACTGAATTGATTAATGCTTCGAATTCTAACTCTTCATTTGTTATCCCTTTATCAATTCCATCAGTTGAGCGATACTTTCGATACTTCCACGGCTCTTCAATCGTCCACTTTTTCCCTTGCTTTCCGTACGCTATGCAATAATTTTCAAATAACTCGAGCTGTTCACGATTCTTATCACGGTTACTTTCAAATGGATAAACTAATTCCGTTTTATATGCATTGAAAACTGATTCATATCTCCAATTTTTTTGAATGATATCGAAAGTAGCTTGTAAAAACGTAAATAATGGATGTGTTAGCATTGAGCGCTTTTCTTCTATGAAAATCGGTATTTGGTAAGCGTGAAAAATAGTTGAAATCAAATGTGAATATGACTCTCCATTTCTTAAGAAAATCGCCATATCTCGATAGCGGTATCCTTGATCACGCACCTTATTAATAATATCTTTCGCAATCCCATTTATCTCAGCTCGACGATTAGTTGCTGACATAATCTTAATTCCATCTGATTCTAACGAAGGCTTTACCGGCCTATTATCAAAATTCGTTTCAAAATACTTCAAATCATTCGATTGATTTCTAAAGTTATGATGACAAATAACAGGCTGCTCTATTGTTTGCTTTATATTTAAAGCAATCTCTTTAATTTGTTGATATAAAAGTGCTGGTTTATAAAATAAATTTAATTCATGTGGTAAAAAATCATCATATGCTTGGTCGATTGTTAGAGAGAAATTTACCTCACTACAATATTTCATTAGCTCCTCTACTACATTTCGCTCTTGAGGAGCCAAGTCATAATATCCATCAATATAAATAATACTGTCTCTTATATAATCACTTTTAGGTAATTCTTGAATCAACAAATTTAAATAGTCTTCTGAATCAAGATACTTATCTTTCATATATGTATTGAAAGCATCAAACACTATTTGAATATCATTTATCTTTTGTTGGATAAAAATATGATCCTTTGATGAATTTTGCTCCATTTGTAAAAGAACAGAAGATAATTCATCTGAAGAAACTTGAAAACCTTTAAACTCAGAAATTAGACCTGTTAGTTCCTTATAAAATCCTTGTCGATCGGCAACGTGATGAAATACTTTCAATTCTTCTTTCTTTTCCTCAATAATCTTTCGAAGAATCATAGAAATCCCAATTTCACCAATATGTATCCGACTGATTCCACCTGTTTCTTGTAAAACCTTCCAAGCTAATCGAGTAAAACTAAAAACTTGGGAATTAATAATTGCTTTCTTTTCCTGCCTTCTAACTAATTCATATTCCATCTGAAACGTCATTTGATCAGGTACAATAAAGATGATATTTTTTGTTTCATTCTTTAATCTATTTGTAATTTCATTTAAAATATAATGAGTTTTTCCACTTCCAGCACGTCCTAATATAAATTGAAACGACATCAAATCTATCCTCCTTAATGTATTAGAATAATGGTTGTTGTTTAGTAAAAAAGTATTTGATTGATTTTCACTCTAGGGACTCGTTTCCCTTAATCTACAGTGTCCTCTGGCAAAATCTCCTTAATAACACTTTCTAATTGTTTAAATGTGTATTTAATAAGAAAAGCCCCCATAAGGAGCTTATTTGTTAAAATTCGTATTCAAACTTGAAAGTGGCCAATAAAGTAGGTCGACCTTCCCTACAATTTTATCAATTTTTACAAATCCAAACAAACGACTGTCATAACTTTTTGGTCGATTGTCCCCTTCAACAAAAACATATCCTGGTGGAACTTTCGTTTTACCTGTAACTTCGTTTAAATTAAAATCACCTGTAAAAGGTGTTCCTTTTATCGAACTCTTGTAATCATTTAAATAAGGTTCATTCCATTTTTTATTGTTAACATAAAGCTGATCATCTTTGTATTCAATTGAATCTCCAGATAAACCAATCACACGTTTAACATAATCTTCTTGCTTATTTGCATGAAATACAATTACGTCAAATCTTTTAATATCACCAATTTCATATCCAAATTTATTTATAACTAGTAAGTTTCCATCCTTTAAAGTTGGCATCATAGATTCTCCATCAACTACATATGTAGAAAATAAGAACGTTCTTACAATAAATGCAATTGCGATCCCAATAATGATTGCTTTTCCCCAGTCAAAGACTTCTTTTCTTAGCATAAAGTAGCTCTCTCCCTCCCTGAGTCATAATGCTTTATTGCTCATCAGATGATTGAGGCGTACCTTTGTTCTCTGTTGTTTTTTCTTTGATGTCCATACGTTTCTCAATCACTTTTCCAACAATCCATAATACGAAGATAAAAATTCCTATGTACAATGCTTTAATTGGGTTTTGAAACACTGAAGTTAAATCTTTCCCTAAATAACTAATCATCGCAATCATAGTAAACTTTCCAAGTACGATTGCAATTAGAAATTGCGATATTTTGATGCGTGACAAACCAGCTACTATATTTATTAAAAAAGATGGTGAAAATGGAAATGCAAACATAAGAAAAATTGGACCAAATCCCCTTTTTTCAATCCATTCAATCGATGATTCTACCTTTTTATGCTTACTTACAAATGAAAAAAATCGTTTCTGACCAAATTTTCTAACAACATAGAATAGTAATATGGAACCTAAGCAAGAACCGATCCATGAATATAAAAATCCTAATAAAGGACCAAATGCCGCTGCATTAGCAAATACAAAAACGACCAAAGGTAAAATTGGACAAATCGCTTCAATAAAAGGGATTGATATTCCAACTAATGGACCATAATCTTTGTACTGTTGAATAAGATGTAAAAAATGTTCTTCTGTAAAAAAAGCCTTTATGTCAAAAAAGTTCATTTAAATATGAATCTCTCCTTAAGCCATATTTCTAAATAGATATCCTTACTGTTAACATTATCACATATAACTATTTATTCAATAATAATAAATGATTCTAACTAGTATTTTTTGTAATAATTTGACTGATCTTCTTATAAATATTTGTTTACTAATTTGTTCCTAATGATGCTTAATGCAATTCTAATAAACTATTAAGTACTACGTCGATTGGAACGAAAGGATGCTCCCTTTCCGTGGGGAGAGAGGTGAGCCTTCTCGGCGCGCCTGCTAAGGTCTCACCCTTCCTTCTTTTCCCACAGGAGTCTCGCACCTTACGTTCCATTACCAAATAATTACTGCGGAGTCTAATATTAAAACCTATACCAGCAATCTCTAAACCATTTTAAATACTTTTGACATATATCAAACACATTAAGTCTTTCAACTCTTGATCTAATTAAATCATCAAATAGCTGAAGTTACATGATGTTAATGAATTTCCAAGAACACCAAACTATTTCAATTTATTTGACTTGTAAATTTAGTTCCCTGAGAATAAACTTCCATGTAATATCGGTCAATCATTAATTTTTCATTTATTATAGAAAATTTATCTCTGAATTACCCAATAATCTTTTCTTCTACAGATTTATTCGAATAATCCACATAAAAAAACTACTTCACTAAATGTTAAGTAGTCTAAAGTTAATCTTTCACTTTTATTTTTCGTGCACTGTTATTCCTTTTATATATGAAGTAATTTCGTTATCAGGGATTAATTTATAAGATTTCTGTTGGGTATTTTCAGGATTGAGCCGATCTTCATAAATAGCCCTTAAATGTGCAGTTCGGTATAGTTGATTTTCAAATGAACCACGAGATATTTCTAATGGAAGTTCAACACCATTAAAAAATTCAACAACTGATCGATTATATTTACCGCCTCTGAAATTAGCAACATGATTGTAGGAGATCCAAGAACATTCTACTTTTAAAGAAGATGAAGTGGGGAAAAAGAAAATTTGATTCATTGAGCTGATCGCTATTGGTGGTTTATGGGTGATGGAAATCATTTGTTTAGTTCCTTCACGCCTACCCCGGTAACTACTTCCGAAATAAGCACAGCTTCTTTCAATAATTTCAATCGGTTTCATTAACACATAAAAATTATCATCTGTTTCATACACCTTTGAAATCACAACTAAATCGACCGTAAATTCTGGTATGATTGCCATTGTCGACTTATTGATCTCATACTCATTTAATACTTTAACTTGTCCTTTCACATGATTCATGCTTACAACTCCTTCTGTTATTAGGATGATGTACTGTTAAAGCTTGTTGGCTTCAAAAAGGCTCTCTCAATAAAGACCAACACTTAAGTTTAACAATATCAATTAAAAAATTTTTTAACATGAAGTAAAGTAGCAACATTGATGTTAGAAAAATAATAACACAAATCATTATTTGTAAAATCATTTTTTAAAGAGTTTAACAAAAGTGTCATTGTTTACTAAATTTTAGGATAAAAACTATTAGAAAAACCACTTTCTTCATAATTGAGAAAAGTGGTTTTTTACTAATTAATTAGACGAAAATTGTTCTTCTTCGGTAGAACCTTTAAGAGCTGTTGTTGAAGAAGTTCCTCCAGTTATAATTTGAGCTACTTGATCAAAATATCCTGTTCCAACTTCGCGTTGGTGTCTTGTTGCAGTATAACCATATTGTTCGCTTGCAAATTCAGCTTGTTGAAGTTCTGAATATGCTCCCATTCCACGATCTTTATAGTTTCTAGCTAATTCAAACATGCCAAAGTTTAATGCATGGAAACCAGCAAGTGTAACAAATTGGAATTTGTATCCCATTGCAGCAATTTGTTGTTGGAATGTCTCGATTGTTTCGTCATCTAATTTCTTCTTCCAGTTAAATGAAGGCGAGCAGTTATAAGCTAGTAATTTACCTGGGAATTTTGCATGAATAGCATCTGCAAAACGTTTTGCATCTTCTAAGTTTGGCTCTGACGTCTCACACCAAACTAAATCTGCATACGGTGCATAAGCAAGGCCACGAGCAATTGCTTGATCTAACCCCGCTCTCGTACGATAGAAGCCTTCAGGTGTTCTTTCCCCAGTAATAAATTGTTGGTCAACTGGGTCAATATCACTCGTAATTAAATCTGCTGCGTCAGCATCAGTTCGTGCAACAATAAGCGTAGGAACTCCCATTACATCCGCTGCTAAACGAGCAGAGATTAAGTTACGAACCGCCGTTTGTGTTGGTAATAATACTTTCCCACCTAAATGGCCACATTTTTTCTCCGAAGACAATTGATCTTCAAAATGTACTCCTGCCGCTCCTGCTTCAATCATACTTTTCATTAATTCAAACACATTTAATTGTCCACCGAAGCCAGCCTCTGCATCTGCCATAATCGGTGCGAAGTAGTCAATTTCTTCTCCACCTTCAACAAATTGAATTTGATCTGCACGTTGGAAAGCCTGGTTAATTCGTTTTACAACTGCTGGCACAGAATTCGCAGGATATAAGCTTTGATCTGGATACATTTGACCAGAAAGATTCGCATCAGCAGCTACTTGCCAACCACTTAAATAAATAGCCTTCAAACCTGCTTTTACTTGTTGAATTGCTTGATTTCCAGTTAATGCTCCTAGTGCATTAACATAGCTTTCTTCATTTAAAAGCTTCCATAATTTTTCCGCACCTCGTTTAGCCAATGTTTGTTCAATATCGATTGATCCTCTTAATTTAATAACATCTTCAGCAGTGTATGTTCTTGTAATACCATTCCATCTAGAATCAAGTTCCCAGCTTTCTTGTAATTCAGCAATACGCTTTTCACGATTTTTCGTCATATTCATTTCCTCCTAATTTTATAAAAAGTCATATCCTTTTAAAGTTAGAAAATCAGCAAAGTCATCGTTTGTAATTAACTCATCAAATAATGCAATTGCATCCTTAAATCTTTTTGATTCAAATTGTTCTTTCCCTATTTCAAGTTGAAGCTTCATCATTTCTTCATTTTTTAATGAATCCACTAATTGTAAAGTAATGTTTGTACCATCCTCTAAAACACCTTTTTCATGACGAACCCATTGCCAAATTTGCGCACGTGAAATTTCAGCAGTCGCAGCGTCCTCCATTAAGTTGTATAGCGGTACTGCACCTCGACCACTTATCCATGCTTCAATATATTGAATCGCAACTGTTATATTTGTTCTGATACCTTGTTCCGTAATGACACCACTAGGAATCTCTAAAAGATCCGTCTCAGTTACATTCACATCCTCACGTTTTCTATGAATCTGGTTTGGTGTAGGCATAAATCGATTAAACTGTTCAAGTGCTACAGCTACTAAACCAGGGTGAGCTACCCAAGTACCATCATGTCCATCCTTTGCTTCACGCTCTTTATCTTTTCTTACCTTTTCAAACGCAACTTCATTTCGCTCTTTATCATCTTTAATCGGAATTTGAGCAGCCATTCCTCCAATTGCCGGTGCATTTCGACGATGACAAGTTTGAATAACTTTTTGAGAATATGAACGCATAAATGGTACTTCCATTGTCACAACAGATCGATCAGGTAAAATGATCGTTTTATCGTAACGCATCATTTTTATAAAACTAAATATATAATCCCATCTACCGCAATTAAATCCTGCTGAATGGTCCTTTAATTCATAAAGTATTTCATCCATTTCAAAGGAAGCAGCAATTGTTTCGATTAATACAGTTGCTTTAATTGTCCCAAGAGGTATATTCAATTCAGTTTGAGCGAATAAAAAAACATCATTCCATAATCTTGCTTCCAAATAACTTTCCATTTTTGGTAAATAAAAATAAGGTCCTGAGCCGTTTTTAATTGCTTGTTTCGCATTATGAAAGAAATAAAGTCCAAAATCTACTAAGCTACCAGACATATTTTCACCATTTACAGTGATATGTTTTTCTTCTAAATGCCAGCCTCTTGGTCGAACTAATAGTACAGCTGGTTTCTCTTTTAACTTATATGTTTTTTCATTTGAATGAAGTGAAATCGTTCGATTCACAGCATCTCTTAAATTAACCTGACCCGAAATAATATTTTCCCAAGTTGGAGAAGTAGCATCCTCAAAATCAGCCATGAAAACAAATGCATCTGAATTCAATGCATTAATAATCATTTTTCGATCAACTGGTCCTGTTATCTCTACTCTACGATCTTGTAAATCCTCTGGAATAGGTGCGATTGTCCATTCACTTTCACGAATGTGTTTTGTTTCCTCTAAAAATTGAAGCTTACCCCCATTTTGTAAAAAACACATTCTTTCTTTTCTGTTTAATAACAGCTGTTGTCTACGTTGATCAAATTTCAGATGTAATTGCTCTAAAAAACTTAATGCTTCGGTCGTAAGAATGTCAGATGAACCCTCTACATGATTACCTAGAACTTTAATTTTTGAAAGGTCAGTTGTCATATGATTCCTCCATTCAGTTATATAACAGATATTGTTTACTTATGTTATTATATAACAGAGTATTCAAAATGGATATTAAATTCTGAAAATATTTCCGAAAGAATTTTCGACAAATCTAATTAAATAACTCCCTATAAAAATCCTGAAAAAAATAAAAAGCACCCTATTTCGGATGCTTTTAGCGTGTAGATATTAGATCAAAGTACTAAGACTCAGTCGGAAATCTATTTCTCTGCTGCCTCTAAATACTTCATTCTCTCTAACATAGTCGGATGATCATATCTAAATAACTTAACAAGAAATGGAGGATTTACTTGGGAAAGACTGTTTCTTGATAACTTTTGAAAAGCTATAATTCCTGATTCCGGATCATGCGTTAACTTAACTGCATATAAATCCGCTCTTTTTTCAGCACTTCTTGAAAATGCATTTGAAATCGGATCAGAAATAAAGCCTACAATTCCACTAATGATTAAAAATAACGTTAAGATGACCGCCATTTTTTCAGCTGAATTACTGCTCCTACTCTTTGATAGTACATACTTCATTAATAAATGAATGATATACAGACCGACTAAACTACCTGCCAGCATACCAAACATTGATTTATATATATCTTTGTGTACGTAATGTGACATTTCATGAGCCATGATGAACATGATTTCATCTTCAGTTAACCCTTTAAGGGTTGTATCCCATAATACAATTCTAGCGTTTTTACCTATACCAGTGACATATGCATTGTAAGTAGTTGTCTTGGTCGACATATTTACTTCATATACCCGATGTGCAGGAATATTTGCTTCTTTCGCCAGAGTAATAATTTTCTTTTCTAAATTTTTATCTTTTAAAGGATAAAAATCATTATATAAGGGATCGATGACTACAGGCTGAATAAATGTTAAGAAAATCGTAAAGGGAATACTTAATAGCCATGCAGTTAGCCACCATTTCTTCGGTTGTTTTTTGATTAACAAATATACAACATACATTACAAAAAACATCATTCCAAAATTTATCCAAAAACTAATCATTTCATCTTTCATCCACGCATTAAATGTTTGAACAGACAATCCGTATTTCGTTGATAACTTAAATCGATAGAAATCAATTGGAAATGTAACGATATATGTAGCGACCGAGACAAAAAAGAAATATAAAAAGACTTGTATAAACTTAAATTTAGTCAACTTAGATAATGAGTCACCTAACCTTTCGATCATTCCACTTAATAATAAAAGTGATAATACAATCCAATCAATCGGTAAGGTTATAAAGTAAAGAACATTTTTTAATGTGCTATAACTAGAACTTAAATTAGCTTCCTTATGATTCATGAAAGTATGTGGATCTACAAATGTTCCTTTATATTTTGAAGGTAGGTCAGAAGTCGTAAAAACATAAAAGTATAACAGGACTAAAATGATATAAATGAGATAGCCTAGACAAACGAATTTGGTTAATTTAGATTTAGTTGCTTTTTTCATAAAATCTCCCCCCATTCTATATTATCAACTTTGTCCAATTTTTTAGAACTTCAACCTATTATATTTTTTAAATACTTTAGTTGAAATAGAAATTATTATTACTCCTAACTAGAGGTATAAAAAATAAAACCACGACTTGTATATCGTAGTTTAGGACAATCATTTATCACTTTTGATTTAATTGTTTTTCTCTTATTTTCGCTTATACATGGAGCTTAATAAAATCTAGTACTTTTTGCAAACACATAAATTCTTCATCTTTTTTTCGAGTTTTTGCTAGTTTATCGAATTGATCTTGTCCGATATGTAGGTGGAATGGATCAAACTCTTCTACATCCTCAGGTGCTTCGTCATGATGGTAATGGTTGTGAAATTTCTAATCACACCAGCACTGCTTTCCCAATCATAGAAGCATATTAAACTAATAAAAAAATCACTCTTCGCTTAAGTGTTGTATACTTCTCTTAAATTAAAAAAGTACAACCCTATTTAGGTTGTACCTCTATACTGCATGTTATTGTATAACTGAATCTTTCAATGCTCTTCTAAGTATTTTACCAGTTGCATTTTTTGGTAGCTCAGCAATGAACTCTATTGATCTTGGTACTTTATATTTTGCTAAGTGTGCCTTGCAATATTCTGTTAAGGACTCCACACTTAATGATGGATTTTTTGAAACAACATAAGCTTTTACACTTTCTCCAAAATTATCGTCTGGTAATCCGATAACTGCACATTCCACAACATCTGGATGATTATATATTACCTCTTCGACCTCACGTGGGTATACGTTATATCCGCCAACCAGAATCAATTCTTTTTTACGATCGACAATATAGAAATAACCATCTTCATCTTTTTTTGCTAGGTCACCAGTATATAACCATCCATCTCGTATCGTCATTGCCGTTTCTTCTGGCATATTATAGTAGCCCTTCATAATATTAGGTCCGCGTGCGATTAATTCACCTACTACACCTGCTGGAACTTCTTCACCAAGTTCATTAACAATTTTATTTTCTACATTGCTAATATTTGTCCCGATTGATCCTGCTTTTCTTGGGCGATCTAACGGATTAAATGTAGTAACAGGTGAGGCTTCTGACAATCCATAACCTTCAGAAATAATTACCTTAAATTTTTTCTCAAAATTCTCTAATAATGCAACTGGTAATGATGAACCACCCGAAACGCATAGTCGAATTGACTCAAAGTCTTCAGTCTTTCCTTCAGGGAATTGATATAAGAAATTATACATAGTTGGAACACCTGCGAACACGGTTGCTTTGTATGTACGAATAATATCAAATATTTCTTTCGGGCTAAATTTAGGCACTAAAATAACAGTAGCTCCATACATTAAAGGTGCATTTAAAGCTACAGTTAAACAAAATACATGGAATGCAGGTAAAGTTGCAATTACCTTTTCAGAACTCGAAAAGCTTAAGAAGTGTCCAGCATCCATAGCATTTGAATATAAATTTTTATGCGTTAACATGGCTCCCTTTGGTTTTCCTGTTGTACCAGAAGTATATAAAATGACTGCTAAATCATCATCAAGTAATTCAGGTCCTTTGAAATCTGTATTTCCAAGTCCAACTACATTTGTAAACGATTTCAATTTATTGTTCTTAAATTCATACGGATTTTCTTGCTTTGTTTCACAAATAATGAAGTGATCGATATTAGGAAGAATCGGTGAAGCTTTTTCTACTAGTGGAAGAAATAAGTCTAAGGTGATAACTGCTTTTGCGTCGCCGTTTGTTAATATGTATACTAATTCATCTGGTGCATAAAGAGGATTAACCGGTATTACAGCCGCTCCAACCTTCATAGCACCATATAGCGCTATAATAAAATGAGGAGAATTACCAACAACTAGTGCTACTTTATCTCCCTTTTCAATCCCTAACTTTGAGAGGCCACTCGCAAATTTCGTAATATAAGTCTCTAGTGTTGAGTATGAAAATGTCTGCCCTTCAAAAATAATAGCCGAATGTTCTGGATGCCTCAAAGCTGATTGTGACAGTGTTTCAACTAAATTCAAGAAAAACTACCCCCTTTGAAAATAAAAATTTAAAATATTCTAAATATATTATATTGCTAGAAAACAATTCTGACAAGTGAGAAAACTAGCACTTTTTAGACTTCTATTTATTTAACAAACAAAAAAAAGAGTAGTTCCCTACTCTTTTTTAAAATAATAAACTCATAAATTCTTCTTTCGTTACATTGCCAAAATAATGACTAAAATCAACTTCATCTAGCTTATTTTCAATCTCTTGTTGATCAAATTTATTGCCAATCAGTAGCTGTTCTATATCAGATACATCTCCTACCCCAAAGAAGTCACCATAAATTTTAACATTCTCAATGATTCCTTTGTTTACATCTAATCGAAGATCAATTGAACCAGCCGCAAATCTTTTACTTTGTTGAATATTGCATTTAGGAGATTTGCCAAAATTCCAATCCCAATTACGGTATCTACTCTCAGCAAGTTCTTTAATATTTTTTATATCCTCATCTGTCCATTCGTATCGTTCTATTTTTCCATGTTCTTTAAAAATAGATTGTAAAATTAAATCCTTAAATTCTAAGATTGTTAAATCATCTGTTAAAAATTCCTTAATGTTTGCAACCCTACTTCGGACTGATTTAATTCCTTTAGATTGAATTTTTTCTAGTTTTACATTTAATGCATTTACAACTTCATCTATATCACTATCAAACAACAATGTACCGTGGCTAAACATTCTACCTTTAGTAGAAAATTGTGCGTTACCTGAAATTTTTCTACCTTCTGCTAATATATCATTTCTTCCACTAAGTTCAGCATTTACACCGAGTTCTTTTAATGCCTCGATTACTGGCTCAGTAAACTTTCTAAAATTATGAAAGCTGTCACCATCGTCTTTAGTAATAAAACTAAAGTTAAGATTTCCTAAATCATGATATACCGCTCCACCACCAGATAATCTTCGAACAACATGGATGTTATGATCATTTACATATGAAGCATTAATCTCCTCAGCAGTATTTTGATTTTTACCAATAATGATTGATGGTTCATTAATATAAAATAAAAAATATGTATTTTCAGGATCTAGATTTTTTAGCGCATATTCTTCCATGGCTAAATTTAATGTTGGATCCGTTATTCCCCTATTATCTAAAAATAGCATGTGTATCCTCCTATAATTTTGATTTCCATTCAAACCCTGAATAAGCTAAATGAACAAGTCCATTATAATACTTCCTGGCTTCAAACATTAAATCTTTTGTATTTCCGCTATGAGGAAGGTGTGATAATAGCAATTCTTTTACATTTGCCTTACTTGCAATTGTTGCAGCATCTTTACTACTCATATGCCCTACTTTAGCTCCGTCCTGTTTTTCATACATATTACAGTCAGTTATAAGCAAATCAGCGTTAGATGAGAATGATACAAAGTCTTCAGTATAGCTTGAATCCGCTGTATAAACTACCGAGTGAGTTGCTGTTTCAATCCGCATAGCAAAACAATCTACCGGATGAACTGTCTTAGTAAAGCGAATAGTAAATGGTCCTAGGTTGAGAGGTTCATTTGGGTTATATTTATATCCCTTTGTTGCTTCTTTATATGTTAACGAATTAAATTTTTCATGATCAAAGTTATGTCCATAAATAGGTAAAGCAAACTTATCCTTTCCAGCATTTACAAGTTTGAAGTATTGGAGTACTCCTATATCTGCAATATGATCATGATGATAGTGTGACAGGATTACAGCATTTAAGCTATTAGGATCTATGTAATTTTGTAAAGTAGCTAATGCACCTGAACCACAATCAACCAATAGATTAAAATTTTTAGATTTAAATAAATAACATGAAGTTGCTTCACCTTTACCTGGATAGCCGCCCCAATAACCAATAACGGTTACTTTCATATAACAAACACACTCCTTTGTACTTATTATTTCTATGAAAATTTAAATTTATAAGCCTGTCCTTACTGTTTCCCTAAAATAGGCATTTAGATTATTTTTTAAAAATTGTACTAATACAGATTGACACAAAATATGTTGTAGTAATACAATAACTAATAAGTTAACAAAAGGAGAGGGTATCATGCTTGTAAAAATGTCTGAGTTTTTAAAACTTTTACCAAAGAAATTATGTAAACACTGTAATTCGACGATTGAGGAACAACATGATTGCTACAGTAACACTTGTTCAAACTGCTTAAAAGATAGTTTTTAAGTAAAAGTCTTTTAGGACATCAATTTGCTTAACGAAATTATTTAACATATTATTAGTACAGAGGCATAATAAAAAAAGAGCAACCTAAAAGTATCGATATACTTTTTTGGTTGCTCTATTCTTTACTAGATCGTATTTAAATGCCTTAATAATTTGGAACAGCTTGTTTTTCAGGTGAGAACAAGTATTCAATTGTATCTGAAACTGCTTTTTCGCCTTGATCAATGCAGTCTGGTAATCCGGACCCATAAAATGAGCAACCGATCACCGATACACCGGGCATTTCCTTTTGTAAATATTGTTCCATATTTTTCGTACGCTCTTTATGATTAATCGTATATTGGGGCATAGCATCTTTCCATCTTGAAACAATATAAAACTCTGGTTTTTCAGTAATATCCATTGTTTTTCTTAAATCTTCTAAAACAATTTCAACAAGTTCTTCATCCGTTTTATCGACTATTTCCTTATTGTAAGGGCGTCCAACGTAACAACGTAATAGGACTTTACCTTTTGGACAAGCATGTGCCCATTTTTTATGAGTCCATGTACACGCTGTTATATTATAATCATTGTTACGTGAAACAACAAAGCCTGTACCATTTATATCCTTCTTAATTGCATGCTCTGGAAATGCAAGAGCAACATTCGCAACTGATGTAGAAGGAACTTTTTTGAAAGGCTCAAATACAGGTATATTGTTAAATAGTTGTGGAATGAAACGATGAGGTACAGTAACGATAACTGAATCTGATTCGATCTTTTCATTATTACTAAGTACAATCTCATATTTACTTCCAATTTTATTTATATTTACTACTTGTACACCTTTTAAAACTTCCTGTTGATCTAACTCTTCTTCTATTCGTTCAACGATTGTTTGAAGACCTGTACTTACAGTCTGGAAAATTCCTTTTCTCGGACCTTTTGATTTCTTCACAGGCATCTCTTTTTTCATACCTAAAACAATACTTTGATGTTTTTGTTCAATTTGGAAGAACTGAGGAAATGTTGCCATTAAACTCATTTGGTCAATGTCGCCTGAATAAATACCCGATAAAAGGGGTTCAATTAGATTCTCTACTACTTCATTACCAAGTCTTCTCCTAAAAAATTTACCTAATGACATATCCCCTTGGACATGTGTTTTTGGTAAAAGAAAATCTAAACCTGCACGAATTTTTCCTGCTGGCGAAAATAGACCTGAAAAAATAAAAGGTTTAATTTGTGTAGGAATTCCCATGTTTGAACCTTCTGGCATACCATGTAATTTATTATGGGCTAATACATAGGATTTTCCAGCAGAGTTAAAAACGACTTGATCTTGAATACCCAAGTTTTCAGCTAATCGATATGCACTCTTTTTCCTTGCCAAAAATGAGTCTGGTCCACGCTCAATAACAAATCCATCTTTTCTAATCGTTTGGATTTTTCCTCCAAGCCTTGAAGATCCTTCAATTAATTGAATATCTATTGGAAGATTATTTTTTATTTTTTCTTGTTTTAAATAGTAGGCAGCTGTCAATCCAGTAATACCGCCACCAATAATGACAACCTTCTTATTCACATCTTTACCTCCTATTTCAAAACCATATTATTGTTCGTTTAATTTTCTTAATACAACCGTACTTAGTCCACTAATAAATAATGGATCCGTATTAGGCATCGGTGGACGAACATATGCTTTTTGAATTTCATCCGTTACTTGTTTACATTCTATATCATTATCATACAGTACTTCTAAATGCTCACTTACAAATCCTAATGGTAAATAGACGTAAGTTTCAAAATCATAATTCTCATCCAGCTCACGTGTTAAATCTTGTACATCAGGTCCTAGCCAAGGTTCTGGTGTATTACCTGCACTTTGCCAACCTAGAAAATAATGACGAATATCAGATTGCTGTACAACTAACTCGGCAGTCTGCTTAAGCTGCTCAGGGTATGGATCTCCAAAGTTAAGAATTTTTTCAGGTAGACTATGCGCTGAAAAAATAAATGCCGTCTTCACACGTTGTTCTTCATTCATTGGTTCAAGAATCGCTTCCACTTCACGAACCCAATATTGAATAAATCTCTCTTCTTTATACCAATCATCTACATGTATAATTTTTGGCCCGTCAATTTTTTCAGAATGATTTGTAGCACGTTCGTTATACGATTTTACACTAAACGTGGAATAATGTGGTGCAAGTACGATACTTACCGCCTTCGTTATTCCATCTTTCTTCATTTCGTCTACTGCATCTTCAATAAATGGTTCAATATGCTTCAGTCCAATATACATTTTGAATTCTACTTTGTCTTGGATCTTATTTAGATCCTCTTCTAAAGCTTTTGCTTGTTCAATTGTTATTTTTGCTAAAGGAGAGATTCCTCCAATTGCACGATATCGTTCTGTCAGTTCTTCAAGCGCCTCTTGAGAAGGCTTTCTACCTCTACGAATATCTGTATAATAACGCTCAATATCTGATTCTTTATATGGCGTGCCGTAAGCCATAACTAATAAACCGATTTTTTCTTTCATGTCATCACCATAGTCCTTTTATATTAAGCTTTAACCCTTGATGAATACTCATGTACAAAACTTGTTAATCGTTTAAGAGTATCAGGATTTACTTCAGGGAATACCCCATGACCTAAGTTGAAAATATGACCTGGATTTGCCATACCTTCATCTAATATTTCCTTTGCACGTTTCTCAATTACTTCCCATGGTGCTAATAAAAACGCAGGATCTAAATTACCCTGAAGTGTTTTCGTTATCCCTAAAGAGCGAGCTTCAGTAATAGAAGTTCTCCAATCTAGACCAATTACATCTACAGGTAGTTCATTCCATTCATGAATTAAGTGGCTTGCTCCAATACCAAACATAGTAGTTGGAATATGATCTTCTCTAAGTGCTGTAAAAATCTTTTCCATGCATGGTTTAATATAAATGCGATAATCATTAGCATTCAGAGCACCAACCCATGAATCAAATAATTGAATTGCACTTGCTCCTGCTTTAACTTGTGCTTTTACGTATTTAATAGTCATGTCAGCTAAATGATCCATTAAAGCAAACCATGCTTCTGGCTCAGCATACATAAATGATTTTGTTTTATTATAGTTTCTAGATGGTCTACCCTCGATCATATAGCTAGCAACTGTAAAAGGTGCACCTGCAAATCCAATTAATGGAACAGAAAGTACCTCTGTTGTTAATAATTTAATCGTCTCATAGATATAAGGTAGTTGCTCTTCTGGATGAATATCAGTTAACTTTTTTACATCTGCTAAAGAACGAATTGGATTGCTTATTACCGGTCCTACTCCTGATTGAATTTCTACGTCTACTCCAATTGCAGGAAGTGGAGACATAATATCTTTATATAAAATAGCTGCATCAACATTATATTGGTCAACTGGAAGCGCTGTTACGTAAGCGCATAATTCAGGTTGATGAGTAATTTCAAATAAAGAATATTTTTCTTTTATTTTTCGGTATTCTGGCTGAGAACGCCCTGCTTGTCTCATATACCAAACTGGTGTATGCGTTACTTCTTCTCCTCTAATCGCTTTAAGAAATGTATCGTTAAAATCTTTTTTCATCCTTCAAAGTCTCCCTTTCACTATTCCAAACTCTACTATTAAATATACTGATTGAACTATTAATTGTATAGAAAACTCGAATTTTGACACATAATGTTCACTGATTTTACAATTTTTCTCAATTAATAGGTCTATTTCACTACCAGACTTTTCCCATTAAAAATTATATCAAAATATGTCTAAAATATCGAATTAATAATCTTTGTTTAATAATACTTTTTATAAAGTAAAGTAGTTTACTAATCCATTTTACAGATATAGTTTTTACGATCATTGTTTCCTAAAAGTAAAAGAAAATAAAAAACTCCCCTTCAAATCATTTGATAAGAAGGAGAGCCTTAAAATGTCTATTCCTTATTTCTTATGTTGGGTTTGACAAGTTTAGACCTCTCACCTTCTTCTTTTGTTTGAGGATTGTACGGTACTACATAATAAGAAGGTACATTAAATACATTCACAAAGGAATCTTTGTACTCATCTAAACCTGTAACAGTATCTACTAATTTCTCTTTGCCATTTTTCACTCGATAGATTCGATATTGCTGTCTGTGGTCAGTTGGTGCATTCCAATTAATAACGACGGTGAGTAATCCAAATGGTGAGAATGATACTTTTGATTGAACATTTGAAATAGGCTCTAAATTTATTGGTGATTCTAAATCATCTATATTTTTTGGCTTTTTAAATGTTGTAGATGGTTCTCTTCCTGCTTCTCTTAAAATCTTTTTAAATAAAATGGTTGGATATGTACTTCCGTTTCTTAAAAAATGTTCTGAATCTGTTTTATCATATCCCATCCAAATTGCACCAACAACGTCTGGTGTATAGCCTACAAACCAAGCATCTTTGTTTCCATTAGTTTGGCCAGGTATATTCGTTGATCCCGTTTTACCAGCTAAATCGCCAGAAAAACTTCCTCTACTAGCCGTACCTTCATTTACAACACCTTTTAGCATTTTTGTCATATACCAAGAGGTTTGAGATGAAAACACTTTATATTCCTTAATTTTTACTTCGGCTACTAATTCATTGTTACGATCATAAATTGCATTAATAACAAAAGGCTCTAATGCATCTCCATCATGATCAAAGGAACTATATGCTTTTACTAGCTCTAATGGTGTTAACCCGATCTTAAGTCCTCCAAGTGCCATACTTAATCCTTTATCAGGAATATTCAAATCCATTTTTTCTAGATATTGTTTTGCATTATCTATTCCTATATCATTTAATAACCAAACAGCTGGCACATTTGCTGATTGAATTAATGCGTTAAACATCGAAATTGTTTTCGTATAAACTCCATTATAATTTTTTGGTTTATATTCTCCTAACGCACTCTGTTCATTTGGTAATAAAGAATACGGATTGTAGTTTCCTGTTTCAAGTGCTGGTGAATATACAAGTAAAGGCTTCATTGTTGAACCAGGCTGCCTTTTCACGTTAATTCGATTCAAGCCTTGAAAATAGTAATTCCTACCACCAATTGCCGCCTCTACACCGCCTGTTTCGGAGTTTATTAATACGAAGGCCCCTTCAGCATTTTGATCTGTTCCTGGAAAATAGTTTCCATTTTTAAAATACTTATAGGCAGTTAATTGTGTTTTTTTATGGATTGGTACGACAACTTTGTATCCACCATTTAAAAGTTGGTCATAAGAAATCCCATATTTCTCTTTTGCTTCCTTTATCACCATATCAATATATGTAGCATATCCGTTTTCAAATTTTTGTTCCGTAATATGTAATACACTTGGTTTGTTTTTAGCTTTCTGATACTCAGATTCAGTAATATAATGAGTATCTAGCATCTTATAAAGAACAAGATTCCTACGTTCTAATGATCGCTCTGGTTGTGAGACTGGATCATAATGTGATGGAGCCTTTAATAAAGCTGCTAAAGAAGCACTTTCTTCTATAGTCAAATTTTTAACATCTTTCCCAAAATAATATTTTGCAGCTCCGCCAATGCCGTATACCCCGTGACCAAAATAAACCTGATTTAAATACATTTCTAGTATTTGATCTTTTGTATACTTTCTTTCTAGATTAATTGCTATGATTACTTCCTTTGTTTTTCTCATAAATGTTTTTTCGTGCGTCAAAAACACATTCTTTGCAAGCTGTTGAGTAAGTGTACTTGCGCCTTGTACTTTACTAAATGCTTTTAAATCATTTACGATAGCCCGAAAGATTGATTGTGTATCGATTCCATGATGTTTATAGAACCGTTCATCTTCAATTGAAACTACTGCTTGTTTAGTATAATCAGGTATATCACTAATTGAAACGATTTGATGGTTTTCATTATATAGCTTTGATACAAAATTCCCCTCTAAATCTACCATTTCTGAAGATGAATGGACGACTAACTTATCTTCATCTATAACATAATTACCTAAGAAAACAATTAGTAAAAATCCTACAAAGCTAATTAATAAGACACTTAATAGTCCTATTGTTAAATAACCCCATTTTTTCAATTATTTCACCTTCATTTCTCTTACCATATAACAAATAGTATATCCATATATTCCCACGAATAAGTCATTATTTCCTATTTTTCGATGAATATTTCCTTGGAAATACATTTTTCGTCATTCCTTATTGAAGATAATTTTGAAGGATATCAATTACATTTCTTGAATAGGTTATATAGATAGTAAGTAGGAGGGTGAAATAATGTCAGATTTATTTTCTTTATTAGATTCATATTATCCGGAAATGGTATCTACTCGTAGATACCTACATGAAAATCCTGAGCTTTCGTTTAAAGAATACGAGACAGCAAAATTCATTCAAAACTTTTATAAACAATTAAATATTCCTTTCAAATCAAATGTCGGTGGAAACGGTGTTGTTGCTACAATTACTGGAAGAAACCCTGGAAAAACGATCGCTTTACGAGCAGATTTTGACGCACTACCTATTCAAGATGAGAAAAATGTTTCTTATTCCTCAAAAGTACCTGGCGTTATGCACGCATGTGGTCATGATGGTCACACTGCTACACTTCTATATTTAGCAAAAGCACTTCATGAGCAAAAAGATTCTTGGGACGGTAAAGTTGTCTTCCTTCACCAACATGCAGAAGAATATGCACCTGGTGGGGCTATTTCTATGATTGCTGATGGATGCTTAGATGGTGTTGATGAGGTTTATGGAACCCATTTGTGGGCAATTGAAGAATTAGGAACAGTTGGTTATCGAAAAGGACCAATCATGGCAGCAGCTGATCGTTTTTCAATCACAATCCAAGGTCAAGGCGGTCATGGTGCGGAACCCCATCGAACAAAAGACAGTATTGTAATTGCTAGTCAACTTGTTATGGCACTTCAACAAGTTGTTAGTCGAGAAACAAATCCAATTGACACTGTTGTCTTATCGATTGGAAGTTTCGAAGCAAAAAATGCTTTTAATGTGATCGCCGATCGAGCAACTTTAATAGGGACAGTTCGTACGTTCAAAAAGGAAACACAGGAAAAAGTAAAAGAACAAATAGCTAGAATTATTAAAGGAATTTGTCTAGCAAATGATGTTACATACGAATATAAGTACGATGATGGATATCCTCCAGTAGTAAATCATGATAAAGAAACTGATTTATTAGTTAAAGTAGCCGAATCAATTGATGAAATTAGTCAATTAAAAGAAATGGACCCTAAAATGGGTGGAGAAGATTTCGCATACTATTTACAAAAAGTACCAGGAACTTTCTTCTTCACAGGAGCTAAACCTCCTCACGTTACAGAAGCTTACCCTCATCACCATCCAAAATTTGATTTTGACGAAAAAGCTATGTTAATTGCAGCAAAAACACTAGGGTCTGTGACATTAGCTTCATTAAAACAATCACAAAAATTAGTTGAGCAAAAATAAGAAAAAGGAGAACTTTTTAGTTCTCCTTTTTGTAGTAGACAAATTAACTGTCTAGATAAGATCTTCTTTCTTCTTCATATACCTTAATCTATAAGCATTTTTAGCAGTTTCTCCTAATTGTTCAAGAAGTTGATAATTTACATAAGCTCCAACCGGTGCTCCAATAATAGGTACTAATTGTAGAAGTTTTGCTAAATCGATATGATCTCGATATTCTAGTTGTAATTGTTCCCAATTGACTTGGGGATTTTCATCTACTTTATCTTCCCATTTTTCGATAACTTGAAATACTTTTTTTCGATGGCTATCACTTGAAAAAGCAAGTTGAAAAATATACAGCATGAATTGTCGTTCAAGTTCATCTTTAGGAGAGAAACCATAAATTTTTGCTGCTTCAACTAAAAACCTAATTTTTATTCCTAGTAACAACGGAAAATCTGCAAGACCGAGTAATATTCCCCCCGCTCCTGTACCAGCACCTTCTACAGCTGAAATCTTTTTGTACTCGTTTAACTTTTTATCTAAGATTAAATCTCTTTCTCTAAGTGTCAATGCTTCATACTCTTCACCACTGCCATTAAAAATAGTAGACCCTCCCATAAATAAAACCATCATATTTCTAACAGTTTTTGTAAGTAGATCTTGTATTTGTTCTGGCAGTAATGATTGAAGCTTTAACTGAACTTTTTTTGCAGATGTTTGAAAAATATTTGAATCGGACATTACTTTTTGCTTCCATCTTGATAGTTCGTACTGAATACGAAGTTCATAAGAATCCATTTTGTCCACCCTTTACAATTTTTGTGGCTGACCTAACCTTTTATGCACATAAAATTTAATTAACCACATTGAAAATAAAGTATACACAACGATTGCAATAATAAAGTTTATAATCGACAAGCCCTTTATTAAACCAATGATACTAAAAACTAAACTACATATTATCAGTAGTATATACAAAAGTGTCGAAATAGATTTTTTATTTTCTTCATTTGTATAAGGATAAATTTTCCACAATAAATGATAGTTATACTGTTTTAAAATTGACATATTCTGTAGGGAAATTACGTAAAGAAATAAAATGCCAATCAATACTTTTCCAATTAAAGTTGGCACCAAGTAAACTACAAACCCTCCTACGAAAAGTTGTCTTAAAAACATACTTAAATAGTTACCATTTCGAATAAATGTACGAACTAGTAAATAATTCGCTGCATTTTTCATTGGAAATTTATTAATTATTGGATCTGCCCATTTTCTTCGCTTAACTTGTTGCTGAATAGATGGCACATCAGTAAACATATTCGCAAATCGATAAAAAGTCGCTAATCTTGAAGTATCAAGTTTAACATTTCGTTCCCATTGTACTCTTTTATTTTTACTACCTATTTGAATTGATAATGCATAAACAGCTAAAATTACGATCATTATTGAAAGGAAAAAACTACTCCATTTACTTAATAACCCATATATAAATAAGAAAGTACCAAGCAACCTTATACAATAATCAAATGCTCGGTTTAATACACCATTATTTGTAAGATGTAAGAATGAAACAAAAAGATTGTATCCTTTTAATAAGAAAATTATTACCATAAATACGATAAAGCTTGTAGTTTGTCCTAGTAAAAATTTCTTATAAATTGGATAAATCACTCCTAACATCATTAACATCAAATAAACTTGAACGATGTACGTAATTAAAAAAGAGCGGACAAAGTAATTTTTCATCTTTTTTTCTAAAGGTAGTAAATAATGTAAATCAGGTCCTTTAAAAAAAGTAGTTACTTGACCTGTTACAACAAGAAAACTGAAAAGAATAGAGATTAATAAAATAACCGGAAAGTCTGGAGAAATTGTTTTTAACATTTGTTGGTAATAATATGCTCCTCCTCCAAAGCCAAAAACAATCACAAATTTTATATGATCATTAAAAATATAACGACCATATCTACTCATTTCTTTAATGAAGCTCCTAAACCGTGCTAACCATAATTCTTTTATCGTACTCATATTTCTTTTTCCTTCGTTGCAAAAATATAAATTTCATCCAATGAAGCATTTGGCATATTATATTGAGTTTGTAATTCGTTTAACGTACCTTTTGCAATGATTACTCCTTCATGCAAAATAATGAATGAATCACAATAAATCTGAGCAGTCGATAAAATATGAGTAGACATTAAAATGCCTGCTCCTTTTTCTTTTTCATTGTTCAAAATTTCTAGTAAATCATTTATCGCGATTGGATCTAATCCTAAAAAAGGTTCATCTATTATGTATAACTGTGGTTGGACAATAAGGGCACAAATGATCATTACTTTTTGTTTCATCCCTTTAGAGAATGTCGAAGGAAAATATTTTCTTTTTTCATATAATCTAAATGTTTTTAATAACTCTTCACTACGTTTTTTAAAATCCTTTTCAGGAATATTATATGCCAAGGCCGTAATTTCAAGATGTTCCTGTAAAGTTAATTCATCATAAATCATTGGTGTTTCAGGAACATACGATAAGCTAGCACGATATGCAGTTGGATCTTTATCAAATGATTCACTATTAATTAATATTTCACCTTTAGATGGCTTCAAAAGTCCCAAAATATGTTTTATTGTCGTACTCTTACCGGCACCATTTAACCCGATTAACCCAACAAGCTCATTCTTATTAATCGTAAATGAGACATCTTTAATGACAGGTTGTCTAGTATATCCACCTGAGACATCTTTTACATGCAATAAAGTCATTCTTTACAAATCCTTTCAAATGTACTTTTCCTATATATTTTATTGTATCAAATAATAATCTTAACTTCCTCAATATCATATTTATGGAATACTAAAAAAAATCCTTCTTTTTTTGAATACTATTTTAGGTTAAGGGTATTATAATTCTTGAAGGGAAAGCAACACACTTTCTTAGTTCAAAATTTGAAATGAGGTGTGTGTTAAAGGAAATTTAATTTGCGTTCAAACCTAAGTCAGATAATTGTTTAAGTGAAATGAGGTATCTCCAAAGATTAACATCGTTGTCATATACAGCAATGCTAAATTTAAGGAGATGGTGCGCTTGAACATATTCTATAAAAACAAAGGTCATTAGTATACCAATTTGTAAATGAGGTGTCTCGAGCAGAACATATAATTTATTTATAGGTGTACCAATTTATTGAACATTAAAGCAAATGAGGTGTCTGTTAAAGACAATTTAACTTAATAACCTAAAATTTTTTCTAAAGATTCTTTCCCCTTCATCAAGGAGCAACTATTGGTTGCTCCTTGTTTATGTTATTGAAAAAAAATTTATCAATTAAATTGTTGGATTGAACATTGATAAGTAAGTTGTGTGATATTGATTTCCACTACAGTAACTCGCTTCCAATGAGAAGAGATTTTAACTTATTACTTCTATTATTTATATACTCAGTTTACCGAAACTTTCTTCCACTTAAATTTCCATTGAAATCCCTTCTGTTTTTCATGCCATTTAAAGTTTTTCTAGTATTAATGTGCTCTCCCCAATATTTTTTTTAAGTTTTAAGCATACTTTCTTTCATACAGGGCATCATAATTCTTGAAGGGAAAGCAACACACTTTCCAGTTCAAAATTTGAAATGAGGTGTGTGTTAAAGGTAATTTAATTTGCGTTCAAACCTATGCAAGGGTAGCTGTTGAAGTGAAATGTCTCCCAAGATAAAACATCGTTGTATAAACAGCAGTGAAAACATCAAAGGAGATGGTTAGCTTGAACATTATTACTTATAAACAAAGGTTTTAGTATACCAATTTGTAAATGAGGTGTCTCGACCAGAGCATATAAATTTATTATAAGGTGTACCAATTTATTGAACATATAAGCAAATGAGGTGTCTATCAAAGACAATTTATAATTACTCCATATTCTTTCCCCTTCATCAAGAAGCAACGTAGGTTGCTTCTTGTTTATTTTTCTCCTTAACCCTATTTCCCCTTAAACTTACGTCTATGTTAAAATAAGGAAAAAAAGTGAAAGGAAGTAGAAGAAATGACACATGACGCTAATTGTATTTTTTGCAAAATTATTGAAGGTAGCATTCCAGCTTCAAAAGTATACGAGGATGATGATGTTTTAGCTTTTTTAGATTTAAGTCAAGTTACAAAAGGACACACATTAGTCATTCCAAAGGATCATGTTGAAAACATATTCGAAATGAGTGAAGAGACAGCTAGTACATACTTCCGAAAAGTACCTCAAATTGCTAATGCAATTAAAGATACTTTTAATGTCCAAGGTATAAATATTTTAAATAATAGTGGTGAAGTTTCAGGTCAAACTGTATTTCATTATCATATGCATATTTTACCACGATACGGAAAAAATGATGGCTTTGATGTAAAATGGCAATCAAATCAAAATCAATACACAAATGAAACGCTTCAAGAGATTGCAAAATCTATCGAAAATAACATTATCAAAAAATAATAATATAAGATCATTTACAAACAAAAACAGGAGTGTGATTACCTCCTGTTTTTGTTTTTTTTATGTAAATTCCATCTTAATTCTGCATTTTATACTATATTTTTAAAGATTTATATTATATATTTACTATATTACCAATAATATTTTATCGACAATTACTCTATAGTTCAGCTAAAATTATTATATAAACATACCTTTTTCAACCCATAACACTTAATTATAATATAAAAATGTAGAATTTTATCAACGACTTTGTGAAAATTTTTAAAAATTCTAACTAAAAGTTCTTTATTTCTTCACATATTATTGGCATAATAATAAATAGATAGTTAAATAGAAAAGAAGGTGAATTGATGAAAACTGAACAAAAGTTATATACAATGAAAGAAGCTTTGATTTTTAGTCAAAGAATTGCCCAAATTTCTAAAGCATTATGGAAGTCAGTTGAAAAAGACTGGCAACAATGGATTAAACCCTATGATTTAAATATCAATGAACATCATATTTTAATGATCGCCTTCCACTTAAAGGGTGCGTCTATTTCTGAAATTGCGAAATTTGGTGTAATGCACGTATCGACCGCTTTTAACTTCTCTAAAAAGCTTGAAGAACGTGGTTTATTAGTGTTTTCTAAAAAAGTAGAAGATAAACGTAATACTTATATTGAATTAACAGAAAAAGGTAAAAATATGCTATTAGAGATTCTAGGAGAATTTGATCCTGAGACAAATTCAGTTTTCCAAGGTACTTTACCATTAAAAGAATTTTATGGTAAGTTTCCAGAAAATATGGAAATTATGGCTATTTTACGTAATATTTATGGAAAAGATTTTATGGATATATTTGAAACAACGTTAGGAAACATAGATAAAGAATTTATCGAAGAAGATAATCGTTTAATTAAGAAACCTTAATATCTTCTTTAAAGTTACAATTTTAAGTTGATTTGTCCTTGAAATTGTACAATCAAATAGAAGCGGGGTAAGATTAATTAAATCCTTCCGCTTTTTATTTCGGCCACTTTTGTTCAAAATTTCACATATATCCCTCTTTTAAACCTTCAACTCATTTCCTTTTCTTTTCAATTTCTAATTCTATACAAAGAATATGTACATCATAAACTACTTATAATTCTGGAATAAAAACTCAACCGGAGGTACAATACCTCCGGTCGAATATTTGTCTTATTTACAAATTAGATGCAAGCTGCTCCTACGATAATTAATAAGATGAACAATACAACGATTAACGCAAATCCTCCACCATGGAATCCTACGCCCATCATTCACACCTCCTTTAGCTACATATCTTATCTTATGCGTGTAGTAAAAAATGGTCTGGGCAAATGTATAAATAACCTTCATTTTCGAAGATTCATACTAACTTATAAACATGAACACCCAATAATGATTAGCAAAATAAACAGGATCACGATTAATACAAATTCACGCGATGCTTTCCCCTCCATTTTTCCACCCTCCTAAAAGTAATTCATAATAATATATAGACGAATGCCTTAATTGATTGGGCGAATGTCACGATTGACTAGCTATTATTTATTAGATTAACCTACTTTGTTGGAGTAGCTGGAAAACAAAATTAAATTTAATTAACTCCTCCTCTCTTTAACGATTAGACTCATAAATGCCTATTTTTTAATTAAAACTAGTTCAAGATTCCTTAAAATGAATTAACTTTTAATTAAAAACCATTCCAAATTATTCTTTTTTTGGATAAACTTTGTCACTTTGTAGAAAAATATGTTATATTAAGTGAAGTAATTTCCAGTAAAAGGTATGTCTAAATAAAGGAAAAATTAAGATTTAAGCTCTATACTTTAATAAGCAAAATTTTTTTTTAGGAGATGTTTAAATGAAAAAGTTAATCGTATCTGCAGTTTTAGCTACCTCAGTATTCGGACTAGCAGCATGTGGATCTGCTGGTATTAGTAACGATGTAGTTGCTACATCTAATGCAGGAGATATCACATCTAAAGATTTATATGACAAGATGAAAGATACAGCAGGCCTAGCTATGCTTAAGCAAATGGCTATCGAAGATTATTTAAAGAAGAACTACAAAGTTAGCGATAAAGATGTTGACGCTAAGTTCAATGAGTATAAAACACAAAATGGTGACCAATTTAAAGCTTTCTTAGCTCAGTACGGATTTAAAGATGAAGCAGCATTTAAAGATCGTGTTAAAATTGATTTATTAACTGAAAAAGCTGCTGAAGCTTCAGTAACGAAAGCTGAAATTGCAAAATATAAACCAGAAATTAAAGCTAGTCATATTTTAGTAAAAGATGAGGCTACAGCTAAAAAAGTTAAACAAGAATTAGATAAAGGTGCAGATTTTGCAGCAGAAGCAAAAAAATATTCTACTGACACTGGTTCAAAAGATAAAGGTGGAGATTTAGGCTATTTCGGAGAAGGTGCTATGGTACCTGAATTCGAAGCAGCTGCTTATAAATTAAAAGTTGGAGAAATTAGCCAACCAGTTAAATCTCAATTTGGATATCATATTATTAAAGTAACTGGTAAAAAGACAGTTAACGAAAAAGATGCTCGTAAAAAAATTGCTGAGTCTAAGCTAAGCCAAGAAAACTTCTCAGCGTTCTCAGATGAACTTCTTAAGAAAGCTAAATTTAAAGTAAAAGATAAAGACTTAGAAAGCCAAGAGAAAAAATCATAAAAAAGAACCTGCCTAATTGGCAGGTTTTTTAATTCGATGAAATCTCAGAGTTGATCAGTAATTGCTCTCTTCGTTCTCTTTCTTCTTTAATTCTTTGTAAGTATATTTCTCCCTCTTTTTCGATGAAAGCTTCATCTGCATCTCTTTCCTGCTTCGAGGTATAAAGCACCATAAATCCACTCACAAAAATTCCTAAGATCACGATATACATCCAAAATGGTAATAATGGCATTGATTTTCCTCCTTAGTAGACAAGCATTTGCTTCATTATATGGCTAATAAGGAGGAAGTATGATTAATTTAAAATTTTGGTTTGTAAAAACTACGATTTTCTAATGGGAAAATACGCTCTGTATATTCTCCCGGTTCAACTCTTTCAAGTGCGCGGTCTAACATATTCATTTTTGCATCAATATTATCAATATAATGTAATATTTCCGCTTCTTTAATTAAAGGTAGTTTTGGACTACCGTACTCATACTTACCATGGTGACTTAAAATAAGATGCTGTAATACAGTAACCTCTTCTCCCTCAATACCTAGTTCGATTGAGGCATTTCCAATTTCAATTGCCATAAGTGAGATATGACCTAATAAATTACCTTCGACAGTATACTTTGTTGAAACTGGACCAGATAATTCTCTTACTTTTCCTAAATCATGTAGTATGATTCCAGCATATAGTAAATCCTTATTTATTGAAGGATATAAATTCGCAATTGATTCACCTAATTTCAACATACAGAAAACATGGTATGCTAAACCAGAAACAAATTCATGGTGATTCTTAGTTGCTGCTGGAAAATCAAGAAAATCCTCTTGATTTTTTAATACTAAATACTCAGTAAGCTTTTTAAGTTTTTCATTTGTCATATTATTGATATATGAAGTAATTTTCTCATATAATTCTTCTTTAGAAACTGGTGCTCTCGCGAAAAAATCTTCTGGATTTACTTCGTCTGTATCTTTAGTTGGACGAATTTGGCGTAATTTAAGCTGAAGTTTCCCTCTATAATCGTGTAGCTCCCCTTCAACTTTTACAACTGTTCCTTCTACATACGCTTCTTCTTGCTCTGAAGAAATATCCCAAAGCTTGGCCTCAATATCTCCACTTTGATCTTGTAAAGTTAAAGATAAAAATGATTTTTGATTACTTGCTACACCTTTAGTCACAGCTTTAACAAATAAAAATGTAACAAAACGTTCGCCAACTTCATGATCATATACTTTTTTATCCATAAGTACCTCCACCTTTGTATATGCTTCCTTAGCTATACTTAAGTAAATAGCTTAAAATATTTCGGAAAATCAATTTCACAAAATAAAAAAAGGAAAATCAAATTATGTATTAGTCGTTTTACTTATCCTATTATACGTTAAAATAGTTACTTAGCCCAACAATGATCATACAAAAATTAAGACATAATCTAACAATTCTTAAAATCTGTTAAATCTTCCAAATGTCAAAATTTTAAATTATAACAGAATTTTTTTATAATTCGAATTATTACTTTACACAGCTTTTCAATCTATGTCAAAATAATAATATCGCAACTACTTTAGGAGGACTATAACATGACAACATATCGAATTACTGCTTTTGAAAAAAGTGGCCAATCAATTGTCGATGAACAATTTGAAGCTAATTCTGACTTAGAAGCAAAAAAAATTGGTACTGAAAAACTTTCTGCAATTGATGCACTTGATAAAACCCACCGTTGCATTAGTCAAACTGGTAAACTACTTTTATTTCATCCATAATTAAAAAGAAGCTGCGAAGATTGATCGCAGCTTTTTTATTTTTTATCTAAAATAGTTTAAAGTACTAATCCAAGTGTCAACGCTCCTAATCTTCTGCTTGGAGTGGAAGCACCTTTCAATGAGAATAATAGTGAAAATAAAAGAAACATTTATCCAGACAAGCGTTCAAAAAGTACAGTGATGGAACATGATTCATGTTTTAAAAATAGACTGTCGAGAATTTCTCGACAGTCTAAAGGATTCCCATTAAGTGCATCCTATTTTACATTTTATGAAGCAGGTTCAACTTTTGTAGCTTTATATCCAGACCCATCCCATATGAGATATACTTTATATTTTTGCGAGCCTTTTGTCTTTGCTGATACAGTCCCGACTGAGCCGCCTGGGTTGCTTTTGTCACTGCCTAAAAACCATACAGTCATATTGCTTGGATCTGTTCCAGTAGCAGAAGCGATTGTCTGTAGCATTGCTTGCCAGTCTTGAGAATTTCTATCATAGCTTGTAACATGCTTCGCACCAGCTTGAACGCCAGTTTGTTCGGGTGTTTCCGGTGCCGAACCATCTGACGGATCGTCATCATCAATTGTTTGAACAGTTGTTGATGTCTCTTTTACACCATTATCATCATTCTTTTTGTTGTCTTTGGCTGAAGCATAAGCACTCTTATTAGTTCCTGCCTTATTATCATTCGGCGAAAATATGGAATACGAAACAAATGCTATAAGTATCAGTACGATTCCAATTGATCCAAATAAAATGAACTTTGTTTTTTTTCTTTTCGCTCTTGACGTTGTACGTGAATTGCTTTGAATCTTTTTCAATCTAACCACTCTCCAAAACTGAGAATGTCAACATTCTACCATGTATCAGGAAAAACATATAGTCTTGTATTTTAAAATTAACCATTTCGTAAAACAACTGTTAAGTTTATTTCATTGTCAGTTACGATATAATTAACAAAGACTATTACATAATAGAAAAATAGACAATTTAATTTTATAATAATTTATCCTTAATTCTATAGAAAACATAAGATTACATAAAGAAATTAGTAGTGTGATAAAGAAATTAGTAGTGTGATAAAGAATTGCCATTCAAATATTGAATTAAATGTAATGTTATTTCTATTTCAGGCTTTTTAAATGCAGTTTTGGTTTTTTTAATTAGCTGTTTTCACTATACACTTTTGCCAATTTTATTTGCACATCTTTTTTCCTTTAGATCTATACCAAAAAAATCGACCGAGTCCAGTCGATTTCTCTATCCTTATTTACCAGTAAAAACTGGCAGTCTTTTTTGTAAAAAAGCTTGTACACCTTCCTGATGATCTGCAGTTCTTCGCATTGCACTTTGTCCTTCTTTTTCAAATACAAGTACATTTTTTAAAGATTCTAAGTTTCCGTTACTGTATATTTGTTTTGTTTGAATCATCGCACTTACTGGCTTTTGAAGTATTGACTTAACGCGTTCATTAATTTCTTTTTCAAAGTCTCCACTGATTACTTCATCAATTAATCCGATTTCTAATGCTTGTGCTGCATTTAGTTTTTTACCTTCCCAGATCAGTTGTTTAGCTTTTGCTTCACTTAGCCTTTTTTCTAAAAAGTAGTGTGCACCACCATCAGGAATTAAGCCAATTCCAATAAAGTTCATTGCCAATACTCCTGATTCGTGAGCAAGAACGAAGTCACTAGCAAGAGCAAAACTTAGTCCTATACCAGCAGCTGGTCCATGAATTGCACTAATAACGATTTTAGGTAGAGTATATAATTTAACTACTACTTCTGTAATTAAATCCATCACTGGACCAAAAGCAGACTCATCTGTATTACTCAACATTGATTTTAAATCTCCACCTGAAGAGAAACCTTTGCCATTTCCACATAGAACGACTACATCAACGTCTGAACTAGCGATTTCATCCAGCACATCTCGAAATTGTCTGAATGTATCTTCATTCATTGCATTCAATACTTCAGGTCGGTTAAATACTACAGTTGCAACTCGACCCTCTTTTCTAAATATAACATGTTCTGCCGTGTTCGAAATAGACATAAAAAAAATCCCCCTTAAATTTCATGTTTAATTTAAACATTAAACATCGAAAGGGGAATTTCCTTTATTTTTCATTAATTTGATTGATTACTTTTCGAAAATAGCTCATCTAAAATTTTGATTTTTGCATTTGTATAATGTTCATAACCATCATTATATGATTTAGGATCTTTTGCATTAGCAAAACGTGTTATTTGACGAGTTTCTGGATTTACAAACTTACTAGAAGCACCACAACCTAAACCAATGATTGTTTGCTCTTCTTCCATAATTAATATATTATACAAGCTCTCTTGTCCATCAACAGAGTATCCAATATTCTCAAGATTACCTAAAATATTTTTTTGACGATATAAATAGTATGGATGATAGTTATGATTTTTTGTCCATAACGTTGCTTCATTCATCATTTGCTGCACTTCATCTCGATTGGCAACTTTATATTTTTGTTTGTTTTGCGTCATTTCTGAAGCTCTTTTAAATGAAAGTGTATGAACAGTCAATGATTCTGGCATTAACTTTTCAGTTTCATCTAATGTATATTGGAATTCTTTTAAACCTTCACCAGGTAAACCAATAATCAAATCCATATTAATATTATTCATCCCCATTTCACGGGCTAAATGGAACTTAGTTATTGTTTCATCTACAGTGTGATGTCTTCCAATCGCTTTTAAAGTTTCTTGAATATAAGATTGTGGATTAATACTAATTCGATCAATATTCCATTTATTTAAAACATCTAATTTTTCAGGTGTAATTGTATCAGGTCTACCAGCCTCTACCGTAATTTCACGAACATGCTTCATATTTGGAAATGATTCATGCATCTTAGCATACAGTAAGTCCATTTCTTCTGCTGTAATACTTGTAGGTGTACCACCGCCATAATAAATCGTAGTAATATTGATCCCACGTTCCTTTAGAAATTCACCGACTTTTTCCATTTCATAATGTAATCCATATAAGAATGAATCGACTGCACCTTGCTTACCTTGAATAGCATAAGCAGGGAATGTGCAATAAGCACATTTAGTAGGACAATAAGGGATGCCTATATAAATACTAACTTCATTTTGCAAGTTATATAAATCTGGTATCACCTTTAATTGACGATCGACGATTGATTGCATTAATTCTATTTTTTCGTCATGAATTAAATAGTCATTTCGTAGCTCTTCGTGTGCCAATTCTTTTGACACTCCAGCTTTAAGTTTGGAATGAAGGAGCTTCGTTGGTCTAATACCAGTTAAAATTCCCCACTTTTGCAAAATTCCAGTATGCTCTTGTAGTAATGATAAAAAGACAAAGTTAACTGCTTTCTTTTTAAATTTAAATGATTCACGATCATCTTTACCATCTACATAGCTTGTATTTGCTTGGAAATGCGTACCTAGCTTACCCGCTACTTGTTTATTAACTTCATCTAGCTCAAAACTTACTTCTATATCTGCATCTATTTTTTCTAACGATACATCGCAGTCTTCAAAAAATAGTTGAGCTAATAGCTCTAACGGTCTTTGAAAACGACTATCCTCTAAGCCTTTAATATATATTTTCATTTTTAATCACCTTTTTAAGTTATCACTTAAGTATAAAATTAAAGAGTTACAAGGTCAATTATTTAAAATACACTAAGGAAAACTCAGCGTTTGGCAAGCCTTTTAGGTGAAATAGAGGCGTAGTTGCCCCGTCATCAAAAAGTACAAAAAAGCCTGGTTTTCGAAGAGGATTCTCTTGAAAGCCAGGCTTTTATTTATTTTTCGATTTTTAAATGTGTTTTTAAGAATGGTAGTGGGAATTGTTTCCTGAAATGCTCCTTAATCATATAAGGAACACCATTTTGATCATTTGATCTTGTAATCCAGTCTGCAACTTTTTTAATCTCTACAGGTGCATTTGACATAGCAACCCCTAAACCTGCATGCTCGATTAATGGTAAATCACTATAGTTATCTCCGATTACAACCATTTCGTGATATGAAATTCCTAAATGTTCACCTAATCGTTTTAAGCCTGAATATTTTGAAATTCCTTTTCGAACGATTTCAATTTTCCGATCTTCCTCACATAGGCAATCAAGATGTGGATACTTTGCATTCAATTCTTTTTTTACTTTATTTTTCTCTAACTCATCAGAGAAATAACATTCGATTTTTAAAGGAGATATTGAATTTTCCAGAATGCTATCTGAAAGTGATTCAACAAATTGGATTGGATAAAAGACTGGATCAGCATTTGATAAAACTGCTTTTGCTACTAAGTTAGATTGTAATTTTTTTCGATTTCCAATTGAAAAATGTTCATGTGACAAACGAATATTACAATCATATTTTTCTAGTTTTTTAACGATGTCATAAGCTTCTTCCTCTTCAATTCTCTTCTCATATAATGGCTTATCAAGCTTTGAAGAGATAAAGGCACCTGAGTGCGAAACCAAAAGATTATTAACCTTAAGAGCTTTTGCGATTTTTTTTGTAGCTTGGAAATTTCTACTTGTATATAAAGTTACATAAATCCCTTTATCTTGAACGTATTCAACAGCTTCTTTCGATTCTTTTGAGAGTTTTCCGTTGGATTGCAATAAAGTACCATCTATATTAATTGCAAGTAACTTATAAATCACTTAATCTCCCCCATTTCGCGAAGAAATACCTTACTAGAATATATGACATGCTTCATTTAATTAGAACAATGTAGGCTGTTATTATATCCATTCTTATACAAAAAAAGACTCCAATTCAATGAAGTCTCTCTTATGTTTAGAGTTGGATATTATTAAAGTTCAAGTAAAGATTTATAAAATTCTTCTAATGGACTCATGACAATTTTATTTACATCTTGGATAACTAAATTTAGTCTTTGTTCCACTTGCATTAAGTTTGCAATTAAAGGATTTTGAGACACTCTTGCAACAATTTCTTGTCCTTTTGCATTTTCTTCAGGTGTAACTGCTTCACCTTGATACATTTTTTGTTGCATCGCCTTTTGGAAATTTTGAAATTCCATAAATAATGGTTTCGCATTTGGATCAGCTAATACTTGTGAGTAAAGTGATTGTAAGTTTTTAAATTCTGGTTGCTCCTTAAAAGCATTTTGTAGTGAGTATGCAATATCATAAATATTTACTGCCATGTTACTACCTCCTATAAACTTTTGTATCTCCACTATAGCAAACATTCTATTATATGTCAGTCTTTCTAAAACAAATCAAACTTTCTTCCTTAAAAATTTCCAAAAGTCATTCACCAACTAGGCGAATATCACATAGTATACAACGACATTATTTTGGAAAGGAGGAGAATCATTGCAATCTTTTCCTAAAAATCAAGAAACCCAATCTTTTGCTGTAGTAACTGATTCGATCAATGAGGACTCATTAAATCCGCTCGGTTCAATAACGACACTTTGTGAGGAATTATCAGAGTTATGCGGAGACTCTGAAATTGATTTCTATGTAACTACATTTAAAAAACTACTAACGAATGAATTAAAAGGATATAAGCGTTCAGAAAATGGCTGGACTTTAATGAATGTACCTGCCCCTTCAATCATTCATAATCGAATTCATTCGAGAAGACTTGAACGAACGAAAGAGTTTAAATTACTTAATTCTTCGCTAACAAGTCAACAAATACCTTTTTTTAATGCTCGCTTCTTAAATAAGCTTGAAGTTTTTAAAGCCCTGATTGATTCTGCCTATATAAAGCCATACGTTCCGTACACCGAGGAATGCTGCTCAGTCGAACAATTAGAGAATTTTCTCCAAAAATATGAAACGGTTTTTATTAAACCAATTCATGGTAGTCAAGGAAGAAACATTTTTAAGGTTACTAAAGATAACGATTTGTATCGTTTAAAAAATAGTCAAAATTCTGAAGTAGAAGTTGAATATAAATCAATTTCTCAACTATTTCATCCAATTAAACAGCAATTAAGTAAGCGGACTTTTATCATCCAAGAAGGTTTACCTTTAATTAGTAAGGATGATCGACTTGTTGATTTTAGATTTTTATGTCATAAAAATAAATTTAATAAATGGGAAGTAACTTCAACAGTAGCAAGGATTGGTCATCCTACACAGTTTGTAAGCAATTTGGCCCGCGGGGGAGACCTACAAAAAATTGATGACTTTTTAGGTCAATATTTACCAAAGAAAGAGCGAATTCACTTTAAAAAATTATTGATCGAGTTAGCCATCGAATGCTGTATATGTATAGACTCCTCCTTTGATGGATTATTCGCTGAGTTTGGTGTGGATCTCGCTATAGACAATCAATTTAACCCTTGGGTTATCGAAATAAATTCAAAGCCATCTAAGGATTTGCAAGTTTCAGACCCAATTCAAAAAATTAGACCTTCAACAAAAGCTATTTTTTCTCTTGTTCAATCATATTTATAAGTACAAGGAGTGAAAAGAATGAGAATAGGTTATTTATCTCTTAAAGAAAGACAAGAAGGTGAATACGTTCAGCATATGGCGAAAGAAGCAAGTAAACTTGGTTACGAATTCGTTCAATTTACCCCTTTTAATATTCAACCAGCTACTGAAGAAATTATGGGTTGGAAGTATATAGCAGAAACGGAACAATGGGAGAAAACAACATTTGAAATACCGAATTATATTTATGATCGATGCTTCTATTCCCCAAGCATTAAAAGTAAGCAGGCAAAGCCAATTGTTGACTGGCTAAAAAAACGTAAAGACATCACTTTTCTAGGATATGGACTACCAGGAAAATGGGAAACTTATCAAGCTCTAGCAACTGATGAAAGTTTGAATCCATATATCCCGAAAACAAAAAAACTATTACACTTAGCTGTATTTTTTGAAGAACTTAGAAAAACGCGCAAGCTCGTCATTAAACCTATCCATGGTTCAAGAGGAATCAATATTTATTTTATTACGTTAAGTGCATATTCAATTAGTGTTTCAACACAAAAACAAAAGGAAGTAATTGAAACTGTTTACGAAACAAGAGATGAATTTTTTGAATGGCTACAACCGATTGTTGAATCAAAAGGATATGTATATCAAAATTATTTAGACCTTCAAACAAAATCACGTGAAGCATTTGATTTAAGGATCCTTTTACAAAAAAATAAGAATGGTGAGTGGCAAGCAGTTGGGAAAGGTGTTCGAATCGGTCAGCCTAATTCAATTGTTGCAAATTTAAGTGCAGGAAGTAATGCAGTAGCATTTGAGGAATGGATCACTCAATTTAATCAAAGAACTGCTTTAATATTGCAACAAGATATTGAGACTATTTGTAAACAACTACCAATCACACTTGAAAAGAATTTTCTTCCTTTATTTGAAATAGGTTTAGATTTAGGCATCGATTCAAATCAAGCCATCTGGATTTTAGATGTTAATTCAAAGCCTGGTAGAAAAGTTCTACTTCAAACTGACCCTTCTATCCAACAAAAGCTTTACTCAGCACCAATTCAGTATTGTCTACATTTACAATCTAAATCTAAAAGTGAAAGAAGTGAAATTAAATAATGAATGAAGTTTATAAAATCGTTACTCATCGACAGAGTAAGAATCTAGTATGTATACCTGAAGAGCTTACTACAACTAGAAATATTGAATATATTGCTTTCGGTCAAAAAAAACACCCTTGTCAACTAGTTACGATGAATACACTTCACAATATTATTTCGATATCAGAGCATTTAGTCGAAATGCTCTGTATACCTTTTGAAGGTTCTATTGAGCCGATCATTATCGGAAATACTTTACAGCTTGGACCACTAGTCGGAATTTTTACCGCTGGCTTTACTGAATCACTACTCCGCCCTATCGGTGATCGTAGCTTTATGTTTGCAAACTTAATAGCTGAAAATAATCAAAAAAATAGCTTTATATTTGTATTTGGTACTCACGGAATCGATTGGGAAACTGAAACAATTCAAGGTTATTTCTTTACAAATAAAAGATGGACCAAAGAGGTCGTTCCTTTTCCGACAGTTATTTATAATAGGTTACCAAATCGAAAAGTTGAAGTTCATAAATCAATTAAACGTGTACGTCAAAAACTAGAAAATGAATACAAAATTCCATGGTTTAATCCTGGATTCTTCAATAAATGGGATTTATATTTAAAATTAAAAAATGAGGAATCCGTCGCTCATTATCTCCCGAAAACAGTAAAATTTCATAACTTTGACACGATTGAAGAATTATTATCGCAATATCAATTTGTATATGTTAAACCTGAAAATGGTAGCCTCGGATCAAAAGTCATTTTAATTCGTTACCATCGAGAAGAAGGAATTTATTACTGTAGATATCGTGATTTTGAAACAAATAAGCTTCAAAAATTTTCATCACTCCAATCTTTAATTAATCATGTTTTTCGTAGCATGAAGCTACACGACTTCATTGTACAACAAGGTATTTCACTAATTCGTTACGAGCATCAGCCTGTCGATTTTCGAGTTCATACAAACAAGGACGCTTTAGGAAATTGGCATGTAACGGTTATTGCCGCAAAAGTAGCAGGAAAAGGTAGCACAACTACTCACATAAATAACGGTGGCCGAGTTAAAACTCTTGAGGAAATATTTGATCAGGAAAAAGCGGAAAGAATACATGAAAAATTATCTACAGCAGCATTAAAAATAAGTGAATCTTTAGATCGTCAAGTAGATGGTCATATTGGAGAAATTGGATTTGATATAGGTGTTGATAAGGATGAAAAAATTTGGCTTTTCGAAGCGAACTCGAAGCCTGGAAGATCAATCTTTTCAAATCCTAGTTTCCAAGAAAATGACAAACAAATCAAAAAACTTTTTTTGGAATATGCTACTCATCTTTCCAAAAAGGGTAATGAACTCGAGGTTTCAATGAAATGATCTCTGTTTTTTATCATCTTGATAAAAATACTTGGTCACATGGCCATAGTGAATCAAGATGTTCCATAGGTCATAATCGGCTTCCTATATTACCATTCCAAGACGATCGTTCAAATTCCATTCAATTTCAGGTAAAAAAAAACGGAACACATTTAGGCCCCATTATCGGTATATTAACAAACGAAGATCGGCTACCTTTTAGTGGAAATATTAAGACCTTTAAAAGAATTTGTAAGAAAGTATTAACTGAAGGCGGTATACCCATCATATTAACCCCTACCGCCCTTTCTGGTAATTCGGTTAAATGTTTTACGTATTGTTTTAAAACAAAAAAATGGCTTGAACTATTTTCCCCTTTACCAGATGTAATTTATAATCGCATCCCATCGGTACAGTACGAATATAACGATGATTATAAATATTTTCGTGAAAAAATCTCAGAACTTAATATTCCTTTTTTTAATGAATCTTATCTCTCAAAAATCCAAACAACGTCAATTTTATCTTCAAACGACTTTTTAAAAAGTTATATTCCAAAGACAATCGAATTAACTAGTGAAATAGATTTAGTTTACTATTTAAAAAAATGGAAATTTCTATATGTAAAGAAGCATAATTCTTCAAGGGGATTTGGCGTGTTTAAGCTCTCCTTGAAAAATGACAAAGAAGTCATAATCCGTAATGCATTTCATGTAGAATTAGTGAAATCAATTAGTGATTGTTGGAAATTTCTTAGTTCATTAAGCGAAGATTTTATTTGCCAACAAGGTATAGTAAGCGAATTACCAGATGGTAGAAAGTTTGATCTACGAATTCTTGCACATAAAAATGAAAATAATTATATTCTTTCTGGTATTGGTGTCAGAGTAGGTACATTTAATGGTATTACAACTCATGTACCTAGAGGTGGCAGCATTATTTCGATTGAAGAACTACCGATTGAATTAAATTATTCATTATTACAAGAAATAGTCAGACACACAGGAATAGCATTAAATATGGACGATGCACATTTTTTTGAATTCTCAATGGATATCGGAATTCAAAATAATCACTACTATATTTTTGAAATTAACTCTAAACCCATGGTCTTTGACGAAATTGCAATAAAAGAACAAGGACTTGAAAACTTAATTCGACTATTTTATGAACTTTCGAACTTTTAACAGTAGTTACTCAGCTACTGTTCTTTTTTATTTTAAATAACAATGATAAACTAATATGAAATAAAGCTTCGGAAGGTAAAGATTATGATTGATAAAATTAAGACATTATTTGGGAGTGAGTCTGTTACAGTCACCCCTGATCCGAGTACATATATGGATTATTCTTGGTTTTTAACTGAGAATCAAGAGATTTTCGGAATTATAAAATCTTCAATATCAGATGAGCAAAATAACCTACTGGAATGTCTTTTTACAAAATTAGAATCAGATGGAATTATGATGCCATCTGCACAAAGCGATTGGTTTCAATATTTATTTTTAAATAAAGGACCGAATCCTTTTTCTTTTGAAAATGAAGTTAATCTCCCTACTTCTATTCGTTTTATTCATTTTAATAGCGGCCAGTTATTCTCTATTAAAAATGAGTTTGAAGAAGCAATCAATGCGTTTTTTCATAAAGAAGTAATAGTGGTTTGGAATTCTGCAAAGGACGGCGTCATTATTGAAAAAATAATCGATCAACCATTTAACAAAGAATTTTTAGAGCATATGCAAGAAATCATTGCAGCTGACTTGTACCATGATGTTACCTTTTTTGTAGGAAAACGCTATTTACCATTAGCAAATTTAAGCCTTTATTTTGATATTGAACATCAATGTTTTAAAAAAGCTTTATCTGTAAAAAAGCAAAAAAATATACTTTGGTTTTCAAAAGAAATGCTATATTACATCCTTTCTTTTTTACCTGATGATTTACAAAAGGAATTACCTAATCTATTTTTGAATGATATGAAAATTGATGATCCAATTCTTTCAACAGTAAAAATCTTCCTTCAACAAAATTTAAACGTAACTGCTACTTCAAAAAAAGCTTTTTTACATCGAAATACTGTTCAATACCGTCTAGATAAATTTTCAGAACAAACAGGCATTGATTTAAAGCATTTTGAAGATGGGTTAGTTATATTTTTAGCAATTCATCTACTTGAGATCGGGAATGAAAATTAATAAAAGCCTTTTTGTGCAACTTGTACAAAGTAGGCTATTTTTTTTGTGAACCTTTGCCATTGTTTGAAAACGTTTAAATGTTTACAATTTAGTTAATGAAACCGATTACAAATTATTGGAGGTAATATCAATGGCAGAATTAAAATTAGATCACATTTATAAAATTTATGACAATAACGTAACAGCAGTAAAGGATTTTAATCTTCATATTGAAGACAAAGAATTTATCGTATTCGTTGGTCCTTCTGGTTGTGGTAAATCAACAACACTTCGTATGATCGCTGGTTTAGAAGATATTTCAAAAGGTGATTTCCTTATTGATGGAAAGCGTGTAAATGATGTTCAACCAAAAGATCGTGACATCGCAATGGTATTCCAAAACTACGCGCTTTACCCACATATGACTGTATATGATAACATGGCTTTCGGATTAAAATTACGTAAGTTTGACAAAGCAGAAATTGATCGTCGTGTAAAAGATGCTGCACGTATTTTAGGTCTTGAGGAATATTTAAATCGTAAACCAAAAGCTTTATCTGGTGGACAACGTCAACGTGTTGCTCTTGGTCGTGCAATTGTACGTGATGCAAAGGTATTCTTAATGGATGAGCCATTATCAAACTTAGACGCTAAATTACGTGTTGCAATGCGTTCTGAGATTTCAAAATTACATCAGCGTCTTCAAACGACAACTATTTATGTAACACACGATCAAACAGAAGCAATGACAATGGCTACACGTTTAGTTGTAATGAAAGATGGCATTATTCAACAAGTAGGTACGCCAAAGGAAGTTTATGATCGCCCAGAAAACGTATTCGTTGGTGGATTTATTGGTTCACCTGCAATGAACTTTGTTACTGGTAAAGTTGAAGATGGTCACTTTAACTTAGGAAGCAAAAAAATTTCTATACCTGAAGGAAAAATGAAAACATTACGCGATAATGGATATGTTGGAAAAGAAGTTATTTTAGGTGTACGTCCTGAAGATTTACATGACGAACCAGTATTTATCGAAGCATCTCAAGGTACAGTTCTTGATTTAAAAATTGAAGTAGCTGAGCTTTTAGGAGCAGAATCAATGCTTTATACTAACTTTGAAGGAAATACATTAGTAGCGAGATTAGATGCACGTTCAACATTTACACATGGTCAAGTAATTAAATTAGCAGTAGATATGAACAAAGTTCATTTCTTTGATAAAGAAACTGAATCTCGTATTCGATAATTCCATATTGAAAACTAAAATAACGCAGTACCATTTTAATTGGTACTGCGTTATTTTAGTTTTTCAATAATTTTAAGAAAACCTTCATTACAATCTGGACAATTAAACATATGAGTACAATACTGATTAGAATTATGTTCAGTTAATCCATCAGCTTTTGCTGAAATGTCATAATCTAAATATGGACTATATTTATCTTCGTAATCAACAGCTCTGCCTTTATCTTCACAATGATTTTCACAAATAGGACATTTTATTTTATAATGCTCAATTCCATTGCATAGTGGACAAATACCATCCATAAAAAGCTCACTCCAATTTAATTTAATTCATTAAGAAAGGATGGAGATTAATCTCCATCCCTTATTAGCCATAGTTATTATTTTGTATAACCACCTAAGCTTTGTTCAGCCATTTGAACTAAACGTTTAGTGATCTCACCACCTACAGAACCGTTAGCACGAGCTGTAGAATCAGGACCTAAAGTTACTCCAAACTCAGAAGCGATTTCATACTTCATAGAATCTAATGCTTGTTGTGCACCATTTACTACTAAGCTGTTGTTGTTTGCCATGTTGTCTCACCTCCTTATGTAAGTGTAATGATAGTATGACTCTAATCGATTAACATATGTATGTTTAGCTAATGTAAATTTTGGAAAAAATAATTTAAATTGTTTTTCAGCATTTTTCACATAAAAAAAGCACTAGATCAACATCTAGTACTAGTTTTCTACACTACTTTGTAAAATATTTTATTTTAAAGCTACTGTATTAATTGTAAAAATTGTTTTGTTCTTGCATGTTTAGGGTGCTCTAAAACATCTCTAGGATGACCTTGTTCAACAATATAACCACCGTCCATAAAAATGACTTCATCTGCTACATCTCGAGCAAATTTCATTTCATGTGTAACGACAATCATTGTCATTCCCTCTTCTGCTAACTCCTTCATTACCTTAAGAACTTCTTGTACAAGCTCTGGATCTAATGCTGAAGTTGGTTCATCAAATAAAATAACTGTTGGTTCTAAGGCTAACGCTCTAGCAATCCCCACACGCTGTTGCTGACCACCTGAAAGTTGATGTGGTAATAAATTAATTTTCTCTTCTAATCCTACTTTAGTAAGTAGGTCAATTGCTTTCTTTTTTGCAACATCTTTTTTTATTTTTTGTACAGTTACTAAGCCTTCCATTACATTTTCTAACGCTGTTAAGTGAGGAAATAAATGATGTTGTTGAAAAACCATACCTGTTTTACTTCTTAAAGAAATAATTTCTTTTTTAGTAACCTTATTAGAAAAATCTAATGTCTGTTCATCAATTGTTATTTTTCCATCAGTCGGATGCTCTAAAACATTAATACATCTTAAAAATGTAGTTTTCCCAGAACCAGAAGGGCCAATAATAGCAGTAACAGTACCTTTTTCTACATTTAAGCTAACATCTTTTAATACTTCTAATTCACCAAAACTTTTTTTAATATTTTCTAGTTTTATCATAAGTTCTTCCTCCATTACTTAGCAACATAGCGTTCAACTCGAGCTTCTAATCGACCTTGAATGACTGAAAGGAAGAAGCAAATTATCCAATAGATGAATGCAGCTTCTATATAGACAACTAAAAATTTATAGTTCGTTGCAGCTATTTCCTGGGCTGTTCTAAACATTTCAGTTACTAATATTAATGAAGCCAAAGAAGTGTCTTTTACTAAACTTATAAAAGTATTTGATAATGGCGGTAATGAAACTCTCGCCGCTTGAGGAATAATAATTCGTTTTAATGTTTGATTATATGTCATGCCGATCGAATAAGCAGCTTCCCATTGTCCCTTATCAATTGACTGGATAGATCCTCTAATAATTTCTGATGCGTATGCACCAACACTTAAAGAAAAACCAATAATAGCAGAAATATAAGGTGATATTGTTACATGTATTGAAGGTAATCCATAAAAAATAATAAATAATTGAACTAATAGAGGTGTCCCTCTAATGATTGAAACATAAAATTTGGCTAAACCATTTAAGAATTTATTACCTGACAGACGGAAAAGTGCCGTAATAAATGCTAAAACAAGACCTACAACAAATGTAATAATTGTTAATGGAATAGTACCTATTAAAGCAGTTTTAACCATTGGAAGGAAAGAATCCTTCGCAATGGTTAAATTGTCAATCCACTCTGGACTGAGTATATTATTTAAGTCCATCTTTACCGAACCATTTTTGTACTATTTCATCATACTTCCCGTCTTTTTTCATATCTTCAAGAGCTTTGTTCACTGCTTTTACTAATGAATCATCATCTTTACGGAACATAAATCCACTGTTAGATGCATCGTTTTCTAAAGCTGCGATTTTAACTTTTTTGTCGCCTGTTTCTTTTAAATAATTTTGAATTGATAATTTATCGTTAATTGTAGCATCAGCACGACCAGATTCAATTAATTGAATTGCTTGGCTAAATCCTTCTACACCAACTAATTTAGCTCCATATTTTTTAGCTAAATCACCATAGTTACTTGTTAAAGATTGAGCAGCATTTAAACCTTTAATTCCATCAAAGGAATTAATTTTTGAATCTGATTTTACAACTAATGCACCTGATGAAGTGATATATGGGTCAGAGAAATAATACTTTTTCTCACGATCTGGTCTAATACCAACTTCATTTGCTATGATGTCAAAGCGTTTTGCATCTAAACCTGCAAACATTGCATCCCATTGAGTTTCAAAATATTTTGGTTTTACACCTAAACGTTTTGCAACCTCATTTGATAAATCAACATCAAAACCTGTTAATTTACCAGATTTATCATGGAACGTGAAAGGTGCATATGTACCTTCAGTACCAATTTTTAACTCTCCGCTATCCTTTACTTGAGTTAATAGATCTTTTCCTTTTGTTGTTTCTTCTTTTTTATTTGTATTGCAGCCTGCCATAACACCTGCTGCTAAAAATAACGAACCTAATGTTAAACCAATTTTCTTAATATTCATTCTTTAATCTCCCTTAACCTTATCGGAATTGTTTGTTTTGAAATGTGTGTCTTAAATATATTGCATGTATTAAAAAATTACAACAAAAAAATCTTATATTTTTATTATTTTTCTTTTTGTCTTTTTAATTCCCTTTTTATAAATGAAAAACTTAGTTCCTAATAATTCATGTTGTTTTAAATAATCAATTAGACCACTGATTTTTTGTTTTTTAATTAATATCGATTGCAAAAAAAATTACTCCTACAGGATCAATAATTAAGGACACAAAAATAAGAAAACCCGGCTCCTAAGAACCGAGTTTACTTTGCAAATTTTGGTGATTTATTTTTACAATAACACTTTGTATTCTTCTATTTTGAACTTCTTTAATGATGAAGGTTAAATTTTTATATTGAAGAAATTCTCCATTTTTGGGAATATGTTTAAAACTTTCAAATAACCATCCACCTAATGTTAAATATCTACTATTAGGCTTTTTTATGTTAAACCGATTAAAAAAACTCGATAAGTCAATTGAGGCTTGGAATTGGTATTCACTCTCATTTATTTGGAAAAAATCATCCTCTAATTCGTCAAATTCATCTCTAATTTCTCCAACGAGTTCTTCTATAATGTCTTCAAGCGTAACGATTCCGGAAGTTCCTCCAAATTCATCCATTACAATAGCTAAATGTGCATTTTGTTTTTGAAGAATTTTTAGTACTGTAGAAATTTTCATTGTTTCTATTACAAAAATCGGCTCTCTGATCAATTCATGAATATTAACAGTTTGGTTTTGTATTAGTTGAGTTAAAAATTCTCTTTCAGAAATTACACCGATTATATGATCTATATCCTGCTCATAAACTGGAATTCTTGAGTAGCGTTCTTGTAAAAATAATTTACATATAAAATCCACAGATTCATTAATATCGATTGCCACGACATTTGTTCGAGGTGTCAAAATGTCATTTACTTTTTTTTCTTTAAAAGTGATTGTTCTTAAAAATAATTCATCTTCGTACAATTTGGATTGATCTTCATCGTCAACTTCAAATATATCATTCTGAATTAAGAGATGTTTCTCTTTTGAATCTACATTATATTGATCCTTTGATTTTCTAAAAAAAAGTCGGTTAATAAAGTTAAAAAAAATTTTTCTATTTCCCGAGGGAGCATCTGACAAGCACTTCACACCCTTATAACAAATTTTTTAATTATTAACTATCGACAATCCTTTACAAATATTTAATTTATATGTATTCAATGAAGGAAAAATTATGCAAAAAAAAAGCCTCTTACTTTAGATAAGTAGAGGGGGGAAAAATGAGGTATTGTACGAAACGATTAAAAATAAGCTGATTGAAATGGTTATATAATATAACTAGTAGAAGATATAGAACTTCTGCTCAAATCAACCTTACAACCTTATTTTATAACAAAAGGAATTGAATAGGAGTTGTAAGTTGTTAACTTTTTGTGAATTATTGTACAAAGTATTATACTCAAAAGTCTTTGGATTAATTTGTTTAAGAAACAAAAAAGAAGGTATAAAGAAATGCCTTTATCCTTCTTTTTCATCTTTTATTTATGATTTTACTGCTTCAATAAACTCATTTTTTTTTATTTCAACCAGTTTAACTTGGTGTGAATCTAATTCAACAACTTTGAATTCAAAGTCCTCAAATATGACAGATTCACCTTGTTGAATGTCGTGATTTTGAGTTAAAATCCACCCACCAATTGTGTCAACATCATCTTCCTCGACATATAGTCCGAATAAGTCATTAATTTCTGTAATTAATACTTTTCCGTCAACAATCTTATGGGATTCTGAAATATGTTGAACAGCTGGTTTTTCATCATCATCATATTCGTCGCGTATTTCCCCAACAATCTCTTCAAGAATATCTTCCATTGTTAATAATCCCGCAGTTCCACCATACTCATCATACAGTATTGCTAATGGAATACGTTTCTTTTGCATTAACAATAATAAATCATGGATTGCGATTGTTTCAATAACTTGAATAACTGGGCGAGTATAGTTAGCGAAATCGTATGATTTTTCAACTTTTCCATCAAGATATCGGATAAAAAAATCTTTAACATTTACCATACCTATAATATCATCTTTATCTTCACCAAAAACTGGATAACGTGTATATTTTTCATTTTTAATTATTTCAATTTGTTCTTCAATTGGGTCTTCTGCATATAAACCGATAATTTCAGTACGAGGGACCATAATTTCTTTTGCAAGTCGGTTATCGAACTCAAAAATATTATTTAAATATTTATATTCAGCCTGATTAATTTCTCCGCTTTCAAAGCTTTCTGATAAAATAATTCGCAATTCCTCTTCAGTATGAACTTCTTCTGATTCAGAAGCTGGCTTAACTCCAAATAATCCTGTAAAAAATCTTGCAGAACTATTTAATGCCCAAATAAATGGATAAGCTATTTTATAGAAAACAATAAGTGGAGTAGAAAGTATTAGTGTGATCGATTCAGCTTTTTGAATGGCAACCGTTTTAGGTGCTAGCTCACCAATTACAACGTGAATAAATGTCATAAATGAAAAAGCTAGAATAAACGAAATAGTTGTAGCAATAGTTCCGTTTAATCCAAGAAATTCTACGACTGGGTGTATAAGATGCTCAAACGTTGGCTCTCCTAAATAACCTAATCCTAAAGCTGTAACCGTAATACCTAATTGACAAGCTGATAAATATTCATCCAAACTCGTCGTAACCTTTTTAGCAGCTACTGCACCGCGCTTTTTTTCGGCTACTAGTTGATCAATTCTACTTGATCTAACTTTCACTATCGCAAATTCTGCTGCTACGAAAAAAGCTGTAAGTGCGATTAAAACTGCAATCATAAACAAGTTAACTATGTCCAATGACGAACTCGAGTATATTACTCGAGTATTCACCTCCTGAGAATTTCAATCTACAAAAATATAAAATTATTATTTTACTTACTTAATAGATTACCATAATTTAGTAAAACATACATATTTTATAGCTTTAATAAATTGTTAAGTTTTAAAATTAATTTAGTCATTATTTTACAAAATGCTTCAATGTTTCAAATAACGGAAATGTATGATGTGACAATGAATCTACTAAAGCATTTTTTTCACAATCATTCATATCTGATATTACTGGTACTAATTGAGCTAATTTAGCTTCAAGCTCAATAATTTGATTTGATATTTGTTGAATTTGTTCAAAAAAACAATTTTTTTTATTATAGTTAGTTTGCAGTAAATCTTTTATCTCTTCTAAGGATATTCTCATTTTTTTACAATGTTCAATAAATCTGAGAGTCTCAATTGCCTCTGTGGAATAATATCGATAGTTTGATTCTGATCGTTTTGCTTCTAGTAACCCCAATTTTGTATAATAATCAATTGTTCTTTTTGAAACTTGAGCTATTTCAGCTAACTCACCAATACGATACTCGATCCCAAGTGACAACCCTCCCCATTTTAATTAATAGTACTATTATATAATTTAGAAACTATACAGTCAAACGTTACAGTTTTACTAAATAAAGTCATGAATAAAGTATTGAAATACATATAACTGTAGGATTTTGAGTAATCTTTGTTGTTTTTAAAGAAGTGGTGCATTGATCCTCTCCAGGATGCTCGCTATTTAGAAAAGGGTTCGAACGATATTAGATGAACATAAAAATTTTAATCAAATAGTACCAATTTGGTATAACAAAAAGAGTAGCTTATTTAAATAAGGTTACTCTCTTTTTGTTGGTTTAGGGGATATTTTTTCATATGTAGATTTTAAGATCAATGTTTTTTATTGATATTTAGCAAATTTTTATCAATTTTTAATTCGATTTAGTAAGAATAAGGGGCAATTTTGCTAATTCCATTTGAAAGTATCTTCTAATGGGCAGATTTCTAAGTCATAATACCTTAACTGGTATGGGTAATATCTTATTTTAATTGCGATTCTATTAGATTTAATTGCACTTTTGCTAATTTTAATTGTGATTATCAGATTTTAATTGCAGTCCCCGGTTAATTTGTAACTTTTCATCATTCATTTGCACATTTGATCTCCTTATTTGCGATTCTATAAGACTTATTTGCGTCTCAGACTTCATCCGTGCGTCTTTCTTTAAATCGTTTTTCTAAACTTAATTGCTAAACTAAGGGTCCCCATTAAAGTTATACTGTTGGTACACCCTCTATTTTTTTTGAATTATTTCAATCTCTGAATCAAATAGGCTAAGGAAAACCTCCGTAATCTTAGGATCAAATTGAATTCCTTTATTTCTTTTTATTTCATTTAAGCAGTCTTCTAAAGACATCCCCTTACGATATAATCGGTTTGATATCATCGCATCATAGCTATCTGCTATTGCTACAATTCTAGCGGTTAAAGGAATCTGATCACCCTTTAGACCTTCTGGATAGCCTTTTCCATCGTATCGTTCATGATGGTATAAAACTATATCCAAGATGCCATTTTCATTAAAAATTGCAATATGCTTAATTATGTCATATCCAATCACAGGATGTTTTTTAATCGTATTGTATTCATCATCAGTTAATTTCTCATCCTTCAGTAAAATATGTTCTGGAATACCAATTTTACCAATGTCATGTAATAGTCCTCCTTGATGGATGACATCACAAAGACTTTTAGATAATTTCATTTTCCTTGCAATTTTATAAGCAATATTGGCAACACATTCCGAGTGATGTGCTGTGTAATTATCTCTGGAATCTAACGCCTTTGAAAGAGCTAATATTAACTCAATCGATCCAGTTTTAACTTTCTGATATTGTTTCATTAAACCGACTGATATGTACGCGATTAAGTAATATGTAATTATGTAGCTAATGATATGCCCTGCCTGGGGAACTAAATAGTATCTAGAAAGCACTATTATTGTAGAAACGAAAATGATAAACCAATTAGGACGATTATAAAAACCAAGACCAAATATTACTGTATTAAGCATGTACAAAAAGTAAAGACTATCACTTTTTTCAGAACAAATTAGATTAAATAATACACTAACCGCAAAAGAAATATAAAAAGCATAACGAAAATAAACTGGACTGTTAAACCATTTAGAAAACATTTAAACTCCCTTAAATACAATATAACCATTAAATTTTCCATTCTCTTTTGAAACTATACATATTTTCATCCCCCCTCCATCAGCAATTATTAATATACTTCAATCAATACATTCTCTTTTAATAATTAGAAAATAAATTTTTTTGTGAAATTTTTATTATTTTATTTCATCTTTTATTGACCAACGTATATCGGTGGTTTAAAGTAAGAATATTAAAAAAATATCAAGTGAGGATGATTATTATGGAACGCGTCTTTAATTTCTCCGCTGGTCCATCTGTGTTGCCTGTTCCAGTATTGGAAAAAGTACAAAAAGAACTTGTTTCTTACGGTACTTCTGGTATGTCAGTTATGGAAATGAGTCATCGTTCGGCTGAATTTGAAGGAATTATTAAGAAATGTGAAAGCTTATTACGTGAACTTTTAGAAATTCCATCAAATTATAAAGTGTTATTTTTACAAGGTGGAGCATCAACTCAGTTTTCAATGATTCCACTCAACTTATTAAGTAAGTATAAAAAATCTGCTTATATTAATACAGGAACTTGGTCAAAAAAAGCAATCTCTGAGGCAAAAAAATTTGGAGAAGTTGATGTTATTGCTTCTTCTGAGGATGAGAATTTTTCATATATTCCTAATTTAGAAGATTTAGCCTTTTTTGAACCATACGATTATTTACATATTACAACGAATAACACAATTGAAGGGACAAAATACTCGACTTACCCTAAAACAAATTCTCCTTTAGTTGCAGACTTTTCTTCAAATATTCTTTCTGAACCAATTGATGTCTCAAAATTCGGTTTAATTTATGCTGGCGCTCAAAAAAACATTGGTCCAGCAGGATTAACAATTGTCATTATTAGAGATGATCTCATTGGAAGTGTTGATAAACAATGCGCAACAATGCTCGACTACAAAACTCATGTAGAAGCTTCTTCACTTTATAATACACCTCCTACATTCAGCATTTATGTAGCGATGCTAGTTTTAGAATGGATTAAAGATTCAGGTGGTTTAAATAGTGTTTATCAAACTAATCTTTTAAAAGCTCAATTATTATATGATTTTATCGATCAATCTGACTTGTTCTCTTCACCAGTTAAGAAAGAGAACCGATCACTTATGAATATTCCATTTACATCAACTTCTGATGAATTAAATAAGCAGTTTCTTGCACAGGCAAAATCAGCTGGCTTGGTGAATCTTGAGGGTCATCGATCAGTTGGGGGAATGCGAGCTAGTATTTATAATGCAATGCCATTAGAAGGTGTTGAGAAATTAGTTCAGTTTATGAGTCAATTTGAAAAGAAAATATTAGAGGAGATTGTAAGATGATAAAAATCCAAACATTGAATAATATTTCTGAGCACGGAATTAAAGAGTTTCCTTTGGAAAACTTTTGCGTTAACAATCAATTAAATGAACCGGATGGAATTCTTTTAAGAAGCCATAGTATGCATGAAATGAACATACCAAGTAGCGTTAAAGCAATCGCAAGGGCTGGCGCTGGTGTAAATAATATTCCAATTGATGAATGTACTTCAAGAGGAATTGTTGTATTTAATACTCCAGGTGCGAATGCAAATGCAGTTAAAGAGCTAGTTCTGACAAGTTTATTCCTTTCTTCACGCCGAATTGTTGAAGGAATTGAGTGGACTCGTTCGTTATTTGGTGAAAAAAATGTTTCCAAAATTGTAGAAGCTGGAAAAAAAGAATTTGCAGGGGCAGAGATCGCAGGAAAGAAATTAGGTATTATTGGTTTAGGCGCAATTGGTGCACTTGTAGCAAATGATGCTCTTGCGTTAGATATGGAAGTATATGGTTATGATCCTTATATTTCAGTTGAAACTGCATGGCGATTATCTAGAAATGTGCAACGAATCGATAATTTGGAGCAGATTTTTTCGACGTGCGACTATATAACAATCCATGTGCCTTTAACACCTGAAACTAAAGGATTTGTGAATGAAAAGCTTTTATCAGGAATGAAAAAAGGATCAAGATTACTTAATTTTTCACGCTCTGAATTAGTAGATGATGCTGCGTTAGAATATGCACTGAATAACGGGACTGTGGGAGTTTATGTGACAGATTTCCCGAACGAAAAAGTAATTGGAATGAAAAACGTTATTCCAATTCCACATTTAGGAGCATCAACATCTGAATCAGAAGAAAACTGTGCTCGTATGGCTGCAAAACAATTAAAAAATTATTTGGAAACAGGCAATATAAAGAATTCTGTTAATTTTCCAAATGTAGAATTACCTTATATAGGGAAAAAACGAATTACGATTGCACATAAAAACATTCCGAATATGGTCGGTCAAATTACAGGTTTACTAGCAAAATATCATGTAAATATTGCTGATATGCTTAACCGAAGTAAAGGTGCTTTTGCTTATACAATGATTGATCTTGATGAAACGATCAATGGACCAGTTGAACAGTTGTTAAAAGATATTGAAGGTGTTATTTCGGTAAGAATCATCTAATCATCAGACAGCCCGCCAAACGCTCGCTTTCAATCAGTCCGATAATAAATTTTTTGAATTTTGTCTACACAATGAAACGGTAGGATAATTAGAGTCCTACCGCTTTTTTCTAATTAATTATTCAAAACAATTTTCAATAATTGTCGCAACACCTTCTCCGCCACCAATACATAGTGTTGCAAGACCGTATTGTGTCTCTCTTCTCTTCATTTCATGAATCAATGTAACTAGTATTCTAGTACCACTCGCACCAATTGGATGTCCGAGCGCAATTGAACCTCCATTCACATTGACAATATTTTCATCAAAGCCGCATTCCTTCATTACAGAAAGCGATTGCACAGCAAATGCTTCGTTTGCTTCAATCAAGCCAATTTCACTTAATTCAATCGATGATTTTTCAATTGCTTTTTTAGCTGCAAAGGCTGCTCCAATTCCCATTATACTTGGATCAACGCCTGCACTACTATTTGCATTAATTTTTACTAATGGTGTAATACCCAGTTCTCTTGCTTTACTTTCACTCATTACAACAACTGCTGCTGCGCCATCATTTATACCAGAAGCATTTGCTGCCGTAACCGTTCCATTTTTTTCGAATGCTGGTCTTAATGATGATATCTTCTCTACTGTAGCACCAAATTTTGGATACTCATCCTCTTTAAAGATGATTGGATCCTTCTTTCGCAGTGGAATTTCAATCGCAACAATTTCATCTTCAAATTTACCGGCCTTCATTGCATTCTCAGCTTTTTGTTGGCTATTTACTGAAAATTCATCTTGTTTTTCTCTAGAAATTTCATAACGAACCGCTAAGTTTTCAGCTGTGTTTCCCATGTGATAGTCATTAAACGCACACCATAGTCCGTCTGCAATCATACTATCAACAATCTTTTGATTGCCCATTCTATATCCATCTCTTGCACCTTTAAGTAAATACGGAGCTTGACTCATATTTTCCATACCGCCAGCAACTATAATTTCAGCATCTCCTGCTATAATTGCTTGAGTCGCCAAATGGACTGATTTTAATCCAGAACCACATACCTTATTTATTGTCATGGCAGAGACAGAATTTGGAAGTCCTGCCTTTAATGCTGATTGTCTAGCTGGATTTTGACCTAAACCAGCTTGTAGTACATTTCCCATTATTACTTCATCAACCTGACTTACTTGAATACCTGCTCTATTAATCGCTTCTTTAATAACTGTAGCACCTAATTCTACTGCACTTACATCTTTCAATGTACCACTAAAATTTCCGATCGCAGTTCTGACAGCACTTACAATTACAACGTTCTCACTCATTTTATTTCCCCCTTTTTATTTCTTCCTTATTACCGAACCACATGAAATCTGTTAACTTTTTATGTTATAAGCTTTACATTTTTCATAAAATGTTGACTTGCTTATTTCTAATATTTTTGCAGCTTCAATCTTATTACCTTGAGATTCAATTAGAGCTCTCCTAATTGCTTCTTTTTCAGTCTCCTCAATCATTTCTTTTAATGATTTTAAAGAATCTTGATTATTTAATTGAGAAGCATTTTTTTCGAATTCAAATGAATTTTTTTGATTGGTTGGATTTTCATATAAATAAAGAGGTAATTGCTTAGTTGTAATCACTTTACCATTTAGGACATTTATGCATCTCTCAAGTACATTTTCTAGTTCTCGAATATTTCCTGGCCAATGATGAGACTTAAGAATTTGAAAAACTTCATTTGAAATTTGAATTCCGTTTCTATGAAATTTCCTTTCGAGTTTTTTTATTAATGAATTTGCTATGAGAGGTAAATCATTTATCCTTGTTCTAAGTGGAGGAATTTCTATTTTAATTACATTTAAGCGGTAATACAAATCCTGGCGGAATTCTTTTAATACTACCATCTTTTCAAGGTTTCGATGCGTAGCGGCTATGACTCTTACATCAATGGAAATAGGAGAACTTCCACCGATTCTTTCAATCTCTCTTTCTTGAAGTACTCGCAGTAATTTACTTTGCATATGCAAAGACATATCACCAATCTCGTCTAAGAAAATTGTTCCCCGGTTCGCAATCTCAAATTTCCCTTTTTTCCCGCCTCTTTTTGCACCTGTAAAAGCACCTTCTTCATAACCAAAAAGCTCTGATTCTAGTAAATGCTCTGGAATCGAAGCACAATTTACTCGTACAAACGGAAAGTTTCTTCTTGGACTAGCATCGTGAATTGCATGTGCAAACAATTCCTTACCTGTACCGGATTCCCCAAAAAGTAAGATTGCAGAAGAACTTGCAGATACTTGCTCTGCCAAATTTTTTGAAGCGTTAAAAACTGGAGTATCACCAATTATTTGATTAAAGCTATATTTACTACTTAATTCTTTCTCAAATTTTCTTTTATAATAGTTTAATTCTTCTACTAAAGGCTCTACTTTTTTAGAATATTCAATCCATTCTTGAGCATTTCGAAACATTACAGTTCCGACAGCACCTACTAATTCATCACCTACATACAACGGATACCGATTTGCTACCATTTCCGTATTTTTTATAGGGTGGATCTCTGCTACCTCTGCCTGACCAGTTTTAGCGACTATATGCATTCTTGAATTTTCAATAACATCTTCTACAGCCATGCCAATTACTTCATCAGCAGAACGCCCAACAAATTCACAATATGATTCATTCATATACAAAATTTTACCATCACGATTTACTACAACAATCCACTCAGTTGCAAGATTAATAATCTCCTGAATCCATTCAAAAGGAAGTCTTTCTATCATACTGTTCATACCATACCTCACTCAAAGTAGTAGGGAGCTAGAAAGGAAAAGAGCAGGAACTTCCCCCTGCTCAAGGCACCCTTTCACTCTTATCCTGCCCTACTGTACTGTATATCCTGCATCTATTACATTCGCTTGACCTGTAACCCCGCCAGTATATTCACTAGCAAGAAAGACTGTATAATTTGCAATTTCTTTTACTGTTAGTAATCTTTTTTGAGGTACTAATGGATAAATTACTTCTTCAATTACATTTTCAATTGGTACATTTCTTGATTTTGCTAAGTCAGCTAACTGGTTTTGAACTAAAGGTGTATCAACATAGCCAGGACAGATTGCATTGACTGTAATCCCATCGCATGCACCTTCTAATGCAGCAACTTTTGTTAAACCAATTACGCCATGCTTCGCAGAATTATAAGCTGCTTTGCCAGCGAAGCCTATTAACCCATTAATCGAAGCCATATTAATAATCCGGCCATACTTTTGCTTTTTCATAATAGGAAAAACATGTTTAATACTGATAAAAGGTGCAGTTAACATGACCTTAACAAGTAATTCAAATTTTTCAGTAGGAAAATCTTCAATTGATGAAACGTATTGTAATCCAGCATTGTTTATTAAAATATGTAATTCCCCAAAATGATCGGTTACTTTACGAAGCGTTTCAACTACTTGTTCTTCATTTGTTACATCACATGCATAACCTATAGCATTAAACCCTAGCTCTTGTAATGAAGAAGCTGACTTTTGAACATTTTCCTCATTTAAGTCGGTTAAGACAACTGTTGCTCCTTGCTCTGCAAAGGTTTTAGCAATTTCAAAACCAATTCCACTACCTGCACCAGTTATCAGTGCCACCTTCTCAGAAAGCATTTGCTGCATTTGTTTGCCTCCTTTTAAAGATTAGTTCACGTTATTTAATAACTTCGGACTAATTGTAAATGTAGCCTCTGTTTTTTCAGTAATTTCTTGAATCGTTGCTCCACCAACGCATTCTACTAAAACCATTCCATTTTCTGTAAAATCAAAAACTGCTAATTCAGTAATTAGTCTATGAACTACGCTTTTTCCAGTTAAAGGTAAAGTACATGCTTTTTTAACTTTACTTTCACCGTATTTATTTGCATGTTCCATCACTACGACGATTTTCTTAGCACCATTTACTAAGTCCATCGCACCGCCCATACCTTTTACCATTTTCCCTGGAATCATCCAGTTAGCAAGATCACCAGTTTCAGAGACTTCCATGCCACCTAAAATAGCTAAATCGATATGGCCTCCTCTAATCATTGCAAAAGATTCAGCACTATCAAAATAAGAAGCTCCTTTAGCCGCAGTTACTGTTTCTTTACCTGCGTTGATTAAGTCAGCATCTAGTTCAGTTTCTGTCGGGTATGGTCCAATCCCTAGTAAACCATTTTCAGATTGCAGCATTACTTCAATGCCTTCTGGAAGATAGTTTGCTAATAAAGTAGGTAGACCAATTCCAAGGTTTACATACATACCATCTTGAATTTCTTTAACCGCAGTTTGAATAATTAATTGACGAATATCTTTCATGTTATTAGCCTCCTATACTCCTGTAGTCATTCTACGTTCAATTCGTTTTTCGTATGTTTCACCGTGGAATACGTGTTGTACATAAATGCTTGGCGTATGAATTGCATCAGCATCAAGTTCTCCGACTTCTACTACTTCTTCAACTTCTGCAATAGTGATTTTTCCAGCCATAGCTGCAAGTGGGTTAAAGTTACGAGCAGTTTTTCTAAAAATTAGATTCCCTTGCTTATCAGCTTTCCACGCTTTAACAAATGCAAAGTCTCCTACGATACCTTCTTCTAATAAATAAGTTCTTCCATTAAATACTTTATGTTCTTTTCCTTCTGCGATTGGTGTACCTACACCTGTTGCTGTATAGAATCCTGGGATTCCAGCACCGCCTGCACGAATACGTTCAGCTAAAGTCCCTTGAGGAACTAACTCTACTTCAAGTTCTCCACTTAAGAACTGCTTTTCAAAAATTTTATTTTCTCCAACATATGAAGAAACCATTTTTTTAATTTGTTTGTTTGCTAATAAAAGACCAAGACCCCAATCGTCTACTCCACAGTTATTACTTACGATTGTTAAATCCTTTGTCCCTTTATCTCGTAATGCTAAAATCATTTTTTCAGGAATACCGCAAAGACCAAAGCCACCGACAATAATCGTAGCTCCATCATGAATTTGTGAAACAACCTCTTCAACTGAAGTAATTACCTTATTCTTGCCCATTATTTTGCTCCCTTCAAAAGTAAGATTAGTAGTTTAACATTCTTAAACAAGTCCTGTAAGTTTAAATACTGCAATGATTAAGAATACTGCAACTGTTTTAATGATTGTTATTGCAAAAATATCTTTATATGACTGGCGATGTGTTAAACCAGTTACAGCTAATAATGTGATAACTGCACCATTATGAGGCAAAGTATCCATACCACCCGATGCCATCGAAATTACACGATGCATTACTTCCGGCGGAATATTATATTTATTAATCGCCTCGATATATTTATCAGACATTGCGCTGAGCGCAATACCCATACCACCTGATGCAGAACCTGTAATACCTGCTAGAGTTGTAGTCGTCACAGCTCCATTTACTAATGGATCCGTAAATGTATGGGAGATTCCTTTACTTACCATTCCAAATCCAGGTAAAGCAGAGATAACGCCACCAAAACCATACTCAGCACCAGTATTCATAGACGCAAGTAGTGCTCCACCAATGCTTGCATTAATACCTGTCTTTAGATTAGTACGCATATTCTTATAGCCATAAATCATTGCTGAAAGAATCCCAATAACTAATGCACATTCAACCGACCAAATACCAACAACTGCAGGAATTTGAACAACCCCAAAAGCTTCTAATCCGATTGATTTAAAGTCAAATCCATTTGGATACCATTTTGGGAATGAAACTACAAAAAATTTATTTGAAAATCCAACTAATAATAGTGGAACAAATGCTAAAATCTGTTTTAAAACCGGTGTAGGAGTATTGGTAGTTAGTGAAGGAACTTCTGTTTGAGTTTCATTAGCAGCAGCTAATTCCCCATTAAATCCTAAATAACCTTCTCCCGCTTTTTCTGCTTTTTTACGTCTTGATTCTAAATACCAAAGACCAACTGCAAGTACAAAAACAGCAGCTAAAATACCTAAAAATGGTGCTGCATAAATATCTGTTTTAAAAAATGTAGTTGGAATAACATTTTGAATTTGCGGTGTACCTGGCAATGCATCCATCGTAAATGTAAACGCACCAAGTGCGATTGTTCCTGGAATTAATCGTTTTGGAATATTACCTTCACGGAATAGGTTCGCAGCAAATGGATAAATAGCAAATACAACAACGAACAAGCTCACTCCACTGTATGTTAAAATGGCTCCCATTAATACAATCGCTAAAATAGCTCTTTTTGCTCCAACTAATTGAATAATCGTTTTTGCGATCGATTCAGCAATTCCAGACATTTCAACGACTTTACCAAAAATTGCCCCAAGTAAAAATACAGGAAAATATAGCTTAATGAAACCAACCATTTTTTCCATAAAAATATTACTAAAGAATGGAAGAATATAACTTGGTTCAGTTAAAAGTACTGCAAATAAAGCACAAATTGGTGCAAATAAAATAACAGAAAACCCACGATAAGCAACAAACATTAAAAGTCCTAATGCTAATAAAATAATTAAGATTTCCATAATAACCTCCTTGTTATCTTTACGTATTGGCACTTTTTGACAACGCTTTCATTCAAATTAAGTACTAGTCTAAATTCCACTATTTACTGTATTTCGCTCCTTTCAACAGAATGTTCTTCTGCTTTTATACAAGCAAATAGTGTGCCAAGTTATTAACGGAATAGATCCTGATTGAATTGACTTTTTTAGGACCGTGTGTTTACACAGAATATTTATTTTATAATTCTAATAATATTAAGTTAATTTATAATTTTCAATTATTTATTATCAAAATTTTTCCGAAATTTCGGAATTTCACTTCAATAAAATTCCGAAAACCTGGAAATTCCAGAAATTCGGAATTTTATTTTTTGAACATTTTATGAACTTTTTATGAACTTTTTATAATGAACAATAATGATGAATTAATTTTTTCATCCAATCATGTACTTCTAAAAATTGAAACCCTTCTTTTTTAGCTTTCTCATTACTCAGTGATTGATCGCTAAATGTATCAAATGGCGATTGATTTTCGACTGCACCATGTGAGTTAATAATAGCCTTTTTACCAGTTTCCTTTTCACAAATATCTATGATTTCTTTAAACGTAATTACTCCATTAGAGCAAGCATTAAAAGGACCACTTTTAATCGATTCATTTTCGCCTAGCCACAGTAAAAACTCAGCGGTTTCATCAGAATCGATAAATGTCATCTCTTTGTTTACATCAGAAATAATCATTTCTTCATTATTATCAATTTTATTAACATGGAAGAGCAATCGCTTAGTATAATCATCTGGCCCTAATACAATTGGGAATCTAGCTGCAAACACTGGAAAGTCTGCATCTTGAAATAAAACAGCTTCACTAAGGCGTTTCCCTTCAGCATATGAATATTTATCATCTTTGTTATACTCAATAGGATAATTGAAAGGATCAAAGTCACTTTCTACATGGTTTAATCCAGTATCATACACCGCTAAAGATGAAGTGAAAATATATTTTCTAACGTGATTAGTTAATAGTTTAATAATTTCTTTCGCTTCATTCGGCGTGTAACAAATATTATCATAGACTATGTCCCAATTATGATTACTTAACTTGGTCATGGTTTCTGGATTCCAACGGTCAATTATCAAACGACTAACTCGATCTCCGAAGTTATCTTCTGTAAGTCCCCTTGTCGCGATCGTAACATCATAACCTTTTTCTACTAATTTATGAACGAGTCGTTTTCCGAAAAATCTTGTCCCACCTAATACTAAAACCTTTTTCATTTTGAACCCTCCATAGAAAAATACCCATAATAATAATTCGCTATAAAACTACAAAATACCTTTTTATATAGGAAACTTCTTTTACCCAATTGTTTTTCGAGATGGCTTTTCGCGATTTTGACATTATTAGTCAAAAAGAGAGCCCCTTTATCAGTGGCTCTCCTTTTTATTATCTAAACTGAAATACCCATTTTTATTTACTTGTACTACACTTATTTCATTATTGATTCCAAGTCACCTACATTTAATATACTTTTAACTTTTAAAAATAGTGAAGGCGATTTCAATTTTACCGAGGAAGCCCTCACTATTTTTTATGCTGTTGTTTTGATTCTACCCTAAAATAAAGTAAACATAGCCTTGGATCAAAAAGGGAGATTATTCATTTCAAAATTTAAACACCCTTTTTGAATGGTCTTACTTTACAGTAATCTGACGTGATACTGTACCGCTCTTATTTCCAGCTTTATCGACTGCGTAAATAGTAATCGTTAGTTTACCTGCTTTTTGTTTAGGTAATTTCGCAGCAAATGTACCATTACTTGATGCATTTACATTCGCTACTACTTTAGTGCCGATAGAGATTACGATTTTAGCATTCGCTTCTGCTTTACCATTAACTTGAATCCCTGTTTTAGAACTTACAGATACACTTGTAATCACTGGTTTGTTCGGAGCTGTACGGTCTAATACTGTTGTTCTAGCTGAACCACTTTCATTTCCTGCTTGATCTTTCGCAGTTACTGAAAGAATTGTTCCTGCTTTTAGCTTACCTATTTGAATTTTGTAAGAACCGTTTGAATCTGCTTTTCCTGTACCAATCACATTCGTACCAATTTTCACAGTGATCGTTGCATTAACTTCTGTTTTACCAGTTAATGCCACATCTTTATCACTAATTGAATTTATCACAGGTACTGCAGGTGCAGTTTTGTCCAAGACAACTACATGGAAAACATTACTTTCATTTCCTGCTTGATCTTTTACAGTTACAGATAGAATTGTTCCTGCTTTTTGTTTACCTACTTGAACTAGATAATACCCGTTTGAATATGCTTTACCTGTTCCAATTACTTTATTATCATTTTTTACTATAACTGTTACCCCAGCTTCTGTACTACCTGTTATTTCTGTTTCATTATCACTAATTGAATGAATGACAATAGTAGGAGCTGTTTTGTCTAATACTGTTGTATTTGAAGCTGCACTCACATTTCCAGCTAAATCTTTTGCAGTTACAGTTAGAATTGTTCCTGCTTTTTGTTTGCCTACTTGAATTTCAAATAATCCGTTTGAATCTGCTTTTCCAGATCCGATTTCGTTATTACCATTTTTTACTGTAATTGTTGCATTTGTCTCTGTTTTACCCGTTAGTACTGTTACATTATCACCAATAGGATTAATTACAATAATAGTTGGTGCTGTTTTGTCTAATACTGTTGTATTAGAAGTTGCACTTTCATTTCCTGCTAAATCTTTAGCCGTTACAGTAAGAATTGTTCCTGCTTTTTGCTTACCTATTTGAATTTTATACATACCTTTTGAATCTGCTTTTCCAGTTCCAATTTCCGTATTACCATTTTTTACTGTAACTGTTGCGTTTGTTTCTGTTTTACCTGTTAATACTGCCTCGTTATCACCAATTGGTATAATAGTTGGTGCATTTGGAGCTGTTTTGTCTAAAACTTTAACAGTTGTTGGCGCACTCACGTTTCCTGACGCGTCAGACACCGTTACCGTTAATTCAGTGCCTCCAACAAGTGGCTTAGTTTCAATATAGAACTTGCCTGCTTTGTTCGCATCCTCTGTACCGATTACCTTTCCATCTGCTTTCACAGTAACCGTACCGTAGCCCTCTACAGTTCCAGAAATAAGCGTATCATGGTCTGTAACAGCATTCACAATCGGTACAAGAGGCGCTGTCATGTCAGTAACTAAAACCGTTATTTCCTTGCTCACATTTCCTGATGTGTCTGTTGAACTTACATAAAGAGTTGTACCTGCTTTTTGCGGAGTAATCGTAACTGAATAGTTTCCTTTTCCATCCGCTTTTGCACTTCCAAGTATACCTTCATTATTTCGAACAACTACATTTGAACCTGCTTCTGTCTTACCTGTAACAGTCTTACTGTTATCGCCCACTTTGTCAGCTACTGGTGCATCTGGTGACACGTTGTCACTCACTGTAATTGTTGTAACTGGGCTGACTTTGTTGTCATCATTCTTTGCTGTAATACTTAATACTGTTCCAACTGCTTGCTTATCAATGTTCAAGCTGAAATCGCCAGCCTCATTTGTTTTACCAGTTGCAACGACGTTTTCACCGTTCTTCACTGTGATTGTGACGTTTGGATCTGCTTTTCCTGTGATTACATTTTCGCCGTTACCTAATCCTTTTAAAACTGGTGCATTAGGTGTCGGCACAACACTAGTTGTAAGAGTTACTGCATTTGACACTCCTTCGTTTAAGCCGCCTGTAATCGATACACGGAACTGATAATTCGTGTTTTCAGCTAAGCCAGTTACCGTTATTTTGCCGTCCGTTACAGACAATGTGCCGTCTGTTGTTGCGGTTTGCCAGCTTGATCCATTATTCGTTGACTGTTGGATTTTGATCGCTGTTGCATCAACGGCTGGGTTCCAAGTAAACGTTGCTTTGTGTGCACTGCTATCTACAGTTTTGAATGTGTTTACGCTTGTTGCAATACCAAGTACGTTAAAGTAATCAGTTGCGTATTTTCCATCTACCATTTCTTTTGGTGTGATTAAGGAATCTGGGTTTGATTTATACAAGTTACTTACTAAGAAATTCATATCTTGCTTATCGACAATACCATCTTGGTTTAGATCTTCGATATTGAATTTTGTTGTATTTTGCACTCCAAATATTTTCGCAACTTGTTTCACGTCTAAGACGTCTATCACGCCGTCGCCGTTCACATCACCAGCTGCTCCGTAAGGTTGGAGGTTTCCGATGTATTTATACTCTGCAATATCGTCACCCCATGGAGATTTTTTACCAAGTGTGATAGATTGTATGCTCTTTAAGTGACCTGGTCCTTCCACAATGAACTTGATTGGATCTTTTGAAAGTGGAATGCCTTTGATATCGATGTAGCCATAACTATCAATTGTACCTTGTATTTTCGTTCCGTCCGTTAGTTGTGCATACCCTTTAGCGCCAATGCTATCCAACTTCACTGTGAAGTTATTTTTAAGCCCTTGAAGTTTCACGTACGATTGTATTTGTGAATGCTTCGGAATGATTTGGAATTGATTTAAACGGCTAAATGCTGGAATCTCTTTTGTTTCATCTGTGCCGTATTGTGTCATACTAAATGTTGTTGTGTCATCATCTGGTGTCAATTTCGATGCCATAATATCCCATGCGTCATTTGTCACTTTGAATGTCACATCTAAAAATGGACTATCGCCGTTGAATCCTTTAAAGTCTGTTCCACCTGTTAAATGTGCTCCAACATTGACGTCAGTTGCGTTATCTGTGTATAACTTATCTGGTGTTTTCACTGGTGTATCCACATTAACCTTCACGCCGTTTTGGTCTGCCCACTTTTGGAATTCTGGGTTGACTGTTACGCCTTGTAACTCAAGATATTTATGGTAGTACATTGAATTAAAAGTGCCTGACATCATATCTTTCACGTTGTTTAAGTTTAACGTCATCGTGATTGTATCGTTTAAGGAAACTTTTTGTTTGTCATAAGTTGGCACCATATACGGTGATCCTTTTTTGATAAACGCGTACTCATGGAAATCATTGATAAGCTCCACGTTATGTGCTGCATCACTTGGCATTAACGTAATTGTTGCTGGACCATTTTCGATATCGGATTTTTCAATACCGAATTTTGCATCGCCATTTGCATCAACTGGGAAATCACCATCTGGGTACCCAATACTATTGTGATAGTACCATAAAATATTCGCTGACTGCGTTATTCCAAGTGGAGCAAGTTTCGCTGTCCCTTCATCCCATAGATTTGTGTGTACCCAGAATGCATTGTATGTGTTACCATTTTGTATTTCATCAGTAAAATCTTTATCTTCTAACTCGTACACGCCAGGTTTATGGTCCTTATAGGTTAACGTCGGCAGCGTGTTATCAACTACAAACAGTTGTGATTTTTCATACGTTTTTGCAAACATGTTAGTCGTATCAGTTGCACGTATTTTTAACGTATATTGCCCTTCTGGTAATGCTGCTTTTGTGAACATATTTGCTCTTTCCAGTTTTGGATCTCCAATAAACGGATAGTATGTGCTTGGGTCAATGCTTGCAATAAGATCAGTATCGGTTGGAGCACTACTCACATTTAATGGGGAATCCGTTGCTGCACCGATTGGATTGCCGTCTTTGTCATAAATAACGATCCAGAAATACTTCATTGGACTGTTAAAACGGAACTTTAGTTGGCGACCTGAAAAGCCGTTGAAGTCCGAATAGATTACCGGTTGTCGGGTTGGGGCTGCCGGATTATCCATTTGTATATTGCTAATACCTTTTTCTACCTTGCGAATAGCCAATGGCATGCGATACGTCTCACTTGGAACATCATGGTTCACGATGTTCACATACCCTTCGTAACGACCAAATGCTGCCGTGTCTGGTACGTTGACCGTTGCTGTGAAATTCGTTGTTTCGCCAGCTTTTACCGTCACAGTTGATGAACTTGCGGAGAACGTCACGCCGTTTTCACCTGCATCATTCACCGCTGCACTTGGTTTCATGAACTCTGCTGAGATATCAAACGTTTTGTCTTTGTTGCCACGATTTGTAACTTTGACTGTACGATTGCCCGTGTTGACCTCACCGTCTTTTTTGTACACCGCACCAAATGTCAACGAACCTTTTTCATAATCTATCGTCTCACTACCACCTGAAGCATTAATCTGTACAGTTTTATCTTGTGCTTTAAACGATACATCGTTTTTCACAGCTTTTGCCACGTCAACAAGACCTGCTCCTTGCTCGTACACAGAGTAGTTGCCATTTAATTTGCCTGCACTATTTGTAATCGCTGCTTTTACATCAGCTGGTGTATAATTTGGGTGCGCTTGTAAAATCAGTGCTGCAACCCCAGCGATGTGTGGTGATGCCATCGACGTACCCGAAATACGTGCATACGCGTTACTGTAATCGACTTTTCCTGGTGAATGCACAAAGTATGGGTATGTTGAGTAAACTGACACCCCTGGTGCCACGATATCTGGTTTGATATCGTACGTAGCCGCAACTGGACCTCTTGAGCTAAAGCTTGCTAAGCGGTTTCCGTCTACAACTACTGAACCCGTACTCGTAAATGTAATCGAGTGACTTCCTGTCGCACGTAGGCGTTCACCGTCTGCTTTTGTAAAGCGGAAAGTTGGGATAAAGCCCACGTCACTTGCTAAGTAATTGTCGATGTCCCCGTCAATGTTGTTTGTGATGATTGCTGCGACTGCGCCAGCTTTTGCGGCATTTACGATTTTTTCGTTTAAGCCGATCGTCCCACGTGTAATGAGCGCTACTTTTCCGCTTAAATCAATCGGATTCCCGTTTGCATCTTTGAAATTGTCCGCTTGTCCTAAGCCAACATCAACAAATTCATACGTTTTGTTTGCTAAGTCTTCAATATGATCATTGTAACCTTTTCCAAGTAACTTGAAGTTCGTAAATGTTTCATTATCTACTTTTGCAGATGCCGTTGGAATGCTCATCGCGAAATCACTTGCCCCAACCGTAATCGCAAATGCGGATGCACCTGGCGTGCCTAAAGTTCCTTCTTTTGGACCAGAGTTACCAGCTGAAATAACGCATGTTACACCTGCAAGAGTTGCGTTGTTGATTGCTATAGCTTCTGCCGATAATGGATCGTTACTTGGTGCCCCTAGCGATAAGTTAATGACTTTCATGCCATCAGCCACCGCTTTGTCAATCCCACCTATAATTGCATCCGTGTACCCTGAACCATATGGACCAAGTACGCGATAATCGTATAAGTTCACGCCTGGCGCTACCCCTTGAGCTGGGAATTCTACGTTCGCTTTACTTTGTGCGGCAATCGTTCCGGAAACGTGTGTACCGTGGTACGTGATGTAGTGTTCGTAGGTACCGTCTGGTTCGCCTGCTTTTTTCCAATCGTCAATTGTTGTTTCCATTGGATCGGCATCGTTATCTACAAAGTCCCATCCTTTGACACTCGTTGGGTCTACTTTACTTGCATCTTCTCCTTGTTTTGCACGGTAGCCTTTATAAACCGTTGTTAAATCAGGGTGGTCGTAATCAACCCCTGTATCAATAACTCCAACGTTAATACCTTGACCCGTTGTGCCATTTTTGTGTAAGTCTTCAATTCCTGGAAGTGGAATGTAGTTTTCTTTTAAGTCACTTCCACTCACTTCGTTCGCCGAAAGTTTAGCTTCAGCTGGGTCGATTTTGACGATATCATCGTGTAACACACGATTCACGACACCTGAATCAAGTAGTCGTTCGACTAAATTTCCTGGTAATGTCATCGCCACCCCGTTTAACGCGTGAGTATATTCGCGCGTAATTTTAATAGATACATCCGATGAAGCATTTTCCTCTGAAGGCGTCATGCTTAACGCTGATACACCATTTGGTTTTGCACTCGTTTTTAACCCTTTTACAAATGTTTTAAACTCTTCATGCGATTCCTTCACAGCGCTCGTTTCAGTGCTTAGTGTTGTTTTTTCACCTTCCACTGATTTTTGCAGCACACTGATTTTTGCGGGTGCTTGTTTAAATTCAACGATGACACGCACTGGTTGAGTTGTTTTGATGTCAATTTTCGGTGAAATCTTTACGTCACTATTCGGTGACACTTTGTTTAACGCTTCGATTTGCTCAGCTGTTAAGTCTGGTGTGCTTGTGTTTTGTGCAATTGAACCCATAACTGTTTTGTCTGAGCTCGATTTTGATGTAGCTGCTAGTACGTTAAATGGAATCAACGAGCTAACTACCAGCGCACTGATCGTTGTTTTAGCTAAATTTACCTTGAAGCTTTTTTTACTCACACTTTTCTCCCCCATTTTTATAATTTTTTGACAATTTTCTTTCTTTTTTTTATTTTAACGTTAACAATCGGCGTCGTAAATTGGGGGAATTTCACCAAATTAACTATTAAAAAATCAGATAATAAATCCTATTTATAGCACTATTTACTTTAAAGCTTTTTAAAACTTTATTTTCTGTTATTTTTTATTTGGGGGAATTTTCACTTTTTTATAACAGAATTCTAGTTATCTATTAATAATTATTACAATTTTTCAACAATATTTTTACATACATTTTTTGTTTAAGTTTTAATCAAAAAAAAAAAAACAAATATAAAAGTCTTTAAAATAAAAAAAGAGATACGAATGTATCTCCTTTTCTAATGACTTTATATACTCTTAATCTCAATATAATGACTTTCAGGTCTCGCATTTAATCTAAGTGGTAAAGTCGTCGTTCCATATCCATTACTTATTATTTGAGTTATCCCCTCATACACATGCGTTTTACCTTCCTCATAAGGACCATAACCAAAAATCCTTATTTGCCCTCCATGAGTATGACCACTTAAAACAAGTGATACTCCTTGTTCCTTCTTAAGTAACTTCAAAATTCTTGGATTATGACTAACTAACAGCTTAAATGTATTTTGATTAACTCCTTGAAAGGCAAGATCGATATCCACTTTCCCAGTTTTCAAATCATCTACTCCAATTAATGTCCATTCTCTTTCGAAATGATTAATCGTAACAGATGAATTTTTCAATACAACTACATTCCATTTTTTAAATATATCCTCTAAATCCTTCTTTTCAATTTCGATATCATTATTTCCCCAAACAAAATAGACTTTCCCAAGACTACTTAGTTTTTGAATATTTTGTTCAATTCTTTTTAGTGGCACTCCTTTTTCTAAAAGATCACCACCAATTATGACAAGATCAACTTGATTAGACATTCGCTTTATAATAGAAGAATGTATTTTTCTTCTATGAATATCTGAAATAAAAAATAGTCTAATTGGCTTTTCAAGAGGAGAATTTGAAAAAGAAAATTCATGTTTTCTTACTATATTTAAATGAGCCTCTCTAAACATATAAACTAACAACAGAAACCCTAGTAATATACAAATGAAAAAATAAATCATACAGCCTCCATTTCCGGTATTAAAAGAGATACCTACTCGCTTAAGCTTTTCTAAAAAGGACTTTTGCTTCTATTATTTAATGTCCTTGATAATTCTTGCTGGATTACCTCCGTCAAACGTCGAGCATTTACTCTCTCCTCAACCAATTGATCATCCCACGCTAAATACATCTCACCATTTATCATTTTTTCCTTCTCACTAATATTAACCTCTCATTTAAAATCTATCTTTTCCTGATTTTCCCTGTCTTTTTTATGTTAAAGTATATTATAAAAATCAAGCAAAAATTGATAGGAGGTATTTCATTGGATTTAACGATTTACTTGTCATTTATAGGTGTGTCCTTATTATTAATTATAGCACCTGGACCGGATAATATTTTTGTTATGGCACAAAGCATTTCATACGGAAAAAAAGAAGGAATTGCAACGGCATTTGGCCTTTGTTATGGGGTTACAATCCATACACTTGCTGCTTCAATTGGATTATCCGCGATTTTGTATAAATCAGATGTTGCTTTTTCCATTTTAAAATACTTAGGTGCTTTTTATTTACTGTACTTAGCTTACCATGCATTCCGTTCAAGTAATGAAGTAGGCTCATTCACGAAACCCAAAAGACAAACTTTACCAGCTTTATATCGTCGAGGATTTTTAATGAATGTACTAAATCCAAAGGTTTCTCTATTCTTCCTTGCGTTTTTACCTCAATTTATAGACAAAAACGGTATGGCAGTTCCTCTACAAATGATCGTTTTAGGTTTAACTTTTATGGTACTAACTCTCATTGTATTTTCTATTATAGCTATATTTGCAGGAAGCTTAGGAGAAAAACTATTACGAAATCAGAAATCATCTAAAATTATCAATCTAGCACAAGGTACTATTTTTACAGGAATCGGATTGAAGTTATTTTTTATGGATCGATAAAAGTATAATTTAATAAATAAAAACAGAAAAATGAGTACTGACAATAGTACTCATTTTTCTATTTTTATAATATTTTCAACTCTCCTGGTTTAATCATATTTGCTTGTTTTAAGAATATGTACACAATATACGAAACGATTCCCGGTACTAATACGTATGTAACAATCATAGGAATCATGACCGTACTTCCATATGTAGCTAATAAATTCATTGGTGCAACAAGTGCACATAATCCTAAACCTGCGATTTCTTTTGGTGCTTCAATATGAAATAAAAATGCAGAAACCGGTCCAGCGACAGCACTTGCTACAGTTGTCGGTATAAGTATTTTAATATTTCTAGTTACATTTGGTAGCTGTAATTTCGGCGTTATGATTAATAAACCAAGAATACTTCCTGGATTGTTTTCTTTTGCAGAGATAACAGCTAAACCAACAAATTGTGCTGCACAACCTGCTAATGCAGCTCCGCCAGCAATTCCATCTAAATTTAATGCTATTGCTAAAGCTGCAGAGGAAGCAGGCGAAACAATTAATATTCCCCAAACTACAGCTAATACTATCGAAGCAATAATTGGCGAACCTTCAGTTGAACCTTTAATAAAATTCCCAACTGCTATTAAGATCGGAGAAATCCATTTTGATAAATATAATCCAACTAAACCTGAAATTAAGATGGCAAATAAAGGTACAACCATTAAATCTAATTTCGTTTTACCTTGAACAGCTTTTCCAATCAGAATGGCAACTAAAGCTGATAATAATGCTCCGACTGGTTCACCCATTTTTATGGTCATTGCCGTATCTACCATTACTAATGCTCCAGAACCAATAATTGCAGCAGCCATAGCGGAAAAAATGATTAACGTACTTGAACCTAATAAAACGGCTATACCTGCACCAATAGCTGGTGCCATTAATAACTTAGTTGAAAATCCAATCGTCATTAAAGCTTCAAAATGAAAAATTTTTCCAATACTCTCAAGTAAAGAGCCGATACCGATCATTACAAAAACAGCATGTGCTATACCTTCTGATGCTCTAAATACCTTACTTTTTTCTTGCTTACTCATATAATACCTACCTTTTTTTAGTAACTACTTCTAGTATTTGCATAATGAATAGAAAATTATTATAAATAGAAGCACAAAAAAGCGTCCAAAGAAATTGGACGCTTTCAATTTGAAAATTATACCATATTTGTTGTAAAGCTTAAACACTCTTCTGCTTTCATTATTTGTTTCCAAACTTCATTTGTAGAAGTTCCACCTTCACTAATTCTTGCCTCCATAACCGTTTTTGGATTTAATGTATGGTAAATATCTTCTTCAAACACATTATTAATCATCTTAAATTCCTCAAGTTTTAATTCCCCAAGAAATTTATGATTCTCGATTGCATAGAGAACAGTTTTTCCAACGATTTCATGAGCTTGACGGAATGGAATATTTTTTCGAACTAAGTAATCAGCAAGGTCAGTAGCGTTTGAATAATCATTTTTAACTGCTTCATACATACGTTTTTCGTTTACTTTCATTGTTTCGATAATTCCCGAAAGTAATTGTAGTGCTCCTACAACTGTATAAACAGTATCAAACATACCTTCTTTATCTTCTTGCATGTCCTTGTTATAAGCTAAAGGTAGTCCTTTTAAAACTGTCAATAATCCGATTAAGCTACCATAAACTCTCCCTGTTTTACCTCGAAGTAATTCTGGTACATCTGGGTTTTTTTTCTGCGGCATAATACTAGAGCCGGTACAAAAAGCATCGTCTAATTCAATAAACTGAAATTCTTGACTAGACCAAATGACAAACTCCTCTGATAGTCTAGAAATATGTGTCATAAGTAATGACGAATTAGCAAGAAACTCGACGATAAAATCACGATCACTTACTGCATCTAAACTATTATGATAGATATCACTAAAACCAAGTAATTCAGCGGTACGATGACGGTTAATTGGAAATGTAGTTCCAGCTAATGCACCTGCACCTAATGGTGAAATATCTACTCGTTTTAAACTATCTTTGAATCGGCTTTTATCACGCTCAAGCATCCAAAAATACGCCAGTAAATGATGTGCAAATGAAACAGGCTGTGCTCTTTGTAAGTGCGTATACCCAGGCATAATTGTATTTACATGCTTTTTTGCTTGCGTAACGATTTTATTTTGTACTTCTTCAATTAAAGTAATAACGGAGGACGTATTATTTTTTAAAAAAAGGTGCATATCCGTTGCTACTTGATCATTTCGACTACGACCTGTATGTAGTTTTCCACCTACAGGACCGATCTCTTCAATTAGCAAGCTTTCGATATTCATATGAATATCTTCATTTTCAGTACTAAATTCAACCTCATTTTTCTCAACTTTTTTTAATATATTATTTAGACCTTCTATTATTAATTCAGCTTCATTGATTTCAATTATGCCACATTCCCCAAGCATCGTTGCATGTGCAATACTGCCAGCTATATCTTCTTTAGCCATTATTTGATCAAATTCAATTGATGCCGTAAATTCTTCTACTAATTGGTTTGTCTCCTTCGTAAAACGTCCGCCCCAAAGTTTTGACATAACTGCCTCCTTAATCCACCCTATATTTTATTTACTTAAAACTGTATTTTTCTGTGTAACTTCACTATATACCTTAGTTGGTAATCCCCATAGTTTAATAAAGCCTACCGCTGCATTATGATCAAATAAATCACCCTTTGAATAGGTTGCAAGTTCTTCATTATATAGACTAGTGTCCGATTTTCTACCCACTACTGTATGAGTGCCTTTGAATAATTTCACACGAACAATACCACTTACTGTTTCTTGTGTTGTATTTACAAATGCATCTAAAGCACCCATTAAAGGTGAATACCACAATCCATCGTAAAGCATTTTTGAAAATTGTTGTTCAATATTTACTTTAAAATTTGTCACTTCACGAGGTAATGTAAGGAACTCTAATTCTTTATGAGCATTGATTAAAATTAGTGCTGCCGGATTTTCATAAACTTCACGTGATTTTATACCTACTAATCTATTTTCAATATGGTCGATTCTTCCAACACCGTGCTTTCCACCAATAACATTTAATTGTTCAATTAGTTGAACTAGGTCAATAGGCTGACCGTTCAAGCTAACAGGTACACCTTTTGAAAATTCAATTTCAATATATTCAGGAACATCTGGAGTATTTTCAATTGCATTTGTCCAATCAAAAGCTTCTTCCGGTGCTTCATTCCATGGATTCTCTAATACACCTGCTTCACAAGCTCTTCCCCAAATATTTGCATCAATTGAGAATGGATTATCTAGATCGACCGGAATGGGTACACCATTTTCATGTGCATATTGTATTTCCTCATCACGAGTCATACCCCATTCACGAACTGGCGCAACTACTTTTAAATTCGGATTCAAAGCCATAACTGAAACTTCGAAACGAACTTGATCATTTCCTTTTCCTGTACAACCATGTGCTACCGCAACTGCCCCTTCTTGCTGAGCTACATCGACTAATAATTTTGCAATTAAAGGTCTTGATAGAGCAGATGATAGTGGATATTTTCCTTCATATAACGCATTCGCTTTTAGAGCGGGGACAATATATTCATTTGCAAATAAGTCCTTAACATTGATCATATATGATTTAATTGCCCCTAAATTTAACGCCTTTTGACGAACAGCTTCAACATCTTTGCCTTCACCTAGATCAAGACAAAGTGCGATCACATCGTAGTTATATTTCTCCTGTAACCATTTAATACAAACTGATGTATCTAAACCACCTGAATATGCTAAAACTATTTTTTCATTTCCCATGTTATTACCCCCGATTAGATTTTTTAAATTTAATAGACTATAAGAATGAATTATAAATTACCCATTAATGCAACTAAGATTGCTTTTTGAGCGTGAAGTCGATTTTCAGCTTCATCAAATACTACCGAATGCTTACCATCAATTACCGAAGCCGTTACTTCTTCTCCTCTATGTGCAGGTAAGCAGTGCATGAATAAATAATCATCTTTTGCGTTTTCTAATAAGTGATCATTTACTTGATACGGGCTAAAATCTTTTAAGCGAATTTCAGTTTCTTCCTCTTGCCCCATACTGGTCCAAACATCCGTTATTACAACATCAGCTCTACTTACACCATCTACAGGATTATTCACTACTTCAATAACACTGCCAGTCGTTTTTGAAACATGCTTCATCGATTGAAGTACAACTTTATTTGGTTCATATCCTTTTGGACAAGCAATCGTTAAATAAACACCAAGCTTAGCCGCTCCCTCAATTAACGAATGACAGATGTTATTATTTCCATCTCCTACATAAGCAATCTTCAAACCTTTTAATCTACCTTTATGTTCAAGAATCGTTAAGAAATCAGCCATGATTTGAGCGGGGTGATGAAGATTTGTTAATCCATTAATAACTGGAATTGATGAGTGCTCAGTAAACTCGGTCAACATTTCATGTGAATTTGCTCGAATCATTACGCCATCTACATAACGAGAAAATACTTTAGACGTATCATGAACAGTTTCTCCTCTACCAAGCTGTAAATCTTTACTGCTCATAAAGATTGCATGACCACCTAATTGCATCATGGCGATTTCAAATGATAGTCTCGTTCTCGTAGAATTTTTTTCAAAAATCATCCCTAGCACTTTATTTTTTAAATAAGGATGTGCCTCTTTCGCCTTTTGCATATTTTTCATCTCTAATGATTTTTCAAGTAAGAATAATAATTCACTTGATGAAAACTCACTTATTGAAAGAAAATTTTTCCCTTTAAAATCCGACCATTTTACAGAGCTAAAATTTCCTTTTGTAACATTCCCTTTTGTCTTTTGAATATAACCATTTTTCTTTACATGGTTTTCTTTTAATACTTTACTCATAAATCCATCCCCTTTTTTTAAAAGCTCAGATTCTTATATAATGAATGATTATACACAAATATAAATAATTATACAATTGGTTTTTTAGATTTTTTTAGTAAATTTTTATTAATAATTTTAAAACGTCATCAAAACCATTTAAAACTCTTATTTAACACTATAAAACAAGCTGACGAAATCGGTTGAAATAAAAAAAGATGAATTAACCAATCATATTTCATAATTGGTTAATTCACCCATTTAAATATTTATTCATTTACCAAGAAAAGATTTTAACATCCAAAGCATCTTTTCTATTTCAGCAATCTTACCTAGGAATAAATCAGCTGTTTCTTGATCATTACTTTCTTCTGCAATAGAGATCACATCACGCGATTCTTGTACAACTTTTTCATAGTCTTTAATCAGGTCTGCTACCATTTCTTCTGCAGAAAACGTATGATTACCTTCTTTAATTGTAGCCGTTTCTAAGTATTCACGAAGTGTTGCAATTGGTTTTGCACCAATTGTTAAAATCCGCTCTCCTAAATCATCTACCATTACTTTTGCATCATCATAATACAATTCAAATTTTTCATGTAGAGTAAAGAAATTCTGTCCTTTTACATACCAATGATAGTTATGTAATTTTACATATAACACATTCCAGTTTGCAAGTTGTTGATTTAATAAACTTTCTAAATTTGCCAACTTCATTCACACTCCAATTTCTTTGATAAAATACAAAGAAATTTTTCCCAAAAAGTGTGTAATCTATTCTATTTTTCCCATGAATGTTCAATTGTAGATCGAAATAGTTCGTTTAAATCCTGCATATTAACCTTGTTTGATTCAGTAATTCCCTTAGCATACTCTTCAAAAAACTGAATTTTATTTTCAATAAAATCGTTTAGTGATTTTTTTCTAGGCTCTAAATCTAATTCTTCACCTTGTTTTTTTCGAATTAATAACTTATCTACCTCTTCTAAAAATTCCTGTTCTAACCCTTCCATCTCTAGAAGATCATCAAACAAAATTGGAGGAATTTCATTGTATTTTTGGATCCACATACAAGCTAAAATGGGTCTTAATACATAAAAATACTTTTTAATCTTAACCTCTTCTCCTTGCAAATAATCACGGTAATTCCCTTTGGCCATATGGAGATAATGGTAAATACACGCCTTTTTAGAAAGAATTTCATTACCAATTTCCCTTAATATTACTGAAATCGTTAAATCATCATGATAGACAATTGGAGACCTTAACCATTCTAATAAGGCCGGGTTGGACTTCGCAAAAAGATTGAGGGCCTTTTTTAAGTCCCAGCCACTAAAGTCAAGTAGATCATTAATAGGATATTCAATTACGTCACGTTTTTGGTCAATGCTTAAGTACCAATCTTGACGATGAACATAGACAAAACGTACATCATAATCGCTGTCTTTAGATGGAAATCCCCACGCTCTACTACCGGACTCAACTGCAAATAGTATTTTCACATCATGTTCGGATTCTATTTGTTTTAGTTTTTCTGATATTATTTCCCTCATATTGATCTCCTCACACCCTGTCATTAAATGCTATAGTATAATTAGTATATACGATAGGATGTGTGTTAAGTGGAAAACTTTATTTATGTTTTAAAACCAGTTCGATCAACTTTTTTACATGATTCAACGGAAGAAGAACGAAACATTGTATCAGATCATTTTCATTATCTAGAAATCTTAAATAAAGAAAAGACAGTATCATTAGCAGGAAGAACCGAACAAGCTGAATTTGGTATTGTCATCTTAACAACAGAAAGCTTACAGCATGCTGAGGAAATCATGCAAAATGATCCAGCTGTTAAAAAGAATGTAATGACTGCTAAGTTATATCCATTTTTAATTGCATTAAATTAAATACAAAAAGTGCATCGAAATTGACTAATTCAAGCCATTCTCGATGCACTTTATATTGTTATTTACTTAAAATTAAAGAATATATTTTCTAATTCTTTTAACGTAATAGTTTTCTTAGCTACTTCTGACTTTTCTTGATAGAAACTAATATTACTAAAACGATGTAGTAATAAATAAGTCATTAATTCTTTTTGTAAGCCTTCGTTTAATTCGTTATTCGAATAACCATAGCTCTCTAGAAAAATTTTATTTAATCCTTCAAATGGGTAAAACATAAACGCAATTGGTCCAAGTAAATCATATTTTGAGTTTCCTACAAAGCAATCAGCAAAATCAATTAATCCAGTAAATCTCCACATACCATCTACATTATTCATAATTAAATTAAATGGCGTGTATTCTCCGGTTAATAGCACAATCTGCTCATTTCCTTGAAATGTTTTATCATCTACATAGCTTGTTAATTGGTTAACAAATTCCTCATTCATTCCGTTATTTTTATGATGATTTTCTACTTGCTCTAATTGATTCGTCATAAATTGATTCCAATGATGATAATCTTCTTGTTTTGTTGAAATCGTAGCGTCATGGATTTCTCTTATTATTTTTCCTAAATCAAACGCAATTTGCTTTTTCTCATCAAGCGACAGTTCATCAAAAATATCAATTAAAAGTGTCCCTTTTAGTTCACTCATTATTAAATAATTCCAACCTTCAAATTGCCCAGTTGAGATTAATTTTGGAATATCTAAAGATAATGATTGGCTATTTAAAAATTTAAGAACTTGCTTCTCCTTTATGAACTCGTCATTCACATAAGAAGGATATAATTTAATCACAATTTGACCATCTACACTAAAAACAATATTTCCACCGTACGAAAATCGAGTAAGCTTCTCATAATCGATCTTTTCTAACTCACAAATTTTACGAACCTTACCTTCCCAAAAACAATTTTTCTCGCGCATTATTTTATATTTATCTTTTGTTATTTTATAAAGATAGGTCATACATTCTACCTCAATTATTAAAATATTTTTATTAACTTTCCTCTACGCAGAAAGATCTTGATTTAACACCGCTCTTTTTTTAATATTAAGTACAAATAAAGTTGCGACTAAACAAAAGATTCCTGCTGCAATAAAGATTGATTGATAAGCATTTAACCAGGAATAAACTAAACCTCCACCATATGCTGCCGCTCCAGCACCTAATTGATGGGCAGTATAAATCCATCCATAGATTACCCCTACCTTCTCTTTACCAAAATGATCCGTCGCTAGTTTAATAGTTGGAGGAACCGTAGCAATCCAATCCATTCCATAGAAAATGGCAAAAGCACTTAAATAAATGATTGAATTGGTAGATAAAGCGAAAGGAAGAATTAGTAATGATAATCCTCTTAAACCATAATACCAAAATAATAACCAACGATTATCAAAGCGATCGGAAATGTATCCGGATAAAGTCGTTCCAATAATATTAAATATTCCCATGAACGCTAAAATACTAGCAGCTGTAACCTCTTTATATCCATAATCGATACAAAGAGAAATAAAGTGCGTACCGATCAACCCACTAGTTGAAAAGCCACAAACAAAAAAACTTCCCGCTAATAACCAAAAAACTTTCGATTTTGCGCCTAATTTTAACCCATCAAAAGCTGCCTTCACTGGATTAACATTGTTCGCTTGTTTCTTATTACTTTTCTCAGCCCCTAAAGGTAAAATCCCAACATCTGATGGATCGTTTTTCATAAAAATCCAAAGTAAAACATAAATGAATACACCAAAAGAGAATATAGTTAAAACGGCATTTCTCCAAGAATAATTTTCAACGATATATGCCAAAAGCGGTAAGAAAACAAGCTGACCGGCTGCTGAACTAGAAGTTAAAAGACCTAGCGCTAAACCACGCTTTTTTTCAAACCATGTTGTTGCAACATACGCATTTAATACAGTCAAAAATGTTCCTGCACTTAATCCTATAATAATTCCCCAAATGATAAATAAATGCCATATTTGCGACATAATTGTTGTTAGCAAAATAGCAGTTAATAATGTTCCCATACCTACTAGCAATACTTTTCTAACACTAAACTTTTGATATAACCCCGCTATGAATGGACCAGAGAATCCAACAAGAGTAATACAAATCGCAAACGCACCTGAAATCGATGCTCTACTCCAACCGAATTCCTTTTCGAAAGGAATCATCATTACTCCAGACATCGTATTTGTTACAGCAGCAATAATGACGGATAAGAAAGTAACAATTAAAATAATCCAAGCATAATGTATTTTTCCATTCTTCAATCAAACTCCTCCTTCTTTATTTGGCCATCATTATCTTACTATCATTTAATAACATTCTTTTCAGCTGATCTACATTATTAACAATTGCATTTGCTCCTGCATTAGTTAATTCCAATTCACTTCCATAACCGTAAGTTACTCCAATTGCATCAATATTAGCGATTTTGGCACCAATTATATCGTGAAGTCGATCCCCAACCATTACCGAATCTTTCTTTGAAAGATCATTATTCATTTCAAAAATATACTCAATTATCTCGCCTTTATCGATTCTTGTGCCATCTAGTTCACTTCCAACAATTTCAATAAAGAAATGTTCGAGTTGGAAGTGGCTCAATATTTTCTTTGCGAAAATCGTTGGTTTTGAAGTCGCTACATATAATCTTTTTTTCTCTTTTTGCAAATCGCTTAAAAGTTCACGAATCCCGCCATATACATTATTTTCAATCATACCACTCTGCGAAAAATATTCGCGATAAAAACGAACTGCATTTAACATTTCCTTTTCATTAAATTGAAAAATTTCAGAAAAAGATCGCTGAATAGGTGGTCCTATAAATTTTAAAAGCTCTGATTCTAATGGAATAGGTTGATTCATTTTCTGCAATGCATGTTTTACCGAGTTCAAAATCCCTACCTTTGGATCTGTCAATGTACCATCTAAATCGAACAAGATTGTATTATAAGTCATTTTTTTCTTCCTCCAATTCTATTACACCACAAAAAAGCGTTAGCACTTTTTGCTAACGCAAATTTATTAATTTACTTTTTCCATTCATTTTTCAACATACTATAGACAGCTATATCATAATACTTATCTCTAATTTGTTGAGCTTCTCTTTGAATACCTTCTTGTTTAAAATTTAAACGTTCAGGAATTGCTCTGCTCTTCTCATTTTCAACGGCTGCTCTAATAACAACTCGATTAAGATTAAGCTCATCGTAACAATATGAAACTAATCCTTCAACAGCACGAGTCATTATTCCTTTACCTTGTACTTGTTCACATAACCAATAGCCTATTTCAGTTGTTTGATTCGACCAATCTATATAATGTAATCCCAACATACCTACTAGTTCATTTTTATAAAAAATTCCTGTTTCAAAACCATTATTATCTGCAAATTTTTGTAGCCACATAGGTATAATTGATTTTTGATAATCCTCTATCAATGGAATATTTTCAGCCCAAACCAACCATTCTTTTAATGTGTTTTGATTTTCCTTTAGCGCCTCTACTAATGTCGCTGCATATTTTGGTGTTAATAAATTGATTGATAAATCCTCACTTAATTGAACCTTAAACATGTCCATCCTCCTTTTTTACAAAGCCATTATTCCTAGATAGCTAATTACTTTTCTTCAGATTTAGGAGAAGTATTGTAACCAAATCTAATTTCTGCTTTTATATTAATCTACTTTATTTCTCTATTAACTGATCTAAATCCTCTGACTTTTAAAAATAAATTCAGTTTCATTAAATTTGTCTGTTAATTTTGCCTTCTATAATGCTATTTCAAAATGAACAACAGGTGCAAAGTCTACATAAGTAGTTTTACAATTACTTGCTTAAATCACTAGTTACATAGTATATTTTTTCACAAGGAATATTAAAAATTTCTAATTAAGTCTTAAAAATACTAATCAAACTTGAGGTAAGTTTATGCAAAACTGGATTATTGAAACAATGGATACATTTGGCTATTTAGGTATTTTTTTATTAATTGCATTAGAAAACATATTTCCTCCAATTCCTTCCGAAGTAATATTAACGTTTGGTGGGTTCATGACTACACAATCTTCACTATCTAAAATAGGTGTGATTTTCTTTTCAACTTTAGGGTCAGTAATTGGAGCAGTCATACTTTTTTGGATTGGTACTTTACTTGACGTAAAAAAGTTAGAAAAAATCGTAGATCGCTGGGGGCATTTTTTACGTTTAACTAAAAAGGATGTCCATAAAGCGGACGAATGGTTTTCAAAATACGGGGTTTGGACAGTCTTTTTCTGTAGACTAATTCCATTAATACGTAGTTTAATTTCAATACCAGCTGGAATGGCTCGAATGAATTTTTGGATCTTTTTGTTATTTACAACTTTAGGCTCATTAATATGGAATACAATTTTAGTTTTAGTTGGGGCATCAGTAGGTGCTTCTTGGGAGAATATTGTTGAGTATATGGATGTGTATTCAAGTATTATTTATGGAATTTTAGCGATTGGATTGGTAATATTTATCTTCCTTTTTATCAAAAAAAGAAAACACTCTGCTCAAGTAAGAAGAAAAAACTCAGACTAATTTCGTTAGTCTGAGTTTTTTAGCTTTATTTAAGTCTTAATACTCTCATCGAATTTAATACCGCTAATACAGTAACACCAACGTCTGAAATGACCGCTTCCCACATTGTAGCTATTCCGATTACACCTAGTAATAAGAAAAAACCTTTCACTGCTAAAGCAAAAAAGATGTTCTGCCACACAATTTGTCTTGTACGCTTAGCGATTTTAATTGCATCTACTATTTTTGAAGGTTCATCCGACATTAATACAACATCAGCAGCTTCTATTGCTGCATCTGAACCAATACCACCCATTGCAATACCGATGTCTGCTCGAGCTAGAACTGGTGCATCATTAATACCGTCCCCAACAAATGCAATTTTTTCTTTCGTCGTTTTCATTTTTTCTATTTGTTCAAGCTTTTCTACTTTTTGATGTGGAAGAAGTTCAGAATAGATACCATCTATTGCTAATTCTTTACCAATACTTTTCGCAACTGATTTAGAATCACCTGTTAACATTACAGTCTTTTTAATTCCAACTTTTTTAAGCTCAAGTATAGCTCTTTTCGCATCATCTTTAAGTTGATCTGCAATGACAATTGCTCCTATATATTGATTATTTTTAGCTAAATAAACTGTTGTTCCTACTTCTCTCGTTGGTTCATATAAAATTGAATGACTTTCCATTAGTCTTGAATTTCCTACTAAAAGTTCATCCCCATTAATGATTACACTAATTCCATGTCCTGCAATTTCAGTATAGTTAGATAGCTTTGCATCAACAATTTCTTTACCATATTTTTGACGAATTGATAAAGCAATTGGGTGATTGGAATAAAACTCACCATAAGCAGCTAATTCTAGTAGATCCTCTTTTGAATGACCACGTGTAGGGATAATCGAGCTTACTTGGAATTGCCCTTTAGTCAACGTTCCAGTTTTATCAAACACAATATATTTTAAATCATTTAATGCTTCTAAATAATTACTTCCCTTTACTAATACTCCGGATTTTGAAGCTGCTCCGATTCCCCCAAAAAATCCTAAAGGAATTGAAACAACTAAAGCACATGGACATGAAATAACTAGGAAAATTAATGCTCGATATACCCAATCATATAATGTTTCGCCAGGTATAATAATTGGTGGGATGATGGCAATAATAGCTGCTGTAATAACAACTATAGGTGTATAAACCTTCGCAAATTTAGTGATAAAATTTTCAGTAGGTGCCTTTTTATTTGTTGCATTTTGAACAAGTTCTAATATTTTCGATACTGTCGATTCATTAAATTCCTTCGTCACTTCAATTTCGAGTAAACCTTGAACATTTATAAATCCACTTAATACTTCATCGCCTTCAAATATTTCTCTTGGTAATGACTCTCCTGTTAATGCGGATGTATCGACACTTGAAATTCCACTTTTTACAATACCATCTAGTGGAACTCTTTCCCCAGGTTTAACGATTATAGTATCACCTATTTGAATCGTTTCAGGAGATACTTGTTCAGTTTTATCACCGTTTTTTAAATTAGCATAATCAGGACGTATATCCATTAATTTCGAAATCGAATTCCGTGATCGATTCACTGCAATGCTCTGGAATAATTCACCTAGCTGATAAAATAGCATTACAGCAACAGCTTCAGGATACTCGCCAATTATAAATGCACCAATAGTAGCTACTCCCATTAAAAAATTCTCATCAAATACTTGACCTCTAAAAATATTTCGAATAGCTTTTAAAACAACGTCAGCACCCGCTATTAAATAGGCAGCTATAAAAATAATCATTTGATAAAGTATTGGTACATTAAGTAATTGAGCCAAAATTAATAAAGCAGTACCAATCCCTAATTTAACAATTAGTTTTTTTGTTTCAGCATTCATTCTCTGTTGCTTCTCTTGCCCAAGTTTTGAATCCATTTTTGAAACAGGGTTAATATGCGGTTCTAATACACGAATCTTATTTTTGGCACTCTTTATAACTGATTCTTTTTGTTCCTCACCCGTTGTAATTGTCATTGTTAATGTTGCAAAATTAACTGAACATGCATCAACGCCTTCAAGTGTAGAAACTCCTTTTTCGATCTTCATTGCACAATTAGCGCAATCAAGTCCTTCTAATTTTAATTCACTATTTACTTGCCTTTGCCCCCTACTCATCAAACTCAACTCCTCTCTGGTAGAAACACCTAAATTAATCCTCTAAAATATGTTCTAGTGCTTGATTGAAAATTTGCGTAACATGATCATCTGCTAACGAATAATAAACTACTTTACCTTCTTTACGATTTTTTACTAAATGCGCTTGTTTTAATACTCTTAACTGATGTGATATAGATGATTGAGTCATTTCTAATAAATGAGCTAGGTCACAAACACACATCTCAGATTGACTCAGTGCATGTAATATTCTCGTTCTCGTTTTATCTCCAAGAACTTTAAAAAGTTCTGCAACTCCTGTCAGTGTTTCAATATTTAACATGCTTTCTTTTACTGAAAGAATTATATCCTCGTGCATAATCGTTTGTTGACAAGCTTCTTCACAAACTTCGTTAACTTTCTTCTTTTCTTCTATCATAAACTGTCCTCCTATGAATACATGAACAATCATTCATATGTTTACTATATATAAATATTATATGAGTGATTGTTCATATGTGTCAAAGAATTATTTGTAAAATTTAAAGGAATATTACATAAGATAAAGAAATGATTAGTAATGAATACAAAAGGAGAAAATTTAATGACTCTAATCGAATATCTTTTTTGGGGAATTTGCTTAGTAGCCGTAATATTTACCTTTTTAATCGAAAAAAAATTAGGTACAACTCCTCCTTATAAAACAGAGCATCAGGCATTATTTGAAGATATTACGAAGATTGATCGAGCTTTAGTACAGGAATAAGCGCATAGATAAAAAGTCAGACAGTTACTGGAATTTCTCAGTAACTGTCTGACTTTTTACTTCTTTATTTTAGACTTTTCATGCTAATAACTAACCCTGCTCTTGAGGCATTGGAGTATTTGTTGGTTTGGCATATCCTTCTTTATATTTATTATCAATGTAATTTCGAATTTCTAACGGCGTTTTTCCTTCTTGCTGTAATTTTGCTGATTCCACTGCAATCTCCATACAGTTGATGCATGAAGTTGCATGGCTATCCCACACAATTGATCCATCTTCTTTTACTTCATGAATAAAACAATCTAAGTTGCTCTTATGACCTACACTTTCACCACAACCACAATAACATGGAATATTTTTAAGTAAATTTGTATGTTGTGCTGCCACCATATAGATTTGTTGAATCTGTTGTTCTTTTTCGCCTAAAAAGTTCGGTAAAGTTTCTTTATTAATTGTTTGTTCTCTAATATCACTTGTTTGATTATGATCGACATGATTTTCATGGTTCTTCGTATTATTCGTTTCAGCTTGTTGGTTACTGCATCCTGTTAATAAAATAGAAATCGTTAAAGCTGAAAGTACATTATGAATTGTTTTTCGTTTCATCCTTTTCCTCCAGTTAATGCACATTAATCTTATTTTAATAATTATTGGAGTGAAAAACAATTGCTTGAACATCAACTACTAATAAATAACTGAATCAATCAACATTTGCAAAAAACTTGTAAATAAAAAGAAAAATCTAATCAAAAAACCAGCCCATGCAAAACGTCTATATTTTTCCCATCGTTCCTGATGTTCATTACGTTTACAGATCCACATTAAAATCCAATATCCAAGCGGTAAAATTGGTATTTCAATACGGTATTGTTCAATATTTAAATTAATACAAAAGACAAATAAACCTATAATTAATGAAATAATAGCCTTCCATACTTCTGGCTTCAATTCATTTGTTCGATAGATCCAAATAAATAAAATTCCAAGAGTTATATAATTTACTATCATAATAATGATCGTAGAAGCAAAGTGATATTCATCAAAATGGATAGTAAAGTCCATTAGATTCTCCTTTTAACTAATTTGATGATTTCTAATAATTATGACGGTCTTTACGATAATATTTAGTTAATTCACCATTTTCATCATCAATTGATTCTAAAATTAAATTAAATCCTATTTTCTCAAGGATTTTTACTGAATATATATTTTTTGCTTCAACGGTAGCTACTATAAAATTTAACTTTCTGATTCCAAAACAATAATCTTCTATTAAACTAGCAATCTCAGAGCCATAACCATTTCCCCACTCTTCTTCGGCTAATCGGTATCCTATTTCAAACTCATCCGCTTCATTTTTAATGACCGCACTCGTTCCAATCAATTCATTAGTCTCATTTTTACAAACTGCCATCACTTCAAAATTAGTGTTTTTCTCCTTATACATTTGAAGAATCTTATTTAATTCCTTTTCAGTCTCTTCCATTGATTTTGGACGATTCGTTATGTATTTCATTACGTTTGCATTAGACTGAAGTTTGTGTAAATGATCTAGGTCATCATTTTTAAGCGCTCTTAAATATAGTCTATTTGATTTAATAATCATGGTTATCTCCCATTTCTTTCTAAAAAAAGTCACCTATCAAATTAGGTGACTCAAACTACCTGCCAAACGCACGCTTTCTGTTGCTTCGCTTGCCTGAAACTCAAGTTTTTTGTAATTTGTCTACACATAGAGTCACTTATCAAATTAACAAATACATGTTTTTTTCTTAACTCCAAGCTTTCCTTTCGCTTCGACCTTTTCAATATAGTCGGTTGCTAAAGGTACTTTACAAGCCGTATCTCCTACGTCCACGTGGACTTTCCCAATCTTTTGAGCAACCATCATTGCTTCAACTGTAAGACTTGGTACAAAACTTCCTACTGCAATTACAAACCCATTCATCGTATAACGAACTCTGTTTTTTGAAGTATGTATATTATTTTCAATATAATTAAGTAATTTACGAACTTCTTCTTTATCAATCTCTTCATCTAGTGCAATTGATAGATAATGACTATAAGTACTCCATCCACAATTTTCAATTAATTCATCATCTGACTTCAACCATTCTCTAGCTAATTCAATTGCATACTGACTTTCTGCTGCAACAGCACCTACAATACTTTCGGTAATCATATACCAGTGAGCTTCTTTAGCCCAATTTTGAAGCTGTTCTTTTGTCATTATTTTTGGATTAATTGATAAACCAGCTAAATACATCGCATCAGAATTTCCTGTATGAAAAAGTGATAATGCTAATTCCTGATCCTTTTTAACATATTTTACAAGCTTTTTCATATCACCAATTTTAACTCCGAAAAAAGGTTCCTTGGCACCATGACGCAAAAAAGTTTTTTTCGTTTGCTCAGTTCCCATTTCCTCTAATGATCTCATAACTTCTTCTAATGTCATCTTATCTTCTCTCCCTTATTAAAGGTTTGTCCCGTAACATCGTTGTCTAAAATGTATCCTATCATACATCCCAAGGAAGGAAAGGTTATTATGAACTATTTTTTTCTATTCGTCATACTATTCAGTCTTACACTCTCAGCCTGTTCAAATAGTAAGATCGTACAAGAAGTTCATCTAAATAAATCATCAGTTTCAGCTGCAGGGAACAAAGAATGGTCTTACACAGGAAAAACCGGACCTAATTATTGGAGTTCAATCAATAAAGAATATGCACTATGTTCCAATGGTAAACAACAATCTCCAGTTAATATTGATCAAACTATAAAAAAATCATTACCTTTAGGAATAAACTATCATTATGATCTTTTTAAAATAGAAAGGTCGCATTACACGGTAAAATTCATTCCGGTTAATCACTCCAACTCAATTAATTTAAATGGAACAATCTATATATTACAACAATTTCATTTCCATACTCCAAGTGAACATACAATAAACGGAAAACAAAGTGATTTAGAAATTCATTTTATAAATCAAAATAAAAAAAAATCTATTATAACAATAGGAGTTCTTGTTAATAGCGGTAGATTGAATAAAGAATTCCAAAAAATCCTTAATGTAAAGCCTATTGATGAGGAGCTTGGGGGAAAAGTTGTAAAACTAAATTTGCAATCGTTTATTCCGTATACTAGTAAAAAAGTATCCTACACTGGCTCTTTTACAACTCCTCCTTGTACTGAAGGGATTAAATGGATTGTCTTTTACAAACCTATACAATTTTCAGAAGAACAAATCCATTCTTACCAAAATTACTTCGATCCAAATAGCCGTCCCGTCCAGCCATTAAATGGTAGAGATTTATTTGAATCTTGGTAATTAAACTCATCAAAAGATTCGTGGGTATGTAGGGAAGCAAGAAGTTGAAAATACCTTACTCATAACGAGTTCATGCGTAAGTATAAACACATGATGATGAAAACAACTTACTCATAACGGGTTCTCATGAGTAAGTAAAACGCATGATGTTGAAAACAACTTACTCATAACGAGTTCATGCGTAAGTATAAACACATGATGATGAAACTAACTTACTCATAACGGGTTCATGAGTAAGTATAAACACATGATGTTTGAAAACAACTTACTCATAACGGGTTCATGCGTAACTAAAAATGCTTGATGACAAAAATAACTTACTCATAACGAGTTCATGAGTTACTTAAAATGCTTGATGACAAAAATAACTTACTCATAACGAGTTCATGAGTTACTTAAAATGCTTGATGACAAAAATAACTTACTCATAACGAGTTCATGAGTTACTTAAAATGCAAGAAAATAAAAATAACAAACTCAAAACACGTAGTGGAAATCAACATGAAATTTCTTATTTACTTGAAAACTTTTTTTCAACAGCCTAAAAAAAGTTATCCTACTTAAAGGATAACTTTTTTGTATAAATCGTTATTCAACAGTTTTTTCGTCTCGATTAACTACTTCTAACTTCCCTGTATGTGGATCAATTACTAAACCATGAATTTCAACTTCTTTTGGTACAAGTGGATGGTTTTTAATAATAGAAACACTGTGGTTAACACTGTCGTATACATTCGTAAAACCAGTTAACCATTTGTCTAAATCTAGACCTGAGAAGCCTAAAATTTCTAGGTTTTCTTCTTTAATTCCTTGTTCAACCATTTTTTCTTTCATTCTTTTAGGGTTTGTATTCCCCATTCCACATTCATGGTGACCGATTACTAATACTTCTTTTGCACCAAGTTCATAAATAGAAACTAGAATACTTCTCATAACTGAACCAAACGGATGCGCAATAACTGCACCAGCCGTTTTAATCATTTTTACGTCACCGTTTCTAATATCAAGAGCCTTTGGTAAAAGCTCAACTAGACGTGTATCCATACAAGTAACAACTACAACTTCTTTGTTAGGAAATTTTGAAGCTATGTATTGCTCATATTCCTTATTCTCAACAAACTTTTTATTAAATTCTAAAATCTGATCTAACATAAAAAAATTCCCTCCAAACAAATATTAAGAGCTTTTTTCTATACCTATAATGAAGGAAAAGCTCATAATATACAACCATTTTGCACTCATTTATAGTATTATTCTAAAATTATGTTTTCATTTATACCGTTTAATTTTTATTTTTTAGTATGGTAAATATACCGTCAGACGATTAATTAATCGAAATGCTTATTTTTAAATTCCCATTAATTTCTATCAAATTTTTTTTATTTTTAAAGTTTATATTGTACACTAGATTTAGTCTTTGATGAGGAGTGAATTAAAATGAAGTTTGAACATTCTATTGCATTACATAATGGAGTTAAAATGCCTCAATTAGGTTTAGGTGTGTGGCGTGTGTCACCAGAAGATGGTGTTGATGCAGTCCGAACTGCTATCGAAGTAGGTTATCGTCATATTGATACTGCAGCTGTCTATCAAAACGAAGAACAAGTAGGTGAAGCAATCCGTCAATCTGGTGTTGCTCGAGATGAACTTTTTATTACAACAAAAGTTTGGAATGCGGATCAAGGTTATGATTCAACTTTAAAAGCTCATGAAGAAAGTCTTAAAAAATTAGGCTTGGACTATGTTGATCTTTATTTAATTCACTGGCCAGTAAAAGAAAAATATTTAGATACATATAAGGCATTAGAAAGACTTTACGATGAAAAGCTTGTGCCAGCAATTGGTGTTTCAAATTTTCATGTCCATCACTTAGAAGATATTGCAGCTCATCGCAATATTAAACCAATGGTCGATCAAGTCGAATTGCATCCAATGTTTCAACAAAACGAATTACATGAATATTGTCATAAAAACGGAATTGCATTAGAAGCATGGAGCCCATTAATGCAAGGTGGCGAAGCTTTGACAAATCCTGTAATAAAAGAGATTGCAGATCAATACGGTAAATCAACTGCCCAAGTTATCATCCGTTGGCACTTACAACGTAATGTAATCGTAATTCCTAAATCAATAACACCTTCACGAATTCAAGAAAACTTTGAAGTATTCAACTTTGAGCTTTCTGCAAATGATATGCAACAAATTGCTACACTTGATGCAAATAAGCGTGTTGGTCCAGACCCTGATAATTTTGATTTCTAAGAGGCAAGATTAACAATATAGGAATCCTTACGATTAAAAAATGGCTACCTCATTGAAAGGTAGCCATTTCCTTTTATTTAAATTCCAAGTTGTGCTTTTATTGAATCTAGTGTTTGCGTTTTGTATTTCTTTTTGGGAATAGGTGCATTTTGGTTTGATGGATTTTGTTTTAAGTAATTTTTTTCTATGAATTGGAAATCTGTCACGTTTACAGCTCCATCATTATTAATATCCGCACTTCGTTTATTTGTTCCCCAATATGTTTGTATATATAGTGCGTCATAAACATCGATTACGTCATCTCCATTAACGTCTCCTGCTGTTGCTTTGTCGCTAAAATATTGTAATGTCTGTCCCCAAATCGTACCATTCTTATCTAATCCGATTGGGATTTCACGCTTCACGGTAAAATGGCCTGGTACTTTTAATTCCCAAATAAACGGTTTAGTCGTCAATGGTAGATTAGAAATTTTGTAATCTCCATAACTTAAAAGAGAAGACGCGCCATCATATACTTTACCATTTACATCAATCACTCGAACTGTCGCACCAGAAGTCGTCCAGTTCCAATTTCGATTGTAAATGGAAGCCTCTGCACCTAATGTACCAAATACTTCAGAGAATGTTGGTTGGATCAACCATTCCATCCCAGCAGAAGTAAGGGTAATTCGATTACCTTGATCATTTGTATAAGCAATTATTGGATTTACAGGTGCACTCACTGCAAATGTTGTATTCTTCACCTTTAATTTCAGGTTAATCGCAGGAATTTTTCCACTAACAGTTTTCTCTCCATCTAAAGCAAGTTTTACTTTTGAATTATTCCCATTCGTTTCAACCGTTACTGTTGCACCAAAATCCTTCAATGCTTCATTTGCCTTTGCCTCTATAATATCGTAGTTTTGGCCAATATTATTAAGCGTCCATTCCGCTGATTTCAAATTTTGAACATTGTTTAAAACAAATGTAGCGTTAACCGTTTCTCCCATTTTCACATTTACATTATCTGTCTTTACATATCCGTAAGGTGTCCCTGCTTTGACAAAGTAGTAATTTTTCTTTTGTGTCGTGTTATTTGCTCCATCTAATCCATTTAAAGTATAAGTTAAGAGCGTACTTGATTCGTTCATTGGTACACTTAAATCGATTTTCCCATCTACTCCTACAGGAAGAACAGGATTGAAGTTACCATTAACTGAATAATTAACTTTATTAACGGATTGATCTACATTCATTCCATATTCATTCATTTTTGCAACTTCATCATCAGTCACTTTGACTTGGACAGGGATTATTTTCTGCCCAGGCTGATATTCTATTACAGGTGATTCATTACCATCAAAAGATGTTGACATTGTCGGAAGATTATTGTCTATATATAAATCATTGTAGTTAATAAATACTTTATCTCTTGCACTAGTTCCAATAATTTTAATTTTGTACGGTCCAGGTTTTATATAACTCAATGTAGGTGAAATTGGCTGAGAAGTATTACCTGTATAAGCGTGATAAGTCCCATTAAAGAAAGCACTTAGTAAATAATTTGTCCCATCGTATGATGAGCTTAAATCAATTGTTCCAATAACGCCTAAATCATTACCTGTTTTTCCATCCTGTAAAACGATATCCATTCGTTTCATCGGTGATTTAAAATTAAAAATCAAATCAATAAATTGATTCGCACTATAGCTACGCTTCACATGTAAAAACGAAGGTGACATAGATTTGTAAGACAATGTAGTTGAATTAAATCCTTCTCCAGTAGTTCGTACACTAAATGGAATTCGATATTGTTCATTCTTGTCATCATTATTTGTCACAATAATATACCCTTCATAAATACCTGCTTTAGCACTTGCTGGAACTGAAATAGAAACTGGTATTTTCTTAGCATCTAACGATTGAACTTTAATTTCTGAAGGAATACTTACACTAACACCGTTTTCGCTAGCATTTAGCGAGCCATTCACATTCGTTTGGAAGTTAACATCTACATTAAACTTCTTCAGTTTAGTTTCTAAATTTGTAAAGTTTACTTTCTTTTCTACTAAAACATCTTCATTTGCATAATGACTACCAAAGCTGAGTCCACCTGTTAGTTCCTTTACTTTAACGTTCTCACCATTTAATGGGAAAGATGTTTCATCTTGAACTTGTATTTTCATACCCGTATGGACGGCTCGATAAGGATCTACACGACCTGCACCTACATCAAACACACTATAGCTATCTGTTAAAGGCTTTGCTGTATTCATTAATATCGTTTTTATGTCGCCAGGTTCAAGTGCTGGATTTGCTTGAAGTAATAAAGCAGAAATACCAGTGACATGTGGTGCCGCCATAGACGTACCTGACATACGAGAATATGCGTATTTATAATTAGTTTGGTCGTTCTTATAAATTGAGTAAGCAGGTACGCTTGATAGAACACTGACGCCAGGAGCCGTAATTTCCGGTTTCATTTCGTAATTACTTCTAGAAGGTCCACGCGAACTAAAGCTAGCAAGTTTGTCCGCATCAGTATTAACTTCTTTCAAATCTTTAAAAGTTAGTTTAGTCTGGCCTGCTGCTAATTGTGCTTTAAAATCTAATCCTTGTTCATAGCTCATTGAAAATGCAGGAATAAAGTTTTGCTCCTCTTTTACGAATTGCGAAGGTCCTGCATTTGGAATATTACTGTAGGCAATGATTGCACGTGCTCCATGATTTTTTGCATATACGGTTTTGGACTGTGTGCCAATTACTCCTGTACTTACAAATACAACTTTTCCAGCTACGTCTTTATTTAAATAATCAGAGTCATTTCCAACCCCTAAGTCTACTACATCTAATGTTTGATTATTAAATACTTTTAAATCTGAAACAAAATCATTATAGAGAGTACTTAATTGAAAAAATGTATCTATTCCATCCAAAACACCTGAATATTTAGTAACTGGAATAGGTGCACTACTTGCTCCTACTGTTAGCGCAAGTGAAGCTGCCCCTGGTGAACCTAACGTATAAGAGTTCGGCCCACTATTTCCCGCTGAAACTGATGCCGTTACACCGTTAAGTACAGCATAATTTACTGCTGTGCTAGTTGGATACATTGGATCGTTTATGTTTGCTCCTAGAGAAAGGTTAATTACATCCATTTTATCTTCAACAGCTTTTTCAATACCAGCTAGAATATCGTCCAATTCTCCAGTTCCATAAGGTCCTAAAACACGATAAACATAAAGTTCAGCATCGGGTGCAATTCCTTTAACGGCTACACCACCAGTATTTTTGGCTCTACCTGCAATCGTTCCTGAGACATGCGTGCCATGATTTGTATAGTAAGTTGATAGATTTTGATCAGTCTCAGGACGACCAGATTTTTTCCAATCATCATATGTAGTTTCCATCGGGTCTGGGTCATTATCTACTAAGTCATATCCGCCTTTAAATGCATCCTTCAAATCAGGGTGATTATAATCAACTCCTGTATCAATTACACCGACTTTTACACCTTTGCCTGTAATACCTTCTTCATGAAGCTTATCTACACCTAAAAATGGTATACTCTCTATTCTTTTAATTGAATCTTGTTCTTCTTGCGAATCCGTTGCAGCTGGTGGATCTATTGAAAATTCAACACTTTTATAAACAGCTTGAACTGAATCTGATTTTAATAGAGATTCAACTTCATTTGCTGGTAGTTTCATTGAAACTCCATTATAAGCAGTATCAAATGAACGAGTGATCTTATATTTTGCACCGCTGCTTTTCTCTTTAGAAGCAGATAAAATTTTCGTTAGATCTTCTTCAAAACTAGTGTGATCATGTTTAACTCTACTCTTTGCTTCAGTAGAAGTTAAAGATTTTCCTTCTAATGCAGATTCGAGAATAGCAACCTTTTCAGGCTTGGATTTGAATTCGACAATAACAGATATGTCAGAACTACTCTTTAAGTCATTTTTATCAAAACCTTGTAATCCATGACTCTCCATCGTCTTTAGCCTCGTTAAAGCATCCCTTTGTTCTTGAGTCAACGAAGCTAATATTTGCTCGGATGATTTGCCATGTACAGCTGTTGCCGATGCATAGTCTTGTTGGATTGTTGGAAATAACATTCCCAATAATATTGCCGCCGCCGCGGAGCCCTTTAATACTCTACTAAACTTTTCATTTTTTGTTTTCCTCACATAATCCCTCTTTTCTAATGAATACCGATTAATCTCGTTCCCTCCTAAAACTATCAAAATACATTCAACTGACTCATTAAATTTAATTATAAAATCTTCCAATTTTCAGTCAATTGGGACATTTTTGTCTATATTTATCAAGGGCTCAGACGTTTTTAGCTTATTTTCGACATATTACTACTTAAAAATTGTGCTAATTTGTTAAGATTCTAGATTTTATAAAAAACTACACAAAAAAGACGATTCTAAAAGTCATTTCACTAACCTTTAGGACCGTCTTTTTTATTCCAAATACTATATTTAGATAATCATATTAAATATATTTCAATCCGCTCTTTCCCTCCCCCTATATTGTTTCGTTTTAACTTTATTCCTTTAATTTCTCCTGTTCGCTTAATATGTGTCCCACCGCATGAAACTTTACCAAATCCTTTGATTTCCCAATATCTTCTTTGATTTTTGAGGTCATCAAACTCACTACTTATTTCCAAATCTGCATCAATGAGTTCCTTTGCTTTTGTCTCTAAAAGTGGGAATGTGTCCGAGATTTTTCCATCCCAATAAAAATCAATTCTAGCTTTATCACTAGTAATATTTGCACCAATTTTTTCAGGATTATTATAATTTTGATACATTAGCTCCAAGATGATTTCTGCAGCAAAATGTAACTTCATAATTCGATATCGTTTCTCCCAATCAATCTCAATCACTACTTCCTGTCCTTCTTGAAGATCATGATTTTCTGGTAAATTGTATATAATATCTAACCCATCCTTCTTAGCTTCAATCACTTCATAATTCCCAATTTTCCCAGAGTCTGATTGTTGCCCTCCCGAAAAAGCATAAATAATTGTTTCGTTTAACGTGACCTCCCTGCCATCTACTTTCGTAACGATTGCAGAAGCTTTTGTAAGATAAGGATCTTCCCAAAAAAGTTTTTTTACCCCCATCGTTTTACTCCTTTTTAATTTTTGATTTTGAATTCAATTTACTATTGTTTTCCTTTCATAAAACGATTTCCCTTTTTATTTTTATAAACTACGTATTATACTAAATAAGCTCTTACTTAATTTATTTAATATGAAAGGAGTCTAAATGTTTCTTTCAATTGATTATTTAAAAAACGGTAGTCTTAAACAACAACTTGCATATGGAACATTATTTCGATTAAATATTCTGAATGAACTAAAGGATTTTAATCCTATACTGTGTGGAACGATTCCAATTGAAATTGACATAGAAGGATCTGATTTAGATATTATTACAGAGGTACATGACTTAAACTCATTTGAAAAACTATTGAAAAATAGTTATGAAAAGCAAAAACAATTTCAAATTTCACAATCACTTGTAAGAGGCATCCCAACTATTACTGCAAATTTTACTTATGAGGGATTTGAAATAGAAATTTTTGGACAACCGGTCCCACCTATTAAACAAAATGCTTATCTTCATCTAATAATTGAGCAGTTTATTTTGATACAAAATCCAACTATCAAAGATAAGATTATTAAACTAAAAAAAGAAGGCTATAAAACAGAACCAGCATTTTGTAAAATTTTAGGTTTAGATGGTGAACCATATGATGAACTAATTAAATATGGGATTAGACAAGGAGCACTATTAGTGTAAGTATAGGATGTAATAATTGAGTAAAGAAAAAGGAACAATTTCTAAATTGCCCCTCTACTGATAATTCCTTTATCTTACTTTGTTACAACTTCACTACTTTTAACTAATTCAATACGCACTTTTTTAAGCCCGTCATTTTCATCTACATATGTACTTAATTTCCAATTTGCTGCAAGAGTATGTTTAATTAGATTAATTGCTTCTTCAGATAAATGAATTCCTTGAATTGCAGTTCCCATATCTTCATAATCTTTTTCAACTACAATTCCAAATTTATATCTTAATAAAGTCATTAATGATCCTTTTGTTAGAAATTTGATTTGATAGCCTTCATTAACGATTTTATTAAAATTCTCTTCATTGTTTTTGTACAAATTTATTAATGTTTCCCAGTCAGGAAAACCATTACCATATTGATTTAAAAACTCGAAATTCTCTTCCTTCACAGCGTTTATTAACTGAATGTTCTCTACACCAGCACTACGTAGACTTTCAATCATAATTGCATTATTTATCGCGATACTAACATAGCTCATCTTTGTTCTCCCTCCAAATTACAAGAATTTTCTTTTTATTCAACTTTATCATAAATTATGGTTCTAAACTATTAAATTGATGAGGTTTAAACTAAGATGAATAGGAGAGCGAACGCTTATAATCGCAATAAATCACTAAATACGTAAAAACCACAAGATACGATTAAATATCTTGTGGTTTTACCTTCTTTTTGGGGATTATTAGATGCCCCTCTTATCTAAATTGTGTTTAATGTGATTAAGGCAGTTGTACCTTCTCCATTTTCACTCGTAATTTGTAGAGTTCCACCATAATTTTCAATTAGGTCTTTTGCAATGGATAATCCTAAACCATTACCGCCGTTAGCACGACTTCTTGCTTTATCAGCTCGATAAAATCGGTCAAATATATGATTGATATCTTCTTCTTTAATACCAATTCCGTTGTCTTTTACTTTGATTTCGATTTTGTTTACAACTTGATCAGTATTTATGTCGATAATCGTGTGTTCCTTACTGTATTTAACTGCATTATCAAACAAAATAATTAATATTTGCATTAAATGTTCCCTTGCAATATTTGCTTTATCAACAATTTGATCAGGAGTATGGAAGTGAATTTCCAAATCTTCATGTAACAGTTGATAATTATTAATGATCTCATTTAAAACTTCATTAATATTTGTTGGAGCATACTGTTCGATCTTTTCACTATTTTTCTCTAGCTTCGTCAACTGTAGAAGCTCATTCGTTAAAATAATCATTCTGTTCGTTTCATTAATACATGTATTTAATGAGTTTTCTAAAACAGTTTCGTCTTTTTTCCCCCAGCGATTAACTAATGATAAGTGACCATGAATAATTGCTAAAGGTGTTCTTAATTCATGAGAAGCATCTTCAACAAATCGCTTTTGTCTTGTAATTGATGCCTCTAACTCATCCATCATTTTGTTAAAAAGTAGACCGAGTTCGGATAACTCATCTTTTGTTTCTCCTACAAAAACTCGCTCTTTTAATTGATTATTTTTTATTTTGATCATTGTTTGGTTTAAATTTTTAATAGGATTTAATATTTTTTTAGATAAGAAATAACCGCTTAAAATACTTAAAATTAAGGAAATGGTTGTTCCTAAAATGAGAATCATGAAAGATTCTTTAATTAATTTCGAAAAGATTTCTACATTCATCGCAACTTCTAACACGCCGTCGAAATTCTTATAATGTAATGACTTACTCGTAATTAAAATTTCTTGATTGTGTAATCTATATTTTTGAATTTCCCCGAAGGCATTTTTATTAATATGAATTTTAGGCATTTTTCTAGAAACTGTAAAAATTACTTTTCCATTTTTATCTAATAGTCGGATCATTTCATTATTTTGTATAATTTTTTCAAAATACACTTTATTTTCAACTAAAGAGCTAGCATTTGGTCTCTTCGTTTTATACTCTTCATCTAAATAAGCTGACGTTTCACTTAATCTTTTTTCAATTCGATGTTGTTGCTGATTCATTACAGACATTTGAATCAAAGCAGATTGAATAAGATTACATAATGTAAATATGAAAAACATAAGTACAGCGATTGTAATTGTTATTTTCCATCTAATCGAAAGCTTATTTAACAAGGTAAGATTCACCTCTACATCCTCATTACATACCCAGTACCCCTTACAGTGTGAATATAGGTATTGTTTTTATCATCTAGTTTTGTTCTTAAGTAGCTAATATAAACATCCACTACGTTTGTTTCAATTGTAGAGCCATAGCCCCATACAGTTTCTAATAAAATTTCTCTAGTTAATACACGATTTACATTGCTCATTAATAAGTACAATAAATCGAATTCTTTTTTAGTTAAATCAATGATCGCTTCGTCTTTTTTAACAACACGAGCTGCAGAATCTAGTGACAAATCTTTAAACTTTAAGCAGTGTAAATTTGTTGAACGATCGATTCGTCTAAAGATTGCTCGCATATGAGCTAATAGTTCTTCAATAACAAATGGTTTTGAAATATAATCATCTGCACCACTATCTAAACCTGAAATTCGATCAAAAACACTATCTCTTGCTGTAATCATAATAATTGGAGTGTCTTTATGCGCTCTAATTCTTCTACAAACTTCAATTCCACTTAAATTAGGTAGCATTAAATCAAGTAAAATTAAGTCAAATTCTTGGTCGATCGCTAAATTTAAACCATCTCTACCATCATTTGAAATATGAACTTCATTTCCTTCATACTCTAATTCTAATCGTATAAAATTTGCTAATTCTTTCTCATCTTCTATAATTAATATTTTTTTCATTTATTTTATCCCTCATTTTTTTTATAATAACATCTATAAAATTATTATTTGTATTGTATAAGGATATCTGTTTAAGATGAAAATGGCTTTATGAATATTTTAAAATTCAATTAGAGTTTTATTAGAAATTTTTAATATTTCAACTTAATTATCTTGATATTACTACCTATTGTGTACATTTTCTAATAATTCCACTTAAAAACGATTAAAATTTATTTAAGAATATATTCAAAGCTCTCCAAAAAATAAGGTAATACCTTTTTTATTTCCACTTATTTTATGTAAATTTGAGTTGTTCAATAATAAAAAAAATGACTTTAGCATTTGCTAAGGTCATTTTCATGCTGTTGAAAAATAATCTTGTCAATTAACTAGTAAATTTTCGTCAATGAAGTAAGCCTTATCAAGTTAATTTCCACTTATAGATCATCATTGTATATCCGTTTTATAAAACTTCCTGCCTTATTTATAATTAGGAAACTGAATCGGAATATTTAATATATTTTCAGGCTGGCCGTCTTTTGCACTTGCAACATATAGTGTCAGTACTCCATTTGGACTTGTTGGCTGAGTATAATTAATCACTAATTTAAAGTTCCCCCATTCTGGAGCGCCCATATCAGCCATTGTGTTTCCTTCTGCTAATACATTATGTCCATCTTCTATTCGATATAGGAATGTTGCTTCAAAAACTCTAGCTTTTCCTTCAACAATTAACACATTTTTACCTGTTGAGTCATTTACGACTGTAGTAACTTTAAATGCATCGTTTTCAACTGGTGTAAATACTTTTTCTGGTGGCTTAGTTTCATCCTTTTTTGGCGGGTTATTATTTTCTTTATCTGGTGTATTTCCATTATCCGTATTTTTGTCTTTATCTGGTGTATTTCCATTATCAGGGGTTTTCCCTTTATCAACTTGTGTTGACTGATCGTCTTTTTTGCCATAACCGTAGTCATTTGACTGACAGCTTGTTAAACAGAATATGCTTAAAATTATAAGTCCAATAAATAATAATCTTTTCATTCTATTAATCCCCCCTAAATTAATTTATAGCTTCAAATTAAATATTGTTCTGAATCAAAATATTTATTTTTAATAAAAGATGTAATGCTTTTTTCCGAGGTGGACTTTTAGGAAATAGGAATGAATTTTATCACATTAAAAAAATGTACTAGCAAGTTGAATTACAATCGGTAATGTTAGACTGCTTAATATTGTAGAGGTTATAACAGTTTGTGCTGCAAAACTTGCGTGTGGACCCTTAAATGATAGTAATGCACTGTTTCTTGAACTTGGAAATGCACTACCTATAAAAAGGGCTTTTGCAACCACGCCTTCAAAACCGAATATTTTTATAAGGGCAAATGCAATAATCGGACCACCAATTAATCTTAAAAAATTACTAATCGCTAAATTGTTCCAGCTAATTTCTTTCCCTGATTCAGCTAATTGAGCTCCAAGAGTAATTAGTGCAAATGGGGCGAATGACTCAGTAATAGGATTTAAAATGGTAACCAATTCATGATTTAATTTCACATGAGATATTTGAAGGATAAAGCCAAGTGCTACACTATATATGATTGGTAGCTTAAGCATTTTCCAAATTGCTTCTTTCATCTGGACTGATGCCTCAGCATTATATACCCCGACAGTAAATGTCATTATATTTTGAAACAAAACGATTAAAACTCCGATACTCAATGCAAAAGGATCATTTTTAAAAACTAACGCATTTACTGGTAATCCAAGATTTCCTGAATTATTTAATGCGATACTATTAGCAAATGTCCCACGCATAGATTTATCAATGCTTCTCCATCTGCAGATTAATGTTGAAAGTAGTGACATGAAGACAAATTGAATAACCAAATAAAATAAAACACCGCCTGCAACTTTACCTGATAGCGGACTATCATAAATTTTCATAAATACTGCTACTGGAAGAAATAAATAAACTAAGAGGGTTGTTAAAGTACGTAAGTGAAGTTTAAAAAGACGATTAAACAAATAACCTAATATAACATAAAAAAATAGCGGTAGCATAACTTCTAGTAGTAATTTTATTACCATTGCATTTCCTTCTTTCAGATGATTAAGCACTTTTTATTTTTCTACATATCTCGGTTGAAAATTTTTTCCTTATGTTTCTGAAATTCAATTTCTGTGATCACCCCGTCATTTTTTAATTTATTTAATTTACGAAGTTTCACTTCAAAGTCCTCTTTCTCTCTTGTAAAATACTCTTCAACATTTACTTCATAATTTGAAATACCATGATCACTAAAAACGTTATATCCATTGATAATCGTAATCATTAGAGCAATCCCAATCCATAATAATCCGAACAAACCAGCTTTTGGTATGACAATTGTAAATCCGAGGACGATAAAAATAATGCCAATCATTAAACCAAACAACGCCTGCCCTTTACTTGGCTTAACTCGAATCTTTCTCAAATTACCACCTCTTTTCATTTTAAAATTAATTTCTGAATGAAATAGAAGCTTTGACGGTTAAATTTGATAAAATATTATTTGCTTTCGAAATACTATATTCGACAAATTATGTTTAAATACCTATTGCAAAAATAAAAAACCACCTATTTAGGTGAATTTTTCAATTTTTTTTATAAACAATTTACACTTTTTTATATTCAAAATGACAATTTTATAAAAACGATTTCTCACCGTTTTTTCAAACTAATATCAAAATAGTTATTTTGAATATTTGTCTTTCCATTCACTTAAATAAAGAACTTCATTTGTTTTTATAGATTCGCCATCAAGTAATGAAATAAATTCTAAACTATTTCCATCAGGATCTCGGAAATAAACACTTGCTGCTGGCATCCAAGTATGTACAACAGGCTCAATCGGATTTAATCCAAAAAAGTTTTCAGTCACTTGAATCCCTCTCTCTTTAAGCCATTCAATACTATTCTCTAGTTCATGTAGACTTACCCCAAAAGCGAAGTGACCTTTGTGAAATTCCTTACCTTTCTCTACTTCCCACAGTCCGAGCATTTGTTTGTCATCACCAATAAAAAAGAAAGCTACTCTTCTTTCTTCAATTTTATAAGCAAGCCTAATACCTAGTTTTTCGTAAAACATAATGGATTCTTCTAAGTTTCTTACATCCAAGTGAGTTTCATATATACTTTTAATCATCGTTTTTTCCCCCTTTCATCAAATTTTGAATTACTTTATCCTATTAATCTTAATTTCTCCTCGATCACTGACGTTAATTATCATTTCATTATCAACTGTAATAATTACTGGAAAAATTTCAGCATACTTACTTGAAAATAGCCATTTTCTATTCGGTGGTCCTAAAAGGATAAAACAACCTTTTGCCCCCATAAAATTTAAACTATTTACTAATTCATTATTATTTCTTACTAAAATGCCATTAGTGATTAATTGCTTACCTACTTGAAATACATCGGGTGTAGTTAGGTTTATTTCACTTATATTTATGATTGATTGAATAGAGAATGGCTTAGCACTTTTTGGTGAAATAGAATGCCTAGAAATAAACTCAACAATATTACCAGAAGGATCTTCAAAATAAAATGAATGGGCATCTAAAAATTTAAAGTAAATCTCATCAAGTCCATCTTCTATTGTTAATTTTACAAATGATTGTGCCCATTTCTTTGCTTCTTGAAAGTGATTTGATGAAATATTGAAAGCGAAGTGATAGAAGGGATTTGTGTCTTCTATTGTTTCTACAAACTCTAATAAACTTTCTCCTACTTCAATTGTGAAACTATTACTTTTCACGCTTACGCAGTTGAATTTTAATTGATTAATATAAAATTCTTTAGTTTTATTTAGTTGGCTAGTTTGCAAAACTACTTTATTGATTAACATACCTTTCTCACCTACTTATTCATTTAAGTATTCTTATTTTAGCACTAAGTTCTTTAATTTTTAAAAATTATGAAATTAAAACTCCTTGAGAATATCTCCAAGATGATATGATTTAATTAACTTTAATTAAATTTAAGGAGGTTTATCCGTGATTTTCAAAAAAAATAAGCTTATTATTCGTCCATTAAAGGAAAGTGATGTTCCGCTCCTTTCAAAATGGCTTTCGAATCCTAAAGTTCTTCAATATTATGAAGGTCGAGATAATCCGTTCAATGATGAAAAAGTTAAAAATATTTTTTTTAACAAGGAACCCTCTATTCAAATGTGTATTGTTGTTTATGAAAATATAGAAATAGGTTATATACAATTTTATAAATTAGACGATAAATCGAAAATTGAATATGGATATGAAAATACAAATGAAGTTATTTACGGAATGGATCAATTTATCGGCGAAATTGATTTTTGGAATCGTGGCATTGGAAGTTTACTCGTCTCATCAATGGTGAATTTCTTAGTTAATAATCAAAACGCAAAAAAAGTAGTAGTAGATCCACAAACATGGAATGTACGCGCGATTAATTGTTATGAAAAATGTGGATTTAAAAAAATTCGATTACTTCCGAAACATGAACTACATGAAGGCAAATATAGAGATTGTTATATAATGGAATATGAAGATAGGTAAAAAGGCTGCCTAATTATTATTAGACAGCCTCTATTTTATTTATTTAAAAGATGCATACCCTTCGTCTGCCATTACAACACTACCGTTAATGGCACTTGCTTCTTCTAAAGAAAGTAAGTAAACCGTGTCAGCAATTTGTTCTGGTTTAGTTAATTTATTCCCCATTACTTTTGCTTTCATCATATCAATAATTCCTTTGTCTTTATATCCTTGGATAATTGGTGTATCAACTGCGCCAGGTGCAACCGCAACAACTCGTATACCATATTCAGCTAATTCAAGAGCTGCTGATTTTGTCATCATAATGACAGCCCCTTTCGTTGCATGGTATGCAAAAGTACCATGTGAAGCTAAAAATCCAAATACAGATGCTGTGTTTATAATAACACCTTTAATCCCCAACTCTTTCATTTTTCGTGAAGCAGCCATAATACCATATGTAACACCGTGTTGATTAACGGCAATTGTTTTGTTATAAACATCTAAGTTCATGTCAATTAATGGTGAATTCGCACCAATCCCTGCATTATTAAACATCACATCGATACGGCCAAATATTTCAACAGTTTTTTCAATTAAGCTCTCAACTTCCTCAAATTTAGAAACATCCGTTTTTACGAATATTGCTTCTCCACCTTCAGATTTAATGTAGTCAATAACTTCATTTCCTAGTTTTTCATTGAAGTCAGCAACGACAACGCGATCACCTTTTCTTGCAAACTTTAGAGCGGTTTCTTTTCCAATACCACTAGCCCCACCTGTGATTACTGCTACTCTTTTTGTTATCATCATTTTTTCCCCCTTAAGATAAAACTAATAATTTTTTATGTGTTGAACTTTATTACAACTTAATTGTATCAACGTTTTATATTAAATAAAATTTAGTTATACTTACTACTAATTAACTTAAACTAAATATAGGAGAAAAACATGAATCTTGAACAACTACAATATATAATTGAGGTTTCAAAATCGGGATCACTAACTTTAGCAGCCCAAAAATCACATATCACTTTATCGGCAATTAGCCAATCAATCTCATTGTTGGAAAATGAACTAGGAGTATCTCTTTTCTCGCGCTCTAGAGGTCAAAGTGCTATACCTACTCGAGAAGGAAAAGTAATTATAGAGAAAGCAACTGAAATCTTAATGAAAGTAAATGAGTTAAAAGAAGAAGCAAATGATTTAAAAAATACTTTATCAGGTGAACTTAGAATTGCAACGATTCCTGGTCCAACTCACCTACTAGTTAATACTGTTTCTCGTTTTAAAGAAGATTTTCCGAATGTAAAAATTGAAATTTTTGAAAGAGGACCAAATGAAATAATTGAAAATTTACAGTCCCACAAAATCGACATTGGGTTAATTGTATCCGAGGATTTAATTCCTAAAAACAGTGGATTAATATATGAAAGATTGCTCGAAGGAAAAATGGTCGTAGGTATTAGTTCTAGTTCTCCTTTATCTTCTTTAAAATCGCTCTCTCCTGAAAAACTACAACAAGAAACTCTCATTCTTTATGATGATCCAATTATCAAAAATTTTGTAGAAGAATACATTTCTACATTTGGGAAGACAAACATTTTATTTACGACGAATAATACTGTCGCTATTGAAAATGCGGTAATGAGCGGTTTAGGCGTAACTATCGGTTTAGACTTTTCATTTTTGAAAAATAAAGGCCTTGTACCAATTGAAATTAAATTACCTAATCATTTACCTGTTCATTATGGTTGGGTTCGACACGATGGAAAATTTTCTTCACAAATTGCTAAAACATTTTTGAACAGATTATCTTTGGAGATTTAAAAAATATGGTTGCTGCACGCTCCAATATAACAGTTACCATGGACTCTTCTGTATTTTTAATAAGTTTCTGTTAAATATAAAATGTTCATTTTTGAACAAAAAAAGCTTATTTAAATCTTATTCAACTAAAATAGAGGATAATCAAATGATTACCCTCTAAAAGATGTCCAACGAATGCATGTGATTGTTGTACAAGAAAACTGTTAATTTGGTTGATTGCATAATCTTAATATCTAGTTGGTTTTACCCAAGGTATATTCTTTAAGACCTTTTTTGCTAAAACCTCTTTTAACTGTTCATATTCAAATACATCGTATGGAATATTACGTAGAAAATTTCGAAATGCCAGACAATCTCCAAAAGCAAAGATAAACGTGTTATTATACACACTTGTTTCTATTTATAATTATTTCTCGATTAAATTCTTCCTCCAACTCACTTAAGGTTAAAAGATATAAATGTGTTGACCCTTTTTTGTATACACCTGCCTTTAATAGCTTTTTAATCAAATAATTTTTTCTTGTTTCAACCGCTTTTCTTAATAAATTTTCCAATTAAATTCCTCTCTTTTAGTTACTAGGTTACAATTTATTCTTTTGTTTACGATTCCTCCTCTATTTATTTCAGTTAAAGTAGGAGGATCTTCATTTAATTACTCAGATACTTTTTTTGCAAATCGGAAGTTCGGATTATTTAGTGGATCAAATCGAATTCCTTTAATATTTTTCTTCACTAATGAATTTTGAGCTAAGAAGTAAACAGGTATAATTGGTACTTCCTTGCATTACTACATCTTCTGCCTGATGTAGTAATTCATAACGTTTTGCTTCATTTTGTTCTGTTAAGGATTTCCTAGCCTTTTAAAAATAAACTTCATCTTGACCATTCTCCTCCTTTTAAATTTTTTGTATTTTAGTAAATGATGGCTAGCCCATTTAATCACAATTATTAATACAAACTTTTCTCATCAGAAAACTAAGAATTAACTATAAAACTTTCTCCTATAACTAAAAATAAAAACTAAAAACCTCTCAACAAGATAAGTTGAGAGGTTTTGGCTCTGTACTTATCTTTCGGGTTCCCCCGTGGAATTGGCACGGTATTCAAAGAACCCGTTGCCGAGGTTTCATAGGGCCAGTCCCTCCACCTCTCTGGATAAGAAATAATATTATTTGGTTTCTATAAGTTTAGTTAATAATGAAGAAACCTCTTCAAAGAAAGAAGAGGATTAGCTTTAAAATCAACTCTTCTTATCTCTCAAGGCTTTACCTCGATGGAATTAGCACAGTGTTCAACTAGAACCCGCTGCTGAGGCTTCAAAGGGCCAAATCCCTCCACCTCTCTAAATAAGATTTATCGTTTATGTAATATCGAAATTGAATTACCAAAGATTAACCTATATAAGAATAAACGTCAACCTATTTGGTAAATGTTAAATTTTTCTGTTTTTTACAAAAATTAACTATAAATTTTTTCAAAATAATTTAAATCACTATTAAATTATATTTATAAATACCAAACTAATGAACTCCATATTTTATCAAACTATACATAATTAATTATCAAAATACTAAACACGGATGTAATCGCTTAATACACCCATAAAAATATTGGTTTAAATTGAACCCTAAAAAACCATTCTTTTAATTATATTAAGAAAATTAATTTACAGATGAATTTGCACAATTTCTAATTAAAATCATCATTAAATTATTACCAAGGTTGTAGATACGATTATTAAGTAGTAATAGAAAATTGCGGATATTAAGAAGTAGTGACAAAGAAAAATGTTCAACTGAAAATTTAAAAATGTGTTTACACCAATTGGGATAACTTAGGTTGAATATGTAAAGTGTCTGCATTAGAAATAATTGATAAAAATGAAAAAAAGTATTGACTGATAATATTCCCCCTGCTAATCTTATTTTTAATACTTAAGTGAAGAAAATCTATGACGAGAAGAGTAGCCCAAGAACCTAGTTCTACAGAGAATCAACGTTTGGTGAGAGTTGATGTGCGAGACTTGTGTGAAAATCATCTCTGAGATGCAAAGCTGAATGACTAGTAAGCTTTGCCGGATTGTCCGCCGTTACCATGGAACACGTATGTTTGTACGTTGATCGAGAGCCGCAGTACGCTTTTTCCTGCGGAAGTAGGGTGGTATCGCGAGTAAGCTCGTCCCTAACCATAGGGACGGGCTTTTTTTATTTTTCAAATTTGGAAGGAGAGGTTTTTATGAAAAAGAAAGAGACTGTATTTATCGGACTAATGTTATTTTCAATGTATTTTGGAGCCGGCAATTTAATTTTCCCGCCGTTTCTCGGCATGGAAGCTGGAACCTCATTTTGGCTTGCAATTAGTGGTTTTATCGTGACAGGTGTAGGTTTACCGTTTGTGGTTTTAGCAGCGATGTCTCTTGTAAAGGGTGGAGCGCAAGCGTTAGGAGGACGTGTACATCCGCTTTTCGGTTCTGTGTTTACTGTAATTGTCTATTTATCAATCGGACCGTTCCTCGCGATCCCTCGTAATGCGAACGTTGCGTATGAAATGGGAGTGAAGTCTTTTGTGGGAGGCAGTTCCTTAAATAATTCTATACTACTATTGTTGTTTAGTTTTGTGTTTTTCGCTCTTGTTTATGCGGTGAGCCTAAACTCGTCTAAGCTGGTTGATTACATGGGCCGCTGGATTACACCGGCTTTACTTTTGGCAATTGTTGTTTTATGCGTAACAGCTTTTATTCATTTGGACGCCCCTTTGCATGCACCAGATGAAAACTATCAATCCAGTGCATTTTTCAAAGGATTTATTGAAGGATATTCCACAATGGATGCTCTTGCCTCCCTCGCTTTCGGCATTGTCATTCTAAATACTTTCCGTCAAAAAGGTGTAAAGGATGATCGGCAATTAATGAAGTCCACATTGAAAGCTGGATTTGTAGCTGGATTGGCATTGGCCTTCGTATATGTGGCAATTGGTTTAGTTGGTGCAAAAATGGCTTCGCAAGGTACATTTGAAAATGGTACAGCAATTTTGTCAGCAACTGCGAGTTCTTTTTTAGGTTACGGGGGAAAACTTTTGTTGGGTCTTATTTTTACACTTGCTTGCTTTACGACTTGCGTAGGTTTAACAACAGCATGCGGACAGTTCTTTGCACAGTTTTCTTCCAAATTCAGCTATAAATTTTTCGTAACTGCGGTTACTATTGTAAGTTTCGCTCTCGCAAACCTAGGATTGAATGAAATTATCACTGTATCCGTGCCATTCCTTGTAATGGCCTATCCATTAACCATTGTCTTAATAACACTTTCCTTCTTCACAAAGGCACAAAAGGTATACGGAAGCGCCATGCTGTTAACAGGATTGGTTGCTTTGTGTGATGGTCTGAAAGCATTCGGTCTCCAATTGAAGCAAATGCAGAGCTTGATGGATATGCTTCCGTTTTCATCGTTTGGACTTGGATGGGTTATGCCTGCTATAGTTGGGATCTTGATGGGATTTATTTGGGATAAATTTAGCCCCAAAGCGATTTCAGCAGCTTACGAGAAAAAAGCTTCCTAATAACTTATTTCGACTTTTGGAATTTGCACAACGTTCCAAAAAAGTTTAATAAGCTGTATCACTTTAACTACTTAAGTTATGGATTGAAACATACTTCTACATTGAAAACGTATGACAGAATTGACAAAAAATGAATTAGTCTTATCGTATTGGAAAGTATCTGTTAATGAAATTCAAATGGTAGGTCATGATGATAAATTATTGAAAATATTACGAACTGTTCTCTCTGAAATCGATCAATCTGATAGTGTGTAAGGAATTCCTAAATTCGAAAGGTATTTAAAAGCATTAATTGAACTAGGTATTATTAATTTAAATAATATTAGGTAAAAATGTCGTAGCTTAAAAAAGTTCTTTACGGCTTGTAATATTTAACACAAAAAAGATCCTTTTTGCGAAGGGATCTTTTTTTATGTTTTTATTTAATGAAACAGCAAAAAGTGTTTTCGGAAAATTACGCCTTTTTAAGTTATTGAACAAAAACTTGTTTTAACGGTTGATCAGCTGGACCTTCTAATACCTCACCATAAATTGAAAATCTTGAGCCATGGCATGGGCAATCCCATGATTTTTCACCATTATTCCACTCGACCTCACAGCCTAAATGAGTACAAGTTGTGTCTACGCAATGAACTTTACCATTTACGTCTTTATATGCTCCAACCCTTTTTCCATCAAGTGTTACGACCGAGCCTTCATCATTGTATAACTCTTCTATTTTTCTAGAAACAGGTTCTAATTTTCCTTCAATTAAATGTTTAGCTACATCTAAGTTTTGCATTAAGAAATGCTTGATACTAGGATCTGCTTGAAATCTCGAAGGAGTGAACACATCAGCATCAACCGCTTCTTTATCTAAAATTAAATTACTAATTAACTGGGCAGAGACTGTTCCACTTGTCATACCCCATTTACGGAAACCTGTTGCAACGTAAATGTTATGATGTTTTGATGATAATCTACCAATATAAGGCATTTTATCTAAAGTAATTAAATCTTGGGTAGACCATCTGTATTTTACATCTTCAATTCCAAAGGTTTCTTCGCCAAAAAGCTTTAAATTTTCATAAAAACTCATAGTACGAGTTTCTACACCTGTTTTATGACTTTCCCCACCTATTAGTACTAATTCTTCATTATTGTATTTAAATGATCTTAGAGATCTTTTCGGATTTTCCGCACTTATGTACATGCCTCCTGGATATGCTGTTTTTACTTTTGCAGCTAGGGCATATGAACGGTCAGCATGTAATTTCGTAAAAAACATTTGATTACCATCGTAAAAAGGAAAATGGGATGCACTAACAACATGCTTACATTTAATTTTTCTTCCACTTTGAGTGACTACGACTGGATTGTTACCTGTTTCAACATTAATGACTACAGTTTCTTCATAAACCTTTAATCCGTTTTCAATTGAGGCTTTTAATAAATGAATCAAGTATTTTAATGGATGAAACTGCGCCTGATCTCTCATTGTAATCGAATATTTTGTATCAAAAGGTAATAAAGTTTTTACTGCTCCAAAAGAGTCAATACCTAACTTTTCATAAGCTTTCAATTCATTTTCTAGATTTGTTACATAATCATCTGAAGTCGTATAGATTGTTGCATCTTGGCTCTCATAATTACATTCTATTTGGTTATCATTCGTATATTTTCTAATAAAATCCATTGCATTTTTAGTAGAATGATAAAAGATTTTTGTCTTTTCTAATCCAAAATGTTGAATTAGCTCATCATATATTAAATCATGCTGAGCCGTTACTTTTGCAGTCGTATGGCCAGTTGTTCCATTAATAATTTTATTCGCTTCAAGTAAAGCAACCTTCATTCCCGCTTGCGTTAAAAAATATGCCGTTGATATTCCTGTAATTCCAGCACCGACGATGACGGCATCAAACTCTTCATCATCGTTATATGGTTCAAAAGTAGGGATATTTAATCCACTTCTCCATATTGGCTTTGAATGCTTCGGCAAGCCATTGTAATCAATCTTTTCATTCATCTATGAATACCTCCAATTTTGTTATGTGGTTATTATTACCAAATTGAAGGATGTTCATTAAATTAACTTTTCAATTCTACAAATTAGTAAATATTGTTAAAATGGAGATAATGATGAATGCTCATCTAACAAAGTAAAAAAGTAGTTAATAATTAGTAAAGAGGGTAATTTACATGGCTTATAGAATTAAAGACACTTTAATTTCTGAAACTGATTTAAAAAATAGAGTAAAAGCACTTGCTGAACAAATTGAACATGACTTTAATAACGAACCTCTAATCCTTGTAGTTGTTTTAAAAGGATCATTTGTATTTGCAGCTGATTTAGTTCGTGAAATGAAGAGTAATATTAATGTAGACTTTATTTCTGTTTCCAGCTATAGTAACCAAACTGAGTCTACTGGAAAAGTCAGACTATTAAAAGATTTAGATGAAAATATCACAGATAAAAACGTGGTGGTAATTGAAGATATCATTGATAGTGGTCTAACATTGCACTTTTTACGTGACCATCTTCAAATGCATAAGCCTAAATCGATTAAGATTTGTACTTTATTAGATAAACCTGAAAGAAGAAAAATCGACCTACCAGTTGATTATGTAGGCTTTGTCATTCCAGATGAGTTTATCGTTGGTTACGGAATTGATTATGCACAGCAGTATCGAAATCTACCTTATATCGCAACTGTAGAAGAATATTAATTTTACATAAACATGCCGTTTGATTCTTTATCAGACGGCTTTTTGGTTTATTCCTTGTTAATTTTTTTATTGATCAAGTCGATTATTAATTTTCGATCCTCTGGAAAACTAAGCTCTAATTCAAGAATTTCCTCTGCTGATTTCCAAGCAATTTCATGTATTAATTGATCAGGGTCTTGGATTCTAGCATATCCACCAATAATTCTAACCTCATAAAAATGTACTTTTACTTGAAAACCATACGAGATACCTTCTTTAATAAACAATTCCTTAATTACTTCAACTTCATAACCTGTTTCTTCGAGTACCTCTCTTTTACAACACTCATCGATTGATTCATTATCTTCTAAACCACCTGCTGGAACTGCCCATAGTTTTTTTTCATCTGGCTTGCCTTGAAGAACCATTAAAATCTGCCTTTCACGATTAATACAAATTCCAGCTGCCCCGATCCATTTTTCCATGAAAGCCACCTCTTTTAGTTACTTTATATACTTAGCTATTCGATTATTTAATGTTTTATCCTGTTTATTGCCCTTTTGATATTTATATAATTTCTTGGGAAAAATAAAGCAAAATTTGTAAACGGGGTGAATTTATGAACCGCAAATTACTACTCATGTTCTTAACAGTTGTTTGTTTAATTTTTCCGAGCTTTAGTTACGCCGAAACTACTGATAACTCATTAAAAATTGCGTTTATTCGAGATGGATTCGTTTGGATAAAAATAAATAATAAAGAAGAAAAAATAACAAAATCAAAAGGGGTTTATTCGAATCAGCCTCAGTGGTCATTTGATGGAAATTATTTAATGTACCAAAAAGAAATACCTACTGGCCCTACAGCATCTTATCCAACTCGCTCAGAAATATGGATTTATAATATGAAAACAAAAAAAGAACAAAGGATAATTTTCGATGGTGAAAATCCAAAATGGTCCCCTACTAAAAATATTATTGCTTTTCTAGATAGCGGTGTGTTAAATGTTTCTGATTTTAATAATTTTTACAATATTGCATTAGGTGTAGATGATTATAATTGGATTCCAAACGGTAAGGGTTTTATAGCTTCATCAGCCGCTGCTCTAAATCCAGATGGCTGGACAAATCCAATTTTATATAAAATCACCTTACCAAATGATTTAAAAAATATTACTAGCGTAACAAACAATGTAAAACAATTTTTTGTTGTCCCTAAAACCTTAACAAAAGGCAATACTTCCATTCCTTCCATAAACGCGACAACATTTCAATTTTCGCCTGATCATAAATGGATTTCTTTTATTGTTAGTCCAACAGCATCTTGGTCTATGGATAGTGACATGCTTTGTATCATTTCTTCAGATGGAATGGTTTTTGAAGTACAAGATGAAATTATTTTACATTTAGATACTCCTAGATGGGCTCAAACTAAAAATATATTAGGATACATTGCAGGTGGAGGCAGATTAGTTTTCGGATACAAAAATAAAAAGATGAATATTTCTGAAATGCCAGCATTTACATCTACAAATTTAACACCACCACATTATGCTGAATTAGGCTTTACATGGTGTGATGATACATCGATTGTTGTTTCAAGAGTAAAAGAAAGCGAGTGGTCTAATGATGAAAAGAAACGGCCAAAACCATCATTAAATGTGATCAATCTTTCTACTCATAAACAATTAAAAATAACGAACCCACCTACTGGAAAGGGAGATTACAACCCAGTCTACTCTAAGTCTTCCAATAAAATAACATGGACCAGAAAAGGAGAATTAGATGTAGTCGGAAATGTATGGATCTCCAATTTGGATGGTAGTAAACCTAAAATATTATTAAAAAATGTTAGTTCATACTCTATTTTTGAGCGTTAAAAAAGGATGAATTTTATTTCATCCTTTTTCTAATTCTAGTCCATTAACAAAACAATTATTTTTTAAAACTGGGACTACTTTAAAACAGTTCAATTGGCTACAATGCTTAACATCATCTTCAAAACCCTTCATTCTTAGCTCTCTTCCACTTCCACATTCCCAAATCAAATCTTTAATTTTATGTTTCGAGTGAAGAAACGCACCAATACAAACTTCCGCCTCAGGTGATTTTGTTCCTTCTAACTCGGCTAAAATTGCTCCTGCTCCTAAATAATCTTCAATGGAAGGTCTTAGTGCATCCTCATTTTCATGTAAATCATTCCAAACCTCACCGCACGGAATGACTGTTATATTAACATTTTTTTTGTTTTTTAAGCGATTAGCCAACCTTGCAACCGAAGAAGCATTAAGTAAAGAACCAATCAATAACGCGGGCACCTTTGAAGCAATCCATGAACAAAATGCCCCATTTAGAGAACATAAAACAAATTTATTATTGGTATGACGTTCATTAAATGAGACAGGCGAAAGTGTTGCCTTCCCTAAAACTGCCGCTTCATTTCTTCCTAAAATATACTCCGCTCCAATCTTTTTAGCATAAGTTTTCCCATCTAAATTTGGTGGATACGGATAAATGATTGCGTTTTGAAATATTGCTGAAACAACAGTCGATGAAAAACTAAGAACATCAACAATGATTGTAATATCCCCACGTTCCGCTGCTTCCCTAGCTCCCCTTTTCCCCCATTCTACTCGGCATTCATAATCAGATTGATCGAACATTTTTTCGTCCCCCTAAACTTAAATTAATTTAAGAAAAACCTAAAATAAAGAAACAATATGCCTGATACTCATGCAGGGAAGGGAATGCATTTTCTAAATGATCAACACTTTATTAATCTATTTCAAAGTATTTAATAATAGTTCTTTGACGATTTACTCTAAAATATTTTCATCAATTGATGAACTTATCTCTTCTAAATTTAATGAATACGAAAGAAATTCTTTGTCCACTTGATAGCCATTTTTTTCATACAACGCTTGTGCCGATTTATTATCAATCGCAGTTTGTAAATCTAATGCCTTTGCTTTCGATTCAATCGCAAATTTCTTTGCTGCATTTAAGAGCAATTGGGCTACTCCTTTTTGTCTAGCAGTTTTGGTTACATATAAGTCATTTAAAATCCATAACTTTTTCATCGATACAGATGAAAATGAAGGATATAACTGAGTAAATCCTAAAGACCTATCTTCTTCTTTTACAAGAAAAATAACAGAATCATTGTTATTGATTCTTTCTGTTATAAAATCAATTGCTCCGTTTAAATTACTATCTTGTTTATAAAACATTCTGTACTGATCAAATAAATTCGCTACTTCTGAAATATCCTCTGATTTTGCACGAATTACTTCCATCATGTCACCTCTTCTAACTTGTAAATTAATCTATTAGTAAGTTCGGTACATTTCATTAAATTCCTCTAATAGCTACATAGGTTACAAAACCTACGGCAAATAGTAATTTTTAATTGTAAAGTTAATACTATAAAAATGATCTTTCCAAAATTTAGGTTTTCATATGAATTAACTTGTAATAATATTGAAGATGAACACTAATTAAATTTTTTCTAACATGTGAAAAATTTAACATTCTTATTACTTGGGGTGACTATTATATGGATAAAAAAGCGCTCATTATTATTGATTATACGAATGACTTTGTAGCAGATGCAGGTTCTTTAACTTGTGGAAAACCAGCGCAGGAAATTGAGCAAAGTATTCTACAAATAACTAAAAATTTCATTGAAAGTCAAGATTATGTTGTATTTGCAGTTGACGTCCATGATGAAAATGATCCGTTTCATCCCGAAACAAAATTATTTCCACCTCATAATATTAGACATACTAAAGGAAGAGATTTATATGGTGGATTAATGGACTTATACAATTCATCAAAAGGAAATTCAACTATTAAATGGATGGATAAAACTCGTTACTCAGCTTTTTCAGGAACAGACCTTGAGATAAAACTAAATGAAAGACAAATTAACGAACTTCATTTAATAGGAGTTTGTACTGATATTTGTGTATTACATACAGCGGTCGATGCTTATAATAAGGGTTATAAAATAGTCGTTCACCAGCAGGCTGTTGCAAGCTTTAATGCAGCTGGGCATGAATGGGCATTAAGTCATTTTAAAAATACTTTAGGGGCGGAAATAAGATGAATTACAACTTTCAAGATGATAGCCTTGCACTTCATACAGACCTTTATCAAATTAATATGGCGGAAACTTACTGGGGAGACAATATCCACAATAAAAATGCTGTTTTTGAACTTTATTTTCGTAAACTCCCATTTGGAAATGGATATGCAATCTTTGCAGGTTTAGAAAAAATAATTAGTTATCTGCAGAACTTTAAATTTAGCAGTTCAGATCTTGACTATTTAAAAGAAGAACTAGGATATAAAGATGAATTTATTCAATTTTTATCAGGTGTAAAATTCACAGGATCAATTAGAGCAATTCAAGAAGGCGAATTAGTATTTGGGAATGAGCCAATTTTAAGGATTGAGGCCCCACTATTAGAGGCGCAATTAATTGAAACAGCCCTTTTAAACATCGTAAATTATCAAACATTAATTGCTACTAAAGCTTCACGAATTAAACATATCGTTGGTAATGATACGCTAATGGAATTTGGAACAAGACGCGCTCAAGAATTTGATGCTGCAATTTGGGGAGCAAGAGCTGCTTATATTGGTGGATTTCATGCGACTAGTAATGTTCGTGCTGGTAAATTATTTAACATTCCTGTTTCAGGTACACATGCTCATGCGCTAGTGCAAGCATATCGAGATGAATACATAGCTTTCAAAAAATATGCAGATCGTCATTACAACTGTACATTCCTGGTTGATACATACGATACACTAAAAAGTGGAGTACCTAATGCGATTAAAGTCGCAAAAGAACTAGGTGATAAAATTAACTTTGCAGCAATCCGACTAGATAGTGGTGACTTAGCCTATTTATCGAAAGAAGCTAGAAAAATGCTCGATGAAGCTGGTTTCGTAAATACAAAAATAGTTGCTTCGAATGATTTAGATGAATACACAATTTTAAATTTAAAATCACAAGGAGCCAAAATTGATTCTTGGGGAATCGGAACAAAGCTGATTACAGCATATGATCAACCGGCTCTTGGAGCTGTTTATAAATTAGTAAGTATTGAAGATGAAAATGGGAAAATGATTGATACAATCAAAATTTCTCAAAACCCTGAAAAAGTAACAACTCCTGGACTAAAGAAATTGTATCGAATTATTAATACAGTTAACCATCATGCTGAGGCTGATTATATTGCTCTTGAAGATGAAGAGCCGGGGTCTGAGGAAAAAATAAAGTTATTCCATCCGATTCATCCATATATCAGTAAGTTTGTAACTAATTTTGAAGCTAGAGAACTTCATCACCAAATCTTTACTAAAGGTGAATTAGTCTACAAAGTGCCTGCGATAAAAGACATTCAGGATTTTGCTGAAAAGAATTTGAGTGTGCTTTGGGAAGAATACAAACGTGCATTAAACCCTGAAGAATATCCTGTAGACTTAAGTCAAAAATGTTGGGATAACAAAATGGAAAAAATAGCAGAAGCTAGAAAGAAAACAGAGGAAATGAAAAATGGCTAAAATTGGGATTTATGGCAGTTCGTTTGATCCAATTACAAATGTTCATTTATGGACTGCGAGTACGATTGCTCATCGTTGTCAATTAGACAAAGTTATCTTTTTACCATGCTCTTCAAAAAGAAGAGATAAACAATTACATAATACTGATGAACATCGTTGGAATATGTTAAAATTGGCAATTCAAAACAACTCAAAGTTTATTGCAGACGATTATGAAATGAGTAAAGAGGCATGGGAAGTATTCACTTACTATACAATGAACCATTTTAAAGCGAAGTATAGTGAAGATGAAGTTTATTTCATAATGGGTGCTGATCTCCTAGAAGATATTGCAGAAGGAAAATGGAAATACGGGGATCAATTAGTTTCCGAAAATAAATTCATTGTAATGGCCCGTGATGGAATTGATATGCTAAAGACCATCTCACGTTCTCCCTTATTAAGAAATAATGATAATGGTTCAAGATTTCATCTAATTGATAAAGGATTAGCGATGGAAATTAGTTCAACATATATCCGAGAAGAGTTTGCTAAAGGCGGCGAGCCAAGATATTTATTGCCTGAGGATTGCTACGCTTATATTAAAAAATACAATCTGTATCAAAAGGAGAATGAAGATTGAACAATTTACAAAAAGAAATCGTCGAAGAAATGAAAGTAAAACCAGTTATCGATCCTAAAGAAGAAATAAGAATCAGTATTGATTTCCTAAAAAGCTATCTTAAAAAACATCCTTTTTTAAATGGTTTTGTATTAGGTATTTCAGGTGGTCAAGATTCTACGTTAACTGGTAAACTTGCACAAATGGCAATAGATGAATTAAATAGTGAGCAATCAGAAAAAAATTATCTATTTATCGCAATTCGATTACCATATGGCGTTCAAATGGACGAAGAAGACTGCCAAGAAGCCTTAAAGTTTATCCAACCAACAAAGACCTACACAGTGAATATTAAAGCAGCTGTAGATGCTAGTGTTAAAACATTAAAAGATATTGGCATTGACCTTACTGATTTTGCAAAAGGTAATGAAAAAGCTCGTGAAAGAATGAAAGCTCAATATAGTATCGCTGCTATGAATGGTTGTGTTGTCTTAGGTACTGATCATTCAGCTGAAGCTATTACTGGTTTTTACACTAAATATGGTGATGGTGGTTCAGACCTTTGTCCGATTTTCCGTTTAAATAAACGTCAAGGAAAGATGTTGCTAAAAGAATTAAATTGCCCACCTAAACTATATAAAAAAGTTCCGACAGCTGACCTTGAAGAAGATCGCCCACAATTAGCAGATGAAGTCGCTCTTGGTGTTACATACGATGACATTGATGACTACTTAGAAGGTAAAGAAATTAATAGTGACTCTCAAGCTAAAATCGAATCATGGTTTAATAAATCTAGACATAAGAGACAGATGCCTTACACTGTATTTGATAAATTTTAAGACACTTGTCAACAGTCTGAAAGCTACCTATTTTGGTAGCTTTTTTACTTTTATATTTAATAAATGGATATGAAAGTTAAAATTGGACATGGTAATAATACAGTCATTAAGAAAGGAATGTTCATATTATGTGGATTTTATTTTTTATTCTTTTAATCTTATGGGTATTAGGTTATTTTACTTTCCATATTGCAGGTGGACTAATTCATATACTATTAATTATCGCAATTATCGTATTTATCGTTAACCTATTTAGACGTAAAAAGTAGCAAATTTTTAGTGACTTTTTCTACAAACTAAAAGAGCTTGTTTTTTCAAGCTCTTTTTCTTTTGCCTATTCAATTTCTAAATCCTTTCTTTAAACTCTTCTATATTCCTCTATTTTTGAATAAACTTCTATGAATGTCATAAATAATAGAGGAGCGAAATTATGACAGTGAGTATGGAGCCTCCTATATCAATGGAACAAATGCTTCAAACAATTCGAACAGGACTACCAAAAACACTTGAACCTAAACATATAATCATTGTTGGTGCTGGTATATCTGGTTTAGTAGCTGCTTCACTTTTAAAAGGAGCAGGACATGAAGTAACGATTCTCGAAGGAAATAATCGTATTGGTGGTCGTATTTTTACTAATCGTAATTTTTATGCAGGACAGTATATGGAAAATGGTGCTATGAGAATACCATCTATTCACTTACTTGTATTAGAATATATTAAGAAATTTAACCTACCTTTAGAAGAATTTATTAATAGCACTCCAGAAGATATTATATTCGTAAACGATGTAAGAACCCTTCAGAAGATTTATGAAGAAAATCCCGACATTCTTAACTTTCCTACTTCACCATCTGAAAAAGGTAAAACAGCTGAATATTTGGCTCAATACGCCATGCAACCTGTAACTGACTTCATAAAAAAGAATCCAAAAAAGAATTGGGAAATCGTTATTAAATTACTTGATCGTTATTCGATGGAATATTATTTGAAATATAATCCATATGGTAGAACATTATCGGTTGGAGCAATTGATATGATCAAGGTTATGCTTGGGATGGAAGGCTTTCCTGAGCTTTCATTCACTGCCTTACTTCGAGAAGTAATGATTCTATTTACTCCTGGACTAAAGTTTTATGAAATTAAAGGTGGAAATGATCACTTACCGTATTCATTCCTACCTGAATTACATGAAAATATTTTTTATCATCAAAAAATGAGAAAAATTGAACAACACGACTCTTCTGTAACTATTCATACAGAGGATACACAAACCTCGCAGGCATATACGGTCACTGGAGACTTAGCCATCATTACCATACCTTTTTCATTACTAAACTTCGTTGAAATCATTCCACGCAATTTATTTTCTTATAACAAATATAAAGCGATCCGACAATTACATTATGTTCCTTCGACTAAAATTGGATTACAATTTAAAACGAGATTTTGGGAGAAAGCAGGTTTTATTGGAGGAAAAATGATTTCTGATTTACCTGTTCGTTATTCCTATTTCCCGAGCCAATCCGTTGGCTCAGAAGGTCCAGGTGTCATATTAGCAAGCTATACATGGGAAGATAACGCATCAATTTGGGATAGCTTAACTGAAAAAGAAAAAATAGAAAATGCGCTAGAAAATTTAGCCAAAATTTACGGAAAAGAAATATATAGTGAGTTTATTACTGGTAATTCATTTAGTTGGTCAGAAAATCCTTTTTCAGGTGGAGCTTTTGCTATTTACAAACCTGACCAGCAAACAGAGATTGCCCCATTTATTTCCACTCCAGAAGGACTGATCCATTTTGCAGGTGATCACACTTCTACAGCTCCAGGTTGGATTCAAGGTGCAATCGAATCAGGAATAAGGGTGGCATATGAGGTTAACGATTTACCTAAATCAATGGCAAATGTGAATATTGAAACTCACGATCAAGGGTAAACAGTTCAAGAAAAACATAAACCCCACAAGGAACCTTACACCTTGTGGGGCTACATCATGATTTTATCCAATTTTTAAATAACCTACAGAAGGAACAAAAGAGTATCCTTGATTTATAACCATATCTGTTATTTCTGTCGTTTCAGTATCTCTTACTTGATGAAACAATTTATATTTTATTGATTTTACTTTCCTTCCTCTTAAGACATTATTTAAATAAATTAATTCAATTTCTAAAAAAGGTATTCTGTACTTTAAATTATTCGTAATTCTATTTGTGATTAGTTCATTAAACTCAATATCAGCATTATTAACTGCATTATTTTTCAGTACATCTACTAGTTTATTCTGTTTTTCAGTAAACTCACTAATAATATATTCGATTTCCACTTTTGATAGGGAACGAGTTTCTTTTAATGGCAATGTAACTTGATTTGTTTTTTCTTTACTAAATAGTCGTTTAAAAAATTTAATCATAGTCCCGTCCTCTTCAATTTTTCTTATTTATATTTTGTCATTATTAAACAAGATTGTAATAATAATTTTTTAGGCACTAATACTATTCGATTATTAAACCGAAATTCCTTTGTAGAGTTGCTTCTCTTTTAAAATATTTAGAGATTAACTTCATAATTCCAAAAGTCAGGAGTTCAATTAGAAAATAAAGACCTAATGATTAATAAAAAACACCTAGTATTAGGTGTTTTTATTCCCTTTCACATGCATAATTATCATGATCACGATCCATTTGTTCTTGATATACTTTATTCCCTTTAGATACTCCATTTGGATAAACTTTTCTTAAGTCAGTGCAATTTTTAAAATACTATTTCTTACTGTTAGACGAATTTTTTGTTGTTGTTTGATTCGCTTTATTTTTGCTCCATAAACCAACACCCTGCTGCCTGGCAGTTGCTTGTAAACTTCTTAGCTCTGATTCATAGGAATAATTACCATAATCATAAAATTTTTCAACATAGCCTTTTTTTATGATTTCTTTTTGAATTAGACTACCATCAATCCAAACCCATGCCAGTGTTCGATTATATTTATCCTTTTTAGGTCCATCATACTCAAGCTGAATTGTTTTTGCATTTTTTAATAGATTACATGTATATGCTGAAGCTTCTTTTCCATATGGCTCAATCGTTCTTGTACTTTCTGGCGTATCAATATATAAGAATCTCGTTGTTCCAACTTCTGTAAATTTGGCAGTATCGCCATCAATACATTTTATAAGCTCAACTGTAATTTTTGAATCAGATTCAGTATTAACTGATGCTGTTGGCTGTGAACACCCACTAAGTCCAATCATAGCCATTACAATTAATAAAATAAGTCCTTTCATGTTGATCCCCCAATTATTCTTGTTACTTCACATTATTTTAACAATAAAAACCAATTATGTATCGAAAAATAGAGGGATTTTTCATTTTTAGTGGACTTTGCTTTGTATTACTTATCTAGGAATATAATGATCTCCATAAATAAAACGTTACATAAGCTTCCCAGCCCTTCCATTTTGTAGCCATTTTTTTAATTTCTTCAATTGAAGGTTTTTTCGCTAATGATAGTTGATTTTTTAATGCATTATGTATTCCTACATCGGCAATTGGAAACGCAGATTTTTCATGTAAACATTTCATTAAAACGTAATCAGCAGTCCAGTTTCCAACACCTCGAATTTCTAATAGCTTAGTTAACTTTTTCTCGTATGAATCTAAACGATTTAAAGATTCTTTTGAAATGAATCCTTCTGTCATTAATTTTGCGATCCCAATCACGTATTCAGCTTTTCGTGTCGTAAATTTCAGACTAGTTAAATCGGAAACTTCAAGTTTAGAGATTACATCCGGAGTTGGAAATAACCAAAAAATTTCATCCTTCCATCTAAAGCTTTCTCCATATTTTTCAACAAAACTTCTTTTTAAAGAAAATGCAAATGTTAAATTGATTTGTTGGCCCATAATTGCCCATGTAAATGCTTCAAATAAATCCGGAATTCCAATTACGCGAAGTCCAAAATGCTGTTCAATTAACAACTGTAGCATTTGATTATCATTACTTAATTGATAGAACTTGGTTAGGTCTCTGTTTAAATCAAATAAATCCCAAATAAATGCTGCTGCATCTACTTTTATTTCATCATTCGGATTTTGGTCAGGAAATTCGATTAATAATTGGTTATGATTACTACTTACTTTTAGTAAGATTAGTTTATTTTCTATTTTAATAAGCTTAAAAAAATACTCCCCTTTAACTTGATGGAGTACTTCATTCTTCGACTGTGCTAAAAATACTAAACATTCTTTAAAACTAAAATCTTTTGGTGTTAAGATGGATATTGAATTCTTATTTTTATCTATTACATGTGATTCAGTGAATTCTTTATTCATATTAATCACCTCTCCCTGCTAATTAGTTATTCATAAAGTACATACTATCAATTTTTATTACATCTATGTTCCCTAAAAACTTGAATCAAAATATATTTAATAATTTTTCTACAATCTCACTCCAATACCCTTTTTATAAGTTAACAGTTTCCTTATCCTGCTGTACAGACTTTCCCCTCTGCGATAGATAGCTATGTAAGATCATGCCGATCATAATAATAATCATACCAATCCAAGAAATAATTGATGGAGATGCTGATGATAAGATGATCATTTCACCAATTACTGTGAATAATACTTCCATGGATTGGGTTGCTTCTACAGCTCCTAATTTTTGCATATTTCCCCTTACTAAATCAGTAGCTTGAAAAAATAATACAGTAGCAATCACGCCTGATGAGATCGCTACAATTAATGATTGTGAAATTTGGTTTTGACTTGGTAGTCCTTCAGTATATAAACCATAGATTGATAGGATGATCCAAAACGGTAAACTTGCTAATGTCATTCCTAAAACGCGTTGATATACATCCAGCTTTCCATCACATATTTCCATCATTTTTCGATTGCCAAGTGGGTATGCAAATGAGGCAATAATAACTGGTAAAATCCCCGTTATAACTGTTGAAATAGCTATTTTTGTAGCTAGCTCAACCTGCATTAATAAAATACCAAATATGATTAGTAAAGACATTCCTAATCCTTTAAAAGGAATTTTTCCACGTACCTTTCGGGCTCCATTTGATGTTTGAATTGAAATCAAGAAAAATGGTGCTAATAGTGACCCAGATAAAATTGTGATCTGCCACGAACTAGCTATGAGCCATCCTGGAGAGTAAACTGATGAAAGACAAATTGGTGCATAAAACAAACCGAATCCAATTGTTGACCATAAAATCCAACTTTTTAATTTCCCTTTCATTTCTTTCAATAGTTCATATAAATTTCTTCTAGAGATAACAATGATTAATAAAAAAGGTACCATAAAAAAGTATCTTAAGGATGCGCTCCAAATCCAACTTCCACCGGATAATTCCATTGAGCGATTTAAAATAAATGTGATTGAAAAGAAAAATGCTGCTAATACTCCTAATAATATCGGGCGCATATTACCACCTCTATAATGATTTCAATTATCTTTTACGATAAAATGATTTTTGGTTGGAACTTCCTTTAATTTTGTTCACAAAAATTCTGGGTATAATTCGATTTCTTCAAGATTCTCTAAACTTACCCATTTAAAAATTAGTCGATTTCCTTCAATACCATAAAATGGTTCATTCATTGACCTAGTAGGCTTGTACTCAGATTCTATTTTATAGTAATGACCTACTTCGTGAATATCATTTCCTTTATAAGTAAAGAAATTTTCTACTGTCCACATCATCTGATCAATCTCAACTTCTATTCCTAATTCTTAAGGTGAACTCCCTTCTTAAGCTTATAATTGATTCTTCATTGAATTTTATTCTACCACTAGGTAAAGACCAAACTGTTTCACTTTCCAGTGATGAACTAGGACATGCCCATTTTCAATCCAAATACCTGCTACCCTTAAATTAAAAACTTTGTTCTTTGATTTAAATACAACATCCATTATTATTAAATGACCTTAAATGTTATTTTTAAATGCTTTTTCAACTAAATGAACCCCTCCAACCCACCAGTCTATTCCAATTAAATTCATTCGATTTGCTTTCCCCGTTAGTACGTCTAATCCCCATCTAGTTATTTCAATTTTTGCTTTTGGGTTATGTTGTTTATAACTTGGTAAATTACTGTCACTACTTATTAAAGGGTGATCACCTTTCATTAATTCATTTAAAATTGCTGCGAAATATAAATCACTTAATCCATCATTTGTTCTTTGTCTTACGAGTTTATTAAATAGTTCTCCAAATGAGTTAATACCATCATGTATCATTGATAATGCTAAAAACTCAACTTCATTTAATCCATTCTGTTGAGAAGGAAAATATGTCTTATGGCTTAATAAAGCTTGTTTTAAAAACGGTAGCGCATGACATTTTTGAATAAACTCATTAAGTTCATCTTTTTTATCTGAACAATAAGCTTTCCATCCTGCACAAGCTTCTTCTATTTGTTCGTTTGTAATTTCCTGTTTAGTTGGAAGTAATTCGATTAATTGTTCTGATGATAATTGACCTAATCCATGAAAAGGTACAATTCCCTCATATTCATTTATACTAACCATCGAAATTTTTTGAAAACCAAGTGCCGATAATTCCGATAATAAATAAAGTATTGTCACCTGATCGTATCGATCATGTTCGAACCATAGTACAACTTCCTCAGAACGGGATAATTCGTTTAATAATTCATATTGTTTTCGGCAATTTTCAATAAAAAAACTCAAAGGAATTTGTAGCTTTTGTTCAAAAAACTCTGCTCTTCTTTTATATGTTTCATCTAAAGTCCACTCATTACTAAGAGGCCCAAAATCATACATTTCTCTCCATACAATCATATTACCATTTAAAGACTTTATTTTTCCTCCAACCACATCACCATTTACAATATGATTCATCTGTTCATTCATCTACTTTCTCAATTAGTTTAAATAAAAAGAAAATACATTACTCCATAATTGATGTAATGTATTATAACAAGATTATTTAATTAAGTTCTTAATTCTTCTTAACAATCGTAGATTCCTCTTACATATATTAATATTTTTATCATAATCAAAAGCCACCTATATAAAATAGGTGGCGAAACTTGTCTTATAAAATAGGGTATTTCAGTCTTTAGTTAATCTCTTTTTTGTTTTTTTCTACTTGAAGACATTTCAACACCAGTTTCAGATGTAGTAGTCCCTTGACCTTGTACATTTGGTGACCCTAAGCCCACTCTAGATGGATCTTTTTTAGTTTTTCCCATATTAAACACCTCCATCTTTACTTTTTCTAAACTTAAACTTCTTTATTCAAAGAATATTTTTCCTGTAAATTGCAAATCTTATATTTCTGAGGAGGTGTTTTTCATGGCTAGAATCGGAGTAGAACAATCTTTAACAAATGTTCAAGAAGCATTACGTTCAGCGGGACACGATGTTGTTGAATTAAAACAAGAATCTGATGCAAATGGTTGCGATTGCTGCGTAGTAACAGGACTTGATTCAAATGTAATGGGAATGCAAAATGTGGCTACACAAGGATCAGTAATCGAGGCAAGTGGCTTAACGGCTGATCAAGTTTGTCAACAAGTTGAAAGTAGATTACAATAACAAATTAAAAGCGCTGCAAATTTATACTTTCTTAATGTGCAAAAAAGGGTAAGCAAATTCAATGAAATTTGCTTACCCTTTTTTCTAATTATAAATTTAATCCACCGTACAATAAAGCTCCCATTACAATAAAAGCTGGGTGTAGCTTTACTTTCTCCATTAATATGTAACTAATTAATCCTAAAAATAAAAATTGTCCAATACCAATTTGAAAATATGAATCATGAAATGAATTATAAGCCATCACGCCAAGTAAAACTGCGATTGTTGGCTTGACATAAAGAGTCATTCGCTTAACTTGGATCGAATGACGATATTTATACAAAATTCCCATTAAAGTCAGCATGAGGATTAATGACGGTGCAACTGTAGCGAATACAGCCAAAACTGAACCTAGTATACCACCTTCATGAAATCCGATATACCCTGCCATTTTCGTAGCAATCGGTCCTGGCAGTGAGTTCCCCATAGCAAGAGTCTCATTAAATTCTTGATGCGTAAGCCATCCTCTGCTGACGACTTCTTTTTGAATAAGAGGAATAGTTGCAGGGCCTCCTCCATACCCTAAAATATTAGCAACAAAAAACGCCCAGAAAATGTTCCAATATACCATTATGCAGACAGTCCTTTTGATTTTTTACCTTCAATTGATTTGGTTGGCTTAACTACCGCAAATAACAGAAGCCCACCAATAATAAATCCAGGATGTATATGAAAATATTGCATTAAAACAATTCCTACCAAAATATGTCCGATTGTAAAGGGCCATTTTAGCCCCTTGACGGAAGCTTCTACAAATTGCCAAGTTAACACAGCAAGCATGACTCCAACTACCGGAACGATCGCTTTAGTCATCCCTTGTACCCATTTTAGATCTTTAAATGTCACTAGAGTTGTCAATAAGATGACCATTAAAATAATCGTCGGTAGAATCGTTGCAACAATTGCATTAATCATTCCAATTTTACCGCCAACTTTGAACCCAATATATCCTGCCATTTTTGTATTAATCGGTCCTGGCAGTGTGTTTCCAATAGCGAGCACATCTCCGAATTCTTCGTCATTCATCCATTTAAAACGTTCAACCACTTCTTTATGTACTAAAGGAATGGTCGATGGTCCACCTCCGTATCCAAGCATACTGCTTCTGAAAAAGGCGATAAAGATGTTTAACTGTTTCATAAAATCCATCCCTTTAGTTTATCTTTCTTTTAGTTTGCAATAAGGCAAGAGCATTTCACACATTTGCCACATGGTTTTTTCTTAACTCGATTAGGTTGATTGACCATATTCATTAAAAGCGATGTCTCCTCATTACAAAAAGAGCATGTCTCATTAGTTTGAGCTATTTGAATTTGAGGCATTTCTACTAACTTTAAGGCTTCTTTCATATGTTTGTCGCATACTAACAACATATCATTCACTCCCGCTCTTAAAATTGGATTTTATGGTGTTGATGTCACTTTCTTTTTCGGATGATCTAATTTTCGTTTTTTCACTTGATCTGTTACATCTTCATTCCATGAAATCGTTACATCTTCGTCGGTAATGAAAGCTTGGCATCCTAAACGAAATCCTTTGCTTAACCATTCTTCACCAAGTTTTCGACGCTCCTGCACTTTTATATGATCAACAGTACCCTCTTCAATTTTACAAACGCAGGATCCACAAACGCCTCCACCACATCGATTTGGTAGTTCTCCATCAAATCGAAGAGACATTCGTAAAATATTGGAGTTTTCCGGTACTTCTAATACTTTTCCACTAGTAGCAAAATTTAGTTTCGGCATAATTTAAATCCTCCTCTTTATCTCTTTGGTATACAATATACCATATTTACAATTTTCTGACAATATAATAATTACATATATAAAGCTATTTTTCTAAATTTATATTACTCTATTTGTTTTTATATACCGGTCTGATATAATATTTTGTATACCAAATACGTCTTAATTTTCAAAATATGGGGTGATGAATGTGCTTACTATCGGATTAATCGGATATGGAGCGATTGGACAGGATATTGTCAAATATATAAACGAAGGCAAGGCCGGGGATGTATTATTAAAGGCGATTCTAGTACGAAGAAAAGATCAATACGAATCGCATATAAGCGATTTATTTTACGAAAATGAAGAGGCTTTTTTCGGATTGGGATTGGATATTATTATCGAAGCTGCAGGTCATGAAGCTGTCTACAAGTATGGGAAAAAGACACTATCTTCTAATTGTGATTTTGTCATCGCTTCTGTAGGTGCACTTGCAGATGATGCATTATTAGCAGAACTAGAAACTGCTGCAAAGCTTACTAACAGCAAGATCATCATTCCTTCTGCAGCAATTGCTGGATTGGATCGTGTTGCTGCTTCAATGTTACAAAGCGTTGATGAAGTGAAACTTGTAACTAGAAAACCTCCGAGTGCTTGGCGAGGAACAATTGCAGAGGAAAAGGTAGATTTAGACAACGTTAAAGAGCCATTTTGCATTTATAGTGGTGTTGCTAGAGAATCTTCTAAGCTTTTTCCGGAAAGCACGAATGTTTCAGCAATCTTGAGTCTTGCTGGAATCGGATTTGATAAAACAAAAGTTCAAGTATATGTGGATCCAAGCATAACCAGTAATACACACCAAATTTTTGTAAAAGGATTTTTTGGTGAAATGGAAGTAAAGGTGCAAAATATTCCTTCTGCTACTAATCCAAAGACGGGGTATATTGTAGCAATGAGTATTTGTAATACTTTAAAAAATAGAACGTCCTCTATCGTAATTGGGATCTAGAATTTCCGCTTATACTATTTGTGAAATACGAAACTTACTTTCTTCGCTAAAAATAAAAAGCCCCTTTAGTCTAGACAATCTAACAGTCAAACTAAATGAGGCTTTTTATATTAAAAGGGATTAAAATATGTCCAGACTATGTTTACGTTGTTTTTTCTTTTCTTTTTTCTATGTAGTTCATGTACGCACGTCTAGAATTTTCGATATGAATTTTCGTTAAATACTCTGACATTTCTATTTCTTTATTTCGTACTGCTTTCATGATCTCAATATGTTCCCTCAAAGATTCCTTACGTCTTCCAGGCGTTTCGTACCCCATATTAGCAGACATATGGATATAATCTGTTAAGCCAGATAAAATTTCAAATAACTTTGGACTTCTTGCTGCCTTATATAATAGGAGATTCATTTCGATATGTTCGTTCTCGAAGGTTTCGTCTGAATGTTCTTCAATATAAAGAAGCTCTTCGATTTTCTGATCAAACTCTTTTTGAATTTCATCCGTCATTTTTTTTGCAGCTAATTTTGCTGCTAACACTTCTAGTGAAGATAAAATCGTAAACACTTCCATAATGTCTTCATCAGAAATATTCGAAACGATAACACCTTTACGCGGAACCGTTTTCACAAACCCTTGCGATTCTAAGCGGAATAAAGCTTCTCTAATAGGTGTTCGGCTAATATTTAGCTTTATAGCAAGCTCCCGTTCAATTAAGCGATCACCTGGCTTATAATGCCCCTCTAAAATCAATTCTTTTAAATATCTATACGCATGTTCGCGGATTGAAAGAAAATTAGTTTCTATATCCATTCCATTCACCTGCCGTTGCCAAAAACTTATAAAAATCAATACATAACGTATTTTTATAGATTTCGTTTATTTCCCTTTTCCACGTGTCCGATTTTGCCTAGTTAGGCTACTTTCGTTTGGTATAATACTCCAAGGGCGTAAATTCGGATACAACAAATCCTACATATCAGTAATAACATTCTAAGTGTCAGATTACTAATATATATCGTGACAAGTTAATCGCTGCGTTTAAATCTCGAACGATTTCATGACCGCATTCACATCTGAAATATCGGTTTGATAGTCTTAAATCATTTTTTTATTTCCACAACTATAACACGTTTTAGAAGATGGGTACCATTTATCAGCTTCAACAAATTCAATGCCATATTTTTCACATTTATATTGAATTTGGCGTTTGAATTTACATAAACACTGCTTCGCGATCGCTTTTGAAAGGTGCTTATTCTTCATCATTCCCTTGAAATTTATATTTTCCATTACAATGCGATAAGGTTTGGTTTTCACGATCTCGCTCGTGGATTGATGAAGATGGTTTAGCCTGATATTTGACAACCTTCTATAGAATTGTTGTATCTTCTTTTCGATTTTTATAATATTGCATGTTTTGACGAAACGGTGTCCCTCCTTATTCATTTCATATTTACGAGAAACTTGACGATGCAACCTACGTAGGCGTTTCTCTACTCTTCTCACAGTGCTTGTTTTGTTAATATTTTTCTTCTTGGTTCCATCTGAACATACGGCTAAATCTTTTATCCCCACATCAATACCAAGTGAGACATTTGTCAGTTCCACTATTGGTTTTGATTTTTCAACCCCAACAGATATATACCAGTATTTCCCATCATAGCTAATTCTGGGATTATAGTATTTTTTATCTTATATACATTCAGAAACTATAACCCAACCGACTTTGTCAATCAACACTTTCTTTCCTTTTACTTTCAACTTCACATTATCGTTATAAAAGGATGGTTTTGATTTTCTTTTACTTTTGAACCGTGGTTTTTCTGCTAACCCTCTAAAAAACTTTTCATACGCATTACAAAGATCTTTTATCGCTTGTTTTGTAATATTATTCGATACTTCATATATCCAAGAGAATTCATCAATTTGTTTTAAACCAGTCAATTCTTTACTTAACAGGTCATCAGAAATAAACTTCCCACTGTTTTTATAACTTTCTTCTTGCTTAGCCAATGCCCAGTTATAAGCCCATCTGGCAGTTCCCACTGATTTCCATAATTGTGTTTCTTGTTCTTTAGTTGGTCTTAATCTTACTTTTTTCGCAAGTATCAATGTTTTATTCACATTATTAAGAGTTTGTTCAGTTCCACTTATCGAATCAGTTTTCAAATTACTCACCTCATGTATATATATACACAATTAGTAATTTGCATTTAGAACAAATTGTGAAATTTTTATAAATTTAAATTAACTGTTGTTAACCTCCTAATTCTTGCCTATTTTAAAATAGTGTAACACCATTTTTTCAAAAGTAAATTAATATTTCTATTATATTATCTTTTATTAGACTAATCGAGCATAAGTAATGAAATACCTATCTTTCATCCTTACACAAGGAACTTTGCTATGTAAATTATTAATAGTCCTTTGATCTCTATTATCTTTCTTTTATAAGTAAATCTTCTTATAGCTAACTACTTTTATTGCCTTTAAATAAAAACTTTAATCCCAGTTAGTTTACTATTCAAATGTTTGTAAACCAAAAAAGGCGATGTAGGAACAACACCTAACCGCCTCCAAAATATTATTTTTTAATGTCTGCATCAGTCACAACTTCATAACCGTCATTTGAAAGGAACTCTTGCAATGCTTGTAAAGCAGCTGTTCCAACCGCTGTATCCTGCTCTCCATTTCCACCGCTGATCCCCACGCCACCAATGACTTCCCCATTTACTACAATTGGAAAACCGCCAACAAAAATTGCAAATTTTCCATTTAGCATATGTTGTATTCCAAATGCTTCATTTCCAGGTAGGGCTGGTCCATTTGGTTCTGTATTAAATAAATGAGTCGAGCGTTTATGCCCAGCTGCCGTATATGCTTTAGCAATTGCAATTTCAGGCCCAGTAATACGAGCACCATTCATTCGTTCAAGTGCAATGACATATCCTCCGTCATCTACTATTGCAATCGTCTCCGGAACGTTGATATCTTCTGATTTTTTCTTAGCAGCTTCAATCATTACTTTTGCTTCATCTAGTTCTAATTTTAATATTTTTTTCATTTAAAATCCTCCTTTAGTAACCGATATAGACTGTTTTTATTTGTGTAAAGAATTCAAGTCCAACTCTGCCTGATTCGCGGAATGTAGATGTACTAGAGCGTTTTACTCCACCAAACGGAGCATTCATCAAATTACCTGTCGTTGTACGATTTACTTTAACTGTCCCTGCTTGAACATCTTTTGTAAATTGATGAGCGAGTTTCAAATTATTAGTAATAATCGATGCAGATAAACCATATTCAACATCGTTAGCAATTAAAACGGCTTCTTCATAACTTTCAACTTCAATCACAGCAACTACTGGGCCGAAAATCTCTTCTTTAGCAATGCGCATATCTGACTTTACATTCGTAAAGATAGCCGGTTCAATATAGTAGCCGTTTTCGTATTTTCCATACGCAAGCTGCCTGCCTCCATATTCAAGAGTAGCCCCTTCTTCTTTACCAATTTCTATATACTTCAGCACGTTTTTTAACTGCTTTTCGTTTGCTAGAGGTCCAATAATAACACCTTCGTCAAAGCCGTCGCCAATTTTTAAAGCACTTGTTTTTTCCACTAATTTCTGAACAAATTGTTCCCTTACTTCCTTCATTACAATTACACGACTAGTGCCTGTACATGCTTGACCAGTAAGGTGAAAGCCCCCATTCACGGTTAGATTAACTGCCAAATCAACATCTGCGTCATCCATTACAATTAAAGGATTTTTTCCACCAAGCTCCATTTGTGTTCTTGTAGTAAAGGATGTGTTTTTATGAATATGTTCCCCTGCACTAGTAGATCCAGTAAAAGTAACTCCTCGTATAGCAGGATGTTTAACTAAAATATCCCCGATATCGGACGAACTTCCTGTTACAAAGTTGATAACTCCTTTTGGTATACCAGCTTCATGAAGCGCCTCAACAAGTCGAAATGCAATTAAAGGTGTATCAGATGAAGGTTTGAAAACAACTGTATTTCCAGTAATTAATGCTGGAGCAATCTTTCTTGATGGTATAGATAATGGAAAATTCCATGGTGTAATGACTGAAATAACACCAAGAGGCTCCCTTTCTGTTGTGACTCTCATATTTGGATCATCGTTCGGGAAAGTTTCCCCCGTAAAGCTTTGTCCCTCTATTGCATAAAAACGAAGCGTTTCCGCTGAGCGAAGCACTTCCTGTTTGGCCGCGCTTATCACTTTTCCTTCTTCTCGTGTTAATTCTTCAGCTAGTTGTTCCACTCTCTGTTCAAGTATTGCTGCCGCATTATTTAAAATAGCTGCACGTTTAGATGGTGGAGTTTGTGCCCAGGCAGGAAAAGCCTCGCTTGCTGCATCAATTGCTTGAATCACGTCTTGTTCTGTAGATGCCTGAAATGTACCGACAATATCTTCCTTATTAGAAGGGTTTACGCTTTGGAACGTTTTATTATCTACTGACTCGACCCAACTTCCAGATATGTAATTTTTATAAGTTTCTAGTTTAGTAGTTAGCAAATTTATCATCCTTTCTGAACAAGATGGCAGTTCCCTAGTCGGAAACTGCCATTTTATTTTCTAATTATTATGCTTGTACTAGAGCACCTAAATCCTTTTCAAGATATTCTCTCCATAAGCCATCCATATACATTCGACGCATTTTTGCACCAGTACGAACTACTTCTAAGCAACGTTGTTGTAACTCTGGAGTATCAGCATGATCAAGTACAATTTTGTATCCACGCTCTCCGTGAATTTCATCTGATACGATGTGTAAGTCGAAGAATTCAATCTCCTCATCTGTAAAGTTGTACTTCTCACGTAATGCTGGAGTTTGCTTACGATAAATGTCTGGAACTTGAGATTCAAGTCCTACAACTAATGCTGCAGTTGCCACTACGAAGTTTTCACGTGCTGCTACCGCAAAACACCAGCTTTGTAATCCAAGCGTTGTAGGTGCCATATTGTTAGGATCTAATACACGCTCACGAGTTGTTCCGCAAGCTTCTGCAAATCGAATTAATAAGTCTGTATGGCGATCTCCAGCGATTTCTTCTTCGTACATATTTTGTAATGTGAAATCTTTTGCATCTTCATATTTTGGTAAGTTTGGAGTGTTGTGGTAGATATAAGCTAAGTAATCTGCAAAAGGTCCAACATAATGGTAATGATTTTCAGCCCAGCGAGCGAAGTGACTACGCTCTAATTTTCCTTCAGCCCATGCTACAGTAAAAGGCGCTTTTTGGCTATGGTTCCCTTTAATCGCTTCTTCTAACTCCTTACGAAACTCATCTTTAGATAATAATCTAGTCATCCTAACTCCTCCTCCAATATGTTTATGTAGTTTAATAGTTTAGTTGAAAAATCGAAGTATACCAAATCACTTAAAACACCTATAAAAACTACTAAATAAGAGTGATTATTTGTATTTTGTATTTGGTATACCAACTAACCTTATAGTAACCCATTGATTTTTGTTTGTAAATACTTTTTATTAAATTTTCTAATTTTTCTAAATTCTAAAAAAGTGCTCTACCATATAACGAGAGCGACAATGGTAGAGACTATTAGACCTGTAACAACAGGAAATAAGTTTTTCCTAGCTAACTCTAAAACATTCACACCACAAAAACTAGCAACCGCTACCAATGACGACCACGCAATTAACGTTCCACCACCTGTCCACACAGATCCCATTTGTCCGATTGCTCCTAGCGTTCCAGGTTCCATACCAACTCCAGGTGCCAATGCTCCTGATAAAGCGCCAACTAGCGGTAATCCAGAAAATCCTGAACCTTCTAACCCAGTAATCGCTCCAGTAATTAATAGACCAAACGCCGTTAAAACCGAATTATGTGGAATGATCGATTGACCAGCCTGAACTAAATCAACTAAGAACGCTGGCTTTGCTACATTTTCTCCTAAGGAAAAAATAGTACCGCTAAAGTCCGAGCTGCCTAAGAAGAAGAATGCTGCAATCGGAATAACTGGTCCCATTGCACGAAATGCAAATACAAATCCTTCTGTAATATGCTCACTAATTTTATCAAGTGCTTGTAAACGACGGAACGCTACACATGTTACGACCAACAACATAGTCGCAACACCACCGATAAATGCTGCACCGTCTCCTCCTTCAAAACCACTCATTTTGCCATTACCGATTTTCGTTGAAAACATAAATATGATAACTGCTAGTAATGATAGTGGGACTAATACAGCAAATATTTTCCCCCATTTTTCACGCTCTCTATCATCTACTGTAACTTCTGTTGCAGCAGCTATTTCATTTGCGGAAGCATTTTTGTTTATAAGAGACTGTAAATGTTGCAATGAAGCTTCACTTTCTGATTTACCGATCGATTTTCGTTCAGTAAAGTACGTAATCGCGATTGCAACTCCTCCTGTAATTAAAGAAAGAATCAAGACTTTACCTGACACAGCTGACGTTTGAATACCAGCAGCTTTTGCAGTAAGCATTGGGGCAATCTGCATAATATAGTCTGAAGATAATGCCATACCTTGCCCTGCAATTGAGACAACCATGGCACATGCAATTGGCGACAAACCAGCACGAATAGCCGCAGGTACTAATAACGTACAAATAAGCGGAACGGCAGGAGTAGGCCAGAAGAATAAAGAAATGACGTATGTGACAACTAATAGAACCGCAAAAGCAATATGCCCGTTTTTCATCACCTTTTGCATCGGAGCAATCATTCTTTCATCTGCTCCAGTATCTTTTAACGAATGTAATAAAGCTACCATAAAAGTGATGATTAAAAAGATGGTAAATAGCTCCTTTGCTGCTACAAGGTTTGCGTTGAACAAAGCTTGAAATCCACCAACAACTGAACCTTTATAAGCAACAGAAACAAGAAAGGTTCCAATAATAGTAGGCAATACAACCCCTTTTCGAAACAACATAGTCACAATTACAACAAGTGTCATGATACCATAAAGCCAGTGAGCAACAGTTAAATCCATAAACCCCACCCTCTCATTTATAGGTACTTACAACTTACATTCTTCTTCTAGATGTAATAGCATTTGGAGTTCGTTTGAAAGGTTTTCGAGTGCTTCACCTACAATCTTTTCCCCTATTTCGAAACTTGCTTTCGTTGCATCTCCAATGCAACCATTAGTCGTCATTTCTTCGTATCGATAAAACCCTTGAATAGCTTTACCAGGTCGTAGCTGCTTCCATCTACCTTCGTTTTGGATGCTTCCTTTAGTAATTTTATTTTGTCTAATTAAGTGAGGAGCCAAGTAAAGTGCTTCTGACACTTCTCGTTCACAGCTGTGACCGAACAATGGCGAGTGAATAGATTCTGAGATTGATAGTTTAGCAGAAGCTGTCGTTTTGGCATAATAAATCTCTGCATCTAGCTCTTCTGACAACATAGTACTGGCAACATTTAAAGTTGACTGATTACCACCGTGAGAGTTTAAAAATAAAAATTTTTGAATACCATGATGTTTAAGAGATACGATCATATCTTTTAAAATTGCTATAAGCGTAGTCGGTTGCAATGAAATGGTTCCTGGAAAGTTCAAATGATGCTGCGAGACTCCCATATTGACAGTAGGCGTTACGATTACATGAGGATACATTTTTTCAGCTAATTTCTCAGCCATTTTCTCAGCTAGTACAGCATCACAGCTTTCAACCATGTGAGGGCCATGCTGTTCATGTGCACCGATTGGAATTATTGCTAGTTTTACAGTATGTAATGCATCCTTTACTTCTTCCCAAGTCATCTCAGTTAACAAATATGATTTCATATTTTCACCCCCTTTCATAGTTGTATCCGCTTACAAAAGATTCTGATTTTGATATGAATTCAACGATTAAATTAGAGAGGTATTTTGTATACCTAGATGTTACAAAAAAATTACTGTGCATTTACTGGCTTTGCAACTTTAGTTATTGGAACGTTTATATTTTCTTGTGATATGACAATATCTTCTTTGATCGTTAACTGACAGCATAATCGAATGCCTTCTTCAACCTTTTCACCTAGCATTTTCTGCTCTTTCCAGTTTGGCGGATCAAGCTTTTCTGCCCCTTCTAGCACTCTACATGCACATTTTGTACATTTTCCCATCCCGCACCCATATTTCAGTTTTGGGAATTGACGGATGCCTGCCAACACTACTAAATTTGCGTTATCACGGACTTCCTGCTCAATAATTTCTCCTTCTACATGCAAGCGTACTTTTGGCATATGTATACCTCCAATGTAATTTTCTTAAAATTAAAAAAATTTACTCTGATTATAATTCGAATTTTTTAGAAAGTAAACACTATTATTCATTTGGAAATCTTTAACATAAAATACTTTGTCTATTCATACAAACTTTTTCTTACAAACGTTCATTGTTTTTATTAAAAATTCAGAAAATTATATTGATTAATATTTTTTTCTGTATTACACTATGAATAGAAATTTGGTATACAAAATACCTTATGCTCAAAACTACATATTTAGATGAGGAGTGTGCAAAGATGGGTAAGTATATTGTATTGACGAATAAAGACACGTTTCAAACTATTGTAGATAACGAGGGATTAAAGGCAATCGAAACATACCACTTTTATTTTTTTAACGAACTGAAAGCTAAATACACAATTGCCGAAGTGTTAGATGACAATATTAAAATTAAACTTTACGAAAAGTATGAAGGAAAAGAATATGTGAATGATATTCGCGTAAAGTTCTTTGAGACATTTGAAACGATTGAAGCAGCACAAGAAGAATTATATGAAATAGTAAAAGCTCAAGGAAACAGCGAAGACTCCCAGCATTCAAAATTAGTAAAGTCGGACGTACTAACTGTATAGATTACATAGAAATAGCACTGATCCAGTGCTATTTCTTAATTTTATAAATAAAAAAGCCACTCTAAACCAAACAAATAAAGCATAACAATGAGTAAATAACTAATTGTATATGGAATATTCCAATTCGATACTTTAAAGGAGTTCTCTTTAACGATACTCGACATTAATCCGATTGTCGCATTGTATGGCCCTACTAGAAATGCAGAAATGGCTCCGGCAAGTAATGACACGGTTAAAATATACGGTGAAATACCTAAGCTTTGAGGATCAAGCGCTTCTGCCATTAACGTCAAAGTTACTGCGGGATGAAGTCCTGTAAACGCAAATATTAATGGAATTAATGGTAATAAAATTAAAAATATCTCTGGTCCTACAATATCTTTAAAATGAGTGACTGCTATATTTACAGTTTCGTTTATATTCGTACCTTTTACTACGGAAATAAAAAAGCCAGCTGACAAAAAGATAAAAAATTGGTCTTTCATTTTAAAGGAATAGGAATGAAAATATTCTTTTAAATTATGTAAAAATGCTTTTTGTTGTTTAATGAGTATAGACCAACAAAGTGCAAATGGGATCACTAAAATTGATACAATAATAACAAAAGAATACGAAAAAAGATGTTCTGCAAATGAAATGATGAGATTGAATAGAAGTATAGCTATGAAAATATGAAAAACTCTCCCTTGTGTACCCACTTCTTCTAGTGAAGCAGCAGTTTCATCTTCTACTAAATCATTTCTATGTCCTTTCGTAACATTTTTACGTGAATTCCTTGACGCCAATGCCCAGTCTAATACAATCCCTAATATACTCAACGGTAATACATAGGGCAAAATAGATACCCATCTTACCCCAGTTACGCCAATTACAATACCTACGATTGGTGTAATAGGAGCCCATAGAAGTGGCATCGCAAATCCATGGGTAATGGCTCGACTCATAAATCGATCTTCTTTTTTTATAGAAAAAAGACTTAAGGATGGTTGAATAGAATAGTATGTCATCGGTAAGGTTGCCAAATTCATAAACATACTTAAAAAGTAAGATATTCCCGATGTCATTATGTACAACTGACCGGATGTTTTTACTTTCTTCTGTATAATCTTTTGAATGCCTTTTGCATAGCCACCTAGTTTAACCGGAAAACCTAATATTGGTATTAAAGCAAACAAAGTAAGCAAATCCAGCATTGGACCGAATGAAAGGATATACTCTTTTATACTGGCATTGCTTCTCCAAAGAAGAATGAATCCTATTAGTAAAAAAATACTTCCTATTGTTCGAACGAGCGATTTAACAGTAAACATCGTATAAAGAACAATAAAGACACATAAAGAAGAAATAAAAAATTGTAAATCCCAATGAAACAAAGAGGATAATAAATATAAAAAGATTACTAATCCAAACACATACTTCAACATCGTATCACCATCCTCCTCTTAACTTTGGTATACCAAAGTATACTAATTAGTATGATTTACAAGAAATTATACCATAAATACTTAGTTTTGGTATACAATTTTACCTTTTTCCATTTTCCACTTGGAAAGTTAGGCATAAATTATAGGTGAAAACATGTTGAGCTTTTCTTTTAATTTATTTTAAACTTTATGAAATTAAATTTGTTTAAAAGGATGAGCACCAATCTAAATACGGTTTTAAAAGTTATTATATTCAAATTCCAATGTGTTTAACCAATTTTGGAGTGCACAATTCTAAAAAACCTTACCAGATTTCGATAAGGTTTTTAACAGTTTCTCTCTTGAATTAATTAACATTTAAAAAAGAGATTATGTATGTATCAATCCCTTTATTAATGTTAATGATAAAATTAAGGGAGGTGTCTTATAATGGCAAAAGATGTACTTTGCGAAGTTGATAACTGTAAATATTGGGCTTCTGGAAACAAATGTAGTGCTGATTCCATTTATGTTGTGAGCCATAAAGGGAAACAAGCTAAAAACAATGCTGAAACAGATTGTAAAACATTTGAAGCAGGAATGTAACGATCTTAAGGGTAACCTACTTAGAAGGTTGCCCTTTCTTATTTATAGTATTGATAATAACTATCATTTTCATTCAAATTTATTCCAATTATTTTATATTTTTTACATCTAAACCACCTAAAGTATTAAATCTAGAATCAAATTCAATCATAATCTTTGTATGTTCTTTGACTACATTTCAAAAAAATTATCTCTTTCAACTTTACACACTCTTAATGCAAATGAATCATACCATTCTTTTTTTCCACGTTCTTGAGCAACTTTGTGCGCTGCGTGCTCTTTCCATGTCTTAATAGCATCCAATGATTCCCAATAAGAAACCGTTATCCCCATTTCCTGATCACGAGCGCTTTCCACTCCTAAGAATCCTTGTTGACTCGAAGCTAATTCAACCATTTTTTCAGACATCTTACTATAACCATTATCCCCATCTGTTCTTGTAGAACAAAATATTACTGCATAATATGGAGGCTTTGGCGTTTTTGCAAAAGAACTCATTTTTATCCCTCCTTTTTCTATTCATCATATTTGATTAAAGCGTTAAATAACATAGACAATTTCAAAAAATACAAATAAAAAAGCGATACTAAAATGTATCGCTTTCACATCTTACTCAAAAATATAAGGATTTCCGCTTATGTTAATTCTCATTTCTTCTGTTACTTGAAAATCCTCTTGTTGAAAATTTTGTTCAAATGTTTCTTCATTAATTCCGCTGCCATCATAATGTGTTAGTTTATTTTCCATAAAAATCACCTTCTAATTAATATAAGTTTTATGCCGTAAAACTTTATTATTAGTATGTCCATTTCTGAAAAATAAATTATAAAAAACGATGCAACTCCAATCGCATCGTTTTCTTTTTTGTATATTAATTTGTACTTGCTTTCACTTTATTTGTTTGAACAAAAGAGTAAATTGCAGAAAATAAAGCAAAAATAACAATAATTCCTCCTACTAATGCGTTCATTGTTACTGAATACTGAGTAATTAGAATCCCACCTATACTAGAACCTAAAGCAATGCCCGTATGAGAAAAGGAGTTGTTTAATCCGACTTGAATATCAGCCGAATCTTTTGCCACTTTTGCTAGACTATCTTGAACTGCTGGACTAATTGACCAAGACACAGTACCCCAAAGAACAACTATAATAAATAGGCTAATGATTGAACTAGGAGCGAATGTTAAAGTTAAAATAGAAATAGCTAATAACCCTAAATTAAACACGATTGTTTTGCTTCCACCAAATTTATCAGTAGACCAACCACCTAACCATCCACCTAAAATTCCTGCCATACCAAATACTAATAAAGCAATACTGATCATATTTGTAGATATTCCCATCGTTTTCATTAAGTATGGTGTAAAGTAAGTATAAATTGTAAAATGTCCTGTTAATTGTAAAAAAGAAATTAGTTGAATTGATAAAATACTTTTATTTTTAAGTGTTGCTACTTGTTTAAGCAAAGGAATTGTAGGCTGACCTTTAACTTTCGGTAAGAATTTATAAATCCCTAACATAGCTAATAAGCTTAATAAACCGACTAAAACAAATGTCATTCTCCAGCCGAAATTTTCTCCAATTACCGTACCTAACGGGACACCAAAAACTAGAGACGAACTGATACCCATAAAAATAACTCCAATTGCTCTACCTCTAATTTCAGTAGAAACGATGTTTGCTGCAGTCGTTATTGAAACAACAATTACAATTGAGCAACTTGCCGCAAGTATAATTCGAGCGATTAATAATACAGTGAAATTCGGACTAATAATAGAAAGAATATTTCCAAAGAAAAATACTGTTAATGCAATTAATAGTAATTTTTTACGTTCCATTTTTGAAGTGATCGCAATAAAAATAGGAGCTCCAAATGCAAATACTACTGAAAAAATTGAAACTAGTTGACCAACCGCACCAACTGTAACATGTAAATCACCTGCAATCATTGACAGTAAACCGGTAATAATAAACTCAACGGTTCCTGCGACAAATGTTGCAATAGCTAAAATATATATACCTTTATGCATTGCTTAACCCCTCAAGTATGATCCTATTTATTCATAATAATTTTTTGCCACATTAGTTTATTATATAGATATAATTAAAAATGTCTATGCAAAAAAAAACGAACCTTCTTAAGATTCGTTTTGAATTACTCTTCATTATTGGCTTTATTTGATTTAACTAGTTTTATACTTTGGTCTTCATTATTTTCAACGAGATGCTGTAAGATGGACAATTTATTTGCCCAAAATTGCTCGTAATATGATAACCATTGTTTAATCTCTAAAAATGCTTCTGGTTGTAGTCTGTATCTTCTTTCTCTGCCAACTTTTCTTCCGCTAATTAATTCAGCTTCAGAAAGTATATGGAGATGTTTTGCAATTGCTGTTCGACTCATCGGAAAATTACTTGAAATCTCTGAAATTGGCAATTCATTATTAGCTAATAATTTAAGTACTTCTCTTCTAGTAGGATCGGCAATCGCTTGAAATACGTCATATTTTTGTGCAGAGCTTGACACTAGTTTTCAACAACCTTTTTAAGTTTTTGAACAATACCAGCCCAACCACCATTCATATTGTCGCGGACAATACCACTTTTTTGGTTTGGTTTTGGAAGAATTTCGTCAGCTGTTTTCCAACCACTATGAATTAACGTAAATTCAGTTTGATCTCCTAAATCTTTTAAATTAAAAGAAACTACCCATCCATCAACATCCCATGTAAACGATACTCGATTTGGTTCGTCAATTTCTAAAACTTTACAAGGTGATGGACCAAATGGACCTTGCAAATGAAACTCGTGACCTACGACTGGTTTAAAGTCATTTGGCATGAACCATGCAGAAATACCTTCCGATGTTGATACGACATCCCAGACCTTTTGAATTGGTGCATTGTATATTAGAGTTTGTTTAATATCTTCAACTTGGTTTTGTACGCCCATTTTTACCCTTCTTTCAAGTTAATATAAAACCTTTTGGTTCTATTTAAAATTATATACAACCTTTTGGTTTTATGTCAATCTAATTATGCGTACTTATTTTTTCCTTAAGTTATTAAATTATGATTAAAGCTTATCTTTACTTTTCGTGCTTAAAAATACTTATGTAATAATCATTTTCAGGGAAATCACCTAATTGCTTTAAGCCATAATTTTGATAAAATTGCTTTAGTTTATCATTTCCAGCCCAACAATCTAAATAAATTGATACCCGCTCAGTATAAAACTCGTTTTCCACTATAAATCCAAAATTTTCATACAGACGAATCGCTCTTTTATTAAACTTAGCAACTGTTAATCTAAATGTGGAAAGATTAGTCGTCTTATGTATTTCTTCAAGAATGAACTTAAAAAATTCACTCCCAATACCTTTCCCGGTTAAATCTGGTCTAACTCCTAATCCAATATCGGCCATCCTTTTTTCATAAACACCAAACTCATTCCCTTTTGGTACTTGAGCTGAATGACCAATACAATAAAAGCCAATTAAGTTCTCATCTTGGTTAATAACTGCTAAATGCTGATTATTTAATAATTCATCTATTCCTTCTTTGTTTAATTCATTATTATAAAAATCGTAAGGGGGCGCATAACTCCATTTAAGAATTTCAGTAGCATATGACTCTGTCATTTTTCTAATGTATAATTTCATAAATTCTCCTCATTTATCTAATTTTTAAAACTGAAAAATAAAAAGCATTACCCATTTTAATAGAGTAATGCTAAATTTACATTTCGGTCTATCTAAATTAAATAGGCTGAACAAGCTAATAAATTTACGAAGCTACTCTATTCCTAACAAAAAAGAATACTCCGATATTAATTAAAAATATTCCTAAAAATGCTGTTAATAATAACTGAACACCTGTAATCACACTTGCGTTATCACTAGCATTAAGGATCCACCAAATACTCGCAATGCCTAAGATGAATAGGTTAATATTAAATGCAATTGACATTGTAGCTAATACATTGTTTGTTTTATTTTGCATTTTAACTTCTAACCAAACAGATAAAATCAAGGATACGAAAATAATACTAAGGAATGCAATAAACTGTAGATTCATTCTTATTCCTCCTAAATTTTATTTGGCAATCAACTTACTATTAGGTTATTCTTTTGATTCGTTATAAAAGAAGAAATTCCTTCCAAAAAATAGCATTATCATTTCAAATAAGGACTTGTACCTATAAATTTCGGTCTGAAAATTCACCATTTATAAAAAAAGAGCAGCCGTCTAAGGTTGCTCTCTTTTCTATTTATTTTTCATATTGAGTCCAACTAGATCCATGTATCTTATTTGAAACATTAATTATTTTCTTCTTAATTCTTACAGCTTCTGGTCCTTTTAAAAATAATGGCTGATAATTATTTCGGCTAGATACTGAAGAAATTGAAAATGGAACAATTCTTATTTCTTTTTGATTTGTGAGTACTCCATTAGTCAGATGAAAAGTTTGTTGGAAGACAAATGTATCTTTATCTTTTGGATTTTTATTTCCTCCAAACATAAAATTCCCTAAACTATATACAATAAATTTCCCTTTATATTCTTCGATTCCTTGTACAACATGAGGGTGATGACCAACTATTAAATCCGCTCCATGGTCGATTGCATAATGCGCTAAATTCTTTTGAGTACTATTCGGTACATAGTCTCGCTCGATTCCCCAATGGAAATGGATTAAAATAATTTTTACACCATTTTTTCTTAAATTTTGTATATCATTATTGATTTTAATCCTTAAGTCAGGAGAATCATTCCATCCTTCATAACCAAGTGCAGCAACTTTAACACCTTTAATTGTTGTTACGTATTTGTCGTTATAGCCAAAATAACCTATTTTCTCCTTTTTCAAATTGTTAATTGTATCTACAAAGCCTTTTTGCAAGTAATCATGACTATGGTTGTTTGCTAAATTGACCGCTTCTATTCCACTTAAAGTTAATATTTTTGCATAAGAAGGATTCCCTTTAAAGCGGAATGTTTTAGTTGCTCTTATTTTTGCATTCGTTAACGTCGTTTCTAAATTAACAGTTGATAAATCATCTTGTTGAAAGATATTATTTAACCCTTTTGTAAAATAAGCTAATCCATTTTTATTTGCTTCTGCTGGAAAAGAATTAATATATTGGAAATCCTCATCTGATCCAAGTGTAAAATCGCCAGCTGCACTAATTTTAATAGTCGTTTCGATGTTTTCTGGTTTTGCAGTATTGTTATTTTCTGGCTTTTGAACTGGCGACTCTGTGGCTGGCTCTTTAATCGGTTTTGGTTTTTCTATTATTTTATTTTTAGTCTCGTTTTTTACTAAATTGCTTTCTTCATAAACTTTCTTATAAACAAAATAACTAAATCCCGATATACAACCAAATAGAGCTAAAATCATAATCCATATAAATACTTTTTTACTATTTCTTTTTTCAGTATTTTTATCCTTCCGACTCCTCATATGTTTTTATTTCTCCTTTTAATATCTTTGCTAGAAATATATTTTCGATTATTGGTTAAATAAAAAAATTCTATTTCTTTTAGTACGGATACCTGAGCCTCCCCTTACTACATTTAGACAAAGATTTTACATAAAATCGCTCAAAATATTGATAAAGAAAACTCTTCGGCTGACGGACCTCTTAGACGAAGACAGAAGCGTAGTTGCACTTATACTTTATTCCTAAAAATAGCTACAACGCCTTATTACGACTTCTCGGTGCTAATTTATAATCTCCTAAAGTGAAAAAAGAGAAAGTGAGCTATTCTCTCACTTTCTATAGAAGAAACTCTTTCGTTTTAATTTTTCAACGTTAATACATATGTCACAAATTCATTTAGATTTTCTTTTATCATCACTTTAGACACCAATATTTTTTTACCGGATGGACTCCAAGTAATTGGCCCAGCAATCTCGTCTAAATCAGTCGATAATTGTGTTATCTTTCTAGATTTGACATCGATCACGAATAATCCTCTTTCTCCCTTATCTTCCGAAATTACGGAAAAAGCTAATGTTTTGGAATTTGGCGACCAACCTGCACCGAAAATTTGAGTTCCAGTAGCTAGAGAGACAGTTTTTCTTCCCTTTTCATCTGTAATTAACAACTCTCTTTTGGTTGGCGCAATTTTTCTAACAATAACAAATTGCTTTTGATCTGGAGATGGAATAACCCATTCCACTTTTTGCTCGTTATATTTTTTTCTTATTAAATTAACTTTATCAGAGTTAGCATCAATGTTTTTTACTTGTCCATTTAGATCGGCTGAATACATCTTGTGAAATAATGTTGAATAGATGATTGTATGATTGTCGATCCATCGTCCTTCTGTTGCGAATGCATAAATAGTATCCGGCTCTGACACTTTAACCTTCCCAGTACCTTCAGAATTTATTAGATAACCTGTACCAGTATTTCCATCCTCTGTTTGCTTATAGAAAATATGCTTTTTATCAGGTGAAATAACGGCCCCTACTTGATCATGCTCCTCACTTGCTAGTACTTTCGATTTGTTCGTATTTAGATCATATGAGAATAAATTAATGTGATAAGTGTAGTCACCATTATCTGTCATAACAGATTTTGGTAAACTCGTATTTTTTTGTTCGGTTAAAATCGTATGATCATTCAACCAATCTGTCCCACGAATACCTTCATAGCGATCTATTTTCTCAAGGGCTAATTCGTTAGTTACAACCTCTTCATTTCCAGTTAATACGGTTATTTTTTTATGTTTTTTTTCAATTACTATATCTTCATTTTGACTTTGACATCCAGATATTAATAGAAATGTACTAACTAGAAAAAATACTTTAATCACACTCTTCCTAAACATCACATCACTCTCCTATTTTCGTACAAATTTTATGATACGTTTAGGATGTTTCAATTTTTAACATATCATGTTTCCAATTTGTAAACTTTTACTTCACTAAAGGAAATGTAATGATAAAATTTGATCCGCTACCTTCAACTGATTCAACGTGAATCGTACCATTTTGCTTTTCAATTAAATCTTTTGTTAATGCTAGCCCTAAACCCGATCCCCCAGATTGACGAGAACGATCCTTATTTACAGTAAAAAATGGTTCAAATATTTTATCCACTAATTCCGAAGAAATACCTATTCCCGTATCTGATATATTGATAATTAAACTATTATTTTCAATCTTATTAGAAACGCTTATCTCACCATTTGGTTTATTATATTTAATGGCATTATCTAATAAATTCATAATGATTAATGTAAAACTTTCTTTATCAATAAGAATAGTTGCATGTTCAAAACTTGTTTGGATTGATAAGTCAAACTTGGTCATTTTCCCTTTCATTCTTAAACATATATCTTCTAAAAGAGAATATACATCTACTTTTTCTTTTACAATTTCAAAATCATATTTCTCAAGTTCTGCTAGCTTTAATATTTTTTCAACCATATCGTAAAGTCGAAGTGATTCTTTCCCAATATTACTAATTGCCTCTTCTAATAATTTTGGATCATCTGAGTACATATCTAATAAATCAATATAAGCCCTAATTACTGTCAGAGGGGTTTTAAATTCATGAGTAATCGATCCAATAAATTGCTTTTGTTGTTTTTCTAAAATTTTAAGCTTTTCAACAGCTAATTGAAGATTTTCTTTCTCTTGTTGAATGCCTTTTATGTTATTTTGAATTTCATTACTCATGTAGTAGATTGCTTGGCTTAAATAACCTAACTCATCTTTTCGACTTAAAATAGAGCGTTCTGGATAGTTTCCTAATTTAATTTCTTCCGTTACTTTTCTAAGTTTTAAAATACTCATAACAAGTGAATTAAAAAAGAAATAGCCAATAATAAAACTAAGAATTGTAGTCACTAAACCAATTTTAATAAACAGATTAATTGTATTATCATAAAACTTCTGATTATTAATTAATGAATAATCGAACTGAACAACCCCAATTTGTTTATTAGCATTATAAATTGGTGCAAAATAAGATAATGTTTCACGGCTCTCCTGATATGCAATTTTACCTTTTAACGCATAACTTAAGGTATCTCCTACATCTCTTGTAGATTCTAAAGGAAGAGAATCTCCTACAACTTTTCCAGACATATTAAAAATTGTGACGTGAAGACTAGTAATGATTCCAATCTGTCTAGCGATTTCCCGACCATATAGTTTAAAAAAATCTTGAGGATTTTCGGATGTTTGACTTAAATAAACTTGCTTTACATATACATTTGCTAATTTACTTTGCCTAGCAAGTGTTTCTTCAGTTTGTTTTTGCTGATTTTGTTTAATCCCCTGCAAGACTAATATACTTAATACAATGACAGTTCCGATTAATAACACGGCTAAAAATAAGCTCGACTTAACTTTAATACTCAGTTTCATTTATTTTCACTAGATATCTTATATCCGACTCCAAAAACAGTTTGAATTAAATGTTGATAAGAATTACCTAACTTTTTACGTAAACGTTGTATATGAATATCGACAGTTCTCGTTCCACCGATATACTCCATCCCCCACACTAAATCTAATAATTCATCTCTGCTAAAAATTCGGTCCATATTTGAAATTAATAAAACAAGGAGATCGAATTCTTTAGGGGTTAATTCTATATTTGATCCATCAACTGTAACTTTCCTTTGAGCAGGGATTACTTGTAGCTTATTAATTAAATAGATTTTTTTATCATCAGGTGTTGATTGTTTTTTTAATCTTCGGAGCAAAGATCTTGTTCTAGCAAGTAATTCCCTAATATCAAACGGTTTTGTTATATAGTCGTCAGCTCCAAACTCTAATCCTAAAACTCGATCAATAATATCATCCTTAGCTGTAAGTAATATAATGCCAAGTCCTTCTTTATTTCCTATTTGCTTACATAAGTCCAAACCGTTCATTACAGGCATCATAATATCCGAGATTAGAATATCTGGATTAAAATCTGGAATCTTATCTAATGCCTCTCTTCCGTTAAATGCGCTTTCTACGATAAACCCTTCTCTACGAAATGCGTAAGTTAATGGGTCTACAATACTTTTTTCATCATCTACAATTAATACTTTCCCTTGCAATTACCTCACCTAAATTCACATGTTTTATTTTTATTTAACTGAAACTTTATTTTTAAATATTAATATTTTCCTTAGGAAAAATTATAGATGGCTCTTTACTGAATTACTAAACGTTTTTTATATAAATGCAAAAAATTTACATCTTTGAAACATCTTGTTCTTTTTTTATTCTTTGTTCTATTAAATAGTTTGGACAATATTCTAGTACTTTATCTGAAATCATACATTAAGTAATGAGTACAAATGGGAGGGATTCCATGGATCATTACCATATTCGCAATATGCAAGATACATGTAAAAAATATAAGTACTGCCATGTAGTGTTTCAAACTTCTGAAAGAGCTTTATTAGAAGGGATTTTATTAGATAACAACTCGAGTAGCGCGGACTTACTTGTCCCAGAAGACCTTGCCGCACCTGAATCGCGTTTTTTTGAAGTAAGACAAAATGGGGGAGAGACTTTTAGTCCTAGATACCGAATATATAAAAAAGTCACTGTCCCACTTGCTTCAGTTGTAACAATATACTTGTATCCATATTACTACCCAAGTTATCCATATATTTATCAAAGAAATTATCATCCGCAATAGTAAAAAAAGCATCTAGTAAAATAGATGCTTTTTGATTTTGGTTATCAAATTTTATTCCGCTACAAATGCAAATATCGATAAAGGTTTGATTTCATTAGAGGTAATTGACTCTTCTAGGATTTTTACTTCTGATTGTATCAGTCCATTTAATTTACTTGGCATATTATCAATGTTATTGAGTTCCAAATTGATATCTATCAAAGTCTTATTAACTTCCCATTTACCGTCCTGTAATTTTGGAGAGAATATAGATGTTTCATTCATTATGTTCCATCCTGAAGCTTCACAAATATTTTTAATATCATTTGGAGTAAGAAGTGTGCGAATGTTTGATTCACTATTTTGTTTAAATGACTCATACTGAGCCTGAATTAAAATAGATAATAAATGTGGGTACTGTTCAATTGAGCTAATTCTTGTATCCCATTCCGCAAAGCATAATTTTTTGCCCCATTTTTTAATCTTTTTTAAAACAGCAATAAATTCTTCATGTGATTTTAAGTACCAAGAACAATGAGACATAACAATAAAATCAAACTCATTTTCATGAAATTCAACAGTTGGTGATAATATGTCAAATTCAAACTCCATTTTTAATTGTTTACCTAATTTTGATTGCAATAAGAAGTCTGCTGAATCTCCTAATGAAATTGGACTTCCGTATGTTGGTGGGCCAATATCGATTCCATGAACTAATCCATTTTCCCCGACAATATATGCTAAAACGGCAGTCGTATCTCCTTGCCCACAGCCAATTTCTAATACTTTACTTCCTTTTTCTATATTCCAAAACTCAACTAATTTAAAACGATGTTCAGTTTGAATTCTTTGTATACCTGACAAATCATTACCTGATGCCATACAATCAATAACAGATTCAACTGCATTTTTTAGCATTGAATTCCTCCTTAGACGATAAAGTCTTATTAAACTATTTTTCTATTACTTGTTTCTATTACTTGTTCAAATTGATTTATATTAATCTAATTTAAAGTTTACCTCTCCTACACCTATATCCATATTTATTGTTAATTTTACATCGGCGTTTTCGTATGCCTCATTAACATAAACACCGTTACCTTTCGAAATTAAATCGATTACATTTGCTTTGCCAATCCCCTTATCTAAATTTACCTTTACTCCTACATCTGAAGGTAATACGATAGTCGTTTTCCCGACCCCTGTATCAATATTTGCTTCAAAGCTTTTATTCCAGCTTCCACCTAAATTAACATTAAGCTCTCCGACTCCAGCCTCGATCTCTACTTCATTTAAATTCAATCCACGTAAATCAAGATTTGTTTTTGACGCGCCTGTATTAACATCTAAATTAATCGGAACTTTATTCGAAAGCTTCAAATTCCACTCATTCTTTAATTTACCAATTTTCACGTTTGGAAAATGCTTTTTAGATTGATCTATTCTAACTTCTCCTGTGGAATCTTTAAGTTTATATGATACATCTGGATTAAAATATTTATTGTTATATTCGATTGATCCTTCTACCCATTTTTTTGTACCTTTTGAAACGTTCATTACTCCGGCACCTAAATCTAAACTAACATCCAATTTTTTAGCTTTATCTTGATGAATAGAAACCGTTTCTTCTTTTACCTTTCCATTGTTAAAAACTCCGCAACCAGTAAGAACGAATACTGAGCTAATAATTAATAATGCTGAAATAAATAATTTTTTCATTTTTTAACCTCCAATTAAGAACTTCTAATAATCTCATTTTATGGAAATTAAAAAATCTAGATAACATCCTGTAGTATCAATCCGTCTAAGACCAAAGTATGAAAGGAAATAGACGAGTTACCCATTAATAACTATTAGATTATTTGACAGAATTCTCCTTTAATTGTTTTAAAAAAACTCCTTAAACTGACTATTCCTTCAAATTCAAATCAATTACATACGTTTTCATGAATGCGAATAAAATGTAATGAATGAATTATAAAGGAGGAGAATCTATGATAAGTTCTCCACTAACAACTGATCAAATGGTTACAATTATTCATAACGGCCTTAGAAAAACTGAATTCTCCAAAAAAGTAGTTATTGTAGGCGCAGGAATGGCTGGATTGACTGCAGCTTCATTATTAAAAGATGCAGGGCATCATGTTACAATTATCGAAGCAAATGATCGAATTGGGGGTCGTGCTTATACTTTGCGTGCTCCGTTTAGTGATGGTCTATATTTAAATGCTGGTCCATTACGAATCCCAAATGTCCATCATTTGACTTTAGAATATATTAGGAAATTCAATTTGCCAGTAAATGAGTTTATTAATGAAACGCAAAACGATATCATATTTGCCAATGGAATAAAAACTAATCAAATTAATTATAAAAGCAATCCCGACTTATTAAACTATCCAGTAGCACCAAACGAAAAAGGAAAAACGTCTGATGTGTTATTGGATCAAACATTACGGCCATTTATCAATTTTATTAATCAAAATCCATTAACTAATTGGGAAATAGTCGAAAAAAATTATGGTAATATTTCATTTGGTTCTTTTTTAAATTCGTACTTTTCAGTTGGTGCAGTCGATATGATTGGTGTGCTCCTTGATTTCGAAGCATTTATGGGGATGTCTTTTTTAGAAGTATTAAGAGAACAGATCGCTTTTAAATCAGCAACAAAATTTTATGAAATAACAGGTGGAATGGATCTATTACCAAAGGCATTCCTTCCTCAATTAAAGGATAATCTAATATTAAATCAAAAACTGACGAAAATTATTCAAAATGGTAATACTTTAACAATCCAAACAACTGACAATAAAACCTCTGACTATTACACAATGAACGCAGAAATTGCCATCATAGCTATACCATTTTCACTCTTAAGATTTGTGGAAATTGAACCATTCCATTCAATTTCCTATTCCAAACGTAAAGCCATTCGAGAAATTAACTACCTATCCGCAACTAAAATTGGAATTGAGTTTAAAAGTAGATTTTGGGAGAGATACGGTCAATTCGGTGGAATGTCTACTACCGATTTGCCAACTAGACTTTCAATCTACCCTAGTGTTGGAATTGGTAAACCTGGTCCCGCTGTTGTGAATGCAAGCTATACGTGGGCAGATGAGGCGCTAACCTTGAGTAGTTTAACTGAGGAAGAGCGTATTCAATATGCTTTACGGGATTTGTCTAAGATTTGGGGGAACCAAGTCTATTCTGAATATGTAACCGGAACGTCCTTTAGCTGGAGTCAAAATCCGTTTTCTGTTGGGGCCTTTACATTTTTTGAACCTGGGCAAGAAGAAGAACTAAATTCATCTATTTCCAGCCCTGAAGGTAGGCTGCACTTTGCAGGGGAGCATACTTCTCGTTCTCATGCTTGGATACAGGGTGCTATTGAATCTGGAATACGGGCTGCAAATGAGGTTAATAGTATATACTAAACTACTAAAAATTAAGAAAAACCGGGTATTCACTGCCCGGTCCAATTTTAATCTAACGAATATGAATTAGTGTACACCATATTTTATTTTAAGGTCTGTTCAATCTGGCCAAACGAAATCTAATTTCGGCAATTACTATCTATTATTATTGAATCGGACCACCTGGCCTAAATCGACACATCATAATTTCATCAACAAATCGGCCATTTGCTTTTATATTCCCTCTTTTAACTCCCTCAACTCTAAACCCAAACTTTTCATATAACGCTTGTGCCTTAGGATTTGTCTCTAATACTCCTAGCTCTACTCTTTCTAACATTAGCCAATGATCTGCCAAATCTAATACTTTCGTAAGCAACGCTTTTCCAATTCCTTTATTATGGTGATTTCCATCAGTAGCGATAAATAAATCTCCTACATGAGATCTACGACCCGTTCTTTGCACTAAACCAACTAACCCTACCACATCTCCATTACATTCTGCGACATATTCAAATTCGTTTGCTTGTAAGTTTCTAATTCTATTTTCCATCATATCTATTCGCATACTAGGTAAAAATATCATATAAGGAAAAACATTTTCTTGGGTGCATATACGATGAAGTGCTTTAGCATCATTTATTTCTACTGGTCTAATCAATACTTCCATCAATGCTCACTCCTACAACTTTTTATATTAAATCTTCAAGCCATTTATGATTAGGATGATGTATCGAGATTGCTTTATGTAACCATGTTTTTTGGTCAAAGGTTAAATAATCTTTCACGTTTTTAAAGTCCTGGTTGTCCTTTTCTCTTGTATTTCTAACCTTATATAAAAGCACTATTTCTGGATTCAAGTACGGAATACCTTCATTTGAAACACTATAAAGTGATTTATATTTACAATTAATTGATTCATCTCTTCTAAACTTCCAATCACTTAACTCAATTTCATTTAATAAAACTTCTAATTCATCATTTGTCTTATCATTTTTGCCATGTATTTCATGAATAGGTAGTTCTAAATATTCATTCTCCCAAATTGATAATTCCCCTTTAACGACTTTATTAAACGTCCAATTCAGTAAATATTCTTTAAGACAAAGTTGATCCTTACGCGCAATGGCGATTTCAATATCATGATGATTTCTCGTTTGTTTTTGTAAGAAAAGGTCAATCGCCCATCCGCCAGCTATATACCAGCCTTTATTAAAATCCTTCATTAGATTATTTATTTTATAACATTGTTCAAAAGACATAGATTACTTACCTCCTAATTAAAAAAGTACCACACTAAATGTATGATACTTAATTTTAAAATTACCGAGTTCTTATAAATAATAATTTCTCTACCTTAGGATGAATTGGTTCATCAACATATGAACGATTTGATCGATCAAATGGTTGAAATCCTTCATCTGTAGATACACTTGGGTCAACATCGTCCGAAAAAAGTTGTGTTCCTGAGTCATTTGAAACAATTGAAGTCTCCGAACCATCAGAAACTAAATTTGGACTATAATTAATAGATAGTACAGTCAACAAACACACTATTGTTATAATGTTGGATAGTCTTTTCAGCATGTTATTTCCTGCTTTCGATTATTTTTAATAGAGTGCTATTGTATTCTTTATATAACTTGTTTTGTTTTTCTAACGATTCGTGCTTTTCATAGTAATCTGCAACAATATCATAATATTTAATTAATTTTTCATGGTCATTGGTTTGAACCCATAATGGCAATCCAACTTCACGTAAATATGTCACTAAATTTGCTTCATCCTTTTTTGCTTCTAGTAATAAAACCTTCATTCGAATATAGGATGGACTATTTTTATCTTTTATTTTACTTAGATTCTTACATAACAACTCAGTAGCAGTCTCATAGTCATTTATAATCAACATATTATTCGCTATATTTGAAATGACTAAAAAATACTCTTCAGTATCCTCTTGTATATTAGATAAATATTCTTGATAATACTTTATTGCTTTTTTATGTTGATTAGAATGATAGTATAAATAGCCTAAATTATGTAAAGCACTCATATGAATTGTTTTATCACTTAATATGACAGAGGAATCTAGAATTTCAATTAGAAATTGCTCAGCTCGGTCTAAAAATTTGCTCTTTATTAATTGAAGTGAAAGTAACATTTTGGCATCGAGAATCCGTTTAATATTATTATTTTGTAGAAAAATAGGAATTGCCTTATTACAAAAATACATTGATAAGGAAGTCTGATTTATAAAGCTATATACTAAAGCTCTATAGAAGCAATATTCCTGAAAATCTATTTCAAGGTTTGGTGTAATTTCTTGAACTTCATCCATTACGAGAAGTGAGTCATTATATCTTTTTACTTTTATGAAATATATTGATAGTGTAAACAAATATTTTATCGTTTCATATTGGGAAAATTTCTTCATTTTTGCCTCAAGTTGTTTCCATTTTTTCTTTGACATTTTAAGATCTTCGATAAAAATATAATATCTCCAAATTGTAATACAAAAATCATTTGATATATTAGTATAATTTACACTTTCCTCTTTACCAATCAATTCTTCAAACAGCATTTTACTAGAATCATAGTCAGCTCGTTCTATCGAATTCCATAATCGTTTAAGTTGACCAGTCACTTCATCTATAATATCATTTTCATCTATTTCAACTCGCATCTTTTTTAAGAGCAATTCAATCGTTTCTATACCAGCCTCTTTTGTACCGTTTTCAATTTTACTTAAATGCGAAACAGAACATATTCCTTCACATAATTTCTCCTGGGTCCATCCTAATTTCTTTCGATGATGAAAGATCATCATGCCATAATCCATAATAAAATCTCCTGTTCACCATTATTTAAAATAGATATATTTATATGACTAGTAACTAATAATTTCCTATATTAATATTTTTAATTTTCTCTTAATAATTAAATTTTATTAGATTTTACGACACATTAATATACTTTTTCGATATTTTTCAGACAAATTATATTCAAAAAATTTTCCCAATACAAAAAAGTCAAACAGAATGGTATGATTTTAATACAAGCAATTAAACGATACTAACGATCAATAACTTCATTAGTATTTTTTAAATGCACCCCCATTTAATAACCAGTTTTAAAGCAAGATGTAATCATTACATCTTGCGATTTTTTTGATTACAGCCATTTTTTTCTATAAATAATTTAAATATAGTTTTAAGTTTTCAAGTCACCAAGTGATTTAACCAAATCAAGCTAGTTATCTTCCAAATTAATTTATACTTTTAGAGGTCCCATATGGCTAAAAAACTACTTACTTTATATTTGGTAATTTTTGGAATAATTGTCATTATTATATTAACATTAAATCTATCTATTGAAAAAGAAAAACAGAAGAGATTGGACGATGAAGCGTCTACAGAACTAATAATTGAACAAAATGTTCAAAACTCTGTAAGAAACTACATTACAGCATTAAAGTGGAAAGATATTGAGATTTATAACTCTGTTGTAGTAGATTCTTTAAAAATCAGCAATCACTCTTACTACTTTACTAAGATAATGTCTAACGTAATTGATGCAAAATTCATCGGTGATAATTTATCTGTTATCCATTTAAAAAAGAAAGATCATAAAGCTACGGTACATATAAAATATGAAATAACATTTGTTGACGGGATAAAACCTGAAGGTAATTATAAAAACGGTAGGAATTTATGTAATGTAAAATTAGATCTTGTTAAACGAAAAAATAAATGGGTCATTTCAAGTATTTATGATTTAAAAGTTATCTAAAAATTAACGTTCTCAATAAAGACCGTGATAAATGTAGAAAGTCCACTAAGTAATCATTTTCCTTGTGGTTTTTTTATGTATTTAATCTTTTCGTCCTTCTTATTCTTAATCTCCACATTATGTTCGCTTAGCAAAAAATTAATACAAAAAAGGGGTCTCAAAAGTACTCTGACTTTGAGACCTCCTTTTTAAGTCGTCTGTAATTTCTTCTCAAATCAATTAGTCTAATTACTATAACAAATAGTAATTAAATTGTTTCTAAATCTTTCAGCAACAAATCTCTACTTTCTTCAAACTTTACATCTTTTACATATTCATACGCTTTAGTTTTAGCAGCTAAGCTTTCCGGAGACTGATTTAGTTTTGCATACGCTCTTGATAAAGCCTCATATGCATATGCTATGTAGAACGGCTCTACTTCGGCTTCTATACTAATCTTGACACATTTTTTTGCATAATCTAAAGCTGTTTCTCCATGCCCTATAACAGCATACACTCGTGATAATTGCCAATATCCAATCGATATGTTTCTTGGTGTATGATTCTCTACTTTTGTCCAATGCCAAAAAGAGCTATGACATAAATGAACCATCTCTTCTGTTTCACTTTGTGATCTGTTTTCTAATTCAAGTAAATCCCACACTTTATTAAAACACGAAGCAGCAAGCTCCTTATGTGTAAAGCTATTTTGTTTAATCGTCTCTTCCATAATTTACTCCTCCATAAATAAAATCAAGAATATGTATTACCTCAAATCTAGGAATGTACAATCATTTTACTCACATTCCGAGTTTGATTCAGCATCACAGGTAGCTAGGGACTCATTGCCTGTTGAGCTATTTTTAATTTGGATAACTGCATTTCTTCGTTGCTCTTCTAACTTCAATCCTTTTTCGCCAACGGATTGTTCATAATAGTTTATCTCTTGATTTTGTCGCTCATCAGCACTAGCGTTAAAGCTCATTAAAATACCTACTGGAGTTGCTAAAACTAACAAAAATACACCAATTCTTAGAGCCGCGTACTTAAATGCTTTGTACCCGTTTTTTAATAATTTCTCCATATGTATAGATCTCCTCAAATTGAATATAATATTCGATAATTTCTAAGCAAATCTTGATTAACAATACTATTCTCTGTAATATTCATATTTTCCTGTCTTCCACTTATGGATCATAAAAATTCTATGAGCAATCATGATCAAGTCCTTCTTATAGAAAATAAAAAACGCCTCCATACAGATGAAAATTAATTCACCTATACGAACGCGCTTATCTTAATTTATTATGTTTTTTTGCTTTTTAAATTAATTATTCACCTAAGTCTACATTGTGGTAAACTCGTTGAACATCTTCTAAGTCTTCAAGAACATCTAGCATTTTTTCAAATTTAGCTAGTCCGTCTTCTGGAAGTGTTACATCACTTTGTGCTAACATTGTTAGTTCAGCTACAGTAAATTCTGTAATACCTGCGTTTTTAAATGCTTCTTGCATTGCATAGAACTGATCTTGATCAGCGTAAACAATTACAGCTTCATCTTCTTCTAAAATATCGCGAACATCAACTTCTGCTTCCATTAAAATTTCTAGCACTTCATCAGATGTTTTACCTTCAAGTCCAATTACCGCCGTTGCATCGAACATATATGATACTGAACCCGTTACCCCAAGATTACCGCCATTTTTGCTAAATGCAGCACGAACCTCTGCAGCTGTTCGATTTACATTATTAGTAAGTGCGTCAACAATTACCATTGATCCATTTGGTCCGAAACCTTCGTAACGAAGTTCATCAAAGCTTTCTTCAGAACCACCTTTTGCTTTTTCAATCGCACGATCAACAATATGCTTTGGTACACTATACGTTTTCGCACGCTCAAGTACAACTTTTAAAGCTTGGTTTGATTCTGGATCTGGCTCGCCTTGCTTCGCTGCTACATATATTTCACGTCCAAACTTTGCATAAATACGACTAGTATTTGCATCTTTTGAAGCTTTCTTCTCTTTAATATTATTCCATTTACGACCCATCTTGTTCCACTCTCTTTCAACTTTGAATCTACGATTAATTTACTATGTATTTGACCTTCTCTTCAATAACTAAAAAGTTCCATATTACTAAAGAATAGCCAAACTTTCACCATTTAACATTATACCTCATTTACACTTTTTTTCGAAATTAATCGTTACTAAAATTAGTGGAAATAAAAAACATTATTTTTATACAACCTTTACTTTTATCAAATAAGTAAAATAATTATTACCCTTCCAAATACCTTTTACTTCATATATTCTTTCCCCTTTTTTCGATCCAAGTTGAAAAGAGTAATTTCCGTAATTATCTATATTTTGGTCATAAATATATGATTTTTTAGTCCCAGTGTGCTCTAATATTTCAACGTTTTCGGGTTGTTCCGAAAAATAAATCTTTAAAAGCTCCCCTTCGAAAGCTTGAATAGCTACTTCTTTTTTTATATTTTTATATGTGCAATTTGTTGATTTATCTTTATCTAATAATTTTCCCCAAGAATAATTTGCTATTTTATAAGGAATTGTTTTATCTGCTAGCTCAAATTTAACTTCTGGTTTTTCATCTTTAGATAAAATAGTTTGGTTAACAATGAGCGAAATCGTAAAAATCGCCACTAAATATAATATTCCTTTTTTAAACATCGAACTTCCGCTCCATATTTTTTCATTTAATAAGTTTAATTTAATCTATTTCAATTAAATTGTATATCGGGAAAATTCTGTACTTTTTTTAAACATCTTATTAAATATTTTAGAATATTCTATTCAATTAAAAAAGATATTTCCCAATATATTTTTCATAAAAATTAACAAAAATTAAGGTAACATGGGATGAGTAGTAATGGGCAATTTATTAATAGAAAGGATTGATAAAATGTTTAAAAGGATTGATAAAATGTTTAACAATAATCCAGAATATTGGATTTCTAAACTTGGACTAGAAGCACATCCAGAGGGGGGATATTACAAATCTACCTATCAATCAAAGGAGCAAATTTCTGATCGTGAATTAACCGTAAATTATGATGATCATAGATTGCTTTATACTAGTATTTATTTTTTGCTACAATCACATGATATTTCACATTTTCACAGATTAAAGTCTGATGAATTATGGTATTTCCATGCAGGTAGTTCATTAACGATTCATGTTATCCATGAGAAAGGTCAATATGAAGAAATAAAATTAGGCCTTAATTTAGAAAATGGAGAAGTTCCTCAATATTTAGTACCGAAAAATTCAATTTTCGGTTCATCAGTTATGGAAGAAAATACTTTTTCATTAGTTGGATGTATGGTTTCACCCGGATTTGATTTTAAAGATTTCGAATTATTTACACAAGACCAATTACATAATAAATACCCTGAACATAAAGAGATTATTAATAAGTTAGCTTATAAGGTACTTCCTAATTAAAAAAAGTGAACTTTTTTAGCTCACTTTTTTTTGGGGGAATATGGTAATGAAACAACTAATTCAGGGTTAAGGTAATCTTTTTTTGATTCTTGCTATTTACCTGCTTTGCTGCAGATCTGACTTTATTTACACTTTATCTGTTTAAAAATTAAAGTTCTGATTCTTTTTTTCTACTATACGAAAGTGAGCTAAAAGCTCACTTCCTCTTTTTTTACTTCATATTTAAATAACTAGTACTAGCAAATCCTTTTTTACCATTGTAAGAAACGATTGCCCAATTATAATCAATTTGAGTTTTCCCTTCAGTCTGATAGCCAAGGAAACTAACTTTTGCACCTTTAGGAATTACCGTAAGGATTTTGTTTTTAGTACTAGGACCGCTACGTAAATTTAAATTAGCTTTTGTTGTAACAGTAGTTGGTACTTTTTGTAAGTATTTAGTACTTACATAAGCTATACCATTTTTAGTAGTTGTTGTTTTAATTTGTGCCCAGCTAGCATTATAGAATTTTACAATCTCAATTTGATCTTTCTTTCTTAATGTATCTACTACTTTTGAGCTTGTATTTGGAGCACTTCGTACGTTTAATACACTTGCAGTTACCTCATATACACTAATCGGAGCATTTAAAACCGCTGCACTAGCATGTGTTGGCACCGTTGCTACACCATTTGAAAATAATAATGCGCTAGATAAGGCCATAGTTGATACAAAAGCTTTTAATAACTTTTTCTTCAATTTAAATTCCTCCTCTCATTTTACATCTCAATAATATTGAATCAATGTTTCAAAATTAGTCATGAGATGTATCCAAATTGTAAACTTTTAAAATGGATTGATTCGATACAACTTACAGGAAAAATTTGCATATCGTTCCAAATTTATGGACATTCTAAATTTTGAATTTGTATGAATGGGGGAAAATTATGGATAATCAAGGAAACAATGAAGAAATATTGACGAATCGGCAAGGCCATCCTGTAACTGATAATCAAAATGTAAGAACCGTTGGTAATCGGGGACCAACAACTTTAGAAAACTATGACTTTCTTGAAAAAATCTCTCATTTTGACCGTGAACGAATTCCAGAACGTGTTGTGCATGCTCGTGGAGCTGGAGCACAAGGATATTTTGAGGCATATGGAAAAGTAGGCGATCACGCAATTTCTAAATATACTAGAGCAAAATTATTTCAAGAGAAGGGGAAAAAAACACCTGTGTATGTTCGATTTTCCACAGTTGTAGGTGGTGGACATTCTCCTGAAACTTTACGTGATCCACGTGGTTTTGCTACAAAGTTTTATACTGAAGATGGAAACTGGGATTTAGTAGGTAATAATTTAAAAATCTTTTTTATTCGTGATCCTTTGAAATTTCCAGATATGGTTCACTCTTTTAAACCGGATCCAGTAACGAACCTTCCTGATCCTGAAAGAATGTTTGACTTTCTTCATCTAACACCAGAATCCACTCATATGGTTACATTTATCTTTTCACCATGGGGAATTCCAGCAAACTATCGACAAATGCAAGGATCTGGTGTTAACACATATAAGTGGGTAAACAAAGATGGCGAGGCAGTTCTTATTAAATACCACTGGGAACCGCTAAAACAAGGAATAAAAAATCTATCACAACAAGAAGCAAATGAAATCCAATCTACTAATTATAATCATGCAACTCAAGATCTTTACGAGGCTATTGAGAAAGGCGACTATCCAGAATGGGAATTATGTGTACAAATCATGAGTGATGATGAGCATCCAGAGCTTGATTTTGATCCACTTGATCCTACAAAACTATGGGATCCAGAAAAGTTTCCTTTTTTACCAGTTGGAAAAATGGTATTAAACAAAAATCCAGAAAACTATTTTGCAGAAGTGGAACAAATTGCATTTGGGACAGGTGTATTAGTTGACGGACTCGATTTTTCAGATGATAAATTACTTCAAGGCCGTACTTTTTCGTATTCAGATACACAACGATATCGAGTTGGGACAAATTACTTACAATTACCAGTTAATTCACCCAAAAATCATGTAGCGACAAATCAACGTGATGGGCAAATGGAATATAAAGTTGACGCGGCGCCAGGTCAAAACCCACATGTGAACTATGAACCTTCATCACTAGGTGGATTAAAAGCAGCACCAAAGAATGGAAAAGATCATGAACCTACGTACAATAATAAGTTAGTACGCCAAAAAATAGATCGACCTAATGACTTTATCCAAGCTGGTAATACTTACCGTGCTTTCGACGAAACTGAAAAAAGCGAATTAATTTCAAATTTAGTAGATGCACTAAAAGTATGTAAGCCACATATTCAAGAAACGATGGTTGGTTATTTTACAAAAGCTGATGAAGAATACGGACGCAGAGTGCGCGAAGGTTTAGAAAAAGCCAAGAGTAATCGAACTGAACACACTAGTACAGAAGCAGCTGATGTCGCGTCTGACAAAGCCAAAAATATGGGCCATGAATCAGACCGATATTAAATGTATGAATTGGGATAGGCAGACGCCTATCCTTTTTTAGGTTATTATCAAAAATACGGACAAATAGTTAATTTATTGATAAAGTTTTAAACTTTGTTTATATCATTATCTGAATATTAAGACTAAATATTCACAATTAAAAGATAAAAGTTTAAAATAAGTTAGTAAGGACAAAGATGATACATATTAAATTAATTGAAAGTGGGCTGATATTTAAATGAATAATGTAACTAAATTTAATATTTTCAAACCAGCAAAAGACATATTCGAGGCATTTGTTGATCCAACTAAAATAGGTAACTTTTGGTTTTCTTCTAGCTCTGAACGATGGGAAGAAGGAAAAGTCATTACTTTAAAATACGATCTTTACAATGCAGAAGGTAAAATAAATATTATCGAGGTTGAGGAAAATAAGAAGATTGTATTTGCTTGGGGACCTACAGTAGAAGGAAATATCGTAACAATTACATTAAATGAACAAGATCAAAATAACACAATTATTGAAGTCGTGGAAGAAGGCTTTAATGAAAGCGACCCACAATATGTTCATCATTTAATCGATAATAAAGAAGGCTGGGTATTTATGCTTAGCTGCTTAAAATGTTATTTAGAATTTGGCGTAACTAAGCTAAGAGGCGGTTTAGTGAAATAATTCTAAAAGTAATGCGGTAGACTGTGGGGTGTCTCATAAGTTAGGTTAACTGACTCATGAGTGCTCCCTATTTTATTTGCAATTCTTAAGACTTTATATGTCGCTACTCATTGTTCCATCATAAAAAAGTGTAGCTAAACTCATACGTTGAATATTAGCTACACTTTTTTAAATTAACTAAATCTTTTCAACCCTTCTTCAAGAAGGGCCACAGCAAACTCTAACTCGTTTTTTATAACAATTAAAGGTGGATGCCATGTTATGCAATTGCCTCCCGAAAGCTTAAAAGAAAGCCCATTATTTAAACAAAAATATAGAATTTTTTCGGCTAATAAATCATTCTTTTCCTTAGTTTCACGAGACTTAACTAACTCAATAGAAATCAATAATCCAGCAACTCGAATATCGCCAATCTTCTCATACTGTTCGTAAAGTTCAACTAGCTTTGTTTTTACGAATTCAGATTGTACTCGGCAATTCTCTTCCAAGTTGTAATCATCAATATAATCAATTGTTGAACAAATCGCTGCACAGCCTAATGCCGGTTTCTCATGTGTATAATGACCTAGTGATATTTCTTTGGCAACATCGTATTTTGTACGAGTTAGTACAGCCGCTTGAGGTATTAGCGCTCCACCTAGACCTTTTCCAAGAACTAAAATATCAGGCTCGATCTCAAAGTTTTGATGAACATAAAATGTTCCACTTCTCATTAAAGCTGTCGGAACTTCGTCAAATATTAATAGAATTTCATGTCGATCACATATTTCTCTTAGTCTCTTAAAATAAGATTTTGGTGGAATATGTGTATCAGTTGCCCGAATTGGTTCTAATAAAATAGCGCCAATTTCTCCTTCATGCTCAATCATATATTCAATATGGTCTAAGCAAAAATTCGCAATTTCTTCATGAGAGTCACTTTTTAATAGATTACGATATCCATTAAAAGGAATTGCTTTTAAAGTACCGGGCATAAGAGGGCCCATATCCTTTTTAAAAACATATTCTCCGCCTACTGAAATCGCATCTAATCCAGCTCCATGGAATGATTCCCACATCGAAATGACTTTATGACGTCCAGTCACTTTTCGCGCAATTTTAAGTGCTAAACCAACAGCTGCACTACCAGATGGAGTAAATAAGACTTTGTAATCTTTTGAAGTTGTTTTATTTACTAGTTTATTAGCTGCCTTAATGATAATCTCAGCTGTAAACCTTCTTGGAATAAATGGAAGTTCATCAACTTGTTGTTTGATTGCTTCAATTACATATGGATTTTTATATCCAACTTGATGTGAACTATTTCCATGAAAATCTAAATATTTATTCCCATTCACATCAATTAGATAACTTCCACTAGCATCGACTATTCCATTAAGACAAGGCGTAGACATTGATTGTCTTACAAAGACCCGCTCATCCTCTTGAATGACTTCTTTACTAATTTGATTTAATTGATCCATCCATTCCATGCGAAGAGGACTTGAGTTAATGTCACCTTCTCTTTTCAAATGATTTTTTAGCATTTTACTTTCTTACCTTCTAAAATTAGATCATTTATTTTTTCAATTAACATAGGTAATTCACTCATCGTTTTAATCGTGAAGTCTGCACCATTTTGTCTAAATGATTGTTGAGTTTTTGAAATGATTGCTTCTTTCTCACTATCTGTTAAACTATTAAACTCTTCTAAACTTAGTCCCATTTCTGAACTTCCGATAATGACACCGACAGACCAAACACCTGCATTAATTCCTTCTTTAATATCCGAAATTGTATCGCCTACTTTCACTACTTTCCATGGAACTGTTAACTTTAATGCTTCCATGTTACGGTAAATCATATATGGATACGGTCTACCAAATGAATTTGTATCGTCAGGTGTAATATAGAAGTCTGGATAATAGCCTTTTGTCTCAGCATTTGGAACGACTACATCCATCATTTTATTTGTGTATCCTGTTGTTGAACCTATTTTAAGACCTTGATTTCTTAATTCCTGCACTACTTCGATGACTCCTGGAATCGGATCTGCATAGTCAGATAGCGAAGACATTAGAGCTGGCTCAAAGTTTGCATAAAGTATATTCACATCTTGCTCATTGAATGGTCTCTCATATTTTTCAATCCAAAGGTTAGAAATTCTTGGCATTGAAAGCATTTCACGGATATGATCGATTTTTAGCATTCCCATTGGTGCTCGAGCTTCTTCCATTGTTACTTCAATTCCGGCATTTTTAAAAATATCGATAAACACATTTACTGGCGCAAAACATCCGAAGTCAACTGTTGTACCTGCCCAATCTAAAATAATCCCTTCAACTTTATTCATTTTGTCACCACTCCCATATATTCTTCGATAATATTACATAAACTTTGAATATCTTCTTCATAAATTTCTCCAATATTTCCTACACGGAATGTATCAGCATCAGTTAGCTTGCCAGGATAAATGACATATCCTTTTTCCTTTACGAAGTAATAGAAGTTTTCAAAGCTAAACTGTTCACTTGGAAATAAGAACGTTGTAATAATTGGCGATTGATTTTCCTCAGTAATATAAGCATGAATTCCAACTTCTTTCAGTCTCATTCTTAACAAGCGGTTATTATTTAGATAACGATCAAATCTAGCTGAAATGCCACCTTCTTCAATCAATTCATCTATCGCTTTTGAAAATGCTGCAACAACATGTGTCGGAGAAGTAAATCTCCATTTACCATCTTTGTCCATTTCTTTCCATTGATCAAATAAATCTAAAGATAAACTTCGAGCAATTCCCTCACATTGAACAAGCTTTTCTAGTTTTGCGATAACAAACCCAAATCCTGGTACACCTTGAATACATTTATTAGCACTACTAATTAAGTAATCAATTTCCAGTTTTTGTACATCAATTTCGATACCACCAAAGCTACTCATTGCATCAATAATTAGCGTTTTATTAAACTCTTTTGAAAGTTCGGCTACCGTTTCAATAGGATTTAAAATACCAGTTGTTGTTTCGCAATGAACCATTACGATGTGAGTAATAGCTTGATCTTTTTCAATAATGTCTCTTAACTCTTCTTCTTTAGGCAACTCATCATATGCAATGCTATATTGAACGAAATTAAGCCCAATATACTTAGCCATTTTTACAATACGTTCACCATAAGCTCCATTCGTTACAATCAATACTTTGTCATTTTTTGAGATTGTTGAACTAATAACTGATTCAACTGCAAATGTACCACTACCTTGCATTAAAACAACTGTATAATCTTCTTCTGATGCGTTTGCCAACTCTAAAAGTTGCGCTCTAATTTTTTGTGTTATTTTTTTGTAATCATTTTCCCAAGTACATCGGTCAAAGAGCATTTCTTCTTTGACCGTACTTGTTGTTGTTAATGGACCTGGTGTTAGTAATTTATAATTTTTCATGACTCTTCATCCCCTTAGTAATTATTTTGCAGCATTAAAGAACTGTTGGTGCTCTTCTAATAATTTAACTGTTAATGGTTGACTAAATTTCATAGAATGAGCTGGTTTATGCTCGTCACTTACAGTTTCTCCTTTGTATAAAGCAACTGGGAAATTTTTGATTAAATCTTTACGAGCATCTTTAATAATTACTTCTGCCATTTTCATAGCTAATTCATTTGATTTCTTATCTTTTTTAACAACTGCAACTGACTCAGTTAGTGAGAAGTTTCCTTCTGTTGGATCTACATAGTCAATTGGTAAACCTGAACTTTTATCTAATACTGCTTGGTGTCGTAACCCAATACCCGCTGCAACCTCGCCAGCTTCTACTTTCTTAATTGGACCTGAACCTGAGCTCTCTAAATGTGGACCACAGTTTGCGATTAAATCATGTAAAATTGTTTTACCTTCTACGTCCCCATACTGAGTAATAATTGCTTGAATTAATAACCATCCAGTTGAAGAATCCATGATATTTGGAATTGATACTAAACCTTTAAATTCTGGTTTAGCTAAATCTTTGATTGAAGTTGGCATTGGTAAGCCTTTTTCTTTTATTACTTTTGTATTTACAAAGATTGATCCTGTGTTAGCTAAAATTGGTGTATAGAATGCAGGATATTTTTCTAGTGAATTTGTTTTAAACGTTAAGTCTTCAAACATATTTTGTTTTTCTTGAGCACTATCTAAGAAATATGAACTCATTGTTACTAAATTCGCTTCGATTTTGTCACCTTCTGCCATAAGTTTTCCACCTAATTCAGAAGTACCAAATGTTTGGAACACATATTTCCCTTCATAACCTGATTTCTTTAATGCTTTTTCCATTGATGTAATAGCTTCTTCATCGCCATTCGTATAAATAACAACTTTTCCTGAGGCATTTGTTTTTGAACTATTACATGCAGTTAATGAACAAACTAAACATAGTGCGAATAATGACAACATGATTCCTTTAAATTTCTTAAACATAAAGTAACCTCACTTATTTTTATTTTTTATAAATGATTGATTATCCCTGCAAAACACTTTTTCTCTGGAAATAGTCGCAGATGAATTTGACGATTAAATTCGTGAAAAAGATTAATAGAGATAATACAAATATTTCATCGTATTTTTGGAAATGCTGAAGTTCTTTAATTTTGCTTGCAACCAATGAAGTTTCAGCTGTTATTAAGAAAATGATCCCACTTACCGTTACCATTGAGTTGATAAAATAGTAACTAATCATTTCAAAAACTGTTGACTTAGAGTTGGGTAAAACAACTCTATAAATTGTTTTAAACCATGAATCCCCCATTAATTCTCCAGTAGTCTCCCAACCAGGATTCATTTTGGATAAGGAGTTTTTCGCTAATAAATATGGTGTAGTAAAGAAGTGAACGATGTTGCAAAGAATGATAATTGCAAATGTTCCTTTTAAACTACTATTATTGAAAAATAGTAAATACGATAAACCTAAGACCATTCCTGGAACAGTGTTTGTTAACATTGAAATTAAGTCGATCACTAGCTTAGATTTATTTTTTATATTTGTTCGCACATTTAATAGTGCCGAGCTATATGCAACAATCGATCCTAGTATTGCTGTTACAACTGAAACATATAACGAGTTTTTATAAACTCCTATTAGATCGCTTGATTGAAAAGCATCTACGAAATGTTGTAGCGTAAAAGTTAATTTAAATGGATAACTAATAAAAAATGGAATGATGAACATTACTGCAAATACTGATAGGATTCCAACTAAAATGATTGTAGAAATTATCCCAAACCAAATATCTCGTACTTTGTTGGAAATCATTTCAACGTTTGTAAACTTGTCATAATGAAAATTGAATTTTTCGAGATAGTTTAGTAATAAAACGCCAAATACAGCTGGAACTAACATTAATACTGCAATGACTGCACCATTATTAAAATTTGGAATTGATCCAAGCATAACTTGATATAACTGGGTAGCTACAACGTAATATGTACCACCCACCGAAGCCGGAATACCGTAATCCGTAAAGCTTAAAATGAAGGAAAGAACAAAAGCTCCACCAAGGGTACCAAGTAATGGGCGAATAATTGTATTTTTGAAGCTTCTAAATCGTCCATCACCCATCAATTCAGAAACAACCATAAACTTTTTATCAATATATTTAAAAGAATTATTAATTAATAGGAATGCAGCTGGTAATGTATAAATTACGTATCCAATTATCAATCCATTAAACCCATAAATTTCAAATAAGTTTTTACCTAGTAGTTTTGTAATTAAACCTTGTTGACCAAAGGAATAAATAATCGCAAATCCATATGTGATCGTTGGAAGCAACATTGGTATGACAATAACTATTTTCATAAATCCTTTAAAAGGTTGAATCAATTTCGTACAGTTAATTGAATATGCCAGAATAAAAGCTAATATTGTGCTGACACAAGCAGTAATTGTAGAAACCTTTATACTATTTCCAACTGCTTGTACTAGGGTTTTATCTGACAGTATTGTTATATAATTATAAATTCCAAAACCATGATCCGTTTCAAGTGAGCGATAAAATAATATGATTAATGGTAATAATAGAAATGAGACAAATAGTAGTAATATTGCTAAGTAAATAACTCGCATTTCAGGTTTAACTTTATGCATATTTCTCACCAAATAAGTTGTAAATATTATGTCTCTTAATTTGAAGCTGCTTTAATATAAACTCTTCAACGAATCGATTATTTGGTTGGTTGATGATTTCACTTGGCGTACCAAATTGTGAAATTTTACCTTCATTAATAATTAAAATTTTATCTGATAAAGTTAAAGCTTCTTCTGGATCATGTGTAACGATAATCGTAGTTAGTTTAAATTCTCTTGCGATTGATTTAATTCGTTCTTTAATTGATTCTTTTATAACGCCATCTAGTGCACTTAAAGGTTCATCTAATAGTAAAATTTTTGGTTTCGTTACTAATGTTCTAGCAAGTGCAACTCTTTGTTTCTGACCCCCAGATAGCTCTCCTATTTTCTTATTTAAATGAGGCTTTAATTCTAAGAAATCAATATATTCCTGTAATTCTTGATCCGATACAAGGCCTTTCTTATTTCTTAATCCGTAAACAATGTTTTCATAAGAATTCAAGTTAGGAAAAAGTGCATAATCTTGGAAAACGATATTGAATCCTCTATCTTTCATTGGCGTTTTAGTAATATCTACATCATTGAATATGATTTGACCTTGATCCATTTGCGTTAGACCAAGAATTAGATTTAATAAAGTCGTTTTTCCACTTCCACTTGGACCTAGTAATGAGACGATTTCTCCGGTTTTAATTTCAAGATTTATATCTGTTAATACGACTTTTTTATCAAACTGTTTGCTAACGTTTTGTAGTTTCAGCAAACTGTCACCCCCTTAAGTACAACCTTAGTATAAAATTCATATGTAAATTCAATTAGCTTTTTAAGTAAATAATATGTAAATTATAAGTAACTCTTGCATAACTTATGCGCATATTTACAATTACTTAATGAAACATTTGCATTACTTCTATTGAAAATCTACATTCTTTTCATTAAACTGTAAGCAAATATTATTAAATACTGAATGGGTGAGGTTATGTTTCCACTTGAAAGACAACAAAAAATAATTGATTTATTAAAAATAAATAATGTCTTAAAAATAACTGAGTTAACAAATGCTCTAAATATATCTACTGATACTTTACGAAGAGATTTAAATCTACTTGAAAAACAAGGCAAAATAGAGAAAATATATGGTGGTGCGAAAATAGCTGAATCGAAGTTTTTTGAATCATCTATGGAAGAAAGAATGGTAAGCCACTTGGAGGAAAAAGAAAAAATCGCTCAGAAATGTGCTGAACATATAGAAGATGGTGATTGCGTTTACTTAGATAGTGGTTCTACTACATTACAAATTGCGAAATTTATTAAAGACAAAAAGAATCTAACAGTCGTTACAAACTCTATTCCAATCATTAATGAATTAATGAATAGCTCAATTGAATTGATCATTATCGGTGGGAAAATCAGAAGAAATGAACAATCAGTGGTTACGTACGATTACTTATTTAATTTTAGCGAATTAAATATATTAAAGACGTTTATTTGCGCAAGCGGAATTACAATTGAAAAAGGAATTTCTGATTATAATTTAGAAGAAGCGATTACAAGGAAAAAAATAATTGAGTTATCCAACCTTAATTATGTAGCGGCTGACAGCACAAAGTTCGGTAAAAACGTCACTGTTCACATAGCTCCGCTTGAAAAAATTGATTATATCATTACAGATTCTCATATTAATAAAAATTTTATTTCTAAATTTAATAAGACAAATACAAATTTGGTAATTGCAGATTAGATAAAAGCAGGAGGGTCCCTTTAGGGGAACCCTCCTATTTATATCTCAAATTGAATTGGCTATACTTCATTAAAAAATGAGTAATGGCAAATAAAATCTGAGTTGCAAGTTAGTCGTAGAAAAGCGCAAATAAAGGTTCTTCCTTTGCAAATTAATGAGGAAATGTTGCAAATGAACAGCTGGGTGCAATTAGATTCCAAGTATTGAATGTAAAAAGGGGCCCCATTTGTCAGCCTCTTTGACGAATGGAGCCACATGTTTTTATGTTTTTTTTCCCCATCTCAACACACTCTTTTAGAATCTTTCTCAAAAAATCTAGTTTCATATTGTCCTGCGACGATATAATTTTCATTTTCATTACAGATTCTCCAGCCATGACCTTTTACGTAATCGCACGGTACAATTAATTGATTTTCTAAATAAACTCTTGAAACGGTGCTATAGCCTGAATCATTTTGACTGGAGGTTGTATACACGATTCCATTATGTGCACTAACATCTAAATAACTTCCATTACTTATTGTACTATAGCATTGATTCCAACGACCATTCTCTTCGTTAAGACTTTTGATTGGTAAATATTCTACAACTCCATCTCTTCCTCTACATGAACCACTAACTGTAACGAAAAGTCCATTATTTACTATCATTGATGAAATCATTTTATCAGACTCAACTTTTACTCTTATGAATTTATATGTGCGTAAGTCTAACATCCAAATTCCACCATCAGTTGGATGAATTTTTGTACCAATAAATAACATACTGCCATGTAAGCATAAAGAGCGTATGGAAGGTGGTTTACTGACTTTAAATGGAGAAATGATTTTCCAAGTTTCACCAAAGTTCGTTGATATGTAAATTACTTTATCTCCATGTGCTACGACTAGCCCGTTTGAATTACAGCAAACACTCCATACACTTGCTTTTGTAGGAAACTGCTTGATGATCCATTCTTTACCTTCATTTAGGCTCTTAATAAATAGCCCGTTATCTCCAACACCATATACAATTTTTCCAACACATTTCAAATCACGAATTTGATTTTTTATTAATGGAAAGCTGAAAGTCCTGTTTCCATCATAATCAATGATAATTCCATTATTTACGGTAGCTATAATCGTACTACCATTTTCAGTTCTTGTTACTGCTGTAGAACTGAACATGTTATTCATACAGTTCCCTCAAATTGATCTTCAAATTGGCTAATAAAGTTAATGGCAAACGTAACACAACGTTCAATGTCTTCTTCCGTTTCCGGTGCTAATTCTACTTTTAATCCTTCCTCTATTATTTCGGCCCCGCATTCTTTTAATCTATCTTCTAATAGACCTACAGCAGCACAAAACTTAGGATAAGCATGATCACCTGATCCAAATACAGCAGCTTTTTTACCAGTTAAATTTAAGTTTTCAATGTCATCGTAAAAATCTTCTACTTCATATGGAAGCTCGCCGTCCCCCCATGTATAAGCTCCTAATAGGATGCCATCAAATTCTAATAATTTCTGTGTATTGATATTTTCAATTTCTTTCATTTCTATATCATGGCCCATCGTATCTATACTAGATTTAATTAACTCAGCTATTTCCTCTGTGTTACCTGACATACTTGCAAAAGCGATTAAAATTTTAGCCATTCTTCTCTCTCCTCAATCATGCGTTTTTATTTATGAAAACTATTTAAACAACATCTTTATTTGTGAAAAATTTGTTCTTTAATTCTTTTAAACTACGTAATTCATTTGCAATTGTAAGAAATGACTCTCGATCATTCACATCAAGTGCTTCATTAATTTTAAAATTTAAATGATTTATTTTAAGATCTATATCCCATATGGAACAAAGTACACCACTTTCGTATAAGCTTTCGATGTCTTCAACATGCAAATAAAACTCAAAGTCATTATTGTTATCAATTAAATAATGCCATCCTAAGCAATCAACATATTTTCTCTCACTTGTCATCGTCCATAAATCACCTTCACTAAATTCAATTACGTGTTGATGCTTTTGACCTGGACAACAACATGTTACTTGCTGATGAAATGGCTCTAAAATAATGAAATGTTTATCCATCAACGGCCTCCTTAATGGTTTTTTCTTACCCATCCTGAGCATTTATTTAAAGAAGAGAATCAACCAATATTTGATATTGATAATCATTTTCAATTGTAATTTTATATGATAATGATTATCAGTGTCAATTATATTTTTAATTCTTTTTCTTTATGCTTAATTTCAAAACTTGTATTTACAAGAAAAAACGAGGGGTCCCAAAATGTATTTATGGGACACTCTCGTTTTTAAAAAAGCAAGAAGATCAATACCTTACTCAGTTAGTAAAGTATCGAAATTTGTAATTTACAATTGTTCTTCAATATCTAACCAAAAAAAAGAACCCTAAAACAATGGGTTCATAAAGGCTTTTATCTCCGCTGATTCGAACCACTTACATAAAGGATAATAATCGCAAAGATAATCATTCCACAAACAATAAAAGGCATTAAGCCTGAACTGTAAACCATATATACTCGAATATGACGTATTGCATTTACAACAATAAAAATCACCATGAATAACCATAAGATTGCAATAAGAGCCGCATTTTTATTTCTTCGCATAAACATCAGCCCCTTCCAAAAAAGCAACTACAAAAAAAAAACCGTTTATTTTATTATATAGTCGAATTACCTAATCAATGACCATACGTTTTTTGTGTATATGAAAAGTTTAAAAATATTAAATGGATAGTCAGTTTATAATAACTTGGACTATCCTATGTTTTTTAGCTTTTATAAAAAAAATATGGAAAATGGGTTTCATCTTTCATTATCACTTTCTCTAAAATCTCTATTTTGTGTTCAGAACTAAAATATATTAAGATATTTTTAAGAGATTAATCTTTACTATAATAAATATTCTATTCAATTTAAGGAGTTTTCAAAATATGAGTATGCCATTTGAATTTAATTGGTTAATTGTAACGAACGAGCACGCCGTTAGACAAGAAAACAATCTATTCTCGTTAAAACAAAACGGATACCATTTATACCCTATTGACACACCAATCAATGTCTCCCGAAAGAATGATGAAAAACCTTTTGGAATAGCTGTTATTCAGAAAGTAGAATGGAGAAATAATAATACATATTTGCTTTATGAACTTAAAGCAATTGATACAGTTAATTAAAAAGATACCAGGATTTTTCTTAGAACCCTATGCCTAAAGTTTTCTTTCCCAAAATTAAAAACGGATAGCTTAACTTTGCTATCCGTTCAAGTTTTTAGTACTCCATCATAAATTTACAATCGTTTGATATGCCTGGTTTGCTAAAGCACTATGACCAAGTTCATTTGGATGTACTCCATCAGTACCTTCAAAAAACTTTGAGTTTAGATTCTGATATTGTTGAAATGGAATTCGAAAATCAACAAGTTGAAATTGATTCACTTTTACCATTTGCCCGATTCGATTTGCTAACTCCTGTGCCTTCAACACGAATGTATCATAACCAGAAATCGGTTCCCACACTTCTTGATGATTGATATGTTCTATGTGAATTGGCGGATGGATTGCTACAATAGGCTGAATACCATTGTGAATTGCTTGCTTTACCATCGAATAAATATTTGAAAGTATATAGTTTATTTCAACATCCCACCATAAATCATTTGCACCTGCACAAATAATAACATGTGATGGATTATTTAATACGACATCATGGTAGAATCGTGACAGCATTCCAGTACTTGTATCACCTGATATCCCTTTATTAATAATCTCGACTGATAATACGTTTTGAAGAATAGTCGGCCATGCGTCAACTTTTGATATTCCTAAACCTTCTGTAAGACTATCACCAATACATACAATCTTCATCTTTCTCACCATTGTTCCTTAATCGTTTCTTGCCTTACCCTTGGTCTTATTTTTACTAAATAAGTAATTCCACTAACTCCAAACATAAAGACAATATTAATCGTGAATGCAATAAATCCTGAATCAAAATCTTTTAAAAATTGAGGAGCATGAGGGAATATTGTTCCAAAAGTTGTATTTTTTATTGTTACGTATGCTACTGTAACTAGTCCAGATAGTATTCCTGCTACTGCTCCAATTTTTGTAACTGGATTACGCTTTAAGAACGTAACAATCAATGCAGGGAACAATTGTAAGACAAAGCTATATGCCATTAATAAAAGAGAAAGCATTGTCTTTCCACCATAAAATGTAAAAAATAATGCGATTAAAGCTATGATTGGAACTAAGATTCTTGTAAGTCCTGCTAACTTAGCATCGCTTGTTTCCGGTTTTATTGCTTTGTAAATATTTTTGGAAAGTAAGGTTGAGGCCGTTAATAATAACAACGAACTAGGTACTAAAGCTGCTAGTAGACCAGCTGACCCAATGACACCAATAAACCAAGGCGGAAGTGTCGCTATTTTTTCCCCTATGTCCTTTACTTTGCAATAACCATGCCAGAATTAAAGAACCCCAATAAATCAACATTTATTTGAGTCTAAACGACTCAAATTAATAAAATAAGTGAACTGAATACAACTCGATTGAGTTATTTTCAATTCACTTTTTGAAATGGAGATTTATTTCATTTCGGTAGGATGAGAGCAATTAATAAATTCAATTACTTACAATGTGCATTATCTTGATTTAATACTTGAATTTTATTAACAAGATTCTTTAAAAATAAAAAACTCGCAATGATTTACGAGTTTTTTAACTTAATTTATCGAATTTAAATACTTTGAATAAATTATTGGTGCATTATTTTTATTAATCATTTCGATAATAGCAACCCTTTGTAAGTTCCCAACTAATATGTCATTTCGATTTAAACAATAGTGATATGCTTCAACTAGCTTATCCGGTGACAATCGATTAGCTAATGTACAATGCGGTACCCACTTACCAGGCAAATACATAGAATTTGGATTATCATTAAATTGTTTAAAATAAATATGATAATCTTCATGAAAATCAACTAAATCTCTTGAAACAATTGGCGAAAAAAACAACGTCCCAGTATTTAGAAACGAACCAATTGAATTAAGCGTAATATTTATCTTTGGCTTATTCTCATAAAAATTATCAAATTGATCAAAAAAGCTTTTTTTATCTAAATTATGATAACTTGCTAAAGTAATATGAGGTATACGATCTACTACTTCATCAGCATAGAAAGAAATCGATTTTTCGCTTAACTCTGTCCAAATATCTTTAATGATTTGTTCGGTTTTTTCATCAAATAAAGCTATAACTCCGTACATCGTATCTTCCTTCTTTCTAAACTTATACAAGATTCATATGCATAATAAAGAGCTCACCTTTTCTCCCCATTACTCTAATTCCTTTATCAATAAAACCGCTTTTTAAATAAACATGATGTGCAGCAATATTTTTATGATTTACTCCTAAAATAATTTCATCTCGCTCAGGGAAATTCGCTTTTACAAATGAAGGCAACAATTTTAAAGATTGACTCGCAATCCCTTTTCCTTGAAAATTTGTATCAACTGAATAAGCCCTTAAGAGAATTGCATTTTTATTATCACTATATTGTCTAACTCCATCCCAACCATGCAAAACAAAAAATCCTGCAACATCGTTATTACTCAATATCAAAATCGCATGACGATCTGCCTCTAATTTACATGTCTCAATATTATCAATAGGTAGACCAGTAAATTTAAGATGCTCATCAGCTAGAAAATAGTTTTTTAATTGCTCATTATATGTATCATTATAAAATTGTAAAGAAATTGTATTTGTTGGTAATAAAGAATTAGACATAAAAATATCCCCCAATAAAACTAGAATTATAAGAATAGTACAACAATAATCATCGTATTTCCACATTGTTTTTTTAATTAGATCATTACAATTCTGAATCAACTATTTTTAATTCATGGAGGGTGAAATACTATAAACAAAAAACCACCTCTTTAGTGGTTTTTCCTGGACAGTTTTCTTTAAATAATATACTTATATTTGCTCAAATGGTTCTGGATATTTTTGTTGAAAATAAGATAATAAATCGCTTTTCTTAAGAAGAAGATCCAAGCAAATTTGCTGGCTTATTGCTGATTTAAATACAAGTTTATTGCAAAACTGACATTTTTCCTTTTCAATAAATGCATGTTTAATAGACAAAGGGAAAATCGTTTTTTGCTTTCCTGCTAATAATATGTAGCTTTGATGATTTACGGAAAAGCTTATTTTATAACCTTCGTATCCCCCAAGCTTACTAATTACCACATTTTGAATGTCTAAATTTTTAATAACCATGTGAAATAACACCTCCGTTTTCAACAAAATATATGATGAAATGCTATTTTTATGTCTCATTATCGTTAAATATTTTCATAAAAAAATAAAAACTACCCAAAAAGTAGTTTTTCATCATGAATTCTTATTAAATTTATTATTTTACTTTGGTCGATGATTGTCAAAAGCCATTTTATAACTGATTAAAATTGCTCAGAATAATGTTCTTGGAAGTAAGCTAATAATTCTTTTCTTCTATTAAATAATGTTGGACAGACTTGTTGACTAATATTTGAGGGAAAAACTAGTTTATTGCAAAGCTGACATGTTCCTTTTTCATTAAAAGTGTGAATGAGAGATAAAGGAAATAATATATTTGTTTTACCGACCAAAAGTACATAATGCTGTTGATGAATCGAAAATCTAATTTTATAGCCTTTATAATCCGTATGTTTTGTAATGAGTGTGTTTTGAATATCAAATTCAAGCTTTGTCACTTTGGCTAGCACCTCCAATTAAGGGTAAGATTAAGATTTTAGTAGACTTTTTTACACCATAAATTTCTAGACACCTTGTATTCTATAGTATTAGTTTAATTAACAAAACTTTCATAAAGATATAAACTTATAGATCTTTACTGAAATAAAAAAACTATTACAGTTTTTTCATATTGTAGAATAATGGAAATGTCAAGTTTCTTCTTTGTTTTTTTTATTAAAATTTGATTTAAATTTACTTTTCCGGAAAAATTTGACACTAAATAAGTGAAGACACAGATGTTATTATGTTAGAATTTAAATTAATGTGATCTCACATTCTATAATTAAAATACCAAATTCATGTATATCTAAGATTTGCCCTTACTATCAAAAGAGGTAAGGGATTTTTTCTTTGTTATTTCAGTTATTGGTTAGAGGGAAGGTTAGTAATGAAATCGAAATCAGCAAGTACCTTAATTAAGTTACATTTGAAAGGAGACAGAAATAAAAAGAGAGCATTAAACTCAATGGCGTTAGTTGGACTTGCTTCAACATTAACAATTCAAATTCCATATAATACTACTGCAGCTGCAGCCTCTATAGACTCTAAGAAAACTCTGCAATCTAGTAATCTTTATTCAAATAATATAATAAGTACATATAAATCAACCGGCAATGGTGTCCGCGTAAGATCTGGAGCTGGGACCTCTTATCAGATTTTAGGTAGTGTTAATAAAAATCAAAAACTAGATGTAATTTCATTGTCTAACGGTTGGTATAAGATAAAATTTAATGGGAAAACAGGGTATATTAGTGCATCATATGTTGGAAAAGTAACTGAATCGAATAATAGTAATAATAATCAAGTGGTCAGTTCGGGAAACTACATTTCTACTGGTAATGGTGTCCGCATCAGATCTGGGGCTGGAACTTCTTATCAGATTTTAGGTAGTGTTAATAAAAATCAAAAACTAGATGTACTCTCATTGTCTAATGGCTGGTATAAAGTAAAATTTAATGGGAAAACAGGGTATATTAGTGCATCTTATATCGGAAAAGTAACTGAATCGAATAATAGTAATAATAATCAAGTGGTCAGTTCGGGAAACTACATTTCTACTGGTAGTGGTGTCCGCATCAGATCTGGGGCTGGAACTTCTTATCAGATTTTAGGTAGTGTTAATAAAAACCAAAGACTAGAAGTAATCTCATTATCTAATGGTTGGTATAAAGTAAAATATAATGGGAAAACAGGGTATATTAGTGCATCATATGTTGGAAAAGAAACAGATTCAAATAAGACAGATACAAATAAGACGGATTCAAATAAACCAGATTCAAATAAGGTAGTTTCAAATAACTCTCAGTCATTTGATGTACAAACTTTAATCACCGTATCAAAAAAGTATTCAGGTGTACCTTATGTTTGGGGTGGAGAAACTCCATCTGGATTTGACTGTAGTGGGTTTATTTCTTATGTTTTCAAAGAATCTGGCATGTCACTTCCTAGAACAAACGTTGCAGGTTATTGGTATAATAATTCAAATTTAAAATCCGTAGACGACTTTCAAGCTGGAGATTTAATCTTTTTCGAAAATACTTATACTTATGGACCGTCTCATATGGGTATTGTTATTAATAGTAATGAGTTTATCCATGCAAGTAGCAGTTCAGGAGTAACGATTTCTAAAATAAACAATTCATATTGGAACCAACATTTTTTAGGTTTTAAAAGATTTAAATAAGATTTTCAAACATCATACTAAAAAAAACACCTTTCACAGGTGTTTTTTTTAGTAATTACTCTCAATAATCTCTTTTAATTCAGACCAGCATGTAATACGTGGGATGTCTAATCCTCGATTATATGAAGTGTCTTTCACGTAGACTTTTAAAGTTAATTCTGAGAGTGTATTCAATATTTCTGGTTTATCATCAAAATAGTAATCTAAACCTAATTCTTTTATAATATGAATTTTTTCAGAATCTTTCATTCCACAATAAAAGCGATTTTGATGAACTGGAAACCCATTTTTTTTTAACCATTCTTTTGTTCGTTCACCATATTCTTTATTTCTAGCTGTCACATAATAAATTTCGTGTCCTTGCTTTTCTAATTCTTGTAATGTTTCAACTGCATATGGAAATGGAGGACAAGTAGTAAAGTATGTTTCTTCTAGGTTACTCTTCCACATTTTGCTTCCTTCCTCTGCCGTTAAGCCAAAAGGTTCATGAATTTCAACTGTTTTTAATTCATTGTAAGCTTCTATAGGAATATTTTTATTTAGCTTTTTATTATAAATGTGAAAAGCATGCTGTCTTAAATCAATTAAAGTATCATCAATATCGAATCCGAATTTCATTCTAAAAGTCCTTCCTCATGAAGTAATATATTTTGGGTAGCCTATGAATTTATAATCAGGACCAATTTTCGTTAATTCAATATCTTCGAGTTCAATCGCTTGTCCCATTTTATCAATCCCAGTACCTTCTAAAAATGTAGGTGCATTTTTTCCACCTATTAATTTAGGAGCTAAATAGACAATTACTTTATCAACTAATTTTTGTGCCATAAAGGAAGAATTCACTTCTCCGCCACCTTCTACTAATAAAGAAGAGATTGAATGTTCACCTAGAATTTTTAGCATTTCGTTTAAATCAACTCTACTTAAATCGTTCGTAACAAATACTTTTACACCTAAGTCTTCCAATTCTATTTTTTTCTGTTCAGAGTGCTTTTGACTCGTGAATACCCATGTTTCTGCTTGATGATCAGTTACTACTCTTGAATCTAAAGGAATTTTTAGAGTCGAATCTAGAATCACTCTTACTGGATTACGTCCGTATGGAATTCTAGTTGTTAACTCTGGATTATCTTTTAACACAGTGTTCACTCCAACTAATATCGCACCAATTTCATTTCTTAATTGATGCACATCATTTCGAGCTTCCGCTGAAGTTATCCATTTACTATCGGAAGAATGAGTAGCAATCTTCCCATCCAATGTAGATGCTGATTTCATAACGACAAAAGGAATATTTTCAACAATATATTTGTTAAATACTTCATTCATTTTTATCGACTGCTCTTCACAAACTCCAGTTATTACCTCAATTCCAGCATCTTGAAGAATTTTTATTCCTCTTCCTGCAACTAGTGGATTCGGATCAAGTGTTGCGACGACAACTTTTTTCAAGCCTGCTCGTACAATAGCCTCCGCACACGGACCAGTTCGTCCATGATGAGAGCACGGCTCAAGCGTTACATAAATTGTGCCACCCTCAGCTTTATCTCCTGCCATTCTAAGTGCATTAATTTCAGCATGAGGCTCACCTGCTTTTAAGTGAGCACCAATTCCAACAATTCGGTTATCATTTACAATCACAGATCCTACCAATGGGTTTGGATCGGTTTGCCCTTTAGTAGCTATGGCATTTTGAATAGCTAAATTCATATAAAATTCATGATTACTCACTTGTACGTCCTCCTTTAAAATGACCAGAACGAACAATTTTAGTCTCTAAATACTTTTCGTTATACTTTGATTTGTCTCCCCATAATTGAATTCTTCCAGATACATTCGCCCCCGATTTTTGAAGAGCATCCAATTTTCTTGGATTGTTTGTAATTAAAGTAACTGGTTTTGAACGAAGTGTTTTTAATACTCGAATAGCATCATCGTAGTTTCGTGCATCATCTACAAAACCTAGCTCCTCATTAGCTTCCACAGTATCAAATCCTTGCTCTTGAAGAACATATGCCATTGCTTTACTAAATAAACCGATTCCTCTTCCTTCATGGTTTGCTAAATAAAATAATGCACCCGATTCATTTGAAGAAATCATTTTCATTGCTTCTTTTAATTGGAATCCACAATCACAACGTTTACTTCCAAAAATATCGCCCGTATGACAAATACTATGCATTCGAATAAGAGCATCCTCTGAATTTTCAAAGTCACCATAAACTAAAACACTTGATTGTTGCATTTCAGCTAAATTTGAAGAAGCTAATTTACTAATAATTTTTTCAGTCTTGTACGATCCATCGCTACAAAAATCTCCTTCGATATCCTCACAGCGAAGCCAACAATACCATTGAAAAATGACTGTTTCTCCATCTAAATTTACTGGTAGTTTAATTGGTCCAACTAAATAAATTGATTTATCGTTATTTTTTATTACATTAATTTTTTCTTTTAATAAAGAAACTACTTTTTCGTTGATCATAAGGCTTCCTCCTGTTTTCTTACACTATTTCTTATTGATAATATACTTCTTAATTTTTACTTGTCCATTTTTATACTTAAAAATTAGTTAACAGTAATCTTTATAAAGTCACATCAAAGTGATTTTTGAAAGTACTTTCCTGTGTTAGTTGTTGCTTTTGTAAGCTTTCAACTTCTCCTCGTCTAGCATATTCAAATTTCTTTAACATAATTGTACTAGTATTTTTATTATGAATAGCATCTTGGAGGATTTCTGCTAAAATATCTGCATCTTTCATCGCTATATTTACACCAAGCGCTGCAGTAGGACTCATCGTGTGTGCCGCGTCACCCATTATAATTAAACCGTCCTTTACCCATGTATCGCTACGGCTGCTTTGAACATTTAATAATACAAAATCATTCCAAGATTTTATCTTTTCTTGAACAGTTTCAGTCAGTTCTGGAAATGCTTCGATTAACTGATTTACAAAAGGCCTGAACGATTTACTTCTTAAGTTAGGAAAAGAACCTTCATCTATGTTCCATCCAATTTGAATAAACCCTCCTGCTTGAGTAAACAAAGCCAATTGTTGTCTATTAATTAATGTTAATCTAACTGTTGGATCCCAATTTGCTGGTCTTGGTACTTTAGCCCAAAGTAAATCGTATCCATGTTTTATAATATCCGTTGGTATATTTGCTAATTTACGGATCGTTGAAAATCGACCGTCAGCACCAATAATAATCGAACTATTAATTGTTATTTCAGTACCATTCCTTATTGCTTTAACACCAACATAGCGACCATTTTGATCTTCAATTAATTTAAACACACGTGTGCCCATTAAAAACTTAAAGTTATCATATTTATTTGCTTCTTTTAAAATAACATTTAATAAATGATTTTGTGGAACATGAATACCAACATGTTTTGAACCTTGAGATGGAAAAATACTTTTTATTATTTTATTACCATTCCAATATTCAACGCGATCCATTAGTAGTAGCCCGTATTCTTGAACTTTGTCATAAAGATGATGCTTTTTTAATATTTGTTCACCATCAGAATTTAGATGTTCTCCTCTAAATTCTTTATCAATTCCATTATGTCGTTCCACAAGAACTGTTGAAATATTATTTTTTGCAAGCAAATATGCTAAAAGTGCACCACCTGGACCAGCACCTACAATACATACTTCTGTATTCATTTTCATGTTGTTTTGCCACCTATTAATAAACATTTATTATTTTTCTAAAAAAATTATTTAGTTACTTTATGTAAGTAAGTTTAATTTAGTAATAAACTTACGTCAAGTAATAAATTTATGTATGGTAATCTTGTTATTAATACAAATTTAGTTATAATATGGATATAGGTGAGGTGGTGTTAAATGAATTTTTCTTTATTATGCCCTCGGTTTGAAAAAAGCGTAGAGTTAATTAGTAAACGCTGGGCAATTCTTATAATTTTTCAACTTCTTTCTGGATCTCAACGATTTTGTACGATCGAATCAACTTTGCCAATTAGCGGGCGCGTCCTTTCAGAAAGACTAAAAGATTTAGAACAAGCAGGTATTGTAAAACGAGATGTTTACCCAGAAACTCCGGTTCGAATCGAATATTCTTTGACTGAAAAAGGACTAGCTTTAGAACCAGTTATTAAGGAATTAATGAAATGGTCTCAAGATTGGACAACGATCGATTAATTACGGTATTGTTTCTTTGCTTCACCTTTTAATTATTTTTTGAATTAAATTACAAATAAAAGGGATGTCTCATAAGTCAGAATTCTAACTTATGGACATCCCTTTTTTAATTAGGCTCTATTAAATTTAAATGTTGATTTTATTGAATACCTAACTCACTCTTAATCACATCAATTGTCTTACCTTTTGATTTCTTCACTGGTTTTGGAGCATTGTCTACTGCTGGATTTTGCATTAAGAAATTCTTTTCTACATAAGAAAAATCTTTTGCGTCAACTGTTCCGTCAAAGTTAATATCAGCTGAGCGTTTATTTGTTCCCCAATAAGTTTCAATTGCTAGAGCGTCATTAACATCAATTACATTGTCCTTATTGATATCTCCAGCAGTAGCAACAGCAACGCTTTCTGTACCGATTCGATCACTGATACCATACATGAAACCATCCATAATACTGTATGCATTTTCAAACGTACCAGATGTTGTAAAGTGACCTGGAATATCAGTGATTACAGTAAATTCATCGGTAGTAACAGGTAATCCAGATACATAAAATTGTCCTCTAGTATCCATTATTGCATTATATGATTTACCTTTACTATCTACAATCGTTACATTTGCTCCAATTTTCGTAAAATCTATTGGAAGAAGTGTACCATCTGCTCTTTGGAAGCTTTCTGGGTGAATATAACTAATTACACTCGAGATATTTGGTAAAATGGCGATTGGTGCTAAATAAGTAAATGGTTTTGTCACTGTATTATCTACACTTGTGAATGCCGAAGTAACATTGTTAAAGCTAGAGATAGGTATCGGATCTGCCAGTTCTGGAATTTTAATCGTTACATCAACCATTGGTAGATCTCCCGATACCTCTTTTGAACCATCAAATGTAATGTTGATATCTGATTTAACAGTTGTACTTGTTGGATTTGTCGTTGTAACGTTCATTTGTCCACCAAGCTTTTGTGCCTCAGGATTTAATGCAATATTTACGATATTTGTATCAGTAGTTTTCGTTGTAAAGCTAAATCCTGCTTGCTTTAATTTGTTCACATTATTAGCATTTAGTGTAATCGTATTTGTATCGCCAGGGTGTGTAATTAATCGATTATTTCTTGTTTTTGCTTGTGGTTGACCATAAACATATTGAGTTCCCTCTTTAACAAAAAGATATTGCTTATCACCATAAGTATTCGTTGCTTGGTCTCCACCGATGAATCGGAATGATAGCATTGATAAGCTTGGATCCATTGCAATTTCATCTTGAGCATTTCCATTTTCATCTAATGTAAGTTTTCCGGATAACCAAGGACTATTATAAAAATATCCAATTGTATTTTGCGACTGATCTGCTTTCATACCTGCTGCCTTCATTAACTCAATTGACTTGTCATTAATCGAAGCAGTAAACGGAACAGACTTTTGGTCTGCCTTATATTCGATAAATGGATTTCCTTCTTTTTCTCCATCCACTTTTACATCAAATTTATTTGGCATTGTATTATCGACTAAAAGATCTTGTGAAATTGTATATGCTTTACCTGCATCATCATACCCAATTAGTTTTATTTTGTATAATCCTTCTTTTGCTAAAACAGGTTTTGAACTAACTGGATTACTTGGGTCACCTGTAAATGGATAATAGGCTCCAATAGATGCTGCAATTGTGTATTCTACACCCTCATCATAAGCCACACCATCGAATGTATTTGTAATACCTAAATCCTGGCCTGTCACCGCATCGGTAAATACTACATCAATGTTTCTCATATGAGACTTTAACGTGAATTTAGCCGTTAAATATGGATAAAATAATGGGCTAGCTAAAGAATTTCTGTCAGTAGACATTGACTGACGAGTAAGGTTCAACGAATTGAATCCTTTTTCTACATAATGTACACCAAAGGGAATACGATAACTTTCAGATGAATTATCTTTGTTTATATAAGTTACATAACCTTCATAAATTCCCTTGTCCGCTGTCTTTGGAATATTTAAAGTAATATTTGTTTTCTTTTGACTAACTCCTTTTAAAGTCACTGATGAAGGAGCTTGTACTGTAACACCGTTTGCTACTGCATCCTTTGAGCCTCGAAGCCCTGTTTGGAAACTTACTTTCACATCAAATGTTTTCGTTTTTTCTCCCCTATTCATCAGCGTAACAGAGCGTGAATCAGAATAATCTTTGTTATCGAATGATACGTTTCCGAAGCTAAGTGCCCCAGTTTCTTCATTGATTTGTTTTTCTCTTCCGTTAACAATCATTGGTGTTTTTTCTTGGACTTTAATTTCGATTGTTGAGTGAATTGCATTGTATGGATCAATTCGTCCTGCACCTTGCTCAAACACGCTGTATGGTTTACTTAATGAATCAGCTGTATTCATCAAAATCGCTTTTATATCTTCTGGTTGTAAATTATGGTTAGCTTGTTTTAATAATGTCGCAACTCCAGTTGTAAACGGCGTAGCCATAGATGTACCTGACATACGTTGATATGCATTTTTATAATCTGACGGGTTATCTGGGTTGTTTATATAGCCCGGTACTGTTGATAATACACTCACACCTGGAGCCGTAATTTCTGGCTTAATATCATATGTTAATCTTGCAGGTCCTCTTGAACTGAAATCAGCTAACGTATCACCTTGCGTTTTTACTTCACCAATGTCAGAGAACGTAAAGTTATCCGAACCTGATTGAAGTTTTTGTTTTAAAGCTAAGCCTTCTGCATTTGATAATGTGAATGATGGAATGAAGTTAGCTCCTTCTCCAAAGTAGGTTGGGATTAATCCTTCCGCTGGATTATCATTGTACATTAGGACTGCAGCCGCACCTTGCGATTTTGCTACTGCAATTTTAGAATCCATCGTATAAGTTCCACGACTCATAAGGACAATCTTGCCCTTTACATCTTTACCAGTATAAGCTTCTCCTAGATTCACATCTACGACTGGTAACGTTTGTCCTTTAAATTTAGAAATATCATCTCCGTACCCTCTTGCCATTAAGCGTAAATTAGCTAAAGCATTGTCAATCGAACCTTTCGCTGACACTGTCGTAATTGGAACATCACTTGCTCCAACTGTTAATGCTAAAGCTGCAGTACCAGGTGAGCCTAGTGTATACATTTTATTTCCTGCATTACCAGCTGCTACTACAGCTGTTACACCATTTAGTACTGCGTTATTAATTGCAATACTTTCAGCAATTAATGGGTCATTATAGTTAGCCCCTAATGATAGATTCATAACCTCCATTCCGTCAGCAACTGCTTGATCAATACCAGCGATGATGTTAGCAGTCGTTCCACTTCCACCAGGTCCTAATACACGATACACATAAAGGTCAGCATCAGGTGCGATACCTGTTGTCGCAAATTCGCTTTCATTTTTCCCTTGTCCAACAATCGTTCCAGATACATGAGTACCATGTTCTGTCACATAGTTCCCTGCTCCTGAAGCTCCGCCTGGTTTCCCAGCCTTTACCCAATCAGCATATGTTGTTTCCATCGGATCATTGTCATTATTTACAAAATCATATCCACCCTTAAAGGCACCTTTTATGTCAGGGTGATTGTAATCTACTCCTGTGTCAAGAACAGCAACCTTGACTCCTCTTCCTGTGTAACCTTCTTGATGTAATTTATCGATTTGAAGATAAGTACGCTCGTCTGCCATTCCTTTACCTGCAGAGTTGGAAGTAGTCTCTGTTCCTTCTACCGGCAGTTCTGATTTTACAGATACGTCACTATAAATAGCTTGTACAGCAGTTGACTTCATTAGGTCTTTTAATTTATTTGCAGGTACTTCTATAGCAACCCCATTAAACGCATGCTTATATTCACGAATTATTTTATAAGATCCGTCTGCTTTTGTTTTAAATAAAGAGCTTAAATCTCCTTTGAATTTCGTATGATCCTCATTTGCATTACTTTTTGCTTCCGCTTCAGATAAAGCTTGTCCTTTTAAAGCTGCTTCTAATACGGCGATTTTTTGCGGCTTTTGCTTAAACGAAACGATAACTGAAACAGGCTCTTCACTTTTTAAATTAACATCCGAATCTAGAAATAGGCCAGTTTGATCAGTTTCTGTAAGCTTTTGTAATGCTTGTCTTTGTTGTGAAGTCAAATTAGCTAAAATTGATTCTGCATTAGAAGCATTCTCAGCTTTCGTTACATTGGATACATGCCCTAATGATCCTAAAATAAAACTAGATGATAAGGCTGCAACAGAAAGGCTTTTAACAAGTTTACTCTTACCCGTTCTTTTCATCTTACTCTTTCCCCCATTTTTAGTATATTTCTCAAGTTGAAGTATGTAATTGTAGAGGAATTTTGAATCTAAAATACTAGTAGTCTTTATATTCCTTCATCACTCTTCATTAGCACTCCCTTAATCTAATTATTGAAAATATTCTAAAAATACTCAATCGGGTTATATATAGTGGATTATTTCTACTTTTCCACTCTCGCTTTACATATTTCGACAATATTCGTAAAAGAAGTTTATAAACTTTCTTATATATTTATAAGTTTTTCTCATATTCTTTAGATTTTTCCCCTCACGAATTTAATAACTTTTGATTCTTGGTACTTTATTCAATCTTTAAACACCATGAATAATAGAAAAAGAGAAGCAAAAATTCAGCTTCTCTTTTTACATTGTTTATTTTAAACCTAATTGAGTTAATACATCATCCAACGTAACGCCCTTATAAGTAGTTTTCGCTTTTGGTGCATTAGATACTGTCGGATTCTTTAATCCAAAGTTTTTAACAATGTAATCCATATCCTTTTTATCTACTACTTTATCAAAATTAAAATCTACAGTAGCTTTATTTGTACCCCAATATGTTTGTACAGCTAGTGCGTCAAGAATATCGATGACATTATCTTTGTTTACGTCCCCTGCTGCTGCAACTGATAAGTTCCAAAGTAATCTCTTCCCTACATTTCCACCACGCACTTCATCTGCTAATACAAGTTGTTTGTTCATAGTAAAATGACCAGGTACATCAACCGTAACTATGTATGGTTTTACATCCGCTTTTAGGCCGTCTGCATAATACTGACCATATTTACTAGTGATTGTAGCATTTATATTTGTTTTTCCATCATAAGAAGCAACCGATACTTTTGCACCAATTTTACTTAGATCCACTATATAATTAGGCTGACCTGTAGCATCTTTTGCTCCTTCTACTTGTACAGATCCCTCTACTCTTGAATAATCTGATTTAATTTTTATACTTTCCATATATGAATAGACATTCTTCGTCTCAACATTTGACTGATCAATTGTAGATGCAGTCATAGAATACCAATCATAAGGAACACCATATAATCCATTATTATAAATATTTTTAGGCGTTTTCAAATCGAAATCAAATAACTTTAAATCTTCAGGTAATGTCTTATCCCCTAAATAATTAAATGTAATTGTATAGTTTGTATAATAAGCGCCTGTTTGAACAGCTGATACAGAAACTTGTGCATCGCCATACTTTTTTACTGCATCATTTACAACTACATTTTCAATTGAAGCATAATCCTTAGAAACTGGTATTGTTATTTTAGTCGTTTTTAAATTTTTAACATTATTTGCTCGAACGCTAAAGTTTACTGTATCTCCTTGTGTAATACTTTGCTTATTAGCCCTTAAATAGTAATAAGGTGTATTTTGATCGACAAAAACAATTCTTAACATATTAAATGCATTTCCAATGAAGTTCCTTGCATAATCCATTCCGTAAAACTGAACTTGTAATGGTTCAGATTGTTTTTTTACTAGAATTTGATCTGTGTAATTTCCATTTTTATCAGTATTAATCGGATTAGCAGGAAATGGATTATTATAGAACGATACAACGGCATTCCCAGATTGATCAACAGGAAGTCCTAAACGACTTGCTTCCTCAGTTTCAGGATCATTTAAGTTAATGTTAAAGTCGTATAAAAATTCTCCCTTTGAATCAAATTGACTATCTTTATATTCGATAACTTTTTGGTCTAATGAATCAAAGCTAGATGTCATTTTTGGTGCGCCAAGCTCATAAATAAAGTCAGATGTCTTTGTAAACGATTTGCCTTGTTCATTAGTTCCTACCATTTTCAACTTATAATGCCCTGTTTTTGCGAATACTGGATCACTGCTAATCGGTTTCTTTGAATCACCTGTAAATGGGTAGTAAAGACCAGTAAATCCTCTTGAAACATAATATGTTTGATTTTCATTCAATAAAATCGGAGACATTGATCCTAATAATCCTAGGTCTTCACCTGTAGTAGGGTCTTGTAAAATGACATCTAATGTTTTCATATGTGATTTTAATGAAAATGAAAATGATTCGAAAGGCCATGCATTTGCCGGCCAAGCTGTATCAGTTGAAAACAATGGTTCGGCGTTTAAAGCGTCAATACCCTCAGTTACAACTCGTCCACCAAACGGAATTTGATATGTTTCAGTTGGATCCCCTGTATTTGTAAAAGTAATATATCCTTCATAAGTGCCTTTTTCAGCTGTTTTCGGAATACTTAAGTTAAACTTGATTGATTTTTGACTAATACCGTTTAATTTAACTGATGTTGGGCCAGTTAAAGTTACATTGTTCTGAACTGCGTCCTTCGATCCTTGTAATCCATTTTGGAATTTCACATCTACATTAAATGTTTTTGCTTTCTCACTACGGTTCTTCAACGTGACAGTGCGTGAATCAGCGATATCTTTATCATCAAATCCAAATGAACCGAAGCTCATTCCGCCAGTTAATTCTTGGATTGATTTTTGTTTTCCATCAATAATCGTAGGTGTTTTATCAACTACTTCTAATTCCACATTAGAGTGGATTGCTTCATAAGCATCTACTCGTCCGCTACCTTCTTCAAATACACTATAAGCCTTTGAAAGTGGATCTGCTGTATTCATTAAAATTGATTTCACATCTTCTGGTTTTAAGTCTTTATTTGATTGTAATAACAATGCTGATACTCCCGCTACATAAGGCGTTGCCATTGATGTACCAGATAAGCGCTCATAAGCGTATTTATAATCTTCTGGTTTTGATCCATCAACAGTTTTATCGTTTACATAGAATGGTACAGTTGAAAGAATTGATACTCCCGGTGCAATTACTTCTGGTTTAATATCGTAGTTTACACGTGTAGGACCTCTTGAACTAAACGATGCTAATTCATCAGAAGCAGTTTTTAACTTCGTATAATCTCCAAAAGTGAAATCTGTTTTACCAGCTTTAATTGCAGCTAAAATAGCATTACCTTCATCATTTGAAACTGAGAATGCAGGGATTGCATCAACTGATTCACCTAGGAATGCTTGGATTGCACCTTCTGCTTTATTCGTTTCATCGTTATACATTAATACACCGATTGCACCATTTGCTTTCGCATTTTTGATTTTATCAATTAATGCAATTGATCCACGCTTAATAAATGCTATCTTTCCATTTAGATCTTTTCCATTAAAGTCCCATGGATTAGCTAACCCAACATCAACAAGCTGATAAGTTTTTCCTTTTAATGATGTTAAATCATCTTTATAATTTCTTGCTAACTGTCTTAAAGTATAATTTTTGCCATCTTGTACACCTGCAAATTGATAAATATCAAGGGCAATAGATGACGCTCCTACAGTTAAAGCTAACGCTGCAGCACCTGGCGCACCTACAGTATACATTTGATCACCGCTATTTCCTGCCGCAATGACTGTAGTAACTCCACTTAATACTGCGTTGTTTACCGCAATTGAAGTCGCAAATAGTGGATCATTTAAAGTTGCACCTAAAGACATGTTAATTACATTCATACCTTCTTTTACAGCACGATCGATTCCAGCAATAATTGCATCAGCTGTTCCGCTACCGTATGGACCGAGCACACGATATGAATAAATATCTGATTCAGGTGCCGCACCAACGGTTTTATATTCACTATTCGCTTTACCGCGACCACCGATGATTCCCGCTACGTGTGTACCATGCTCAGTATAATATGCACTACCACTAATGAACTCTGGTTGGTCTGATTTTTTCCAATCTGCATACGTTGTTTCCATCGGATCATTATCATTATCGACGAAATCATATCCACCTTTATATGCATCTTTCAAATCTGGGTGGTTATAGTCAATACCCGTGTCTAAAATCCCTACTTTAATCCCTTTTCCAGTAAAGCCTTCTGCATGTAAACGATCTAAAGCATCATAAGGTGTATAGTTTCCAACATTTGCTTCATCTGCTTTTAGTTGATCGTTTTCCTTTGGAGGATCAATTGTAAATGTTTTGTTACTCCAAACGGATATAACAGCCTTTGATTTTAATAGATTTTTAATTTGGTTTGCTGGTAGACTCATTGAAACACCATTAAAGGCATTTTTATATGAACGATTAATCTTATAATCTACTTTTTTCGTTTTACCACTTTCTAATACCTGACCAACATCTTCAGCAAATGTCTCGTGATCTTGATCTACTAACTTTGCTGCTTCTGATGTAGTTAATGATTTACCTTCTACACTCGCTTCAATTTGCGCGACTTTAGCAGGTTTATTTGCAAACTCAACAATGACACTTGTTTGTTCTGAAGAATTTAAATTAATATCTGAAGAAATTTGCAGACCTGTTTGTTCATTAGTCGAAAGCTGCTCAAGAGCTGCTCTTTGCTCAGAAGATAAATTTACTAAAATATCTTCTGCTTTACTTGGACTTGCTGCTTTCGTACTGGATGTTACTTGTCCAAGCGAGCCTAGAATAAAGCTCGATGTTAAAGCTAAAACGGTAAAGCTTTTTAAAAACTTTTTCTCTGTCTTTTTCCCCATTTCTCTTCCTCCTAGTAAATTTACGACAAGGTAGATTTCTACATTGAAGTACAAAATTAGACTTTCTTTGATAAAACTCTGAACTATTTCCAAAAAAAATAAACAAACAATTTGTCTATTTATTTAACTTCATTATTGTGAATTTTCATTTCTTTATCAATCGGGTTATAGCGCGCCCTTATCACTAGGTTTATAGAACAATCTTAGCGAGTTTCGACAAACTTCTTGTCTAATGTTTATAAACATTGAGAGCAAAATTTAATATTTATGATAAATTTCAATTTCTTAGATAATAAAAAAGACTTTAGACAACGAAATCTCGTTATCTAAAGTCTTTTAATTTAACACCTGAATCATCAATTTAAAACTTTGGTCTATTTCAATCGCTTTTTCATATTCCTTTTGCTCGACATAGTGATTATATAAGATCTTCCCATATTGCTCAAAAAATGAAGTATTATTAGTTGCAATAAGCTGTGGAACGACTACTTCAGCTAAAAATTGATAAAATTGACTTTGATTTTTTTTACACTTCAATGCTAATAGTTTATAAAGATTGAAATAAATTGGGCATTGTTTTTTTGCTAATTTCGTACCTGTTTCTATTTTTTCTAAAATACTTTCCTTATTCAATAACTTTCCATCTAAACATGCTTCAGTAAAATGATATAAACGTCTTAAATATTTTACTGATGATTTATCAGTTAGTAAAAAAGCTTGTTCAAAATAACTAACTGCTTGTTCATATTTTCCTCTTTTATAAAACTCTTCTCCTAGATTATATAAAATATTTATTTTACTTTCTTGGGCACCTAATATCGAACAATTATGTATTAAATTCTTATAGTTTTCAACTAGGTCTAAAAAATCAATATCTCTTTTACTATCGAATTGCATCAGCATTAAGATTTGAGCATTCATAGCACTCACATGATTATATGTTCGATTAAAAAATTGAAGAGCTTTTTCACCATATGTAAAAGCAGAAACTTTTGCCTTTGCATGATGGTAAGCTAGAGCTAAGTGGTAGTAATATTCTTCATTATTATACTCTGCTATATTAATTTGTTTTAATAGATTCACAGAAGTTTGACAATCTTCACCTTGGGCAGTTCTAAATGTACTGATACAGTATATTCCTTTAATGTGTAGAAAAAGATTTTTTTCATAATTAGATAACGTTCGAAACTCTTTTTCTACGTACTCAATTATATGTTTTGCTTCTTTGAACATATTTTTGTGAAGATAATATCTCCCAGTTAATAGCATATAGTTTGCCGCATGTTTAGAAACCATAATAAACGGATTTTGATCTAACTCTATTTTAATTCCTTCAATTTGTGCTGTTCTTTGCATAATGATTGCCTGATTCCAATCATTTAAGTGCTTTTCAATAAGATATAAAGATTCAATTTCTTTATTTATATCAATTTCTAACTTATTAGATAATTTGTATATAATATCAGGTGATAATGTAACTTTTCCACTTTCAAACCTACTAATATACGCTTTACCACAAATTCCTTCACCTAATGTAGATTGACTAATTCCTTTTTTCTCTCGATAAAATTTGATGATTTCCCCTACTAGCATGTTAAGCCTCCCCTATATTAGGCAACGTTCAAATTGAACAAAAATGTATCATTTAATGTAAATTTTTCTAATTTTAAGAAAGCGCTTGAAAAATCGAATGTTTTGCCTCAACATTAGAACGTATTATTTTTCAATTAAATAGTCACGGGTTGAAAAATAAGAATAATACTATTAGTTAATCCCAATTCTATAATTGCAAAATGGTTAAGTAAATTTACATTTTTTAAATATAACTTCACGATTTGTAATATAAAACTTGAAATAAAAAAACTATATTAAAAAAGTTTTATTTCTTGTATGAAAGTATAAAGGTGGTCAATTTAATGCATTTAGAAAAACTAGAGATTTTAGTAGAAGTCGCTAAAACAGGTTCGATTTCGATTGCTGCAGAAAATCTTCATATAAGTCAATCCGGTATAAGTCAAGCGATCACTAAAATAGAAGAAGAGCTAGGAATAAAAATCTTCACTCGCTCTAGATTAGGCGCTAGCTTAACAGTAGACGGGATAAAAATAGTAGAAAAATCACAAGAAATCCTCTTAAAATATACAGAAATAAAAGAAATAGCACAGAAAAGTAAAGATACCCAGATCAGTGAACTTAGCGTTTCAATGGTACCTGCATTTGTTAATTACTTATTAACACCGTTAGTGGAATTTAAAAGTCAACATTCAAATTTGCATATAGACATTTTAGAAAACACTACCGAGCGTACAATTGAAATCGTTAAAAAAAATCAAATAGATATAGGAGTCATCTGTCTTTATGAAGGCATTAAGAAAGAATTAGAAGAGTTTCATTACGAAGAATTAGTAGATGGAAAGATGAAAGTATATGCAAAAAAAGATTCTCCTTTTGCTATTTCGAAAAAAATAACACCTGAAGAAATACTTCAGCAAAAATTCGTCCTATATAATGGTGACTATATAAAATGGTTTACAAATAACTTCCAACATAACATAGGAAAATTAGATATTTTATTTTCTTCCAACCATCTTGAAGAGTTATTACGAGCAATTTTAAATGGCAGTGCTATAACTTGGGGACCAAATTTTTCTATAAAAAATCATCCATTTTTATTGAATGGCGAAATCGTTGAAATTGATATCGTAAATTACGAACCTATAGACTCAAAACTTGGAGTCATCACTTCAAAAAAGAAAATTTTATCAAAGGTTGAAAAACAATTTATCAATTTCTTGAGAACTGAAATCACTTCATATTAATAAAAAAGGCAGCATTTCACAATGAAGAAATGAGCCTTTTTTGTTTTACCAATATACTATTTACTTAAAGATTAATATCTTTAGGCAACCGATTAATAATATACAATCTTTCAAAATCATTCAATATTATTCGAAGGTGTCTTTTCCTTCTTTCGTTTTTTGAAGAAAATTAAACCAATGATTCCTACTAAAAGTAATAATCCACCTCCGATATAAATCCAATAATGATTGTTCTTTATTTCAACTGCTTTAGTATTCAATTCTTTTGCTTCTTTTCCAATCGTAAACACTTCATCCCATTCCCAGACTTGAGTTCCGATGATCGCTTTCATTTTTAATCGGTAAGTTCCAGGTTCGATTGGATTATTATTTAAATCGATTGCGTAATCAAAATTTGAATTAGGTGCCATGCTCATCTCAGTTTTTTTCGAACTATATAAAACTTTATTGGAACCTTTTTTAAAGATTTGCGCATCTATACTCATATCCTTCGCAATTGAGGATTCCTTATTTTGGATTGTCGCGGCAATTGCAGTACGATAATTTACTAATTTAGGCTTAATGTCTAGTAAATGTAGATCCGGCTCGACTTCCTTAGTGTTTTCCGATAATTTTATTCCAACCACATATGCGTATTCATTTTTGATATTAATGCTCTCATTTTTAGTACTTTTTTCAGTTTCATCGATTTTTTTCTTAAAGTGGGCTGCTCCTAAAATAACCCCATTATATTCAACTTTCGGCATTGTAATCGAAAAAGATACTACCTTTGATTTACCTGCTGGAATAACAACTTCTTTTTGAGGTTCTTTTACTAAGCTAGTTAATGGATACTTTAAAGATTTATCTGCATCTTTACTATTCGTTTCAGAGTAATCAATCAGTCCATTATCATTAGTCGTTGCAAAAGTAATATTCCCTTGGATTGTTTCTTCTTTTTTACTATTATTAAAGATCTCAATTTTAAGGTCCTGTTTTTGTCCTGGAGACATTTTTAAATCAAAATAAGATTTCAGATGATCAATTTGATTTGTTGGAATGATTGCTTTTACAGAAAAATCGATATTATTCTCTGCTTTTACAGATAGAGGGACGAACGATAGAGTTAACAGAATAGCAGAAAAAATTAGCAATAATTTTTGACGTTTAAGATCCATTTTTATATTCCCCCTTCATAATAGAGTCTTTATAGCATCTTCACTATAAGTCATTTAGTAAACTTTCAACTTATTCGGTTCAAAATAATATAAAGTCCTATCTATTAATTGTTATTTTTTAAATTAACTACTATAAACCCGGAGCATCCGTTAATGTCCACGTAATAGTTGCCTCATGATTACCAATCGTTGCTGAACCTGCCGGAATAGTTAATGTAACATTATCGTTAAGAGCCCCATCATTTACTTCTGGATTTGGTCCAAGCCATCGAGTTACCCATGTACCAAAACCTTTACCTTGTGATGCGGAAACAACTGGTGATGCTGTACTTCCGTCTGTATTTAAAGCGATTGTTTCAGTTGCTACCGGAGAGCCACTAGCGGTTAAAGATATAACAGAACCATTTTTAAATGTAATGATTGCACCAGGAAGTGAATCCACCAATCCATTTGTAAATTTACTTGCTTTAGCAGTTACAGACCACCCTTCCCCAGTACCACGGCGATCCGAGACTTGAATAAATGGCTTTTTAGATTTAGCTGAATAGACTTCTGTTTTATTTGAAATCTCATTTACTCCGAAATCAACGGATGAAACATAATCTAATGTTAATGAACCAGCATTTCCAGTTGGTGGATCTGTTGGATCAGTAGGACCTGATGGTTCTAATGGTTCAATTGGATTTGTAGGATCAACAGGTGTAACTGGACCTGTTCCAGCGACAAATGTTATAGATGATTTTGAATTCCCTACAGAAGATATTTCCGCAAAAGTTGAGTTAGCAGCTCCAACTAATGATGACATCCCGATTAAACTAACAAGTGCGACTTTTGTAAATTTCATTTCACTTTACTCCTTATAAATTATTTTTTGTTTCAACGATGTCATTATATCTTTGTAGTAAAGTGATTCCCATGATGTTTTTTACCTTTGATTTAGGTAAAAATACTACACTGTCTTCAAAAAATATTCACATTTATCACAAAAAGTCGCATTAAATAGTGCTTTTAAAAATAAGAAATTAACTTTTACTGAATTAAGCCGGAACATTAGAAGAAATAATAGTAATAAAATGGACAAAACTTATGGAGATTTTGAATGGATAAATCAACTAAGCGGAAATTACAAATAATAGATATTTTAAGTAAACAAGATAAGTGGTTTAAAACAGAAGAATTAGCAAGTGAGTTATTATGTACTGAAAAAACAATTCGAAATGATTTGCAGGCCATTAATACACACCTACCTAAAGGATGGCAAATTGAAACAATCAAAGGAAAAGGAATTTATATTAATAAACCAATTTCTTCATCTATAAATCAAATTCGTTCACTGTACGTAAAAAATTCATTGAAATTTCAAGCTATTATGCTGATACAATTTAAACAAATTAAAAGTATATCAGAATTAGCAAACGCGCTTTTTACACAACAACCTGCTGTCTATTCAATTCTTGATCGAGTTGAGGAATTATTGGTGGCCTACCATTTAACTTTAAAACGTGGCCCGCTCGAAATCGTAGGAAGAGAATTTGAAATTCGCCTATTGTGTGGTGATATCCTAGATGCTTTGTGCGCTTATTCAGATGATCAAGAATGGCCACTTGAAGCATTCTCATTTCGAGATATTAAAAAAATTGTACTAGACACCACTGAAAAGTTTAAATTATTCCTATATCCTTCTACAACCAATAAGTACGTCTATTTACTTGGAACGATGTTATATAGAATCGATAAAAAAATGCAACTTGAATTAACTGAGCAATCGATAAAAAAAATTGTAGAATCAAAATATTATAAAATTGCTAATGAAATTTGTAATCAATTAGAACATCAATATAAACATCATATTTCTATGAATGAACGAATTGCGTTTTCATTATTAATATCAACACTTCCATATTATAGTTTTGACAACATGGAAAAAAACGAATTTCTTTATTTATATAAAAATCAAAAAACAAGGTATTTTAAGGAACTCTTTCACTTAGTTAAACTATTGAAGGAAAAAACAGATATATCGTTAGATGAAGACGAGGAGTTTCTTTACACATTACATGACCAATTCCAAAGATACTCTTTCATTTTATACTCAATCGATAAAAAAGAGCCATCCTATTCAATGGATCGCTATGTTAAAAACGAGTATTCAGACCTATATAAAAAGGTATCAAAAGCCTTACAAACCTGGACAAAAAAATATTCATATCCTGAAATTACTAGAGATAAAATTGCAAAAGTTGCATTAAATGTTCAAGCTTCTAAAATTAATTTCTCATCTTCAAAGAAAAGAGTCTTATTATTAACAAGCAATGGTCCAGGAGTTCATCGTTATATTGAAACGAAATTGATTACTGCTTTTGGTCATAAAATTGAATTTATTCTTCCTAAATTAGGTGACTTTGAATCAACAATTATAAATGAACTAAACATTGAATTTATTATTTCTGATTTCTTGCTTGAAGGGGAAATCATTCATCCAGTTATTACAATTGACCCTGTTCTTACGCAAAGAGATATTGATCAAATTTCAAATTTCTTAAGTAACACGACATAAAAAAGTAAGGCAAAATAAGCCTTACTTTTTGTATTTTGACTATCTATTTTCCAAATGTTGTTTAATAAACTGTGCGATCTCAGCGTTCGCTTGCTTACTAATACTCGAAGCCTTGTCCATTAGAAAGGTGTACGGCGAAAACCCGTACACCCTTCTTGTTAAAAAGTAGGTAAATTACTTAAATTATTCGTAGGATCACCGTCAGGATATGAGCGAAGTGTTTTATGTGGATTATCTCCACGAGTTAGACCTGTGTTAACATCTTCAATTTGTTCAAGTTCTGCCATTGCAATAGCTTGCTCAATCCCAACTATTTCACCATTTTGAAATTTTACATCTGTAATATCACCATCGCCATTCTTTCGTACTGCGACGATATGTAATTTATTTGGATCATCATGATGTTCAGGATTTCCTATACCACGATTTTGAAACGACATACCAACATACCTCCATTTATTTGACACAAAAATAGTATGGCGGGATGAAAATATGTTTATTCTTCCAAATTCTTACAAGACTAATCTTAATAACATTGCTAAATGTTTCACAAATTATACACAGACAAATTTACACAAAAATTATACGATAGTTATGTAAATTTTATGTAATCATTAATCCAAACACTTTCGAAAGAAGGATATAATTTTTTACCCCTTTAAATAAATGCTGACATAACTCATACTTAAAGGGGTATTGTTTTAAAGAGGTAACTATGTTTTTTGATACATTCTTTAGTGAATCATTTATTTATACAAATGGCATAATAGAATTTATAACGCTTAATATAGACGCCATTTATTCGCCTACTAAGCCATCACCATCTCGATCATCCATATATGCTGAAAGTTAGTTGAATAAGAAGATCAACAATCTACTTTAACAGAGCCTAAAAAAACGATTTCTCATAATGAAGATAACGTTCTAGACCGATTTCAACTTTTTTCATTTAAAACTTGTGCCAACCCGGTAAAAAACTTTAATGATTCTGGATTAGCCATCGAACCTTGGTTGACTACTTTTTCTGGTGAAAAACCTAATAATATTTTACGTATTGGAACTTCTAATTTTTTTCCGCTCAATGTTTTTGGAATTTGGCCAACTTCATAAATTTCATTAGGAACAAACCGTGGTGAAACCTTCTGCTTAATTTCTGCTTTTATTTTTTCTTTTAATCCATTCGTCAGTACAATCCCATGTTTGAGTACAACAAATAATGGCATAAATGACTGACGGCCAAGGAGTTCTAAATCAATCACTAAACCCTCCATTACTTCATCAAGTGATTCAACAACTCGATAGATTTCACTTGTTCCTAGACGGACCCCATGTCGATTAATTGTTGAATCTGAACGTCCATAAATAACACAGCTACCTTTTTCATCAATTTTAATCCAATCTCCATGTCTCCAAATACCTGGATAAACTTCAAAATAACTTTCAAGATATCGTTCATTGGTCGTATCTCCCCAGAAATAAAGTGGCATTGATGGCATAGGAGAAGTAATCACTAGTTCCCCCACCTCATTAATTACTGAATTTCCCTCATCATCAAATGATTGTACATGAGCTCCTAATGAACGAGCTTGAATCTCTCCAGCATAAACAGGAAGAATCGGTGAACCTCCAACAAATGCTGTACAAACATCAGTTCCTCCACTAGTTGAAACAAGCCAGATGTCATCTCTTATATTTTCATATACCCAAGAAAATCCTTCCACTGATAGTGGGGATCCAGTTGAACAAATGGACTTTAATTTAGAAAAACTATGTCTATTTTTTAGCTTTATTGCGTGCTTCTCACACACGCTTAAGAATCCTGCACTTGTACCAAAGAATGTTACACCTACTTCTTCTGCAAGGTCCCATAATACGTGTAAACTAGGATAAGAAGGGCTTCCATCAAACAATAATATCGTACTGCCAGATAACAAGCCTCCAACTAATTGATTCCACATCATCCAGCCAGTAGTAGTAAACCAAAAAATTACATCATCCTGATTTATTCCTTGTTCAACTACTAATGTCTTAAGTTGTTCAACTAAAATCCCACCTTGACTTTGTACAATTGGTTTAGGCAAACCTGTTGTCCCCGAAGAAAATAAGATCCAGAGTGGATGATCAAAAGGAACACTTTCAAAAGTAAGTTCACTGCTTCCCACTAATAATTCATTCCAAAAAATTGTTTCGTTTTCCATTTTGTATTCATCAAAATTCACATATGGCACTAAAATTGTCTTCTTTAATGTAGGTAATTCAGACTGTAGCTCTTCAACGCTTGATAACCTATTTTGAACTTTTCCATTATAAGAATAACCATCCACCGCAAATAAAATAGTCGGTTCGATTTGTTTAAATCGGTCTATTACACTACTCGTTCCAAAATCTGGTGAACAGCTTGACCAAATTGCTCCGATGCTTGCACATGCTAAGAAGGCAATGATCGTTTCAGGGATATTAGGCATATATGCTACAACTCGATCCCCAGGTTGAACACCTAATTCTCTTAAAGAATTTGCGACCAAGCCTGTCTTTTCCTTAAGCTCTTTCCAGCTTATTTCTGTTTTTGGAGTAATTTCTGATTGAAAAATTATTGCAGATTGTTCTCCATTATCATTTCGAAATACATGTTCTGCATAATTAATTTTAGAGCCGGTAAACCATTTTGCGCCTGGCATTTTTCGTTCTTCAAGAACTTGATCGTATGGTGCATGTGAAATTACATTACAATATTTCCAAACGCTTTCCCAAAAGGACTCTAATTCAGTGACAGACCATTCCCATAACTCACTTTGTGTATTGAAAATTAGATTTTTTTCATTTTCAAGCCAGTTCATAAAATGGCTAACTCCAGCATTTTCAATTTGCTGCCTAGTTGGTTCCCATAATAAAGCACCTTCAGTAACCGCTTTCATTATTACTCCTCCTAAATTAGCAATCTATTTATTTTAACTAAATAGTAAATGTAAATAGATCAAACTTTTTGATGAAAACTACTATAATCTTTCCATTATGTATTGGTTTATCTTTTTTTCTAAAAATAATTAATATTTAAAAATTATCTATTATACTATTACACACTAAATTTACTGTCAATATTGAAAATGAATCATCACTGTTCAACTAAAAGTTCAATTTTAACTAGAGCTTTCATTCTATCACTCTAGTTAAATTAACCCAAAAAAACTTCATACTTTATCCTCATAGAGACACGGTTGATATTTAATTTGATTAAATGTAATATATTAATTGATAATCCTGCAGGTTATTATTTCCAATTTTACCATTTTTTACCATAAACATACTATAGCTCGTATATACCCAAAAATATGGTCTGGGTGTCTCTACCTAATTCCCGATAAGAATTAGACTACGAGGTAAATTTTACTTTATTAGTATAAGAAGCTGATTTTAATGAAGGATCACTGTGTGCCTTTGAACATATAATTTACTTTTAAATATTCTATTTATTTTAGATTATTTAAATGTAAGTTTTTCATAGTCCATTTAAAAGACAATAAATGTCTGCCTTTAAAAACTTCAACTTTTTTTGCGAACCAAGATAAAGTAGGACTTATCTCTTAGTAGAGAATACGTCCTACTTTATCTTGGTTTTTTATGTCACTTAAATGTTTTCTTAAATTAAAGTTTATAGAAGGGGTTTATTGATATGTATAAGGCCATGTATCATACTTTTGACCACCTAAGATTAACTGACAATCAAACGCAAGAAGGTAATATTGCGTTCTTACATGACTTTAATGCAGTTTTAGAATCTCCCCACTTAAAAAAATTAGCAAAAAAAACACAGTTAATTCCCAACTCAGAAATATGCCATAATCGTTTATCACATACTGTTGATGTTTGCCATGTTTCAAGTTTAATCGTGGAACATCTTAATAATTGTTTTCGAGAGAATAACATTGCACCTATAAATAAAGATTTAGTAAAGGCTATTAGTCTTGCTCATGATATTGGTCATCCACCATTTGGACATACCGGTGAACGAGCGCTAGATCAATTGATGAAAAAAATGGGTGGATTTGAATCAAATGCACAGAGCGTTAAAATTTTAGTAAACAGTTCGAATGATTATAAATATAGAACCCTCGCAGCTTTAATGAAATACAAAACGAAAATTCCTTTAGTAAGAGAAAAATATAACGGTTTAATCAAAGGGTATTATGGATATATGTCTAATCATTTAGAGCCTATATTATTGAAATACCAAGAAGATGTCATTGAGCAATCTATCGTAGATATAGCAGATACATTATCTTATGCTCTATCAGATCTTAAAGATTTATTACTATTTTATGGAGAAAATAGATTTGCTCAATTACTTAACAGATATTTTACTGAAAATGCAATGCTTGAGGAAACTATGCTTTTCTTCCCTGAAATTAGTAAATCGAAATTACTTTATTTCATTCCAAAAATTATGGAAGAAATTAAAAATAATATACTTGGGGAAATTTTACAAAATTACGGTAAGTTAGTATCGGAACCACTACAATCTATTATTCACGGATTTATAGATACATTAGTGATCAAGATAAACTATGCACAGCCAATGTATAGTACATTGAACCTTTCAATAGAAAATGAATTAAAACTTTTTCTATTAAATCAAATTACGAAGAAATGTTTCTTAGAAAGAAAAGTTAATAGAGAAATAGATAAAAAGATTACTCATAATATACAACTCACCTACGATTATCTTTTTAACTTAAATAGTGAGGATTCTTTGCTAAATGTAGATAAAGAAGTTTTACAAAAATTAATCAATATCTCTAACCATATTGAGCGTTCACGTTTTGTTTGTGACGTAATGTGTCACTTATGCGATATGGAGATTGTGAATTTCGTAAGTAATTACAATAAAAAAATAATTGTAGTTTAACAGGAGGAAATCAAATGAGTATAAATGTAAAACAATCTGTCGAGCAGTTCAGTTTAAATAGTAAAGAGTATTATGAAAACAGATACGAATTATATGAAAGATTAAGAAATGATGCACCTGTTTTTTGGCATGAAGAAATGAATTCCTGGTTTATCACTAGGTATGAGGATGTGTCCAAGAATTTACTTGGAGATAAATTTATTTCAAGTAATGTAATTCCGAATAAAATGAGTAATCTTGCTGAAGGAGAAGATCAACATTTTAAGGATATAATCGATATCATTAAGACTTGGATGGTCTACAATGATCGCCCAGTCCATTCACAATTAAAAGGTTATATGAACAGAGCCTTTTTAGTTAATGAAATCGAACTTATTGCTCCTGAAATTCAGAAAATTGTTTCTACAATTGTAGATAAAGTCCTTGAAAAAAACACTAGTTCATTTGATTTTGTAAAAGAAATCGCACACCCTATTCCTGCGATGGTTCTTTGTAAAATGCTAGGAATTCCTGGTGAAGAAGTTGACAGATTCATTAAGTGGTCTGATGATATCGCATTATTTATGCAGGATTTCGTTGTGTCCCATGTTCCTAGTAAAGAAATTAGTGAACAAGTTAGAGGAAGTGTAAGAGAAATTTGGACATATCTTTCAGATGCGATTGCGGAAAGACGAAAAGAAAAGAAGAATGATTTATTAAGTAGGTTAATCTCTGAGACTCCTGGTGAAGATGGTGAACTTACTGATGATCAATTAATTGCTCAAACAATGCACTTAATATTCGGTGGGCATAAAATTCCTCAATTTGTGTTAAGTAATACATTACATCTTCTATTTAAGAATCAAGATGTTCTAGAAATGCTTAAAAAAGATATGTCCCTTCTTCCAAAAGTATTAGATGAAACAATGAGACTAGAAGGACCAATCCAATATATTGTTAGACATGCTTCAAATGATATTGAATTACATGGACAGCAAATCAAGAAAAATGATTCTGTTTATTTCTTTTTAGCTTCTGCTGGCCGAGATGAGCGAGTATTTCCAAATCCAGACAAAATGGATATAAGTAGAACAGGTTTCCGCCATGTAGCTTTCGGTGGAGGTTATCATACTTGTATAGCTGCAGCTTTTGCTCGTGTAGAGATCATGGAAATTCTTAAAGAAGTAATAACTCGTTTTCCAACGATTGAGTCATTATATGATTTAGAAAATCCAGAGTGGACTACAAACCCTACTTTCACTGGAATGATCCAGATGCAAGTAAAAATCTAATATTAAACGATATTTAGGGTTAAAAGATAGGGATAGAAAATTCTATTCCTATTTTTTCTAAGTTAGAGGTGATTAAAAATTGAATAACTGCGAATTTCATAATACCACCATTTTAGTTGTTCACGAAATTTATGGAATTAACAGTCATATAAAAGATATTTGTAACGATTTAAAAAAGTTAGGTTTTACTGTTGTATGTCCAACTTTATTAGGTAATATAGAGAACTATTGCTATAAAGATGAAAACAAGGCTTATAAGCATTTTGTTCATGAGATTGGGTTCGAGTTAGCTACTGACAAAGTAATAACACTTGCAAAAGAACTTCGAACTAAGTGTGCTAATTTGTATATTTTGGGGTTTAGTGTAGGTGCAACGGTTGCGTGGTTATGCAGTAAATATGACGGGTTATTTGATGGAGTAATTGGATTTTATGGTTCGAGAATTAGGGACTACTTAGAGGTTAGTCCAAAATGTGAGACCTTATTAATTTTCCCAACGAAAGAAAAATCATTTGATCCTGAAAGTGTCGTAATTAAATTGAAAACAAAAGATAGGATTCAAATCATTAAAGTAGAAGGAAGTCATGGTTTTACCGATCAATCAACTTCTTATTATGATCGGTATGCTACTGAGTATTGTTTTCAAAAAATGCTAGATTTTATTATGAAACAACATCATCAAAAATATAATTTTTCCGAAACGGGAGGAATCAAATGACCGATCAAAGATGGATGTCTTTACAGTTTTTTGGGTTTTTCTTCACTTTCGGAATTTTCGTGCCTTATTGGTCTGCTTGGCTAACAACAAGTAAAGGTTTTACAGCTGATGAAGCTGGACTAATCATTGCTTTAGGATTAATTACAAGGTCAATAACTACCTTTTTTATTTTTCCATTTATAAGTAGATACCTAAATTTAGCAAGATTAAATCAAATAGTTTCCTTAATTTCTATTACGCTATTAATCATATTAATACCGTTTAATAGTTTAATTGCTGTAGCTTTCATTACAGTTTTATTAAGCCTAGCTTATCCAATGCCTTTAGCTATGTATGAGGCTATGGCATCTATTCTTATTAGGGAAAGCAAAATAGAGTATGGAAAGAGTAGATCATATGGTTCTATTGGCTATATTATTTCTCTATTATTAACTGGAATACTCATATCTTTAAAAAGTGAAAACGTAGTTATTTACTTTTTGATTATTGGATGTGTTCTACTTTCTTTTATTACATCCATTAACGCTCCTTTACCTTTAAAAATAAAAATAACATCAAAGAAAGTACCATTGTTTAAATTGTTTAAATCAAAAGGATTTTTATTAGTATTAACAATCTGCATCACGCTTCAAGCTGCACATGCAGCATATTATAGTTATGCTGTGCTTTTTTTGAAAAATATTGGGGTAAAAACTAGTTTTACAGGCTTCATCTTAATCATTGCAGTAATATCAGAAATTGCTTTCTTCTATATATCAGACTCTCTATTTAAAAGACGGTCTGTTCCAGTTTTATTAATATTTAGTGTAAGTGCTTCCATATTAAGATGGGTATTGATTTTTTCTTTTAACAACATTTCAGTTTTTGTATTGTCTCAATTTTTACATTCTATTACTTTTGGGCTTACTCAATATGCCTTTGTGAAATATTTAGATGAAAATATTGAAAATAAGTATTTCCCCTTTGCTCATGGAATTTATGCAGCTCTAGGCTTAAGTTTAGGTAGTGGTATTTTAACATTAGTAAGTGGTTACCTCTACTCTATATCTCCATCTTTTGCTTTTTTAGGTATGGCATTAGTCTGTATCCCCTGTTTAGGATTGTGTTACTTTTTGAAATTAACATTAGGGGACAAAAATAACTTAATAGGAGAGATAAGTGAAAATGTTACTAGTAAACGAAAAAGTGTATAGTACAATCAAGTCTGTAAAATCTGATGAAACAATCCGTACAGATGTATTTCAAATGAATGAAGAAAAAGTGATTAAGTTGAAATTTTTGAGTTCAAGTTCTCCTAGAAATCAAGGTATCTGTTTTATATCAGAAAATGGAATAACGATGAACGATGCTGCAAAACAAAAAACAATCATTATATGGAAAAGTGAGATTCTATCAGATCTTATCTTAAAATGCTCTAGTGGCTTTTTAAATGTTTTTAATGTGTGGGAAGAAGAACGAATGGTGGGATTCCATGATTTTCAGTCTGGTATGAGAATCAAAAAAGAAAATGATGAATTGATTTACAGTTGTAATGATGCTTTTGCAAATGGTGATTTTACCTCTTTAGTATTCTCTCTTCAAATAGTATAAAGCTAATTATTTTTCAAAAATTCAATAGATAAAACAAAAAGCAGAGTTGAATTTTTTTAACTCTGCTACTTTTTACTAAAAAATCTTATAATATATTTCCCCTTATCCAATCCTTTCCTCGTGTCTATTTTTGGAAAGAATAGGAAAAACTATATTTAGATTCGATATAGTAAACTTTTGTTCAAACTAGAAAGCAGGTATAAAACATGACTGAAGATTTTTTTGCTGATTATGAAAAGTTTGTTGTTCCACCTATATATCAATATAAAGTTGAAAAACAAAATTTTAATCCTAAAGACTACGCTTCGTATTACATCTTAACAGTCTCATTATATGACTCTCTTATATCAAATTGGAACGATGCTGCTAAATATAAAATTGACGTCCTTAGCTGTATAGATTACGTATTAAATGATTTTAATGAAAAAAAAGAGGGGAAATATCATCTTCAATTACTTGAATTCGAGAGTGATAAATCATATTTTGTCATAGCCTTGTCTATAAAAAATAAAATTGAAAAAGAAAAAATCAATGGAATTATATCAAAGTATATTGAACAACTAGTATCAAACTCCTTTTACATTGGACAGAGCTGGTACTGGCTAATTGGTCAAAAAGGGAAAAGAGACCGAAAACTCTTCAATATATCAATAAAGGAATACACGCACTAGACTTATAATGATTCGGCATATATTTTTCTCTTTCTTATACATGGATCTTAATTGTTCCTTGCCAATAAGAAATTCCCTCCTTTCTAAAATTTCTCCTTCAATCACTTACAACAAATCTACGAAATTGTTCTTTATTTAGAACAGATGAATCTCTATATTTTTTAATGTTTAATATTTTATAATCTTCTGTAGCTAATACTTAACAAAATGGAGCCGATTAAATAATCGGCTCCATTTCATGCTGTTGAAAAAGAACTTTGTCAATTAGGGTGGAATTTTATCACTGATAAATAAGTTGTGATCTTGATTTCCACTACAGTGTGCTCGCTTTCCATGGGGCGAGACCTGAGCCTCCTCGGCATTCGCCTGTGGGGTCTCAGCCTTCCCGCTAATCCCATAGGAGTCGAGCACCCTTTCGTTCCAATCATCTTCTTAATATAAAAGAGTAATCTTAAAAACAATAGAATAGTCTATTAAACGAAAAAATTTCTAATTATTAATCCAATTATGAGTGTTAGATAATCTAAGACTTATCAATCATTATAAATATTGAGCCTCAAAAAAGATATTTGTCATAATAATAACGTTAATTATGTTGAATTTTTGCAAGTTAGTTAAATAAATATTAAATCAATTGTCTTTCAATAAAAGACAATTAAAAGATCATATTTAAAAATATTCAAATTTCATTGATTATCATTAAGTACTCGTATTTTTTATATTGACTACAATATATTCCATGGGGCGAGATTCTTTAGCCTCCTCGGCATGCACCTGGGGGGTCTTTAGCCTTCCCGCTAATCCCATAGGAACCTGGCACCCTTTCGTTCCAATCAACTTCTTAATAAAAAAGAATAATCTAAATGAATTTCGCTTTATTAATCTAATTGTAAGAGATAGATAATCAACGTCTTACACATCATTATAAATATTGAGCCTTAAAAAAGAGCTTTTTCATAATAATAACGGTTAATTATGTTGAATTTTAGCAAGCTTTTTTTAAAAATATATATTATCAATCAATTATCTCTCAATAAGAGACGATTAAAAGATTTTATTTACAAATATTGCAAATTTCATTAAATGTTCGTATTTTTTATATTGACTACAATATATTTCAACACTCTGAAATGGAGCAGATTAAATAATCGGCTCCATTTTGATTTTTAATACTCTAAAAAATATATAAAACATAAGTCAGTTATTTAAAATTAATTTAGTCCCTTAAACCCATACTTCTCTAATATCTTCATTGACTCATCATTTTGAAGATATTCATAGAATTGTTTAGCTTCTTTAGGTTGCTTGCTATTCTTTATCACGCCTAACGGATAAAGAATAGGTTCATGTGTATTTTCAGCTGCTGTTGCTACAATCTTAACTTTTGTAGATGCTAGTGCATCTGTTTTATAAACAATGCCTGCGTCCACATTATTTGTCTCTACATAAGAAAGTACTTGTCTTACATCCTTACCATATACTACTTTTCCTTCAATAGCCTTCCAAACATTTAAATTTTCCAATGTTTCTTTACCATATTGTCCTGCTGGTACCGCTTCTGGTGTACCGATTGAAATTTTATCTGCGTTCTTAAGATCTTCAAAAGATTTAATTTCTTTTTTTGTATCTTTTGGTACAACTAATACCAGTTCATTCCCAACTACATCTTTACCTTGGCTCTTATCAATTAGACCATCTTGTACTAAATTATTAAATTTGTCCACTGCAGCCGAGAAGAAAAGATCGACCGGTGCTCCTTGAGAAATTTGTTGTTGTAATGCTCCCGATGCTCCAAAATTATATTTTATCTTCACATTAGGATTAGCCTTTTCAAAGTTTGCTTTAATATCATTTAGTGCATCCTGTAAACTAGCTGCTGCTGAGATCGTCAATTCCATATTCTTTTGAGAAGCTTCTTGTTTCTGTCCTGCTGGCTTTGTAGCTTGTTCATTTGTTGAACAACCAGATACAGCTAGTCCTAATAACATCATCATCGATAAAAATAAAGAATAAAGTTTTTTCATTACTCATCTGCCTTCCTTTTTAAAATATAACTAATTATATCTAATTATATTTAGTTATAACTAAATAAGAAATAACACTTTAAAATTTTCGTTAAATTTATTAGGAATATACTTTTAAAAGGCACCTGCGTTAAAATATAAAATGGAGGGATTTTAAATGACGATGGAACTTTCCTATACAATCGAAGAAGTGTCACAGTTTTTAAAAGTATCGAAATTAACCATTTATGATCTAGTAAAAAAAGGTGAATTACCTGTATTCCGAGTAGGAAGACAAATGAGAATAGCTGCAAATGACTTAGATAATTACATAAACAATCATAAAACGAATCAGAATACTATATTGCCTGTCTCTGTATTAAATCCCCACAGAAGTGAACCAAAAGAATCTAATCATGTTGTTATTAGTGGACAGGATTTAGTTTTAGATATGCTCGGAAAACAGATTGAGAAAAATTCTTCTTTTAAATCATTAAGATCTTTTACTGGGAGCTTAAACAGCCTTATTTCTATGTATAATGGAGAATGTGATATCGTTAGCCTACATCTATTTGATGGAGATACAGGTGAGTACAATCTACCATATTTAAAAAAAATTTTAGTAGGCCATCCTTTTATTTTAGTCAATCTTCTATCTAGGAAAGCAGGTTTATATGTAAAAAAAGGTAATCCTTTAAATATTACCTCTTGGAAAGATTTAAATCGTGAAGATATTAAGATTGTAAATAGAGAGAAAGGATCGGGTGCACGGATTCTTCTTGATGAACAACTTCGCATTAACGAAATTTCTTCTAAAAAGATTACCGGTTATGAGCATGAAAAGAGCAATCATTTAAGCGTGGCCTCCGCTGTCTCTACCGGGGTAGCAGATGCTGGAGTCGGAATTGAAAAAGCTGCTAAAATTGTAGGAATTGACTTCATTCCACTAATAACAGAACAATATGACCTTGTTATCCTAAAAAAACCTGAAAACGAGTATCTTATAAGTATTGTAAAAAAAATTTTATCGTCGAATCAGTTTCAGTCAGAGATTGATTCTTTAGGAGATTATGATACTTCTCGAACGGGAAAAATTATATATGAGACAATTTAAAAGAAGGCTACTAAATTTGTAGCCTTCTCTTTTTCCATTTTAAAGACATAGTAAGGATCAAACTAAAAGACCAAATCAATTATGATTTGGTCCCATATTTTAAAATACTTTTCTATAAAGAGTTAGAACATGCTCACATCATACATTGTATTTACAGAAGAATTTTTATGTAATGATTTAATTTCTTCCTCAATTTCCCGACATTTCATTACGATTTCCTTAACAAGTGAAATAATTTGTAAACATTCAAACGAAGGCACCACTTTAGATTCGTCGTCACACTCAATTAGCTTTATGCCAAATTCAATTTCTAAACTGTTGATTGATTCTTTCATGCCAGATTCTGTAACTAAAAGCTTCTGTGCTGCAACCGTAAAGGAACCACCTTCTATAACTTCACAAAGATGACTTAATTGTTCAATATTCATAAAGCGCCCCTCCCATACTCTACGATGTTCCCATTCCTGTTTTAGTTTTATTATATTGAGTGTTGATGTGATTTTAATTTTGAAAAAAAGTATCAACATTGGTTTTTCTGATTATGTTTTGATTTTTCACTGATTAAATCGTTTATAGTTGCGTATGTTATCTCCTTCCTAAAACCAACTGAACAAATTCAAATGATTCCAACTCCAATAAAAAAACATTCTACAATTAAAACTGATTTCCCTTTGATTTAAACTTGGGTTATTTTTGCCTTGATTTTATTGGATTTCTTGGTCGGTGAGGATAATTTCAGAGAAAATATATGTTAAATAAGCCCAATTTTATGTTTATCGATTGTACAAATAATACTTAATTAGAAAAAACCACCAATAATTGGTGGTTTTAAATAGTTTTGATGAAGATTCTACTTTTCTTAACTTAATAACAGACACTTATTCTCATCTCTAAGTGGACCCCTTAGCTCCCTTAACTGATAAAACTATTGAAAACAGAGGTAACCTTATGAGTAGGTGAGTCACCTAGCAGTACAAGTTGTAGGTTTAGGATCTCTAAGTTATAAAGTCTGGTACAATTAAATGTTAAATTTCTTATATCCTAGCAAAATCATTTCTACTTTTTTTTATCTTATTTTTTGGTTATCAATTTTTAAAAGGTTCAATAACCCTCCTAAAACTTCTGTATTGGTTAATCTTTGGCATATACTTTACATGTCTAATTAATTTAACTTTTTCCAAAAGTTTTGACGAGTTCAGTGATAGGGTACTAACTTCATAGATTCATAAATATGTTTACACAAAAAATAGTCATTTATAAACTATAAACGTTAATATGATTATTTAATATGATACCTGATTACTCTGTAAGTCCAAATAGAGGCTGCCCCTTAAAAGTTTTACCTTTGGGACAACTATTATGTTTTTTCTATTCATATCGAAGAGCTTGTATTGGATCAAGCTTAGATGCTTTATTCGCTGGAAAAACACCGAATATTACGCCAACTAATAAAGAGAATACGAATGATAAAAGCATAACCGGAATGGAATATGCAATTGCAGTTCCTGTTGTTATAGTGAATATTTGAGCACTTATTAAGCCAATTACAACGCCTATAATTCCCCCAAGCGAACTTAATACCATTGATTCAATGAGGAATTGAAGTAGAATACTTCCACGCTTTGCTCCAATTGCTTTTCTTATACCGATTTCCTTTGTACGCTCTGAAACCGATACAAGCATAATATTCATAATACCGATACCGCCAACAATAAGTGAGATTGCAGCACTTCCGCCTAGCATTAATGTCATCGTTTCATTAACAGATGAAGCGGTTTTCATTAAATCTTCTGGACTAGAAACACTATAACTATCTTGATCACCAATAATCGTAAACATCTTTTGTTCGATCCTACGTAATGTAAAGTTAACCATATTTTCATTTTCAACTTTTACATAAACTGACCCCACAGTGGTAGTAGAGGCTAAGCGTTGTGCTGTGCTAAGTGGAACAATGATTGTACTGTCCCCACTTGAGCCTAACGAACTACCGACTGATTCAAGTACCCCAACAACTCTAAATGACGTTCCATTCACTTGAACAGATTGACCAACTGGATTTCCAAAGCCGAATAATGTTTGTGCAGTGCTTGAACCAAGTACCGCAATTTTTGAGTGATTATCATTATCCAAGTCTGCGATAAATCGTCCTGATTGCAGTTCCAAATCACGAACTTTTAAATAAGAAGATGTTGTTCCTGTCACTGACACTTGTGCATTTGTTTGTCCATTTTTTACAGTCACTCTTCCAGAAACAGTCGGAGCAATTACATCTACTCCTTCAACATCTTTAAGTTGATTAGCATCAGCTTCTTTAAATGTAACATCTGAACCAGTAACACTCACAGTTAATACATTTGTACCTAGACTTCCAATCTGATCTTGCACTTCTTTCGTTGATCCTTGACCGATCGCAACCATAACAATAACGGAGGATACACCGATAATAATACCTAGCATCGTCAGGAACGCTCTTACTTTATTTCCTTTAATGCTCTTAAGCGCCATTCTCAGTGTCTGCAAACCATTCACCTCCATCCTCGTATAACTGACCATCGTGAATTCGTACGATACGATTTGCATTTTTAGCTACTTCTAAATCATGTGTAATTAGAATAATCGTATGCCCTTGCTCATTTAACAAATTCATAATCTCCAAAATTTCCTTACTTGTTTTACTATCGAGAGCACCAGTCGGTTCATCTGCAAGTAGAATTGGTGGGCTTCCAGCGAGGGCACGTGCAATCGCGACACGTTGTTGCTGACCCCCTGATAATTGAGTTGGTAAATGATTCGCTCGATCTACCAATCCTACTTTTTTTAACGCCGAAAGAGCAATTTCTCTTCGTTCACCTGTTTTCATTCCTCTATAAATGAGTGGAAGCTCTACGTTTTCTACCGCAGTTAGCTTAGGTATAAGATTAAAGTTTTGAAAAATAAACCCAATTTTTTCATTTCGTATAGTCGCTAATTGTGAACTCTTCATTTCCCCTACATCTTCACTATCAATCAAATATCTCCCAGAGTCAGGTCGATCTAAGCATCCAATCATATTCATAAATGTTGATTTTCCAGAACCTGACGGACCTATGATTGAAATAAAATCACCCTTTTGGATATCGAGAGATACACTTTGAAGAGCCATTACCGTTTCTCCACCAAGCTCATACATTTTCGTCATGTTTTTTATTTGAATAATCGGCTCAAAGTTAGTCATTATTTCCCTCCTAGTCCGCCACCTGATTGAGTTCTACCACCGAAGTTTCCTCCACTACGGTTAAATCCTCCACCTTGGAATTCTCCACCTGGGAATCCACCACTTTGCATCATAAATCCACCAGAATTACTTCTAGATTTAACGCTCGGTATTTCAATAGACTCTCCTTCACTTAATCCACTTGTAATTTCTACACTCGTATCATTTGAGATACCAGTTTGTACTGTAACTTTCTTAGTTGATTCTAAAGAACCATCTGTAGATGTAGGAACTAGTACATATTTTTCATTTCCATTTTTATATACTGCTTCTACTGGAACATAAAGCGCGTCTGCTTTACTTTGTATTAAAATACTTGCTTCTGTTGACATACCAATTTTCAGACTTTTTGGATCATTAATTTTTACGGTTACATCAAATGTTGAAACGCCATTTGTCGATGTACCTTCATTTGATACTTTTGTTACTTTCCCATCAAATGATTGACCTTCAAAGGCACTTGCTGATATTTTTACTGACTGTCCAACCTTTACTTTTGGAATATCTAATTCATCAACACTGATTGTTGTTTCCAAAGAACTGTAATTTGTTATATGAGCAACAGTCGCTGAGCTTTGCACAGAATCTCCACTTTCAACAGAAAGAGTTGTAATTGTCCCAGATACTGGTGCCTGTAAAATACTACCATCTGTAAACTTTACAAGTGTTGCACCTGCTTTTACAACAGAACCTTCCTTAACATATACAGTATCTGCTATTAAACTGCTACCTCCTGTATTTCCACTAACTGAACTATCTGAGGAGCTGCCTGTATCTTCTCTTGTAATAGGTGATGTTACTCCATCTTCATCTTCTATACGAAGTAGTACTTTCCCTTGTGAAGCTCCGCTACCGCTTGTCACCTTAACCGATGTGATTTCTCCATCAAATGGAGCTTTAACAACATCACCATTCTCAAATGTTACAAGCGTGTCACCTTTATCTACTGATTCACCAGATGAAACACTTACACTATCCACAACAAGAATTGTATTTGCCGCAGTAACATCTTCGTCAGTATTTGCTGTTACCGAACCCGATCCGCTAACAGCTACTTCTAACTTTCCTTTTTGTGCCGTAATTGTTTGTGCTGTAGCCATCACATTCTGGGCTTGATTTGCTTGACTCTTACTATATATAAACCAACCACTTCCTCCACCTACAGCAACAACAATAACTGAAATAATAACCCACTTTTTCAATTTTCTTTTCTCCTCTCCATTATCTTGATTCACATGGTATTTGCTGAAATGAATAATATCCTTAAAGCCACTGATAGTATCCTAATAATCTCATTTCTGAAAAATCAATGCCTGTCCTTCGTTTATACACAAACTCACTCTAATAATGATCGTTTTTAAGTAAATTGTATTAGAGCTTGTTTTATTTTTTTTACGCCTCCTAATTTCTTTTGATAAGGTCATTTTGAATTGTATACCTTAAATTTTCCTTAATATAAATCCAAGATTTTTAATAAGAAGAGAACTTATGTCAATATTGGTAGCATTTAAAACTCTTAACATTTGAACGTAAAAAAATAATCCCCTTCTAAATTTCTAGAAGGGGATTTTCTTTACTTATCACTAATAAAATAGGTGTTCTATGGATCTTTGTTACAAAGTATTTCTTATTTAAGCTACAATTTCTTTTTTGCTTTGAACCGCTATATTTTTAGTAAGTAAGCTTACAACGACTAAAAATACAAGATTTACAACTAAGCCAATAACACCGATATTCAAATCTTTAATATATTGAGGTAGTGCTGGGAATAATGATCCGATTGTTGTATTACTTATAGTTACATAAGTAACTGTAGCAACTCCAGTAAAAATACCAGCGAACGCACCTTGTTTCGTTACAAAGTTCTTTTTCATTAAACTAAAGACAAGAGTTGGGAACAATTGAGTAACTAGACTGTATCCCATTAAAAGAAGAGTTACTAATGTAGTTCCGCCATTAAACGTGAAATAAACTGCGAATAAAGCCACCACAGGAACAAGGTATTTAGCTAAAGTAGCAACTTGCTTTTCTGTAGCAGAAGGTACAAATACTTTATAAATATTTTTTGATATTAACGTAGCAGATGCCATTAGAATCATCGAGCCTGGTACGATTGCCGTTAATACCCCTGCTCCACCAATAATTCCAACAAACCACGGGTTAAAAGATTGTTTACTTAATTTTAATAAAGACAAATCGGCATCCGGACCTTGTAGTCCAGGAACTTGAAGAATTGCTGCAAATCCAACGAAAAACACAAAAAGCAACACAAGTTGGTATAAAGGCATGATAATCGCATTTTTACGAAATACATTTTCACTTTTAGCTGAATAAATAGAGCCAAACGTATGCGGCCACATATAAAAACCTAAGGCAGTTAAAAGAACAGTAGAATTAAACCAAGATACACTTAACCCCTCTTTTGGAAGACTTAGAAAACCTGGCTTTGCTTTATCAACAGCTTCAAACATTTCCTGGAATCCACCATAATAATGAAAAGGAAGATAGATTCCTAGAAAAAGAACAACACCAAGAATCATAATATCCTTTAATGCTGCAGTCCATGCAGATCCATGGATACCAGATATCATTACATAAATAGTCACTGAAATTGCACCTATCCAAATAGCAAATGTTGGTGAAATCATTCCATAAGAAGCCTCCGAAACAATGCTTCCCAATCCTTTTAATTGTAGAACTAAGTAAGGAATTACAGCAGATACACCAACAAGTGAAACTAAAACACCAAGGGCTTTACTTTTGTATTTACTTGCAAAAAAGTCCGGTTGGGACATTAAATTATTTTCTTTAGCATATTTCCAAATCTTTGGAAGTAACCAATAAGACATAATATAAGCAAGTGCACCGTAAGCAGTGATATAGTATGTTGGTCCTCCTTTTCCATAAGCCCAACCACTTCCACCTAGAAAAGTAAAAGTAGTATAGATTTCACCAGCCATTAAAAGAAAGACAAAAATAGTACCAAATCCTCTTCCTCCAACACTCCATTGCTCAAGATTCATGTCTTTTCCTTTTCTAGCTTGTACACCTAAAAAAATCGATATTGCAAGAAAGAGAAAAATAATAATTAATGCACTATTCATTTTATCTGTCCCCCTTATTCGCCGAATCTAATTTGAAGATAATCCACATAATTGGTGTTGAAAAAACGGTCCATAGCACTACCCAAAAAAGGAGAAAAGGCATTCCTAATACAAATGGTTCCACGTGGTTTGCCCAAGATGAAAAGCCTAGAATAGCAATAAACGGAATAAGTGCTAATAAATGATAGATTTTCAAAAATTGTTCCCCACTTTCAATTTAATTTACATAAGTTTAAATATTCAGAAAATATAAGTTTAGATTAAGTAGATCCTTGAAAAATAAGGGTCTACTTAACCATTAGTCTATTAATCTAAAAGCTTAAATGCGGCATGAACAAACAAGTTTACACCAATTTCCAAAGCGTCCTCATCTATTGTAAAACGAGCATGATGATGCGGATAAGTAATATCCTTTTCTTTATTTCCTGCTCCCACATAGAAGAAAGTGCCTGGTGCCTTTTGTTGGAAAGCCGAGAAATCTTCACCGCCCATGTTTGGTTTCATAAGGTCGAGAGTCTTTTCATCAAACACTTCTAGAATGGTTTCTTCAATAGCCTTCGTAATATGCTCATCGTTGATAACAGGGCGATACCCAAACTCATAATTAAATTTGTACCTTGCACCATGAGCCTCAGTTATTCCTTTTATAACTCGTTCCATAAGTTCAGGAACCGATTTCCTAAGGTTTGCGTTGAAACTACGAACGGTTCCACAAATTTCAACTGAACCTGGAATTACGTTATGAGTTGTACCTCCAATAAACTTGGTAACAGAAACTACTAGATTATCAAGCGGATCAGTATTTCTAGAAACGATATGTTGAAGATTCGTTACAACTTGGGAAGCGATAGCAATCGAATCGATCGTGTCATGAGGAAGTGCTGCATGTCCACCCCTACCTTCAACAGTAATATAGAAAGTATCTGGAGCAGCCATCATCGGTCCATAAACTACACCTACTGTACCTAGTTTCATAGGAGCCCAAAGATGAGCACCAATTACCATGTCTACTCCATCCATTACTCCTGCTTGTACCATTTCTTCTGCACCACCAGGATACAACTCTTCGGCGTGTTGAAACAAAAAGCGTACTTCACCTTTGATCTTATCTTTTAAACTAGTTAGAATTTTTGCTGTGCCTAGAAGCATTGCTGTATGACCATCGTGCCCACAAGCATGCATCACACCTGGATTTGTAGAAGCAAATTCAAAAGTGTTTTCTTCTTCGATCGGTAATGCGTCCATATCCGCACGAAATGCTAGTACCTTGCCGGGCTCGGAACCAATCAGACGAGCCATAACACTCGTCTTTGTTGGACGAGATATCTCTAAATTCCCGAAAGATTGAAGTGTATCATAAACATATTGAGCTGTTTTTTCTTCATGAAAAGATAACTCCGGATACTGATGGAAATGCCTTCTCCACTTAATTACTTCTTCTTTTGTTTGTTCTACTAAACTACTTAATGATAATGTTTGCATTATTGTATCCCCCTCTTTTCATTATTAGCTAACTGAAATACAGTTTGATAAAGTACATTAGCACCGTCTTTACAATCTTCCTTTGAACTCCATTCGGCTGGATTATGGCTTATTCCATCTTTTGAACGGATAAAAAGCATCCCTATTGGACATAGACTTGTAAGCTGCATGCAATCATGCCCAGCTCCACTTGGAAGAAAAAATGGTTCCACACCAATCGTTTCACAAGCTAATTTTGCAATATCTTGAATTTGATTAGAGCATAATGAAGGTGCAATACGTTGCAACACTTCAACTTGCAATCTTACACCACGTTGTTCACATAAAATTTTAGACCCTTCCAAAATTCGGTTTTCCACTTCATCACGAATTGCTTCATTTACATCGCGAAGATCCAAGGTAAATTCAACCTTCCCAGGAATTATATTGATTCCTCCAGGAAACAGCTGCAATTGACCAACTGTTCCAACTGTTGAACCAGTCTTTGCTGATTCAGTTTCAATTAGTTGAACAATCTGGGAAGCAGCAACTAAAGCATCGTTACGATCGTTCATTGGAGTTGTCCCCGCATGCCCTGCATTACCTTCAATTATGAATTTAAGCCATAATGGGCCAGCTATTCCTGTAACAACACCAACTGATAAATTATTGTTCTCAAGCACCTTACCTTGTTCAATATGTAATTCTACATAGGCTTTTACTGATCCAATTTGTCTGACTGATTGATCAATTGATAATGGATCATACCCTGCCTCGCTCATCGCCTCCGCTACAGTAATCCCTTGTTGATCCTTATTTTGAAGTTCTTCCAAGTTGAGTGTTCCAGCAATTCCCCGACTCCCAATCATTCCGAAGCTAAATCTTGCTCCTTCTTCATCTGTAAATACAATAACTTCAATTGGATGCACTGTTGAGATTCCCTGTTCATTCATCGTCTGTAGGATTTCAATTCCAGAGAGAACGCCAAGTGGACCGTCAAAATTTCCTCCGTTATATACAGAATCAATGTGTGAGCCTACAAGTACAACTGGTGCATTTTGTTTAGTCCCTTCTTTACGTCCAACTAGATTTCCAACTGTATCTTCGTAAACTTTTAATCCTGCTTCAATCATATAGGAAGTAACTAGTTCTTTAGCTTTTCTCTCATTTTCAGTAAAAGACAAACGAGTAATTCCTCCAGACTCTTGTTTACCTATCGACCCTAATTCCATTAGGCGATTCCACAATCTATCCTGATTAATCATGTTTCCTCCCAATATTAAATTTTATTTTAGGTTCATTTATGGCTATGACCATAACTATAGCACTAATTATTTATTTTGTTAAGTAATAATATTCAGAATATTAAATTTCAAAAGAAAAACGATAAGTTTATACTTATCGTCACAGGGTAATTTTATAAATATTTCTAGGTCTTCCACGTGAAAATGGTGTTTCCTCACCTATAACCTGAGCAATTCCTTGTTCTTCTAATTCTTTTAAAATTCTACGTGCGCTTCTTGGCATGATTTGCATATACTGTGCCAGCTCGTGAGCTCCAATTTCACTTTTTCCTATTTTTTTAAGAATAGACTCCAGCTTACTAAGCGTAGAAATACTAAGAGAAGTTTGTTCGCTTATTTTTTGTAGTTCCTTTGAGACATAAGAATATGTAATTTGTTCTTCTCTTCCCAACGGACCTGCTATCGTTTGATTATCGAGAGCAACCATCCAACTTCCTTTTCCATACTCTCTAGCATGAAATAAAGCTCTTCCGGCGTGAATTTCTGCTTCGTAAGCCGTTTTACCGATTCCAATACCACAAGTAATTACTTCTTTTTTTAATTCTTCAAGATCTTCCAAATTCGGAATAATAGAAAATTCATTCGTTATATCCTGTAATAGTCCTCGGGTTGTAAAAATGACATATCTACCGGGACCAGCAGATTTAAGTGAACCTTGAACTTTATTGGCGTAAACAAGAAGCTTCTCTGCCATTTTAATTTCTATTTTATAGATTTCATCAGTCGAAAAAGTATCCTTCGCCAATCCAAAATAAGAGTCAATCTCAATCATTTGAACTGCAATTTGACTTTCTTTAAAATGTAACATCTCATAAGTTCGAAGTGCTAAATTTAGTACGGACTCAATAGCAGACTTAGCAGGAAGTACACGATAAACGGGGACACCCATTTTTTCAAGTTCGATATGTGCCGATCGAAGACATGTAACTGCTGCTTTTGTTTTACCACTTTTCCATAACTCATAGTGGTATCCTGCAAGTACCTTTGCGTCAACTTCTCCATCATAATATTTCAAAAATAAATCATTAGCTTTAATCTCTGCTTCGTCTAAAATACTTTTGAGTTCATCATAATGGAAGTTATCAAAGCTGATCTGCTCCATTGCTATTTGGTTATGATAGAATATTTGTAACAAAGTTTTATAGAGACTCGGCCCAGTGTGAGGCGTAAAAAACATAGGTTTTGTAATTTCACCCCAGCTTTTTGCTATTGCATAAGGGACCTTACCTGAAAAGAGCCAAATATCAAAATTATTAGCAATTGGTTTTAGAAGATCAATAATTTCCTCTTCTCTCCAATAGACAATAGGGGTACATTCAAATTCAGGGTATTCCATTATTACAGATTGAATAACGTCAATCGAATCATCAGATCCAAGAAGACCTAAACGGATTTTTTTCATCATTTCCTCCACTACTCTAAAATAAATAAAATTCCTAAAATCGTAATGCAGCAAGCTATTAACTTGGCCGCTGTAATTTTTTCTTTATAATAAATTCTTGCTAAAAACAATGCAAATATTGGTGAGGTATAGGCTAACGCTACAACTAGAGTCCCATTGGCAATCTTTAAGGCTGCAAACAATGCGATCCATTGAGCAATCGCAAGTACCCCACGAATCGAAAGGTGCATATTCAGTTTAGGATACCAAATTTTAGGACGATGGATTAAATAGATTATTAGGGCAATCCCACTTGCTCTGAAAAAATAAAGTGTAGGGGCGTTTATCCATTGATGAACGAGCAATTGTTGAGTAGGAACCATGCTGAGTCCAGCAGAAACTGCTGCTGCAACACCTAATAAATTCCCAGGCTTTTTAATTTCTACTAATGGAGATAACATATTTCTACCTTTAACATTTAGAAAATATACACCAAGCACAATAAGCAGGACTGGAATTAATATATGTATATCAAATCCATGCAAAAAACTATTTGGAATAAATGTGAATAATGGCGTCAGCGCAGTATACACAGCTAGTTGTGATACTTCTATTCGTCCTAGCGCTAAGAAAAACGACACATTAGACAATGCATCTAAAATAATCACAATAATTAACAAACCTGTTGTAATAGGAGTAACCGTAAAGGAATAAAACCATGGCATAACGCAGCCTAACAGAATGGTCACCACTAGAAAGGATGTTACGATAAAGCTATTATTATCCTTCATTTCCAGTGTAATTTTTTTTGCATACAACGCATTTACTGCATTCAAGAAGGAACTGATTAATGCAAGAATAAACATACTCTTTTCTCCTCTCTTTCTTGTTAATATTCAGCTAAATGTGCAAGTAAATTTCCATAAACTTCAACTGCAAACGCAATTGTTTTTTCGTTAAAGTCGAATGCACAATTATGATGGCCAGCTGCTAATTCAGTTCCAAACAATAGATAAGTAGCCATTCCGCCATTCTTTTGAACCTTCTGCATCATACATGTTACATCTTCAGAAGCAAGAAAAGGCTGAGATATAATAATCTCACTGGTTTGTTTAACTTTTGATCCTATACGGTATACAAGATTTGCAAGATCCCAATCACATACTGCAGTAATCGAACGTCCGACTACCTCGGTATGTTCCTTAATCCCATACATCTGAGCAACTGATTTTATGATACGAAGTGACTCATCCTTCATATATTGATCAACCTCATTGGTCGTTCCTCTTGTTTCAAATTTCAACTTAGCATGACCTGGAATAATGTTTCGACCTTCTCCACCTTTTAAAACGCCAACATTTATTCTTGAATCCCCTAAACCATGCCGTGAAATTGCATACAATTGCAATGTAATCGTAGATGCTGCAAGTAATGCATTTCTACCTTCATGTGGTGCTAATGCCGCATGTGCTTGCACACCTTCTAGTTCTAAATCAATCTTAGTTGACGCGAAAAAATCTGTTACGCCACAGACAAGTTGGTTCTGTTTTGTTGCAGTTACACCGATATGACCACTAAAGAAATAATTAACATCTTTTAAGACACCCGCATCAACCATAGCTCTAGCTCCACGTGCACCTTCTTCAGCAGGTTGAAATATTAATTTAATTTTTCCTGAAAGCTTCTCTTTCATTTCTGAAATCAATTGTGCCATTCCCAACCCAATAGCGATGTGGCCATCATGCCCACAAGCATGCATGTAGCCTTCAACTTTCGAATGAAAATTCTGATTCCATGGCACATGATTTGATTCTCTATCTTCAGAGATTTCCAATGCATCGATATCAAAACGGAATGCAAGTGTTGGACCATTCCGCCCTGTATCCCAAACGCCTACTACACCAGTTAACCCTTCCTCCATTTTCTCAACCCAATAAGAATTTGCCCCAAATGACAATGCCCGCTCCTTAGCTTCTTGTATCGTTTTTTCATCAGGGACTCCCATTCTCGATTCAGGTACAATTATATCTCTTCCTACTTTTACCTCGTATCCCAAGTCTGATAAGAAATCCGCTATGAGTGATGAGGTTCGGAATTCCGTCCATCCAATCTCTGGAAAAGAGTGGATATCACGCCTAATTTTTATCAAACTTTCTTTCATGTTATCAACCAACTGTGAGATTAATTCTTCCACTACACTTACCTCCTTATTAATTGGACTGAATTTAAATGATCAAAACAAAGAAGTACTTAGCCTTCTAATATTAATTACGGTTGAATTCAGGTTACGACCACAATTATAGACTATTCTGACATTTTTGAATAGAAACCTAAAATACTATTTTATTAGACCACCAGCTTAATAAAGTTTGAAAGGTTACGTGTATTTTAAGACATCACCTTCTTGTAAGATAAGTTCTTTCTTTTTCACAACATTCTCTGGATATTACAGCAATAAATAAAAACCACCTAACAAGGTGGTCAATAATATACTTCCGATGAATAAAACCTTTGTCATTCACTCTTTAAGGCAAATCGCGTTGAAACAATAATTTTATGAATTGTCAAATTAATTATCAACAGTTCAGTTATATTAAAACTTGTGATATTGTTATCCATACACGCTCTTTAATAATTAGGTATTTTGACTGAACTCCCCAAACTAGTTATAAGGAGTTTTTTCACGTTAAAAAAGGGATTATTTCTAAATGTTTCCACTTGATAAAATTATTATTAAAATGATATTATTTTACGCTAATTAAAGGAAGCGGTAGAATGCTTGTAAGTACAGAAAAGAGGCTTCAAAAATGAATAAAGAAAGACAACCATTTTATTTAAAAACATGGTTTCTTATACTCATGTTTATGATTCCACCAGTATTTTTAATACTTATATGGAAAAGGACGCGTTCAAATAAGCTTCAGGTAGGACTGAACGTTTTCTATGTTTGTGTTTTTATTACAGCACTCATATTTAACAATCACGAAAGTAGAAATAATGGTTCCGCCGTTATTACTTCAAGTAATAGTGAAAATAATGATTCTACTGTTTTTGTTTCAAAAGAAGAGCAAGAAGAGCAAGAAGAGCAAATAATTATATCAGCAACAGAATCTTCAAAAGAACAAGCGACATCCATATTAAGCATCCTCCGTAATGCAGGAGTAAAATCAATTTTAAGTGTGAAGCATGATGACATGTTAGATGATGTTGGCACAAAAGGATATAGAGTAGAATCTTCAGAGTTAACAAATGTTATCCTATATTTAAATGAACAAAAGCAGGTTTATTCTATTAGATATGCTGGAAATTATCTATATTCTATTAATACAAATGATTTAAAAACACATGTAATTAATGTAAAAGAACCACCCTACAATCTAAAAGGTGATGGAACAGATGAGACAAAATCCATCCAAGCATTATTAGACCTTGCCAAGTCGAAAGGTTCAGTTAGCTTATATTTTCCAAAAGGTGTATATGGCATGAGTGGATATTTACGTATGTACAAGAACACGAATATTCAAATGAGCAAAGATACTGTTATAAAACGGCTAGGGAAAGGTAATAACGTTTTTGTTAATGGGGAGTTCGGGAATAAAACATATGCAACAGGATACAACGGGGAAGGAAATATTCATTTTAATGGCGGAACAATCGATCTTAATTCTAAAGATGCTCCAATAAGGATTGATAAAAATATTAGTGCATTTGATATAGGACATGGGAATAACATCTCATTTTCAAATATGACGATTAAAAACGGTCAAAATGGTCATTATTTCCAAATCTCATCAAGCGCTAACATTCGTTTTAAAAATTGTATATTCAAAGATGTTTACCATAATTCTTCAATAAATAATATGAATTATGAGTTGATTCAAATTGAAACTGCAAATAAAAGAAGCTTTCCAACATTTGGGGGATATGATTTAACTATATCGAAAAATATAACCATTGATAATTGTATATTTAAAAATGTTATCCGTGCTATCGGAACTCATGGTGATGGAAAATATGGAACAGAAGATGTTATTTATTCTAAAAATATTAGAATACAAAATTGTAAGTTTAAAAACTCTATTGATAATATGTTAAACCTTACTGCCTATGATAATGTAGTGTTGAAAAATAACAAAATCGAAAATGCAGGCGGACATGGTATATATGCCCTCCATGTAAAAAACAGTGTAATTTCTGGAAATACAATTATAAACACACAAAAAAGCAGCATTCTCGAAAGAAATTCAACCATAACGATTCAAGATCTTCAAAGCGTTACCGTAAATAAAAATCGGTGAAAGTCGACTTTCACCAATTATTTAGGTCAAACCCATCTCTTATTTTAAAATAAAAAAATCGTCTTTTCATGTAAAATGTAAGTAACTAACCCAACCTTTTACGAAAAGACGATTTTTTATGATTAATTAAAAGAAAAGTTTACTACCACAAATTATAACATGGTATTAGAACTGAACCTTCTAACTTATATATTTTTTAATACTTTACTTTTCTTAATTCCTTCATATACTCTTTTACTATTATTATTATCTATATACTTAAAATACTCTCCTCTTTGTGATGCAAATTCCTCTTTTTCACGAAAATCATTGTTTATATATTCCTGTATTTTTTCGATTAAAATATTAGAATCAAAAACTCTATCACCAAACAGGCCCTCTTCCATGTCTATATAGCTACCTGTCAATTCTTTATAATCTTTATAATCAAACTGATAAAAAATAACAGGTTTAGACATATAATACATTTCCCATGCAACACTAGAATAATCTGTAATAAGTAAAGAAGCATTCATTAGAAGTTCATTAACTTTTTCTTCTCCAAACTCAATTAACCTTATTCTCGAAGACATTGATGTAAAATTATTGATATACTGTTTAAATTTTGGATGTAAGAAGAAATTTAATTGAATATCATTAGTTTCCAGAATATCGTTAAGTTTCTTTGAATTGAGTACTTCCATATAATATTTATAATAATCAGTTGCAATAAATTTTTCTTCACTTACTTCATCAAGCCAACCTCTCCATGTTGGCATCATAAATATTTCTTTTTTATCTATTTTATAAGATTTATCTTCCAATACATCCCATCTTGGGAATCCAGAAACGATAATATCATCACTATAATAACCTAGTCCATTCATTATTACCCTTTTTTCAAACTCTGAGGATGTGACATACATTGTTGCTGCACTTGGTGATTTTTTGCTTAATATACTGTCATTTAATTTTAAAGCTGTAACACCATGTTGTAAAAATACAAATTTTTTCTTATTTAAAATATCTTTGATTCTTCCTTTTTGTTGTCTCCAAGTATACAGGTGTCCTCTTGTTTCTGAAGCTACTAATAACTTTGCAGACAATGTGTATAATAGATGCTTAATAGACATAAAGTACAGAACTTTGTCTTCCATGCCCTTTAAATATATATTATCTGGATAATTTCTCTTTATAACATAGTAAATATTCTTTTCTGGATGATTTTCATAACAATATTTAAAGAAATAATAAGAATTGTCTTGTGCAGTTTCAGAATTTTTCTCATACACTAGCCAAATATTCTTCTTTTCGAAAAATTTTCTAAACAATTTATATATTGGGAATGCAATAAGTTCTTTGAGTTTATCACTTCTTTTTTCATCTGCAGACATCTGTCTATAAGCTAAAAACAATACTCCTTTTGGAGTTATATAAGGATACACTACTGCATTTTTGTCATCGTACCAATTATAGCTTACAATACTCTTATTTATCTTGTTCATCAATTCTTTATTACAATTTTCTAAACGAGCAAAAATTTGATCCCCATTAATATCCACAACAATAAAAAAATCATAATAGAATTGATTCATATCTATTTGTGATAAATCGATTAAAAACTTGGCACGCTGATATTTTGAGGACTTTTCAAGAATATTTACATTGAAATTATACTCCTCTTTTGATATTTTTGAGCGTAATTTCATATTTACACCAACAAGAGAAAAATCTATATTGTTTTTGACACTAAACTTGAACTGACATGAAAAAATATTTTTTTTCATTTTAATGTCAATTATTTCTGTAGAATACTCATATTTTTCCTTATATACAAATTTTTTATCTCTTATTACTATAGATAAAGCACTATACTTGTCAAAATAAGGAATCATTACATTATCGGATTGTAAATAATTATCTGTGTTAAGCTCAATTGTATTTAAGTACCTTTTCGCTTTAATTTCTATAGCATGTTTGAAAATTCCTATAGCTCCACTTTCAATAAAGTCCACATGATTTACTTCTGCAATAACATCCCATCTTGATGTTTCGGTACCAAAAACTTTTATTAAACTTTCTAAATCTATTTGGAAAGTATTTACTCCTATTTCTTGATTAGCTAATAAAATTCTTTCTTTTGTCTTTCTCTTTACAGCATAAAACATTATTCTTTCATTTAATATTAGATTTGAAATTATTGAAAATTTAATTATATATTTATCTTGAACCAAATTATATATATCAAATTTTGAACTAATAATTTCATTTGTTAGTTCATAATAATTTTCTTCAGTATCAAAAATTAATTTAATAGGCTTTGTATTATTTAGGTCTAAGTATGCTACGAAACCATTATCTAAATGGGGGACGACAATTGGGTACTGTTCCTTCTTACTTCCCTTCCAGTTAGAGAGAGAGATCAGTCTAATCACTTTAACTATATCTTCTAAACCATCAACTAAAGGCAACTCATTATTATTTTCATCCACTCCATATGAACGGATATAGAAATTTAATTCTTTCTTTTCTTTACTCAAAGGACTAAGTTTATCGTATAAATCACGGATATTTAATATTATTTTGTGATCTCTAATGATCCAATCAGTAAATTTATAATCAGTATTACAACTAATCCAGATTTCCTTATTATTAAAAATAGATAAGTAATCAATAGTATTTTTATCAATTACAAAGATTAGATTATCGCCTTCGATTTGATAAGTTTCAACGTATCCTTCTATGTTATCTACACGACTAAAAGATTCATTTGATAAATTTAGTGCGTTATTACAATGAATTGATACGCCTCCATTTATCGTTATATATGGCCTAATAAAAGTAGATTCTTTCAACTCAATTATATCGTGTAATATACTTTTATCCCTATAATCTACCAAATTATTTTTCATACCTAGTCGATATTCTGAAACAACTCTTCCGTACTTTTTAACCAATTTCAAATCATATCTCTGTCCCAATTCAAAAGAGTTATCTAAATCTAATTCAAATATTAACTGTTCTTCCGTAGAATATACTCTTTTTATGTCTAATTGAAGAAAGTTTTTACTTTTTCTCATATCCGCTATGAAATAAATATCATCTGTACTTTCAATATCCTTTATATTAAAACATAATTTAATAATCCTATCCTGAACAATCATATTACTTACAGTAAGGTTTTTCTTTATGATTTTAAAACATTCTTTCCATATTAACACTGGATTCCCATACATAATAGAACAAAATCCATCTTTCGTTAAATATGGAGTAGCTTCTCTATCTTTTGATATTTTACAGGAAACACTATAGTGCCTAATAGATTGTTCTACTTCATTATCCTTTAATAATCTTGCTCTATATTTATCAAATCCATCATAAATAAATATATCAACCATACCTCTTTGTACATCTGCAAATGTAATTTTATCAAAACTTACTATTCCTTCTAATAAATCTTCCTGTATAGTTATTGTTGGTTTATATATACTTTCTTTACCTGATTTTCTATCAATTAAGCAAAAATCTATTCCATTTTTTCCTTTTAAAGTGTTATTAAATTTTAGTATTAGTTTGTTATTTTCAATAAGATACTCTTTTATATCAATTGATTTCAAAACACTGCCTCCAATATTTCTATAAATTAAATCTACTTGTATATAGTAACTTCTAAATGAGCCACTATGACCATTAAAAACTAAGCCACTTCTGATTGAAAATACCCCCTAGTTGAGTAAATTAGGAGGAGAATCAAAAGTGATCGATTTGAGAGATAAACAACTATTCCTTTTTATACTATTAATCAGTATACTTTTCCTAAAAATGCTTTGGTATCTTACTGTCTGATAACATTATTGGTTGGTTCTTATAATATAAAGTCCCAGTGTATTCATAGCTGTTTCTCTAAATAAAGTGATATAATTGTGCAGTATAAGGTATTTTCTATTATCACATCTAATAATTAAATTTTTTTATCTCCATGTTTAAAGAGAACTCATTACTATTAATTTCGTTACACTGCGAATCAACAAAAAATAAATTTATTATGAAGTATAAAAGTAGAAAATACGAGTAGTTTCTCTTCTATTTTACTCATTCAAAAATCTACCCAACTTAAAAATAGGATTCCGAGAAAGGTTGTACCTTCATACCTTTTATTTTTATTTTTCAACACTTACATATCCATTCGGATGTGAGCGATGCCAGTTCCAAGCTGTTTGAATCATTTCTTCAAGTGAGTACTTAGCTTCCCAACCCAACTGTTCAAAAATTCTCTGCGATGAAGCAACAAGCTTTGCAGGATCTCCAGCACGGCGTTCAGCAAGAACAATATTTGCTTTCTTGCCTGTAACCATTTCGCAGGTTTCAATTACCTCTTTTACAGAAAATCCTTTACCGTTCCCAAGATTAAATACTTCATTAGACTTTGTACCATTTTGAAGACTAAGTAATGCAAGAATATGGGCTTGCGCAAGGTCTGTAATATGAATATAATCACGGATACATGTTCCATCGGGCGTGTCATAATCAGTACCAAATATAGAAATCGTTTCTCTTATTCCTAACAAATTTTGTAGCACTAGCGGAATTAAGTGTGTTTCTGGATTATGATCTTCTCCAATTTCACCTGAAATATGAGCCCCAGCAGCATTAAAGTATCTAAGTACTACATATTTCAAACCATAGGCATTGTAAAAGTCATGAAGAATTTGTTCAATCATCAGTTTTGAACGGCCATAAGGGTTAATGGGACTGGTAAGTGTAGTTTCTGTAATAATGTCTGTTTCTGGAATTCCATAAGTTGCCGCAGTAGACGAGAAAATAAATTTATCTATTTTGTATTGGATCATTTTCTCAAGCAATGTAAGTGTTGCAGCTACATTATTTTGATAGTACTTGAAAGGATTTGCAACAGACTCTCCAACAAGACTATTTGCAGCAAAATGCATAACTGCTTCAATTGAATACTTCGTAAATAGACGTTCTATGTCCTCATTGTTACTTATATCGCCTTTCTCAAATATTGCTCGACGATCTATACTTTCTAAATGCCCTGTAGATAAGTTGTCAAACACTACGACCTCATGGCCTTGATCTAACAATTCTTTTACTGTATGGCTACCAATGTATCCGGCACCGCCTACGACTACTATCATTTATTTCATTCCTTCCTTTACTTTAGTAATTATTTAACAAGGTAATAATAGCTGTTATTGTCTTTAAAAATAAATTTTAAAATTGAACAAGATGATTTCTCAATTCCAGTTCGCAACGCAATATTGTTGTTTGAATAAACCTCTAATTCCTCTCCTACATCTTATCGTTTTCCTTCAAAGTCAAGTCATAAGCAAATATTCGTTGGATTTCATTTAACTTTTGAATAGAATCTTTAATAATTTCATTTTTCTTAGTAATACTATTCCTTATCCATAAAAGCTTTATGTAAATGCCTGTGAACTACTATATAAAATTCTAATGATCATAGTTTTTCAAACTTGTAAAATTAACATAAAATGCAGAAATTTGTATTTCTTTTAAAACAACATTAATAATTGTAACATAATATTCATAGTCCATGAATAAAGAATATGACGAAATAAATAACTGTTACACTTTATGACCTACTATTACTTATCTACTCATCTTTCACACTATAAAAATCAATCTTTGTGTAAGTCTATTAAAGCTTTAAGATCAATAACTCGTTACTTGAAAGTAGAAATATTAAATCAGAATATGGCTTGGTCAAACTATCCAAGTAGCATGTGAAAAAAAACAGTTAGATACGCAGTTCTTTCTATCTATAAAAAAGACTACCTTTACAATATTTGCAAAGGTAGTCTTGGATAATTTTAATAATTTTTGAATATATTTATAATTTCTACTCTTATAATGATACGGTCCTGGGCTGACCAGGTGATCTTGATTATTATAATATTTGAACGCTAACAGAGATGTTCAATCCTCTAAAAGTATAATCATCTACCCTAGTTCTAAGGTGAAGTTAAAATTTTAAACAAGCTACATGCAACTTCTCACTTTAGAACACTTAAGATACTTGTGCTAATCCGTCTAACAAGTGGATTTTGATTATATCTTCTATAAATGGATTTTAGAAGATAGCTTCTTTTTAATAATTTATGAACTCCTCCCCATTTAACAAGGGATTTTTCCCGTTCACTGATATACTTAAAAATTCTAGCGCTGTTATCTTGATCAACATGTTTAAAATAATAATTTCTATTTAAACTAAATTCATCTTTTTCTTTAAACCCATTGTTTATATAAACGCTTAACTTATCAACTAATTCTGAAGAGGCATATGCAACTTCTCCAAAAACATCATTTCTTAGATCCATATAGCTACCTTGAATGTCTAAATATTTATCCAAGTCAAAATGAAAGAATAGTACCGGCTTCTTTTGATAATATGTCTCCCAAGCTACACTAGAGTAATCTGTAATCAATAAACTCGAACGCATAATTAATTCATTAATATTTGCTTCTCCAAATTGGATAACATTTATATGCTCATTAGAACTAGTAAAGTTTTCAACGTATGGCATAAATTTAGGATGGACATAAAAGTTCAATGTAATATCATTGTCCTTTAACAATTGGGAGAGCTTTTCTGATTGTATTAGACCGTTATACACATGATAATAATCAGATAAAATAAATTTATCATCCTCTACCTCTTCAAGCCAATTTCTCCAAGTAGGCATTAAGAAAATTTCTTTTTTTGTGTTTTGATGCGATTTATCCTTTAATACATCCCATCTTGATAGGCCTGTGACAATGACGTTTTCTTCTTTATAACCAAATTCTCTTTTTACGATTTCTTTTTCAAAATCAGAAGATACTACAAATAGGTCTGCACCGTTAGAAGATTTTGCTTTAAATGAATTTCCAACTTTTTTCAAACCTAGTACACCATGTTGTAAAAATACATACTTCTTTTCGTATAAAAAATCACGGATAACTCCTTGTGAAACCCTCCATGCAAACCCATGACCTTTTGTCTCTGAGGATACAATTAACTTTGATGCAAGTAATAGAAAGAGATGTTTAAAACTCATAAAGTAAACGACACGCTTTTTATAAGGGGCCAAGTTTTTCTCATCAGGCGATCCTTTTTTAATCACGTAGTAAACCTTTTTATTATATTGATTTTCATAACAATATTTAAAGAAATAGAAGCTATTATCTTGAGCCGTTTCTGAGTATTTCTCATGAATAAGCCAAATTGGCTTCCTTGTAAAGTACCAGAACAATAAACTATATAAAATAAAGGCCATATACTCATTAATCTTATACTGAAGAGATTCGAATTCACCTTTTTGTCGATATGTTAAAGCTAGATAATCATTCGCAGTAATATAAGGATAAATCATATAGTTATCTGAAGTATTTACAGTATATTTAAGCATACCATGTTTCAATTTTTTACTAATTAAATAATTATCATTGCGAAGACGTGCATGATGTACATCGCCATTATCTATAGTAATTGAAATATAAATATCCCAATAAAATTGCTCTAGTTCTAACTGGCTAATATTTAATTCTGCTTTAACCGTTCTACTATTCTTGTCACGTGACATCTCTTCAGTACAAGGGATCTGAATTACATGGCTCTTATCTTGTCGTAACCTAAGTGTGATATGATTTACTACAAAATCATGTGATTCATTAAGATTAATTGAGGCAGTAAGCTTTAGTACCCCTTGTTTATTTATAGATAATTTATGGATTTTTGTTTTTACAGGATACTTTGTATTCATATACTGTTCTGGAGTACAAAAATGGAATGAGAACTCATTATTTAAAGCCAGATATGGCGCTATACCAAACGTTTCATTTAGCATTAAATAGCCTACACGCTTATCTTTCTCTGACAAAGGCTTAACATTGAAGTTTCCGATTCGTTTGTTTACTTTCACGTTATCACGGTATAATTCCATAGACAAATCCCAGCGGCTGTTTTCAGTAATTTTACCTTGAAACTGAGAAATCGGAATGATGATGTGTTCTTTATTGCCGGATACGGACCTTTTTACTTCCAGTGTAATAATTTTAGAATCATTTCTTTTCTTAATATAGAACTCAACATTATTTGCATGCTTCAATTCTTTAGAGCATATATCAAATGTTATATATACATCCTCAACCCTTAGATTTTCTGCATTTGCTTGCCCATTAAATGCCAGCTCTTTTTCTTTATGAGGCATGTTATTCCCCCTATAGCTCTGTATTTTCTAAGTCGTCTAGCAGAATAACTGCATTTCTCTATACTTAGCTTTGAAAATATTTTATTCTTTATTTTTTTAGTGAGTTATACACTAATTTTCCCATCTGCCGTTCTTCTGGTTAATTTCTTACTGAACTCCTAGAGGATAAGTGTCCTTACATATTCAGACATACAGACACTTAACTGTTCAGCACCTTTCTCCAGCATTTTCTTTATAGACGGTTCTAGTTTAATACACAATTTATATTTCTCCTCTGCAAAGCGTGACATAAAATATTCACCCTTATTAGTGGACACGATTGTTTAATACATATGGTATTAAAACCTATAAACAAGATTAATTATAAATCATATTAGGCATAGAGTCACGACTTACCGTTTGGTAAATGTTCTCTGACAGGATTATATGAATTATGTCATCTAAAAATGCAAACCTGATTTTTCACTTTCTTAATATAGATAAATTCATTGATGAATTTAGAGTATTAGTGTTTTTTCTCTAAGAAGTGTGAATAATAAATTGACCCACCTTATTTAAAACATCATTCATAGAATAACAAAGGTATTAACACACGTTTGTGATACAAATCACATCATTGATATTAATTCGACAAAAGTGCAGAAAAAAGAATTTACCTATTAGTATTGGCAAAAATTTTTTTTACAAAAAATTAAGAAATAATATCTAGTTACCATTTAAATAGAAGAAACATTTTGGTTTATTACTTTAATCATTGAGACTAAGATTGTTTATCTATAAATACTCCATCACATATATTTGCAATAAAAGCTAAAAATTTGAAAATTAGATAGTTGAATATAATTTAAAAATGAAAAAGGTAGTGATATTGTTTACTGATTCATAAAAAAAACGCCTTTACAAGGCGTTCCAGTATGTAGACAAAGTACTAAAAACTTGATTTTCAGACTGATTGCAAGCGCTTGTCTTTCGAGGCGCGAAGCCTGGTGAGGAGCGGAGTTACCCTAGACGGTAATGAGCACCGCAGACAGGCGAAGCAACGAAGAAAGCGAGCGTTTGTCAACAGTCTGAAACGCCTTTACAAGGCGTTCTCAAAGAAACTTCTGATGAATATAAGGAATTACTTTTTTCACATCTAATTCCAAATTTTCATAGTAATCCTTCAAATAAATTTCACCATCTATTTCAATTATTACTAATTTCACTTCTACTAGTTTTTGTTAAGGTCTTTTTGTTAAGGCCAATTTGCCATAGATACGTTAAGGTAATAAAAATGTAGATGCAAAGTGTAATAATCGTTACGATGATTGGAGTTGTGAAAATGATTCCGATCAGAATCATAAGTAAAGCGACGATTACAGCCCAAGTCGTATACGGAAACCATTTAACTGAATAGGCACTTGTTTCCACAGGTGATTGTTTACGTGATTTCACATGGGCGAAGGCAATGATCAACCAGATGAATAATACCGTATATCCTAGCGACCCCATTAGGAAATCAAAAGTCTTACTTCCAGCAAATAAAGAAATAAGTACACCACCGAATAAAGTGGAAGTACACATTAAAATTGCGTAAACAGGAACTTTTTTCTTTGATAAACTCGAAAAGATTTTCGGAATGCGACCGTCCACGGCTTGCGTATACAGAACGCGGGATGAACCATATAATCCAGAGTTCATTGATGAAATAATTGCTATAAGAACAACGGCGTTCATAATATGGTCAGCACCTGGAATTCCTATCATTTTAAAGACCATCACAAACGGACTTTCTGGCACCCCGTTTACTTTGTTCCAAGGAATTAAACTAACAATGATAAAAAATGGAATAATATAGAAAGAAATGATTCTAATCAATGTACTGCGAACAGCTTTTGGAACAACTTTTTCGGGATTTTTTGTTTCTGCCAATGTGACCCCGATAATTTCTGTACCTCCATATGAATAAATTACAACCAGCATCGCTGAGATTAAACCTGTTGGTCCATTCGGAAAGAAACCGCCATGGTCAGTCAGGTTAGAGAAACCGACTGCTTTATGATCACCAAAATTAACAAGTAGCAGTATTAATCCAGCCAAAATGAACACAATGATGACTGTAATTTTAATTAAAGCAAGCCAGTACTCTGTTTCAGCAAAAACCTTTACTGATAGCAAGTTAATTACTGTAACTAACACTGAAACAGCTAATGCCAGTATCCAGATTGGATATTCAGGCAGCCAATATTGAATGAAAATCGCTGCAACAATTGATTCAGCCGTGATGTTCAATACCCACATTTTCCAATAGATCCAATCAAGGAAATAGGCAGGATACTTTCCTAAAATAGATTGGACAAGGTCCCTGAATGTTCTTGCATCGCTATTTTTGACCGCCATTTCAGCTAAACCTTGCAGTATGAATAATAAGATGATGCCCCCTATCAAGTAAGGAATAATTATGGAGGGGCCTGCCATATCAATCGCTGAACTACTTCCTTTAAATAAACCTGCCCCAATTGCACCTCCTAATGCCATCATCGTAATATGTCTTGAAGTCATCGTCCTTTGTAATTTCCGTTTGTCCATTTTCATATCCTAACCTCCCAAAAAATCAAAAAAGGCATATCATCACTTCCTCCATAATCAAATGAAGAAAGAGACGATATGCCTTAAGCTTACCGCGGTACCACTCTTATTGGCTCTTTTTTGAACCCTACTTTAAAAACCTTGTAACGAAGGTCAATCGTTAAAACAAAAGAATAGATTAAAGCTAATCTTCCGCTTTACCACTCCCAGGCAAGTTCAAAGTATCATTGGACTGCGTTCCACCAACCCGCAGCTCTCTTTACCGAATAATTATCTTTTACTACTCCTGATCTTTGCGTTTTGAAAAAATAAACAAATATCTGAATATTTTTTATAATAACTAATACTATACGGATGAGAATTAGATATGTCAACAACTTTTTCGGGATAATAATTTTCTTTTTTAAAGGGGAAAGTTAAACTGATGAATGGAAATTCTCCGTTTACGCTGCTCTTTTTGGGCCTGATGAGCGAGAAATTAGCGACCTTCGCACATATTTTATCAGTTATTAAGGTGAACCGAACCATAACAATAAAATACATAGGAAGAAGCAGATATATGTTTGCTTCTTTTTTATATACCGAATATTCTTGATTGTTAATTTGATTATGTATAAATACTGGATAATCTGCATAACTTTGGAAATCTTAATTATAAATGTATATTAGAAAGGAATTATTGCTAGGGGGATTAATATTGAATTTAACAAATGTTTTAGTTATAACTGGATTCATTTTTTCTGCCTTAATATTTTTAGTTTTAATAATAAGTGCATTATATTTGTTTTTTATAGACCGTAAACAAAAGCAGCACCCAATACTCCGAAATTACCCAGTGATAGGGCGAGCTAGGTACTTCTTAGAAACTATTGGCCCTGAACTGCGTCAATACTTATTCAACAATGACTCAGAAGGTAAACCCTTTTCCCGAAGTGAATATCAGCATATTGTCAAAAAAGCAAAATATAAACGGGATGTCCTTGGTTTTGGGTCTACTAGAGATTTTGAAGAAGAAGGGTATTATATTAGTAATACAATGTTCCCTAAACTATCAGAAGAATTAAAAATGGATCAGCAAATAAAAGTAACTACAAATCGATACTTATTAATAAAAGAGCCTTTATTTACACAGAAGCATGAACGGTTAGAGAAGAATGAATCACTTGCATATTTGTTGGATGATAGTGATGTAATTGTGATAGGTAGAAACACCAGGAACCCTTTTATTGTAAAAGGTCAGATTGGTATGTCTGCCATGAGCTATGGCTCACTGGGTGATAGAGCTATTACTGCACTCTCAGAGGGATTAGCTATTGCTAAGGGGACATGGATGAATACAGGTGAAGGCGGTTTGTCTGAATACCATTTAAAGGGTGGCGTAGATATTATCATGCAAATAGGCCCAGGTCTATTTGGAGTTAGAGATAAGGATGGTAATTTTAGTTGGGATGCCTTAAAAGAAAAAAGTAAAATTCCAGAAGTGAAAGCTTTTGAACTTAAATTAGCTCAAGGTGCTAAAACACGTGGTGGACATATTGATGGTGAAAAGGTGACAGAGGAAATTGCAAGAATAAGAATGGTAGAACCGTATAAATCAATTGATAGTCCAAATCGTTTTCAAGAGTTTCAGGACTTTCCTTCGTTGTTTGATTTTATGGAACGTATTCGAGAACTTACAGGTAAGCCTGTAGGAATGAAAGTGGTTATTGGTAGTAAGCATGAAGCTGATGAATTAGCAAAACATATAAAAAATACTGGGAAAGGCCCTGACTTTATTACTGTAGATGGTGGTGAAGGCGGGACAGGTGCCACATACCAGGAACTGGCTGACAGTGTGGGCTTGCCTATTAAATCTGCATTACCATTATTGGATTATGCTTTAAAAAAATATGGCGTACGAGATCAAGTCAAAATTATAGCCTCAGGAAAATTATTTTCACCTGATCGAGTAGCCATTGCACTAGCAATGGGGGCTGATCTTGTTAATATTGCAAGAGGTTTTATGATAACGGTTGGTTGTATTCAAGCATTAAAATGCCACTCCAATGCATGTCCAGTCGGTGTCGCCACAACAGATCCTGATTTACAAAAAGCCCTTGTCATTGATGAAAAAAAATACCGTACGGCGAATTATCTAATCTCAATGCGTGAAGGTTTATTTCGGTTAGCCGCAGCAGCCGGTTTGGATTCCCCTATTCACTTTAAAAGTGAACATGTAGTTTATAAGGATGAAAAAGGAAAAGTATGGTCACTGGAGGAAATTTATCAATCATTGGTTGAACAAGTAGAATAAAAATAGAACCTCCACTTAACGCATGTGATAGTTGAAAATTCTGAGCAGCCATTAGCTGCTCTTTTTTGTTATAGTGATAGAATTGTTGAATAGGTATTTAACACAATTGTAGGAAGAATTGCAGGTGCTTATATTTATATACTCCTTTTTAAAGAGGAAAGGGATTTTTAGTTGCATAAGGATTTTATATCCACTTCGCAAACCAAGCAACATAGTATGCAGCAGGAATAAATAAAAATTGAGACAAGATTGTACCAAAAAATTTAGAACTAATCATTGTTATCGAATAACTTTTTAAGTAAATATAATCACTTTGTTTTTTCATTACTCTATCTGCTAAAACAGAAGCTTTAGGATCAATAAATAATGTTAGTAACATTGTAGATATACCATTAACTATTCCAGATGACTAAAACTTTACCTTGAACCTTGGAACCGGTTGAATACTCTTTAGGAACCAATCCAGCATAGGACATTAGTTGTCTTGGATTAGAGAATCGAGAAAATTGACTAATTTCCGCAACGAGAGTCACAGCTATTACTTCAGCAATTCCTCTTAATGTTTGTAGGGCTTGAATTACTGGTGCGTGTTCACTTTCAATTGTTTCTTCATGAATTTGAGCTCAATGCGTTTCAACCTTTCTTCAACTTCATAAATTGAATGAAAGTACTCTTGAAATACGATTAGTAAAGTTGTTTTTTCAAATGTAAGTGAATTCAACCAAGTACGATGTTTTACAGTCCAATTACGAACACCTTGAGGTGGACGTATTTCATGACGAAGTAAGAAGTGCACCAGTCTTTGACGAACTCGTTGTATATCTTCTCGAACATCATGACGAGCCCGAATTAAATCCCTTAATGATTCATGTGTTTCATCGGGTACCCAAACGGAAGTTAGCTCTCCAGCTCGAAGAAGCTGAGCTAATCTCAAGGAATCACGACGATCTGTTTAACTCTATCTCCAGTTCTTTTTGGAATAAGTGATGGTGCAACAACAATACATTCAATCCCCATTGATAAAAGCTGACGATAAATACTATAACCACAAGAACCTGCTTCTTAACACACAAGGAATTTCTCTGGCTCACCCAACTTCTTAAAAAGCTTACGAATACTTTCGGGTGTATTTTGGATACTTCCATGAAATCTCGGTTCCCCTCGTCCTTCTTCAGCAATACCTACGGAAATAATCTCTTTTGAAACGTCTAAACCAACAAATATTTGACTATCCTTCATAATATAAACGGCTCCTTTTGTTTGTAGCTCTACATTTGGTTTTGGTAGGCTTATTGATTACTACCATTCTTGCCAAGTGCAACCTACGATAAGCAAAATGGAGCCGTTTCGTTCATTATGACTAACCTGCCTTTTAGTATAATAAATCGACTGCCGAAGCAGTCGATCGTTGTACAACAAAACCATGCTTTAGTTACATAACAAAAGGCTTTTCTACCTTTTACTCTCTAAAACCTTTGCCAATAACTCTAATTGAATGTATTTTGTACTAAATGCAACAACATAAACTTCTTTTCCATCGATCGTTAGTTAGATGTACAATTTCCTTGGTAACCACTCCTCTTTCCACTACACCAACGTCTGGTTTGCCATTTACTAATTCTGCTTTTTCTCTATCAATTAATGTATGATAAACGATTGCTTCCATCGAATGGAAAGATTTTTGTTCGTTATGGTCATTATTTCACCCAGACAAAATAATTGCTGTTAATACACCAGGCATAAGAGATTGAACCCTGAGCTTCATTCTAATATTGAAAGCAGCACACAAATTCATCTGCATTAATTACTAAGTACGCTTGTCCCTCAAACTGGTTCTTGACACTTTTCTCAAACCATAGCCAAGTACATAATGAAGTTTAACATTAGCTAGGACAGGAGATATTACACCATTTTGCGGAGTACCAGTTCCATCTTTTTATTTTAAATTGAAGAGAATCAGTATTAATATCCATTGAATATAATTAATGAGCTGTCCTTTTATCTTATCTGTGATGATATTCGCTGAAATTTGTGATACCTATTGGATATTCATCTTACACCCTCCATTTTCGGGCATAATAAAAAGCACTCTAACTGGAGTGCTTGCATCTTACTTTTTTGCTATTTCATGTTTTAAAACATGCCTCGTTATTGTATTAAACAAGTCGTTATAATACTCTTTTGTCATATGATATGGGTGATTACCAAAAGGATGATTTGGATCGCCAAAATATGTTTTTTGATTCATATCAATAATATCTATATCTGGAAAATCCTTCCTAATGGATTCATATATTTCAAGATATCTAGTATTATTTTCTTTAACCTTTTGCTGCGTACCAATATCATATCGCACAGGATATTTTTCGTCTCCTATGTATCCAAAGGCCTCAAAGAAACCATTAATTATTAGTTTTGTTTCCGGGAGCTGTTCTTTAATAATTTGATAAAACTTGCCAAAACCCTTATAGAAGAATTCAAGGAATCTCGCATTCTTATGTATATCGTATGTTTTTCCACATTTTTTCGTTTTATAAAATTTAGTTTTCCTAAATCCATTCGGATTGTTCGATAAAAAATGATCCTCTGATTGATCTAATTTAACATATCCGTAATTAACGTCAGCAAAGAAATCGATTATAATGTATTCCGGCATAGATTCAAGAATCTCTTTAAGGGGTTCTTTACTTAAATCCCTTAAAAGTGTATTCCATCTGTGGTCCCTTAATCTGCCTCCTGTATCCAAATCCTCTGTCGACAGCTCAACCGGTTTTGCGACCAAACTCGTAAAGGAGGTCTGCCACGCAGTTGAAACTACTTCAAATAATTCCTTATGATAGGGTATAAATTTCGAATTAAAAATATCTCTAGAAACACAACTTCCTATAACAGCGATTTTTATTGTCATGCTTAAATTTCCTCCTGATTAAATCATTCTTCCGTGCTAAAAACGATTGGCTCGATATATTTTTGATTAAGCTCTAATTTAGAATCAAATATTTTGTATTGGCAAGTTATCATCAGAAAGATCTTTTCTTTCAATTCCTACAATAACTGATATCCATATCTTTCAATTATGAAGTAATCATCATTTTTATTAATTAATCTCCCCTTTAATAAACAAATTATACCAAAGGGTATCCGAACTGTATATCAGTTAATTAGTTATAAATTTTATCAATAGTAATCTCATAAACATAAATGATTTTAGTTACAGCCATTGTTTAGTATCATTACTTTCAAAAACCTACATGTATATTCACTTATGTATTAGTTGCATAAGTTACATTTATCGAAGAAGAATTTCATACTTTCTAATCCATTAAAAAACCACCTAAAAAGGTGGCACTAAATATACTTCCGATGAATATTCTTCCCATCATAACTAAATAACACAGACTTATTCTCAATATTCGTCTCTAAATGAACCCCTCTACCCCACAACTGATGAATATACGGCATAACCTTCTCAACATACTTCACATCAAGTTCCATATGTTCATAAGAATGCTTCAAATAAAGCTCCCCGTTTTTTAAGTAATCGCCTTCTTGAACAACAATATAAGGGAATCCACCATTTACTCGACTAACTACAAGCTGATCCCGTACATTTTCCCATGCCTTATCAGTGACTTTATATTCCTTACCTTGGCGCTGGGATAAATACATATCTTCACTCATGACAAGGTCTTTCGTTAAGTAGTTTCGTATAAATGAACTATCAGACTCTAACTCTCGTACTTCAAACATTTTTTCTCGACCGCTACCAGGTTTTACACCTAATTCTCTCATTTCTTTTGTTGGATTATTATATCGCTCTTCTATATCTTCAAACATTCTTAATCCTAAATAATACGGGTTAATGCTTGTTTTTGATGGCTGAACTACTTCTGCATTAAGCTTTGCGTACTCAATTGCTTCATTAGAATCAAGGTTTAATTCACGCATAATTCTTATATGCCAGTAACTTGCCCAGCCTTCCGTCTTTTAAAGTTCTTCTTTTTGACCAAGAATTTCAATTCCTTATTCAACATAATGGCAGTTTAGTTGAACAAGGATTTAAAAAAATAGCATAGAAATATATATATATTAAAATGATGTTAAAAAGTGGGTAATAACACTTCATCAAATAGCATTAAAATTAGATAAGGGGGAATGTGGTTTGGAGAAAAAGACATGGTTAGTGTCTATATTGATGATTGTCTTGTTATTTGGTTGTAAAAATATTAATAATGACACTTTAGATACATCTAATTTAAAAAAAGTAGAACCAAAGGGAAATCTTACGGAGGAACAATTAAAAACCATACCAGTAAGCTATGAGGCTTCCTCGTTAGACGAGGCGTTAGATGCACTTCCGTTTAAGGTGAAAATGCCGAATGATATTCCGTTTGATGCTACACCTTTTCGAATTTCTACAATTGATGATGTTAAACATGATGGGAAAAATTTGAGAGTTAGTTTTACATCATTTTCAAAGGATAAAAATGATGAGATTATCTTATTGATAACAGTTCATAATTTTAAAGTGGAGTATAGTGGTTCTAGTAAGAAGGTTAAGTTGTCTGACGGAGTGAACGGTCAATATAATGGAAATACGCTCACATTCGAAAAGAATGGGATTTATTACGAAATAGGATACAATAACAAGAATATTTCGTCTGAACAGCGCAAGAAAGATATTATCAAAATCGCAAATCAAATGTTATAAATAGTTTTTAAATAGTAAAAGTAAGAACAATATTGTATAACAAGTTGTTGAACTAACTGATGCTTTAGTTCAATAAGACACAGACTGCTTATTCAGTTTTTTTTATCTCAAACATAATAAGAATGTGATGATCCCTTAGTATAAATGTAATGGTTTGTTGGATACTTATTCTAATAGTTATTTGATTATTAGAAGGTGATGAAATGAAAATTAGAATTTATACCGCATTTCTTGTGATTGGAATTTTGATTGGAAATCAATCTACTTGTAATGCGGCAAACAGAACATATCAAGAGGATTCTAAAGAGCTACAATTTCAGGATTTATTAATGGTTTATTTAAATGAACAAATCGAACGTGATGTAAATAATTATTATGTGAAAAATTTTAATAGACGCGTTGATGTTTATCCATATGATGTTGATTTTATTAATATAGAACGTTTGAATGGGTTTAGAGGGTTTGATTTCAGGGTTACTGTTGAGACAAATCCTAGTGTAGGTGCGCATAACTCTGTTGGCAAAGATAGACTCACGTATGAAATAGCATTTTCGATTAACCAAAAAGCAAAATTATTAAAACATGAACATTTGAAAACTTATTTAGAATCATTTAATTTATAAAATTGAAATCTCTCTTCAACTAACGCACTGCGTTAGTTGCATAAGATATCAATTTTTTAATTCATTAATTACTGATAATGCCGTAGTGTTTATAGGATCATTCTCCAGAATTGAATTTGCCACTTCAATAGCTTCTTCGTTACTTAATAACCTTTCAGGGAGCTTATTAAAATAAAGGATATACTCTTTGTAACTATTATCTTCTGGCGATAGTTCCATTGCTTTTTTCGCATGATGAAACGATGCTTGATATGCTCCCTCCAAGTAGTTTAAAGCCATACTCAGAATAAATGAAATCATATAATGATTTTCGGATGATTCTTCCTCTAGGAGTTGAAAGTTTGCAAAAGCATAAGGTGCAATGCTTTCTTCTTCATAGGCTATTAGAAAAAGCTCTTCTAACAAAGATTCTCCATCCATATTAGAAGAAAGTTCTCTCGCTTTAATAAAATCACCACTAAGTATTGCATCCTTAAAATACATTTTATTTACGCTCCTTGAGTAAAAACTTAAAAATAAATATAGGAAATTAAACTAACTAAAGCATGCTTTTGTTGAACAACATGATCGGCTGTTTAGTCGATTTTTTTTATTCAACAAAATGGCAGATTAGTTGCATAAGAAATGATAAAATTATGAGTGTTATAAGTTGATGGGGGTGAATCAAATGGGGTTAGATATATATTATTATGATAAAAAGAAGGAAGAACATTTTCTTGCAGAAATAAGTGAAGGTTTACATAACCAACTATTTTTCGGAAACATACATCCAGATGAGTGGGGTATTCTTAGTAAAATAAGAGAATATTATGGTGCTGATTCAGTAGTTACCTTAAACAGAAGTCAAATTGATGAATTAATAAAAAAATTTTTATCTATTAAGGAGTTTATACCAAATAAATATAAAAATGAAATAGATGAATTAGTAATAATTTTAAGAAATAAGGAATTTGATAATATAACTATTGCAGGTGATTAAAAAGATTTTTGAGACAATGACATTATTGAACTAACGCATGCGTTCGTATTATAAGGTCAACCAGTTAAATTTTCTGGTTGACCATTTTTTATTTGGTCTTATGATTAAAGTAGTCGGGGCAGAACGAAGCTTGCGTGGGGCTTAGACCCCGTCAACTAAACAGTTCACCCCCTACTTATAGAAACATGCTTTGGGCTGGTTGGGACAAGGATCCCGAATAACAAGTGAACCTATGACACTATAAGGGAGTATTAGGGGAACCGATAAATTTAGTTTTAGGAGGAGATATTATGAATCCAGTAGTTGGTCTGGATGTCGCAAAAGGTGAGAGTCAGGTTCAAGGTTTTTTAGATAAAAAGACTCCTTTCAAAAGAAGTTTTAAGATTTTACATACGGTTGAAGGCTTTGAGCAGCTACTTCAATTCTTACAGAAAATCGAAGAAACAACGAATACAAAACCAGTATTAATAATGGAATCCACAGGGCATTACCATTCACCTGTTATGCAGTTCTTAGATAACTTAAATTATATTTATATCGTTATTAATCCATTAATCTCTTATCGAGCTAAAAGTTCGAGTTTAAGAAAGGTAAAGACTGATGTCATCGATGCGTACCACCTCTGCGAGCTGTATTACAAAGAAGAGTTAGAGCCATATAAAAAACGTGGTGCACAATTACTAAACCTGCGAAATTTAACAAGACAGCACGATCATTTAACGGGTATTAGTTCTCAGGCAAAACTACATTTTCTAGCGATTCTAGATCAAGTGTTTCCTGAATATCGAGGAGTTTTTGGCGACTTGTATTCTAATGTTTCGCTCTTAACTTTACTAGAGTTTCCTTCATCTGAAACTGTGTTACAAGCAGGTGAAGACCAGCTAGCTAGACGAATCGCATCTTTATGTACTAGTCGATCTAAACAATGGGCAAAGGAAAAATCAAAGCTTTTAATTACTGCGGCTGAAAAAATCCGTTTCAAGTTAATCTTTATAAAAGTCTTATTATTTCGCTTGAAATGCATATCAAAATGGTTCTTCAATACAAAGAACATCTATCCAATTTGAAAGCAGAGATAGATGTCCTCGTAAAAGAAATTGAAGAATATACTATCATCCAATCAATACCTGGTATCGGAAAAAAAATCGCGGCAACGATTATCTCTGAAATTGGTGAAATTGATCGGTTTGATAATCCTAAAAAACTTGTGGCTTTCACTGGAGTTGATCCGAGTGTCTTTGAATCTGGTAAATTCACAGCCAGTAGAAACCGTATTACAAAACGTGGTTCTAGTCGATTGCGACATGCGTTATTCATGGCAGTTCGGTGTGCAATTCGTGATAATCGTAAGAGTAAGACAACAGACGAAATCAGCCCACGAAATAAACGAATGCGACAATTTTATGATAAAAAGCGCGAAGAAGGAAAACCATTTAGAGTAACAGTTATTGCTTGTGTAAACAAACTATTACATTGGATTTATGCCCTGTTAAAAAGCAAAACGACGTTCCAAGATCTAGCTTAAAATCTGAATAAACTTAAATTACCACAATCTTCCAATTTCATTTATATGGAAGATTATTTGGCATGTCAAAAATAGTATAACATGAGTCACAAAATTTTTTTATTGAAAATTATTGACAAACTATTAGCTGGTTTAGTTCAACAAGTATTATACTTTACTTCATTTTTGACTTGTAAAAAAACCAACCACCCCAACCTCCAGCTAATACAAGAAGCAATAAAACAAAACTATTTATTGGGTACTTAGAATTGACTAACTGAAACCTATAAATAAAAGATAAAACAATAATAATCGAAAATGTAACAAGTCCAAAAATCAATCTTATAAAATAATCTTTCATAAAGATAAACTTCTACAACTGTCGTATAACATTACGGGGATCCTTTTTTACTATGATGTTACTAAACTAACGCATACGTTCCTATAAGGGTAATTCTTAACAATCTTATTAGTAATACGAAAAAAGGATTGCCCCGCAATCCCTAATTTGTTAATTTTCTGCAATAGCTGATTTAATTTTATTCATAATTGTTGCGTAATTAGTTGTAAATAATAAATAGTTATTTGTTTTTGTCTGGATTGCAATCCTATCAGTAGTACCATAAGGAGAACCAATTCTTATTGCATCTTTCTCTTTTCCCGCATATGTATCATCAGATGTAACATTAACAATTTCATTAATAGGAATTTCTACTTTGGTTAACTGATGCTTAATTATTAATTCATTACCTATTTTTTCTACTTTAATTCCCAACATTGTGTTTCCTCCACCCTAATTATTCAGATTTGTCACTATATTTTACCTTATTTTTCCATTTTCTGCATCGTAATTTAAACTTTCTTGTTCAACTATCATGCCATTTTGTTGAATAAGAAAAAGCGATCTTCTATTGAAGTATCGCATGCGTTAGTTCAATAATTTTCAAGTTCAGTTTCCAAATCTCTGAGTAATAATTCATATTCTACTACTGCCATTTTATCATCTACTGGAAAAATTGCAGGTTTGATTTCATCTTTTTCCATTCTAGGTAGCCACTTATTTATAAAATCATCTAACTCAATAGTGATTGGTTTACAATTAGCCCACTCAAGTTTTGCATAGTTTTGGGCAAATTCTTTTTTAGGAAAGAAAGGGATAACTTTATTACCATTTTCATCAATAGCAGTAACAAATCCATCATCATATAACGCCCAAACTTCTTCATAATCAGCAACTTTTTTTATGAAATATTCATATCTGATATTTGCTGGTAATTTAATAATCGCTTCGAATTCTTTATTATTCATTTCTTCGTACCTCAAGTAATTAATTGTTTAATTTCATTTTATCACTAATTTCCTTATGCATATCCTGCCATGTAGTCGAATAAAAAAAGCCACCTGAATTGGCAGCTTCTATTCAACTCATGCATGCTTTAGTTGAATAAATATTGCTATTTAAAAGAATTTATTTACCCCAATATTCAATTGTTACATCTGAATATTCATCTTCGCTAAAAACAAAACCGAAATTTAATTCCTCTGATACAACAACTAAATCATCGTGCATTTCTAACATTAATTTCATAATAATATTTTTGCATTCTAATAACGGTAATGTAAGGGCAATTGGATATTCGAGATAAAGTTGATTACTACTTCTAGAGTAAAAACCAAATGTAGAAGGATAAAACAGAACAATTTCCTTTACATAATCCTTATAGTAATTAAAAATAAAATCAATCTTTGAAATTATTGTATCTTCGTCATAAGGGAATTTAAGAGTTTTTATTTTACCAGTTTTTATTCTGTCATAAATTTTATTATGAGCTTCTTCAGATAATTGGTATTCAGCAAACGCTTTATTGGAAATATCTATTTCGTGGTAATTCTTTAAATCGTCCACAAGTTGGATCTTTGCTTGTTTTATTTTATTTTTTTTCAGTAATTTCTCTAACTGAGTTTTTCTATCATTTGTCATATTATCACCTAACTACAATCTATACGTTTTAACTAAAATTATAACATTCCTTATTCATACAGATAGGTAAGGGTTTGAAGTTATCGCTCCCTTTTCCCCCTGTTCACACCGCACGTGCGACTTTCACCGCATACGGCGTTCCAACTACTCCAATTTATTCTTTTCT
>NZ_NESS01000030.1 GCF_002128425.1 Gottfriedia acidiceleris
AGCGTTAAGCTAGTAAGACCCCTGAGAGACGATCAGGTTGATAGGTCAGAGGTGGAAGCGTGGTGACACGTGGAGCTGACTGATACTAATCGGTCGAGGACTTAACTAACAAGTTTGATGAAGACATTATCTAGTTTTGAGGGTACGAAGTACAACTCTATACAAATCAGGTGATTATTGCGAAGAGGTCACACCCGTTCCCATACCGAACACGGCAGTTAAGCTCTTCAGCGTCGATGGTAGTTGGGGGTTTCCCCCTGTGAGAGTAGAACGTCGCCTGGTTTACCAAAGTATCAGCTAATCAGCTGGTGCTTTTTTTATTTCGGATCTGTTATATTTTGGAAAAGGACTGTCAATTTGGACTTACCCCTGTCAAGTAGACACATTTAAAAAGACTAACTAAGCGACCGTTGTTAACCTGTATTTTACAGGGGAACAACGGTTTAGTCGTTTTTGTGACCGTTCATTATTATAGAACTGGATATACTCTTCAATTGCTTGAATAAGTTCCTGTTCTGAATTAATATTAGATAGATACACCAATTCACATTTGAAGTGTGAGAAGAATGATTCAACGCAAGCGTTGTCTAGACAGTTTCCTTTGCGAGAGTGGCTGCCTAATAGATTATTCTTTTCTAAGAACTGGCTGTATTTTGTAGACGTGTACTGGAATCCCTGATCTGAATGCAGGATACTTCCATGCACGTTTCTTTTTTTACATAAATCTTTAACTGTTTCCATGACCAATTTAAGATCATTTCGATTTGAACACTTCCAAGACACAATTTCATTATTATAAAGATCTTGAATGACTGAAAGATAATAAAACCTGTCTCCTACTTTGATATATGTAATGTCAGTTGCGAATGCAACGTTCGGTAAATCTTGTTTAAATTGACGATTTAAAAGGTTAGGATAAACATTCGATGCTTCCTTCCCATAGTATTTTCGTTTTTTACGAATGACGGATTTTATATCTAATTCTTTCATAATTCGATAAACCTTTTTATGATTAATGACCAATCCTTCATCTCTTAGACGATCAGTAACTCTAGGGTATCCATAATACGGTCGTATCGCATGGATTGCCTCAATATGAGATTTTACCGTGTCTTCAACAGTGGTTTTACTTAACTTATATAAATTTGATTTTCTCCATTTGTAGAAACCAGCTCTTGAAACTTTTGCGATTTGAATAAGCATCGTTAATGGATAACATGCTTTCATTTCATTTAGAATTTCAAATCGAACTCCTTTTGGAATTATCCCTCCCCCAGTATATTTGGATAACGCTTTTTTAAATATTCTACCTGTGCTTTCAAGTAATCTCTTCTTCTTCAATTGAATCAAACTTAGTTTTAGGACGCCCAGTGAACGGGATGAAAACTATAAACTAGTTGGAAAACTAAAACTAACACAAGAAAACGAACTGTTCATAACAGCTCGTTTTCTTTAACAATCATAAGTTTTTGTATTTTATAAAGAGATTGGTTTATCCACTCTATTTAAAATAACTCTACTTATATTATCTTTCCAGTAAATTTCATAATATAATTCTTTTTCCTTATCAATAAACTCACAACCGCCGCACTCTCTTTTTTTACCATGAAATTCACCAGATTGATTTAATAAAAACGTCTCTCCTCCTATGGTTCCATTTCTATATATAATCAAATAGCGTGAGTTGGACTTAACTAAATCCTTATCATATTTTCCTTTATATTTTATAGATGTTTGAAATAAGATATCAGTTCCGACCAAAGTCATTTCGTGTATAATTTCCCAATTATTATCGACTCCTCTAAAACTAACGGACTTGCTACTAAATAAATGATTTGCAATTTCTCCTTTTACTGGAGTAATTGAGTTAAATAAGAACAATAAACAGAATGTAAGAAGCGTTATTTTATTTTTCATTTGAAATCTCCAGTTTTTTATAATTAATATTCAATAAATTATGTATTTTTATACAATATTAGAAACCTTATTGAAAATATAAATTTGGAAGGTACATTTTTTACTTTTTACAAATAGCTTATTAGCTCAGTGAACATGAAACTTAAAGCAGTGAGCTTGCCTAATGGGTAAAAAAGTTGTAGAAAAATTTTAAAAAACACATATACTAAATTTAGTAGATCATCTTTACTTTTCAAATTCCACATAGTATGATGATTTCAATAAGTTAGATTTCAATGAACATAATAATAAATGAGGTGCATTTTGTGAGTGCAGTAGGTTCTAAATAGGAAAAAATTAATTGAAATAAATAAGATGAAAAAAGGGGAATTAGTAAATTCGTACCCTTAATTTTGTCATGTATTTATTTCAAACCTATGAAGATACCTACAATACTTTATAATGCGTATAATGAAATTAGTACAGCTACTCTCTGATAGCTTATTTAACTATTTTTCAATTATGATTGCCTTGTAATGTGATTAAAGCTGCGGTATCTCCGCAGCTTTTTTATATTTTTCGGGTAAAAACAGATCTTTATTTCTATAAATATTTTCATTGGAATTTGACAGGTAGGTATCTCCATTTATGATCGTTAAAATCATATTATAGAGGAGAATTAAAATTGAATAATATAACATTTGAAAAATTACAATATAACGAGTTAAAAGAAATTGTGAAATCTTATTGTGTAAGTGGATTAGGTAAAAAATTGTTAGATCAATTAGAACCCAGCTCTAATCTAAAAATAGTTAAAAATAGATTAAATGAGACAACTGAAGCTCGGGCAATTTTAGACGCTGAAGGACATGTACCTTTTTTAGGTGTTTCTAACATTGAAAATATCATTCAAAATCTTGAAAAAGGAATGATATTAGATCCAAGTGAATTAATCAGCATTTCAGATTTTTTAAGAGGATGCAGAAGAATTAAAAAGTTTATGCAAGATAAAGTGTTTTTTGCACCAATTCTTGCATCTTACGCAAACTCAATGAGTGAATTCTTACAAATTGAAGAAGAGATTAATTTCTCAATTAAAGGAAACATTGTTGATTCTGCGGCCAGTAAAGAACTTAAACGAATACGAAATAATATTGATTCAGTTGAAGAGAAAATTAAAGAACGTTTAAATAAATTTCTAAGTAATAGTGCCAATAAAATGTATATTCAAGACTTCTTTATAAGTAAGAAAGATGACCGATATACAATACCAATTAAAGCTTCCTTTAAGAAACAGGTTCCTGGATCAATTATTGAAGTTTCTTCTAAAGGGTCAACCGTTTTTATTGAACCGAATACAGTAACTAAATTTAACAGTGAGTTAGCTAGCCTAAAGGCTGAAGAGAAAATGGAAGAATATCAAATATTAGCTACCCTTTCAGGAATGATTTTAGAAAACATTTATGAAATAAATATAAATATGGAGTTAATTAGCCAATATGATATGGTGTTTGCTAAAGCTAAATTTAGCAAATACATTGGTGGAATTGAGCCAAAATTAAATGACTTAGGATATATAAAATTAGTTGAGTGCAAACATCCACTATTAACAGGTAATGTAGTTCCACTTAATTTTGAGATAGGGGAAAGTTATCGCAGTCTAATAATTACTGGACCTAATGCTGGTGGAAAGACGGTCGTTCTGAAAACAATAGGCTTACTAACTTTAGCAACAATGTCAGGTTTCCATATTATTGGAGACACGGGGACTGAAATTGCAGTATTTGAAAAGATTTTTGCTGATATTGGTGATAATCAAAGTATAGAAAATGCATTAAGTACATTTTCATCACATATGAAAAACCTATCGGACATTATGAGTAATTCTAATAATAATACACTTTTACTATTTGATGAAATAGGAAGTGGTACGGAACCAAATGAAGGAGCAGCACTAGCAATTTCTATTTTGGAAGAATTTTATATTATGGGATGCATTACAGTTGCAACTACCCATTATGGTGAAATTAAACGTTTTTCAGAAATGCATAGTGACTTTATGAATGCAGCAATGCGATTTAACAGTGAAACACTAGAACCTATGTATAAGTTAATAATCGGGAAATCAGGAGAAAGTAACGCTCTATGGATTTCTAAGAAAATGAATATTCGTGAAAATGTACTTCAAAGAGCGAAAGAATATATGGAAAATAAAGAATATCGATTAGAAAGGGTGAATGAAAGTGTAATAAGGAAACCAAAGATTGTCAAATTGAAAGCCGAGGAAAAGTTTAACTATCAAATAGGCGATCGAGTAAAATTATTAGACCTTGATAACTTTGGAATTGTCTATAAGGAAATCGATAATTTCTACAATCTCATTGTATTTTATAATGGAGATTTAATTGAAGTAAATGAAAAACGAATATCTTTAGAAGTAAAAGCTGCTGATCTTTATCCAAAAGGATATGACTTAGATACATTATTTGTTGATTATGCGACAAGGAAATTGCAGCACGATATTGAGCGAGGTTCAAAAAAAGCACTTCGAAAGATTCAAAAGGGATTGAGAAGTAACGAAGAGTGATATTTTGGCCATGAAAGACACTCGTTTTTCATCAGCAAATTAATGTACTTTGTATATAAACTAAAACATCAGCTCAAAAGCTGATGTTTTTAGTTTAAGAAAAAATTCATTGTTTTCAAGAATACAAAACAAATTTAAACTTAAATGAATAGACTATATCAAACTAAATGATTGGAGTCTTAAATATGAGGAAATTTTCTTATATAGATTTAATCGCTACGTTAAATATAGAAGACGCACATCCAGGTGGTTTTGATTTAACAAAAAAAACATTAAAATTTCTTCCACTTACATCTGAAAGCCAAGTTTTAGAAGTTGGATGCGGTTCAGGTAAAACGGCCAGCTATTTATATGAAAGTTATAATTGTTCAATTACAACAATCGATATTAACAGTAGGATGCTAGCTAGTGCTAAAAAACGATTTAACAAAAAGAAAATTCCAATTACTCTGCATCAAGCAAGTGCCGAGAACATTCCTTTTAAGGATAATTCATTTGATATTATTATTTCGGAATCAGTAACAAGCTTTACAAATGTAGATAAATCATTACGTGAATATATAAGAGTGTTAAAAAAAGGTGGATATTTTCTTGCCATAGAAATGACATCAGAGAGACCATTAACACTAAATGAAGAAAGTGAAATAAAAGATGTTTATGGTATTTCAAAAGTAAAAACGGTAAGAGAGTGGGAACAGGCATTCATCAAAGGGGGCTTTAGAGATTATAAAATCCTCAAAGGAAATACAATAATGAATACATCAATAAAGTCAATTGATTCACTACCATTTCAAAAGTTACCACCAGAGGGAATTGAATTACTTCATAGATTTCAAGAAATACTTTTGCGTTATAAAGATGTGTTAGGATATAGAGTATTTTTATGTAGAAAAAGATAGGCATAATAGCTTATCTTTTTTTTTGTTCTACAAAACTCCGGCTTACCAGGATTGGATTAATACCCAACTATCAATTTTATCCAAAAATTTATGTAGATTTGACCAAGCTAGTCCAATAATTCCAAGCTATTAAATATTCGTCTAAATCATTTGGATGATGTCTTATACATGTAGCTAACCTAAAGTATAATCCAACTAATACTTGTTCATATATTTTATGAGAATCATTATTTTGTAAAAATTTCAGATGACTCACTGCGGTAGAAATAGTTTCTTGCGTCAGACTATCTGGTGAAGAACAAAACGCATATATTAAATCATAATGTGGATCACCAAAAACTGGGGTTGGATCAATAATTCCACTTAAATCGTCATTGTTAAAAATAAAATTGTGTACTCCACAGTCACCGTGTAATAAGAAAGGTTCTCCTTGAAAAATGTTTTGGTTTGAATGGTTTACAATAGAAAGGATAAGTGTATGATCTTTTTTATCTAAGTACGAATCTACAATTTTATTAGACTCTGTAATTCTACTCATAAGAAAATCTGACCATGAACTTGATAAATCATCTGCCCATCCCCAACCTGGAGCATCAGGGTAAGATTCGTAATTATTTATTAACTGTTCAACAAGTGAGATAAGTAATTCTTTTTTATTTTTTCTAACATAATTTGTGTTACCAGGAATGAATGGATAAACTATGTATTTAAATGACTTTTCAGCAAAGAGTAAATTGGGTAATAAATCTACCTTGTTATAGAATTTAAGAAAATATGCTTCTGACTTTAACACATGAGGATCGTTTAATTTAACGATGTATTTGTTCTCGCTTTTTCTATCATCTAGGAGGTATATACAACTTGTTGTTCCACCGTTTAGTTGAGTGTACTTAATATCATCTTTATGTATTATATTCATACATGATAAATCATTTATTATTGATTCTATACGCATATTCTCCCACCTTCGATTAATAATGTACTTATTTAGTATACTCTTATAATTCAATGGTCACCACGTGGATAGATTGGAAAATGCTTATTAATCTTTACTTTATTTATGCATAAAACTGTTTTGGCAATTGTAAAAGTATACGTATACAAGCTAAGTATGAATAAAATAAAAATAATTTGAATGATTCTTTTCATAATAACACCTATACATATTGTTATAATGCTCTTATTCTTTGTCTAAAGATGGGATGTTATTTTGTATTAGCAAATAATAGTATAGAGAGTTGTTGAAAAAGACACGTATGAATTTAAAAAGGGTGTCCCAAAAGTCAGCAATTGACTTATGAGACATACCCACATTAATTGAATATAAGTTTTTACTGAGTTATTAAAAAAAGAATAATGCAGCTAATGCTACTCCTGCAACAAAACCAAGTGCAATTGAAATACCAAATCCGCAACCGAAAAATCCGCATCCAAATCCATCTCTACGGAAGTCTCGATCTACTCTATTATCGAAGCGATTATCGAATCTGTTATCAAATCTGTTATCGAATCTATTATCTACGCGATGATCAAATCTGTTATCAAAGCGATTACCGAACATATTATCAAAACGATTTTCATTGCGGGAACTTCTATTTGAAAAGTTTCTTTCTGAGAAATTTCTATGAGATTGGTTTCTGTTCATATTACTTCTATCTCGATTTGATGATCTATTAGATGAATTAGAGTTTTGACGATGTTGATTGACTGGTTCAATAAAAACTCGATCTTCAGTTACTCTAGTAATACGACCAACATGCTCATTTCCATCTTTATCGAAAATGCGTACAACCTGCCCTCTAAAATTATTACATAATTGATGGGCTTCATTACATTGCATAACAATTCCTCCTTTTCTTGTACTAATCTATGGAAGAGGAATAGTTTGTGCTTGTACTTATACCTAGTTGTACAATTAACTAATTAATTTGTTTTAAATTTACGTAATTTATTTTTGTTAACTTTTTGTAAAAGAAATGCTTGCAATCATTTGGACAAGGTGGTATATTTGTATATGTTGTCACGACAAAACAAGTACGAACAACAAAAAAATATAATAAGTTGTTGACAGATGATTTGACAAAATGTTATTAT
>NZ_NESS01000031.1 GCF_002128425.1 Gottfriedia acidiceleris
TAATACATAGAAAAGAATAAATTGGAGTAGTTGGAACGCCGTATGCGGTGAAAGTCGCACGTGCGGTGTGAACAGGGGGAAAAGGGAGCGATAACTTCAAACCCTTACCTATCTGTATGCATAAGGATTATCTGGTATTCATTGTAAAAAAGGTTCAAATTCCCCAAATACAGATACTTATATAGTTGATAAAATTAAGATGAAATTTAAAAAATGAAGGGTAAGGTTTCAACATGAAAACTACTAAAAAAGTATTTGTCAGAAATATAATGGTCTTTATTTCAATGATTATTATTGTCGGATTGGGTATTTTGATTTATCTTAAATCGAGTTCATATCCAATAACAGAATCTAATAAAAGGAAAGTAGAAAAAATAAATTCTACTCTATCAAGTGTAAGTGCAGATATAAATCAAATAGAAAAATTCTCAAAAAATGAAAATGAGAAAAATAAAGTAATGGAATTAGAGCAAAAAGCAATGGAAGATATAGGAGAGCTAGATTTATTGCTAGAAAATTTCAAATTTAAAAAGACACCTGATAAAGGTCTGTTATTATGGATTAATTGTGCATTTGCATCTAAAGATGCCTATTTAATGAATTTGAGTAGTTATAGTAGCGGTGATTCAAAAGGAAATAATGAATTTAATTCAAACGCAAGCAATTACATAAATGAAGGTCTTAAAGAAATGAAAAAGAAAGATGAAAACGCTTATAGATACTTCAAGCGTAATGGTTACTTTGAAGGGTTTTACAATCAATAAGTATCTCAAAGTATGAAAAACTAATGTAACTAACGCATGCACTAGTTGAAGATCAAGAGCTGCTAATATGCGGCTTTTTTTATTAAAGTAAATGGCAGATTAGTTGCATAAGGAATGTTATAATAAAATTTTAATATTCAAAGAATAGAGGTATATTTGCGTTGTTTAAAAAAGTACAACTTAAAAAAAGCACTTCAATATTTCTTTTATTTTTATCCTGTTTTCTCTTAGCAAGTTGCGGTAAAAGTGAAAATGTAGATAATGTAAGGGATTCAATTTCTATTAAGAAAATTGATCTTAAATATGTAAAGACTAAAAATCCAAGTTTTTTTATACAATCTTTCTTTTGGTTTGTAGACGATAACCGAATAGGAAAAGATGTAGACTTAGGTCTATACCCTGATGATCTTGAATGGGCAATTGATCTATTAAATTCCAATAAAAAAGAAATATATGAGAAGAAAAAACCAAATAGTAACAGAGTAAATTTATCCTTCGAGGAATTTCCGAAGTCTGTTGAACATACAAGAAGTAAATATAATGGTAAACAAACTACTTTTTATATAAGCAAAAGTTTAAGAGAAAAATTTATTAATAAATATTTAGGTTCACATCCTGTAAATACAGTCTTAAAAAAGTCTACTTACAAATCAGATGAAATAATTGAAGGATATGTAACATTAACAGAATCTGCACCTGTCGAATTAGGTATAAATTTAATAATTGATGGTGAACGAAAAGATATGAGTTCTACACCAATAGAGACTATTAAAATACTAGATAAAACTAATCCGTTTAATAAAGAAAAAATAATACCTTTTAAGATTAATACAGCTGAATTACTTAAACAATTGAATACCGATAGTGATATTTCAATAAGTACAACGAGTATTGATGGTGTAAACAATTATGACTTTGATAAATTTCAATTAGTAAGTAAGTAAAAATATATTTCTTAATCAACTAACTAATGCGTTAGTTACATAACAAAATCGACTGTTTAGTCGATTTTTTCTTGGGCAAAATCCAGTTACTCTCTCAATTTGGAAGGTAGTTTTTAGATTATCTAGAATTAACATACTTATAAGTTATTATCTTGGGAGGTAAGTGAGTGATACATCATAAAAGAAAGATTACCGTTATTTTTTTGTTAGGTATAGCTATTATCTGGTACATATTCTTTAAACCTATTTTTTTAATGAATGGGAACAATAAAAATAATATCGTAGAAACTATTCAATCATTAAACAAAGAGCAACAATCAATTGAAATAATAAAAATTTTCGACTTGAAAAAAGATAGATATGTAGCGTATTTACATGATAATATGCCTGCATATATACACTTTGAAAAAAACAATATTGGAAATTATAAATATATTGATGTTGATTATGGATATTATGATTCTGAGAATGAAATAAGTTCAAACCTTCAAGTTTTTCCACTACCTAGAGAATATAAAAATGGAAAGCCTTTACCTTTGAACCTACTTGCAATAACAAATTACGAAAATACTGTTGCTAAATTGGGTGTACGTGTTATAAATGCGACTGGTAGCACAGAGAAAAATCAAATTAACGTGGGTAAACCAAGTGCTAGTATTCTTACAATGAATAAAGCATCGGAAGCATTTAGTTTGGAATATAAATATTTTGATAAAAATGCAAAACTAGTTAAGTAACTAACTAATGCATTAGTTGAACAAGGTGCTCTAAAATTGATGTCGAATAATAGTTAGTGGAATATAGATTTTAAACTGGTGAACAAGGAGAAAAAGATGAAGAATATATATTTTTTTATAGCAGTAGTAGTAACCATATTAATAATATTTAGTTTAAGGTATTCTTTTCACATTATTAATGATTCTACACTTCGAATTATTATGCCTACTTTATTAATTGTAGTTTTGTGGCTAAGAAAGGTCTTTAAGATTGATTTTTCTAAATAAATTTACGTACTTATGTAACTAACTAATGCATTAGTTAAACAAAAAAAGAGGATGATCTCTAGGATTTTCCTCTTTTTTGAAGTTATTTTTGATGGAAAATAAATGTTTCTTTAAAATGTCTTCTTTGATTTTCATTTATTGTTTTTTCCCAAGTAATGTCGACTTTCAATATTTTAGCTTTTACCGATATAGGGAAGTTAGAATGATGATATGAGCTACCTTCTTTAATTAAAATATCACCTTCATTGGTAAATAACTCGTAATAAGTTTTTGAATTAGGCTCATCTCTAAACGCCTCAATTCTAACATTATTTATGTTTCTGTCTCCGATATTACTTATATCCAAACTATAAACATTAAAAACACCTTTTTTTGGCTTTGTAAGTTTAGGTTCATTAACCTTATCTAGATCAGCTTGATTAATTTTAATGCTCCATTGATCTGATGATTTTGTTAAAGGTAAACTATTAAAGGACTTTGCATACGTATTTGTATTTGTATGAAAACTAAAACCTATGATTAATGAAACTATAACAATTATCTTTTTCAAAATTTCACACCCTTTCATTTTTAATTAGTATGTATTAATTTTTTTGTATCATTCGAATTGATTAAAAGTTATCTAATGCAATATTAAATGTTATTCTTCAATAGAAGATCGCTTTTTCTTATTCAACATAATGGCAGGATAGTTCAATAAGAAAAGGAGTATATGAGTGGAAAATTGAATTAATATAGTAGTGTTTAAGAGTTATATTAGGGGGAACATTTTGTGAGAAGATTATTCTTGTCCATTTGTTTATTAGTTATTGTAGGAGTTTTAACAGCCTGTCAAAAAAAAGAAGACGGAATGACTTTTGAATCTATATATACAGATAAAGAAATAACTAAAATCGTATACGGAAAAAATGGGAACTTTAAAGAATTAACTGACTTTGAGAGTATTAATAAGTGGGTTAATGATGTCAGGAACATGAAGTTTATTCGTTACGATAATCAAGAAGAACGTCAACCCCTTTTACTTTTTGATGGCGGTTGCTTGGTAAAAGCTTATCATAAAGATGAAGAAATTGGAGACTTTAAACTACGAAAGTTAAACGGTGTATATTATAAGGAAAATACCGAATTTGATAAACAAGTAAAATCTTTATGTCAATAGAATTTCATACTCCTTAAGCAACTAACGCATGCGTTAATTCAACAACCATATAGAATATAAATTTGTAAAAAGGTTTTTAGAGGAGGGATTATGTGCAAAATAATTTAGTTTTCCACATTCCAACTTATACGGACGATGATTCGACTTTTCCCAAACCTGTGAATGAAAATTATGATTATTGGGACCAGTTAATAAAATACTTTTTACAAAAATCTGATACGATTGAAGTTCATTGTTGGAATGAGGAAATTGACACAATAGAAGAAATTAAAAAACTAAATTCATTTGAAATATATAAAGAAGATAATATTACTGTCTTTAAGGGTATGAAAAACTCAATTCTTTCAATGTATCTATCAAAACACCATATCAATAATATTGGAGAGTTCAAATGGTTCACAGTTAATTTAAAAAAAGGTATGGTGCCAGTATTTCATTCAGGTCATTGGGGAACTGAATTCGTTGTTCCTAATGCTATTGATGAAGATATTGAACTTATCAAAAGTATAATTCCAGCTGAAACAAGTTTTCATCAATACTAATACTTTCTTATTCAACTAAAGCATGCATTAGTTGAATAATGATCGACTGCTTTGGCGGTCTTTTTTATTTAACAAAGAAAGAGATTTGAAAAAGAACGAGTTAGACACTATTTTAAAATTTACTTTACCAAATCTTTGCGTTTGAAAAAGCTTAGTGATAAAAATGTTTAGATTTTAGAGCTAATAAATGGATTTACGAAAAATTTAATAATTACTCCACTCTTTTTTTAAGATATCTATCCTATTCTTAAAGCATAGGGAAATATTCAAAGATAATATTCCATGCTATAATTTTTTAAAAAGAAACTTGAGATTCAATTTTAAAGTAGGATAAAGGCTTAGATTATAAGTCTGAAAAAGAATTAGAAATTGAGGATTTATATGGGAAAATCAAAAAATAATCAAAATAAAATAACTGCTGGCTTGTTTGCCGTTTATTTATTTGCATTAATATGGATTATAGTCTTTAAA
>NZ_NESS01000032.1 GCF_002128425.1 Gottfriedia acidiceleris
CACACCCGTTCCCATACCGAACACGGCAGTTAAGCTCTTCAGCGTCGATGGTAGTTGGGGGTTTCCCCCTGTGAGAGTAGAACGTCGCCTGGTAAATAAAAACATCAGCTATTAGGCTGATGTTTTTTTGTGTTATAAAAGATAAAATTTAAGTTATTGATTAAAATATATAAAACATTTTAGTTCATTCTTTATTCATATTTTAGTTGTAAATTTTAAAAGTAACGTAGATCAAAAAAAGTAAGTGTAAGGAGTAAAGATATGAAAGAAAAAACTAATATAAATAAAAAAAGTGATTGGAGAAATTTTATCTCTTTAATAAAGAATGCCAATCCTCCTAAATGGTTGTTTGCAATAGGTGTATTACTAAGTGTTATTACTACTTTAGTAGGGTTATTATTACCTTTACTTACAAAGAAGTTTGTTGATGGTTTTTCATTAGCATCCTTAAGTGCAGGACAAATAGCGGTTTTTGTTGTAGTACTAATCATACAGGCTATATCATCAGCAGTTTCTATTTATCTGCTTAGTCGAGTAGGTAATACAGTTGTTGCCAATGTAAGACACCGATTATGGAAGAAAATGATTGTACTTCCAATATCATATTTTGATGAGACTCAGACTGGGGATAATGTTAGTCGAGTTACGAATGATACAGCAATTTTAAAAGGGTTAATAACAGAACATATTACAAACTTTTTAACAGGAATCATTTCAATAACTGGTTCTTTTATATTACTACTAGTATTGGATTGGAGAATGACTTTAGTAACATTTAGTATAATACCTGTCATTGCTCTAATATTTATCCCTATTGGAAAACAAATGTCAAAATTATCAAAAGCAACTCAAGATGAGACAGCAAAATTCACTTCTTTAATAAGCCAAGTTTTTTCAGAGATTAGATTAGTAAAAGTTTCGAATGCAGAAACTACTGAAATTACAAATGGAAACAAGGGAATTAATAATTTATTATCCTTTGGTATTAAGGAAGGGAAATTACACTCACTAATTGGACCGATTGTTTCCTTTGTGTTAATGCTTATTTTAGTAGTTATTATTGGATATGGTGGAGTCAGGGTTTCATCAGGTGCAATAACTGCAGGAGCTTTAGTAGCTTATATACTTTATTTATTCCAAATTATTTTCCCAGTAACGCAAATTACACACTTCTTTACTGAGCTTCAAAAAACAAAAGGTGCTACGGAAAGAATGATCAGTATATTAAAACTAGAAGAAGAAGATTACCAAACTGGAAAAGATGAAATTGATATGAAATTACCGATTAATATTAACAAGTTACATTTTGCGTATAAAGAAGAAGAGATGTTAACAAATCTTAATTTTGCGATTCCTCCAGGTAAAGTAACAGCTATTGTAGGACCAAGTGGAAGTGGAAAGACAACTTTATTTTCACTTATTGAACGATTTTATTCTCCGAAAAGTGGAGAAATAACTATTGGAAATAATCCAATTAATAGTTTCAATTTAGAGGACTGGAGAAAACAAATAGGTTATGTTGCCCAAGAGAGTCCTCTAATTGTCGGTACAATTAGAGAAAACATTTGTTATGGAATTAAAAGAGAGATATCCGATGAAGAACTGACTTACGTTTCGGGTATGGCATACGTAGATCAATTTGTTAATGACTTACCTGAAGGTTTTAATACAGAAGTTGGAGAAAGGGGTATAAAACTATCTGGTGGGCAAAGACAACGAATAGGTATTGCGAGAGCATTATTAAGAAATCCTAAATTATTAATGTTGGATGAGGCAACTTCGAATCTCGATAGTAGGTCGGAATTAGTCGTACAAAATGCACTTTCTAATTTAATGAAAGGGAGAACTACTTTAATCATTGCTCATCGTCTTTCCACAGTTATAGATGCGGATCAAATTGTATTTTTAGATAAAGGAAAAATAACTGGTATTGGGACACACGAACAGTTATATAGTAACCATCTAATTTACAGAGAATTTGCAAATCAGCAATTAAGAGTAAATAGTGCAGTGTAATTAAATTGAGGGAAGGTGTTTTTATGGCTAGTATTCTAATTGTAGACGATGATCCACATATTCGGAAATTATTAAATGTTTTACTTCGTGATGAGGGATTTATTGTTTTTGAAGCTACAAATGGTATTGAAGCAATTGGCGTTTTTGAAGATAACAAAATAGATATGTTAATTATCGACTTAATGATGCCTAAAATGGACGGATTCGAGCTTTGTCGTGAAATACGTAGCGAATATGATCTTCCTATAATTATGTTAACTGCAAAAGGTGAAACTGAACAGAAAGTTAGGGGGTTTAAATTAGGGACGGACGACTATATCGTAAAACCGTTTGAACCAGTGGAATTAGTTGTTCGAGTAAAAGCTTTGTTAAGACGCTCAAAAATATCTTCTTCTAAAATTGTTCAAATAGGCAATTTAACAATAGACCACGGTAATTACAAAGTTCTAAATGAAAACCAAGTAATCAATATGCCATTGAAAGAGTTAGAACTTTTATTTACTTTAGCGAGCTCTTTAGGAAGAACTTATTCTAGAGAACAATTAATTGAAAATATTTGGGGATTTGATTATGCAGGAGATGAAAGAACTGTAGATGTTCATATAAAGCGATTGAGGGAAAGATTTCCCGAGAAAGAATTTGGTTTTAAAATTTCTACTGTATGGGGATTAGGGTATCGAATGGAGTTACTGAAATGAAAGTACTAAAAAAAATTAGAGATGTTATAGGAGCTATATTATTATTAACGGCTGCAATAACGATAGGAAGCATAATTGTTCACTATATTACTAATTACTTTTATGAACATCATCTCACTAATTTATCAGGTTTAATGAAACAAATTATAAATACTTTTTTAACCTTTCTATTACTCATGCTCTGCGGTGCCGTATTTGGTAGAATGTTTCATCATCCAAAGCAAATGAAAATGGTAAAAGAAATAATACAAGCAATTCGAAGTATTTCAAGAGGAGAGTTTAACGTATCGGTGGATCTTGAAAAATTCAGGAATGCATTTGGTGGCGAAATAGGACAGATTATAGATAGCTTTAACAATATGGCAAAAAATTTAAATCAAATGGAGAACATGCGACAAGAGTTTATTTCTAACGTTTCACATGAAATTCAATCACCCTTAACATCTATTAAAGGGTTTGCTAAAGTATTACAAAATGAAAATTTACCGTATGAAGAACGAAAGCAATATTTAAATATAATTGAGTATGAAAGTACACGATTATCTAAGCTTAGTGATAATCTTCTAAAGCTAACTTCGCTAGAATCACAAAACCAGCCAATAGAAAAAAACAGTTTTTCGTTAAATAGTCAACTTATGTACTCACTATTAAGCTGCGAACCACAGATATTAGAAAAGAATATCAATATGCATGTTAACCTTGGTAAAATCGATTTTATTGGTGACGAGGCTCTTTTAAATCAGGTGTGGATGAATTTAATTACAAACAGTATAAAGTTTACTCCTAATAATGGTGATATATTTATATCTGCCATTCAAGATAATGACAAGGTTGTTATACAAATTCAAGATACTGGAATCGGTATTACCGATGAAGATCAAGTGCATATATTTGAAAGATTTTATAAAGCAGATAAATCAAGAGACAGGACTACTAGTGGAAATGGATTGGGATTATCAATCGTAAGGAAAATTGTTGATATGCATAATGGAATAGTATATGTAAAAAGTGAAATCGGTAAAGGATCACTATTTGTAGTAGAATTACCTGTAATAGCGGAGTAATGTTATTTCATTATAGTAAAAAAGTTAACTACTCTTTTGCTATAATGAAAAATATTATCTTTTTTATTATAAAGTTATTGCAATCATAAAAGAATAGTGGTATATTATTAAACGTTGTCACATTAAATCAATTAATGAGGCAAGAAAATAACATAAAAAAGTTATTGACTAAAACAGACTCAATATGTTATTATTATATAAGTCGCTAAGAAACAAAGCGACAAAGTGAACTTTGAAAACTAAACAAAACATGAAGTAAACGTCAATTATTAGTTTTTTGAGCAATACAAGATTTAAACTTAACTTTTATGGAGAGTTTGATCCTGGCTCAGGAC
>NZ_NESS01000033.1 GCF_002128425.1 Gottfriedia acidiceleris
CCAGCGTTCGTCCTGAGCCAGGATCAAACTCTCCATAAAAGTTAAGTTTAAATCTTGTATTGCTCAAAAAACTAATAATTGACGTTTACTTCATGTTTTGTTTAGTTTTCAAAGTTCATAATGGAGCGGGTGATGGGAATCGAACCCACGACCGAAGCTTGGAAGGCTTCTATTTTACCATTAAACTACACCCGCGAAAATGGTCGGGAAGACAGGATTTGAACCTGCGACCCCCTGGTCCCAAACCAGGTGCTCTACCAAGCTGAGCCACTTCCCGTAATATGGCGCGCCCGAAAGGACTCGAACCCATAACCTTTTGATCCGTAGTCAAACGCTCTATCCAATTGAGCTACGGGCGCATATTGTAAAGTGTGTCGTCTTCGTTAGCGACTTTTACAGTTTATAACATCTAACTGTTTATGTCAACATTTTTTTAAAAGTTTTTTTAACTTTAAAAGCTTACTACGATAAGCTTTCGTTGACTTCGTTAACTTGTCTGACGTGACTTAAACTATATTAAAGCATCGAGCAATTAATGTCAACACTTTTAAATAAAAAAAACATGAGTAATCCACTTTTTATCTACTGATCGTATTTACCTGTACTTATTGGGCCTTTTTTAGTTATTAATGTAGCTTTAATCAGTGCATATTTACCGTTTCTGACATAATACTTTGCAACATTAAATGAATTACTATAGTACTATTTAAAAACAGACTCCAATAAAAGTAGTTCCTCTTCCCTTTATATACATCGTGAAGTTTAAGTTTCCGTTTTTTGATTGACTAGAATTGGTATAAATAATACTTCTTAATTTTAGAGTAAGTATGAGGTGTATTAGAATACTTTGTTCAATTAAATAAAAAATATTATTAATGAGCATAAAAAAGATATTAAACTAAAATAAGATAATCGAACTAATAGGAAGGTGAAAAATGGATATTAATTTTCTTACAATCCTCCTTATCATTAATATACTTCTAGCAGGAGTACTAGTATTTATTGAGAAAAGAGATGTTGCAGCTACATGGGCGTGGCTAATGATCTTACTTTTTATACCTATAGTAGGGTTTCTGCTATATTTATTTTTAGGTAGGCAGCTAAAACAAAAGAATTTCTATCATCTATCTACTAAAGAAAGAACTTATCTTCAATTGGCAGTTACCGACCAAGCTAATAAAATTCATAATGATCAAAGTTTTCGTCAAGATAAGCTACTTTCAAAGCATTCACATTTAATTATGATGAATTTAAAGTCTGCTAACGCTTTATTAACGACAGATAATGAGATCCAAACGTTTAGAGACGGACACGAAAAATTTAATTCTCTATTCAAAGACATACAACTTGCCCAAAAAGAGATTAATATTCAGTACTATATCATCCAGCGTGATTCGTTAGGAAAAAAGCTTAGAGATGAACTCACAAAAAAAGCAGAAGAAGGTGTAAAAGTACGAGTCCTTTACGATGACATCGGATCCAAAAGAATTACCCCCTCTTTTTTCAAAGAACTTGTTAAACATGGTGGAGAGGTAAAAGCTTTCTTCCCTTCATTTTTAAGACTCATCAATTTTCGATTAAATAATAGGAATCACAGAAAACTGTGTATTATTGATGGAAGTATTGCTTACATAGGTGGGTTCAATATTGGAAATGAATATCTTGGTATTGATCAGAAATTTGGTTATTGGAGAGACACTCATTTTCGTATAAAAGGAGAATCAGTAAACCAAATTCAGGGTAGATTTATTTTAGACTGGCAACAAGCTACTAATCAACCTGTACATAATATAGAGGAATTCTCATTTAATAATGAAAAAAATATCGGAAGTACCCCCATCCAAATAGTTGCAAGTGGACCAAATTCAGAAACAGAGCACTTAAAAAACATGTACGTTAAGTTAATTATGTCTGCCAAAAAAAGTGTTTACATTCAAACACCGTATTTTATTCCAGATGCAAGCATTATGGATGCGTGCAAAATCGCAATTTTATCCGGCATCGATGTAAGAATAATGATTCCAAGTAAACCTGACCACCCATTCGTGTATTGGGCATCTCTATCATACGCTGGAGAACTTTTATCGTATGGCGCAAAAATACTACTTTACGAAAACGGTTTTTTACATGCTAAAACAATCGTTGTTGATCATGAAGTAGCTTCAGTTGGAACTACAAACATTGATACACGTAGTTTTAAATTAAATTTTGAAATAAACGCAATTACCTACTCAGAAGAAAAAGCTTCTGAGCTACAAAACCTTTTTTTACTTGATAGTAATAATAGTAGTGAACTTACATTTGAAAAATATCAAGAGCGACCAGTCATAATCAAGTTAAAAGAAGCTATCTCGCGCCTTTTATCTCCAATATTGTAAATAAAAAAACATTACTTGAAGGTAATGTTTTTTTCACGCTGTTGAAAAAAGACTTCGTCAAGTATATGCCACGAATTTTTCGTGGCATTTTTGTTTTAGTTGTTCATTTAGTCTGTTTTTTGGTAAATTAAATGAAGACCTATTTCC
>NZ_NESS01000034.1 GCF_002128425.1 Gottfriedia acidiceleris
ATAATAACATTTTGTCAAATCATCTGTCAACAACTTATTATATTTTTTTGTTGTTCGTACTTGTTTTGTCGTGACAACATATACAAATATACCACCTTGTCCAAATGATTGCAAGCATTACTTTACAAAAAATTAATAAAAGTTTTGTATGAAATTTTTTAGATACTTTCTATATAGGTTGCTCCGTTAAATTTTAGTGTTGATTTTAGATATATTAAAGGGAAACCCTACAAAATGGTTTCCCTATTTCCCTTTCATTCATCTCTTTTCTTCAATAAGAAGAAAAGAATCGCTGCATAAATCTCTTTATTCACCTACTAAGCCATCACCATCACGATCATCCATATATTTATAGAGCCATGAATCGCGTGTAATTGGCATTTTAAAGCCAGCAGCCTTGGCTTCGGCGATTGTAACACTTCCGTTATGATTAGTGTCCACCTTACTAATATCTTCATTACTCTTTTTCGTTTTGTTTGCAGGTACTTTGACTGTCTTCGGTGGCGTACTGCTCGTACCTGTCGTTTTAGCTAAATTTTTGTTCACTTCATCTGGGTTTACATTGTCAAATTCATCTATAATGGGTCTGCCCTGAATTTTGTATGCGAATTTATAATGGTTAGGAGTTTGCGTCTTAGTATTTGGATATTGAATGACTGCTACGAAATCAGTGCAACCTCCTGCATCTCGAATCACTTTTTCCATATAAGCTTGATCACCGTGCCTATTGAGATTGCTGTCCTGAGGTGTAATATTATATGCGTTTGATACTCCCCCAAGTGAGTCAGCAATCACATGCCCTTTATCCAAGGTTGGACTCTCTGTACCAGGAACATTTGCTTCATCAGAGTAATATCTACCTGATGACAAAACATGATCAGTATTCGGATTTTGAAGTGTTATATTTTTTGCTTCAACACGAATTAGCTGACTGTATTCATTTGTATACGCCCAATATTTCCGTTCTCCATATCCGACATCTACTTTGACATTCGGCTTTCTATATCCTGACATATTCCCGCCGTTTACTACAATTAGGGTATATTTGCTGTAATCAAATCCGTCGGTTGTACCTATTGCCTTTAAAGTGCTAGTTGCAGGAACGCTCTTGTTGGGTTCACTATCACTCGTTGGTTTTTCTGTGTCATAGGCAGATGTACTCTTATTGGCTTCAACAGTATTAGAAGCCGTGCTCGTTGTGGATTGCACTTTTTTTGACGAAGCATGTTCAGTGATTTTTCCGCAACCCACAAATACAGATAGTAAAATTACAGTAAATAAAATCAAAAATAGTCTTTTGTTCACAATTCTACACACCTTTCTCATGTTTTTACTCTAGAAAAACAATATTTAAACGATAACACATTTTGATCTTTTGTTGGAATATATCTATCGTTTGTATTGAATCCTTATGCAATGATCCTGCCATTTAGGTATTTAAAAAAATCAATAATATTTTAAAAAAGAGCCATATAATCAGTAAATTTTTAAATCTACTGTTTTCATATTCCAGCACAAAAAAAGCATCAGCTTAATAGCTGATGCTTTTCGTTACCAGGCGACGTTCTACTCTCACAGGGGGAAACCCCCAACTACCATCGACGCTGAAGAGCTTAACTGCCGTGTTCGGTATGGGAACGGGTGTGACCTCTTCGCAATAATCACCTGAT
>NZ_NESS01000035.1 GCF_002128425.1 Gottfriedia acidiceleris
ACACTTCAACAAATTGAAGATATTTTCGCTGGAAAAGTAACGAACTGGAAAGAAGTTGGCGGTAAAGACGAGAAAATTAATGTAATCAACCGTCCAGCATCATCTGGTACTCGTGCAGCATTTGAAAAGAAAATTATGAAAGACGTTAAGATTAACGATAGCGTAGGAACAGTTCAAGATTCAAACGGTGCAGTTGAACAAGCTGTAAACTCTACTCCTGGTGCAATTTCTTATCTTGCTAACTCATATTTAATCGGCGATAAAAAAGATGCATTAAAAACAGTTAAAATTGATGGAAAAGAATCTTCAACTGATAACATTACTTCTGGTGCATACCCATTCTATTCATATGAGTATATGATTACGAAAGGTGATGCAAAATCTCCAGTAAAAGAATATATTGAATTCATTAGTGGCGATGAATTTGCTGATAAGTTAGTTGAAATGGGCTATATCCCAGCTTCAGAAATGTCAGGTTTACAATAATAAAGCAATTTAAGCTGACTCCAAAGGTCTATGACTTTTTGAGTCAGTTTTTTTTGTTTCATTGGGGATGAATGATCTGAAAGTATTTTATCAACAAAAACATTATTATATCCATAAAGCAATATATGTTAGTATCCTTCAATATTGCCTACTCTCCATGGACCAGCACCCTGAAACTACTTAAAAAGTTAAGCTACTTTTAAGTAGTTTTCTTTTTTATATTTAGTAAGTTTTAATAAACAATTAGCATTATATTGATTCTTACAATGCCCAGAAATCAATTAAACATACTATCCCTTAAAAAGATTTACAATTTCTTTACGATTGATTAAAACTTGCTTAACCTAAAAACTTTAAAGTAGAGAATGTAAGAGGAAGCAAACAAAAATTAAAAAATAAAATCAAAAATAAAAACAAACATTTTAGGGGGATTAAAATGAAACGTGGATTAAAATTAACATTTGCAGCAATGACTATAGCAGGTATGTTAGCAGGATGTTCTAATAAAGATGATAATACAACTGGAAAAGCTTCAGATGATAAGAAAGTAGAATTAACAGGAACAATTGGTGCTGCAGGATCAACAGCATTACAACCACTAGCTGATGAAGCGGCTACTGAATTTATGGCGAAGTTCCCACAAGTATCAATTACAGTTCAAGGTGGCGGTAGTGGTACTGGTGTAAACCAAGTATCAACAGGAGCAATTCAAATTGGTAACTCAGATGTACCAGCTGCTGAAAAATTAGAAGATAAATCTTTAGCAAGTTCATTAGT
>NZ_NESS01000036.1 GCF_002128425.1 Gottfriedia acidiceleris
GGGCCTGTCGCTCCCGTTGGGCCTGTCGCTCCGGTTGCTCCTGTTTCTCCGTTTGACCCTGTTGCTCCCGTTGGGCCTGTTGCTCCGGTTACTCCTGTTGGGCCTGTTGCTCCCGTTGCTCCTGTTTCTCCTGTCGACCCTGTTGCTCCTGTTTCTCCTGTCGACCCGGTTACTCCTGTTGCTCCTGTTGGGCCGGTTGTTCCCGTTACCCCGGTTACTCCTGTTGGGCCGGTTACTCCGGTTGCTCCTGTTTCTCCTGTCGACCCTGTTGCTCCTGTTTCTCCTGTCGACCCTGTTGTTCCCGTTACCCCGGTTACTCCTGTTGGGCCGGTTACTCCTGTTGCTCCTGTTTCTCCTGTCGGCCCGGTTACTCCGGTTGCTCCGGTTTCTCCTGTCGGCCCGGTTACTCCGGTCGTTCCAGTTGCTCCTGTTGGGCCGGTTGTTCCTGTTACCCCAGTTACGCCAGTCGTTCCTGTTACTCCGGTTGCTCCTGTTTCTCCTGTCGGCCCGGTTACTCCGGTTACGCCAGTCGTTCCAGTTGCTCCTGTTGGGCCTGTTGTTCCTGTTACCCCGGTTACGCCAGTCGTTCCTGTTACTCCGGTTGCTCCTGTTTCTCCTGTCGGCCCGGTTACTCCGGTTGCTCCTGTTTCTCCTGTTGGCCCGGTTACTCCAGTTGTTCCTGTTGCTCCAGTTGTTCCTGTTACCCCGGTTACGCCTGTCGAGCCAGTTACTCCAGTTACTCCTGTTGCTCCTGTCGGGCCAGTTACTCCAGTCGTTCCTGTTGTGCCGGTTGTTCCTGTTACCCCGGTTACGCCTGTCGTTCCAGTTACTCCTGTTGCTCCGGTTACGCCAGTCGTTCCCGTTGTTCCTGTTATTCCAGTTGCTCCGGTTGCCCCAGTAACGCCAGTTTCTCCTGTCGTTCCTGTTATTCCAGTTGCTCCAGCTGCTCCTGTCGTTCCTGTCGAACCGGTTACTCCTATCGATCCTGTTTCTCCTCTTTCTCCAGTTGCACCAGTCGCTCCAGTTACCCCTGTCGAGCCTGTTACTCCTCTTTCACCTGTTGGACCATTTGATCCTGTTCCTCCTGTAGAACCCGTTACTCCTCTTTCTCCTGTTGGGCCAGTCGATCCAGTTACTCCTGTCGACCCTGTTACTCCTCTTTCTCCTGTTGGACCTGTTGAGCCTGTCGATCCTGTTACCCCTGTCGACCCTGTTACTCCTCTTTCTCCAGTTGAACCTGTTGGCCCATTC
>NZ_NESS01000037.1 GCF_002128425.1 Gottfriedia acidiceleris
CGAATGGACAATTAAAACAGCTTCCTTTGTCAGGCTTAAACTCATGATAGCCTTGTCTAGTAGTGGTTTTATATCGAAAAGGTACACCACAAGGGCAGGCATACAGGTCTTCATTTACTTTTTGAAATTGAGTTTTTCTACATCCTTTATGATCATTACTTGGAAATCTACGATGAGAAATATAAGCAAATATCCCACGTTTAAATAAACCTTCGGCAAATCTTGAATTATAGTAGCCCGCATCAATAGCCATTTCATTCGCATAATATCCGAACCTCTCGTTTAACGAATCTAATTGATCTAATAAAACTCTATGACCAGGAACATTCGCACTCGTCACATGGGTATCGATAATAAAATTATGCAGGGAATCAACCACTCGATGTTCAAAATATGCGAAGCGACCTCGTTCATCATGTTTAACTGATAACCTTGCATCACCATCAACTGGATTAAGTAAAATGCGTTTAAGTTCTGTTTTGTCTCCCCTAGGTTTAAGTAATTTTAATCCGTGTTTTTGTCTACGTTCATTTACTTTTTTTAAAGTATCAAGGTCTTCCTCAATTACGACTTCTTTGATCCATTCCTCACGTTTTCTTTTATTCGCATTCGCTTTTAATTCTGTTTCATCTGCCACCCAAGTTTCATTCGCAATAAATCCATCTATATTAATTAAATTTACTACATAGTGAAAGAAAGCTTCCCAAACCTCGTTATCTTTCAAACGATGATTAAGAAACTTTGAAATAGTCGAATGACATGGTATTTTTCTATCAAGTGAAATCCCTAAAAACCAACGATAAGTAGCATTTTGTTTAACTTGTTTACAAGTGAATCGAACAGAGCGAAACCCTTCAATATATTGTATCAGCAGTATCTTTACTAGTATCAGTGGATCAATTGAAGGTCTGCCAACGGTTGACCGATAGTAAGGTTCAATAAGTTGATATAAATAATTCCAATTGATTTCCTTATCAATTTTTACAATGTGGTGCTCCACATCAATCATATTCTCATAAAGTTTACGATTTTTTGCGATGTCTAAATTCTCTTGATAGTAGTACATAAAAAATCCCCCTTGTAACAATTTTCCTACAAAGGGGATTTTTTCTAAAATTTTATGCTTAGATCTATTGACTAAGTTGTTTTTCAACACTCTGAA
>NZ_NESS01000038.1 GCF_002128425.1 Gottfriedia acidiceleris
AATCGTTAATTTATCTGTTCCCGCAGTTTTGCTACCTGTATTTCTTTTAATGTTTCGGTAGGCAAGTCGAATATTATCTTCAGAACACATTAATTCTGTTAAATCATAGAAGTGATGACCACTGACACTTTGGACATAAAGTATGTCAAAACAAGTTTGCATACTGTAATATTCACTGTGTCTCAGTTTCTCCCGTTTCAATAAGTCGGTTGCTCCTTTCGAAGTTAAACCTCTTTTAGTCTCACAAGAACCTTATTAATCGATAAAGAACTGCCTTACATGGTTGAATAAATCTTTATTAGTCTAGTGGCTATCCCTTCATGTGGATTAGACATTTCATTGGTACTGTGCCACCACTTTCACTGATATAAAAACAAGTTATACAGTAACTAATGTCATTAGTGTTTTCCTTGCCAACGCTTCATAGGAAGTAAGCCCTCCACGTTATCAGTTTACAATGTTGAATTATATCTATTATAGAATGAACTTAGGTGCTTCCTGTAAGCCTGTTAGCATTCATACGCCTGTAACGTATCATGGATTTTCATAATAGTTATTCTTACTCATCCACATCTAACCTCACGATTTGGTGATATACACATTTCTATGTATCGCAGGTATAGACCCGTACATTCAGAAGTTCGTCAGCTTAACCTTTTATGGTAGGTTTATTCGCATTCTCACCATATTCATTCAACTCAAGCACCATGAATTACACCACTCCATCGAGTAGGTTTTCGTCAGCCGAACTGGTACGGTAATTTCTCACGCCTTTTCGCCGAGCTTATAACACGATCATTCTTACTAAATCCAGTGCTATTCGACTAAGAGAGAACCCTTCAAGGCGTTACCCAATCATTTGATTCTTCGATATAATCCTTCAATTCCGAAAGGAACTGTCTAGCCTTTACCAGAGTAATGTAACCATTCTCTATTTAAGCTAGAAACATTTCGCACAACTA
>NZ_NESS01000039.1 GCF_002128425.1 Gottfriedia acidiceleris
GCCGCCAGCGTTCGTCCTGAGCCAGGATCAAACTCTCCATAAAAGTTAAGTTTAAATCTTGTTATTGCTCAAAAAACTAATAATTGACGTTTACTTCATGTTTTGTTTAGTTTTCAAAGATCATCTTGGTGGAGCCTAGCGGGATCGAACCGCTGACCTCCTGCGTGCAAGGCAGGCGCTCTCCCAGCTGAGCTAAGGCCCCATGTTGAAATGGTCGGGAAGACAGGATTTGAACCTGCGACCCCCTGGTCCCAAACCAGGTGCTCTACCAAGCTGAGCCACTTCCCGTAATATGGCGCGCCCGAAAGGACTCGAACCCATAACCTTTTGATCCGTAGTCAAACGCTCTATCCAATTGAGCTACGGGCGCATATTAAAAATGGTACCGAGGGCCGGACTCGAACCGGCACGGGGTCAACCCCCGCAGGATTTTAAGTCCTGTGTGTCTGCCATTCCACCACCCCGGCAGCATATGTGGAGCGGAAGACGGGGCTCGAACCCGCGACCCCAACCTTGGCAAGGTTGTATTCTACCACTGAACTACTTCCGCGTATACTGCTTATAAATATAAATGGTGCGGGTGAAGGGACTCGAACCCCCACACCGAAGTACTAGATCCTAAGTCTAGCGCGTCTGCCAATTCCGCCACACCCGCAATATTTTCTTTTTTTAGAAAATGGTGAGCCATGAAGGATTCGAACCTTCGACCCTCTGATTAAAAGTCAGATGCTCTACCTACTGAGCTAATGGCTCATAAAGAGTGCCGACTAGAGGACTTGAACCCCCAACCTAC
>NZ_NESS01000004.1 GCF_002128425.1 Gottfriedia acidiceleris
TGTAGCTTATTCGATCGTGCTCTATCCACTGAGCTACGAACGCATTTTAATATATAGGTAAATATGTATATCGTTTGGTCGCCCCAATCTCAGTAGGTTTATGCAAGGAGCGGCTCGATTGGTGCGCTAATGTTTCGCTTTGTAGCTTATTCGTAAGTTTATAAGAAAATCTTATGTTTTATTATATCGTTAGAATGTTCTGACCGCAATAATTTAGGTTTCTATTTGAGTACGAAATTATCTTTGATGATCATTATTTTATAGGTTTTTTCCGTTTTTTGATGACTTGTTGATACCTGTAAAATCATTTTTTCTTGAGACGTTTTATGTGCCTTTTTCTTCGTTGTCTTTGACTAGTATATATACGGATCATTTTTTCATTACCTCTAGCTTACTCATTAATAACGAATGTTTAGTTTTTGATATATTGACACATTTATCTCCATTTTTTTTGTTAAATTTTGCTAAAATTATTTTAGGGAACGTTTCCAAATTAATTGAATTGGAGATTTTGTATGAAAAAAATATTATATTTATTTCCTATTTTAATTTTATGTGGTTTTTTCTTTCTGTTTCCTAACTCATCTCATGCAGAAAATAATGATAGCTCAGTAGATTTGCGACTTTTTTCTGAAAATCTTGATTTGACTCCTGAACAAATTGAAGAACGTTTTAATTTAATTAATTCTACTTATAAGGTTGGGGAACCATTTAATAATTCTGATACAGATTTTATAAAAAATTATGCTCAATTTTCAGCTGAACCTACTATACAAGGCCGTTCTATAAAATGGGTGCCATTGGGAGGCACAGTTAATAAATCTTTTAATAAATCTAAAACATCACAAGGAGTAAATGTTAATTTTTCAGGCAAGGTATATTATACTTCAGGTTTGTTAACAAATTCGTATAAAGGAAATATTAAGGCTAGTATTGCATCAGGTTCTTCTAAAGTAAAAAGTATGAAATTGGTTACAACACACTCTGCTTATGGAGTAGTAGGTAGTGGGGGTACTTATGTTGGATTAGTACACGATTCTAATCTTAGTACTAGTTTAACTGGAAAAAGTATAGCTATGGATAAAACTAAAAAATATAGTGCTGCGTTAGTTGTATATACATATACAAATGCGTATGTTACAGTTAATACCACATCAGGTAGTTTTAATTTGTATGCTTTTTAAAACTAAAGGAGATAAAAAATGGGCTTTATAAATTTATTAAATTTAATAATTATACTTGGTATTTTAAGTGGTATAGTTTATTTATGTATGAAATTAATAAGAAAAATTAAGCAAAAATTTAATTTAAACAAAAAAATATAAATTCATGACGTCCTCTGTTTATAGGGGACTTTTTTTATGGTTTGCTTCTTTCTTTCGTTCTCATCTTGGAAGGACTACGTTCAGTCCATAAACATAAAATAAGCTCCAATCATTTTACTAGTTTTTCAACTTATCAAAAGAAAAACTACATAAAGTTACGTTTAATAATAGGAAAAGTCGTTAATGATGTTGAAGTATTAGATAAATAAATATGTTATAAAAGGTCAATATTTTTTAGTTTAAATAATACATTAAATATATCATCTCTTTTATTTGACCTTTTCTGACCTTAAAGGTATTATTGTATTAATCATTCATTTGTTTTAAACAAGGAGGAGAAAAAATGAATTTAATTCCTACAGTTATTGAACAAACAAGTCGTGGTGAGCGTGCGTATGATATTTACTCTCGTCTATTAAAAGACCGCATCATCATGTTAGGTAGTGCAATTGATGATAACGTAGCTAACTCGATTGTTTCACAACTTTTATTTTTAGCAGCAGAAGATCCAGATAAGGATATTTCATTATACATAAATAGTCCAGGGGGAAGTATTACTGCTGGTATGGCTATTTATGATACGATGAATTTTATTAAGCCTCAAGTATCTACAATTTGTATCGGTATGGCGGCTTCAATGGGTGCTTTCTTATTAGCTGCTGGGGAAAAAGGTAAGAGATATGCCCTTCCAAATGCAGAAGTTATGATTCACCAACCATTAGGTGGTGCTCAAGGTCAAGCTACTGAAATCGAAATTGCTGCTAAGCGAATCTTGTTCTTACGCGATAAATTAAACAAAATTCTTGCAGATCGTACTGGTCAACCATTAGATACGATTGAGCGTGATACAGAGCGTGATAACTTTATGACTGCAGACCGTGCATTAGAATACGGATTAATTGATAAAGTAATTTCTAATACTGCAGCTATTAAATAATGATAAAAAACTAGCCGTAATTTTTCGGCTAGTTTTTTTATGAAAAAAAATGGACATCCATCTTGTGAATGTCCAATTACATCAAATTTCTTCTCCAATAAAATCCATTACTGCTTCCATTGCTTCAACCTCATCGTCGCCAGTAACAGTAATTACTATTTCTTCTCCGTATGGTACAGCAAGACTCATAACGCCCATGATACTTTTAACATTTACTTGCTTACCTTTGTAAGCTAATAATACTTCTGAACGAAATCTCGTAGCAACTTGAACAAATTGTGCTGCTGGACGAGCCTGTATACCAGTTTCTAATAGTACTCTCCCTTTTTTCTCAATCATTTTTTCTTCCCTCTTAACTATTATTTTATTTTTATTGATTCTCCCGCTCTTAGTTTATCAGCTAATTCATCAATTTTACGTAGTCGATGATTAATTCCTGATTTACTAATTGCACCGCTAGACACCATTTCACCTAACTCTTTTAATGTCACATCTTCATACGCTACTCGAAGTTCTGCAATTTCACGTAGCTTTGGCGGTAATATATCTAAACCAACTGAGCTTTGGATATAACGTATATTTTCAATTTGCCTGAAGGCTGCACTGATCGTTTTATTTAAGTTCGCAGTTTCACAATTTACTAGACGATTAACACTGTTTCTCATATCTCTTACAATGCGGATATCTTCAAACTTTAATAAAGCTGAATGTGCACCAATAACGTTTAAAAACTCAGTAATTTTTTCTGCTTCTTTTAAGTAAGTAATATAACCTTTACGTCTCTCCAGTGTTTTAGCATTTAATCCGAATTCGTTCATTAGACGACAAATTTCTTCAGTATGCTCTTTATATAGTGAAAAAATTTCTAAATGATATGAAGACGTCTCTGGATTATTTACCGAACCACCAGCTAGAAATGCACCTCTTAAATAGGAGCGTTTACAACATTTCTTTGCGATTAGCTCCTTCGCTATTTCATTCGTAAAGGTAAATCCTTCACCAGTTATATAAAGATCATTTAAAATATGTTTCGCTTCTTCTTTTATACGAACAATATATACATTGTTCTTTTTAAGACGCATTTTTTTACGAACGAGCAATTCAACGTCCACATCATAAACACGTTTAATTAATACATATATTCTTCTAGCAATAGCTGCATTTTCAGTAACTACATCTACAATAAATTGGCGATTCGCAATTGATAATGAACCATTCATTCGAATTAAAGAGGATAGCTCAGATTTTGAACAACAATCTTTAATCTCAATCGTTGTTAATTCTTTTTTCGTTTCTGATGCAAAGGACATTTGAATCACCCCCTCCTTCTATTTTTTCATTATTCTTTTATCTTTGTCGGGATTAGGTCACATAAGATTTCAGCTAACTTTACTGTATCATGCCTAATCACATTATCATCATATTTAACGATCGACTTATGAACAATTTCAAGATTTAAAGATGTTAGCTCATTTATATCTAGTTTTACTTGCTGAGCGTGTTCTTCTTTATAAAGTTCTAAAATATTTTTAGGCATTGTGCCTTCATTTACAATAATTGTATCGATAAAACTCGAGTCTAAATGTTGGTATAGAGCCTTTACATGATCGCTAGCGGTATAATGTAAAGTTTCACCAGCTTGAGTCATCACATTACATACATATACTTTTTTAGCTTTAGAATTTACAACAGCCTTCCCAATTTTAGTAACTAACAGATTAGGAAGGATACTCGTATATAAACTGCCCGGTCCAATTACAATTAAGTCAGCACGATTAATTTCATCAAGCGCCTCTTTTAAAGGTTCAACATTTCCTGGTGCTAAAAAGACTCTTTTAATCTTCTTACCAGAATACGGAATTTTTGATTCACCTGAAACAATTGTACCATCTTCTAATTCAGCTTTTAATACGACACTTTGATTAGCTGCTGGTATAACTTTCCCTCTAACATTTAATACCCTTCTCATTTCAATGATAGCACGATAAAAATCACCTGTAATCGCAGTCATTGCACTTAGCATTAAATTACCAAGAGAATGTCCAGAAAGGTCTCCAGATGTTGCAAATCGATGTTGGAATAGTTCTTCCAACATCGGTTCCACATCTGATAATGCTGCAAGTACATTTCGTACGTCGCCAGGCGGTGGAATTTTCAACTCGTCACGTAAGCGTCCAGAGCTACCTCCATCATCTGCAACTGTAACGATAGCGGTAATATCAACGGGATGTTTTTTCAACCCACGAACTAAAACAGATAGTCCTGTTCCGCCTCCAATTATTACTATTTTCGAACGTTGACTAACCATTACTTATGACTCCTTTTTTCAACGTCCCGATGGCTAATATTCGTATCATATTGATCCTTATAGTAGTTAGCTAAATACTCTGCTAAAGTAACAGAGCGATGCTGACCACCTGTACATCCAATCGCAATGATTAGTTGTCGTTTACCTTCTCTTTTATATTGAGGTAACATAAAACTAATTAAATCTATTAATTTCAACATAAATTCAGTTGTCTCATTAAATTTAAGAACATATGAAGAAACCTCTTCATCTAAGCCAGTTAAAGGACGCATTGATTCAATATAAAATGGGTTTGGTAAAAAACGTACGTCGAATACTAAATCCGCATCAATCGGTATTCCGTACTTAAAACCGAATGACATAATATTTACTGAGAAACCTTCTTGTTCATTTTCTCTAAACTGTTCAATTATTTTTTCTCGTAAAATTTTAGGTTTTAAATCTGAAGTATCATAAATTAATTGTGCACGCCCTTTTACATCAGCTAAAAGGGTACGTTCCATCTCAATTCCTTTTAATGGAGATCCTGTTGGAGAAAGAGGATGTGAACGACGAGTTTCTTTGTAGCGAGTAACAAGTGCAGCATTCGTTGCATCTAAAAATAATATTTGAGGGATGATTGAAGGAGTAGACATTAATTGATCTAATGAATTCCCTAACTGATCAAAAAATTCTCTTCCTCGTAAATCCATTACAAGAGCAACTTTATCCGTTGTATTGTGGTCCGGGTCCTTTAATAGCTCTACAAATTTTGGAAGTAGAGCAGGAGGAAGATTATCAACACAGAAATAACCGATATCTTCTAACGCTTGAACGACAACAGTTTTTCCAGCACCTGACATTCCAGTTATAATAACCATTTTTACATGTGATCTTGTAGGCATTTAACTCAACCCTTTCTATGAATTTAACTTAACTAGGATTTAAACGATATCTTAATAATTCAAAATCCGGTGTATATACAAAGGTACCATGTAAAATTTCTGTACCCTTTAATAAATAATCAATAATATGATAGTCACCTGCTGCCATAGGAAGATTTTTCACTTCATCTATTGCATGCCAGCGAAGAATTCCTTCTTCACACTCATTTTGATTTTCACCGTCAAACTCGGTAGCCAAAAATGAAAACATCATCCATTCATTTACTACCTTAGCATCTTCTTCTATAATAATTGTAAAAACACCTTTTAATTTTGGGTTTTTTAAGTAAACACCTGTTTCTTCACGATATTCACGAACAACTGCTTCTCTAATGTTTTCACCTGGCTCCATCTTACCGCCGGGTGCAACCCACCAGTTTCTTCTAGGTTTTTGTAGCAAGAGGATATTATTTTCATTTACCAAAACACAATGTGTAACTCTTTGCATTTCTTATACCTCACTTACAATTTGGACTTGCAGTTGGTTGAAACTGCCCAATCTATATTATACCGTTAAACTAGTCAGACAACAACTTGTTAAGAGTAGGAATTATGGGTAGAAAAGTCTAAGCTATAGGAAAAGATTTTGTGAGCTGGAATTAGAAAAGAGGAATAAGTTCTACACTTTTGAAGACAAAAAAAGGGAACATGGACAAGCGCATATCCATGTTCCTATATATATTAGGGGGCTCTCTGGTTATTGTCTATATTACAGCAACTATATTTCAGTAGAGTTACACCCTAATTACATGTAAGTTTCAGAATATTACAATTTCGTTCACAATTATCTAAAACTAAATTTTGTAAATTTATTTTTCTTTTTTATTTAAATTAGTTAGTTTTAGCTAATTCTTCTTTTAATTCTTCAATATAATGTTGTACTGCTTGAGCAGCAATACTTCCGTCTCCTGTTGCAGTTACAACTTGACGTAAAGTTTTTTCACGAACATCACCAGCAGCAAAAACACCTGGTACTTTTGTTTCCATTACATCATTTGTTTCGATATATCCATTTTCATTTGTAATACCTAAACTTAAGAATGGTTTTGTTAATGGAAGCATTCCAATATAGATAAATACGCCATCTGTTTTAAAATCAGATTCTTCACCTGTTTTAGTATCTACAAGCGTTACGCTGCTTACTTTACCATCAGTTCCGTTAACTTCCTTAATTGTTGAGTTCCAAATAAATGAAATTTTTTCATTGGCAAACGCACGGTCTTGAAGAATTTTTTGAGCACGTAATTGATCTCTTCGGTGAACGATTGTAACTTTAGAAGCATATCGAGTTAAATACACACCTTCTTCTACAGCTGAATCTCCACCACCAATAACAACTAATTCTTTATCTTTAAAGAATGCTCCATCACAAACAGCACAGTAAGATACACCACGTCCTCCAAGCTCTTGCTCACCTGGTACACCAATTTTTTTGTATTCTGCACCAGTTGAAATAATAATTGCACGTGCTTTGTATTCTTTTTTACCAGCAATTATTGTTTTATATTCTTTACCATCGATAATTTCTTTAATATCTCCATAAGCGTACTCAGCACCAAATTTTTTCGCATGATCAAACATTTTATTTGATAAATCTGGACCTAAAATACTATCAAAACCTGGGTAGTTTTCAATTTCTTCCGTGTTTGCCATCTGTCCACCAGGAATACCACGTTCCATCATTAATGTAGAAAGATTTGCACGAGATGTATATACAGCTGCAGTCATCCCTGCAGGACCAGCTCCAATAATAATAACATCATAAATTTTTTCTTCCATGTCTTAATCACTCCTTGTATTTAAATGGCTAATTGCCCTACTTCATTAACTATCACTATCCTAATACGCGACGACATAAAACAACAAATCATATGCTCATAATAAAGAAAACTCGCCGACTGACAGGCTTTTAGGCTAATTCAGAGGCTTAGTTGCACTTATACTTAATTCTTAAAATTGGATCCTTGTTGCCAATTTATACTTACCTTAATCTGAAATAAAGAAAGCTTGCATTAACACCATCTGGTATTAAAACAAGCTTCGAATGGCGCTAATGCCTTTATTTAATAAATAGGTAGAGATATTATAGTTTGCTGCAATTTTCTTTTGTGATACACGTTTTACTTCATTTTCAACAAGATAATGTGTAGCAGCTAATAAAACATCTTCATCTACAGGTAATTCTTTATATTTTAATGTAAGCTCACAAGTAGCGAAAAACCATAATTGAAGATGATTACGTAGTATTATATAATCTTCTTCCCAAGTTGCCTGTACTTTCTTTGCACCGTTAATCGCAATATTCAATGATGGATGGGGCTCTAGATAACACATATTATTTAGAAGAACTTGTTCTAATTGTTCATCGAGACCAATATTTTCTAATGGCTCTAAATCTTGAAGGATTGAACTAAATTTTTGTTCATAATAATATTCCTTCATAAAATAGATTAATCCCCATCTCTCACTATTCGAATTGGAGTATTTTGCTTGGTACTCTGTTTCAGCCATTAATTGTTCGATTTCATTTGATGTATGTTTCTTTTCAGCCCAAGGTGCTAATTCCTCATGATCATCAAATTCATTTGTCATTTCTAAATTCCAAATGCGCTCCGCTGTTTCAATTCTTCCAGAACGGTAAGCTGCATCACAGAACATATAATAAAACTGTATTTCACGATCTGGTCGTTCCATATAAAGTAATTTAAATAACTTATAGGCTTCTTCATACTTTTTGAATTGGTAGAAAAGTACACCAAGCTTGTGGCGGTGCTCTTCAGAGATCGGAACAATATTTGATAAGCTTTCCAAATATTGAATAGCAATTTCTTGTTCATTTAATATTCTTTTTAGCATTGTTAAATGAATTAAAGCTGATAAATTACCTGGATTTTGTTCTAAAACATATTGTAATACTCTTTCAGCTTCCTCGGGATTACCTAAATGAAGCTCTACTAAAGCTAAGTTATTATAAGCTGGCCAAAACTCTTGATACTTATCTACAATACTAAGTAAAGTTGTTTTAGCTGATTTCCAATCATGATTTGCCAAATAGCTTGTAACCCGCTCTTGAAGCACTAATAAATCATCATTAATACTTAAATCATCATCTTCTTCGCTATGAATAATATCTAAATAGTCTTCTAGTTCTTCTAATTGCTCTTCATCCGTACCAATTTCTAAATACTTTTGCGCATACAAATTGGCTTTTTGGAACAATCCTAATTCAAAAAATGCAAATGCTAATAAATAATATACATCCTCATTTGTTGGATATTTATCTAAAATATATTCTAAAATTGTAATAGTAGTTTGATATTGATGTAATGATAAAAGCTTTCTAGAAATATCTATAAGAACTGTTTGATTTTCTTCATTTTCAGCAGCTTTTTTTAAATAATAAATCGCTTGCTCAGAATCGTTACTATTATAAGCTTTCATACCTTTTTCGTAGAAATAGTCTTTCGGTAACGAGAACGAAACGACATTATGAAATTGATTTGTTTGATTCCCCAAATTTTCAGACATTCGATCCTCCAGTTTTTCAAGCTTATCACAGTATATCACATAAAAAGAGGAAATAGTCGCCGTCCAAATTATAAGAATTTTAAACGAACGTCCAATTTCCACATTATCTAAATAAGTTGTCAAAGTATTATTTTAACCGATACAAAAAACATTGAAAACCACTTTTTTAAAGAGCTTAAATAGTAGTTTCAGACTTAGGTAATGATATAATAACCATAGGATTGCCTCCAACAAATGCACCAGCTGGAACATCTTTGTTAACAAGTGTTGCAGCTGAAACTTTCGCACCATCACCAATTGTGACACCTGGCAGGATTGTCGTATTTGCACCAACTAACACATTATTACCAATAATGACTTCTCCTAATCGATATTCATTAATTAAATATTCATGCGCCAAGATTGTTGTATTATAGCCAATAATCGAATTCCTACCAACTGAAATTAATTCTGGAAACATTAAATCAGGCGTTACTTTAAACGCGAAGGATGTATACTCTCCTACCTTCATTCCAATCAGATTCCTATACATCCAATTTTTCAGTCTAAAGAAAGGAATATAACGTGCAATTTCAATTACAATGACATTTCGAAATGTTTTCCAAAATGAAACAGTCTTGTACACTTGCCAAAGTGAATTCTCACCTTCAATTAAGTATCGTTTCGTTTTCCTCAACTCTCATCAATTCCTAAAATTGGTAAGATATCGCTCATCTTTTCAAGCATAAAATCAGGTTTAAAAGTTGCTAAAAATTCCTTTCCTTTTAGTGACCAAGCGACGCCTGCTGTTTTCGTTCCAGCATTTTGTCCACCTTCAATATCATGGTAATTATCCCCCACCATTATACTCTCTTCAGGAATAGAATTTAATTTTTTTAAAGCTAATTGAATCGGTTCTGGATGTGGCTTTGCATTTTGCACATCATCAATTGTAATAACAGTATCAAAGAATTGCTTTAATCGACTAAAACTTAAGCCCATTTCAACAACGTTTCGTGCTTTTGTTGTTACAATTCCGATTTTATAGCCTAATCTGTGTAAAGTTTCAATCGTCTCATAAACCGTTTCATATTCTTCAACAAATTCATCATGCATCTCCATATTAAAACGGCGATATTCGGCAATCAACTCATCAACTCTTTCTTCATCTACCGTAGAGAATGATTCAGTTAAAGTTGGTCCCATAAAAGGTATAACATGTTCACGTTTATATTGTTCAGGATAATATTTATTCAAAGTATGCAAGAATGAAGCAATAATTAATTCGTTTGTATTGATTAAAGTACCATCTAAATCAAATAGTATCGTATTTATTTTCATAAGAATTTCCTTTCTATTTCACTTCAACTTTTAAACTTGATTCAGTTTTTCTAGCTCTTCCTACTATTCTTGCAACTATACAAGTAACAACTAACGCTACCAAGAAACGAATTAAAAATAAGTATAAAACCGGAATCCCTAAAGGAATAAAGAGAAGTGTATCTTCTACTACAGCGTGACAAGCTACTAAAAATAAGAAAACGAGATATAAATCACGTTTCGAAACACCGTCTTCTTTAACAGCTTGAATCATAACACCTGCTCCAAAAGCTAATCCAAAAAACAATCCTGCAGCTAATGTAACTCCAGCTTTTGCTTCAACACCAATTAATTTAGTAAATGGAGACAGTACTTTTGTTATATATTTCATCCATCCAAAATCTTTTGCAATTTGAATAACTAACATTAATGGAAAAACAATTTTAATAAGGTTTAAAATACCCATTAATGACGAAATAATGGCAGTATAAACAATATCCCATCCTGACTGGTTAGTCACTTCTGCAACTGCTATGCCTTTATGAACAATTTCTGTACCACCAGACCAAAAGAAATGGATACAAATAGCAGATAAAATGGCAAATCCTATTCTTACTAAAACAACAAAAGATGCTCGAACCCCTACAGCAGTTGCTACTGTCGTTTCAACAAATAGATTATGAGAAAAACTTAACATAACTGCAAGAATCAATGCCTCTTTAACAGTTAAATCCATCGGTAGCATTGCTCCAAGAGCAGCATATAAATTTAATACATTTCCTAAAACTAATACTAATGCTGCATCACCTTTTAAACCGATAAAACTCATTAATGGTTCAAGAATATTAACAAACCAGTCCATTAGTGCAGTTTCTTTTACAAGCGTTAAAATGAAAGAAATAGGGAAAATAATTTTCCCTATTTTCCAAGAAGTTTGTAAACCAACAAGTAACCCTCTCTTTAAAGTTTCCAACGTGCTCCCCACTCCTGTTTTACAAACTTATGCGTCTAAATAACGCTCATTCGATAACCCTTTAACTCTACGATAAACAAGAATAATAATAGATAGTACGATAATTACGACTGAAATAAATTGAGCCATTCTAATTGTATTTGTTAACATTAAACTATCTGTTCTTAACCCTTCAATAAAGTAACGTCCAACTGAATACCAAATCAAATAAGTTAAAAACATTTCACCACGTCTTAGGTTCACTCTTCTTAAAATTAGTAAGAAGATAATCCCTAATAAACTCCATAATGATTCATATAAAAACGTTGGATGATAATACGTTCCATCAATATACATTTGATTAATGATCCAAGTAGGTAAATGAAGACTTTCTAAAAATGATCTAGTTACTGGTCCACCATGAGCCTCTTGGTTCATGAAGTTCCCCCAACGTCCTAGCATTTGGCCTACTAAAATACTTGGTGCTGCAATATCTGCAAGCTTCCAAAATGAAATACCTCTTTTCTTCGCAAAGAAGTAACTAGCAATAAATGCTCCAATTAAACCACCGTGAATAGCTAATCCACCATGCCAAATAGCAGGTATTTCACTAACATGCTTAGAATAGTAACTCCACTCAAAGAGAACATAGTAAATTCTAGCCCCTATAATCGCTGAAGGTAGAGCTACTAAAATAAGATCCAAAAATGTGTCATCAGGTATTCCACGACGTTTACTTTCACGAATTGCTAACCATAATCCTAACACAACACCTAATCCAATCAATACCCCATACCATTTTATTGAAAGAGGACCTAAGTGTAAAAATACTTTATCTAATGGCTGAATATTTGACTCCATTCCAATTTCCCCACTTTATCATTAAATTAAATCACTAACGTTATTACCACCTTGAATTACTTTCTCTAAACGATCTGCAAATTGCTGTGCTGCATTTACACCCATATTTTTTAAACGGAAATTCATCGCTGCTACTTCAATAATAACAGCTAAATTTCGACCAGGTCGAACTGGCAATGTGATTTTCGAAATATCTGTATCTAATATTTTAAGTTTTTCATCGTCTAAGCCAACTCGATCGTAAACTTTTTGAGAGTCCCAAGTCTCTAAATCGATGTTCAACGTAATACGTTTGTAATTACGTACAGATCCTGCTCCGAAAAGAGTCATTACATTGATAATTCCCAACCCACGAATTTCCAATAAATGCTCAATCAATTCTGGCGATGAACCAATCAGCGTATCCTCATCAGTTTGACGAATCTCTACTGAATCATCTGCTACTAATCGATGACCACGTTTTACTAACTCTAGAGCTGTTTCACTTTTACCCACGCCACTTTTTCCAGTAATTAATACACCGACGCCGTAAATATCAACTAGTACACCGTGTAATGCTGTAGTTGGAGCAAGTTTAGCCTCTAAATAACTCGTAAGTCTACTATACATTTTAGTTGTCTTACTGTTTGATAGTAAAATAGGTACTCCAGTTTCTTCACCTGCTTCGATTAATTCAGGTGGAATTTCTAAACCTCGTGTTACGATGATACAAGGTGTATCCTCTGCACAAAGCTTTCTTAAACGATTGTGTTTTTCTTCGTCAGTTAAGTTATGATAAAAAGTTAATTCTGTTTTCCCTAATATTTGTACTCGATCAGATGGATAGTATGTAAAAAATCCTGCAACCTCTATACCTGGGCGAGATAAGTCAGTCGTGTTAATCGAACGATTCAAACCCGCACTTCCACTAATGACCTCTAATTTAAAATACTCAACTAAATTCTTTGTACGTAATTTAGCCATACAAGCCTCCTAAGGATTAATAATTATGTATTATCTCTCATATTGTACCATTTTTAAACTTTGTGGGAAAATGTCGACAAGTCACTAACTGCGCTTAAACGATTAAAAATCATTAATGTAAAAGAGAATTTAAGAACGGTATTTAGTAACTTATCTACTAGTTTTAGGATTATAGCAACAATCAACAGTCATATAACAACGGAGTTCACATTTTGTTCAAATTTCTCATTAATCTAAGAAAACAAAAAAAAGACTCTCAAAAGTACTTTAACTTAAGAGACTCCTCTTTTTTTACCGATGACTATTCTTTTTTTTGTCTTTTGAACCAAACACAAAATATTGAATTAACATACTGAATGTACTAATAAGTACCGATGCGATAATAGCAGTTCCAAAACCATTTACTCGTAATGCATCACCTAATAAATAATCAGTAATTTCTAGTGTAAATGCATTAATGATAAACAGGAATAGTCCCATTGTAAAAATGGTTACAGGTAAAGTTATTAAAATTAAGATTGGGCGAATAATTGTATTTAAGATTGATAATACCAACGCAGCAATTATAGCCGTTGGAACATTTTTTACATAAAAGTCAGGTTGCAGAAACCCTGCTACTACAATAAAAACTAAGCTATTAATAGCTAATGAAAATAACCATCTCATTTATTTCACGTCACCTTCTTCTGGAACAACAAAAATCCAAATTAAATAAACAAATAGAAGTGCTCCAAAACCTACAAAAAATAATATAACAAAAAGTAAACGGATTAATGTACTGTCTAAATTAAAATACTTCCCTAATCCACCACAGACACCCGCAAGCATAGAATCTTTAGAAGATCGATATAGTTTTTTCACAAAAATCTCCTCTCTATCGATACGCCATCATTTTTTTATCAATACAAGTTTTTCTATTTCATTATTTATTCTATGTTAAAACATTAAAGAAATGTGGACTACTTTTCAAGTAAAAGGAACAAGAATCATTAACAAATCCTAAATAAAAACAAATACAAAGAAAAGGAGTTTAGCTCCTATTTTTTGTCATGCTGATCAAAAACAGCCTTGTCAATTATTGACCAAATTTTCTTAAAAGGAGTTTAGTGAGGTTGATTTCCACTACAGGATGCTCGCTTTCCATGGGGCGAGACCTGAGCCTCCTCGGCGAGCCTGCGGGGTCTAGCCTTCCCGCTTATCCCATAGGAGTCGAGCACCCCTCCGTTCCAATCAACTTATTCATCAAAAAAAAGTCTGCAATAAATCCTAATCAAATAGTTTTTACTTAGAATAGCATTATAGCTATTGCTCATAAATATTTTTAACTTCTCAAGAATAAACGATTACTAGAGTTTGTTGGTAAAATAAAATTGTTCAAACATATAAACATTTATTTCAACTCATTAAAAATTGATTTTATTATCATCAGTAATGATCACTTAAAATACGTTTTCCTATTGACCGTTTTTATATTTCAACACTTTGACAAATAAAAAGAAGAATAGTTGATTTCTGTTCCAGAATGCTCGCTATCCAGCTAATTCAACTGAAGTTGTGCACCCTTTTCGTTCAATCAACTACTCTATCACATCAATATTTCAATAACTATACACTTATAAAAAGAGGCTTTTTTAAGATTCCATCAATGCCAATCTTTTCTCCATTCTAGCTTTGTCACGCTCTAATACAGCTTTTAAATACTTCCCTGTATGAGATGATTCGACTTTACATAGTTTCTCTGGTGTACCGGTTGCTACGATCGTACCACCTTTGTCTCCACCTTCTGGTCCTAAATCGATTAAATGGTCGGCTGCTTTAATGACATCTAAGTTATGTTCGATTACAAGTACAGTGTCTCCATTATCTACTAGTCTTTGTAAAACAACTAATAACCGTGCAATATCATCAACATGAAGCCCTGTAGTAGGTTCATCTAATATATATAAAGTTCTTCCATTCGTACGTTTATGAAGCTCGGAAGCTAGTTTTACTCGCTGTGCTTCTCCGCCCGATAAAGTCGTGGCAGGTTGACCTAATGTGATATACCCTAAACCTACGTCATTTAACGTTTGAAGTTTACGTTTAATCTTTGGAATATTTTCAAAAAATGAAACTGCATACTCAACTGTCATATCTAAAACTTCAGATATTGATTTATCTTTATACTTTACTTCTAAAGTTTCTCTATTATATCGCTTACCATGACAAACCTCACACGGGACGTAAACATCAGGTAAGAAATGCATTTCTATTTTAATAATTCCATCGCCTCGACATGCTTCACATCTACCGCCTTTGACGTTGAAGCTAAAACGACCTTTCTTATAACCACGTACCTTTGACTCATTCGTAGCGGCATACACATCGCGAATATCATCAAATACTCCAGTATAAGTAGCTGGATTTGAACGAGGAGTACGACCAATTGGTGACTGATCAATATCAATAACCTTCTCTAATTGTTCAATCCCTTTAATTTCTTTATGCTCCCCTGGACGTACTTTCGAACCATTTAATTTTTGAGCTAACGATTTATATAAAATCTCATTAATTAATGTACTTTTCCCTGAACCTGATACACCTGTTACTGCAACGAACGTACCTAATGGGAATGAAGTTGATACATTTTTTAAATTATTTTCTTTTGCTCCAACAATTTTAATTTCACGTCCATCGCCTTTTCTACGCTCAAGCGGTACAGGAATAAACTTCTCTCCAGATAAGTACTTCCCTGTTAATGAATTTTGATCATTCATTACTTCACTTGGTGTTCCTTGTGAAATGACTTGTCCACCGTGAATTCCAGCTCCCGGTCCGATATCAATTAAATAATCTGCTGCTAGCATCGTATCTTCATCATGTTCTACAACAATTAATGTGTTTCCGATGTCTCTCATATTTAACAACGTTGAGATTAAACGATCATTATCACGTTGGTGTAATCCGATTGATGGTTCATCCAGAATATATAATACCCCAGTCAGTCTCGAGCCAATTTGAGTTGCCAAACGGATTCGTTGAGCTTCACCACCTGATAATGTACCAGCTGCTCGGTTTAGTGTTAAGTAATCTAAGCCTACATTTACTAAAAAGCCTAAACGCTCTCTAATTTCTCTAAGGATTAGATTTGCAATTTTTTCTTGTTTTGGTGTTAAATCAAGTGATCCAAAGAAATCAAACGCTTCTTTAACTGACATTTTCGTTACTTCACCGACATGCAAGCCACCAATAAATACTGCAAGAGCCTCTTTTCTTAGACGATGCCCTTTACAAGTTGGACAATTTTGTTGCGCCATGTATTTTTCCATTTGCTCACGAATAAAATCTGAAGATGTTTCTTTATAACGTCTTTCTACATTAGAAATAACACCTTCAAATTCAATCATCGCTTCACGTACATGCCCTTGCTCATTATCATATTTAAAATAGATTTGTTCTCCATTACTACCATAAAGAATTTTATCTTGTTGATCTTTTGGTATGTCTTTAAATGGAATATTCATATCAATTCCGTAATGATTACATACACTTTCTAGTAATTGAGGATAATACATCGAACTAATTGATTCCCACGGTGCTATAGCATTTTCCTTGAGTGTTAATTCATCATTTGGGATGACTAAACTTAAATCGACTTCTAATTTAGTTCCTAAACCATCACAAGAATGACAAGCTCCAAACGGGCTATTAAACGAAAACATGCGCGGTTCTAATTCACCAATTGAGAAACCACACAGTGGACATGCGTGATGTTCACTAAAAAGTAATTCTTCTTCACCTATTACATCAATAATGACTCGACCTTCTCCTAGTTTTAATGCAGTTTCAAGAGAATCAGCTAGTCGAGATGCTACACCATCTTTTACAACAATTCGGTCAATTACAACTTCGATCGAATGCTTCTTATTTTTCTCTAATTCTATTTCATCAGATACATCATATAGCTCACCATCAACTCGAACGCGAACGAACCCTTGCTTTTTAATCTCTTCAAACACTTTTACATGAGTACCTTTACGACCAGATACTACTGGAGCAAGTACTTGAATTTTCGTTCGTTCAGGATACTCCATCACACGGTCTACCATTTGTTCAACTGTTTGAGAAGTAATTTCGATGCCGTGATTTGGACAAATCGGAGTTCCAATTCGAGCATATAGAAGTCGTAAATAGTCGTAAACCTCCGTTACAGTACCAACTGTCGAACGAGGATTTCGGCTAGTCGTTTTTTGATCAATAGAAATCGCAGGAGAAAGTCCTTCAATTGAATCAACATCAGGTTTATCCATTTGACCTAAAAATTGACGAGCATACGCAGATAGTGATTCTACATATCTGCGTTGACCTTCTGCATAAATCGTATCAAATGCTAGAGATGACTTACCTGATCCAGATAAACCAGTCACAACTACTAATTGATTACGCGGGATCGTTACATCAATATTTTTTAAATTATGTGCTCTGGCCCCTTTAATAATTATTTCATTCATACTTTTCAAGTTATTCACCTCTCAGACTTCAATTCTAATATTAAGTCACGAAGTTCTGTTGCTCGTTCAAAATCAAGCGCCTTCGCTGCGTCCTTCATTTCCATTTCAATTGATTGAATAAATAAATGACGTTCTTTTTTGTTCATTTTCTTATATTTAGCACTAATGCCGTTTTCATAAACTTCTTCTTCCTCAGCAACAGAAGTAGCTCGAATCACATCACGTACTTGCTTTATAATCGTTTTAGGCGTGATTCCGTGTTTTTCGTTATATTCTTTTTGAATTTCACGACGACGTTTCGTTTCATTAATAGCAATTTCCATCGAATTCGTCATTTTATCAGCATACATAATAACATGACCATTTGAATTCCTTGCAGCTCGACCAATAGTTTGGATTAATGATCGTTCAGATCGTAAAAATCCTTCTTTATCTGCATCTAAAATCACGACTAATGAAACTTCAGGAATATCAATCCCTTCACGTAAAAGGTTAATACCAATTAATACGTCATATTTACCTAAACGAAGATCACGAATAATTTCAATTCGTTCAAGTGTTTTAATTTCAGAATGTAAATAGTTAACCTTAATTCCGATTTCTTTTAAATAATCCGTTAAATCCTCAGACATTTTCTTCGTAAGAGTAGTAATTAGTACTCTCTCATTTTTAGCAATACGATTACGAACCTCATCGATTAGATCGTCAATTTGACCTTCAATTGGACGAACATCTATTGTAGGATCTAATAGACCCGTTGGACGAATAATTTGCTCTACTTTTTCAGGGCACAAATCTAACTCATATGGCCCAGGTGTCGCAGTTACATAAATAGTTTGTTGAACTTTCTCCTCAAACTCTGCAAACTTTAAAGGTCGATTATCCAATGCGGAAGGCAATCGGAACCCGTGATCTACTAATACTTGCTTTCGAGCTTGGTCCCCGTTAAACATTCCTCTAATTTGTGGAACCGTAACATGTGACTCATCAATTACCATTAAGAAGTCTTCCGGAAAATAGTCTAATAATGTATAAGGCGTTGAACCTGGTGGTCTCAGCGTCAGATGACGGGAATAATTTTCAATTCCTGAACAAAATCCCATCTCGTTCATCATTTCTAAATCATATCTAGTTCGCTGTTCAAGTCTTTGAGCTTCCAGTAACTTACCGTTATCTCTCATTTCCTTTAATCGTTCTTCTAACTCAACTTCAATATTTTTAATGGCAATTTTCATTTTTTCTTCACGTGTAACGAAGTGGGAAGCCGGGAAAATTGCAACGTGTTCACGATCGCCTAAAATTTCACCCGTTAATGCGTCCACTTCTCTAATTCTCTCAATTTCATCGCCAAAAAACTCCACACGAATACAGTGCTCATCTCGTGATGCCGGGAATATTTCTACAACATCTCCACGAACTCGGAATGTACCACGTGAGAAGTCAATATCATTACGCGCATACTGAATATCTACTAGTTTATGTAATAGGTCGTCTCTACTAATTTCCATTCCAATACGAAGAGAACAAACTAATTCACGATATTCTTCAGGAGAACCTAAACCATAAATACAAGAAACACTCGCTACAATAATGACATCCTTACGTTCAAAAAGGGAGGAAGTCGCAGAGTGACGTAATTTATCAATTTCATCATTAATACTTGAATCTTTTTCAATATAAGTATCCGTTTGAGGTACATATGCTTCTGGCTGAAAATAATCATAGTAACTAACGAAATACTCAACTGCATTATTAGGAAAAAACTCTTTTAATTCACTATATAATTGCCCTGCCAACGTTTTATTATGAGCAAATACTAATGTTGGTTTTCCGACTTCTTTAATTACATTTGAAATGGTAAATGTTTTTCCCGTACCTGTTGCACCTAATAAAACTTGATGCTCTTTACCATTTTTAACCCCCTCAACTAGCTGCTTAATCGCATTTGGCTGGTCGCCTTGAGGTGAATAATTAGAAACTACCTCGAATTTCTGCTCCATCTTCCCCGCCTCCATTTCCAAAACATACCTATCCTTCTATTTTACCACAAAATTTCAAAAATCAATCAAAAACAGAACAAACGTCCTTTAAAATTTAATCATCTTTACATATTATCGATGTTTTAGTACGAATTCAAGTAATTAAACTAGAACGTATATTCTTAAAGTGAAGAAAAAAGTACATAAGAAGGAGGAAATTATAGAAAAAAGAACAGGAATAAAAAAAGAGAAGGAGTAGGAAAAATTTTATAAGATTTATAAAATTCTTTCCTATAACCCACTTCTTTTCTTTTTCCTGCCCTATTTATTTAAACTGAAAATCATAAACTTCTAATTTTTTTAATGCTTTACTAGTATTTCCTTTACCATTTTTCACTTCAATTCTGCCTTCGAAAACACTTTGTCCATTTGCTAAATCAGCAACAATCAAATCTTTATTGTACTTGCCAGGATTTTCAGTACTATTCGTAATTGCATATAGTTTTCCGTCGATGACTTTATAATTTGAAAGATTATTACCATTTACTTTTTTTATGAGTACTGTTTCACCTTCGACCTTTTTATTGTTTAGATTATACTTTAAAACTGAATGATCTTTATCACTTTGCGTTATAAAATACAAGTTATCTTTATCAAGAATTACATTACTCTGCATTAATTGCTCTTTTTGATCATTCGATAAATTTAAATTTTCTTCTTTACCAGTTTCTAAATTAAATATGATTACTTCATTACTAAGTTCTTCAGTTTCCGTTTCTCCATTTGCTTGAACTGTATCCTTTAGTTTTACTTTTTTGTATACATTGAATTTAGAAGGAATAGTTTCATCTGATTCTTGTATCAGATTTTGTATGTCAGTATGTGTATGAGTATTTTGATCATTGGATGATTTATTAATGACTGTACGATCAACAATTTTCTTTTGGTTTACATTAATTCGATACATGACTAATTCATTTTGATCGACATTTATATTTGAATTTGTAGTTTTATCCTTTACTACCTCCGTTTTATTTTGATAAGTAGTGACAATTAAATCTTTACCGATTAATTGTACATCTTGTACATAAATATATGAGTAGTTTTCTTCCTCTGGAATATCGAGTTTAAATTTAAAACGGTCTTTATTATGAAGATCAAGACCATCTATATACATTTTAAAATGATTATTTTGGTGCTCATACGTACCACCAAGTTTTCCACCTTTTACATCAGCATGCCATGCGTAATCTTTATCGATATAAAATTGAGAAGAAGAAAGTTTTCCGCGCATAAAGTTTCTTTCTTTCTTTTTTAAATCATCTAATTTCTTTAAATCATAATAGTCACTATCAAGCTCACTAAGCATTGAATTTCTGTCTATATAATCACTTCCATCAGTAGTAATAGTTAAACTTCTACCTCCACTCTGACCATATCCAGCGCTAATAATTAAATCTTTAACATATTTTGAATCTCCATTTTCAGTCTTTAAATAAAATTTAGGCAACTTGCTTTCTGACATAGCCACTTTCGTAAAAAACGTACCTAAACTAATTGTCGTGACAACGGCTATTACTGCCAAATTACGATATCGCTTCATTCTAACTCCTCCTTAAACCGATACTTTGTTTTTTAATAAATATTTACTAAATAAGATTGAACCTGTAATGATGATTGTAAAAAGGCCTAATTCCATATAGAACACTTCACTAGGATAAAATGAAAAATCGTCTCCTAACAAATAAGATTCAATAAAAGCTGGTATAAAAAGTAAACCTGCAATTGCAATCACGTATAAAATTCCAAAAATTATGCCTTTCCAACGATAACTACGCTCCAATAATATGAATGTAAAGAGGGTAAACACTAGTCCCATTCCAATAAGATACCTAAAAATGAAATCCATAAAATTACTTGGTAAAATCATTTGAAAAATATTAGGACCCATAACAAGACTAACCATATTCATTTTTCCTAAAAGTTCACTTGGAACTATTTGTTGAAATACTTTTATTTCAATCGGTAAAAGTATTAATTGAAATGCGAGCAAACTCAACACCATAATTAAGATTGTAGTTGCTTTCGCAAAGTAAATTGTCATTCTTGAAGTTGGCAGCATAAATAAACGGTAAATAAACGTGTTTTTCCCAAAATAATCTCTGTACCAAATGATAAAAACATAGAACATCATTAAAGCTATGCATATGACAATTGGACCAATAAATAGAAAATGATTAGCAACCTGATTAAAGGTAAGTAACCCATTTGAAGAGATAAACTGCTCTGTTGCTTTCATAGAACTTGCATAGTTTGCATCGTTAGCAGCTTGCATATATTTGGACTTTACTAAAAATAAACTTACAAACTGTGAAATAGCTACTATAATAAGTAACCCTATATATAATTTAAAAAATCGATTAACTTCAAAGTTAACTAGTTTTAAATATCGATTCATGATTCGTACACCTCTCTCATTACGTCCATCACTGACTTACCTTCCTCTAATCGTATCTCTTCTGTATAAAACTCTTTCAGAATTTCGCCGTTATCTAATAAGACGACCTTATCGATTAAATGCTCAATATCACTAATTTCATGAGTTGTTATAATCACGCCTCGATCCTCAATTAAGTGACTCGTAAACACTTTTGCAATTTGCTCTCTACTAAACATATCGATACCAGAAAAAGGTTCATCCATCAGAACATAATCTACATCTAGACCTAATCCAAAAAGTAAATTGGCTTTTGCAGCATTCCCTTTTGAAAGCTCACCTAGTTTCTCATCTTCCTTTAAACGGAAAAATCCAAGTAATTCTTTTGCACGTACTGGATTCCAATTTACATAAAAATCCTTCATAAACTGCATTGCTTCTCCAACTGTAAAACTAGGAAGCATTGTAAGTGTATCTGGAATAAACGTGATATTTTCATACATTGTATGATTCATTTTTTTATCATCTATTAATATTTCACCACGATCGATTGGCGTAATCCCCATAATCGCCTTCATCGTTGTAGACTTACCAACACCGTTAATACCAATTAAGCATGTGATTTCTCCTTTATTTGCAGTGAAAGAAATATCACGTAAAACATTTTTCCGACCATATTTTTTTGAAACATTCTTTACTTGTATCATTTAAGCCTCTCCTTTCTTTTCTTCTTTTATCTTTTGTTCATAGTTTTGTTTGACCATTGTAAGTAACTCTTCAACAGGAACATTTATCACTTTAATTGAATCTACAAATTCATTTACAGCTTCCATAATCAATTCATTACGTACACCATTTAACACGTTTACATCAGTCGTAATCTTACTAGGGAAATTTCGTTCAGTCGTAATCAATCCTTGTTCCTCCATTTCCTTGTATGCTTTTTGTACAGTATTGGGATTTATATTAAATTGAACAGCTAATTCTCTTCTTGATGGTATTTCTTGACCGGCTTCTAATAATCTTTTTGCAATTTGTTGTTTAAAATGCCTAACGACCTGTAGATAAACCGGTTCACGATTATTCACTATAAATTCCATCAACTCACCTCCTCGTTCTTTATACGTCTTTGTAGTTCGTGTGTGTACTACTTAGTTCATACACTTAACACATAATTATGTGTATTACTCAATTGATACACCTTATATGTGTACTATACATGTAATACACTAAAATTGTCAATTACAAAATTAAAAATACTAGACTAAAGTTGAACCGTTCCAATTAGTCTAGTATTTTACATAAACGCTCGCTTAATTAAGTTAGTTTTTTTCGATCTTTTCGTACAACTAAAAAGTAAAAGAAAACACTTGGCCAAGGGAATTGAATCATTCCTAACAGCCCCCATAACCAGGCTGAACGATTTCTTTTTTTAGCGTTTGTAAAAAGTGTGATACTTTGAGTTATTAAAATTATAAAGACTAAAACTAAAATGATGATATTTTCCGTTGTCCATTCCACTTTACATCCACTCACTTTCTATTTTCTTTTTATCTCGTTTAAAAATAATTGGTAGTGCAATAAAACCTAAACCTTGAATAATGACAATGCTTACTGGTGCCTTTAAAGCTATAAGAAGTGCACCGATGAACAAACTACATGCTACACAGATGAATACGATTAGTTCCTTGAGAAATATGGTTTTCTTTTTTTCCTGATGTAATTTAATTTTTTCTGTCATCGCACTGATTGAAGGTTCCTGTACATTCGTTAATTCATCAAACTGCTTAAATGCTGAAACAATTTCTTCTTTATCCATCTTTTATTAACTCCTTTCTTAATTCCTTCATTCCATTATGAATTCTTGATTTAACCGTTCCTTCTCGAACTCCCATCATATTTCCAATTTCTTCATTCGTATAGCCGTAGTAATGCTTTAATAATATGGCCGCTCGGACTTCTGATTTAAGCTTTTCAAAACCCTCCATAACATCACTCCACTCAAACCCTTTATAAGCTAGCTGCCAATTTAAGGAGCGTGATAGCTTTTCAGACTCATTTTTTTGCCAAAACCATTCGCGCTTTTTCTTTCTTTGTTGATCTAAATAAAGTCTAGTAGCGATTGTAATTAGCCAAGTTGAAAACTTGGATAAACCGTTGTATTTCTTTATATTGTCATAAGCTTTCAATATCGTATCCTGCACTAAATCTTCAGCAGTTTGTTGATTTAGCGTCATCTTTAAAACATATTTATATAAAAAGGAATAATGGATTTGAAAAAGTTTAGCAAATGCGTCTTGGTCACCTTGCTGAGCATGCTTTATAATTTCTAGTTCATCTAAATCAACCATTTCTTCCTCCTTCCTAGCTAACTTATTCAATATTTATTTAGTTTTCATTTGTTATACGATTAGGTTCTACAAATCGTTCATTTTTCTTTTATTTTTTTCTTTCGTAAACTAATGGCTATGAAAAATTATTAAAAATCGATGTTGGCTTGTACAAAAATAAAAGACTATCAAATATTGACAGTCTCTATTGCTATATATTATTAACCAGTTCCATTAGGACAACAACGCTACAGTTAAATTAGCATCATACAGATTAACACTAGTAACTGTTTTAACTTGCAGTACCTCATTTTCCTCTAAATGAGTTATGATAGCTACTTTTGCTAAAGTTGACCCAGGTGAAACAGTAACTGAAGTAATAAAACGCGCGTTCGTAAATATCTCAAAAATTACTGGAGTCACTTGTGCACCGTCTGCTAAATTAGCGTTAAACGTAATACCATAAGTTCCAGATTTTCTTATCACAAGTCCACCAAGAGGAGAAACATCAATATTCAATGCAAAAACTTGATTGTTTAACGGGATCAGTGCATCTGGTCCAAAGATTGTGCCACCAGTAGTAGGAGCACTAAACGATACGTATCCTAGTACTAATGTTTTATGATGATGATGTTCTTTTTCTTTTTTAGAATCAGACATCTAGACTTCACCTCCTAAAATAAAAAGTAATGTGACCGTCAAAGCTCTAGTCTAACTTTGCAGCAGTAAGATTAGCGTCAAAAAGATTTATTGTTGCAGTAGTTTTAACCTGCAGAACCTCATTTTTCTCCAATTGGGCTACAATTTTTGCAACTTTAGCCAAAGTCGACCCAGGCGGGTTTGAAACCGAAGCAATAAGTCTAGTGTTAGCGTAGATTTCATATTCTGCTGTCACACCAGAAGCTAAATTTGTATTAAAAGTTATTCCATAGATACCAGATTTTTTTATTACAAGTCCTCCTAATGGAGAAACATCAATATTCTCTGCAATAATTACGTTGGTTAATGGGATAATTGTATTTGGTCCCAGTACTATTCCACCAGTCGCACTAAATGAGACATAACCGAGGACTGGTTCATTCTTATGACCATGTTCTTTGTCGTGGTGCTTCTTCTTAGAATCTCCTGACAAACTTCTCACCTCCTAAATTAACTATCTATATAATAAATGCGAGTTGTACAAGCTACGTGCGAGAAAAAAGTATTCAATTTAATGGTAAAACTTACCATTTTGTGATAAGCATTATTTAAATAATTTTTTTCATACAAAAAGAAGAGTAAAGCACCTTCTGCTTCACCCTTCTTTCCAAATAACTTTATTTCGGACGATCAATCGTAAACATTTCTCCAACTTTAGCATAGTCATTCCCTGCTAAACGACTAACTGCTTTTAAGCCATTAGCATCGATACGACCATTTTCATAAATTTCATCTTCTATATGAAAATAAACAACCTTGCCGATCAATAAATCGCAAGCCTCATTATCTTTCCCTAATGGAATTGCCTGTTCTAAAATACATTCCATTCGAATTTTTGACTCTTTCACTCCTGGAACTGAAACCATTACACTTTCCACTGGTGTTAAGCCTGCTAATTTAACTTCGCTCTCAGTAGGTGGCAAAGCTGCTGCTGTTTTATTAATCGCTTCAACATTTGATTCATCAACAATATGGACGACGAACTCTTTTTTCTCTATCGCATTTCTAGCTGTATCTTTTTGTTGACCATTTTGTCGTTGAACAGATACAGATATCATAGGTGGATTAGACGTTACGATGTTGAAATAACTAAATGGTGCTCCATTTAAGACATTCTCATTTGATTCAGTTGTAACAAAAGCAATTGGTCTTGGAATAATTCCACCAATTAAGAACTTGTAATTATCACGATCACTTAAATCTGCTGGAGAAAAAGATTTCATCATTATTTGCTACTCCTTAAAAGTTATTTTTGTACCAATCAGTTGCTGCTTCAATTTCTGATCTAGTTAAGCTATGCCCCATGTTTTCCCAATGTGTTACGACTTTTGCACCAGCACCGTCTAACAATGATGCTAATTCTTCTGTTTCTTGTGGTAAACAGATCGGATCATTTTTGCCAGCTCCAATGAAGACTGACACATCTTTCATATTTGGCAATTCTAATTCACGAATCGGTACCATTGGATGCAGTAGCATTGCTCCTTTAAATACATTTTCATAATGGAATAGTAGACTTCCAGCAATGTTTGCACCGTTTGAATAACCAATTACGATCATATTGTTTGAATCAAATCCATGTTCTGTGGCCGCTGATTCAATAAACTCTTTTAATTCTTTTGTACGGAAAACTAAATCTTCCATATCAAATACACCTTCAGCTAATCGCTTAAAAAAACGTGGCATTCCATTTTCACTCACATTTCCTCTTACAGATAAAACAGAAGCTTCATCATCGATCATACCTGCAATTGGTAATAGATCAAGTTCATTCCCACCTGTACCATGTAATAATAAGAATGTTGGCTTTGATGGATTACTACCTTTATTAAATACGTGCTTCATCTTCATTCTCCTTTAACTTCTCTAACAACAATAGGTTGTAAGTTATTTTCTATTATTTCACGATTTGGTTCCTGCCACTTTGGTAGCATTAACTGTTCTCCTAAATGGTCTTTATTCTCATCGATCATAAATCCTGGTGGATCAGTTGCAATTTCAAATAATAACCCACCATTTTCACGAAAATAAATTGCATTAAAGTAATTTCGATCTTTTACTTCAGTGACTCCATAATGATTGTCATATAACTTATGTTGCCATTTAACATGTTCTTCATCATTACTTGCTCTCCATGCAATATGATGGACAGTTCCTACTCCCATAGCGCCTCTTCCTACTGCTGCTAATTCAATATCGATTATATTTCCAATTTCACTAGCAGCCTTAAAACGTAAATAGTTACCCTCTTGGCCTAAGCATTCTAATTCCATTATGTTTTCCAACAGTTCAGCTGTTTTATTTGGTGCTCCAGAATATAAAACTGCACCACCAAACCCTTTAATCGCTACATCCTTTGTAACACCATTAAATTCCCAATTATTTTCTTGACCAGCTTCTCTTTCTACTAATTCAAGCTGTAAACCATGAAAGTCTTCAAATTGAAGAAATGTTTCTCCAAATCGACTTACTTTTTTTGTATTTATATTAAATGAGGCTAAACGAGTTTCCCAAAATGCCATAGCGTTAGCTGGGATTAAAAATGTTGTAATTCCTACTTGACCACTTCCGACTCTTCCTTTATATGCATTTGCCCAAGGGAAAAACGTCATTATCGTTCCTGGTTCGGCACCTTCATTTCCAAAATAAAAGTGATACGTACCCGGATCATCAAAATTAATTGTTCTCTTCACAAATCGTAAGCCTAAAATTCCAGCATAGAAATCCATATTTTCTTGTGGATCACCAACTATTGCAGTGATATGATGTATGCCTTTCATTTTTTCCATAAATATCCTCCGTTCTATTATTTATTTAATTTCCTTAATAACGTAAGTAATTGTAATTGCTCTTCTTCGGTTAATTTGCTGAATTGAGCTTGTTGAAACTCCTCTTGTGTAGGAACAATTTCTTCATACAGTTTTTGACCTATCTCTGTTAAAGAGAGATATTTGTTTTTCCATTCTACTTCTCTTTTAATCCACTGAAGCTCTTCCATTTTCTTTAATAGATGAGTCACATTTCCTTTTGTAACAACTAATTTATCAGCTAACTCTTGCTGAGTAAGACGCTTATTTCTCCCAACATGAACAATTACATCAAATTGAGCAGTCGTCAGTCCCCACTTTTTCAATTGATTATTTGATTCTCTAACATTTTTAAGATAAAAACGAGCTAATCGAAACCAAAGTAATACTGCCAAATTTTTTGATTTATTCGAAGAAGCTTCATTATGACTATTTAACATTTTTGCACCTCTTTGATCGATCTTGTTATCAGTTTAATACTAAACTGATAACTTTGCAAGTAAATGGTTTTGTCTAAATAAATACCTGTTATAAAAAATTTCTTTCGAAAAAGAAAATCGTCTCGGTCTTAACTATCTTATCAATTTCATAACTTAAATTTCTGTATTACACTACTTCTTTCAACGCTCTTAAATTCCCTTTAATTTCCTTCCTTTATTCTTTTTTTATTTAGTAATGATATAATTATGTTTAATTTCAATAACTAGAAAGACAGGTAAAGTATGTGAAAAAAGGACTACTGAAAATATGCGCAAGTATTCTAATTTTATTTCTTATCTTATTTGGATTGTATAAGCTAATGAATGCTAGATCTTTTCAGCTTTTTGGAGGATTAACAAACGAAGTACATACTAATCAAAAAGTAGTGGCTTTAACATTCGATGACGGTCCAACAAAAAATGTTGATGACATTCTTCCACTTTTGAATGAATACAATGCAAAGGCAACTTTCTTTTTAGTCGGTAATGAAATCGAAAAAAATCCTGAGGAAGCTAAAAAAATTGTGGCTGCCGGACATCAAGTTGGAAATCATACATACTCTCATAACAGAATGGTGCTTAAATCACCTTCATATATCAAAAGTGAAATCGAAAAGACAGACAAGTTGATTCGAAAAGCAGGCTATAAAGGTGAAATTGACTTCCGTCCACCGAATGGAAAAAAATTATTCGGATTACCATATTACTTACATAAACATAATCGAGAAACGATTACATGGAATATCGAACCAGATACTTTTTACACAAGTCCTGAAGAAAAATTAAATTATATAAAGAAAAATATAAAACCGGGTTCAATCATTTTAATTCATCCGATGTATGATGATACCGGTAAAGAATTAGAAACAATTAAAGAGATATTAGATTTATTAACAAAAGATGGATATAAGTTTGTCACAGTGAATGAACTTCAGAAATTAAAAGACAAGTAGCATTATGCAACTTGTCTTTTTAATTTCGCGTTAACTTTTTTCTTCAACTAAGTCTGATTTAATATAAGAATTAGTACTTAAACGATAGAGTAAAACCCCTATTGCCGTTCCAAAAGTATTTAATAACAAATCATCAATATCACAAGATCTATAATTGTATCCTAAGAATAATCCAGTAATCCCTTGAGTTAATTCAATTACTAGACTCACAGAAAAACCAATTAAGATTGTTTTAAGTTTCATGATCTTTGGGAAGAGAATCGGCCATGCTAATCCAAATGGAATAAATAATAAAATATTTCCACCAAGTTGTTTTAAAGCAATTGTAAATGAGCCATACTTTATTAAATCGATAACTCCTTTAAAAGGAACAAAATTATTTAAATAACCCAAGTTACCCTCTATCATGATTTTTATTAAATATTTTTGATAAGGAAATGGAAACAAAGTTAGATCTACTAGGAATGTAAAGTAGATTCCAAAGATTATCCAATAGGAATATTTTTGTAAAGTAATATTACTCTTTAGGAATCGATATCCAAAGAATAAAATGAAAAAAGCCATTATAAAAATACTAGGATATAAATAATTTAACAAAGATTTCCTCCTTTCACCTTCCAAGGATTAAATACTACTCTTAAAATCTTTTTCCATTTTTAACCATTAACACTTTAATATTATATTAAAATCATTATTTTATATATATGAAAATATAATCATTCTTGAGTTCTTCGATTTTTTCACTAGAATATTTACTTCAAAAATGAAATGAATATAAAATCTGATGAATATAACTTGAAAAAAAATCCAAAATAATATTGGAACATTTTGAAAAAGTCTCAAAGGAGGCATCTAGATGAAGAAACAATTACTTAAAATAACTACTCTTATATTATGTTTTGCACTAATTTTATCGCCATTAAAATCAAGTGCAGAGGAAATTCATACTCGAGTTCATGGAAATTGTGTAAGTAAATCCGCGTGTAAATTCCAAGGTGATATGAGAAAGCTTTGGATGGATCATACAATTTGGACAAGTAAGTATATTGTTAGCGCGGTTGCTGGATTACCAGATAAGGACAAAGTACTTACTCGACTTTTAAGAAATCAGCAAGATATTGGAAATGCAGTTAAACCTTATTATGGTGCTGCAGCAGGAGATCAGCTTGCTAAACTATTGACCGACCATATTGTACTGGCAGGTAAAATTATTGATGCTGCCAAAGTGAATGATATGGCAACTCTAAAAACATTAAATGATCAATGGTTTAAAAATGCAGACGATATTGCTGCATTTTTAAGTAAAGCAAATCCAAATTGGACAAATCAAGCTTTAAAAAACTTACTTTATACACATTTAAAAATAATCACAAATGAAGTTGTAACAAGAATAAAAATGGATTGGGACGGGAATGTAAAAGCATTTGATGATGGTCTTCACCACATAATCGTTCTAGCAGATGCACTGTCTTCAGGCATCATTAAGCAATTCCCAAATAAATTTAAATCTTAAACAAACGTTTGATTTATGAATTTAACAAAAAAGATGAATTTAGCTCTTACTAAATTCATCTTTTTTTTGCTTATTTTAAATCATGCAATCTTTCCATAATCCGTCTTTTTTTATAGAGCATTCTTCCAGCTTCGCCAACGTCCTCTATTGATTGTTTATTAACATATGCACCAAATATTAAACCAGCAATCGGAACCATTTGGAACAGCTTCTTCCAGCCCATGTTGTCACGGTATGTATAGAATACTTCTCTCCAACCTTCAATTTGAGAAAAGGCTTTTTTTCCTTCGATATTTGTTAACTCTTCTAATATCGCCTTTTTACCAACTATATCAGCCGAGGTAAATTGTAAGCATTTAATAATGAAAACTCTCTCCATTTGATCATTCGGATCATATCCATAAGAAATCGCTATTTCTTGAAGCGTCTTTAATGTCAGTCCTAATAAAATTGGAATATCTATCGCAATCGTAAACATTCCACCAATACCTGTCGTTGCTCCTTGAACCTTTGCAAATTGTTTACGACTAGCAATAAAACTATTCGAAACAAGATCCATTTGTTCAAGACTAAGTTGATTGACCATTTCCACTTCGGTTAATTCTTGAATAGAAAGCTCCTTACTCATCCTAGATAAAGTTGCCGGAACACTAACTAAATATTGACCACCAGCATTCACATATTTTGATAGTTCATCTAAAATAACTCCGATCTTATCGTGAATAAACTTCGGTGTAATTTTATCCAAGAGCATAAATGGAATCCTACCGATTTTCTCCCAAAAAAATACGCTTTTTTGGTCTTTTTCCCATTTTTCAATTTCATTAAGCTGCGTTATTAGATACTCTTTCGTTTCCATAAACACTCCTAAAATTTTTAATCTAAACATAGTGCCTACTAAAACTATAATGCCTTTTGTAAAAAAAACCAAAAATAAAAAAGGAGCTATCTCATAAGTCAGGTTAACAAACAAATTAGCGCCTCCATATTTTTTTAGATAATTAGCAGATTTTTATTTTATATATAAAGAATTTTTCCTTTTTAACCTTCTCGTGAATCCTCTAATAAGTTAGCAAATTTCATACTTTTGCTTTTTACTTACTCATGAACCCCTTATGAGTTACCATATTTCATATTTTTCCTTTTTTACTTACTCATGAACCCCTCATGAGTTACTATATTACATATTCCTGCTTTTTTCCTTACTCATAACCCCTCTATTAGTTACTATATTTCATCTTCCTACTTTTTTAATTACTCATTTTCCATTTATGAATTTCATCTTCTTGCTTTATAAAAACAAGGGATCCCATAAAAAGTGGGACCCCTATTCTAAGTTTTAATATGTTCTTACTACTCAACCTAAAAATCTTATCTTTTCAGGATTTCGAACCATGTAAATACTTCGATAACGATTTCCTTCTATTTCAAAACAAATTACGGTTGGCTCTTCGTCTTCACTTTTAATAATTAAACCAATTTGATTATTGATCAAAGCAATTTCGATTTCGGAAGGAGATTTTATTTTCTTCCTTACCCCAGCAAGGAATGCAACAACATTTTTCTGTAGATTGATTGGACGTAGCGCAGCCTTCGTTTTACCACCGGCGTCAGTAATTAGTACGATATCTTCAGTTAAAAGTGATATTAGCATATCTAAATTACCTGTTTCTGCAGCTTCAATAAATCGTTTTGCAATAGTTAGCTCTTGATTTAGATTTCGTTTTTCAGCTACATCCTTACTTTGGATTTTGCGTTTAAGCCTACTGAATATTTTCCGGCAATTTAATTCAGTTTTATTTAAAATATTTGCGATTGTACGGAAGTCAAACTCAAAGGCTTCTCGTAACACAAATACTGCTCTTTCAGTTGGATTTAACTGTTCTAGTAAAACTAAAAATGCGTAGGTTATCATTTCATCTAAAATCATCTTCTCCATCGGTCCATCATGTAAAACTTCAGGTAAGTTTTGAATAATCGGTTCAGGAAGCCACGGTCCTATATAGACTTCCCGTTTATTTTTTGAGGATTTTAATAGATCCAAGCAACGATTTGTCATAATTTTACATAGAAATGCTTTTATATTATTCGGCTCTTCTTTTACGGTGGATTGATTCATCTTTTGAACTGTGAGAAAAGTATCCTGTACTAAATCCTCCGAATCCTCAACCGATCCTAACATACTATATCCAATTGAAAATAATAGTGGTTTATATTGAGAATATAAATCATCTACTTCCATGAAGTATCTTCTCCTCTATTTTAAATTAGTTGAAGTTCAAGCTTTTCATTTACTAATTTAGTAGCATTTTTTGCACTCGTTAGTGATGCATTCAATAAAAGTTCTGTTTTCCCTACCCAATCTCCTGCAACATAAATGCCCTCTATGCCTACTTCATTATTTGATAAATTGTTGTCTAATTTATTAAATGGCTTTTTTATATCGTTAGAAACAACAAGCTTTGGAAGATAACGACGTGAAATCACATAGTCTCTCCAACCTGGTTGAAGTAAATCAAGTAAACCTTCTAGTTCTTCCTCATCTTTTGCTGAATCTGTTTCATTGACCGAGTTTAAATATTTCATTATATGAACTACAATTTCGCCCTCGTTATTCGATAATTTAGCTACTGCAGAATGATTTGAAAAATACCATGGTTCATCTACACCTACAGCAAAATTGAGTTTTGGATTTGGTAAACTATTCATCACAAGGTCAAGGCAGGCAGCTTTTACTGGAATCATTTGATTACATTTTTGTAAAAATGAATCTGCGATTGGCTCATCTATTAACTTAACTAAATCAATTGGGTTAATTGTTGATAACAAACAGCAAGTGTTGATCCTAGTATCGTTTTTCAAGACTAGATTAATATTTGGATAAGAGCCCGTAATTTTAGACACTATTGTATTATTTTGAATCGTAACACCAAGTTGATTCGCCTTTTTAACTAGGTCATTAACAATTGATTGCCATCCTTCGTTTATATACATTACTTTTGCACTACGAAGCTGACCAATTGCTACTCCAGCACTTATCATTTCTGAATTACTTGTAAAGGTAGTTACCCGTATAAAGGCTAAAATTAAATTCTTTACACGACGACTTGTTATTTTACTATTTAAATATTCTTCTAAACTAATATGATTGATTGCATCCAAATCCATTTTACGAATATGTCGGTAAAAACGTATAAATTCCATTTTTTCTTTCCATTTTAAATGATTACCTAAAAATAAATTAAATGCCTCGACTACTTTCATTTGATTAGATTGATCTCCAAGAATAAATGCACCACTCAATTTTGGAAACTTGCCAGAAACATTAACACCTACTTCATTTAAAATATCGATACAGTTTGTATATAATGCGTGTGCTCCAAGATTTAAATGTGCATCTCCAATTGAATTAGAAATACCTCTCCCACCTAATTTAGATGCTTTATCCAATAAAAGTACTTTTTTACCTGATTGAGCTAAATAGATTGATGCAGTTAATCCAGCAATGCCACCACCTAATACAGTAACATCCCATTTTTGACCATCTATTTGATTTAAATTCATAAATTATCTCTCCCTTTCGTTTTCTTCACTAATTAAGACGAATGAATCTCAAAAAATGTGACATAAAGTAGAGCAGGACAAAGACAAATATTAGAAATGATGAAAATAATTTTTTATTTAGGCTTCGACAGGCTTTTCTTCACTTACAACGAATAGTCAATTGCATCAAAACATAAAATTACTTTGACAGATAGAGTAATTATTGTTAACATTACTCTATCAGGTAGAATAATAATATAGTAGGTGGATTTATGGTTAGAAGTGACATCATACGGGGACATCTTGACTCGATCATATTAAAACTAATTTCTGAGAAAGACCGCTATGGATATGAGATCTCTCAAGAAATTGGGTTACGGACAGACAATCGGTTTCAAATTAAAGAAGCAACACTATATGCTGTTTTTCAACGCTTAGAAAAAAAGGAACTAGTGGAAGCATATTTTGGTGATATTACGCATGGTGGAAAAAGAAAATATTACAAAATTACTTCATTAGGAAAAGCATATTTAAGTGAATTAGTAAAAGAATGGCAGGAAGTAAAAGAAATTATTGATCTATTCATGGAGGAGTTACAATGAAAAAAATTAGAAACCATATTGAAGAACTATTTAAGGATGTTCCTAAGATAGAGCAAACAGAAATAGTTAAACAGGAGATCATTCAGAACTTAGAAGAAAAAGTCATGTTTTTAATGGAAAATGGTAAGGAAGAAGAAGATGCTATAAACAAAGCAATCGTAGATTTTGGTGACATTGAGGAGTTAAAGAAAGAACTTGGTGTTAAAAAACCTGATAGCAAAAAAGCAAATTTCGCAAAGCTAAATTTATCCTATTCAATTTGGGGCAGTGGCTTACTAATCGCTTTCTTCTTATTTATTAATTTTTACTATACTCCAAAGACTATTTGGTTTGTGTACCCAACGTTTGGTCTATTATGGTGGCCTCTTTCAATGTATTTCTACTGGCAACGTAAAAAGTGAGGTGAAAAACAGTGAAAAATTATATCGGTTTTGCAACTGCAGGCTGTATTATGACGATGATTTTTTTTATGCTTGTTAATTTTATTACATCTCCTAGCACAATTTGGTTCATTTACCCATGTTTTTTCATTTTATTTTGGCCAATTAGTTTATATTTCATTGGAAAAAGATCGATGAAGCAATTCTCACTCTTTAGTAGCATTATACTTCTAGCTTTCTTGTTAACGGAGAACTTAATTCACTCACCAGATTATCTTTGGTTTTTCTATGCAGCTTTTCCAATTATTAGCTGGCCAATCCTCATGCATTTAGGTAAAAGAGCTAGAACATTATCGATTGCTCTCCTTGGTAGTATTATTACGATCGCATACTATGGCTTTTTAAATTTGATTGCTTCCCCAGAGTATCCCTGGGTCATTTATCCAGCATTTGCAATTATTTGGTGGCCATTAGCAATTTATCATGCGAAAAGAAAATCGTTTGTAACATTTTCATTTACAGCTAGCATATTAATTAGTATTTTCTTTATCATTGTAAATGTCATTTCATCCCCAGATACAATTTGGGCAGTATATCCAATTTTTGCAGTCATTTGGTGGCCTTTAAGTATGTATTTTTATAGTTATAAAAAGAAACAAATATAGATAATAATTATACGTTTATTAGCTAAATGGACTTCAATTTACGGGGTCCTTTTTATTTTTTTAAAGAGTAAAAGCGATTCTCTTTTAAAGAATCGCTCCAGAGTGTATACATTGATTGATTATAAGACTGTCTATAAAATCTTATTCTGCTTCAGAAACTAATGTAAAACGTTCATTTAAATGCTGAGGATTTTCAACCTCGTCTAGTAATGCAATGGCATAGTCAGCATAACTTACGTAGCTGTTACCTTTTTTATTAACAATAAAATTGTCTTTTCCTTTTTGATAAGTTCCAGTTCGTTTACCGTTCGGATCAAAAAATGCCGCTGGACTAATAAACGTCCAATTAATATCAGTTGCTTTTTGTAAATCATAAAGACCTTTTGTCATATTTGAAGCAGTAGCAAAATATTCTTTCGGAAATTCAGGAGTGTCAACTAATTGAATCTTTTTTTCTTCATCAACATACAAGCTTCCTGCACCACCCACTACGACTAGTCTAGTGTCTTTAGCACCTTTTAAAGCATTAATTAAGACATTCCCAGCTTCAATATAAAGATGCTCTTGACCATCAGCTGCTTTAAATGCATTGACTACAACATCAAATTGCTTTATGTCATTTGAATTTAAATCAAATAAATCCTTCTCCAATACTGATACTGTTTTATTTGTTAATTTAGAAGAATTTCTCACGATTGCTGTTACCTCATGCCCTCTGTCCACTGCTTCTTTTAAAATAAGGCTCCCTGCTTTTCCTGTTGCTCCAATAATACCAATTTTCATCTTTTCTTCCTCCTAAATTTTTTTGAATGTATCGTATAACTAAAGTAGTTACAACTAATTTGAAAAAATATAAAAGATGTAACAAAAACAGTTACATCGCTTACAAAAAAAATTGAATGATATTATCCAATTTTTTTGCTTAATACTGTAATTAATTCTTCCATAGTAATTTCATCCAGTATTTTTTCCATTGCTTCTTGTGCTCGATTTAAGATCAGTTCTAGCACTGCTTGAATATTTGCACCAACTGGACAATTCGGATTCGGTTTCTCATGAAATTGAAAAAGTTCCCCTTCTTCTACAACTTCAACTGCTTTATAAACATCTAAAAGAGTAATTTCATTTAAAGGCTTTTGAAGTGAAGCTCCACCGGTTCCTCGACGGACTTGAATTAAGCCAGCATTCTTAAGTTTTCCCATCACTCTTCTAATTACGACCGGATTAGTATTCACACTTCCTGCAATCCATTCGGAAGTACAAAGCGTACTATTCTCAATCGTGACCAAAGATAAAATATGAACAGCAACGGTAAAACGACTACTGATTTTCATAGGATTCAACCTCCGATGTAACCATTATAGTTACAACTATTATTAATTGTCAATAATATTTATTTTACACTAACTTTTGAGCGAATATATTTTTTTATTTAATAAAGCACTTAGATTAGTGCCTCAGTAGCCAGAATAACTAGCAAAAATGGAAAAAATTGGTTGTGCAACATTAGTAAATAATTTAACATTAACTTGTACGAAGATTAATAAAAAGGGTGAAAAACATGAATGGAAATGATATCGCTTATCTAATTTGCTTTACGTTAATAGGTTTGTTTTTACTTGTCTTTGGAATCATGTATAAAAAAGAAGCACATGCGGGTTTAAAAAATAGTGGAGTTGGAGGAAATGGTGTTAGTGGAATAGGTGCTATATTATTCTTCTTGCCTCATTGGGTATATAAATCGATATTTATTGCTTTAGGTGCGTTCCTAACGATTGGAATTTGGTACGTAATGTTTTTTTACACTAAATAAAAAGACTTAAAAAGAAAGAAGCTATTAAAAAATAGCTTCTTTCTTTACGCAATAAATGACATAATTCCTAAAACACCTATCAATAAAACTAGCAATTTTATTTACTAATCCTAAGTGAGTTGTGACATTATTTCGAAACAAACTTGCCCTCTTACGCTTACTTTACATTAATCCATATAAAGCTATGCCACCAAAAATAATGATAATAATACCAGATAAACGGTTAATTAATGTTAAAGACCGATCATTAATACGAGTTCTAAATAGTCCGACTCCACTGCTTAATATTATCCACCATAAGCTTGAACCACAAAAAACACCTACTACTAAAATGACAGATGAAACAATATTACTATCTGAATTCGAAATTCCTAATCCGGCAAAAATGGCGATAAATGATAAAATCGTCATTGGGTTTGTCAGCGTTAAAAATAACACTGATAAAAACGCATTAATAATATTTTTCTTCTGCGTATCGGATTGAGTAAAGCTAGCTTTTGAAATAAGTGTTTTTACACCTAAATAACAGAGGAAAAAACCACCGATTAACTGAATCCAAAAATGCTGACCAATTAAAAAATTCATAATGACAGTTAATCCAAAGCCTGCAATTAAACCATAAATACCATCAGCTGTAGCTGCACCAAGACCAGAAACTAAACCAACCATTCTTCCATACGCTAGAGTTCTCCGTATACACAGTACTCCAATTGGACCAACAGGTGCGGCAATTGATAGGCCAATTAATAATCCTTTAATATAAAATTCAAGATTCATATTACACTCCTTACTCTATAGAAAATTTATGTTTTTGTAGTGGTAGTCGAAAAGTTTCTTTCGTTGTATCCATTACAATTGTTGTTTTTGTTCTTATTACACCCTTTAAACCTTTGATTTCAAGACTAATTACGCGATCCAAGTCTTTTGTATTTCTACTTCTTATTTTTAATAAATAATCATCTTCACCTGCAATATGGTGACATTCCTGTACTTCCTCTAATTGATTAACAAGCTCTAAGAAAGGAGCTCTATTGTCAGGTCGCTCAAGTGAGACAGCTACAAACGCAGTTAATTCACTTCCAACTTTTTCAGGATCAACTAGCACACCAAATCCTTTAAGTACACCCTGTTCAATTAATCGGTTTACACGTTCAGCAGTAGCTGGAGCTGACAATCCAACCTCACTAGCTAAATCCGCCCACTTTATTCTAGAATTATCCATCAATCGATTAATAATTTTCAAATCGTAAGAATCCATTTTAAAATACCTTCTTATTATAAGTTTTATTTAATTTTACTTATTTTATGAAAGTAATTCAATATATTCAAATACAAATCTTTCTAATTATTAGATTTTAATAAACATATTTATTTACTAATCTTAATAAGATGAAAAAGGAAGACAATCTTTTCGAAAGGGGCGTCATTTTATGAAAAGAGACCCGTTTGAATATCGAAAAAGACTAAGAGAACGAGAAAGAGAAAGAGAGTTTAATGAAGAAAATGAAAGAGAATCTAATGAAGAGAAAGAAGTAAAACAAAAAGAAGAAAGACCACAAACACATGTACATGAATTTGTGGCAAGTACTAAATTGGCAGAGGAAGGTGACGACCGTCATAATCATCGTTTTGCTGGCGTTACAAGTGAGGTTATTCCAGTAGGAAGACACAGTCATATACATCGAATTATAGTAAATACAGATTTTCTCGATCATCATCACGAGGTTATTATTGAAACAGGTCCCCCTATTCCGGTAGGAAACGGTAAGCATGTTCATTTTGTAAAAGGAATGACAACGATCAATGATGATCATGAACACAATCTTGAATTCGCAACTTTAATTGATAGACCATTAGTATAAGAAATCATAAAAATCAATTTATGTATATTTCATTAAAAATAATATACATAATTTTTATTCTGAATAAATTAAGGGGCTGTCTCATAAGTCAGGTTAACTGACGGCTAGATACCCCTCTTTTATTTTTCAAATTATTTCTGTTATAAAAACGAGGGTTCCCTAAAAAGTTAGATTTTTGGGACACCCTTTTTTATGAAATCCTAAGTATTCCTCAATCCTTCAGTATTCATCAACACAATTCTCCATCCATCCGGGTCTTCGAATGTAATACTTTTTTCGAGCCAATAAGGATTCTCTGGTTCAACCTCAAAATACCCCAAATTATTTAATCGGTTTTTGACTAGATCTATTTCAGATTTATTAGTTATATAAAATACTAATAGATTATCCTTTGTTGGAGCAGGACAAGGACTTCCGTCAATATGTTGAGTAAATTCTAAATGGTATTCAACACCGGGTAATCCGAGCATGATTCCATCATACCCATCGTGATTTTGAAAACCGCCTACACGTTTTAAGCCTAGCCCGTCTCCATAGAACTTACTTATTTCTTGTAATTTGTTTGTAGGTCTTGCAATTCTAAACTGAACCCAGTTTTTCATTGTTATCACCTGATCCCTTAATAACTTGATGCTGCCCATTCATCATTTAGCTTTTTGGATATTTGTGTGTAGAGCTTCAATTCTTGAATCAAGCCATCCACTAAATAAGATGTATTTTCCCCTAACGCTGTACCCTCTGATATAAAATCTGATGGATCAATCACAACTTGCTTCGATAATACATTTGCATATAATGCTCTTAAAACAATTCTCATATTGTTAAGTGCATTAATTCCACCCTTTCCTCCGCCGGATACAGCTAATATTGCAACTGGCTTATCTTTAAAGTGTTTGCTCCCTAAAAAGTCAAAGGCGTTTTTTAATGCTCCACTCATTCCACCATGATATTCTGGTGTTGCAACAATTACAGCATCAGCATTTTCTAATTGTGATCTTAGTTTTTGGATATTTGCTATTTCATTTTGCTCTTCTTGTCCATTGTAGATTGGCAATACTAATTCACTTAAATCAATTGTTTTTACATTGTATTTTTTCGAGATAATTGACGTTAATTTACCCGTACGTCCTTCTTTTCTTGGACTACCATTAATCATTATAATATTCATGTTTTCCACTCCTTTGATTTGTACTTTTAGTATAGTCAATTGATAAAGTCCAAACTTCAGTCGTTTGATAGAACTTTTCTACACGTTTAGGTGTATATAAAAATAAAAAAAATCTACAACTAAAGTTGTAGATTTAGGTGTGTAGACAAAGTCCTAAAAACTTGGTTTTCAGACTGACAGCCTTTCGTTTACTCGATTACCATTATCTTCGTACATTTTTTGATAAACTTTAATATTTTGGTAAACCAATTCAAGCAATTTAGCAGATTGACCATTTTTATTTGCAAGTTCTAGTAAATACCCTTGCAAATGATCTCCCTCTACCAATGAACTTTTTTCCATATCCCTCTGCAAAGAGGACTTCATATCATAACCAATTGCATCGATTGATTTCATGTGCTCATCAACAATATTTTCAGAAATAGGTGCACCATGAGACCTCATAATATTGGCACATTCTTCAAATAATTCGCGGATAGTAGCTCTTCCACCTTCACTCTCTCTAATTGGACCAATTGGGGCACGCATAAGAGACGTAACGCCAGACATCACGGTAATAAACAAATATTTATGCCACATATCACGTTCAATCTGTTTACTATGGACAAAGTCAGCTTTTGAACCGCTAAATGCATCAGCAATTCTTTTAATACGGTCAGTTTCTTTGCTTAAGAATTCGCCAAATACAAGTCTAGCTGCTTTACTTGTTTGAGCAACTTCCCCAGCTTCATTCAAAGTTGTCTCAATGAAACATAAACCACCGATTACCTTTTCTTCACCAAATGCCTGCTTTAAAAGATTTAAATGAGCAATGCCATTCAAAAGAGGTAAAATAACAGTGTGATCACCTACGAACGGTTTTACATCCAAAATAGCGTTGCCTAAATGGTATGACTTAGTCGAGAAAAGTACGATGTCAAAAACTTCGGCAGGACTGTTTGCTGTAATTAGATTCGGTTGAAATGAAAAATCACCATTAACACTACGAATGACCAAGCCAGTTTCCTCTAGCTGTTTTTTCCGATTAGCGCGTACTAGAAAAGTGACATCTTCTCCTTTTTCTACTAAGCGTCCTCCAAAATAACCGCCAACTCCTCCAGCTCCTAATACAAGAATTCGCATAACACTCTTCCTTTCTATTAAAAATTAAAAATCTGTAACTCGCTAATGTCTATTTCAAAATTCTTTCAAAATTCCGTTTCGAACTGCGTAAAGTGCCAGTTGGGTTCGATCTTGAAGCTGAGTCTTTGCTAAAATATTCGAAACATGGGTTTTTACAGTTTTTTCTGTAATAAATAAAGATGCTGCTATTTCTTTATTACTCTTTCCTCTCGTAATTTCCTTCAAAACATCCATTTCTCGTTTCGTTAATTTATCTTGAAATGTCTCATTCTTCGTTTCTATTTTCCCAGTCAAAGCAGTAACTAGTTGAGTCGTAACTTTCGAATGAAACTGTTTTTCTCCATCGTGTATCTTTCGTATTGCGGAAACGAGCTCATCTGGGTCACTATCTTTTAAATAATATCCTGCTGCACCCGCTTCAATAGCAGGTAAAATATGATCTTGATCATAAAAACTAGTTAATATCATCACCTTAACAGCTATGCCCTCTATTTTTATTCTTTTAGTTGCTTCAATTCCATCTAGAACTGGCATCGCTAAATCCATGATGACAATATCAGGTCTTAATTCTTTTACTAAGTTTAATGCCTCTTCTCCGTTCGATGCCTCTCCAATGACCTCGATATCATCTTGCGTATTTAAGAAGAAACTAAGTCCTCTCCTCACTACATGATGATCATCAGCAATTAATATTCTAATAGACATAAAACCCTCCTTCTCAAAAAGGAATACTCGTTGTAATTTTAGTTCCTTTATTTAAATCACTTTCAACTAAAAACGACCCTTTTATCGATTCAACTCTTTCCTTCATGCTTCTCAAACCTAATGTTGGGATTTGTACATCCTTTGGGCATATAAATCCTACACCTTGGTCTCGAATCGTCATTTTTGCTTTCTTTGTACTGATTGATAACTGTAAATATACTGTATTTTGTCCTGAATGTTTTCTACAATTATTAAACGCTTCCTGACCTACACGCCATAACGTTTCTTCTATATTAGATGGTAATATTGTTGTACCTTTTACATTACTAATTACTTTTAATCCTAGCATTTCACCGTAGTTAATTAATGCACTAACTATTCCTTTTTCAATACCCTGTGGTCTAAGTTGCCATATTAAAGCTTTCATTTCTGCTTGTGCTTCTTGGGCAATTTGTTGAATATGATTAAATGTATCTTTTAACTTCGGGCTGTCGGATACATTTGCACCTGCTTTAGCAGTTACATTAATCGAAAACAATAATTGACTAACTGAGTCATGCAAGTCTTTCGCAAGACGATTTCTTTCTTGAATCAACTCAAACTCTTTTACCTTCTCAGTTAATTGAATTCGTTTAATTGCCGTTCCAATTTGCAACGCAACTGCACCTAGTAAATTCAATTCTTCTTGATCAAATTTTAATTTATTAGAAGCAGCAACGTTTAATAAACCAAACGATTCTTCCCCTGCTTGCAATGGTACAGTCGCATGGTGAGTGACACTATTTGTTTCTCCCCAATTATAAATAACGGAGTCTTCTAATCTTTTACATTCCATTATGTTTGAAGCCTTATTGAGTCTACCGGTATTATATTTATTTACACACCAACAATCTCCATTACACATTGGCTTAGCTTCTTCGTTCATAAGAGCTGGAGGTAATTCATGTGAAGCGACTAATTCGAAGTCCCCATTTTTATCAATTAAAAAAATCCATCCTGTATCTAGACCCGTGACTTGAACTAATTTGGCTAAGGCACAATTGAGGGTACTGTGTAAATCAGTACCCTCGTTTAATATTTCCGCAATTTCTTTTAATACTTGTAGCTCTAAAAGAAATGATTCTTTTTTCATGACTATGCTAATTCCGTCATTCTACGATCAAGTTGTTCAAGCACCATTGGCCACGCTTGCTCGTGTTGGTCTCTTGATAATTCATCCGGGAAACCTGCATGTGTCAATTTAATAACTGCTGCTCCACTTTCATTTGTAGAAAACTCTACAGTAACTACAGTCTCCGTTTTTGAACCTGATGTGAACCAAGTAATCTCAACAAGTTGATTGTGCTCAAGCTTTAAAAAGCGGCCATAATGAGGATGACGTTTATCTTCAAAATGCGTCTCAAAGAAAAATACAGAATTAACCTCTGCCTTCATAATTACCGAACCTGGCGCAGCAAACCAATCACCGAATCTTTTTGTCCAAGCTTCATACAATACATCTAATGAATTTTCCATTACTCGTTCCACCGTGAGACTATTTGGTCTGCTCGATAAATCTGGGTAACTAATAATATTCATAACAATACCTCCAGAAATCATTTTTTATTCATTTTCATTAATAATAGCTAGTACTTGGTGGTCTTCCCATTTCCCATTTATACGGACATTTTTCTTGGCAATTCCCTCTTTATGGAAGCCCGCTTTTTCCAATACTCTTATTGAACCAATGTTATGCGGCATTACACCTGCTTCAATGCGATGTAGTGCCAATTCATTAAAGGCATATTCTACAGTTAGCTTTACAGCTTCAGTTGTATATCCTTTACCATTTTGCTGTTCATCTAAAGAATAGCCAACAAAACAACTTTGTAAATCTCCCCTTAAAATCTCTGAAAGCATTGAAAAACCTATCAAGGCATTCGTTTCCTTTAAAAAGATACCAAAGCCATAATACAGATCATTGTCGCTTTTCTCTTTATATGACTTAATACGTTCCTGCTGAGCTTCCAAAGTGTAGAAACTCTCGTCTTTTATATATGTAAAAGGTTTAAAAAACTCTCTATTTCGAACTTCGTATGATAAAAATTCCTCAGCATCTGCTACTTCTAAATGTCTTAAATATATATTATTCCCAACTAATTTCATCTTTTTCGCACTCCTTGCTTTTCCTAACTTTTTAAACGCCTGTTGCCCATAGTATTCTTGGATCGATTTTACGGACTAGACGATACGCTATCGGTTTAAAACCATTTTTTGGCCAGAATCTCGAGGATTCTAAATTCGTTATTCTCCAATCTGTTTCGCAAAGTTTATAGCCTTCTTTTTCAACAAAAGCAAGTCCATGCTGTAATAAGGCCGTGCTAACACCCATTCCACGAGAAGATTCGACTGTTGCTCCTACTACTAAACTAATGCAAGATTCAGGTGTTAATAAATTCTCGTCAGATGCTGCCGCTGGCTCAAATACTTGAAAACCTACAATCTCGTTTTTATAGAGCGCTATCCATAAAGTTGCAGCTTCATCATTGATGATCTCTGCGTAACCTTCCTGATAGTCTCCTCTTTCTTCAATAAAACCTGGTGCAAATACCGGTGACCTAGCTTGATGTTCCATGATCACAGTTGCTAATTCACGTATTCTTTTTTCATCTTCACTAGTAGCCACTCGAATCTGTATATCTTCAAATACTTTATCCGTCGAAACTGACAGATCACGTATTCCATGAACCTGCTCATAAGCAAATCCTAAATGAAGCCAAGCATCTAAAGTCGATTTATTTCCACTTGGTAACATAACATAATGATTAAATGAACCAAGCTCTACCATTTTCTTGGCAAACTCTGCATATAATTCACGATATAATTCTGCATCTTCACTTTTTGCTATGGCCATTCCTGCATACTTAATCCAAGTATGACGCTCTCGATTTTTATCTGTTTGAATTGACCCAATCATATAGCCAACTAACTCGGAATCATTCATCGCTGCAATACCAAAACTATTCTTTTCATTAAAAAGCGCCTCAATAGCTTTCTTCGCATACTTAGCCTCTTCAAATTTAGATGGTAATTCAGGGTTTATACTTCGGTCATACATATGACGGATAGCCAAAAGACTAGCCGCTTCATCTAAGTGTATATTTTCGAACGCAATAAATTTCATAACAAACCTCCTTGCAACTTTTACAAGTGAAACTACTTAAATTATCTTTTCATTCACTCATTACTAGTTCCATAAAAAGAGCATTACTTCCTGCTTATAGCGGGATAATGCTCTTTTTCATCTAGTAATATTCAACAACAATCCCATGTGTATAGGACATTAGTGAAATCCTTTTTTACTAGATCCTCTTTTTTAAAGAAGTCTTTCTTACTATTGGTTCAATTTCAACTGAATCTTTAACAGTAGACTCAATTGCTTCTTTATAAATTTGTAACTCTTTAGGTAATTATAATTGTTTAACCATAGAGCACCTTCTTTTGTATTTGATAATTAAATACACCATTTTTCTTAAAATTAACAATTTAATTCAATTAAAAATAAAAACCACTGTCAAAGTACAGTGGTAAAATAATATTTCTTAATGAAATTCCAAAAACTCAACTCTATTTCCAAACGGATCATTTACAAAAAAGCGAGTTCTACCTGCTATTGGTGGTTCTTCCTTAATTTCTAAGTTGAGTTGAATTAGTCGTTCTCTTAGCGTCTCAATATTTGTGACAATTAAACCAGGATGAGCTTTTTTAGGTGCTATAAAATCTTCTTGTATACTAATATGAATTTCTTGATTACCACAAATAAACCAGCATCCACCTCTGCCTTTTAAATTTTCCGGCTTCGGCAGTTCCTTCATACCTAAAATTTCATTATAAAATCTTCTAGCTTCTTCTTCTCCACCCTTTGGACAAACTAATTGAATATGATCAATTCCTTTTATTTCAAATTCCATCGATAACACATCTCTCTCATTATGAAAAGTTTATATCTTTAGATTACCAGATCTAAAAAATAAGAAAAGCATTACCTATTTAAAGTAACGCTTTTCCCAATTTTCCAATTTATCAAACTAGCTTTAAGCCATTTGTAATAAGATTCTTTAAAGAGTCTTCTTTTCTTAATGCTTCCAATTCAGCTTTTAGCGGCTCAACAATTTGCTCTAATTTAGAATTAACTGTTGCAATTTCAAGTAATTCTAATCGTAATAACCAATCATTTTGGTGTTCACGATTGAGCTCGTTATGCACAGCAATTAGCTTCGAAATACAGTCATCACAGAATGTATTCTTTTCTCTAATTACTCTAACTTCTTTATATAATTTTTCTAATTCAGTTAATGGTGCAGGTGTTTCCATTACGAACTCTACTTCTTTAATTGAATCACTAAAGTAAGACGTTGGGTCAGCTGCTCCAGGGTATGCCGATACAACTCGAGAACCAACTGCCATATCAAAAGTTCCCCACTCTTTTTTGAATAACTCTTTTCCTTCGTAAGTAACAGTGCAATCTTCAAATGAGATTAATGCAACTTTGTCTTCATTTTTAACGATATTCACAACTCTACCGGAAGCGCTTACATTGCTTGAGAATTCTAAATCAACAAAGTTTCCTATGACAATTCCTAAATTTTTAAGTGCAGCATCATCACATTCTTCTAATTCAATATTTCCTTTTAGAAGTCCGATCGGTGTGCCAAATCCTTTAGCATGGTAGTCTTTTCCGTGACCCTCTAATTGTTTATTGTTAATAGAAAGTGCTGTCTCGCCAGTTGTATTAACGTAAATTGCTTCACCATTTGCGTCTTTTATGATTGCATGAACAATACCAGTTACACTTAATCCAGAATTTAATTCAAATGTAGCAACGCTTTTCGATTTAAGAGCTTTATCTAAGCTTTCTGTTCCACCTACACGGAATGCCATAGTGCTTGCTAATTCTTCAGCGCCTTGCATTAACTCATCAAAGTCTTTACATACAAATAGTTGTGCTTGCATTTCAGTTATATTTTTCGGATGTGTTGTAGAAGCTTCAACTGAGAATGGAAGTTTTTCTACCGCATCTGTAAAGCAATGTGTGCTTTCACCTACTGATGATAATAAACCAGCACCGTAAATTTTTGGATTGTCTACTTCACCAATTAGTCCATATTCAACTGTTCTCCAGAATACGCGTGATATTTTTTCAGCTTCTGAAATGCCAACAATTGCTTTTTGTCTTTCTTCAACTAATTTTTGTGCAGCAGCTTTTTCTTCTGGAGTCGATTTCGGATCTTCCATTACAATCGTTAAATTTCTAACTGCTTCAAATAGTTCTTGTTTCTCTTTTGTAGCAAATGCCTTTGCACCAATTGAACCAATTTTTTGTACGTATTCTCTAAATACAGGATCAAAAAGAATTGGCGCGTGTCCTGCAGCCTCATGAATAATATCAGGAGCTGGTGTATATTCTATATTCGTTATTTGTCTAATTTCAGTAGCGATTGGTAAAATACCATTTGCTAAAAGTTCAAAAAATGCAGCGCCTGGAATTAATCCATTAACGATTCCTGCACCCCAACCGATTTTTGAAAGGCACTCGTTCATTTCAGCTACATTTGGAATTTTTTCCGTTTCAATTCCTGACATTTTTAGTCCATCGACAAATGCGGAATGTGCTCTATCTTTTAGCTCATGATGATTTTGTCTCATTACATAACGCCATACAGCATGATCAATTGGCGTGTAAAGATCATAATTTTGCTCCGATAAGTATTGCTTCAAATGAGGTGGTATTATTTTTGTTTCAAAAGCTGCTTCTTTCATGTCATCAATTCCCCTTTTTTAAAGTTATTTCACTTAAAAATCTATTACTCTACTTTCTTAAAAATACCCGTTCTATCTATATCTTGCTAAAAGCTTTTTTGAGCATTTTTAAGCAGGTTTCCATCATTTAACCATTTCTACTTTTTCCAAATTACTCCTTCTTTCTACAAAATCTTTTTTTATTCGGTGTATATAGTCGTAATCAACCAAACACATCACTCCTTTCAAATCCGAAATATGGAAGGCGTTTGCTCTGCCCCAACAAGCATAAGACAAAGGCCGATAAAGGTTGGTTTTTACCTTTATTGGATTTTGGCTTATGACCTCGAGGGGCTAACACCTGGAACTAGACAACTCAAAACAAGACAAGCTTGTATTTCACCTAAGTTCTTCTCACTCTTGTAGCTTATTCAGTTCCATCTATACATGCATCCAAGATTTTTGAACATAAAAAAATCCCTACTGTTTGCACAGTAGGGACGAACTATAAATTCGCGGTACCACCCTAGTTATTAGCTGTTTTACTAAAACTTACTAATATCTTCATTTCATAACGGTTCTTCACCGTCTTCCCCTCACAATTCGTTTCGAAGAAGATGCTCGTGGAGTGTAATTCATGTCGTTTTATGTACTGATTTGCACCAACCATCAGCTCTCTGCTACAGGGAAAACTTCACTACTTTAGTTCCATTCATTGCTTAACATTATTTATTTAAATTATTTTTTTAAAATTAAAAAAGTCCCTACTGTTTGCACAGTAGGGACGAAATAGTCTATTCGCGGTACCACCCTAAATTATTAGTATAAAAAACTATACTAATATCTTCATTTCATAACGGCTCTTCACCGTCTTCCCCTCACAATTCGTTTCGAAGAAGATGCTCTAGGATCGTAATTCATGTGTTCTATGTACTGGTTTGCAGCAACCACCAGCTCTCTGTTACAGGGAAAACTCCACTACTAAAATTCCTATCATTGCTTTTCGCGATTCAATTAATACATACTTTATTCCTATTCTTCGTAAATGTCAACACTTTTCTTCTTTTGTTTTTTTAGAGATTTTTACTATCTTAATATAATTAAAATTATTCTCTTTAGAATTAATTATGGAAATCTTATCTTAATTTAGATAAAAACAACACATTTATTCACTTACTCTTTACAGCCTATACAGTGATTTAACACTCAATATACGGAGTTAATAGTATTAAAATGTTATATTTTCATTTTAATATTTATCTCACTCCCACATAGGACTCAACAAAAATGTTATTTTAATAAAACTTATTTTTAGCGCACTTAATATCTTCTCTAATAAATGGTTCTTTTTTCTTTGTATAAGTTTGACAATCATATTGATATTCCTTAGCGAGATTCTTTTTTAGATTCAAATAATTTTTTGCAACTTTAGGGTTCTCTCTCAAGTAATCTCTAAATAATAATTTTTCTATCCATTCCTTACTTTTATGTTCACAAATATGTAAATGACATGTACCATGTCCCCATAATTCTTTTCTAAAAAATCTTCTATCTGTAAGTTCCGGCTTTGAGACATATTCGAAATCAATTGTACTTAATGGTTGAATTAGCTCTTCAAAATCCTCTAATTTTGTTACGCCAATCATCATATCAATAATTGGTTTTGCTCCTAAACCTTTAATTGAGGTACAACCAATATGTTCGATCTGAATTATTTTTTTGGGTATAACGGATAGGATTTTCCCCTTTTCCTCTTCAAATTGTAGTTCCCAATTAGGATCATAATTTTTTATCAACACATTTGTTCTTGTCACAATTTTCACCTCTTCCTCACTAATATTTTTTTCTATTCATAAAAAATTCCACCTTAAAATTATAGATTCTATTCCCCTTAATATTTATACATATTGACAATCTTCTTATATAAAATATAATTAATTTATAATATGTTAACTAATTAATAAAATGAGTTAACATAAAGAAAGGGAGATTTAGTAATGCAACAAGAAAGATTAAAAATGCTTATTAATTCAGCTTTATTTGCAGCAATTATTGGTATTCTATCTCAAGTATCTATTCCTTTGCCCTTTTCTCCTGTACCAATCACAGGACAAACATTAGCAATCGGCTTAGCAGCTACGATTTTAGGTAAAAAATACGGAACAATCTCGTTACTACTTTATTTAGCACTTGGCGCAATCGGAATACCGGTTTTCGCAGGTGGTGCTGCGGGATTTGGCGTACTAGTCGGTTCAACTGGTGGTTATTTAATTGGATTTATTCCAACTATTTTCATAATCGCTTACTATATTGAAAAAACAAGATTCACGGTTTTAAATGCGATGATTGCAAACACGATCGGAATGTTTGTTACGCTAATTTTTGGTACTGTGTGGTTAAAAATTGCGGCTTCTCTAAGCTGGCATGATGCAATGGCTTTCGGTTTTTATCCTTTCATTATTCTTGGATTAGTTAAAGCATATGTAGCATCTGCATTAGGTGTTATTATTGGAAAACGCTTAGCAAAAGCTAATTTATTAAAACGTGATGAAATTTCAGCGTAATACAAAAAGAGCTCATTTTTGAGCTCTTTTTTATTTTAAAAGATTGTATTATTGAACATCAACAGCTTTAACGACTGCTCGATCTCCCTTATGTTGGATAGTAACGATGTATTTAGTTCCGCCTTGATTGTATCTGTCCATTTGGCTTTCCGGAATATAAAAACGACTTAGATTATGGTTGATTACAATTTCTTCTTCTACTCCAATATATGTGTATTGAATAGTTGCTTTAATGTATTTTGAATGCTTTGGACGATGATCCGTTACATAATCTAATTGATAAATATCGTTTTGTCCCTTTTGAAAGACGATATAAACTTTTTCCCCATCTTTCGGCTTAGCTTCACCTTTCCAATCCTTCATTGTTATTGAATCAAAATCATACGATAAGGCTGCATAATGTCCTAATAAAGGTTCTACTGGATCCAAACTTTGTGATTTTATTTTAAACGTATCGGCTGATTGTTTAAAGTACATAATGTTTCCAAGTAAAGCTAGTAATAAGATCAATTGAACGATTGAAAGCAAAAGTAATTTTTTCTTATTTTGCATGTTCATCACCTCTTGCTTTTTTCGATTGGGTATAGACAAAATATAAAACTACTGCAAGGATAATAAACAAAATTGATTTACTTATAAATGAAATGGCGAATCCTGAATAAATTCCAATAACGAGTGTGGCAAATGTAATAAACCCGATAATAATGCTTCCTTTTTCCTGGCTTGATACACCTTTAAATAAACGTATACATGAATATGCAAACAATATTAATACGCCTACAATCATATTCGCTAATGTATCTTTAATGCCTAATATTGGTAATAAGAATATAAATAAGAAGATCCAAAGATAATTATTAAACGATACATTGTCCTTCCACTTCTTGTACGCAGTATAGATTGCTAATATAAGGATTAATAGAATAATTGTATTAAACAGTGGCACTGCAATCGGCTTTAAAAATCCATGTGAAAATTCCTTTTGTAACTCGTGAACTGCATCATAAGATCCTCCAAATAATGAAGTGAAAAATGTGAATAGCCATATGAATAGAGTAAATACAGGTAAAAGAACATAATCAATAATCCCACGTTCATTTAAATACCAAAGAATAAACACAACTAGTATAATCGGAGTCATATACTGGCGATCTGAAAATGTCTGAAAAAACATTATTACAATATAACTTAGAAATGTGTAATTAAAGCTAGCATTCCATCGACTCTTCATTATTTTTAAGAAAAAAATTGAGCAAAGCAACAAAGGAACTTGAAGAAGATAAACATGTGCCGTTTCTATTCCAGCACTATAGCTCAAACTAAACAATCCGATTCCTAAGAAAAGATAATAAAACATATTGTGCTTTAACATATAATAGTAAAGGAACGCGAGTATTGTCCAAGTGATTAGAAATACTGGACTATCACTAGTAAATTGATACATTTGTACAATTAAAACAAAAGCACATGCGTATCCAATTACATTAATAAAGTTTAAACAATGCCCAAACAACTCTTTACCCTTTTGATAGCTTATAAATGCAACTGCATGGAAAACTAATAGTGTTCCAAAAATAATGATTAGTCTCATGGTTTGACTAAAATCGTTCCAGTTACTGCCTACAAGTGCTAGGATTGAAAATGCTACGAGTAGTGCAATTAAAAATGGCACAATATCCCCTAAAAACGATTGCTTTTCAGCTTTCGTTCTGTGCCTTTCATACTCCAGTATTCGATTTAATGAGTCTTCATCTAGTAAGTTATGTTTGTGCCATTCTTTTAGCTTTTGGTCTAATTTGCTCATTTATATTCCCCCCTTTTAGTAGCAACCTATAAATCTACTTCTTTATTATTATAATTTCTTAATAAAACATAAATTACCTCTAATTCAAAAATTTTGGTGAATATGTTTAATCAAACGTTTGTTTAATTCAGATTCCACACTAAGAACTTTAGAAATATTGTCCATATTGTCCACCCGCTCTTAATATGTTAGTCTTTTCATAAATTCAAACAGTTTATATATTCTGGACTAACATATATCTCGTATTGCACATACATTCATTAAGGAGGATTCTTTATTGTTTAAAATCATGATTGTAGAAGATGATGAAAAAATACGTAAAATTGTCTCGGAAACATTACGGAAATGGCAGTATGAGGTTCGGTTAAGACGTAAAATTGCAGTGCTGTAAATTCACCTAACTGAATTGTTAAATCAACATTTTTTAATACAGTTGTTTTTCCATAGTTTTTTGATAAGTTTTTAGCTTGAATCACCGTTTTCATCCTTAATACCTCCTGTTCATGTTAACTATAAACCGACTTCATATCGCAAACCATCGATTTAACATGAACTAAAGTGACGATTTTGTCACTTTCACAAAACAACCTTATGTAATTAATTTTCCATAAATTCACGAATATTAACCCCATACGTAAGCATACAAAAAACAGCCCTATCTCTAGGACTGTTTCATCATCTATTAAACCGGATAAACACCATGCTTTTTTGTAGCAGGCGTTTCATAAGACTCTGAGTAATATGCAAAACGTTTAATTAGCTCTGCACGTAGCTCTTCTGGTTGGATGACTACATCTACTACTAGCTCAGATGCTAAGCGGTAAATATCGATATCCTCAGCGTACTCTTTTCGTTTCTCTTGGATAAAGGCAGCTTGTTCTTCTTTTGGTAAGCTTGCAATTTTATTTGCATATACTGCGTTTACAGCTGCTTCAGGACCCATTACTGCGATTTGAGCAGATGGGAATGCAATTACACAGTCCGTTTCAAATGCAGGGCCTGCCATTGCGTAAAGTCCAGCACCGTAGGCTTTACGAACGATAACTGAGATTTTTGGAACAGAAGCATTACTCATGCTATAAAGCATTTTTGCACCATGACGGATAATTCCTGCACGTTCTACTTTTGTACCGATCATGAAACCAGGTACATCCATTAAGAATAATAAAGGAATATGATAAGCATCACATAAATTAATAAATTTAGCTGCTTTATCCGCTGAATCAGGGAATAATACGCCGCCTTTAGCTCTCGGTTGGTTAGCGATAATTCCTACACTACGGCCATCCAATCTAGCAAAACCAGTCACTAGTTCAGGTGCAAATAGCTTTTTAATTTCGAAGAATGAATCTTCATCAACTACTCGGTCAATAAATTCATAAATAGAAAATGGCACGTTTTGATTGTTTGGAATAATCTCTGATAAAGACTTCTCCTTTTGTACAGGATTTTTAGCCTCAACAACAGGAGCTCCTTGCTTGAAGTTAGTTGGTAAGTAAGATAAATAATCTTTTAACTTAGCAATCGCTTCTTCTTCTGACTCACACAATACATCTCCACAGCCTGAAACCGAACAGTGCATTCTAGCTCCACCCATTTCTTCGAGTGTAACTTTTTCACCAATTACCATTTCAGCCATACGAGGTGATCCTAAGTACATTGAAGAATTACCTTCGACCATAAATACAGAATCACAAAATGCAGGAATATAAGCTCCACCTGCAGCAGAAGGTCCAAATAACAAGCAGATTTGAGGTACTTGACCTGATAGCTTAATTTGGTTGTGGAATATACGTCCAGCACCACGTCTACCTGGGAACATGAATACTTGATCCGTAATACGTGCTCCTGCTGAGTCAACTAAATAAATTAGAGGTACTAGCATTTTTAAACATGTTTCTTGAATACGGATGATCTTTTCTACTGTTTTTTCACCCCATGAACCTGCTTTTACAGTTGAATCATTTGCCATTACACAAACCGTACGGCCATTAATTTTACCGATTCCTGTTACGATACCATCTGCTGGAAATTCGTCATTCATACAGTTTGCAAAGAAACCATCTTCTACAAAACTGTCTTTATCTAAAAGTTGATTAATTCTTTCTCTTGCAAAGAGCTTTCCAATTTTGGCATTACTCTCATGATATTTTTCTTTCCCACCAGAAAGTATTTGTTCTTTTCGAGCTTGGTATGTTGCTTCGTTTGACATGCAATTACTCTCCTTTATATTGCGGCTTACGCTTTTCTTGAAATGCTACTAAACCTTCCATACGATCGTTTGTATGCAGTAAAGTTTCATACTCATAAATTTCTAATCTTAGCCCTAAATCTAGGGGAAGATCGAAACCGCGTTGAATAGCTTTTTTCGCTGCACGGATAGCAAGTGGACCTTTACTTGCGATCGTTTCACACATTTCAAGCGCCTTATTTTGTAATTCATCTATTTCAACAACATGTTCTAAAATGCCGTAGCCTTCAGCCTCAAGTGCATTTAAGCGTTTGCCAGTAAAGATTAGTTCCTTCGCTCTTCCAAGTCCAATTAATCGTGGAAGCCTTTGAGTACCACCAGCACCTGGAATAATCGCTAAAGATGTTTCAGGTAAACCGACGATTGCTTCTTTATGAGCAATTCTTAAGTCGCAAGCTAAAGCAAGCTCCAGTCCTCCACCTAAGGCAACACCATTAATTGCAGCTATTGTTGGCATAGGTAATCTTTCAACCTTTTCAAAAAGTGTCCCGATTTTTTCAACAGTTTCTCGAGCCTCACTCTCAGTCATGCCTCTTCTTTCTTTTAAATCAGCACCACTACAGAAATAAGATGATCCACTACCGGTAAATATGACAGCACGTATAGATGATTTCTTTAACTCATCCATTTGGCTATGAAGAGCATCTAATAACTCACGTGATAATGAATTAGCTGCATTTGTACGATTTAATGTAAGAATTCTAATATGACCGATATCACTTACTAATAAACTTGATTCCATTTAAATACTCTCCTTTGAACCATTCCATACGGAAAATAGCTTACTAACTGGTGTTAAGTTCATTTGTTCAGAGATATATGAAGTAGCTTGTTGAAGTTTCTTTTCATCCACATTCGTTGAAATACCTAAACTGTGAAGTAATGAAACAACATCTTCAGTAGCTACATTTCCACTAGCTCCTGGTGCATATGGACAACCACCTAGTCCACCATTTGATGAATCAAATTTTTCAATTCCAAATAGTAAAGAAGTATAAAGATTTGCAACAGCACGACCATATGTATCATGGAAATGCATCGCAATTCGATTAACTGGTACTTCTTTAACTAGATTTTCTAAAAACTGATTTACCTGAAGCGGGTTAGCAATTCCAATTGTGTCACCTAAGGAAATTTCATCTACTCCACATTCAAGTAATTGATTTGCAAGTTTAATCACCTTCATTTGGTCTACAGCACCTTCATATGGGCAACCAAATACAGTTGAAATATATGCTCTAGTCGTTTTTTTATTATTTTTACATTCTGTAATCATTGAGCGAATATCGTTCATTGAATGCTCGATACTCGCGTTCTTGTTTTTTAAATTATGTGTTTCGCTAGCAGATACAAAGAAGTTAATTTCATCTGCATTTACTTCAAATGCACTCATTAACCCTCTTTTATTAGGTACAAGAGCTGCATAAGTAACCCCATCTTTTTTCTTAAGCTTCGTAAATAGATCTACTGAGTCACTTAATTGAGGAATCCAGTCTGGTCTCACAAACGAAGAAACTTCAATATAAGACAAACCACTTTCTACTAATAAATTGATCCACTCAAGCTTCTTTTCAGTTGAAACAAACTGTTTTTCATTTTGCAAACCATCGCGTGGACCTACTTCTCTTATAAAAGCCGATTGAGGTAGCTTCATCACTAATAACTCCTAACCTAGTTTTTCAACTTGAATTAAAGAGTCGCCTTCGTTTACAAAGTCACCTTCGTTAACGAACACATTTACGACTTTACATTTATAAGGAGCAGCATGCGGAATTTCCATTTTCATAGATTCTAAGATTACATAATCTTGATCACTACTAATTTCGTCCCCTACAGATACAAGACATTTCCATACGCTTCCAGCCATCATTGCAGTTAAGTTTTCCATATTTAATTACCTCATTTCACTTTTTGATATTCACTAATAAAGCTTGTTGTATAGTTACCTTCTTGGAATGCATTCGTTGATAGAATATCAATCAAAAACGGCACATTTGTTTTAATACCTTCAATTTCTACTTTTTTAAGATAATTGTGCAGTTGAATTACTGCTTCTTTTCTTGTATTTGCAGTTACGATCACTTTTGCTAATAGTGGATCATAAAATGGTGATACAACCCAACCATCATAAAGATGTGTATCAATACGTACACCAATCTCCTCTGGGAAGTTACAATGTTGAACTGTTCCTGGCGATGGGAAGAAAGTTTTAGGATCCTCAGCATATACCCTTACTTCGATAGAATGACCATTCATTTCTACATGAGTAGGACGAATTGGAAGTGTTTCACCAAATGTGATACGGAACTGCCATTCAACTAGATCAATTCCTGTAATTCCTTCCGTTACACCGTGCTCAACTTGTAATCTAGTATTCATTTCTAAGAAATAAATATTTTCTTTTTCATCAACTAAAAATTCAATTGTTCCCACATTTACATATTTCATTTGATTAGCAATCGTAAGCGCATATTCTTCAAGTTTCTTTCTACCTTGTGGAGAAAGGAATGGCGATGGTGCTTCCTCAACAACTTTTTGGTTTCTTCTTTGAATTGAACAGTCTCTTTCAAATAAGAAAACAGCGTTGCCATGAGAATCAGCAGCGATTTGTGCTTCAATATGTCTAGGTTTAATAATCGCTTTTTCAATGAATACATCATCATTCGCAAAAAATTGAAGAGCTCTAGTTTGTGTTGTTAAAAATTCTTTTTCTAGCTGTGCTTCGTTTTCGATTAACTTCATACCAATTCCGCCGCCACCGCTAGAAGCTTTTAACATAACAGGATAGCCAATTTGTTCTGCTATTTCCTTTGCTTCTTCAACAGATTGGATTGGGTGAGAATTCCCTTTAATTACTGGAATGTTTAATTGTTCCATTATTTGTCTAGCTCTAATTTTTTCGCCCATCATCTCTAAATGCTCTGGCTTAGGACCAACAAATAAAATGCCTGCTTCTTTACATTTTCTAGCAAAATCGCTATTTTCTGATAAGAAGCCATATCCAGGATGAATTGCTGTTACATTATTTTCTTTTGCAATTTTTATAATTAAATCTGCGTTTAAATACGTATCTTTTGTATGATTCCCTTTTAAAGAAAAGGCTTCATCACTTAACTTAACATGTAAGCTTTCTTTATCAGCATCTGAATAAACTGCTACAGTTTGATAACGAAGCTTTTTACATGTTTCGATTATTCTACATGCGATTTCCCCGCGGTTTGCAATAAGTATTTTGATCATAGTCTCACTCCTTATCGGCATCCTAATTGACGTGCAATTACTATACGTTGAATTTCTGATGTACCTTCACCAATTTCAAGTAACTTAGCATCTCGTACTAAACGTTCGATACCATACTCTTTCATATAGCCATATCCACCATGAATTTGTAATGATTCATTCGCAATTTTGGAAGCGATTTCAGATGCGTATAACTTAGCGAACGCCGCTTCTTTTGTAAAAGGTTTTCCATTGTCTTTTAACCAAGCAGCTTTATGCACCATATTTCTTGCTAATTCAATTCCCATAGCCATGTCAGCTAATTTAAATTGAATAGCTTGGAAACTAGATAAAGGTTGTTTAAATTGTTTACGTTCTTTTGCATATACTAATGCTTTATCAAAAGCCTTTTGTGCAATACCTACAGCAAGTGCTGCAATTGAAATTCTACCACCATCTAATGTATATAAGAATTGGCCAAAACCTTTATCAGGATTGCCAAGAATATTTTCTTTTGGAACACGTACACCATCTAATACAATTTGAGTCGTATTAGATGCACGAACACCCATCTTGTCATAAGGATCTGTAATTGTTAATCCTTCTGAGTCAGTTGGTACAATAAACGCGCAAATATTTTTCTTTCCTTTTTCATCAATAGAAGTATAAGCAGTTACGATAATTGTGTTAGAATACTGAGCATTTGTAATCCAGCATTTTTCACCAGTAATCACATACTCATTACCTTCTAAAACTGCTTTTGTTTGTGTTCCACCAGCATCAGAACCCGCATTTGGCTCAGTTAAACCGAAAGCTCCAAGTGTTTTTCCTTGCGCCATTGGAACTAAATATTTTTGCTTTTGTTCCTCTGTACCAAAATAGTAAATTGGAGAAGCTCCTAGTGAACAAGTTGCAGCAAAACTTAAACCTGTTCCTCCACATGCACGCCCTATTTCTTCTACAGCTAACGCATAACTAATTGTGTCGCCACCGCTACCGCCGTATTCTTCAGGGAACGGAATTCCTAATAAACCTAATTCACCCATTTTTTTGAACGTTTCAATCGGGAATTTGCTATCACGATCAAGTTCCTCTGCAAAAGGCTCTATTTCCTTCGCTGCGAAGTCTCGTACCATTTCTTGAATCATTTGCTGTTCTTTAGATAATAAAAAATCCATGTGTTAGTCACTCTCCTTCTAATATTTAGGTACATTTTAATAAACGTAAGAATGTCTCCAACTGCAGCAAATAGCAGTGGAGTCCCATATTTCATCTATAAGAAATAAATATTTTAGTCTTACAATTGATAATATTCGATATTTTCTACTATTTCCCTTTAATCTACTTTCGACAAATTTAGACAGAAATAGGAAGGGAATATTAGGTTAATTGTTAAAAATTGCTAGTTTTATTGAAATATACTAAATATAATAGTAAATGTTCTTACTGAGAGTGCATTCTATGGTTCTTAATTAAGGAGAAATAGTCCACGAGATTTGTGCGGTGCGAAGGAAACTACTAAATTTAAAACATAAGTATAGGAGTAGCGAATATTTAGTCCGTTTATTACCAATATATGTTGGAGGAATTATGAAATTTAAAATGATACTTACTAGTCTAATAGTTGCTCTCATTTTAGGTGGAGGTTATGGATTTTATGTGTACGCATGGGACCAAGGTGAAAAAACTGCTGTAAACGAAGATGAATTGACAAATGCTAATTTCTTAAAAGATAAAAGAGCTGTAATTTACTTTTCAACTACCGCTGACCAGGACTCAAATGGTGGGGGTATGAGTTATGCAATGTTCGTTGATGAGAAAGGACAAGCAAACAGTATTAAAATGGAAGGTTTAGAGTTGGGGAACATTTCTAAAAGTTCGAATCAAGTATTTTTAGAAGATAAAAATCGAATACAACTTATAGGTGAGAAATACAAGGATTTTCATATAAAGAAAAGCCAGTATACAGGAGAACGCTCTGGCTATTTACACGGTAAAGATTTATTCTTTAGCATTTATAATACGGGATTTAATAAAAACGGCGGATATGATTCCGATGTTCGATATGGAAATGCAAATGGTTTTAAAACAGGAACGATACCTAATTACATTGTATCTTCTGGTATAGAGGGAGACAATGTTTACGTTTTAGCTAACGATCAATCTAAACCTAAAGAGTTTGAATTAAAGGAAGTAATCTTAGAGAACGAATTTGGCGTTAAGGATTTGGCTAAGATTGAAACACCTAGTGAAGTAGCTGCAGAATCGGAAGTGTTAGCTGATCAAAATTATTTTTATGTCATTATGGGCGCTACAAAAGATGACCACAATAAAGACGACCTTTTAATAAGAATAAATAAACAAACAAAGAAACAAGATCTATTTCCACTTGTTCACTATACTGGAGTGAATGATGTAATAGAAACAATCGTATTTAATGTTAGGCAGTCTGCATACATCTTTAAAGATGAGCTTTATTTTGTTGATGGACTGGGTGATGTTTATACATTTAATACAAAAACAGAACAAATTCAAAAAAAATTCTCACTTATTGATGCTGATAAAACTAGAGTAGGTTATAACGAGCAAGTGTACTTCCAAGATGAACATGTTTATTATTTTAGATTTAATCCAAAAAGCGAAAAGTATACAATAGACGTTTATAATCTTCAAACAGGAAAACAAGTAGCACAACAAGAAATCACAGGTATAAAAGAGATTATGAATCAAGCGCAAAAAAGAGGGAAGTCTATTTATTCTTATGGTTTCATGATGTTAAGTGAATAATAAGAGCAAAAGGGCCACCAATGGCCCCTTTTTAATTCTAGCTATGAGATCCTATAAGACTGATCTATTCTATGCGATTAGAAATGCATTCCCTATAAAATGGACAAATAAAAAAGAGACTTCCATATTAAGTGCAAAGTAATTGGCTCCGTTATCAATTAGGGTCTTTTTCGTTAATCAATTATATCTAATATAATTTTACCAGTACTTAGTCTACTTTCTATTAATCTATGTGCACTGGCAGCGTCTTTTAAAGAAAAATGATGCCCTATCTTTATGTTTAAAAGTCCTTCATTAATATACTTAAATACTTGTTCCGCTGTTTCTCTTAATAATTCTGGCCGTTCTTTCCTTGTCGTACCTAAACTAAAGCCAAGGACAGATCGACAGCTTGAATGTAATTCACTTGTTTTAAAATGGCCGACTTCACCACTTGAATTTCCAAAATGAACTAGGCGCCCGTATTTAGCTAAGCAATTTATGCTTTTTTCTGAAATTCTACCTGCAACTGAATCTAAAATGATATTAGCGCCAATACCGTCTGTTAACTCATTTACTTTCTCTGAAAAGTTTTCTTTTTCATAACAAATCACATGATCTGCCCCAGCGTTTAAAGCATACGCTATCTTCTGTTCACTTCCCACTGTTCCAATAATTTTCCCGGCACCTAAAATCTTTGCCATTTGAATAGCCGTTGTACCTACACCACCTGCAGCAGAATGAATTAATACTGTTTCTCCTTTTTCAATTCTAGCTATATCAGCCAAAAGTTTATAAGAAAGAAATGATACAGTCGGACAAGCTGCAGCTACATCGAATTCAACTGAATCAGGGATTTGAAATGTTAAATTTTCATTTGCTACAACATATTCAGCATATGAACCACCTACTGGAAAAGCGACAACCCGTTGTCCAACCTGAAACCGTTGCACATCGGTACCTACAGCTTCAATTGTTCCAGCTGCATCAAGACCAGGGATAAATGGAAAATTTCCTTTACCCTTTTTCCCGTATCTTGCCTTTACATCTGCAAAGTTTACACTGGCTTTTTCCACTTTAATTAATACTTGTTTAGAATTAATTGATGGTACATCCATATCAACAACTTTTAAAACTTCAGGTTTTCCAAACTCAGTCACAACAACTGCCTTCACAATCTCCACCTCACTTATACTCATTACTACTATTTTACCTGCAAGAATAAAGTAACGGAAAATAACAATTTATTATGAGTTCTAATAAGATGGACTTATTAATTACAATTATTTACTATTGTAAAGAACGGAACATAACTTGAAATATATCACTCATATCTATTTTAGAACTGTCTTTAATAACTGTATTTTGAACACGCAAACCATACATGAATGTTAGAAATATAGTAGCCATTTTTTCTGCGTCAACTACTAACGGAATCGCACCTTCTGCTTGCCCTACTTCAATCCATTTTGTTGACGTCGCTAGACTATGCGAATATACATCTTTTAAGATTTCTTCCACCTTCTGGCTGTCCATTCGACCTAGTAAATAAATAAATATTTTAGTGGTTACATCTTGTTCTGTAGAATGTTTAGCTACGCCACTTGCTATTACTTTGAGTGGGTCATTAATTCCTACTGTTTCTTCTCTCGAAACTACTTCAAAAAATTTTGCATTAACTTGTTCGATTCTTGCTTTCAATATCAATCCAAACAGTTCATCTTTTCCAGTAACATAATGATAAATGGCCCCTTTAGAAAGTCCTGTTCGATCAATAATATCTTGCATCGTTGTTTGTCTACAGCCTTTTTCCTCGATGAGCTGTTCTGTAGCTGATAATATCAATTGAAAACTTGAATTTAGCTGTGGATTTTCTTTCATGTTTACCTCCTGTGGCAATACCATTGTTATCTATTTAATTGTTTTTCCATACAGTAGTAGGGATATTTACGTAAAGGAAATTCGATTTCTCCCTTTTTGACGTAACCATATTTGGTATACATACCTACTGCCCCTTCATTAGCAGAATAAACATCTAATCTAATGCTTGTATAGCCTCTTAGTACCGCCAAATGTTCCACATAATTTAATAGTAATTTTCCAATTCCTCTTCCTTGGTAATCAGGACTCACAGCAAGTCTGTGTATACAGACCGGGTTTCCATTTATATCATTCCAATCGATTTGTTTATATTTTTCACTTTGTTTTTCATCGAGTACAACAGCTCCAATAATGACATGATTTTCTACTATTCCGTATAAATTATGATTACTTAAATCGCTTTGAATAACAAATCTATTTGGATAAAGTAGGTTCCATTGATCATTATTAATGCTAAGCAAGTGTTTCGTGACGGTTTTATAAAGGCTTAAGACACTTTTTTGATGTGCCCTTTGAATAGGAATAATTTCCATCTCTGTTGCACTCCTTTTATAGATTACTTTGTTAACTGTGATTTAATTTCTTGAAGCCTTGATGCTGACTTTCTTCGATAAATTATAGTCCATAAAATTGCAGCACCTATAAATCCATAAAGGACATAATTTGAGAAAAGTAGATATCTTTCAGTTGATAGATTATAAACCATAATGATTCGAACGATTGCTTCTGCTAACAGCATAATCCCCCAAACAAATGTCATTAATCGCATAACAAAACGAAAATATTTAATATTCCAGTTTTCAGCAAATCGATTATTTTGGATAAATCGCATTCCTAAGTAGAACATTATAGGTCGTTTAAAGAATAGCGATACTAAAAAGATGATACCGACTGAAGCCGTTATTAATGATTCTCTTACTAGTAAAATCTTTTCGCTGCCACCAAGGAAGACTAATAAAAGAGTTAGAATAAGTGTAAAAAGCATTAAACCTCCAAAAGCATCGAGCCTCTTATGCTTCCATAAATGAACTACATTATCAACTAATGGAATAAGAGTTGCAATCGAAAGAGCTAAAATACTACTCATATAATCAGATAACACTACATAAATAACCCAAGGTAAAATACCGTTAATTACTAATGTGAAAATAATATACATTCTTTTAGACATAAGATCATCCCTTTAAACTTATTTTTTAATAAAGAATTTTGATACGAATGCTGTTTTGTTTTTTTCATAAATAAAATTTTTCTTAAGCTATTTTTAGAAAGACCGACTGTTGGTTTGTTTTTTATAAGATTATATTATGTACCGACCGTCGGTATGTTAATGAAAAATAATATTATTTTGAAAATAGGTATGTTTACACCTTTTTTATTAAATGTGAAATCTTAACTTGTAACTGAAAGAGGGATTCATAAAGATGATCTTGTAAAGCGTAAACCTTATTATGATTTACTTAAAGGAAGAGGCGATTATATCGGTAAGTCCTAACATTAATTATCAAAAAGTTGTATATTCCCTTACAAATTATTTAACCCTTAGAAATACAAAAAAGGGTATCTATCCATCAAATCACGATGTAATAGATACCCCCAGTAATTTATTATTTATTAACCAACATACTCAAATGTTCAGCAGCCAATTTAATATCTTCTTTCCCTAAAATCGCAGAAACAATCGCAACACCATCAATATTTGTTTCTATTAATTCTGAAACATTTTCTTCATTAATACCTCCGATTCCTACAATTGGAATCTTTACTGCTTCGCGTATGCTTCGTAATTCGTCTAGCGTTAAATACTTCGCATCCAGTTTTGTGCTCGTTGGATACACCGAGCCAATACCGACGTAATCTGCACCTTGTTCCTGTGCAAGCATTGCTTCTTCCAAGGTTCTTGCAGATACGCCAATAATCATATCGTCACCAACAATCTTTCTAGCTACAGATAAAGGTAAGTCTTCTTGGCCGATATGTAAGCCATCTGCTTTAATTGCCAAGGCGATATCTAATCGGTCATTAATAATCAATGGAACATTATATTTTGAAGTTACTTCTTTTACTTGCATAGCAATTTTGTAAAAATCTAGACTACTACAATTCTTTTCTCTTATTTGTACAATTGTTGTTCCGCCTTTAATGGCTTCCTCAACAGATTGAACTAAGTCTCTTGATCCTAATACATCTCGATCAGTCACTAAATAAAGCTTATAATCTATTTTACTTTTTGTTATAGCCATTCGATTTTTCCTCCTGTTAGAAGTGTATTAACGGAAGCTTTAGATACTTCGTCAAATAAGTTTACTTTAAATGTACCGATTCCTTGCCCTTCAGTTAGGCGTGCCTTAGCAAGCTCTCCACATAGCCCCATTGTAGTAATACCCGATACAGCTGCAAGGAAATAATCATTCGTTGCACCAGCATAAGTTCCGATTAATGATGTGCTCATGCAACCAGTTCCAGTTACATCAGCTAGCATTTTATCTCCATTTGAAATTGTACATACTCGCTCTTGTTCTGCAACAATATCTACCGCACCTGTGATTGCGACTACTGAGCCTAATTTTGCTGAAAGAGATTTAGCAATTTCAATACCGTCTTCTTCATCAGCTACAGAATCGACACCTTTAATTTGAACATTTAAACCAGCAATCATTTTAATTTCTGACATATTTCCACGAACAACTGCAAAACGTACTTCTTTCAATAATCTAGCAACCGTTTCTGTACGTAGAGTTGTTGCTCCTACTCCTACAGGATCTAATATAACTGGCACACCTAATTGATTAGCCTTTTTACCAGCTTTAATCATTGATTCAATAGTTCTTTCATTTAATGTACCAATATTAATAACAAGAGCTGAAGCAAAAGATACCATTTCTTCTACTTCGGCTAAATCATCTGCCATAACAGGTGATCCACCTAGAGCTAACACCATATTTGCACAGTCATTTACAGTTACATAATTCGTAATATGATGAACTAAAGGCTTTTTCTCTTTCACGCTTTCAAGTATTTGACTCATTTCATTTATAGTTAACATTTTCTTCTCCCCCTATTTGCTTTGGAACAAACTTATTTATGACAAATTGAACAACAATATAAATAACACAAATTAAAATCATACTTGGAACAGTAGCTCCAAGGAAAAAGTCTAATTGTACAAACTTACGATAAATAAAAACGCCTAAAATCCATGTGATAAACGCGATCCAATCAATTTTCAATGATTTACTTATACTTGTTCTTCTTAGAATAAAATAGTCCGTTAATAAAATTGCATATAGCGGTGCAAAAAATGAACCAATGGTATATAAAAATCCTTCATATTTCTCAATTGGGAAAATAACGGCCAATAATGTTCCAATAGCAGTAATAATAAGAGCTATATGTTTTCCATTTAGTTTTGGAAAAATGGTTGTAACCGATATTCCTGCAGAGTAAGCATCCATAAAAGTTGTTGTAACAGTCGCTAAGACGACGATACCAACTGCGAATAATCCAAGATTTGCGCTCATTAAAACAGCAACCGGGTCTACTTCATTAAATGCTAATGCTGCGCCTAGCCCAATAATATACATCCATGAGCTACCAAACATATAACCTATAAAACTACCAATTGCACCATCCTTTGTTGACTTCGCAAATCGAGTATAATCACTAATTAAAGGAATCCACGATAATGGCATAATTACCGATAATTCAACTGCTTCCCCAAAAGATAATCCAGAAGTGCTTGGTTGAGTTAAGATTTTATCACTTTTAAAAATAACAAAACAAAGTACAATTGTTAGAACAAATAATAAACAAACAGCTAAGCTATTTAGTTTTTTTGAAGCATTTTGTCCAAAGTACAACCAGATTGCTATTAATACTCCAATTACTAAACACCAAACCCATAGGTGGTCAAACCGATAATCTTTTATTGTAACTAAATTGATTGAGCGAGCTCCTGTTAAAATCATAATTGCTGTCCAGCCTAGTAACTGTAGAACATTTAAAATCGAAAACAAATAGCTACCATAGCTACCAAATGAAATTTTTGTAGATTCCATGGCTGACAATCTTTGCTGAGAACCAATGACTCCACCTAATACCAGTAATAATGTTCCAATTAAATGCCCTACTAAAATGGCCGTCAAACCTTTCTTAAAACCTAGTGGTGCTACTAGGGCACCAGTCATAATTTCTGCTACAGAAACTGCCGCTCCAAACCAAAGTGTTGTAAAGTTCCACTTAGTCATTTTTGCATTTTGATTAGACATATTGAACTCCTGCCTTTTCATACAATGAGTAGAAATGATGTACAGGACCTACCCCTTTTCCGATTGAAAAGGAATGTTGGATTGCTAATGTTATATAGTTTTTCGCCTCTCTAATTGCCTCATTTAATTCAAGTTCATTTGCTAAATTAGATGTAATGGCTGAAGATAAAGTACAACCTGTACCGTGGGTATTAATTGTATTAATTCTCACGCTATTAAAGCTTGAAAATTCCTCACCATTAAAACAAATATCAGTAGCCTCACCCTCTAGATGACCGCCTTTTACAAGGACGTTTTTAGCACCTAATGAGTGAATTTGAATAGCAGCTTCTTTCATCTCTTTAATCGTTGTAATTTTACTTCCAGTAATAACTTCTGCTTCTGGAAGATTTGGCGTAATAACAGTTGCTAACGGAATCAATTCTTGAATTAAAGCTTCCTTTGCATCCGGACTTAATAAGTCAAATCCGCTTTTTGAAACCATAACTGGATCAACTACGATTTGCTTTGGTTTATATTGCTTTAGTTTCTCAGCAATTACTTTAATCGTCTCTATTTGAGATACCATTCCTATTTTTACAGCATCTACTTCAATATCAGTAAAAATTGCATCTAACTGACTAGCAATAATCTCTGGTGTCATATCTTGTACTGCAAACACTCCTTGCGTATTTTGAGCAGTTACTGCTGTAATAACACTCATTCCAAAAACACGATGAGCTGAAAACGTCTTTAAATCCGCTTGAATACCTGCACCACCACTTGAATCAGAGCCTGCTATCGTTAATACTTTCTTCAATTCTCTTCCCCCTATTTCATGAATAGAACTCTTTGATCTTACAGATAGAAGATGAAACTTGATTTCAAATACAAAAAAGCACAAATCCCATAAGGACTTGTGCTCGAACAAATCAATGTTATGAATACAAAATATGTATTCTACCGTTCACTTTCCTACGCTGGCATTATCCAGATCAGGTTAAAGGGTCAAAGACTTCCCGTGTCTTAATCTCAGCCGACCATTTACGGCACCCCTAGTACTATTCAATTATTAAAGTTAATTACTTTATCATCTTAATTAATCCTTCTACTTTATTCAAGTATTTAGACAGATTACTTTAAATTTTATCTTTTTAGTTAACGCTATATTTCTATTTTGAATAATTTGTATCACAATTTGAACTACAAGTTTTTGCGATTGAGCAAGAACCACATTTACCTTTTTTTGTTTTGTTTACATATCGTAAAAGTGTCCATCCTGCATATCCAAAAATTAGAGCCCCTATTATAATATTGACAATCATAAGTAGATACCCCTTTCCTTAGTAGCCTAATAGACTTCCAACTTGATAGATAATTAGCGCTAATATATACGCAATAACTAATGCATATCCAACTGAAAAATACGTCCATTTAGCTGAACCTGTCTCTTTACGAATTGTCGCAACAGTTGCAAGACATGGTACATACAATAAGACAAATACCATAAAGCTAAAAGCAGAAAGTGCAGAAAACTGTGTTGACAATATTCCTTGTAAAGAGTTTGCATTTGGTACGTGATAGATAATATTCATAGCAGATACGACAACCTCTTTAGCCAAAAATCCTGTTAGTAAAGAAGCACCTGCTTGCCATGTCCCGAAGCCTAAAGGTGCAAGTATTGGTGTAAGTATGCCACCAATCATCGCTAAAAAGCTATCATCCATCGAAACACCTAAACCACTTGGTCCCATATAAGATAATAACCATATAACTACAGAACCACCAAAAATAAACGTACCTGCTTTTCGAATAAACCCTTTACCTTTATCCCATGTGCTTCTAAACAAAGCTTTACCTTGTGGCATACGGTATGGTGGGAGCTCTACGACAAATAATGAAAACTCACCTTTTAATATAGTAGATGAAAAAACCTTAGCTAATACTAATGCAACTACTATTCCGAGTATATACAGTGAAAAAACAACTATTGCTTGATTTTTGGCAAAAAAAGCGCCAACGAATAGTGCATATACCGGTAAACGCGCTGAACAAGACATTAATGGTGTTAACAAAATCGTAAGTAGTCTCTCTCTAGGCTGTTCAATCGTTCTAGCAGCCATAACTCCAGGTACATTACAACCAAATCCAATAATCATTGGAATAAATGCCTTTCCGGTTAAACCAACCATTTCCATCGAACGATCCATTACTAAAGCCGCTCGAGACATATATCCAAAATCCTCAAGGAATGATATTAGTAAAAACAAAATAAAAATTTGTGGAACAAAGACTAAAACTCCACCAACACCAGCAACAATACCATCAAGAACAACTGCTTTTATAAAATCAGATGCATGTATTGCATTTAAGCCGTTTGTTAGCCAGCCTGTTACAGGTCCTGATAAAAACCCATCTAATGCATCAGATAAGGGTAGCCCCAACCAATCAAAAGTAAGCTTAAACATTAAAAACATTGTCACTAAGAAAATAGGAATACCTAAAATCGGGTGTGTCACAAATCGATCAATGCGATCAGTTAATGTAACTGCTTCATTAGATTCTTTCTCCACAGATTTACCAATTAAATTTGAAATGACTTCTTTTCTTACAGAATATATCCATTTTGGGGGTGATACACCTTGTTCACTGTTTAATTGTTCCTCTGTTATGTTAATTACTTGTTCAATTTTACTAAAATCGTAGGATGAAGCTATAAATTCTATTACCTCTTTATTACCCTCTAAGATTTGTATCGCAGTCCATCTTTTAGGAATAGATAAAGTTGAAGGTAATAGAGTCATAATATTTTTAATACTGTCTTCAATAATAATTCCGTAATCAATTTCAAACTCAACTTCAGATTGAGGAATTGTCTCTATTAATTCATTTACCTCGTTTGTTCCCTTACCCGATCTAGCATCAATTGGAATAACTGGTACTTGTAATATCTTTGAGATACTGGAAGGATCAACTGAAATACCTCTCCTTTTAGCAACATCAACCATATTTAGACCAATAATCATTGATTTATTAAACTCTAGAAGTTGAAGAGTGAGCATTAAATTTCTTTCTAATTGAGCCGCGTCAACAATATTAATCATCCCATCAAATGTTTCATTTACAAAAAAATGTGAAACAACGGCCTCATCTTTTGAAAGAGGGCTTAGAGAATAGATACCTGGTAAATCAATTAGATTTCCAAGTTTATTTTTAATAGTCCCTACCTTTTTTTCAACGGTAACGCCACTCCAATTTCCTACGTATTGGTATGTACCTGTTAAATTATTAAATAGAGAAGTTTTTCCTGTATTTGGATTTCCAATAAGCGCTATATTTAACATATTTTTTCTACCTTTATCCCCGATGCATCTAGAAATCGAATACCAAGTGATTGTCCACAATTTTCAATCATACAAGGTCCCTTAAACGGCATTGTACATTGCAGGCAGACCATAGACCCTTCACTTATCCCTAGATCTAAAAGACGTCTCTTCACTGCCTCAGCTAGTGATGACAAATCTGTTATTTTTGCTTTTTCGCCTTTTTTTAATTCTGAAAGTAACATAAGTGATTCCCCCGGATCAAAACTTATTATATATAAACAATCAATAATGATAATCCTTATCAACATCTTTATCTTAAGTTAATACAAGTTAATTGTCTACCTGCTTTTATGAAAAGGTTAACTTAAGAAAAAATTCCCAAAACCGTGTGAATAAAAAGCCCAGAAAAAACCCACAAAGATAAACTCTATGTAGGCTTTTTTAGAAAACGATGATTTATTTATCTTTATTATTTTAAATCTTTAACTTCTTTTAATACACTTTCTAATTGGTCACCAGCTTGGTTAAGTGTATCTGCATTCAATGGGGATACTTTTACTCCTGCTTCAATAATATGAAGTGGCGTTTCAACTTTTTCATAAAGTGCTTTGTCTTTATCTTTTACCGAGTCTTCGAATTTTTCCCATGATTTTTCAAGGGCCTCTCCGCTATCTTTTGCCTTTGCTTCATCATTATTTGAAATTTGTGTTTTTAATTCTGAAATTGTTTTGATCATATCATCAGAACCAGTTTTAATAGCATCGTCTGTTTTCGTTCCACATGCAGATAATGTTAGAGATAATCCTAAAGCCATTGCAGCGATTAGTTTTTTATTAGATAACATTTTTCGTTCCCCCTGAATTTTTACTACTTTTTTTATTATTTTTATTTGAGAATCTATTATAAATAACAGCAATACAAGCTATTAATAACAAAATCATTTGAGGTATAAAGCTCTCCCAAGTTGAATAAATCGCAAAGAAATCAATTGTTGGAATAGGGGCTTGCGTCGCCGGAAGTAATCCTGAAAGTTGTAAACCATGAATGCCCATGCCAGCAAATTTAAAGCATAAATAGAACATTAAAATACTTGAGACAAGGAAAAACGGTCTCATTGGAATTTTAAGGCCAACCTTTAAGATTAAGTAACTTAGTATTGCTAAAATTGCGAATCCTAACCCAATTCCTAGTAATAATGACGACAGTTTTATTGATGACGCCATTCCAATAAAGAATAATACAGTTTCGGTTCCCTCACGGAAAACTGCTAAAAACGCAAGAATTGATAAAGATAATAAACTACCTGTATTTAATGCTTTATCACTCTTAGTTTTAATATATTGTTGCCATTGCTTCGTATTAGATTTGCTATGTAACCAATAACTCATATATAAAAGCATGACAGCAGCAAATACTCCAGTCCAGCCAGCGATTAAGAAGTTATTACTTCCAAATGCACCTGCTGAGAATAATATATTTACAATAACACCTAGTATAATACTGACGCATAATCCAGCACCAACACCAAACCAGATCCACTTGCTTTTCTTTTCTTGTCCAGATTTTTTAATAAATCCTAGTAATGCAACAACTACTAGTAATGCTTCTAATCCTTCTCTCAGTAAGATTGTAATAGCATCTAACATTGTATAACTAGTTTTTGACGCCAATGGTAAAAGATAATCACGCATATCTGTAATTGTTTTTGTTGCCGCTTTCACATCTGGCGTTTTAGCAGTAAGCATTGCATAGGACGTAACCATATCTCTTTCAGCATCAGTGTAAACTGTTTGAGATTGTGTTAATACAACACCTTCAATATTGATCCAAGATTTTCTAAATTGATTAATCTCCGAAGTTGCTCCTGATACATTATTATCTTTTAAATCTGATAATGCTTTGTTTAATATTTCGATTAAATCTTCTACACTACCTGTACTTTTTGAATCTAATTTTGAACTAGCGAACTGATGAGAAATAAATTTTTCATTTACCTCTTCTAATTCTTTAAGTGCAATAACGAGTGCATTTTGATTTACTGTTTTTTGTGCTAGGTTATACTGAACCATTCCCATAGCTTCCTCGATTTTGCCATACGCATCAATCGACTTATTTTTTATTCCATCCTCTTTATCAAGCCACTCGTCGTTGAATTTTTTATATTCATGCTCAGTAGATTTAAAATCTCCTTTTTGTGCAGCTTGGATTGCACTTTCTACAAAAGAATTTGCATGTGTTAAATCCTCTTCAGGGCTTGCCGCAAAAGTTTTAAATGGTAAAACTAGTAATAGTAAAGCTGTTAAAGTTACTTTAATAAGAGTCTGCTTCATCGTTGGTTTTCCCCTTAAATATAAATGATAATCATTATCACCTCTTGATAATAAGGTTATTTCAGATTATAGTCAATTATTTTTTTATTAACTATTTTTAATATTTAGGTTAACATTCGACAAACAAAAAAAGTTGAGGAAAAATCCCCCAACTTTGCTTACATTCGGTATTACGTATTAGTTAACTTAGTGCTTCGAAGGACATCCCTTCGTTTATAAAATCATACTGTCTAAATAAAGAATCATTGTCTAAATAAATTCGTTCTGGATGTGGATGACTTAGGAAATTATGATGTGAAATTGCCCAGCCATATGCTCCGGCATAGCTAAATAGTAAAATGTCACCTACCCGTAATTTAGAAATGATAACTTCTCTAGCTAATACATCATTAGGTGTACATAGTTCTCCGGCTACTGTAATTTTTGCATCGTTTACTTCAGGTCTTTCAAAAGTATAAGGCCACTTTTCTGTTGGGATTACAGTAAATGGATGACTTTGCTTCCAAGCTGCAGGAAGTCTTAAATGATGACTTCCACCTCGAAGAATACAAAAGTATTCGCCGTGATTTTGCTTAATATCTAGGACCTCAGCTGCATAATAGCCGCATGAAGAAGTAATATATCGTCCGCACTCAAACAAAGTAGTCCAACTTGTGTCATTATGCTTTTCAAGTACTTTTTCTAATCGTTCCATAAAATCTGCCCAATCAAATTGCTCATCTAATTCTAAGTAATTAATCCCAATTCCTCCACCGACATTTACGTATGTAATATCTAAATTCCACTTGTTACTCCACTCTTTTGTCAATCCATAACAATGATCTACAAAAGAAGCATGCGATTTTGAATCCGTATTATTCGACATAGCATGGAAGTGAAACCCTTGTAATTTTAAGTTCGGTAATCCTTCTATTAATGAAATTGCCATGTCTATATCTGTCTCATCAATACCGAATTGTGTTGGTACACCAGCCATCTTTAATTTAGCTGATGGTACAGAATGACGTAAATTAACGCGTAATAAAATTGAAACGGAGACACTTTTTTGTTTTGCTACATAGTTAACTAGTTTTAACTCATGTAAGCTTTCAACATGAAGCAAGGTTACTCCGTACTCTATTGCCATTTCAATTTCATGACGTGTTTTTCCAGGGCCACCAAATAAGATTGGTATATTACGATCAATATTCCTTACCTTTTCGATTTCTCCTAAAGAGGCCACCTCAAAACCATTTACAATTGGTGCCAATGCTTTAAGAATCATTTCATCAGAATTTGCTTTTATTGCATAAAATAATTGACAGCTTGAAGGAAGAGTTGTCATTAATGCATTTACATGATTTCGTAATTTTGTTAGGTCATATATATATGCACAAAAAGGACTATCTTGCTCCCGACTTTGTGATTGCACAATATTTGCGATCATTTTCATACTCTCCTAAGGATAATAAAGTTATATTTTTAAGATTTCTCTTCTTTTTAACACAATCATTAAAGTAGTTAAGATACAACCAAACCCCATTACACTTCCCGCCCAAAGAATTCCCAAATTTGAGGCTATTGCTCCAATTAATAATGCACCTAATGGAATAAATCCCCGATCCATTAAAGCTATACTCATAATTCTTCCCCTGAGATGGTCTGGTACCTGCTTTTGAAGTGTAATCCGACTCAACGTTCTGTATGTTTGACTCGTTAATCCAACAAGAAACATTGCTAAACCTGCAATTAGATAATTACTTGTTCCAATAAATAATAGCAGTGATATACCAAATCCTATAATTGAATAAATTAGCCATTTACCCGTTTCGATCATCTCTTTTCCAATGGATAACCAGCTTGTCCCAATTATTGCACCAATGGAAGAAATCGATAATAAAATACCAAATCCTTCAGGACCGAGATGCAATAACTCTTTAGCAAACAGTGGCGTCATTGTCGTATATGGAAAACCAAATACCATTGGAACAATTGCTAATATAAGTAAAGATTGGACAGATGGCTTTTTCCTTACGAAATCGACAGCTTCTTTTATTGTTATTTTTTCATCTTTATCTTTATTTTTAATCGATTGGAAGTCTGCTCGAATAATAGCTAAAGAGATTAAGACAGCAAATGTACCCAAAGCATTGATATAAAATAAGTTTGCTATATTTGTAATGCCTAACAAGATACCTGCAATTGCAGGTCCAATAATTCGTGATAAATTAATAATCATTGTATTAACTGCAAGTGCGCTCGCCATTGAACTCTCAGGTACAAGATTTGGAATTAGCGCATTTCGAATTGGTGGATCCATAGCTGCAAACATTGATCGTATCGTCACAATTAGTGCAAAAAGCCAAAATGACGGACCCTTTGCAACAATAAACCCTATCACAAATGTTAACAGCATCATTACTACTTGAAGCCATATTAACAATTTTCGACGATCAAACCTGTCAGCCATTATCCCCGCTGGAACACTTAATAAAAATGTTGGAACTAATCTGCAAGCGTTCATAATGCCTAAATGAACTGGAGAATTTGTAAATTGCAAGACAGCCCAATTTAATGCAACTAAATCCATCCAATCACCAACTCTTGAAACTAAGCTTCCCAACATAAAAATATTGAATGTTTTTGATTGAAAAGCAAAACGTGGATTTTTTATGTTCTGTGCTTCGATTTGTGCCATTATAATTCGTTCCCTTTTACTTAAATTCATGAAGAGGATTTGGAACTATTGCGTAAGAATATCCTTTCTTCGTAGGATCTAGTCGCATTTTTGCAAGTGCCTTGTGCTCAACCTTCATTTGATAAAGAGCTTCTCGGTCACATGCCACATTTTCTGCGTACGTCGGGTCTGACTTTAATTTGTCAAAAACTCGATTACATATTTGATGGATTTCATGCCATAGTTCTCTCTCATTAAGACCAAATTCCTTACAAACTTGTAAAATTAACTCTCCAAAATGGTTTTGAAATACCGTATAAAATAATTTATTATGCACTTCCTTTAAGTTATCTGTCGCCGTTATCGAACCGGGGTAAAACTCCACATGTAGATTGCTTTTCTTAAGTCTTTCCTTATAAATTCGAAGACCACCCCAATCACGGAATAGCATCCGGATAGGTTGACCGTTTTTAAATATCATCACACTATTTTGCAAATGTCCCTCTAAACCGATGCCATACTTAACTAACAATGTCAAAAACCCAGGTAACGCAATATTTGCATATTCAAAAACAAATTGGTAAGCAGCCTGTCTAATTGAGGATTCATTTGTAGCTTTCGCATATTGTTCAATTAATTCAGTGACGATCCTCTTTTCTGAAAATGGTGATTCTGAAAATAATGAACTGCCGACAATTGCAACTTCATCTTTGCTAATAAACGAATCAATATTTTCACGTAATACGGCAGATAAATTTCTATTTTTTTGCTTATCATTTTCTTTTTTGAAATTGTAGCCAGCAACTTCATAAACTGGTACAAACTGTTTGCTTAAAATTTGTTCTTTTTCCATAATGGACTGTATTAATCTAGTAAAAATCGTAGAATTATTTGTTGTATTTGCAGATATTGTACGAACAGTTGAGGTCATTTGACTGTTAACTGCAACTTTAATTGCATAGTTCATTTCATTATCACCTTCAAGTGGTACAACAGTTCGGAAAGAAGACGTTGAACCACAAGGAACGTGAAATGAACGGATTGGAACAACAATCTGATCAATCAATTCTTGCTTATAAACCACTGGAATGGCGTTTTCTAGTTGCCATGGATGAACTGGTACGATTACATATTCTTCTACTTGATGGCCTTGTAGCTGAAATTGCTGCTCAACTGCTTTTCTTAATTCAGGGTATGCACTAAATAGAAATTTATTTGCATCCTCTTCAAATTCATCTTTCACACACCACTCAGCATGCTCTTTTAAAACGCCGACAAATTGAATTGTAGCTACTCCATCAAACTCCGGTGCATATTGAAAAACGTCTTCAGCTTTCATATCTATTTTCGTCTTTGTTCCAGGATGAAGATTATGCCCCTCAACCGAAAGTTGTTCAAAAAATAAGCTACTGTCGAATGCTGAATCTAATTTTTTCTGCAACAGCACCCAGTCCAAAACATTCGTAATCTTAAATTCTGAAGCTCTCTTTTGAAGCTCTTTTTTCTTTTGCTCCCAATACGCATAGGATAATGTAAGATTCGCACTTCCATTAATTAGTTCCTTTGCAAGCTGCTCCCAAGCAAATTTTTCAATTTCGTCTTTAAACTCTTTTTTGTGACGAACAATTTCCAGCAGTTCAACCGAGTGATTTATAGTTTTTACTTCATTCTCAGTAACAAATAATATTTCACCATCGACTTCAATTCGATTAAATGCATACGTACGACTTACTGGAATCACCAAACATTCATGATTGTTAAGAGCATATAATTTATAAGTTTTGCCTGATTGTAGGTTATAGGCTTGAACTTGTTGGATAACCATTCTCCAAAAACTTGTGATAGCTGGTATATTTAATGCATAAATCGAATCGATAATATATAAATCATGTGAATTAGCAGAAAAATTAAGTATGTTTTCTCTTAACATCGAACCGACGAGACGGCTTAAAATACCGCGTCTTCCTTTTTCCAGGTTTACCATAAAATTTGGAATTAAGTTTGGCATATTGCTTACTAAAAAAGTAAGATTCTCCGCTTCATCAGCCAATAGTTCTCCGTTACGTAGCTTTTCAAATGATTCATATAAAAAATCTTTTTCTAATACTTGGGTTAAACTTGTACTCATTCTCTTGATTTCTCCTTTCTTAGTGCTTCATTGGATTTGGAACTTTCATAAATGAATAAGCAGTACTATCTCCTTGTAATCGCATCGTTGCTAAAGCTTTTAAGTTAATCATTGGTTGGAAAAATGCTTTTTCATCCGAAGCTGCTTGTACTTTAATCGAGGGATCCTTTTTTAATTCCTTGAATATGTCTCTACTAACTAGAACTACTTCTTCCCATAGCTCTTCTTCTTCGATCTCTAAAGTACGAACTATACAAGTTATTAACTCGGCAAAATGATTCTGCATAACTGAATACGAAATAATATTACGCAACTGGCTTTCCTCATCCGTAACAATTGAAGAGCCAGGATAAAATTCTGCTTCAAAACCTTGCTTCCACAATCTTGATGGAAGTACTCGAATTCCTCCAAAATCTCTCACTAAAATTCGTACTAGCTCACCTTCTCTAAAGATCGTGACACTATTTTGCATATGACCTTCTAGGCTGATTCCATAACGTACCATCATTGTTAAAAAACCAGTTAGAGAAGTTCTTGCATATTTACGAATAAATAGTTTAGTAGCCTCGTTTATATCATTTAAATGATTTACATTAGCTAATTGTTCAATTAACTCTATAACAATTGGCTTTTTACTTATTGGAGATTCCGAAATTAATGATGCTGCAGCCATTGGAATTTCATCCTCAAGTAGGACATAGTTTTCGGGATTTTCTCTTAAAATAGAAGCTAAATTTGCCTGAAGTTTCCATTGCTCATCCTCAGTAAGATTTAGATTTCCGGGTTGGAAATGTATTCCCGCTCGTTCTTCTAGCACTATAAATTTCCCATCAAATCCGTATTCCTTTTCTTGTATTGCTTTAAATATTTTTGAAAGCATTGGACCATTCACGACAGAATTAGGTGAGACTGTACGAATGGCACTTGTTGTTTGCACATTAACCGCCGTTTTTATATGATGTTTTTTCTCTCCTAAATTTTGAATCGGAGCTAAAGATCGAAATGACACTAATGATTGAGTTGGAATAATAAAATCACTGATTGGAATTATTTTTCCTTGCTCAATCTCTTTTTCATAGAATGTATTTAGTGTATTTTCAAATTGCCATGGATGAACTGGTATCAATTCAAAATCACTAAGCTGTAAACCTTTATTATGTAAAACCGCTTCAACAGCAGGCTGTAAATTTTCATACTCTTTATATAACCAATTTGTGATAGTAGTCTGATCAATAGCTGTCGTTTTACAAAGGTCTTTTGATACTGCAATTACGATCACTTCTGGGTTGCCACCCCATTCAGGTGAATACTGAATTACCTCTTCGACACTAAGGCCAAACTTTGTTTTTGCTCCAGGATGTAAAGGATGCCCTTCAACTACACATTGTTCAAAAAATGCAAGTGGACTAAATTTTTTATCCTGATTCTTTTGATGTATAGCCCATTCTATTGAAGAATGAACCGAAAATTGTTTAGCCTTTTCCGCTAATTCATGATGATTGATCGTAGCACCTGTTAGGGCCAACGTTAGGTTTGCAACACCGTTTTGAATTTCATGCTTAAATCGTTCATACTGTTCTGTAGTTGCTTCCTCCAACATACCTTCATTTTTTAATAACTCGATCAGCTCAACAGGATGGTTTAGTTCGTTAGATAATGTTTCGTCAATTACGATTACATCACCAGTTAGATCGAATCTTCCAAGTGAGTGTAATTTGGAAACAGAAACTTGCAGATGTCTCCCACTAGGTAGATCAACATTAATTTTTGACACCTCATCATTTATCCAAGTAATTCTTTCCTCTGGTATTAGTTTTTCTCTTATAAATGCTTGGAATAGGCGTTGAAAAATTCCTTTTCTTCCTGCTTTCACATTAGAAAGATAGCCTACCAATAATTCAGTTTTTTCACTTTTTAAATACTCCAAAGTTTTTAACTCTTCCTGATCTAAATGATCATAATTTGTTAGTTCATCTTTGTTCTGAATATTAATCATTTCTACACATCCTCTAATGATTTTCATTTATGTTTAAGTAGTTGATAATGATAATTATTATCACAACTAAACACCTTACCATATTAAATGATAATGATTATCATTGTCAATAATTATTATTCCATTATTTTCTAATTTAGAAATTAAAAAATAGCCGATTGGCGAGCCTTTTAGGTGAAGACAGAGGCGTAGTTGCACTTACACTTTATTTCTAAAATTGGTAACTATGTCGAATTACCTTCCTCTTTGTCAATTTATAGTTTCTTAAAGCGAAATAAAAAAAGCAAAAAGTATAATACTTTTTGCTTTTAGTACATAGACAAGGTTTAAACATCAACTATTCAGACCTTGCTTTTTAAGCGGTCATTGATTAGATGAAGTAACCAAAACCTTTTGTTCAATATTTAAGATGTTGTACAGCTCATCAAGTTTTTGAATTTCATAAGTAGGAACTACATCGGAATCATTCGAAAGTATTTTTGAATTGACCCAGCAAGTATCGATTCCTGATCCAGCCCCGCCAATTATATCTGCGCTAAGTGAGTCTCCAATAATCAATGTCTTATCTAATTCAAAGTTAGGAATTCGATCAAATACATAATCAAAGTATTCTTTCATTGGTTTTTGATAACCAGTATCCTCAGAAACGAAAATGTCTTTAAAGAAAGGATAAATATTCGCCGCATTCAAACGTTTATATTGCGTCTTTGAAACTCCATTTGTAACAATATATAAATCGAACTCATGCTGAAGACTTGTTAGTAATTCATATGCACCTTCAACTAATTGATTTCCCTCTCCTAAGTAACTTTGGTAAGTCTGTTCCAGCAGAAAACCGTCAACTTCAATACCAAACTCTTTAAATAAAGTTGAAAAACGTGTATTCACCACATCGTCTCGGCTTATTTTACCTTCTTCAAATGACTTCCACAGTCCATGGTTAATTTCTTTGTACCTTGACTTAACTTCATCCGTTAATGGTAATTTTTGATCTTTAAATAGAGATTGTAATGCTACTTTTTCTGCTACTCCAAAATCTAATAATGTATCATCTACATCTAATAATAAAGTTTTGTATGTTTTCATAACATTTTCCCCTTCTCTATTTTATTTAATCATATTTTTCTAGATTGATTTTAAACTAAATTAGTTGCTTAATTCGTTTAAAACTTATTCCGCTAAATTTAAAAATTAATATACCACTGATAATAAGCAAAACACCAATTAATTGCTTAGAAGAAAACGGAACTTTCTCAAGTCCTAGCCATCCTCTAGAATCAAATAACAATGCAAACATTAATTGAGAAGTAAGAACAATTGATATAGCATAAGTTGGTCCTAGAATTCTAGTACTTTTCGTTAAACAGAATACAACACCTACACCGACAATTCCGCTAATCCAATACCAATTTTTCATATCATGCAAAACAAATAATTGCTTACCATCAAATATTAGACCCATTACGAAAGAAGCTAAAAAGCCCATTCCTAATACAAATGTTGTCGTTACCCATATTCCTGTCCGCTCATTGACCTTACTATTGAATATATTTTGTAAACCAATTAGTGCTCCTGCAATTAAGGATAAAATTAAACCAAGAAACATAAAATTACACCTCCAAAAAACTTATTCATAAATATTATTTCCTGCTAGAATACTCAAACCTACCCGATCTTTAATAAGAATACTTCCTTTTTTTCTCTCTACTAAGTCCTCTTTACAGAACTGTTGAATAACTCGATTAACATGTCGATAACTTGTTCCGATTAGATTCGCTGCATCTTTGATATTAATCGAATTTAAATTGTCCTTTAGTAAAGAATCCGTTTCATCGTATGAAACTGATAATAAATAACTCGCTAGCCGGACTTCTACTGGATACATTAAATTAAAACTCATCGCATTCGACTTAATATGGAACTTTTCCGTTATGATCTCTAATAAGAACTGAAGCAATGGTGCATAGTCTTTACCAAATTTTTTTAGCCAGCGATAATCTACGGCAATCATTTCAACCGCAGAAACAGCTTCAACCGTATTTATATAATTTGAACCTCTTACATATTCAATGTCGCCAATTAATTCAAGAGGCTTTTTAAATGATAGAATTAATGTTTTTCCCTCTGCTGAAGTTGTATAAACTTTGACTTTCCCTTTTACTAAAACAAACAAAGATTGTGGTGAGTCTCCTTGGGAACAAATAAGTTCTCCTTGCATGAATCGATGAATAGTCATATGAGCTTTTAAATCCTCATTAAAGACTTCTTCAATATGAAGTTCAGTTAAAAATTGATTAATTTGTTCAATATCACTAGTGACTTTCAAGTTAACTTCACCTCCTGCAATTACTTTTAAGATGCTAGCACGATTACACCAATGATCATCGTACCAATACCCACAAATTGTGCCGTACTAATATTTAACTTTTTCACACCGAACCAACCTCTACTATCATTGATAAATGTGAAACTTAACTGTGCAATTAAAAGTGTTGAAATTGAAAATGTAACCCCATTGAGATGTATCGCTGTTACATTACAAAAAATAATAAATGCTCCAAATGCCCCACTTGTTAAATAAATTGGATGCACTTTCTTAACTTCAGCTAATTTTTTATCTTTTATTAATAGTAATACGAATAATGCTACAATAAAACCTGTAAACTGCGTAATTGTAGCAGCTTGCCAAGTTCCAATATCACTACTAATTTGTGAATTTGCAACTCCTTGTAGTGTAATGAGTGCTCCACCAACAATTGCTAATAGGATTCCTTTCATATTTTTCTCTCCTGACATATTGATTTCTTCATTATTAAACGATATTGGAAGGTTGTTTGGGAAGGACATATGTCCTAGAGAGAAAAATGTACGAACCATGCAATTGTGGAAAACTTAGATGATACTGTGTGTATTAATTTTTTGTGGATAATTTGTAGATCTATTTTTTTGGAGTAAGATTTTTGTGGATACTCCGATATTATGTGGAAAACTTTCCATAAAATTGTGGAAAAATGCAAAAATTAGTGAATAGTTTGTAATCGATTTTTTTGGTAGACTGTAAAATATTGTGGATAAGTTGGTATGTATTAGGGTGCTAAGTGCAAATTAAATCTGAAGAGTCGCAATTAAATTTTCCTAATCTACAATTAAATATATTTTTCTGCAATTATTTAGGTACTGCAAATAAAATCAGAAAATCACAATTTAAAATGCCAAATCTACAATTAAAAGCTGAGAATCACAATTAAAAATAGTAAATCTGCAACTACATAAATACCATAAAAAAATCAGGCCATTAAATAGCCTGATATAACTTTATATTAAAATACTTCCTGGCTTATTAGACTTGATTCCATTAAAAGTTTAATTTCATTTATCTTATTTTGATTAAATAAATCAACAATTTTACTTCCAACAATGACCCCATCACAATCTTGGCTTAATTCCTTTACTTGTTCTGGGTTGGATACACCGAATCCAGCTATTACAGGTTTATTACTAATTTCTTTAACACTTTTTAAAAATGATGATAAACTCTTATCTAGTTCATTTCGAACACCAGTAATCCCTTTTACTGTTACTGTGTATAAGAAGCCTCTTCCTTTTTCAGCAATTTTAATGATTCGATCTTTTGGTGTAGTCATTGTGACTAATCGTATTAGTTCTACTCCAAATTCTTCAAGTTTATGAATAATAATTTCTTCTTCTTCGATTGGTAGGTCAGGAATAATACAGCCGTCTACTCCTGCTTTCTGAAGGTCAGATACAAATCTGTCAATTCCATAAGCTAAAACAGGATTCATATAAGTCATGACGATTAAAGGTACAGAGATTAACTTACGTACTTCTTTTATTTTTTCAAGTACAGCTTTTAAAGTTGTACCAGCTTGTAATGCTCGGATTCCCGCTTGTTGAATTACTGGACCGTCTGCTACTGGGTCAGAAAACGGTATACCTATTTCGATTGCTGATGCGCCAAATTTTTCTAGTAAAGCAAGTCTTCCTCCTAAAACTTCTAGACTTCCGTCACCTGCCATTATATAAGGAATAAATAGCTTTTCACCTTTTTTAAGTCGTTCTGAAAATTGGAATTCAATTCGATTCATCATTTTATTTCCCCTCCTTTAATCGTTCTCGAACGGTATGCACATCTTTATCGCCTCTACCAGATAAACAAATGACTAAATTTTCCTCTTTCTTCATAGTTGCTGCTAGTTTTATTGCATATGCAACTGCATGTGCGCTTTCTAATGCTGGGATAATTCCTTCTAATCTTGCTAGTAATTGGAATGCTTCAAGTGCTTCTTCATCGGTAATCGATTCATATTTCACTCGCTCAATATCTTTCAAATAACAATGCTCTGGTCCTACACCTGGGTAATCAAGTCCTGCAGAAATTGAATGGGCTTCTTGTATTTGACCGTCTTCATCTTGAAGTAAGTACATTAGTGCACCGTGTAATACGCCTGGCACACCTTTTGTTAACGAAGCTGCTTGTTTATCTGTATGGATTCCATGACCGGCCGCTTCAACTCCAAATAACTTTACACTTTCATCCGTTATAAATGGATGGAACATACCAATCGCATTACTTCCTCCGCCAATACAAGCTACTACTGCATCAGGAAGTTTACCTTCCTTTGCTAAAAATTGTTGTCGTGTTTCTTTTCCGATTACACTTTGGAAATCTCGTACTATCATTGGAAAAGGATGTGGCCCCATTACAGATCCTAATAGATAATGAGTGTCATCTACATTTGCAACCCAGTAACGAAGTGCTTCATTTACTGCATCCTTTAACGTCGCACTTCCTGATTCAACGCTAATCACTTTTGCGCCTAGTAATTCCATACGGAAAACGTTCAGTTCTTGTCTTCGAACATCCTCGGCACCCATGAAAATAACACATTCTAAATTTAACAGAGCACAAACTGTTGCAGTTGCTACACCATGTTGACCCGCTCCTGTTTCAGCAACGATTTTTCGTTTACCCATTCGAATCGCAAGTAATGCCTGACCAATCGCGTTGTTGATTTTGTGAGCACCAGTATGATTTAAATCCTCACGTTTTAAATAAATATTAGCTCCGTTTGCATGCTTAGTTAAATTTTCTGCAAAGTAAAGAGGTGTTTGACGACCTACATAGTCTTTTGACAATCTTTCAATTTCCTCAATAAATGTTGGATCATCTTTAATATTTGAATATGCTTCTTCTAATTCAGTTATGGCTTGGACAAGCGTTTCAGGTATATATTTCCCTCCATACATACCGAAATGACCTTTTACATCTGGAAGTGTGTACGTAGACATTTAAATTCCTCCTAATTTAACTTTTTTTATAAAACTTTTTATTTTTTCTTCATCTTTTTTTCCGTTCGTTTCGACTCCACTACTTACATCAACCATTATTGGTTTTACGACGCTAGTTGCAGGTATTACATTCTCAATCGTCAAGCCACCAGCTAAAATCAAGTTATCTATTTTCTTTGATTGAACAAGTTCCCAGTTAAATGTTGTTCCATTTCCGCCACGATATTTTCCACTCGGGCTATCAACTAAAATATAATCACAATCATATTCAGCGATTTTTTCAACGTCCTTTTCCGACTGAACCCGTAATGCTTTGATTACTGGAAAGGATAATGAACGACAAAATTCTGGCGTTTCATCTCCATGTAGCTGAAGATGCGTTAAACCAACTTCCTGGTAAATGGATTCTAATGTCTCCTTTGTTTCATTTACAAAAACGCCAATCTTCAATACCGAAACTGGCAGTGATTCGACGATCTTCTTTGCCTCAGAAATTTCAATTTGACGCTTACTTTCTGCAAATACAAATCCAATGGCATCAGCTCCTGCATTTATTGCACATTTAGCTGTTTTTAAATCGGTAATGCCGCAAATTTTCACTTTCACTGCTTAGCCTCCTTTAGAATAGGAACCATAAGCTCTCTCATATTTGATGATAATTCATTGCTTCTCATTAATGCCTCTCCGACTAAAATTCCATTTGCCCCAGCATCTCTCACACGTTTTGCATCATACTGATTGAAAATGCCACTTTCACTAATAATGAAACCACCATCTGCTTGAATAAGTGGTGCTAATCTTTCTGTTACACCTAGGTTCACTTCAAATGTTTTTAAGTTTCGGTTATTGATGCCATATAGCGCTGGCCCAATTTTTAGTGCTTTTTCTAAATCTTCCTCATCATGTACTTCCATCAATACTTCAAGGTTATGCTGCTTGGCATATTGATATAAATGATTTAGTTCTGTAAAAGGTAATGCAGCAGCAATTAGTAAAATAATGTTTGCTCCATGCTCTTTCGCAATATCTATTTGAACTGGATCGATTATAAAATCTTTGCATAATATCGGAATATTAACGGTATCTCGTACGATTTTCAGATCTTTAAAGGAACCTTTAAAGAAAGTTGTATCAGTTAAAACAGATATTGCGGCAGCTCCATTTTCTTCATATTTCTTTGCTTGTTCTGCGGGATTAAGATTTGTATTAATATCACCTTTTGATGGTGATGCTCGTTTAAACTCTGCAATGATCGATAAATGGTCTGCAGCTTTTAACTGTTCAATTAATGATAAATTCTTTCTTTGATTAGTTATTTTTCGACTAATCGCTCTTAAACTTTTAATTTCGATTTTTTTTTGAGAAATAATTCGATCTAAAATGGTTTCCATTTAAATAACCTCTCTTTTTAGTTTGCTAGTTTTTTCGACTAGTTTTTGTAATTTCTCATAAGCTGCGCCTGAATCTATGCTCTCCTCTGCCTTTTTAATACCGTCTGTAATTTGGTTGACAATACCTGAAGTATAGATTGCTAAACCAGCATTTAATAAAACGGTATCTCTAAAAGCTCCTTTTTCTCCTTTTAAAACTCGAAGAAGAATATCTGCATTCCTCTTTGCATCTCCACCCTTGATTTCTGTATTTGGGTAATATGTTAATCCAACTTCTTCTGGATGAAGTGTCATTTTTTTCAGCTCACTATTTTCAAGTAGGACAATATGATTTTCACCAGCTAACGATGCTTCATCTAAATGCCCTGCACCGTTTAATACAATCGCTCGTTTACGTCCTAGTTTATTTAGCACTTCTGCAAATACCTCTAAATAATCTCTTCTGTAAATTCCTAATAGTTGGGTCTCTAATTCAACTGGATTTGTTAAAGGTCCAATTAAGTTAAAAATGGTCGGAATTTTTAGCTCGCGTCTTACCTTCATAACTTTTTTCAATCTTGGATGAACATATGGTGCAAATAAAAATGTAATTCCTATTTCGTCTAAAAGCTCTTCGGAAGCCTGAGTTGGAATCGATAACTCCGCACCTAGTTGTTCTAATACATCGGCGCTACCTGTTTTACTGGACATGCTACGATTACCGTGCTTTGCAATCGGAATCCCACTTCCAGCAATAACAAACGCTGATGTTGTACTCACATTAAAGCTCGATGAGTTATCCCCTCCTGTCCCACAATTATCAATGACATTATGAAACTTCCTAGTAAAACCTACTGTATGATTTCGAATCGCATTAACTAGTCCTGCGATTTCATTTACTGTTTCACCTTTTGTTTTTAAAGCAACTAAAAATGCTGCGATTTCACTATCTGATATTTGATCATCCTGTAGAATCCGCCCGACAGCTACTTGCATTTCTTCTACTGTAAACGACTCGCGATTAGCTAAGCGTTGAAGGTACTCTTTCATCTACTAATTCCTCCTTTATTTCATTTAAAAAGTTTAATAAAAGTTGTTTTCCGTATTCTGTTCCTATAGATTCCGGATGAAATTGCATACCGTAGATTGGATATTTTCGATGTTTAATCGCCATAATTTCTTGATCGTCCATAGCGAATGCTAAAGTCTCGAATAAAGGCGGTATAGTTTCCTTTTCAATTACTAGTGAATGGTATCGCATAACTTCTAACGGTTGAGACATGTAAGCAAATAAATTGCTACCATCATGCCTAATTTTCGATGTTTTTCCATGTTTGATTTGTCTAGCTCTAATAATTTTTGCGCCGAATGCATAACCGATTGCTTGGTGCCCTAGGCAAATGCCTAGTATTGGGATAGTCTTATAAAAAGTTTGAATGAGTTCATTCGTTTCCTGTTTCTCTTCGGGTTTACCTGGTCCCGGAGAAAGAATAATTGCTCTTGGATTCATTTCTTTTATTTCATCAATCGAAATTTTGTCATATCTAGCGATTTTCATTTCTTCGCCAAGCTCTCCTAAAAATTGATAAAGATTGTAAGTAAAAGAATCATAGTGATCAATTATTAAAATCATGATTTTCCTCCAAAAAAGCTTTTAATTTATTAATGGTTTCTTCATATTCGTGTTCGGGTTTGCTGTCATAAACAATACCTGCTCCTGCTTGAATATAAGCCATGTGATTTTTTAAAATCATCGTTCGAATAGCTAATGCAAAATCAAGATTTCCATTAACAGAGACATAGCCGACTGCACCAGAATATACCCCTCGCTTTGAACGCTCTAATTCATTAATGATTTCCATTGCTCTAATCTTTGGAGCACCAGATACGGTTCCAGCTGGTAAGCAAGCAATAAGAGCATCAAGTGAAGTATGTGTTTTTTTTAATTCCCCGCTAACTTCAGAAACGATATGCATTACATATTTGTATCTCTCAACGGTCATATATTTTTCTAATTTGATTGTTCCAAACTCGCAAACTTTGCCTAGATCATTTCTTCCTAAATCAACAAGCATTTTATGTTCAGCGAGTTCCTTCTCATCCTGTAATAAATCCTTTTCGATGATTAAGTCTTGCTCTTTTGTTTTACCTCTTCGTTTCGTACCAGCAATTGGATTCGTTATAACCTGATTACCTTTAACTTTTATTAAACTTTCAGGGGAAGTACCGGCAACAACGCTATCACCAAAATCGATATAATACATATATGGTGACGGATTTTGGATTCGTAATTTTCGGTAATAATCAAATGGATTCCCTTCAAATTTTGCTCCCATTCGATGTGATAGAACGACTTGAAAAATATCTCCTTTTTGAATAAATAACTTTGCTTTTTCTACTTTGGACATATAGTCAGCTTTACTAACTTCAGACTCAAAAGTAGAAAATAGAACTGGTTTTACTTCCTCCTCTTGATTTGAGTTGGATAAAATTACTTGCTTATACTTTTGAATTTCGCCCTTCAAATCTTCTAATGTTGTTTCATCAGAAAGCTTTGTTCCAACCAAATGAATTTTCTGTTCCAAATGATCAAATACAATAATGACTTCAAAAAACATTAAATGGAGATCTGGCATTCCGATAACATCTTCTAACTCATCACCGATCTCTTCAAACTGGCGAATCATATCATATCCTACATACCCAATTCCCCCACCAATGAAAGGGATATCCAATTCCTCTAAATAATCCTGCTTTGGTATTAACTCTTTCAGTTTTAAAAGAGGATTTCCAACAAACTCTTCTTTTTGGCCATTTTTATAGATGATTTGACCACTTTGATTTGTCCCAATCAATTCAAAAGCAGGTTTTGAACCAACAAATGAATAACGGCCAGAATCTTTATGCTTAAATGAACTTTCAAATAAAAACTTTTTGCTAGCGGTCAATTTCTTAAATAATGAAATCGGTGTAAACAAATCCCCCATTATCGTTTCAATGACTATTTCTGCTTTGTTTTGTACTGACAATTTGTTCGACCTCCAAAAATTTAATGTTGAATATAAAAAAAGTCCCCTATACGCACAAAGATTGTGCATATAGAGGACGATTAGTTGCTACCGCGGTACCACCTCAGATTGGATCAGATTTATCTGAATCCCACTTTTCGGATACGGGAATAAGTTACTTAAATAATTCCGATACCCTATCCTTTTAACGGTGGAAATCCGTGCATCCCTACTTTCATGTTCAAGATGCCTCTCGTAAGCCCATTCGATAAAGGTTCCTGTATTAGACTCCCACCATTGTCTAACTCTCTGTAACATTCACCAATATTTACTCTTCTTACTCAGCGATTTATTATTATTTAATTTTAAAGAAATACAAAAAGGGCCCCCCGTCTTAAAAAAGGACGAGAGACCCGTGGTGCCACCTTCATTAGCTGATTTAACAGCTCACTTTGTCGGTATCCAATCAACTTTCCAATGAATACCCGTCTTTTGTAACGAGAAGACTACTCGCCAAAGCCTACTACTTATTTAAGGTTCGGTTTGAATGCTCGGAAGTCCATTCGCGATTACTTTCACACTGATTCGCACCAACCATCAGCTCTCTTTTAGTTTCCGTAATCGTTACTACTCTTCGTCAACGCAAAGTAATTATGGATGTTTATTTAAATTAATTGTCCTTATATTATTATGCAAAAAATAAAAAGTCAACAAGTTTATTTCTACAAAATTCGATTTTTCTACTTTTTAGAAAACTGATATCCTACGTTTTTGTTAATCTAAAAAAAGCTATAAAATAATTTTCATATGGAGTCTTCGTTGCATACACAACCTAATTTTGGAAAGACTAAGCCCAATTAGACCTTCCATCAAAGAGGTATCAATATGCGAACCAATACAACAACAATTAAGTCAAATAAAGAAGAAATTTTATCAAATGATCTTAAAAATAATATTGAAATGATTCAAGATTATTTAAGTCATACAGAAGATTTGGTTGTTAAGATTATCCATAAAAATGTCCAGATTTTTGCTATTTTATTTCTTGAATCGATGGTAAAAATTGAGGCACTTCAATCTTTTATTATCGAACCTATTTTAAGAGAAACAAAAGATGAAACAGGTAATATCGTCAAATCATATGCGATTAAAAACTCAAAAAAAATCTCAGAATTAGGTGATAGTTTATTAGACGGGTTTTGTCTAATTTTAGAAGAAAATTGTTCTAATGGAATTCTGGCAGCAGCTTCAGATGATAAGGAACGTGCAATTTCTGAACCTGCTAATGAACAAAATATTAATGGTGCTCATGATGGTTTTGTAGAAAGTATAAATACAAATATACAATTACTAAGAAAACGAATACATACACCTGATCTAAAGGTTAAGTATTTTACGATTGGTAAGATTACGAATACTAAAGTTGCTATGGTTTATATCGATTCAATCGTAAACCGAAAACTTGTGGATGTCATAGAAGAAAGAATTTCAGGTCTTGAATTAGACAGTCTTCGTTCTTCAGGACAACTAGAAGAATTGATCGAGGATAGTACGTTTTCACCATTTCCACAAGTATTAAATACAGAAAGACCAGACCGGGCTGCATCTTATCTTTTAGACGGTAAAATAAATTTACTTGTAGATGGGAATCCAACAGTTTCTATTGTCCCAATTACCTTTTTTGCTTTTTATCAAGCTCCCGATGATTATAATCATCGATGGTTGATTGGTTCATTTTTTAGAATTATTAGGGTATTTAGCTTTATTATTGCAATTAGCTTACCTGCCATCTACATTGCGATCGTATCCTTTCACTCTGAAGTACTACCACTAGGTCTTCTTTATTCAATTAGAGTTTCGTTAGAGTTTGTACCATTTCTCCCTCTCGTCGAGGCTTTTGCAATGCAAATTATATTAGAGCTACTAAAGGAAGCCGCTATTAGACTACCTTCTCCTATCGCTCAAACAATTGGTATAGTTGGTGGGCTAGTTATTGGTACGGCTGTTGTTGAAGCGCATTTAGTATCAAACACGATGATCGTTGTAATTGGTTTTACAGCAATTGCTTCGTTTGTAGCACCAGTTAGTGAAATGGGTACTAGTATGAGACTATTAGGCTTTCCGACGATGATCATGGCTTCGATACTAGGTTTCTTTGGGATCACACTAACTTTAATGTTAATTTTTATGCATATGTGTAAATTAAAATCTTTTGGCATGCCTTACTTTTCTCCGATGGCACCATTTCGGAAGGAAGATATAAAGGATACTTTCTTTAGACTCCCTTCATGGAAACAAAATACAAGACCAACTGATGCACGTCCCCAAAAGATTGCACAACAAAGAATATCTAGGGTGTGGAAGAAAAATGATAACAAATAGTAATTCGATTTCTAAATTGCAGCTCTATTTTTTTATTATGCAAAGTCAAATCGGTATTGGACTACTCGCATTACCAAACGCTGTTCAAAGTACAGCCAAAGGTGATGGGTGGATTTCCACCTTAATTGCAGGTGTAGCAGTCCAAATTACACTAATCATTTATTGGCTTTTACTAAGAAAATATCCATATACTACATATACTGATATTACAAAAAAAATTTTAGGTAAATATGTAGGAAAGTTCTGTAACTTATTTATCTATATCTATTTTATTATGATTGGAAGTCTGGCTTGTGCTCTTTTTATAAGAAGTATAACTCTTTGGTTACTACCGCTTACACCTATGTGGATACTATCGCTAATTATTATTTTATCTAGCATTTATTTAACAATTAGTGACCTAAGAATCATTTCAAGATTTTTTGTTTTAGCATCGGTTTTAATCATCTTACTATTTTTGTTATCGTTCTTTACCTTTTATTTACCGAAGGAATTTCGCTTTATACTACCGGTTGGGCATTCAGGTGTGAAAAATATCCTTTTAGGAAGTCACAAATCATTACTCTCAATGCTCGGATTTGAAAGTCTTCTATTAATTTTTCCTTTTGTACTTGATTCCGAAAAAGGAATTTTAAAAACTGTGAGTCTTGCCAATTTCTCTGTGACATTATTCTATTCCTATTTCACCTTTCTTTGTCTAATAATTTTTAGTCCAACACAACTTTTGCAAATTAGGGAGCCCGTTTTATATTTATTTAAAGCACTTTCGTTTGAAATGATCGATCGTTTAGATTTGATCTTTTTATCGGTCTGGATTGTTCCAATGACAACTTCGCTAATCACTTACTTATTTTTATCGGCTAAAAGTATCAGCAATGAAAAATCATTTAAAAAAAATGTATTTATTAGTGGAATCTTAATTTTTTTCATAACAATCATACCATTTGATGAGGATCAACTAGTTATCTTTGATAAATATGTAACTTATTTAAGCTATGTGGTTGTATTTGGACTTCCCTTCATTTTGTTTTGTCTATCTTTCATTATTTCAAAAACTGAAAGGAGTGAACAATTATAAGAAAATCATTTTTGATAACCTTATGTTTGTTTACCTTTTTTTTAACAAGCTGTTGGGACCAAAATCTACTTGTAAATAAAAAAATGGTTAATGGCATTAGCTTCGATTTAGATCAAGATGATAATGTATTAGCTACAGTTAGAGCATTAAATATTGAAAATAAAGGTGGAGGACAGTTTGAAGTTAATGACGAACTTGTTAAAGTAAAGCGGCCTACTGTATCTGGAATGGAAGTTGACATTAATAATAAACTACCTGGCTTAATTGATGTAAGTAAAGCACATATTATTTTAATCGGAAGAGAACTTGCTAGAAAAGGAATTTACCCTTATTTAGAGCTTTTTTATCGACCTAGACAAGCCTATGTTTCTACTAGAGTTGTCATTGCAGAAAATAAGGCTTCAGACATTATTACACTCAACCCTGGAACTAGCCCAATCGCATTTGTCATATTAAAAGGCCTAGAGGCTGCTGAGGATACAACAAAGATTCCGAAAGAAACTGCTTTTACAGCATGGACACAAGTTACAGATACGGGTCGAGATATCGTTTTACCTTTTGTAACAAAAGACGAAAATGATAAAATTACAATCGGTGGAGTGGACCTATTTAATGGGGATAAGTTTTCAGGAATTAGCTTACCTAATGAAAAAGGAAGCCTTTTATTATTACTAATGGATCGACTAGCTAAATATAGTGAAATGGTTATAGAGTTAGGAGAACGACGATCAATTTCTTATAGAGTAAAACAAATAAAAAGGGATATCGATGTAAAAGTAGATAAAAAGACGAAAAAAATAACTTGTAAGCTAAAGCTAACTCTTGATTTAACAATTATTAGTTATACAGGTAAGGTAGGCGAAAAGATAAATAAGGACAAATTAAATAAGGAAATTTCAAAAATTCTTACTAAACAGTCTGATGAAATCAATAAATCATTATTGGAAGCTAATTGTGACGCATTAGGAATTGGAGGAATTTTAGCTAGCTCTTATCCAGATTTATGGAAAAAAATAAATTGGGACAAAGAATATAAGAATGTTAAATTCAAAACTTCAGTAAAAGCAAAAATTGATCGAACTGGACCTGTTTTTTAAAGGACAATATTTATAAAATCTCATTCTCTTGAGCAACATAATGGAAAGATAGAATCAATCTGTTTTTTAGGAGGAATCGTACTTGAGACTAGGTAAAAAAAATGATACATTTTTTGAAATGCTCTTAAATATTGCAAATAATGTAAATGAAAGTTCGATTTATTTTGATGACTTTAAAATAAAAAATGCTACTGATTTAAAAACATTCTCTACAGAAATGAAGGCTTATGAAACAAAAGGTGATACATATATCCATCAAATTATCGTTGAATTAAATAAAACATTTATTACACCAATTGAACGTGAAGATATACTAGAACTTGCTAATAAAATGGACGATGTTCTAGACGGAATGGAGCAATGTTCAGCAACGTTTGAAATGTACTCTATCGTACAAATAGATGAATTCATGGTGAAATTTGTTAAAAATATTCGTAGTGCTGCAAATGAAATATTAAAAGCAATTCAGTTACTTTCAAGGAAGAAATTATTAGAAATGCGCGTTCATGCAATTCAAGTAAAAGATTATGAGTCACAATGTGATGCTTTATTACGCACTTCCATTAAAGAGTTATTTAAAAATGAAAAAGATCCGATCAAAATAATTCAGTTTAAAGAGATTTATGAAATGTTAGAATCAGTTTCTGATAGTGCACAAGATGTAGCAAATACACTTGAACAGATTATTATGGGTAACGCGTAATTAAATAGTAACTAAAAAATACAGCCTAATTAGACTGTATTTTTTTATCTCTCATCTAATAGTATTTTTGCAAGTTTTCGAACGATCGATCGTGGAATGAATCGAACAGACTGTGCTAACATTTTATTCTTAATACCCGTAATAACAACAGTTTTTTTCTTATTAGCGGCCTCATAAGTCAACTTCGCAACTTTTTTTGGGGTCATCATTTTGCCTTTAAATAGCTTTGAATTATTTCCACCGGATGAATTTATAATTCCCGTTCTAGTAGGTCCCGGACAAACAGCTGTAACACTAACGCCTGTATGTCTTAATTCCTCTGAAAGAGCTTCACTAAATGATAGTACATAAGCCTTTGAGGCTGCATAGACAGACATTTTTGGACCTGGTTGAAAAGCTGAAGTTGATGCAATATTAATAATTTGGCCCGATTTTTTTTGAATCATATTTGGTAGAAAGTATTTTACTAACTCTGTTAAAGTAACGATGTTTAGCTGAATCATCTTTAACTCTTTATTTAAATCAGTCTGACAAAATTCTCCGTATAAGGCAACTCCAGCATTATTTACTAGAATATCAATCTCCATTTGTGATTTTAAAACTTGATCAAAAATAGACTGAGCAGAATTTTCTTTAGAAAGGTCTTCTGAAATAACCATTACTTTTATATTGAATTGCTTCATTAATGAAATCGCCATTTTTTCTAATTTAATTTTATTTCTTGCAACTAAAACTAGGTTGAAATGATCTTTTGCAAATAAATAAGTTAACTCATAGCCGATCCCTTCCGTTGGTCCGGTAATTAATACTGTTTTACTCTTTTGTTTTTTGAAATTCATTTTGATTATCCTTTATCTTTTTATCGTTTGAACACTTTTCTTTTACTATATGTTCAACTAAATAAAAAAAGGATTCTTACTCTAATTGTCGTAATATTTTTTAACTAACTCAATAAATAGTTCCATCGATTTCGTTTGAAGTTCAAATTTATCTGTTATAATTGAAAATTCTCGTTGAATAGGTGTCCCCTCTACTTTAAGGTAATCTATCGTATTTAACTGCTTTTCTTTTTTTATTGTTAGCTCAGATAGATAGGTAATACCCATACCAGCTTCTACAGATTCTTTAATTAATTGTGTACTACCAAATTCAATTATATTTTTAGGACGAATCTTTAATAATTCAAATAATCGTTCAGTTGCTTCCCTTGTTCCAGATCCTTCTTCCCTAACAATCCACGTTTCATTTTCAATTTGATTCAATGTCACAGCTTCAATTGCATATATTTCACTTTTAGTTCCAGCAATAATGTACATCTCATCATTTGCAAAAGGCTGTATATTTAAATTTGTATGAGTCACTTCTCCCTCAACTATACCAATATCAATTTGATAACTTAGCGCTGCTTGTACAATTTCTCGAGTATTTCCAATTTGCACAGATGGGATGACATTCGGAAAAAGTCTTTTCATTTCCGCTAAAATTTGAGGTAATACATATTCCCCAAATGTATAACTTGCACCTATTTTAAGATGACCACTAGCCTCATTCATCAGATCATTTACAAGTGTCGACATACGCTTGTATAAACTAGTTATTTCCTTTGCATGCAAATAAACAATTTCCCCAGCTTTCGTTAACTGAACATACTTATTCGTTCTAATCAAAAGCTTCGCACCGATATGCTTCTCTAGTAATTGAATTTGCTGACTAACGGATGGTTGAGTCATATGTAGCTCTTTTGCCGCTCTTGAAAAGTTTCTTTTTTCAGCGACCTCCATAAAAACTAAAAGAATTTGATCCATATCCCATCTCCTAGTATCAGAATTACTTATTATCAATATTATAATCATTTATTTTTCTTATAATAAGAAATTTGACAAAACAGGTAAAAAAAAACTGATTCAAAATGAATCAGTCTTTTTAGATGATTTAACTTTTCGTATTACATTAATTGCCGAGTATGCTATAACCATAAAGACTAGATAGATTGATGCATAAAACCAGTACTCTTTATTAGTTAGTTTATTACTTAGAAGACTTAAAATGAAGAATGTTGTCAATGAACCTAATAATAGTCCAATTAATGTTTTTAACTTCATTACAATACACTCCCGAAGTAATTTTAGTATTTTATAGAAACCCTTTTACAGTTTATATAGTTCATTATTGGTAAGAATATTCCATTCTAACCTTTTAAAAGTGCAAAATTTTAGGCTCTTTCAATACACTACTATCTATAAAAAAAGACTGATTTATAAAAAATCAGCCTAATTTATACTTTTAGTATATTGAACTCCGACATCTAGTAATTCGCTTATAAACTCTTTCATGTTTCCTACTAGTACACCACCATGTCCAGTACACATCACAATACTATCAAACTGATTTATTTTTTTTAGTCCCTCAAGAAAACAATCTAAATGTTCTTTTGAGACTCCACCATCTCTCAAATATTTTACCCACTCATTTCTAAGGTCATTTCCTTTAGAGACTAGTCCATCTTTTGATATAGGATCACCGAAGAAACATAAGAAATCACCTGTAAAAACAGTTTTTGATGGGCGATGATAAAAAACGACAGAACCTGGAGTATGGTATCCTACTAAAGCATAATCAAACTCCTTTCTCACTTCAAAAGCTTCCAGGTCATTACTGAACTGATTTATATCGAGTGAATTAACTAAATCATTATCATTTGAATGAATAAACTTCTTAGCATTTTTAAATATAGCTGAACCCTCAATATGATCCGCATGCCCATGTGTAGCTAAAAAGAGTTTCACATCTTCAGGGGTTTTACCTAGTTCAATTAAGGCATTTTCAAGATACTTTGAATGGATTTTTTTTCCTGAATCAATGAGAGTAACTCCTTTATCCTGAATAATAAAATAGCAATTATTATATGACTTCCATTCGGTATCCCATATAACTAATGCATATATGTTATCTACTACACGCTCAAAAGAAACTTCCACGACTTTACCTCCGACTATATCGATTCCATGATTTAATAAAAATCGGTCTTAAAAACCTACATTATAGTGTTCTATCTATACGACTAATAACCTTTTAACAATTTGTTATATAGTCTTAATGAATAAATATTTTGAAAGATTTATCATAACTAATAGGCCTTATCCACTATACCCAAAATACAAAAGACATAATTTTAACTTTTCAGAAAAAAGTAGATTAGAAAATTAATATGCTATAATCTTTCTAATTTTATAAATATAGTCCTGGAAGGAGCGTTTAACGTGGAAAAAGAACTAAATTTAAAGAAAAATATTGGCTTTTTCGTATCAACGTCTTTAGTAATCGGTACAGTAATCGGTTCTGGAATCTTTATGAAGCCTGGGATCGTACTGTCCTCAACTGCTAACTCTACTATGGCTCTTTTAGCGTGGATTATCGGTGGGGTTATTACACTAGCAAGTGGATTAACGATCGCTGAAGTAAGTGTAAAAATCCCAAGAACTGGTGGTTTATATGCTTACATAGAAGAGGTTTATGGTGAGAAGTGGGGATTTTTATGCGGTTGGGTACAAACCCTCGTTTATGGACCAGCTGTTATGGGCGCACTTAGTCTTTATTTCGGCTCATTAATGGCAGATTTTTTCGGTTTTCATGGAAGTAGCAAAGTTATTGGTATTATCACGATTATATTACTTGGTGGTCTAAATATACTAGGTACTCAACTTGGTGGATTTATTCAAACAATCTCAACTGCAGGAAAACTAGTTCCTATTATTTTAATTGCTGTTTTTGGTATTCTTCAAGGGGACGCATCAGTTTTTAATGCAGAGAGTGGTAGTTCTACTCAAGCAATTAGTATGGGAGCAGCAGTATTAGCGACTTTATGGGCTTATGATGGTTGGATGAACGTAGGTTTTATGGCAGGAGAAATGAAGAATCCTTCAAAGACTCTTCCTAGAGCTATTATTTTTGGTATTGTTATTGTTATTTTAGCTTATCTTTCTGTTAATATCGCAATGTTACATGTTTTATCTGCAAGTAAAATTGTTGAATTAGGTCCTAATGCAGCTACTGCAGCAGCTTCTTCACTATTTGGTAGTATTGGTGGGAAAATTCTTGCGATTGGAATTTTAGTATCCATCTTTGGCTGTTTAAATGGCAAAATTCTAACATTCCCTAGGGTTACATTTGCTATGGCAGAACGAAACTTCCTACCTGGTTCAAAAGTATTATCTAGTATTCATCCTAAATTTAATACTCCTGTAGCCTCAACAGTATTACAAATTGTTTTGGCATTAGCAATGATGATATTCTGGAACCCAGATCGACTTTCTGATATGGCTATATTTGCAGTCTTCTTATTTTATGGACTAGCATTTAATGCAATCTTCATATTACGTAAACAAGATAAAGGTGGAAATAAATTATATAAAGTGCCTTTATATCCTTTCACTCCGATAGTGGCAATTTTAGGTACACTTTACATCGTTTGTAGTACGATCATAAATGCACCAATCGATGCACTTGTATCAATTGGTATTGCAATTGTTGGTTTACCTGTTTATTGGAAACTAAAGTCTACTATTAAAAGTGATGAAGAATATAAAGCAAGTTGATATGATAAAAAGCAGGTAAAAGATTTTAATCTCTTTTACCTGCTTTTTTTGCCTTTCCTGCCATAAACTATTTATGTGCAAAAAATACTAATTGAACTAAAAATAATACTGCGAATAAATAAACAAACGGATGTACTTCTTTAAATTTACGTTTAACGATTTTCATGATCGGATATGAAATAAAGCCTAATGCGATACCGTTTGCAATGCTTGATGTTAATGGCATGCTAACGATGACTAAAAATGCTGGGAATGCTTCTTCAAAATCGTCCCATTTAATCTCCGAAATACTTTTAATCATAAAACAACCAACAATAATTAAGCTAGGTGCTGTAATTGCGGCAACTTCTGATACAGAACCAATCATTGGGCTAAAAAATGCTGCGATTACAAATAGAACTACAACGGTTAATGATGTTAAACCGGTTTTTCCACCAGCACCAACACCAGCAGAGGATTCTACAGTTGCTGCAGTCGGACTTGTTCCTAACATTGCACCAACAATTGTTCCAATTGAATCAGCAGAGAATGCACTTCCTCCCTTTTCTAACTTACCATTTTTTATAAGACCTGCTTGTTTAACGATTGCTAGTAAAGCTCCTGTTGTATCGAATAACATGACAAGTAAGAATGAGAAAATGACACTATAAAGTCCATATTCTATAATGTCTTTCACTGAATCAATTGGGTTGTATACTAAAATTCCTTTTGGTAAATGAGGCATAGCAACAAAACCATTTGCAAAATTTAACTGACCTGTAAAATATCCAATTAGACCTGTCGTAATCATCCCTAGAAATAACGCACCATTTAAGTTAAGTGCCATAAATACAATTGTTATTAGTAAACCGATCAATGTAAGTGCAACTTTAGGGGAACTAAAATCACCAATTTGAACTAGATTAGTAGGGTGATCTGCGACAATACCCGATAAACGCAAACCAATAAATGTAATAAACAATCCAATTCCAGCAGCAATTGCATGCTTTAAGTTAGCAGGAATTGCTTGAATCAATTTTGTTCGGAAAGATGTTAAGGAAAGTAGTAAAAATAAAATTCCCGTAATAAAAACAGCCGAAAAACCTACTGAGTATGGGAGATTATGTCCCCCAATTACAGAATAAGTAAAATAGGCATTTAATCCCATTGCAGGCGCAATAACGATTGGATAATTAGCTATTAATGACATCGTTAAAGTACCAATAATTGTTGCTAGAATAGTAGCTAAAAATGCCTGATTAAACGGTACACCTGCATCCTTTAAAATCATTGGATTGACAATAATGATGTACGCCAAAGTTAAAAATGTAGTTAAACCAGCTAATACTTCAATTTTAACTGAAGTATTTCGTTCTTTAAGTTGAAACATATGATGACTCCTTTATTATATTAAAATAAAAAAACTGCCCGCTTTTCATGAGAAAAAGCAGGCAGTTTTACATTGTAAAGAAAACAAAAATCCAGAGCTCTTCCTCATAGTCTAGCAGTTTACGGGCGCTAGGTAGAAACTCTTGAACCTTATTTTCAAGTTTATATGAGAAAATATTAATATATTTTTTCTATCATACGACCTGCCTTAAAGTCTGTCAATAAAAAACATTTTTGTTATATAATTTAGAAAATAATATAATAAATGTGGATAAAATAGTAGGTATTCTCAATAAAAAGCTATATATGTTATTCTGAAAGTATAATTTAGAATTTAAGGGGTTGTTTAACATTCGTTTAAATAAATTTATTAGTGAATCCGGAAAGGCTTCGAGACGTGGAGCGGATAAGTTAATTAGTGAAGGACGCGTAAAATTAAATGGTAGAGTAGCAAAAGTCGGCGATCAAGTTGAACCTGGTGATGAAGTAATTGTAAATGGTGAACATATTAGACTAGCTCGAAATCATGTTTATATAGCCCTTAACAAGCCAGTTGGTATAACAAGTACTACTGAAAAAGGTGTTAAAGGGAATATTGTTGATCTCGTAAACCATCCATTACGTATCTTTAATATTGGAAGATTGGATAAGGATTCTGAAGGTTTGATTCTCCTTACAAATGATGGCGATATTGTAAATGAAATTTTACGAGCTGAAAATAGGCATGAAAAAGAATATATTGTATCAGTAGATAAACCAATAACGCCTGACTTTTTAACAAAAATGTCTGAAGGGGTAAAAATATTAGGTACGAAAACATTACCATGTGAAGTTAAACAGCTTTCAAAATTTGATTTCCAAATCATTTTAACACAAGGTTTAAATCGTCAAATTCGCCGTATGTGTGAAGCGCTTGGATATGAAGTCTATCGATTACAAAGAACCCGAATTATGAATATTCATCTAGGCAATCTGCCAATAGGTCAATGGAGAGACTTATCTAAGAAAGAAAAAACTCAGTTATTTAGAGAATTAAATTACGAACCAAATGAATGGTGAACTTTAAAAAAGACTGATTCAAATAAATTGAAATTATTCTTTTTTTACTCAGTAAAGAGTATGCATATATTTGTATGACTTATTTCCCCACAAAAAAAAAAGAATCTACTATTAAGTAATATTTAATAGTAGTTTCTTTGGGATTTAAGATTATAAGCCTAATTGACTCTTAATTGTTTCTAACGTTTGGTTTTTATAGATTGTTTTTGGTGTTGGCGCATTTTGCACAGATGGATTTTGTTGTAAATAATTTTTCTCTACTAATGCAAAATCTTTTCTGTCTACAGTTCCATCAAAGTTAATATCAGCGCTTCGTTTGTTTGTGCCCCAATATGTTTGAATGTAAAGTGCATCTTGAATATCGATTACATCGTCCTGATTAACATCTCCACCAATTAAGTTAATGTTTGTTGATTGCGATTTTCCGTATAATTCACCTTTATATTCAAAACCGAATTTCTCTGTTTTCTTCGTAATAAAATGTCCTGGTACATTCACTTCAAATGTGTATGCCTCTTTGCTTAGAGGTAGGGGTTCAATCTCAAATCGCCCACCACTTCTAATTAAATTAGTAGCATCTAGATTATAGGCCCCATCTGTTACTTTCATTATTGCGCCTACTTTTGTCCAGTCACGGTATCCAGTATATGATTGACCTTCAACTAGGTACCCCTCTGGTGAAATATAACCTTGCACATAATTAAATCTTGGTTTTAACTGGAATCGATTACCTGCGTTTAATAGCTTCACTGATTGACCATTAGCATCAACTATATTAGCAGATGGGTTAATATAACCTATTGGATAGAAAATTTGATCCTGTACTTTTACTTTTACATTTACGATTTCTGCACGGTCAAATACCATTCCTTCTTTAAAGGCTACTTTAATCTTATTACCAGTTACTTGAATGGATGCATTATCCTTGAATTTATCCGTTAAAGCAGCATCAACAAGATTAACATAAGGAATCCCCACAGTTTGAGCATCATCAAAATTCCAAGTAGCTTCTTTTACACCTTGTAAGTTATCTAATACTAAAGATGCAGAAAGAATGTCACCTGATCTAGCTAGTTCTACATTATGTTTAGCGTATGCAACTGGTGTACCTTCTTTAACAAAATAGTATTCCTTCCAGTTTGCTTGATTTCCTGCAGCATCGTAACCAATTAAGTTAAATGGTAATACTGGAACTGTATCAACCATTTCTACTTCATCAATCCACTTGCCGTTTTTGTCCATTTTAATTGGTCCATTTGGAAAAGGAGCACCATACGTATAGACTGCAAAATTCGATGTTTCGTCTAAATCAATACCAGCCTTCTGCATTTCTGTTAAAGCGTCATCCTTAATTTCCATTTCAAATGGAACTGTCTTTTGTCCAGGTTTATACTCAATAAACGGTGAATCCCCATCTAATGAACTTTTTACTTTAGGTGTATCGATATCAATAAATACATTGTCAAAGTATATTTTTTGTTTTCCATTAGGTAAAGTAGTAACGTATTTTAATTTGTAGTGTCCAGGTTTAGCAATCGTTGTTTCTTCAGAAATAGGATTTTTTTTATCTCCAGTAAACTTGTTATATTCCCCACCAAACGCTTGAAGGAAGTAGTCTTTGTCCGTTGGTCTTCCCTCTAAATTAAGAGTACCGACTAAGCCTAAATCTTCATTTGTTTTTCCATCTTGTAAAATTACATCTAGTGTATTAATTGGTGAACCTAAGTTGAATTTTAACAAGGCCGTGGTGTTACGATAGCCGTCATACGCATGATTATAATAAGATGGTGTAATAGCAGGCGTTAGTAAATCAAGCATATCAAAGCCTTCATCTGATTTTTTGAAACTAAATGGTATGCGGTATTGTTCTGTTTTATCTTCGCTATTTGTAATTAAAACATAGCCTTCATAAAAACCTTTTTTCGCTGTAGATGGAACGGTTAAGCTTGCTTTTACTGTTTTAACTGTGTTCTTGTTCACTTTAAATGAATTACTTATATCTAGAACCACTCCGTTCTCTTGTAATCCATTCTTTCCATTTGCATTATCTACTACTTTTACATCATATGTTTTCTTTTTATTGCTATTATTTGTAAACTCAATGTCTTTCTTCACTTTTACTTGTGAATCAGCTTTAACCACTTGTTTACCGAAACTTAACCCACCTGTTTCATTCTCTGCTTTTAATAATTGGTTGCCGACTGGGATTAATGTTTCATCTTGTACTTTAATTTCTGTTTGAGTGTGAAGAGCTTGATAAGGATCTACACGACCTGCTCCTACTTCAAAAACGCTATAGTCTCCATTAAGTTGATCAGCAGTGTTCATTAGAATTGACTTAATATCTGTCGGCTCAAGGTTTGGATTCTGTCCGATTAATAATGCCGCCACACCAGCTGCAAATGGTGATGCCATAGACGTTCCATCCATTCTTTGGTATGCATATCTATAGTCTTCTGGTGTTTCATGATTTGCAATATAAGAAGGAACTGTAGATAGAACACTTACACCAGGTGCAGTAATCTCTGGCTTCATTTGGAAGTTACCATTAACTGGGCCTCTTGAACTGAAGTCAGCTAATTTATCTCCCTCAGTTAAGATTTCCTTTAGATTAGAAAATGTAAATGTTGTATTTCCATTTGCAATTTTTTCTTTTAATTCTTCTCCTGCTTTCATTGTCATTGAGAATGCAGGAATATATTCCATTGATTCACCTAAGTTATATCCAACATGACCATCGACATTGTTGTACATAATGACAGCTTTTGCTCCACTTTGCTTTGCAAACTTCACTTTATCTACTAGAGCAAAATTTCCACGGTGAACGAAAGCAATTTTTCCTGCAACATTTTTATTCTTGTAATCATCTAATGTCCCTAAACCAACATCTACTAGTTCAAGAGATTTTCCTTCTAAACTATTAAAACTATCAGCGAAGCTTCTAGCCATACTAACGAGATCCGTTGACCATCCACCTGCCACTTTTCCATTAAATGTTGTAATTGAAGTTGGGACATCACTAGCTCCAACTGTTAGAGCAAATGCTGCTGTACCTGGTGAGCCTAAAGTGTAAGCATTAGGTCCACTGTTTCCTGCTGAAACTACAGCTGTTACTCCATTTAATACTGCATAATTTATTGCCGTGCTCGTTGGATAATATGGATCATTAATAGCTGCGCCTAATGAAAGGTTAATAACATCCATTCCATCTTGAACTGCTTTATCAATCCCCGCAATTACATTTTCAGTAGATCCACTTCCGTATGGACCTAACACGCGGTACATATATAAATCAGCGTCAGGTGCAACACCTTCTACCGACACTCCACTTTCACCTTTATTTTGACCCACAATTGTCCCTGATACATGTGTACCATGCTCAGTATAATAAGTACCATTACCATTACTTTCAGGTTGGTTTGATGCCTGCCAGTCTTTGTAAGTAGCTTCCATTGGATCATTATCATTATTTACAAAATCGTATCCGCCTTTAAAAGCGTCTTTTAAATCAGGGTGGTTATAGTCAATACCAGTATCTAGAACCCCTACTTTAACACCTTTACCTGTTATTCCTCCTTTATGTAGCTTGTCCACGTTTAAATAAGGAATACTATCTACTGATGTAGTTGTTTTTCTTGCAACATCTGTTGGAACATCTTCTTTAATTGGATCAATATTAAAAGTTACATCTTTATAAATCGTTTTAACAGCATCTGATTTTAAAAGTTCTTTTACTTGATTTGCAGGAAGTGTAATCGCTGCACCATTAAATGCTGTTTTATATGTTTTTGTAATAAAAGGAGCGTTTTTCTTTTCCTTAGCCTTAACGAACTTTCCTACATCTTCTTTAAAAACCTTGTGCTCTTTGTCAACTTGTGCTTGTGCTGATTTTTTTGTTAATGACTTTCCATCAACCGCTGCTTCTATTACTGCAACATTACTTGGATCCGAGTTGAACTGAACAATTACAGAAATATCTTTATCAGAATTCAGTTCACCTTCCCCGAAGCCTTGAAGTCCTTCTTGATTGTTTAGTTCTAATTTTTTTAATGCTTCTCTTTGCTCTGGTGTAATTGAAGTTAAAATATCTTCTGCTTTAGAAGTTGCCGCTTTTGCTGTTAAGTATGATCTTGCACTGAAAGGTGAAATAAGCAGACTCGTTGAAAGGGCAAGTACTGCCGAGTGCTTTGCTAATGTTGTTACCTTCATAAACTTCATCCCCCATTTTTCTCTGTATAGTTAAAAAATTCTTACTATTTCAATAGTAATAGCATTTAGGGAAAAAGCATATTGTGTTATTTTTAATCGAAATTCCGGTCATTTTGTAGGATATTTTTACTAAAAAGTATTGAAAAATGAAAGGAAATTTCATTAAATATTAAAAAAGCATGAAATTTTGCTGGAAAATTTGTGTTATTTTTAATTTAAATTGAAAGTATTTGACTTTAAAAATTTCTAGTTATAATAAATTAATAGGTATTTCAAAGTCTTTGTACTTTCTAGTTTCTTAGATTTGCGTTGCAATAGACATTCGCAAATTGTAGGAATGTAATCTTGCACTGACGCAAAAAACTTCATAGTTAATCATCTGGAATTAGAAAAGGAGAAAACATATGCTTGAAGGCGAGATCATTAAATTTTATCGTAAAAAAGCGGGATTGACCCAAGAGGAGTTAGGAAAAGACATTTGTACCGCTACCCATGTAAGTAGAATTGAAAGAGGGGAAACTCGATATTCTGAAGAAATCATTCAACTGTTCTCTCAACGTCTTCAGATTGACATTAAAAATGAGATAGACGCTGTTCAAAATATTGAAAAGAAACTCCAAAAATGGCACAATGCAATTATTTTAGAGCGAATGAAGGATATTATAAAAATAAAAGAAGAATTAGAAAGCATTCACTACATTAGTGCATCCAATTACGCAATCTATTTTCAACTTTTATTAGCCCGATATTTTATTTTATGTAAAAACATAGAAAAAGCAGATCTCATTATTAAACGAATTGAAAAAGATTCTCCTCCTATGTCATCTTATGAAAAGAACTTATTTCATCATGTCAGAGGAATATATTATTTAGCACAATATATCCGTCTAGAAAATGTAAATAAACAAAATGCATTGCAAGAATTAAAAAAGGTCAACATAGAAGAATATGGAAATAAAGAATACTACTATCATTTAGGATTAGCCTATCACTGGATACGCTATAAAGTAATGGCTTATTTCTATGGCGAAAAAGCATTCAGATATTTTAATAAAACAAATAATTACGCAAGAGCAATTTTGGCAGAATCTTTAATGCTAGTACAATTAAAAGACAGTGCACAACTAGATTTTGAAGAAATTGTAAACAGGTATGAGAGTTTGATTGAGCATAGCGAAGCCTTAGGTCTTTTAGATAAAAGAGGAATGATCCTACATAATTTAGGTCTAATGTATTTTTGGAAGCAAGACTTCAAAAATGCACATATCTTTTATAAAAAATCAGTTGAAGAAGCTGATAAACAATCATTACCTTATTTAAATCGTTTGTATAACTATCTAGATAATGCTGAAGAAGGAAAGCTCTTATCAACAAATGAATTGCTGGAAGAAGCAAATGAAGGACTTGCTCTCTCACAAAAGGCGACGAATGATTTATATAACATTCTCTTTACCCTTTTAATTTTACGTTTTAACGAAAAATATGATGAATATTATAATTACATGGAACAAACAGCATTTCCATTCTTTAAAAAACATCATCATGTCACACATTCAATTAAGTATGCAAAGTTGCTTTACAACTACTATGTTAAAAATAAACAATATGAAAAAGCAGTACATACTGGAGATATGTTTATTAATGGTAATTAAGGGAAATCTATATAGCTAAATCATAGAAGGGGACTGATTCTTTTTGAATCTGTCCTCTTCAGTGATTTCGAAAGAGTCTAGTAAAATTAATGTACAAGTAAGTCCTTCTCTAACTGATTGTATTCATCAAGAATTAAACTGATTAGCTCTTTGTAATCTGATAATTCTGAATATTTAACAAGCAACTCTACCACAGAGTAATCCTGGAGGAATCTTTGTAGTTCAACTGCTTCATGATCATCATTATTTTTATAGTATAGAGCAGCTGCAATTGCTTTAACTAAATAGCTAGGTGTTACCCCAAAGTTTATTAACTCTCTTGCTGGCTTAATAAAACGGTCATTTGCACCTAATTTACGTATTGGAGAACGAGCAACACGAGATAATTCATCTGAAATATATTCATTATCGAATCTTCCTATTATTTTTTTTATATAGGTGCTATGTTGATCTAAGTCAAAGTTATATTTTTTAACTAATAACTTACCTGTTTCATCTAAAATAGAACTAACAGTATTTCTAATATTCTCATCAGAAATTGCTTCTTTAATCGTTTTATATCCGTAGAAATTTCCTAAATATGCAGTCGCTGCGTGACCAGTGTTTACAGTAAATAGTTTTCTTTCAATATAAGGAAGTAAATCCGCTACATAAGTTACACCATCAATTGCTGGAACTTCACCTATCATTTTTGATTGGTCAATAACCCACTCATAAAAAGGTTCTACTGCAACTAATAATTTATCTTCATGACTTTGAATTGGTACGATTCGATCTACTGCAGCATCGGGAAAACTGACCGACTGTTCAGTTTTTTTCTTCTGAGATAATGTCATATTTAAATAAACTTCGTCTCTTAAAAAAGTACTTCCACCTATCATATTTTCACATGCAATTATATTTAACGCTTTATCTGAATTCTCAACTCTTTCAATTAATCCTTCTGCAATTAGCTTTGCTATTTTAGGAAGAATTGAGGGACCTACTGCTGTTGTTACAATATCAGCCTGTGAAATTACTTTTGCAACTTCTACTGGATCCTTCAGGCTGTTAATACCTCTTACATTTGTTATCTTTATTTCTTCCTGAGTACGATCTGCAAGCATGACAGTATAGGCTTTCTTCTCATTCATTTCATTAATAATCTCTTCGTTAACATCAACAAAGCAAATCTCATACCCTGCCTTGTGTAATAATTGTCCTATAAATCCTCTTCCTATATTTCCAGCGCCAAAGTGTACAGCTAACATCTTACTCCTCCTCGCTAAACATTAAAATTAGTTCCTCTTTTGATGTTGCTGCAACCAATTTATGTACATTTTCTTCCTCTGAACAAAGAATCGCAATTTGAGATAAAAGATCAAGATGTTCATTATCTTTGCCTGCAATACCGAATACTACTTTTACAATATTTCCGTTCCCAAAGTCTACTCCGTTAGGAATTTGAAGAATTGAAATTCCAGATGAAATTACCTCTTGTTTTGACTCCTCAGTTCCGTGTGGAATTGCAATAAAGTTCCCCATATAAGTTGTTAAAGACTCTTCTCTTTCAATCATTTTTTCAATATAACTTTCTTTTACATAACCGTTTTTTACTAAAAGATTTCCTGCTAAACGAATAGCGTCATCTTTTGTTTTCACATCTAGATTTAATAAAACATTATCTGTTGGTAATACTGTTTGAATCATTATTAATCCCTCAATTCTTAAATCTTTTCTGTAAATTTTCATATAATGCATAGCTTAATTTGTTATATATATCTGAATAGTTATTAGATGTAAAAATCCGTATTGATTCTTCATCTTCAATAATTGTTGAACTAATCGTGCTCAACACTTCTAATTGACCTGTTTGCATATCAATCGGAGCTAGTAATAGTAATAATGTATTAATCTTTATTGATGAATTGTCCATCGCTCTCACTACCATCGATTCATGAAGCCCAAAGGATAAGAACACTGGTTGCATGACATACTCTGAACGACAATGATACAGTGCTATGTCAGTGCCTGGTATCCCTAGGCCACCCTTCTTTTCTCTTTCAGTGAGTTGATTAGTTACCTCAAAATAATCACCTATTAATCCTCTAACATTTGCTTGTTTACATACTTCCAATAATAAAACTGAAGAGATTGGAATAAACGGTAATGAAATCGTTTCAAATGTATTCAAAATATAAAGTACCGTTTCTGAGTATTGATGAACCACTTCAAGATTTTGTTTGATTAATTCTGGCGTCTCTAGTTTTACTTGTTTTTGATACTTTTTGCTATGAATCTTTCTTAGTAGTGTCGCTTCTGTTGTAAGTGTATTACGCTTTATTTCATCACGAATTTTCTCAGCCTCATTTTTTGGCAATAAAGGATTTACAGTAATATACTTTTTGGAAAATCCCGGCATCTCAACGGTAGATAAAATAATGTCATATTGTTCAATTTGAATATTTCTTAAGTTTGCTAAAGATGATACTTCGATTTCAGTTATTTCTTTTATCTCTTTTTTAATTCGACTCGCCAACATTTTAGAAGAACCTATCCCACTCGAACATAATACAAGCGCTCTAACTTCTTTACTGTTATCGTAGATTACATGAGATGAACCAAAATGTAGGACAAGATAGGCGATTTCCTCAGTTGGGAAAACAATCGGTGGAAAAGCTTCTATTAATCCTTCTTGAATGATCTTAAATAGTACAGGATAATCCTCTTGAATTTGACTTGCTAAAGGATTATTTGCATCTAGTTTTTTTTGAATTCGATAGATTGCTGGTTCAAGATGAGTAATTAGTCCTTCAAATAAGGCTTGATCTTCTTCAAAATTAATCTTGAGTTCTTTAGATACATAGTTGATTAATTTTTTTAAACCTACTACGATTTCCGTACTGCTTCCTTCTAACCAATCATTTTTCTCTTGTCGCTGCCTTGCACCTAATAAATGCATCGTAATATACCCTTTTTCTGCATTTGGTATATTAACTTTGAACACTTCTTCTAATTCATTCACAATCTGGCCAGCGAAATTAAATTCCTTAGAGGTACTTAATTCCTCAAGAACCTCTTGATCCATTTGTATTACTTCGCCTTGAATAATTCTTTCTATTGCTAATGATAAGTGAATAGTAAATGTCATAAATGCACTATCAGCTAGAGAATAAGGTAAATTTTGTTCAATATCCCGAATCATTTTTCCGATCATGGTGAGCTTTTCTAGTTTTATTATTTCTAATAATCCATTTGAGAATTTATCCTTTGACTCATACTCATCTTCCACTACAGATAAAAACTCATATTCATTTAATTGCTGTGCGATCAAATGCCCTAGGGCTTTTCTTTTTTTTCGCTCAGAACCTAATAAGGCAATACCGTACCCTTTCCTTCTTATAAGATCTAATCCAAAGTCTCTTAACCATTCTTCTACTTTATTGAGATCGTTACTAACTGTAGCAACAGTGACGTGTAGATCATTTGCTAACGAGCTTAGTTTAATAGATTCTGGTTCTTTCAATAAGGAACATAGAATTAACTCCTGCCTTTCTTTTTGAGTAAACTCTTGCCCACTTTTTAATATTGAAATTTGAAGCTCATTTTTTTGTTCAGGTGTCCCTTCAATATACATTCCGACACCTAATACTTTTTTTAAGAAAAGACTATGAGCAGAGGCAATACTTTCGACTCCTTTTAGTTCTCGTTGTACGGTTCGACTGCTAACCTTTAAGTTCTCTGCAATTTCTTGAACATTAATCCCATTTGGATGCTCCAACAACAAATTAATGATTTCTCTTTCTCTTGCTGATATATACATATATACCTCTTTAAAATTTTTATTATTTTAATAAAGAATTCACTAGTTCATCATACTTTGGACTGTTTAAGAAGTTCTCTACTGAGATATGAACTGCATTTGGTACTTTTGCTTTTGCTCGATCTGTTAAATCTTTATGAGTTATTACAACATCTACATCATTTGGTAAATTATTAATTGCTACATTCGTAACCTCTAATTCTATTCCCGCTGTTTTTACCTTTTTGCGTAATATTGATGCTCCCATAGCACTAGATCCCATACCAGCATCACAGGCAAAAATAATTTTCTTCACTTCTTTATCAATACCAAGAGAACTAGCTACCTCTTTTTCGGTCTGTAATAGACTAGTTACTTTACTTTCTTTCCCTTTTAAATCTTGAGTTTTTTGAGCTGCTCTTTCTAAATCTTCATCTGATGCAACTGACTTTGATGATTTTAGAACTACAGCTGAAACAATAAATGAAACGGCTGTTGCAACAATTACCCCCGCAAGAATTGGTATGTATCCTCCTTTTGGAGCCATTGCTAATATTGCAATAATACTACCTGGAGAAGCTGCTGCTACTAGACCCGCACCTAAAATATTAAAAGTAAATGTACCAGCTACACCACCAGCGATAACCGATAAGATTAATAAAGGTCTCATTAGAATATACGGGAAATAAATTTCATGAATCCCGCCTAAGAAGTGAATAATCACCGCTCCTGGTGCAGTTTGTTTAGCTGTGCCTTTTCCGAATATCGTATATGCTAGTAGTACGCCTAGGCCTGGTCCTGGATTAGCCTCAAGTAAGAATAAAAGTGACTTTCCAGCTGATTTTGCTTGTTCAAGACCAATTGGACTTAAAATTCCATGGTTAATGGCATTGTTTAAAAATAATATTTTTGCTGGTTCAATAAATATATTTGCTAACGGAATGACATTTGCTTTTATCATCATATCTACGCCATTAGCTAATACTTCTGTTAGTGTCGATACAACTGGATTAACACCTACTAAACCAATTATTGCTAAAATTGCTCCTAAAATTCCCGCTGAGAAATTATTAACTAACATCTCAAATCCCGACTTAACTTTTCCTTGTATAGCTTGGTCAAATTTCTTAATAGCCAAACCACCAAGTGGTCCCATAATCATAGCGCCTAAGAACATCGGCATCTCTGCACCAACAATTACCCCCATTGTTGCAATAGCACCAACAACTCCGCCTCGAATATCATGTACCATTCTTCCGCCAGTAAAACCAATTAGCAATGGTAATAAATATGTAATCATTGGACTTACTAATACTGCCAATTTTGCACTCGGTATCCACCCAGTAGGTATAAACAGTGCTGTTATTAATCCCCATGCAATAAATGCACCAATGTTTGGCATTACCATACCGCTTAGAAAGCTACCAAAGCGTTGTATTTTTACTTTTATATTATTATTTTTATCTGTATTCAAAATCCTACCTCCTCTGTAAAGCTTATATTTAAATGATAAAACGCTTACAGTATCAATACAATGAAATGAATATTCATATTTGTCGCTTACTAATGCGACAAAATTTAAAAGGACAAAATAAGATCTCCCTACTTTTAATAGAATGCTAGATTTCATCCACCTAAGCAATAGGTCTACCAACACACTCAAAAACATGACATACTACCTATAAAAAACAACAGTGCATAAGACTCATAAATCGACATTATTTAAAAAGTATTGAAATAAAAAAGGAACATATTCAAATTTATGAATACGTTCCTTTTGATTTTATATTGTAGATATTAAAGCTTTGGACCTACTGCTCCTAACCAACCTGTCCACTATATTTAGATTCTTCTTCTGGGAATAAAAATCCTAATTCATGGTGCTCACCTTCATAGACGGAAGATTGAGTTATACGGATTTCAGAATTTAAATCAACTACTTCTAATTTACAGTACGCACGATTAATTTGTAGTGCTTCATAAAACTCATTAACAGTAGAGACACTTTGTCCATTTACTTTTGTAATGCTCTCGCCTACTTTAATGTTCATTTTATCTGCTACAGAGTTCGGTAAAATCCCTAAAACAATAAGCCCCGTTGATTTAACTGTAAAATATGACGGTGTATTACTATCTCTATTTTTATGAATATAGTTTATAGCTTCTCGCCCTACTACTGCGATCGATACAGCAATAAATGATACATATCCAATAAAATAACTTAAGATTCCGCCTACAAAAACTATAATTGCTAACGCTACTATTTGTTTACCGACAAGTTTAATTGATTCCTTTGGTAGCATTCCTTGAATTAACTGGTAAAACCCAATTCCAAATGGTACACAAAGAATCGAATACCCACTATCACCTAAAGCAAGGGTTGGCCACCATGAATAGTCACTAACTATTGAACCACTTGGTATTAATAAGAATAATGGTACCATCCATAATCTATTTGCTTCATGTGCTCCTACTCTTTTCCCACGTTTACTTTCTATAAATAAAGGGGTTGTATGATTTGCAGCATTACGCTGAACTAAAATTCCTTCAGCTAATAAAAGTAAGGCTAGTAAAATTGTTATAGCAGGAAGCATAGCACTCATGTTGTTTGGAACAAAATTTTTCAAAAAAGGTAATGAATCTTGTCCTCTATTAAGTAAAGGTAAAGCTACTAAGGCTAATCCAAAAAGATAAGCTGGGGACATCCATCTGAATTGTAAAATCAGTGCACAAATAATCGTTAATACACTCAATAAATAAACCATTTCAATTGGAACACTAAGTCCGGCTATCAACGCTATAACGGAAAGCATTAATCCAATCAATAACCCATACCATATTGAAGTTTTCCATTCAAACGTTACATTAAAATTTCGGACTGAAAAATGCTTACGTTCTCGTTTCACACGTAAATTGCCACATAAAATTGATGCGATGAAAAATATATAAGTAAATGGATTTAAAAATAGCTTACCTAATCCAACTAAGAGTTCAGATAATAAATTTGACCACATAAACATTCACCACCTTTTTTTATTAATAGATTGATATACTTATGTTATCGGTTTATTGAAATTTTTTCAAAGAGAAACGCTATAAAACAAGAAAAAAGCACACTTCTCCATAAAGTGTACTTTCGACATACTAAACTAAAACTCCTGCATGGATTGTAATTTCAAATCTATTTCCCGGGAATTATGTCAAAAGAGGACGAAATAAGTTTCGTCCTCTTTGTGTATTGTTATTGGGCTACCATATCTAAAGCTTTTTCTAACTGAAGATCATTCTTTTCATCTTTAATTTTATCAATTAATGATGATTCAAGTTTTTCTGAAGTTAGAGGATCAATCTTACCGTTAACAGTAATACCTACAGCTTTTTGATAGTTCTTAACTGCTGTCTCTGTTTGCTTGCTGAAATATCCATCTTTACGGCCTGGATCGTATCCTAAACCTTTTAACATGATTTGAGCTTGTTTAATATTCTCATCATTATCATCGAATTTAAATGTTTTCTTTTTATCAATAGGTGTTGCGTAGAAATAATCAGGTTGTTTCACAGCAACATCTGGTTTAATACCTTTTTTGTGAATCCATGTGCCATCCGGAGTTAACCATTTGAATTGTGTTAACTTAATATTGCTACCATCTTTGAAATCTAATGTAGATTGTACAGTACCTTTACCATATGATTTTTCCCCGACTAATTCATAATGCCCAGCTTCACTTAATGCTGCTGCTAAAATTTCAGCCGCAGATGCACTTCCTTTATCAATTAATACATCGATTGGATATGGTTTCGCTTTATTTAATTTAGTATAGTACTTTTCACGTTGGCCATTTCTATTTTCAACTTGTAAGTATGGCTCGCTTTTTACAACTAATTCTTCTAAAACGCCCTCAACAGCTTGTAAGTATCCGCCTGGATTTCCTCGAACGTCAATTGTTAAGCCTTGAATGTTTTGACCCTCTAGCTTTTTCAATTCTTTCTTAAACTCATCAGCCGTTTTTTCACTAAATGAAGTTATATGAATATATCCGATTTTTTCATTGTTTACATCTTTCACTGAACTAAACACTGTATACATTGGAATATCATCGCGTTTAATTGTAAATTTAATTGGTTCTGGAACTCCTGGACGTTTTACTTCAATCGTAACATTTGTTCCTTTTTTACCACGGATTTTTAAAACCGCATCATATTGAGATAAACCTTTTACACTCTTACCATCAACTGATAAAATTTCATCCTTTGGTTTCAGTCCGGCTTTTTCCGCAGGAGAATTCTTAATTGGAGAAACAATAATTAGTTTCTCACCATCTTTAGAAACTTCCGCTCCAATTCCTTGGAAAGATGAACCTAATGATTCATGGAATTGTTTAGCAGTCTTACCATCCATATAAGTAGAAAAAGGATCATCTAAAGTTGTTACCATCCCTTGAATTGCACCTTCAGTTAATTTATCAGGATCAATTTTTTTCACATATTGATTTGCAATAATTTCGTAAGCTTTTTGTATTTTAGCAATATTTTCATCTTCAGAAGCTTTTACTTCTTTACTCTCAGATAATTTCGAAACGATTGTACTTGTACCATCATTAAATGCAAATGTACCTACCCCCATACCAACAACAAATGTTGCTGTTGCAAGTAGAGCTGTTGTTTTACGATTCATACAGAACCTCCTATTTTTCGTTCCTTTAGAACGTACCAATCTATTAAATAGTGTATGTACCCGAAAAAGCATCACACAGACGTGTGATGCTACTTCTGTTCTATTATATGATAAGCCTGTATCACTTATGTTTGCAAGTAGAACACGATTTAATAAATTTTTATTAGAAGAGTTTAATTTATTTTGGTAGATGTTGCAAGTATGGTGCTAGATCAATACCTAACTTACTTGCAAGTCTCTTACCTAATTTTGCGTCTGAGCGATAGAAATTACAAACTGCACGAAGCTTAATTCTTTCATCTACATCTGCTAGATCAGCGCTAAGATTTTTAATAACAGCATCCTGCTCATCTTTACTATATCTATTCCACACTTCTCCCGCTTGGCCGAAGTCATTCGTTTTTTCGATTTTTTTACGCTCAGAAACACCACTTAAAGGCTGAGCTACTTCAATATAAGCAAAATCCTCTTTTGGCGTATCCGAGTAGCTATTTGGCTCAAAGTTAATTTGATGTGTTTGCTGACTAAAAGGCATATGGCCATCACGTTGACCATTCACTACTTTCGCAAAAGGACAATTAATTGGAAGTTGTAAATAATTTGCACCGATACGATATCTCTGAGTATCTGAATAAGAGAATAATCTTCCTTGTAGTAACTTATCCTCAGATGGTAACATACCAGGAACTAGCACACCTGGATTAAATCCAACTGATTCAGTTTCTGCAAATACATTTTCAGGGTTTCGATTAAGGACCATCGTTCCAACAAATTGTCGAGGAATCACATCTTCAAACCAATCTTTTGAAGGGTCTAACGGATCAAAGTCGAAATCATCCATATCTGCTGGATCTAATACTTGAACATATAAGTCCCATTCTGGGAAATCTCCGTTTTCAATTGAATCGTATAAATCTCGGCTTGCATGATTAAAATCTTTACCTTGAACTTCACTAGCTTCTTCCATTGAAAGATTTTCAATCCCTTGTTTTGGTACCCAACGAAGTTTTATATATACCGTATTTCCATACTCATTTACCCATTTATATGCGTGAACACTTGAACCTCTCATTTGACGATAGTTCGCTGGAATACCTTCATCAGAAAATACATGTAATAGCATATTTGTTGACTCGGGTGTTAGAGACATGAAATCCCAATATCTGTTAGGTGTTTGTAGATTAGTTTTAGGATCAGGCTTTAATGAGTGAACCATATCGGGAAATTTCATTGCATCACGAATAAAGAATATAGGAAGATTATTACCTACAAAATCATAGTTACCATCTTCCGTATAGAATTTTACGGCAAATCCTCGAGGATCACGTAATGTTTCAGGAGAATGTAATCCATGAATAACTGTAGAGAAACGAGCAAATACTGGTGTTTCTGTTCCGGCATCTTGCAAGAACTTAGCTTTCGTATATTTTTTCATACTATTTTTAGTTATGAAAACACCGTGTGCTCCAGCTCCACGTGCATGCACAACTCGCTCAGGTACTCTTTCACGATCAAAATGAGCTAGTTTTTCAATTAATTGATAATCTTCTAATAGAGTTGGACCTCTACGTCCCGCTGTAAGTGAATTTTGATTATCACCAATTGGCACGCCTTGATTTGTTGTTAATCGATTATTTGTCATATTGTTTCTCCTTAATTAGAATTATTATAATCTAGTAATAATTCTATAATAAGCTAATATATAATGAAAATCAATATCAAATTATAATTATTATAAACTAATAATTAATTTAACTGATTTTCATCCTTCTTAGCTGTGTAGGTAACATAATTTTTATTTTGTGCTGATGCAATAAACAAATAACAAATCAAAAAAACCTATCCTAATAATGTAGGATAGGTTTTTAGTAAATTAAAAATTAATATATTTCATAGGATCTACTGCATTTGATTTTGCATAATTCCATTCACCTTTATGTAATTCAAAGTGTAAATGTTGTCCAGTAGAATGACCTGTATTTCCCATATAACCAATTTTCATACCTTTTGAAACAGCTTGTCCAGTTGATACATTAAAACTAGCTAAGTGAGCATATACGGTCGTCCATACTTGTCCATCAATGTTATGTGTAATAAATACACAATTACCATAAGAAGATGAAACATAAGCACGAATTACAACCCCATCACCTGCTGCTACAACTGGTACACTTCCCGCTGAGGCAATATCGACACCTTCATGGAACTCTCCACCCTCAAAAGAACGTTGTCCAAATCCAGAAGAGACATAACCGTTTGCTGGTCTTGTAAAGTTGCCACTAGACACGGTTGGTGTATTATCAGAACCACCGGTATTATCTGAGTTACTAGAATTACCTGAACTACTGGAGCTTCCAGATCCACTTGAATGGTTTGAACTAGTAAATGGCTTTACACTTTTTGCAGCAGCTTCTGCTTTACGTTTAGCCTCTGCTTTACGTCTAGCCTCTGCAGCAGCTTTTTCAGCAGCTTGTTTCTTAGCGATTTCAAGCGCTTTTTGCATTGCAGCCTGCTGACTTGCTAATAATTGATCTTGTTCTTTTAAATCTAAAACATCTTCATGAGCTTCGCTTTCTTTTGCTTTTAATGAAGCCATTAATTTGTTCTTTTCGCTTACCTGACTTGCAAGTTGATTATTTAGACTTTTTAAGTTCGCTAAATCTCTTTCGATTTTTGCTTGCTTTATAGTCAAATCATCTTTTTTAGCACTAACTTCTTTTAAGTCCATGTTTTGCTGCTTAATAATATCTTCGTCAGCCTTCATAATAATTTGTACGGCGCTCATTCGTTGAATTAAATCTCCGAAACTATTAGCACCTAAAATGACATCAATATAAGATACCATTCCACCAGCTTTTTGAAGAGAACGCATACGGTTTTTCAATAGTTCTTCACGAGATTTAATGCGTTCTTCAATAAACTTAATTTCTTCCTTTAGTTTTGAAATTTGCTTTTTCCCATCACTAACTGCATTTTCAGTTTGGTTAACTTTTTGCTTAGTCAGTTTCATCCGAGCATCAAGTTTTTCAAGCTCTGCAACAACTTCTTGCTGGTCATGCTTTATATCAGCAATTTTGTTATTTGTTGCATCCGTCTTATCCTTAACCTCACTACGCTTTTGTTTAATGCGGTCAATTTCAGATTGATATTTACTCTCAGCAAAAGTAACGGATGGGATAGCACCGATGATGAAAGTACTGCATAACACAATCGGTATTACTTTCGATGATTTTCTCTTATTCATCTAAGATCCCTCCTTATATGTATATAGAAAAGCCCTAGTACCTGTATCAACTCAGACTGACGTTAAATTGGGAACTAGAGCTTATCAATCGTATTACACTATTAAAACAATAAAACTATAAATGAAAATTTAATCTTATTTACGTAAAAACTTACGAATTGACATAACAGAACCCCACATCCCGATTACTGCACCAATAGCTATTAAAATTGCAGATAGCTGGTACACAAACGGTGAAAATGGTAATAATGTAAACATTGTTCCTGCTAATTTTGGCATTAGCATATTATAAATGACCTTATAGCCAGTTAATAGTAAAGCAATTGGAATAACTGATCCTAACACACCTAGCAGTAAACCTTCTAATAAGAATGGCCAACGGATAAAGTTATTAGTTGCCCCTACTAATCTCATAATCTCAATTTCGCGTCGTCTTGCCATAATCGTAATTTTGATAGTATTAGAGATTAAGAACATTGCAGTAAATAATAGTCCGAAAATCAGCACTAAACCGATGTTACGACCTACTGAAACTGCATTAAATAATTTTTGAACTTGTTTTTTACCATAAATTACTTCATCAATATATTTTAAGCCTTCAATTTTTTTGGCTACTGGTGCAATTTGTTCTGGAGAATCTGTTTTAACAATATACGTATCATTTAAAGGATTTTGCTGTTCAAACAGTTGGAATGCTTTCCCGTCTTCTCCCATACTTTTGATTAGATTGTTTAGTTCTTGATCTTTCGACGAGAACCTTACAGTCGTTACATGATCTAACTTTTTGATTTCTTCTTTTAAAGTAGCCTGTTGCTCTTTGTTTGCTGTTAAGTCAACTAAAACACGGACTTCAACATCTTTTTCTAAAGTTGTCCCAATGTGATTAACATTCAAAATTACGGTTAAAAATACGCCAACAAGCATTAAAGTAACTGCAACAGCACTTATTGATGCAAACGTCATCCAACCATTTCGTTTTAAGCTACGTAGTCCTTCACGAACATGTCTTTTTGCAGTTCTAGCTTTCATAACCGTACACTCCTCTCGCTTGGTCGCGTACAATTTTTCCAGACTCAATTGCAATAACACGTCGCTTAATCGTATTTACGATATCCTTATTATGAGTTGCCATTACTACAGTTGTTCCACGTTCATTGATTTCTTTAAAGATATCCATAATTTCCCATGTAGTTTCAGGGTCTAGGTTACCCGTTGGTTCATCGGCGATCACTACTTGTGGATTATTTACAATAGAACGTGCAATCGAAACACGTTGCTGTTCACCACCAGAAAGCTCTGTTGGTAAGAATCGCGCTTTATGTTTTAACTTAACAAGGTCTAGTACTTCCATAACTCTCTTCTTTATTGTTTTCGGATTTTCTTCAATAACTTCAAGTGCAAATGCAATATTTTCATAAACTGATAAAGTCGGCAATAATTTATAGTCTTGGAAAACTACCCCAATATTTCTACGTAATAAAGGAACTTTTTTATCCTTCATATGGCTTAAATCAATTCCATTAATTAAGATCGTACCCTTTGATGGTTTTTCCTCACGATACATCATTTTAATGAATGTCGACTTCCCGGCACCACTTGGTCCCACGACATACACAAATTCACCTTGGCGAATTTTTACATTAATACCATCTACCGCAAGAACACCATTAGGATAAGTCTTATAAACATCTTTTAACTCAATCATGACATTCTCCTTAATTTTTTGTTCCGTTTTATTCTATCAAACTATATAAGATCCATTCTGGATGAAATTATACTTAACTTTACTTGATCTTATTATTTCGCCTGCTATTTACATATTTCGATAATTTCAGCTAAGCTCCTCTATTATACCACTTAAAAAATGTCAAAATTGATAAATTTATGTTACATTTTAATAATAGTCAAGATTATTTTCGGGCGATTTACGGGCTTGTTTAACAAATTATGGAAAAATGTAACTAAAATGAAAAGAAACAGACCTTTTCTAATTAACAGAAAATTGTCCGTTTCTTTAGTTTTATTCTATAAGATTTAAAACATTTTATTTTTTAGTAGCAAGCCATTTCGCTACACTTTTCGCGTCATTTCCTTGAACAACACCACTCGGCATTGAACCTCTACCATCATGAATGATATTTTCTATTTCTTTTTCAGAATACTTCGCTCCGACCTTTTTTAAGCTTGGCCCAACAATACCTTCTAGTTCTCCACCATGGCAGCTAGCACAGCTTTGTTTAAATAACTTTTCTCCATTAGCAACTGAAACCGGCTCACCTGAATCATTACTTTTACTTGTATTATTATTTGAACCACATGCTGTAATAGTTAACAGCATACCACCAGTTATAAAAGCAAGAAGTAGTTTTTTCAAAAAATCATCGCCCCTTTAAAAATCCCATTACTATAGTCTACTACTAATAAAAGTATTTATTTTACCATTTTATGTCAAATTCGTGAAACCTTCTCCAAGAACTTCTGTTGCATCTACGACTGTAATGAAAGCATTACGATCAACTGTCCGAACGATATCACGTAGAGAAGAAAATTCAGTTTGATCAAGTACACACATTAAAACTAAACGGTCTTCATTAGTATATCCACCAACACCAGTTAGCTTAGTTACTCCACGATCTAATTCATGAACAATTGCGGCTGTTACAGGCTCCACTTCTGAAGTAATAATTAGTGCCATTTTTGATCTAGCAAGACCAATTTGAACTAGATCGATTGTTTTACTTGTAACAAAAAGTGCAATTAGTGCATACATACCGCTTTCAAGATTAAACACGATTGCAGATGTGAGAACAATTAATCCGTCGATAAATGCTACACAAATCCCAAGTGATAAACCAGTATATTTATGAACAATTTGAGCTGCTAAATCTGTTCCACCAGTAGATGCTTTCCCACGGAACACGATTCCTAAACCTAAACCAATAAATAGTCCACCAAAAATTGAAGCTAAAAGTGGATTATCAGTTGCAGGCTTTATATTATATAAATCAACTAAATAAACAACAAGTGGAATAAAAATAGTTCCAACTAATGTTTTTGCGCCAAATTGTCTACCTAAGAAAAATACACCTGCAATAAATAAAGGGATATTAAATGACCATTGTACAAATGCAGGATTAAACCCCATCGTGCTCTTTAAAATCGTCGAAATACCACTTACCCCACCAGAAGCAATATGATTTGGTAATAAAAACACACAAAATGCGACAGCAATAATTGCAGAACCAATTAATACAAAAAAGTACTCAAAAAACGTTTTTCCCCACCCTACAGTTAGAGCAGTAGAATATCTAACCTTTTTCAAACTTATCCCCCTCAAAATTTCTCACTTACAGACAACTTTTCTATTTTATATCCTTTTTATCGGATACTCTCTCTATTTTTTATTATGAAAAAAACAATAAGATTTAATTACATTTAAACAAAATTTACTTTCATCTATTTGAAAAACAACTTGAAAATAAATATGATTCATGTAACTCCCCCACATTAGTAAGAAAAAAATCCTTACTAACCTCCTAGAGAATAAAACTAAAAAAGAATAACATCTTCAATTAGAAGATGTTTTAGGTTAAGAGATGCTATCTGAATGATAAAAAAATACCTCTTTTGTCCCCAAAGATTAAGGCTGGTAAGACTGAAGTTCCCCCTCCAATCTTATCAGCCTATTTTTCAACATTAAATCTTAGAACGTAAGTAAGCATCGATAAATGGATCAAGATCTCCATCCATTACTGCTTGTACATTACCAACCTCTGTATTTGTTCGATGATCTTTAACCATTGAGTATGGATGGAAAACATATGAACGAATTTGACTTCCCCAGCCAATTTCTTTTTGTTCTCCACGGATTTCATCTAATTGAGCTTGTTGCTCTTCTATTTTACGTTGATATAGTTTTGCTTTTAACATTTTCATTGCTTGTTCACGGTTTTTAATCTGTGAACGCTCTGTTTGACATGTTACTACTGTGTTAGTAGGAATATGTGTAATACGTACTGCTGAGTCAGTTGTATTAATGTGCTGACCACCCGCTCCACTTGCACGATACGTATCAATTTTTAAATCTTCTGTACGAATATCGATTTCAATTTCTTCATTAAACTCAGGCATTACTTCACAAGAAACGAAAGAAGTATGACGACGACCTGATGAATCGAATGGAGAAATACGAACTAAACGGTGAACGCCTTTTTCTGCTTTTAAATAGCCATAAGCATTATGACCTTTAATCGCTAAAGTTACACTCTTAATTCCAGCTTCATCACCAGGTAAATAATCTAAAGTGTCGACTTTGAATCCACGTTTCTCAGCCCATCTAGTATACATACGTAGTAACATTGAACCCCAATCTTGAGACTCGGTTCCGCCTGCCCCTGGATGAAGCTCAAGAATTGCATTATTTTTATCATATGGCTCACTTAATAATAATTGAAGTTCGAAATCATTCAGTTTTCCAGTTAAAGATTTTACTTCAGTTATTAATTCTTCAAATAGTTCATCGTCATTTTCTTCTTTAACTAACTCATATGTCACTTCAAGATTCTCATATCCATCATTTAAATCATTGAATTCATTAATAACCTCTTTTAAACCATTTACTTCACTAATTACTACTTGTGCAGCTTTTTGATCATCCCAAAAATCTGGCTCTGACATAAACGCCTCAAGCTCATCTAGTCTTGCTTGTTTTGTTTCGACGTCAAAGAGACCCCCTAAATGCTTGAAGGCGTTTCGCCATCTTTTCTAGTTCTTGCTTTACTTCTACTAATTCCATTACATAACACCTCGATTAAATTTTACGAACAATAAAAAGCAGGTAAAGACAAGTAGTAAAGTAAGAATAACCTTTAGAGTTACTCCTCTCTTTTAATAACTACTTGCCCTTGCCCCTTTTCATATAGTTTTTATTTTATTAGATTCCTTTACCGTGGCAGTTTTTATACTTCTTACCTGATCCACAAGGACAATCTTCATTACGACCAGTCTCTTCGCCTTTTACGATTGGTTTTTTCTTTACTTCACCTTCACCATCATTACTTACATGAATTGCTTCGCCTTGTACAGCTTCACGCTCTACGTCAGCTTCAATTTCAGCTTTCATAATAATGCGAGATACTTCTTCTTCAATTGAAGCAATCATCTCTTCGAACATTGCGAAGCCTTCCATTTGATATTCACGTAGTGGATCAATTTGTGCATATGCACGTAAATGGATTCCTTCACGAAGTTGATCCATTGAATCGATATGAGCCATCCACTTGCTATCAACAGTACGTAATAATACAACTTTTTCAAACTCACGCATTTGTTCAGCTGGTAAAGCTACTTGTTTTTCTTCGTAACGCTCGAATACTGTTTTTTGAATTAATTCAACCATTTCATCCGGTTCAATTACACGTAATTGTTCAACTGTAATTTCATCTTCATTTAATAAGTTTGCTTCTAAGAAATCAATGATTCCTTCTAAATTCCACTCTTCTTGAAGCTGCTCGTTTGGAGTATGAGCTTGAACTACTCTGTTAATAGTACCTTCAATCATATTCTTAACGATTGGTTGTAGATCAGTTGAATCAATAACTTCAGAACGTTGAGCATAAATAACTTCACGTTGTTGACGTAATACATCATCATATTGAAGTAATTGTTTACGAGCATCAAAGTTATTACCTTCTACTCGTTTTTGTGCAGATTCAACTGCACGAGAAACCATTTTACTTTCAATCGGTTGAGAATCATCTAATCCTAAACGGTCCATCATAACTGATAAATTTTCTGAACCGAAACGACGCATTAATTCATCTTCCATTGATAAATAGAAAGTTGTCACACCAGGGTCACCTTGACGACCAGAACGACCACGTAACTGATTATCAATACGACGGCTTTCATGACGCTCTGTACCAATAACAGCTAACCCACCAAGCTCACGAATACCTTCACCTAATTTAATATCTGTACCACGACCAGCCATGTTTGTCGCAATCGTAACTGCGCCACGGTGACCAGCTAATGCGATAATATCAGCCTCACGTTCATGGTTTTTCGCATTTAATACTTCGTGTTTAACACCTTTACGTTTTAACAATTGAGAAATTAACTCTGAAGTCTCGATCGCTACTGTACCAACTAGAACAGGTTGCCCAGCTTTGTGACGTTCAACGATTTCATCAACAACAGCATTAAATTTTCCATTCATTGATTTATATACTAGATCAGGTTTATCCATACGAGCGATTGGACGGTTCGTAGGAATAACTAGAACATTCATATTGTAAATATTACGGAATTCTTCTTCCTCAGTTTTAGCTGTACCTGTCATACCCGAAAGTTTTTTGTACATACGGAAATAGTTTTGGAAAGTAATTGTCGCAAGCGTCATACTTTCGTTTTGGATTTTTAATCCTTCTTTAGCTTCGATCGCTTGGTGAAGACCTTCACTGTATCGGCGACCTTTCATTAAACGACCAGTAAATTGGTCAACGATAACAATTTCACCATCTTGAACTACATAATCTACATCATGAGTCATCGTAACGTGAGCACGTAATGCCTGAGTGATATGATGGTTTAAATTAACATTTTTCAAATCAAATAGGTTTTCAACGCCAAAAGCTTTCTCTGCACGTGAAATACCATCTTCAGTTAATAAAACAGATTTTGTTTTTACATCGTACGTATAATCTTGGTCTAGTTTAAGCATTCCAACAAATGCATTCGCCGCAATGTAAGCTTGTGCAGACTGTTTTGCTTGTCCAGAAATGATTAATGGTGTACGTGCTTCATCAATTAAAATTGAGTCAACCTCATCGATAATAGCATAGTTTAGTGGACGTTGTACTCGTTGTTCAGCGTATACAACCATGTTATCACGTAAATAGTCAAAACCTAATTCATTATTTGTACTATACGTAATATCACAAGCATATGCTTCACGCTTTTCATCTGGTTCCATACTATTTAAATTAAGACCAACAGTAAGTCCTAAAAACTCATATAATTGACCCATTTCACGAGCATCACGACTAGCTAAGTATTCATTGACTGTCACAACGTGAACACCTTCGCCACTTAATGCATTTAAGTAAACAGGTAAAGTGGAAGTTAAAGTTTTACCTTCCCCGGTTTTCATTTCTGAAATATTACCTTCATGTAAAGAAATTCCACCTAATAATTGTACCGGATATGGAGTCATACCAAGCACACGAGTAGCACCTTCACGAACAACGGCAAAAGCTTCAACTAAAATATCATCAAGAGTTTCACCTTTTTGAATACGCTCTTTAAATTCAAATGTTTTACCTCTAAGTTCATCATCAGATAACTTTGTAAACTGATCCTGTAAAGATAAAACTTGATCAACCTGTTTTTGCATTTTATTTAATTGTCGCTGATTAAGATCAAAAACCTTTTTTATCATTCCAAGCATTCGTAACGCTCCTCTATTATAAAGTCATAAACTAAAATGTCATTAAGTTAGTAGATACTATTTCTAATTTTATCATTAAATGAAGATAAGTGACAACCTAATGTCGAGAATGTTCTGTTAGAATTAATTAATATTTTAGAAAATAAATAAAAACCAAAAAAGGACTAAGCTGATTGTTCAGCTCAGTCCTTTTATTATTATTTAGTTAATTTTATTTGGCTTCAATTAAACCATAACGCCCATCTTTTCTAGCGTAAACGATGTTCGTTTTATTCGTTTCACCGTTTAAGAATACAAAGAAGTTATGACCTAACATATTCATTTGTAGCACTGCTTCTTCTGCATCCATAGGTTTTAAATCAAATTGCTTTGTTCGAACTAACTCAATATCATTTTCGTGCTCTTCTAATGCAACAGCTGAATCAGTAGTTGATGGTGCAAACATGAATTTTAATGAACCTTTTTCTCTTAACTTACGATTCACTTTCGTTTTGTGTTTTCTAATTTGACGATCTAGTTTATCAATAACTAAATCGACAGCTGCATACAAATCAGCATGCTCTTCTTCTGCACGTAATAACATATACGTTCCAGGAATAGTTACTTCAATTCTTTGCTTGTCGTGGAATACCTTAGCATTAACTCTCGCCGTTAACTCTTCGTCAAAATAACGATCAAATCGCGATAATTTTTTATCTACGTAATCACGAATTGCTGGAGTAATTTCAATATTTTCGCCTCGGATGTTTAGCATCATATGGGTTTCCTCCTTCATCAAGCTCCAAAAATGAAAGCTGTCATACATATATTCTACACCTCTATCTTAATTTCCTCCTTGTAATTTTTGTCAATTATGAGAAATCTCTGTGTCTATTTAATGAACTTTTTTAGTTTATATTAGTCTATTTATTTAATGATAATTTAAAGATATTCTTTAATTTTTTTCCAAACACAAACAAAGGCTTACTCAAATGAGTAAGCCCTCGTGGTCCGAATCTATATAAGCAAATATTTACTTATTAACGGAAAAATTAAATTTTAGTCACATTAGCAGCTTGAGGTCCACGGTTACCTTCAACGATTTCGAAGCTAACTGCTTGGCCTTCTTCTAAAGATTTGTAACCTTCTGCGTTGATAGCTGAGAAATGTACGAATACATCGTCTCCATCTTCACGCTCGATAAATCCAAAACCTTTTTCTGCATTAAACCATTTTACTTTACCTTGCATTCAAATCCATTCCCTTCAGTCGAAAACTTGTGAATCTTCTCCACATTTCAACTATACATCATAAAACTAGGACAAGTCAAAAGTAGCTTATCGCCTTTTTTTTCACGAATTCGACAAATAACGAAAAATTCTAATTATTTCCTTACCTATCATATTCGCTTACCTTCTGACTTGTCCCATTATTATTTTCCTATTTTTTTAAAAAGAAAATTTATATCATTTTTCCTACTAAAGTTTTTAATGCACTGCATCTTTTCCTTCTTCAAAACCCACGCCTTCTATACCTTAAATCTATAAGGTACAGTAGTTACTATAACGCTTCGTTTATGAAGTAAATACGCTCGTAGTAATAAGCTTGATTGATTATGTAAAACATTATGCCAATTTTTTCTCGTAATAAACTGTGGTATTAAAACTGTAATTTCAAAACCTTGTTCATGAGCTTTAGCTTCCATTTCATCTATTACTTTTAAAAGAGGTCTAGTGATTTCTCGATACTCAGAGTGAACAACAATTAATTTTACGTTAGGATTCCATGCTTCCCATTTTTCTCTCATTACCTCTTCACTTTCTTTATCAAAAGAAATGTAAACAGCATAGACTTCATCAGCGATCCCTTGCGCATATTGCATTGTACGTTCAACTACTTTTGTAATTCCAGCGACAGGAACAACCATGATATTTCCACTAATTTTTTCAGGAATATCATTATTTAATCTTAATTGGTCACCTACTGCTTCATAGTGCTTACGAATTCTTAAGAATAAAATAACAATCAAAGGCAAGAAAACAAATATTGACCAAACTTGATTTAACTTTGTAGTTAAGAAAATAATCGAAACTGTTGCTGAAATAAATGCTCCAACGAAGTTTGCAATTAATTTTGGGAACCAGCCAGCCGGTTTTTCTCTTATCCATTTAATTACCATACCTGTTTGAGAAAGTGTAAATGGTACGAATACACCAACCGCATATAATGGAATTAATTCTTCTGTTTTCCCTTGGAAAGCAATAATTAATAAAATTGAAGCTACCCCAAGTGTAATAATACCATTTGAATAACCTAGACGGTCCCCTCGAAGTAAATACATTCTAGGCATAAATTTATCACTTGCTAAGTTATATGCAAGTAATGGGAATGCTGAAAATCCTGTATTAGCTGCTAATACAAGGATTAACGCTGTTGTCCCCTGTATAAAGAAATAAATTACATTTCGTCCGAAGATATCAGAACCTAATTGAGACATAACCGTTTCTTCAGCATTTGGTACAATTCCATACCAGTAAGCTAAAAACATTATTCCTGAGAATAGTACTGCTAAAATCGAACCCATCATCAATAGTGTTTTTGCGGCATTTTTATCTGATGGTACTTTAAAGTTCGGAATAGCATTTGAGATTGCTTCTACACCAGTTAAGGCTGAACAACCAGATGAAAATGCTTTTAATAGAATAAAGAGCGAAATCCCTGGAACAACCGTACCGATAGCTGAATGTGCTGTTTGTGGTGCATGGCCTGTAAAGACATTATATAAACCTACGATAATGATAATAACAAGTGCTACAACGAATAAATAAACTGGATATGCCAATATCGAAGCAGATTCTGTTAGTCCGCGTAAGTTTAAAATTGTAATACATATAACCAAAATAACAGCAATAAAGACTGTATGAGAATGCAAAATTGGAAAGGCAGACGTAATCGCATCCGTTCCCGCTGACACACTAACTGCTACTGTCAATATATAATCAACTAGTAAGGATCCACCGGCTACTAAACCTGGAATAACACCGAGGTTTTGTTTAGAAACGACATAAGCGCCTCCACCATGAGGATAACTAAAAATAATTTGGCGATAAGATAAAATTAATGCTAATAATAAAATCAATACGCCTATACCAATCGGAACCGAATACCAATATGCTACGGCTCCAACAGTAGTTAAAACGATCAATATTTGCTCTGGACCGTATGCTACTGAAGAAAGCGCATCTGACGATAGGATTGCTAATGCCTTCGTATTCGATAACTTTTGTTCACTTAACTCTGTTGACTTAAGTGGTTTACCAATTAAGTATCGTTTTAAAATCGATAACATATGTACACCTCTACATAAAAAGTTAAAATCTAAACCATTTGAGTTTATCACATTATTAGAAGAAATTGTGTGATATATTAAGAAAATCTTTCCATTAATTTATTAAGTTTTTGTCAAAATAATTAATATTAACTTTCCTCCAAATCAATTTAAAATACTATAAAATGAATGACCACTATAATACTTCGCATCTCGAATGACAGGGACTTTCGTTCAGTATGCAAAATCCTTTTTTATTTAGATACCTACACACAGAAAGGACTTAACATTTTTGCTAAGTCCTTTCAAATTTTTTCTTCCTTCTTATAATCTTTATTTCTCCTTAAAATAATTAAGCATTTTCTCTGCTACTTTCATTGGTTGAACTTTGTATGTTCCCTTGTCAATTTGCTTTTTTAATTGCCGTATACGTTCATTACGTTTTGAGATTATCTGATTGGCGATTTGATTATCGTTTTCTTGAGGGGAGATTTCTATTTTTCCTTCTTGTTCTCTTTTATTTTGTTCGATTTTTTCTACGTTGTTTTGATTTAAATGAACTTTATCCTCATTCGATGTATTACCCTTCATTTTTCTCACCTCATCGCTAATCGTTTTATACCTCACACTTTATTATTAAGGAAATATCCTTTATCTATTTATTTGTTCTATTTTCTCCAATGATTATTATTTATATCGTTAAAATTCATAGTAGAATTAAATTCTTTTACACATAAACCGCCATTCTTTATGCTCGAATTAAAGTGAGTGAATAAACTTCAGTAGCACCATTTTGTAACAAAATGGTTGCGGCATCTTGTACCGTTTTACCAGTTGTATATACATCATCTAGTATTACGATCGATTCGTTATCGATTTTTTCATCACCACAAAAAGAAAAAACTTGTTGTCTGTTTAGTCTTTCATAGCGGTTTAATTTACTTTGTTTTTCAGTATGAATTCTTTTCAAACAATTTGTTAAATTTAAACCGGCATGTTGTGCAAGCACTTCTACTTGATTAAAACCTCTTTCCTTTAGTCTCTCATCACTGAGAGGTACTGGAACTATTTTATAATTTTTGAAAGAATTTTCATAGTATTCCCTCAAATCACTTGCAAATATAGATGCTAATTGAACATCACCACAAAATTTAAAATAATTGAGCCACTCTTTTACTTCATTTGTGTAATGAAATATCGACTTATTAATAATTAACGGCATATCTAACTTTAAACTCATATACTTTATACAATTTTGACAATGCTTTTGATTCTCCATCACGTAACCGCTACAAATCTCACAAACTGGACCAATAATCTTTTTAAATTTCGCTAGACATTGTGAACAAGCTGATTCATTGCTTTGAAAAAATAATTTATGTAAGGAAAACTTCTCAACAAATCGAACACCACAATATACACAAATCATTTTTTATCCAACCAACCTTTCTCCATACCTAAATGATTCATTAGAAGGATTTGTTTTTTAGCTTTAACCATTTCTTCACTAATTCCATTATGAAAAAAAACAACCTCACCATTTGTATATTCAATATGCCTACCAGCACGCCCAGCAATTTGAACTAGTGCACTTTCAGTAAAAATCTCCTCATCAGCACCTAATACCGCTATTTGGCTATTCGATATCGTTACGCCTCTCTCTAAAATTGTCGTTGTGATTAAGACTTGAATATCACCATTTCGAAATGCACTTACTTTTTCATGTCTTTGTGGATCTTGACTATGAACTGATGCTGATTTAACTGTTATCTTTTTAATAGCTTCTTCTATTAAGACACATTCATTAATGGTAGGGACAAACAAAAAGATGGGGCAGTTTTTTTGAATAAATAATTTTATCCATTTTTCTAAAGAATTTGGAAGTTTTTGTGATTTGCGAATTGTTTTACGCCAGTTACCAATCCATTCAAAGCTCGGTACCGGTAGAGGTTGCCTATGGTATCTTGCGGGGACCATTACATTTTTGATTTTACCTTTTAGTGCAAGTAGTTGTTGATCACTAGTGGGGGTAGCAGTCAGTTGAACTGTAGAACCTTTAATAGTTCTTGCTTCATTTGCAACCCAGTGCAAATGTGTTTCAATATTATAAGGAAAGGCATCAACTTCATCGATAATCAATAAGTGGAATGTATGCCTGAATTTCATTAACTGATGAACTGTACAAATCGTTATCCTATTTCCATCCCATATCTCTTCACTCCCTCCATAAAGTACCGCAATTGAAATAGTAGGGAAGGCTTGTCTGAATCTATTGGCTAGCTCTAAAACAACATCTACACGAGGAGTTGTAATACAAACGAATTTCCCCTGCAAAAGTACAGCTTCAATCCCTTCAAATAACATTTCTGTTTTTCCTGCACCACAAACTGCCCAAAGTAGCAAATTCTGATTTTCACACGCAGCTTCAACTACTTTAATAGATGCTTCTTTTTGCTGCGGTGAAAGTTTGCCATCCCATTGGAGGCCAGTAATTGAATCATCTAATTTCATATCAACTTCATTAATAACAAGCTCTGTACATGTCGACATCTTTCCCATAATGATACATTTTCGACAATACGTACACTGTGACGAACATTTTGCACAAAAATGAGTAGCGAAAAAGTGTTGATCTTGATTACCACAACGAAAGCATTGATAACGAGTTTTAACTTTTTGAACCGCTTGAATGATTCGACTTGTTAGAGGGATGTCATGAAGGTTCATTGCGGGGAGAAGTTGGAGTTTTCTACCGAAGAATTTGTCCATTTTTAACCTGCTTTCTTTTAATAAATTTTCGAATTAAAAAATGTAGTTGATTATAACAAAACTCACATGAGCTTCATTCAATATTACATTCAATCAGTCACTAATAACGTGAACACTAGTGAAAATTTCTTGTCAGCAATTTAAATAATTTGTGTCATTATGTATGGTAGCAAGTTTTCCAATTTTCACTGTACAGACAAAAAAAGCCCCTAATCAAAGGAGCTCTTACTCAAACAACATACCAACCCAATCCTAAAGCACCTTCACCAAGATGCGTTCCAATTACTGGGCCAAAATATGAAGTTTCTATTTCAACATTCGGATATGTTTCACTAAGTTGTTGGGCCAACTTTTTTGCATCTTCTTCACGACTAGAGTGAATAACGACTGCTTTCATTTTTTCGCCTTTTGAAGCAACTTCGCCAAATAAATCTGTAATGCGCTTCATTGCCTTTTTTTCCGTTCGGATTTTTTCAAATGCTACAATTTGTTTGTCTACAAATGTTAGAATTGGCTTTACTTGCAATAAACTTCCTACAAATGCTTGTGCACTTGAAAGTCTTCCACCGCGTTGTAGGTGATCTAAATCAAAAACCATGAAGTAAGCATTTGCCGATTGTTTTATTTCATCTAAACGCTCAATGATTTCAGACGGCCTGGCTCCATTCTTTGCCATTTTCGCTGCCTCAATGACATAAAATCCTTGTACCATGCAACTAATTTCTGAATCATAAGCGACTACATCTAAGTTATCAATCATTGAACCAGCTGATACAATACTTTGATATGTGCCACTAATTCCACTTGATAAAGTAATTGCCACTACAGCCTCATATTCCTTTGATAGCTGTTCAAACTTTTCAATAATTGTACCGTATGCTGGCTGTGAAGTTTTTGGCAGACCTTTTTGTTCACGGACCTTGAGGAAAAATTGTTCGGCTGTAATTTCAACTTCTTCTTGATAGGAAGCATCCCCGAAGATTACATTAAGAGGCAACATATGTATATCTAAAGAATCTCTTACTTCCTTAGGGATATAAGATGTACTATCTGTAACTATCGCAGTTCTCATTGTCATATCCTTTCTTATTATATAGTAACGTTTAACTATGTATTTAATGGTTTAATTTTACACAACTAATTAAGTAAAATCATTGTATTTCATTCTCTTTACTCTGAGTCAATTCGACAACTCAGTTAGACTTAGAAAGACTTATTATACTTAAAAGCCTATTTATTGAAAAGAAAAAGTGGGCATTTTATTAGAGATTCTATATTTCAGACTAAAATTCAATTAATACTTTGTCTACAAACTAAAACAGAGTACCGATCACCCGATACTCTGTTTTTCGCACACTAATTATTTAACTTCTACCCAAGCGTTACGAATTGCCGTTACTACAGCATGAGTTCGGTCATTTACTTCTAGCTTTTGCAGAATATTACTTACATGGTTTTTGACCGTTTTTTCACTAATGAAGAGAGCTTCACCAATAGCACGGTTACTTTTACCATCTGCTAACATTTGAAGCACTTCACATTCTCTTCTAGTAAGTAAGTGTAATGGACGACGCACTTCTACTTCGCGGGATTTAAATAATTGTTCTTTAAGTGATAGTCTTCTAAATTCTTCTACTAGGTTATGGGTAATTTTAGGGTGTAAATAACATCCACCTTTTGTAACGACTTTAATCGCTTCAATTAGTGTATCTGAGTCCATTTCTTTTAATAAATAGCCTCTTGCACCAACTTTTAGAACATGAGTTACATATGATTCATCATCATGAATAGACAATATAATTACTTTTGCATCAGGATGTTTTTCTAGTAATGCTTTTGTAGCAGTTACCCCGTTCATTGTCGGCATGTTAATGTCAACAATAAATACATCTACTTGATGTTGATCCATAATACTTACAACCTCTGTACCGTCTGAACCTTCAGCAACAACATCAAAACTCTCTTCAAAATCTAGGATTCTCTTAATTCCTTCACGAAATAGTTTATGATCATCTACAATTGCAATTCTAGTTTTCATTTCATTACTCCTCTGGTTATTTATTCTAGTTTGCTTATCTATCGAAATTTGTAGAAATTGGTATTTTTTTCTAAATTATAGTATATTTTAACACATTTTGTTGATAGTTTCGACGCAATTCTCCTAAAACATGAAATAAAATTTTACTTTTAGAAATTTTCAGACGTTTCATTTTGAAATGCCATTTCTAATTCATTCTCTATTTCTACATCTAATGTGATTCTAATTGTCGTACCTAAGTCTAGTATAGATTCGATTTTAAAATCACCATTCAATAACTCAACACGTTCTTTTATTCCTATTAATCCAAAAGAGTTTTCCTTCTGGCTTTCTCCAACAGGAAAACCAACTCCATCATCTTTAACGAAAATATTAATTTTATTTCTTAGAAACTCTAATCTTACAAAAATTGTTGATGCATCGGCATGCTTACATGCGTTTTGAACTGCCTCTTGAATGATCCTAAAGATCGCAACTTCTAATTTTGAATTATGTCTTTTTTTGCTTTGACCGTAAAATTCAAATTTAATTTCAATATGCTTATACGACTCAAGCGATTGGAAATATTTATTAAGGGCTGGAACTAATCCTAATTCATCTAATGCCAGAGGGCGTAAATCGTATATAATTCTTCTTACTTCCCCTAGTGCACAACGGACTTGTTCCTTCATATCACGTAGTTCCTTTCTTGCATCTTCTTCTGGTCTTTGGCGATATGTTTTAATTAAAAAGTCTGATTGCATTAATATACTGGCTAACGTTTGGGCAGGCCCATCATGTATTTCGCGTGATAACTTTATCCGCTCTTCTTCCTGAGCTTGTATCAATTGAAATCCGAATTCTTGTTTTCGTTTTGCATCTTCAAGTAAATGATTAACTTGCTTAAAGTCTGTATTAAGGTAGTTTAAAACAATTGAAATACGGGCAACTAACAATTCAGCTTTTTGTAGTTTTTCTAACAAAGCCTGAAGTCTATTTTCTAATTCTTTTCTACGATGATTTAGAACTTTTTCCTCCTTTAATGAAAGAAAATACTGTTCTTGGATATTTTTGGCGGTTTCATATACTGCCTTTACTTCAAATTCAGTACAAGCCCCATCTACTTCAGTTAATTTTTTGCGTGCCTCTTTAGCTAATAAATCTAATCTAACCGTATTTTCAATCTTCTCTACTACTTGTAACTTTACTTCTTCAAGCTCTACTCTTAATTTCTCGTATTCAGAGCGAGTATCTTCAACAATTCCAAACACGTGGGACTTACTATCTATAACGGATGAGAGCATACTATCCATGATTTCGTCTAGTGTCTGATTGTCCATTTTCCTAGCTATCATTCACCTTTTCCCCCATTAGCCTATTACTAAATGACTAATAATTTTATGTATATCTAATATTATAATGTAATTAGGATTATAATTGTACAAAAATTTGAAATAAGCAAAAATTTTTATATTTTCCGATTCAACCCTTTTATTACCAATGTATATTGGTATTTTATTATAATTTTTAAAAAATACATACCCTTCTATAACATCCTTAACACAATGTTAACAAGTATTACAATATTATTACAAATTACCTAATAAAAAAGCTGATTCCTGTAAAAGAATCAGCTTTTTACCTATTTATTGATTGGTACTATTTTCATTTTCAGAACTATTATCTGAATTAATTGAATTTGCTGTATTAGTTGTAGGCGGTTTTTCCAAACCTAAGTGAACACGGAATTTGTTAGTAATTTCGCTTACACTTTCCTCTTCAGGAACATAATAGTAAATACCGTGAATCGTATCATCATGACCTTTTAGTTTTATTGTTTCTAAGTCATTTTCAGTGATATTAGGTAAATGCTTGGCAAGTGAAATACCACCGCTCATTTTCATATTCGTACTAATGTTTTTACTGAACACTTTCGCGTATTCATCCATTTTCACGATTGTTTGAGGTGATTTTATTTCATTTAAGATCGCTTTAATTACTTGTTGTTGTCTTTCTTCACGACCAAAATCACCACGAGGATCACGTTTACGCATACGAGAATACGCTAATGCCTGTTGCCCATCTAAATGCATCATACCTTTTGTAAAATAAACCTTTTTCCTTGGTGTAGTATCTGTGTTTTCCCAGAAGTCAAAAGGTACATCAACATCTATTCCACCAACTGCGTCAACTATGTTTTTAAAGCCATTAAAATCGACAGTAACGTAATAATCGATTGGTACATTTAAGAATTGCTCAACTGTATCAACAGTTAATTGTAATCCACCATATGAATATGCATGGTTTATTTTAGTTTTTTCTGCGTGTCCTGGGATACTTACATAAGTATCACGAGGAATACTCATTGTTTTAATTGTCTCCTCTTTAGGGTTGAAAGTAGCAAGGATCATCGAGTCAGTTCGTCCACCCTTTCCACCAGTTGAATAGTTCTCAATTCCTAAGAAGAGTATCGATATTGGATCTTTCGATATTGCAACTTTTTCATTTCTTAAGTTTGAAGAAATGTCTTCTCCTTTTGTTGCTTTATTTAATTCAAGATATGTTCTAACGCCTTTATATCCTACAAAAACTAAGGCTACTATAATGATAAGTAATAATACCCTACGGATTAAGCCTCTCTTTTTCTTTCTTCTTTTCTTGGCCATTTTTCGAGAATATTTCTGATTCATATGTTCGAAGAGACCTCCTTTAAAGTTAGTATGATTGTTCTATTTGAAATTAGTCAAAAATTTACTATTAAAAAAGCTATACTACTACATGTATTTAACAATACTTTCATTTATATGGCAACTACCATTCGTTAACTCAATCATCCAGTTTTTGAATAGATCTACTTCATCAATTTTAATCCAAAGCTCAAAGCTTACTTCTTCCATGTGGTTAACATTTTCTAAATGATAATGTGAGTTCCTTAGGGCGAACTCTACTTTACCTAACAATTTATAATTAATCTTTATTTGCATTACTTTAACTAATGAGCGCTCTACTATCCCAACAGCGTTTAACCCTTCACTGACTGCTTGTCCATAAGCACGAATTAAACCTCCTGCTCCAAGCTTTTTACCGCCAAAATACCTTGTAACGACAACAACAGTATCTTTTAATCCTCTCTTTTTCAAAACTTCTAACATCGGAACTCCAGCCGTACCACTCGGTTCACCATCATCATTGGCTTTTTGAATTTCATCATTTTCACCGATTAAATAAGCTGAGCAATTATGAGACGCATCAAAATGCTTTTTTTTAATTTCTGAAATGAATTGTTGCGCATCAACTTCAGTTTTCGCTTCATTTATATAACAAATAAATTTCGATTTTTCAATCTCAATCTCATGACTTCCAAAGCCACGAACAGTGAAATAATTCGCTAGCATTTAACACCTAACCTTTCGACTAAATCAAACAAAATTTCGACTCACTTCAATATATTACTACAATTATTCATTCCATTCCTTAAAAATCACTAACATTCTTCAAAAGTAAGTATTTACTGACAAGATTTTATACAGTAACATTAGTAATAATGCTTAATATACCTGGTTGGAGACTTTAAGCTAATTCGTAGATCAAACTGTTTTCCCACTAAAAAATTTATATCAATTACTAATACCACTTCAAGAGATTTCTACACAATTTAAATTAAATATAACAATATTGAAAACTAAGTGATAAATCCATTTCATCTCAAGTCAAATCTAACAATGTCCCCACAAATTTATTTGTTTTTCCTTTAACAATAAAATTTTTATACAAATGTTTAACCTGCTTGCGTCTAAAAAAAAAAAAAGATTATACTAAATGATCAAAAAATATTAGAATCATATTTCTTAAGCAGTAATAAGCTTAAGAATGCGGTAATTAAAAAAGTAAATTAAATAAGAGCATTTTGATTACAATTATTTAATTAAAAAAGTAATACTCCACTCTGAATTGTCCTTTATGGGAGACTAAATAAATTATAAATTGTGCCACTTAAATTCAGAGTCAAATATAACAGCAATGAAAAGATGCATAAGTTAAAAATTATGATAGAGGGAGTTGATATTCGGAAGGAAAGAAAACAGGATTGCTTAAAAAAGGATAAAAAAACTAAATTTATTCATAATACATTATAAGGAGAATCATCAAAATATTGTTATTACATACTTGATAACAAAAAGAAGGTAAAAAGGATTAATATATGACGCAAATTATTTTCTTACAATAACTTATGATTAATACGTTTAAGTAAGAAGATAAATAGCTGCTAATTCTATATCTATATGGGAGTTTTAAATTTATTTGGAAAAGTGCTATTTAACGCGACGTATTTTTCTACTTACTTTATGCTAAAATAATAATACCTAAAAAGTCGACCTGGACAAAAATTTGATCAATTACTAATTATTGTAATGCCGATTAATAAATCATTCTTGCACACACTATAAGTGTAAGGTACCCTTGTGAACTTTTTATGTGGAGTAATAAGCTTGTAACATAAAAATAATTTGATTTTTTTCTGCGAACATTTATAATTGTTATGATGTTATAAAACGTAAACGTTATACATTAGGACATGTTGCATTGCACTTGCAAAGATGGGCCTAAATTATAAACTGGGGTGTTTAAATGGCCTTACAGAATACTCAACAAAAGGTTGAAAACCGATATACTATTCAACAATTTGAGTCATTAAAAAAGAAAAGTATTTTTTATTCATTTATAAAAAGAACATTGGATATTGTCTTTGCGTCGCTTGCGTTTGTTATTTCTTTACCATTCGTATTGTTCTTTATCGCATTAATTAAAATTGATTCTCCTGGTCCTGCTCTTTTCATCCAAGAACGAGTTGGATTAAACGGGAAAATTTTTAATATTTACAAGTTAAGAACTATGCGTATGGATGCAGAGATTAATGGACCACAATGGGCTAGTACGGATGATCCTCGCATTACGAAACTTGGTCACTTCCTTCGAAAAACTCGTATCGATGAATTGCCGCAGTTTGTCAATGTCTTACGTGGAGATATGAGTCTTGTTGGTCCTAGACCAGAAAGAGCGTTTTTTCTAGTTAAATTTAATCATGAAGTACCAGGCTTCACTAATCGCTTAACAGTCAAACCAGGTTTAACTGGTTGGGCACAAGTAAATGGCGGGTATGAATTAACACCAAAAGAGAAGTTAGTCTTGGATTTACACTATATCGAACATCAATCAATCATATTGGACATACGAATTATGTTTAAAACAATTAAAGTTGTCTTAACTGGTGAAGGCGCTCGTTAAGTAAAATAAAACATGTTCAAAATTTCTCTCTTTATTAAAAAAAGAATAGTTTACAAAGGCCTTTTCTCTAATGGGAAAAGGCCTTTGTAATTCTTTAAATAATAAAACTGTATTGAGAATTAAAATATTTAATAAAAAACATTTTAAATTCCGAAAATTACCCACAATTTCAGTAGTTTATTAACAATTTGTGGATAACATATAATACTTATCCACATGCCACTTGTTTATAAATTAGTTCTAGTCGTGAAGAAATATAAAGATACGACAAAATTCTCCTAAAATGAAAAATATTAAACCTTTCTTCCTGTCGATAAATCATAATTTTATTCACAAGTTATCCACATATTAAAAACAAATTGCATTTATCTTAAATAAATTTTATGTAAAAATATATGCCCGTTTATTTTATCGATTGAGAACTCTAAAAATCAAAAAAAGATGCAATAAGAAATACTCTTATCGCATCACATTTTAACTATTTTACAACTTTAATTGTACGAGCATTACTTTTGTTTCCAGATTTATCAATGACATAAACCTTTAAATATGTGTTTGCTTTCTGTACTTTTATTGACACAGAAAATTTACCACTAGAATTAACTGAGCTTTGACCTATTAATGTGCTTCCTCGATAAACCTTCACCGAAGCATATTTCTCAGCACTACCTGTTACAGTTTTTGATTTTGAAGTAACTTTATTAACAACTGGAAGAGCTGGTGGTGTTTTATCTAATACTTTTAAAGACTTTGTTGCACTTACATTTCCAGCTTTATCAGTAGCAGTTACACTAACTGTCGTTCCACTTTTTTGCTTTGAAATTGTAAATTTGTAGCTTTTATTTGAAGCAGCTGTTGTGCTTTTTTGAAGCTTGCCATTAATATATAGTTTAACTGTAGAACCTGCTTCTGCTGATCCTGTTACAGTAGTTGATTGATCTGAAACTGTATTCATTGTAGGTGTGGTAGGTTTTGTTTTATCGACCGTAAAGTTGATAGTTGTATTCGCTACTGAACCTTTTACAAAAAGTGTATAACTGCCCGCTTTTGAAACTAAATAGTCATTATTAATACGAGTTCCATTTAATGTCGCAACTGCCTCATTAACATGGATTTTTACGTCTTTATTATAGAATGCTCCGTTAGCAACCCCAGTTACCATAGGATTAAGGTAAGCAGATGGAATAAAGCCTATCTTTCCATTTTTATTTTTCACTTTAAACCAAACGAATTGGTTATGGTCGTTACTTGTATCAAACTTAAATACATCATAAATTGTTACGGTTGTGTATTTAGCAAGTGTTTCTAATTCGGTTTTCGAAGTATTTGGGTCAGGTCGGAATTTAACTTTATCCGCCGTAACGTACGCCATATCTCCCTTTTTCATAAAAAATGGCGATTCATGAAGGCTTTTATTTATTGTATAAAGCGGAGTTTTGAATACAATATCCTCATCACTATCAGGACTGTAATCAAAATCACTAGTCGTGAATGGGAATCTTGCTAAAATATTTGGACCATCTTCATCTTTTAAGTAACTCTGCATTTCAAGCAAATTTAATACAATTTCTTGATAGGCAGTAGTATTTATTTTGCCATAGTTAGCTCCCGGTGTTTTAATAATCGGACTATTAACCCGCTTTATTCCATTATAGGCCATTATGGGAAAATACCAGTTTTCAATAATATGACGATTTGCATCTTTAATTCTTGGTAATCTGTACGTTCCATCTTGATTTTTCCAATTATATTTCTCGTTTAAAATCTCAACACCAGCTTGAATATTATATGCAATATCAGTTTTTAATCTCTTCTGATCATATCTAGGTTGATTTGTAATTTGCATAATACCAATTCCACCATCAGATGCCAATTTTGATTGTTTCCAACCTGATTCCCTCCACGCAACTGTCTTTACGACCTCAGGCGGAATATCAGCGTTAATTGCAGCGTAAGTCAGCAAACAATTAATTTGTTGATTCGATGGTGATTTCACTTTACTAGCATCGCCACATTTCGTAGCCCAAGCTGTGTTTGTTTCTGCACTAGCTTTTCCATTAAACAAACTTACTGTTAAAGCTGTTACTAAGCCAAATTTCAGTAAAAAAGATTTCATTGTTTATTCTCCAATCTACCTAAATATGAAACAATATATCTATTCTATCATATTTCATTTCTTAACTTTCTATTTCTCTATAAATCTCATAAAAAAATGGCCCAGTTTTTCCTGAGCCATTAAAAAATTATTTTAATTCTTGTTTAACATATTTTGAAGAAACCCATCCAAAGCTACCATTCGGCAATTGGATTTTATACCATTTTTTTGTACTATCCATTGTTAAAGTACCATCTGTATTTGTAACAATACTTACATAAGTATTAAGGTTTAACGTATTGATTATGTTGTTTTCAGCTGTAGTTGCAGTTGAGCGTACATTTACTACATCAGTTGTTCTACCTAAGTTTTTAACAGATAAAGTTTGGCTATATGCATTTAACTTGATACTGTTTGTCCAATATACATTTCCATCAATTGATAATTTAATCCAATAATTATTTGTTTTTTCAAGAAGAAGGAAAGCTGTACTAGCTGCTATCGATTTTACTTTACTCGTATCGCCTTTTGCATTGTATAGATCGATGTTTCCTTTTGCAACCGCTTGGATATTAGCAGGGAATATATCACTACCAACAGGAGTAGATGGACTACCAGGAATCGTAGTATTTGGTTGAGCTTTATCATAGTACGCTTTATCAAATGGAAGAATTTTTTGCATATGCTGAGCAATCAATGCACCCCAGTTTGGATCAGTCGCGTAATAAAAATTCATCCCTTCACTCGCTGCATCCATTCTTACATTATTCATATCTTTTGTACTAAAACCTAGGTATGCACCATGATATTTCCAGTTACTTGGATTTAAGTAAGTTGATTTTATTGAGCGTGCAATATATTCTACATTTTCTTGTACACTCATAAATTTGTATGATGCTATATATGGTGTTGTATCATATGAGCCAAATCCAAATAAGTTATTTTTTCCTAGTGAAATTTGGGAAGTTCCAAATCCACTTTCATGAATTGCATGAGCTGCTAAATAAAGAGCATTCACACCATATTTTTTGCCAGCATCAACAAATAATTGTCCTTGACCATTCAGAACGCCACTTTTCACCTTACTAGCAATATAGTTATTAATTTGCGTAGCAGTTACAGTCGATGGTGTACGCAGATCAATAAACTGGTAGCTATCTCTTGATGTCAATGGGTCACCAGTTTTTACTTGTTTGATATATGATCCTGAAACATATCCCGTTTTCCCATTGTAACTAACCTTATACCAATTATTTGAAGTTTTATCAGTCACTACTAAAACCATATTAACCGGAACTACTGTAAGCAATGGTGAAGCTGCATCATACGTTTGACGTAAATTTAAATCTGAAGTCGTAATATATGTCGTATCTGTTATATTAGTTATCGTTACGACATCGCTTTTTCCGAAATCTCCTGCTCTTACATATCCATTTACATCGTTATATTTCACACTATACCAATTACCAATTTTCTTGCTAATCGGAAGAACAGTATCTTTTGGAATTTGAATAAGCTGTTTTGATGCATTGTCGAACGATTGATATAAATAAGTTGCATTAAGTGCTTTATAATTCGTAGTTGTAAATGTTGTATAACTATTTGCAGTTACATCTTCACTCTTAACATAAAGATTTTGTCCGTTGTAATTAATTCGATACCAAATCTTCCCTACCAAATCTGTCGCTTTTTGAGTTGAAGCGAAGCCATTATCTCCACTTACTGTAGTTACTACAGGTTTTGTAGCGTCTGGAGTTGCATATAAGTTAGTAACTGCTTTCGTAAAATAATATGCCGTACTTGTTGTTTCATATTTTATTTCATTTGCTTTAGTAAAGTTACTCATATAAACATAACCTGTTTTTCCATTAAACGTAACGTTATACCAATTACCAATTTTCTTGCTAATCGGAAGAACAGTATCTTTTGGAATTTGAATAAGCTGTTTTGATGCATTGTCGAACGATTGATATAAATAAGTTGCATTAAGTGCTTTATAATTCGTAGTTGTAAATGTTGTATAACTATTTGCAGTTACATCTTCACTCTTAACATAAAGATTTTGTCCGTTGTAATTAATTCGATACCAGATCTTCCCTACCAAATCTGTCGCTTTTTGAGTTGAAGCGAAGCCATTATCTCCACTAACTGTAGTGACTACAGGTTTTGTAGCGTCTGGAGTTGCGTATAAGTTAGAAACTGCTTTCGTAAAATAATATGCCGTACTTGTTGTTTCATATTTTATTTCATTTGCTTTAGTAAAGTTACTTATATAAACATAACCTGTTATTCCATTAAACGTAACGTTATACCAGTTACCAATTCGTTTTGATGATGAAACAACGGTACCAATCGGAATATGTGCTAGTACTTTAGACGAATTCCCAAATGATTGATATAGACCAGCCACTTTAATTGCTTTATACTTTGTCTGTGCAAATGTAGCTAAAGCACTTTTCGTAACATCAGTGCTATTTACGTATAATGTTTTGCCATTATAACTGACTCGGAACCAAGTTTGGCCAATGCTATTTACTACTTTTTGAGTACTGCTAAATCCATTGTTCGCACCTACAGTATATACTGCAGCTTTTTTTGTATCAGGTGTTGGATATAGCTTTGTAGTTTTATTTGTTAAATAATAAGCCGTGCTTTGAGTAATATATGTATTATTTACTTTAGTAAAGTTACTTATATAAACATAACCTGATTTTCCATTAAACGTAACGTAATACCAGTTACCAACTCGTTTTGATGATGAAACAATAGTACCAATTGGAATTTTCGCTAGAACTTTAGAGGAATTTCCAAATGATTGATATAGACCAGCCATTTTAATTGCTTTATACTCTGTCTGAGCAAATGTAGCTGCAGTACTTTTCGTAACATCAGTGCTATTTACATATAATGTTTTGCCATTATAACTGACGCGGAGCCAAGTTTGGCCAATGCTATTTACTACTTTTTGAGTACTGCTAAATCCATTATTTGCAACTACAGTATATACTGCAGCTTTTTTTGTATCAGGTGTCGGATATAGCTTTGTAGTTTTATTTGTAAGATAATAAGCCGTACTTTGAGTAGTATATGTATAATATTCCTTTAAATAGGTACCATTTACCCAACCAGTTTTTGCACTGTAGGTTACTTTATACCAGTTACCATTTTTCTGTGTTGCAGTAATTACTTTTCCTTTTGGAATCGTCAACAGTGACTTATAGGTTGCACCTGCACCTTGCCTTAAATTGAGATTTGCTGTCGATTGATACTTCGTTTTAATATTTACGATTGCTGCACTCGCTTTTGGTGTTTCCAAACCAACATTAGGACAGGAAATGCTGGAGGTGCCTACTAAAATCCCTGTTGATACCAAAAGGACTCTTCCCATTTTCTTCATGTATCTTACTTTCCTTTCCTACCATTTTTACTTTAAACCATAGAATAAAACAGTCAAATTCTATTAAACTAGTAAAATAAATAAACTATAAGTTCCAAAAACAATTAATTTAACAAAAAAATAAACACTAAAGTTAAGTATAAGTCATAAAATGTCAGAATTTGAATTGTTTTGTTCAATAATTATATCGGTAAAAAATGGAAATTGTTTTGTTTTATCGAAACGACAACCATTTTGTAATAAAATTGACACAATTCTAAAAAAAAGTTAAAAAGCCCATAAAGAAGACATTTAGCTCTCCTTCATGGACTATGGTTTTCCCGCAATATTATGTTTAAGTGGGACTAAAATCTCAAAGAACTTTGTTTTTTTCATTACTTTTTGACTATATGTGAAGTCACCATAACAATATGGATATCTGAAATTTTTCTTATTATTATTACACGTATAAAGCTCAGGATTCGTCTCTACCATCGATAAAGAATAAGTTTTAGCAAGTTGAGCTGAATGTTTACCGCCATGTGTTTTTACAAAATCAATATATGCAATTCCCATGTTGTAACTTTGTATTATAGTTTGTAAATCAACGCCTTGTTTTTTACCATAAGAATATACGTCTTTAAAGTGACTTACCCCTTGCTGAATGCTTTTTGTAGCATCTTGAATAGTATCCTTTGCAAGTCCTAGTGACTCTGAAGCCTGCATTGGATCTTTTCCTTTACCCTTCGTTTCTTGCATCATAAGTCCTAGTAATAAAGGAGTGTATTCTTCTAAATCAGACGTCTTTAATTCGGTATAAACTTGTGTTTCGTATTTCAACACATCTTGGAAATAGTAACGATAGATCGCAAATAACCCTATAATTGACATTAGAAGTGTAAATAAAAGAAGTCTTTTAATAAATTTCCACATTTCTATTCTTTTTCATTACCTCCAAACATTTCTCTTTAATACATTATAACGAATATTCATATTTAAAAAAGCAATGTGTCAAAACTACATATATTTGACATTAAAATGTGAAAAAAGAAATATTTCTTATAACAGTCCCCTTATATTAAAAAATGGCTTTTCCTTTAACTCCGAAGCCATAAAAAAAGTCCAACCTGCAATTGGACTTTTTTACTATAATTTATTTTATCTCTTTCACTTCAACTATACGATCCATTTTTAACTCATCATTTTCTCTTGAGAAGTGATAAGTAATTTCAAACGATTTCATTTTAGTTTTACCTTTTTTATCAGTTATCTCATACGTCTCATTTGTTGTAATGATCATGCCCGAATCATCTTGCTTTGAATTTTTCATAGAAAAACTTGTGAGTTTTTGAGTTGTATCCTTTTTCTTAATTTTGTTTTGATATTCCTTAGACTGTAAGAATGCTTGGCCATTTTGATTAAACAATCCGTTGATTAGTTGGTTTTCTTCTAAATCAGAAGAAGGCTTAGGACTAGGTAAATATTTATCAAAAAATCGGTTAAGTCCTGCAAAGAAACCATCTTTTTCATCTGTCTCGTCTGGATTTTCAACTGGCGTATCAAACATTAAATCCACATATTTTCCTGTAACCGGAATATCATCCGTTTTAAATAATTTACCATTCTTTTCAATTTCAGCGTGAACAACAGTTTTACCATTTAATAAAAACGGACCAAATCGATCTAGTTCACTTATTTTTTCTCCAGTGTCTTTTCCATTTACAAAAAGTTCAGCATCAGGTTCGTTTGAGTAAATTTGTACATAACTAACATTAAAGGTTAATTCCTGAGATAACCTATTTTTTGAAGCAGCTGAAAAATCAATATCAACTGCGTCCTTAATATCACTATAAATACCTTTATATGAAACAGCCATAGTGTACTTTCCTGGTAAAATTTTGTGGTATGTTGTTTCGTACTCGTCTTTTTTCAAATGTGTAATATGATTATTTAATTTTAGTTCAATGTCGTCAATTGGCGAAGAAATCTTTAATTCAAATGGTTGGGCACTTATTAAATAGGTTTGATAAATCCCTAAAAATTTACTACCTTTTTTTATTGAAAGCACATAATTTCCACGACTATCTATTAACTTACTATTAATCACTGAATTATTTTGAACCATTTCGTCTACTTTATCTAACATGTCATTACTATTCATGTAATCCATAAATGCGATCACTGAGTCTTCATCTAAAGATGCTCCAGTACCGCCTTTTTGTAGCATATGTGTGACTTCTTTATAATTATTATCTGACACAGCTTTATCAAAAATCTTCACCAATCTTTTAGGTGAATTCAAGTAATTTAATGTTAAATGTGTAATTAATATCGCAATAATTGGTATAAAAATAAACATCCATTTTCTTTTAAAACTAGGTATTCGTTTTTTTCGCATTGTTCGTATACCCGCTCTTGACAAGGAATTTTGTTCTCTTAACTGAGTTTCCATTTATTTTTAACTTCCCCTTAAATTTTCATTCTATAAAATGTTTGTTTTTAATATATAAACTGAATCTAAATAAATACTTAAAAAAGGTAAACTATAGTCTATCATACTATTTTTTAATTAAAGGGTAAAAAGAAATTTTTTTATAATTTAGTGGAAGTAATTGGTTTCATTTCTCTTAAATATATGTATGACATCCTATCCATTTAATTGTTAAACTAAAAGAATTGAGATATAGGAGGAGAGAAATTGAAGCCGTTAGTTAATCGGAAAGAATCGATTTATTTTATATTACTTTTAATTACTAGTATTCCAATTTATTTATTACTTATTTTTAGTGGTGTTGGTCTTATTATTTTAGGAATTTTAGTAGTTTTACCGCTCTTTGCCCATTTAATCTTTACTGCCCACATACGGATAAATGGCGTTAAGATTACTGAAAAACAATTTCCAGAAGTATATTTGAGAACAAGAGAGATTTCAAAGGAAATGGGCTTTTATTTTCTACCGGATGTTTATGTAATCCAATCTGGAGGACTATTAAATGCCTTTGCTACACGTTTCTTTGGACGAAATATGATTGTTTTATATTCAGATCTATTCGAAGAAATGGAATCAAATCCAAAAGTAGTTGATTTCGTGATTGCACATGAGCTTGCACATATTAAACGAAACCATATTTTAAAACAAGCGGTTGTATTGCCTGCAAATTGGATTCCTTTTTTAGGTTCGGCTTATTCTCGTGCATGCGAGTATACAAGTGATCGAATGGCTAGTCATTATATAAATGATTTTGAAGCATCGACTCAAGCACTTACAATGTTAGCAGTTGGTCGCAAATATTATCAACGAATTGATCAGCGTGAATATTTATTAAATAGTAGCAACGAAAAAGGATTTTTAATTTGGTTAAGTGAACGATTAATGTCCCATCCCACTTTACCAAAACGTATTAATGCTTTATATCATTTTAATAATATAGAGAGCGATATTATATTTAAAACACCAAAACGCGTATACGGGATTGCTGTAATGATATTCGCATTGTCAGTCGGAATTATAGTCGGTGCAGGTTTATTAGTAGAAAAAGCGATTCCACTAGCACAATCATTCGTTGATGGTTACTTAGCTACAGAAACACCTCTAACACAGGCAGTTCTTGATAATGATATTGAACAAGTTAAAGAGTTAATTGATGAAGGCGCAGACGTAAATGAATTGAATGGTGATCACGAATCCCCACTTCTCAAAACTTCATATACTGATGAGGACCATCTTAACTTAGAGATGGTAAAGTTATTACTTGATAACGGAGCTGATCCTTCTATAGGAGATGCAGATGATTGGACAATCTTACACTGTGCTGCTGCTTTGGGAGACAAAGAAGCAATTGACTTACTACTAAAATATGGAGCAGATATTAACCAGCCTGACAATGCTGGAGAGCCCCCTATTTTTGATACAATCTATGAAGTAGACGATTTAACTACATTCCAGTACCTTATTAAGAAAGGTGCAGACTTATCAATAGAGAATGTGGATGGAATGACAGTAAGAGAAGTCGCAGAGGAAAATGGAGCAAAGAAAATCTTAAAATGGTTTGATAGTCAAGGAACCGAGATTAAACTATAAGACATACACAAGAATTTTCTTATCATAGGCATTGTATGATATTAAAAAAGCAAAGTTCATTAATCACTGAACTTTGCTTTTTTTAATAGCTTAAATGCATAACTTGATACAATTTAAGAAACTTTTCTAACTATTCCTTTGATTTAATTAAATTTATATTATATTTTTCTACATCATTTAGCTCTCCGCCGTATGCTGGATTAGGCTTATACCATGACTTAGAAGTGAAATAAATCGTCAAGTCACTAGATTTAAATACTAAACCATGCCTAGCATAGATTTCATTTCTGGCTATACGCAAATCATTTGGATTTAATTTAATTAGATCTGCATTCGTTAGTTTTCTACTATTACTATCTGGTAATAAATAATCTTTTGATTGCTTTTCTGCATCGGTAGCTTTTGCTTCCTTAGTAGTAGTTTCTTTAGCGACTTCCTTAGATTTTGTTTCAGTTTTCTTTTCACTATTTGAAACTTTTTTTACATCTTTATTCGCTACAGTCTCTGTATAAGCATTTTTCGGGGGAATATTACCATCATTCATTATTTTTGGATAAACATAAAATACTGCTGTAGCACCTATTATAAGTACTCCAGCTATCGAGAGTATCAACGAAAAGTATCGTTTATTAATAAAACCATCTTCCTTATTTTTAAGTTTTCTATGTTCTGAACGACTTTCAACTTTATCTTCTGCCTTATAAGCCAAATCTTTTCACTCCTCTAATACATTTATAATTAAGTAGGTTCATAATATTATCTAATCATTTTATAAAAAATCCTATTATTTTAATACAAGTTTAATATGTTATTAACACAATTGAAAAGACCGTTTTAAAAAATATTATATCAAACAAACAAAAAAACCCTACTCTTCAAATGAAAGTAGGGATTATCCACCACTATATTTAGTGTAAATTGACGCTAATATACTTACCTCCTCTAGTTCCTACGACTACTTGCTGTCCAACTACAACTGGAGAAGCTTCGATATTGGCACCTAGATTAATCTTATTAACAATTTTTCCGCTACTACTAATTAAGTACAAGTTACCAACTGAATCTCCTTGGATTAAGTAAGCCTTACTATCTTTTGTATATACTGCTACCGTCGATGACCACGCATAACTAGGTAAGTCCAAATGCCATTTTTCTTTACCAGTAACAGTATCATAACTAATTAGTAAGCCACCATTTATTTTTTTATACCTTGAAATATTAAAAATAACCTGTCCCTTTAATGGACCAACTCCAACAATTGGTGTTGCTAACAGCCCACCGTTAACAGGGTGATTACCTTTTATCGAATAACCCGGTATTTTTTTCTCCCAAATTACTTTACCGGTTAAACCATCTAATTTTTGAATACGTGCGTAGCCTTTAGTGCCTTGTTTATCAATTTCGGAGCCTGTATATAAATAGGGTTTACCATTAGAATTCTCAATAACAATTGACGCATCAGTATCGTCAAATGCATTATTTGCCCAAATTGGCCTTTTCTTAATAATATCCAAAGCTTGAATACCACCTCCATTATCAGCGAAATATGCAATATTTTTGAATACCGCTACTGAATTTTCAATTCCTTGGTATGAATTATTTTTTTGTTTATATCGATATTTTGAAATTACTGGAGAAATATTTATCTTTTTAACCTTTGGATCATATTTGGTATTTAGTTTTATAAAATAAACTAATCCATTTTCCCCGCCAACTAACATAGCATCATCATCCCGGTTAAATAACGCTGAGCCATCAAATGCTCCCCATCCACGAAAAGAATAAGAATCAATTCCGGGAATAAATGCTAGTTGAGAGCCATCAATTAGACTAAAAATCCTCATACCTATTTTTCCAGTTTGTGGTATACCTTGTCCAACGTATAAAAGAGGATAACCGCGTGGATCAAGAGCCACGCTACCTTTAATTGGATTTTGTATATTAATTGGATTTCTTGTTTTTTTACCTGTTGCCAAATCTAAAAAGTAAACTCTTCCATCTAAAGAGCCATAAATTACTTCTTTAAAGTTCGACTTTGTTTTAAATTGAGAATATAAATTCATAATTTTTTGTTCTTGTGGTTTCCATTCAATTACACTAGGTTGACCAGTCCATCCTGAGCCCCCGCCCCATCCAGATGAAGAAGAAGTTTGAAAAGACCAGCTCTTAACTAACTTTTGCTTTGAAATAACTGTCGTTCCCATCGAAGCATTATTTCGGAAGGGTCCGCCTCGAAAGCTCAGTATTCCATTAATAGTTTGATACTGCTCTGGGAAAGGCTTTGTAAAAACTTTTGTACTATTACTGAAACTATAAGATAAGTTTTTACTACTTGGGAGTGGGTTTAGTTGAAGTGCTTCCCATTTTTGTTGATTTGTCGCGACTTTTTGAACTGTTACTTGTCCTCTACTCTTTTGATTTGTTGCAGCTTTTACTTCATTATTACTTATTAAATTAGTCTCATGCTTAGTGCTTCTATGTTTCATCGATGGTGAACTAAATATACTTGTTAAAAGTATTGCAGCAGAAAAGATTATACCGATCTTTGTCTTCAATTAAGCTCTCTCCCTCATATCTTAGTAGACTATTTATATGAAACTACTAAGATTATATATAATAGGAAGTAAGCATTTTGTCACATCTTGAAATCATCTAGTTATTTTTACTTAAAGATCGATAGCAACATTTTGAATGCTAAAACCTAGTACACCAGTATTGACAGTTTAATTTTCAATCTTTTCGATAAATTCCAACTATTTACATCTTGAGTACGTTATAACTTATGATACATTTAAAGAAGAGGTTTGATAGATTACCAGCTCAGGAGGGAACACCCTTGATCCAGACTTTGCAAAAAATAATTGGCAATCGGAAATTAAAGGAGTATGAAAAAATTGTTCAAGAGATAAATTCAAAGGAGCCATTCTTTGAAAGTCATACAGATCAGTCTTTGCGTGAATTTACTTATCTATTGAAGCAAAAAATATCTAATAACGAAGCTGTTATTCATGAAATTACGGTAGATGCTTTTGCTCTAGTGCGTGAAGCATCAAAACGTGTTTTAGGGATGCGCCCTTATGATGTTCAATTAATCGGTGGACTTGCTTTACTAGATGGAAATATTGCTGAAATGCCAACTGGTGAAGGCAAAACATTGGTATCCTCATTACCTGCTTATACTCGTGCGCTAGAAGGAAAAGGTGTACATATTATTACCATAAACGAATATTTAGCCCGACGTGATGCAGAGCAAATTGGTCAAATTCATGAATTTTTAGGTCTTACTGTAGGTTTGAACATTCCCGATTTAACTTTAGAAGCTAAAAAAGCTGCATACAAAGCAGATATTACTTATGGAATCGGAACAGAATTCGGATTTGATTATTTACGTGATAATATGGCCACCTCTTTAATGGAACAAGTTCAACGCCCATATCATTATGCAATTATTGATGAAATTGACGCAATATTAATAGATGAAGCAAGAACACCACTTATTATTGCAGAAAAAAAACCTGCACATTCACACTTATACTCGCTATGTGCGCGCTTTATAAGTACGTTTATTAAAGATAGGGACTATTTATTAGATGAAGAAACTAAGGCAATTACTTTAACTGAAGTAGGTATTTCAAAGATTGAAAAAGCCTTTATGATTGAAAATTTATATGAGCTAGAACATACAACACTTTTCCACTATGTTCATAACGCATTGCGAGCTAATGTAATATTTCAACGCGATGTTGATTATATTGTTCACGAAGGTGAGATTCAACTAATTGATTTATTTACCGGCCGAATTATGGAAGGACGCTCATTAAGTAACGGTCTCCATCAAGCAATCGAGGCTAAAGAAGGATTAAAAACAACTGAAGAAAATCATACCGTTGCGTCTGTAACAATACAAAATTATTTCCGTATGTACCCTATTCTTTCCGGCATGACTGGAACTGCAAAGACAGAAGCAAAAGAATTCCTACATGTTTATAACATGGAAGTTATTCAAATTCCTACTAATAAACCGGTAATTCGTATTGACCACGAGGATCTTGTATTTGATAAAACAGAAGAAAAGCTCATGGCAGTTCTGGCCGATATAAAATTACGAAATAAAAAAGGACAACCAATTCTAATTGGTACAACCTCCATTCGTCAATCTGTAATTTTTGCAGAATTATTAGAAAAAGAATCGATAAAATTTCAGCTCTTAAATGCAAAAAATGTTGAAGAAGAAGCAGAGATGATTGCCCAAGCTGGTCAAATAGGTATGATTACCATCTCAACCAATATGGCAGGGCGAGGGACTGACATATTACTAGCTGAAGGTGTGTCAGATCTAGGAGGTCTTCACATAATTGGAACCGAACGTCATGAGAGTGTGCGCATAGATTTACAATTAAAAGGACGTGCTGGCCGACAAGGAGACCGAGGTTCATCTCAATTCTATCTTTCATTAGAGGATGAGTTATTTGTAAGACATAATCCAGTAAAGCTAGAGAAATTATATAAGAATCTACAAGTTGATCAATTTGGAAAGGTACTAAACTCTACAATACAAGAGTTTGTTACATCTATACAAAAGTATTGCGAAGGAAATCAGTCCTCAGTTCGTAATTGGCAGCTTAAATTAGATGATGTCGCGAATGAACATCGCCGTATTATTTATAGATTAAGAAATAATTTCTTACAAAATGAAACTGGCATAGACTGGTTTATTGGTCAAGTTGAAGAAACTGTTGATCACTTATTAATGCAATTCTATCCTAAAGATAGTACACCTGAAGATTGGGATCCACTTGCAGGAAAAACAGCACTTGAACAACTTATACCACCCCTTCGAATAGATGTTGAACATTTTAATAATGAACAAGAGATTTGGCATAACGTCAAAGAAGCTTTTTCAGTATATAAAGATGTATTACGTGGTATAGAGGAAGAGAAAAAATCTAAGCTTATTAGTATTTTAAAAAGCATGGCATTAAGTACTATAGATTTGTATTGGACTGAACATTTAGAACATTTACAACAATTAATTGAAGGGATACACTTAAGACAGTATCAACAAGAAGATCCAATTCGACTATATGAATTTGATGGATTCACTCTGTTTGAACATACTTATAACTCGATACAACAAGAAATATCAGCAAGTCTTGCTTCAACATTTCAAGAATTATCTTGTCCACAGGGGGTAGAAAAACAAAATGTTATCATCGATTAAGCGTTTATTACAAATGGGTAAAGATTCAACAGTTTCATCGAGTGATTTATTGCAACAAACATCTACTGATCAAGCAGTTCAGGTTGAAGAAAACGAAATGGTTGAAATTTTTCCTAAAATTTCATTTCATCCACTAATGCATATTGAAGATGAAAAACGATATGTTTATCAATTTTTAAATAACGAGCTTTCTCCTTTAAAACCAAATCAATTGTCATTATCTGCAATCGAACTTGAAACCAATGATGACGGAAGTGCAACTGTTACAGCATTCGTTCGTAACAGTTTAGAAAAATTAGTTCGTTTAGAGGATGCTATTCTATTATTGATTAGTGAAGAAGGAGAGCTATTAGCTAAAAAGGGATTTAGATTAGAAGAGCTTGGCGAAATGCCTCCTTGCAGTAGCCGCCCATGGCGATTTGTATTTGAACGAGAGTATTTACTAAAAGAGGACTTGCCTGAAAAAGGCTTTGAGTTAGCATTTGATTTATCAAAAACTATCCACAGATTAGATATCGATCCAACATGGGAAGGCCGACTTAATGACGAACAAATTGCAGAATTAAGCAATCTTGTAAACTCTTTACCTAAATTACGTATAAATGAAGTAAGCTTACACGCTTTAAGAGCAAGCTATAATGAAGATGGAAACTTAGGAGTTAATATTTTAGTTCGAAATGGATCAACACAAGCAGTTAATCTAGAATTACTACCACTAGAATTGTTAAATGAAAATGGCGAAATAATTGCAAAAGGTTTATTCACATTACCACCATTAACACTCCATGCTAATACAAGTAAACCATGGACATTTATCTTCCCTAAAGAACTAGTAGAAATAAAAGAGTTCTCACAATGGACAATTAGAATACCAGATCAAGAAGTTATTTAAGGCAGAATAAAGACTAGATTCCAAAGTTTAAAAGCAGGATTTTTGATCAAGTAAGATCTTGAGGCCTGCTTTTTGTATTTCCTGGCCCCTGCTTAAAATAATTACTTGCCTTTAACCTACCCATCAGCTGAATATCCTTCTATTAACTCCTTAATCATCATTAACTTTTCTTCATCTGATTTTAGTTTATACTCTACTTTCTGACTTAAATACATACTAATTATCTTTGTGGCTTTACTGATTTGTTTATCAAAAATGTAATAAGAAATTGGCAAGATCCTCTCTTCCCCATTCCTAAACTGTATTTTTGTTTTTCTTTTTTCTTTTATATATTTATTTATTTGGATAAAATTTAGCCATTTGCAAGATATGTTATTTTGCGAAGATGTAGGAATCATAATAATTGATAATGCGGGATTAATCATAAGAGGAATCTTTTTCATAGTTGGATATTTACTTTTTACGACTTCGAGATGACCTTTAATGGATTGATTATGGTAGAGGGCGGATTCTTTCAAGATTGCTCTCATTGGCCGTTTTGAATAGATTACTCCTTTGTTTTTATCTGTTATTTTCGTTAAATACTCTGGGTGATCTGCAGCTTCAATCAACATTGTTTCATATGATACGACATAATCTAATTTTGACATATATGCCTCCTTTGAGGATTTTTACATATCGATTATATCAAAATTATCTTTCCGTATTTTTGAAACTTCTATGACCGTATTGCTAGTGTTTTAGTAAACTTTACTTCTTTTAAAAATATAAATACATAAAATTTCATTTGATTCTTTCTGGAAAATTTGAAGTTTTAGATTCAATACTCAAATTTCACTTTATTTTTTTTACTTTTAATTCATGTTTCCAAATATGATATATTTCTTATATTTATATATAGTTACTTCACCGCGGAATAAACTTAAGGGCATGCCTTATGAAAGGCAGTAAGTATGAAACGTAGTGAAGAACATGTAGATGATCAAGTTTTTTCAGGAAAATTGAAACCAAATACATTTGAGGAATGCTTAAACCAATATTCCCGAATGATAAAAGCAATTATGAAGAAGTTACATTTATATAAAAACTTTGATGAATATTATCAAATTGGTCAAATAGCATTATGGACGGCTTATCAACAGTATCAAAGTGAGAAAGGGAGCTTTTCAACTTATGCATTTTTTACAGTAAGAGGCTATTTACTAAATGAGTTATCCAAAGCAAGTAAATACGATGAACGAAACATAGTCCTCGAGCACAGTATAGAAGATGTCATATATTGTGAAGAGGCGTTTTCACTTGTTAATTTTATAAGTTTACTAGATGGTATTTCCCCCTTACAGAAGCAAATTCTAATTAAACGCTTCTATTACAATCACGAGTTTCCTCAAATCGCAAAATATTTAAATATGAAAGAATCCAGTGTACGATCTAGTTATCGTTATGCATTAAAAAGATTAAGAGAGTCAAAATAAAGTGTAAAAAATAAAGTAATCTAATTTTTGATTACTTTATTTTTTTTAGTCAACCAAACACAAGTCCAGTCCCATTCAAATGACCTATTACTTTCCTCCTACTTTCACCAATTTTAAAACCGTGCCGTTTTAAGTAGAACTTTACACATTTTTAACGTTTTCTTCCATTTTGGCCTAGACTTTAATATTATTCTAAAATTACTAAATTTTACCAAGTGATATCGATGTTTCGACATTTTTTTCAACAAATGTCGAAATTTTTTTCCGTAAAATTTTTTTAAATATTTCAAGTGTGAAAAAACTCATTGATTTATCTAATGTATTTAATATAATTGAAATATTATTAATGTTATTGTTTTTTTTGATACTACAAATTCCTACAAACTACGTATTGGATTCATTATATAATTGTTTTATAAATTTTTTAAAAATTGTAATAATTATATCGGAACTCTCTCTAGAAAAAGGCAAACCAATTGAGAGATTGGGACGCAAAGCCACTGATCTTAGTTGTAAATATAGAGAAAAAGCACTGGTTCACTGTATTTTTTAACTATTAAACGAACTAAGATAGCAGGGTTACCTAGGTATTTTATACCTTAATTTTAGGAGGCCATTATCCATGTACAGTGAATTGGAAAATCATTCTGCCGAATTAAACTGGATCGACTTACTACTAGAGTGCATTGAAGTAGGCATAAGTCCTGATGAAGTGCGGTCATTTCTTTACAATTGCGTTAAAGATTCATGTCAAAACTAGAGGAACTACTCCCTACTATGATATACTTTTTGTAATAGTCAAAAAGATATGGAGTAGCTTATATGATTGGAGAACGAATTAAAAAACTACGTTTACAACATGGAATGTCACTTACAGAGCTTGCAGAACGTGCTGGTATAGCAAAATCTTACATAAGTTCGATTGAACGAAATCTACAAAGCAATCCTTCAATTCAAGTACTTGAAAAAATTGCTGGCGTCTTCAATACAACGGCAGAAAGCCTCCTGAAAGATGATATTGATCCAACAAAAATAATTGATTCTGAATGGATGGACATCCTTCAAGAAGCAATTAATTCAGGTATACCAAAAGATGAATTAATAAAATTTATTGAGTTTAATAAGTATAAGCAAGGCAAATAAACCTTCAAATTAAAATGTTTCCATTTTAATTTGAAGGTTTTTTTTGCACAAAGATAAGAAAGGCGCTCTTCAAACGGAGAGTGCCCTTCTTATTATTTATTTACGTAAATCATATTTTAAAGATATGTTATCGATATATCCAGCATCTTTGCTTGCACTTCCAGACTTATCTTTAGCATACGTAAGTTTTAACACATGTTTACCTGGTTTAACCCCAAGATTTACTTTAGACCAGTGGTTATCTGTTCCTGATGCATCGACAAGAACATCGCCATCTAATGAAATTGTTAAGATATCTTTATTTAGTTGTGAAAGAACTAAATAATCAAAAGATAAGAATGCGTTATAAGCGTTATCCGGTACATTAATTGTCACTTCAGCAGTAGAAGAACTATTATTAGAAATATTATTGCTAATTAAATAATAGTCAGTTTTCCCATCTATATTTGATTTAATTCTTTCCCAATCACCAGAAATAGAGAAAGGTGAACTTGCACCCTCAAAATCTTCTAAAGTACTGTTTTGTGGCTTATACACATCACCAACAATAGCATCTAACTGGCTAATCGTATCGTTTTTAATTGTTGTCGCTTTAGTAGCTAATGCTTTTGATTTTTTAAATTCTAAATCATTTGTTGCAGTATTAATGACATCTGTTATTCTAGCAATTTCACCTGCTAAATAGTCTTTTAGTTTTGCATCACTAGTGTTTTTTTGTACTTCAATTAATTCTGCTAAACTTGCTTTCGCTTTATCTAATTCCTCTTCTAAAGCATCAAGTGCCTTTGCTTGCTCAGCAGTTATTGATAGTTTACCGTTTGCAACTTGTGAACTGAAGTCTGGTTTTAATCCGTTTACTTCAGATTCAACTCCACTAGTAGTTTGTCCATTTAGTCGATCTACTAATTGAGTAAATTCGTTTGGCGTATTTTGTTTAATGCCCGTTAAAGCGTTGTTGATCGCTTCAACGTGTTCGTTCGACTGATCATTAATTGTATTAACTCCCGCTTGAGATAATTCACCTTGTTTATTATTTACCCCATCTTCTGAGTTAGATAACAAAGAACCTAATCGATCTTTCATCGCACCAATTGCATCTGAAGTTTTCGCACCTAATGTACTACTTACAGTTGATTGCGCGTCCTTTAATAGTTGAGAGGCAAAATTTGTAAATAATTCCCCAGCATTTGTAGATGCAAATGCTGTACCTGTTGTTAAAATTCCTGCAGCCAATATACCGACTACAACTTTCTTTTTAATTGATTTCTTCTCCATTTTCGTTCGTGCCTCCATTAGACAGATTACACTTTAAGTGGTTTCGCAATTTTATGAATAGGTAATATTGAAATAAGTACATAACCCTTAATGTCTTTAATAGGTATAAATCCAAAATCTTTACTTCGGCTATCGAAGCTTATTCCCGGCTCTCGATTATCACCAACAACAAATATCTTGTTTTTAGGAACCGTTATTTTTTCCATATCTTCAGAAGTCCCGTTTGTCGAGATTTCCGGCACTGGTTCATTATTTACGTAAATAATTCCATTCTTTATAAAAACAGTGTCTCCAGGAACTCCAATAATTCGTTTTACAACATCAAATCCTTCAGCTTGTAATTTCATAATCGCAACATCACCAAGTTCAGGATCATGAGTGTAACGAGCTAATTTATTCACAAATACTAAATCCCCATCGTTCAAAGTAGGGTACATTGAAAATCCGCTAACTTTTGTAAGTCCAACTGTATTTAGTAAAACTACTAAAAGAACACTTAAAATAAGAAAGAACCTCATCCATTCTATTAATGACTGACCAATATTTTTTGCGTTTTTATCTTCTACTGTTTTTTGTTCTTCAATTTTTGAAGCATTCATTACTGTTGACCTTCCCCGCTAGACTGATCTTGGCTGTTTGTATTTTGTGAATCATCATTTTTCGAATTTGATGTTTCATTGGATTTATTTCCATTATTTGAATTTGCCTTAGGAACCTGCTTATTAATTTCTTCTTTTGCCTGCTCCTGAGCATTTTGTATTATTTTATCAATTCTTGCTTTTGCTTCTTGTACATCTTTTTCGTTCTTACTATCTATTTGTTTGATCAATTGATCTCCATACCTTTGAAGCTCTTCTTGTGATTCTAAGCTTTTTTGCGTTGCATATTGTTGAATTTCTTCTGCAGATTCATAAGACTTTTCTTGCACTTCTTTAACTAAGCGTGCTTTTTGCTTTATTGTTTCTGCTTCTGTCATGCTAATAATATAATCACTTGCTTCCTGAGTTTGTTTTTTTGTCCATGCAGTCATTGCTGCTGGTAAATTCGTATCAGCAAATGAAAACGTTGTTGCAATTAGTAACCCGCCACTTAACGTAACAGATCCAATTAAAAGCTTATTAAATTTTTTGGAGATCCATGTTTGTTTTTTAGTTTTTTCAGTATTATTCTGCATAATTTACCTCCCAATGACTACAATGAAAAACAAACTTTTAAGGAATTTACTTCTTACTTATTAATTGCATCTACTAAATCTTGCAGTTCTTTAGTTGCATTGCTAACAGTTTGCTTTTGTGTATCCTCTAAAGTTTTGATAGAAGCAGCTTCTTCGGCATCAATTTCAGCTTTAAGTGAAGCTTCAATACGAGCAATCTCAGATGATAAATGCTCTAATACAGCTTTTTCAGAATCAGATGATTGTCCATTAATTAAAGTAGAAATCTCAGTTTTAGCATCATTAATTTTTTGCGTTAAAGTGCTCACAGCTGATGTACGAGACGAATTTAAATTAGACTGAAGTTTTGAATCCGCACCTTTAGCAACCGCTGATAGTTGCGCGTTAAAGCTACTGTTTAATGTATCTGCTAAAGCATTTAAATCAGATGTTGTTTTACCATTTGTTGTTGAAACATAGTTAGCAAAATCAGCTGGAATACTCATATTTAAAGCTGCCATAGCTTCAGAAATTGCAGTAATATGTTCATTTAACGCTGCACTAATTTGTTGATTTGCTAATTTTGTTTGAGCATCTCCTACTGATTCGATCGTGTTTGCAGCATCAACTTTGTAGTTATTTACATCAGTTTTCATATCTGCAACAGAAGTATCATATTTTGATTTATATGATGAAGAAAGATCTGTTTTCGCATCAGAAGTTTTCGAATTAGCCCAGTTCGTTAATAACTCCCCTGCGTTAGTACTTGCGAATGCAATTCCTCCAGAAATAACTAAACCAGCAGATACAATCCCTATTACAACTTTACTCTTAACTTTTTTCATTTCTTTCTCGCTCCCTAAAATGTATATAGTTTGTATTTTGTTCTTCTATGAGAACGTATACATTTTAACTATACAAAAGACTAAATAATCTAACAATTGAGTTGAAACCTTATAAAAAGTGTTATTACGACAAAAAACATCATAATTATCATTTTTTTATATCATTTTTTGACAAAAATTGTATTTATTCGTTATTTATTGTTGTCAAAACAGAACTTTACTATCTACTACTCTATTTATTAGTACTTTTTACATATAAAATTAGAATTTACACAGACGTAAATACTTTTTAGTCTCAATTTAGTGTCATATTTCAGTGGAAAAACCGGGATTAAGTACTAGTTCTTTTGTAATAGGGATTTACATGCGAATAACAAAAATGTAGAAATTTGTAGAAATAACCGAGGACTAGTGAAAGGACTTACCTAATCGTTCTAATTCAACATGAGTAGGTCCAATCGAACCAAAAAAGCACCCAATATGTAAATGTACTTTTAAACTACATTACATATCGGGTGCTAAATTTTACAGCCTAGAATTAAAAACTATTGTGTAACCCCAACTGTTCTCGCAATTCGATTGGTGCTAAATATAGCTTTTATCTATTAAAGTTTATATAAAAATTTAGTTTATAGTACTAAATCTTTAAAGTAATAAAACCTAAAATTATTAAATTTCTTTTGGTTTATTTTCTTGTACTACATTTATATTAATCTTTAAAAAAAATTATCTAATTCTAAAAAAATTATTGAAATTGAATAAACTTCTATTAATCTGTTAATCCTATTAATATGATTTACTTAAAAAGAATTGCAACAGTTAAGTAAATTGATATAGCTATGCAACTAATTTCCACTAATCTACTATCACCATAATAGATTAAGACCATAATATATTACATATATCAAAAGTAATTGGAGATGTTAAATTCTTGAAAAAAACATTATTTCTATTTATTAGTGCAATATTATTGCTTGCTATAGTAATAGGAAATGTTGTTGCAATTAAAAATCCACAGAAATCAACTTCAGGAACCGATAAAACACAACAAGCAAAAATAGTTAGTCTCACTTCTCTATCATTTAATTCATCAAACTACGCATTTACCAAAATTAATCAAACCCAACAAGTTAAAGTAACGGCTACTTATTCAAATCAAACTAAAAAAGACGTCACAAACTCAGCTAAATATTCAGTCTCAAACAAATTAGTAGCATCAATAAGTAGTGCTGGTTTAATAAAGTCTAAAAGTAATGGGATAACAACTTTAACGGCAAGCCTGAATGGTGTAATTGCAACTACTACCATTAAGGTTAATACTACTGCTCCCCCTATCAAGACATTAGTATCTTTAAATATCGCTCCAAGTAGTCTCGATCTAACGACGAACCAATCTAAACCCCTCGTCGTTCAAGCAAACTATTCAGATCAATCAGTAGTAAACGTGACTTCTCAAAGTGTATTTTCATCTTCTAACCTAAATGTGGCAACCGTCAACACTTCAGGTGTTGTAACGACTACTAATGCTGGGTCAGCTACAATCAGCGCTAGTTTCGGCGGCTTAACTCAGTCAATTCTAGTAAATGTCTCAGCTCCGATTGGGCAAGTCAATGTTAAAAATTTTGGTGCAGTTGGTAACGGTACAACTGATGACACTGCCGCTTTTCAATCAGCAATTGATTATCTTGGCTCAAGAGGTGGAGGTACTGTATTTGTTCCCGCAGGCACTTATAGCTTAAATCCAATCTTTTTAAAACCATTTGTAAACATAGTTGGTGATAACCGTGATACTGTAACTTTAAAATTATCCAATACAAGTGGTTCTGGTTATTATCGTGTCATAACAATGGCAAATGATACAAAGATACAAAATATTACATGTGATGGAAATGCAATAAAACACCCGGATGGTATTGAGCATATGCATTGTATTTTTGCATATGATGCGGATCGAATCGTAATAGATAACAACCGATTAATAAATGCTGTTGGTGATGGAGTCTCTATATCTGGCTCCACACTTGCTAGTAACGATGTGACAATTTCTAATAATATTCTAGAAAATAATGGTCGTTCAAATATAGTAGTTGAACAAGCAAATCATTTAAAAATCTTCAATAATATTAGTACAAGCACAATAGGACGTCCTGCATTACACTTTGAACCTTGGGAAGAAATGAATTTTGATGATGCAAAAATATACAACAATACTTTTACCTCTAATGCAACCGATGGAGCATACTGTATTCAGCTTGAAGGTGGGAAGAATGATAATAACTATTTTAATCATGTAGAATTTTACAATAATACAGTTACTTGTACTACTGGCGGATTTTTAGTAATGGAAACAAATGGCGCAAAAATTCACGATAATAATATAAATGTTGAACAATTTTTTATTTGGATAAAAAACAAGGAACTAGAAATTTACAATAATAAAATTCATACAGAGGAAGGTTTTAGAGTAGAGGGCACTTGGGGAATCAATTCTGTAAATACTCAAGTTTACGATAACGTCATTTCTACAAACCAAAATGCAGTTACAATCGTGGCAGGGTCAGAAGGCACAAAATTTACGAGAAATAACTTTACTGGAAATGGTACTGGCGCAGCTGTATATACTTTTGCATCCGTGACAGATATAAAAAATACTTCCTTCATTGATAATACGTTTACGAATTTTGATACCGGGATTGTCACTGATTATAATATTTATGACGTTCTAAAAGTAGATGGACTCACGGTTCAAGGCAATACGTTTAAAAATATTAGCTCTTATGGAGTAAATATTAAGGGAACTACAAAAAATGTAACAGTTGATCATAATACTTTTAATGGAGTTTCCGGTGTTTCAATAATTGTTCAAGATGGGCCTATGACTAACATAAATATAACAAACAACTCGATTTCCTCTGGTAAAAATGGATTTTACCAAACAGCCAGTGGAAAAAAAGGCTCGTTATCTGGGTTAATTATTTCAGGGAACCTTATTTCTTACACTACAGATAAAGGTGATGCATGGCACACTGGCGCAGCAATTGAATTAGACCAAAATACTACTCCGCCAACAAATGTCTCCATTATAAATAATACCTTAACTGGTAATGCGGTCAATAAGATTACTGTTCCAAAAGTCTTACTACCTTCTGTTCAAAATAATATCTTTAACTAATATATGAATTGGACAAGCTAAAAAAAGCGAGATCAAATGATCCCGCTTTTTTTCTAATCAAACCTTTACTCTAATTCTAGTTGTGCACGTAATTCACTTGAGAGTGCTAGGCGATTCTTTTCAGGGACTTGATAATAGTAGATCCCTTTAATCATTTCTCCGCTTCCTTGCAACTGTTCTTGTTCAACATTCCCACCCGCTTGGCGATAGTCTTTTTGAATATTATACATTTCTTGTAATGTAAAATTTGTTACCAAATTATTTTGAATGGATTTTAAAATATCATTATAAGCAATTAAATTTTCAATTTTTGCCCCCTGGTGGATAACAGCTTCTATAATTTGTCTTTGTCTTTCTTCTCTACCAAAGTCACCTCTAGGGTCATCGTGGCGCATACGTGTAAAACTAAGTGCATCTTGCCCATCAAGTGAAATAGACCCCTTTTTGAAATGAACTCCATCATTCCAAAAATCTAATCCGTTATCAACCTTTACACCACCAATTGAATCTACAACATCCTTAAACCCTTCCATATTTACTTCCATATAATAGTCTATTGGAATATTTAAGAATTTTTCTACTGTATTAATTGACATTTGTACTCCACCAAAAGCATAGGCATGATTAATTTTATCTACCTTATTTTTCCCAACAATTAATGTACGGGTATCACGAGGAATACTTATAATTTTCGTTGTATTAGTATTTGGATTCACAGTTAATAACATTAATGAGTCAGACCGCCCTCTATCACCTTCACGTTTATCAACACCCAGTAACAAGATAGAAAATGGATCTTTCTTAACGACATTTACTGGCTCAGGCCTTCTAGTTGTTTTTTTAATCGGTTGATAGATGACTTTGCCTGTACTCTCTACTTGATGATAAATGAACAAGCCAGTCAAACCAGCCACTACTACTAAACCTATTAATGTTAAACCCAATCTTAAAAGGATCTTTTTCCACGTCACAATTACTTACTCCTTTTACACTATATGTTCATAAATAAGAACAGCTCTCTTTTACCAACAGACGATTCTTTATTAAGAACAAAACTTAGTTGAATTTTTAATTACTACAGCATATTAGAAAATTGAACCTTCGCCCCAAAAATTTAAATAGATTATAAAATAAACTCTATAAATCTAAGAATTTCATAATGTCTTTGACATTTTCTGCTATAAAAACATTTTTACTATTTAATACTTCTTCCTTATTTTTAAAACCGTACCCATATGTTACAGCTATAAAATCAACACCGGCGTGTTCAGCCCCAACTGCATCATGTATGCTGTCACCTATTAAAACAACTTCTGATAAATCATTCTGCTGTAAATCTTTTAGACACATTTGAATAATGTCCGCTTTACTAAGCGTATCCATCTCATCAATCCCATTAATGGAATCAAAGTATGACATTAACTCAAAATTTAATAAGATTTCCTTTGCTAAATCGTCTCTTTTAAGAGTAGCTACTGCAGTTTTAAACTCTTTCTCTTTTAATGTAACTAATAGTTCACGAATAAATTCATAGTGTTTTGCTTCAAATTGACCTTTTTCCTTATATCTTTCTCTATAAATTTTTACAGCTTCTCTCGCTTCGCTTTCATTATAACCACATTCTCGGATAAAGGAATAAAAAGGTGATGGACCAATAAAGCTTTTTTGTTGAGCTGATGTTAAATCTGGACCACCCATCTTATTTGCTGTATAACTAGCGCCTACCATAATTCCTTCTGATGTGTCCAGTAATGTTCCATCTAAATCAAATATAACAGTAGAATATTTCATTTTACCTCCAGTTATTTAAAGTTTAAGCCTTATTAAGTAGGCTCATATCACAATACATAGTGGGCGTTACAAAGTTTATTTTCATTGATTTTTCAAGTAATGTTAATTGCTTTCCCATATCTTCGTTCTTCTTTACAAGCTCTTCCATCTCTATATTGTTAATCAAATCAGCAGAAAAATAGTTTGTCCTTTTATCTAGAGTAAAACCATCAAAGCCAGCAAGATATACTGTATCTACCGACAAGCGATTTAATAGATTTAATAACATTAAACCAGCATTATCGGATATTGTTACCTTGTCTACGAGTAAGTCAGAATAATTGACTATAAGTGAGCCAGACTCTAACGTATTAGGAATATTTGAAGTAGTTATAATTGATGTAGAATTTTTTATCTCTTTGATAGAATCCAACATACTATTGAATCTTTTGATATTACTTATGAATAACGCATCAATTTTATACTGTTCTGGCATAAAATTTACACTAAAAACGTAAGGGGTTTGATTTTCAATAAAATTAGAAATTTTTTCTCCTTCTGATTCAATGGATTTACCTGGCGCGATTATTAGTATCTTTTTATTGGATATTCTTTCGGTTAAAACTTCTAGTTCTTCTGAATCGTCAACCAAATGAATTTGATGATTAATATATAAATCTTCTATATATAACTCATCATAAATATCCCTTTTCTTAATTGGGAGTTGTTTTAAAATTGTATTGATAGATTTTACTGAAATGGTTTGTTTATTTATTAAGAATGAAGCATAATTGGGATGGCAATTATTTATAGCTGCAATATAGTATGGGACCGAGTATCCCCAATTAGACTCGGTTGAAAACTTACTTAAATACTCATCAACAATTTCCAGTAAAGGGACAACATTGTACTTTTTCTCTATATTTTCATTAATATATTGAGTTACCAGCTCAGTACATAGATTGCCCGCTCCTCTCCCCATTCCAAATACTGAGGAATCAATAATGATATTTCGCTTAGTATGGAGTGTTAGTAGTTCCTGAGCATTTGAAAATGATAATTGGAGATTATTATGTGAATGAAACCCTATACTTATTGATTCATCTAAATTATGATCAGTTAGGTGGTACATTCTTAACAAATTATTTTTATACATAATGCCAAGTGTATCGACTAAATAAAATGCAAATGGCTTTAACTTATTTACTTTTTTAATTAACTCTAGGAGCTTTTCATCAGAATAGCTAGTAGTACCAACTGGTTGTATGAAAACTTTGTATCCTTTATCCATTAACATTTGCCCATAAGCTAAGGCCTCTTCAATTTCTTTTTCGTTCTCGTGAAATGTTATTCGAAAACCGTCTATGGATGTACCATCATTATCCTTAATTTTATCGATTGAAATATAAGGTTGATCGATCATACCTACATAAGTAATGTTTTTATTCTTTGGGCTTATAAATTCTTTAATCCTTTCAACATCATTAAAAATTGATTGGTTTTTATCAAAATCAACATCTCTGACAAAACCACATTCAATAATATCAATATTTGATCTCGCTAATTTTTCAATTATTTTCTTTATGCTCTTTTGCCCAAAATTCCAATTATTTATATAACCACCGTCGCGTAATGTACAGTCGAGTAACCTAATATTATTCATATTTACACCACGCATTCTAACCGATTTTTAATGATCAATCTCACTTTATCTAAATCCTTAGGGGTATCAACGGATAATGTAGTAACTTCAGCCTCAATAAATTTGATTTTTTGTCCGTTTTCTAAAAATCTAAATTCATCGATATCTTCCGCTTCTTCAATAGGTCCCCTTTTAGCGTTATAACAAAACTCTAAAGCACTTTTAGTAAAACATTGCACGCCGACAAATTTTTTAAAATTAAATTCATAAGTACCTTTTGGATATGGAATTGGACTTCTAGCCATATACAGTCCATAACCGAATATATCTGTTGTAACCTTTATTTTTGAAAAGTCTACCGCTTCTAACGGATTTTTTAAAACCGTCATAAGATTCGCTACATAAATTGAACTTGGATTAGCATCTTTTGGTAATATTTTAGAAATAGCTTCAGAATCGATTAATGGTTCGTCTCCATTTACATTTACATAAAAATCAGCATCTACCTTAGTAGAAACTTCATAAAGTCGATCTAAATGTGTTTTATGACTTTCAGACGTCATCACCGTTTTAATACCATACTCCTCGCAAACAGTTTGAATTCTTATATCATCTGTTGCTACATAAACTTCACTAAGTTCCTCCACCATCTTTACTTGTTGATAGACCCACCATATCATTGGCTTCCCACATATATCAGCTAAAGGTTTACCTTTAAATCTTGATGAATTAAATCTAGCCGGAATAACTCCAATCATTTCCATAAAATCCTCCTCCTAATTTCATGAACTGTGTTTCTTATAACGAACAAAATTATATAAAAGTTATGATAATTACTTACAAAAAATTAATAATTAAACCAATTTGTTCACAATAAAGAACAATTAGTAAAATTAAATTATCACTTATTTATAGTAGTGTCAATTAGCAAAGATAGAATTTTTTTGTTTCAATTCTATACTTAAAATCTAAATCTTAATGATCCAGCTTTTATAACTAAATGGTCCTCTTACTTAATAATGGCTGGTTATCATTCTTATTTAAAATATCATCTAGGTTTACCCTTTCAAATACATCAAGCATTCCCCCTCTTGTAGCATTATAGATTTTGATTTGATTACGCTCTGCATATTTCTTTGCTTCTTTATATGCACTAATCATTCTAATAACTGCCTCAGATGAAGTTTCTTTATATCCATAGTCCTTAAAATGTTGTGGACTATTAAGTGAATAGTTACAATCTACACCTAACAAATAGATTTCACTAAATCCCATATAGACTGCTAATTGGATCATTGAATATGTAATGGAATATCCATCATATATTACTTTAAAAGCGTCTCCACTAAATTTTGTTTTATATTTTTTATGAAAGATCATGTGATTTAACAAATTTAATGGAAAAACAAGATATCCCTTCGTTACCTGCTTTTGTTTCGAAATTGAATTACTTATAAATTTATGTTGTAAATCATATTTTTCAATCGAAGGTTGCAACAAATTAAATACACCTACATCCTGAATACCATAGTAGGTTGGTCTCCAGTCTGTCTCGTCAAACACTAAGCAGATTGAATTCATACTTAGCGTTACTTCCTCTTTTAATAGCTCAAGGTCCGTGGTTGTTAAGCTAGGACCAGTAGCTACAATAAAACATCTCTGACCTTTATGTTTATTTTTTACTAATTTCAATTGTTCATATTGGCTATTTTTATATAGTCTAATCACTCGAAAGAATTTATTTAGGTTAAAAATGCTTCTAGGTAATACATGATTAAGTAGTTTTGTTTTAGTTCGGCTTATATGGTAAATAAAAAAATATGTAAATCTATTTTTACGTAGTGCTTCATAGAGTTTCAGAATCATTCACCCCTCGCGTTTACCTACTTTTTTTATTATCTTTTTGCAATTTTTTTAGAATAATAGTGCTCATCGTTTCCTGGATTGTTGTTAATATCTAGCTTGTTTAATTTTGGGAGTTTATCCAAAAGTCTAAAATCAGAAATATTATTATTACTTAGATTAACCTTTTCTAGATTTATAAAATATTGAATTCCATCTAGGTTACTAATGTTTCTTCCACTTAGATCTAGTTCTGTAATCTCAATTAGTTTTGAAATTGATATCCACTGTTCAAATGGGGTTTCTATTTTTTCTCTTACTGCTTTTTCCATATTTCGATCAATAAAAGTAGCTACACCCCCAATTTCTGCGGTTGTATAAAACTCTAAGTCGAGCTTTCTAGCCTCCTCAATAATAGATTTCATTGTATCGGTAGATATTCTCCATTTCCCACTTTCCTCTGATTTTTCGCCCCAACCAAAATCTTTCCAGTCTACATCATTTGGTAAGATTGAATGACACATAAAGATTACATTCTTTCCAGCAACTTTTGCTATTTTAAGGATCTTTTTAACGGAACTAACATCATCTAATATTAATTGATCTATACAAATCGATGGAACAAAGCCTGTATGATTTAACGAAACTAGATTAGTACTGTTTAATTCTCCTCTAACACATTTAAAGTATTTGGGACAAATTTCTAAAATAATATTTTCAGTGTAACTGGAAAATGGAAAAGCAAAGGAAACAGGTTTTTTTAATTTTTCTCTCGTTTTTGAATGAGCCTGATTTTCAACCCAATTAAATAAAGCTTCTATTTCATTATCAATCCATGTACTTAATCCATTTTCTTTGACGTAATTAGCAGCATTTTGATGTCTGAATCCATGGTGAGCTATTTCGTGTCCCATTGCTTGCAACTCAATTATTCTATCTATTTCCTCTTGTGTATGCTCCCTTTCATCTTCATGATGATGGAAGGCATTTATATTAAAAGTTACTTTTACATCATAATGTCCAAACATATCTTTTCCGTATTTATACCAATCGTTTACTCTAAAACTATCGTCAAATGAGAATGCAATACCTGGTTTATTAACATATGTAATACTTTGCTCATTAAAATTTAACTCATTAGATTTCTTATTGTCATTTTTAATATTTGAAATCACCTTTCTCCAAAACTTCCTTTTATAATATATCGAAATTATATCTCTAAAAGTTTCATTAATTTGCCTCTTCATTTTTTACCCCACAATCTCTTTATTTATTGTACAACCCTATATCACTGACATTCCTAGCTTATTCTCCATCGATACTAATCTACCATTACTCATTTTAAAAACTGTATCGCAATTTTTAATTGTACTTAATCTGTGTGCAATTATAATTAAAGTCTTTTCCCCTTTTAAACCATCAATTGCAGTCATGATATCTTTTTCGGTGTCAGTATCCAAAGCTGAAGTTGCTTCATCCATAAATATTATTTCCGGATTATGATATAGAGCTCTAGCAATTCCAATTCGTTGACGTTGCCCTCCAGAAAGCCTTATTCCGTGTTCTCCTACTGGTGTATTCAATCCACTTGGTAAACTTTTAACAAAACCTTTTAGCTGAGCTTGCTCTAATGCTTTCCAAACTGCATGATCATCAATCTGATCTTTCAGAATTCCAAATGCTACATTTTCTCTAATCGAATCATCAGTTAAGAATATTGTTTGTGGAATATAACCAATCTTCTTTTGCCATACAGATTTCAATTCAACTATATTTTTACCATCCACTAAAATACTGCCTTTTTCTGGTTCGAATAACCCCAAAATCATATCTACTAATGTCGTTTTACCAGCACCCGACTCACCAATGAATGCCACAGAATGTCCTATTTGAATTGATAATGAAATATCTTTTAAAGAGTATTCCTGTTGATTCGGATAACGAAATGAAACATTCATTAACTCAATAGAATCTGTAAATGCTTTATTTTCATTTATATTTAATTTAGAATCACAATTTATTTGAGTTGGGTAAATATTATTATTAGTAAATAAGTCCTCGTAAATTACAGATAAAGAAGGCTTACTAAAGCGAATGCTTGTTATTGCTGCCATAACACGATTTATTGATGGCATTAATCGAAACGCCGCCATGGCAAAGAGTGCCATTGTAGATACTATGTTAGATGTATTTTTACCTTGCAAAATAATGATTAAAACCATTACTAATACTATTATTACTAAAATAGTTTCAATAAAAAGACGAGGAGATTGTTCTAACATTATTTTATACCTTTTGATATTTGCATTAATTTGGCTTTTACTTGTATATGCATTAACAAAAAAGCTTTCTTTGCCTGAAACTTTTACTTCCTTGCTTGCTCCTAAACCTTGATTAACCCATTTGATCATCGTACCGCTAACAGCCTGTTGCTCTTTTGCAAGTTCGTTTACTTTTTTTCGAAAAACTTTAAAAAATAAATACACGCTTCCCCCTAATAAAATAGAAGCCACAAGGGTTGAAAGTGTGTTTGTATAAAGTAGCAATCCTAATATACAAGCAATTACAAGCAATTCTGTTAATAACAAAAATGCCGACATAATAATTCCTTGAAATAGATTCTGCACTTCTATATTTACATTTCGAAGTAAATCTGAGGAATTTCTTTGAATATGGAATATGTATGGCTTAGATAAATACTCTCTAAATAATCTTCTAGATAGTTTAACTTGTTGATTTAAAATAACTCGATTTTGTGCATTTTGGAAAAGAATGATATATAAGTTTTTCAAAATAAAAATTATAAGTAGTATACATACCGAAAATATTAAAAAAGATGTAGTAGATTGGAAATTAAACAATTTATATAAAAAATTGATGCTAGAATGTTCTTTGATAATGGAAGGGTTTGTTACAATTCCTACGAAAGGTACGATAACTCCTATTCCAAAAGTTTCAAAAAGTGCAGCAATTATCATCATAAAAAATAATATAAGTAATTTTTTCTTTTCCCCTCTGTCAAATAAGAGAAGTAATTTCTTCGTAGTATCTACCAATTCATTCACACCTTTACTTTCGTAGATTAATGGTTAGAAAAGATTATCTCCTTCTAAAAATTAATCTTTGTATTTTTCCATTTCACAAATTCAAAAACCGGTTTATATTCACGAAGTTCATCAAGCTCAATTCCAGATTCTTTTAATTCTTTGGCTAATTCAAGCCAATCACTTTCTGGAGAAAGCGAGGTTTCAGATTTTTCATTTAACAGGTTTTTTAACTCTACCCCTAATACTGTCGCGATTTTTTCCATTACATGTATTGATGGGTTGTCATTAATTTCACGTTCAATATTACTTAAGTAAGATTTAGATATGTTAGCCTGTTCAGCTAATTGAGTTAAAGTAAGCCCTCTCTTTTTACGGATATTATGAATATTTTTCCCAATCACTATCTTTCACCTCTTTCATACGTTATTTCATACTTAGTTTATTCTTGCTCTTATCAATATTTTGCATGAGACAACTGATGATCCTGTTTTGTTCCTCATCTGTTAGACTTGATCCAGATGGAAGACACATACCTTTTTCAAATAATTGTTCAGCTATATGTTCATGCTTTGTGTGGGAGTAATATTTGATATTCTTAAAGATCGGTTGTAAATGAAGTGGTTTCCAAACATGGCGCGTTTCGATATTGTTAGTGTTTAGTATATTAATTAAAGTTTTAGAGGAAATTCCTGTTTCCTTCTCATTAATTGTTAATGTAGTTAGCCAACGGTTACTTCGTGTATTTGCTAACTCAGGCATAAAACTAATCCCGGGTATATGAGCCAGTTCCTCAAAGTATCGATTAAATATTTGTCTTCTAGTATTAACTCTGTCATCTAACACTTGAAGTTGCGCTCTTCCAACTCCTGCTAATAGATTACTCATTCGATAATTAAATCCACTCTCAGAATGCTGATAGTATGGTGCTGGATCACGAGCCTGTGTAGCTAAAAAACGTGCTTTCTGTATCAGCTCTTTATTATCTGATACTAAAGCTCCACCACCAGAAGTTGTAATAATTTTGTTACCATTGAAAGAATAAATTCCTAAATTTCCTAATGTACCACTTGCTCTCCCTTTGTACATAGAACCTAGTGATTCCGCTGCATCTTCAACAATTGGAACTTCATATTGATTACATATAGATAGAATTTCATCCATTTTTGCGCTTTGACCGTATAAATTTACAACAATTACAGCTTTCGGTAGTTTGTTCTCTATGTATGCATCATATAATGCTTTTTCAAGTGCTTTCGGGGACATATTCCATGTTTCTGGTTCAGAATCAATAAAGACCGGCTCAGCACCTAGATAAAGAATTGGATTTGCACTTGCAATAAATGTGAGACTTGAACAAAATACTTTATCTCCCCTTGTTACGTTTAATAAAGAAAGAGCCAAATGAATCGCTGCCGTACCCGAACTTACGACCATTGCTTCACTGACTCCTACATAAGATGCTATCTCTTTTTCAAATGTATCCACATTTGGTCCAAGGGGTGCAATCCAATTTGAATCAAATGCTTCCTGTATATATTTTTGTTCATTCCCACTCATATGAGGTGGTGATAAATAAATTTTTGTCGATGTCACAAAATTACCCCCTTTTAATAAAAATTTTATTTCTTAACTTTTATTAATAATTTTTGTTGGGGATCCAACGGCTTTACTGTATGAAGGGATATTTTTAATAACTGTTGATCCGGCCCCAACAACGGACCAATCTCCAATGCTAATTCCAGGAATTAATGTTGCTGATGCTCCAATATGGACACCTTCACCTAATGAAACGTTACCCGTTAGTGTTGAATTAGGCGAAACATGAGAATAGTTGTCAATATAATTGTCGTGCTCTACAATTGATCCGGTATTAATAATACAGTGATTACCTATTTTTGTTTCTGCATTAATAACTGCTTTTGGCATTACAACTGTACCATTTCCAATAACTGCTGACTTACTTATTACTGCCGATGGATGGAAAATTGAAATATATTGATCAGCTCGTAATTTTAATGTATTAACAATTTTTTTTCTAGAAGAATTGTCACCTACCGCAATGACAACTCTAGTATCATTACTCATTAACTTTATAATCGAAGAAATCGGTGCATAAATTATGCCGTTTTCTTGTTTTTCAAATTCATACTTTTCATCTAGAATGGCAATAATTTTATGGGTTTTTAGTGCAGTAATCATTTCTTGGACGACCTTACTATGGCCACCATTTCCTAATATAATAATCTCCATATTACATTACTTCGCTTGAGCCTTTAAATTTTTCCATCGTTACATGATCTTGTTGACTAACACCTTCTCTTTTAATAACCTTAAAAAAAGTTAAGAAGAGAATTTTCAAATCTAGAAGCGTATTTCGATTTTTTACGTACCAAATATCCAATTTAAATTTCTCCTCCCATGTAATTTTGTTTCTACCATTCACTTGAGCCCAACCGGTTATTCCAGGCTTAACATTATGTCTCAACATCTGATCTTTTGTATAAAGAGATAAATACTCCATTAAGAATGGTCTTGGGCCAACTAGACTCATTTCCCCTTTTATAATATTTAGCAACTGGGGAAACTCATCTAAACTATATCTTCTTAAAAACTTTCCAAAGCTCGATAATCTTTTGTCGTCTGAGAGTAAATTACCTTTCTCATCATATAAATTACTCATTGTGCGAAATTTATAAAGAGAAAATGGCTTTCCATATAGGCCAGGTCTTTGCTGGGTAAATAATATAGGTGATCCCATTTTTAACCTTATTGTAATGGCTACTAAAATTAAAATTGGAAGTAATAAGATTAACAAGGTCAGCGAAATAACTAAATCGATTACTCTTTTCATATTTCTTATCTCCTATAATGTATAATTTATTTTTTATCCCCAGAGTTTGTAGCACAGACAGTTAATATGCTTTGCTTTATTTCATTTACAGCTTCCTTTGTTTCCAAATCATTTAATTCATTACCCTTTTGAAAAATGTTCTCCATAATCTTAAATAATTGCTCTTGTGTCAGATTAATTGAAATCAAAAAAACCCCTCACTTATTAAAAAATACTCATTAAAAAATGCTCAAGTATAATAAAACAGAAAAATATTTATACCTGCTAGTCTAATTCCTAGTTTTGGATCCTTTTCTTGCATTGATTTTTAAATAAAACAATAAAAAAATCCGCTCCAATATTTGGTACGGAAATCTATGGTTTATAATATTAAGGTTTATTCAAAAAATAAGTTTTTTAGTTTAAACACTAAATAAAATATAAAACTTTGTTTATATCTTAAACAAAAAATAACAAAATTGTTGAAAGTAGAAAAATCTAGAGTACCTGTAAAAAGGGACCTGGTTTCTTTACTAGTCATGCATTTTTTAATTTCTTTAAGCTTTTTAAAAAAGTTCCTTTTATACCCTCTTCTAGTTGCTTCATACATAGCGCGAATTAAACCTGTAGCAAATTCCGTATGGATTTTATTTATATACTCTACCTCTTTTATACTATACTTGCTTAATAATCCCAAAGACTCTCTATATACAGCTAATGCAATATCAAATTTATTATAAAATACTTTAGTTGAAATACTATCATTATGTCTAACATAGTAATACAAAGGCGTTTTTATACTACAGCCTTTCCTAGCAGCATCAATATATTCCATGTTGAATAAATAATCTTCTGCTATACAAAAGTCCTCATTAAATAAAATATTATTATTTTTAATAACCTCCGCTTTATATATCTTATTTACTGGTGAAGCTAATAAACCAGATTTTAGCCAAACTTCTTTTAAGAAACCTTTTTTACTTTCTTCGTCATCAAAATAACTTTCAGCAATATTATATATTTGAATGACTTCACCCTTTTTTTCAAATATAGGGAATACTACTATATCTGCACCAAATTTTTCTGCTTCAAAATTTACTATTCTAAAAGTATCTTGATCTATATAGTCATCGGCATCAATAAACATTATATATTCCCCTGAAGCTTTTTTAATCCCTAAATTTCTGGCACTACTAGGTCCAGAATTCTCTTTATGATAGACTTTTACTCTTTTATCTTTATTTGAATACTTGTCACAAATAACTGCTGATCTATCAGTTGAGCCATCATTAATGAGCAATACTTCAAAATCAATCATCGATTGTGCTAGGACTGAATCTAAACAAGTGCTTATATATTTTTCCACATTATACACTGGGATTATTACCGAAATAAGTGGCATCTAAATTTTTACCTCCAACTTTATTTATTGCTCATTTTATATAGGTAATGGCTTTTTATAGAATCTGTTATGGCAGTATAAAAATAACATGAGTAAAGTTTCACACTTCATTTTTAAAAAGAATAGAATTAATCGCTGCAAAGAACTGTAGTAATAACTACTTTTAGCTACCGCTTTAAATTCTGGACGTTTAATAAACTTTTTAGTATCTTTAACTTTGTTAAAAAAATCACCTATACTTTTAATCCCAATGCTATTTTGATAGATGATAAAACTAAATTCCATAAGATAATACGCGTTTAGTTCTCTTACCGTATCGGATGCTAATTCATTACCTAAAAATTCTGTCATCTTTTGATATAACAACATTTGTGCCATTTCTTTTTCATGAAAAATCCTTTTCGTTAAACTTCCTACCCTTTGATGATAAATGTATAGCGGCTTATCATATATAAAAACTTTACTGCATTTCGAAAAATATTTGATATTAAATAATGCATCTTCTCCAATTAATAAATCATCATTAAATTTGATGTTATACTCATCAATAATAGACTTTCTATACATCTTATTTACAGGTGAATAAGCCAGACCTAATTTAAGTAGATGAACAAAATCATTTTTAATTTCGTTATCTAGTGAAAGCTTTGCAGGATAGGAACTAATAGTTGCCTGATTAGGCGGGTCTAGATTCTTCATTCCACAGACTACTACTTCAACCATCTCACTTATCATGTATTTTACCAATTGCTCAACCATATTAAATTCAATTGAATCATCACTATCGACAAATTGTATATAATTTCCTTTCGCCAATGATATACCCAGATTTCTTGCATTCCCAGGTCCATTATTGGAGATGTGATGTACTTGAATTCTATGATCAATCTTAGCGAAGGCATCACATATTTGAGCACTTGTATCAGTTGAGCCATCATTAATTAATATTAATTCAAAATTTTCATATGTTTGATTTAAAACGCTCTCTACTGTATTGTTGAGAAATTTTTCAGAATTATAAATAGGAATTATGATACTAACTAAAGGTTTATTAGGCATTTTCAAAAAACACCTCAATTTTAGAAATCATTTCATCCAAACTAAAATCTTTGCTTCTTTCCGAACTTTTTTTAGTATAAATTTCTTTTAATAATAGTTTTTTTTGAATAAACTGCCTAAGTCCATGGTAAATACCCTCCTGGCTATTTTCTACCAATATACCAAACTCAGAATCTCCAATTATTTCAGTAACCCCTCCACAATTTGTAGATATAACCGGAAGATCTAATGCCATCGATTCAATCACTGAAATACATAGTGCTTCACTTCTTGATGATAAGATAAATGCATCACTTCCATTTATATACTTAAATGGATTACTTTTCGCGCCAAGAAGCGTAATATAGTCATTTAAGCTTCTTTCATTAATCATATCTTGCAGGTCATTTTTTAAGATTCCACCACCTACAATATAAATGTGGAAGTCCGACAGTTTTTCCTTAACAAGTCTTTCAACAGCAAGAATTAAACGATCAATACCTTTTTCATAATTAAGTCTAGATATTGTAGAAAATATAACTTTATTAGAAGAATAATCTAATTTTTTTTGTTCATTGGATAACAGTCGTACGTTATCTATATCTACACCATTATATATAACACTAAATTTTTTTAAGTCTCCGATAACCTCTCTGAAGCCTTCAACACACTTTTTCGAAACAAACACTATGCGATTAAATTTTGAATAACAGTCTAACTGCCTCTTCTTTGATCTATGACTTTCCAGTCCATAATTCTGATATGTCATATCACCATGTATCCAAGCTATTTTTAGTGATTTTTTATTAGGTGACGCTGCTACAATCTTCTCTGGCATACCCGTTTTAAAGGAAATTTCGATATCAAATTCCTCTTTAATATTTTCTGTATATATTTTTTTTGGATCCATATACTTAATAATCCTGTATATTCCTCTATATTGTTTATTAAACCAACTAATCTTTTTTACACCATTATGAATTTGGTTACTCAGTTCACCTCCATCAAATAGTGTAAAAATGGTTATTTCATATTTATTTTTTGGTAGATTATTTATTATATCTACTAATACTTTCTCAGCACCACCTAAGACCATCTTATCCACTACAAATAATACTTTTTTCATAAAAAGTTTCGCTCCTATAACAGCTTTAATGATCTTTGATAAACATAATTTTTAACAATCGTCGTTTTAAACAACATTCTCATAAACGGATAACCCCCGTAACTAAATGGAGCTAATATTCTAAATGTGGTTGGTATATTTGTACCCCCTATAAAAAAAAAGCTATTTTTCCTTACCTCTTTTGTAAGTTTTGAGCCAATCTCATTAAACTCACAATTTCCATAAAGGGATTCAGATTTTAGCATATCTAACAATGAATTCATTTTAGACAAATTTAAACGCCATAATAAATCCCTACTAAGTTCTGGGAATTCTTGATCGACATAGGATTTAAACTCACTAAAGGCTTGAATACAATCTAATTTTCTTACGTTGTATTTTGACCTTAATATACTACCTTCTCTTTGAATATAGTAATAGCCTATTTTATTGGAGTATACTAATTGATTCGCACGAGCAAATAGCTTATAAGTTGTAAAAATATCTTCGTACAACTTACCTTCTGGATATCTAATATCTTGAAATAGAGTAGCTTTATAAAGTTTATTAACTGCGTAATGTTTTATATATTTTTCTTCAATTAAAGCACTTAAAGCTTCTATTTTATTTAAAATTACTAATTGATCAATTATACTATCGGGCTCAGTATAATCGTTATAGACTTTTAATACAGCACACATAGCAATTTCGCACTTATGTTTAATCATTTCTTCTAAAAGGCCTTCGTACATATCAGATACAATATAATCATCGCCATCAACAAAGCCTACATAATCTCCCGTGACTAGATCTATTCCTGCATTCCTAGCTGAGCTAAGTCCCCCATTTGACTTGTTTACAATTACAATTCTATTATCAGTCTTTGATATTCTTTGAGTGACCTCAAGTGTATGATCTGTAGAACCATCATTGACCACTATGATTTCAAGATTTTTATATGTTTGATCGATAATCGATTTAAGACATTTTTCAATGTAATTCTCAACGTTATATGCCGCTACTATAATACTTATTTTCATCTCATCGCTCGCCTTGTATTAAAAATTTTCGCTAATAACAATATAAACATACTATTATTAGTCCTAAGTATTAGTTTTATTAGGCTTGTAGCAAAATCCTTAATCTCGTTTTTGACCATTACTTCTTTAATTTCATTTCTATTAATAACCTCTTTAATTCGTTCAAGCTTTTCACTATAAGAGAGTTCGCAGCTAGTCTTATAAAAGTCCATAAAATATCCCATGATATCCCTAATTAACATTTGGTCTACCATAGGTTTATTTTTAGAATATAACTCCCAATAAGTTAATAATTCCTTTATATCATTGATAATGTTATATCTAATATCAAATCGGTTTATTCTAAAGTGTGATACAAGTCCTTCACCTTTTTTTACACAATAATTTATTAAAGCCTTGTTTATTACACTTACATATTTAATATCGCGTATTACGGATAAGTTAAACTTTAAATCTTCACCAATATTTATAGTCGAATCAAATAAAATATCATTCTCTTTTAAATAACTAGTTAAATAAACCTTATTCCAAGGGGCATTAATCAGTTCATTCTGTATTAACGTAACTACATAGCTTCTGAATTGCTCCTCATTCGAGAATTGGACCGATTCTTTGTTCGGAGATCTAATTAAGGAAATTTTATGATCTGACTCAACATTATATCCAAATATGATTAGTTGGGTCTTTTCATCAAGATCCCTTAAAATTTCATCAAAAGCATTTTCATTATAGTAATCATCAGCATCTATAAATGTAGTATATCTTCCATTTGCATGCTTAAGACCATAGTTCCTCGCATTACTTACACCCGAATTTTGTATATCATAAACCTTAATACGCGAATCATTTATTGCTATTTCGTTCATTCTTTGTAAACTATTATCATTTGAACCGTCATTTATAAGAATTAACTCAAAATCCTGGAACGATTGTATTATAACGCTGTAGATTGTACGGACAATTGTTTTTTCAGCGTTGTATACTGGTACGATTATGCTTAATAACGGTAGCTTCATTACCTTTACCTCCCTTACTTTTTAAACTTAGAAAATAAAACAAGATAAAATAAAACCATAAAACCGTTCTTCGCAAGTCATTTATACCTAGTCCATAAGAAATTAATGATACTACTGCACACAAAATATAAACATTCACGGATGCCATTTTAGTTAACTTTTTTACTAAAAAGATATAAGCAATCCCTCCCATAATACCTCCCTGTGTTAATATTTGTAGAAAAGTATTATGCGCTTCATACCCAAAGAACACCTCTTGCCCACTAAATGATCCAGGCCCTAACCCAAAAATAGGGGAGTGCTTCCAAGCTTTTATAGCATTACTCCATATGACTAGCCTATTCTCGCCATTTGAATCTCCTTTAAAGAAATCATTAATAAATAATATTATGTTTTCATAATTAATGATTAACATTAAAATAACAAAACAAAAGAATGCGATAATAATACTCTTAGATCTACTTAACCCTTTTAAATTCTCTAAAACCTTCAACACGCAAAACAATAATGTTGTAATAATCCAAGACGATTCTAATGTGGAAGATGTTGTAGCCATCCCGATTTTTATACATAAAACTATTCCTAATAATGCTACAATCTTATAAAAAAGATTACGCTCTTTGCCAACCATATATAGTCCAACAAATGGTAAAGGTGCTACAAAATAAGCAAACTGATGATAGTCATTTGCAAATGGGGAAAAAATGCTTGAACCTGCATACGTTAATGGAAAGCCAAATAGGCTATAAACTCCTTTTAAATAAATAAAGTACAAAGATCCAATTACAACAATACCTCCGAAATAAATAATACGTAGTAAATTATATAAATTAGAAAAACTACTTTTCTTAAAAGCTAGTTCAAAAGTAAAACATAAAAATAAGATTACAGTATAAGACATAAGGTCAAATTTTATAAACTGTGGATTGATTGCTAAAAATGTATTTACTGTGTAGCCTATAATAATGACTCCAATATAATAAACCCAAAATATCGTAAATAAGTGCTTTTCTGTCGTTATATAAATCTCCTGTTGACTAAATATTTGAGTGATGCAAAAAAATAATAAAATTGCTTCACCAATTCCAAACATACCGATTCTTAGAGTTGTGAAACCGAAAAATAGAATCATTATTAAAACAAAAATATGTTGTATATTAAAGGTAATATCTTTTTGCAGTTTTATAATATTTTTCATAAGAACACCTATAACATCGTATTTTTTATTACCCGTAAACTTCGAGAAGATCTTCTATAACATGCTCCACATGATAATCTAAGATAAACTTATAAGCATTATCGCCCATGTCGTTTAGCTGGTCCCTTTTATTAAACAAAACTTCAATTTTTTTTGCAGTTTCCTCAGAATCATTAACGTTAACCAAAAATCCATTTACTGAATCAATTACTAAGTCCTTCACACCACGAATATTTGTCCCAATGACCGGCTTTTTACAGGCCATTAATTCCATAATATTTCTTGGGAGCCCTTCCCTAATTGAAGTAAGAATACCTATATCGCATGCTGCAATAAGTTCATTAATATCATTTCTAAAACCCAGCAATTGAATATTTTCTTTTAATCCTCTTTCAACAATTTCTTTCTCTAAACCAAAAAGTAATGGTCCATCACCTGCACAAATTAATTTGACATTAATCCCTTTCTCTTTAAGAATCTCAATTGCATGAATCACTTGTTTATGATTCTTATTCTGATTAATTTCGGCAATCATTAGAACTACAAAATCATCTATATCTAAATTTAATCTACTTCTAATTTCATTCTTTTCTACTAAATCAGGATTATACAAATCTAAATCGAGACCTACTCCATTTAACTTATATGTTTCCTTAACATTAAATTTCTGAGCTCTTTCATAATCTTCCGAGTTCATCGTAATCATCTTATCAGTAAAATTCCCCATTAACCTTTCAATAGGATAGTATAGACCCCAATTAATAATCGGGGCCCCTTTGTAAAAGTGAAAACCATGAACAGTATAAATTGTTTTTAGTTTAGTAAATTTTACTTTTAGGAGTCTACCGTATAAAGCAGCAATTGGAGTATGTACGTGAACAATGTCATAGTCAAACTCTTCTTGAATTTTAATAAGCCCCATTAAAGCTTTAATATTTATAGGATGAAATGGATTCCTTTTAAAAGGTATGTCAAAAAACTTAACTCCCATGTTCGTAAGCTTCTGATTAACTGCCATATCAATTGAGCAAGCACAATCGACGATGTTTCCATCACTTATAAGCTTTTCAATATGTGGAACTAAAAATGCATTAATTGTTCTACTTAGGGTTGTAATATATAGAATTTTAATAATGATCCCCCGCTTCACTTAACTAAGAAATTGGAAGCAATTCTTTTGGTTCCATTCGATTATTTGCAACTTCTAACAATTTAACTCTTAGAAACTCTTTTTCATATGTAGAGTAAGTTAACATTATTTCCTCAATCTCTTCGATTAATAAATTCGATGTTTTACCAATATAAATCTTAGGGTGTACCTGCTTTTCGTAAATTTCTTCTTCATTTAAAAGTTCCTCGAATAATTTTTCTCCAGGTCTGATTCCTGTAAATTCTATCCCGATTTCTTCTACTGTGTTTCCTGAAAGCTTAATTAAATTTTTAGCAAGATCCACAATTTTTACTGGCTCACCCATGTCGAGAACAAATATTTCTCCACCTTCCGCTAGTGCCCCAGCTTGGATCACCAATCTAGATGCTTCGGGAATTGTCATGAAATATCTAACCATTTCTGGATGAGTTACAGTAACTGGCCCCCCTTTTTCAATTTGTTTTTTGAAAAGTGGAATGACACTTCCACGGCTGCCTAATACGTTACCAAAACGTACTGCAACAAATTTTGTCATAGTATTTTTATTCATATTTTGAATCATCATTTCCGCAAGTCTTTTAGATGCACCCATCACACTTGTTGGATTTACAGCCTTATCAGTCGAAATCATTACAAAGGTTTCAACTCCAAATAGATTAGCTGCATTTGCAACATTTACCGTTCCGATAATATTGTTTTTGACTGCTTCTTCGGGATTTCGTTCCATTAAAGGTACGTGTTTATGTGCAGCAGTATGGTATACCACATTCGGACTATATTTCTCCATGACTAATTTCATTTTTGCTTCATCTTGTAAATCAGCAATTTCTGTAACAAAATCAATCTGATCTGTTCCAAATTGTTCTTTCAATTCCATTTCAATATTATAAATACTGTTTTCACCGTGTCCTAACAGTACTAGCGTTTTAGGTTTGAACCGTGAAACTTGACGACAAATTTCAGAACCAATTGAACCACCAGCTCCAGTTACTAACACAACATTATTTGATATTGAACTTGAAATTCTTTCAATGTCTAAAATTATTGCTTCTCGTCCTAAAAGATCATCAACCTTTACTTCACGAAACTGGTTGACGGATACTTTACCAGTTACTAGATCTTCTAACATAGGTAAAATTTGTGTTTTAGCTTTTGTTTTTGTACACTCTAGAAAAATCTTGTTTAGTTCTTTTCTATGAAGAGAAGGAATAGCAATGATTATATTTTCAATGTTTAATTCTTTTACAAAAGATTCAATTCTATTAACTCCACCTACAACAGGAATACCTAAAATATGCAGATTTTGTTTTTTTAAACTATCATCTATAAATGCAACAGGTAGTAATTCTGACTCAGAATGTTTTATTAACTGTTTTGCGACCATTGTACCGGCTGCACCTGCTCCAACAATAAGCGTGCGTTTTTTATTTTCAGCCTTCTTATATGATAAGTCTCGATAAACTCTCCAAAACAAACGCGCCCCACCAATTAATAAAATATGTAAAAACCAAGTTACAAATAAAAGGCGGTAATACGTATCTTTAACTAGGAGTGCTTGCACTATTGCTGTACAAAAGATTGAATAAGTTATCGATTTTGTTATAATTATCAATTCTCCTATACTTGCATACTCCCACGCCTTCTTATACAGCTTGAATAAAAAGGAAAAGAAATGATGGCTTACCAATAATGTAATTGAACTAATGACGATTGGAATTGTAATAACATCGATCGTCGCGTTTACTAAAAATCGACTAAAGAAAACAGTTGTTAAAACAATAAAAGAATCTACAAAAATAATAAAAGAAACTCTCTGTCTATATGTCATAACGCCATTTCCTTCCCTTCTATCCTTTTGTAAGCTATGAATATATTTACTAATATCTATTCCTTTTATAAATGACTCACTTTACTAAAATGCTTTTGCAGAAAAACAACATAACGCTCATTTTTTATAAAAAGAGCACTGTATAGTTACAGATTCAAAATTTAAATTCCTTAACTATACTGTTTATGAAAAACAACATAGCTTAAGATTTAAAAAAATTAGGCATCTAACCTGCCCTCACACTACACTTTCGACGACTGGCGTCTAAGGTTTATTCAACCCACAGCATAACCGAGTGCCTTCGTTGATAAAGGTTAGAAGACATCACCTACAAACTTTTAATCGTCAAGATTTGTTCATTATAACGAACAACATACTATTTTAAACTATTAATTAATAGTTCTAATTCCTCATTATTTTTTTTCATTTATTACTACACCTAATATTTTGATACAATTTGTTAATTTTTTTTGAGCTAATGCTATTTCTTTATTTTTCGTTCTACCCCACTGTGCAATTAGTATTAGTCCATCACAATTACTAGCTATAATTTTTGTATCTGCAAATTCAAGTGCGGGTGGGGTATCAATTAGGACTACATCATATTCATCCGTCACCTTATTAATTAAACTTTTTAATGTTGCTAATCCTAATAAATCTGCCGGATTATATGGAACTGGACCACATGGCAATAAATTTAATCCACTAACCTCCGTTTCTACAATTACTTCCTCAAGAATTGTTTTGCCTAATAAGATACTACTTAGCCCTACAAAATTACTCTTATTGAAAGATGTATGTAATGTTGGTCTTCTAAGATTTGCATCTATTAAAAGAACCTTTTTTCCTAATTGCGCTAATGATATTCCAATGTTAGCAACTGTAGTAGACTTGCCTTCCCCTTGATTCGGAGAAGTTACAATTAAAGACTGGTTTTCTTGTACCTCCATGGAAGTAAGAAAATTAGTACGAATCGTTCGGTATTCCTCTGATATTTTGCTATTTTTGTACCTCGCTGTTACTAAATTTAAATTAGTTAAGTGAGATAACTTTCTGTTCACTATTCCCATATGTTTCTCCCCTATCTTCACGTCTTATCATTTCGCCCTTCTCAAGAGTTGTATTTCTTTTATTAAATTTTGAAATAATTCCAAAGACTGGGATACCTAATAATAGTTCAGTGTTCTCCTCAGATTTTACCGTATCGTCGAAAAAGTCTAGTAAAAATATAATACCAGCGCCTGAAATAATTCCTACTACAAGGCCAAGTAGAGCTTTCTTTATATAATCATTGTTTGTAGGTTGTTCATTTATTTGAGCATATGAATAAATTTTTGAGTCTTTAAATCCTAAAATTTTTGGTATTTGACTTACGAATACATCAGCTGTTGAATTCGCAATTTGCGCCGCTAAACTAGGATTCGTATTAACAACTTTTATTTCAACAAGCTGTGATCCTGATACATTTTCAGGAGTTATATTAGTACTTAATTCTTCGGGAGATATACTTAAATCAAGTTCTCTAACAACGCCCTCTAATAATGTTGGCTCTTTTATCATAACTAAAAGAGTATTCATCATTTCAGGAGTGGTTGCATTTACAATTAGTTTAGAAGATGTTTCATATTGAGTCTTTGTAAAATAATAACTATAAACTCCCCCTAATGTAGAAAAGAAGATAGAAAATATCACTAATATCCAAATTCGTTGTTTAATAAGCTCAAATATCATTTTTACGCTTAACTCGTTTTCCATGTTTCCACCACTTTCAACATTTTTGTTCTTATTAAAGAACATCTCAGTAAAAATTTACCATTACCTAATTAAATTAGTGCATTTTTCATATGAATATTGTATGTAAACATGATAATTCTTTATAACGAACAAGTCAATCACACTTCCTCTGTTATTGTTTGATTTTTTAAAAATTTACAAACTTTATAAATTTATTTACTTTTCATCCATTAATCTACCAATTAAATATATTAAAAATTACTTAATCTAATTCCATTTTTCTTAACTGAAACCTTCAAAATATATTAAAAATTTTTAACAAAATTTTATTTAAGAGGAAGTGAATTCTCATTAAAGAATATATTTGAGGAAACCATTTGATTTTAGGAGAGATTACTATGAAAAACCGAATTGAACAATTAGACTCGATTAGTGGAATTGCGGCTTTTTGTGTTTTAGTAAGTCACGCAATTTCATTAATACCGCTATCAATAATAATAGACAAAGTGCTTAAGGCAACAGGTGCAACCAATGCCCATGGCGCAGTAATGTTATTTTTTGTATTAAGTGGCTTTGTTTTATCAATACCCTTCTTTACAAAAAAATAAAGTAGATTATCCCTCGTTTCTCATAAAAAGATTATTTAGAATCTATGTTCCGTACATTATCTCAATTTCACTTGCAATTACTTTATCTCAACTATTTATAACGAAGAGTATTACAAATATAAATGGGTATTTGATAGCCAGTGGAAATCTCATCTAACAGGAAAATTAATTATTGAACATATCTACTTAATTGGAAATATTCATGCTGATGCATTTAATGGCGTAATCTGGACATTAATCCATGAGCTAAGGATAGCTTTAGTTTTCCCATTTATCGTACTACTAATTAAACGTGTTAAACTGGAAAATAAGTATACTAATTTGTTTTGTTTTTACTAGTGTGAAAGCACTGGATATAGTATTTAATATAGAGCAATCAAATGGATTTCATATCTCATACATTGATACTTTATCATATCTTTCAATCTTTATTATTGGCATTCTTTTCGCTAAACATAGATTGGAACTTGTTAGCTTTTTCGAAAAACTAAAACTAAAGTATAGAATATTGTTCTTTCTATTTTCTATATTTCTATTTAATTTTTCTGGCCTAGCTATGTATGATATATATGAGGTAACTAAGCTACGTGCATTTACGGAGTTTTCGTTAATTACTCAAGAATATGGAATGGGCTTAGGTGCAACTGGTCTCTTTATAATAGCAATTGGATCAACAAAAGTTAAAAAAATTCTAATGTATAGACCTATTCATTTTGTTGGAAAAATTTCTTTTAGCTTATACTTATACCACCCATTAGTTCTATTATATTTTGTTCATCTCTTCTATAACATATTTCCTTTATGGATCGTATTCATAATGACAATCGTCTTTTCTATAGCAATCGCTTATATAGCTTGGAGATTCGTCGAGGTTCCGAGTATGCAATTAGGTAGAAAGGTGGCAAAACGAAAAAATTCGTTTCAATCAAATCAATTATTGACAAAAAATCAATAAATAGATTTTTAGTAAAGTAATTAATACTTACCGGAATAAAGAGTAAAAACCACTTCAAAAATGAAGTGGTTTTTACTCTTTTTTATTAATCAACTTTAACCCATATGATATAAGAATTAACCCTAAAATAGTTAATAGTAAAGATATACTAAAGCTCTTATGAATCTGTTTTAAAAAATATCCTACTATTGGAAGCTTAACTCCGCTATATACCGAAACAATACTCTCTTTCTCAATAATCCAGGGGTCTTGAATCGGGTTTGCGTCACCCTTTGTTCGATATACTAATTGTCCATTTTCATTAATAACCTCATTTATTCGATGTGTTACAAGGATATCTTCATTATATGGCATTTTGAAAGTAATAATATCTCCTAAACTAAGTTTCGTTTCACTAGTAATATCTTTTACAATTATTATTGATCCCTTTGGAAGTGTTGGCTCCATCGAGCCTGATAACACATAGTAAACTTGATGGCCAAAAAACGTTGGAGGTTTTCCTTCTATCTTACTTTGTATTATCTTATATCCTAAAATTAGCAGTATGATAACTAGTAGAATATTTATAAATCTACCAAATACTCTCATTATCCTTCTTCTTTCTACTAAAGACCGCATTCTTAATGCAGCTATTAAACTTAATCACTTCCTGTCCTATTATCTTATGCTCAGGCTATCAACTTGTTCCCCGTTATGTAAAAATAGACCACCCCAAAAAAAGTGTTTAGCATAGATTAGCTAAACACTTTTTCTATTCTAACTTAACTTATGTTCTCTTCTCTGAACTTTTTAAGCAATGTTCTTAAAAAAAATTCATTCATAATTCAGGTTATATTTAACCATTTTATGGGAATTCTACTTCTATCTTATATTGAAAGGAAGCTACTAAATGGAGCAAACTATTTATGAAAAATATGGTGGAGAAGAAACAGTTGGAAAAGTAGTCGATTATTTTTATGATGAACTGGTACTAAAAGATGAAACAGTCAATCATTTCTTTGAAAAAACAGATATGGATAAGCAACGCCGTCATCAAACAAAATTTATTAGCTTTGCTTTAGGGGGACCTAACAAGTATACTGGTAAATCCATGTCAAAAGCTCATGAGGGAATGAATATCCAGCCTGAGCATTTTAATGCAATTGCAACCCACCTCCATGATGCACTGGCTCACTTTGGAGTAAGCGAGGCAGACATTGATCAAGCCTTAACGAAGGTCGAATCACTTAGAGATGACATACAATATAAATAATAATTTCATTAAGAAAGCTACTACTTATACAGGTAGAGCTTTCAAATTGTTCGATTTTATTTCCAAAACGCACTTTCAAACTCAACCAAATCGTGATATGGGTATAAAGGTTTCAATAATCTTGCTTTTGTCCATAGATCTGTTGTTTTATCTAAAGCAGCTAAAGACGTTTTATAATTCTCATCAACTGTAATATATTTTACATTACCAATATGCTTGAGTGAGTATCCAGTTATTTGTTTAAAGAAGGTTTTATTGGCGTAGTCCAATGGGTCACCTTTAACAATATAGTTTGTAAATAGTGGTTTAAAAGCTATTTGGACTTTTTGTGACTTTGCATGAAGTTTTTTCGAACCATCATCTAATAGTACACCTAATGAGTTAAATGTAACGCCCTGTACAAATAGATGATTTTTCAATTTTTTATCATTTTTAAGTTGGTAACCTACATATTGGGCCAAATAACCTCCAAAGGAATGACCAGTAACATACACACTTGAATGTTTGTTCTCTTTTTTATTTAATATCGATGTAACCCATTCATATGCTTGCTGAGCTTGTTGATCTACGACAACGGGCGAACCATTCTCTGGAGTTTCAAATTCGACTAATCTTTGATAAATATCTTGTAAGTTGATTTTCTTTAGTCCACTAAATGCAAATAGTAAACTATTGTTTTTATTGTTTTTTAATGCAATTGCTGAAAATCCAATATTACCAGATGTCATCGAAACAAGCCCATAATCACTAAGATTTTTATGAACTTGAGTAAGTAATGGATCAACAATCCCTTTATGTTCTCTTAAGCTTTTACCTATTTCTTTATTTATAAATGCTTCATAAGAAAGTTCGGATGCTGCTAGTAATACGCCATCAGGAAGTTTTTCTAGCTCTCTTTGCTCTTGTTGGCTACATCCGGTGGTCGTTGTGAAAAAAGTAAGTACTGTAACGATAAAAATAACTACACGAAAATTCATTAGTAACCTAACCTCCTTTCGACAGTCTCTCTCTTCATATTATGTCCATGACCATATGACATGTTCATCTTTTCCCCAAAAAAGCAAAAAAATATACATAAAATTATTGACAGTTTTATTTTACAAATGTTATCATATAAATTTTGATATTTCATTTATTAATGTTATACTTAACTTATAAGAATTTTCGGAGGTGGGTACATTGTTCAAAATTGGCGATCAAATTATTTACCCAATGCAGGGAGCTGCAGTAATTGATTCCATCGAAGAGAAAGTTATACAAGGTGTAACACAACAGTACTACATAATCAACATACCATCCAGTAATTTAAAATTGATGGTCCCTCAAGGGAATGTTTCAAACACGAAAATTCGTTTAGTCGAAGACAGTGAACATTTAAGTAATGTATTAGATGATTTTTCAAATGGTCTTCCCGACGATTCCTTATCTTGGAAACAAAAATATGATTTAAACATGAAAAAATTAAAGTCTGGCGAATTACTCGCTGGTGCTCAAGTTGTACGTGATCTAACGCTTCAAAGTAGAGAGAAACCTTTAAATCCAAGTGAAAGAGAAATGCTCGACACAGCCAAACGAATGTTTGTTGGCGAACTTAGCTTAATTAAAGGCATATCGCAGCTTGAGGCAACCGAGTTAATTGATTCTGCATTAAAATAAAAATGTATTTAAGAAAAAGAGCTTACTTAAGCTCTTTTTTTAAGCTCTTTTTTTGTTGATTAATTTTAATCGTTACTATCTTGAATAAGCCGACGCTCAACCACTCCGCTTTCCCAAACAAAATAAAAAAGACTGCTAACAAATATGCTAGCAGCCCTTTATTCACTCAGAAGTGAAAATTATAATTTAACTACGTTTTCAGCTTGAGCGCCACGGTTACCTTGAGTGATCTCAAAGCTTACTTTTTGGCCTTCTTCAAGAGATTTGAAACCTTCGCCTTGGATAGCTGAGAAATGTACGAATACATCGTCTCCACCTTCAACAGCGATGAATCCGAAACCTTTTTCTGCATTAAACCATTTAACTGTACCTGTGTTCATTGTACGAACCTCCATTTATTCCTGTTTTTTTACACTTAATGAGTATTGTTAAGAAAAAATACACACATTAGAACAGGATGAAAATTCGTCCCTTTTAACACATGAATTGAATTAACCAATATATTAAGTATGTCATTATAATAACACAGAATGAAATGAAAAACAAATTGCGCACGAAGAATAATTAAATTTAATTAATTTAATATAAAAAATGAACTTATTTTTACTTTTCGTTAGCAAGTATTTATTAATCCAACTGGTAAGTTCTTCTGCATAAAGCCAATGACATAACTATCTGGAACTGGTTTTTTCCTTACAAATGGAGAAATTCCAATAAGATTCTGGTCTTTTTTTCAGCATCATACTTACCTTTATATCCACTGCCTCCGCCTTTTGCTGCAACAATCAATAGCCAATCCATAGACGAATTCTACAAAAATCTAAAGAATTTTTTTAAAAAATCATTCCTTTCTTTTTAAATTTCGTATGTTTTTATATATTTTGGTTGAAACTATGAGGATTTTACATATAAAAAGATTGATGTGTTGAATTTATTGCGATTTGGTGCTTTTTTATTGCGATTCTCGAAATATAATTGCGATTCACCTTTTTTATTTGCGTTCCTAAGTTTTATAGCGATTTACCTTTTTATTTACTATTCCTTAATTTTAATGCGATTCCAAAACCTTAACTACGACTAAATAAAACAATCTAGGTCAACTTTCACTTTTTCCCTTTTCGGCTATGTGTATCGTATTTGTTTAGGGTATAATTACCAATAAGAATGTTTCGAGTAAGGAGGCATCGAATGCTTCAGCGTGATTTAAGTAAAGATATTATTTATGAACTTTCATATTCACTTTTTTCAAAGCTTTCTCCCCAAAATACTAGGGATGCGGAGCTTGTCGAAGCTGGCCTGCAGTTGTATCGAATGGGTCAAGTATATAATGTATCGGTTCGCGAAGGTCGACTTGTTGGTGTTGTCGAAGAAGGCGATCATATTCATTTACCAATTTTACATATTGAAAACCATGATCAAAATGGATGTGATTGCTACGAAGCTCCACCATGCCAACATCAAATTGCACTACTTTGCTATGCTGCCGCTTCATTTTCTTTAGTCGGAGATATAATGAGGAAGTTTAAGCAGTCTTCTTTAAAAAGTATCCCAAATATCATGACTGGTCGCCAACTGCTAGATCAAATGAGTATGTTTGAGCAGGATCGACCGAAAGAGACAGTGGCGTTGTTTGAGAAAAAGTATGAGGAGTATATTGAACAGCAAAGGACGTCATTTTACCAGGATGTTTATTTTGTTTATCCATTATATGAACGGTTTTATCATGGATTATTGAATCAACAACCACGTCAAGAAAAAGAAAAGCTTCAATACCAGTTACTTGCGTCAATTTTTACAATGAATAAAATGGTCGGACAAATAGAAATTCAAAGTACAGTATACGACAATGCGCATTTACCGCGCGAAATGACAATGTTAGAAAATCAAATTGAAGCAGTTAGTAGGCAATTACATAATCTAACTGGAGGTTCAGTTTCTACTCAGTATGAAGAGGTTCTTCGTGAGCAGTTGCAAGCTCTTTTATTAGAAAGAAATCTTTGTTTAATTCCTCGATATAACTCTTTTCGTCATGTTTATAAAGAGCTATTAAATAATCCAAAGATTTTATATAAGGATTTAGAAACTTTATCAAAGGTTGAGGACAATTATTATGCGAATTTAGGAAAAGCTCATCTATATTATTTATTAAAAGAAGATGAAACAATGTTGTCCATTATAAAGCAATACAGCAATAATGAACGTACTCTTTATTGCTATACTTACTGGATAGAAATTCTTCGAAAAAACAATGAAACAGAACGTCTAACATTATTTTTGCCATTATATTACGAGATGCTTTTACACTTTTTAAAAAATGGCGATGATGAATATGCAAAAACTACTTTTGCGAAACATTTCCTTACTAATTATGAGTATAATAGTTTTTACATTAATGAAACAGCTGGTCTAGAAGTAGTTTATCAAGCATTACTTCCATATAGTGTGATGCAGTATACTGATTACTTAATGCATAATCGAGAATATAATCGATGGGCTGAGTTGCAAATGTACTTATATTCTTACAATCCTGATTACATTGATAAACATGATCTTCAGGAGGTACATAAGTACTCACCTCAATCTGTATTACCTATATATCACCACTTAGTTCTTTATTACATTGAATTAAAAGGCCGAGCAAACTATAAAATAGCTGTTCGATATTTAAAAAAACTAAGAACAAATTATAAAAAATTAAAGCGTATGAATGAGTGGGAAGACTATATTCAATATGTTGAATCTCAATTTATTCGTTTACGTGCACTTCAAGAGGAATTAAAGAAAGGAAAATTAGTCAATGAAGCGACTAGCAAATCTTAGTATTGCCGTAAAATGGGTTGAGCGAAAAGGCTTGCTCATTTATGGAATGCAAAGTCACGGTGTCATTTTACCGGTAACCGCATGGAAGCATCTAGTGTTTCAATGGCATGAACCTTCATATTATGGGACATTATTGCAGCCGACCCGAGTCGGTCAGATTGAAGGAACTCTTTTAACTCCAATCGAAGCACTTACTTTTTTTAAGGAACATCAAGAAAACTCATTAGTAGAGATTACTTATTTAGATGAAGCAAATGAGTTTCATACGGCAATCTCACGGTTATACGAAGATTTTAACGAAGGCCACGTCTCGCCAAGTTTTGCTCATTATCAGAATGGCGAAGAGTTATGGAAAATTGATGGATTTGAACAATTAGAACCAACTTTAAAAGAATTGGTTTCTTCTGCAATTAAACAGCAGTTTGAAATTAATACATTACATTCTAAACGATGGGATATTGCAAGAGGCTTGTATCACAATCCAAGTTATATAAAACAGCAACTCACTCATAGTATTGATGAAGACGATTGGCATGTAAAAATCGGACTAAGAGATGATGATGTTCCATTTTCAATTCGACTAGTACTTGAAGAGCCAATGAGTGAACACGATGACTGGAATTTACGTACATACTTAACTGATGAGCGTAAAACAATAAAACCTTATGAATATACCGGACATGAATCATTACATAAAAAGCATTCATCTTATGCTGAGTATTTAGATCGAACGTTTCAAGGAGTTGGATTATTAGCACCAAACTTAATTGACGATCATAAGCCGAAAGAAGTTTTAAGTGAACAAGAAGCTTGGACATTTTTGACAGAGGATAGTGAAAAAGTACTTTCTGCAAATATTCAGGTACTTTTACCAAGCTGGTGGCAAGCTTTAAAACAAAATAAGATGACTTTAAAAGCAAGTGTAAAAGGTAAGCCCGCTGGAAATTCATTTTTCAATATGGAAACATTAGTTGACTTCAACTGGCGAATATCAACAAATGGGATGGAGCTGTCGGAGCAACAATTCCAGCAATTCGTTGAAAATCAAAGACGTTTAATTCAATTTAACGGTCAGTGGATTGCACTTGACCCTGCTTTTATTGCACGTATGAAGAAAATGATGGCAAAGGCTGAAAAGCAAGGACTTAGATTCCATGAAGTTCTTCAACATGAACTACTACAAGGAACTGAGAAACCTGAGGACGAGAACTCGCCTTTTGCTGATGTTGAAATTGAAGTTGATGATGTTTTCCGAGAATTAACTAAACGATTAACATCCATTTCAGAGGTTCCCGAGCTTAATACTCCTAGTGGTCTGCAAGCAACATTACGTGCATATCAGCAAAAAGGGTTTGAATGGTTAGTTCATTTGAAAAATATGGGATTCGGTGCATTACTTGCTGACGATATGGGTCTTGGTAAAACAATTCAATCGATCTCTTATTTGGCTTATCGTAAAGAAATTGAAGAAAAACGTGGGGCTTCATTGATTGTCTGCCCTACTTCTGTTATCAACAACTGGAAACGAGAAATTGAACTATTTTATCCCGATTTAACTGTTCATGTTCACTATGGGGGTAATCGTTTAAAAGGTGAAGATTTATTTTCAGTAATTAGAGATGTCGATATTGTCATAACTTCCTATGCTTTAAGCGTATTAGATTATGAGGACCTTAAGCAATATGTTTGGAAAAGTATCATTCTTGATGAAGCTCAAAACATAAAAAATCCAACGACAAAGCAGTCTCGTGCAGTTCGTGGATTAAACGCTGAACACCGCATTGCTCTTACCGGTACTCCAATGGAAAACCGCTTAACGGAGCTTTGGACAATATTTGATTTTATAAATAGAGGATATCTTGGTTCACTAAACCGTTTCGCTAGCAATTATGTAAACCCTATTGAGAAGGACCGAGATGAAGAAAAAATTAATGCTGTTCATCGGTTAATTTCGCCTTTTTTACTAAGACGTACAAAGCAAGACGAAGACGTGGCATTAAATCTCCCGCCAAAACAAGAACAAAAGATGCTTTGTCCTTTATCTGTTGAACAAGCGGCATTATATGAACAAGTTGTTCAAGACAGCTTAAAACAAATCGATACATTAACTGGTATCGAACGTCGAGGCCGTATATTATGGATGCTAAATAAATTAAAACAAATCTGTGATCACCCTTCTTTATTCTTAAAAGAATCACAGTTAGTTGAATTTGAAGAGCGATCAAGCAAAGTAGAACGACTATTCGAATTAATAGACCCAATACTTGAACAAAATGAAAGCTGTCTAATCTTTACTCAATACGTGCGAATGGGTGATATGCTTAAAGAAGCAATCCAAGCAAAATTTGGTGAAGAAGTATTATTCTTGAACGGTAGCGTTCCTAAAACAGCCCGTGATAATATGATTTCTCGCTTTCAAAACGGGGATGTAAAAGTGTTTATTCTTTCACTAAAAGCTGGTGGAACAGGACTAAACTTAACAGCAGCAAATCACGTTATGCACTTTGACCGTTGGTGGAATCCAGCAGTTGAAAATCAAGCAACTGACCGAGCATACAGAATCGGACAAACAAAATTCGTTCAAGTACATAAATTTGTAACGATCGGAACGCTAGAAGAAAAAATTGATGAAATGCTACAACGTAAACAATCACTTAACGATACAATCATAACGAGCGAGCAATGGATTACTGAATTATCTATGGATGAGCTTGTTGAGTTGTTAGGTGTTTAATATGCATGGAAAATGGGATTATTGTATAAAAGTAATCCCATTTCCTATTTAGATTGGAGGTTTTAATATGAGCACACAAAGTGGTATGAACGTAATTATTAAAAACCATGATGAAAATTGGAAATACCTATTTCAAGACGAAGCTAATCAAATACGTGAAATCTTAAAAGATGAACTCATTGAGATCCATCATATCGGAAGTACATCAGTCCCAAATTTAAAAGCCAAACCAATCATTGATATGTTACCTGTCGTTAAAAACATAGAAAAAATAGACAAGTATAATGATCAATTGGCTGAAATTGGTTACGAGGGGCTTGGTGAGTTCGGCCTTCCAGGTAGAAGATACTTTAGAAAAGGTGGCGAGAACCGTACCCATCAAATGCATATGTATCAATTTGATAATGAAAAAGAAATTGAGCGTCATCTAGCTGTACCAGCTTATTTAAGAGCACACGAGGATGATATGAAAGCATACGGAGAATTAAAAGCACAGCTTGCTGAAAAATTTCCAAAAGATATTTATGGATATATGGATGGAAAAGATGCTTTTGTGAAGGATTTAGAGCGAAAAGCTATTGAGTGGAGAAAGACGAATAAGTAACCATGAATACAAAAATAAAAAACATGCAATGGGAGTATACTGGGTCATATTTAATTTCCTAAATTACAGTTAGTTGAACTTCTGCTAAATCTTTTTAAACCATCTAGTTTACTACTATTACTTAATAAAAAAAGCCTATTTTATTAAAAATAGGCTTCTTTTTTATTCACTCTATTTACTTAAGTGCAAATGTAAGTTCAGCTTCACAAGCTATTTGTCCGTCAACTGTTGCGACTGCTTTACCTTTACCAATCGGTCCACGCATTTTCACTAGTTCGACCTCTAGTCTCAACTGATCACCTGGTACTACTTGTCTTTTAAAGCGGCAATTATCGATACCAGCGAATAATGCTAGTTTACCTTTATTTTGCTCAAGGCTTAACGCCGCAACTCCTCCAACTTGTGCTAGAGCTTCTACAATTAGTACTCCTGGCATTACAGGATAGTCAGGGAAATGACCATTAAAAAACTCTTCGTTAGCTGTTACATTTTTAATACCGGTCGCACGTTTACCTTCTTCGTGCTCAATGATGCGATCTACTAATAAAAATGGGTAACGATGAGGAAGAATTTCTTTAATTGCTTTAATATCTAACATTTTATGTAGTCCTCCTAATTTGTAAGATTCATTATGTTAATAAAAAAGAAGCAAGTCTTAAGACCAGCTTCTATGCGCTATAAATATAATACTATCTTATTTTGTAAGTTAACGCAAACCCATAATGAACTGTACAATTCATCTCAATTGCTATTACTTGAGGACTAAACCATATTATTTTTAATCGATTAGAAGATTCGCTATCTTCTATTGATCAAGATTATTAATGGCCTATCGGGTTTTAGAGTTCTACTATTTCACTTATACTACGCCGACTGAATTAACCCTAATTAAAAAACTTATTTATTCTAGCAACCTATAGTTTTTGAGTAATCTAGGACTAGTATTTATATTATTTACAGAAAATTTTAAACAATTAGATATTTTGTAAAGTATTTGACAGATTTACGCGGTCGAATTTCTTAAGATTAAGTTATTACAAGAAAATACTAACACTCCAAGGCTAGTAGGGTGTATCGTCCATTTTGTTTCTCGATAATTCCTTTTTCACATAGTTCGTTCATTACATAAGATACGCTTACACGTGATGAACCAACTACATAAGCTAGTTCCTGATGAGTAAATGGAATCGAAATTGTTATACCTTTAGTCGTTTTTTTGCCATATGAGGATGCTAATTGTCGCAGCATTGTTAGAACGCGCTCTCCTATATCTGAAAAACTCATTAACTTCGTTTGGAGAAGTAGAGCTGATTGTTTGTTGCTTAATGATCTTAGCACTTTTTGAATAAGCACTGGCTCTCTCATAACAATATCATGAAATGCTGGCTTTGGTATTCGAAGAACACGTGCTGTTGATGAAGTAGATGCGTTGTAACCATATACTTCATCTGCCCATACATTTGATTCACCAATAATATTTCCAGGTCCAACGATATATAAATGGCGCTCAGCCCCATTAGGCGATAACAAATAAATGCGAATTCGCCCTTCTAGGACGAGATACACAAAAGGATGTCTCTCATCTTGTTGAAATAATACGATTTCACGTGAAAAAGATAGTTCTTTAGCTATTTCAATAAAAGGAGTTGCTGTCCATTCCCCTTGTTCAAACCATAAGGATTGATGATTCATATGTCACCTCATATTAATTAAGTACCAAAAATGAAAACGCTATCAAATTATTGAAAGGATGATTTAAAATGATAAACCCATTTATAGAAAAACGCTCTCTTTTTCCGACCTTATCGGAAACAATTCATTTATCAAGTTGTTCCCAAAGTGCCATTTCATCACCGGTGAAGGAAAGTATTCACTCTTATTTAACGAGCTGGACCGAAAAAGGCATGGATTGGGAGGGATGGATGGACAAGGTCCATGAAGCTAAAGTTGCTTTCGCTACTTTAATAAATGCTTCTGTTGATGAAATTGCGGTCCTTTCAAGCGTATCTGATGCTGCTTCTTCTTTTGCATCATCATTAGATTTTGCTGGAGATCGCAATAAAGTGGTTACAACCGATATTGATTTTCCATGCATTGGTCACGTATGGCTATCACAAGTACAGCGTGGCGCAAACGTCATGTTTTTAGATGAAAACCTTCATCAAATTCAAATTGAACAATATGAAAAAGCAGTGGATTCAAACACACTTATAACATCTGTTCCACATGTGTCTTATTATAATGGGTTTATTCAAGATATCAAAGCTATTTCAAACATTACAAAAGCGAATGGATCACTACTGTTTGTCGATGCCTATCAATCTGCTGGAAGTGTTCCAATCGATGTTAAGGAAATGGGAATCGATGCACTCGCAACAGGTGCACAAAAGTTTTTACTTGGTATGCCTGGGATTAGCTTTTTATATGTTAGAAAAGAGTTAGCAGATACACTAAATCCTCCAACTACTGGTTGGTTTAGTCGGGTAAATCCATTTGCGTTTAATCACCGTCTTCTTGATTATGCTGAAGGAACAAGGCGTTTTGATACTGGAACTCCAATGATGATAAATGCCTATGCAGCTGAAGCGGGTATTTCTTTATTAAACCAAATTGGCGTACCAGCCATTCAGGACTATCTAACCTACTTATCATCAGTTGCAATTGAAACTGCTCATTCACTTGGAGTGAAGGTGGTAAGTCCGACAGATTTATCAATAAAAGGCAGTAACACTGCAATACGAATAGAACAAGCATCCTCCATCGAACAATACTTAAAAACAAAGAAGATTATTGTCTCAGCTCGAAATGATGTCCTACGCATAGCTCCTCATTTCTACAATACAGATGAAGAAGTTGTACGTGCAATTGAAGAAATTGCTTTTGCGATTAGAAAAGGCTAACGAAACTGCTAGACCTTAATCTATAGTAAACAATTTAAGAAAGGTGGCGAAATAATATGAATGAAAATAAAACTCTAATTGATCGAGAAGGCGGGCTTAATCGTTCGCTTACTAGTAGTCAACTGACTATGATCGGAATTGGTGGAGCAATAGGTACTGGATTATTTATGGGAAGTGGTATTGCAATAGGATATGCCGGTCCTGGGGTTATAATAAGCTATATTATTGCTGCATTTATAGCAGTCATAATGATGTTCAGTTTATCTGAAATGGCTGTTGTACATCCAACGGCGGGTTCATTTGGAACTTATGCTGAGATGTATTTAAATCCATGGGCAGGTTTCCTAATTCGTTATACATATTGGGCAGCTCAAGTAATTGCAATCGGCGGAGAAGCCGTTGCTGTTGGTCTATATATGCAGTATTGGTTTCCTGATATTCCTGTTTGGTTATGGACACTTGGATTTGGTGTAGCTATAGTTCTTATAAACAGTAGATCAGTTGCTAACTTTGGCAATATTGAGTACTGGTTTGCAATGATTAAAGTTGTCGCGATCGTACTGTTCATAATATTTGGTATTTCACTCCTTTTTGGAATTGGTCACTCACACTCTGTAGGATTTCATCATTATACTGATCAGCATGGATTCCTCCCTAATGGTTTTAAAGGAGTCTGGATGGCCGTACTTATGGCAATCTTTAGTTTTTATGGTGTAGAAATTGTTGCAGTTACGGCCGGAGAGTCAAAAGATCCAAAAAAAGCAATACCAAAAGCAATGAGGAGCATGGTTCTACGTTTATTTTTATTCTATATTTTATCGTTGGGAATTATAGTTGCTGTTGTTCCTTGGATGCAAGCCGGTGCTCATGAAGTTTCGGGATCACCATTTGTAAAAATCTTCGAAAGTTCTGGAGTGAAATATGCGGCTGGTATTATGAACTTTGTTATCTTAACAGCTGCATTATCTAGCATGAATACTAATCTTTACTTAACATCCCGTATGTTATTCTCATTATCTCGCGGTGAATATGCACCAAAAACGTTAGGTAAATTATCTAAAAACGGTACCCCAGTGACAGCAATATTCATTTCAAGTGGTGGCGTATTGATTGCAAGTGTCTTATCCATGTATTATCCAGACACATTTAACAAATTATTTGGTATCTCAATCTTTGGAGGAATTCTAGTATGGCTTATGATTCTAATTAGTCATCTCCGTTTTAGAAAAACTGTTCACCTTCATTTTCAAGGGGCACTACCTGTTAAAGCACCGCTCTTTCCAGTTCTGCAATGGATCGGTATTCTTTTACTTAGTGGTATTTTGATTACTATGGCATTTTCACCAGATTGGAATTCAGCATGGAAAATCGGAATTCCATGGGTTATCTTAGTATCTATTGGTTACTGGGGACAAAAAAGTCGCAAATCGTTTTTATACAAAAATAATCCAAATAATAAATCTGCACTTTAATGAAATTACTCACGATTCTTTTAATATAGCAATTACAAATAATAAAGACAGATTTAAAAGATTTCGTCACCTTTTAAATCTGTCTAATTATTATTCATTTATTGATTTACCGAATTCTCAATCTCTACCGTTTTAATAGCCTCAGCTCTAAGAAACTTTGGAAGTACGAATAAATAGTAAATACCAACAATCGATAAACTAGCTCCGACGATGGCATGGAGCCATTCAATTTTTAAAATTGATGGATAAAATGCTGCAATTAATCCTAATGTGATGCTTTGAGAGAATAAAATAATGGGGGATATCCAACCTTGAACCCTTCCCATCATCCTTTTTTCAACAATTTTAGGGAACCATCCACCAATACCAATATTGATAACAGGTAATGCTAAACCGATTATGAATTGCCAAATGATATAGGCAATTGCAGAGTTAGAAAACCCTCCGACGACCACACAAATACCGGAAACAATTAACCCAATTATGATCATATACGGTAGTGGCATTTTCTTAGCAAGGATTGAGCCAATTATACTTCCAATTAAAACACCCGAACCAAAGGCTACTCCGATATATATTAACATTTCCTCGTAGTTAGTTGGTACCAATTTATACTTTAAAATAAATGATGGCATGACAGAGAATCCACCATTAATTACACCAAATAAAAAGAAACCAGATAGAAGTGATCTAAGTAATGAATGATTCATTATGTAGTAAATTCCCTCTTTAAAATCCTTTAAGACTAATGTAAATTTCAAATCTTTTAGTTTGTGCTCTCCATTTGGATTCGTAATGTCCTTTGAAACTTTTGCTAATAAAATAAATAGTCCCGATGCAATGAAAGAAAGTGTATCAATGATAATGGCTGCTTCTACTCCCAATGTCCAAAATATGAATGTCCCAATTGCTCCGCCAAAAAGCATAAATAAGCTACTAACTAGCTGGTTTAAACCGGCTGATATTGCATATTGATCTTCTGTTAGTATCCCCTGTAATAAAGAAGACTGAGCCGGTTGGAAAAACTTCGAAACGCCACTTCTTAAAAAGAGAATCCCGAATGATAGGTATATCCAATCCTGCATAATCGTTATTAGCAGAATAATTGATAAAATCGCACTTACAAGGTCACAATTAACAGCTATTTTCTTTCGATTTAAACGGTCTGCTACTACACCTACTAAAAAGAAAACAAAGATCATTGGTAGGGTATACATTAGCTCAGTTATAGTAGCATAGTATGGCTGACTTGAAAATTTTCGTAATAAGTACAACATAAATGCTGTCATCCCTACTACAGAACCAAGCTGAGAAGTAAAATTCGCTAAAAATAACCAGGAAAAGTTCTTATTTTTAAATATTTGTATCAATTAGTTCACTCCTTTTTACACTCCCTTCATTATATACTAAATTTTCAGATAAAAACTCATACACTTTTGTTGAAGTTTCCCTAATTTCTCGTATAATCACTGCCATCATATACCAAAATAATTGTAATTAGTGATTATAAATGGGGTGTGGGTTTTGAAAGTGTTTTGGGTATTTCTATGTTTATTTATATTAGAGATGTGTTTATTGGAAGGAATCGACTTATATAATGGTGATAAATTTCCTCACTTACTAACGAATATAAAACTTAGCAAAACAGAGCTAGTAGGTGAAGATTATGTATTAATTTTCTTTTTTACTGTACCATTCGGCGTTGCAAAAATCGTCCTGCAGTATTTGAAAAAACTAAAAAAGAAACGAAGTCAGGAACAAAATGCAGGTCAAAATACTTCTAATTAAAACAAAAGAGAATGCAGTTAGAGTTTCTATTCTGCATTCTCTTTTGTTTTTGATTTTTTTTGGATGATTGCTATGACCAACAGAACAGTAGGAATAATGATTTGTAAAGGTATGTGTAAATAGTAAGGAACAATATCGAACCCTTCTTTATAATGTTCTAAATAATCAGGTGCCATCCATACGGAACAAATTAATATGATTACTGCTATTGGATAAGTAAGTGTATCAGATTTTTTCACTTTAAATAAATCTGCCGCTCCTACTATCGCACAAAAGAAAAAAACCGTTATCTTAATAAATCCCCCTATAGTGATAATAATGACAACGACTGAATCGAGCCTTTGAATAAAATCAGCAATATTGATATAACTAATAGAAGTTAATATAGGATAAGTAGCCCTCGCCACAGTGTTTGCTCCTAAAACACATATATTAATCATTGTTACTAATGTTAAAACCAGACCTGCAAAGATTAATCCAGGAATGCCAACTTTCCATGCATATTCTGGTTTCTTTAAATAAGGCAAAAGCATTGTAAATACAACCATTTCACCAAAAGGAAATGTAACGCTTAAAGGGTAAGCCTCTGTTATAACTTTTTTCCACCCGGTCTCTAGTACGGGTCTTAAATTATCAGTTTTTATTAAACCAGCAATTACTTCAAAACCAATAATTGTAACCGTTATGGCGATGATTACAAAAAACAGAAACTCACATACTCTACCGAATACTTCAAAGCCTTTAAAGATGGCATACATACATAAAAACATAAATAAAATACCGATTGAAATAAGTGAGGACGCATTGTAAAGTGTAATCACTAGTAATTCTTCAAAATCTCTAAGAACTCGTGCCCCAATATAAATAAAATAGAGAATATAAACCATTGCTAGTATTTTGCCTGCAAACTTCCCTAAAATAGATTGAACATATCTAGTAAATGGTAATTCAGGATACAGTTCAAATAATTTAATGTAAACATAAAATAGTAAGCATCCAGTAGCCAAAGCTATTAAAACACTAATCCAAGCATCTTGCATTGCTCCAGATGCAAGACCTACTAATGTAGCGCTCCCCATTTCAAATAAATATATAATACTAAAGAATTGGTAAGCACCTATTGATAATTTTCGATTCATTAGCATTCCCTTCTTTTCTAAAATGGATAAGCTTTTTTTCTCATACCTACATTATTTATTTGGACATCAACGTTAACTTTCACTTTAGCCTTTTGAAATTGGTCATTCCAGTTTTTCTCATATTTTTTAAATACCTTTGGTTCTGATAAATGTAGTTTTTCTCCAAATCCAAAAATATCTGCCCCATATCCTTGTGCTTCTTTAATCCCTGTTTCTATTGTTTCCTTTACCGCTTTCTCACTTAATTTTTCATATTTTTCTAGTGTTTTTGCTTGATCGAAATTGTCATTACAAAGTACTTCATCAATAACTGCAATGGCTTTTACACTTATGTTAATCATTGGTACTTTATCCTTCATTTTTATCTTTGTGTCCGTTTTCAAACGTGTGATTTCCATCGAATCAAATTCTTTTTTGCTGCATTTTATCTGTATATTTGTTTCCTTTATTAAATTATCAACTATTTGTACCGATTTTGCTGGTGGACCATCTAACCATCCTACTAACTTTCCCTTTTTAAAAACCCCAAGGCCATTAATCTTGTTATAGGATGATTTCACATCAGAAAAATTATCAAGTGTTTCGGATTTCTTAGTTACATCCTCTAAAGTTGTACCATTAACGACTGGTTCTCTACCACTACTTGAAAGGGCTGAAATTACTTGACGCATTTGCATTTCTTGATTTTCTCCTAATAGAGAAGAAGTATTTTTAATTTTTCCTACGATCGATTTAGCAGGTAATTTATCAAGAGCTGGTAAGTTATTCATTACTCTATAAACACTTTCGTGCCTTGCAATAATGACCGGAATATTAACACGTATTTTGGAGTCCCTTTCAAATACATCAAATATAAAGTTTAGTGATTTTTCTTTTGCTAAGTTTTCACCAATAACAACAAGTGCTACATGAGAATATATATTTGATCGAGAAACACTTTTTGTAACATTTCGTGCCGCTTCCGAAATCGTTCTACCTTTTTGTTGTACTGAAACAATTGGTGTACCTATAGAACCAGTCACACTGGCAATTGCACTCGGATTAATGATTTGAAGAACCATATTGTATTTATTTTCTTTAGGTAAATAATCGATACCCATAGCAACCACAATTGACACACTGTTTAATTCTTTATAATTAGAACAACTCACCAAAAGTAAACTTGTAATAAGAATTAAGATCATACTTTTTCGTTTCATACTTATTCTCCAGTACTTTGTTCTTTAACGGTTTTTATGTTTCCTTGACTAGGTACAACTAAAATAGTATCTTTTTGACTTTTTATACGGAATGGTGCAAATGGTGCAAAATATGGTTCCCCAAAAGATCGCAAGCTACACATATGTAATAATATAATTAAACCACCAATCAACATTCCAAATAACCCAATATAAGCTGCCGCCAATAATAATATAAACCTAAGAATCCTAGCGGCAATTGACATATTATAATAAGGTATCGTAAAGCTAGCAATCGCAGTAATTGATACGATGATTACCATTGATGCAGATACAAATCCTGCTTGTACAGCTGCTTGCCCTAAGATTAAGGCTCCAACAATTGAAAGCGCCTGCCCAACCGCTCTTGGCATTCGAATTCCAGCTTCACGTAATACTTCAAAAATTAGTTCCATACCAAGAGCTTCAACAATCGCTGGCAAAGGCACACCTTCACGTTGAGCAGCTAAGCTTACTAATAAAACCGTTGGAACTACAGCCTGATGAAACGCAGTAATCGCAATGAAAATTCCAGGTGCAAATAAAGCGGTCCAAAATGACATATAACGAAGCAATCTTAAAAATGTGCCAATATAGGAGCTTTGATAATAATCCTCTGGAGATTGAAAAAACTGCGTAAATGTAGCTGGCATAATTAAGACAAATGGTGTACCAGCTGTGAAAATAGCTACACGTCCTTCAAGTAAGTTACCTACTACAGCATCAGGTCTCTCGGAATTAATCATTGTAGGAAAAATGGTCTTTTGGTCGTTTTGAATGTAGTTTTCAATATAGCTGGATTCTAAGATTTCATCTGCATTAATAGCCTCTAAACGATGTTTTACTTCTTTTAATAACTCTTCATCTACAACTCCTTTTATATACATTATTTCTACATCAGTTCTCGTTACTTCCCCTATTTTCATTGATTCAATTCGGAGTGCTGGGTGTTGAATTCTATTACGAATTAGAGAAGTATTTGTACGTAAGCTTTCTGTGAAGCTATCCTTTGGTCCTCTGATTACAGTTTGCGTTGACGGTTCTGAAATACTTCTAGATTGCACCATTTTTGTACATGCAACTAAGAAATTACTATCATGATCTAGAAGAACAACGGTATCACCGATTAGTAATGCTGATAGGAGATTTGTGTAGCTTGATTGTGATTTTAAACTTGAAACGGCGATTACGCTTTTTAGCCCATTCTCTAAATCTGTTAATGACAGCGTTGTATCTTTTTCTGCATTAATTCGAACGATTTTATTAATGATTCCATCGTTCACTAATTTCTCATTTGAAATTCCGTCAATATGAATCGTCGCAAAAGAATACTGCATTCCTTCCCCAAGTGTTTCATGACGAATCACAAGGTCGGAGCTATCTCCAAAATCATCTTTTATTCTTTTTATATTTTCTAAAATGTCCTTACTTAAAGAACGCGATATATTACTTTGAAATGGAATTTTTTTATTTGTAGCTGCACTATTGGTTTCTTTGTAGTTAAACACTTTTTATTACCACCCCATTATCATGGCTTATCATTCTTATACTTTTTCCAAATTATTTCATTTAATGTATTGTTTTCTAACTGATTTATATTAGTACACAAAAAAGGATGTCTCATAGAGACACCCTTTAACTAGTATTATAAGAATTTTTTATTTTCCCAACCAGGGTGAACGATCTTCTTTGGTGGCTTGTTTTATCCTTACAGCTTAGAGTCCAACTATTTACTAATAAGCTGTGGAATTGGGTTCACAGGCTTTCGGCCGATTGAATAATAGTGGATGTTCCTTTTTTGAATTTTATTTAATTCAAAACAATTACGTCCATCAATTATTAACGGAATCTTCATTAGCTCCTCATACAATTGGAGATCAGTTTCTACAATTTCTCTCCATTCAGTCAAAATTAATGTGGCCTCTTTTTCATGAATAGCATCCTTCACATTAATTGAATAATTTATGGAGTCCCCGAATACCTTTCTTAATTCAGGTAAGGCATATGGATCATATACTGTAATCTTAGTGCCTTCTTTTAAGAAGTGATTAATTATATCGATAGATGGTGCATGTCGTATATCATTTGTATTTGGTTTAAAGCTTGCTCCTAGAATTGCAATTTCTTTATTTTTTAAATTTCCAAAAAGTGATTTTGTTAATTCTAATAATTTTATTTTCTGTTGGTTATTAATTGTAATGACGGATTTTAATAATTTTAAGTCTACACCTACTAGCTCAGCTTCTTTTACTAAAGCAGTCGTATCCTTTGGGAAACAAGATCCTCCATATCCAATTCCAGCTTTTAAAAACTTTGAACCGATTCGATGGTCTAGCCCAATTCCATGAGCAACATGATCAACATCAGCATCCAATTTTTCACAAATCATGGCAATTTCATTAATAAAACTTATTTTGGTAGCTAAAAAAGCATTAGATGCATACTTAATCATTTCTGCACTTCTTACATCTGTTGTGTAAATAGCAGTATTAAATGATTTATATAATTCCTTTATCAAATCCGTTGCACTTTGACTCTCGGAACCAATGACAATTCGATCACTGTTAAATAGATCATATAGTGCAGAACCTTCCCTTAAAAACTCAGGGTTTGACACTATATCAATTGTTAAATGTCGGGGAGCATTTTCCAACATGATCTTCTTAACTGCCTCATTCGTTCCAACTGGAACAGTGCTTTTAATGACAACTATGAGATTTTTTTTAGCATTAATAGCTATATCTTTTGCAACAACTTTTAAATATTGCAGATTTGCAGTTCCATCTGGAAGTTCTGGTGTGCCGACCGCAATAAATATGATATCTGCCTTGCCATAAGCTGCTTTGTAATTTGTTGTAAACTCAATTTTATTAAGGAGAATATTTTCTAATAGTGATTCTTTCAATCCCGGTTCAAAAATAGGGCAAATTCCTTTTTGTAGTAATTCAATTTTTTCAACATCAATATCAACACACGTTACATTGTAGCCAACTGTAGCAAATGAAACTCCTGTAGTAAGACCAACATATCCCGTACCAGCAACAACTATATGCGTCATGGTTCATCCCCATCCTATACAATTAATCTGTTCCCTTTTCAATCCTAAAGGAGGTTTTCACATATTTTTAAATTGGAAGAGTTTTCGTATTAAATCATATGTACTGGTTAACTAGGTAATCTCCGTTTTACAAATACTTAATTTAGACTTTAAATGGAGCTTTTTAAACAAGAGTTTTGATACTTTCCTTTTCTCTATTCCGACTTTGACTACCTTCTTGTTCAACTTAACTTTACAAAACCTAAACACTTTCCTTACAAAAGTTAATTGATCCTAATAAAATTCGAACAAAAAAATCCCAAGCTTTTAAACTTGAGATTTCAGTGTGTAATCAAGCTTAAAAGCCTGAGATTTTTATTTTAAATAACGACTTGGAATTTTATCAATATTTTCTAACATAATTCCAGTACCTACTGCAACACATTGCATTGGATCTTCAGCGATGAAAACAGGTACTTTTAATTCTTCAGCAAGTAAAATATCTATTCCATGTAGTAATGCTCCGCCACCAGTTAGAATAACTCCACGATCAATAATATCAGCTGATAATTCAGGTGGAGTACGCTCTAATACAGTTTTTGCAGCTTGTACGATTAAGTAAACTGGTTCACTTAATGCTCTTTGGATTTCATCTGATTGTACAGTAATTGTACGAGGTAATCCAGTTACCATATCACGTCCACGGATATCGATTGATTCATTCCTTGCACCTGGGAAAACAGTACCTACTTCAATTTTAATTTGCTCTGCAGTACGCTCCCCGATTAGTAGCTTGTATTCACGCTTGATATAGTTTAGAATCTCCATATCAAACTTGTCCCCTGCCATTTTAATTGAAGAGGCGGTGACGATATCTCCCATCGATAAAACTGCGACATCGGTTGTCCCACCGCCAATATCAATTACCATGTTACCACTTGGTTGGAATATATCCATTCCAGCACCGATTGCAGCAACCTTTGGCTCTTCTTCAAGATAAACTTGTTTACCGCCACTTTTTTCAGCAGCTTCACGAATTGCTTTTTGTTCAACAGATGTGATGTTTGTTGGACAACAAATCAAAATACGCGGCTTTGACATGAATCCTTTTACATCTAATTTATTTATAAAATGACGTAGCATTGCCTCAGTAATATCAAAGTCAGCAATTACACCGTCTTTAAGTGGACGAATTGCTACGATATTACCAGGTGTACGACCTACCATGCGGCTTGCTTCTTCCCCTACTGCTAAAACTTTACCGCTACTACGCTCTATTGCAACTACAGAAGGTTCGTTTAAAACGATTCCCTTACCTTTAACATGTATTAAGACATTGGCTGTACCAAGATCTATTCCGATATCCTTAGAAAACATTCCTTTTGGCTCCTCCTTATTCACTATACTCATGAGCAGTTCCCCGAATACGTTCCATACCAAAATATAATTTTACCATAAAGAACTACTTTTAGTAATTAATATTTGTGAACAGGAGGTTAAATATTTCTAATTTTGTTTTCAAGGCTCAGAAACCTATTTAGTTACTTTTTCAACGTCTTCTTTTTGATACTTTTGCTTTGTAGCCTCTCCACCGCGTAAATGACGAATTGATTTGTGATAATCCAATATTTCTTTTACTTCATTTGCCAAATCTGGATTGATTTCCGGAAGGCGTTCTGTTAAATCTTTGTGTACTGTACTTTTTGACACTCCAAACTCTTTAGCTATTACGCGTACTGTTTTCTTCGTCTCCACGATATATTTCCCAATCTTGATCGTTCTCTCTTTGATGTAATCGTGCACACTACTCTCCTCCTCTAAATGGATGTGAGAAGCGTGAAATGAGACTCGTTTTGACTGACTAAGCTGCTCTTTTTCCTGCTCTGACTGACCTGCTGAGGTACATTTATTTTGACTAGGTAGAAAATCCACGATTCCTCACCTCAAACACCTCTTTGATGGGTTTATAACATTGTATTAGCAAAAGTGTCTAACTATGCACAATTATCAGAAAAAAACAAGTGCCCAACACATATGGGGTATGATTCCCACGTGTTGGGCACTTTGTGAAATGCTTAATTATTATTGTTGAATTTTATTTCCATCTGAATCGCTATTAGATGAACCTTCTTCATTGTCATCTGATACATTTCCAGAAGTATTCATTGTATTAGATTCTTTTGTTTCGCTTTTTGTATTTTCAGAACTAATAATTGATGAAACCGCTTGTCCTTGGTATTTCTCTGGATTAATTGCTACACCATCTTTACGTAATTCATAGTGAACATGAATGCCATTTTCTTTGCCAATTAAAGCTGTTCCAGCTGCGCCAAGAACTTGTCCTTGTGAAACTTTTGTACCTGGTTCAACACTTACAGATTTTAAGCTTTGATAATATGAAACTAATCCGTTACCACTTTCTACTACAACTACATATCCTAGCTCAGCATCTTTTTGAGCTTTTGTTACAGTTCCACTAAGAGCTGCAGTCACATCAAATTCTTTACCACTTTTATTAACTAAATCCATACCAGTGTTGATCGTGAAAGTATTATTATCCATTTGAATTAAAGATGCTTGTTGCTCATTTTTTGAAGCAGAATCATCATAATAATGACTTTTAACTTGAACTGTTGCATCCTTTGAAACTGGGTAAGTTAATTTTTCTTCTGGCTGTGAAGCTGGAATTGCTTCAGGCTCTCTCGTATCAACTGTAGTTCCAGTTTTTGTTGGAGTTGGAGCATTACTGTATTGATACCATAACGCACCTGTTAGAATTACTGCTGCACTCACTAAATAAATTGCTGGTACTACCCAACGCTTTCTTAACATTTTAATAACTTTTTGAGAAGTTTTTTTGTTTTGTTCCTCTCTCATCCTTATCACCTCTGCAATCATTGTCAACAGTTTTCTGGAATTATATACGCAATTTAGAAAATTTTAGTTCGACAAAATTCTTATTTTTCCACACAATTTCAAACTAATTCACACTAATCCACAAAATAATAGAAAAATATTAACAAATGAAAGCGATTTATCCACAATTCCACAACATTTATACACAATATTTGTGGATAAGTTAATAAGTCTAATTATGAAGTTAATAAAATATTTTTCTTGCATTTTTCTTTTTTACAAAATATAATCACACTACAAGCTTGTACGATGTATTAAAAACTTAAACTTAAAATTATTTCAGTCATTATATATTTTTTGCGATGATGAAGAAGAGTAGATTATATGAAAGTTTCAGAGAGCTGACGGTTGGTGCAAGTCAGTACGGACATATTTTTGAATGGGCTTCTGAGCACCCAAACCGAACCATTTATTTATGCAGTAGGCTTTGGCGGACGTCTCACCGATAAAAGAGACAGGTATTCAAACTCATGTTTCGATACTGCTTTTTGTCACAAGGTAGTTCAATTCATTTGTTTTGATACTGTAAAGTGAGTCTAAACGTTTTTAGGCTAATTAAGGTGGCACCACGGGAGTCCTCGTCCTTTCTATAAGGCGGGGACTCTTTTTTTGTACCCAAAAATAAGGAGAGAAAATAAAATGATATTTACTAAGAAAAGATTCGTATCAATTACTTTATTACTCACATTGGCACTAGCAGGTTGTGGACAACAATCAAATCAGGCAGCTTCGAAGTCAAATGATCATACGCTACACTTAATGGATACTTCAGATATTGTAAGTCTTGATAGTTCACTAGCTTTAGATGGACCATCATTAAACGCACTTAATAGTGTAATGGAAGGTCTATATATGCCAAACGAAAAAGGAGAATACGTTCCAGCTGCTGCTTTATCACATAAAGTTAGTACGGATGGTAAAGTCTATACATTTACTTTAAGAGATGCTAAATATTCAAATGGAGATCCAGTAACTGCAAAGGATTTTGTTTTTGCAATGAAACGAGCAATTGATCCAAATACTAAAGCTCAGTTTGCATACGACTTATATGATATTGAAAACGCAAAAGAAATTAACCAAGGAAAGTTACCTGTGGATAAACTTGGGGTAACTGCATTAGACGATAAAACATTACAAATTAAACTTGAGCGCCCTATTCCATATTTCATTCAGCTGACTAGTTTACCAATGTTCTTCCCACTAAATGAAAAATTCGTTAAGGAGCAAGGTAGCAAATATGGTTTAGAAGCAAATACTACTTTATATAATGGTCCTTACGTTGTAAGTAAATGGGATCATGAAGCTGGATTCACAATGACAAAAAATCCACAATACTATGATAAAAAGAATGTCCATGTAAATAAAATTGACGTCAAAATCATGAAAGAAACAACAACTGCAGTTAATCTCTATGAAACTGGTGAACTAGACCAAGCAATTATTGATTCAAATGTGATCGATCGTTATAAAGGGAATAAAGAATTAAACAAATTAGCTATGCCAATTGTCTCTTACATTAGCTTTAATCAAAAAAATCCATTTTTAGCAAATCTAAAAGTACGTAAGGCAATCGCAAATGGCTTTAATAAAGAGGATATTAGTAAAACGTTATTAAATGATGGTTCTATTCCTACTGACCGAATCATCCCTAAAGGTTTAGTAAAAAACTCTAAAGGTGTGGACTTTGTTAGCTCAACATCTCATCCTTCTACAGTAAGTTTAGAGGAGGCTAAATCACTCTTTAAAGAGACTTTATCTGAAAGTGGTAAATCAAAAGCTACAATTTCATTACTAGTTAGTGATAGCAATACGTCACGTAAAATCGGTGAATATCTAAAATCACAATTAGAAACGAACTTAAAAGGTTTAACAGTTAATATTGTCGTACAACCTGCACAACAAAAATTCGAATTGCGTCAGCAAGGAAACTATGATCTTTCTTTAGATACATGGGGTGCAGATTATCCGGATCCAACGACTTATTTAGAGCTATTCACATCTAAATCAGCTTTAAATGTATTAAATTATAAAAACGCACAATATGACGAATTTGTCCAAAAAGCCAATACAATCAGCTTACAAAACGAATCAGAACGTACTCAACTCCTTCATAATGCAGAAGACCTTTTACTAGATGATGCTGCGATCGCTCCAGTTTACCAAGCTGGCTATGTGTACTTGCAAAAATCAAATGTAACAAACATAAAAGTACGTCCATTCGTTGGCTATTTTTATTATAAGTATGCAGAGAAGCAGTAAGGACCAAAGAGAAGTGGAATTGAAGAGTAATCATATCTATCTGACTCGCTTAATTGAAATTGAACCAGAGTACTGTAATTAACTCGCCTATACAAAAAAAAAAAACAGACCTTCGTGAGGTCTGTTTTTTTCCGTACCTTTCTCAAAGCTTCTCCAATGCATCATAATCCTTCTTACTAAGCTTATTAATGTTAATTCCCTTATAATAATACTTAACGATCTCATCGTATGTTTTTCCTTGCTTAGCGAGTTCGTTTGCTCCGTATTGACTCATTCCTACTCCATGGCCAAAACCCTTTGTTGTAATGATGATTTCATTACCTTTACGCTCCCATGAAAAATCTGTTGAGCGTAGGTTTAGTTTTTCTCTAATTTCTTTTCCTGAAAGAGTCTTTTTCCCAAACGCCACTCGTTCTACTCGTTTACCTTGTGTTCTTGATGTAACTTTCCCGATATCTGACTTATTAATTTTTACATTAAGTTTTTTTTCAAAATCACTTATTGTAAAAGCTTTTGTTGATATATAATCTGGAGCTACGGAATCCCAAGGACTCGGTACACTTTTCAAATATGGTACACTGGTTTTCCAATATTCTTCGGAGTTTTCTGTGTAACCATTGCTTGTGGAGAAGAATGAAGCAGTTATAGGTTGTCCATTGTATGTTAATATTTGTCCTTCAGTAGCTTTTACAGCCTTTTCTATTTTGGCAATGTTTTTATCGTATTGTGCGCCATATCTTTTCTTGAGGTCGTCGCGGTCCTGAAAGACTTGAAAATTAACAGTATCATCAACGATTCCACCTTCTTCAAGTGGTTTCCCTTCTTTTAATCGTTTGATGATAAATGTTCTTGCACTTAAACTTTGTGCTTTTAATGCTTCTGGTTCAAATTTTGCTGGCATTTCTGATGCTACTACCCCTAATACGTATTCCTCGATTGGTAGTTTTTCAACTTTTTGTGTTTTTGTTCTAAAAACTTCAATACTTAGATTGTCATTTTTGTTCGCTGCTGCGACTTGGTTTGCTTTTTTCTGGAGCTGATCAACCAATCTACCATCTGTATGGCTATGAAATGGTAGAACAAGCAATGTAGGGATAATAATAACGACTGAGCAAGTAGTTAATCCTGCAGTGATTAATGTTTTAAATGACTTCATATTTTCCTCCTATCCATTTCAAAACAACTTTAAATGACAATTTTCAACTAATTGCCCTTTCTAAAGTTAATTTATGTATATGGACAAGCATTTAGAACAATATAGATTGATTTCAAATTAGATTCTTTTAACAAATTGTATTATTTTTTTATTATTTTTAGAATATTTTATAAGGTTTCTGCCTATAACTGATAGTAGAAAGTTGCATGAAAATGCAAAAATGCCCGACCCTATGTGGTGTAACACAAAGTGCCAGGCATTTGAATTAGTTTTTAGTTTACGCTTGTAAGTCTTTTAGTGTTTCTTCCTCTACAGCTGTGCTTGGTTCGTTTACACGTTCAATGTCCGCTCCAAGTGCAGCAAGCTTTTCATGGAAATTTACATAACCACGATCTAAATGTTTTAATTCAGTAACACGAGTATATCCATCAACAACAAGACCAGCAAGGATAAGTGATGCAGCAGCACGTAAATCAGTAGCAGCTACTTCAGCTCCTTGAAGATCATTTGGTCCATGAATAATAGTTGATCGACCTTCAATTTTAATATTTGCATTCATGCGACGGAATTCTTCCACGTGCATAAAACGATTTTCGAATACTGTTTCAGTAATCATGCCTGTTCCATTAGCTTTTAATAGAAGTGCCATCATTTGTGATTGCATATCTGTTGGGAAGCCTGGGTGAGGCATTGTTTTGATGTCTACAGGTTTTAAATTGTCAGTACCAATTACACGAAGACCTTCTTCCTCTTCGATAATAGTTACTCCCATTTCACGCATTTTCGCTACAACTGAGCTTAAGTGCTCTGGAACTGCATTTTCAATTAATACATTTCCATTCGTAATTGCTGCTGCTACCATAAATGTTCCAGCTTCAATACGGTCTGGAATAATGTGATGAGTTGTACCAAATAATGTTGGTACACCTTCAATTCGGATAGTGCCTGTTCCAGCACCACGAACTTTACCACCCATTGCATTGATGAAGTTTGCTAAGTCAACAATTTCAGGTTCCTTAGCAGCATTTTCAAGAACTGTTGTTCCTTCTGCAAGAGCTGCTGCAGACATAATATTTTCTGTTGCACCTACGCTTGGGAAATCTAAATAGATTTTTGCCCCTTTTAAACGACCGTTTGATTTTGCTTCTACAAAACCATTACCAACCGTAATTTGAGCTCCCATTGCTTCAAATCCTTTTAAGTGTTGTTCAATTGGTCTAGATCCAATCGCACATCCACCTGGTAACGCTACTCGTGCATGACCATTTCTTGCTAAAAGTGGCCCCATTACAAGAATTGATGCTCGCATTTTACGAACATATTCAAATGGTGCTTCAACATGTAAATCCTTTGAAGCGTCAACTGTTACTGTATTATTTTTGAACCCAACCTCTGTATTTAAATTACGAAGAACTTCGTTAATCGTGTAAACGTCAGATAGAGTTGGTACGTCATGAATTATATTTTTTCCTTCACTAGCTAGTAGCGCTGCAGCAAGAACTGGTAAGACAGCATTTTTTGCACCCTCTACACGAACTGTGCCTTGAAGCTGTTTCCCGCCACGGACAATGATTTTATCCAAACTTTTCCCCTCCGTGTCCTAAAATAGATCTATCAATATTCTACTGTTATAATCGGTGTGCCAATAATAATTGTCGTTGATTTATCAACATTGTCTTCACGTATTGCAATTTGTAAATTAATTTTTTTGCCATTTGCAACCAGAGCGTCATTCCACTGTTCAGTATATGCTGAAACAGAGACGAATGCCCCTTCTTTTATTTCTTCAATTTTTGTTGCTTTAAAAGTCTCCAAAAAATCATTTTTTATACCCTGCAAAACACCTTCAAGTTTACCACCCATTGTCCCCTTTATACAAGTAAAAAAAGTGGGTTCTTTACTAAAAATATTTTCCAATGAGTTCTTTATAAGTTTATTTGTTTCTTTTTCAACCTGTTGGTCCCATTTAGTCCCACTGAGTTCATAAATTACATAGCTGCTGTTATTGCTAGTAGATGTAACAACGATTCTTTCCGTGACCAAGTGATGGTTAAATGTACCAATTATTTTATTACCATTGTCAGCTTTAGTCCACTTAAATTTTTTAAAATCCTCTTTATATTTACTGATTATTTTGGACACCGAAGTATTCATTTTAGCTTCTCTTGCATATAAATTCCAACTTGTAACCGAAATGTCTTTTTTATTTAATACGTCTGCAAAACGGTTCAATTGGCCTACACCTGTATCAGCCATACCGATTTTACCCCAATTAAAAAAAAGTGCAGAAACAAAAGTAATAGTAATTAATAATAAGTACATAGTCTTTTTCATAAATAATCCCCTCTCTTACTTCCATTTTTCACAGGTAGAGAGGGGTTTATACGGTACATCGTAACATACTTTTTGACAAATTATTTCAATAAATATGTAATGTTTTTTGTATATTGAAGATAGTCCAAGAAAAAACTACTTACAGCAGAAGAAATCGTAATCGTCAATAGCACCATAAAAAGTCGAATTTGGGCGACATGACCTTTTTTCATAATACTCTCCCACTTAATTGCTGTTAATGCCCACCAAGTTAAAATAATGAAAAATAAATGGACAATTATTGCTAGTAACGCTTCTGTTCCTACTAAAGCTTCCATTTTCCACGTCCTCTATTCGCTCGATTTTTATAGAAAAAGCTTTCAGATTGTGCAGTTCAACTTCAGCTTTTATATTTTTAGTGACATGCAATTCAAACAGTCTGAAAACCAATTTTTTTATTTTCTCTACAAATTAAAAAGTGTAGGAATCACCCTACACTTTTAATTTAAATTTATTTTACGCCATAAAGAAGTCTTTCACAATGTCTAGCTTATGAAATACGTCTAATGCTAAAGATGGTTTAATACCTAAAACAATTGTTAAGACAGCACAAACCAATATAACGAATAGATGAGTCTTAGGAAGTACTATTTTACGCTCTTCACCACTTCTAAAGAAAATATTTTGAAGGATGCCAAAATAGTAAAAGTAAGATACTACTGTTGTTAATAGTAAGATACCACCTAATACATAATATCCTTTAACTTGGACGAAAGCCCCCATGAAAATATTTAACTTTCCTATAAATCCTGCAGTTAATGGGATACCTGCTAGCGATAAAACAAATATTGTCATTGTAATCGCTAAAAATGGGTTCGTTTTAATTAGACCTGCAAATGATGATAATGAGTCAGATCCCCTTTGTTGTTGTACATTATAAACAATTGTTAAAATTCCGATTGTCATAAATGTATAGGCTAATAAATAGAACCAAATACTCTCAAACATAAATGGTGAAATACTTACAAATGCAACTAAAACATAGCCTCCATGTGCAATACCAGAGTATGCAAGTATACGCTTTAGACTGTCTTGTTTTAGAGCAATTGTATTACCTATAATCATCGATAACGCTGCCAATGTAGCAATAACTGGTTGCATTACTTCAAATACAGATTTTTGTTCTTTCATCAATAATGCACCAGTGAAGATCGCTAAGAAGATACGTAGTACGATAATAAATCCACCTGTTTTTGAAACGGTTGCTAAGAATGCCGTTACAGGTGTTGGAGCACCTTCATACACATCTGGAGCCCACATATGGAATGGAACAGATGCAAGTTTAAATGATAATCCAACGAATACTAGTACAAACGCTAGAATCATTAGAAATTCATTACTACTTGGAATTCCTTGAGAAAGTGCCATATTCATTTCAGTAATGTTCGTTGTACCTGTTAAGCCATAAGTATAGCTTAATCCGAATAATGTAATTGCAGTTGAAATACCACCTTTAATTACATACTTAAGTGCGGCCTCAGAAGAGCCCTCTCTTCTCTTTTGAATTCCAACTAGAATGTAAGATGAAATCGAAAGTAGCTCTAATCCAACAAATAGTGTAATTAAATCACTACTTGATGCCATATACATTGCTCCAATTAACGCTGTAATAAACAATGTGTAGTATTCTGAGCGCTCTGCAATTGTTTTATCACCTAGTGCAAGTAATAAAACTAAGATTGCTCCGATTAATAAAATAGTTTTAAAGAGAAGCCCAAACGAATCAAGTTTGAACGATCCCGCTAATAGACTTATTGGTTTATGTGAATAAAGTGTGATTAACCATACAAGTGATCCAACAACGCTTAGTAAGCCAACCCAACCGACTATTTTACGACTTGCATTTTTAGGTAGTAAGAGTTCAAGAGTTAATAGAAGAAGCGCAGCAGCTACTAGAATGATCTCAGGACCCATAGTTCCCCATTGAAATTCAGATAATGCTTTTCCTGTCATCTTCTATACACCTCTAATCCCTTGAATGATAAAGTCCACTGATGACACAATCATATCATTTATGAAAGCTGGGTATACACCAAGCAGGGCAATCGCAAATACTAAAATAACTGCAGCGATTGCTTCACGTTTTGATAAATCAGTGAATGATGAAATAAATTCACTACTTTTACCGAAGCTTAATTGTAGAATTGCTCTTAAAATATAAGCTGCTGTTAAGATAATCCCTAGCGTACCAACAGTTGCAATAGCTTTATGTGATTGGAAAAGACCTACAAATGATAGCCACTCTCCAACAAATCCTGACAGACCTGGTAAACCTAGAGAAGCCATACCACCAAAAAGTAATAAGCCCGCTAGTCTTGGTGCAGATTTTGATAGACCAGAAATACGGTCAAAACTAGTAGTATCACCTCGGTTTTCTAGCATTCCAACTATTAAAAATAGAAGTGCAGCAATTAACCCGTGAGATACTGATTGTAAAATTGCTCCTTGAATTCCAGCGCTATTCATAGCAGCTAATCCAATAATAACAATCCCCATGTGTGAGAAACTTGAATATGCTAACACAGAACGTAATTCCTTTTGAATTAAAGCAATATAAGCTCCGTAAAGTAAATTAATTACACCAATAATCGCAAGAGCTACCGACATTTTTTCAAATTGCTCTGGGAAAACCCCTAAAGCAAAACGAATTAAACCGTAAGTTCCAATTTTTAATAGGATACCAGCGTGAATGATAACTACAGCAGGATTTGCTTGTGTATGAACATTCACCATCCATCGATGGAACGGGAATAATGGTAGTTTAATTGCAAATGCAATTAATAAACAAATTAATAGAACCATTTTTAAATGCTCTGAAATTGGACTAATTGTTTGTTGTCCCGTTGGAATGATGTTTGCTAAAACTTCATAATTTGTTGTGCCTGTACGAGCAAATAGAACAGCAATAACAAATAATAAGAATGCAGACCCTAATCCGTTATAAATTAAGAATTGGTATCCAGCACGTTCACTATCAAATCGGCCCCATTTACCAATTAAGAAGAACATTGGAACTAGCGTTAATTCAAAGAATAAGAAGAATAATACTAAGTTCTGAGCTGCAAATACACCAAACATACCTACTTGTAAAATAAATAGTAGTTGATAGAAGCCCTTTGAACCTTTATTAATTGAGTAACCTGCTATTACAGCGATTAATGAGATAATACCAGTAAGTAATATCATCACTAATGATAGACCATCTACTCCAAGCTCAAATTTAACTTGAAACAATCTAGTTGATCCAGCGAAAAATTTTCCAAATGAAAACCAATCATATGAAATATTCCAATCTTTTAAACTAGAATGATTTTGGCCTGCTATATAAGCAAGTATAGTAACTGCAAATGATAAAACCGAAGTCAATAATGCCCAAAGCTTATAAGAATTCTTTGGTGCAAAAGAAACTAGTAATAATCCCAATAGAGGTGAGAAAACAACCCATAATAAGAAATGAGACATCATAAGTTGTACCCCCCTGTCATAACGATTGCTAATAAGATTAGAGCAAGACCAAGTAATGTAATAAATCCATAAGTTTGGACTTGACCACTTTGAAGCCTTGAACCAATTCCACCGATACTACTTACAATTCCTTTTACTAGAACAGCAAGCCCTTCAATTATAAAACGTTCAATTGCAAACATTACATGTCCGATTGCAAACATACCTTTTACGATCGATCCGTTATATAATTCGTCAATATAGTATTTATTAAGAAGAATTTCATAAAATAATCCGTTTTCTTCTTGTTTAGTTTCGTTAGTTTTTCTTCCATACATATTATATGCAAGCGTAATTCCCGCTAAAGAAACAAGCGTTGCTACGACCATAACCCAAACCGGCTCATGACTATGCTCAACAATTTTAAATGGAGCACCATCTAATAAAAACTCGTTTAAGTGACGACCAAAGAATGGTGTATTAATATAACCTGCAAATATAGCAAGGATACCTAATAATGACATTGGAAGAACCATTGACATTGGTGACTCATGGGCACCTTTTGTTTTTTCTTCGCCAGTAAAGACTAAGAAAAATAATCGGAACATATAAAATGAAGTAAAGAATGCCGCAATTAAAGCAACAACGAATAAAACGTAATTTCCATTTTCCCAAGTTGCTGCTAAAATCTCATCCTTACTAAAGAAACCAGATAGTAATGGTACACCCGTAATGGCTAATGTACCGATTAAGAATAGTGCAGATGTCCATTTCATTTTCTGACGTAATCCGCCCATTTTAAAGATGTCTTGAGTGTGTACAGCATGAATAACACTACCTGCAGCTAAGAATAACAATGCTTTAAAGAATGCATGAGTAGTTAAGTGGAAAATACTTGCTGTATATCCCCCTACACCTAACGCAAGCATCATATAACCTAATTGACTGACTGTAGAGTATGCAAGTACACGCTTAATATCTCTTTGCACAAGTCCAATACTTGCTGCAAAGATCGCAGTAAATCCTCCGACAATCGCAACAACAGTTAAGGCAGTTCCACTAGCAATAAAGATTGGATAAGTCGTTGCTACTAAGTAAACGCCGGCAGCTACCATTGTTGCTGCATGAATTAATGCAGAAACAGGTGTTGGACCTTCCATCGCATCAGGAAGCCATGTATGAAGTGGGAATTGACCTGATTTACCCATTGCTCCTACGAAAATTAAAATAGCAATAAGTGTTAACATGCCACTACTTACCTGTCCACCTTGGATTACATTGAAAATTTGATCGAAATCAAAGCTCTTTGTCTTCCAAAATAAAAGTACCATCCCAATAAATAAACCAACGTCCCCTATTCTTGTCATAATGAACGCTTTTTTAGCCGCTGCTTTTGCTTCTTCTTTGTAAAAGTAGAAACCAACAAGTAAAAATGAACCTAAACCTACTAACTCCCAGAATACATAAAGTTGTAGAATACTAGGTGAAATAACAAGTGCTAACATCGCAAATGTGAATAAGCCTAAGTATGCGAAGAACACTGTGATACGGTCATCCTCTTCCATATATGCTGTTGAATAAATATGTACTAATGTACTAACAAACGTAACGATTACTAGCATTAACGCATTTAGTGCATTTACTACATATCCAACGTGAATATCGATATTTCCAATTGTTAACCAAGTATATAATTTCTGCACTGTATCCCCTTGTAGACGGTCAAATAAGACGAACAAGGAGATGATGAATGAGATTCCTGTTAAAGTTGCTCCTAAAATCCCACTACCTTTCTTTCCTCTTGTACCAGCTAATATTAGGATTAGAAAGGAAATTAGCGGAAGTACCGGAACAAGCCAAGCATACTGCATCATCAAATTCCACCTCCTAATTATCTTTTCAATGAATCAGCTTCATCAATATTAACTGTCTGACGATGACGATACCATGCAATTAAAATTGCCACGCCCACTGCAGCTTCAGCAGCTGCAACCGAAATTGTAAATAATGAAAAAATTTGTCCAGTTAAAGACGGTGCTACTCCAAGCTTACTAAATGCCACTAAATTAATATTTGCAGCATTTAACATTAACTCAATACAAATTAACACGATTACTGTGTTTCGTTTTGTTAATGCACCATATAATCCGATACAAAATAATATTAGCGCTAAAAGAAGATAAGCATTAATTGGAACTGAACTCATTCCTTCGTACCCTCCTCTTTTGAAACATCTGATTTTGCTAAAATGATCGCACCTACTAAAGCAATTAGTAATAATACAGACATTACTTCAAATGGCACGATATGATTTGAAAATAATTGTAATCCAATATTTTTTGTATTATTTGTTGCTAAATCAACATCTGATGCGTCGATTGAAAGTCCGTTTACACCTAAAAACATAACGACTCCAAATGCAACAATACCGATTAATGCAGCAATATTTCTCCAATTTCTTTTTGGCTTTTCACTTTCAATATCATGTTTCGTTAACATGATTCCAAAAATCATAAGTATGGTTACTGCACCTGAATAAATAAGAATTTGAACAACAGCCACGAATTCCGCTGATAAAAGGACATAAATCCCTGCAATGCTAATGAATGTTAAAACAAGTGAAAGCATCATATGCATAACTTTCGTTGAGTTTAACATCATTACGCCACCTAAAATGGCCGATAAGGAAAGAAGAAAGAAAGCAACTACAAAACCACTCATGCTTTATTCTCCTTTCGAATGTTTTGATCATTTTCATCAAGCCATTGAAGGTCTTTAAACAATTCATCACGTGAATATTCAGCAAGTTCAAAGTTATTTGTCATAATAATCGCTTCTGTTGGACAAACTTCTGTACATAAATCACATAAAATACAAATTTCGAAATTAATATCGTATGTGTCGATAATTTTTCCTTTTTTCGTAGGATCAGGATGTTTTTTCCCAGTCAATGTAATACAGTCTGTTGGACAGATAGCTGAACATTGATTACAAACAATACATTTTTCTGGATAAAACTTTTGAATTCCACGAAAACGATCTGGTAACGGAATCGGCTGATTTGGATAATCATACGTCACTTTTTCGCGCGTTAAATTTTGAAGAGTATATTTTAAACCTTTTACTAACCCAATCATGACTCACACCCCTTTAGATTGGTCTATATTGTTTAGAAGAACAAGCTTTTTACTAATGCTGTTATTAAAATATTAGCTAATGAAACTGGTAACAGTACTTTCCAACCGAACTCCATTAATTGGTCAGCACGTAAACGTGGAAACGTTACACGGAACCAAATTAATAAATATAAAATTACACTAAACTTTAAAGAGAACCAAACTGCTCCAGGAATAATATCTAGACCCGCAATTGGATTCCAACCGCCTAAAAATACAATCGTAATTAAAGAACACATTGCAAAAAAGTAAACATACTCTGAAAGCATAAAGAATGCCCAACGGAATCCTGAAAACTCTGTATGATAACCTGCTACTAGTTCTGACTCAGCTTCTGGTAAGTCAAATGGTGTACGATTTAATTCAGCTACAGCTGCAATTAGGAAAACGATAAAAGCAATTGGCTGAGTTACAATGAACCATACATTTTCTTGTGCATTAACAATATCATTTAAATTTAAGCTTCCAGTTAATAAAATAACACCTAATACACTCATTACTAACGGAATTTCATATGAAATCATCTGTGCTGCTGCACGCATACCACCAATAAGTGAGTACTTGTTATTTGAAGCCCAACCCGCTGTAACGACACCAACAGTTGTTAATCCTGAAACAGCAATATAGTAAAGTAATCCAACACCTATATCTGCAAACTGTAAGTTCTCTGTGAATGGTAGAGTTGCTAGTACCATAAACGCCGGTGCAAAAGCAATGATTGGTGCAAGTATAAATAGTGGCTTATCTGCTGCTTTTGGAATTGTATCTTCTTTTAAAAGTAGCTTTAATACGTCAGCAACAGTTTGAAGTAAACCATACCGTCCACCAACTTGGTTTGGTCCAATACGCCCTTGCATGAAACCCATTACTTTACGTTCTGATAGGATTCCAAACGTAACGAAGCCTAAAACTACAAATAGGAAAATAACGCCTAAGCCTAAATAGATGAGAAAATTTATCCAAGACGGTGTACTTTGTAGAAGATTTTCTATCATTATCCGTCTACCTCCCCAAGTACAATATCAATACCACCTAAAATAGTAATTAAGTTTGCGATGTTTTCACCTTGTAATAACTTTGGAAGAATTTGTAGGTTATAAAAAGATGGTCGTCTAAACTTCAAACGATACGGTTCTTTTTTTCCATCACTTGCAATATAGCAACCGATTTCTCCACGCGGTGACTCGATTCTAACGTATCCTTCACCTTTAGGAGCTTTGATGATTTTAGGAACTTTTGCTAAAATATCGCCTTCAGCAGGGAATTGTTCAACAGCCTGTTCTAAAATCTTTAATGACTCTTCAATTTCTAGCATTCTGCACATATAACGATCCCATGCATCGCCAACAGTTCCTACTGGTACATCGAAATCAAAGCGATCGTAAATCGAATATGGAGCATCTTTTCGTAGATCATATTTAACACCAGTACAACGAAGATTTGCACCACTTAATGAGAAATTAATTGCATCTTCTTGTGAATATGCACCAATACCTTTTACCCGATTAATAAAGATTTCATTACCAGAAACTAAATCATGATATCCTTTTAATTGCTCTCTCATATATGGAATAAACTCTTTTACTTTTTCAATCCATCCTTCAGGAGCATCCCACTTAACCCCACCTACACGCATGTAGTTAAAAGTCAATCTCGCTCCACAAAGTTCGTTTAATAGATTGATAATCATTTCACGCTCACGGAAAGCATAAAGGAATGGACTCACTGCTCCAATATCTAGAAGGTTTGTACCCCACCAAACTAAGTGACTAGCAACACGTCCTAATTCCATTGAAATAACGCGTAAATACTCCGCGCGATCTGGAACTTTAATATCCATCATTGTTTCAACAGCATGGCAGATAACATAGTTATTTGTCATTGCTGATAGATAATCCATACGGTCTGTATATGGAATAATCTGTGTATATTGAAGATTTTCAGCGATTTTCTCTGTACCACGGTGTAGATAACCGATGACAGGTGTCGCCTCTTTAATGATCTCTCCATCAATCTTTAACACAAGACGAAATACACCGTGTGTACTTGGATGCTGAGGTCCGACATTTAATAGCATTTCTTCCGTACGAATCATGGCTTATCCTACACCCCCTCGTCAAATTGAACGTAATCTTTTCTTAGCGGATAGCCGACCCAATTATCTGGCAGTAAGATACGTTCCAATTTTGGATGTCCATTAAACTGAATACCAAGTAAGTCGTAAGTCTCACGCTCTGGCCAGTTTGCACCTTCCCAAATTGGAGTAATACTATCAACAATCGGTTGTTCACGGTCTGCTCTTACTTTTAAAGCGATTCCATGTTTACGTTTATAAGAATATATGTAAGAGTAAACTTCCATGTAATCCACAAAATCAGTTCCATGTAATCCAGATAAATAAGTAAATTGTAACTGTTCATTATTCTTTAAGAACTGTGCTACTTTAAAATAAGCATCCCTTTTAATTGTAAAAGTTGGATCATGTTTAGACAGCATATTAATAATTGCTTCCTCAATAACTTCCGCTCCAAACTCTTTTTCAATTAATGCTTTTACTTCATCTAATAATGGTTGATTGTGAGAAACTTTTACTTCTTCAACTGGAGCTTCTTTACCACCATCTGTTTTGCCTTTCGCTTTTGCCGCTGCTGCCGCTTTTGCCTTCGCAATTGCAATTGCCTTCGCTTTCGCTTTCGCCGCTTCATCGTCGGAGCCAGCAGCTGCAGTATCTTCTCCACCCGCTGCTTTTTGTTTTGCCAATGCCGCTGCCTTTGCTTTTGCTGCTGCTACTGCTTTTGCCTTTGCTGCTGCAATTGCTTTCGCTTTTTCATCATCTGCACCATCTGCTGGGTCTTCTCCACCTTCTGCTGCTTTTTGTTTTGCTAATGCCGCTGCCTTTGCTTTTGCTGCTGCTACCGCTTTTGCCTTCGCCGCTGCTAATGCCTCTGCCTTATCATCTTCAGAAGCAGACTCGTTCTCTTCTACTTGTGCCTGTTCGCCCGCTTCTGCAGCTTTTTGTTTCGCGATTGCCGCTGCTTTTGCTTTTGCTGCCGCTACTGCTTTTGCTTTCGCTAGTGCAAGTGCTTTCGCTTTTTCATCTTCTGAAGCTGGTTCTTCTTGTTTAATTTCATTTTCAACAGTTGGTTCCTCAACAACAGGAACTTCTCCTTGTTTAACTTCAGAGCTATTTGCAGCTTCCTTTTCAGCCTTCAACTGTTCCATTTTAAGTCGAGCTGCTTCTTTTGCCCGCTCGGCTGCTTCCTTCTTTAACTGTTCTTTTGACTTATCTTCACTCACTTATTCGTCACCTGCTTTCCAGTTTTAGCTTCGTAACGAATCTTCTCTTTCAATTTGTTTATACCATATATTAGTGCAGCTGGATTCGGAGGACATCCAGGGATATACACGTCCACAGGAACAATCTGGTCCACTCCTTTAACGACTGCATACGAGTTAACATATGGTCCACCAGCAGTTGCGCATGAGCCCATCGCAATTACCCATTTTGGTTCAGGCATTTGATCGTATAAGCGTTTAACAATTGGCGCCATCTTTTTCGTAACAGTTCCTGAAACAATCATACAGTCAGATTGACGAGGAGAAGTACGGAAAAATGATCCAAAACGGTCTAAGTCATAATGTGATGAACCTACACCCATCATTTCAATTGCACAACAAGCTAACCCGAATGTTAGTGGCCATAACGAGTTACTTCTTGCCCATGCCTTCACTTCTTCCAAAGTCGTGAAGAAAATATTCTTTTGGAGTTCTTCCATTTCGGCAACAGAAATTCCATCTAACTTCATAACCATTTCAACACCTTCTTCTTCCAAGCATAAATAAGTCCAAGTAGTAGCATAAAAATAAAAATAATCATCTCTACAAAAGCAAAAAGCCCTAATTGATCATATGCAACCGCCCACGGATATAAGAAAACAGTTTCAACATCAAAAATAACGAATAATAGTGCAAAAATGTAATAACCAGCGTGGAAACGAACCTTCGCATCATGAAATGGTTCAATACCACTTTCATAGGTCGTTGCTTTTGCTTCAGTTGGTACATTCGGTCTTAAAATTTTTCCTATTACCGAGAGTGCGACAACTGGAAGTGCAATTCCTATAACTAGAAACACAACTACGATCACATAATTATTTAAATAAGCATTCACGAAACTTGTCCCTCCTCTAACTAAAGAGCTCTACATTATATACTTATTATAAATATAATGTATTTTTCATTAATTTTTACTATTCAGTTTTGTAATCGTATCCATTATAACAAATGTGACAAAAACGTGTCGATATTTATTGCCAATAATCATAAAATTGAATAATATAGCTGGAAAATAAATTCCATTAACCTAAATTTGTCTTATATGTACGTCGTTCTAATAAATTTCTAATATTTTAATTGTTATTACCAGTAACTAAAATTATATATCAGTATAAGAGTTATCCACAAATCCACAGAAAGTTATTCACAATTCCCACAAATTGAAAAATAGTGATAATTGTCGAACAAAAAAACCAGTTCAAAACATGAACTGGTCTTTTTTCTTAAGATGCAATCGTTTCTGAAGACTGCTTATTTTGATTTTTAGATTTAGGTTGTGCAAACTTTCTGCTCTTTGTACTTCCCATAAAGAATGAAAGTACCAATGCAATACCAGACAATGCAGTTGCAAAGATAAATGCATCATTGATTCCATTAATAGATGCTAATTTAGACGCCTGGCTATATAGCGTTGTAACCGCTAAAGATCCACCTTGTGTTGGTGTTAATCCAGCTACGGCAGCTAGCTGTGCGCCAGTTTGATGAACCCAATCCATGATGAATGGATTCGTTGAAGTGACTTCATTCGAGAAGTCAGCCATGTGATTTGTCGTTTGAGTCGTCATGATTGTAACAAGAATTGCTGTACCTACCGAACCAGCAACTTGTCGCAATGTATTTTGGGTTGCAGTACCATGCGAAATCATTTTAACTGGTAATTTATTTAAACCAGCAGTCATAATTGGCATCATAATAAAAGACATACCAAATGAACGTAATGTATAGAAAAGCATAATTTTTAAATACGGTGTATCAATTGATAATTTAGTGAACTCATAAGTTGTAAATGTCATAATGAGTAAACCAAAAATGGCTAACGGACGGATACCATATTTATCAAATAACTTACCTGTAAGTGGACCAAGAGCACCCATGATTAATGAACCAGGAAGTAATAATAATCCTGCTTTAATAGGTGTAAATCCACGGATGTTTTGTAAATATAGAGGTAGTAAAATCATCCCCCCATATAATGCTGTTGTAACGATTAAGTTAATTAATAATGTATAAGAAAACGAAAAAGATTTAAATACTTTTAAATTTATTAAAGGTTGTTTTGCTGTTAATTCTCTCCATACAAATAAACTTAAGCTTATACAAGCAATTAATAAAGAAAGAACAACTTCCGTACTACCCCAACCTTTATTACCTGCTTCACTAAATCCATATAATAAACTACCAAATCCAAGAGACGAACTTAGTACTCCCCAAATATCCAAAGTCGGGAATGAACGTTTACGTGAAATATGAAACCATGAATTAGCCAAAATAATCGAAATGACACCAAACACAGCCATTCCATAAAATAAGAAATGCCATGAATAATCTTGTACTACATACCCAGTTATTGTTGGGCCAATAGCTGGTGCCAGTATCATTGCAATCCCCATTAATCCCATTGCCGCCCCACGCTTTTCAGGCGGGAAGATCGTCATAAAGATATTCATACCAAGAGGCATTAAAATACCGGCCCCGACTGCCTGAACTACGCGACCTGCCATCATAACTGGGAAGTTACCTGATAAAGCACAAATAATTGAACCAATTGTAAAGGCAATCATCGAAAAGATAAATAATTTTCGATACGTAAATGTATCAACTAAATAAGCACTGACCGGAATTAAAATACCATTCACTAACATGAAACCAGTAGATAACCATTGTGCAGTCGAAGTAGTTACATTAAAATCTGCCATTAACTTCGGTAAAGCAACATTTATTAATGTCTGATTTAATATAGACACGAACATACCAAGTAATAGTACTGTCAAAACTTTTCCCATACTAAAGCTTTGTTTTTCACTCGACTCAGATGGAATTGGTTTCTTTTGAACTTCTTCAATTTTTTCTATTTTATTTGGTTCTTCGGATTGGACCATTTCTTCTATTTTATCTATTTTTATGTCATTTTCTTTATTTCTTAATGCAATTCGATTAATAATAAAGAAAACAATTAAGCAAAACCCTCCATATGCTATGATCATTCCTGTAGACATAGAAATTCCTCCTTACTTATGGATACGAACAGAAGCATTCATTCCTGGAACAATTTCAAATGACTTATTATGATCTAAAGCAATTCTTACAGGTACAACCTGCTCTACTTTCGTATAGTTTGCATTAGAGTTTCCAGAAGGTAATAAACTAAATGTATTTGCAGTTGTTAAGCCAACAAATTCTACAGTACCTGTTAAAGTAGTATCTGGATATGCATCAACATACACATCAACCTCTTGACCTTTTTTCACATCTTCTACTTCAGTTTCTTTAATATTTGCGGTAACCCAAAGATTATCTAAATTATATGCATAACCAAGTGTTGAACCTGTTCCAACTAATTGATCTTTAATTGCATTTGCTTGAACAATCGTAGCATTTGTTGGCACTGAAACTGATACTTCATGTGCAGTATCTCCAGCTCCTTGAGGCGCAGTTAAAACTTTACCGATTGATTGATTTGGTGAAAATGTTTTTCCAAATGTACCTGACCATGACTCAAGCTTACCAGCAGCAGGAGATGAAATTACAATTTGTTGCCCATCTATTTTGGCATTATCAGTTTTTATATAATTTGTTGATTGATCATAATAGTAATAACCTGCAAATCCACCAGCAACTAATATGATTAAAGTAATTATGTTAACAAACACCATTTTCTTCATGTTCCCCATAAATAAAATTCCTCCTAATATTTTAATCGTTTCTCTATATAGGTTACAAAAGTAAAGCAACACATTGTCGGTTTACTTCTCATAGTTTTTAATTATAATTGATTTATAAACGTACTCAACCGTTAATAATTAAAATTTTGTTGCTTAAGCAACACTACTATTATCAATTGTTTAATTTCTTAAAGTTATTTAATAAAGGAGTTTTAAAATGAGCATAAAGAATAATCTTGACCCTCGTGTCATTCGAACTAGACAACTTTTACAAGATGCATTAATTACTCTATTAGCTGATAATGAATTCGAATCGATTAGTGTTCAAGATATAACTAAAAAAGCAAATGTTAACCGAGCAACTTTTTATAGCCACTATGAAGACAAATACCAAATGATCCGCCAAATCGTTAGAGAAAAACTAGTGGATTTGGACAGCGCCATGAAGAATGCAGACTTTAGAATATATGACGGAAACTCGAACACACTTGATGAAATTGCCTTTCAATCCTACTTCCATCTATTCGAACATATTGAAAAAAACAGTTACTTCTACAAAGTCCTACTTAGAAGACAAGGGCCAAATATATTTAGAAGAAGACTTTATGAGGTGCTATCAACCACGTTCGAAAAGGGCATTCTATTCATACAACCGAAAAAGAATAAATATCTTGTTCCAGGTGACCTGCTTATAAGTTATATTTCTGGAGCCACTCTAAGCGTAATCTCATTTTGGGTTGAAAATGATATGCCATACACAAAAAAACAAATGGCAGAGTACCTTTTAAAAATCTCAAGAAATGGAATTTTAACAACAGCGGGATTGGAGTTAAACTAACAAGAAGATTGCTGTGACAATTCGTCTAAATAGTGTGTTTTGTCTTTTTTTGGTCCTGATGATGGCAGGTTAAGTTTGCGAAGGTGTACTGAAGCTGAATAAATTGAAGATATATGTAGGAATTCGCGAAGTTGGCTATTTTGCATGGTATTTCCAATTAATAAATAAAAATCATATAACGATTGTAAATGAGCATCTTTTGAAACACAACAACAATGCGAACAATACCAAGAGCCCTTGGTTCTGACCATCGAATATAAATTGCAATTTTGACATATTACTCCAGTAAATAATTCGTTTTTTGCAATATTGTATTTTTCGAGTATATTTTGATCTAATAGTTGATTTTGCTTTATTCAAAGCTTTGCTAACTTACGATTTTCCTTATATGCATATAAATTTTTAGAATATTTTTTTTCGAGTTCTTCTATTTTCTTATAAAGCGAATCTGAATGAATAACCCTACTAGAAATCTCTTGGATATTGGTAGAAGCTTTTATAATAGATTTTGAATTACTTAATACAACAAGTGGAACTATTGGGTAATTCGAATACTTATATTGCACTAACAAATTGCGAAGTTTAAGCTTTTGCCGATCAATTTGAATTATTGGATTTATAAAGGCTTCTTCTTTCCCTTCAGTTTTACGAATAAGCTGATTAAAGCTTTGATCAAAATAAAGTGTTCCAACAAAATTCTTCTCTTCTATAATTAATAAAAGGCTTGGCGAAAGGATAATAGTATCGATCTGGAAAAAACGCTTTTCATTGTCTACTAGTCTTAAATCATGAATAATAATATACCTTTCCTTATTGAAAAAGCTCAAATGATAATCTAAAGACTTTTCACCTTAATATCCAGCCTTAAACTTTGCGAATCCTCTTCTATTTTAACTCTTTGATTATAATCTACAGGGATTCTCTTCAATAAAGCTTCTAACTTCTTTATAGTAAGCGGAATAGATCTTTCTTTTAAAATCATTTAACCTCCAATCAAGATTTTAGAAAAGTTAAGTGAAATGTTGACTTTTCTAAAGTTTTTAAGCTGTTTAAAAGTAATTTAATCTGAACTTAGATAATTCTTTAATATGTGAATCTAAATCTAAAAAAATATGATGTTTTAAGTAATATTTTTGCTTAATTTTAAAAAATAACGGTTTGTATTTGCGACTTGTATGATTTTAATTGTGATTTCCTAGTTTTAATTGCGATTTGAGCTTTTTATTTGTGATTCTCAGATTTTATTTGCGATTCACTATTTTTATTTGCCATTTTCAATTTTTATTTGCGATTTGACTTTTTTAATTGCGATTTTTGATTTTTATTTACGAATCGAGATTTAACTTGCGATTAGCCCATGTTTATTTGCACTCTTCAACGGATTATTGTCAATCCACATCAATTTGCAAAACACAAAAAAAGAGCCCAACAAGGGCTCTTTTTAATTACTTATATTGTGCTACGTTTAAACGGTTCATTGCTTTGTGTAAAGCAAGTTCTGCACGTTTGATATCTGTGTCAGGGCGTCTGTCTTGTAGACGTTGTTCTGCACGTTTTTTTGCTTCTACTGCACGCTCAACGTCGATTTCAGTTGATGCTTCAGCAGATTGAGCCAATATTGTAACGGCTTCAGGTCGAATTTCAATGAATCCTCCACTAACTGCAACGTAATCTGTTCCAGCTGGTGATTTAATTTTAACAGGTGCTGTTGCTAACGGCGCCACAGTTGAAATGTGTCCTGGTAAAATACCTAGCTCACCGCTAGTTGCTTTCGTGCTAACGAATTCTGTTTCGCCTTCATAAGCCGGTCCATTAGGAGTGACGATACTGACTTTCATTGTCTTCATAGTGAACTCCTCCTGTCTAGCTTCGTGAGCTAATCAAGTTCATCCAAATAGAATGATGAACAAGCCTTCGATTAGACAATTATTATACTAATGTTTTTGCTTTTTCTACTACTTCTTCAATGCGTCCAACTAAACGGAATGCATCTTCAGGAAGAGTATCATATTTACCTTCTAAGATCTCTTTGAATCCACTAACAGTTTCTTTAACTGGTACGTAAGAACCTTTTTGTCCTGTGAATTGCTCCGCAACGTGGAAGTTTTGAGATAAGAAGAATTGAATACGACGAGCACGAGCTACGACTAATTTATCTTCTTCTGATAACTCATCCATACCTAATATTGCGATGATATCTTGAAGTTCTCTATAACGTTGTAAAGTTGATTGTACTTGACGAGCAACTTCATAGTGCTCTTCACCAACGATTTCTGGGTTTAATGCACGAGATGTAGATGCTAATGGATCTACCGCTGGGTAAATACCCATCTCAGATAAACGACGCTCTAAGTTTGTTGTTGCATCTAAGTGAGCGAACGCTGTAGCTGGTGCTGGATCCGTATAGTCATCGGCAGGAACGTAAATCGCTTGAATCGAAGTTACAGAACCTTTGTTTGTTGAAGTGATACGCTCTTGTAATTGACCCATTTCAGTAGCAAGAGTTGGTTGGTAACCTACCGCAGATGGCATACGACCTAATAGGGCAGAAACCTCTGAACCTGCTTGAGTGAAACGGAAGATGTTATCGATGAAGAATAACACGTCTTGTCCTTGCTCATCACGGAAATATTCAGCCATTGTTAAACCAGTTAGGGCAACACGTTGACGTGCACCAGGTGGCTCGTTCATTTGACCGAATACCATCGCTGTTTTCTTAATAACGCCAGAATCGCTCATTTCGTGGTATAAGTCGTTACCTTCACGAGTACGCTCACCTACACCTGCGAATACTGAGATACCGCCGTGCTCTTGTGCGATGTTGTTAATTAATTCTTGAATTAATACAGTTTTACCTACACCTGCACCACCGAATAGACCGATTTTTCCACCTTTGATATAAGGAGCTAATAAGTCTACTACTTTGATACCAGTTTCAAGGATTTCTACTTTTGTAGTTAATTCTTCAAATTTAGGTGCTTGACGGTGAATTGGGTCACGACGTACGTCTTCTCCAAGTTCTTCGTCTAAGTCAATGTTGTCACCTAATACATTGAATACGCGTCCTAATGTAGCGTCACCAACTGGAACCGAAATTGGTTTACCTGTGTTAACTACTTCCATTCCACGTACTAATCCATCAGTTGAAGCCATTGCAACTGTACGAACAGTATCGTCACCTAAGTGAAGAGCAACTTCTAATGTCAAATCAATGTTTACTTCATTAGCGCTTCCCGCTTCTTTACGAACACGTAACGCATTATATATTTGTGGTAATTGGCCGTTTTCGAACTTTACGTCTACAACCGGTCCTAATACCTGAGTAATAATACCATTGCTCATCGCTTTTCCTCCTAGCATTGTTTCATTAAAAGCCGATCAATTTATATAGCCGTTGTAAGCAGATTAGCCAAGTGCTGCTGCTCCGCCGACGATTTCAGTAATTTCTTGTGTAATTGCTGCTTGACGCGCACGGTTATAGTGAAGAGTAAGCTTACTAATAACTTCTTTCGCGTTATCAGTTGCACTTTTCATCGCTGTCATACGTGAAGCGTGCTCACTAGCTTTAGAATCTAATAATGCACCAAAGATTAAGCTTTCTGCATATTGAGGCAGTAAAACTTCTAAGATTTCATCATCAGAAGGTTCAAATTCGTAATTAGTTGTTGCCTTACCTGTGTCAATATCTGTTAAAGGTAATAGCTTTTTCTCAGTAACCTCTTGAGAAATTTTACTTACGAAATGGTTATATGATAAGTAAAGCTCATCAAAAATGCCGTCTGTGTACATTTGAACTGTACGATTAGCAAACTTTTGAATATCATCGAATGAAGGTTGATCTGGAATTCCAAGAACCTCTTCAACGATTGGATAACCTAAACGCTTAAAGTAGTCACGTCCAACTCGACCTAGTACAATAATTGCAAATTCATCATTTGATTTATGACGTTCTTTAATTGTATTTGTTACAGCACGTAATACGTTACTATTAAATGCACCAGCTAAACCACGGTCAGAAGTGATGACAATATAACCAGTCTTTTTAACTGGACGGGTTACTAGCATCGGATGTCTACTGTTTACACCTTTTGCCACGCTACCAACTACCTCTTGCATTTTGTCCATGTAAGGAACGAATTGCTTAGAGTTTTGCTCAGCACGGTTTAATTTCGCAGCAGAAACCATCTCCATCGCTTTTGTGATTTGGCTTGTCTTTTTTGTTGAATTAATTTTTGTTTTTATATCGCGTAATGATGCCACAGGTTTTCACCACCTTTTGGTAAACAGTTAAATGAAGGACGAGCTAGAGCCCGATCCTTCAAATCCAGATATTTAAATCGCCTTCTTATTTAGAAGCAATAAAGTTCTTTTTAAAGCTTGTGATTGCAGCGTCAAGGTCAGCTTCGTTTGGTAATTTACCAGTATCACGAATAGCATCTAAAAGACCTTTTGCGTTAACATCCATCCAAGCTAACATTTCTTCTTCAAAACGAGTAATGTCTTCAACTGCTACGCTGTCTAAGTGACCACGTGTTAATGCATATAAAGATGTTACTTGTTTTTCTACTTTTAATGGTTTGTGTAAACCTTGTTTAAGGATTTCAACTGTACGAGCACCACGGTTAAGTTTCGCTTGAGTTGCTTTATCTAAGTCAGAACCGAACGCAGCAAATGCTTCAAGCTCACGGAATGACGCTAAGTCTAGACGTAGCGTACCTGCTACTGATTTCATCGCCTTAGTTTGCGCTGAACCACCAACACGTGATACAGAAAGACCTGCATTAATCGCTGGACGTACGCCAGAGAAGAATAAGTCAGACTGTAAGAAGATTTGTCCGTCAGTAATCGAGATTACGTTTGTTGGAATATAAGCTGAAATATCACCAGCTTGTGTTTCGATGAATGGTAATGCAGTTAACGAACCGCCACCTAACTCATCATTTAACTTAGCTGCACGCTCTAATAAGCGAGAGTGTAAGTAGAATACATCCCCTGGATATGCTTCACGACCTGGAGGACGTTTTAATAGTAATGAAAGCTCACGATAAGCTACCGCTTGTTTTGATAAATCATCGTATACTACTAATACGTGTTTACCATTGTACATAAACTCTTCACCCATTGTTACACCAGCGAAAGGAGCTAAGTATAACATTGGAGCTGGAGATGAAGCAGGTGCTGTTACAACGATTGTGTAATCTAAAGCGCCATGCTTACGTAAAGTTTCAACAAGGCCACGAACTGTTGATTCTTTTTGACCAATTGCAACATAGATACAGATCATGTTTTGGTCAGCTTGGTTAAGGATTGTATCGATAGCAACAGCTGTTTTACCAGTTTGACGGTCACCGATGATTAACTCACGTTGTCCACGTCCGATTGGTACAAGAGCGTCAATCGCTTTAATACCTGTTTGTAATGGCTCATGTACTGATTTACGTGCCATTACGCCTGGAGCAGCGTTTTCGATAGGACGAGATTTCGTTGTTTCGATTGGGCCTAAACCATCAACTGGTAGACCTAATGAGTTTACTACACGTCCTACTAATGCTTCACCAACTGGAACTTGCATGATGCGTCCAGTACGACGAACTTCGTCGCCTTCTTTAATGCCTGTGTAAGGCCCTAAGATGATAATACCTACGTTGTTTTCTTCTAAGTTTTGTGCTAGTCCCATAACGCCGTTAGAGAACTCAACTAGCTCTCCAGACATACATTGGTCAAGACCATGAGCACGAGCGATACCGTCACCAACTTGGATAACTGTACCAACATCACTAACTTCTATTTCAGTTTGGTAATTTTCGATTTGCTTTTTAATCAGCGCACTGATTTCTTCAGCTTTGATGCTCATGCATTTCACCCCTATCTACAAACTATTTTGCGATTAATTCACGTTCAATTCGAACAAGTTTATTTTTTATACTTCCGTCAAAAATACGGTTTCCAACACGAACTTTGTAACCACCGATTAAAGATGGATCAATTTCGTTTTTCAAACGTATTGAGCTTTTACCTAATTTAGAAGCGAATAACGCTCCAATTTTATCTAGTTCTTCAGAAGACATTGCCGTTACAGAGTAAACTGTTGCATCTGCAATATTACGAGTTTCATTCGCAATTTTTACATATTCAGTTACTAAGTTAGATATAGTGCTTATTCGCCCACGATCAACTAGTAAGCAAACTAGATTTAATACCGTTTCAGAAATTGAAGCAAACGTGTCATTTAAGACAGACTTCTTGCTTTCTTTTGTGATTCCAGGATGTTTTAAAAACTTATTTAATTCTAAGTTTCCTACGTATTCCTTTTTCACTACTTGTAGGTCATGTTCAACAGTTTCTACTAAATTTTGTTCTGTTGCTAATTCAAAAAGAGCGTTTGCGTAGCGTTTTGCAACTAATTCGTTACTCATTTAGCTTCGCCTACTTCTTTAAGATATTGATCAAAAATAGCAGATTGGTCTTCAGACTTCACTTCTTTTTCAAGTACTTTAGAAGCGATTAATACAGATAATGAAGCCACTTGTTGTTGAACTGATTGTACTGCAAGCTCTTTTTCACGAGTAATTTCACGTTTAGCGCTTTCTTTCAAGTTTTCAGCTTCTGCTTTTGCTGCTGCAACGATTTCTTCACGTTGTACATCAGCTTGCTTTCTAGCTTTCTCAAGAAGCTCACGAGCTTCTGTACGAGCAGCAACTAACTCTTGCTTTTGCTCTTCAACTAGTTTCATTGCATCAGCGTTGTTTTTCTCAGCTGAATCTAATTGATTTGCGATGTGATCTTCACGTTGTTTCATAATTCCCATAACTGGTCCTAATGCATACTTACGTAATAAAGCAAGTAGGATTAAGAAGATTACTAATTGAAACGCTACATCGCCCCAAGGTATACCATGTCCGTGTGCTTCACCTATTACGAATAATGATCCGTTTAACACAAGCCTTCACTCCCTTCGAGGGTATCATTTAATAATTTTTCTTTTTATACCATAGCCTAGGACACTAACCGACCTATGCTTTACTTTCAAAATTTAAACTTCATAACTAAAGTGTCATAAAGGAATGGCGAAGTAAATGTGAACACAAACTTCGCCATTTTTTTAACTGCTTGTATAAATCTTAAGCTTTACCGAATGCCATGAATGCGATAACTACCGCGATGATTGGAAGTGCCTCAACTAATGCAACCCCGATGAACATTAAAGTTTGAAGAGTTGAACGTAATTCTGGTTGACGAGCAACACCTTCTACTGTACGTGATACAATTAAACCGTTACCAATACCTGCACCTAGTGCACCTAAACCTATTGCGATTGCCGCTGCGATTAAAGCCATTTTAAATTTCCTCCTTCTTAATCATAAGAAATATATTTTTTTTTATAATTTTTATCAAACTACCAAATTTAATGAGCAGATTAATGCTCGTCCGCCACTTTATGTGACAAGTAAACCATTGTTAACATTACGAAGATAAAAGCTTGGATTGAACCAACGAATACAGAGAATCCCTGCCAAACGATCATTGGAATTGCAGCTGCAATTGTCCAAAGAACACCTTCTCCTGCGCTTGCTGCATAAGCATGTGTACCCATTGTTGCAAGTAAACCTAGTAAGATTTCACCCGCGTAAATATTACCGTAAAGTCGAAGACCTAGCGTTAATGTGTTTGCTAATTCCTCAATAATTTTTAATGGGAATAAGAATGGCATTGGTTGGAAGAATGTTTTACCATACGCTCCAAAACCTCGCATCTTAATACCATAATAATGTGATAAACCAACTATAAAGATTGCTAATGATAAAGTAATGACTGGGTCTGATGTAGGTGATTTCCAAACTGAGTTTCCATCGAATGAGATATCGAATGGTAGACCTAACATATTTGAAACAAATATGTACATAAGTAATGTCACACCTAATGTAAGGAAGCGACCACCAGTTTCCCAATCCATTGTACTGTTGATAATGCCTTTAACGAAATCTATAACCCACTCTAAAAAGTTTTGCTTTCCTGTTGGGCGTATTTGTAGACTTCTTGCGCATGTAACTGCGATGATAAAAACGATTACTGCAGCAATGGTTGTCATTAGAACATTTGTTAACGTAAAATCTAAACCAATAAATTTAAAACCATAAGTGCCGTGTTCCAATTTATTCACCTCTCTTCCTTGCAAAAGACGTTTGTTGTAATGCAAAATGTATCATAATGACAAGATGTCCTGTCATTAGTCCCGCAGTTAGTGCCGGTATGTTCACAAAATTTTCATACCGAAGCGCGATGACCATAGCTAGAGCCACCGCTGAAAGACAAATTACAGTACCTAAAGATCGAACTTTTTGTTGCTTTAAAACTCGGTCAAAGAAGGTATTTATCTTTCTGTGTAGAATCCATATACAATAAAAGCTAGTTACTGTCCCGAGAATATAGCCTGTGAATATTGTTTTATAGTCGGTAAATGCCCAACCCAAAACAGCTAAAGCAATGATATACAACATATCTCGTGTGAATCGTCTAAAATTATCTTTTTGCATGTAACTAGTCCCCTGGTGTAAATTGCTTAACTAATTTAAGCGTGCCGTAGATTCCAGTAAATAATCCTAAGAGTAAAAAGATGATCATAAATACTGGTACTGGCCAATTAAAAAATGAATCAATCCATCTTCCTAAAAAGATGCCTATGAGAATCGAACCGACAAGCTGAGCTAGAATGGAAGACATGAGTGCCATTGCTTTAAGAGGATGTTGATTATTGTTTTTCATACAAAATCCCTCCATGTCAATTATCATTCTCAAAAAATTGCCAAAAGTCTTATCATGGTTAATTCTACAACAAATATTTGCTAAAATCTCTAAACATTGAAAACGTTCACAAATTGTTCACATAACGTTCAAAAAATTTTAATAACATAGTATTTACATACATTGAAAACCCTTTTAAACATTCATGTTAAGCATACAATATGTTACAAAAATGTGTCAATTACCTAAATTAAAAAACTATTAAAAATTACTTACCAATTTTTAGTCTTCTACATAAATTTTAGCGACATTAACGTAAGATTCCGTTGCACTTTCATATTGTTTACGTTTATAGAAGATTACAAACTTGTAAATCCCATTTTTAGGAAAGTCCTTTAAAACTAGTTCCTTCTTGATAATTCCTCTTTTACTATTCTTCTGTTCATCAATTACACCTAACAAACGGAATGTTTCGGATTCAAAAACTGCAATTTTGTATTCCTCAACCTTACTTGGTAAATAGAGTTCATATTTATAGCGATTCTTACCTTTTACTCTTCCAAAGTGAAATCCCATTACTGACGGAAAGTTCGGTTCTCCTTGTAGTAATAAAAACGGCATTCTTAAATTTTCCTCATCATTTGTACTGAACGTAATTGCCCCATCATAAAATCCATCTTTTAATACTTTCGTATCTACTGTTGCAGTAAGACTAATCTTTTTGCTAGTATGTGCTGGAATTGTAAAAGGCTTTGGTAATACCCATTGTATTCCAGTGGTTGGCTGATTATTTATAGCTGTAACTTGTTTTGGCATATTTGATTTATTAGAAATTCTTACTACAAAATCTTTCTTTAGTTCTAAATCTGTTTTTCTAGTTACTCCTAAAGATAAAGACATTGGGAATAATGTTATCTCAGTCTCTAGTGCTTTTTCAATATCTAATCTTCCAGCCCCCTGTTCGTATGCATGATACATCTTTTTATTATTCTTATATAATGGTGTTGCTGTATTGACTAGCACACTTTTTAAATCATCCATACTCCAATCTGGGTGTAATTGTTTTACTAGAGCTGCTGCCCCTGCAACGTGTGGACTTGCCATACTCGTTCCTTGAAGTGCTAAATACCCACCTGGTATTGTACTTTTTATTTGTACACCTGGAGCTAATAAATCCGGTTTCATTTGCCAAGTGCCTGTCACCGGTCCTCTTGAGCTGAAATCCGCAAGAACATCAACCTTCTTTTCATTTCCGGTTTTAGCCTCTACCTTATCTTTTTCAATGATCTTCTTAATCATTAAGCCTTCTTTTCTTGAAATAGTCGCTGCTGGAACAGTAAATTTCCCTTTAATTTGTCCGATGAAATTTCCATTAATATTATTAAATACTATAACTGCCTTCGCACCAGCATCTTGAGCATTTTTTACTTTATCAGTAAATGTTATTTTTCCCCTTTCAAGCAAGACAATTTTGTCTTTCACTCTTTTTAAATCACCTTTTTCTCCATATTTCTTAAATACGAATCGTCCATTTAATCCTTTACTCCATTTAGCTGATCCGATCATTGGACTAATAATTGTTTCTTTATTTTTCACGTGTATAGAAGGGAAAAGAACAGGTGGGTAGCTCGCACCAACCGTTAAAGCCTTTGATGCCGTTGCGGGAGAACCAACAGTCCATAATCCTGGACCAGAGTTTCCTGCAGCCGTAATTGCAAGTACCCCCTTCTCAACTGCCTTATCTAATGCAATACTTGTGGGCCAGTCTGGTCCGTTCACATCATTACCTAGCGATAAATTAATAATATCTACTTTATCCTTCACCGCTCGCTCAATTGCAGCCATAACAGTTTCAGATGTACCAACGCCACCAGGGCCAAGAGCACGGTATGCATAGATTTTTGCCTTAGGAGCAACTCCTTTTCTTTTTCCATTAGCCGCTATTACACCAGCTACATGTGTACCATGAAATGTACTTTTTTCTTCAAGCTTAGTTTCCATTGGGTCTTTATCTAAATCAATCGTATCGTAACCGCCACCATAATTTGATCTCAAATCGGGATGCCTGTAATCTACACCAGTATCGATTACTCCTACCTTAACGCCTTCACCAGTAATCTTTCTTCCCCTTTGATCCTTGTATAATTGGGCTTCGTCCGCACCGATAAAAGGGATACTGTCTTCTAAATGGGCTCTATAAGTTGTAACAAAATGAATATCATTTACTAATGGCATTTTAGCTAACTGCGATAACTCTTCAAGAGAACCCGATACCGAAAAACCATAATACGTCTCCGTATATTGTTGTCTTACAGTTATATTTGGGAAACGTTCACCAATATATTTTATGGCCTGTGTAATCATTCCATCTTTAATCGAAATTAGTGCTACTTGTTTTTGTTGTTCATGTGCATTTACGTAAACATCTTTAAATGGAAGTAGTAAAAAAACTAAACAAATAATTATTTTAAGAAAATATTTTTTCATTCAATGCAGGTTCTCCTTTATATAGATATTTTCTTTTAGCTTTCTCACTAATCGTTCATTCATGTATAAAAAGGAAATTTTCTCTAGTACCTACAAAAATTGCAAAATAAAAAAAAGACTAACTCTAGGTGAAGCATTAAGCTTGCCTAAAAAGTTAGTCTTTTGTTGTATTAACATTAATTTTTTAATTCAGGTTGGTTAAACAACTGAAATCTTTTATTTGTAATATACGCTTTAACTTCATGTATAACAAAATACAATATTGATGCACCTAATACTACGATCCATGCATTTGAAATTACTGTCTCCTGCCAAATACCTAAAAGCATAAAAAATGCAGGAAGAGTAATAGTAGTCCAAGATTGAATCATTGCAACGATTCCTGTGTATCGCTCTATTTTCTTACCTAATACTAGGCCTGCAAAGAATAGATACCATAAATATGCCCACATAACCCATAATAGTCCGCCTACAACATCATGAATAATAGCGAAGTTCACGAAAGCCCAAAGTACAGACATAATTGATACCCAAAGTGAGAACCAACCTAAGCCAGTTCCATTAAAACCTTTAAGATTTGTGAATCCATTATATACATAAGTAATACCAAAAAAGAAAATGCTTGCCGTATTAAATAATTCCCATTTTCCAGCACCTAAATGCATTAATAAATAGAAAGGAAAAACGATTTGTAATGTACCAACAAATAAGTTTAATAAAGCTGCACTTTTAGCATTCGCTTTATTTAATAAAACAAGACTATTTAAAAATAGAGTTGCACCTGATAAAAGTAAACCTACAGATCCCATAGTGACTTGTTAAAAAGAAAATTGTTAAAAATTAACTTTCTAACTCAACCCTCCTACTTTAAGATTAGAAAAAAAAATACAAGCGCCTGATCAAAGTCAAACGCTTGGATTTAATTATTTTAAAACGATACCTACGATAATCGCTGTTAAAACACTTACTAATGTTGCACCAAATAATAATTTTAAACCGAAGCGAGCTACAACATTACCTTGTTTCTCATGTAAACCTTTAACTGCACCTGCAATAATACCAATTGATGAGAAGTTAGCAAATGATACAAGGAATACTGATACAATTCCTAATGTACGAGCTGAGAATTCTTTACCTTGTTTTGCTAAATCCATCATCGCAACGAACTCATTTGAAACAAGTTTTGTTGCCATAATGCTACCTGCATCAACCGCTTCCTTAAATGGCACACCCATAATGAACGCGAATGGAGCAAATACATAACCTAAGATTCCTTGGAATGAGATTCCAAAAATCATATCAAAAATATTGTTGATTCCACCAATTAATGCAACAAATCCGATTAACATTGCTGCAACGATAATTGCTACTTTAAAACCATCTAAAATATATTCGCCAAGCATTTCAAAGAATGTTTGTTTTTCTTCTTCTTGAACAGTTAATATATCATCTTCAGCTGTAACAGTGTATGGATTAATAATTGAAGAAATAATGAATCCACCAAATAAGTTTAATACAATTGCCGTTACTACGTATCTTGGCTCAACCATTGTCATATATGCACCTACGATTGACATAGATACTGTTGACATCGCTGATGCACAAAGAGTATATAAACGATTTTTAGGTAAATGACCAAGTTGTTTTTTTACTGAAATAAATACTTCAGATTGTCCTAAAATTGCAGAAGCTACAGCATTATAAGATTCTAGTTTACCCATACCATTGATTTTACTTAAAATTAAACCAATATATTTGATGACAAATGGTAAAATTTTTGTAAACTGTAAAATACCAATTAAAGCTGAAATAAATACGATCGGTAATAGTACACCTGTGAAGAAAGGAAATGCACCTTTATTTGCCATTCCGCCAAATACGAAATCTACACCTTCACCAGCATATTCTAATAACTTTCCAAATCCATTTGAAATACCTTTAATTAGAACTAAACCGACTTCTGTGTTTAATAATAAGAAAGCTAAAATGATTTGAATAACGACCATGATTAAAATTGGACGGTATTTTATGTTTTTACGATCACTACTAGCGATGAAAGCAAGACCGAAAACAACTAGTAGTCCAATAAGAGCAATAATATATTTCATGTTTCTCCCCCGAAAATCCAATAAATTTATTTTTTAATATAAGCGCTTTCAAAACGAACACAACTTTTTATTTGTTGGATGTCAGACATCATATAGAAGTTAGATGTCAGACAAGGATTAACCTTGTAAATCTTTTGAACTAAATGATCCAGGAAGTAATTCCTTAACAGTTGTTTCAGCGATGTCACCTTTTAAGTTAGTTAAGTATACTTTTGTGTTCTCATCACTAAATTCTGCGATTACTTGTCTACATGCACCACATGGTGAAATTGGGCCTTCAGTATCCCCTACTATTGCAATTGATTCGATCTTTGCTGAACCATTACCAGCAGCTACCGCACTAAATATAGCAGTTCTTTCTGCACAATTTGTTAGTCCATAAGAAGCATTTTCTACGTTACAACCTGTGTAGACCATTTGGTTATTCAATAAAATTGCTGCACCTACTTTAAATTTTGAGTAAGGAGCGTATGCGTTTTCACGAGCCTTTAAAGCTTCACTGATTAATGATTGTGTATTCATATATATCACCCTTTAACGAATTGTTAGGTAATTCTTTATTAAAGTGTGTGAGTTTTGTCTTCGCTTTACCATATTACCAACGTAAGAGCTAAAGAGCAATAACTCACTCACTTTTTTTTATTTTAAAATTATTTAGAAATTAATAAGCTGTGTTTGCTTCTTCACCTTGAACGATTTTAACACCAGAACTTGTTCCGATACGGTTAGCACCAGCAGCTACTACATTTTCTACGTCTTTTAAGTTACGAACACCACCAGAAGCTTTAACGCCTACGTTTTCTCCAACAGTTTTACGCATTAATGCAACGTCTTCTACTGTTGCTCCACCAGTTGAAAATCCTGTTGATGTTTTTACAAAGTCAGCACCAGCTTTAACAGATAATTCACATGCTCTAACTTTTTCTTCATCAGTTAAAAGACAAGTCTCAATAATTACTTTTACTAAAGCTTTACCTTTAGCAGCTTCAACAACTGCACGTACATCTCTTTCAACTAATTCGTCATTTTTTTCTTTTAATGCAGAAATATTGATAACCATATCAACTTCCTTGGCACCATTTTCAATTGCGTTTGTAGTTTCGAATGCTTTTACTTCAGGTGTGTTTGCCCCTAGAGGGAAACCAATTACCGTACAAACTTTTACAGTTGAATCCTTTAATAATTCACTTGCATAAGAAACCCAAGTAGGATTGATGCAAACTGATGCAAAGCTAAATTCTTTTGCTTCTTCAGCTAGTTTTGCAATTTCCTCTCTTTTTGCGTCAGCTCGTAATAATGTGTGATCTACTAAATTTGCGTAATTCATATATAGTCGCTCCCTTAATGGTTTTGTTAAAAATAAATGTTTATTTACTAAGTTACTTTGAATATGTCTTTACTATAACACCGCTATGAAATTTTGTAAAATACAATTTGAACTTATGTTCAAGGATAATTTTACCTATAAAATATAAAAAGAGGCTGTCTCATAAATCAGATTAACTGACACAGAAGACGCCTCTTTTTTAATTGAATGTACAAACGAATTTCTATTATTTCCATTTTAAAAACGAGGGTCTCCAAAAAGTTGGCAATTTTAACACACTCTCTCTAAATGTTCGGCAGCATCCCTCTTAGCTCTGCTCTAGCAATCTTTTGGCAGTAAATTGATCGGTTATTAATACGTTTGCATATTTACCCATTAAAGCACCATGAATAGCGTTTATTTTTCTTTCTCCACCTGCAACTAAAATAGACTTTTCTTTACTTCTTAGCTCATCTAACTCAATTCCAATCGTCCGACGATTAAGAAGTTCAGAATAAATATTTCCTTCTTTATCAAAAAAGCGTGAGCATATGTCTCCTACAGCAAATGTTTGTAAATCCGTCTCTTCCTTTTCGTTTAAGTAGCCAACTTTAAATAACAAGGCATCTTTTTTTACAGTTCCTACAGTAAAAATTGCGACATTTGATTGTTTTCCCAAATCGATTAACCGACCAATATGGCGGTCTTCCTCGACCATTTGTTTTACTTGTGGATTATCAAATATAACTGGTAGTGGTAAATATCTTGGAACGGTGTTAAATGCTTCGGCAAATAAATTTACCGTTTCAGATGCATAAGTATTCGTTTTAGAGTAACTTACTCCACCATTTAGCTGAATTACTTCTACACCTTTTACTTGTTTATTACTTAGCTTTGTTGCAATATGATACATCGTTGTTCCCCAAGTTACACCTACAACATCACCATCATGGACTAGATCTACTAACACATCCGCAGCTTTTTTAGTGATAGTTTGCAAAACTTCATTGTAGTCATCAATGGGTGAGTAGCAAACTTCAACAGATTGTAAATTATATTTTTTCTTTAACTCTCTGGCTAAATCTTGATTGCCTTCTAGGGGATCAATAATTTCAATGCGTACATATCCCAATTCCTTTGCTTGTTGAAGTAATCTTGATACAGTTGGACGAGAGATACCTAATTGTGTCGCGATCTCTTGTTGACTATAATCAGAATCATAGTATAGTCTTGCAGCATCTATTATTAACCTTTGTTTTTCGAGTGACATTCCATTAATCCCCTTTAACTTACCAATCCTTATTTCACGTTCAAATTTTTAATTATTATACCCCTTTTAAATTAAAGAAAACTCGTCTACTGACGAGCCTTTTAGGCAAAGGCAGAGGCGCAGTTGCACTTATACTTAATTCCTAAAATTTGCGACTACGTCGAGCAAGCTACCTCGCTGCTTTCTTAATGTGAAAAAAGCTCTCCTATGCTAGGAAAGCTTTTAAAATGTAATTACTTTGTACCGAATAAACGATCTCCAGCATCGCCAAGACCAGGAACAATATAACCATGATCGTTTAATTTTTCATCAAGGGCAGCTATGTAAATGTCCACATCTGGGTGTGCTTTTTGTAAAACTTCAACACCTTCTGGAGCTGCAATTAAGCACATAAACTTAATATTTTTAGCACCTCGTGTTTTTAAAGAGTTAATTGCTTCAACTGCTGATCCACCTGTCGCAAGCATTGGATCAATCACAATGAAGTCACGTTCTTCTACATCCGTAGGAAGTTTAACATAATATTCAACTGGTTTTAAAGTCTCAGGGTCGCGGTATAATCCAACATGTCCAACTTTAGCTGCTGGAACTAACTGAAGGAAGCCATCAACCATTCCTAAACCTGCACGTAAAATTGGTACAATCCCTAATTTTTTACCAGCAATAACTTTTGACTTAGCAATTGCTACTGGTGTTTCGATTTCCACTTCCTGTAATGGTAGATCGCGTGTGATTTCAAATGCCATTAAGCCTGCAACCTCATCAACTAGTGCACGAAATTCTTTTGTTCCAGTGTCTTTTTTACGAATTAAAGAAACTTTATGCTGAATTAACGGATGATCAAAAACGTATACTTTGCTCACTTTTATCGCTCCTTGCAAATACTTAGTAATTTATTATTCTTAAAAAGAATACCGAAAGCGGTTAAATAATTCAAGCCACATCATACAATCGCTTTGAATTAATTTAGATCTTACTTCATTATTTCCTTTTTTTACTAATCATTTGCTATTTTCACCCATTTTTTTCAAAAAACTCCTCTTCTTTATTAATATAAGTGGCAGAAAAATTTTTATTTTATACACACCAAAGAGAGAACCTATTGGCTCTCTCTTCATACTTTGCCTACACAACCTGTGTATAGTTAAGATGCTTTCCTTAAATTATGATCTGGTACTTTTGGAGTGAAAGAAGTTTTTCGATTTATAAACTTGCTAATATAGTGATCTAATCCGATTCGACCTGCATTTGAACCAGCAATTATAATGAAGATTCCTAATAATACCATTTGCGGGTTTGTACTAGTTGTACCACTAAACATAAATGCAAAGTTCATCATTAAACCAAAGAACATTGCTGTTTTTGTAAAACATCCAAGAATAAGTCCAAGTCCGATTACGAATTCTCCAATAGGTACTAGAAAGTTAAATAAATCGATGTTTGGTATTGCAAAGTTTGTAAGGAAGTCTGCCCACCAGCCTTGTACTGCTGGATGTTCACCTGTCGCACTTTTAACTGCAAATCCTAAAAATCCTGACGCATCAAATCCACCAGCCGATAACTTACCCCAACCTGCATGGATCCACTCATAACCTAAATAAAGACGAATAATAGTTAAGAAACCAGATGCAATTTTATTAGTTCTTAAAAAATTAATAAACATAACTTTTTTGCCTCCGTTTGTGTAATTTTTAATTGCTGTTTACATGAGTTATTGTACTCCATTCCAAAAGAATAATGTGAACTATTTCACAAATTTAAATGAACTTTTTGTGAACTTCATCACAAACTTTTTGATAAATAAAGCTATCTTTAGTATGACTGCACCATCAATGCTATTTGCATTTGAAAATACAGTTCTAAAGATAGCTTATTTTATACTTTATTTATTAAAACGTAGGGTATAATTCGTATTTGCTAGATAATGCATTAACTCGGTTACGAGATGCTTCTAGTACTTCTTGATTTTCGTGGTTTTTTAATGTCTCAGCAATGATTGATGCAATTTCATCCATATCTTCTAAAGTAAATCCTCTTGAAGTTACAGCAGCTGTACCAATACGGATACCACTTGTTACAAATGGACTTGCTGGATCAAATGGAATTGTATTTTTGTTACATGTAATACCAACCTCATCTAATACGTGCTCAGCAACTTTACCAGTTAACTCTAATGAACGAACATCAATTAAAATTAAGTGATTATCCGTGCCACCAGATACTAAATTTAAGCCGTGAGATTTTAAGCTTTCAGCTAAACGAGCAGCGTTATCGATGATAGCTTGTGCATACTTTTTAAAATCTTCTTGTAATGCTTCACCAAATGCTACAGCTTTTGCAGCAATTACGTGCATTAATGGTCCACCTTGGATACCAGGGAAGATTGATTTATCAATCGCTTTTGCGAATTCTTCTTTACATAAAATCATACCACCACGTGGTCCACGTAATGTTTTATGAGTAGTTGTTGTAACAAAATCAGCAAATGGAACTGGATTTTGATGAAGACCTGTTGCTACTAAACCAGCGATATGTGCCATATCCACCATTAAGTAAGCTCCAACTTCGTCTGCAATTTCTCTGAATTTTTTAAAGTCAATTGCTCTTGGATAAGCACTTGCGCCAGCTACGATTAATTTCGGTTTATGTGCTTTCGCCTTTTCTAATACATCTTCATAGTTGATTACTTGAGTTTCTGGATCTACTCCATACTCAACGAAGTTATATTGGACCCCACTGAAGTTTACTGGACTTCCGTGAGTTAAATGACCACCATGTGATAAATTCATACCTAATACTGTATCACCATGTTTTAAAATAGTGAAATAAACTGCCATATTTGCTTGAGCACCTGAATGAGGTTGAACATTTACATGTTCTGCTCCAAAAATTTCTTTTGCACGGTCTCTTGCAATGTTTTCTGTGATGTCAACATATTCACAACCGCCATAGTATCGTTTGTTTGGATATCCTTCAGCATATTTATTAGTTAATACTGAACCTTGGGCTTCCATTACTGCTTCGCTTACAAAGTTTTCAGACGCAATTAACTCGATTTTAGTACGTTGTCTACCTAACTCTAACTGTATTGCCTCATACAATGATGGATCTTGCTTTTTTAAATTTTCCACAGTTATATCCCCCTTTTTATAAAACACGAACATTACTAGTATAAATTTACGGTATTATTCGATAAAACGACCGAATTCCTTTCTATTTTACCATGTTTCGTATTAAAAATGAAAGATATATCTTTCAATTAACTAACATTTAACTATTCTATTATAATAAAAACACTTTATTTCACGTCTTCATCTATTGAATAAACTGCACGCGCTCCACCAATCAACTTTGGACGAGTTTTTGCCGCCGTAATATGAGCTTGTCCAACTTGTTTAATACTTGTTCTTAAAGGAACTGCCACATGCTTTAAATGCATACCGATTAAAGTATCGCCAATATCAATCCCTGCATCTGCTTTAATATGTTCAACAATTACAGCATGATCTAAATGCCTAAATGCGTATGAAGCAAGCGCTCCTCCTGCAGTACGAACTGGTATAACAGTTACCTCATCCAGTTGTAAACTTTTTGCCGTCTTTCTTTGAACAACTAAAGCCCTATTCAAATGTTCACAGCATTGAAACGCTAATTGCACTCCTGTTTCATCTTGAAAAGCCTTAATTTCATTAAATAAAACTTCCGCTACTTCTTTTGTTCCAGAAGTTCCAATTCTTTGACCGCTAACCTCACTAGTACTACAACCAATGACTAAAACGTGCTCACTTGTAAAATTCACATGATCGTTAAGCTCGTTCAATAATGATTTTATTTGCTTGGCTACTAACCTTAATTCTTTACTCATTATATATGCTCCTTTCATAGGATAATTTACTCATTATTAAAAAAGCCGATAATCTTCACAGTCTGTTTTGGATTAGCGGCTTTTGTTTAGGTTTTATTATTGATGATTTTTTTCGTAGTCTTTAATTTTGTTTACACGATTTTCATGACGACCGCCTTCAAATTCAGTCGTTAACCATATTTTTGCAATGTCTCTTGCCAAACCAGGTCCGATTACTCGTTCACCCATTGCTAGAATATTCGTATCATTATGTTCACGAGTTGCTTTTGCACTGAAAGTATCATGTACTAATGCACATCGAATTCCTTCAACTTTATTTGCGGCAATTGACATTCCAATTCCCGTTCCACATATTAATATTCCACGGTCTACTTCTCCACTTGCTACTTTTTGTGCAACTGGGAATGCATAGTCTGGGTAGTCTACAGATGTACCACACTCACAACCATAATCTTCGTATTGAATGCCCATTTCATCCATTAAATTCATGATTTCTTGACGTATATTTAATCCACCATGATCAGATGCTATTGCTACTTTCATTAGTTAACCCCCGTATTGATATCTTTGATTCAATTTCTTTCGTATTGAATTGACTTCAATTTCTATCTTACACTATTATGTTCAAATTTAGGGAAACTAATTAACATCCAATTACTAATTGAATTAATGTTCGTTTTGTTTCTGTACAATCTGTTTTACCAACACTTCTAATTCACTCAAAGTATTTTCATAAGTTGTTAAAGACCCTCCATAAGGATCAGAAATATCTTTAGCTTGACCGTTTATATATTCATAAAATGTATATATTTTATCCTTATACTGAGGAAACTTAGAAACTAACATTTCTTTATGGCTCAATGTCATTGATAAAACTTGCGAAGACCATTCTAGCAGATCTTCATTTATTTGCTGCGAAGAATGATTCGTTTCAATCCCCTTATTTTTTAGAGCTAATATTGCATTTTGAGAAGCAGGGTCGCCTGACATAGCAAATACTCCAGCAGACTTGACCTGATAGAACTCATTACCATGATGTCTTAAAAGTGCTTCTGCCATTGGGCTTCTACATGTATTTCCGGTACAAACAAATAATATATTTTTCATCTCAATACCTCACCCTCATTTTTCTGAACGTTTTATTTAATCTATTTTACTAAAAAATAAAAGGATGGGGCAATTGTCTCCATCCTTAGCACTTATTCACCATATGTATCTTAGGAAAAAAATAATAGTTTTATTCCGAAAATCAATAAGAACGAACCACCTAATAGTTCTCCAAATTTACCAAGTTCCTGTTCTACTCTTCTTCCTAGAAGTAATCCAGCCCAAGTTAAAATTGTACTGATAAAACCAAATAGGAGTATTGTTAGCCATGTTTTAGCACCGAATGTTCCCAAGCTAATTCCAATCGAAAAGCTGTCTACACTTACACTAAATGCAAAAAGAAGTAAACCTACTCCTGTAGGTGAATATTTATTTTCTTCTTTTCCAAATAGCGTTGCATAGATCATGTGAAAGCCTATTCCCATCAATAAGAATCCACCGAGTAGTACAGCATACCGTCCCAGATTCTCGGATAACTCATATCCAATGATCATTCCTAATAAGGGCATTATTACATGAAAGAGTCCGATTACGATGCCAATATTTATGATCTGTTTAAATTTAAGTTGTATAACTCCCATTCCTAACCCAACTGAGAATGCATCTAAACCTAGCGCAGATCCCATAATAGTTAATGTAATCAGTTCATTGATTAATGAGCTACTCATGCTCCCCCCCCTAGGACTTGCTATTAAAAGATATGCACGTCCTACAGGTCATATGAGGGAAATTACATAATTTTTTTCAGACTGTTGAAAGATACTTGCTTTCTTCGCTATTTCGCCTGCCTGCGAGTTGCTCATTACTGTCTAATGTAACTGAGCTCCTCACTAGGCTTCATAAAAGACTTACTTGCAATCGGTACTTTGTTTACAAACTAAAATATAGAAGCTCGAATAGAGCTTCTATTATTTTTCTTGTATCACTGAATGTCCACAAGCTTTCCACAATCGATTCATAATGGCAATTCCAATACCTTCATAAGGGAAAGTTTCGCAATAAATGATATCAACATGTTCTTCATTAAATTTACGAATACAGTCATACAATGCTGCAGCCACGGTTGATAAGTCACTACGTTTTCCACATGTAAGAACTACTTCAGCATCATATTGCTTCGCATTTTCTTCAGTTGTTAATATCCCTACTCTTTTTCCCTCTGTTTTGGAATTGTGTATAAGCTTGTACATAAACTCAATACTTCCATTTACAAGATGCATTTGAGCATCTGGTGCATAATGTTTATATTTCATACCTGGTGATTTCGGTGCTTCATTTTCCTTCATTGTTGCTGGATCTACTTCAACAGTAGGAATTATTTCTTTAATCATTTCTGGTGTGATACTACCTGGCCTTAATATTGTAAAAATATCTTGAGAACAATCGATAACTGTTGATTCAACTCCGACACCTGTACTTCCACCATCAACAATCCCTACAATTAGTCCATTTAAATCCTCAAATACATGTTTAGCAGAAGTTGGACTAGGCTTCCCTGATGTATTTGCACTTGGTGCTGCTAGTGGCAAATTACAAGCTTCTATTAACGCTAGAGCAACTGGATGATCGGGCATTCTTATTCCAACTGTGGATAACCCTGCCGTTACATATTTTGAAACATTTTTTTTACTTTTTAAAATTAACGTTAATGGTCCTGGCCAAAAAGCATCCATTAGTTTTTTTGCATCTAATGGAATTTCTTCTACTAGTTGATCTAACTGTTCTTTGTTGGCAATATGTACAATAAGTGGATTATCACTTGGTCTACCTTTTGCTTGGAAAATTCGTTGAACTGCTTCATCTGAAAGAGCATTTGCCCCTAACCCATAAACAGTTTCAGTTGGAAAAGCGACAACTTGTCCTAACTGTAAATTTTTTGCTGCATCCACAATCTGTGGGTAAACTTCTTCTTTATTCACAGGATTATCCACATACCATAATTTCGTTTCCATACGTAGCACCTCTCTCTAGAGTGAATAATAGTGTATATTTTACAAATTTAGACATTATCCAAAGAATGAAAAGCAAGTTTTATCCACAAATTGTGGACAAAACTTGCTAATTTGTGGATAACTTTGTGTATAGTTCTTTTTGATAAACTAATACTTCTTCATTCGTAATAGTAGTTTGGTAATGCTTCATTTCTTTAATACTGTTCGAAACATTTTCCTGTTCGACTTGCCCGAATCCTAGTAAAAGGAATAAGTCTTGAACTACATGCTGTCTTGTTAATAAATATACTTTACTAATCATTTCTTCTTTTAGTTTTTCAAGAACACTTTGTAAAAAGAGTACCATATGCTGTGAATAAATGGTAGGTGCAACTACTAGTGATCTTAATAACGCTTCTTCTCCATCCTGTTCATATCCTATTACAGCTTGCGCTTTTCCAAACTCATCTTCCAGTATGAAAAAAGATTCTTGTTGCTCTTCAAGTCCGTTTGTAGATAATCCTGCTTGTCCCAAGAATGAAAAAATAGTTTCAAAATCTTCTTGAATCGCTGAACGTATTTTCATAAAAAAACCTCCCTAGTATGCTTGTAATACTTTATGCACGTAGGGAGAACGCTAGAACTAAAATAAATTCTTTAACATTTGTACAAAGAAGCTCTCTACCTTAATATCATCTTTTTGTACATCATTAGGTAGAGTAGAAGCCACAACCGCATCTTCATTGCTCTTGATCTCAGTATCATCCTGAAGAGATGATTCATTGTTTTGTTTTGGTGCAGCATTAGTATCGTCATCACTTAAACGTAATGCTACTTGTTTTTTAGACACTTCTTTAGGTTCTTTTTCAATTTTTGTTTCATGATCAACCTTTTGTTGAGCTTGTAATGACTCTTTACTTAAAGTTGCATCACCGTTTGAGAAATCTAGGAAGCACAATGGCGGGAACAATACGCACCACCAGTTTGCCCCTTGACCTGCACCAAGTTTAATTAAAACTGCTTCGTAATCACCGGCAGGATATAAGAAACTACCATATAATTTTGTAGGGAATTTAACTTTTTTAGAGTAAGTAATTGTAAATGATTGATTTGAGCCTTCTTCTTTAATAACACGTGCAACTGTTTTTTGTAAATCTGGAATATGACTTTTAATAACTTTTTGTCCCTCTTCAAAGGTTGTTAAATCTTTTACCCAAGTATTAATTTGAGCATTAACTTCATCTCTAACTTTACGTTTAAGAGCTTGGTCTTCACTAGAATCGCTATTCGCTAGAATTCTTAGTCGTACAGCTTTCTTAGGAATTACTACCATTTCATTACCTTTTGCATTTGTATCTCGAAGTGGCATTAACACTGATGAACTAATTAATAATATGATAAATAAAGAAATAATTTTATATGTTATTTTTGTTTTATTTTTAGTTTTCATTCTCTCCACCATCCCTCTAGGAACAGTGTAGACAAATTGGCTATTTCTTAAACACTAGTATTCTATTTTTTTAATAGATTCTTTTTTGATTGAGAAGTAAACAATGATTTCCTGTTCAGGGTGCAAGTTTTTTTGTTGAGCACCTCATCATGTTCGCCGCTGCGAGATCTCAAGCCGTCGAGCATCTTACGTTCCGATCTACTTGTAGATAAGAAGATTTACTCTAACAAGTCTATTAACAATCTATTAAAATGGGAAGTATGAAATACACTATTTATCTTACAATCCCTATTCTCTCTAACATTTTATCTGCTTTTTAATATAATCCATATACAACGAAACAATATCTATGTCTGATACCGTATATAGTGTTCTACTTCCTACTACGTCCTCAATTTCATTTAGGATTAGTTGGTTGTTTGCATCGAACATAAAGTCAATTCCTACGAAATCAAAGTCAAAATGATCTACTATTTTTTGAATGAGTTCTTTTTCATTTTCGGAAAGTTCGTATAGTATTGCGCCTCCGCCTAAAGAAAAATTCGCACGAAAATCTTTTTCTGAATATCTTAAAACGGCTGCAACAATTTCTTTACCGATAATGAATACTCTTAAGTCCTTACCTAATTGCTCTGCAATGTTTTGAATTAATAATTCATCAAAATTTGAGTTTTGTACGGTCTCCAGTAACTCTTCTTGATTATTTATAAAAAATACTTCACTTCCGCCTCTTCCTGTGCAATTTTTAAGCACACAAGGGAAATGGATTGTATCTAAGGATTTTGTAATTGTACTTTTCTTATAATAAAATGTGTCTAGCATTGGAATGCCTAAATTAGAAAGCTTCTGGTGTGTTAGAAACTTATGGTTGGCCATTGTTGAAATAGCCTCGTTATTAAATATTCTAATTCCCATTTCTTCAAAGTGGGAAGATAATATTTGTGATATTGTCCTCATGATTACAAAGGCCGGTTTATTTAATTCTTTACCTTGATAGTAAACTATATTAACACTGTTTCGGATACCTATTACTATATCTTCTGTATAGAGTAACTTTAGCTCAAATCCACTTTCCATTGCTCCGCTTACTAACCAGTCGATATAAGTTCTATTTCTTTCTGCATCCGCTTCTGAATAGATTAGCCAACCAATCATACGTTTTTCTCCAAGTCCCAGGTAATATAATCAATTATATATTTCGTTGTATCCACGTCTGTACATAGATAAATATTTTTGAAATGTGCATTTGAATTAACTTCGCATATATATGTTTTTCCGTCTTCACCAAACAATAGGTCAATCCCTGCAAAGTCAGCTCCCAATATTTCAGAGCATTTTAGAGCTAAATTAATTTGCTCTTCTGTCGGCTCATATTTATACATTTTTCCACCATTCGTAACATTTGCACGAAAATCTGATTCTGATTTTCTTAACACTGCTGTTACTACTTGTTTACCTACTACTTGAATGCGAATATCAGTTCCTCTGCTAGATTCGATAAACTCTTGATAAATATGCGGTTTGTGCTTTAGTTCGCCTACCTTCTTAAAAAAATCTTCTCTATTCTCAACTAAATAAACTTGTCTACCGAATGAACCGAATGACTCTTTTATAATTAAAGGAAAACCTAATTCCTTTATAACTTCATCGTAAAAATCATAGTTTGTTAAATCACAATTAGGGAACAACAGCGGAGCGGTTATTGTTTTTGGCATAGGGATATCGAAGTTCGATAATGCCTGAAAAGTTAAAGCCTTATCATCACAGACTTCTATTGTTCTCGCAGAATTGTATAATTTTAGTCCCATGTTTTCTAAATGCCTTGCTAAATGAACATCCTTGTCCCAGAAAATTACAAAATCAGGTTTTTCATTCGCAAATTTCCCTTTTAAAATCGCTTTACCCTTTTCGATTACTGAGACTAATTCATAATGTTTAACTAAAGTAACATCTATTCCTTTTGCGATTGCTGTAGCTTGTAACCATTCGAAAAGTTCGGTAAATTTTGTAGCTGTAATATGACCATTAAATACAATCCAACCTTTAAACTTTTTCATTCTAACTATCTTCTTTCGTAATGTTTTTGTTTTTTCTTGATTGAAATTCACTCATCTTTTACAACTTTAACACAAAAAAAAAGAATCGCAATACATGGACTTTTTCTAGTCTATATCATTACGATTCACTATTTAAATTAGCCATTTACCATATAAACCATTCGGTCTTTGCCATTAATATCAAAAACAACTTCAACATTTGAATTCGGGTAGGCCTTCCTTAAAATGTCTGCAACTTGTTCACCTTGGTTGACTCCTACTTCAAAAGCAACAAGTGATTTTTCTTTTAATACTTTAGGTAAGTCATTTGCAAAACGACGATAAAAATCTAGACCATCTTCGCCACCTACTAAAGCACGGTATGGCTCATGATTCTTAACTACTTCATCTAAACCTAACCAATCCTCATGAGGAATATATGGTGGATTTGATACAACAATATCAACTCTCTTATTTTCTTCAATAAAGTAATTCAGTAAATCATTGTGTATAAAGTGTACATTTGCCTGTAACTCTTGTGCATTTCGTTTAGCAACTTGAATTGATTCTGCTGCAATATCAACTGTATGAACTGTTAGTTGTTCACTTTCAAGCGCAAGTGAGATTGCAATCGCCCCACTACCTGTACCTACATCTACTAGTTCAAATTGATCTGTATACTTCCAATGTTTTTGAATACGGTGCAGAACACCTTCTACTAGTTCCTCTGTTTCTGGTCTTGGAATTAGCACTTCTTCATTAACAAAGAATTTTCGGCCATAAAAGTATTCATATCCAATCAAATATTGGATTGGTTGGCCTCCAGTGTGCTTTTGAATCATTTCTTGAAACTGCATCCAATGATGCCCTTTTAAATCTTCTCTCATATTTAACAACAATTCTGTTCGATTGCAGTCCAAAATATGTTTTAATGCAATTTCACCCACATTTTCATCACGACCGTGTTCTTTTAAAAAAGAAGAAGCCCATTTTAGGGCTTCATATATCTTTGTTGTCATTATTGACTTTGTTCCATTCGTTTTGCTTGATCATCCATAATTAACGCATTAATAATTTCGTCAATTTTACCTTCAATGATTTGATCAAGCTTTTGAATTGTTAATCCAATTCGGTGGTCAGTTACACGGTTTTGTGGGAAGTTATAAGTTCGGATACGTTCAGAACGGTCACCTGTACCTACAGCTTGCTTACGGTTTTGATCGTATTCTGCTTGTACTTCTCTTTGGAATTTATCATAAACCCTAGCGCGAAGAACCTTCATCGCTTTTTCTTTATTCTTGATTTGTGATTTTTCATCCTGACAAGATACAACTGTATTTGTAGGAATATGAGTTAAACGTACTGCAGACATCGTTGTATTTACTGATTGACCACCAGGGCCACTTGAAGCAAATGTATCTACACGAATATCTTTTTCATGGATTTCAATTTCAACTTCTTCAGCTTCTGGTAATACTGCTACAGTTGCAGTTGAAGTATGAATTCGTCCACCTGATTCTGTTTCAGGAACACGTTGAACTCGGTGTGCACCATTTTCAAATTTTAATTTCGAGTATGCACCTTTACCATTTATCATAAAGATAACCTCTTTAAAGCCACCTAACTCTGTATAGTTACCTTCAATGATTTCTGTTTTCCACCCATTAACCTCAGCAAAACGGCTGTACATACGGTATAACGTAGCAGCAAATAATGCAGCCTCGTCCCCTCCTGCAGCACCACGAATCTCAACGATAACGTTTTTATCATCATTAGGATCTTTTGGAATTAAAAGGATTTTTAGTCGTTCTTCTAAATCCTTTGATTCGTTCTCCAAATCATTTAATTCTTCTTTAACCATTTCGCGCATATCAGCATCAAGCTTCTCTTCAAGCATAGCTTTTGCATCTTTAATCTGCTCTTTAACTGATTTGTATTGACGGTATACATCAACTGTTTCTTGAATGTCTGATTGTTCTTTTGAGTATTCACGTAACTTTTTTGAGTCGTTTATAATTTCTGGGTCACTAAGTAAATCGTTTAATCTATCATAGCGATCCTCTACAGCTTGTAATCGATCAAACATAATTTTCACCTCGACATTTTCGTCTTAAATAGTTTCTAAATATATATCGAAAGAAGCGATTCTAAATCGCTTCTTTTATTCTAATATTAGTGTTCAGTTTCGTAAGCTAGCTCTTCGAAAATATTCCATTCAGAGCTAGGCTTAGCTTTCTCCACATTTCTTAGTATATGGTCTTAATAGCTAATTTTCAACCTACTGTATTAATCGTTCTGACTTTGAAGTGCTGGTTGAATTGTTTTCGTTGGTACTTCGTGACAGTGACGACATCTTGGTTCGTACGATTCAGATGCACCTACTAAAATAATAGGGTCTTCAAATAAAGCTGGTTTCCCATTTATTAATCTTTGAGTTCTACTTGCGGGTGATCCGCATGAAGCACAAACTGCGTTTAATTTCGTTACATGTTCAGCAACTGACAATATTTCAGGTACTTTACCAAATGGTAACCCTCTAAAATCCTGGTCTAAACCTGCACAAATCACACGTTTTCCAGAGTTCGCAAGGTGTTGAACTACCTGAACTATTTCATCGTCAAAGAATTGAATCTCATCGATTGCAACTACTTCAACTTCTTCTGTAACGTATTTAAGAATATGTGATGAGTGTGTTACTGCATAAGCAGGTACTTTCATTCCTGTGTGAGACACCACTTCTACTTCACTGTATCGATTATCGATTGATGGCTTGAATGTAACACAGCTTTGCTTAGCAAACTGTGTACGACGAACACGGCGAATTAGTTCCTCTGATTTTCCAGAAAACATACTTCCGCAAATCATTTCAATCCAACCATTTTTTTTCATCATAAAGAACATCTCGTGTCTCACCTTTCTATATCAGTACAAAGACTATTTTATTTATATATTTTAAACGCTGGTTAATTCTTCAGTATTTATAATTAATGTAAGTATCTTGTCTATTTATATAAAAATTCATTATTTTGAATTAAACTTGTTTATGTTATTTGACTATAAATGCGTAAAAAAAGCAGGCAAAGTAGCAATAACCCGCCTGCTTTTCATCAATATTACTTAAGGCCGTATTTTTTGTTGAAACGTTCAACACGTCCTGCAGCGTTAGCAAATTTCTGACGTCCAGTGTAGAATGGGTGAGAATCAGAAGAAACCTCAACTTTGATTAGAGGGTAAGTTTCGCCATCTTCCCATTCGATTGTTTCGTTAGAATATTTTGTTGATCCGCTTAAGAATTTGAAACCAGTGTTAATATCCATAAACACTACTTTCTTGTAATTAGGATGAATATTCGCTTTCATGTTTTTCATCTCCTTCCGCCCTGAAATCCTTGAAATCAGAGTTATAAGAAACCATGTGTATACCACATAATTTACATTTCACATACAAATGAAATTATAGCAACTAACCCGGGAGAATGCAACCCACTATTTCTCTTTCTGGTTGCTTATATCTTCCAACTATTTATTAGAGACTGGCGTTTTTCTACTTTCTTCAGTCATCGTATTGAAGAAATCTTCATTTGTTTTTGTTTGACGAAGCATTCTGAAATAACGTTCAACAAAGTCTGGAATATCTGACATTGTTTTTCTCATTAACCATAGCTTGTCCAGATGCTCTTTTGGTATTAATAAATCTTCTTTACGTGTTCCAGATCGACGAATATCAATTGCTGGGAAGATACGACGTTCAGCTAATGAACGATCTAAGTGTAGCTCCATATTACCTGTACCTTTGAATTCTTCATAAATAACATCATCCATACGTGAGCCAGTGTCGATTAGAGCTGTTGCTAAAATCGTTAAACTTCCACCTTCTTCGATATTACGTGCAGCACCGAAGAATCGTTTTGGTCTATGGAATGCAGCAGGGTCAATACCCCCTGATAACGTACGACCACTTGGTGGAATAACTAAATTATAAGCACGAGCAAGCCTAGTAATACTATCCATTAAAATAATTACATCTTTCTTATGCTCTACTAGTCTCATAGCACGCTCTAATACTAATTCAGAAACTTTTATATGACTATCAGGAGTTTCATCGAAAGTCGAACTTACAACGTCTCCCTTTACAGAACGTTCAATGTCCGTTACCTCTTCTGGTCGCTCATCGATTAGCAATACAATTAGTTCTGCTTCTGGGTGATTTGTAGTGATGCTATTTGCAATTTCTTTTAATAACTCTGTCTTACCAGCTTTTGGAGGGGCAACAATTAAACCACGTTGACCAAATCCTACAGGGGCGATCATATCAATAATTCTAGTTGAAAACTTAGCAGGAGAAGTTTCAAGCTTCATTTGTCTATTTGGATATAATGCAGTTAATCCCGGGAAGTGAACTCGTTCTTTAGCATTCTCAGGGTCATCTCCATTGACTGCTTCTACTTGAAGTAAACCAAAGTATCTTTCATTTTCCTTCGGTGGACGTACCTTTCCAGAAACTTTATCACCATTTCTCATATCAAAACGACGAATTTGAGATGCAGAAATATAAATATCTTCTGAACTAGGTGAATAATTAATTGGACGTAAGAATCCGTATCCTTCTGATGGGATAATTTCTAGTACGCCTTCCATGAACATTAATCCGTCTTTTTCCGCTTGCGCTTTAAGGATTGCAAAAATAAGTTCTTTTTTCGTTAATTTGCTGTAATACGAAATTTTCATTACTTTCGCGTGTTCATACAACTCTTTTAATTTCATGCTTTCTAATGCAGAGATTGTTAAACTCATATAACACCACTCTTTACTTTTATTCGTTCAAATTAGGGTTTTCTTAATTCGGAAGGTTATTTAGAAGGTTTTTTGAAGGAAACTTACATAAAGTATTACTCTTTAGTGTAACCTTTTCCCCTAAAAATATTCTAAGTAATTAGAATTAATAGGTTTACTATCTATTGAGATTATAATTCGAAAGAGTTTTTTATGCCAACTATTTTTCGACTAAACTATTTAATGACTCTTCCCCTTGGTAAATAAAGGAAAGAGTCATTATACTAATAAATTAATAGCTAGATTCTGATTTCGTTATCAAAGAATTTTAATTCCTTATTCACCATTATCAAAACCAAGATTGAACCGAGTTCATTATTTAATAACTAGGTTTGGTTTTTTGTTTAAGCTATGACGTCCATCTACAAAACGAACAGTTCCTGATTTAGCACGCATAACTAATGATTGCGTAGATCCTACATTCCCTTTATATTGTACACCTTTAAGTAATTCTCCATCAGTAACACCAGTAGCAGCAAAAATTGCGTCATCACCTTTAACTAAATCGTCCATGTATAACACACGGTTTGTATCTTCAATACCCATGCGTTTGCAACGTTCAATTTCTTCTTCATTTTGAGGTAATAACTTTCCTTGAAGTTCTCCACCTAAGCATTTTAAAGCTACTGCAGCAATAACTCCTTCAGGTGCTCCGCCGCTTCCAAATAAAATATCAACACCTGTATGATCAAAAGCCGTGTTGATTGCACCCGCTACATCACCATCGTTAATTAATTTAATTCGAGCTCCTGCTGAGCGAATTTCTTCAATTAGCTTCGCATGGCGTTCTCTATTTAATACTGTTGCAACGACTTCATTAATATTTTTTCCTTTTGCTTCTGCTACAGCAGTTAAGTTTTCAAGAACAGATGCATTGATATCAACTTTACCCACAGCTTCAGGTCCTACTGCAAGTTTCTCCATGTACATATCAGGAGCATGTAATAAATTGCCATGATCAGCAATTGCAATAACTGCTAAAGCGTTCCATCCACCAGATGCTACGATATTTGTACCTTCAAGCGGATCAACTGCTACGTCTACTCTTGGACCATAACCATTCCCAAGTTTCTCACCGATATAAAGCATTGGAGCCTCGTCCATTTCCCCTTCTCCAATTACAACTGTTCCCTTCATTGGAATCGTATCAAATACGTCGCGCATTGCTGTTGTAGCAGCATCATCTGCTTCATCTTTTTTACCTAAACCCATCCATTTTGCAGATGCTAGTGCTGCTGCCTCAGTGACACGGACTAACTCCATTGATAAACTTCTTTCCATTTAAAACTCCCCCTTTGATGTAAATGAAAACTATCTTTATTATGTTAAACTGGAGTATGTAGACACCCAATCTTACGCATTTTTTAATTGTTCAACTTCTTGCTTAGTTAGTTGAACACGCCATACATTAGCTCCTAATCCTAAAAGCTTTTCTACTAAATCCTCATATCCTCTATCCACATGCTCTAATCCGGTTAGTTCTGTTTTACCTTCTGCAATTAGGCCTGCTATAACTAATGCTGCTCCAGCACGTAAATCACTTGCTTTTACACGACCACCTTGTAGCTGTGAAGGACCTGAAATAATAGCCGTACTACCTTCGACTTTAATCGTTGCACTCATTCTTCTAAGCTCATCAATATGCTTAAATCTTGCACCATAAATTGTATCAGTTATAACGGCTGTCCCATTCGCCTTCGTTAATAGCACAGAAAATGGCTGCTGTAAATCAGTCGGAAACCCTGGATAAACTAAAGTTTTAATATCTACTGATTTCAGTTCTTTATTTGATCCTGAAACGATAATTTGATCGTCATTCGTATCAATATCTATATTCATCTCTCTCATTTTCGCTATGAGTGATTCCAAGTGGTGAGGAATAACATTATCAACAATAACCTTGTCCCCTTCTTGCACAGTTGCAGCAGCTAATATTGCATAAGTTCCTGCCTCAATTCGATCAGGGATAATTGTATGTGTGCAGCCAGATAGGGATTCTACTCCATCAATTCGAATAACATCAGTACCTGCGCCTTTAATTTTAGCACCCATACTTGTTAATAAAGTAGCAACATCAACAATCTCAGGCTCTTTTGCAGCGTTTTCAATAACAGTTCTACCATTTGCTAAAACCGCTGCTAACATGATATTAATCGTTGCACCAACACTAACTACATCTAAGTATATACGTGCACCTTTTAGTTCTTCTGCCCTTAAATAGATTGCACCTTGCTCATTCGTTACTTTTGCACCTAATGCTTCAAAACCTTTTATATGTTGATCAATAGGTCTTGGTCCAAGATAACATCCCCCTGGTAAGCCTATGACCGCTTGCTTAAATCTACCTAACATTGCACCCATTAAATAATAAGACGCTCGCAATTTTTTAACCTTCCCGCTTGGAAGTGGCATTGCAACCATATTTGTTGGATCAATCATTATTTTTTCATCAGATACTTCTACTTGACCACCTATTTCCTCTAAAAGGTCACATAGTGTTTGAACATCTGAAATAGAAGGAACACCTTCAAGTGTTACAGGTGAGCTTGCTAAGATAGTTGCTGGAATTAAAGCTACAGCACTATTTTTGGCACCGCTAACACGAATTGTCCCTTTTAAAGGTATACCGCCTTCTAATACAAGCTTTTCCATAGTATACTCCCTTCTAATGAGCAGAAGAAAATAGTAGAGAAGTAAAGTTTGTAAACTCCTCAACTGTCGAATAGTTTCTACCTATTTTCTCCAAAATTCTACTTCTCTAATCTTAGTTGATACGAGGGCTACAGTCTAATGTAAAGACTTTTGCTTGGGGTTTGGTTAATTACAATATCTTCAATTTCAATAAAAATTGAAAAAAACCTTTAAATAACTTTTGATTAGTTATTAAAGTAGAAATAGATATTTGGTAAATTCTTAACTAGACCTAACCTAATTCTAATCATTATTATCTTAAATCTTCAAGTCTAAATGAAAAAACATATAAATTTATTACTAAAAATTACTTTGTTAAACAAGAAAACCGTCTAAACATAATTTAGACGGCTTAATTTATTATAATATATCATATTTTAAGCTAAAAAACTTAAAATATTATGCTTTGTTGCTAGTACCGAACTCACGGATTTTGCCAGCTACTGTAGCGATAATTGCTTCGCGACCTGGTCCAAGAACTTTACGTGGATCGTATTGTTTTTGATCATTTGCAACAAATTCACGAACAGCTTTATTGAAAGCAATTTGGTTCTCAGTGTTTACGTTAATTTTTGCAGTTCCACGAGCGATTGCTTTTTGAATTTGTTCAGTTGGGATTCCAGTTCCACCGTGTAAAACTAATGGTACATTAGTCTCGTTACCGATTTGTTCCATTTCGTCGAAACCTAATTTTGGTTCACCTTTGTATGGTCCATGAACAGAACCTAAAGCTGGAGCTAAGCAATCAATGCCTGTACGCTCAACTAGTTCTTTACACTCTGCTGGGTCAGCATAAATAATGTCTCCAACAACGTGATCTTCTTGTCCACCAACAGTTCCTAATTCAGCTTCAACAGATACACCATGAGAATGAGCGTAGTCTACAACTTTTTTAGTTGTTTCAACGTTTTGTTCAAACGGATCGTGAGAAGCATCAATCATAACTGAAGTAAATCCAGCGTCAATTGCAGCTTTACATGCTTCAAAGCTTGAACCGTGATCAAGATGAATTGCTACAGGTACTGTAATTTTTAAATCAATTAATAAACCTTCTACCATCTTTACAACAGTATTAAATCCACCCATGTATTTAGCTGCACCTTCAGAAACACCAAGAATTACAGGTGATTTTTCTCTTTCAGCTGCAGTAAGAATAGCAAAAGTCCACTCTAAGTTATTAATATTGTATTGACCAACAGCGTATTTACCTTCTTTTGCTTTATTAAGCATTTCAGTCATAGATACTAAAGGCATTTTAAGCCCTCCTTATATACTCTTTTATGAAAATTAATCTGCACCCATAATTTTACTAACAAGAATATAATGCTACAAATTGTTCTTTATTATGTAAATTATAAGGTATTTATATCACAACATAAGAATACAAAAAATGAAATAAAAACACAACAAATATCATCTAATGTTCGTATTATCGTAACATATTAGACAATTAAACACTATTTCTACCGGTTTTATCCGTTATTTCCGAAAACGCTTTCAATTAGTGGATAAAATAAAAGCAGATGGTCCGCTACCCATCTGCTATTTTACTGCTGAGATTGTGGTTGTGAAGTATGCTCTCTAACAACCTTTTTAATTTCATCAATATCAAATGGTTTTGGAAAATATTGTAGTGCTCCTAATTTTTTAGCTTCTTCAATAATATCGAGTTCACCATAAGCCGTCATCAAAATAACTTTAATATCTTTATTAATTTCTTTGATTCGTTTTAGAATCTCCACTCCGTCCATACCTGGTATTTTCATATCAAGAATAACTAAGTCGGGACAATCCTTCACTACAATATCAATTGCTTGAAAACCATTAGCTGCTTGAAATACCTCATAGCCTTCTTTTTTGAAAATTTCGTGTAAAAGCAAACGAATTCCGTACTGATCGTCTACTATAAGTAATTTACTTCCCAAAAGTAGTACCACCTTTCTAAACCAGATAACCTTGCTTAAAAAAATACAAATTCCCCTAAATTTTTACATTCTACTTAAAATCCTTTTTTCCTGCATTAGCTTGTAAATTTTACAAAGAATTACTTTTTTAAAATTTTTTGTATCTACCTAAATTACAGTATAATGGTTAGAACATACTTTTATAAGAGGGAGTATTATTTAATGTTAAAAATTTTTTCGACACAATTGAATGGAGTTTTTCAAAAAATAGTTAAACAAGAGGAAGTATTTGAAGATGCTTCACGCATTCTAGCACAGGCTGTTATAGGCGAAGGATGCGTTTATGTTCATGGTACAAAAGAATTTGCTGGTATTGTTTCAGAAATAACTGATGGAGCAGAACAAAACGACTCAATTAAACCTTTGTTTATTAACGGCGAAATCCAGTCTTTATCTCCAGTAGATCGAGTACTTTTATTCACAAGACAGACGGATGATCAAGAAGCTATTCTTCTCGCTAAAAAACTTTCAGAATCAGCTATTGGTTTAGTTATCGTCTCTACCACGATTAATGGAGAAGACCATTTATCAGAACTAGCTGATGTATTTATTAACTATGAATTAACAAAGAAACTTGTTCCAACTGACGAAGGAGACCGAATCTGTTTACCTACCCTACTCACTGGATTATTTATATATCACTGCTTACTACTTACAATGAGCGAAATCCTATCAGATTTTGACTAAAAAAATTCTAAAGTAACAAAAACACCCAACATGATTTTAATAGAATCTGTTGGGTGTTTTTTATTTCATTAACCTCGGTTTTGTAGTGATGCTCCTACAAAATCTCTGAATAATGGTTGTGGTCTATTTGGACGAGAAATAAACTCTGGGTGGAATTGAGATGCTACAAACCATGGATGGTTTGGCAACTCAATAATTTCTACTAAACGACCATCAGGGCTAGTTCCAGAGAAGATAAATCCTTCTTGTTCCATTTGTTGACGGTACTCATTATTGAACTCATAACGATGACGGTGACGTTCGTAAACAACTTCTTCACCGTAAGCTTCGTATGCTTTTGAACCTTCAATTAATTTACATGGATATAAACCTAAACGTAATGTTCCACCTAAATCTTCTACATCTTTTTGTTCAGGTAATAAATCGATAATTGGATAGTTAGTCGTAGGATCGATTTCAGCTGAGTGAGCACCTTTTAATCCTAAAACGTTTCTAGCAAATTCGATTGACGCAATTTGCATACCTAGACAAATTCCTAAGAATGGTACGTTATTTTCACGAGCAAATTGTGCAGTTAAGATTTTTCCTTCTACACCACGATCTCCGAATCCACCTGGTACAAGAATTCCATCTACATCGCTTAAAAATTCATTTACATTAGCTGATGTAACTTCTTCTGCGTTAATCCATTTAATTTCAATTTCACTATCAAAAGCATATCCTGCGTGCTTTAATGCTTCTGCTACAGAAATATAAGCATCTTGTAATTCTACATATTTACCAACAAGAGCGATTTTTGTTGATTTAGTTAGGTTTTTAACTTTATCTACTAAAGCAATCCACTCTGTCATATCTGCTTCATTTGTTTGTAGTTTTAAATGATTACATGCGATACTGTCTAATCCTTGTGCTTGTAATGCTAATGGGATTTCATAAAGAGTATCTGCATCTACACATTCGATTACATCTTTAGCATCCACATCACAGAATTGAGCAATTTTATCTTTCATTTCTTGTGGTACAGATGTTTCTGAACGTAATACGATGACATTTGGTTGAATACCAATACTACGAAGTTCTTTTACACTGTGCTGAGTTGGTTTAGTTTTTAACTCACCAGCTGCTTTAATATAAGGTAGAAGTGTACAGTGTACATACATTACGTTGTCACGACCTACATCGCCTTTAATTTGACGAATAGCTTCGATAAACGGTAATGACTCGATATCACCAACAGTTCCACCGATTTCCGTGATAACAACATCAGCATTTGTTTCGCGACCCGCACGGAAAACTTTATCTTTAATCTCATTTGTAATATGTGGAATAACTTGTACAGTTCCTCCTAAGTAATCTCCACGACGTTCTTTTTGTAAAACTGTAGAATAAACTTTACCACAAGTTACATTGTTGAATTTAGTAACGTTGATATCAACAAATCTTTCATAATGACCTAAGTCTAAGTCTGTTTCTGCACCGTCATCTGTTACGAAAACTTCACCATGTTGATAAGGACTCATTGTTCCTGGATCTAAGTTAATGTACGGATCGAACTTTTGAATTGTTACATTTAATCCTCTGTTTTTTAGTAGTCGTCCTAAAGATGCTGCAACAATCCCTTTACCAAGAGAAGAAACTACGCCACCTGTTACAAAAATATACTTTGTCATAATTGAGCCCCTTTCATTTTTAGCATTCGTATTTTATTTTTCCTAGCAAGAAATTACAAAGCTAAACCTTTATAAAAATTATTTAATAACATTTTGTATGCATGCTTTATTGTCATCCAAAACTGGGTTTTTTCATGCAAATTTTTAACATTTGAATCTAAGCAAACTTTTCATTTATTGTTTGATTACATTAAGTATTTGTAAAAAAACAAAGACGCCCCCTATTTAAAATAGGGAGCGTCAAAATATATTTCGTTCTTTTTAAAGAGCCCAATAAGAATTCTACTCATTCAGTACTTAAAAGTCAAGAACTTATAGTTCTTCTTCCTCTTCAAATTCTTCTAATTCTTCATCTTCTTCATCTTCTAGCTCTAAGTCTTCATCATCTATTTCCAGATCTTCATCGTCTTCATCGATTTCTTCGTCATCAAATTCATCAGTATCGTCATCATCAACTAGATCTTCATCTATCTCGTCTAATTCAAGTTCTTCCTCTTCAAAATCATCGTCATCAGATACGTCATAATCTTCAAACTCATCTTCTTCTTCCAATTGTTTACGTTTCTTCTTAGGTTTTGCAACAGGTAATACTTCTTCTTCAGCTTGATCATATGGATACCAAGCACGTAATCCCCAACGATTTTCACCTAAACATACGAAACGTCCATCAATATTTAATTCTGTATAAAATTGAGGAAGTTTTTCTAATAATGCCTCTCTAGTTACACCTAAGACTGTTGCCATTTGGTCAACTAAATCATAAAAAGAAATAGGTTCCTTTGTTTCAGAAAAAAGTTCATATGCTAATTCAATAAGCGATAATTCTTTTAATTGCTCTTCCGAGTATTGCTTTAAACTCAAGGTAAGCACTCCTTTAAAAATAATATTTTCACCATAATTCAATAACTTTATGTATAAATTTTACTAGTTAGTTATAAAATACATATCTTTCATTATAAACAAAACTAAGTTAAATATGCTAGCACCTTGTCTATATTTTTCAATATTAGATTAATTTTTCGCGAAAATAGTAAAATGAGCGTCTAAAAGACGCCCATTCTTCCTACCATTAGTCGTATGTCCCTTGTAGTGTCATAAAGCGGGACAAACGGCTTTTCGCATTTCTTTATTACATATTTCTACGGTATTGTCCGCCTACTTCATATAATGCTTGAGTGATTTGTCCTAAGCTAGCAACGCGAACAGTATTCATTAACTCTTCGAATAAATTACCATTTTGACGAGCAACTTGCTTTAATTGTTCTAGAGCGACTTGTGCATCAGATTTATGTTTAGCTTGGAATTGCTCTACATGATCAATTTGCGATTGTTTTTCTTCGTAGCTTGATCTAGCAATTTCCATTGTATTGATTGATTCCATTTGTTCGTTAGGATTGATATATGAGTTTACTCCTATGATTGGTAGCTCACCATTATGTTTAAGTGTTTCATAATAAAGTGACTCTTCTTGAATTTTACCACGTTGATATTGAAGTTCCATCGCACCTAATACGCCACCACGATCACTAATTCTCTCAAACTCTTTTAAGACTGCTTCTTCAACTAAGTCCGTAAGTTGCTCAATGATAAATGATCCTTGGATTGGATTTTCATTTTTCGATAGACCATTTTCTTTTTGAATAATAAGCTGAATCGCCATTGCTCGACGTACAGATTCCTCTGTAGGAGTCGTGACAGCCTCATCATATGCATTTGTATGAAGTGAGTTACAGTTATCATATAAAGCCAATAATGCTTGTAACGTTGTACGTATATCATTAAATGCCATCTCTTGAGCATGTAATGAGCGACCAGATGTTTGAACATGGTATTTAAGTTTTTGGCTACGCTCAGATGCACCGTATTTTTCTTTCATCGTGACAGCCCAAATTCTTCTCGCTACACGTCCAATTACTGAGTATTCAGCATCAAGTCCGTTACTAAAGAAGAACGATAAATTATGTGCAAAATCATCAATTTTCATGCCTCGACTTAAATAATATTCAACGTAAGTGAATCCATTTGATAAAGTGAATGCAAGTTGCGAAATTGGATTTGCTCCAGCTTCAGCAATATGGTATCCAGAAATTGAAACTGAATAATAATTACGTACACTATTATCAATAAAATACTGTTGAATATCTCCCATCATTTTTAAAGCGAATTCTGTTGAGAAAATACATGTGTTTTGCCCTTGATCTTCTTTTAAAATATCAGCTTGAACAGTACCACGAACTTTTTGTAATGTTACTCGCTTTACTTCAGTGAATTCTTCAACTGTTAAAATTCGGCCTAATTCTTTTTCTTTTATTTCAACTTGTTGATGAATAGCTGTATTTAAGAACATTGCTAAAATAATTGGTGCTGGACCATTAATTGTCATCGAAACGGATGTTGAAGGACTACATAAATCAAAACCATTGTATAGCTCAATCATATTTTCTAAAGTACATACATTTACTCCACTCTCACCAATTTTCCCAAAAATATCAGGACGGATTGCAGGGTCTTCACCGTATAGAGTTACTGAATCAAATGCTGTACTTAAACGTTTAGCTGGGTCATTCTCACATAGATAGTGGAATCGTTTGTTTGTTCTGCTTGGAGGTCCCTCACCAGCAAATTGTCTCTTTGGATCTTCATCTTGACGTTTGAATGGGAAAACTCCAGCTGTAAATGGGAAATATCCAGGCACGTTTTCTTTCGCTACCCATCTTAGTAAATCTCCATAATCTCTATAAGTAGGCACAGATACTTTCGGTATTTTTATGCCAGATAAAGTTGTAGTTGTTAACTCAACTTTAATTTCTTTATCTCTAATTTTTTGAATTAGTTGATCTTGTGAATAAGCTTCTTTAATCAATTTAAAATGGTTTAGAGCCTGCTTTGTAGATGGAGCAAGAGATTCTTCAAATTTATTTTTCAAATCTACTAATGTCTGCTTTCCATCTTCAATATTTTGTGACTCTATTTCAGCCAGAGTTCCTTCTATTTGATAAAGCTTTGAAGCTTTTGCTGCTTCAACTTCAGTATTTTCGTGATAGTTTCTTACAGTTTCTGCAATTTCTCTTAAGTAAAAACGGCGATTACTTGGAATAATGACATGTTGTTTTTCAACATTACCCGGTTTAATGTACGTCGTATTCCATTCATTTGCAGTATGTTTTTCAATTGATTTCGTTAAAGCTAAAAATAAATTATTAGTTCCTGCATCGTTGAATTGGCTAGCGATCGTTCCGTAAACAGGCATTGTTGCTATATCATCATGGAAAAGATGGCGACTACGTTGATATTGTTTTTGAACAAGACGTAAAGCATCTTCTGAGCCTTGACGTTCGAATTTATTAATTGCAATCAAGTCTGCAAAGTCAATCATATCAATTTTTTCTAACTGAGAAGGTGCACCGAATTCACTTGTCATAACATACAGATGAATATCACTGTACCTAGTAATTGCTGCATCACCTTGACCTATACCACTTGTCTCAACAAAAATAACGTCAAAATCAGCTGTTTTTAAGATTGATATAGTATCCTCTAATGCATTTGAGATCTCAGATTGACTATCTCGAGTAGCTAAACTTCTCATATACACATTTGGATGGTGAATTGAATTCATTCGAATACGATCACCTAATAGTGCCCCACCTGTTTTTCGTTTTGTTGGATCAATTGAAACAATACCGATTGTTTTGTCTGGAAACTCTTGAATAAAACGACGTACTAGCTCATCTGTCAATGAACTCTTACCCGCTCCACCAGTACCAGTCATACCAATTACTACACTTTTGCTAGTTTCTGATTTTTCTAATGTTGCGGCCATCTCTAAGCTTGAATCTAGAGATCCTTTATTTTCAGCTAAAGTAATAAATCTAGCAATTTCTTTATGATTTGTAGCAGATAGTTTTTGAACGTTTTCTAAATCCTTCAAAGGAGGAAGAAAGTCTGTGCTTTGTAGCATATGATTGATCATTCCTTGAAGTCCCATTATACGGCCGTCTTCAGGTGAATAGATTTTAGTGATTCCGTATGCTTCTAGCTCCTCTTGCTCTTTAGGCAAAATTACGCCACCACCTCCACCAAATAACTTGATGTGAGCAGCGCCTCTTTCTTGAAGCAAGTCGTACATATATTTAAAGTACTCCATGTGTCCACCTTGGTAGGAAGAAATTGAAATACCTTGTACATCCTCTTGAATTGCTGCGTTTATAATTTCTTCAACAGAGCGATTATGCCCTAAATGAATAACTTCAACACCATTTTCTTGCAATAATCTTCTAATCATATTGATTGACACGTCATGGCCATCAAATAAGCTTGAAGCAGTAACGAAACGAATCTTATGTTTAGCTTGATACTTTTCTACCATACTAATCATCCCCCGGAATTATAATTACCTTTTTGTAAAAGAAAACTTGGTAAAGGGCAATACGTAATCCTTGTACCAAGCTATCCTAATCATTCGTAATGCGGAAAGAAGAATAAAGATCTATTTTTATAGCATTCTTGAGATTACTAGTTTTTGAATTTCTTGTGTTCCTTCATAAATTTGAGTAATTTTAGCATCTCTCATAAAGCGTTCTACTGGATAATCCTTCGTATATCCATATCCACCGAAAACTTGTACTGCCTCTGTTGTGACTTTCATTGCAGTATCTCCAGCATATAATTTTGACATAGCAGATTCCTTACCGTATGGAAGACCATTAGATTCCAACCATGCCGCTTGATATGTTAAAAGACGAGCAGCTTCGATACTTGTAGCCATATCTGCAAGTTTAAATGAGATACCTTGTTGAGCAATAATGGGTTTTCCAAATTGAACACGCTCTTTAGCATAATCAACAGACGCATCTAAAGCACCTTGCGCAATACCTACTGCTTGGGCAGCTATACCATTTCTCCCGCCGTCAAGAGTTTGCATTGCAACTTTAAATCCCTTACCTTCTTCACCTAATAGGTTTTCAGCTGGTATACGACATTCTTCAAAGATAATTTCAGTTGTTGGCGATGAACGAATACCTAATTTACTTTCTTTTTTACCAACTGAAAAACCTGGCGTATCACTTTCAACGATAAATGCAGAAACTCCGTGTTTATTTGTAGGATCAGTCACTGCAAACACTACGTAAATTTCCGCTTCTCCACCATTAGTAATAAATATTTTTGAACCATTTAAAATATATTCGTTTCCTTCTTTTCTAGCAGTCGTTCTCATACCACCAGCATCCGATCCAGATCCTGGTTCAGTTAATCCATAAGCACCAATTTTTGTTCCTTGTGCTAACGGTTTTAAGAATTTTTGTTTTTGTTCTTCAGTACCAAATTTATATATCGGCCAACTAGCTAATGAAGTGTGCGCTGATAAAGTTACACCTGTTGAAGCACAAACTCTAGAAAGTTCTTCAACCGCGATAACGTAAGCTAAATAATCACTACCGATTCCACCATATTCCTCTGGGAATGGAATACCCGTTAATCCTAACTCTGCCATTTGGTCAAAAATTGAACGATCGAATTTTTCATGCTCATCACGCTCAGCAGCTGACGGAGCAACCTCATTTCTAGCAAAATCTCTTACCATTTTACGAATCATTTCATGTTCTTCACTTAAACGAAATTGCATAGATCATTTCCCCCGATTTTTGCTAGGATAAGGATCACAATCAATGAAAGGCTTTAATTAAAGATAATTATTTTATATCCTATTCCCTTTAACTTAATTGCTCCCTTATCACTGCCATGTTGTTTTGTCGATTTTTGTAAGCGTTAACATAATATTTTCTACTTTGACTAAAAAGATAGTCTACTTCGTATAATATTAGACAAAAATCTGAAAATTCCTGTTATTTTTTGTAGAAAAATTTTCAAGTCTAGAAGGAAGGAAAAACAGGACAAAGTTAATAGGTAAGTAGAAAAGCAAGAAAAATAACAGCGTAAGGGAAGCAGTTCCTAGGTAGAGGGAAGTATCTCCCTCTAAACCTAGCCTGCTCTTCCTATACCCTGCTTTTCTTGCTTTTCCCTCTTAACGTACCTCTACTAAAACTGCATCTCCTTGACCACCGCCACTGCAGATCGCAGCTATTCCTAAGCCTCCACCTCTTGCTTTAAGAGCATTAACTAATGAAACGATGATTCTTGCACCACTTGCTCCAATTGGATGTCCTAGAGCAATTGCGCCACCATTTACATTAATTTTTTCTAAAGGTATATCCGCAATTTTCGAACTGGCTAAAACTACTGCTGCAAATGCTTCGTTAATTTCAAATAAGTCAATATCGGATATCTTTTTGTTTGTTTTTTGTAATAATTTTTGAATGACATATCCAGGAGTTCTTGGGAAGTCCTTTGCTTCTACAGCAATTGATTCTGTTGCAACAATTGTAGCTAATGGAAAGTAGCCATTTAGTTTCGCATCTTCCTCACTCATTAATAAAAGTGCTGCAGCTCCGTCATTTAGTCCAGGTGCATTTCCAGCTGTGATTGTTCCGTCACGATCAAATGCTGGTGATAGTTTAGCCAATTTTTCAATCGTAGTATCCTCTCTTGGACACTCATCTACTTCAATTTTTGTTACGACTCCTTTTTTGCCAACTGACTCAATCGTTACAATCTCTTCTTTAAATTTACCTGTTTTAATCGATTCAACCGCAAGTTGGTGACTACGAAGTGCCCACTCATCTTGTTGCTCACGAGAAATATCTTCTAATTTAGCAACTTCACTTCCATATGTACCCATATGAACTCCAGTAAATGAACAAGTTAAACCATCCAATAGAAGGCCATCTTTTAACTCTGTATTACCCATTTTATTTCCCCATCTTAAAGAGGTTTGATAAAAAGGTGTATTACTCATGGATTCCATTCCACCTGCAACTATACGTTTACTTTCACCAGAACGAATCAATAAATCAGATAGCATAACACTACGCATACCAGATGCGCATACTTTATTTATTGTTTCAGATCTCGTTTCCCAAGGTAATCCTGCATTACGAAGTGCTTGTCTTGAAGGTAATTGTCCTTGTCCCCCTTGTAAAACAGTTCCCATTATTACATCATCAATTGTTTCTAATGAATGGTTAACGCGGCTTAAAGTTTCTTTAATTGCGATACCACCTAACTGAGCAGCACTAAAGCCCTTTAACGCGCCTCCAAAACGTCCTATTGGTGTACGAACTGCACTTACTATAACTGTTTTACTCATCCCATTTTCCCCCTTAAACTTTTATCTATTTCTCCTTATAAAAAATCCTAAATAAATCAATTCACTACATAAAAGGCATACAAAGCTATATAAAAAACTATATACTCTAATTCGGAGACTGATTAAAAATGCTTAGTTAACTGTCTGAAAGGTGTACAAGTTGCACACCTTTCATTGTAATTTTATGAAGATTGAAAAGTTATAGAACTTTTATGAAGCTTGGTTTTGTTTGTCACCAAAAATCGATAACTCTAAAAGTTCTGCTATATCTAGTGTTTTAACACTTTCTTCAACTTCTTTTGCTTTTGTTCCATCCGATAGCATTGTTAAGCAATAAGGACAACCTGTTCCAATCACATTCGGACTAACTGCAAGTGCTTGTTCAGTACGCGTTACATTAATACGATTACCAACATGCTCTTCCATCCACATTAATCCTCCACCCGCTCCACAGCACATACCTGTTTCGCGTTTACGCTCCATTTCGACAAGCTCGACGCCAGGAATAGCACGAAGAATATCCCTAGGAGCTTCGTAAACTTCATTGTATCGACCTAAATAGCATGAATCATGGTAAGTAATCACTTCATTTACTTGATGAACTGGCTTTAACTTACCTTCTTTAACCCACCTAGATAATAATTCTGTGTGATGATAAACTTCGATTGATAAACCAAAATCAGGATATTCATTTTTAAATATGTTATAAGCATGCGGGTCAATTGTTACTAATTTACTTACTCCCGTTTTTTCAATTTCTGCGATATTATTACTTGCTAACTCTTGGAATAAGAATTCTTGACCTAATCGTCTAGGTGTATCACCAGAGTTTTTCTCCTTATTACCTAAAATAGCAAACTTAATTCCAGCTTCATTCATAAGTTTTGCAAATGCTAATGCGATTTTTTGGCTTCGGTTATCATACGAACCCATTGAACCAACCCAGAATAAGTACTCGAATTCTTCTCCAGCTTTCTGAGCTTCTTTTACTGTTGGAATATGAATACTTTCATCAAGTTCTCTCCAGTTTTCACGGTCTTTACGATTTAATCCCCATGGATTTCCTTGACGCTCTATATTTGTCATTGCACGTTGAGCATCAGGTTGCATCTTACCTTCTGTTAAAACTAAATAACGACGTAAATCAATTACTTTTTCAACATGCTCATTCATTACAGGACATTGATCTTCACAGTTACGACATGTTGTACAAGCCCAAATCTCTTCTTCAGTAATTACGTCACCAATTAAACTTGGACTATATTCCAATGTTGCTGCTGTTTCCTGATTACCTTGTGAAGCAAATGCTAATTGATTTCCTTTTGTTTTTGAAAATGCAACAGTTGGAACCCAAGGTGCACGAGACGTAACAACAGCCCCAGTTTCAGTTAAATGATCACGAAGCTTTAATATTAAGTCCATTGGTGACAGCATTTTTCCAGTTGCAGTTGCCGGACAGACATTTGTACAGCGACCACATTCTACACAAGCATATAAGTCAATTAATTGTGACTGACGGAAGTCGCTGATTTTTCCAACACCAAATGTCTCTTGTGTTTCATCTTCAAAATCTATTTTTTCTAACTTTCCTGCTTTCGTTAAACGGTTAAAATACACGTTTGCTGGACCAGCAAGTAAATGCGCATGCTTCGATTGAGGTACATACACTAAGAACGTCAAAAGTGTAACTAAGTGAATCCACCATGCAACGTAAAAGAATGAAATTGCTAAAGGTTCACTAATACCATTAAAAATTGTAGCAACTAAAGATGCAATTGGTTCGTGGAAGCTCGTTCCTTCTCCACTCCAAATGATGCCCATTCCATTACCAAACAGAGTGGATAACATTAATAAACCAATGAAAATTAGAACTAAACCGCTTTTCCAACCTCTTTTTAGTCGAACTAATTTTTCAATATATCGTCTATGGAAGGCCCAAACAACAGCCACCAATATTAGTAACGCAACGATTTCTTCAAAAAATGTAAATGCACCATATAAAGGTCCTAGTGGTAAATGTACTCCAGGAACAAGGCCTCTTAAAATAAAGTCTAAAGCTCCTGCTTGAACTAAAATAAATCCATAAAAGAATAACAAATGAATAAATCCACTTTTCTTATCCTTTAATAACTTTTTTTGTCCAAAAACATTCACCCAAATTTTTTGAAAGCGTTCTTTCAAATTTCTTTCAAACTCTTCTTTTTTACCTAGTTTAATGTAGGCAATTCTTGTTTTAATTAGGTAAATGAATAAATAAATTGCATAAACTGTAATTGCCACAAACCCCAATGCGTTCAAATACAAAAGTGCATGATCCATGATGTATTCCTCCCCCAATTTTGCCGGCTATAAATAAAACGCTTACTTTTTAAAAATTTATAACCATAATAATATTCAGAAAATATATACTTTAATTATATAATGAATGACTATTCAGTCAAATACTTTTTCATATTAAATTAGCCCTTTTTGATAATCTTCAAAGGAAATGGTCATACTATCAACACGTAAAAGTTAAAGGAGTTAATTATATGATTCTTTGTATTTGCTTATTTGCTCTACTCTTTCTTATACTCCTTGCTAGCTTAGATCTTTATTTTGGCTATAAAGCTTTTCATAAATATGATAAAACTTGTCCATTTAAAAAAAGATATAGTGAAACAATGTTAATTACGGATGGTAATGTCTTATACGAGCATCTTCTAGACGATATGAAAGAAGCAAATAGTAGTATTTCTATGCTTTTTTATATTGTTCGAAATGATGAAACATCTGAAAAATTTTTATCCTTACTCGAAAAAAAGGCTTGTGAGGGATTACAAGTACGTTTACTTGTTGATTGGATTGGAAGTTTTAGGCTTAAGCGGAAAAGAATTAAAAAACTAAAAGAAAATGGTGTAGAAGTACTTTTTAATCGAAGAACGGGATTTCCATACACTATCTATCGGTTTCAACACCGAAACCACCGTAAGATTACGGTGATCGATCAAAAAATCGGCTATTTTGGTGGATTCAACATTGGCAAAGAATATATTGGTTTTGATGAAGAATTAGGTTATTGGAGAGATTATCATATTCGGATGACTGGCGAGGGTGTAAAAGATTTACACTCTCAATTTTTGATAGACTGGGTTAGAAGTGGCGGAGAATCCTTTACGTTAATTAGTGACGATGAATTAGAAAAAGGAAAAATCGAGCATCACTTCTATTCATCAGACTTTATACGCATTGAGAATCTGTATAAAGAATTAATAGATCGGGCAAAAAAACATATTTATATTGGTACACCCTACTTTATTCCTACAAAAAAACTAATGAATTCTTTACTTGCGGCACTTAATCGAGGTGTCCATATATGCGTTATGGTTCCTGAAAAAGAAGACCACCGACTAGTTAAAGAGGCGAGTTTTCCGCATCTCCTTTTAATTTTAGAAGGTGGTGGAGAAGTTTATCATTATCAAAAGGGTTTCTTTCATGCCAAAATACTATTAATCGATGATTGTTGCTGTGATGTAGGATCTGTTAACTTCGATCGTAGAAGTCTTTGCATAAACGATGAATGGAGCTGTATTTTTTCAAGTGAGACTTTCATATTGAAGATTAAAGAAATGTTTATGAAGGACCTAGAACGCTCAAAATCATATCCTATTTTGCATTATAAAAAAACAACATTTTTGTGGAAGTGTCGCAAGCTTTTATCCAAACTTCTTTCTCCATTAATGTAATATTTTGTACATATACAAAAACGAAGGTAGAGGTGAACAAAATATGATCATTCGATTTGGATATGTATCACATGCATTATCATTATATAATTGTTCACCTGCAAAAACTCTTACATTTACGCGCTATAAAGCCTTAGATAAAGACGAACGTATAGAGAAACTAATGTATGTTACATCACAAAACATTGAAAATACATTTAGAGCAATTCATTATAATGTGGGACAACAAATTCCCTTATATAGAATGTCATCTTCAATGGTCCCTTTGGCGACTCATCCAGATGTAGAATTTGATTATATAAATATTTTTCACAAACAATTTAAAGAAATCGGTGATTTTATAAAGAAGCATGAATTAAGGGTTAGTTTTCACCCTAACCAATTCACGCTTTTTACAAGTGATAAGCCACATATAACTGATAATGCTGTAATTGATATGGAATATCATTATAAAGTTCTTGAAGCAATGGGCATTTCAGACCAAAGTGTCATTAATATACACATAGGAGGAGCTTATGGAAATAAAGAACTGGCGATCCAGCGTTTTTATGAAAATATAAAAAAGCTCCCTACTCACATAAAAAAACAAATGACGCTAGAAAACGACGATAAAACATATAATACGACTGAAACACTAATGGTTTGCAAAAACGAAGGGATCCCACTCGTATTTGACTATCACCATCATATGGCAAACTTATGTGAAGAGCCGTTAGAGAATTTATTGCCTCTTATATTCTCTACTTGGGAGCAAACGCATTTAAAGCCTAAAATACATATATCATCTCCAAAATCCGATAAAGAGTTTAGAGCACATTCAGATTTAATTGACCTTAATTTTATTAAGCCTTTTTTTGACATCGTCAGATCAATTGGAAGTGACATTGATATAATGATTGAATCGAAAAAAAAGGATATAGCTTTATTGCAATTAATGGAAGATTTATCGAAATGGAGAGGCTATAAGCGAATAAGTGGTGGTATGATTGAAGTTAATTAAAAGTTTCAAAAAGTTCATCTGCACAAAAAATAGCCAGAATTAATAAAACCCTCAAGGAAGTTTAACTTACATTGTGGGTTTCTTCATTTAGAAATGGTTTTAAAATAATTGATTAATTATAGGTTAGTAAATGATAAGATTGTTAATAGACATTCACCTAAAGTCTTACTTCGACTCTACATAAAGGTGGTTTGTAAATGAGCTATCAAAATGCATTACAACAATATATAATGGCTACTAATACACATGATTTTAATCAGGTAAAAAAATTTATTCACAATGACGCCATTTATTGGTTTTCAAACAAAACCTGTACATCTTTAGTAGAAATTCAGCATTATTTTGAAAATGCTTGGAATCTAATTCAAGATGAAGTTTACACAGCTACAAATGTAAAATGGTTAACTACTGATCAAAATTCAGCATCATGTACTTATCAATTTCAATATGAAGGCCATATTAACGGGAACGTTGTAGTCGGTCATGGTAGAGCTACTAATGTATTTATTAAAAATGAGCATGGCGAATGGAAGGTTATTCATGAGCATTTGAGTGGCAGTTCCTAAGCCTTTACCCTTTCATGAGTTTAATATGTTATTTGGATAAAAAAACGCTCAGATTTTCAATCTGAGCGTTTTCCACTACCATTTTGCCAGCCATTATTGTGCTTGTTCTCGTTTCCACTGTTTTTATAACGATTATTGCACCCATGACATCCTTCATTATTTTTATTTTTTCGTTGATCATTATTATTTCTTCTTATATCGCGGTCATAATTGTATTCAGTTTTTTTTTTATCCTGATGCTTATTATGGTTGTTGTACTGTTTCTTTTGATTTTGCTTCGATGATTCTTGATGTTCATTTCGATTTCTATGATTCCATTGACTCTGCTTATTTTCCAAGTGCTCTTCTTGATGTATATTATTCTTAACTTCTTTTGAATGAGTATTTTCTTTAACTTTGTTATTTTCGACTGTAGATGACTTTAAAGAAGATTTCTCTTTAGAATTATTTTCATCTCTTGTTACATTCGTTGAATGAGAATCAAAACTATTTTCTTGTTTATTTTGGCTTTGACCATGATTTTGAGTTTTAACCTTTGGTTGATCTATATCCTTAGAATTTGGGATATTAATATAATTAGTGATTTCTTGAATATCTTTCAATTCATTATTTAGCTCATTTTGTTTATTTTTAAATTCTTTTCTCATCTCACCAGTTAATTTGATCTTTTCATCAGGTTGAATTACTTTAGATTTCTCCATTTCTCCAACTAAATCATCCATAACTGTACGTAAAGGCACCTGTTTCCAGTTATCTAATTTATCGATCACTTTTTTACCTTGTTCATTGTGACCTTTTAATGCAATAACTCTTAAATGTTTGTCCAATATTAATGAAACCTTTGCCTCTGAGTTAATTGTAACCTTCCCTGCAGCTAATGCCTCTTTATTGTCCAAATTCAGAAATAAAAATGAGAAAAGAATTAAGCTACTAGCAATTACGACAGGTATCAATTTAGGAATACTTATTTTCAATTTATTATTTAAAATGATTGCATTGTTAGGGAACTGAATTTCTTCACCAATTGAATAAGATGACAATAATTTTTTACATTTTAAATACTCTCCGTTAGCAGTTAGTACAACTACGGAAGAATGATTTACCTTTAAAACAATACCATTGTTCATCTTCAGTTCCCCCTTTTCAAATAGTTTTGTAAATAAATATAATCATTGACACTAATAATACTCATGGCAATAATGTATTTTCTATGTTTTTCGAGTGTTTTTCGACTTATATTAACTTTAGTTTCTAGTTTATTCATCGGTAATTTTTTCTTTTTATATAGAAAAGTTAACATTTCTTCATCAGTTGTAATGAGGTCTACTACTGAAAAAATATGCTTTCTTGTATCTTCATGTTTAGGTGAAACTTCTACTAAAGATTCTAATGAAATTCCAAATTGTTTAAGCATCTCACTGAAATGAATAATTTCCTCTTTACGATTTATTTCATCAAAGTTTTTTATATAAGAGCTATACACATGGTCATCATATTGTTTATGTATATCTTCCGTACCGGTTTGTTCAGAAGTCATTGATTGATATTTAGATTCCTTACGAAAATAATCGATTAATTCTCTTTTTATAATCAATTTAGCAAATGATAGAAATGACGCTCCTTTTTTATACGAATATAGTTTAATTGCTTCATGGAATGCATTTAAACCAATACTAAATTCATCTTCTTGATTAGTAATAAATCTTCCACAAATAGTAGAAACAGTTTTGTTTATAAAAGGAGTATATTGAACTATAAAATCATCTAGTTCTTTTGATGAAGATTGTTGTATTGTTAATACAATATCTTCAATTTTTTCTTTTCTTTTATAAAGCGTCTGAAAAATTGTAAGTAACAAGACCCCATCTCCTTTCAAAAGAGGATAGCTTAGCCAATAAAACTTAAAGGCGCCTCCACTCATTATATATTCAAATGAATGTATGAGGCACCATTATTTTTTAATCAGTTAAACTTAAGAATATCGCATCTTATGAAATGTATCATGTGATTTTATTGAAAGGTAAATGGAGGTAATTACTTATTAATTTTTACCATGTCCCTTTCCGTGGTTTTCACCTTGTTTTTTTGAATCCTCGTTTTTTTTCAACTCATGCTTTTCATTGCCCTTATGGTTTCCACGATTTTCATGTTCGTGTTTTACTTCGTGCTTTACCTCTTGTCTTACTTCGTGCTTCACTACATGCTTCTCTTCTTTTTCAACTTTTACTTTTTTTACTTTAACTGGTTTTACTTCTTTTGACTTGTATTCAATTTTCTGATGATCTTCCTTATGTTCTACTTTTACAGGTTGTGTAGCAACTTCAGTAGCATCTTTATCATCATTTTCACCTTGATTATCTTCGTTAACGTTTACAGTTTTCACGTCTGTATCTTCAACATCTTCAATTTTAGTGATTGTTGTAATCACTTCTGGTGTAGCTGACTGATCTGTTGTTGCATCAGGGTATTGAATTGTAATAACTGGTGTTAGAGCAGTTTTTTCTTGTTCTGTTTGCTTTAAGACTTTTTCTAATCTTTCAGAAATTTTGTTAAAGCTCTTTTCAATATTTTTAGCAATCGCAGCTTTTGCTTTTGGATTTTTAACTTGGTCTAAAACATTTGCTAAAACAAGTAAATTGTTATTTAGATGGTGTTGAATTTTTGTAATTTCTTTTTGCTCTTTTGTTAATTTTTGTTTTTCATGTTTTTCAACGTTTTCTTTTTCTGTTTCAGCTTTTTCTTGATCTTCTTTTTCTACATCAGTTGAATCTTCAGCTGGCTTTGTAGTAACAGTGCTTTCTGTTGTTGTTTCTGAAGTCGTTGGCTCAGTAACAGTTGGAAGCTTATCGTCAAGTTGGCCTTGAGCATTTTCCATCTGACCTAAAGCTTCTTTTATTGTTTGTTTTGCTAAATCTTCTTTGCCTTCTTTAATTAATTCTCTTGCTTCATGAATACGCTCTTGTGCAAAATCCGATAAAAGTTCTGCCTCTTTAACCTTGTCTGTTGTTAGTAACAATTGAATCTTTTCTACAGTTGTTTTTACAAAATAAAAGAAATCGCCTTTAACTAATGCAGGTGCTTCTTCCTTTTGGTCAGTTGACGAAACCGTATCATTTTCAGCAGCAAGTACTGAACTAGAGAATCCTAACTGAGATAATAATAATGCCGTTGCAGTTGTATGTACCAATAACTTTTTCATAAATTTTTCCCCTTTGTAAAAACTTCTTAATATATTCTCACTATAACTATTCGAAGAGAATTTCATTTTTTAGGGGGTCATTTAAAAAAAATTAATAAAAAAATGGCGAAACTTGTTTTATTTCCTTATTTACCGACAAATTTTTATAAATTAATAAACTAAAATATTACAAATTCATACATTTAAATGTTTCTAATTTACAAAAAAAGTACCATACCCAAAATTGGGACATGGTACTTTCATTAATTTACTACTTACATTTTTTCTGGTGCAGAAACTCCAACTAAAGCTAATGCATTTTGTAATGTAACTTGAACTGCTTTCATTAAAGCTAGTCTAGCTTTTGATTTTTCAACATTTTCAGCATCTAGCACTTTTTCTGCATTATAGAAGCTGTGGAATGTACCCGCTAATTCAAACACATAGTTTGTAATATGATGAGGAGTACGTTTTGAAGCAGCTAATGAAACCGCTGCTGGGAATTCTCCTAATTTCTTTAATAACTCATATTCTTTTTCAGAAGAAACAAGGCTGTAATCTGCTTCTCCATTATAAACCATACCCATTTCTTCACCTTGACGAAGAATACTACATACACGAGCGTGAGCGTATTGTGAATAATACACAGGGTTTTCATTTGATTTAGAAACAGCTAAGTCCATATCAAAGTCTAAATGTGAGTCACAGCCACGCATTGCAAAGAAGTAACGTGTCGCATCGATACCTACTTCTTCCATTAGATCACGTAACGTTACAGCTTTACCTGTACGTTTACTCATTTTTACTTTTTGACCGTCTTGATATAACTGAACCATTTGGATAATTTCTACTTCTAGCGTATCCGCATTATATCCCAACGCTTGAATTGCTGCTTTCATTCGAGGAATGTATCCATGATGGTCAGCTCCAAGAATATCAATTAATTTATCTGCTCCGCGACTAAGTTTGTCTCGGTGATAAGCAATATCAGGAGTTAAATAAGTATAAGAGCCATCACTTTTAATTAGTACACGGTTTTTGTCATCTCCATATGTTGTAGAACGGAACCAAGTTGCGCCTTCCTCTTCATATGTTTCGCCACGTTGATTTAAATCATCAAGCGCTTCTAACACTTTGCCATTTTCATATAATGAAGTTTCTGAGTACCACACATCAAAGTCTACTCTGAAATTACGTAGATCACGTTGCAGTTTTTCCATTTCTAATTTTAAACCATACTCACGGAAGAATTTGTAGCGAGTATCTTCTGGTTCATTCATATAACGGTCACCGAATTCAGCAGCTAATGTTTTACCAATCTCAATAATGTCTGCACCATGGTAACCATCTGCAGGCATTTCTTTATCCATTCCAAGAGCTTGCATATAACGAGCTTCTACTGATAATGCTAAATTATTAATTTGGTTTCCAGCATCATTAATATAATATTCACGAGTTACTTCATAACCTGCTTTGTCTAAAATATTACATAGTGAATCTCCAAACGCTGCTCCACGAGCATGACCTAAATGTAAATCTCCAGTCGGATTCGCTGAAACAAACTCAACTAAAATCTTTTCACCGTTACCAAAGTTTGTTTGACCATATTCATTTCCTGATTTTATAATTGCTGGGATTAGATCAGTTAGGTAACTATTATCCATATAAAAATTGATGAAACCTGGTCCAGCAATTTCTACTTTTTGAATACTTGCCTTACTTTGGTCAAAAGCATTAATTAACTCCTCTGCAATCATTCTAGGAGCCTTTTTAGCAACACGTGCTAATTGCATCGCCATATTTGTTGAAAAATCTCCATGCGCTTTATCTTTTGGAGTTTCTAATACGACTTGTGGTAATTGTTCCTCCGTTGCTAATCCTGCTTTTAATACAGCAGCTTCGATTTCATTTTTTAAACGACTTTTTACTTGTTCTAATGTATTCATATCGTTGCCTCCTTAATTGATACTGTAATGTTATACGACCCTGCATTTTCATCTCCTACGAATAACTTATATCCTAATTGAAGTACTCCTTTTAGAGGTCCTTCTGATACTAGAAATTGTAGTTTTTTTGTATAAGCCTTAGTTTGAAATACTCCTAATTCATTAGAGAAAGTACCTTCAGTTGTTTCATTTACTCGGTATTGATGGCGCATCATAACTCCGCCGTTACGAATAATTGTTACTTCCCCTTTACCTATTTTCATAGTAGCCTTTACTTTTCGATCTTCGTGATTTTCATCAAATAATAAATATGAAACATCATCTTTTTTATAGTATAGGCCATTTGCTTGAAAACTGATTTTATCACGCCCGTGTGGATCTTTTATCAAAGTCTCAAAATCAATTGAGACGGGTATGCCTTGTTGTCCTTTCACTTTTACACGTCCTTTTCTCCCAATGAACGTAACGAATCACATCCAAAAATCATCTTTTCCCATTTTAGCATAATCTAATAAAAAAAATAAAATAGGTAAGAAAAAAGTTGTGAAAAATATTCATTAAAATGAACGAAATTATAAGTCTATCTCAAAAGTCGGTATTCCCTCTTGGTTTAAAACGGGGTTCATAGTGGTTTTTTTGACTTATTGTACATAGTTTTGTTTTTTATAATGATGACTTCTATTCATAAAATTTTTGGGAGCGATTTAAGGTGAGAGTTCATGTAAATTGAGAAGATTATTGTTTTCAATTGAAAACTGTTTGTGAGACAATAAAGAACATATGATAATTAAAAGGGGACTTTATGAAAACAATCGCACAACAATCTTCAAGCAAACTATTTTTCATTGGATTAGGCATTGGAATCATTTCATTATCGAGTATTTTCCTCATTTATTTGTACGCCTTTTTCGTGCCATTCGTTGTGGGACTCATCTTGTGGTTCATTTTCAAACGAAAAGCAATCATGTTCGGCAGTTTTACAGCTGCACTAATCGGATTACTCGCACTTATCGGATTCATCGTTTATCTGATGATGTTCGGTCATTTCGGACCATGACAAACAGCCTCGAAAACGGCTGTTTTTTGTTTGTTCATATCGTCCTATCACTACACTCAAAATAAAAAACCCGCCAGGAATACGTAATTCCAAGCGGGCTTTCACTAATTGAGAAGTACACCATATAATTAATGTGCAGACTCTGCTTTATCAATATGAATTAAATGCTTTTTATTAATAAATAAGAAAAGTACCGATAGTAATACAAAACATCCACCTACATAGAAAGGTACATGTGGATTATACCATTCAGCAAGTTTACCAGCTAGATAAGGAGCAATTGCTCCACCAAGAAAACGTAAAAAGCTATATGCAGCTGATGCAGTTGAACGTTCAACTGGTGCTGCTTGCATTACTGCTGTCGTAATTAATGTATTATTATTACCTAAAAATGCACCAGCAATTATTACACAGACGATAATGACACTATTTGTTTCTGTTCCAATTCCCATAACGATCAGTGTAATAGCAAAAAGTGTTAACATAGCATACATCGATTTAAGTGTACCGAATTTCTTTTGTAATTTTGGTGCCATAAATACAGATGTAATTGCTAATAAAAGTCCCCAACCTAAGAAAACGAATCCTAAACCATGTTCCTTTAATCCCATAAAAAATGGTGAGAATGCTAATAAAGTAAAGAATCCAAAGTTATATAAAAATGCTGTAATACCTAATGTTAATAATGATCTATGTTTAAGAGCACGGAATGGATCAAGGAACGATGTTCTTTTAGTATTTTGTGTTATAGGTGTTTTTGGCATCATAAATGATAGAGATAAAAATGCAATTACCATTAAGCAAGCCACGCCGAAAAACGGACCTCTCCAAGAGATTGAACCTAATTCTCCACCTAAAAGCGGACCAACTGATATACCAAGACCAATCGCAGTTTCGTATAAAATAATTGATTGTGCAACACCTGATCTAGATAATGAAACAATTGCAGATAATGCAGTCGCAACGAATAGCGCGTTACCTAAACCCCAGCCTCCACGTAACCATACTAATTCCCATATACTGCTTGAATTTCCTCCAAGACCTGCGAAAACTGCAATAATTAGTATTCCTAAAAGTAGCGTCCATTTAATTCCGATACGTGAAGAGATAAAACCTGTTATTAACATCGCGATTGCCATTACTAAATTGTAACTTGTAAAAAGAAGCGTTACATCACTTTTAGAAGCATGCATCTTTTCAGCGATTGCTGGTAAAATTGGGTCAACTAAACCAATTCCCATGAATGCGATAATACATGCAAATCCAACAGCCCATATAGCTTTTGGTTGATTCAAAAGACCTGACTTTTGATTTACATTTGTCTTTTGATTTTTACCTTTTGCCAAGTTTGACATATTTCATCCATCTCCCATTTTATTTATTGTTCTAATGCTTTTCGCACCCTCTGATACATCTCATTCATTTCATCTCGAATATCGTTCATTTTTTTAAGCTTTTCATCAATCATTTTTAATTGTTGAGCGAGTACTTCTTCAGCTCCTAATAGACTATTCTTTCTTTCATCTTCATTCATCTTTTCCTTGTTTTCCCTATATTGCAATCGGAATTCTTCAAACGCCTCACTAATTGCCATATACTCCTGAACCTCCTGCAAAGAAAAACCAAGAACATCACGAACATTCATTATTTTCTTCAGTCGTTCGATATGCGAGTCTGAATAAAGCCTAAATCCTCCTTCACTTCTTTCAGGTGGGGAGATTAATCCGATTTCTTCATAGTAACGAATCGATCGCTTTGTTAATCCACATTCCTTCGCTACTTCATCTATTTTATATAGCAAATCACTTCCTCCTTTCAAAATGAATTTATATTTTAAATTTTTATCACTTATCTATCTTACTCCTAATATATCGTTAACGTCAACGTTAACTTTGTACATTCTTCTATTTTTATCTTTCTACAAAATTATCGTTTTACTATAAAAACTGTACAAATAATCATATTGTTACCAAACACAAAAACCCGAAAGATAAATACGGCTTTAGCGTATTTTCTTTCGGGTTCTAGCAAATTATTTAACCGACATAGTTAATTCATATAAAATTTCGTTCATCTTACGCTGTTTGTTGTAATTTTCTTCTCACTTTATTAGCTTTATTTCTTCGTTTTAACGCCCACATTGTAATTCCAGTTATTCCTAATCCAAGTGGAGCTATTCCAACTAGGGCATAAACTATTTTTACAAACACCCCGCCAAAAGTTCCTCTATGTAAACTTTCTCGCCAAACAAAAAATTTGTCATAGGCTGTTTCAGTTTTTTTCGAAAAAGTTCCTAAATGCTTTCCAGAAAATTGATCGAAGAATTCAGTTGTATTTCCTTTACCTTCAGGATCGTAGCTACCATCACTTAATTGTGCTTCTATAACACCATCTTTTTCTGTTGGTAGTCTCAACTTGTATAACTCACCTTCTGGGTGTAATTTATTAATTTGGGCAACTATAGCATCTAGTCCAATTTGTTGTTTACCATTATCAACTGATTTAAGTTCTTCAGGATAATTCGATGTAAATTTCAATTTCAAAGTTTCTTCAATCTTTTCTTGGAAAGGAAATAGCATTCCTGTTATTGCTACAACAAGTAAAAATGGTAAGGTAATAACCCCTATGAAATTATGTAATGATAGATTTTTTGCCATTTGGCTTTTATTCCATTTAATTTTTAAGCTTTTAAACATTCTTTTAATGCCTGGATACCATAAATAAATACCTGTAATAAGAATTAAAATAAATGCAATTGCAACGATACCTATAATTGTTTCACCAATCTCATCTAACAATAAATGTGTGTGTAACTCTTTAACAAAAGAAACGATTGATTTCTCCCTATCAAAATTACCTAATAATTTACCATTGCTAGGATCTACATATGCGTCAATTTCATTATGTCCTTTTGACATACTTGCATGATATACATCTGTTAACTTTGAAGGCACATCCATCCTCGAAATTTGAAAACCTTTGTAATGTTCAAGAAAAATCTTTTCTGCTTCTTTAATTCCAACATTTCTTTCACTACTTGCAGGTTTAAAATACTGCGGATTTAATATATGCTCAATCTGATTCCCAAACACCAATACACTACCTGTTGCACAAACAGCAATAATAAAAAGTCCAAAAACTAAGCTGCACACCAAATGTAGTGTCAAAATAAATTTCCTTACCCCTTTTTTCATTTTCATCTTCCCCCATAATATGATAACAATAATCGTTCTCAATTATAAAGGTAATGATTATCATTATCAATAACATTTTTACATTTTTAGTAAATTTTTATTAAGTGACTTCAAGTTTTTCAATTTCAAACTAAAATAAAAAAGGCGACTCTTCGTTCTTATGAACGAAAAATCGCCTTTTATAAATCTTATTATTTTACCCAACCTAATAAGATTTCACGTATAAACTTACTTGCTGCTACTTGAGTTTGCTCTGCATGATCGTAAACTGGAGCTACTTCTACTAAGTCTGCCCCAACAACATTTATATCACTGTTTGCGATTGCTAAAATGCTATCAAGCATTTCTTTTGAAGTAATACCTCCTGCTTCAAGAGTTCCTGTTCCAGGTGCATGTGCAGGATCTAATACATCGATATCAATCGTTACATATACTGGACGTCCAGCAAGAGTTGGAAGTACTTTCTTTAACGGCTCAAGCACTTCGAATTTGAATAAATTCATTCCAACTTCTTTAGCCCATTCAAATTCTTCCTTCATTCCAGAACGGATTCCAAATGAATAAACATTTTTTGGTCCAATTAAATCACAAACTTTTTTAATTGGTGTTGAGTGAGATAATGGCTCACCTTCATATGAATCACGTAAATCAGTATGAGCATCAAAATGAATAATTGCTAAATCTGGGTATTTCTTATACATAGCTTTCATTACTGGCCATGATACAAGATGCTCTCCACCCATTCCTAGAGGGAATTTACCTTGAGCTAATAAGCCGTCAATATAATCTTCAATCATATCAAGGCTTCTTTGAGCATTACCGAATGGTAATGGAATATCCCCTGCATCGAAATATTTAACTTCTTCTAGTTCTTTATCTTGATACGGACTATATTCTTCTAGTCCAATTGAAACTTCACGAATACGTGCAGGACCAAAACGAGAGCCTGGTCTGAAACTTACAGTCCAATCCATAGGCATACCGTAAATAACTGCTTTACTTTCTTCAAAGCTTGGATGACTCTTTATGAATACATTTCCAGAATAAGCTTCATCAAAACGCATAATAAAGCCCCCTTATTTAGTAAGATCAGCTACAAATTTTGGTAATACGAACGCTGCTTTGTGTAGCTCTTTTGTATAATATTTTGTCTCAATATCGAAGAAACGATTCTCTTCTACTTCAAGAGGATCATGTTTTTTCGAACCGATTGTAAATGTCCACATTCCACTTGGATATGTAGGAATATTTGCAATGTATAAACGAGTAATTGGGAAGATTTCTCTTACATCACGTTGAACTTGTGTGATTAACTCAGGTGTAAACCATGGGTTGTCCGTTTGAGCTACAAAAATACCGTCTTCTTTTAACGCTTTTGAGATACCAGCATAGAAGCCTTTTGTAAATAAGTTAACTGCAGGACCAACAGGTTCAGTTGAGTCTACCATAATTACATCATACACATTTTCACTATTTGCAATATGCATAAATCCATCGTCTACTTTTACTTCTACACGTGGGTCTTCTAATTTCCCTGCAATTTCAGGTAAGTATATTTTAGAGTACTCAATTACTTTTCCATCGATTTCAACTAGAGTTGCTTTCTTTACGCTTGGGTGTTTTAGTACTTCGCGAATAACACCACCGTCACCACCACCTACAACTAATACATTTTCAGGATTTGGGTGTGTGAATAAAGGTACATGCGCAACCATTTCGTGGTAAACGAACTCATCTTTTTGAGTTGTCATAACCATTCCATCTAAAATAAGCATGTTTCCGAACTCTTCTGTCTCTACCATGTCAAGCTTTTGAAACTCAGTTTGCTCTGTATGTAAAGTTTTATTAATTTTAGCAGTAATTCCAAAGTTTTTTGTTTGTTTTTCAGTAAACCATAATTCCATTTAAAGCATCTACCCTTCTTTATCAAGATTTAGTCTGAAACACGTTTTGTCCAGTTTCGGAGCTGACTATGGCGCCTCCACTTTTCGAATGTGTTTCGTATTATCCCCACTCTTCCTAATTCCTATCGGATTTGTGTTGTTACAACAATTTTTTGCCGTACAAAAGAAAAGTATAGAGTAATTTTTGTGAAATGCAAGATTTTTAAAGCTAAATTATTTGATATTTTTTACTACGGTAATTTGAATAAAATTTCTCTTAATCTACCATACTAGTATTAAATTAGAGAAACATATCGAGAGGAGGATACTTTTTGTATAATATCAACTACTCTTATCATTGGCGTACACTTCAGAAGGTCGGCATTTTACTTACTATTATTTCAATTTCAGGTACATTATTTTTGTCTTGTGTCTATATGATCGCTATTACTTCTACAAAACCTTCACTATTTATTGAGTCAAATTCAAGTTATTATGATCACAATCATAAATTAATTAGTAAAACTAAGCTACTTCAAAATCGAAAAACACTTAAAATTACAGATGTACCTCCGATTGCGATCAATAGTATTTTAGTTTCTGAGGATCGAAATTTTTTTCATCATCATGGCTTCGACTTAAAAAGGTTGGGTTCTGCTATTTTAATTAATATAGCGGAAGGACAATACGCTCAAGGAGCAAGTACAATAACTCAGCAACTTGCAAAAAATTTATATCTTTCTCAAGAAAAAACGCTTAGCCGTAAAATAAAAGAGGCTTTTTTAACTATGAAGCTAGAATCCGCTTATAGTAAAAATAAATTATTAGAAGCGTATTTAAACACCATTTATTTTGGACATGGTATTTATGGTCTAGAAACTGCAGCGAATACCTTTTTAGGAAAAGAGACAAACGAGCTTACTATTGGTGAATCTACATTTTTATTAAGTATTCCGGCTAATCCTTCAAAGTATGACCCTTACGTTCATTTTTCATCTGTAAAGAAACGACAACAACGAATTTTAACAGCACTTGAACAGAATAAATTAATCAACTCAAAAAGTGTTAAAAATGCAATTGATGAAAAGATTAAGTTAAAACCAATAACACATACTTCTAATTCTTCTTTTACATCCTATTTTCAACAAAGTGTTCAAAAAGAGATTACGGCTTCAACAGGACAATCGATTAATAACAATGGCAGCCAAATTTATACAACATTTAATCCATCTATTCAAAAGCATATTGATCAAGCATTTGACAAATATATTAGACCAAACCCTGATTTACAGGCTAGTGTGATCGTCTTAAATAGTCAAAATGGTGAAGTATTAGGCATGACTGGAGGTCGTGAGAAAGGACAGTTTTTATTTAATCGTGCAATTGCGTCGAAAAGACAGGTAGGGAGTACAATAAAACCAATTCTATATTACAGTGCACTTGAAAATGGATATACTCCATCAACAAGACTTCAAAGTAAGCCTACTATATTTCACTTTGAAAATGGAGATTCATATAGTCCAAAAAATAGTGGTAATCTATACGCACATGATTCAATTACTCTAGCTAAAGCTATTGCTGTTTCAGATAATATATACGCAGTAAAAACTCAACAGGCAGTTGGTACGGACGAATTTATTAAAGCACAGAAGCTATTCCATTTAACCACACCAAATAATAAATTACCTTCAATGGCACTCGGCACACAAGATGCTTCATTGCTCGATATGACAAGGGCTTATGCTTTAATTGCAAATAATGGTAAAGAAGTTATACCTCATTTCGTAAAGGAGATTAAAACTCAATCTGGAAAGACGATCTATAAAGAAAAAATTAATAGTAAGCAAAGATTAGAAAAAGATCAGACAGTTATCCTTAAACAATTAATGAATGGAATGTTCAATACTAGTTTTTCAAGCTACTTACCTGTAACAGGTACAAGTATCATTCCTGAATTGTCAAAAGATTATTATGGTAAAACTGGCACTACAAAAACTGACAGCTGGATGATTGGATTCCATTCGAATCTTATTGTTGGAGTATGGGTTGGGTATGATCATTCAAAAAATTTAACTGTAGAGGAAAGTTCACTATCCAAGAAGGTATGGGCATCAATAATGACAAATTTATCGGATAAAAATATAGACACGAAACTACCTAATAAACTAGTTAAAGTAGCTGTAGACGAAAAGACTGGCCTTTTGTATAAAGAAGGCTGTGGTGATAAGGTTTCACTTTATTTTCGTAAAGGGACACAACCTACAAAACCTTGTATGAATAAAAAAACAACCAAAAAACAAAAAAAGGAAAATAAAGATAACAAGCCTTGGTATTCGCAATATTTACTTTAAAAACAAAAGACCTCACCAAATTGGTAAGGTCTTTTGTTTGTCCTAGTCCTAGCTTTGTCCAAGCTATTATTAGTTTACTTTATTTAGTCATAAATGTAAAAAGATTATTCGACGATTTCTTCAAATTTTTTATATATTTTTCCAAAGAAAACTTTGCCAATTGGCGAGCCTTTAGGATGAAATATGCGTAGTTGCACTTATCGTCACTTTTTCTGCCCTGCTGCCAATTTATACATTCTTAATAGGCAAAAAGTATACTAACCTAAAAGTTCAGTTTTTAATTGGTCAGATGAATTATTCCACATCTCTTCATTGTGCGATTTTAAGAAATTGGCTAGCAATTTACGAGACTTTTCATCCATCTGTTCAACCATTATTTTACGTTTCATCGCTTTATCCATTTTATTTACATGGTCAGGAAGAAGTTTGTATCCCCTTCTTGCTTCACGATCAACTGTCATGTAACAGCCTGTTACTCCAGCATAATAAGGTCCACTTTCAGTTCGCTCAGTTGCAACCCACACTAACCAATATGGTTTTCCATTAGGTACTTCATCCTCATTTGTTAAAAACTTGATCCCTTTTTCAACTGAACTTCTTGCATGCATTGCACCAATATCTACAAAAACATCATTCTCTTGAATATCAATAAAGACTGGAGAAATATTTTCTAAACTAATTGCTCCAACACCAAATCCGCCATGCCCACTCGTTGAATCATTTTTTAATATATTAAATCCTAGTGATTTCTTTTTTGGTTGATCAGTCATTGTACCCCTCCTATATAGTAAATTACATAATTAATGGTGTAACAATTGAATTAATCCAGTGGAAAACTGAAGGTATAGCAACCTGGAAAATTGGTTGTATTGTATAGTTATCTAATGGAGTTAATACTAAAACTAAAAATACAAATGCTCCATATTGCTCATATTGTGACATTTTTGCACGAATATCATTTGGTGCCAAATCCTCTAAAATTCGATATCCATCTAATGGTGGAAGAGGAATTAAGTTAAACACAAATAATACAATATTCATTTGAATGAAAAGACTAAAGAAAGAATCTAAAGTAATTGATAAAGCCTGTGGGAAAGAATGAAAGAAACCATGCTTTATTAATAGTAAATAAACAATCAAACCTAGTGTCGCTAGTATCAAGTTACTAATCGGACCCGCTGCGGTTGTCAAGATTCCTGCTAGTCTCGGATTTTTAAAGTTATGACGATTTACAGGAACTGGTCTTGCCCAACCAAAGCCTAATATAATAATCGCAATTGTTCCAAAAATATCTAAATGTCTAAATGGAGAAAGAGTTAATCTGCCTTGTCTTTTTGCCGTGTCATCCCCAAATTTATAAGCTACATAAGCGTGTGCAAATTCGTGAACTGATAACGAAATTGCAACAACTAGTAATATTAATGGTATATCTTTTAATGGATATTGAAAAAATGATCCCATTCTTTGCTCCTCTCGAGATATTGCTGTTTTGATCACTAAACGGATTTATTAATAGTTTAAATTATTCTTTATGATTTCTTCAATGTTAATCGTTTTAATCGTTATTATTCTGACTTCCTGAGTTATAATAAAAATGACAAAACGAAGGAGGTCATATTATGCCATACGTTACAGTAAAAATGCTAGAAGGTCGCACTGATGAACAAAAAAAAGCTTTAGTAGAAAAAGTTACTTCAGCTGTAAGTGAAACTACAGGTGCTCCAACTGAAAAGATTGTTGTTTTCATTGAAGAAATGACAAAGAACCATTACGCCGTTGCAGGTAAACGCCTTAGTGACGAGTAGAATTCTTACATACATTAACAGTAAACGGGAGTAACTTCCGTTTACTGTTTTTATCTTCTTTTTGCTCCTGCTATTTCTTCAATCATTTCGATTACTTTCTTTTTCTTTTCATCAGGATTTTTATAGATTAAATCATGAGGAAAATATAATTTAGAATCGAATAACTTTTTACCAGTTATTCCATCTACTAGCTCCGATTTACGTGAGATTTCTTTCAAATCACCGTTAGTTTGCAATAGTAAAATAGGCTTCTTTCCGCCTTCTTCACCGTATCTAAAGTAATCATAAGCCTCGTCTGAAATTGTATCGATGACTAAATAGTATTCTGGATCTATATCTATTTCTAAAAATAACTCTTTTAATTCAGCAAACTTTTCAGTATGTTTTTGCGTATCAAAATCTACATATTGAAATAATTTTCGATCTAAGAAACGCTGACACAGATCACTTAAGATTTGGTCAGATTCCTCCTGCCATACTTGGAAATAATACAGAAGAACTGATTCATCTAATTTGATATATTCATCTAAGTCAACTTTTCCTTCAAACATATGCCCAAAATGCACTGGTACATAATTAAAATGATAACCTGTTTCATGCAAATATTTTGCCCTTTGTAATATCTTTTGTAAAATGGCTTCCGCACTTCTAGACACAGGGTGAAAGTAAACTTGCCAGTACATCTGGAATCGACTAATTAAGTAATGTTCAACAGCATGCATACCCGATTGTTTAATAACGACACCGTCAGGTCTAGGACGCATAATTCTCAAAATACGCTCCATATCAAAATTGCCGTAACTCACGCCAGTGTAATATGCATCTCTAAGAAGATAATCCATTCGATCTGCATCAATTTGACTTGAAATCATGCTCGTAACTAACTTATTCACCGATGTTTTCTCAATGACTTCCGAAACTTTCTTAGGAAAGTCATCCCCTACTTTTTTTAGAATTTCATTAATTTCTGTTGAACCCTCAATAATTTCTCTCGTTAATTCTTCATGATCTAAATTAAATATCTTCTCAAATGTATGCGAAAAAGGACCATGACCAACATCATGTAACAATCCAGCACAAAGAGCTAATAAGCGATCATCATCATTCCATTCAGGACGACCAGAAAAAACATCATCTACCATACGTCTTATAATTTCATAAACGCCAAGCGAATGAGTAAATCGACTATGCTCAGCTCCATGAAACGTCAAATATGTAGTACCAAGCTGTTTAATTCTGCGTAGTCTCTGAAATTCTTTAGTTCCTATTAAATCCCATATAACTTGATCTCTTACGTGAATATAACGATGTACGGGATCTTTAAATACTTTTTCCTCATAAAGCTTCTGGAAACGATACGACATATGTTGGCCCCCTTTCAATATGTACACTATTTCTTTATATGCTAATGGCTTTACTTTCTGAACAGGCCTTCCGCTTTTCTTATTATATCAAAAAAACGCTCCTGAAGATGAAGGAACGTTTAATTCTTACCTAGTTTTGACTTTATCTTTACAAGTAGATCATCTTCGTTTGGTGCAGATAAGGGACGGTTATTTACGAAACAGAATGATTTTTTTCGTCCTGGTCCACAGTAAGATTGACAACCAATTTTAATCTCTGCTTCTTCATCTATTCTTTTTAAGCGAGGGACTAATGTTTTAATATTTGTCGCCTGGCAATCATCACATATTCTAAATTCATTTGACATTTTTCTACAATCCTTTCTGTTCTAAATTGAACATACTCAGCAGTAATTTTACTCGTTCCAAAAAGGACATGCAAGTTTTCCAAATAAATCACTCCAAATAGTATTCTACTATTTTCTATTTTTTGTATAGTTTTCTATTTTTTTGTCCAAACTTCTATTAATCAGCTAGGAAATTAAATCGACCAAATGAATAAAAGAAAGTTGAGGGGAAATTTTTATGATGAAATTAAGACAAGATGCTTGGACTGAAGAAAATGATTTGCTTTTAGCGGAAACTGTTTTACGTCATGTACGAGAAGGAAGTACCCAATTAAACGCCTTCGAGGAAGTGGGCGACATTTTAGAACGTACTTCGGCTGCATGTGGTTTTCGATGGAATGCTGTAGTTCGCTATAATTATGAAAAAGCACTTCAATTAGCAAAGAAATTCCGTAAAGAAAAGCTTCGTCACGCTAAAGGTGAAGACGCAAAGAAAAAATTGCTATATACACCTTCTGAATCTAGCTATATACAAACAGATGTATCTAGTAATTTTGATCGTTATTTGAATGATGAACAAGATTTAGAATACGGTGTTGATCTCGATCAAGAATTTGGATCTTTTGTGGAAACTGATAATGAAAATGACACAAGTGTTGAGGTTACACATAATGAGGAATCAACAACTGAGATATTTTCAAGTATTCCTTCAGTTCAAAATCAGTATCAAGCACAAACTTCACCAGTTTCACCAGCGAATACAAGAAAAAGTTCAATTACAATGTTTGATGTAATCCAGTTCTTACAAGGTCTTTCAAGTAGTCAGATTGGTAGCGACCGTTTAGTTCGTGAAAATGACCAACTAAAAAGAGAGCTTATGCAATTACAGGAACGAAATTCACAGTTACAGAGACAAGTAGAAAAGCTTGAAAAAGATGCTACTACTGTTCAAGAAGACTATGAAACAATGATGAAAATAATGAACCGTGCTAGAAAATTAGTATTATTTGAAGAGGAAGAGAAACCAGCAGCAACATCCTTTAGAATGGATAAAAACGGAAATTTAGAAAAAATTGCAGAATAACATTGTCGGTTATAATATAGAGGAACTAAATCTAAATTTTGATTTAGTTCCTCTATTTTTATACTCACTAAATTTTAAATTCCCTCTACAATCTATTAATTTCCTAAAAATGATTTTTTAAAGAATGCTAGCTGTTTTTCAAGTGTAACTGGGTCACTAAATGAAGCTCCATTGCCAAGCATTTCATATACGCGATTATTTTTTACAGCTGGAATAGATTTATATGTATCTGTTTTTTGGAACGAAATATCTGCATCTGCGTAATTACTTAAAATAATATAATCCCCTGCATATTGAGGTAGCACTTCTGTAGAAAGTGTATAATAACCGTCCTTTAGAGCCATTTCTTTTACTTTCTCGGGCATTTTTAATTTCATTGCTTGGTATAGTATTTCAGTTCCACGAGCCCAATTATTGCCGAATACATATAGCTGTTTATCATATGATTCAAATACTGATACAGTTGCATCTTCACCGATTTTAGCGCGAATTTCATCACCGGTTTTTTCCGCACGTTGTTTAAAGTCATCTACCCATTCCTTGGCTTCCTTCTCTTTGTTTAAGAGTTTGCCAATTTCTATATGCTGTTCTAAATAATCTAACTTACCCCATGTGTATGTAACTGTTGGAGCAATCTCTTTCAATTTATCTATATTTTTAATATTTGATAATCCAATAATTAAATCAGGTTTTAATTCAATAATTTTCTCAAGATTCTCATCTGATACTTCTGTCACATCTTTTAATTCTTTCTTAAATGTTGGATTATTCTTTGACCAAACATCTACCCCAACAACATTTACTCCTAAAGAAATGACATTACCAGTAAAACCTGAGAGTAAGATAACGCGTTTTGGATGCGTTGGTACTTCAACGGGACCAGTTTCCGATTGATATGTAAATGTTTTAGGTTGATCGTCTATATTTGAAATACTCGCCTTCTTATCTGACGAACTATGACTACATGCACTTATGGATAATACAAAAATAAGAATAAGCGGTAATAATAACTTTTTCATTTGAATCTCCTTTTATAAAATTATTATCAATTTGAACTCAATTGATAACGATTATCATTTTCATTAATTTATTTACTATAAATTTGAATCGAAATATTGTCAACCTATAACTATTCAGAATATGAAGTTTTTTTATTTAGTTTAAAATCATGCTAAAATAGGAAAACAAAAGCAAAACGCAAGGGGCTTATTTAATGAATCAACATTTGAATCGGTTACAAACAGATGAAATACGTTTTATTGACGGCTCAACTTTAGGGCCATCCTTTGAGGCGATCCAATCTTTTGCATTAGATGACACATTATGTACAAAAATTGGGAAAATGGAGTCTCCAACAACAATTCGAACATGGGTACACCACAACACAATTGTTTTAGGAATACAAGATACTAGGCTACCAAATCTAGCAAATGGGGTTAAATTTCTCAATAACAAAGGATACAAAGCAATCGTACGAAATTCAGGTGGGCTTGCTGTTGTTTTAGATGAAGGTGTACTAAATATATCAATCCTCTTTCCAGAGGCTGAACATAAGCTGCAAATTAATGATGGCTATGAAACGATGTATGCACTAATTCAAGATATGTTTAAGGATTTAACAGATAAAATAGTTGCAAAAGAAATAGTCGGATCATATTGTCCAGGAGATTTTGATTTAAGTATTGATGACAAGAAATTTGCTGGTATATCTCAACGTCGCATACGTAAAGGGGTTGCTGTTCAAATTTATTTATGTATTAATGAAAGTGGTTCAAAACGTGCTTCAATTATTAAAGATTTTTATGAAATTGCGATCAATAACAAAGAAACTTCATTTAAATATCCTACAATTATTCCTAATACAATGGCATCTCTTTCCGAACTACTATCAGTAAATCTTACAGTGACTGATGTAATGACGAGACTACTACAATCATTAATTAAATTAACTCCAAAACTAACTCCTAACTCCTTATTTGGTGATGAGATAGAATTATATAATTATCATTTACAACGAATGATCAATCGTAATTCGGAAATAAGTTCTATGCAAGAACTATAAGAACAAAAAAAGCATTCTTAAAATGAAAAAACCAAAAGGCTGATTAATATTCCTTTTGGTTTTTTATGTTTTTATTAAGATTTGGATTTATCAATATTTGAGTGAATTTCTGCATTAAATAAACTAATTTCACAAAGTGTTCTAATAAAAAAAGAGTGCTCAAAAGTTCATTGACTTAAAGAGCACTCTTATTCCTTAACTTTGGCTCATTATAGTGACTGAGCAGCTGTGATGATTGATAATTTATAAACGTCTTCACTGTTACACCCACGAGATAGGTCATTAACAGGCATATTTAACCCTTGTAGGATTGGTCCGATTGCTTCAAAGTTACCTAAACGTTGAGCAATTTTGTAGCCGATGTTTCCTGCTTCTAAGCTTGGGAATACGAATGTATTAGCATCTCCTTGAATTACTGAATCAGGAGCTTTGCTTTTTGCAACAGATGGTACAAATGCTGCATCAAATTGGAATTCGCCATCTAAAGTTAATTCAGGAGCAAGTTCTTTTGCAATTTTAACTGCTTCAGCAACCTTTTCAGTTTCAGGGGATTTAGCAGATCCTTTAGTTGAAAAGCTTAACATTGCAATTTTAGGGTCAATATCAAATAGTTTAGCTGTTTTTGCACTTTCAATTGCAATTTCAGCTAAGTCTTGGCTATTAGGAGCAATATTAATCGCACAATCTGCGAATACGTATTTCTCATCCTCACGAACCATGATAAATACACCAGATGTTTTTGTAACGCCAGGTTTTGTTTTAATGATTTGAAGCGCTGGTCGTACTGTATCTGCTGTTGAATGTGTAGCACCACTAACTAATCCATGAGCTTTGTTAGCATATACTAACATCGTTCCAAAGTAGTTTGGATCTAATAATGCTTTACGAGCTTGCTCTTCTGTCGCTTTACCTTTACGGCGTTCAACAAATGATGCAACTAATTGGTCCATTTCTCCGTAAGTAGATGGGTCTAAAATTTCTACTCCTTGAAGCTCTAAACCTAAGCTACTTGCTTTTTCTTTCACGTTTTCTACGTTACCTATTAAAATCGGTTTTAATACATCTTCTTTCGCTAGTCTGTCAGCTGCTGTTAAGATTCTCTCATCTGTACCTTCTGGTAAAACAATTGAAATACCTTTACCTGATACTTTTTGCTTAATACTTTCAAATAGATTGCTCATAATAGCCTCCAAAATCTTTAAAATTATTTTATTTGTACATAATTAGAATAAAACCTTTTTAGAATAATGAAAAATATAATATATTTAATAAAGCGCTATCATTTAAAGTAAATTAATTCCTAATTTTCTAACTAAATTTGGATATTGTATAATTTTGTATGTTTTTACAAAATACTTTTATTTGTAGTATGCTATTTAAATGAAAATCAATACGATAACGTTTGGGGGATTTAAAATGAGTGAAGCTGCAAAAACTTTAGATGGCTGGTATTGTTTACATGATTTTAGAAGTATGGATTGGCATGCTTTTAAACAATTAAGTAGTGATGAGCGTCAACTAGCAATCACAGAGTTCCAACAAGTTTTCTCAAAATGGAATCAAGTTGCTGATTCTGGTGAAGGTAGCCATGCTATTTACAATATTTTAGGTCAAAAAGCAGACATTATGTTTATGGTTTTACGACCTACAATGGATGAGTTATTACATATTGAAACAGAAATTAATAAAACTACACTATCTCAGTTTATGATTCCAACTTATTCATACGTTTCTGTAGTTGAATTAAGTAATTACTTAAGCGAAGAAGATGGCGATCCATATCAAAATCCGCATGTTCGCGCTAGACTTTACCCTGCTTTACCAAAATCTCAATACGTATGCTTCTATCCAATGGATAAAAAGCGTGAAGGTGAAGATAATTGGTACATGCTTCCTTCAGGTGCACGTAAAGAAATGATGTACAGCCACGGAAAAATTGGTCGCACTTATGCTGGTAAAGTTAAACAAATTATTACTGGTTCAGTAGGTTTTGATGATTATGAATGGGGCGTTACTTTATTCTCTGAAGACGTACTACAATTCAAAAAATTAATCTACGAAATGCGCTTTGACGAAGTAAGTGCTCGTTACGGAGTATTTGGTTCATTCTTTGTTGGAACGATTCTAAAAGAAGACGCATTCTCGAAATATCTTTACGTATAATTGAATACTTAAGAGTATCCATAAAACACGATCAGTCATAGTATATAAATTAAAAGACTTCTCTTTTTTGAGAAGTTTTTTTATTTTCCTGTTGGAAAAGATGTCATATGTTTCTTTCAATTTTAATATAGTTACAGTAGTGAATGAACTAATTAGTCCTCGCTTTCCGATCACCAATGGGATTTATGCAGAATATTTAATTCGGATGAGGAGGCTTTTTTATGGCTGTAATTCGTTATACCGACGCCGAGGTTTCTTTGCTTGCTAGGTTAATGCGTGCTGAAGCTGAAGGTGAAGGTAAAGAAGGTATGTTAATGGTTGGAAATGTTTGTGTTAATAGGGTTTTATGTGATTGCTTAGATTTTAGAGACATTCGAAGTATAACAGATATGGTATATCAAAATCCTGGTGGATTCGAAGCTGTTCAAAAATCTTACTTTTACCAACGTGCCAGAGACCAAGATATTGAACTTTCTAGAAAAGTAATAGCTGGGCAGCGTTTTTGGCCTGCTACTTACGGCCTATGGTTCTTCAAACCAGCCGGATCATGCCCAGGGACTTGGTTTAACCAAAAACTAGCAGGGAGATTTAAGTCGCATTGCTTTTATCAACCAACTTCTCAAGATTGTCCTAAAGTTTACAGTGTTTAAATTGATATAACTAAGGGAGGTTTTTTCTTTGAGTAATCCTTACGAATACTATCCAAATATTTATCGTGCGGCGCAACCTACTCCACAACAAGGACAACAACAAACCGGCCAGGGCCAAGGCCAAGGGTTTGCAGCCCCATCAGGCGGTATGATAACCCAACAAGGTCAAGTTACCGCCTCGGCTGGAATGTTTGAACAATCCTATGTAGAAAATATACTTAGAGCAAATCGTGGGAAAATTGCTACGGTTTACATGACTTTCACTGGTCACCAACAACAAGTATTTGTCGGGTATATTATGGGAGCTGGACGTGATCATATTGTACTCAGAGATGTAAATACAACCAAAACTTTCATATTATTGACAATCTACTTAGATTACGTCACGTTTGACGAAGAAATAGCTTTGCCTTATCAACTTTAAAAAAAAGTGTTCAATATAGTGCAATAATTGCACTTATTGAACACTTTTTTTATTTCATTACTGAAATCCCTACTAATATCCAAGCTACTAAAAATGCTAAACCACCTAATGGAGTAATTGCACCTAGTATTTTAATTCCAGAAATACTTAATATGTACAAGCTTCCTGAGAATAAGATGATTCCTATTATAGATAACCATCCCGCCCACATTAATTGAGTTGTTGAACCAAATTTATCAATTAAAAATGCAATAATAAATAGTCCACCTGTTTGAAACATTTGATATTGAACAGCTTTTTGCCAAATTTGAAGTGATCTTTCGGAAATTTTCCCCTCAAGTCCATGTGCCCCAAATGCACCTAATGCGATTGATAAAAATGCGAAAATACTACCGAACAAGAAAAATAGTTTCACTTCTTCTCCCCCTTTATCTTAAAAATCTAATAATGATCCACTTTGTTCCGAGTCATCCAATTTAGACATAACAGAAGGCCCGGACATGATAGGTTGACTTGGTATTGATTGAACGAAACTACTAGTAACTATACTTTTTGGAACCTCTACACTGCTCTCGTCTTCAAGTAGTAGCTCGCACAAAGATCGAATACTTGCAATTCTTTCTCGAAATTGTCCAGTTTTTTGAGTACTTACTTTTGCCTTATGTAACTCATTTTCAATTTGCTGGATTACTTTTTCTACACTGATATTCAGATAAATCACCACCAAACTTTATAAACACAATTCAATAAACCCTATTATACTATGGCTTTTTTCTGAAAGCGAATACGAACCAAATTAAGCACAATTTTAATCGAACGGTGGTATACTAAAAAAGTTAATTTTTAGGAGGTAATGTAATTTGAACTATAAAATGATCGTTTTGGATATCGATGACACACTTTTAACGGATCAACATGTTATATCGCAAAGAACGAAGGAAGCTTTACTTAAAGCTCAAGATATGGGTGTAAAAGTAGTGTTGGCTTCCGGTAGACCAACCTTTGCAATGCATAAGTTAGCTGAGGAACTATTACTCCATGATTATGGAAGCTATGTCCTATCATTTAACGGAGGAATCATTACTGACTATCGCACTAAAAATAATGTTTATGAATGTACGCTAACAAAAGAGCAAGCACATGAACTTTATGAGATTAGTAAGAAACATAATGTTTTTGTTCATACATATGTTGAAAATGATATTATTACAGAAAAAGGGAATCAATATACTGATATTGAGGGTCAGCTCACAGGCATGCCAATTAAAGAGGTAAGCAGCTTCACCGAGCATGTGCAAAATGATGTTGTTAAATTATTAATGTTAGAGGATCCAGAAAAACTAGCTCAAGTTGAAAAAATACTCCAAAAGGAGCTTGAAGGCAAAATTAGTGTCATGCGCTCGAAGCCTTTCTTTTTAGAACTAACGAACAGTGAAGTAGATAAAGGTAAAAGTCTAAATCAATTAATTCAAATTTTAGGTATTCGACAGGACGAAGTAATCGCTGTAGGAGATGGATATAATGACCTACCGATGATTAAATTTGCAGGACTAGGCGTTGCGATGGGAAATGCTCCTGAAGAAATTAAACAACAAGCAGATTATGTCACTGCTACAAATAATGAAGATGGCGTAGCGAAAGTAGTTGAAAAGTTCATATTAAGTAATAAATAATAAATACAATAAAGGGTTGTCTAAAAAAGACAACCCTTTATTGTACTAGACTACAGTCCAGTCAATCGGCTCCAATTGAAGCTCAACTAGTTTTTGATTAATTTGTGAAAATGGTTTACTTCCAAAGAACCCTCTACTTGCTGACAATGGACTTGGATGATGCGCTTTTAATATTACATGGTGGTTACTTGTAATCAATTCTTCTTTAGCTTGGGCATGTTTACCCCATAGAACAAAAATAATCGGACGATTTTGCTTATTTAACTCGGATAAGATTGTATTCGTAAATAATTCCCACCCTTTATTTTTATGGGAATTTGGTTCACCTTCACGAACAGTTAGAACAGTATTTAATAATAAAATTCCCTGTCTTGCCCAATTATTTAAATATCCGCTTGTTGGTATTTCTAAACCTAAATCACTATTTAATTCTTTATAAATATTTCTTAAAGAAGGCGGTATTTTAACTCCCGGTAATACAGAAAAACTTAAACCATGCGCTTGACCTGGCTGATGATAAGGATCTTGTCCAATAATCACTACTTTACAAGCTTCATATGAACACTCATTTAAAGCTTGAAATAAATGCTCTTTGGCAGGGTATATTGTTTGTTCCTTGTATTCTTTTTCAAGAAATTGCAATAAATCTTTAAAATACGTTTTTTCAAACTCTGGTTTTAGTTTTTCTCTCCAATTTGATGATAGTTGAAGCAATGAAATACCACCTTTCCTGACGAAATTTCCCGAGAAATAGATATGATTTGTTGTTTCTTGTCGTTGTTAGCGATTATTAATAAATTATTTGAATTAGCAAAATCGCTATAATGATTTGAAAACCTACAATGCTTAATGCGTAGAGTGAAAGTGACTTTCCTTGTTTGATGATCATTTTTAAATTTACATTTAAACCAATCGCAGCAAGTGCAATAATTTCAAATAAATGACTAGTCTTGTTCGAAATATCCGCAGTCCAACTCGGTAGCACTCCTAAGCTATAAAAAACACAAAGAATGACAAAACCAATTACATACCAAGGAAATTGAATTTTTACTTTTTCAATTGAATCCTCCGCTATATGTCTTTTTTTTATGGTAGATAAACTAAAAACTACAAAAACTAAAAAAACTACCCGAATTAATTTAAATAAAGTTGCATAATTCTTTACTTCATCATTCACTAAACTACCACTGGCAACTACTTGTCCGACTGATTGTAATGTACTTCCGATTAATGCAGAGGTCGGCAACGTTTCCGAGTGATATAATACTGAAGCTATTAAAGGCATGACAAACATTAAGACTGTACCCATCATATTTACAAGTGTCACAGCTAGTCCCTTTTCTTCTTGAGTGGCTTGGATAGCAGGGGCTGTGGCGCCAATTGCCGATGAACCACAAACTGCATTTCCACTTGCCATTAAATAGCTAAAATTCAATCCAAAACCTAATTTATCACCTAACCAAATCGTAAAAATAATGACTAAACACATCTGTATTACGATTAACAAAATTCCTTTTAATCCTAGTAAGCTAATCATTTGAACGCTTATAGTTGCTCCCAATAAACATATTGAGATCTCTAATAATTTACTTTCTGCAAACTTTCTACCGCCTTCAATATAAGGCTTTAATTGTACTGTATTACCTACAACTAATCCGATTAAAATTGAAAAAGTAGCAGCCCCAACCGGCAATATATAAGAAAGTGTTTGACTAATAAGTGCAATAATAAGGCAAAGAAGTAACCCTGGAATAACTTTAAAAATATTCCCCATATTATTCTCCAAGCTTTCACTAAAATATTATTCTATCTTTAATTATTATGTAACGAAAAAAGAAATTCGACAAGATTCTTGTCGAATTTCCAAATTTATCATATCGTAAAATTTAATTTTCATCATAGCTAGAAGCCTCAACAATGTATTGTGGTCTTCTTTTTGTTTCGTAATATATCTTTCCTAAATATTCTCCTAATACGCCAATCATCAAGATTTGAACTCCGCCAAATAACATAATGAAATTGGAAATCGTATATAAACCAGGAATTCTAATCCCAACTAAAAGTACTTTAAAGCTCATCATAATAAAGATTACAAGACTCATACCAATTAATAATAATCCGACTTTCGTTAAAAGTCTCAATGGTCTTGTATTAAAACACAATATATATTCAATTGATCTTTTTAACGAATCTAGCCTTTTAACTTCTGACTCTTTGTTAATGATTCTTGATGTTATTTCATACTCAATCGTTTTTATTTTATAACCAATCCAGTTAAAAATACCTTTTGAATATCGGTTTGATTCAGGCATACTTAAAATAGCGTTCACTACTTTTCTACTTAACAAACGAAAGTCTGATTCGTTTTGCAAAATATCAGGGTCCACAAATTTTTTAATGACCTTCTCAAAAATGCCTTTTTTCGCTTTTTTTAGAACTGAATTCTCTAATTTTTTTGAAGCAACTACATGGTTATGACCCTTTTTGTATTCATCCATCATCTCTAGAATAACATTCGCTGGATGTACAAAGCTTCCATCCATTAGAATGACTACATCCCCTTTAGCGTGTTCAAGTCCTGCACAAATTGCTCCCTCTCTTCCGAAGCGGCGAGTAAACGAGATATATTTCAAATGACTGCTATGATTTGCAACAACTTGAAGTGCTAGTAGTGTATCATCAACACTTCCGTCATTTATATATATAATTTCATAATCTTCTTTAAGTAACTTTACTGTATTTGATAAATTAACGTGAAATCTCTCAAAATTTTCTCCATTGTTATAACAATATACAACAACTGATAATTTCATACAAAACACCTACTTCTCCTAAAAGCTATGAAGATATAACTTTTATCTATGTTATAGCACTTGGCAAAACAGTTCAATGATTTTTATATGAATTTATTTTTTTTAACGACTAATGGATGAGTCTACTTTTCTTCGAAAGATCAACAATTTTACTTGCTCTTTTATTAATAGGGGCTTTAAGAACAACTCCTACTATGATTGCGATAATGACAAAAAGAACTAACATTGGAAGGTCCTTTTGGATAGTTTCCCATACGATTCCACCAGTCGCCTCCCTTAACAAGCTTAATGCATAGGTAAAAGGTAAAAACGGGTATATTTTTTGGAAAAATGGTGGAGTTACTTGGATCGGATAAACTCCTCCCGCTCCAGATATTTGAAGAACCAAAAAGATAATACCTATGCCTTTTCCAATATTTCCGAAAACGGAAACAAGCGTATATACAATAAATGTAAATACAATGCTAATCAATAGTGCAAATAAGATAAAATATCCTCTACTTGCCGCATAAGTACCTAGTATCAGAAAGTTACCAATAGTTACGACTAATGTCTGTAATACCCCAATAGTAAGAAAGGTCAATAGTCTTCCAAAATAAACTTCTCTACTTTTATATGATTTTTCTTCATGAACTTCTGTAGTTAATAAAGATACCATTAATAAAGCTCCTACCCATAAACACAATGTTGTATAAAAAGGGGTCATGCCTGTACCATAATTTGGTATTGGAAACATTCGCTCCTTTTTTATATCGATTGGACTTGAATAAAAGTCACTTACCTTCTCTATATCTGTTCGAAGAAAATTAATTAAATCCTCGATACTTCCTTTTTCTTCTGCCTTTCTAATCTCATTTGCTATTTTTTTTATTTTCATTTCAATTATTGGTAACTCATTTACTAATTGTTGTATATCACCCTTTTTTGTTGCTAATAAACTTGAAGTATCTTCGAGTACACCTTTTATTGTAGGAATACTCGTTTTTGCATCAGCCAAAACAATCTGGGTATTTTTTATTGACTCATTTACTAGTCTTGAAGCTTCCCTTATTTTTGGCGCTAAATTTTGATCAAAATTTCCATTTAAACTGTTTATCTTGTTATTTATACTTGCTGCTGTCTCATTCATTTTTTGAAGTAAATCATTCGGTACATCGTTTCCGCTTTGGATTGTACTTTTTAATCGATCATTCTCATTTTGAATCATCGCTAGATCTGATTCTAGATCTTTTAATGCACTAACATCTTTACTAAAATCTACTTTAGTACCTAAACCATTAAACGATTGAAGAACTTGATTTAAAGAAGAAACCATATTTCTCGAATTAGGTAGTATTTTTCCGATTTCATTCATTAACCTCATCGATTCGTCCTGACTAATAGTTTGATTCTGTAATTGTGATAATGTACTTTGTATAACAACAGACTGATTTTGGAGTAGGTTAAGTGTCTCTTTAATAAATGGAGTTGAATCTTGAATTGCTTGATTAATTTGATTAAAAAACCCACTTAAACTAACTGTTAATTTTTCACCATTTGCTAAGATATTATTAATCAATTCCATGTCTTTTTTTGTAGTTTGAATAACGCTTTGTACTTTTCTATAGTCATTTAAGGCTGTATTTACCGTTGTCCTTATTTCGGGTAAATCGTTTTCAAGCTTGAAAACCATTTGCTCAAATTTTTTTATTTCAGGTATATTGGCTTGTAAATTAATTCCTATTTTATTAAACTCCTGCAATACTTCCTTACTTACGGTCTTTTCAAATTTCTTTGTAATCTCACTTGCAATTCCGGTTGCTCCTTTTTCAGTATATTTGGGCGCAACGATATTTAGCTTTTCATTCACTTGATAAACTAGTTCGGGTGTTTGAGGATGATCTGTTACTATCGTGCTAATTTTCTTTGAAAAATCATTCGGTATTAAAATACTAGCGTAATATTTCCCTTGTTTAACTCCTTCATTAGCGACTTGCTTACTTGTAAATCTCCAACCTAAAGAAGGATTTTGTTTTAAAGAATTTATTACTTCGTTTCCGATATTAATTTTATTGTTTAGAACGGTAGCACCATTATCCTCATTTACGATTGCAATCTTTAAGCCTTTTGTATTTCCATACGGATCCCAAGAAGACTTTATATTAAACCATGCATACATTGACGGCATAATAATTAAACCAATTATAATCATCAATGCAGCCCAATTCGTTACAACCCGCTTTACATCACGAAAATAGATTTCAAATATTGAACTCACCTATAACTCACCTAATCTTAATTTTTAAATAGTATGCAATAAATAATGTATAACTATTCTTAAAGGCAAGAATGGTATGGTTCTTCAAGACGCTATGCATTAAAAAAGACTTTCTCTAAATATAGAGAAAGTCTTTTCTGACTAATACTTATTATCTTTGTTATGCTTTACAGTTTCGATCTTTTCCTAGTTTCTGCCCTTACTCCCATCTAAATGTACGAGCAGCGATTAAGAAGCTTACGACCATCCAGACACATAACCAGCCGAAATCTGGAAGTAAATCTCCAAAAGTTGCTCCGACATTCATGATATCACGCATTGCAGTTGATAGATGCGTAATTGGAATTGTCTTTATAATCGGTTGTAAGTATTCAGGCATATTATTTACAGGGAAAAACACTCCACCTAAAAACATTAGTGGGAACGAAATGAAGCCTGCAATTGGTCCAGCACTTTCTGGACTTTTCGCTAAACTTGCTATAATAAATCCAATGCTCATAAATGTTAATGTACCTAATACTACAAACAGTACGACTAATAGGAATGATCCTCGAATACTTACGTCAAATCCAAAATAGCCAATTAGAATTGTTAAGATGGCTTGTAAGCTATTCAATATTAGCCTTGCTGTAATTTGCGCGGCAATAAATGTTGAGGCTCTTAATGTGGTGCCTTGCATTCGTCTTAAAACTCCTCGTTCTCTCCAAGAAGCAATTTGGCCAGCGACACCATTCATATTATTATTCATGATTTGCATTGCAATAATTCCAGGCACTAAAAAATCTAAATATGAAAGAGTAATTCCAGCTACACCTTTAAAGTCTGTAACGATTTTAGGTGTATACCCTGCCATTTGTTTACTAGCGGCATCAACATATGCTGTAATCGTTGCTATTCCACCTTGGAGCTGGCCCGCATTACTTTCATTATAGAGAACTTTTATTTGTGCAGGAGCGGTTTGTTGTTTAGAGGTAACTTGATTTTGAAAACCTTTGTTAATGACGATTACAAAATCTGTTTTACCATCAGATAATAATTTCCTAGACTTTAATTCATTCGTTTTTTTATGAATTTTAAGCGATTTTTGTTTATCTAAAACAGATGTAATTTGTTTACTTGCTTGACTGTTGTCATAATCAATTAAGTTTACTGAATAGCTAGTTGTATTCCCGTCGTTAAACATTAATCCAAAAATAATCATAAAGAAAAAAGGAAATAAGAGTGTCCAAATTAGTGCTTGACGATTACGTACATAAATCCGGAGTTGCGCTAAAGTCAATTGATAATAAGCCTTCATTCCTCACGTAACCCCCTTCCAGTCATATGTAAGAATACGTCCTCAAGAGTCGCAGTTCTAGTCGATAAATCAGATATCGTCATATCTTGATCTTTTGTATATTCAAGCAATGCCATTAATGAAGCTTGTAAGTTACGAGTGTATAATGTTACGAAATCATGATTGATCACGACATTCATTACACTGTCTAAATGTGCGAACTTTTCTTCTTGCTCTGGTAGTTTTGTTTTAAATTCAATCGCGCTCTCTGCAGATATTGAACTAACTAGATTGTTTGGTGTATCTAGCGCAATTAATTTTCCTTTATCCATGATACCGATACGATCGGCTAGTACATGAGCCTCATCCATATAGTGGGTTGATAACACAACTGTTTTACCACGTTCTTTTAGTTTTAATATGATATCCCACAACGTTCTACGAGCTTGTGGATCGAGCCCTGTAGTTGGCTCATCTAAAAATATGATTTGAGGATCATGAATTAATGCTAATGCAATCGCTAATCGCTGCTTTTGTCCACCTGATAATCCTTTTACTAGACTATTTTGTTTTTCGGATAAAAGCATTTCATCAATCAACGGTTGAATTGGGATATGGCTTGGATAAAAGCTTGCATACATTTCAATGATTTCTTTAACTTTTAACAGTTCAAATAATGATGTTGATTGGAGTTGTATTCCAATCTCTTGCTTGATTTTATATGAGTCTTTACCGATCACATGCCCTGCAATAGTAGCCGTACCTTCATCTGGTTTTCTTAATCCTACAAGCATTTCCATTGTTGTAGATTTACCAGCTCCATTTGGACCGAGTAATCCAAAAACTTCACCTTTTTCAACTTCAAAACTAATACCATTTACAGCGTAAAAATTTCCATATCTCTTTTTAAGATTTTCAACGTTAATAATTGAGCCCATTTTATTTCCTTCACCTCGACTAATTAAATGGTTATTTAAAAAGTTACTTTCTTTTTTAATTCAGCCTGCTAAGTATATAATGCAGAACATAATTTATATGTCGAAAGAACTGGTTATTAATAATTTTTAATAAAACTTACATATTTTACCAACTCGTGTCATCCGATGCTATACTTATCTCCAAATTTATTTGCAGAATTTATGAAATAATCATTTACATTTTATTACTTGATTGTAACGTCCATGTTGTCACTTTGTAATACTCATCAGTTACAATATGTTGGACATTATTAAAAAAATTTGGCTATGATTTAAAGTTATTTACTTTAAGCGAGCCATAAAAACAAGGTGATAAAATGAGAATAGAACGTGAAAAATGGTTGGATGTTGCCAAAATGATCGGCATCTTTTTGGTTGTTTATGGTCATTCTACAGAAGGTCCGAATTCTATTACATTTATTTACTGGTTCCATATGCCTCTGTTTTTTATTATTAGTGGCTATTTATTTAAACCGGTCAATTCGATTAATGAACTCAAATTTTTTATAAAAAAACTAACATGTAGATTACTTGTACCTTACTGTACGTATTTATTTTTATTTAGTTTATATAACATTACAATTGAAGTACTAAACGGAACTATTAACCAATCAAATTTATCAAAAGAAGTCCTTTCACTGTTAATTGGTGGTAGATTTATTACTGGAGTCCACGGCGTATTTTGGTATGTGACATGTTTATTTATTACACAAATATTATTTGCGTTAATCTGTTTATACTTTAAAAAGAATAGTACCCGTCTGATTATTGTTATTGCATGCTATTTACTTGCACATTTTGAAACAATTAAATTAATTCCACAAATTGGTAAAAACACCTTTAATCAAATTTCGATTCCGTGGAATATGGATGTTGCTCTACTGGCAATTTTCTTTTTAGGGTTAGGATTCTTTTCAAAAAAATTGATCGCGTCAATTTCTAACTTCTTTGGAATTTCATGTATTGCGCTTAGCATCTTTTATATGACCTTATATGAATTGAATAAATTAGACTATCATTTAAGTCTTAAATATTTAAGATATAACCATTTATTTTTAGATGCATTAATTCCAATAACAATGACGATTGCAGTGCTTTATTTATGTCAAAAGCTTGCTAAATTACAATTTATTCAGCCTTGCACAATTTTTGGTAAGGAATCGTTAACAATTATGTACATTCACATTTTTGCAAATGCTGTATTATCGCAGTTTTTCGATTATGGTCCGTTGTTGTACACCATAATCGGTTTAGCCGTCCCTATGATCGCAAAGAAATTTATTATTGAATCACAACCTACCATAAAACCCCTGTTCATTGGGTTAAATGTAAAACGAAAACAACATTTAAAAGTAAGAACTGCATAAAAAAAATAGCCCTAGGAAGGGCTATTTTTTTTATTTTATTGTAGCAACAGCTGCATCTGAACCTTTTTGAATTGAGCCAGTTGCTGTAACTTTAATATTTTCTAGCGCATCTCCGTTTGTAAAAATAACTGGAGTAATTGTGCTTTTTGCATTTTCTTTTATGTAGTCCATATTGAATGTTAATAAATGATCTCCAGCATTAACATTTTGTCCTTCTGTTATATGAGCATCGAAACCTTCACCATTTAATTTAACTGTTTCTAGTCCAACGTGAATTAAGATTTCCACACCTTCTTTTGAACGAATTCCAATAGCGTGTTTCGTATGGAATACTTGTACGATTTCTCCATCAAATGGCGCTACAACAACACCTTCTGAAGGTGTAATAGCAAATCCATCACCCATCATTTTTTCTGCAAATACAGGATCTGGTACTTCAGATAGTGGATGTATTTGTCCAGTTAATGGCGCTTTAATAACAACTTCCTTAGCTGCTCCTGTAGTTACTGATGCAGATCCTTGTTGTTGTTCATTTTCCTCTAAACCGAACATTTTTTTTAATTTGTTAAACATATTACTCACCTTTTCTTTAAATTAGATTCCAGTCTTATCATTATCTTTTCAAAAAAAATAATACTAATTATCCTAACAGAAAAAATACTTTTATGCTAAAGAAAAGATGAACTTTTATTGAAATATTAACGAAACTGTATCATTTCTACAATAAAAGACATGAAAATCCTACCATTTATCATTAATCAGCTAGTTCTAAAAATTGGCAATACTTGTGATAAAATTAATAATGAACAAAATTTATCCAATCAAATCAAATTAAAAGATAGGAGCAATTAAATGACTGAAATGGTTCCATTAGTTTTCTCACTTCAAGACAAAAAGATAACAATCATCGGAGGAGGGAAAATCGCTTTTCGTAAAGCAAAAGCATTTATAAAAAGTGGTGCTTCTATTACGATAATTAGCCCTCAACTATGTGATGAATTTAAACAGTTACCTACTATAAAATGGATGAAAAAGTATTTTGAAAAAGATGATCTTAATGGAGTTCATATTGTTATTGCAGCTACAGATGATAAAAGTATAAATAAATTCGTCAAAGATTGTACCTCAGATTTCCAATGGTTTAATGATGTAAGTGATCAAAATAATAGTGATTTCCATACTCCGGCTGTGGTTCGTAGAGGAGACCTTATTGTATCAGTCTCAACTTCAGGTAAAAGTCCAGTCCTATCAAAAAAGTTAAAAAAGGAATTAGAAAGTCATTTTGACGATCATTATAGTGAAATCGTAAATGAATATGCAATTGAACGAAATAAACCAGTCATAGAGTAGACTTTTATGACTGGTTTTAAGAGCAGAACCAGGGGTAGTTTCCCTATTTTTCTGCATTTTTATTTTTTAGTTTTGCTAAGGCTTCTGCAAATGGGTTATTAAATGGTTCATCATCTTGTTTGTTCTGTTGCTTTAAATATTTTTGAACATCTCGTTTTGAAACTTTACTATTTTTTTCTTTCGAACGTCTATCTTTAAAAGTAGAAAGTTTTTCTCTATGCCCACATGCACATACAAAAATTTGACCTTCTCCTTCGCCTCTTAGTTCTAAACGTTTGAAGCAATTAGGACATCTCGCGTTAGTTGACTGTGAAATGGTTTTACGATGACCACATTCCCTGTCCTGACAAACTAACATTTTACCGCGCTTACCATTTACTTCCAACATTAACTTACCGCAGTCCGGACATTTTGTACTAGTCATGTTATCATGTTTAAATTTTTGTTCAGTTTGTTTTATCTCTTTAACAGCATCTGAAGAAAAACTAATCATTTCACTCATAAATATTGACTTAGCTAACTTACCTTTGGAAATGGCTTGAAGCTTCTGCTCCCACTCAGCCGTTAGGGCTGGTGACTTCAAAGCTTCTGGAACAAGGTTTAATAATTGTTTGCCTTTATTTGTGATGAAAATATCTTTTCCCTTTTTTTCAATTAAAAAGCTACTGAAAAGTTTTTCAATAATATCCGCTCTTGTTGCAACTGTTCCCAATCCTCCTGTTTCGCCAATCGTCTTCTTTAAATCATTACTATTCCCAGACATAAAATGAACTGGATTTTCCATTGCACTTAATAGTGTGGCTTCATTAAAGTACGCTGGTGGTTTCGTATACCCTTTGGTTTCAATAACATTAGCTACTTCAATACGCTCATTCTCATTCATAATTGGTAATCTCTGATCTTCTGCACTATCAAGATCGTCTTCGTCTTTAAAGACTTCTTTCCAGCCTAGTGATATAACCCTTTTACCTTTCGCAACAAATACCTCATTATCAATTTCTGCGATAACTTTTTCTTGTTCATAAACGTACGGAGGTAGTAAGACTGCTAAAAATCTTCTTACAATAAGATCATATATTTTAAATTCTTTTGAAGAAAGTTCACTTATTATAGGTGCCTGTTCTGTCGGTATAATCGCATGGTGATCCGAAACCTTATTATCATCGACAAATGACTTATTTACTTTAATCGGTTGATTCGTTAACTTCATAATAATTTTTCCATAAGGTTTTATGTTACATGCTAATAAGCGTTCCTTTAATGTATCAACTAAATCCGATGATAAGTATCTAGAATCAGTTCGTGGATACGTGACAACCTTATGGTGCTCATATAGCTTTTGCATGATGGACAAGGTTTCTTTTGGTGAAAAGTTAAATCTTTTATTCGCTTCTCTTTGGAGCTCAGTTAAGTCATAAAGCTGTGGAGCAAAAGATTTTTTTTCCGTCGTCGAAACTTCCTTAATCTTTAGCTGTTTTCCTTTTACCGCTCCAATAATTGTTTGTAATTCTTCGGACGTTTTAATTTTCTGGTCATTGGACTTACGATTTTGCCACGTAAAGGTTACATTATTTGCTAATACTTGTAACCCGTAATAAGTTTGCTGCTTAAATTCTTTAATTTCCTTTTCACGCTCTAAAATCATCGAAAGTGTCGGAGTTTGAACCCTACCACATGAAAGTTGAGCATTATGCTTACAAGTTAGTGCTCTCGTTGCATTAATCCCTACAATCCAATCTGCCTCAGCTCTTGCTACAGCAGAAAGATATAAATTTTCATATTCCTTACCACTACGTAAATTTTCAAAGCCTTTTTTTACCGCCTGATCTGTTGCAGAAGAAATCCACAGTCTTTTAATTGGTTTATTAACCTTTGCCAATTGAAGAATCCATCTTGCAACAAGTTCACCTTCTCGTCCTGCATCCGTTGCGATAACGATATCTGAAACATCTTTTCTTAATAATTGAGTTTTGACAGCTTGAAATTGCTTACCTGTCTTTTTAATAACAACAAGCTTTAATTTCTCTGGAATCATTGGTAAATCTTCTAAATTCCATGACTTATACTTATTATCATATCCCTCTGGATCAGCCAAAGTCACAAGATGCCCTAACGCCCAAGTCACAATATACTTTTTACCTTCTAAAAAACCATTACCTTTTTGATTGCACCCTAGCACTTTAGCTATATCTCTAGCAACTGAAGGCTTTTCCGCTAATACTACAGTTTTGCTCATATAATACTCCTTAGCTTATTTTCAATTTTCTTATTAACTAACTTTAACACTTCTACTTATCTAAATTCAAAATCTAAATTACTTTGGTTCACCAATACTATTCGTCACTCAAAAGAATGCTAGAGTTTATTTTCACATAATTTGTCCACATTTTGCACCCTTAATCTCGGCTATTAGCTTATATAATAAAAACAATTGAAAATTAAATTAACTATATATTTTTTGTTATTCACATTGGAAAGGAGTAAATATAACCATGTATTCTATATTGTTAATTACCCTTATTTCAAGCTGTTTTCTTATATTTATTTTATTATTTCTTAATAGAAAACAATCATTATTTCAATATGTTTTACCATTAATTATATCAATCGTAAGCCTCGCTTTAATAATTTTTGGAATTGTAGTAGGAAGGTGGGAAGGGATTGGATTAAGTGCAGTTGGATTGCACTCTTAATTTCATCAATTATATGTATTATTGCAGTATCTGTTGTATCTTACGGAAAAAGCCATCATTGAAAAATGCCGACTTTTTCTTTTTTTTGCAGAAAATTGACGTTTTATTTTATGAATAAAACAAAGGAATTTACTCTCTATATGGCAAATTTAGTAATTAATTCCATATATAAGGAGAGAGACCATGATTAATAAGATTGTATCTGTACTTTTAGGGGTATTTTTATTCCTATTACCCACAGCCAACGCGACTTCTTTTTCACAAAGTTTTAGTGATGATGAGTTATCAAATTATATAGATAATCTAAATTTAAACACTACTGAAGCCACTTTTGGACAATCTATTGAAATTGGATTAACAACTAAAAAACATTTCGACAATGTAGTTCTTACGTTTAAAAACGGGACTAATTTGACGGATGTTTTACTAAAAAATTCATCGTCATCAGATCTTTACTATTCTGGAAAAATAGGGGTTACAGCTTCCTTTACAAAAGGTACTTATCAACTAAGTTCAATCACGTTAGGTGATCAAACTCTAACTGTTTCAGACCAAAATATTAAATTTATGATTAAAGATTTACCAACTCCGAAAATCAATCCAATGACTAATAAATCTACTTCCGTGACAGGAATATTTTTAGAAAAAAGTAGCGTCCAAATTCAGATTAATAATAAATTAGTAAGCACTGTACAAACGGATGCAAAAGGCAATTTTCAATACAATACTAAACCTCTAAAGGAATTTACTAAAATAAATGCAGTTGGTGTTTCAATTGGATTAAAAAGTAAGACTACTACATCATATGTTTCTGATGTAATCGCACCTTCTATCACTTCTATACCTTCAATCTCAGATCAATCTCAAAGTATATCAGGTAAATCGGAGCCGAATGCTGATGTTCTCATTTACTTTAACAAGAAAGTATTAGCAAAAGGTAAAGTTAACACAGCAGGAAAGTTTACGATAAAAATGGTGAAGCAAAAGGCAAATACAGTTCTTCAAGTTGTTGCAGTTGATAAGAGTAAAAATCAAAGTAAACCTGTTACAATTCGTGTGTTAGATCGTACTGCACCTTCAGCACCTACCATCCAAACAGTTAAGGAAAACGCTACTGTCATTAGTGGAAAAACAGAACCAAATGCTTCCGTTAAACTATATCTAAACGGTAAATATACGGCTAAAACGTCTGCGTTAAAGAATGGTAGTTATACTTTTAAGGTCAGTAAATTAAAAGTATTTACTCCTATAAAAGTACAATCAATTGACGCAGCTGGAAATCAAAGTAAGCCTTCATCTACCGAGGCAAAGAGCTCCAAACCACTTTCGAATGGGCAGTTAATTATTGTTAATACAAAAACAAATAAACTTTCTTATTACAATAAAGGAAAACTAGTAAAAACATTTAGTGTTGCAACAGGAAAAGCTTCTACACCTACACCTACTGGTAAGTTTAAAATCTTAAATAAGATTAAAAATAGACCTTGGTATAAGGGAAATATTCCCGGCGGCGCACCAAATAATCCTCTTGGTAAACGATGGATGGGCTTAAGCATGGGTAGCTCTCCTGGAAGCTCATACGGGATACATGGAAACGCTAATGAAAGTTCAATCGGAAAATCAGTTAGTTCAGGTTGTATCCGAATGCATAACAGTGAAATTCAATGGTTATTCGATCAATTAAATGTTGGAACGACAGTTATTATTGCAAAATCTTCTAATACAAATGGGCAAATTGCTCACTCATATGGTATTTCCATCGTATAAAAGCAAACCAATTATGGTTTGCTTTTTTTATAGTTTAATAGACTGCTATCTTTATTTCTCATAGCATTCTTTTCATTTTTCACTGATAATATTTAGTAAAAAGGAAATAGTTAGAAAGGGGTAATTTTATTTTGAAGAGGTATCTACCTATATTTATTTTGTTTTTTAGTATTCTCTATATCTTTTTTATTCCTTCAGAGCCAGTAAGCATAAAAATACTAGTTAAGTTAATCCCAATGTTGTTGATTATTAGTTATGCCTTTTCACAAACTCCTTATCAATCAACTAAATATCGCACGCTAATACTTATAGGTCTTATTTTTTGTATGGTTGGTGACGGTACATTAATATGGTTTGTAATCGGTTTAAGTGCATTTCTAATTGGGCATTTGTTTTACTCTGCCGGTTTTATATCTGGATGGAAATTTTCAATTTATCGCGTACTAGCGATCATTCCAATTGCAATTTATGCGTTTTTTCTATGCTCTAATTTAGTAAACTCTTTAAACGAAAGTGGAAAAGATAACTTAGTTATTCCGGTAATTGCATATTCAGTTGCAATTTCAATGATGGTATTTACAGCGGTAATGACTGGAAATAAATGGGCCATTTTAGGGAGTCTATTATTCATCATTTCAGATTCTATATTATCGTGGGACCTGTTTGTAGAAAGCATTAAATATGGTCATGAATTGATTATGATTACCTATTACTCAGCACAGTTTTTAATTGCTAAAAGCATTTTAAATTTAAAGAGAACTGCGTAATATTTTACTTTCAATCAACGAAAGAACTACAATATAGGTGTAGCTTCTTTTCACTAAAAATAAAAAATGAAAGCGCATTATCTACGGATTATGAAATGTAAAAAAGGAGATTTTCATATGAAAAATGAGTTAATTAATCGTTTAATTAGTTATGCAAAAGTTGATACACAATCAAATGCAAGTAGTGAAACATGCCCTTCTACACCTGGCCAATTAACTTTGGGCCGCATGTTAGTTAGTGAGTTAAATAAAATTGGATTAGTTGACGTAACAATGGATGACAACGGTTATGTAATGGCTACGCTTCCAGCAAATTCCGACAAAGATATTCCGACAATTGGATTTTTAGCACATTTAGACACAGCGACAGACTTTACTGGAAAAAATGTTAATCCTAGGTTAGTTGAAAATTACGACGGAAATGACATCGTTTTAAATGAAAGTTTAAACGTTGTATTATCTCCAAGTCATTCACCGGAGCTTAGTAAATATATAGGTCACACATTAATGACAACTGATGGGACGACATTACTTGGTGCAGATAATAAGGCTGGAATCGCCGAAATTATGACTGCGATGGAGTATTTAGTTCAACATCCAGAAATCAAACACGGCAAAATCAGAGTCGCTTTCACACCGGATGAAGAGATCGGTAGAGGTCCACATAAATTTGATGTAAAGGCATTCGATGCTAAATATGCTTACACAATGGACGGCGGTCCACTTGGAGAGCTTCAATATGAGAGCTTTAATGCTGCAGGTGCACAGATTACAGTAAAAGGTAAAAATGTACACCCAGGTACTGCTAAAGGTAAAATGATAAATTCTATGAAAATTGCCATGGAAATAAATAATTTATTACCTGTTGAAGAAGCGCCAGAATCAACTGAAGGTTACGAAGGCTTTTATCATCTAGTATCAATTGAAGGTGATGTAGAGTTAACAAAAATGCACTACATTATTAGAGATCATGATAAAACGAAATTTGCTAATCGAAAAGAGACATTAACGAATATTGTAAATCGTTTAAAAGAAACACATGGTGAAAACAGCATAATTTTAGAGTTAAAAGACCAGTACTATAACATGGGTGAGAAAATCTTACCTGTTAAAGAAGTTGTTGATATTGCTCACGAAGCAATGACGAACCTTGAAATTACACCAATTGTCGAACCAATTCGTGGTGGTACAGATGGTTCACAGCTTTCTTATATGGGACTACCTACTCCAAATATTTTTACAGGTGGAGAAAACTACCACGGTAAATTTGAATACATCTCAATCGACAATATGATGAAAGCAACAAATGTTATGATTGAAGTTATCAAATTATATGAACAAAAAGCTTCTAAGTAAATAACGAAAGGACTGACCCAAAAAGTTGTTGAAAAATGACTTTTTGGGTCAGTTTTTGATTTTTATTAAAGTTTTTGGAAATGCATTCGATTATTTGTCAAAAATACCAGTTCCACGTCGGTTTTTATTTTTCGATATTTTCATGAATCCAAAAGAACGAATTTCTTATTTTTATGCTAAAAAAGGGGTGCCCCACTTTTTGGACACCCTTTTTCCTTATTTAATCTTACGAATAAATACAACCTTTAAATAGTTACCTTCTTTAAACTGTTTAATTGTTTTAAAATCATTAGGAAGACTGAATTCTTCCATTAATTTATATTGCCCGCCTAATTCTTTAAACGCTGTATCAATAAACCCTTTAAATTTATTCATTCCAAAAGTACTACAATTCGTCGATGCAACAATTACACCATCATTTTCTGTAATCGTAATTGCTTCTTTCAACAGGTTTTTATAGTCCTTTTCGGCACTAAATGTATGTTTTTTAGATCTTGCAAAGCTTGGTGGATCTAATATAACCATATCAAATGATAGGTTCTTTTTAACTGCATATTTAAAATAATGAAAAACATCCTCAACAATAATGCTTTGAGTAGCAGGATCGATTCCATTAATTTTAAATTGTTCTTTTGTTTTATCTAAGCTTCGATTTGCTAAGTCAACACTTGTTGTCTTACTTGCCCCTCCGACTGCTGCAAAGACAGAGAATGCGCCTGTATAAGAGAAAGTATTTAAAACTGTTTTCTGGTAAGCATATTTATCTCGAATTAGTTTTCTAACTTCACGTTGATCTAAGAAGACACCTACCATTGCTCCATCATTTAAATATATAGCAAAATTAACGCCGTTTTCCTTTACGATAATAGGAAATTGACCTCTTTCCCCCATCACATAGTCATCTTCCTCAATATACTGACCTTTTGTATCAAAACGCTTTTTCTGATAAATCCCTTTGAATTCGACAATATTTTTTAATGATTGAATAACCCAATCTTTGAATTGGTAAATCCCTTCGCTATACCAACTAATCAAATAAAATCCTTCAAAAAAATCAATCGTTAACCCGCCAATACCATCGCCCTCTCCATTAAATACTCTAAACGCTGTCGTATCAGAGCTATTATAAAGCTGTTGGCGGTTTTCGATTGCTTGTTTAATTTTATCTTCAAAGAACCCAGCGTCAATATTTTCATGTTCCTTTAAGCTAAGGATCCAACCTAAGCCCTTATTTTGCTTTCCATAGTAACCCTTTCCAATAAAACCATTACGTTCATCCACTAGTTTAATGGGTGTACCCTCAATTTTTAAATCCTTACTATTCAATATCGAATCTTTTGAAATTAATGGATACCCGTTTTTATAATCTCTTACAAATTTTTGTTTAATTTTAAGATTCATTTCTTTATCCATAAGCCCATCCATTCACTTTCTTTTTACTCATTATTTCCACATTTTTTATATTGTGACCCTTTTAGATAAAATTGTTAATTTGAGTAATATTCTTTATTTTTCTTAGAAACACTACAAAACCGTAGAGTTTTAATATCCAGATAAGTATTGCAAATTTTATCTAAAAAACATAAGTGTAGATTTAGTCTACTCGTTTTCTTATTTTAATAATGAGTTATATTTATTTTCTTTATAAGCTTGATTAAGCATAGTATACACTTGAATGAATAGCAATTTTAAGCTAAGAAAAAATAAAAAAACCTTATCCAATTGAATAAGGTTCTTTATATCATTCGTTAACCTGTTGAATTCTTCTAGCAAAATCGACAAATTTGAACTTATCAGGGCGATGTCTAGACTGACCGTATTGTAATAGAGAACCATCGTCTAAGTATACGAAAGTATTTACAACTACTACCATATCATAGCCATCTAAATCTAAATATTTTTGGTCATCTTCAGTACTAGCTTGTACAACAATTTCTTTTTTTGCAAAGCCAATATTTAAGTGTAGTGTATTTTCTATATAGTCAAAAATTGACCCTTCGCAGATCGACCTTGAAAGCTTTTCGACATATGCACTATTGTAGTACTCTTTGTCTAAAATAATTTTTTTCCCATCGATTTTTCTAGCTCTAACTACTTTCCAAATCGCCGTTTGGTCATCTATTTCTAATTGTTCGCTTATAAATTTACTAGGTCTCTTCTTTTCAAGAATTTCTACAATCGTTTCTGCTTCTCTACCGATTTGATTTGATAATTCTTTAAAACTAATTAAACCTGTTACCGGGAAATTTAATTTAGCAGTGTCTAAAATAAAGGAACCTTTACCTTTGACTTTATTAATATAACCGTTTTGCTCAAGCATTTGTAATGATTTTCTAATTGTATCTCTAGAAACACCGAATTGCTCCATTAATGACTTTTCAGAAGGGATTTTACTACCAACAGTAAAAGCCCCTTTTTCAATCTGTTCAATTAACTTATGATAGATTGAAATATACTTTGCGTTCATTTTCATCACCTAAAAAAATTTTATTATATTCTCCCATTTTTCTCAAGAAGGTAACAAATAGACTCATATGGACGCAACGTAAATTCGGTTATATCCTGACTAGAATCACTATAATTCGAAATTAAGATCTGCTTGTTATACTCACCAATAACAAGTTCTTCTGGTAGTTTAAATAGTGTATCCTCGCCATAAAAATTATTAACTACTAACAACATTTGATTACCCAGCTTACGAGTGTATGCAAAGATTTGTTCATGATTCATTAATATAGAATCATACGTACCTGTCGAAATAATGTCGAATTCTTTTCTTAAATTAATTAGTTTTTTATAATGATGGAACACTGAATCTCCATCAGCAAGAGACCTTTCGACATTTATTTGTTCGTAGTCCTTTCCAGTTGAAATCCATGGTGTTCCAGTTGTGAATCCTGCATGTTTTGAATCATCCCATTGCATAGGCGTACGAGAATTATCTCTTGATTTGCTCTGTAAAATGGCTAATATTTCGCTTTCTGGAACCCCATTTTCTTTTAATATTTTATAATAATTTAAGCTTTCCACATCTCGATAGTCTTCAATTGCATCAAATTTAGGATTAGGCATTCCTATTTCTTCACCTTGGTAAATATATGGAGTTCCCCTTAATAAATGCATTGAAGTAGCAAGCATTTTGGCAGATTCTTTATGATATTTCTGGTCATTTCCAATTCGTGAAACAATGCGCGGCTGGTCATGGTTACACCAAAATAAGGCATTCCAGCCATTTCCTGATTGCATACCTTTTTGCCATTGATCCAAAATTGACTTAAGCGACATAAAATCAAAATCCATTAATGACCATTTTTGTCCATCTTTATAGTCAATTTTTAAATGATGGAAGCTAAAAACCATTGATAACTCATTCTCAGATGGATTTGAGTATCGAATACAATGATCAATTGAAGTTGAAGACATCTCACCAACAGTAATGATTTCCTCACTCTTACCAAATGTCTCCTTATTTAACTTCTTTAAATACTCATGAATACGAGGTCCGTCTGTATAATATTTTCTGCCATCACCTGTTTCATCATCAACCATAACTTCTGGCTTAGAAATAAGATTAATGACATCCAAACGAAATCCTTTTACTCCTTTATTAATCCAGAAATTTACGATATCAAATATTTCGTTTTGTACCTCAGAATTTTCCCAGTTTAAATCTGGTTGAGTTTTATCGAATAGATGTAGGTAATACTCATTCGAGTTCTCAATTTTTTCCCAAGTTGAACCACCAAATTTTGAGATCCAATTCGTTGGCTTTTTCCCGTCTTTGTCTTCTCTAAAAATATAGTAATTTTTATATTTTTCATCTCCATCAAGAGCTTTCTTAAACCATTCATGTTCTGATGAAGTATGGTTAAAAACCATATCTAGCATTATTTCTATATCAAAGCGTTTTGCAACCTTTACTAATTCATCGAAATCTTCCATTGTTCCGTATGCTGGATCAATCTTTCGATAATCTGCGACATCATAACCATTATCATTTTGAGGAGATACATAAAATGGAGTAAGCCAAATGTAGTCAATACCTAATTCTTTTAAATAATCAAGCTTGTTTGTAACTCCTCTTAGGTCTCCAAAACCGTCTCCATTTGAATCATAAAAAGACTTAGGATAAATTTGGTATACGACACTGTTCTTAAAATCCTTCATTTGATAATCTCCTTGATCTATAAATAATAAAGAACGAAAGGAAGGAAAAATTACTTTCCTTCCTCTTAAATAATTATGAGTTTTTCACTAGCAGTTTTTTCTTGTTAAAGATAATTGTTAGTACGAATGGGACTACGACGGCAACTAGCATAGCAATCGAAAACATTCCAATATGTTTAGGCTGGATAGATAAAATCGCTGGAAGACCTCCAACCCCAATTGAATTAGCCATTACACCTGTACCAACAGAAACAATTGCAGCTATACCAGAACCGATCATAGCAGCTAGGAATGGATAAGCATACTTTAAGTTAATACCAAACATAGCTGGCTCTGTTACCCCTAAGAAACAAGAGATAGCAGCAGGAATTGATACTTGCTTTTCTTCTTCATTCTTTCTATTCAAATAAATGATTGCTAAAACAGCTGAACCTTGAGCTATGTTTGATAAAGCGATCATCGGCCACAGATTTGTACCATGGAGCTGACTCATTAGTTGTAAGTCGATTGCGTTAGTCATATGATGCAATCCAGTAATAACTAATGGCGCATAAAAGAATCCAAATACTAATGCAAATAGCCATCCAAATGAAGATGTTAATCCTGAATAAACTAAATGTGAGATAACTGAACCGATTTTCCAACCGATTGGACCTAATACTACATGTGCAATTAAAACGGTTGGTACTAGTGCAAAGAACGGTACCACGATCATTGAAATTGCACTTGGAACGATTTTTCGAATATTTGTCTCTAAAATGGCTAAAGTGAAACCTGCTAAAATAGCTGGAATAACTTGCGCTTGGTAACCAATCATATCAATTTTAGCAAAACCAAAATCCCAAACTGGCGGTACAGCCCCACCTGCTACTGCGTATGCATTTAGTAACTGTGGTGAAACAAGTGTAATACCTAAAACAATCCCTAGAATTTGAGTCGTACCCATTTTCTTTGTAATTGACCATGTAATACCAACTGGTAGGAAATGAAAAATGGCTTCGCCAATTAACCATAAAAATGAATGTGTACCTGCCCAAAATTGAGAGGTTTCGACAAGCGTTTTTGTACCGTGATCTAGAAGTTTGATATCTCCAATTACATTACGGAAACCTAAAATCAGACCCCCTACAACGATGGCTGGAATTAATGGTGAAAAGATTTCCGCTAGGTGAGCAAGTAGCCTTTGAATCCATGTCATATTTTGCCTTGCAGCTACTTTAGCTTCTTCTTTTGATGTTTCTTCTACCCCAGCTAATTTCACAAAATCATTATAAAAAATAGAAACTTCATTACCGATAATTACTTGAAACTGCCCAGCTTGCGTAAAAGTACCTTTAACTATTTTGATTTCTTGAATCTTTTTTTCATCAGCTTTTTTAACATCTTTCAGCACAAAACGCATACGTGTTGCACAATGAGATACAGTAGCAATATTTTCTTTACCACCAATAAATTGAAGTAATTGTTTTGCTTCATCACCAAATCGGCTCATGATATCCCCTCCTCGAGCAATCTATTATATATTTATAATTTTTCAAAACAATCCTGTACGTACAAGATAAGTATATTCTTGTACGTACAGGATTGCAAGCGTTTTTTGTAAACGTTATCACTTCTTAGTAATTTCCATGGAAATTGCTACTATTAACCACTAATAATTTTGATAGTCTAATACCAAGAATTTTTATTTCCTAGTGCACAGGGGAAATTAACAGCTTGGCCCCAATTTAAAACACCGGTCCTTTAACTAGGTGAAAATTACGATAACCAAGTACTAGCAGACTATATTTTATTTGATATTTAAGACATAAAAAGCACAAAAAAACCGTTAACTTCTATCTGTTCTCAGTTAGAGCATTAACGGTTTTAGCTTTTATTATATAGTTTCTTCTGTAAAGTAATCCAAAACAATACAGCCCGCTCCTTGTGCAACAATATTATAAGCTGTTGAAGATTTAATAATTTGAACAGAGCTGCTTGGATATTTTTTCATTCTTCCTTGTGCTATTTCGCATGCTACGTCAAAGAATAATGGCTTTGGAACTAATGTGCCTCCACAAATTACAATATCTGGACGCACGATATAAATAAGATTAGTAAGTCCAATTCCAAAGTAATTTGCTGCCTTTTTTATTACTTCCAAACAAAGTGGATCTTCCTTCTCTAAAGCTTCAAGAATTTGATGATAGCTTATATTTTCGGCATCGTTTAGTTCGCCCTTCAGAGAAGTGATCTCTCCCCGCTTAACACGTTTGATAACCTCTTCCCGAATCGCGGGTAAACTACTGTACGCTTGTAGACAACCATAAGTACCACACGAACAAAGTTTACCATGAATATCTACGATCATATGTCCAAAGGCATCGTCCATTTCGTTTTTATTACTTATTAGTTTGCCTTGCTGAATAATGCCACATCGAATTCCCATATCACTCGAGACAAAAACAATATTTTCATTTTCTTTACTATAATTTAGTCGGTACTCTGCTAAGGCAGCTAAATTTGTACCGTTATTAAGTAATACGAGGCACTGATTAGCTTCTTCTAAGTACTTAACAATATTTAAATCGTCCCACCCATCAGCTAAAAATGATTCCGATTTTATTATTACTCCCTTTTCATGATCAATTGGGTCCAAAACTCCAATACCAATACCTAATAATTTTTCTCTATTAATCTTATTTTGATCTAATAATTCACTTACACTTTTCGTTACAAAATTTAATGTATATTCTCCAGTATTCTCATTGTTCATTTTTAATTTTTTTGATTCGACAATTGTTAAATTTAGGTCAAGCAGTAGTACCGTTGTAAATAAATTCGTAATTTCGACACCAATTAAGTAGAATGCAGTTGGGTTAATCACAAACATTGCTGGTCTCCTTCCACCGCTAGAAACCCCTAAACCACTGTCGTATATAAGTCCATCCTGCGTTAACTCGTCTAATAACCGGACACAAGTAGTATGCTTATATCCTGTCATTTCAGTTAATGAACTAACTTTAATTGGTCCTAATTTTCGTATTAAGCTATATAAAAGCTTTAAACTTTTGGTTTTAGGCGACTGATAGCCTATAAATTGCCTGATCATTAGCTCCTCCTAAACTCTAATCTGATTTTCCTACCCACACATCGATTAACTTTTTATATTTTATGAATTAAGTATAGCTATTTATACGATGTAATTACAGTATTTTTATAAAAAAAGAATAAACTTTTTACCAAAATGAATTTTAGTTTATTTACAAGTAAGGAATTATCCATTAGACTTATGGTGAAAGCATTATTATTTTATAGATTTCTTATTAACATCCTTATAGCTCATTTCAGGAGGAAAAATAAATGCATAAAACTGAACATATTTTAGAAACAAGAGATTTTATTTTAAGTAAAACTAGCTACCGTCCAACGGTTGGATTAATATTAGGCTCTGGCTTAGGAACTCTTGCAGATGAAATCGAAAACTCTGTTGTAATCCCTTACAGTGAAATACCTCACTTTGCAAAGTCTGAGGCAGTTGGACATGCAAATGAATTAGTAATCGGTGAATTAAAGGGACAAGCTGTAGTAGCAATGAAAGGCCGTTTCCATTATTACGAAGGCTTTACTTTAGATGAAGTAACGTTCCCTGTGCGTGTAATGAAAGCACTTGGAGTAGAAAAGTTAATCGTAACAAATGCTTGTGGCGCTGTTAATACGAGCTTTAATCCAGGCGACTTAATGTTAATTACTGACCATATTAATTTAGTAGGAACAAATCCTTTAATCGGACCAAATAACCCAGAACTAGGAACTCGCTTCCCTGATGTTTCTGAAGTATATAACAAAGAATTACGCAACCTTGCATTAAATGTAGCAACAAAACAAGATATTAAATTACAACAAGGTGTCTATGCTTGGTGGAGTGGCCCTTCATACGAAACACCTGCTGAAATCCGAATGATCCGTACACTTGGTGCTGATTCAGTAGGAATGTCAACAGTTCCTGAAGCAATCGTTGCTGTTCACGGAAGTATGAAAGTTTTAGGTATCTCTTGCCTAACAAACATGGCTTGTGGCATCCTAGACCAACCATTAAACCACGAAGAAGTAATTGAAGTAGCAAGCATGGTTAGAACTAAATTCGTTAACTTAGTTAAAGGCATATTAGAAGAAATGTAATACGAAATGCGGAAGGCGTTTGATCAGCCCCGACAAGCATAAGACGAAGAACGATAAAGGTGGTCTTTAACCTTTATTGGGCTTTGGCTTATGACCTCGAGGGGCTAACGTCTGGAGCTAGACAATACGAAATGCGGAAGGCGTTTGATCAGCCCTATAAGGGAAATATTCCCGGAGAAATTAATTGCCTGATTAGTCCGTAATTAAATATGAAATTAGATATATGTAAAAAGGTTTTTCCTCTTTACTTCGGTGTGTGGACAAAGTACTAAAAACTTGATTTTCAGACTGATTGCAAGCGCTTGTCTTTCGAGGCGCGAAACCTGGTGAGGAGCGGAGTTACCTTAGACGGTAATGAGCACCGCGACAGGCGAAGCAACGAAGAAAGCGAGCGTTTGTCAACAGTCTGAAGTAAAGAGGTTTTTCCTCTTTACTTCTTTTTATTAGAACGGGGTGTTATCTTGAAAGGTATACTATATATCATTATAGGTTCTATTTGTTATGGCGTTTTGTCTACCTTTGTAAAATTGGCTTATGGTGATGGTTTTATTGTAAATGATGTAGTCGGTATGCAAATGTTTGTTGGGGCTATATTATTATGGTCCATCGTACTTTTTAATAAAAGTAGATCCGCTAATTCAAATAACGAACAATATATAAAGCCTACAAAGAAGGATATTTTATTACTTGTTGTATTAGGGTCTACCACTGGCTTAACAGGGATGTTTTATTATTTGGCTTTACAATATATTACCGCATCATTAGCCATTGTGCTGTTGTTCCAGTTCACATGGATTGGTGTTTTATTAGAATCAGTCGTCAATCGAAAACTTCCAGAAAAAAGTAAATTACTCTCATTGATTCCACTCGTAGTCGGCACGATTTTTGCGACAAATGTTTTAACCGATGGACTTGGTTCATTGAATTGGTTAGGAGTTTTATTTGGGGCGTTGTCCGCACTTTCATATAGTACTTTTGTGTTACTTAGCGGTAGAGTTGCTTTAAAGGCCAACCCGATTACAAAAACAGCATTAATGATAACAGGTGGTTTTATAATTTGTGCAATCTTCCTCCCACCTACATTTTTCACAAATTGGCACTTATTTGTAGAACTTTCAATAAAGTATGGCTTGATTCTTGGCTTTCTAGGTCCGTTTTTCTCTACTTTAATGTTTTCAAAGGGTGTTCCTTTAACAGGTTCTGGTCTTGCCTCTATTTTAGGAGCGGCAGAGTTACCGACGGCTACATTAATGTCAGCGATTGTGTTAAAGGAAGCAATTGGATCATCACAATATTTTGGTATTATTTTAATTTTAATCGGTATCATTTTACCTGAATTCCTTAAAAGAAAATCACTTCAATTCGCAAAATAATGTCCAATGCAATGAATAATTTAATTGATATTCCAAATAATATCTTTGTTATATTATGGAGGTGTTATTATGAGAGTAAAAGACGTCATGTCTAGTAATGTTGAATGTTGTTCAAATCAGGATTCTTTACAATCTGTGGCAAGTAAAATGGAATCGTTAAATGTTGGTGCAATTCCAGTTGTTGAAAACGGACAAGTAGTTGGGATGATTACAGATCGAGATTTAGCTTTACGTGGTATTGGTCAAAGTGGAAACTCAAATGCTTCTCAAGTTATGTCCAATAATATTGTGACAATTGATTGTGATGCTAGTCTTCAAGAAGCGTCAAATTTAATGGCTCAGCATCAGATAAGAAGACTACCGGTCGTTGAGAATGGTAATCTTGTAGGAATGCTTTCACTGGGTGATTTAGCTGTACAAGAGCAGTCGGACGAAAGTGCTGGCGAAGCGTTGTCACAAATCTCAGAGAATGATATTCAATAATTTTAAAATGAACAAAGGGACCGTAGTTTCACTCGGTCCCTTTTATGATTCCTTATTTATTCATTTGTGCAAGAAAATCTCCAAGGAGACTATCCATATCTTCCTCTTCAATTTCTTCCTCAGCTGCTGAAATTTCATTTTTGCTTGCAACTTCCCAATTAAAGTTATCTAAATCATCATCACGATCGCTTTTGCTTCCAATGTTATCTAGATTTATTACTTTCCGTTCGTTTGTAAGAATATTGGTCTGAACGGGTTCCAATTCTGGCTCTAACTCATTCATTTCTTCTTGAAGATATAGAGCTTCTTCAATCGCTAAACTATTACTATTTAGCGATGTAATAAGAGATGCCGTACGAATTGGGTTGGATAATAGTTGATACACTATACTACCTAATAATGCCTCAGAATGTTCATGTTTTAACCAATCTCTTTGAGCTTTATCTAAGCTTTTCGGAAGTGGAATCGTTATTGTTTGCCTTTGCTTGGATAATGAGTCATTAATTCCGCTTATTACGTACTCAGCAATCTTACTTGAAAAGTTTCGCCTTTCGCTTTGCTTAAGCTGTTGCAAATGTTTTATGATTTGTTCAGGCGTATCGGAAGGGATACGAAATGTAATAGGTTGTCCCCTCGTCAATTCTTTTTCCTTCATGGAATCACCTTATTTTGCTTTAGACATTTTTTGTTCTTCTCTTTGAGTTTGTTGAGTTTCTCTTCTGGATTCTCTTACTCTTTTTATTTCAAAATCAGCGATTAGCTTATAATAAGCATTCGCCATCATCCAGATACTTTCCTTCTCATCCTCAAAGAAATCAATATTATATCCATCTAGATTATTATTAAGTGTCTTAAGATATTCTTTTAAGATTAGCGATCCTCCACCAATGAAATAGCATATTTCAGTTTGAGAGTTTTTCTGCCAAATATTTCGTAAATGGCGATACTGTTTTTTTGCTAATTCTAACAGAATTCGGTCTACAATATCATGTACGCTTGTCCGACTACCTTTAACCATTATATGATTTCGGTCACTTTTCTTAGTAATGATCTCTACAACGTCTCTTCGGCTATCAAGTTCAACTCCATGTCTAGAACGAATCTCTTCACGAATTGCTTCTAACGACTCTGCAACGCCGAGATTAAAGCCTTGAGCTTTATCGTCATCTACCTTTCGATTCCTAATGACTGCAATATCAGTTGATAATCCTCCGATGTCTTGAATAAGGATTTTTTTATCTATAAGGTCTTTATTAATTATGTTTAAATGATTGTCCATAACTAAGTTAATAAAAGCAGCAAATCCTTCAGGATAAACTTTAACTTCTTCAAATTTAATATTAACTTTTAATCCTTGATGTCTTGGTGTTACTAAAAACTCTACTTGGTGAACTGAGCCTAGTAATCGTGATCGATAACCAACGTCCTTTCCTTCCTTAACTTCTCTAAGCGGAAGACCAGTTCCTAATACGTAAGTTGCTTCGATTACATTATTAGAGTTCTTTACAATCTGTTTGTTTTCTTCTCTAGCTGCATCTAACGCTAATGCTGCAAATAACATGATAAGTGTTTGATCCTCTTCAGACTTATTACTCCCAGGATCTAGTTCTGTTGCATTACCACTTTTAGTTGCTAAGTTTCCTACACGATAAACAGTGTTATTCTCTTTCAAAGTAGGGGAGTGAACGCGAATATGTATTCCATCAACTGGATCTTGGTTGTCTAATTCTTCTATCCCAATGATTGGACGATCTTCTGTATCCCTTGCAATAATATTAGGAATATTTATCTCAGATTCCATCTTCCCAAAAATTCCTTTGAGTGAATCGTTTCCTACATCAATAGCAGCTATACGAGCATTTACCACCTAAATCATCCCTTTCGTTAATAGGTTTACATATTAATAGATAATTCTGATATTAGATTATCTAAATTTAGCCATCCGGTCAATGTCCCATACTGAACTATTATAAAAATGTAACTGAATTGACATCTTGTATACAAAAATGTAAACACATAAACTTGTATACATTTTCGTATACATGTGTACAAAAATGTATACAATTGTTTACAAAAACGTGTACTTGTACACATAAGTGTATACTTATCCTTTTTATTCTAAAATTTTTTTCAGAATCGTTGTTTCCTACCTGTTAATAAAATGTGTACAATTCGTGTACAAGTATACTTTATCGTATACAATTGTTTACAAAATGTATTCTTGTTTACAAACATGTGTACAATTCTCTTTAAATCGATTTTCCTCTAAAAATTAAAAAACAGGCAGATGGCTTCTACCTGTCAGCATGTGGATAAATCCTTTTATTAATAGTATCCACATGTGGATTACTTTTTTTATAATGATTAACTAGCCTTTGAATAGGATTTTCTTCAAAGAAAAACCACAAAAGACTCCAAATAAAATAAAAAAACGTATGTCATGATTCATCATTTTGAAATAGAACTTTACTATTTTTATAGATCGATTATTGTAATTTATTAGCGAACTATTGAAAAAAGCTATTTCAATTATGTAATAGATCCAAACTACTATGCTTGTAATAGTACTAATCACTTCACTTAGCCAATTTTTCTTTGGCGATTACTCCAGCTTCCCCTTCCCCCTGTCTAGACTCGTTCATGTTGAATAACCACCTTTTATTCTTGATTTAATTGCTTTAGGTTATGTAAACATCACAATTATTGCATTTAAAACCCAATATATCTCCTATCTCAACAGTCTAATAATAGTAGCCAATATCGCATAATTATTTCTTGTCCACTTTGCGCCTAACGAATTCATTGATTCCAAATTCCTTTTAATGTTTCAGGGACTAACATCCGGCACAGTGTACGTAATTCATAGCGAATACCCCAAAACCAGAACCTTTCTTGAAGCTTCCAACATACTGCTATATCCTCTTTAATCATGTCACTTTCCCATATCCTATATCGACAAGTACTTTTTTCCGAAATGCAACAACTTGCCAAATAAAGTCATCATTTTACCTAACGTTCTTTGTGAACTTTTTATAACTCCAATAATAGAAGCATATTCTACTATTTGTAATCTACTCCGAAGCGCATCGCGATGTCGAATTCTTGGATTTAACGTTCCAACACCTTATCTTCCCCCGCTAGGTGGAAAATGTGTTTTTTTAACCTTCTATTTGTAATTTTTTACTTTCTTACAAAAGTTTTTGTTCTTTTAACATGAAACGATTATAATGGGAATTATGATTGTACTTTTCTAGTACAATTTAATAGATAGAAAATTAAATAAAAAAATCCATAAGTTATATTACTTATGGTAGAGGTCGCAAACTCCCCTCTACAAAAAAATAAGGCGAAAAACAATATTTGTCGTATTGTTTTTATTTTTGTTATTCGGGATGCCCTCTTCTTTTTAATCATGTAAAGGAGAGAAGAAATATGAAAAATGAAAAAGCAATCGTTGTATTTAGCGGTGGCCAAGACAGTACTACTTGTTTATTCTGGGCTATGCAACAATTTGGTGAGGTTGAAGCTGTTACGTTTAATTACAATCAACGCCATAAACTAGAATTAGATGTAGCTGCAGATATTTGCAAGGAATTAAATATTCCCCACCATATCCTTGATATGTCCTTGTTAAATCAGCTTGCACCAAATGCTTTAACAAGATCAGATATTGATATAACTCACGAAGAAGGTGAACTACCTTCTACATTCGTCGATGGACGTAACTTATTATTCCTATCTTTTGCAGCAGTACTTGCTAAACAAAAAGGAGCAAAGCACATTATTACTGGTGTTTGTGAGACTGACTTTAGCGGATACCCTGACTGCCGAGATATCTTTGTTAAATCATTAAATGTAACTCTTAATCTATCAATGGATTATCCATTCGTTATCCATACTCCACTTATGTGGATTGATAAAGCTGACACATGGAAATTAGCTGATGATTTAGGCGCATTTGAATACGTTAAAAATAAAACATTAACTTGCTATAATGGCATTATTTCTGATGGTTGTGGAGAATGTCCGGCATGTGAGCTTCGTCAGGCTGGTTTAGATCGTTACCTACAATCGAAGGGAGCCACAAAGCATGTTTGATTTTCGCATCGTAGAAAGACTTCATAAAATTGATGAACATATCAAAAAAGAAGACTTAAAATATCACCATAAACGCGTTCTTGTTAATAAAGAATTTACCTTTGATGCTGCACATCACTTACACTGCTATGAAGGTAAATGCAAGAACCTACATGGCCACACATATAAAGTTATTTTTGGAATTAGTGGTTTTGTTGACGAGATCGGTTTAGTAATCGACTTCGGTGATATTAAACAAATTTGGAAAGAAAAAATTGAAATTTATTTAGATCACCGTTATTTAAATGAGATGCTACCTCTGATGAATACAACAGCAGAGAATATGGTTGTTTGGATTTTTGAGCAAATGGAAAATGCGCTTAAAGATGAAACAAATCCTGCACAAGATATTAGAGTTGAGTTTGTTCGTTTATTTGAAACGCCTACAAGCTATGCAGAAGCTCGTAGGGAGTGGATGATCAATGAGTAAAATTCCAGTACTTGAAATATTCGGACCTACTGTACAAGGTGAAGGAATGGCAATCGGTCAAAAAACAATGTTTATTCGTACTGCTGGTTGTGATTATTCTTGTAGTTGGTGCGATTCTTCTTTCACATGGGATGGTAGTGAAAAAGAGAATATAAAATGGATGACTGCAGAAGAAGTTTGGGAGAATTTAGTGAATTTAGGTAGCGATACATTCTCTCATATAACGATTTCTGGTGGAAACCCCGCGCTTCTTCCTTCATTAGGCCCTGTAGTTGAGTTTTTAAAAGAAAAGAATATGACTTTGGCTCTTGAAACTCAAGGTAGTAAGTGGCAAACTTGGTTACCTTCTATTGATGAAGTAACTTTATCACCTAAACCGCCTAGCAGCGGCATGAATACTGATTTTGATATGCTCGGAAATATCATTCAAAATTTAGAAAACCATCCTAAATTTTGCTTAAAGGTTGTTATTTTTGATGAAAAAGATTTAGCTTATGCTGAAACTGTTCATCAAAAGTTTCCACACGTTCCGTTCTTCTTACAAGTCGGTAATAGTTGGCTAAATGCAGATGATGGCACTTTATTGCAATACATGCTAAATCGTTATGAATGGCTTATAGATGAAGCAATGAAATCAAAAGTCTTTAAAAATGTAAAAGTTTTACCTCAATTACATGCATTTGTTTGGGGAAATAAGAGAGGAGTTTAACCAAAATGGTAGGAAGATCAAAAGGATCACTTGAAGATGTATCATTACTTGGCAGCAACAACACAAAATATTTATTTGAATATGATCCAGGAATATTAGAAACATTTGATAATACTCACCCTGATCGTGATTATTTCGTAAAATTTAATTTCCCTGAATTTACTTCACTTTGTCCAAAAACTGGTCAACCAGACTTTGCAACAATTTATATCAGCTATATTCCTGAGAAAAAAATGGTTGAAAGTAAATCATTAAAACTATACTTCTTTAGCTTCCGTAATCATGGTGACTTCCATGAAGATTGTATGAATATCATTATGGATGATCTAATCAAATTAATGGATCCTCGTTATATTGAGGTTTGGGGAAAATTCACTCCACGTGGCGGAATTTCAATTGACCCATATTGCAACTATGGTCGCCCAGGTACAAAATACGAAAAAATGGCTGAACATCGTATGATGAACCATGATTTATATCCTGAAAAGATTGATAATCGATAAGAAATAACTTTCAGACTATTGATAAACGCTTGCAATCAGTCTGAATAAAAAATGTGCACTGTATAAAATACAGTGTACTTTTTTTATTCAAGTAAATACTATATTCGTTTATGGCACTTAATTTGTTTTTATTTTACAATTAATGGAAAGTAAATAAAAAGTGTGGTGAAACCATTTGTTTAAACTATTACTCATTGAAGATGATTCTTCTCTTTTCACTGAAATTAAAGATCGCTTATCAGGATGGTCCTACGAGGTATATGGGATAACAGATTTTAGTAAGGTAATTCAAGAATTTACAGAGATAAAACCAGATTTAGTCATCATTGATATACAACTCCCAAAATATGATGGTTTCCATTGGTGTCGTATGATCCGCTCCCATTCAAACGTACCAATTATCTTTCTATCTTCAAGAGATCACCCCTCAGATATGGTCATGTCGATGCAGCTTGGAGCAGATGATTTTATACAAAAGCCATTCCATTTTGATGTACTAATTGCAAAAATACAGGCTACCCTCAGACGTGTCTATAATTACAATACTGAAAAAATTGCTCTTAAAACTTGGTGTGGTGCAACCGTCGACTATGAAAAAAATACTGTTTCAAATGAAAATGGAGCAATTGAACTTACAAAGAATGAGGTCTATATTTTAAAACTGCTAATTGAACAAAAAAATAAAATCGTAAGTCGTGAGGATTTAATTAATGCCCTTTGGGACGATAAACGATTTATTAGTGATAACACTTTAACAGTAAACGTAAATCGATTGCGTAAAAAACTAGATGAAATAGGATTAGGACAATTTATTGAAACAAAGGTTGGACAAGGCTATATTGCTTTAGAAGAGGTCATCTAATGATTAAAAAATTTCTAATTGAGCGATTTAGTTGGATTCTTTTTTTTCTACTTACACAGGTCCTTGTTGTATTTGTTTCATTTATTGATTCGTCAATACCTTTAAAATCACTACTTTATATTGTCTTCTTATCCCTAATATTGTTTATCATTTTTTTATTTATTCGATATCCTAACGAAACAAAATTTTATACGAGTCTTGTCGAACGTGAAGACAACCTTGACTTGACAGGGATTGAAGATTCAAATAGTCCATTTGAAGAAATTGTTGAAAACAGTTTAACGAACCAAACAAGCCTATTAAAAAAAATAGCCATTCAGAATCAAACTTATTTAGAGCAAGAAAAAGACGAGCTCCTATCGTGGATTCATGAAGTAAAAACGCCTTTAACAGCAATGCATTTAATGATTGATCGTATGAAGGATGAAAAGTTGAAATCAAATTTGACCTATGAATGGTTACGTATCCACTTATTACTAGATCAGCAGCTTCACCAAAAAAGAATACCTTTTATTGAAAATGATCTTTATATAGAAAAAATTCAGCTTGAAGATGTCATTTATCCTGAGATTAAAACTTTGCAATCATGGTGCATACATAAAGGTTTAGGATTTGATATTGAATTAGATGAGCTAGAAGTATTCAGTGATGCTAAATGGCTTTCGTATATAATACGACAACTATTAACAAACGCAGTGAAATATAGTACATCTTCAGACATTCGGATTATAAGTAAGCAAAAAAATGAGCAAGTAATTCTTGAAATTGAAGACTTTGGTCGTGGCATTCATTCAAAAGATTTGCCGCGAATATTCGAAAAAGGATTTACTTCTACGATTCAGCATCAAGACAATGCTTCAACAGGGATGGGTTTATATTTAGCAAAGAAGGCTGCACAGTCCCTTCATATAACTATCCAAGTAAAATCAGAGTTGGATAAAGGTTCAATTTTCACGCTAACCTTCCCTAAACGAAATGAATTTGTAAAAATAACAAGCATGTGACAAAATTGTCACATGCTTTTGTTTATTGTTCGGTTAATCAAAGGAAACGGTCTTTGTAACCATTTATACTAAATTTATCGAATGAAAATAAAGGAGTGGACGATTTGAATATTTTAGAAGCAAATAAAATTCATAAAAGTTACGGAAATAAATTTAATAAACAAGAAGTGTTAAGTGGTATTAATATAAACATTGAAAAAGGTGAATTTGTTAGTATTATGGGTCCATCTGGATCTGGTAAAACAACTTTACTAAACGTTCTTTCCTCGATTGATAAGATTAATAGCGGAACGATTGCAATTGAAGGTAAAGATATAACGGATATGAGAGAAAAACAATTAGCTGAATTTCGTAAGTACTATTTAGGCTTTATTTTTCAAGAGTACAACTTACTAGATACATTAACTGTAAAAGAAAATATTCTTCTACCTTTATCAATAACAAATACGTCAGCAAAAGAAGCCAATCAAAAGTTTGATGTAATTGCTAAAGAGCTTGGTATTTATGAATTAAAAGATAAGTATCCTAACGAAATCTCTGGGGGACAAAAACAACGTACTTCAGCCGCTAGAGCATTTATTCATGAACCTAGTATTATTTTCGCAGATGAACCTACAGGCGCATTAGATTCAAAATCTGCATCTGATTTATTAAATAAATTAAGTGAACTAAACGAAAAAAGAAATGCGACTATTGTAATGGTCACACATGATCCAGTGGCAGCAAGCTTTTGCAATCGAGTTGTCTTTATTAAAGATGGACAAATCTATTCACAACTACACAAAGGCGATGAAACGAGACAGAATTTCTTTAAAGATATCATGAAAACCCAAGGTGTATTAGGTGGTGTTCACCATGAGCATTAATCATTTGATATTCCGAAATTTAAAAAAGAATTTAAAAAATTATTATCTATATGTTTTTGCTTTAATATTTAGTGCTGCCTTGTACTTCTCATTCGTTACATTGCAGTATGACCCTTCAATGGAAGCAACAAAAGGTTCGATTAAAGGAGGAGCTGCAATTCGCTCAGCGTCAATTTTACTTGTTGCAATCGTTTCGATTTTCCTTTTATATGCAAATATGATTTTTATAAAAAGAAGAAGTAAAGAAATTGGTTTGTTTCAATTAATCGGAATGACTAAAAACAGGATATTTGGTATTTTAACAGTTGAAAATTGTATTCTTTATTTTAGTTCATTGATACTTGGTATCTTAGTAGGTTTTTCAATTTCAAGACTGATCATTATGATTTTATATAAAATCGTAGGAGTTAAAGCGATTGCGACTTTACATTTTTCTACACAAGCATTAGTACAAACATTAATTGTATTTGTTGTAATATACGCGTTCATTATGTTAATGAATTATAGTTTTATTAAAAGACAAACTATTTTATCTTTATTCCGAGTAGTCTCATCGACTGAAGGAAAGCTTAGAAAGATGTCTATTTTTGAGATTTCCATTGGAGTTTTAGGTATATTATTAATTATATCTGGCTACTTTTTATCATCAAAACTATTTGATGGTGATTTTACAACTATGACTGAACTGTTTACAGTAATGATCTGTATTTTAGCGTCTGTCATTATTGGAACTTATTTAGTGTATAAAAGCTCTGTTCGTTTTATTTTAAATATAGTTCGCAAAAAGAAAAATGGATATTTAAATATTAATGACGTTCTATCTTTATCATCAATTATGTTTAGAATGAAGTCTAATGCCTTATTACTAACAATTATAACAACTGTTTCAGCACTAGCGATTGGTTTATTATCTTTAAGCTATATATCTTATTATTCTGCAGAAAAGACGGCCGAGAGCCATGTCCCTGCTAATTTTTTCTTAAATAATAAGAAGGATTTACAAACTTTCACGTCTGCGCTAAATGACAATGGCATTAAATATACAGAAAAACACACTGAGGTTATTCAAGTTAATGCAAATATAAAGAATATACTCGATAATGAATTAGAAGGCATGATGAAGGATGCAGACAAGTTTCCACTTGCTGTCGTAAGTGAAAAAGCAGTTAAAGTAAACCTTTCCTCAAATGAAGCGCTATTTACTGGTTATGATGATATGCTTCAAAAATTTATGACCTTAAAGGATTCAGGGCATATTGAATTAACTAGCAGCAAGAAAACATTTAAACTAAACTATTTAGGTTTAAAAAGAGAAAAGATTATACCTTCCTATTTCACAAATGGAGGATTTCCTACTGTCATAGTAGACGATCAAGTGTATAAAACGTTAAAACAGAATCTTGATTCTTCAATTCAAAAAGATTCTACTGTCTACAATGGGATTAATATAAGTGATGAAAAATTAATAGAAAAAGCAAATAATATTTATGTGGACCATCAATTTGATAAGAATTATCCTAATGCTTCACGACTTGAAATCGTTAAAAGTCAGAAAGCAAATATGGGACTAATTATGTTCATCGTCGGGTTTTTAGGACTAACGTTCTTAATGACATCAGGATGTATTTTATACTTCAAACAAATGGATGAAAGTGTTGACGAAAAACCAAATTATACAATTTTACGTAAACTAGGTTTCTCCCGTAGAGACTTATTAAGAGGCATACGTTCTAAGCAATTGTTTAATTTCGGTATCCCATTAGTAATCGGACTGATTCATAGCTACTTTGCAGTCCAATCTGGATGGTTCTTATTTGGTACTGAAGTCTGGACACCAATGATTATCGTGATGGTTTTATATGCTGTTTTATATTCTATATTTGGTCTCCTATCCGTTCTTTATTATAAAAAAGTGATTAAAGAGGCCCTTTAAATGAAATGTATAAGTAAGGGAAGATTATTAAAATTTTTTCTCCTCCCTTCTACTCTATCGCATTAAAAATAATAGAAGCTCGAACTGAGCTTCTATTATTTTTTTACTTTTATGATTTATAATAACCTTATACGAATTTAAAGGTGGATCGGGATGACAAAAACAATTGTTGAAAAGCTAAACTTAAAAAAATATAAAAAAGCTACCGTTTTAAATCAACCAAGTGATACAAATTATTTTACAGATTTACCACATTTTGATACGGATTTACTAAACAATCCTTACGATCTTATATTTGCTTTTGTACTAGATATGGACTCGCTTAAAGAACTAGTTACAAAAATTATTAAGAATCACTATTTAGATAAAAATGGCTATATTTTTATTGCTTATCCTAAAAAAGGAAACAAAGTATATCCTACCTATATTCATCGTGATGATTTATTTGTAGGATTAGGTGCAGATGAGAGTGGCTATATTGGTTCAAGTTCAAGTACAATTAAATTTGCTCGAATGGTTGGGTTGGATGACGTCTTTACGGTTGTTGGATTAAAGGATGAATCTAAAACAAAAGCTACTAACTCATCAAAAGCAAGTCAATGTGTAGATGATTATATCGATATGATTCCAAACGTGGAAAAGGATTTAGAAGATTCTCCTGAATTACTTACGATCTATAAGTCTCTAACTCCTGGATATCGTAAAGATTGGGCTCGCCACATATATAGTGCTAAGCAAGAAGCAACGAAAGCAAAAAGACGTGACGAAATGAAAATGGCCCTTGGCGCTGGTTATAAAACGATGGATTTATATCGTAGAGATAAAAAATAAGATTGCAAAAGTCAAAAATCCACAAGGAATTCCTCGTGGATTTTCTTCACTTACTAGATCATTTTAGACGGTTTCTATTCTTTAGCAACAACGAGTAACTTTACCACCTTTAGAATTAAAACGTGATTCTTGCGCTTCGATAAAGAACTCTTTTCTAGATTGAATTTGTTGATCAGGATGGTGTGCCTTCATATGTTCAACATATTTCTCATAGCTAGGTACACCTACTAATAAACTAATAAACTGTTTATAATATTTTCTGAACTCCTTCATCTTATAATGCATAATTTTTCGATTCACTTTCTTCGCGTTTAATGTACGGAGTTTCATGTAATTTTATTGGTTTATTAGACAATATATTTATCCAATTTCGAATTGAAGCAATTAGAACTAAAAGCACAATCACCATAAACAATCCACAAATTGTGGCATCAATGTAGTCATTTAAAATAATTTGTTTCATTTGTGCTTTACTAGCTGCCGGAGCAAGGATTTTACTAGCATCTAAACCATCTTTAAAAATTTTAGCATGCGCTAAAAATCCTATTTTTGGTAATGAATGAAACAGCTTTTGCCAACCTGCAGTCATTGTGACGATTAATATCCAAATCGTTGGCACTAGTGTAATCCATGCATATGCCTTTTTCCCCATCTTCAGCAATATCGTTGTGCCTAGCAATAATGCAATCGCTGCAAGCATTTGATTTGCGATACCGAATAATGGCCATAAAGTATTAATGCCTCCAAGTGGATCAATAACTCCTTGATATAGAAAATATCCCCAGCCGAAAACGCAAATAGCTGTCGCAATTAAATTTGCAGGAAGTGAATCCGTCTTTCCAAATGGCTTGTACACATTTCCTAAAATATCCTGTGTCATATAACGCCCAATCCTAGTTCCAGCATCGATTGTTGTTAATATGAATAAAGCTTCAAATAAAATAGCAAAATGGTACCAAAAAGCCATTAATGCCTTACCACCTATTACTTTAGAAAACAGTGCTGCCATGCCGATTGCTAAAGTCGGTGCCCCACCAGTACGAGAAAGGATCGTTTGTTCACCTACATCTTTGGCAAGCGAAGTCAAATCATTTGGAGCTATTGTAAAACCCCAACTTGAAACTACTTGGGCCACTTGATTCACATCAGTTCCGATTATGGCAGGTGGACTATTTATGGCAAAATATGCTCCTGGAGTTAATAAACAAGCTGCAATCATAGCCATTACTGCTACAAAAGACTCCGTTAACATAGCACCATAACCAATAGCACGTGCATGCGTTTCACGCTCAATCATTTTAGGTGTAGTGCCAGAAGCAACTAATGCGTGGAATCCAGAAACAGATCCACAAGCAATTGTTATAAATAAAAATGGAAATAGATTTCCGGCAAATACTGGACCTGTTCCGTCAATAAATTTTGTAACGGCCGGCATTTGTAAGTCTGGTGCTACAATCATAATTCCAATTGCTAAAGCTAAAATCGTACCAACCTTTAAAAAAGTACTTAAATAATCACGTGGAGCTAATAGTAGCCAAACTGGAAGTACAGATGCTATAAATCCATAACCAATTAACATAAGAGCAATCGTTTCGCCCTTAAACGTAAACATTGCCGCTAGTGTTGGACTTTCTGCTACATATTGTCCTGCATATAATGAAAGTAGTAATAAAATCACACCAATAAAAGATCCTTCTCCTACTCGGCCAGGACGTATGTATCGCATATAAATACCCATAAAAATCGCGATTGGGATAGTTGCCGCGATCGTAAACATTCCCCACGGACTCCCTGCAAGCGCTTTGACTACAACAAGAGCTAATACAGCTAATAAAATAACCATAATTCCTAAAATACCTATTAAAGCGATGACCCCAGTTACTGGACCAATCTCTTCTTTAATCATTTCTCCAAGCGATTTACCATTTCTCCGTGTCGAAGCAGCTAATATGACAAAATCCTGTACTGCTCCAGCAAATACAACTCCTACAATAATCCAAATCGTTCCGGGTAAATAACCCATTTGCGCAGCTAAAATTGGTCCAACCAATGGTCCAGCCCCTGCTATCGCTGCAAAATGATGACCAAATAATACCCACTTATTCGTCGGTACAAAGTCTTTACCATCGTTATTAATTTCAGCAGGTGTTTTACGATCTTCATCAAGTTTAAATACTTTTTCCGCAATAAACTTACTATAAAAACGATAAGCCACTGCATATGTACAAACTGCCGCTGTGAGGAGCCAAATTGCATTAATTGTTTCCCCTCTTTTTAAAGCTAATACAGAAAAACAGAAAGCCCCAAGTACTGAAATTAATCCCCAAACTACTATTGATTTCAAAGATTTCACAAACAAGCAACCTCCTTTTTCATTTATAAAAGAAAGTATATCATCAATTCAGAATTTTTTGTCAATTAATGGTAAAAAAAGTATAATAACGACATTTATACTGATTTTAAAGTGGGATTTCTTCATAAAAGTAGACAAAAGTTGTATTGAAGTTTTCTAACAGAAGAATTTCAAGGGAAAATACAACTTTAGCTATAATAATATTTAAGATCATTTAATACTTTTTTTAAGCAAAAAGAAAACCATCCTTAACATTAAAAGTTAAAGGATGATTTTCAGGTTATTTAACGTGTTGAATGAAATTAATGTCGATTAGTTCATTCAGTCTTTGTAGTTCTTTTTCTCCTAGTAAGGTTTTCCCTTCGTTTAAGGATCCTAAAGCACTCTCAATTAAGTACTTTCGTGGTGTTTTTGACTGTAACAATTCGTTTTGTAAAAAGTCTAGTAACTCATTGTATTTTTGTTGTTCATCACTATTTAACACAGATTTTTTCATTATACAAATAATACTACAAAGCTTTTGTTGAAGATTTTCTTCGGTCTTTCTTACTGGTAACCATCTATCTAATAATTCCAAATTGAATAATTGCTCACCAGATTCCTCAACATCCTCAACGATTTTTATCATTCGTTTAACACTATAGCGGACAACTTGATCCATACTAATGCTGATATCTTTAGCAAGGTCATAATATCTCACATTATGGTGTATAATCCCTAAAAACATAATGGCACTATCTAATAAAAAATCTTTCTTTTCACTACCAAAAATGTCTAAAAAACGTGTATACACCCAATTTAATGTCTTAAAATTACCTTCTCTTATGAACTGCTTTATATCTAAGTCATTTATATAAATTACTTCTTCAAATAGAGAAATCAATTTATTATCCCTATTTGCCTCCATTAATAAGGTAATTTGTTTAATAAAAATTTCAATATTTGAAGGGCTCTGTCCGATTAACAACTCATTTCTTTCATGTTCAAGTTTTTTATAAATCATATTAAATAATGCGACTACTAAATCACTTTTAGACGAAAAATAATTATAAAATGTACCTTTAGAAATACCGCTATAGTCTAATATGTCTTGAATTGACGTTGCTTGAAATCCCTTTTCAATAAACAATTCATGAGCTATTTTTACAACATGTTGTTTACGATCATTCATATAATCACCTTGGTTCTAGTTAATAACTGTTTAAAAAACATAGTACATTATTTTAACATTTTTAACTAGTAAATATCTGATTAGTTTATTAAAGATTTCTAATGGTTATTATAATTGCATCTAATGAATGAATGGTATATCATATTGTGTTATATAGAAGATGGAAACATAGTTCAAAAATTTGAACTAGATGTACAAAGGAGGGGAAATCATGGATCATTCCATGAATAAATCGGTTCGTCCACCGTATGGGATTATTACAATCCTAATGATTGGGGCGTTTATTGCTTTCTTAAACAATACATTACTTAATATTGCTTTACCTTCTATTATGAAGGATTTGGACGTTGAGCCTTCGACTGTTCAATGGCTTTCTACTGGATATATGCTAGTTAATGGAATTTTAATTCCGACTACTGCTTTTTTAATCCAAAAATATTCTGTTAGACATTTATTTATAACTGCACTACTTTTATTTAATATCGGTACTTTAACTGCAGGATTTGCACATGTATTTCCTTTTTTATTAGCGGGCCGTATGATTCAAGCTTCCGGTTCGGCTATTTTAATGCCATTATTAATGAATGTTATGCTAACAAGTTTCCCTGTTGAAAAACGAGGAACTGCGATGGGCTTCTTTGGCTTAGTAATGATGGGTGCACCAGCAATCGGACCAACATTATCTGGTTGGATCATTGAACATTATGACTGGAGAATGCTTTTCCATGTTGTTTCACCGATTGCATTGACGATTTTAATTATTGGCTTTTTCTTGCTTAAAGATAAAAAAGAAAAATCAAATAGTACCATTGACCTTTTCTCTGTTCTTTTATCTAGTATAGGTTTTGGTGGATTATTGTACGGTTTTAGTACTGCAGGAACAAAAGGATGGGATAGTCCAGAAGCTTACGTTACTCTAATTGTAGGGGTTATTTCATTAGTACTATTTATCTTACGTCAATTAAAACTTGATACACCAATGCTAAACTTTAGAATTTATCGCTACCCTATGTTTGCTTTATCATCAGCGATTTCAATTGTTGTTACAATGGCTATGTTCTCAGCAATGATGCTTTTACCGATTTATACTCAAACGCTTCGAGGCATTAAACCTTTTGATGCAGGCTTAATGCTGTTACCAGGTGCCTTATTAATGGCAATTATGTCGCCAATTAATGGTAAATTATTTGATAAAATTGGCGGAAGAATACTTGCAGTAACTGGTTTAACAATTATGACGGTAACAACTTATTTTCTAAGTAAGTTAACAATGGATACAACTTATACTCATATTATTATTTTATACTCATTACGTATGTTAGGTATGTCGATGGTAATGATGCCAGTATCAACAAATGGTTTAAATCAATTACCTAAGCGATTTTATCCACATGGTACTGCGATGAATAATACTTTACAACAAGTATCTGGTGCGATTGGTACTGCTTTACTTGTAACAGTAATGTCAAATCGTACAGATTCAAAAGCTAAAGAACTTGCTGCTGAAGCGATGAAGCATGTGACTAGTAAACCTACACCTGAAATGCTTGCTCAAATTAAACAAGAGATAACAATGAAAGCAATGTTAGATGGAATTAACTTCTCATTTTATGTGACTGTTTTCGTTGCGGCTGTTGCATTGGTTCTTGCATTCTTTATCAAGCGTTCAACACCAGCCGAAGACGCTGTAGTGAAGGAAAACACTAGTACTAACACAAGTACAAATTTTAAGAAAAAGTTAGCAGAGAATTAATAGTTTTAATCTCAAGTAAAAATAAAAGTTCAACCAGTAAATGGTTGAACTTTTTTATTAGCTCTTATAAATAAAATAATCAAAATCAGCGTGAAGACCTTGTCCAGTTGTATCCTGACATTGCATTCCAACGAATGCACCTGTAAAGAATCCTCCGCCTTGAATATAGTCATCAGACAGTTTATATGAGTATAGAGATATAGGGATAGTTGTCCACTCTTCCCCATCAAATGAATAAGAGTACTTGTAAACATTCGTTTTCACATCTACTCGAAGATACACATATTCAATATGTTCTGGAATGATAACCTCGTTGCCTTGAAGAGGTTGATCGAACGTAAAATTATCACATGTTACTAATTCAAGAATTCTACCCTTTTCTTCATTCCAAGTAATTTGACATGAAGTCCAATTTTGAGTGTTATAATAATTGACTAAACCGGCTGATTGATGAAATGTATTTGGATTAAATGCTACTTTTGTTTCTGCAATAAAGTTAAAGTGTTGCCAACGTCTAGCTATAAATGACTGAGTAAACTTAGATGTTAATGACTCTCTTCCATAAAGACGTAGATTTCCTGGATTATCTTTTAGTGAAACGATGTTTTCACCTAATGGAATTCTCAAATTTTGAAAGTGAGGGTTTAATAATTCTGAGTTAAAGTCATCCTTCATGGGGTATTCACTTTCCCATTTTACTTCTTCTATTTTTGGACCCTCTATTTCAAGTGATGGACTATTCCCTCCTACGACATACGGCCAATCATTTTTCCACTCAAGCCTTTGAATAGCAGTTTCTCTTCCTAATGGGCAGAAACCTCTTGGGTCTAACAACGGTTGCCCTTCTCTTGGTAATGGTCTTCCTGTTAAATGCACAAGGAACCATTCATCAGTATGCGTTTGAACAATTGATGCATGTCCTGCTTTTTGAAGAGGAATTCTTGGCGCATGGAATGACGAAATTAACGGATTTTCTGGGTGTACTTCATATGGACCTTTTAACTGTTTTGATCTAGCAATTGTAGCTTGGTGATCATATTTCGTACCACCTTCTGCCGTAAGTAAGTAATAGTAATCATTGATTTTATATAAATGCGGTGCTTCCGTCAGTTTAATATCAGTTCCTTTGAAGATAACCTCTGCTTTTCCAATAAGTTTCTGTTCTTCAACACTGTATTCTTGACATGAAATACCATAAAAATGATGATTTCCTACGCGATGATCCCAAACCATATTAACTAAATATTTTTTACCATCCTCATCGTGGAATAGCGATGGATCAAATCCAGTGCTATTTAAGTAAATTGGATCTGACCATTCTCCATCAATCGTTTCACATGTTGCGAGGTAGTTGTGACAATCTTTCCATTGACCTTCAACTACTTTTACATCAGTGTAAATTAACCAAAATTGTCCGTCTCGATATGATAATGCAGGAGCCCAAATTCCACCCGAATCTGGATTACCTGTCATGTTTAATTGGCTTAAACGATTCAAAGGTCTTGATACTAAGCGCCAATTCTTTAAATCCTTTGAGTGATAGATTCCAACTCCTGGAAACCATTCGAATGTTGAAACTGCAATGTAATAATCTTCCCCAACTCGGCAAATACTTGGATCCGGATTAAATCCCGGTAAAATTGGATTACTAATTTTAGCCATTTTAAACTCCTCCATATGCATCTATATAATTTATTACATTACTTTTTTAGTAAGCACCTTTGATAAATTCAGAAACATTCTTTTCATAGAAAAGCTCTAATTGATCCAATTCAGCTTTCGAAAAGGATTGTATACTCATTGCTTCTAAGTTTGCATTCACTTGGCTTTCGTTTCTAAATCCAGGTATTACGCATGTAATTTCCTTTTGATCTAAAATCCATCTAAGTGCCGCACTTGCCATTGATGACCTTCCTTCAGCAATCCAGTTAATTCGATTTGCCAATTCTACTCCTTTTTTAAAGCCTAATCCTGCAAATGTTTCTCCGATATTAAAAGCCGCTCCATTTTCATTAAAATTTCGGTGGTCATCTTCTTCAAAAACATGATCAGCCTTATACTTTCCAGACAAAAGTCCACTAGCTAGTGGTAATCTTACAAGAACTCCAACCCCACGCTTATAAGCCTCTGGAAGTAATACTTCTAATGGCTTTTGTCTAAAAATATTAAAGATAACCTGTAAACTTTTCACATTTTGGTTTTCTAAACAAATCATTCCTTCTTCAACCGTTTCTACACTTACCCCGTAATGGCGGATTTTTCCTTCACTTTTTAAACGGTCAAGTACATCAAATACTTGTCCATCTTTTAAAATTTCAGTTGCTGGGCAATGTACTTGATATAAATCAATCACTTCACGATTTAAGCGTTTTAGACTATCCTCACAATACGATTTAACCGCATCATATGAGTAATTTTCCGGAGAAAATATATCACCTTTTCGACAAAACTTTGTTCCGATATAAATTTTGTCCTCAAGCCCTTTTGTAGCTTTAGCCAATAGTTCTTCGCTATGACCATCACCATAAACATCTGCAGTATCAAAAAAATTCACGCCTTGATCGATTGCATATTGTAAAGATTTTAAAGCTTCAGTATCATCTGTTTTTCCCCACGCACCACCTATTGCCCAAGTGCCAAAACTAACTTCACTAATCATTAAACCTGTATTACCAAGTTCTCGATAATTCAAGTAAAACTCCCCCTTTAGTGCTATTTTTAGCGTCTCATACTACTTTCTAAATTCAGATAACATTGTATTTAGTTCCTTCGTTTTGGAATAAACTTGCTTATAAATAGAATAAAGCTTCTCATATTGTTTAACGTTTTCACTAACTGGTTTATATGAAGTGATTGGCTTTATGAACTCTTCTGCACAAGCCTCTAATGATTCAAACCAATTACATCCATAAGCAGCAAGCATCGCCGCACCCATCCCAGGACCTTGCTCGCTTGAAAGCTTAATAATCGTCGCATTAAAAATATCTGCTTGCATTTGAAGCCATACAGAATTTTTTGCACCGCCTCCAATTGAAATAACCGAATCAATCTTTTTACCGTTATTTCGGAAAATTTCAATTGACTCGTTCAATGAAAAAGTAATACCTTCCATGACAGCCCTCGTAAAATCTCTTCTCTTATGTGCCGCATCCATACCGATAAAACTACCTCTAATAGTTGAATCAGCATGAGGCGTTCTTTCACCAACCAAATACGGAGTAAACATTAAACCATTTGAACCAATTGAAACGCTATCGACATCCTCTAATAACTGTTCGAAATGCTCATTCTCAGCAAAAGTATCTTTAAACCAGCTTAACGAAAACCCTGCGGCTAGCGTTACACCCATTGAATAGAAAGCATCTTCTTTCCCGTGGTTAAAATAATGAACTTTCCCTTTGAAATTGTGTTCTCCATGCTCTTCATAAGAAAGGACAACTCCTGAGGTACCAATACTACATAGCGTACTGCCTTCTTTTAAAATACCTGAGCCAATTGCGCCACATGCATTATCCGCCCCGCCCGCAAATACTTTCACTTCACGATTAAGTCCTGTCAAATTAGAAACCTCTTTTGTAATTGTTCCAACACAATCATGAGACTCGACAATTGGTGGGAAAAGGTGTAATGGTATATCAAATTTATTACATAACTCTTCACTCCACTGCTTTTCTTTTACGTTTAAAAGTAATGTTCCAGCAGCATCCGAGTATTCAGTATAAATTTTTCCAGTTAGACGATAACGAAGATAGTCTTTAGGTAACAAAAATACTGCTGCCTGGTGATAAATCTCCGGTTCAAATTCCTTTACCCATAAAAGTTTTGGTAAAGTAAATCCTTCAAGCGCTGGATTTTTCGTTATCTCAAGTAGTCGTTCTTTTCCTACTATTTCATTGATATAGTCACATTGCTTAGTCGTTCTTGTGTCATTCCATAAAATTGCATTGCGAAGGCTTTCATTTTCTTTATTCAATAACACTAGACCATGCATTTGACCTGAAAAACTAATCCCTTGTATATCATTCGGATTACCATTAAAATCTCTAACTAGTTCGGCAAGTCCATCGATTGTTTTTTCAACCCATTCTTCTGGATTTTGTTCACTATACCCGGATCTCTCTTGTATTAATGGATAGGCACGAGATACTTCTTGGCATACCTCTCCAGATTGATTAACTAACAAAATTTTTACGGCACTTGTACCTAAATCAATACCTACTACATATTTCATAAAAATCATCCCTTTTTTGTTTTTGATCGTATCGTATGAGAAAAATGTGCTGGAAATAGTGAATTTCCCAGCACATTTTATGGTCAAGAGATTTTTAAACTGTTGCGAATTCAGAAATCGCTTCTAATAAATATTGGTTTAATACTGATTTAAGACGCTCTTCACGACCAGATTTATTTTGGATATCACCTAAATTTAATGCATATGCTTCAAGTGTATGGAAATTTGCTTTATTCTCTACGATTTCTTTACCAATACCATAAGTAAAGCTGCTATAACGATCTTCAATAAAGCTTTCAAATACTTTATCTTCAATTAGTTTATTTGCTACTAATGTGCCAATTGCAAAGCTATCCATTCCAGCAATATGTGCATGGAATAAATCTTCTACATCAAATGATCCTCTTCTTACTTTTGCATCAAAGTTCAGGCCGCCTTTTCCTAAGCCACCATTTTTTAAGATTTCATACATTGCTAATGTAGTAGAGTAAAGATCTGTAGGGAACTCATCTGTATCCCAACCAATTAACTTATCACCTTGGTTTGCATCGACTGAACCAAGCATTCCATTCATTCGAGCAACGCGTAATTCATGCTCAAATGTATGACCAGCAAGCGTTGCATGATTTGCTTCAATATTGAATTTAAACTGTTTCTCTAATCCATTAGCTTGTAAGAAAGCTAGTCCAGTTGCCACATCAAAGTCATATTGATGTTTCGTTGGTTCTTTTGGTTTTGGTTCAATTAAGAACTGACCATCGAATCCGATTTCTTTTGCATAATCCACAGCCATATGGAAGAAACGTGCTAAGTTATCTTGCTCAAGCTTCATATCTGTATTCATAAGCGTGTCATACCCTTCACGTCCACCCCAGAATACATAGTTAATTGCACCAAGTTCTTTCGCAATTTCTAAACCTTTTTTCACTTTTGCTGCCGAATATGCAAATACGTCCGCGTTGTTAGAAGTTGCAGCTCCATTTACATAGCGAGGATGAGTAAACATATTTGCCGTGTTCCAAAGTAATTTTGTTTTACTTGTTTTCATGTATTCTTTTATCATTTCTACAATTACATCTAAGTTTTTATAAGTTTCACCTAGTGTATTTCCTTCAGGAGCAACATCTGAATCATGGAAACAGAAGAAAGGAACATCTAGCTTTTCATAAAACTCAAACGATGCTTCTACACGCGCTTTAGCAAGATCCATTCCCGTTAAATGGTTCCAAGGACGTTGCATTGTTCCTGCTCCAAACGGATCTGAACCATCTGCAGTAAATGTATGCCAGTAAGCAACTGAAAAACGAAGTAAATCTTCCATTTTTTGGCCATTAATTATTCTTTGAGGATCATAATACTTAAATGAAAATGGATTTTTTGATTTAGGACCTTCGAATTTAATTTTGTTAATATTAGTAAAGTAACTCATGTTTAATTCCTCCTAAAATAGTAGTTTAAAATTCTATGACTTATTTGAAATAACAATCCATGTGCGCAATACCTTCATATCATCTGGCTCAATTCCTTGTAAGCCAGTCAATTCTTCATTTACTTCAAGATTAGGAGCGTTAGTTACCCATGTGTAAGGCTCTGGGCATAAAAAACCGCTTCTCCCATCCTTGTTATAAACGACCCAATGCTTAAAACTTTGGTCAACGGTATAATTAATCTCAACTCCGGTTGAATTGTTCGTTATTTGTGCCGTGTGAAGGCCACTGTTATTGGGATTAGATAGAAATACATCATCTAACTCTAGCCCGGACAAGCTCATTCCCTCACCCAACTCATACTTGTACTCAATATCTTCTAATTCCCCCGTTGGTAAAAATCGATCATTTAGTTTCCAACGTTTATCAACTGGCAGCTTGAAGATTGAAGTTTCTTCTGGGAATAAAAAACTAGTATGATATCCAAAGCCAAACGGTAAAACTTCTTTACTTTTATTAATAATTTCTGCTTTTTTAGCAAATAAATTATCATTCAGAATAAAGCTCATCCTTATAATAAAATGATGTGGGAATTGAACCATTACATCTTCGTGCTTACTTGAATCAAACTCAGTTATAATTTTCACTGTTTGCTCATTAACTTCTACACTCGAAATATTCCACTTCCTTGTGTGAACAAAACCATGAATGTGATTCTGCTTGTCTATTTCATTAATTTCAAACTGATACGTTCTTTTGCCAAATCTAAACTTACCTTGGTCAATTCGATTTGGTGGGAACAAGATTGGTGTACCGAACAGAACCGGATTATTCAAATATTCCTCGGTTGAGTTAGGGACTCTCAAAAGCTCAGTATTTGATTTTTTATGAACCATGGAAATCAAGTTTGATCCCCATCCAGGAATAATGATAATCTCCAATTCACTATTACCTGCTTTAATCGCCGGTTCTTCTAAAAAAGAGATTTCCTTTGCATAAGTATTCATCTATATTCCCCGTTCTGTTATAATTTCTACATTTAGACTTTGCTAATCTTACCTTGTCTTTCGTCTATTCGATTAAAGCTGTACATACCGCAGAACATCAAAATCCAGGCAATTGATACGACACTAAAGAATGGAATTAATCCTGGCTGATAGAGCAACAAAAATAGTATAGCGATTAGACTAACTAGCATTAGCAAGGTAATGTGAAAATGAAATATACTTAAGAAGAATGCATTTTTTAAATAGTCTTTAAATTTAAATTCGTAATGTACATATAGTGGGAAAATATAAAGTAAAACCATTAAATAAACTGCTGCAATGATTAATAAAGCCATGATTAAGATTAATTGGAACAACCCTTCGATCGTTCGAATGTAAAATACATCAAACGTTAGGAAGATGCCGCTAAAAATGAATACTAGCCCAAGTTTGTTAGAACTTTTGAATTCCTTCAAGAAGACAGTTAGAAATGTTCTCCAAATTGGAAGATCCGTTTCTTTTACGATCCATTTACGAACAATTGTAAAAAGGGCTACCGTAGCAGGGAAAAAACCAAATATGACTAACCCTCCTATTGAAAAAAGGAACCATAGTAGATTGACATATGCTAATTTCATAATCCATTCACATATCGTAAACAATTTTCCCATTGTTTTTCCGAGTATCATTAATCACCCTCCTTTACGAACTCATCTATAGCTTTATTTAATGTAATTAACCTTTTACTGACCCAGAAGCAATTCCTTCTACAATTCGATTACTCAATATAAAGAAGGCAATCAGGATTGGTAGAATACTAATAACTAATGTAGCTCCAATTGCTCCCCAATCAGTCGTATACTGCCCAATAAAATTTTGAATACCAACAGTGAGTGTTTTAAATTGATCGGAACTAATAAATGTATTAACAAAAACAAACTCATTCCAGTTGTAAATCATATTAATAATTGCAGCTGTAGCAATTACTGGTGATGTCATTGGTAAAGTAATCTTAAAAAAGATATGGTTAATTGATGCCCCATCCATTATCGCTGCTTCTTCTACTTCTCTTGGTAGAGCTTCATAAAAACCAATTAAAATCATAATCGTAATTGGCAGGTTAAAAGCTGTATACGTAAGAATTACCGAGAGTGGATTATCAATTAAATTTATTTTTGTAAAAGTATTAAATAAAGGAATCAGTGTTGAATGGACTGGAATCATTAAACCTACCATAAATAATCCCAATACCCATTTACTTGCTTTCCAATTCATTCTTGTAATTGCGAAGGTCACCATACTTGCTAATACAACCGTTAAGATAACAGCAGCGATTGTATAAGTCACACTGTTAAAGAAATACTGGCTAATGTTTCCTTCAGTCCAAACTTTCGTATAATTTTCCCACTTTGGGCTTTCAGGTAATGAAAAAGGAGACATATTGAAAACTTCTTGGTTATTTTTTAGTGAAAAAAGAAACAACCAGATGATCGGAAATATTTGAAAAATCGCTACGATTATAAGGAAAAGATACATAAATCCGTAAGCAATTTTACTAAAAATACTATTCTTGCTACGGTCAATTTTCTTTTCAGTTACAATGGCTTGTGAACCAGTAGCTCTTACCGTATCCATTTAAAATCCCCCTTTCTTTTAGTAAATGTCATTATTTGATTCAGTAAACTTTCGAATAATCCAAGTAACAACTAAACAAATAACTAATAAGAAAAATCCAATCGCACTTGCATATCCAAAATCAAAACCTTTGAATGCTTTTTGATACATATAGGAAGCCATTACTTCACTTGAACCATTAGGACCCCCACCTGTCATAACGTAAATTAAATCAAAATATTTAAGTGATCCAACGACAGCAAGAACAATCGTTACTTTAACAACATTCATTATTAATGGTAATTTTATTTTTAGTGCGATCTGTATTGGTGTCGCCCCATCAATTCTTGCAGCTTCAATAAGAGAGTCTGGAATATTTTTAAGAGCTGCATAGTAAATCAGAATATAAAAACCGGCATACTGCCAAATAATCGGAATAATAATCGCATATAATGCTAAGTTTGTTTCTGCTAACCATGCTGGTGGATTATTAACTCCTAGTGAAACAAGTAAGCTATTTAGAATACCGTTAGTAGGGTGATAAATTTTAAGCCAAAGCTGAGCAATTGCAACAGAAGCAAGTAGCATTGGAATAAGATATATTTTTCTAAGAAGGTCTGCACCTTTAATTTTTCCTGCAAGTATAAATGAGATGAACAAATAACCAATTAAACTAACTGCCGAAAATACTGCTAATAAAAAGGAGTGGAAAGCACTTTTCCAAAATAGAGGATCATGTAGTAAGTGGGAGTAATTCTTTAAACCTATGAACTCCTTTTCCCCAATTCCATTCCATTTCATTAAGCCAAAGTATCCAGTTTGTACGATTGGAACGTATATCAAAGCAAGGATCAGAAAAAGAGCTGGTGTAATATACAGGGCAATTATTTTTTTATTAGACATAGTTTTATTCACTTCGATTCAACTCCTTCCCCTTAATTTTAAAATCAAGGGCATATAAGAATGAATCTATATGCCCTTTTCTTTAATAAATCAGAAATTATTTATCTTCTGCCTTTAAAGCATCTTCATGTTGTTTAGCAAAATCTTTTGGTTTTACTTCATTTCCAAATAGAGATTGAATTAGGTTTAAGTGAGTTTCTGCTACTGAAGCACTCATTTGAACATCTGCAAATAATGTTAAGTTGCTAGCTTTATTTAATTCATTTAACACGTCAATATATAACGGTGGTAAATTTACTTTTGATGTATCAACTTTAGTTGCTGGAATTACACCCGCTTTTTCAACCGATTGTTCTCCCCACTTCTCTACAAAGAATTTAACAAAGTCTTTCGCTTCAGCTTTAACCTTTGAATGTTCTGATACAAATAGTCCTACTCCAGGGCCACCAACCCAGCTGTTAATATTACCTTTTCCGCCTTCATAAGTAGGGAATTTAAAGAAACCTACATTATCACGGAAATCTTTTGATATTTCTTCATTTGTCGTAAAGTTTGGAAGCTCCCATGTTCCCATTAAGTACATAGCTGCATTACCATTTAAGAATTCAGATTTACCTTCATCATTAGATAATCCATTAAAACCTTTATTAAATGCTTTTTCTTTAACTAGGTTCTGAACCTCTTGAGCCGCTGATACAAGTGCAGGATCTTCGAATGTGCCTGTACGATTAATTGCTTTATTTAATACATCAGACCCACCAATTCTGTCTGCTAAATACATATACCAAAGTGAACCTGTCCAACGATCTTTATTTCCTAAGGCGATTGGAGCAACCCCATTTTTAGCAAGTGTTTTAACAACATTTTGGAATTCGCTATAAGTTTGTGGTACTTGAAGATTATATTTTTCAAAAATTGCTTTATTGTAATAAATTGGAGCGATGTTCAGTTCCAGAGGTAATCCATAAGTTTTACCATCGATTGCATATGCTTCAGTTGTTCCACTTACAAAAGAATCTTTTAACCCGTTATTTAACACGTCATCTAAATCAGCAAAAAGACCGCCTTTTACAAATGGTGTCATATATCCTGCTGCCCATGTAAACCCTACATCAGGAAGTTCGTTAGAAGAAGAAAGAACTTTAATCTTATTTTTGTATTGCTCATTTTCAAGTACTTCTACTTCAATTTTTACATCCTTATGTTCAGCCTCATATTGCTTAATAATGTCAGATACAATTAAGTTTTGCTGCTTGGAACTTCCAGCTGGCCAAAGATGCATAAATTTAATTACTTTTTTGGAACCGCTTTCACTTGACGCGTTATTAGATTTACCACAGCCAGTTAAAGCAACCATCAGTATAAGAACTAGTGCTAACATTAATGAAGACGCTTTCTTAAACATGTCAAACCCCCATTTTTTTGAATTTTTCGTTACAAGTAAATTCTAGCACTAAAAAAAAATCGCGGTAAGGTAACCACGATTGGATAAAATTCCACTATTTTTGGATTAGGGAATCATCAAGTTCTGACACTTTTCTAAATTTACTTGGCGTAATTCCCTCGTAATCCTTAAAGATCTTAATGAAATATTTTGCTGTCTGATAGCCTACTTCTAGTGCAATTTCTTCAATTTGCAAATCCGTCGTCAGTAGACGATTTTTTGCAATTTGTAGTCTCTTTCTAGTTAAATATTCACTAAATGTTAACCCGACTTGCTCTTTAAATAACACACTAAAATAGCTTGCATTTAGATGTACAGCTTCTGCAACATCCTTTAATGAAATTTGGTTTCTTATATTTTTATTTATAAATGTTTTTGCTGCCTTAATGGATTTAGAGCGGCTATTAACTTGATCTAGTTTTAATAATTTCTGATCAGTCACCTTTTCCATATACTCAATACGTTCAATATTCGCTTCCTTTTCAAGCGCTTGTTCAATGGCTTCAATTAATTTTTGCTTACTTACTGGTTTTAATAAATAGTTTACAACTCCTAGACGAATAGCCTCCTGGGCATATTCAAAGTCAGGGTGTCCAGAAATAATAATTGAAACAAACTTATGGCCTTTATTCTTTAGGTTTTTTAAAAGCTCTAAACCATCCATTTCAGGCATACAAATATCCGTTACTAATAGATGAATTTTTGTTCTACTCATTTGTTCAAATGTTTCTTGACCATTCGCCGCACTAAGAATTTCAAACTGACCATTTGACCATTTCTCTAATGTTTTTTTTAGCCCTTGCCTAGTTGCTTGTTCATCATCAACAATTAGAATTGTTTTTGTATCCACTATTATTCCCCACCTTTGTCTGGAACTTCGAATAATACAGTTGTACCTTTACCAATCTCACTTTCTAAACGAAGACCACTTAAGTCATATCCTTCGTAATATAATTTAATTCTTTTATTTACATTAGTAAGCGCCATACCCATTCCTTTAAAGGACGATACATTATCATTTTTTATTGCTAGATTAAGAGCATTAAGATCATCCTTATTAATACCTGGTCCATTGTCCTTAACAGTCACTAACAAATTAGATGAGTCATTAATCCTTTTAATCTTTACTAAAACAATTCCTTGTTCGCGACTACTTTCAATACCATGCATAATGGCGTTCTCAACTAATGGTTGGATTAGCAGCTTAGGAATTCTAATGTTTAATAGATTTGGATCAACAGATATCTCCCATAACAACCGTTCTCCTAATCTCATTTTCATAATCTGTAAATAACGTTCAATTTGCTCGAGAGCAGCTTGTATAGTTACCCATTCACTACTGTTTGCATTGCCAATTGTATAGCGAAATAACCCTGACATTGCAATGACTATTTCAGCTAAATCATCTTCGCCCCTATCATCTAAAGACCAGTAAAGTGCATTTAGCGTATTATAAAGGAAATGCGGATCAATTTGGGCTTGTAGCGCCTTCAACTCAGTTTGACTTCGAAGTAATTCCTTTTCATAAACGACTTGTATTAAATGATTTGTATTTTCTACCATCTGGTTATAAGTTCTATTTAATTCAATTATTTCTAATGAAGCTGCACTTTCCTTGTTAATTTTCAACTCATCCATTTTCGCATTCTTCATTGTATTTGTAAGTTTTTTTATTGGTCTTGTGATCATTGTTGCTAGAATAATTGAAGATACGACAAAAATAATAAATCCAATCACACCAGAAAAAAGAGTCGCTTTTCTTACCGGTGTTACCCGCTCATTTAAAAAGCTTGTAGGTTTTAAAATGACAAGCGTCCAGCCTGTTTTTTGAGATGGTTGTGTCACAATCATATATTGTTTTTTATTGATCTTTATCGATTCATATCCTTCTAGTAAAAATTTTTGAATATCAATGCCGTAATTATCTGTTATTGGTGTTAAATCCCTATCAAGAAGCATCATATAATCCTTCTCCCCAGGAGATAAATTACTTTCTTCAACCTGAAAGTAACTATTAACGATTCTTACTACTAAATATCCTCCATTTGAAAACCATCGATCCATTAAACTTACTCTTCTTATTGCATATGAATAGTTACCATTTTTAGGATCTTTCCCTACCCATACTAATCTTCCTTTTTCTGCTTCTGCTTCCTTTACCCATTTCTCATCGATTACACTTGATAAATTTTTTTCACCGAATGGAAAAATACGATTTCCTTCCGAAGAATATAACTCAAAAGAAGAGATTCCATTTGAATAAGCTAAAAAGTTATTTATTACTCTAATCAATGATTGTCTTTTTGCAAAATCAACACTATCTCCGTTTTTCAATCCGAGTAATATTTGTTGAACCGTCTCGTTCGTCATTAATTGATTCGATAAAGTATCAATTTGCTTATACAAGGTTTCCATTCTTCCGTTTGCTTCAACTGCCGTTTGTTTGATTTGCTTCTCTGTTGTATCCTTCATTAAAGTTCCAACTTGGTTATATACCATAATGGATAAAACAATCACCATAACAATCAAGAAGACGGCCAATATTTGATTTCGTAAAGTGTTTAATTTTTTTAACCGTAATCTAATTTTGAAGATTGTAATCACCTTTTCAGTAGTAAGTTAATGTAAGGGTTTTCTTTAAAAATTATCATACTATATTTAGTATTAGTCTGAATATTAAAAACAACTATCTAGTAATAACTTCCAGAATAAAGGACAATTTAGGGATAGAGGAAATTTAATTAAATTAAAAACAACACGAAAAAAAGGAGCCTAAAACTTCACTTGTTTAGGTTCCCTTTTCATTTTATTATTTACTATTCATTTACTCTTTGCCCATATTTCTAGCTATTCTGACTCACTAACTTGTTCAACTTTACTCCATTCTGCTTCCTGAAGAGTCCTCCATAAAATTTTCCCGCTTGCCGTAGTTGGTAATTTTTTAGTAAATTCGACATATCTAGGATATTTATAGCTAGCCATATGCTCTTTTGACCAATCGATAATGTCATCCTCACTTACTTTGCCTAAATAAACAGGATTTAAGATTACATATGCCTTTACCGTTTCGCCCCTTTTTTCATCAGGCTTACTAACAACACAAGCTTGTTGAATGGCTGGATGTTTATAAAGTAGGTTTTCCACCTCGGTTGGCCACACTTTAAAGCCCGACGCGTTAATCATCCTTTTAACACGGTCAACGATAAAATAATACCCTTCATCGTCAAACCGACCGATATCTCCTGTACGGAAAAACAGTTTTCCGTCTATTTCAATAAGGGCGTCTTTTGTTTCTTCTGGGCGGTTAAAGTAGCCTTTAAATACTTGTGGCCCATTTACAACAATTTCGCCAACTTCACCAACACCTAGCTGTTTCATTGTTATTGGCTCGATAATTCTAGCGTCTACGTCGAATGATGGAATTCCAAGACATTGAAGTTTTGGTCGATCTGGCGGATTAAAATGAGTTTGTGCAATTGTTTCTGATAATCCATAGCCTTCAACAAACTTTAAACCTGTTAATTGAAATAGATGCTCACCTACTGCTTCTGGAAGAGGAGCTCCACCACCTGCAATATTTACAAGAGACTTGATGTCATCTGTATTTAAACTTGGATTCGCTAAAAAGTCGATTAGCATTGTACTAATATTTACCCAATGGGTACACTGATAGTTTTCAATTAGTTTGCATGCATGGTTTCGATTCCATCTCGTTAGCAATACCATACTTGAACCGGTAAAAATCGGTGTATGCATTCCATGAACCATTCCTGTTACATGGAACAGTGGCAAAGTTGAAAAACTAACAGCATTTGCAGAAATATTCATCCAAACTGCAGATCCTACTACATTTGCTTGTACCGTTTTATGTGTGTGTATACAGCCTTTTGGTAAACCTGTTGTTCCTGAAGTATATGGAAGGACTGCAACATCTTCACAATTACCTTCATATAATGATGGAGTTAGCTGTGTTTGTATAGCATCCTCCCAATAAAATATATTTTCGCTTTCATAAATTTTCTTTGGCTGAGTTATTTCTGTCGATAAATCAGAAACTAAAGGAATTGCTGGTAAGTATTCAGAGTAAACTGCAACTACTAAATTCTCTAAACCAGTTTTAGCTTGTAAAGGTTCAATTTGAGGGGATAATTCTTGGCCAATGAATGCAGTTTTAATTTCGCAATCATTAATATAAAATTCGAGTTCATCAGTGGTGTTCATCGGGTTAATTGGTACTACAATTCCTCTTACTCTTAAAATTGCATAAAAGGCGATGACGTATTGAGGTGAGTTTTGCATATAAAGCATTACGCGTTCACCAGGGTAAACTTCTAACCTATGCTCAAGATATCCTGCTAAATGATCAACCTCCTCAAGAAGCTGCTTGTACGTTTTTGAAGCACCATAATACTCTATTGCCGTTTTATTTGGATATCTTTTTGCCGAAACGACTAAATTATCATAGAGTGTCGTCTCAGGTACAGTTAAAGATTTCGAAACCCTTTTTGGCCAATATGCAAAATGTGAAGTACTCATAATTTTCCCTCCGTTTATTTACTTTTTATATTTAATTTTTAATATGACAGTACTTTCTTTTATGTTTTAAATATTTTGTCATTAACAAAAAAATTCAGGATAAATATTCATATATGATCTCTACTTAATGAATAACCTTCTAACAGAAAACGCTTACAAAATATTTTGCTTTTAATATTATCTTTGAAATTATTTGAAAGTAAATTGCAAAATGAGGCAATTGCTAAGTTCAGTGTGGGAAGACAAGTTTGAATGGAAAAAGGAATAGTAAATCTTTGTAAAAATCCTTTAGAACTTATTATAATGGAAAGGCTTAAATGAATAAATAGTTTTTCGAAAATTTAAAAAACATTTTAACTTAACTGAAATACATACAATTACTTACTTTACAACTTTTCTATGTTTCAATAAATAACAAGTGAGGTGTTATCATATGAGAATTGGAATAATTGGTTTAGGAGATATAGCTACAAAGGCCTATCTACCAGTTCTTTCCGAAAAAGAAAAGATCGAATTGGTTCTATGTACAAGAAGTAATGAAACACTAGACTATTTATCAAACAAATATCGGATCAATGAAACCGTTCATTCAGTAGAAGAATTGTTAGAAAAGAATCTTGATGCAGCTTTTGTTAGTACAACTACAGAAGCTCATTTTGAGATAACTAAAAAGTTATTATTAAATGGTATAAACGTTTATATTGATAAACCTATTTCGATGAATTTTCATGAAACTGAACAAATTGTCACTCTAGCAAAAGAACAAGGAAAAATAGCGATGGTTGGATTCAATAGACGATTTATCCCTAAAGTAAAAGATCTTACTATGCATGGAAAGGCTAACTTAATACTCATGCAAAAAAATAGATTTAACTCTCCTGAATATACTAGAAGATTTGTTGTAGAGGATTTTATTCATGTGGTGGATACACTTAGGTATTTAATGGCTACTAATGTAATTGATTTAAAAATCAATTTCTTAAAAAATAATAATATGCTTGAACACCTAGTCATTCATCTTATAGGTGAAGGATGCACAGCAATTGGAATAATGAACAGAAACAATGGTGTTACGGAAGAAATTATTGATTATATGACACCACAAAATAAATATGTAGTAAATAGCTTAGTTGAAACAACCCATTATCATAATAAAGAAATCAACATTTCGAAATTTGGCGATTGGGAACCGACTTTATTTAAACGTGGTTTTTACCAAATAGTAGACCACTTTCTAGACTGCATAGAACAGAATAAAACCCCAAATCCATCAATTAATGATTCATTGATTACTCATGAAATTTGCGAAAGAATTGTCCAGTATATCGATTCAAATGTAAATTGAATAAAAAACCCGAATAATTAGACTGTAATTCTAATTATCCGGGTTTTATTTAAGTTTTATTCTTGTTCAGCCATTGCATCTTTTGGTGTGCCGAAGAAATACGTTAGGACGAAACCGCCAGCATAACCAGAAAGTAATCCGATCACATATTTTAACCACATTCCATTTGCAATAAGTGGAACTAAAGCAATTCCTGAAGGACCAATTGCAATTGCACCAACGTGTCCAAACATTCCAATTACTGCACCTCCAATACCACCACCAATACACGCAGTGATAAATGGACGACCAAGAGGTAAAGTAACACCATAAATTAATGGTTCACCAATTCCTAAAATACCTACTGGAAGAGCACCTTTAATCATGTTTGATAATGATTTATTCTTTTTGCAACGTAACCATAGTGCTAAAGCTGCTCCGACTTGTCCAGCACCTGCCATTGCTAGAATTGGTAATAATTGTGTTGCACCAGTTGTGTTAATTAACTCGATATGAATCGGTGTTAATACTTGGTGTAAGCCTAACATAACTAATGGTAAGAATCCCATACCTAATACAAATCCTGCAAAAATACCGCCTTTTGCAATAATCCAGTTAATAGAGCCAATTAAGTTATCAGAAATAAATCCTGCGAATGGCATAATGAAGAAAATTGTCAGTAAACCAACTACTAGTAAAGCAATCATAGGTGTAATAATGATATCTAAAGAATCAGGAACAATCTTACGTAATTGTTTTTCTAAAAGTGATAGTAAATATACTGCAAGTAGAACACCAATAACGCCACCTTGACCAGGAGCTAACGGGTCACCATTAAAGATATTTTTAATTGGTTGTTCAGGAAGCATACCTGTCAAAAGTGTTACACCACCAATTACTCCCCCAAGGGATGGTGTCGCCCCGAATTCCTTCGCTGCGTTGATACCAACATAAATTACTAAATATGAGAAGATTGCATTTTTAATTACATTTAAAACTGTAACATACTGTGACCAAGTCGCTGCATCTAAATTTTGAGCCGTAATATTATTTGATAAAATCGAAGCAATACCTGCAATTAAACCTGCTCCAACGAATGCCGGAATTAATGGAATAAAGATATTACCGACTTTGCGTAAGAAATTTTTAAAAGTTGTGTTATTTTTCTTTTTTAACTCAGCTTTCATATCTGCGCCCTTATCTTTTAAAGCCGCTGATGAAGTTCCTTGTTTTCCAGTTGAACCATTTCCTAATAGACCAAATTGTTCAGCAACTTTTGTTACTGTACCAGGACCTAAGATGATTTGGTAAGTCTCATCATCAACAGTTCCAAGAACTCCGTTAATTTTTTTAACTTGGTCTTCATTGATTAAACTGCGATCAGCTACATTGACACGAAGTCTTGTCATACAGTTTGTATATGAAACTACATTACCAGTACCGCCAATAGCATCAGCAATTTCAGAAGCTAATCTTTGATATTTATCCATCTTCTACTCCCCCTAAAATTTATTTTTGTATCGCTTTTCGAACAAATCCTTCTGATTTTTTCAATTGCTCAATTGCTTGCTCGTAACTAAATCCAGTAAGAATCATAACGATGGCAACTTTTGGGCTTTGATTCGACTTCATTAAATACTCTTCTGCAATTTCATACGTACAAGAAGTTGCTTCCATTACAATGCGTTTTGAACGCTCAACTAATTTTTCATTTGTTGATTGAACATCAACCATTAGATTACCGTATACTTTTCCAATACCAACCATTGATGCCGTAGATAACATGTTGCAAACTAACTTTTGAGAAGTACCGGCCTTTAATCGTGTAGAACCAGTTAATACTTCAGGTCCATTAACAACTTCGATTGCAATTTCTGCCTCTTGACCAATCTTCGAGCCCTTGTTACAACTAACTGCTACAGTAGAAGCTCCAATTTCTTTGGCGTATTTTAAACCACCAATAACATATGGCGTACGACCACTTGCTGCAATTCCAACTACAATATCATTTTTACTCAACTTAATTTCCTTTAAATCGTTAGTTGCAAGTTCTTCGCTATCCTCTGCGCCTTCAACTGCTTTTATAAAAGCCTTTTCTCCACCTGCAATTAACCCTACTACCTCTTCTGGGCTTGTTCCAAATGTAGGAGGACATTCAACTGCGTCTAAAAGTCCTATGCGGCCACTTGTACCTGCACCTATATAAATCAAGCGACCCCCACTTTTGAAAGCAGTTACAATTTTTTCAACAGCTTTAGATATATTAGGAATTTCATTTCGAACAGCAGCGGCAACCTTTGCATCCTCTTCGTTCATTACGGTCAAAAATTCTTCTATAGACATCTCATCTAAATTCATTGTTTTTTCATTTCTTGTTTCGGTTGTTAAATTCTCAAGCATGTTTGCTTCACCTCAAGTAATTTTTTAAACTAAATTTAATTTCATACTTATTATAACTATTATTGAAATAAAATTTCAATATAAAAGTTCATAAGGAAGAAATTTCATATTTTATTTTCGTATATTTGTTTACATAAACGTCACATTCATAAAAATTACTACTAACAATTTTTCTTTTAAAAGAAGTATAAATCTATAATCTGTACATTAATTAGACCGACATAAAAGTTTAGACTCAATTTACAATTTCAAAACATAATTACTATATTATTGTGGTATTTTAAACCTATGTATTTTAAATTGTTTGTTAATCTGATGACAACATATCTAAAATACATTTCATTTTAAATGAAAACACAACATCCTCCATATGATTAAGGATATTTATGTCACTTAACTAGGGGTACACAATGAAAAAGTTTTTACAGTTTTATAAAAATTTCTCGTTAGTGGAGAAAAGCGCACTTCTCTGCTTTCTCTTACCTCCAGTAGGTATTTCGTTGCTATTGATAATCGGGCTTCGTACACTCTATACTCATTGGTTTATAAATAAGCGTTTTATTTATTCTTTTAGTTCGTACTTTTTCTTATGCCTATTTATTTCTACTATTGGTGCTGCCCTTTTATTTAGAAATATATTATTTTTATTGGTTAGTATCATGATTCTTGGTTATTGGGGTATATATTGTAGGATTTTAATAACTGAAAAAGGTCAATTATTTCAGAGATTTCGTATGATTATAATCTTTGGGGGCGTATATAGTTGTGTAATTGGATGGATATCCAAATGGTTTGTATTTCCTAAAATTATTGGTTATTTATTAGGGACTGTGCTTTTTGGGGAAGTTGAACCTAAGCATTTTAACCGGCTAATAGGTTGTGCATATAATCCCAATTTTACTGTTTTTATTTTATTAATCGCTATTTCTTTTCTCTTTGCCAGCCTACTTTCTAGTTTAGAGAGGAAACACTATATTAACTTAGCGTGGCAGCTTCCGATCCAACTACTACTTAGTTATGGAATTTTTCTTACAGGTTCAAGAGCTGGATTTGCAACGATGATTTTGATTTATTTACTTTTTATCTTCCGACTTAATCGAATCTTTTTCTTTGTTTGTACAATCATCGGACTATTCTTTTCGAAATGGTTGCTCTATATAATGCCAAGAGCCGATTCTGTTATTCAAGCAGGGCAAAAAAGGTTGGACATTTGGAAAAACGCATATACTATGTGGAAAAATCACCCATTCTTTGGTGTGACACCGATTGGATTTGGTCAAGAATATGAAATACAATATGGTCATTTCATCCCCCATGCACATAATTTATTGCTGGGTATGTTTGCAGAATATGGAACATTAGGAGGATTGGCCTTTATAACACTAATTAGTATAAATATTGTAAAATGCATTCACTTATTCTTTTTTGAGCGCAGTAAAAAATGTTTTTTTAACAGTTTTTTTCTTGGCCTACCAGTTATTTTGTTTACAGGTGTATTTGATGAGCCAGTGTTCTCTCCACAAATTGGTTTCCTGACGGTCATTCTGCTTGGGTGTTGGGATCGGTATTCAAAACGTATGCAATTTAATATCGAGATTTCAGCAATTCAAGGTAAATTTATTAGTGTTTATGGCAGTACAGCTAGGTTAGTCGTTAGTTCACACATGATTTTTCATTATTTAAAATCGAAGTTTATTAGTAACAAATACTAAAAAGGCCCCTACTTATTAGTAGGGGTCTTAGTGTGTAGACAAAGTCCAAAAACTTGATTTTCAGACTGTCGACAAAGTACAGTAAACATTTTTGGATAAATTACGAGACTTTTTTCGTAACTTGTACTTCTATTGCTACATTTCGTTTTGTTAAGAATAAATTTAAAATAATCGCAGTTAATGAACCTGTTACGATTCCATTTTGCATTAACATTTTTAAAAAGTCAGGTAGTTGGTCAAACATTTGTGGAAGTGTTGCTGAACCTAACCCTACAGCTATACTACAAGCTGCGATTAATAGGTTTTCTCCTTTACCTAAATCGACTTCTGAAAGGATTGATATACCAGCAGCTGCGACAGATCCAAACATAACAATCATTGCGCCTCCAAGAACGGCATTTGGAATAACAGTCGTTAACGCTGCTAATTTAGGTAATAATCCAAGAACAACCATGATACTTCCCGCAGCATAAATAACTTCTCGAGATTTAACTTTTGTAAGCGAGATTAAACCAACATTTTGAGAAAAGGCTGTGTACGGAAATGCATTAAAAATACCACCGAGCATAATTGCAAGACCTTCTGAACGCAAGCCATTTACGATCTGATCCTGTTTAACCTTCTGGTCAGTCGCTTTTCCAACTGCAAAATAGACTCCAGTTGATTCCACCATACTAACAATACATACGATAATCATTGTGATAATAGCTGTAATACTGATTTTTGGTGCTCCGAAATAGAATGGTTGAGCGATACTAAACCATGATGCCTCTGATACGCTTGAAAAGTGAACGATTCCCATTGCATAGCCAGCAATTGTTCCTACAACCAAACCAACAAGTACGGAAATTGTACGTAAAAATCCTTTACCAAATCGGTTAACAACTAAAATGACGATAAGTGTAAGAAGAGCTAGTAATAAATTGTGTACTTGACCGAAGTCTGGACTCCCTTGCCCACCTGCTGCATTATTCATAGCTACTGGTATTAGAGATAGTCCAATAATCGTTACAACTGATCCTGTTACAATTGTGGGAAAAAATTTTAAAAGCTTTCCATAAAATGGGGCAGCTAGTATAACAAAGATCCCAGAAATGATTATTGCACCGTATGCTGTCGGTAAATTTGAAGAGGATGCAATCGCAATAATGGGACCTACTGCTGTAAAAGTACATCCTAAAACAACTGGCAATCTGCTACCAATATATTTTGTCCCCATGCTTTGCAGGATCGTTGCTATACCACAAGTAAATAAATCTGCTGCAATGAGATACGCGATTTGAGTTGGCGTAAGTTTAAGCGCGCCACCTATAATAAGAGGCACAACAACTGCACCTGCATACATAGCCATGACGTGTTGAAAACCTAATGTAAATGCTTTTTGTTTACTTAACAATCTGATTCTCTCCCTTGTCATTGCTAGATTTATCTATATTTATTAGCGTACCGTTATTACTCTTTATAAAACAAAAAAGGACAGGTTCCACTTGAGTATGTTTCTCTCAAGTGAAACCTGTCCTTCTGGGTTTTTATCCCTAATGGTGTAGCACGGGTAGTGCCCACATCGCTTGGACCAGCCATTTTCCTTATACAAAAATGCGGAACCCTAGATGTGCTTTCACTCATAGTCGGTCGATTATATTGGTCGTCCGGTAGAAACTTATGGGCCATATCCCCATGATTATATGAGTTATATATATATTTGTACCTAAATTATGTTACACAGGCTAAACAATATTTTCAAGTAGAAAATGCAGGAAAAGGTGCTCCATTAGGAAAAAACTAATGGAACACCTTTTTATTATGTTCTACGCATATAAGCTTTTACAGTTAGCGGTGCAAAAATTGCTACGATTATAGCAGCTCCAATAAGTGAGATTACTAAATCTGATCCCACAGTTCCTGAGTTCGTGAGATTTCTTACTGCAGTTATTAGATGAGAGACTGGGTTTATTTTTACAAACCACTGAAGCCAATTTGGCATTGTATCTACTGGTACAAAGGCATTTGAAAGGAATGTTAACGGAAAGAGTGCAAGCATTGAAATCCCTTGTACACTTGAAGCCGTACGTGCAATTACTCCGAAGAAGGCAAAAATCCAACTCATCGCCCATGAACATACAATTACAAGTAGCCCAGCTAAAACTACAAAGCCCAAGCCACCATCAGGACGATATCCCATTATATACCCCATAGTGAAAGTAAGGACAGTAGCGATCGTATAACGAATCGTATCCGCCAATAAAGCTCCGGCCAGTGGTGCAATACGTGCAATCGGTAGTGACTTGAATCGATCGAATACACCTTTATCCATATCTTCACGCAATTGTACACCTGTAACAATCGAAGTAGTGATGACTGTCTGTACTAAGATTCCTGGTATGATTACTGGTAAATAACTCTTAACATCCCCAGAGATTGCCCCACCAAAGATATAAGTAAACATAAGTGTAAAAATAATAGGTTGTAACGTTACATCAAATAATTGTTCTGGTGTACGCTTAATTTTTAGTAGACCACGATAGGCCATCGTAAATGAATTTTTTACTGATTGACTAAAACTAGTTTTATTTTTTAAATCACGATAAGTAGCTGGTTTTATTGAAGTGCTCATACCCTTACTCCCTCCATTTCTTTTGATTTATTTGAATCCTTTGATCCATCATTTTCTACACTGTTACCAGTAATAGTAAGGAATACTTCATCAAGAGTTGGCTTTTGTACACTCATCTCGGCTAGATGAATACCTGCATCGCGTAAATCGATTAGCAAGTCGGTTACTCGATCAGCATCTGCCATAGGAGCTGTAATCTTTCCTTCTTCTAATATGATATTGGATTTTACTTTTAGTACGTGTTCAACTATTTGACGCGCCTTTTGAACATCTCTATTATCCTGAATTTTTAATTGTAATGATGAACTACCAACTGAAGCTTTCAATTCATCAACAGTACCTTCCGCAACTACATGACCACAATCTATTACTGCAACTCGATCAGCTAGTTCATCTGCCTCTTGAAGATATTGTGTTGTTAATAGCACTGTTGATCCTTCATTTACTAAACGACGAATAGTATCCCACATTTGATTTCTTGTGCGAGGGTCTAAGCCAGTTGTCGGCTCATCTAAGAAGATAAGTGGTGGCCTAGCAATTAAACTTGCAGCCAAATCTAATCTACGACGCATTCCCCCTGAGAAATTTTTCAGTGGGCGTTTTGCTGCTTCCGTTAAACCAAATTCCTCTAATAAATCAGCTGCTTTCTTTCGTGCTTCCGCTCTACCTAGACCTAATAATCTCGAGAAAATAATAAGATTCTCTGTAGCACTTAGTGACTCATCAACTGAGGCATATTGACCTGTGACGCCAATTAATTGACGCACAATTTGAGCCTCTTTTAATACATCATGTCCGAATATCCGTGCCGTACCTGCGTCTTGTCTAAGTAGTGTAGCTAGCATTCTAATTGTTGTTGTTTTCCCTGCACCGTTTGGTCCAAGTACACCGTATATACTACCTGCACGAACATTTAAATCTACCCCATCAACCGCACGATTATCTCCGAATATTTTAACTAAACCGTTTGCTTCTACAGCTAAATCTCCATTATTGGGGGTAATTATTTTTTTATTTAAAAATTCCAATTTAATTCCTCCTTCACTCTTCACGACTTATTACAAGTTGAATATATCGACTAATTATGAATTAAGTATGAACTTTTTTAAAAAATTATCTTTACGAATAGATACAAGTCGGCGATCCAATCCTTGAAATTAATAGAAAAACTTCCCTTATTTAAATTAAGGGAAGTTTTTAAAATTTAATCGTGAGCTATAGTCTGATTTAATATTAGGAACTCTGAGTCAATATCATGTATAAAAGGAGTCGTTTCTCCTAAGCTATATAAATGTAATTGATGCATTGCTCGTGTACATGCAGTGTAGAATAGTCTACGGAGGCTCTCGTCTTCGTAAACTTGAGCTGATGCATCATAAATAATAACTGCATCGAATTCAATTCCTTTTGCTAAATATGCAGGAATTATGACAATCCCTTGTTCATATTCAACTGAACTCCTCTTCACTAGCTTAATTCCTTCAATATCTTTTAATGCTTCAAATGCATCTGAGCTTTCTTCAGCAGATTTGCAAATAACAGCAATTGTATTAAATTCACTTTTCTTTAAGACCTCGATTTTAGATGTAATATGACTGTGCAAATCTTCTCGACTAGATAGCTGTGTTAATACAGGCTTATCCCCAACTCGTTCAAAAGGAGTAATAAGATTGCCTCCAGGTATGAGTCTACGTGTGAACTCTACAATTGGTTTTGTTGATCTGTAACTGCGAGTCAGATTAATCACTTTTGTTTCTTCTGATCCATATAAGCTTTTAAGGACATTAAAATCTACCATCTCACTAGCATGCGCAAAAATAGCTTGATTAAAATCACCTAGCACGGTCATCTTTGCAGAAGGAAACAGTCGTTTCAAAAACTCAAACTGGAAAGGAGAATAATCCTGGGCTTCATCTACAAGAACAAATTTAATTGTAACATTCGATTGGAAGCCTTGAATCAATTCTTTTAAAAGTAAATACGGTGTAGCATCTTCATAAAACAATTTGCCTTCATCTAACATATTTAATGTTAACTGACATATATCTACCCAATTCTCAGGGGTATCCCCTTCAATCCATTTTTCAATTTGAGTTGGATTGGAAAATAACTGTTTATATACACCCTTTATGTCAATAAATCGCAATGCTCGAACCCATTCACGTAGTGGCTTTAGTTTTTTACGGACGACCATTCGACCTAATATTTTAGTTTCTTGTTCGTAATCGTCGAATGAATCCTCTGTAGATCCTTGTTTTTTCTGCAAGTACTTATATGCCTTTTGATAATCGTCTTTGCCAAGTAACTCGATTTCATCTTGTACCCATGTTTTTTTCAATTCAAGCTTTTCCATTTCATCGATTTGTTTGTTTACCCATTCCGTCAATTTCTCTAATCGATTGTTAAATTTTAAAGAAGTGTCGGTGTTATAAAATCTTTCAGAAATCTGTTTAGCTGTAACGACTGGCTTCCCTCTAAATTTAAATCCTCTAAAAACCATTCCGGATAATTCCAGTGATTGTCTGTATGCCTTAATCGTCTCAAAGAAACGAGTTGAAGCTTTAAATCGAATGCTTGAAGTTCTAGTCTTATAGGAAGGTTCATCCATAGCAGTTAGCACATATTCTAATTGCTCATAATTATCCTCCACCGAGAACGCATCACTTAGTCTATGAACTAGGTATTCTTGGAATGTAACTTGTTGCATATTTTCTTCGCCTAGTTCAGGTAAAACCCTTGATACGTAATTGTTAAACATTGCGTTAGGTGAAAATAGGATGATTTGATCTGCCTTTATCCAATTTCTATATTTATAAAGCAAATAGGCAATCCTTTGTAAAGCTGCAGATGTTTTACCACTTCCAGCCGCTCCTTGTACAATAAGTAATCTACCTTTGTCATAACGGATAATCTGATTTTGCTCTTTTTGAATACTGGCTACTATGCTTCTCATGTGTTTGTTTGTTCCTTTACCAAGCACATGTTGCAAAATCTCATCACCTATTGTGAGACTAGTATCGAACATTGATTCAATTACACCATTACGAATAATATATTGCCATTTTTGGTCTAATACTCCACTCACTTTTCCCCCAGGTGTATCATATTCTGCAGGACCTGGTGGATAATCATAGTAAACGCTCGATACAGGAGCTCTCCAATCATAAACTAAAATATTTTCTCCAGTTTCATCCATTAGAGTTGAAACGCCAATATAAATACGTTCTGTTTCAGGTATACCTTCTTCTGTAAAATCAATACGCCCAAAATAAGGAACCTCTTTCATTCGACGAAGAGCGGATAATCGGTTAGAGGATTGCTTATGATTAATTTGGCCAATTGCCAAAAGTTGTGACTGTTGTCTTAAACTAATAATCGTTTCTAAATAGTCATCAAAGCTATCTGTATTAACTTTAACCTCATCCCAAAAGTTTTTACGAACATTGATTACTTCGTTTCGACGTTGGGCCGTTTCATCTGTTAGTTTACTAATTTTGTCCGTGATTAGATCTAATACAGCATTTACTCTTTTTTGTTCTTTTTGAAGTTCCGTGTTCATATCATGCACTCCTTTAAAAGATAAAAATGGGGGTTGACTCAAGAGGATTTGTATAGTAAAATTAAAGTAGGGAAAATGTGACCTATTATAAAATTTTAATTATATATACTGTACTAATCTACCACGTTTTTATGTTTTAAGCAATAGTCCTCGTTTGAAATCATCATTATTTCTTCTCAATTTCTAATTTTCGCACACTAAAAAAAGTAAAATGACCCTCCCAAAAATGATCATTTAATCAATTATAGTAAGGTCATCATTATTATTTATTTATTTTTTCTGTACATACCTCGATCAGTTACCTTTTATGAAATTTTACATTTTTATTAAAATCGACCAAATTATTTATGATCATTCCTAAATACAAATTCTCCATTAACAATTGTGGCTTTAACATTAAATTTATGGTCAATTAAGACGATATTTGCTTTTTTCCCACGTTCTATACTTCCAACTTCATTGTCAATATTAAGCAATCTTGCTTGGTTGAGACTAACCATCGGTAAAATTGTTTCTAACGGTACTTCTAAAACTTCTTTTACATTTTTTAAGCATTCCATTAAATTAGTCGTGCTTCCCGCTAACGAGCCTGTTTCTAGTGTTCGTGCAATTTTATTTTCCACTTTAACTTCTAATGAACCGAGAGTATAAGACCCATCTGGTAAATCTGCAGCTGCCATTGAATCGCTTATTAAAATGATACGCTCTTTCCCTTTTGCTTTGTATAGCAGCTTAATTGCTCCAGGGTGGACATGCTGTAAATCAGCTATACATTCACAATAACATTGATCATTTGTTAGAACGGCACCAAGACACCCAGGATCACGATGATTAAATCCTCTCATGCCGTTAAAAGTGTGTACTGAAATCCTTGCACCATGTTCAATTGCGTTATTCGTTGTGTCATAATCTGCATTTGTATGACCCATTGATACATGAATGTCTATATCTGTTATCAATTTAATAGCTTCCTCTGCATGTTGTTTTTCTGGCGCTATTGTAATCACTTTAACCGTATTATTGGAAACCTTTATGAGTTCGATTAACTCATCCGTATTTAGTTCACGAATATACTTGACCGGGTGAGCACCGCGATGCTCAGTTGTAATGTATGGGCCTTCTACATACGACCCAATGATTTCCGCTCCTTCTGTTTGTCCCATCGCTTCGCCAACGGTCATTACAGCTTTTTTTATTTTTTCGAAATCATGAGTCAGTGTAGTTGGCAAAAATCCTGTAACTCCATGACGTGCAAGCGAAACAGACATTTCTTGTAATGAATGAATACTGCCATCCATCGTATCATTTCCCGCAATTCCATGAACATGTATATCAATCATACCCGGGATGGCTACAAGACTTGAATAATCCAAAATCTCACAGGAGGGTCTATTCGCTGTTACTTCATTTATTTTTCCGTTTTCAATCAGTATATATCCAGTTTCAATTATTTTATCGGGTGTATAAACTTTTTCTACCTTAATTGCTTTCATAACACTTCCCCCTCTATTGTTCACAGGAATACTTTTTTAGAAGAACAATAGGCAACACCAAAATAGGATGCTGCCTGTCAGCTTAATACTTATACGTGTAAGTAGTTTAATTTTTTTAAAGTTAAGTAACATGCTCCATACAACCCGGCATCATTCCCAAGTATCGAAGGAAATGCGATTGTTTCTTGATGATAAATTGGCATGGTCTCCTTTTTAATCTCAGAGTTGATGTCCTGAATAAACCGCTCCTTTTGCTCAGCAATTCCTCCCCCGATAATAATTGCCTCCGGATTCAGAAGATGGACTATATTTGATAGACCTATGCTAATGTAATGGATAAATCTTTTATATACACCCGTTGCAATTGAATCTCCTTCTTCCACTAGAGCCAAAATTTCTTCTCCAGAAATCTTCTCAATAACTTCACCATTTTTGTTCTTTTCATCAATAAAGTCATTTACTAAGGCTGATGTAGCGGCATATCTTTCAAAGCACCCTCTTCGTCCGCATCCGCAAGACCGTCCGTCATTAATGATTACGGTATGCCCTAGTTCTCCAGCTAAATGACGAGATCCGCTTATAATATTCCCATCTATGATAATGGTGCTTCCAATACCTGTTCCTAGTGTTAAAAAAACTACATTTTTCTCCCCTTGAATTGCACCTTTCCACATTTCGCCGAAGCAAGCACTTTTCACATCATTTTCAACACTAACTGGTAATTTAAATAAATTGAAAAGTATTTCGCCCAAATTCATTCCTGAATAATCAGGTATATTGTTGGAAAATAAAATTTCACCTGTTTCAGGGTTTACAAGTCCACACGAGGAGATTCCGATTCCTGCTATTAAAAAATCATTTTGAAGCTTTTTTATTTTCTCAGCTAAAAGTTCAGGAAGCAGCTTTTGTATATTACTTTTAGGTGTTGGTACCTTATCTTTGTAAACCATTTGCCCATCACGATTTATTAGTCCAAATTTGATAAATGTACCTCCGATATCAAAACAAACTATATTTTCCACCTTGATCGCCCCCTGTTAATTCCTTCACCTTAATGAGATTAAAGTAATATTGTACTTGTGATAATTCAACTGCACCAGTCCGCTCCGAGGCAGCGTTGGACATCCCGCAGGCACATGACCACTTAAAAATATCTTCAATTGAATAACCTTTCGAATGAGCAAAGGTAAAGCCTGCAAGCATGCTATCTCCTGATCCAACTTGGTGCACGTCTGTCAAAGTTGGAATAACTGCCAGCAGTGTAATGCTTTTGCTAATTAAAAGAGCACCTTCTTTTCCTAAAGAAAGTAAAACGTATCGGGTACCGTTCTGGCATATTTTTCGGGCGTGCTTGATCATATCTTCTAATGATAACTGGTTTGATCTGACCAATTTGCAAAACTCATCTCTATTCGGCTTGATTAAAAAAGGTTTTCCCTTTATACCTTGGGCTAGTGATTCTCCACTAGAATCTAAAAGAAAATACTTCCCTTTTTGCTTTGTTTTTTCTGCTAGGTATCTATAAAAATCAGAATCGATTCCGTATGGCAAACTACCTGATCCTACAATATAGTTATTCGATTCTAGTATAGTATCAAAATTTTTCAAAAATTCTTCTCTTTCATTCTCCAATATCTCTGGCCCTTGTTCAAGAATTTCTGTATGACTTTCTTTAGATTCAATTGCTAAACAAAATCTTGTCTCTCCTTTTATTCCTACAAAACAATTAATTAAATTATAATTTGGGAGCTCACCAGCTATCCACTCGCCGCTTTTTCCACCTAAAAACCCGGTGCAAGTAACCTTAGCACCTAGCTGAGATAATACACGTGAAACGTTAAGTCCTTTTCCACCAGCCGTTTTATCTACACTTGTAACACGATTAACTCCATCTAAATGAAAGGCAGGAAGATTATACCGAATATCTATAGCTGGATTTAATGTAATTGTAGCAATCATTTTTCTAACCCCGATTCATACTACCGCACATTTTAATTTTATCAGCAACGACTATTTTCATTTCTCTTACTGCATCTTTAAAATAATATCTAGGGTCATTGGCGTCTGGATGTTCTTTTAAGTAGCCACGTAACCCCTTAGCAAAAGCAATTTTTAATTCAGTAGCAATATTTACTTTACATATTCCTCTTTTGATCGTTTGTTGTACTAATTCATCAGGCAAGCCCGAAGCTCCATGAAGAACTAATGGAATATCAACTTCTCTTTGGATTGCACTTAATCGTTCTATATCTAATTTAGGTTCTCCTTTATATAGTCCGTGGGCTGTTCCAATAGCAACAGCTAATGAATCAATTCCTGTTCTAGAGACGAACTCTTTAGCTTGTGCCGGATTTGTATAAATTTGATCCTTTTCATCCACTTCCAGGTCATCCTCCACTCCACTTAGACGACCAAGCTCCGCCTCAACAGTAACTCCAAATGAAGAAGCATAATCGACTACTTCACGAACGATTCGAATATTTTCTTCAAAGTCATGGTGAGAAGCATCAATCATGACCGAATGAATTCCACTCTCAATTAAAGCTTTAATATCTGTAATTTTTTCATGGTGATCTAAATGAAAACAAATTGGAATATCGTATCTTTTTTTAGCAGCCTCCATCATACTAATTAGAAACTCTTCCCCGATATAAGTAACTGTACTTGGTGTAGCTGCAATCATAACCGGTGAACGCAGCTCCTCAGCAGTGTCTAAAACTGTTTTCATTGTTTCTAAGTTATGAATATTAAATGCCGGAACTGCGTATCCTTTGGATTTTGCCTCTAAAAGAATCGTACTTCTTGATGTAATCAAGATAAATCTCCTCCATTCTTCATCTCATTTGTGAAAGGGTGAATCGTAACTCCTTTAACAACTCTATTAACTACTCCTAATGGAGAAGGGTTATCTGGGGAAAAGCCGAGATTAATAGATTTATACATTGCAAAAGTTTGTGCGTATAAGATAAAAGGAAAAGTTAGAAAAATATCTTCATTAATTTTAGGAAGATCCACATGATAGAAAAGATCACTATAAATTTCAGCCACCTGATCCTTTAAAGATGAAATTGCCACTACTTTTCCCCGATTCGTTTCTTTATAAATCTCTTCTAATATGTCAAGATCGTACTGCCTTGTATAAGGGTCACAAGATAAAAATACAAATACAACGGTATCTTTATCTAAAATGGACTTAGGACCGTGTCTAAAACCTAATGAGGTATCAAAAGTAGAAGGAATTGTTCCGCCTGTTAACTCTAATAATTTTAATGAGGCTTCTCTTGCCAATCCTTCAAAAACTCCTGAGCCTAAATAAACAACTTTTTGAAAAGACGAATTCGCCAGCTGTTTAATACTTTGCTCACTCCCACTAATAATTGAATTACCAGCATGTATAAGTTCATCAAGTTTCTTCTCCAAAGTATGAATCTGTTCAATATTGAAGAGCAATAATGCTGATAGAAGCATAGTCGTAAAACTACTCGTCATTGCAAATCCTTGGTCGTTTGCTTCTTCTGGCATATAAATGACCAAATGATTTTTATCATTTTTCTTCTTTTGAGCCAGTAGTCCATCTTGGTTACATGTAAAAACGATTCCATAAAAATCATTAATAATTTGTTCTCCTAATTGAATAGCAGCCAAACTCTCTGGACTATTTCCTGAACGAGCAAATGAAATCATAATTGTTGGAAGGTTCTTGTTTAAATAAGAATACGGATTTGAAACAATATTTGTCGTAGCAATACTTTCTACTACTAATTTTTTATTGTTAATGATTTGCTTTAAATAAGGAAGCACTGTGTCACCAACAAATGCAGATGTACCCGCACCGGTTAAAATAATTCGTAACTGATCGTGTTTATTTTCAATACTTTTTAAAAATGCAAGAATTCGGTCTCTATTAAATAAAAGAATATCCTTTGTTTCGTTCCACAATCTAGGTTGCTGGGCTATTTCTTTTGCTGTGTGGCTTGCGCCAACATTCATTCTTTCATATTCACTCGATTTTAATAGCTCCATACTTCTTCCTCCTATTTCACTGTTAATGTCATCATTACCAGTTGGCTTAAATAGATACATCTTGTATCTATTTAAGCTCCACTGTATAAGTAAATTTATCTCCTCTTGCAATAGAAATTGTATACTCAATTACTTTGCTTTGATCATAAGTTACTCGTTTAAGCATTAGACATGGTGCACCTTCGATTATCTTTAGCATTTCTGACTCCACTTTATTAGCACTAACAGCCATAAAACTTTCCAAAGCACTAGAAATATTCACATTATATTGGGTTCTGAAGATTTCATACATTGGCGTATGTTGCAATTCTTCACTGGAAAGATTTTTAAAATCCTTTACGGGTACATAGGAGGTTTCGTATAACATTGGCTCCTGGTCCGCAAGTCTTAACCGAACGATCTTAAATACCTCTTCTTCTACCGGTATATTCATGACCTTTGCTACTTTACTAGTGCAATTGATTATTTCAAATGAAACGACTATTGTCGTAGGGATTTTCCCTGCTTTTTTCATCTCTTCTGTAAAACTATAAAATTTTACAAGACTTTGGTTGTGCGTTCTAGGAGAGACATATGTCCCCTTGCCATGAACTTTATAAATATACCCTTGTTTTTCAAGCTCTTGCATCGTCTGCCTTACTGTTGTTCGGCTAACTTGATACGTATCACATAACTCTCGTTCAGATGGTAGCTGATCGTTTTCAGCAAGTTCACCTGATTCGATTTTTTCTAATAAAATATCCATTAATTGATAATAAAGAGGAAGTCGGGAATCCTTTTCTACCATGATTAGCTCCTTTAGGTGGTATCTTTGTCATAACCAGTTAAATATACATCTATTATACATAATATTGAAAAAGATACCACATTATGTCGCAACAGAATTTTCTACAAGACTCCCTCTTCTGTCATTTTTAGTTTTTTCATATAATCATCTAGTGAAACCATTGTTCCTGAAACTCTTGATTCCTCTGCAGCATAAGCGATCATATGACTTTTAGCTGATACGATAGCAGATGTTAAGCTGCCTTTATCCTTCTTAGATACACGTTGAATGAAATCAGCCATAATACTTGTATCGGCCCCCATATGGCCACCGTCGACAGTTGAAGGCTTAATTAACTCTTTCTTACCTGAAAAATAGTTAACTTCAATTTCATTTTTAGCATCATTTCCAATTATTTCGCCTTTTGTCCCCATAATTTTGAAGTTACGGAATGTTTCATTTGTAAATGCCGTCATAGTAAATGCAACTGTTACGTCATTTTCAAATAATAAATTAACTACCTGATGGTCAACAACATCATTGTCACAATGATATACACAACGACCATACGGTCCCTCTTGAATTGCCTTTAGTCTACTTTCAAGACTACAACTTGCTGAAATGACATTTGCTGGCCAAACATCACGGTCATGTAAATACCATTTAGCTGCTGAATAAGGACATTCCTTTTCCACCTTACAACCATCCAAACAGCGGTATGTTGAACCTTCTGGTGCATTTTCCTTTTTAAAGTAAGTTAAACTTCCATATGAAGATACACTCTTGCACTCTGTACCAATGAGCCACGCAAGCATATCCATGTCATGGCAGCTTTTTTGTAAGAGCATTGAGCTTGATTCAGATGAATTACGCCAGTTACCACGTACAAAACTATGAGCTTGATGAAAGTAACCTACATTCTCATTCCACTGGATTGATACGATGTCGCCAATTACTTTTCGATCAACAACTTCTTTTAATGCTTGATAAAAAGGCGCATATCTCATAACGTGACAAACCGTTAATAATGTATTATGCCTTTTAGCTGCTTCAGCAATTTCTAACGTTTCAATTGGTTCTGGTGACATCGGTTTTTCTAACAAAATACTATATCCTTTTTCAATTGCCTTCATAACAGGCTTGTAGTGATTACGGTCTGGACTACAAATTAATAATGCTTCACACAGCTGTTCTTTTTCTAACAACTCAGTCCAGTCTTCAAATCTCATATTCTCGGGGATATTGTGAGCTTCCGCAAATTTTTCTCTTTTTTCTTTATTTGGCTCCGCTACAGCTATGAATTGAATTTCATGTGGATACTGTAGTGCATATGATCCGTATGCGTAAAATCCTCTGCTTCCCGCTCCTATTAAAGCTGCTTTCATAATCAGTTTCCTCCAAGCTTTGTTAATTTTTATTTACTTCCTGTAACTGCAATTCCTTCAATAAATTGTTTTTGCAAAATCATAAATAAAACAAGCATTGGCAAAATTGCTAAAAATGATCCTGCCATTAAAACTGGATAATTGGTTAAATATTGTCCTTGTAATGATGACAAACCTACTGACAACGTCATTGATTCTGGTGAGCTATTAACAATCATTGGCCACATTAATTCATTCCAGCTCCATAAAGTTGTAAAAATACCTAATGCAACTAAACCTGGCTTTGCTAATGGAAGCATGATTTTCCAGTAAATTTGAAAATGATTGCAACCATCTAATCTAGCTGCTTCCTCTAATTCTTTTGGTAGCCCCATAAAAAATTGTCTTAAAAGGAATGTACCAAATGCGCTAAATAAACCTGGAACTACTACTGCTTGTAAAGTGTTTAACCAGCCCAATTTCACCATGATCATATACTGTGGCAATAAAAAGACTTGTCCTGGTACCATTAAAACTGATAATGCTATTAAAAAAAGAATATTTCTTCCTGGAAATTCAATTCTCGCAAAAGCGTAAGCAGCTAAAGAACATAATAATAATTGTCCAATTGTACGTATCACTGTAATGATTAACGTGTTAAACATAAATTTAAAGAACGGTAGTAAGTCAAAAACATCTTTATAATTCACCCATTGTAAATGTTTCGGAACAATAACAGGTGGAACATGAATCGACTCAGCATAAGTTTTTAATGAAGTTAGTAACATCCATATAAAAGGGAAGACCATAGCCAAGGCGCCGACAATTAGGATTAAATGAATTAAGATTGTTTTACTTATGATCTGATGTCTTGCTTTCTCCAATGGTTACTCCTCCTTCAATCATAATGAACCCATTTCTTTTGTAAAACCATTTGTATTGCTGTAATGATTAAAATAATGATTAACAATAAAACTGCAATTGCAGCTGCATAGCCTTTGTCATTTAACACGAATGCATGCTGATAAAATAAGTACACGATTGATTGAGTATTTTCGAGTGCTGTACTGCTTTTCCCAATCATCATAAAAATTAAATCAAACACTTGGAAGGCTCCAATAAAGGACATGATTGTTACGAAGAATATAACTGGGGAAAGTAACGGTAGTGTTATTTTAAAGAAGACCCTAATTGGCCCAGCACCATCTATCTCCGCTGCTTCGTAATATGTTCTTGGAATCCCTTGGAGTCCTGAAAGAAAAATAACCATGTTATAACCGAGTCCACTCCAAATTGCTACGACAATTATTGAATACAATGCTATTTTAGGATCACTTACCCACTGCGGACCTTTAATTCCAAAGATAGATAAAAGATAATTTAGCAGCCCATAATCTGAATTATATAGCCATCTCCAAACCATAGCGATTGCTGCTGGCATGGTAATAACAGGTAAAAAATATAAAGTTCGATAAACAGATTTGCCTTTAATTTTTTGGTTTAAGAGAACTGCTATAAGAATCGATAAAAAAATACCAATAGGAACTGTAAAAATAATATAAATGCCTGTATTTTTAAATGACTGTAAAAGATTAGAGTCTTCTAACATTCGTTTATAATTATCTAATCCTGTCCACTCATATTGTCCAAATGCTCCCCATTCCGTAAAACTGAAGTAAATCGTTTGAATGATTGGCCATAAGTAGAAAATCGTTAAACCAATCATTGTTGGTGCAATCATACAATACGCCCAAAAATAATCTGATCGTTTTCTCGTCTTTGTTAAACTTGGTATGCTTAGTTTACTTTTTGATTTCATTTCAACTTGTAGAGGCATTTCCTTCACTGTATTCACTCCTTTTAAGGGAAATAAAGAGAAGAAGTTATGACTTAACCTATATTAGCAAGCTTCTTCTCTTCATTTTTTTTAGTTCTTAGCTAGTGCCTCGTCTGCCTTTTTCGTTAGTTCTTTTGCAGCATCTTCAACACTTTCTTCATTGCTCCAAGCTTTTTTCAAGATATCTGTTTCATATTGCCAGATTTCACCCGTATTTTTTACACTTGGTAACGGAACTGAGTAGTCAACTTCATCGATAAAGGCTTGAAGATTTAAATTTGGAACAGATTTTAACCAAGCATCTTGTGTACCATTATAAGCAGGAATTACCGTGCCTGTTTTCGCATATACTTCTGCCGCTTCTTTAGAACCAAGGAATTGAACAAACTTCCAAGCAGCCTCTTTATGTTTCGAATTTGCTGCAATAACGTTTGCTAATCCATGGATAGAAACTGCACGTTGTTTTCCTTTAGGTACGACAGCTACATTTAAATCTGGATTTTTCTTATATTCTGGTACCATCCAAGGTCCATCAAACATCATTGCAATTTTTCCTGAAGCAAATAACTCCGACGGTGCTGTTTCTGTCATTTGAGCTTGTGTTGGAGAAATCCCTTCTTTTATGAAACTAATATTATATTTAAGTGCTTCAATTGCCTCAGGTTGATCAAATCCTACTGACTTGCCATCATCAGAAATAATATGTCCACCATTTTGCCAAATGAAATCATAATATCCACCTTGATTACCCATTAAAGCTGCAAATCCATAAATTCCTTTTTCTTTATTTGTAAGCTTCTTAGCTACCTCTTTTAACTTATTCCAATCCCAAGTATCATCTGGGTAAGGTACACCTGCTTCATCGAAAATCTTTTTATTATACCAAAATCCAGTTGTATCAAAGTCTTTTGGGATACCATAAAGCTTTCCGTCAACTGTATAAAGGTCGACTAATGACTTAGGATAATTGTCTAGACTATAGTTGTCTTTTGATGCCAAGTCACCAAGTGGGGCAATTACTTTACCTTCCGCATATTGGACTATATGTGGACCATTCATCCATAAAACGTCCGGCAATGCTCCTCCCGTTGCAGCTGTTTCCAGCTTTTGGAAATACTGTGCATATGGGGTAAGCTCTGTTTTCACTTTAATATCAGGGTACTTTTCATTAAATAATTTTATAATTTCATCAACTGCGGGAACTTGCTTCTTATCCCAAAAACCGTAGGTAATTTCAACCTTTCCATCTTTTGCATCCCCCGATGTGTTATTGCTACCACATCCAGCTAAACCTAGTAAGCCTAAAGCCAAGGTTAATAGCATAATAAGCCATTTTTTCATCCCATTCCCCTTCTTTCTCTTAAAAGTTTAATAGCCATACAATCTAGTAGTTTCTTTAAAAGACATCTTTTCGATAATGAACTACACATCTGAACCTGTTGTCATGATGTTATTACCAGTTTATTTGTAAAGGCTTACAAAAGTGTTTATTTTCTATATATAAGCTCAACACCCCCTGTTTAACTTTCATAAAACCACTTAGTAATGATGTCATTACCAGTTGTAAGTAGTATATCATCTCTTTTTTAATTCATGAATACCTTTTTTTAATTTTTCAAAAAATTTAAATCGACATGATTCATCATTATCTTCGTCATTTAGCATTACTCACCTATTTCCTACCGCACAAAAAGAACCTCCAATCCAATCTCAATTGAAGGTTCTTTACTAATTAATGAATTAACTATAAGCTAGCTCTTTTTCGTTTAACCCAAGTGCTTTTGAAGTTGAAGCTTGAATTTCCTCTAGAAGTTCTGGGTGTTCTTCAAGAGATAGACCAAATGAAGGAATCATTTCTCTAATCTTTGGAGCCCATTCCATCATATGCCCGGGGAAGCATTTTTCTAATACTTCAAGCATTACATGAACAGCAGTCGAAGCACCTGGAGATGCTCCAAGCAATGCCGCGATCGAGCCATCGGCTGCACTAACTACTTCAGTACCGAATTGGAGTGTTCCTTTTCCAGCTGGAGTATCTTTAATAACTTGTACACGTTGACCAGCTACTACGATATCCCAATCCTCGCTCTTAGCGTTTGGAATAAATTCACGTAATTCTTCCATACGTTTTTCATTCGATAATAAGACTTGTTGGATTAAATATTTAGTTAATGCCATCTCTTTTACGCCTGCTGCTAACATAGTCATGACATTATTTGGTTTAACAGAACTAATTAAATCCATATTTGAACCAGTTTTTAAGAACTTTGGTGAGAAGCCAGCAAAAGGTCCAAATAATAATGATTTTTGGTTATCGATAAATCTAGTATCAAGATGCGGAACAGACATTGGTGGCGCGCCAACTTTAGCTTTTCCGTATACTTTTGCATGATGCTGCTTCGCAACTTCTGGGTTGTTACATACTAAGAATAATCCACTTACAGGGAATCCTCCGATATGTTTTGACTCAGGGATCCCAGTTTTTTGCAGTAAAGGTAGACTAGCTCCTCCGCTACCGATAAAGACGAATTTTGCAATGTGGGATTCAATATTACCAGTTCTCATATTATACACTTTTACTTCCCATTGACCATCACTAGTGCGCTTAATATCTTCCACGGCATGTCTATAGTTTATTTCTACATTATTACTCTCTAAGTGTTCAAACATCATGCGCGTTAATGCCCCAAAGTTTACGTCCGTTCCTGAATCTATTTTTGTCGCCGCTATTGGTTCATTAGATGTGCGTCCTTCCATGATCAGCGGGATCCATTTCTTAAGTACTTCAGCGTTCTCCGAGTATTCCATTCCTTTAAATAGTGGATTTTTAGAAAGCGCTTCAAATCGTTTATTCAAAAATTCCACATTTTCTTCACCTTGCACTAAACTCATATGAGGAATTGGCATGATAAAGTCTTGAGGATTACCAATCAAGTTGTTGTTTACAAGATATGACCAAAATTGTCTTGAAAGTTGAAACTGTTCATTAATTTTTATTGCTTTGCTAATATCGATCGATCCATCAGCTTTTTCTGATGTATAGTTAAGCTCACATAATGCAGCATGTCCCGTACCTGCATTATTCCACTCATTAGAGCTTTCTTCTCCTGCTTTTTCTAATTTCTCAAATACTTTAATTTCCATTTCCGGTGCTAACTCTTTTAGTAATGATCCCAAAGTCGCGCTCATGACTCCGGCACCAATTAAGATAATGTCTGTTCTAGTTTGTCTGTTGCTCATAATAACCTTCCTTTTCCCCTTTATTTGCAAAAAAGTAGGTTTTCCTGCTTAGGTGTCACAAAAAGCAAGGCACCACCTAGGAACACACCTTTTCTGTCTCGATTATATCTTATTAATAGTATAACACATTTATATCACATTTTAATAATAGTATATCACTATTTAATTATATCGAATTAATAGTATAATTCTATTATTAATTGCCCTAAAAAAAATTTTTTCTTTATCTGATAATTATAAACTATTTAAACAATGTAAAAAAGTTAAAAATCTATCATTAAGGTCCTTATTTTAGAAAAATAAATTCTCACTCACTATTACTTAGTGAAAACTACCTCTATATAGTAAGCGCTTATTTTAACTTTGTCTTGTGAACAATACAAAATAACTGAAGGAAAGATTTGCTTATTATTTTAAAATTATTTAATTGAACTAACTTTAGTTTAAATTTACTCCGATTTAATTGATTTGTACACAAAAAAAGAGACTGCCGAGAATGACCCGACAGACTGATGTGACTCAAAATGAGCCCTTTAATTCCTTCAATTGAAAAAATATATTTTCTATTATATGAGGTATTTGTAAGTATCTGATTTACCAGAATCAATTTGAAATTCACTTTACTGAGTACTAATACACCGCCTTTTCCATCAATTCCGTTTTAACTTCCTCAAGCTTATAGTATCTTTCAATAATTTTTACTACAACTTTTGTCTAATGCGATCTATTTTTTTATTTCCTGGACAAATTTCCATGTTTGCCCTTTATCTTCTGATTGATAAAGTTCACTACTATTACCGTTATAATCTCCATCTGAACCTTGACCAACTAACATACTTAAAACTCCGTCTTTCTCAAAAGGAATACTCGGGGTATCAAAAGGTCTTATGAAATGTCCATTACTCAACATTACTTCGTGAGGTGTATAGTTTACTCTTTTGAAAGTTATGCCTCCGTCTTCAGTGCGATATAAGGCTCCTTCATTTCCGGATGGGTTAACTGCTCCTAAAAACCCAAGCTTTTCATTCAAAAAGACGATTCCTGAAGCACCACCAACTGTTCCGCTATATGGGTCATTATTAATAACGGTCCATGTATTTCCACCATCAGTGGTTTTGCTTAATGAATAAAATGTGCTTCCCAGGGCTTTGTCTGCCACATTTAGTTTATAACCGACTTCTTTAGATTGAAAAAACTGTTCGTTTGTATTTGTTAGTTCATTTTTCTTCCCATCTGAAGGAGCTTGATTTGGAGTAGTAGATGGCTTACTCCAATTTGGATTACGATTACCTATTAAGTTATATCTAGCAGGTGTAATCACTTTTTCCTTTCCAGGGACAAATAAGGAAACTGTATATCCTATTATTTCGGAACTTGCATTCTCCAGACTATATTCTTTTCCTTCCTTATCAATGTTAATGATTCCATTTGTATTATATCCCCAATTTCTTTTACCGTAATAGACCAAGCCATATTTCTCTTCGTTCCATTTACTAACCGCTTGTTTAATTGGAATTACATTAACCGTTTCAATTAGAGGTTCTAACAGTTTGTCATCATTATAATTAGGAGTGGCATACCCGTTTAAATGTATAGTAATATTTTCAGACTTATTTTTGTCATAAGATATTAGGTAAGTTTCTTCTTTCCCATTGTTATTTTTCCCATGGATAAATGTATATAATGATGTAATTATTCCATCTGAATTAAATTTAATTGAAAAATTATTAACAACATATAATTTTTTTGGCAAGGTAATTTTTTTATTAATATCTTCAAAAATACCTTCTACGCCATCTCTATAAAGATTGTTATGTTCAAATTTAACTGACCTTTCATTCTTTAAACGCTCGATATACCAAGCGAGTTTACCACCAAAATTGGTTGCACTTTTATAAATATTTACTCCATAAAATAATGTAATTGAAACAAAGAAGATAATAGAAATGTATTTCCACGCTTTTAAATCTACTAATTTTTTTAGCTTGTATTCGCCATTTTTTATGATTTTTCTTGTGGTAAAGAAACTGACCGATATTAATAAGAATATGCTTAATAATAAAATAGGTAGATTTTTATTAATACTCCCATACTTGCATATTGAAGCTAACTTTTGTCCAAAAATCCAGTATCCAATTAAGAAAATCGGATTTATTAATAATGATATAAGTATTCTTTTTATGTTTCCCCTCAATATGTAAATCCCCCCTTATTGAAATTGGTCGTGCTATTTTGTCTATATTAAGTATACTTTGCTTTACTAAATTTTTGCACGAATCGTGATTATCATGTTAACTCATTAAATAAATATGAAGTATATCAAAAAAACACTCCATTGCGAAAAAATGAAGTGCTGATTATTATTTATATATAATTATGAAATCAAATTATTATGTTTAGGTATTCGAATCATCGCCTTAAATAAATCTCCATCAACTTGAATTGTAAACTGTCCTTTTTGAATTTCAATTAGGCTTTTCGCTATTGAAAGACCTAAACCGCTTCCTTGACTATTTCTCGACTCATCGCCTCTTTTAAATCGTTCCATTAGTTCATCAGCTGAAATATTCAATTCATAAGCTGAAATGTTTTTGAATGTAAGAACTACATCATTCCCTACGTCTTCTATATTGATATATACTCTTGATCCTCTAAGTGCATATTTGAATATATTCGATAGTAAATTCTCAACAGATCTCCATAAAAGTTTTCCATCCGCTGCAACATAAAGTTTATTTTGAGGATGATTTATTTTAATGACTAAATCTAAAGCTTCAATTTTTGCATTAACTTCTCCTAGACCCTGGGTTAGTAGTGATAAAATATCTATTCGCTCAAGGTGAACGGGTATCGTTCCACTAGATGCCTTCGCTGCTTCAAACAAATCATCGGTTAGTAGCTTTAATCTTTGTGACTTTTGATCTAAAACTTCAACGTACTCTTCTATTTTTACAGGATCCTTTTCCTTTTTCAATAAGTCGACATACGTAATGATCGACGTAAGTGGTGTCCTTATATCGTGTGATACATTAGTGATGAGCTCTGTTTTCATCCTCTCACTCTTTAGTTCCCGATCAACAGCCGTTTTCAAACCTTCTGTGATGCTATTTATATTATTTGAAAGACTTGCAAACTCACCTTTCCCATCTACCTCTATATGGTGTTGGAAATCGCCTGCTTTTATTTTCCCAACCCCTTCTTTAATCGCATTAAATTTTTTTACTTGTTTATACGTAATCCATGCCGCAAAGCCGATCGTGATCGGAAAAATAAATAATGTTAACGCAATTACAATTGGGTAACCAACTACAAGTAGTACTGTTTTAACGCCAGTACTGCCGCTTTTATAGACGTTTTTACTAAAAGTAAACAACTTACTTAATAAAAGATAAATTAATGTATGTTTTAACAATGTTTTATTTTTAATATGCTTTACTAAAGACAAAATCAATACTAGTGCCACGATGAAAAATGGAATTGTAAGGATGAAAGCTAACTCATTAATAACATCTATTGTGATCGAGTCTACTAATGATATCCAAGAAGCAATGAGAGCCATTAACAATACAAGATTAACATCATTAAATAATTTATCTATTACGTTTAAATGTAGTTCTCGGTCATTAAATGATTTTCTACCAATAATAAGTACTAAGTACGCTAAAGATAGTAAAAATCCGATTGAACTAGTTAAAAATAGAATGAATGCATTCGTTGCAATTGACTTATTTTCTTTCCAGTCTTTTATTTTTTGATCCAAAGCTTCTTGTGTGAACGCCAAAGAAACTACCATATTTTTTGCATTTAACTGATCTAAATCTTCAGTAATCCAGTTAAACCGTTTATTCTTTTCAATCGTAGATGGATAAATTTCTCTTTTATAATCTTTATAAATTACATAGGAAGGATTCCCTTTAAATTGACCTTTTAGAGTGTTATTTGTAAATTCATTAACACCATCATTGGCATAATATAATAAATCTTTCTTTTCAGCTAAACTTTGCAATAGGCCTTGATATCTTTTTAAATCATCCGTTATCATTTGGTTCTTTGCTTGATTAATTTCTTTTACATAAGCCTTTTTAAAATTTTTAAAGTTTTCTTCTTCACTTAAGCTTGGATTATATACTTTCGACCGTGCCATAAAGTCAGGATATAATGATTCTTCAATTGTTTTCATATCCTCTGTGCTAATTGCTCCGCCCTTTGTAATATTCTCTTCACTCTTATACTCACCTACTAATTGAGACATGCTACTTAAAATAGGTTCAACTTCAAGCATATAGGATTTGCTGAGAAAGTAATTATCTTCAAAGACTATTCCAAAATCATCGTCAGTTAAAGCTGAGACATTTGAAATCGATTTAAGTATGCCTGAAAAAAATAGAACGACGACCGTAAAAACAATTATTTTTGTTGTTAGTGAATGACTATATTTTTTCGACCTTATATCCAACTCCCCACACCACCTTCAAATATTTTGGTTCTTTAGGATTTATTTCGATTTTCTCTCTAATTTTTCGAATATGGACAGATACTGTATTTTCAGGATTAAAGGCTGTTTCGTTCCATACTCTTTCATAAATTTCCTCAATTGAAAATACCCTCCCTGCATTTTCAGTCAAGAGCTTTACAATCTTATACTGAACTGGAGTAAGATGGACAACTTCACCTTCAACTGTAATGATTTTGCTTTCATCATCGACTACAAGCCCTCCACTACGATACAAACTATTCTTAGTTTCAAGACTGCCTAAGCTTGTATATCTTCGCAATTGTGATTTAACTCGGGCAATTAGCTCTAAAGGATTAAATGGTTTTGTTATGTAATCATCCGCTCCCAAATTTAAACCTAAAATTTTATCTGAGTCCTCAGATTTCGCTGACAGCAGAATGACAGGCACCCCATAATTTTCTCTAATCTTCATCGTAGTCCGAATCCCATCTAGCTTAGGCATCATAATATCCATAATAATGAGATGGAATTCTTGGTTTTCAATAGCTTCAAGAGCCTCTACTCCGTTATAAGCCTTAAACATGCTATAACCTTCATTTTCTAAATAAATACAAATAGCTTCTACAATTGACTGATCATCATCACAAACTAATATGTTCATGTACACTCTCTCCTATTTACCTTTTTCAAAATTGTATCACCTCTTTATTTTTCATGTTAAGAGGATGATATCAGTAAAATCTTAATAACCTCTCAATGTAAATCTTAAGATTTTCTTACGATTATTAAAAAATATAGACTTTGGCTTCTTTTATAATGTCGCCCACTCATAAGTAGTAATGAAAAGTCACTTAGTATTTTGAGAGGTCCGCTTCTTTGAACACGTTATTATAAAACAGCCATTTAAATATTTATTGGATAAAATTTTGAGCATAAAATTACGTACTTAATACAAGATAAATAAATATTTACAAATAAATTAAAATTTTTCAGAAAACATTTGTGATATTGTGGAATTAGGCAAGGGACATATAATACTTATTCGAATCATTCACGGTGTGTTTTGTAAGAATACTCATTTGCCAAAATTGGGTTCACTAAAAATACTATAAGGAGGCGTTATTTAGAGGCACCATGTAAACATTCTTACTCTAGAATAGGTACTGATTTTTTCCCTATTTAAAGAATACTTTCATACTCATCTCGAGCAAATTATCATATTAGCCCATTTTCTCTATAACCAGGTACCAGGGTACCACAAGAAAACCTCAACGAGAACTCCATCTTTAGGACACCCTACTATCTTATTTTTTAACTCCAACCCTTCACGGGCTTCTTATTTTGGGGTTGTTTCAACTACTCTACCAAAACTTAGTAGGAGGTTTTCATTCAATGTTAGAAAGTCGAACGGTACAAAATACAATCTTATCAAAAAAAATTAAGAAAAATTTAAAAAGGAAGACATCCTTCCTCGTTTGTTCAAGCTTAGTTCTTTTTAGTAGTGCATTAGGTAATTTATTTACGAAACCTGTACAGGCTGCTGCGGGAACTCATGTTGTTATTAGCGAGGTTTATGGTGGCGGAGGTAATAGCGGTTCTTCCTACAAAAATGATTATATTGAACTTTATAACCCTACTGATTCTAGTGTTAGCTTGTCTGGATGGTCCGTCCAATATGCTTCTTCAACAGGTACATTCAGCAACATTACAAATTTAACGGGCAGCATTGGTCCACATCAGTACTATTTAATTAAACAAGCAAGTGGTGGTGGAGGAACTGTTGATCTACCAACTGCTGATGTTACAGGTACAATAAACTTAAGTGCAAGCAGCGGAAAAGTTGCACTAGCAAAAGTTACCACAGCGGTACCAGGATCCACGAATTCAAATGTGGTAGATTTTGTTGGTTTCGGCTCTGTAAACGATTCAGAAACTAGTCCTGTAGGTACTCTTTCTGCAACGACAAGTATAGAACGCAAAGACAATAATGGTGGAACTGTTCAAGGTCAAGGAAACGGTTGGGACACGAATAATAATGCTAATGACTTTGTAATTACAAGTAGTCTAGCTCCTCAAAATTCGTCTTCTACAGCTGAACCGGAGGCACAAACACAAACGGGCACTGATAATGATCATATCGGATTGGGGAATCCTAGTGGTGCTACGAGTAATATAGCCAATTCTAATAATTATTTGATGGTCAAACCTCAGTATGATCTATCCTACAATAATAGCAAACACGAGCCTAACTGGGTTAGCTGGCATGTAGGTTCATCTGACCTTGGAAGTGCATCTCGCCAGGATGACTTCCGTGCCGATACATCATTGCCTTCAGGGTGGTATCAAGTGACTGCTAGTGAATTTTCAGGAAGTGGATTTGATCGAGGTCACATGTGCCCATCAGCTGACCGTACATCCACTGTTACTAACAATTCAGCAACTTTTCTAATGAGCAATATGATTCCTCAAGCTCCAAATAACAACGAGATTACTTGGGCAAATTTAGAAGAGTATAGTCGTTCACTTGTATCAGCTGGAAATGAATTATATGTAATATCTGGAGGCTATGGATCTGGAGGTACTGGGTCTAATGGATTTAAGACTACTGTTGGGAATGGCGTTGTCGTACCAGCGAAAACATGGAAAGTGATTGTTGTAATTCCTAATGGAAGTAATGACCTAAGTCAAATTACAGCTTCTACTAGAGTAATAGCTGTAATGCTACCAAATGATCAAACAACTTCAAGCCATCCGTGGAGCTACTACAGAGTAAGTGTAGATTCAATTGAGTCTTTGACTGGTTATGACTTTCTATCCTCGGTGCCTGCTAACATTCAAAGTACCATCGAAGCTAGCGTTGACAATGGTCCTACAAATTAAGTCAGAAAATAATTTCTTCACTTATTGATGAAAAATAGATTAAATATATTGAAAAAGGAATGTGATCCAAAAAACTTTTGGTAGCACATTCCCTTTTCTATTTTAGAAAATACTATTTTTATTTATGATAAGGTTCATTCCTATTAATTCTAAATGAGCGATATATTTGCTCAACTAAAACCAATTTCATTAATTGATGTGGAAAAGTCATTTTTGAAAAGGATAATGTATCATCCGCTCTTTTCATAACAGCATCACTTAGACCTAATGAACCACCAATCACAAATGCTACTTTACTGTTTCCATATGTAGCAAGCTGATCTATTTTTTTGGCCAGTGATTCTGAAGTATGTTCCTTCCCTTTAATAGCTAATGCAATTACATAAGCATCTTCTGCTATTTTACTTAAAATTCTTTCGCCTTCTTTTTCCTTTACGATTAGCATGTCTGCATCACTTAAATTCTCTGGTGCCTTTTCATCTGCTACTTCGACAATATCCATTTTTGCATAACTGGATAATCGTTTTATGTATTCATCTATCCCCATCTTTAAATACTTCTCTTTTAACTTTCCAACACTAATAATTGAGATATTCACACTATATCCTCACTTTACAAACAAGTTATCCACAAAAGTTATCCACATACCCACAATTTCTATCCACATTTAGTGGGGGAATCTATGTTCGATACAATATATATGGCATCCTTTTGACAATATTCACAGGTTGTGGATATATTATGCGTTTTTTCGACTTTATTCAACAGAGGTGTTTCACTATACTTATCCACAAAATCATCAAGAGCCCATTCTACATGCTCATCACAGCTTAAAATTGTTTTTTTCACTTATACACAGCTCCTTTTTTATCACATAAAGAAAACTCGTAGATTGACGAGCCTTAAAGGCACGTTCAGAGGCGTAGTTGCACTTATACTTAATTCCTAAAATTGGCTACTACGTCGAGTAAAATTCCTTGCTGCCAATTTATACTTTTTTAACGTAAAAAAAAAGAGGAGAAAGTAAACTCTCCCCTAAAGTATGCGTTTTGTTTTATACATACACTATATCTGTTGGTTTTTGAGGGTCCGTATCATGAATTTCAAATTGCATTCCAACTTCAAATCCTTTTCCCTCTAATGTTTGTGTCACAGACATTCTGGCAAGCTCTTTCATATTATTATCTTGGCTTAAATGAGCAAGATAAATACGTTTTGTTTTATCTCCAATTACATCTGCCATTGCAAGTGCAGCATCCTCATTTGATACGTGACCGACGTCACTTAATATACGGCGTTTAATACTCCATGGATATCTACCCATGCGTAGCATTTCGACATCATGGTTACTTTCAAAAATGTACATATCCGCATTTGAAATAATTCCCTTCATTCGGTCACTTACATAGCCTGTATCCGTAATTGTAACAAATTTTTTCTCGTTATGATGAAATACGTAAAACATTGGTTCAGCAGCGTCATGTGATACACCAAATGATTCAACTTCTATATCCCCAAATTGAATCGTCGTTTCCATGTTAAAAATGAACTTTTGCTCTGTTGGAATTTCTCCAATTAAATGGTTCATTGCTTTCCATGTTTTTTCATTCGCGTAAATAGGGATTTGATATCTTCTGGCAAGAACTCCAAGTCCTTTAATATGATCACTATGCTCATGCGTGACTAAAATGCCGGAAACTTCTTTTATATCCCTGTTGATTTCTTTAAATAAAGACTCCATTGCTTTACCGCTCAACCCTGTATCAACTAAAAGCTTAGTTTTCTCCGTCCCAACGTATAACGCATTTCCGGTACTTCCACTTGCAAGTACACTAAAATGCAGACTCATCGCTATTCACTCCATTGTTCTTTATCAATCTTAATTATTTGTCCTTCTATTGCATTTACAAAGTAATCCTGCTGTTCATTGACGACTATATGCCACGCTGGTGCAATGAATTTAACTCCATTCGATAACGGGATTACTGTATAATAGCCAAAATCAACTTTTGTAATTCGATCACTCGGTTTTAATTCATCTTTAACAAACAAATTTTCAATTGCTTTAATTGCCGGTAAAGCCTCTTGCACATTCTTTTTATCAATCATTTCCTTTAAGTTCTCTAAATATCTTTGACGATACCCGTAAATCTCATTATTATCGTTATACTTTATTTCAACTACTGAGCTTTCGATATTATAAATTAGGCGATCTTTATAGGTTTGACAGAAGTATATCGTTTTTGACGTTTCATCTATTTGACAATAACGATAGTTACTACCATTCCAAACATACTCCTTCACAAAGTTTTCTAAGAAGAGTATTTTATTTGTCTCCGCAATTGGAACTGGTTTTTTCAATTGACTTTGTAATATATCTTTGTATATTTGTATATTCTGCCCTTTTCTATCAGCAATAGTTTTCTTCGAGAAATCCTTACTATTACCCGATATATAAGATTCCTTTAAAGAATTTTTAGGTAATGTCACATATGTGATATCATTTTCCTTTAATTGCTCCTCAATACTCGATTCCGCCATCGTATCAAACTGATCGCTACTTCGCTTTTGATAATATTGAATCGCTAAAAATAAATCTAATACTAAGAAAGTTAAAATAAATATTGTTTTGATTCTACTCCAATCCAACAATATTCACCCCAGTTCTACTTAGCAAATCTTGATCAATCTTCTTATATGAATCATCGTAATTTATGATCCAAACAGGTTTTAACTGAATTGCTCTGTTATAGTACGGTTGATTGATTGTTGAATTATCTTCATCAAATATCGTCTCGTACCCTAAGCTAATATCCTTAATAAGGGATTTGTTAATAGACTTATTATTAGATATGATCTCCATAATTTGAGAACCAGCCATTAATTCCATTTCACTTTCCTTCTTGTCCACCTGGATTCTAGTAAATTTATACAATGGACGTTTAAAGGTTTCTATATCGTCTACTCCCCAGCTCGTCGTAATTGTTGAATTATTATACACAGGTAAATTATTTACAAAAAGTCTAAATGAAACTTCATTATTTTCAGGTTTAACTCCAGACAAAATATACCCATCAGTCCAGCCACCATGAGCATTAATAAAATCAACGCTTCTTTGGACTAATAAATTAGGACTTTGGTTATTATTATTTTCAGGTGTTGTCGGGTTAACAAATGAAATCGAACGATTTAATGGCGAAACTGACATTAATCTAGTACCGTCTGTGAACGTATCTCCTGAATCAGTACTTTCTTTTCGAACATTTGAAGGATCACTAAATATAGCATCTTTTAATTTATCAACATCTATATCCGTAGTAAGGTACTCCATTGATGTTAATTTGATTGGTTTTTTAGGTAAATAAATTATCTTACCTGATTCTAACTTATATCTTAAACTTTCAGTAAAGTTTTGGTAGTTGTCTCTTATCTTTTCAACTGATTCAATGATTGATGAGTTATCAAAAGTTGCTCCATAGAGAACTTTTTGTGCCTCATTTGAAAAATAGATCCTTGCTGTAGAATCCTGTTTAGTAGATAAATTGATAATCATTCGGTCAAATAAAACATTTTGTAATCGTTTGGCATCTAAATTAAACACTCTACTTAATGTCTCCACTGGCACTACAGTTGGAAAAATAATTTCTAATTTATTTTTTCCTTTTGTTATTGATTGGTAGCCAACTTCAGATGTTTTATTTGTCAGATTTTCGAAATTTGTGATTTTAGATTTCTGTAATGACCTATATATTGGTGATATATTACTTTGTTTAGTTGTTACATAATTTTTATTTGATTCATGAACAACTAATAAATTCGGAATTACTATGTCCTTAAAGTCTTTTTTTGCACCAATAGAAACTTTTTTTACATAATCTTGATTTTGAAGTACATCGTATGTTGGTTGATATGACCATACGCTATATGAAAGAACTAAGCTTACTATAACAAGAGTAGTTAATATAACTGATTTTATATGTTCTCTTCTCATTCCCACTCATCCTCTTGGTCATCAGCCACTGGAAGTGTGAAATAGACTGTTGTACCCTTTCCTTCTTCACTTTTAGCCCATATATGACCATCGTGCGCGTAAATCATTTCTTTTGCCAAAGCAAGCCCTAGTCCAGTGCCTCCAACTTGTCTAGATCTAGCCTTATCTACTCGATAGAAACGATCAAATATCTTTGATAGATTTTCTTTTGGAATTCCCATACCTTCGTCAGTAATACTAACTAATATTTGATCTCTAGATTCTTTAATACGATAAGTTACAGTCCCACCCTCTGGTGAATACTTTAATGCATTTGAAATAATATTATCTAACACTTGTGTAATTTTATCTTCATCTATAAATACAAATCTTGTTTTACTCATAAACTCACGTTTGAACGATACTTTTTGAGACTTACTCATTTCGTGTCGATCAATTATGCGATTAAACAATTCTGTAAAGTTAACCCAATCTTTCATTAACCGATATTCTGTGCTATCTAACTTAGATAATTGTAATAGGTCATTTACTAGCCTAATCATTCGTTCTGTTTCGTCTTGAGTTACTTGTAAAAACTTAGGTGCAATTTCTTTATTCTCCCAAGCTCCATCTGACAATGCCTCTAAATAACTTCTCATTGTTGTTAACGGCGTTCTTAATTCATGCGAAACATTTGCAACAAACTCTCTACGTTCTTGCTCTATTTTTTCTTGTTCAGTTACATCATAGAGTACAGCGATTAGACCATTAACTTTACCAGACTCTTTTTGAATAGTTGAAAAGCTAGCTCGTATAATCATTGGTCTCTTATTATCACTATAATCTAACATAATTGAATCTGGCTCATCGTATAAATCATCTAGAGTATTAATCTTTTCGATTCCTAATACCTCTAAGATAGATTTATTTAATACTGTTTCACGTGAAACATTTAGCATCGTTTCAGCTGGATCGTTTAAGAGAATAATCTTCCCTCTGCGGTCAGTTGCAATAACCCCATCAGACATATGCTCTAGTACTGATTGAAGCTTTCTTCTTTCTCCATCCGTTGAAGCTCTAGCTTGCTGTAAATTACGTGATAGATTATTAAATGATACCGTTAATTCACCAATCTCATCTTCACTATAAGCCTTTAATTTGCGAGAGAAATTTCCTTTCGCCATTTCTTGGGCCTGTCTTCTTATTTCAGAGATTGGCTTCGTTATTGCTTTAGCCAATAATATTCCTAGAATCGATGTAATCGCGACTGCTATAAGTGTACCAGTTGAAAAAATACGGTTAATTAGTTCCATTCTTTCATACGTGCTTTCCATTGATGCACTCGTGTAAATGGCCGAAACAATTTCGTCACCTTCCATTACTGGGGTTACAATCGTTTTCATTCGATGACCATTTTTAGGATCAATTAACACTTTTTCAGTTCTAGTACCTACTAAAAGTGCTCTCTTAACTAAAATATTCGTTGTCCTTTTACCTACAATAGAGCGATTACTAGCATCCGAAGTAGCAATGACTTCACTATTTTGGTTAATAACTCTTACGTCTGATATGCCAATATTGTTTCCAAAGTCAGAAACAATTTTTTGGATATTATCTTTTACTTCTGGATCATCCAGCGTTTTCTTTTTTTCATACTCAATTTTTATATTATAAGCTAGTAGCTTAGCACGTTCGTTTATCGCAACTGTAAAACTGTTTACGAGTTGCTTTTCAAGCTCTCGCGAAAAATAAACGCTAATAATTTGCATAGCTACCAATATGAGCAAAATATAAACAAGTACAAATTTAAATACAATTGATTTAAATAAACCAACTTTATTATAAGCTGCCATTAATCTTGCTCCGGATCACGCAGGTAATATCCTACTCCTCTTCTTGTTACAATGAAAAGTGGATAACTTGGATTGTCCTCAATTTTTTCACGAAGTCTTCGAATTGTTACATCGACAGTTCGTACATCTCCAAAATAATCATAACCCCAAACAGTTTGAAGTAAATGTTCTCTCGTCATAACTTGTCCAATATGCTTCGCTAAGTAATATAGTAATTCAAATTCGCGGTGAGTTAATTCTATTTTCTCGCCACGTTTCGTTACGATATAAGCATTTGGATTGATAACAAGTGAACCAATAATAACTTCAACTGACTCCTCTTTTTCAGATGTAGTTCCTGTTTGGTGTCTTCGTAAATTTGCCTTTACTCTGGCAAGTAACTCGCGTGTACTAAATGGCTTTGTTACGTAGTCATCTGCTCCCATTTCTAAACCTAATACTTTATCTAGTTCAGAATCTTTTGCTGTAATCATAATGATCGGCATTTCATGATTCTTTCTAATCTCTCTACAAACTTCTAAACCATCTCTAATTGGTAACATGATATCTAATAAAACTAGATCAGGAAGAAACTCATCTACTTTTTGTAATGCTTCCTCTCCATCATACGCGCAAACAATTTCAAAACCTTCTTTTTCTAAATTAAACTTCAATATATCAGCAATTGGTTTTTCGTCATCGACTATTAATATTTTTTTATTCATTCCCCGCACTCCTTTTCTAGTCAGTTTTTGCTACCATCAATTTCTATACATATCTTTTGCAATTTAATATTAAATTAGGCAACAAATAAACTTTTCATAGTAATTTCGTTTTGTGGACTATCTCTCCAAATATAATACGACTACATCTTACGTGTTGTTCTTTTTATATACAAACACTAGATTTTTTGAAAAAAACCTCTAGCTTGTTGCTAGAGGTCTATTCCACTTACTTCTATTTTAAATTAAGTAGGTTTTTTTGTAAAATCGAACTGTTTTATTTAAACTAGAAATCTATTTCTATAAGGTTGATATAAAATAAAAAACTACTGTATATACAGTAGTTTCTATGATGGCTCGGGACGGAATCGAACCGCCGACACGAGGATTTTCAGTCCTCTGCTCTACCGACTGAGCTACCGAGCCATTATATGGCGGTCCCGACCGGGATCGAACCGGCGATCTCCTGCGTGACAGGCAGGCATGTTAACCGCTACACCACGGGACCAAGATATGTTTAATAAAAAAGGATGACCCGTACGGGACTCGAACCCGTGTTACCGCCGTGAAAGGGCGGTGTCTTAACCGCTTGACCAACGGGCCACATTAATTTAAGAAAAGATGAGCCATGAAGGATTCGAACCTTCGACCCTCTGATTAAAAGTCAGATGCTCTACCTACTGAGCTAATGGCTCACAATTAAAAATATATTACTTAAACAGTTTGAATATTTTATTAGCCCTACTCTAATGACGTCCTTGTCTCAGGGTAGTAATTCAAGTAGCGGCTCGACAAGTACGCTGAAGTAATTGCTTCGAAGCTTATTCAGTCGTGCTCTACCTACTGAGCTAATGGCTCATAAAATGATTAAGTTCATAAACTATGTACTAGTTATGACGACAAGATTTATCTTATCACACTTTCTAATAAATTTGCAACTGTTTTTTTAAAAAAAATAATAAAAGCCCCTAAATTTTTATTTAAGGGCTTTTTATTATATTAAGCTCCGTAAACGTTACGTACGATATTTGTTTGGTTACGATCCGGACCTACAGAGAATACAGATAATGGAATACCTACTAATTGAGACACACGTTCTACATAATGTCTTGCATTAACTGGTAGTTCATCAAGAGTTTTTACTCCTGTAATATCTTCTGTCCAACCTGGAAGCTCTTCATAAACTGGCTCACATTCTGCAAGTTGTTTTAAGCTAGCAGGGAACTCAGTAATTGTTTCTCCACGGAATTTATAAGCAACACAAATTTTTACAGTTTCTAGGCCTGTTAATACGTCAATTGAGTTAAGTGATAAATCAGTAATACCGCTAACGCGACGAGCATGGCGAACTACTACACTATCAAACCAACCAACACGTCTTGGTCTCCCAGTAGTTGTACCGTATTCGCGACCTACTTCACGAATTGTATTTCCGATTTCGTCGAAAAGCTCAGTCGGGAATGCACCTTCACCAACACGAGTAGTGTAAGCTTTACATACACCGACAACGTGATTAATTTTTGTTGGACCAACACCAGAACCAATTGTTACTCCACCCGCTACTGGGTTAGAAGAAGTAACGAATGGGTATGTACCTTGGTCGATATCTAACATTACACCTTGTGCACCTTCAAATAATACGCGCTTTCCACCATCAATTGCATCATTTAATACAACAGAAGTATCACACACATATTTTTTAATTTGTTGTCCGAACTCGTAATATTCTTCAAAAATCTCTTCGATATTTAATGAATTTGAATCATACATTTTTTCAAATAAATTATTTTTCTCTTCAAGATTACGTTTTAATTTTTCGTAAAACTCTTCTTTATCTAAAAGGTCTGCCATACGGATCCCCACACGTGCAGCTTTGTCCATATAAGCTGGTCCAATACCCTTTTTAGTAGTACCAATCTTATTATCACCTTTACGCTCTTCTTCTAGCTCATCTTGTTTTAAATGATAAGGTAAGATAACATGAGCACGGTTACTAATACGTAAGTTGTCAGTTGTAACACCTTTATCATGTAAGTATGCTAGCTCTTGAACCAAAGCTTTAGGATCTACAACCATACCATTTCCAATAACACAGATTTTATCTGAGAAGAAAATACCTGATGGAATTAAATGAAGTTTGTACTTTTCACCATTAAATACGATTGTATGACCTGCATTGTTACCGCCTTGATATCTAGCAACTACTTCTGCCTGTTGTGATAAAAAGTCAGTAATTTTTCCTTTTCCTTCGTCTCCCCATTGAGAACCAACTACTACTACTGATGACAATGTACTGCACCTCCGATTAAAATACGCTATTTCCGAACTAAAACCAAAACTAGTATATCAAACTTACGGGATTTGTCAATAAATCTCTTTGATTATTTCTGTTCTAAGTTTTATTTGTTCGTAAATACAAACTAAAGAATTTGATAAAAATAGTTTGCCCTAACAAAAAAAAATAATCACATAGATTCACTATGTGATTATTTTTTAAATGACATTTCAAGTAGTAAAGATCAGACTGATTGAATGTATTTTCGACCTTCTGATGACAAACTATTTTTAGGCACCTGGTGCTTCATCAAACCTTCGTTCTAAGTTTACGAACTTATTATATTCTTTTACGAATGCTAATGAAACAGTACCTACTGGACCATTCCTTTGTTTAGCAATAATGATTTCAATAATATTTTTATTCTCTGATTCTTTATCGTAGTAATCGTCTCGGTATAAGAACGCTACAATATCCGCATCTTGCTCAATACTTCCTGATTCACGAATATCAGACATCATTGGACGTTTATCTTGTCGGGACTCTACGCTACGTGATAGCTGAGATAAAGCAATTAGAGGTACTTTTAATTCCCTCGCCAGTCCTTTGAGAGAACGTGAAATTTCAGATACTTCTTGTTGCCGATTTTCTCCACTTTTACCGTTACCTTGAATAAGCTGAAGATAATCAATTAGAATCATTCCTAAGCCATGCTCTTGCTTCAGTCTTCTACACTTAGCACGTATATCATTAACTCTAATACCAGGTGTATCATCGATGTATATACCTGTACCAGCTAAACTACTAGCAGCCATCGTAAGCTTATTCCAGTCCTCTTGTTCAAGATTACCTGTACGCAATGCCTGTGCGTTAATATTTCCTTCCGCACACAACATACGCATAACAAGCTGATCTGCACCCATCTCGAGACTAAAGATTGCTACGTTTTCATCTGTTTTAGTAGCTACATTTTGCGCGATATTCAATGCAAAAGCTGTTTTACCTACTGAAGGACGAGCAGCTACTATAATTAAGTCATTTGGCTGAAATCCAGCTGTCATTCGATCTAAATCAGTAAAGCCTGTCGGTACACCTGTGATTTCGCCACGTTGATTAAATAATGTCTCAATTTTACTAAATGTAGTAAATACTACATCTTTAATACTTTGAAAACCAGAAACGTTTGTGCGCTGAGCTACTTTTAAAATACTTTTTTCAGCCTCGTTTAGTACAACATCTACTGGAATATCTGGTGCATAGCTTTCCGTTACAATATTAGTAGCGGTTCTGATCAGTCTTCTTAAAGTAGATTTTTCTTCAACACTCTTTGCATAGTATTCAACGTTAGATGCCGTTGGTACTGAAGCCAGCAAGTCATTTAAGTATGATACTCCTCCAACTTCTTCTAACACTCCTTGATTAGCTAATTCAGAAGTTAGCGTGATAACATCTAGAGGCTCATTCCTTGAAGCAATCTTAAGCATTGCTTCAAATATTTTTTGATGGGCAGCTCGATAAAAGTCATCTGGTAAAAGCCGTTCTGAAGTTGATATTAGCGCCTCTGAGTCTAACAGTATGGCACCTAATACAGCCTGTTCAGCTTCTATATTCTGTGGTGGAGTACGATCATTTAGCAAATCACTCATTTCTAGTCCTCCAGATGCTTGTTTTTTCTTATTGTTCCTTAACGTGTACTTTTAAAGTTGCACTTACTTCAGGATGCAATTTCACTTTAATATTTGTTACACCTAGTGCTCTAATCGCATCATTCATTTCGAATTTACGTTTATCTAGTTTAATACCATGTACTTTTTGAAGCTCGTCAGCAATTTGCTTGCTTGTGATTGACCCAAAAAGACGACCGCCCTCACCTGATTTAGCTTTTAATTCTACTGTTAGCGTTTCAATTGTTTCTTTTAGCTTTTTACAATTTTCTAATTCGATTTGTGCATCTTTTAATTCTTTATTTTTTTTCGCTTCAAGTGTTTTCATATTACCTGCAGTAGCTTCAATTGCATCTCCATTTTTGATTAGGAAGTTTGCATAGCCATCTGCGATATTTTTAGTTTCTCCTTTTTTACCTTTTCCTTTTACATCTTTTAAGAAAATTACTTTCATTTGTTTGTTCTCCCTTCAATATATTCATCGATTATTCTCAATAAATGTTGTTCTACTTCTCTAATTGAAGAAGATTCAATTTGTGCAGCAGCATTTGTTAAGTGACCGCCACCGCCAAGCTCTTCCATTATTAATTGAACATTTATATTTCCTAATGAACGACTGCTGATGCTTACAACATTATCTGACCTTTTTGCAATAACAAAAGATGCAATGACATCAGTCATCGTTAATAATGTATCTGCAGCCTTCGCGATTAAAACTTGATCATAGTTTACATTGTCTTTTCCAAAGCTAATCGCAAAGCCCTCTTTGTACATATAGGCTTCCTCTATTAATTCTGCTTTGCGAATATATTCATTCATATCTTGTTTTAATAAATTTTGAACGAGGATCGTGTCCGCACCATTCGAACGTAAGTATGACGCTGCGTCAAAAGTTCTAGCCCCTGTTCGAAACGTAAAACTCTTTGTATCAACAATAATACCAGCTAGTAAGGCTGTTGCCTCAAGCATGCTTAATTTTATCTTTTTAGGTTGGTACTCCAATAACTCTGTTACTAATTCTGCAGTAGAGGAAGCGTACGGCTCCATATAAACAAGAATTGCATCCTTAATGAAGTCCTCTCCTCTTCGATGATGATCTATAACAACAATTTTATCTGTCTCATCTAAAAGTGATTCTTCTTCAACCATTGTTGGCCTATGAGTATCTACTACGATTATTAATGTGTCTTCAGAAATAAGTTCTTTTGCTTTTTCAGGTGAAATAAAACAAGATAAGAATTGTTCATTTTTAGACATTTCCTTCATCAACCGATTAACACTTTTATCTACTTCATCTTTATTTATTACTACATAGCCATCAACTTCATTATGCATTACCATCTTTAAGATACCAACTGCTGAACCAAGAGCATCCATATCAGGTAACTTATGACCCATTATCATAACATTAGTGCTACTCTTCATTAAATCTCTTAAAGCATGTGAGATTACCCTTGCTCTAACCCTCGTCCTTTTTTCTACAGGGTTTGTTTTTCCACCAAAAAACTTTACTTTACCGTTAATGTTTTTAACAGTTACTTGATCTCCTCCACGCCCTAGTGCTAAATCTAAACCAGATTGAGCTAGTTGACCAAGTTCGGTTAAATTTAAACTTCCTACTCCGACACCAACGCTTAGAGTAAGAGGTAAATTGCGTTTTGTCGTTTCTTCCCTTACTTGGTCTAAAATGGAGAATTTATTATTTTCTAATAAAGCCAGAATTCCTTCATTTAAAACTACACTGTATCGATCTGATGAAACACGTTTTAAGAAGATACCATGATTATTAGCCCAACTATTTAACATAGTTGTTACTGCGCCATTTACACTAGAGCGCTCCTGATCATCTAATCCCTGTGTCATTTCATCGTAATTATCTAGTAAAATAATTCCGATAACAGTTCTTTGATCTTCATATAACTTCTCTAATTGTGCCTGTTCTGTCACGTCAAATAAATAAATGTATCGCTCTTCTCTTTTAATAACTACGCGATATGTTCTTTTATTTATATTTAATACATCTTCTTTTTTCTCTTTTTTTGAAATTAAAGCCATTAATCCTTCAGATAGATCATAAATGTGTTTACCAATTAATGAACGATCGTCTAAAATATTTAAAATATATTGATTGCCCCATTCAATATGGTACTCTCTATCATAAAGTAATACTCCAATTGGCATTTCAGTAATTGCTTCGTTACTTAAATTTTTCACTCTCGACATAACTGATTCTATATACATATCTAAAACGTAGCGATACTTAATTTCTAACTTTACAACTAGAAAAATAACGCATAAAAAGATAACTATAAAAATTATCCCTATTTTAGGTTGAATATAGACTACAGTTCCAATCAGAAATACTGAAAGAGCCGTTAAAAGATAGACGGGTATAAGAAACATCTGTTTCTTATGAAAATCTTGCATAAGTTCAACCCCTAAACCAAATAAAATCTAACTCACATATTAAAGTTTATTCATTTTTACACAACTAATTAGTAACTAATATGTTTTTAAGTTTAAATTTTTCTTCTATTAAATATTCCAATTGAGACAATTCCAATTAGTAAAACAATATAAATTAATGGTTGAATGATAAAACTTGCGATCAATATAATTATTGGTACCGCTTTAGAAAACTGTTTTAAATAACTAAAATAAAAGATTGATGCATAACCTTGGACTAGCAGTAATATTTGAAGTACATATGTTAAGTTAATCACTGCTGTACTGAGGAAACTACTTTGTTTTAAATTGAAGAACGAAAAAATCATTACAATTAAAAAGAACCACATGAATCCAACTGGGAGTCTAAACTCTCTAAACGGCTTAAATTTAGGTGTTTTATAACCTAATCTTCTTATTAATGGAAAAGTTACTAGTTGTGTTAAAAAAGCAAGTATAAAACTAACCATTAACAGTAATGAAGGGATTAATGTAGGGATTAATTTAATAGCATCTGTAAGGCTATCTAGAGCCTTTTCATTAGTGTTTGAACCAAGACTGGCACTAATTTCCTTACTTTTTTCTATTGCTTCCGTTGCTAAGTCTATATTCTCTTTAACGAAATCAATATGAAAAACAGCTTTGAATATTATGTACATTAGTACAGTATGTATTAAATATAAAAAAGTACTAGTAAGTAAAATCTCGCTTTTACTTCGCTCATTTTTCAGTAGATATCCAAATGCTATACCAACTGTTGAGTACATTAAAGAAACTGGAAGTAAATTAAATGAGGTAATCACAATTGTTAATCCCAGCGCCACGCAACAAAGTAGAAGTGATTCCTTAATTGAGTATTTAATACTAAAAATAATAAACGGCAACGGCATAAGGAATGCCATAATAATTGAGAGAAACGGTACAAATCTAAATATTAACAGTAGTACTGAGTAAATAGCTAAAAGTACTGCACCCTCGGTAATAAAGCGAGTCGATTTCAAAATAAAGCTCCTTTCAACTACCCCTACTTATTTCGCGATAAGCATACTATTTCTTATTTTACCATAAAACTTATTTTTTCATAAATACAAAAAAAGTACAGCACGAGAATGCTGTACTTTTTATTATTCAGCTTATTCAGCCACGTATGGTAATAAAGCCATTTGACGAGCACGTTTGATTGCGATCGTTAATTTACGTTGGTATTTTGCAGAAGTACCAGTTACACGACGAGGTAAAATTTTACCACGCTCAGAAACGAAACGTTTTAATAACTCAGTATCTTTGAAGTCGATTGTAGTGATGCCGTTTGAAGTAAAGTAACAAACTTTACGACGTTTAGCACGTCCACCTTTGCGTCCACCCATTGCCATTGTTATTTCCCTCCTCTACTTAAAAATTAGTTTTTTAGTAATGCTAACCGTTCAACATTACATTGGTTTTTATTATTAGAAAGGAAGATCGTCATCAGTAATATCAATCGTTTTGCTTGTCCCACCAAACGGATCATCGTTAAAGCTAGGCTTCTCGGATGGTGCTTCGAAAGGATTTCCAGCGTTAAAACCTTGATTTTGTTGATTCATACCGAATGAACCACCTTGGTTACCTGATGCATTTCTTGGTTCTAAGAATTGAACAGAGTCGGCTACAACTTCAGTTACATATACTCTCTTACCATCTTGACCATCAAAACTTCTAGTTTGAATACGACCCTCAACGCCAGCTAAGCTTCCTTTTTTCAAGAAGTTTGCTACGTTTTCAGCAGGCTTTCTCCAGATAACGCAGTTAATAAAATCCGCTTCTCTTTCACCTTGCTGATTTGAGTAGGTACGATTCACCGCTAGAGTAAATGTTGCTACGGCAACCCCACTTGGTGTATAACGTAAGTCCGGATCCTTTGTTAAGCGACCTACAAGTACAACACGATTAATCATCTGATTCCTACCTCCCTAAAGCATTTAAAAAATATTATTTTTCTTCTTCACGGATAACGATGTGGCGGATGATATCTTCGCTGATTTTCGCTAAACGATCGAATTCTTGTACAGCTTCTGGCTTAGCAGAAACATTTACAAGCATGTAGTGTCCATCACGGAAATCGTTAATTTCATAAGCTAAACGACGTTTACCCCACTCTTTAACGTTTGTGATTTCAGCACCTTGTTCAGTTAAAACGCTGTTGAAACGCTCAACTAATGCTTTTTGTGCTTCGTCTTCCATGTTTGGACGAACGATGTACATGATTTCGTATTTATTCATCACAATGTCACCTCCTTTTGGTCTAACGGCCCAATTAAGGGCAAGGAGCAATTTAATTAATCACTCACGAGTTAAAATTATAGCATAGTTTTTTTAAGATAGCAAACCAATAATTGTATTGCTATTTTATTAAACATTAAATCGGAAATGCATTACATCTCCATCTTGTACGATATACTCTTTACCTTCAAGACGTACTTTACCTGCTTCTTTTGCTGCAGTCATGTTACCATTAGTTACTAAATCTTCAAAAGAAACTGTTTCTGCACGGATAAAGCCGCGTTCGAAATCACTATGAATTACACCAGCGCATTGTGGAGCTTTCATACCTTTTTTAAATGTCCAAGCTCTTACTTCTTGTACACCTGCTGTAAAATAAGTTGCCAATCCTAATAAAGAATAAGCTGCACGAATTAATTGATCTAAACCTGATTCTTCAATTCCTAGTTCTTGAAGGAATGTACGTTTTTCTTCATCATCTAACTCAGCAATTTCTTCCTCAATTTTTGCACTGATTACAATAACTTGAGAACCTTCTTCAGCTGCAAACTCTCTTACTTTTTCAACGTATTCATTAGTTGAAGAATCTGCGATGTCATCTTCACCAACATTTGTGATATAAAGCATTGGTTTTGTCGTTAATAAGTGTAATCCTTTTACTACTTTCATTTGCTCTTCCGTAAACTCTACTGAACGAGCTGGCTTGTCGTTTTCAAATGCTTCTCTTAATTTCACTAAAATTTCATGTTCATAAGATGCATCTTTATCTTTTTGCTTCGCTAATTTAGCTACACGATCAATACGTTTTTCAACTGATTCTAAGTCGGCAAGAATTAGCTCTAAATTAATTGTTTCAATATCTGCAATTGGATCTACTTTTCCAGATACGTGAGTAATATTATCATCAGCAAAGCAACGTACTACTTGGCAAATTGCGTCCACTTCACGAATATGAGATAAAAACTTATTTCCTAATCCTTCACCTTTACTTGCGCCTTTAACGATCCCTGCGATATCAGTAAATTCAAAAGTTGTTGGAACAGTTTTTTTAGGTTGAACTAATTCAGTTAATTTTTCTAAACGGTAATCCGGTACTTCTACCACACCTACGTTTGGATCAATTGTACAAAACGGATAGTTTGCTGATTCAGCCCCCGCTTGTGTAATTGCATTAAATAATGTCGACTTTCCTACGTTTGGTAATCCTACGATCCCTGCTGTTAATGGCATATTTTCCACTCCTATACGAACTTAGTTAATCTTTCACAATTATATTGATTTCAAAAAAAAATAACAAGAAAATCTGAATATTATTTCTAAACATACGAAAGGTATCTAATACGAGCGCTCTTTGAGATTGCTCTACTAGATACCCATTGTTTTAAAATCTCCCTACTCTTCAGATCGAACTAAAACCTTTTTTAATTTTCGTGTGAACTCTCTGCGAGGTATTAATACGCTATGCTCACATCCCTCACATTTTAATCGAATATCCATACCCATTCGAATAATTTTCCATCTGTTCACACCACAAGGATGAGGTTTTTTCATTTCTACTATATCATTTAGGTTAAAATTTTTTTCTTCCACGCGAAAACTTCACTTCCTTAAAATAGTAGCATACAAACTATACATTCGCATTTTCATTTTTAGTTTCTGGTTGTTTATATAATACCATCTTTGGATATGGAATTTCTATGTTATTTCTTTCAAGTACTTCCTTAATTTCTTTTCGAATTGCTCTAGAAATTTTAAAATGTGTCATTGGTTTAACTTCTGAAGCGATTCGCAATGTTACTTCAGATGGACCTAAGTTTTGTATTCCAAGAAACTCTGGAGGTTTTACCATTTCTTCATATCTAGCTGGCATTGTTTCTAAGTGCTCTTCGATTACATTTTGCGCATGTTCAATATCGCCCTCATATGAAATACTAACATCTACCATTGCCACAGCATTATGTAATGAAAAATTGGTTACTTCAGTAATCATTCCATTTTGGATAATATGAAGTTCACCAGTACTGCTTCTAATTTTAGTTGTTTTTAAACCGATTGATAATACTGTTCCTTCGAAAGTTTGAACTCTAATGTAGTCACCAACTGAAAATTGATCTTCAAACAAAATAAAAAATCCAGAAATGATATCTTTTACTAAGCTTTGTGCACCAAAACCAATTGCTACACCACCTATTCCAGCTCCAACTAAAAGTCCTTTTATTTCCACACCAAATATCGGAAGTATCGTCAAAGCAGCAATAAAAAATATTACATATGCAAGTACATTTTCCATCAGTTTGATAAGTGTTACTGATCTTCTTTCTGATACTTGTAATGGTCCTCTCGCATTAACCTTTAAGAGGTTACGGATTAGCTTTCTTCCGAGTTTTACAGCCAATACTGAAACAATAATAATTAGAGCTATTTTTATTGATGAACTAAAAATTTTGTCCCATTGTTCTGGCGTTAGCATGCTCTTTTTTATTACACTCTCAGCATGTTCTAATTTATCTGATGTATCATTCATTTTGTCTTTTTCCCCCTATCTATTTTCAAATGACTTCAAACGTAATACTAACTGAATTGTTATCTTAAAACTACAAAATATGAACAAATGTAATAATAGTTTAATTTAATAATGAAGATCGGTTGCTGAAAGTATAAATTGTTTAAATTTTGCATAAACTAATACTACTCTCTTAAATGAAAAGTAGGCGATATTATGCAATTTTCAGCAAATCCTTTGCGTAACCTATTCAAGGATGATTATTCTGTATTTCTAGATGACGAAAACGCTATTAACAGATTTGCAGATCGTTTATGTAAGTCGCTTCCAAGTGTACGCACTAAAGAAATTGTTTTTGTATGTATTGGAACTGACCGTTCCACGGGAGACTCTTTAGGTCCTTTAGTTGGAACCATGTTAGGAGAATTAAACTTAAGTAGATTCCATTATTATGGTACTCTTGATGAGCCGATTCATGCGTTAAATCTTTCAGAACAACTTGAAATAATTAAAGGTAAGTATAACAACCCTTTTATTATTGCTGTAGATGCATGTTTAGGTCGAGTAAAAAGTATCGGAAGCGTGCGCCTATCCAATGGTCCATTAAAACCTGGCGCTGCAATGAAAAAAGAATTACCTTTAGTAGGTGAAATCAACTTAACAGGCGTTGTAAATGTTAGTGGATTTATGGAATTCTACGTATTACAGAATACTAGGTTAAGCCTTGTAATGAAAATGGCTAAGTTTATTGCGAATTCTATTAAAGAAACTGAAAGAAAATTTACCTGCCAATTAGATTTTTAACATAATAGTTTCCTAACTTTCAATTACAAAAAGGTCAGATAAAAACAAAAAGGGAGTATTAACTGCATTGGAAGCCAACACATTTAATATTCCCTATGAGTAACTCATTTTATAATTGAAAGAATTCTTTCCAAATCCTCTTTATTAAAGAATTGGATTTCTATTTTCCCTTTATCTTTAGCCGATTTAATTTTAACTGATGTTCCGAATTTTTCTTGTAAAAGATCCTCGTACTCACTAAAAAATATGTTTTTAGTTGGATTTTTCTTTTGTGTTTCACGTGAAACATTTTCATTTAGATCATTGACTAACGTTTCAACCTCACGAACACTTAGATTTTTTTCAATTACTTTCAATGCGGTACCTTCAATTAACCCTTTTCGTTTTAGCCCTAAAAGTGCTCTTCCGTGTCCCATTGAGAGAGTACCTTCTTCAACCATTTTTTGAACAGAATTAGGTAACGTCAAAATTCTTAAATAGTTAGCAATATGTGGACGACTTTTTCCAAGTTTCTTTGCAAGTTGTTCTTGCGTTAAGTGTAATTGTTCAATTAAAGTTTGATATGCTTCAGCTTCTTCAAGAGGATTTAAATCATCTCGCTGTAAATTTTCTAGAACAGCTAATTCCATCATTTGTTCTTCAGTAAGGTCTCTAACAATAACTGGAACTGTATTTAAACCAGCGTTTTTTGCAGCGCGATATCGTCTTTCTCCAGCAACGATTTGGAAACCTTTTATGCTTTTTCTAGCAATGATTGGTTGAAGAATTCCATGTTCAATCACTGATTGAGTTAATTCTAACATTGCAGTCTCATCAAATACTTTGCGAGGTTGGTATGGATTAGGTCTAAGTTCTTTTAGATCAATTTCCTGTACTAACTCTTCTTGCTGATTAATATCTTGAAAAAATGCTCCAATACCTTTACCCAAACCTTTAGCCATTATCAATCACTTCCTTTGCTAGATCGAGGTATACTTCTGCACCTCTTGACTTTGGATCATATGTAATGATCGGTTTACCATGACTTGGTGCTTCACTTAAGCGTACATTTCTTGGAATAATTGATTTATAGACGCGATCTTGAAAATACTTTTTTACTTCTTCTATAACTTGAAGCCCTAAATTTGTACGAGCATCTAGCATTGTTAATAATACGCCTTCAATTGCTAAATTTTTATTTAAATGTTTTTGTACTAACCGTACAGTACTTAATAGCTGACTTAAACCTTCAAGTGCGTAATACTCACACTGAACTGGAATAATAATTGAATCAGAAGCAGTTAGTGAGTTTAAAGTTAATAACCCTAGTGATGGAGGACAATCTATTAAAATATAATCATAGTTACCTTTTACTGTATCTAAAGCACGTTTCAATCGTACTTCTCTAGAAATAGTAGGTACTAATTCAATTTCTGCTCCAGCAAGTTGAATTGTTGCTGGAATAATATCAAAATTTGGAATAGCAGTGTTTAAAATGACATTTTTCGCCTCAACATCATCAACTAATACATTGTAAACACACTGATTTACATCAGCTTTTTCAATTCCAATACCACTAGTTGCATTACCTTGAGGATCTATATCGACTAGTAATACTTTTTTTCCTAAGTGAGCTAAACAAGCACTTAAATTAACCGATGTTGTAGTCTTACCAACACCACCTTTTTGATTAGCTATAGAGATCACTTTAACCACTATGTAATCTACTCCTTCCACAACAAACAATTCTTATTCTCTATTTTACCATGAATAGATTCATCATTGTGTCTAGATTTAAAAATGAATAAAAAAATTCACCACTGAAAAGAGGTGAATTTAATGTTTATTTCTTTGGTATTTTAATTGTTATTTGGTAATAGTCATCATGTTCTTCTTCTTGACTATCAATATTCATGCCTGTCTTAGAAACCATTTGTAAAGATTCACGGATTGTATTCATCGCAATTCTTATATCTTTACTAATCGCCTTAAATTTACGTTTAGCCTTTGGTTTTTTCTCGGTAAGTAATGTAACTACTCGTTCTTCTGTTTGTTTAACATTCAATTGCTTTTCCATTATTTCTTGAAGAAGTGTAATTTGTAGTTGAGGCAACTTTAATGGAATAAGTGCTCGCGCATGACGTTCTGTAATCGACTTATCCAATAATGCTTGTTGTATTTCTCCAGGAAGTTTCAACAATCTCAATTTATTTGCAACAGTCGATTGGCCTTTACCTAATCGCTGTGCTAGTGCCTCTTGTGTTAAGTTATGTAAATCAATTAGTTTTTGGTATGCTACAGCTTCTTCAAAAGGAGATAATTCTTCACGTTGTAAATTTTCAATCAGAGCGACGGAGGCAGTCTCTGTATCGTTAAACGTTTTCACAATTGCAGGAATTGTATCCCAACCTAAAGATGAAACAGCTCTGAATCTTCTTTCCCCGGCAATTATTTCATAAAAGTTTGGTCTAATTTCCCTTACAACAATTGGTTGAATAATACCATGAGTTCGAATCGTTAGCGCTAGTTCTTTAATTTTTTCATCATCAAAGAATGTTCTAGGCTGATACTGATTCGGTACAATGTCTGATACTGGAATTTGGCGAATAACTTCATTACTCGAAACCGAATCTTGAACATCATCACTAATTTCTTTTTCTGATAAGCCAAATAACCTAGATAATGTGCTTTTCAATGTGATTCCCACCCTTTTAGAATTTCGTTCACAATAGAATAAACATAACAAATGTTTCACGTGAAACATTTGTTAGTTTATCATATTAAACCTCTAACGGTTCTTTACCAGGAGTACCCGGTTTACGAGGATACTTAGTTGGTGTTTTACGTTTCTTTTCTACTATAACAATATTTCGATCACTGTCTTCACCTGGGAGAGTAAAGTAGTTAATTGATTTAACTTCTCCTCCAAGAGTTTTTATAGCATAATTTGCTTTTTCCAACTCTTCTTGACCTGCAGCGCCTTTAAGTGCAACAAAGTGGCCGTTTTGTCTAACAAGTGGTAAGCATAATTCAGTTAACACAGACATTCTTGCAACAGCTCTCGCAGTTACAACATCGAAGGATTCTCTCATGCCAGGTCTTTTAGCAAAAGTTTCTGCTCGATCATGAATAAATGATACATTCTCTAATTGTAATTCCTTCGCTAAATGATTTAGGAATGTAATCCTTTTTTGAAGGGAGTCTACGATCGTTAATTTGATAGACGGGAAGCATATTTTAATTGGGATAGAGGGGAAACCCGCTCCTGCACCAATATCACATAAAGTAATTTCATCAGAGAAATCGAAATAAAAGGAAGCGCTAATTGAATCATAAAAATGCTTTAAATATACTTCATCTTCTTCTGTAATAGCAGTTAAGTTCATTTTATTGTTCCACTCAACTAATGTGTGGAAATATATATCAAATTGTTTTAATTGAAAATCTGACAAATGGATTCCTTTATCTTTAAGAGCAGCGATAAATTGTTCTTTATTCACTAGTAATACCCCTATCTATTATTAGTTCGATATTCTTGCAATTTTTCCTTGTTCTAAATAAACAAGTAGAATTGAAATATCTGCTGGATTAACACCAGATATACGAGAAGCTTGACCTACTGATAGCGGGCGCACTTGCTCAAGCTTTTGTCTTGCCTCAGTAGCAAGGCCATGAATAGCTTGATAATCGATATTTTCAGGGATTTTCTTTAAATCCATTTTCTTCATACGTTCTACTTGATTTAATGATTTTTCAATATAACCTTCATACTTAATTTGTATTTCAACTTGCTCTTTAACATCTGAATGTAAGTCTTTTTCAGATGGAGCAAGAAGATGAATATGTTCATAAAGCATTTCTGGACGACGTAAAAGATCTGCTGCACGAATGCCATCTTTCAGTTCGCTACCACCATTTTTTACAATTAATTCCTGTACTTCTTTTGTCGGTCTTAATTGAGTTGCTTTTAAACGCTCTATTTCTTCTTCAATTAACATTTTCTTTTCTTCAAACTCTGCATATCTTTCATCACTTATTAATCCAAGTTTTTGACCGATTTTTGTTAAGCGTAAATCTGCATTATCATGACGTAATAATAATCGATATTCCGCTCTAGAAGTTAGAAGACGGTATGGTTCATTTGTCCCTTTAGTTACTAGGTCATCAATTAAAACACCAATGTAAGCTTCAGAGCGATCAAGAATTAACTCTTCTTTACCTAGTGAACGACATGCAGCGTTAATGCCTGCAATTAAACCTTGACCTGCTGCTTCTTCATAACCAGAAGTTCCGTTAATTTGACCAGCAGTATACAGATTTTTAATTTGCTTAAGTTCCAATGTTGGCCATAATTGAGTAGGTACAATTGCATCATATTCAATTGCGTATCCAGTTCTCATCATTTGAACATTTTCAAGACCTGCAATTGATCGAAGCATTTTTTCTTGTACATCTTCAGGTAAACTAGTTGATAATCCTTGTACATAAACTTCTTGAGTATTTCTTCCTTCTGGTTCTAAGAAAATTTGATGTCTCGGTTTATCGTTAAATCGGACAACTTTATCCTCAATAGAAGGACAATAGCGTGGCCCAGTACCTTTAATCATACCAGAGTACATAGGCGAACGGTGTAAGTTATCGTCGATGATTTGGTGAGTAGTTTCACTTGTATAAGTTAACCAACATGGAATTTGTTCTGTTTCAACTGGTTCTGTTTCGAATGAAAATGCACGAGGTACATCATCGCCAGGTTGAATTTCTGTTTTTGAATAATCAATACTATGACTATTTACGCGAGGAGGAGTACCCGTTTTAAAACGAACAAGCTCTATTCCTAATTCCTCTAAATGCTCAGAAAGCTTAATTGCAGGTTGTTGGTTATTAGGACCACTTGAGTATTTTAATTCTCCTACAATAATTTCTCCACGTAAGAAGGTTCCAGTTGTAATAACAACTGTCTTTGAACGATAAATTGCACCTGTTTGAGTAATTACACCTGTGCATTGTCCATCTTCTACAATTAATCTTTCTACTAAACCTTGCTTTAGTGTTAGATTCTCAGTATTTTCTATCGTTTTCTTTAATTCGTGTTGATACGCGAATTTGTCCGCTTGAGCACGCAACGCGCGTACTGCAGGACCTTTACCCGTATTTAACATTCTCATTTGAATATGTGTTTTATCGATATTTCGACCCATTTCACCGCCAAGTGCATCAATTTCACGTACAACAATCCCCTTGGCAGGACCACCTACTGATGGGTTACAAGGCATAAATGCTACCATATCGAGATTTATTGTCAGCATTAATGTTTTTGCACCCATTCGAGCAGATGACAAACCGGCTTCACATCCAGCATGACCAGCTCCAATAACGATTACATCATAATTGCCTGCTTCAAAACTCATTTTTTTCTCCTCCTAACCATTTTATTTTCCTAAACAGAACTGAGAAAATAGTTGGTTGATTAAACTTTCCTGAACTGTATCTCCAACGATTTCACCTAACAACTCCCACGCTCTTGTTAAGTCAATCTGTACTAAGTCAATCGGCATGCCATTTTTCATTGCTTCAATTGCGTCATTGATTGTCTTTTCTGATTGGTTTAATAGCGCAATATGTCTAGCATTCGATAAATAAGTTAAATCTTGTGCCTCAATTTGCCCTTCAAAATATAAGTCAGCAATTGCTTTTTCTAAATCATCAATACCTTTTTCCTCTTTTAAGGAAGTCGTAACAATTGTAGCATTACCAACTAACGCTTTTACTTCATTTATATCAAGCTTTTGTGACAAATCTGTTTTGTTAATGATCACAATTACATCTTTACCGATCATTTCGCCAAATAATTTACGGTCTTCTTCACTTAATTTCTCATTATTATTTAAAACAAATAATACTAAGTCGGCCAAATTTAATACTTTTTTAGATCTTTCGACACCGATTGCTTCTACAACATCCTTAGTTTCACGTATACCGGCAGTATCAATTAGTCGTAATGGTACACCTTTTACATTCACGTACTCTTCAATTACATCACGCGTTGTACCTGGAATATCAGTAACAATTGCTTTGCTTTCTTGGACAAGTGTGTTTAAAAGAGATGATTTCCCAACATTTGGTCTACCTATAATGACAGTAGACAGACCTTCGCGTAAAATCTTACCTTGTTTTGATGTTTCTAGCAGTTTTTGTATTTCAACTCGAACTGTTTTTGCTTTTTCAATTAAAACAGTATTTGTCATTTCTTCAACATCATCATATTCTGGGTAATCAATATTTACTTCAATATGGGCTAAAATCTCAAGTAATGTTTGTCTTAAGCTATTAACTAACTTAGATAACCGACCTTCTACTTGATTCATTGCTATGGCCATTGCTCGATCAGTCTTAGAACGGATTAAATCCATTACTGCTTCGGCCTGAGATAAGTCGATTCGTCCATTAAGAAATGCTCTTTTTGTAAATTCACCAGGCTCTGCTAATCTAGCCCCTTGTGATAGTACTAATTCAAGTACTTTGTTAACCGAAAAAATTCCACCGTGACAATTTATTTCGACAACATCTTCACGTGTAAACGTTTTTGGCGCTCTTAAGATTGAGACCATGACTTCCTCAACAGTATTCCCTGAACTTGGGTCAACTAAATGCCCGTAATGAATTGTGTGAGAATCTACTATATTTAAATCTTTTTCTTTAAATAATTTATTCGCTATTTGAACAGCTTCATCGCCACTTAAACGAACGATCGCAATTGCACCTTCGCCTTTTGGTGTCGAAATTGCTGTAATTGTATCGAATTCCATCAAAAAATCACCTCGGAGCATGTTAAACAAAAGTTAACATGTTACTTCTAAATCTATAGCATAGCATAAAGAATTTTATAATTGAATGTTTTTATATTATAACCGTACGAAAGTACAAGTAAACTTATATGACTTGAATGTAGAACATTAAAAAACCAATTAAGGATTAACCCTTAATTGGTTTCTTTAAATCTATAACTAATTGACGATGTGGATCTTGGCCTACAGACTTCGTAGAAATATTTGGCATATCCGTCAGTATATGATGAATAATTTTTCTTTCAAAAGAAGGCATTGGCTCTAAAGAGATCGCTTTTCTTGTTTTTAAAACTGTTTGAGCAGTCTTTTTTGCAAGAATCTCTAGCGATTCCTTACGTTTTAATCGATAGTTTTCTGCATCAACGACAACATGAATCAATTGTTTTGAATGACGATTTACAAATGTTTGAACTAAGAATTGAAGAGCATTTAAAGTATTACCTCTTTTACCAATAATAAGAGCAACCTTATCACCCTTTATCGTAAATAAGAAGGTTTGTTCTTTAGTACCTTGTAATTCAAAGTGTACATCTGCAGTCTCATCAAGACTCTTAACAATGTTTAAAAGGTAGTCATATGCTTTCTCGATTAAAGTCTTCTTTTTAACAACTAAAACTTTAGCAGGTTTAGCACCAAATCCTAAAAATCCTTTTTTACCGTCTTCGATTACTGTAATTTCTACTTCTTCTTCTGTTGAACTAAGTTGCTGAAGTGCTATTTGAACTGCTTGTTCGATTGTTTGACCAGTAGCAGTTACTTCTCTCACTTACTAGCCCCTCCTACATTGTTATTTTTTACGGTAGTATTACCTCTATTAACAAATAATGTTTGTAGAATCATAAATGTATTACCAACTACCCAATATAAAGCTAAAGCAGATGGAAGTCTAACAGCAAATATTAAAATCATGATTGGCATAACATAAAGCATGATTTTCATTTGTTGAGCAGCAGGTCCTGTCATTGAACCAGTACTCATTGATACCTTTTGTTGAATGAAAGTTGTAATACCAGCAATGATTGGTAAAGCATAAATTGGATCCGGATGACCTAATTGGAACCATAAGAAGTCATGTGCTTTAATTTCCATTGTTCTCATAATTGCATGATAGAAAGCAATTAAGATTGGCATTTGAATAAAAATTGGTAAACAACCAGATAATGGATTTACACCATGTTGTTGGTACAACTTCATTGTTTCTTCATTTAATTTTTGGACAGTTTTTTGATCCTTAGAAGAATATTTTTCTTTAAGTTTGGCCATTTCAGGCTGGATTGATTGCATCGCTTTCGTGCTTTTAATTTGTTTAATCATTAATGGTAATAATGCTAAACGGATTAAAAGTGTTACGACGATGATCGACATACCATAACTTCCACCAAAAATTTTAGATACAGCTGTGATTAACCATGATAGTGGATAAACGAAATACTCATTCCAAATCCCCGTACTTTCAGATGTAATCGGTTGGTTTGTTTGCGAACATCCGGCTAACACGACTACTAATAAAAGAACTGTAACTAGCAATTGGTACTTCTTAGTCTTCAAACTAGTTCCTCCTTTAAGAAGTTACATTTAAATATGTAATTACTTAATTTGATTTTTATCTAATTTATGTTTTGAATCACGTATTTTAAGCGCTTCCGCCCTTTTCAATACATGAATTAAACTTTTTTTAAATTCATTAAAAGGTAGTTCAGTACAGGGCTTTCTTGCAATTACAACATAATCCATATTCACACGAAGATCATCACTTAATTCAGTAAGAGCTTGTCTTATATACCGTTTAATATGATTTCTCTCTACAGCATTACCTAACTTCTTACTAACAGATAATCCTATACGAAATTGTTTTTGATCTTCCTTTTTTAATGTATAGATTACAAATTGTCGATTCGCAGTTGACGATCCCTCTTGAAAAACGCGACTAAAATCTGCATTCTTTTTTATTCTGTTTTTCTTGTTCATGTTCCACTGACACCTCAAATGATTCCTTCAATTATCATAACAACTTTTTTATAAAAAATGAGGCCTTTTTTACTTACAAATTGTGACATAAAAGCAAAAAAGGCCTTCTTATTAGTGAAAAAGACCACTGTTGACAGTGGCCTACGCAGATAATACTTTTCTTCCTTTACGACGACGAGCTGCTAGAACTTTACGTCCATTTGCAGTGCTCATACGGCTACGGAAACCATGTACTTTGCTGCGTTTACGTTTGTTTGGTTGAAATGTTCTTTTCATTATATGACACCTCCCTGAGGAATTACTGTAATAGACAGTCCTATAAATTATAAAGAATAACTACTGTTAATGTCAATGTAAGATGTTAAATCATGACGAATAATTATTTCCAATTTATGAACATTGGTTGATCCAGTGAGTTTTAGTAAAAAAAATAAAACGTAATTACTTATTTAATAAGAAATCCGATTTATTTCTATCATTTCCTGCCAATAAATTTATAAACGAGTAATCCGAGCAAAAAATAATGGTGTCGAAAGATTTTTTTTACCTGACTTTTAAGTGAATAAAAAAATCTACTAAAAATTATTACTTCCCCTTTTTTAAAAATTGTTAAGTGCTCTGTGGATAATATTTTACTGCACATTTTTTACCCACAACAGTTATCGACAATTTTTACACAACTTCTTTTTCTGTGGACAATTTTTTTAAACAAGTGGATTAGCATGTGGATAACATTAACTACTCATTGAAATAGCTAAAGATTTTTGATATTATTAATTTGTTTTCCACTTTGGACAAGTTGTTTTTTATTTTTATTTGTCCACAGGTGTTAATAACTTGTGGACAGGTTTTACACTTGTACTATATTTAAGTTATCCACATAGGTGAATACTGTCAAATAAAGTGGATTTTTGCAGTTTTATAAAATAACGCATATTCAAAGACATGAATAAAAATAAATAATCAATTTATGTGCTTGTACAAAAGTTGAACAAGCTTTGTAAGGAGGGATTACTTTTTGGAGAATATAGGGGATCTGTGGTCCAGGGTTCTAGCAGAAATAGAAAAAAAAATAAGTAAACCAAGCTTTGAAACATGGCTTAAATCAACAAAGGCATTTTCTTTAAAGAATGATACTTTAACAATTATTGCCCCAAATGAATTCGCACGTGACTGGCTTGAGTCAAAGTATTCATCTTTAATAATGGATACAGTTTTAGAAATAACTGGAGCGGAATTAGAAATAAAATTTATCCTTCCTCAAAATCATGTAGAAGAAATAGAGATGAATATACCGGCAGTTAAAGCTAAAGTAAAATTTGAAGAACCAGTAGAGTTCGGACAAAGTATGTTAAACCCTAAATATACTTTTGATACATTTGTAATTGGTTCAGGTAATCGTTTTGCTCACGCAGCATCACTAGCGGTTGCTGAGGCGCCAGCAAAAGCCTATAACCCACTATTTATATACGGGGGAGTTGGGTTAGGAAAAACCCACTTAATGCACGCGATTGGACATTATGTACTCGAACATAATCCAAATGCAAAAGTCGTTTATTTATCATCAGAAAAATTTACAAATGAGTTCATTAACTCAATTCGTGATAACAAAGCAATTGAATTTAGAAATAAGTACCGTAATGTAGACGTGCTACTTATAGATGATATTCAGTTCTTAGCTGGAAAAGAACAAACTCAAGAAGAATTTTTCCATACATTTAATACTCTTCATGAAGAAAGCAAACAAATTGTTATCTCAAGTGACCGACCACCTAAAGAAATTCCTACATTAGAAGATCGACTTCGCTCACGATTTGAATGGGGTCTTATTACGGATATCACGCCACCTGATTTAGAAACTAGGATTGCAATTTTACGTAAAAAAGCTAAGGCTGAGGGATTAGATATTCCAAATGAGGTAATGTTATATATTGCAAATCAAATTGATACGAATATCCGTGAATTAGAAGGAGCACTTATACGTGTAGTCGCTTATTCATCGTTAATTAATAAAGACATAAATGCTAGTGTGGCCGCTGAAGCCTTAAAGAATTTAATTACAGCCACGAAGCCTAAAACATTATCAATACACGACATTCAACGAACAGTTGGAGAATTTTTTAGTATTAAATTAGAGGATTTTAAAGCAAAGAAACGTACAAAATCCGTAGCATTCCCAAGACAGATTGCAATGTATCTTTCAAGAGAGCTTACCGACCATTCTTTACCTAAAATAGGAGAAGAGTTTGGGGGCCGTGATCATACAACTGTTATTCATGCACATGAAAAAATTTCAAAATTAATCGAAACTGACTCACAGTTGCAATCTCAAATCAAAGAAATCAATGAAAAATTAAATCAGTAGATTTAGTTACCTGTGCATAACTTTCTATTTTTTTTACACAGTCTATCCACATGTTGATAGACTTATTTTTCTTTAATAATATACAGTTATCCACAAATTCACAGGCCCTACTACTATTACTATATTATTTTATAAATTATATAAGGAGTACAAACAATGAAATTTACTGTACAAAAAGATCATCTCGTCAAAGCTGTACAAGATGTTATGAGAGCTGTTTCATCAAGAACTACTATTCCAATATTAACTGGTATTAAATTAGTTGTTACAAATGAAGGACTAACTTTCACAGGTAGTGATTCAGATATATCTATAGAATCTTATTTACCAACAGTAGTAAATGATCAGCAACTGGTTGATGTAAAAAGAACTGGAAGCATTGTATTAAATGCTCGATATTTTAGTGATATTGTAAAAAAATTACCTTCAGATTTTGTCGAATTAGAATCTGATAATAATTATGTAACAACAATAAGAGCGGGAAAAACTGAATTTAGCTTAAACGGGTTTGATTCTGAGGAATATCCACTGCTTCCTCAAATTGAAGAACATGAAACAATTTCTATTTCAGCAGATTTATTAAAATTTATGATTCGTCAAACAGTATTTGCAGTATCAACTTCAGAAACTAGACCAATTCTAACTGGGGTAAACTGGAAGATTGAAAATGGTGATCTAACGTGCATAGCGACAGATAGCCATCGACTAGCTTTAAGACAAGCTAAAATTGACGATCATTCTATAACAAGTGAATTTAAAGCTAGCGTAGTAATTCCTGGGAAAAGTTTAAACGAATTAAGTAAAATTCTAGATGACAATAATGAAAAAGTAGAAATCGTCTTAACTGAACATCAAGCTTTATTTAAGACAAAACATCTATTGTTCTTTACTCGATTATTAGAAGGTAATTATCCTGACACATCAAAGTTAATTCCAAGTGAAAGTAAAACAGAATTAACTGTAATGACTAAAGAGTTCTTACAAGCAATTGATCGTGCATCTTTATTAGCAAGAGAAGGTAGAAATAACGTTGTTCACTTAGAAACAGTCGGTAGCTCCGTTGTTAATGTCTCTTCTTATTCTCCTGAGATTGGTAAAGTAGTAGATGAAATTGTTTGTGAGGATATAAAAGGTGAAGAGTTAAAAATCTCTTTTAGTGCGAAGTATGTAATGGATGCATTAAAAGCAATAGAAAGCCCAGAAATTTATATCCAATTCACAGGGGCTATGAGACCATTTTTAATTCGTACTGTAAATGATTCAAGAACATTGCAATTAATTTTACCAGTTCGCACATACTAGTTAGTAAATTCTATCGAAAGGGGCTGACCTAATAGAATGTACTAGCAATCTCCAACGATCAGAATGAAGAAAGAATTTATTCTACAAATTTGTTTGGGGAGTGCATAGTACATTTAGGTCAGTCTTTTTGTACTTAAAAGACAAAATAAGGGTTAAGTGTTTTTTTTCTTACAGAAGTTTAGTACAATTAAGGAATGGATAAATGAGGGTGATAAAAAATGAAAACAGAAAAAGTTAAAATAAATACAGAGTATATTACATTAGGCCAATTTCTAAAGCTTGCTGGAGTAATTGATACAGGTGGAATGGCTAAATGGTTTCTATCGGAGCACGAAATCTTTGTAAATAATGAGCCTGAGAATAGAAGAGGGAAAAAATTAGTTTTAAATGATACAGTTTCTATAACTGGAAAAGGTTCGTATATTATAACTTCATAAGTTTTGGGGGAATCCCATTGTATATTAAAGAATTACAACTAAAACAATATCGTAATTATGAAAAACTTGAGTTGAATTTTCAAAATAATGTTAATGTCATCATTGGTGAGAATGCTCAAGGTAAAACAAATTTAATGGAATCCATTTATGTGCTAGCTTTAACAAAGTCCCATCGCACAAGTAATGACAAAGAAATGATACGTTGGGATGAAGAATATGGTACAATAAAAGGTACGTTACAGAAGAAAAATCAGCAAGTAACACTACAGCTAATCCTCTCTAAGAAAGGTAAGAAAGCCAAGCTGAACCATCTTGAACAGATGAAGTTAAGTCAATATATAGGCGTGATGAATGTCGTTATGTTTGCACCGGAAGATTTACATTTAGTAAAAGGTAGTCCGCAAGTGCGTCGTAAATTCCTAGATATGGAACTAGGACAAGTTTCGCCAGTTTACCTACATGAACTAAGTCAGTACCAGAGAATCCTCCAACAGCGAAATTCACTACTAAGAACATTACAAACCAGCCGAGATCGGAACTATTTAATGCTTGAAGTCCTAACATCTCAGCTTGTAAAACATGCCGTAAAAATTATCGAAAAACGAATTTCGTTCATCAAATTACTACAAGACTGGGCATCGCCTATTCATAGTCAAATTTCTAGAGAGACCGAAAAACTAGAAATTATATATAAACCAAGCATTAATGTATCAGATTTAACAGATTTGACGAAAATGGAAGATGAGTACATAAAACAATTCGAAGCTGAAAAAGAGCGTGAAGTATCAAGAGGTACTACATTGCTTGGTCCGCATAGAGATGATTTAGTTTTTATGGTAAATAATAAAAACGTTCAAACTTTTGGATCGCAAGGACAACAGCGGACAACAGCTCTTTCACTAAAACTAGCAGAAATTGAACTGATTAAAGAGGAAGTTGGAGAATATCCTATACTTTTGTTGGATGATGTTCTTTCAGAGCTAGATGACTATCGTCAAACACACTTATTAAATGCAATTCAAAATAAAGTACAGACTTTTGTCACAACAACAAGTGTCGACGGGATTCAGCACGAAACGATAAAACAAGCTAATATTATAAATGTTTCACATGGAACAATTGTAAGTACTTCTCAATAAATTTTTTATAAAATTTCTACTACGCCGCCTAATAAGCATAGCTGAAATTTACTAATTCTTTTATGTAAAATAAAAAAAGTAGGTGAGTGTTCATGACAATGGATCAAAAGATGCAAGAAAATAATTATGATGAGAATCAGATACAAGTTCTTGAAGGTTTAGAAGCCGTACGTAAAAGACCGGGGATGTATATCGGTTCTACAAGCGGTAAGGGATTACATCACTTAGTATGGGAAATCGTTGATAATAGTATAGATGAGGCATTGGCTGGATACTGTGATGAGATTAATGTAACAATTGAAGAAGATAATAGTATTACAGTTAAAGATAATGGCCGTGGGATTCCTGTAGGTATCCATGAAAAAATGGGTAGACCTGCACTAGAAGTAATTATGACGGTACTTCATGCGGGTGGAAAATTTGGCGGTGGTGGATACAAAGTATCTGGTGGATTACACGGGGTAGGTGCTTCAGTAGTAAACGCATTGTCTACTTTGCTAGAAGTTCACGTTCATCGTGAAGGTACTATTTATTATCAACAATTTGCTAAAGGTATACCTGTTGCAGATATGAGTATCGTTGGTGAAACTGATGTTACTGGTACGATTACTCATTTTAAACCTGATGCAGAAATTTTCACTGAAACTACAGTTTATGACTTTGATACATTAGCAAACCGTTTAAGAGAATTAGCATTCCTTAATAGAGGTATTCGCTTAACAATTGAAGACCTTAGAGAAAATAAACAAAAGAAAGAATTCCATTATGAAGGTGGAATCAAATCTTACGTTGAACATTTGAATCGTTCTAAAGAAGTGATTCATGACGAACCAATTTTTGTTATTGGTGAAAAAGATGGAATTAGTGTAGAAATTGCACTTCAATACAATGAAAGCTATACAAGTAATATTTACTCATTCACAAATAATATTAATACACACGAAGGTGGTACACATGAGGTTGGGTTTAAAACAGCTTTAACTCGTGTAATTAATGATTATGGTCGTAAGAATGGTTTGATTAAAGATCAAGATAGTAACTTGTCTGGTGAGGATGTACGTGAAGGGTTAACGGCTATCGTCTCTGTTAAACACCCGGATCCACAGTTTGAGGGACAAACAAAAACTAAATTAGGTAATAGTGAAGTTCGTACGATTACTGAGCAAATTTTTGGAGAAAACCTTGAAAAGTTTTTATTAGAGAATCCAACTGAGGGTAAAAAAATAGTTGAAAAAGGTTTAATGGCGGCTAGAGCGCGTGTTGCTGCTAAAAAGGCTCGTGAATTAACAAGAAGAAAAAGTGCTTTAGAAGTATCAAGTTTACCTGGGAAATTAGCTGATTGTTCTTCAAAAGATTCTTCCATAAGTGAAATTTATATCGTTGAGGGTGATTCAGCGGGTGGAAGTGCTAAACAAGGACGAGATCGCCACTTCCAAGCAATTCTTCCTTTACGTGGAAAAATTATTAATGTAGAAAAAGCTCGACTTGATAAAATTTTATCAAATAACGAGGTTCGTTCAATGATTACTGCTTTTGGTACTGGAATCGGCGATGATTTCGATATCGAGAAAGCACGATATCATAAAATTATATTGATGACGGATGCTGATGTAGATGGTGCCCACATCCGTACTTTATTGTTAACGTTCTTATATCGTTATATGCGTCAAATCATTGAAAGTGGTTATATTTATATTGCTCAACCACCTTTATATAAGATCCAACAAGGGAAAAAAATACAATATGCTTATAATGATCGACAAATGGATGAGATTATGTCGACTTTAAATGCAGTACCAAAACCTGTTATTCAACGATATAAAGGTTTAGGGGAAATGAACCCTGAACAGTTATGGGAAACTACAATGAATCCTGAAACTAGAACGTTACTGCAAGTTAACCTTCAAGATGCAATTGAAGCTGATGAAACGTTTGAAACATTAATGGGTGAAAAAGTAGAACCAAGACGTAACTTTATTCAAGATAACGCTAAGTATGTAAAGAATTTAGATATTTAATAATTATTTATAAGGAGCTTTTATGCTCCTTTTCTCAGGTAGATAAGGAAACTAAAGGGAGGTGCCGATGTTGAGTGAAAATCAACAAATTAAAGAAATAAATATTAGTCATGAAATGCGTAATTCCTTCCTAGATTATGCAATGAGTGTAATTGTTTCTCGAGCGTTACCAGATGTACGAGACGGCCTTAAGCCTGTTCATAGAAGAATTTTATATGCAATGAATGATTTAGGTATGACAGCTGATAAAGCCTATAAAAAGTCAGCGCGTATCGTTGGTGAAGTAATTGGTAAGTATCACCCGCATGGTGACTCTGCTGTATATGAAACAATGGTACGTATGGCTCAGGACTTTAACTTCAGATATATGTTAGTAGATGGCCATGGAAATTTTGGATCGGTTGATGGAGATGCAGCAGCGGCGATGCGTTATACAGAGGCTAGAATGTCTAAAATTTCGATGGAATTAATTCGTGATATTAATAAAAATACGATTGATTATCAAGATAACTATGATGGTTCGGAAAGAGAGCCAATTGTTCTTCCTGCACGATTCCCTAACTTGTTAGTAAACGGAGCAACGGGTATAGCAGTTGGTATGGCTACGAATATTCCTCCTCACCAAATAGGTGAAGTAATTGATGGTGTTCTTGCATTAAGTAAAGAACCAGAAATCACTACACAAGAATTAATGGAGTATATTCAAGGTCCTGATTTCCCAACGTCAGGTATGATTCTAGGTAAAAGCGGAATACGTAAGGCCTATGAAACTGGTAAAGGCTCAATAATTATTAGAGCAAAAGTAGAAATTGAAGAAAAAGCAAATGGTAGACAAACGATTATTGTTACAGAATTACCATATCAAGTAAATAAGGCTAAACTTGTTGAAAGAATTGCTGAACTAGTTCGAGATAAGAAAATCGAGGGTATAACTGATTTACGCGATGAATCTGACAGAAATGGTATGCGTGTTGTCATTGAAGTTAGAAGAGACGCGAACGCTAATGTACTTTTAAATAATCTTTATAAACAAACTGCGCTACAAACAAGTTTTGGTATTAATTTATTAGCACTTGTAAATGGTGAACCAAAAGTTCTATCTCTAAAGAGTTGTTTAAAACACTATTTAGATCATCAAATTGTTGTTATTAAACGTAGAACACAGTTCGAATTAGAAAAAGCAGAAGCGCGTGCACATATTTTAGAAGGTTTGAAGGTTGCGTTAGACCATTTAGATGCAGTAATTAGCTTAATTAGAGCTTCTCAAACAGGAGAAATAGCTAAAAATGGCTTAATGGAAACTTTTAATTTATCTGAAAAGCAAGCTCAAGCAATTTTAGATATGAGGTTACAACGTTTAACTGGATTAGAGCGCGAAAAAATAGAAGAAGAATATCAAGAACTAATCAAGTTAATTGCAGAATTAAGAGCAATTCTTGCTGATGAGGAAAGAGTTCTTGAAATTATTCGAGAAGAATTAACCGTGCTAAAGGAGCAGTATAATGATAAACGAAGAACTGCAATTGTTCCTGGTGGTATTGAAATCATTGAAGATGAAGACTTAATACCAGTGGAGAATATCATTGTTAGTTTAACTCATAATGGATATATTAAACGTCTTCCAGTTTCTACTTACCGATCTCAGCGAAGAGGTGGACGCGGTATTCAAGGAATGGGTACTAATGATGATGACTTCTTAGAACACTTACTAACAACTTCAACTCATGATACAATCTTATTCTTTACGAATAAGGGAAAAGTATACCGTTCGAAAGGTTATGAGATTCCAGAGTATAGTCGTACAGCTAAAGGTTTACCAATCGTAAACTTACTAGAAATTGATCGAGATGAAAATATTAACGCTATTATTCCAGTAAGTGAATTTTTAGAGAATTGGTACCTATTCTTTACAACAAAACAAGGAATAGCAAAACGTGTACCTTTATCTGCCTTTGCAAATATTCGTACTAACGGATTAATTGCGATTAATTTGAAAGAAGATGATGATGTAATTTCGGTGCGTTTAACTGACGGTACAAAAGATATTGTTGTCGGTACTTCAAAAGGTATGATGATCCGTTTTAATGAAGACGATGTTAGATCAATGGGAAGAACAGCAACAGGTGTTAAAGCAATTACACTTTCTGATGACGATTATGTTGTAGGAATGGAAGTCGTTGAAGAGCACTTAGATATTCTTGTTGTTACAGAATTAGGTTATGGTAAGCGAACTGCACAGGAAGAATACCGAATTCAAAGTCGTGGTGGTAAAGGTTTAAAAACTCTTAACGTTACAGACAAAAACGGTAAAATGATTTCATTAAAATGTGTAAGTGACGAACAGGATCTAATGTTAATTACTGAGTCTGGTGTAATGATCCGTATGCCAATTGAGCAAATTTCTCGTTTAGGTCGAGTTACTCAAGGTGTTAAATTAATAAAACTGGATCAAGAAGGCCATGTTGCGACTGTAGCAATTGCTGCGAAAGAAGAAGAGGAAGTTGATGAAGAAGCTGAAAATGAAGCTGAATTAACAACTCTAGAAAATGAAGATGAGATTGAAACAACAGAAGAATAGTTATGCAGATGACCAGTAAAGAGAGAACAAGTAGGTTCTCTCTTTTTTTTATACTGATGAGTTAATCATAGGGATTCGAGTGGAAGAATGATCGATCGGTTTTTCAGAACAAACTGAACGCTTGAGTGCAGCTTTAAGTAAAGATTAAAAATAAGATTTCTATGGTTCTTGTAATTTTAATGAAGATTACATTTATTAGATGTATTTTGGAGCTATTCCTATTAGTTGGTATTTTCAGGCATATTACACGCTAAATTTTTAAAGTTATTTACAATCAAGCTGTTAAAAGGAGTAAGCGCGGAAATACTTTTTGTAATGGGATTACTATCTTTTTAATAGTATATAGATTAGTATGTCCCCATTTTTTGTAACTTAGGTAAGGGAATAAAACGGTTGAATTGAAGGGAATTCTGATTAAGTACAAATACTTTTTTTTTTTTTT
>NZ_NESS01000040.1 GCF_002128425.1 Gottfriedia acidiceleris
TGGATAAGTAAACAATGGGAAACGTTTGAAAGTAACCATACATACTTAAGCAATGGCAGCAAGTATAAGTCCTTAAAGAAAACAGGATTGAAAGAGTGCTTTATCGTTCGCTACGCGGATGATTTTAAGATAATGTGTAGGACAAGGTCACAGGCAATAAAAATGAATTACGCTTTGAAAGACTTCCTAAAGAACAGACTACATCTTGTAACCAGTAAAGAGAAATCTAAAATTATCAATTTAAAGAAGAACTCTTCCGAGTTTCTTGGCTTTTCAGTAAAAGCCGTAAGAAAAGGAAAAACGTATGTAGCAAGGTCTGAAATGTCGAAGAAGGCAAAAGCCAACGCCTTCGAAAAGATAAAGGAAGCTATAAAATTGGTTAAGAAAAAACCTAGCAATCAGACTGTCTGGAATTTTAATACCGTGGTAATGGGAATCCAAAACTATTATTCTGTTGCCTCTCAAATTACTATTAATCTAAATAAGTTAAACTATCATCTACGCAAAACGTTATACAATCAACTAAAGAATATTAGAACAGAGGCAAGTTTTCATGATATGACTAAGACCTTACAGAAAAGGTACAAAGGTTATGAAAGTAAATTATTTAAGATACAGCAAATGGTATTTGTCCCCATCCATGCCCAACGGTGGAAATTACCACACTGTTTTACACAAACGATATGTAACTTCACTGCCGAAGGTAGAGCGAAAATACATAATAACTTAAAAGCTATCGATAGAAATATACTTACTTACATCATGAGAAACTACATTCCAAATCGATCAATT
>NZ_NESS01000041.1 GCF_002128425.1 Gottfriedia acidiceleris
AATTGATCGATTTGGAATGTAGTTTCTCATGATGTAAGTAAGTATATTTCTATCGATAGCTTTTAAGTTATTATGTATTTTCGCTCTACCTTCGGCAGTGAAGTTACATATCGTTTGTGAAAAACAGCGAGGTAATTTCCACCGTTGGGCATGGATAGGGACAAAAACCATCTGCTGTATCTTAAATAATTTACTTTCATAACCTTTGTATCTTTTCTGTAAGGTCTTAGTCATATCATGAAAACTTGCCTCTGTTCTAATATTCTTTAGTTGATTATATAACGTTTTGCGTAGATGATAGTTTAACTTATTTAGATTAATAGTTATTTGAGAAGCAACAGAATAATAGTTTTGAATTCCCATTACCACTGTATTGAAATTCCAGACAGTCTGAGTACTTGGTTTTTTCTTGACCAATTTTATGGCTTCCTTTATCTTCTGGAAGGCATTTGCTTTTGCCTTCTTCGACATATCGGACTTTGCTACATACGTTTTTCCTTTTCTTACGGCTTTTACTGAAGAGCCAAGAAACTCGGAAGAGTTCTTCTTTAAATTGATAATTTTAGATTTCTCTTTACTGGTTTCAAGATGTAGTCTGTTCTTTAGGAAGTCTTTCAAAGCGTAATTCATTTTTATTGCC
>NZ_NESS01000042.1 GCF_002128425.1 Gottfriedia acidiceleris
AAAATGCTCACATAACTTATTCAGATATGTTCGCTATGAGTGACTTACGAAGCATAAAGCAAAGGCTTCATAATCTATAAAATCTGCACATCGTGCAATTTATGTTGCTGATTAACTTATAAACTTAGTATAACATATCCATCAGAAGTTACTATTAACAATTGTTTCTAAAAGAAAAACAGAATTCCAATACTTCAACAATTATCCATTTAGATTCTTTAACTATAATAACATCATTTGCTCCTACAATAGAAAAACCTCTTAAAACATTAATAATTCAACATTTTAAGAGGTTCTTATTTCCACATTTTTAACCATAAAAAAACCACCAAACAGTATGTATTGGTGGAGACGGTGGGAGTCGAACCCACGTCCAAGAATATCGGCACTTAAGCTTCTACGAGCGTAGTCACTGTATTAGAATTTCGCATACCATTCGGCCCAATGACAGGCTTCCTGATAGCTAGTCTGATTAATCTCTTCCTTTCCCCTCAGACGGCGAGGTCCGGCGTAGCCCACTAATGAGTGAACCCCTCTAAGCTATGCACATGGGCGATACATAGGAGGAGCCTTTAGTGCAATTAAGCAGCTAAA
>NZ_NESS01000043.1 GCF_002128425.1 Gottfriedia acidiceleris
ATGTGTTACGAACCGCAAACGGTAAGGCGTGTTTTTATTCCGAAAGGAAAAGGAAAAACCAGACCATTAGGGATTCCGACAATTTGGGATCGAATCTTTCAACAATGTATACTTCAAATTTTAGAGCCAATATGTGAAGCAAAATTCCATAAACATAGTTATGGGTTCAGACCGAATCGTAGCACACACCATGCGAAAGCTAGATTCGAGTTTCTTATAAATCGAGTTGGACTCCACCATTGTATAGATGTAGATATAAAGGGCTTCTTTGATAACGTTAATCATAGTAAATTACTAAAGCAAATGTGGTCACTAGGCATAAGGGATAAACCACTTCTTTCTATTATATCTAAACTGTTAAAAGCAGAAATTGAAGGTGTAGGTATTCCTACAAGAGGTACCCCACAAGGAGGAATATTATCTCCTCTACTTTCCAACATTGTATTAAATGAGTTGGATTGGTGGATAAGTAAACAATGGGAAACGTTTGAAAGTAACCATACATACTTAAGCAATGGCAGCAAGTATAAGTCCTTAAAGAAAACAGGATTGAAAGAGTGCTTTATCGTTCGCTACGCGGA
>NZ_NESS01000044.1 GCF_002128425.1 Gottfriedia acidiceleris
CACAAACGATATGTAACTTCACTGCCGAAGGTAGAGCGAAAATACATAATAACTTAAAAGCTATCGATAGAAATATACTTACTTACATCATGAGAAACTACATTCCAAATCGATCAATTGAATATAATGACAATCGAATCAGTAAATTTATTGCCCAATATGGCAGATGTGCCATATTAGGAGTGGATTTAGGAATAAATGAATGGCATTGCCATCATATTAACCCTTATCATCTTTCAAAAGATGATAGCTATTCAAATCTTATTATTGTAGATAATGCTATACATAAACTGCTTCATCTAAAGGATAAAGTTAAAATAGAAACTCTTTTAAACTCCTTAAAACTTACTCAAAAGCAAATGGAAAGAGTAAATACTTTACGAATTAGATGTCAAAATCAAATAATTTAAATTGGAAGAAAAGCACTCGTCTGCTTAATACATAGAAAAGAATAAATTGGAGTAGTTGGAACGCCGTATGCGGTGAAAGTCGCACGTGCGGTGTGAACAGGGGGAAAAGGGAGCGATAACTTCAAACCCTTACCTATCTGTATG
>NZ_NESS01000045.1 GCF_002128425.1 Gottfriedia acidiceleris
CATATGTAGGACCAAATCCAAATGCAGCTCAAACGTTACCAGCATATATGGGACCAAATGAAAACTTCCCACAAACGTTACCAGCATATATGGGACCAAACGCAAACTTCCCACAAACAATGCCAGCATATATGGGACCAAACGCAAACTTCCCACAAACATTACCAGCATATATGGGACCGAATGAAAACTTCCCACAAACATTACCAGCGTATATGGGACCGAACGCTCACTACCCATTTTATCCAAGAGGAGAGGGAGGGGCATTACCAACATTACCGAGTTTTGGAGCTATGCCGATGCTAACTGGAGTAACTGGAGAAGCACCAGGAGCGACTGGAGGAGCGCCAGTGCCACCAACTGCGATGCCAATGCCGTTACCAGCACCAGTTCCTACACCATTACCAGCACCGTCGTACCCAGTAAATAATACACAAACACTACCATCATATATGGGGCCGAATCCAAATGCACAAACATTACCATCATATATGGGACCGAA
>NZ_NESS01000005.1 GCF_002128425.1 Gottfriedia acidiceleris
ATCCTGTTACCCCTGTCGACCCTGTTACTCCTCTTTCTCCAGTTGAACCTGTTGGCCCATTCGATCCTGTTACCCCTGTCGACCCTGTTACTCCTCTTTCTCCAGTTGAACCTGTTGGGCCATTCGATCCAGTTGATCCCGTTACTCCAGTCGGCCCTTGAGGACCAGTTTTACCTCTTTTACCTCTTGGACCTCGACAGCATTTTTCACAACATTTACAGTCCTTACAATCCTTACATTTGCATTTCTTACATTTGCATTTCTTACATCCTTTACACTTACAGTCCTTACATTTGCATTCCTTACAATCTTTACACTTACACTTCTTACAATTACAAGATTTTCTATTTTCTTTATTTTCTTTCCCCAAATTATCACCTTTTCCAACTAGAAAACCATTTTAGCAAAAAATCTTGTCCATTTTTCATACCAATATAATACTATGTACCTACATTAAAATAAGATTATTATATATGACCAAAAAATTATCTGGTATTTTTTTACAATTTCAAATTAGAAAATAAGTATTCTTCGAGTCTCAAATAAAAAAAGAGGATGTTTAATCACCCTCTAATCAAAAATTAAACCCTTGCTCTAACGATGTAACGTGAAAACGTTATCGGCAATCCTTCATTCGTAGCATTTTGTTCAAATAATCGTCTTACTTTTGATAAATTATCTTCTATTTGCTGCTTTAAAAGAGATTGCTTTTGACCAAAGCATCTTAGTTTTAAAACATCAATGGGTGTATGTAAAAATTCAATACTATTAACAACTTGTATTTCTACACCTTCAAACCTACTTTGATCAAGTCTTTGTTTTATCGTTCTTAAAATCGGTTTCTCATTATTAATTGATTCAAAAAGATTAGGAAAAAACCTAGGTAATTCAATTCCAATATCATCACCAGGATGAAGTCCAAAGATTTTCCCTCCTTTTTTTACTACTCTTTTAAGTTCTGGATAAGCCGATGTAGGTCCTTTTCGATTATAAGCACAGTCAAATTGTCCGGCTTCAAAAGGCAATCCATTTTTTGTACTGCCAGCCATAAATGACACATTTCGTTTTTTCGTTTCATTTCCTCTTTTAATAAAATTATTTATAAGATCAAATCCTACAATTTCTTTTGCTTTTTCACTACATTGAATAGTGAATTCTCCATGTCCACACCCTACATCTAATACAACTTGGTTATTAATCATTTCAAATACTTCATTATTAAATAATAATTCCCCATTCGGCTCAGTAATTGTTGAATTCCATGGATAAGTGTATTCCCCATATAATGTACCTATTTGTTCGTACCACTTTGTTGAATGAGGTGTTACCCAATCTTTATGTAATATAGGATCGATTAATTTCATCAATATTAACTCTCCTTTACACTTAATCAGAATAAATAACATTCCTCATTTCATGGGAAATCCCTTCTTATTTTAAGTAAAAATAATCCTTTTTGATCTATTGATTTATTCTATAAATTTCGCGGGCTATTGATTCAATTATATAAACCACTGGAACTTGAGTAGTAATAATAGCTTTTTCAAAATACTCCTCTGTCACATAATAGGGAATATTTAAGTCAGAAATCTTGGCTATTGTTGATAATTTGTTGTTCGTGATACTTATAATTTTACAACCTTCTTGTTTAAGTAAATTTAGATGATTCACTGTGAAAATAGTTTCTCCTGATACTGACAAAGCGATTGCTATACTATTTTTTGTTAATTTAGAATGGATTGGAAAATGTGGGTCTTTTATATAAAGTGAAAATTTCCCTAAACTTGAAAAGTATCTCGAACCATACTCAGCAAGAATACCAGAGCTACCTATTCCAATAAAAATTACATTTTCAGCCTTATTTATTTCAATTGCAGCCTCTTTAACTTTATCTTCTAAATCTCCTTTTAGGGACCTCTCAAAAAATTCCAATAAAGTATGTTGAGCGCTTTTTACGAATGTCCGTTTCTCCTCTTCCAAATACATTTTTAGCTTCACTTTAAATTCAGAAAAACCGTCACAATTTAGTTTCCTACAAAAACGTAAAATTGTTGAAGTTGATACGTGGGTTTCATCTGCAATTTCACGTATACGCATGTAAGCGACTTTTTCCATATTTTGTGAAATGTAATTATATAAAGATAACTCTAACTCATTAAAAGATGCGATTTGATCATTTGAAAACATTTTATCTAATTCTCCTTTTATAACTAAGTACTAAATAGATACAACTATTTTTTTATCTTAACATACAAAATAAAAAACACAGCGTTACATTTATGAAACAATTATTTACTTTTGTGATTAGAAACTAGATTCGATTCACTTATTTACTAACATCTCCGTTAACGTTATGATTCGTTTATATTCTCATTCATTAAAAATATGGATTTATGTTAACAACTAAAAAGATATTAGGAGGTAAAAAAATGGATCAGTTTAAATTTCCTAAAGATTTTCTATGGGGTGGCGCTACTGCTGCTAATCAAATGGAAGGCGGATTTTATAAAGGAAATAAGGGTTTAAATATAGCCGATGTTCTTCCAGGCGGAAAGGAAAGACTGAACATTTTACAGTCACCTGGATTTAATTTTGAGATTGATCGTTCAAAGTATAATTATCCAAACCACGAAGGAATAGACTTCTATCACCGATATAAAGATGATATTGCTTTATTTGCTGAAATGGGTTTTAAAGTTTTCCGAATGTCAATTGCTTGGACAAGAATTTTTCCAAATGGAAATGAATTAGAAGCAAATGAAGATGGGTTGGCATTCTATGACAGTGTTTTTGATGAACTACACAAATATGGCATTGAACCAGTTGTTACAATTTCACACTATGAAATGCCAGTAAATCTTGTAAAACAATACGGTGGTTGGAGAAATCGAGAAGTTGTAACCTTCTTTGAGCGATATGTCAATGCAATTTTCAATCGTTATAAAAACAAAGTAAAATATTGGATGACTTTTAATGAAATTAATAGTGGTTTAATTATGCCAATTATGGGGCTTGGTTTTTCAATCAAAGAAGAAAAAGATAAATACCAACCAACATTTCAAGCGTTTCATCATCAATTTGTAGCAAGTAGTATTGCTGTCAAAGCTTGTCATGAAATTATTCCTGATTCTCAAATTGGATGTATGATTTTATATGCTCCGGTTTATTCATTTGATTCTAATCCTAACAACGTGATGTATGCCCTTGAAGAAGAACGCTTTTTTAATTACTTCTGTGCAGACGTTCAAGTTCGTGGCGAATATCCGGCATTTATTAATCGCTTCTTTATAGAACATAATATAAAACTTGAAATGAAAGACGGCGATTTAGAATTAATTAAAGAAGGCACTGTTGACTATATTGGATTCAGTTATTATATGTCTAGAACAGAGAAAAAGGAAAAATCTGACCTAGAAAGTTCACAAGGCAATCTGATTGGTGGAGTTAAAAATCCTTTCCTTAAGGCAAGTGACTGGGGTTGGGAAATTGATCCGGTAGGTTTACGTATTAGTTTAAATAAATTGTATGACCGTTACCAAGTACCATTATTTGTTGTAGAAAACGGCTTAGGTGCATACGACAAAGTTGAAGATGATGGAACAATTAATGATTATTATCGAATTGATTATTTACGTGAGCACATTCATGCTATGGGTGAAGCGATTCAAGATGGCGTTAAATTGATGGGTTATACTAGCTGGGGTTGTATCGATCTTGTAAGTGCATCATCAGGTGAATTTTCAAAACGTTATGGATTCATTTATGTCGATAAGCACGACGACGGTAGTGGAACATTAGAGCGAAAGAAGAAAAAGTCCTTCTTCTGGTACAAAGACGTAATTGCTTCAAATGGAGAAAAGCTATAATTAGATCAATAAAAGGAACTTCACTAATTTGAAGTTCCTTTCTTCATTGTATAGTGTTAGTTCTTGGTAATTCGTTTGTAGATAATGTCCTTATCAGATGAAAAAAACATGCTTGAGTCCGTCAAATGGACTGTTAAGATGTTGTTGGATCCTTTAATTCTCAATTTCACAACATTGTCGGTTGATGAGACAATCTTGTAATGACGATAGAAGGTTTGCTCATATGACCCCATTTTAGTCTTGTATCGAAAAAGAACCAGATCCGTTTTTTTGTCTTTTTTAAACTCGATCGTATAGTCAACCTGTTCGTTCGATTGATTCGTTGACGTTTGATAAATCCATTTTCCGTACATTTTGCTTTCAGCCCCATGGTGACTACATGCACTAAGAAAGACAAGAAATAGGAAAGCAAGAAGAAGTTTTTTCATGGTGAAACCTCCAAAGAAATATATTACATTTTGTTGAAAAAAAATACCATTCACATTGTCAATTTCGTAACAGTTTAGTTAGACTACTAGATTCTTATTCATTTTCAATTTTTACCATTAATTTACCATCTGCATAAATAGTTAAGTAAACAGTGTCGCCAAGTTTCAATGGAGGGTTAGATTTTTTGTCTATTAATTCTTTCTCCGTAAATCCGTATTTCCCAGAATCATCACAAATTATTTGATACTGGCTTTTATTCTCTTTATTTGCAAGGTCGACAACTTCGCATACATGAGTTTTTAAATTCGAATCTACATTAATTAATTCTTGTTTATTAACGAGTGTAATGATTCTTTTTGATTTAGGAATTTTGACAACAATTGGGTGTGCTTTAGCGTGATTAAAATTAATAATAGCAATAGATATGATCATTCCAAGGGTGAAGATAAACGTAGCTATAATAATTCCAGATGTTTTCAATTTTTCAATTTTATCTTTCTCCAAATTAAAGTACACCTCACCTTTTTAGTATCTAAATTCCCTAAAAATAAATGAAATCCTTCTTTCAAATACATGCAAAAAAAGGCTTTTTACATCGTTAAATGTAGAAAGCCTCTATCTTTTATAATGATTTTAAACGTTCTATTCGTTTTTCTAGTGGCGGATGTGTTGAGAATAATCTTGCAAATTTCTCTTTACCGCTAATTTTAAAAGCAGCAATCGATTTTTGACGATCATCAATTAATCTAATATTTCTACTTAATGATTCTAAAGCATGAATCATATTATCTTTTCCACCAAGTTCTGCGGCATATCTGTCTGCCTTAAACTCCCTATTTCTTGAATGCCAGAAAATAATTGGACTACTTAAAATACTAAATAAGATTTCAAATACTACTGAACATAAAAAATAAACTAAATAAGATAACTCTTCTCTAACAAAATTAGAAACAATTTTTGCAACTAAACGGGAGAAGAAAATGACAAAAGTGTTAATTATACCTTGTAATAAGGTTGTAGTAACCATGTCACCATTTTTTATATGTGCAATTTCATGTGCTAAAACACCACTAATTGCTGGTCGATCCATTGTCTCTACCATTCCACTTGAAACAGCAACTAAAGATCGTCTTTTACTAGGTCCTGTAGCAAAAGCATTAACTTCAACTGAATCATAAACTCCTACTTGTGGCATCTTTTTTAACCCAGCAATTTTTGCTAAACGATATGTCTCTTCTAGTACAAAATTTAAGCGATCAGTTTGTGGAGAACGAGGATCAATTAATTTTACACCCATAACCCATTTGGCCATTATACGAGAGAATAATAATGAAAATATCGCTCCACTAAATCCTGCAATTACACTAAAAGCAAGCAGTGCCCAATAGCCACCATTACCTATATAACGAGGTACACCTAATAATGTTGTAATCGTCGTAATTGTAATTAAAACTAAAATATTTACAAAAATAAAGAAAGAAATGCGTTTAAACAAAATCGTTCCCCCTCATATCTATCTATTTATAAATCTTTCTATTTACCTTTTATTCTTAAATATAGAATCTATTTTCTTACACAACCCTTGCACATAATTATTTTCTTAAACTCATATTGATTCATTCTACTACAAAATTTGAAATTTGTTTACTATTTGTCTACATTGTAATGAGAGATCGTAATACTTTACAATTTTCACTATTTAAGTAAATTCAATTCCCCAATTTTATTTTCCTTAATATCTAACAAATTTTACATGCCTTAAGACAGTTTCCTAGTTTTTCTCCAAATTAAAGAAAACAATAAGATAACAATCCCTACAAAAAATCCAATAATTTGGTCTATCAAAAGTTCACCTGTGCGAATTAAGTGAATAATAAGTGTTCCGCCAAAAATAAGTATGATAAGCATTGATAGTTTTAGTAAATAAGTATTAATTTTCATCATTTCGCCCCCTCTGCTTTATTTTACCATTTTTATATTCCTAAATTTTATTTCTATATGTATATCTAACTTTATTTTTTTTGTAATGATATTTCCAACTAATCTTATAGGTCAAAAGAACTTTTCATTTTTTAAACTATTTTAAGCATATTTGAAAAAAATGACACATGGACAACTTCTACAATCATAGGATTAATTGATTAAGACTTTGAAAATATGATTCGGGAGGGAAGGTATTGATTAGAAAATGGCTTGCCGTTTTAATTTTAACCTGTCTTATGATTGTTGGAGTTGGTATAAAACCTACACAGGCAGCTACAAGTCAATTCATTATTATTAACAAAGCATCAAATCAACTAGCTTACTATGAAAATGGTAAACTCTACAAAGTTTTTAAGGTAGCTACGGGTAAAAGTCCATCCTTGACGCCAGAAGGTAAATTTAAAATTGTAAATAAGATTGTAAATAGACCTTACTATACAGGTCACATTCCTGGTGGCGATCCACGAAATCCACTTGGAAACCGCTGGCTTGGATTAAATGCCCGTGGTACATGGGGAACTACTTATGCAATACACGGTAACAATAACCCAAGTTCGATTGGAAAATACGTCAGTCATGGCTGTGTTAGAATGTATGATAATGAAGTAGAATGGCTTTTTAGTAGAGTAAAATTGAGCACACCTGTTGTCATTACAACTTCAAGTAAGTCATTTAACTCAATCGCAACTGCAAATGGATACAAGGTAACAAGTTCTAACGGTGGTTCGAATGCTGTTATCCCAGGCGGGACTGTATTAAAAAAGGGAAATCGTGGTACTACAGTTAAAAAACTTCAACAAAAGCTTACGTCTCTCGGATATAGCACAAAAGGTATCGATGGTATCTTTGGGAACAATACAGACAAAGCCGTGCGCAAATTTCAAAAAGACCGGCATTTAAAAGTAGATGGTATTGTAGGACCTGCTACAATCAAAGCACTTGGTGGGTTATAAGTTTCTGCTATTAATAGAGGATATTCCTCTATTTTTTTTAATTTTAGGCATTTTTTTACAACAAATTATAAATTCGCCTGATTTTCAACGTCTTTAATTAATTGCACAAAGTTCTCTGACACGCCTTATCTTTTGATCAATACAGCCTAAATTAAAGTTCTTTAATTAGATAATTCTTCATATAAAAAAGACTACCAAAGCAGCCTTATGTTGTAGTCAAACACTATTTTTTTCATCTTCAAATTCAAGCTTAAAATAATTAACAACGCGACTGTAATAAGGATATATAACCCCGATTACAACAAGAAACCAACCTATATTTGTGAGATATGTAGGACCAGTGAAATTAGTATAGTAAGTTAATGTTACAATTAATAAGCCAAACAAAATATACAAAGCAGAAATTAATTGTTTCATCATAATCTCCTGTTATATTTTTATTATTTTTATTTTTAATATATATTCAATTATAAAATCACAATAGCCTTTAGAGTTTTCGAACTAATTTTCCTTAAGTATTCTTTTTGTAAGAATATATTTAAAGCTTCAGCAAGTGTAATTTAATTCATACGACGCTCCCTTGAGTCTTTATATTTAATAGAGTATTAACGAGATTAATATAAATAATTAAAAAACTAATAAATACATCGATTCAGAATAACTAGCCCTTTTATAATGGACTATTTACTAGTTAATAGTAACTTTCTAGTTTTAATATCATATATTTTGTAACTAATCTCAAAATTATGGTCTTTTGTAACAGTCACCATACAATAATAAGGAATTGATTTCCCATAAGCATCCAGTTTAGGAATATCGCTGAAAGTAAATAATTCATCTGTATCTTGCATATCAAAGTCTGCTTCAGAAGTACGGCCTGAAGTATCAATTTCTATCACACATTTTCCGCTGACAACATCATATTGTTTAAACACAATATATTTAAGACTAGGTAGAGTAATCGCTAAAAGTAAAAGACCAATTAGTAGGCTTCCAAAGCTTTTTCCAATTTTCACTAATGTATAAACTCGATTAATATACATTGGAATAAATATAAATACTGCTCCTATTACAAAAAAGACTCCTACTATGAGCATTAAATAATATGTAAACATTTTTTCACTTCCTATAAAAAATAAAACCACATAAGTGTCTTTGTAATCTTATGCTACCACATGCAAACCAGTACTTCTATATTTGCTTAATTAATTAATACTTCTTCAAGTTAATCACCTGTATTTAGTAATTTGATCTAACTATTTTTATTTTTAAGATTAGCATTATACAATGGTATTGGATAGTTGAGCTTATTCACTTTTCGATTAAATTGAATGAAGGAGTGTTAGTAATGGCACGTGTTTTATTTATTAATGCGGGCTCCGAAGGCCATATCAATCCTACTATAGGAGTTGTAAATGAGCTTATTTCACGCGGTGAAGAGGTTGTCTATTTTTCGATCGAGTCTTTTCGAGATCGAATTGAAAAGACAGGAGCAACTGTGCGGTCAATTGATGAACAAAAATTTATATATGCCTTTCTCTCAGGTGGTCGAACCCATTTACTAGAAAGGATCAATGGTCTATTACATACAGCAGAAGTTGTTATACCTAGTGTTCTTGAACAGATTAAAGGAGAGCATTTTGATTACATCATTCACGATTCTATGTTTGGTTGTGGACGTTTAATTGCTCAAATTCTTAATCTTCCTGCAATCAGTTCTTGTACTTCATTTGCACAGACAAAACAAACATTCGATAAAATATTGGAAAAGCAGTCAAAGAATATTCCTGAAGAAATAATGCAACCGATCAAAGATGAATTTAATAACCTGTCATTGAAGATCAAGAAAAAATATGATGTAGAGATCAATTCATATTATGAAATATTTTGTAATCCTGCACCATTAACAATCGTATATACAACAAGAGAGTTCCAACCTGATGGGGAAGCCTTTAATAATACTTACAAATTTGTCGGCCCATCTATCGGTTCTCGCTTACAACAGGATACCTTTGACCTTTCTACTATTAAAAGTAAAAGTCCTATATATATTTCTCTGGGAACTGTTTTTAACCGCTCTATTGATTTTTATAAGCTATGTTTTGAAGCATTTGGTAATTGTGAACACTCAGTTGTAATGTCGATTGGTAAACAAACCAATCTCGATGATTTAGGGATTATTCCTCAAAACTTTATTGTAAAACAATATGTTCCACAAACCGAGGTGCTTAAATATACTAAATTATTTATTACACATGGTGGAATGAATAGTACTAGTGAAGGTCTCTATTACGGAGTTCCATTAATCGTAATTCCGCAAAGCGCTGATCAGCCAATAATTGCAGAACAAGTAGCAAAGATTGGAGCGGGTATAAAATTACAAATGCAAAATTTGACACCAACTCAACTGCGTGAAGCCGCAGAGGAAGTGTTAAATAATAACTCGTCTTACAATAAAGCCATCGACAGTATAAAGAAATCTTTTCGGGATGCGGGAGGGTATCACCAGGCTGTTAATGAGATAATCCAATTTTATACTAAATGAGAAGTTTCACCTTTTTCTCTTCTAACCCTTTCAGAACTAGTCTACGAGAAAGTAAAATGAGAGCCGCTGTTCGGCTCTCAAATTTATTCTAACAATCTACCCGATACATTTTGTGAATTTATTAAAATCACATATCACAACCATAAAACATTAACACCTTACATGTTTACGCTTAAATCCTAATAACCCTCTATCTAAATCTTTTTGGATTTTTTCAGAGCAAAGTAAAATAGTACTTTTTTTCTTTTCCTTTTTCATTTCAACAGGCCCAATAGCTTTAGCAGTATCAACAGCTTTTTCATGTTGGGGTAAATATGAAATGGCTACTGTATAAATAAAATTATTCATTGCAGATTTAGTTCGTTCAGGAGCATCATGGATTGTATTTTTTACTTGGTCAAGCATACTTGAAATCTTGTTAGCGTTAAATTCAGTATCCGAGCGATTACCCAAAAGCCAGCAGTAACAGCTCCAACCTGCTGACATTTTAAGTTCATCTCCGCTTGCGATCCATTTATCGGCTACTTCTTGCGCAATATCAGCTTCAGCTAAAGTAACTGCAACAACATAATCTGAAAGCATATAAAAATAAGCACCATCAATCCAACGCTCAAAATCTTCTTCAGTCATTTTCAATGGTTCTGCAATAATCCCAGCAAAATACATTGCATCGTAATTACCTGTTGCATATAATTGATCGGCTAATTCCTGATTCATTTTAATTTTCTTAGCGATCGGCTTCATCGCCCCTGTTGCAACCCCAAATAGTGGCTCATGTGCACCGTTTGATATGTATGTGTTTTTTGTCCGTTCTTTACCAAGTGCTTCTAGCTCCTGCATAACCGTTTCCAATTCCACTGTTTTACACTTCCTTTCTCTACATTCCTACTACATTGTTTCCTATTATCCAAAATTTTTAACAAGCAACTCTAAATTAGCACAAATAGAATTTACAAATTCAAAATCAATAAACATTTACACCATTTAAACTACTATAAAATTATATCATTTCTTCTACTACTAAACTGTCAATTCATTAAATGCAACTAAATATCTTATCAATTCTTCCAAAAACATAAAAAAAATAAGTTGCCTTGACAACCCATTTACTAAAAAAACTTATTTAATCATCACAATTCTATATAATTTATTATATTTTTTATTGATTTGGCATTCTCAATCCCTACACTTCGAAACCCGTTAAATCCATTAATTTTAATAATTGCACCACTTTTTGTAAACCACAGTAATGAACTGTACTCAACTGTTTTATCAATAGGACTTCTGAATGATAACTGAACATCATATTTTGCTAAATCAACAATTGGTTTTTCAATTTTTTTACTAAATAAAAATATCTCTTCTAGTTGATTTAATTTTTCTTGTTTTTCTATATTTACTGGTTTAAATTTGATTACATTTTTCCCGAACTTTGTGTAATTATAACCGATCCATATTTCATTGATTGATTTTGTATACTTCATTTTTTCATAATAAAATTCACCTAAACCTATTGCTAGGATTGCTACGAATATCAAAATAATATATGGCTTCCTCAACTATTGCCCCTCCGTATAAAAAAATCCGCTTGCAAAATGATATAACCATATTTTACCATTTTTATAAAAAAATTAATATAAAATAAAATGTTTTAGATTCATATTATTGCACAGATTTTACTAATTGTTTTTTGATTACTAGATAACATATCACGAGCTCATGATTGATTTGAGTTTTGTCTATCTTTTCAAGTGACATGTAGTGCAATTATTATGTAAAGTAAAAACTCGCTAAAAAAATTAGCGAGTTAATTTTTGGTATAAAGTATGTATGTATAGAATTTACTTTGGAATAAATTTTCCGATCTCATTTGACAAAATTGATGTATCCCACGGATACCAATAGTAGTTAGCACCATCAAATTCAATATCATACTTATATGCGATTGGTTCATCTGTATACAATACAATTTCATAATGAGTAGGATCTGTATTCGCATTACTTGGTTGAAAATTTGAATCTTCCTTACTATTTTTTAAGATATCCAGAAAGCTAATGATTTTTTCTTTCTCTTTAATCTCTGATATCTTTTTTTTGTTAGGCGAATAAGATTGATAGATTTCAATTAAATCTACTTTTTCAATTGGTACATCTTTAAAATACCACTTATATTCAGTTGTTCCTTTTGCAAAATAGACTTTATATCCGTTGATTGAAGTTTTATCTTTTAGAGCAAGTAACTCGGGATTTCCTTTAATTGAATAAATTTCCGTTCCCTTCTCATGGAATGCTGCATCTCCATCTTTTATTTTATATCTTGGATTTGTAATATGATCTGATACCTTGAATTTTACCTCTCCTACTTTTTCATCAATAAAATTTTCATTGGCTAAAACTCCTGATTGTACACCATTATACTCAACCCCATTCCATCTAACAAAGTCTACCCATTCAATAATTGATTGACTTTCTGAAGAGGTAAACCGACAAGCGACAAGTAGTAAAGGCAATAATAGAAACGATAACTTGAACAGACGAACTCTTTTCATTAAAACCTCCTTAAAAATAGTCTTTTTTACATAGTATTCAATTCCTTTAATGAAATGACCTTCATTGTTTCAACAAACCTATATAAAAAGAACTAGAAAACCAATTCTATTAAATTGTATCATCAACGCCTCATTCCTCTTTATATCAATAAGTTTTCCATATTCATCCGAAATAATATAGTGTATTTTTTATGATTTACAATATAAAATTACCGTGACAAACGCACATTTTTTATAAAAGATTACATTTGAAAGCACTTACATTTTAATTGTACATAAAATATATTGAATGGAGGGATGAATGAATGGAAAGAATTTTTTTAATGTTAGCTAGTATTATTGCTGGTTTTGCTTTAATCAAAATGCCTTTAGCAGGCACATTCTTATCAAGTGTAGAGCCATTAACTGATTTAATTGGTATTTTAGCTATTTTAATTTTCTCCCTTTTCCTAATATATAAAGGCTTTATGAACCTTATCGGTAAGTAGGAAGAATATTAGGTTTAGGAATTCATTTTAAAATATACTAATGATACAAATTATTAAATAAACCTGTATCCGATTACTAGCTAATCAAAGATACAGGTTATTTTTTATGATCCTAAACAAATATATTTCTACATTTTTACTTTTTTAGTTTTCTTTCTTTTTAGTGAAATTATTTCCTTTAACTCGCTTTAACGTAGCTACGATCAGAAAGCTAACAATTACTAATAAAAGCCATGAACTTACTTTTCCTAGATGTACTAAACTCCATGCTGCGGTTTGATTCGGATATTGCCATGCACCAAAAAACGTTGCAATATTTTCGGCAATCCATATAAAAAATCCAATTAGTACAAACGAAAGCGCGATTGGCATACGGTATCGTATCCCATTAACTTCATAAGTTACCCAAGATTTCCAAAAGACAATTATGACAAGTCCCGATAACCACCAACGAACGTCCATCCAAAAATGGTGAGTAAAGAAATTTAAATAAATCGCTGTTGCAAGTGAAGTAACTACAAAAAATGGTGGCCAATTAATTAATTCAACATTCAGCCTTCTCCACGCTTGACATAGATAACTTGCAACGCTTGCGTACATAAATCCACTATATAGTGGCACTCCAAAGATTTTAGAGTATCCTTCCCCAGGATAAGCCCAAGAGCCCATATGTACCTTGAAAAGTTCAAGCGCAAGTCCAATTAAGTGAAACATTTTGATTACTTTTAATTCATCCATTGTTTCAAGTTTAGTGCGCACCATTAACCACTGCATCAAAATACAAATCACTAGCAGCCAATCATATCGTGGTAGAAATGGAAGTGGCACAATTTTAGTAAAAGCTAAAGAGGCAAAAATCACAACGGGAAAAACACATGATAATGCCTGCTCCAAACCAAATCGAACAAGTTGTTTGACCGCTCTTATAAAATTTGATTCCGCCTTTTGAAGTGTTAAATTCACAATTAACTCCCCTTCATAAATTTATATCATAAATATCTACTTGTTTTCTTCTTCATTTTGGTACTCTAAAATATCACCAGGTTGACACTCTAAAGCCTTACAAATCGCTTCTAAGGTTGCAAAACGAATCGCTTTTGCTTTTCCGTTTTTCAATATAGAAAGGTTCGCCATCGTAATACCAACCTTCTCGGAAAGCTCAGTTACACTCATTTTCCTTTTTGCCAGCATCACGTCAATATTGATAATAATTGCCATGTTCTTCACCTCAGACCGTTAAATCATTTTCTGATTTTATATCAATCGCTTCTTTCAAAAGCCTTTGGAGAACGGCTGCAAAGACTCCAATTACCAATGAAGCAAAAATCAAGACCATTCCAATGACAATAATCCCCGGAGCATCATCCATATCTGCAATTAAATAAAAGAGTGGCATTCCTAGAACATACAGTACACTAATTGCTATTGCACTAAACTTTATATTCTTTAAAGCATTAACCGATAATTCTGAGAAAGCTTTGTTTTTGTCAATATAGCTTAAAAGTTTAAATGCTTGATAAAGAGCAAAATAAAAAGGAATCGCCGCTGCATATAGATCAATAAAAATGAAATATTTCATTAAAGCAATCTTAGGGTATAGATCTGCTGCAAAATCCGCTATTCTAGGGACCACAAATATACACAATGCAAGTACTGGCATCCCAATAAGAAACACTACTATTTTTAAAAAGAGAGTTGACCCTCGTTTCATAAAAGCACCTCACTAAATTATTTTCATTTTGAATTTAACACATAATTTATCGTTTTACAATAAATTATTGTTGTTTTTTATTGTATTATTATCGTTATAGAAATATCCTTACATTTTAAAAAAAGTGAAAAATAATTCTAATCTAAAGAAATTCACTTGTAAAACCTTAATCCTCTAAATCCTCGCTACCTAAAAAATTTTTTAAAGTTGAAATAAATTAATATATTAAATATACTGTTAGTAACACATCACTGTCATTAACAGTATAATGTTAATAACAGTATAATAATTACTTTATGAGGAACATTACGAATTTAGGAGGGGTTAAATAAGATGAAACATACAGGACGACATACTGGTGCATTTCTTTTATTGTTTTTAACACAGGGGGATAGCTATGGTGGGAAGCTTTTGCAAAAATGTGAGGAAGAACTTCCAATCAATCCAATTGACAGTTCCATATTATATCGCACTCTAAAGCAATTAGAGACTGAAGGTGCTGTTGAGTCTTATTTAGGTACATCCGAACAAGATAAACCAATCAAAATGTACAAAATTACTGAAGGAGGAATCGCAAAATTAGAAGAATTTCAAATAAACATTGAAGAAAAACTTAAGAACTTAACATTTTTTATAAACAAATATAATGAATGGAAGGAAGGAGAAGGATTATGATTAATGCATCGATCCTATACAGTTTAGCAATAATTCTTACTGGTATCTCTTTTTTTAAGGATCGAAATAAAACTAAAGAAGCTTTATTAAGGTCATGGAAAATTTTTTATAATATTTTTCCTGAAATTTTAACTGTTATGTTTTTTGTAGGATTTTCCTTATCCATCTTAACGCCTTCGCTCGTTTCTTCAATTATTGGGGAACACTCTGGAATAACCGGGATTATGATCTCAACATTAATTGGTTCAATTGGTCTAATTCCTAGTTTTATCGTTTTTCCACTTGGAGAAACATTAGTTCAAAATGGTGCTGGACTGCCTCAAGTAGCAGTATTAATGTCTACATTAATGTCAGTAGGAGTTATCACTTTACCAATGGAACAAAAATTATTTGGAAGAAGTTTTGCATATGCACGTAATGCTAGTGGACTTTTAATGTCGCTTATTTTTGCATATATTATTTGGTTGGTGATGGTATGAGTCAGTTAAAAAAATATCGTTTCTTTTTTATTTTATTAGTAGCGTTTATTGTTCTAACATTAATAAATCACTCACTTGGAATGAAAGCATTTCAATTAACTGGAAATAGTATATTAAATATGTTATTTCTCCTCCCTCCTGTTTTAATATTTGTTGGCTTACTTGACAAATGGGTTGAAAAAGAAACTCTTATTAAATATATGGGAGATAAATCTGGTATTTACGGTGTTCTGTTTTCTCTCTTACTAGGAGGCATCGCAGCTGGTCCTCTCTATCTAGCTTTTCCAATCGCTGTACTTTTATTGAAAAAAGGAGCAAGTATTCGCTATATTGTCTTCTTTTTAGGAGTATGGACTACGGCTAAACTACCTGTTATTATATATGAATTTGCTTCATTTGGCGTTAAATTTACACTCATTCATATTTGTTTAGGCTTAGTATTTTACTATTTAATGGGCATCATTTTTGAGAAGTTTTATGATCAAAAACAACTGTTAAATTATGATAATAATCAAGATATTTCTATATAGAGTAAACTTTTGGATAAATGAAAAAGCACGCAAAAAATTCCATATACACAAGAAAACTAGCCCGAAAGCTAGTCTTCTTGTGTGTAATCTTCTATCTCTTTACTTGTTTAGTACTCGTCCGATTATCAACCACATTGCACTTGTCATACCATTTTCCACCGTTATCCATCTTTAATTTTCCTTTTGAATTTTTTGTAGAATCTGTAAGAGTGTCTTGTAAAATCTAGGAATTTTAGCGGGATTTTAATAGGTACTTTATACAAAGTTTTTATATATAGTTTATAGTAAGCTTTGACTAGATCTTCCCACTTTTCATCTTTTCCTTTTTTGTAAAAATCAGATATATCTACAACGTACCCCTTACCATCTTTCATCATCACATTTTTACCGTGAACGTCGTATGGATTTAACCCTCGACTTTTCGCATACTTAAGTGCAATATTAATATCTTTAATCACACTCTCTGGTATTCGTTCGCCATTCGCAACGGCATTGTACAAAGTAATTCCTTCTAATCTTTTTAAAACTAGATATTTATCACCAAATTGTATCAATTTCGAATAAGCTGGATGCTCACCTAATTTTTTATAGACTTGAACTTCTTTTTCTAACCCATCTATATCTTTTCCATACACTTTAACAACTACATTTGGTTCAGAATGGTGTATAAAAACAGCAGCATAATTACCTGATCCGATGCATTTCCAACCTTCAGGTATATTCCTAACTACTATTGGGTCATTTGGATGTTCACTCTTGAGAATTACATTTGTTATTAATTCATTTTCAATTAAAATCTTAAATTCCGATTGATTTGTTAAAATAGACATCTCGTTTACCCCTTTGTTTACGATTATTTCTCAATCTATTAGCCTATTTAAAAGTTAGCTATTCGTTAAACCCTTTAAAAATGCTTCAAAGTAAGGGGTAATTTTTATTATTTGATCATCATCCACATCAATATATATGACAGTTGGTTCTTGTTTTGTATCCTTATCATCAAGTGCAATCCAAGAATGTCCATCACCTGAGATTAGAACAATATTTCTAGGCAAACCCCATTCCTTAATAAGATACGCACTTTCTAAAATGCCGGTTTCCCCACCAATTCCTAAAATATGATCCTCGTTAACATGGTCATCAGCCAATGACTCCCCCGTTTTGTTGTTTAAAGGTTTTCTATGTATCCCTTAGATAAATTTAAGCTTTTCTTCGACCTTTTTTATCATCTTGTCCGTTAATGGTTCTAATGTATATAAGTCGTTCTCCCCTAGCCAAATGCTACACTTCATTATTGGCACCTCTATATTTGAATCACTTCAAGGATAGTTATTAAACTAAAGACTTTATTTCTTAAATAGCTGATTTACCTTGCTTTTATCTATTAAATTAGTGTGGATCAGTTCCTCTAGTTCCTTTTCATTCGTATAAGAACTTAAATCTTTTCCATACCATTCATCAAGTTGTTGTCTTTTCACAGTAAATTTTTGATCAGCAAAATCAAAAACAATCCAATCGACATTTTTAATCAAAGCAAATAAGTAAGTTGCATTGTTTATTACTATATTATTAGTATTAGCAGGTAAATTCTTATAATAAATCGTCATACCATAAGGCTTCTTTTTTGTTTGGAGTGACATTTGGTTGAATTCTTTATGATTAGGTAATTGTTTTATAATGCTTCCTACAGCACTGTTATTACCGATATTAGCATTTTTATAATGAAAAATATCTTTACTTGAGTTTTTGTTTAATGTACAGCTTGTTAAACTAATCAATAATAATAGTATGAAATAAGCTAGAAATCTTTTCATAATTCCTCCTAAATGTACTATTATACTAGGAAATTATTTAACTTCTTTACAAGCGTTATGAAATAGGAGCTGATAAATCAGCTCCTATTATTCTTCATTATAAATTTAATTCATTTTACATATGAAGCCCTTGTTCACGTTCTTTCTTTCCTCCACGTGACCAAATTACAACCGGTATAAGGATTAAGGACAAAATTCCACCAGCTAATGATAATGTTGCGTAACTTGAATTGGCTACAATCATTCCAGACAATGCGCCTCCTGAAGCCCCAGCTAGTGCGATTAATACATCCACAGTTCCTTGAGTCTTTGCGCGTGTAGTAGAATCTGTTGAATCAACGATTTGAGCAGTACCACTGATTAGTCCAAAATTCCAACCTAATCCTAGTAATGAAAGTGCAACCACTAGGAGAATCATAGAATCGCTTGGCGCTGATGCGGCTAATACACCTGCTAGTAATAAAGTGGATCCCGCTGCGATTGACATTGCCGTTCGACCTATTTTATCTACAAGAATTCCGGTAATGAGTGAAGGAAGATACATTGAGCCAATGTGGAACGCAATTACTATACCTACTTCGTTTAGTCCATGACCGTGATGTTTCATGTGAATGGGTGTCATTGTCATAATAGCAACCATAACAATTTGCGTTAGTACCATCGTCGTTGCTCCTACAGCAATACCCCTCTTTGCTTTCATACTTTCAATTTGTGTTGAATGAACTACATCCACTTTTTGTGTTTTATTTGATTCAATTATTTTTGCCAAAATCAACGGGTCTGGATTAAGCATTAGAAAAAGAAAAAGGCCGGCCAAAATAAAAGCAGTTGCGGATAAAATGAATGGACCTGCAAGTGCTGGCACGCCAATTGAGACTGCAAAATTTCCCATTGGTCCTACTAAGTTGGGACCTGCAACAGCACCAAATGTTGTAGAAACCATTGCAATACTGATTGCTTTTGCACGTTGTTTATTATTTGCTAAATCTGTTCCAGCATATCTGGCTTGTAAATTAGTTGCTGTTCCTGCTCCATAAATCAATAGTGAAGCAAGTAATAAGATAATACTGTTTGTCATTGCCGCAATTACTACACCGATTGCTCCTAGTCCACCAGTAAAAAATCCTGCCGCAAGCCCAATTCGTCTACCAAATCTTTGAGAAAGCCTACCGACAATTAATGCCGCTCCTGCTGAACCTAATGTAAAAAGGGATGCTGGAAGACCAGTAAAAGCATCTGTACCAAGCATTTGTTGAGCTAGCAGTGCACCGACTGTAACCCCGGCAGCTAACCCTGCTCCACCAAAAATTTGCGAAATGCTAACCATCAATAATGTCCGTTTATATAGCATTTTTTGTTTTTCTTCTGAATTCACATAATCCATTGCAAAATTATGCGCTCGATTATTCATTTATACACCTTCTTCTGTCGTGCGATTTTAAAAAATAATTGCAATAATATTAATAAATGTAACCGTTTAATTACATCTCTTTTATTTTAACAAATATCTATTTATATCAAACTATTATTTTTATTTTCTTTCGTAATTTAAAAATTGAGCATCATATTATTCAAGTTAACATATAAAACAAATGCATCGAGCCTTTTGACTTGATGCATTTTTCTATTCATCGAAATTAAAAATAACGATACTACACTTTTTTAACAAACTCTGACTTCAACTTCATGGCACCAAAACCTTCAATTTTACAATCAATATCATGATCGCCTTCAACTAATCGGATACTTTTCACTTTTGTACCAATTTTAACAACAAGTGATGTTCCCTTTACTTTTAAATCTTTTATAACCGTTACAGAATCGCCATCGTTTAAAATATTTCCGTTTGCATCTTTCACTACTTTTGTTTCGTCATTCTTATTTTCTGTTTCCATTGTCCATTCATAACCACATTCTGGACAAATGAAAAGATTTCCATCTTCATATGTATATGCTGAATTACATTTAGGACAATTAGGTAGATTTTCCATTGTTTTTCCTCCGCTCGTTGATCAAATCTTTACTGTTTACTTAACCTCTATATACTGGCATACCCCTATTATTAATACAAGATTAAAATATCATTATCAAATTTTAATTATATTGTTAAGGTTAATTTAAGAATTGACCTGTAAGATAAAGATATAGATAGAACCTTCTTCATTATGAAAATAAGTCCCCAATTATTTTCATATATAAAATAGCTCATGACGATCATGTCATGAGCTATTTTGTTTTAAATTTCTAATAGATTTTTTTCAATTAAAGAGTTAACTGCCGAACAAATTGCAATTTTCACGTGAGCATAAGTTAAGCCACCTTGAACGTATGCAACATATGGGGCTCTTATTGGACCGTCAGCCGTTAATTCAATACTTGCACCTTGGATAAATGTCCCTGCTGCCATAATTACATCATCTTCATATCCAGGCATATAGTTTGCTGTTGGCGTAAAATGTGCATTGATTGGGGAAGCCGCTTGAATTGCCTGACAAAATGCAATCATTTTTTCTTTGTCATCAAATTGAACAGATTGAATTAAATCTGTTCTTACAGCATCCCATGAAGGGTTTGTATTCATTCCAAGCTTCTCTAAAAACGCTGCAGTAAATAAAGCACCTTTTAATGCTTGACCTGTAATATGTGGTGCCATAAAAAATCCATGATACATATCTTGTAACGCATAAAGAGAAGCACCAGCTTCACGTCCAATACCTGGAGATGTTAAACGATAGCCACATTTTTCAACTAAATCTTTTCGTCCAACAATATATCCACCTGTTTTTGCAAGTCCACCACCAGGATTTTTGATTAATGAACCTGCCATTAAATCAGCTCCTACATGGCATGGTTCTTGTTTTTCAACAAACTCACCATAGCAATTATCTACAAAAACAATGACATTTGGATCAATTTCTTTTACAAAATCAATCATCTCTTTAATTTGTTCAATTGTATATGAAGGTCTTGTTCCGTAACCTTTTGAACGCTGAATACCGATTACTTTCGTATTACTATTCATTCGATTGGCTACTTTTTCATAATTGATTCGTTCGTCATTAACTAATTCGATTGATTCATACCCAATCCCAAAGTCTTTTAATGAGCCATTTCCACTTTCACCACGAATCCCTACAATTTCCTCTAATGTATCGTATGGTTTCCCGGTTATGTATAAAAGCTCATCCCCTGTTCTTAGTACACCAAATAAAGCTGTTGAAATTGCATGAGTTCCAGAAATGATCTGTGGTCTAACTAAACCAGCTTCCCCACCTAAAACATCAGCAAAAATTTCCTCTAATGTATCTCTTCCGATATCATCATAACCATATCCAGTTGTTGGGATAAAATGACTATCACTTACTTTATGCTTTCGAAAGCTTTGTAAAACTTTGAACTGGTTATATTCAATCACTTCGTCAATTTCTTTATGAGCTTCTGAAATTAATTTTTCAACATCTTCCACTAATGGTGCAATTTTTTCCCCGTTTGATAAAAATTCTAGCATTGATTATTGCTCCTTATGTATTCTATATCTTTTAACTGTATCATAAATTGAATGTTCCTTGAAAACGTACCCAGTAATTTGGTAAATTTCTGTTTCTTCATTAAAGTTGATCGATTCAATCATCGTTAATTTTTTGATTTCATGAATCAATTTGCCCTCATATGCTGGTACAAATGCCTCGAAATATTCCATATATTGCTTACATTCAAATTCAATTCTTTGACGTAATTTTCCTAAATCCTCTTCATTTAAAGCACTCATTTCAATAAAACCTTCAGATGGTGAAGGTACAAAGTCCTCATGAACTTGATCTATTTTATTATAGACCGTTAATATTGGGATATTTTCAACATCTAAATCATTCAATAATTTAGAAACTGTCATTTCATGGCTTTTATAATTTTCATGAGATGCATCGACAACGTGCAGAATGAAATCCGCTTCAGTTGCTTCTTCAAGTGTTGAACGGAATGCTGCAATAAGTGAAGTTGGTAAATCCTGAATAAAACCAACTGTATCAGTGAGTAAAGTTGTCATTCCATTTGATAAAACAAATTTTCTTGTTGTGGGATCTAATGTCGCAAATAGTAAATCTTGTTCATACACATCAGATTTAGTTAGACGGTTAAATAATGTTGATTTTCCTGCATTTGTATAACCGACTAACGAAATATGAAACATTTCATTTTTCTTACGTCGCTCACGATAGCGCTTACGATGTTCAACGATTACGTTTAATTGCTGTTTAATATCATCAATTCGTTTTCGAATATGACGACGATCAGATTCTAGCTTTGTTTCACCAGGTCCTCTTGTACCAATACCTCCACCAAGTCTCGATAACTCTGTCCCTTGACCAACTAGTCTTGGCATTAAATATTGTAATTGAGCTAATTCAACTTGCAATTTACCTTCTTTTGTTTTTGCTCTCTGTGCAAATATGTCTAAAATTAACTGCGTACGATCAATTACTCTTTTTTCTAATCTTGCTGATAAATTACGTATTTGAGAAGGAGTCAGTTCATTATTAAAAATAACAACATCTGGTTCCAACTCTGCGATTGCTGCTTCTAACTCTTCTACTTTACCTGTTCCTATGTATAACGCTGAATGATACTTAGTTCTTTTTTGCGAGGTAACTAAAACTACTTCTCCATTCGCCGTTTTCGTAAGTGATGCTAATTCATCCATTGAATAATTAAAACGATCATCATCTACATTTTGAAGCTGACATCCAACTAATATGGCTTTTTCTCTTAATTCTTTCGACACAAAATTCCACCTTTACTTTAAACAATTATAAGCAATTAAATCTTCTTTACTCTTAACTGTCTCTTTATTATAATGATATCTGGACTATTTTTCATCTTTTTATTGGAGGGCAGGGGAATTGCTTTTTGGAAACATGGGAGTTATTTAGCATTATTGGTACTATTTCCTTTGCATTAAGTGGTGCAGTAGTCGCAATGGAAGAAGACTATGATTTATTTGGTGTCTATATTCTAGGCTTTGCTACAGCCTTTGGTGGCGGTGCATTACGTAATTTATTAATAGGTTATCCAATTAACTATTTATGGAATCAAACAACAAATTTTACAATTGCTTTAGTTGCGATGACAATTATCTTTTTCTTTCCGCAATTATCAAATAAACCTTTTAAAAAATTAGATATTTTATTCGATTCAATCGGCTTATCCGCTTTTGCAATTCTCGGAGCAAATTATGCAATGGAACTAAAATTACCTGTTAGCGCTGTTATCGTTGCTTCTGTTTTAACTGGAATAGGTGGAGGAATCGTGCGAGATCTACTAGCAAAACGAAAACCAATGGTATTACATTCAGAAGTCTATGCTTTTTGGGCAATACTTGTAGGCGTTTTAATTGGTAATAAATTTGTTGATACAAATTTTGAACTATTATTATTATTCATTGTTATTGTTCTTCTTAGACTATTATCTGTACATTATAATTGGAGTCTACCTAAAAGATCATTTAAAGACTCTAGCTCTACAATTAGTTTAAACGAATCAAACACTCAAAAATTAAATTAAATAAATAAGTCCAATAAAAACAAACCTTTTAAAATATTGGTTTGTTTTTTTATATTGTAAGACAAATAGTTGATCTATTCCCCCTCGGATCTTTCGCTTCTTTGCAACAATCAACTGTCTCATTTTTCATTACCACGAAAAAACAAACCTAAAAAAGCGTTTGTTTTCTTCACATAATTTACCTATACTTGCCAACACTATTTTAGAAATTTATTTAAAAGTGGAATTTCATTTAAAGAGATATAATATAACAAACCATTCAGTCGAGACAATTGATGAATTTTTGCTTCCTACTAATGATGAAATTCTTTGGTATCACTTCAATAATAAATCCTTTGATAAGTTATCTATTATTATTGAAAGTTTAACGATTCATCCATTAGCAAAAAAGAAACTTTTACATAGTGAATATATGCCAAGAATAAATATTTTTAAAAACGAGGCAGTACTTTCCCTCTATGCTTTAACTAAGTTATTTAAACCTACAAAAATCAATATTCTTGTTTGTAGTAAGTTAATTATTTCATATATAGAAGATCATGAAATAGACCTATTCAAATATGTAACTCAAGAGTTCAATCAAAATTATATTAAGGTGGATCATGCTGGTCATGTTTTATATCAAATTTTTCATGAAGTTATTGAGAAGTTCCTTATTTCAATTGATCGGTTTGCAAATGAGATTGAAGAAATTGAACGAGACCTTTTTAATGACCCATTTCGAAAAGATTTAGATCACAAAATTTTCAATTGGAAAGTGCAACTTCAAGATCTAAGACAACTAGTCGAACCGCAAGTAAATGTCATTACCAAATTGTAGAAGCAGATTTTCCATTCTTAAGTCAGGATGCAGGTTTTTATTTTAATGAATTGAAAGAGAATTATGAACGTATTATTAATGCCCTTGATAATTTTAAAGAAAATATGGCAGGCATTATAGAATTACAAATGTCCTTAAAATCTGACCGTACAAATGATATTATGAAAACTTTAACACTAATTAAGTGCGATATTTTTGCCGATGTCTTTTATCGCAGGTTTTTACGGCATGAATTTTATAAATATGCCTGAGTTAAAATGGAAGTATGGTTATTTATATTGTATTATCCTCAATATTTTAATTGGGGTCATTATTTCAATTTATTTTAACATGAAAGGCTGGTGGGGAAGAAAGCATCATGTAAAATAGCCAAGGGTTCAATTAATCGAGTCGATTTTGTCTGAAGTAAATAAGTCCTTTTCTTCTATTCTCATTAATATTTCTCGATTAAATTCGGTTTCAGATACTAATCTTGTAGCTTGTGTCCTGATCGATTTTTCAACAATATTACGGACAAATCGTCCATTGCTAAAATGAGCCCGATTTTCAAGTTTTGCCTTTTGGATAAAGTCTCGTAATCGATATTCCGCTTCCCGGGATAGAATATATTCTCGGTCAACAAACATCTTTTTTGATATATCTAGAAGCTCCTTTACTGAATAATCCTGGAATTCTAAAATGAATGGAAACCTTGATTTTAGTCCAGGATTCAAACTTAAGAAATAATCCATTTCAGAAGAATAACCAGCTAAGATCAGTACAAAGTCACCATGCTTATCTTCCATATGTTTAACAAGTGTATCAATCGCTTCTTTTCCGAAATCTTTTTCCCCACCACGGCCTAGTGAGTATGCCTCATCAATAAAAAGAATGCCACCATTTGCTTTTTTTACTAAATCTCTAGTTTTTTGAGCAGTGTGACCAATGTATTCACCGACTAAATCAGCTCGTTCAGCTTCAATTAAGTGGCCTTTTGACAATACACCCATTTTCAAAAATAATTGACCGATAATCCTTGCAACAGTCGTTTTTCCAGTCCCTGGATTGCCTTTAAACAACATATGCAATACTTGTTTTTCAGCTTTTAAGTTTAATTCTTCTCTTTTTTTATTAATAAATATCCAAGCATAAATTTCATGAATCATTTTTTTTATTTCATCCATCCCAATTAAATGCCTTAATTGATCCTCTATTTCAACTAATAATTCATGTTTAGGCTGTTTCACTGTTTCGATACTTGGATTTGGAGAAACCTCTCCCCTTTTCACTGTATTAAGTACAACATTTATTTGGCCGTTATCTTTTAATCGAATTGGCTGCTCCAAACATGACACCTCTCTTTATTCTGTCGCACATTTATTTTACATCTATAAATAGCTCTCCACGAAAGTCTCATTATTTTTCGTTTATTCGCTTTTTGTAAGGAATTTCCTACATTACGTTTTTACTATTATATGTACGAACAATTAAATTCAAAACTTTTATTCTAAAGACTTACTTTTAAATGGTTAAGATTGCTAAATTTTACTAAATTCTATTAACTTATTTGATATAATTATAGAAAAAGAGAAGAGTTGATAAATTTGACAATCCCAAACTTAACGACTGCTACTTTACATGATGTCATCTTGCAATTTGCCTCTCACTTAAATAGTAAGGGAAGAAAAGAATCTACTATAAAACGATATTGCTATGATTTGGAAGAATGTTTCCGATATTTTAAAAAAGTTAATGACAGTTTTAGTACATTACAAGTTCAAAATTTTAATGATTATTTCTATTATTTAACATCTGAACGTGGATATAACGAGAAAACGATGCACCGAATTTATGTCGTACTAAATCAATTTTATAAGTTTTTACATTCTAAAAATTCTACAATCGAAAATATCATTCCATTCACTAACTATTTAGCTGGACCTTCACGCGCTCTTTCAACGGACGATTTTATCACACAAGAAGAAGAAAAAAAATTACTATCAATTGTTCAATCCACTACAGATTTGTCAGAAAAACAATTAAAAGTTAGACCATTTTTAATGGATCGCAACGAAATTATGATTCGTTTTATGCTTTTTTATGGACTAACTTTGAAGGAATTAATTGATTTACAAATGAGAGACATAAACTTCGCTTTAAATGAACTTGTTGTCCATAGCAAGGAAGGGATTAAAAGAACAGTAATTCTCACAAAAGAAGATCGAATGCTCTTATATAATTATTTTGTCACGATACCCGAGCCAGTAAGACCTCATTATCATTCAACTCATCCGCTCTTTGTTGCATTTGATTTTAACCGTATGACATTCCATTGGGTTTACGATATTGATTCCCCAAAAGCACTAACTGAAATTGCATTTCAAAAAATGCTTAGGTTAGAAGTCAAAAGAGCCGGGCTTAGAAAAGGACTTTGTTCTCAACATTTAAGAAACACTTTTATTCTACGGAAAATAAAAGAAGGATTATTAGTGGAAGATATTCAACAATTAGTTGGACTAAAGACATCAGTTTCTTTAAAAAGGTACTTTCAATTTTTTGAAGAAAATGAACGCCCAAATAAAAAAGAGTTATGATTTCTATAATCATAACTCCTTCTATACTTCTTTTTTAAGAACTTGCATTTAGTTTAGCTTTCATAAGTTCTGCGATTTCTTTCGAAGAATATTTTTCTTCATTTTCCAAAGCTCTAATTACTTTTTCTCTTCTCTCATTCGAATGATTTTGACTTAACTTCTTTTTACCAATTAACTCTGTTACGTCTATTTTTAAACAAACTATTCCTGAAAGTAATTTTTCAACATAATCTGTGTGGTCTTCATATTTCCAAGGTTTTGATTGTCCTTTTTCAAAATAGTCGGTTGTTTTTAATACGATTTGTCTCATTTCATCCTTATTTTCAATTGTTGTTACGTTTCCATAAGCATGAATTGCTGTATAGTTCCAAGTTGAAACTGTATTTTTTTCTTCATACCATGAAGCAGAAACATATGCATGAGGCCCTTGAAAAATTATTAAAGATTCCTTTCCATTCATCGTTTTCCATTGAGGATTTGGCCTAGCTAAATGTGTAATTAAAATTAATTTCTCTTGCTCTTCTTGAATGATGAATGGTAAATGAGTTGCATTTATTTTTGCCTCGTCATTATTTGATAATAATATTCCGAAGCTATTTTTCTTCATTTCAGTTATTAATTGATTTAGATCCGTTTCTTTAAATTCTTTTGGAACATACATTTGAATTCTCCTCTTTAGTTTACATAATATAATTATTCGTTTTACATTTCTACATATTAAAAAAGAACATTGACCATAAGATCAATGCTCTTTTTTACAATTTATTTTACATTTCAATTTGTACATTTTTAGATGGTACAAACGTTGAAATTGCATGTTTATATATTAACTGTTGCTTTCCTTCAACATCTAACAATACCGTAAAGTTATCAAAGCTTTTTACTTTACCTTTGATTTGAAATCCATTTAGTAAAAATACTGTAACCGCTAGATTGTCTTTACGTAATTGGTTTAAGAACTGGTCTTGAATGTTGATTGATGTTTTCATGTCCTTTTCCTCCTCTTCTACCTCTACATATATTTATTCGAGATGAAATAGCCCTTTCCTTCAAGTAGAGCTAAAATTTCCAGTTTTTTTATATCAAAATTGTGTCCATCCATATCAAACCAGTGGATGTTCATTTTATTTCTAAACCAAGTCATTTGCCTTTTTGCATACCTTCTTGAGCTTTGTTTAATTAAATCGATTGCTTCTGCTTTCGTTAAGATTCCTTCAAAATAATCGTAAAGCTCTTTATAGCCAATCGCTTGCACAGATTGACAATTTCGAATACCTTTGTCGTAGAGCAATTTTGCCTCATCTACTAGTCCTGCTTCCAACATTAGATCAACTCGTAAATTAATTCGATTGTATAGTAGCTCTCGATCCATCGATAATCCTATTATTTCTGCATCATATAAATACTCTGGCTCTTTTTTAAATGCGGTCTCTGAAAATTTTTGTCCCGTTAATCTGAAAACTTCTATTGCACGGATTACTCTTCTGACATTATTCATATGTATTTGCTTTGCACTTTCTGGATCAATTTCTTTTAATTGATCGTGTAATGCTTTATTCCCAAAGGCCATCGCGTAGCCCTCTAATTGGTTTCTTAAAAGCTCATCACCTTCTTGCTCAGCAAATTCATATTTAGTTAATACACTTTGGATATATAATCCCGTACCTCCAACAATAATTGGAATTTTACCTCGATTTGCTATTTCCTTAATTTTTTCTCTAGCTAATTCTTGAAAATCAGCAACCGTAAAAGAATCTTTTGGATCAAGGAAATCAATTAAATGATGAGGAATTCCTTCTTTTTCGTCTTCTGTAATTTTAGCTGCTCCAATATTCAATTCTTTATAAACTTGTGTCGCATCGCCATTAATGATTTCTCCATCAAGAGCTTTTGCAAGTTCAATACTTAGTTTTGTTTTCCCTACTGCTGTAGGACCAACGATGACTATCACTTTTTGCATATTTACCATTGTAATCACATATACGCCTTTCTATACAACCTTTTCCTTACTTGTCCTACTAATTTTGAAAGTAGGTAACTCTTTTTATTTATACCATATTTATACAAAAATTCCAACGCGTTGTGAATCAATTCACAAATTTACAAGAAAGTGTTTTCATTTTATATTTGTCAAAGTAAACTATAAGTAATCTTAAAATAAATGAGGTTATACTATGCCTGATTGGTCATATCATACAATTTTTAAACCAATGCTCTCAAAGCTTCCATCTAAAGCATCAAGAGAATTCATTCATAGTAGCATGAATAAAATCTCAACTATACCATTTGGTCCGAATCTAATCGAATTTCTCGGTCATTTAAATACTGACAGTTCACTTGAAAACGAGATTCATAATTTAAGAATTAAAAATCAAATTGGATTAGCATCTAAGGTTGACCCATATCTTACTGGCACAAATGCTTTTATGAATTTAGGATTTGGTGTGATTGAAATTGGCCCTATTTCTATACACGACACTACTACAAGCAAAAGCCCGCTCATTGATTTGAAACATAATCAAATAATCGGATCTGAAGAAAATAAAGTATTAACCGTAGAACAAACAATTAATAAACTTTCAAAGTTACATAAAAAGGTTCCTATTTTTGCTAGAATAGTTGGGAGTTTTGATGAATTTAAAATGATTGAATCGAGGCTTTCTAGTTTTGTTGATGTATTCATCGTAGATCTTCACTTAGCCAAAGACTTATTAGAAAATAATTGGACTTCTGTTAAACCTATTTGTCTATCAATTTATTCAAATGAAATAGATGTTTTTCTTAAACAAGAAAATTCCCCATTCGATTCCATATTGATTGAAGAAATTCCAATTACTACTGATTTAGAGCAAAAAAATAATTTAATCAATACAATTCAAAAGTTAAAATCAAGTCAGTTTGAGAAACCAATTTTTACAAAAGGCGGAATCGTTGAACCTATTGATGCAATTGAGTTAATTGATACTGGAGCAGCATTAGTATTTTTGACTCATGGATATGTGCTCAGTGGTCCTGGTCTACCAAAACGGATCAATGAAGCAATAATGTATAGAAGGAAAAAAGCAGTTACTAGTTTAAGTGATGGATGGATATGGTACTTTTTATTTGGACTTTTCATGTTTATTGGAGGATTACTTGCTCTATTTATTAGTTTAACTTCCATTGTCCTTCCATATGATGAGCAATTTTTAACGATTAATCGAAATGTAATTTTACAGTTTAATGATCGAATTCTCCCCTTTATGTCACATGATCGGATGACACTTTCTGGGACGATTATGTCTGGTGGAATCTTGTTCATGTCATTAGCCAGAAATGGAATTAAACATCAATATCATTGGGCAAAGAAAGCATCTAATACTAGTGCGTTCGTAGGTTTTTTAGCGATATTCTTATTTATAGGATATGGGTACTTTGACTGGTTACACGCTTTATTTTGGGTAGTTTTATTAATACCATTCTTAATTGGCTTTTTTAAAACCAGAGGTATAAATAGAAGTCCAGAATCTCAAAATTTAACTAATAATAGAGATTGGAAGATTAGTTTAATCGGTCAATTATTTTTTATTATATTAGGTTTTTCGATTATGATCGGAGGATGTATTATTTCATTTGTAGGCGTCACTACTACTTTTGTTAAAACAGATTTAAATTATTTATGTATAACACCTTCTAAGTTGAATGCATTTAATCAACACCTAATTCCTGTTATTTCACATGATCGCGCCGGTTTTGGAGGTGGATTAGTAAGTGTTGGCTTACTAGTACTCATGATTTCATTATGGGGGTTTAGACAAAATCAAAAATGGATCTTTTGGACATTATTGTTAGGGAGCTTACCTGCGTTTATCACTGCTTTTGCCGTCCATTTTATGATTGGATATACAGATTTTTATCATCTTTTACCACCAATCATTGCAAGCTTGTTTTTACTGATCGGTGTTATTACATCTTATAAATTTTTGCATGTTACAGTGGAAAATTCTTATGAAAACAAATTTCATGATATAAGTAAATCTTAACAATTGGCTGAGTTAAGCTATCATAAAACAATGGTAAAACCCCGTTTTAATTAAACGGGGTTTTTAATTTGGATAGTATAAAAGCATACTTAATCGAGTTAAAGTTTCTCCAGAATTATGATAAGAATGAGGTCGATCAGCCTTGAATCTAATTGAATCGCCTTTTTTCACTGTATGTTCAACATTATTTACTCGGACTGTTAATTCACCATCATAAATAGTTAAAAATTCCTCAGTTCCTTCCTTATGCGCATCAGCACTTAGGAAACCACCTTTTTCAATCTCAACAGAATATACTTCAAAACGTCTTTCATCTTCAAAAGGAAAGTATGGATAAAGCCTATATTTCCCATTATCCTCTACAAGAGTTTGAACCTCGCTCATAGAAATAACTTTTGTATCTGGCTGCGGATTATTGATTAATGAAGTAAAAGAAATTTTTAATCCATTTGCTATTTTCCAGATCGTTGTAATAGTAGGACTGGATTCACCTCTTTCAATTTGACCAATCATTGTTTTACTTACACCAGTAAATTCTGCTACCTTTTCAAGACTTAATTTTTTACATTCTCTATAAGCTTTTAAGTTTTTTGCAATGATTTGATTTATTTCTTCCATAAAAACACTCCTAAACAAAGTATTTACAATATAACGTACATACCATACAATATAAAGTAAATCGTTATATTGTCTATTTCAATCATTATAACATACAATCAAAGGAGGGTTCCATTTTGGCTTTATTATCATTTTTGTTATATATCTTTGTTACAGCTTTTACCCCAGGTCCAAATAATATTATGGCATTGTTAGTTGCTAACAAATTTGGATTAAAAAGGGCAGTTAGATTTTCGTTAGGGGTAGGTTCTGGTTTCTTTGTACTTATTTTATTTTGTGCTTATTTTAGTCTTTTGCTTAAAAACTTCATTCCAAAAGTTGAATTTATAATGACTATTCTAGGGGTAATCTATATGTTGTATCTGGCAATCAAAATTATTAGTAGTAAGAATGATGATCATCACACTGATGGAGACAAGAATTACAGTTATTTAACAGGTATGCTGTTACAATTCATAAATCCGAAAGGTATTTTATATGGCATAACTACTATATCAACCTTTGTCCTTCCATATCACAGTTCCAATGTCAGCCTACTATTCTATTCATTCTTTCTAGCTTTTGTTGGTTTTTTAGGTACTTACGCTTGGGGTGTGTTTGGTTCAATTTTCCGAAAGTTCTTATCAAACTATCATACTCAGTTCAATATCGTTATGGCTTTTTTATTGATGTTCAGTGCAATTTCGATCCTTTTGGAATCAAGATAATAAACGGGTGCTTTTGTTACATTAGAAAGCAGTCAAAAAGGTAGGAGAATTTCCTACCTTTTCATTCATCATCTACTACAACATGTTTTTTCCGTAACATGTAATAAACAGGAAGTCCAATTAACGTTAAACCAATTCCCCAAAATGCCAAAATAGTTTGCGTTATTAGAGTATTAACGACGATAAAGATTCCCCCAATTATTGCGATTAAGAGAACGAAAGGTAAAAAAGGTACTTTATATGGCCTTTTTAGATTTGGTTCCCGTTTTCGTAAAATATAGACTGCAATAAATGTTAAAGTATAGAAAATCCAAATGACAAATACTAACATGTCAGTTAATAAGTCAAATCCACCTATAAACATCATTAATATCGCAACTATTAGGATAAATAGACCAGCATTATATGGAACTCCAGTTTTTGATAATTTACCAAACCAACTACTAAAAAGAAGTTTTTGTTCTCTAGCCATTACATATGGTACCCTCATTCCTGTCATTGTGTAGCCGTTAATCGTACCAAATACAGAAATTAAAATTCCTATTGAGACGAGTTTTCCACCAAAATTACCGAATAAAGCTTTCGAAACTTCTGTAGCAGGGGTAGATGTACCAGCTAATTGCTGTGCGGTTAATACAAATAAAAAGGATATGTTAATTAAAAGATACACTGCCATTACTGCTGCTAAACCAAAGACGATTGCTTTTGGCAAATCATTTTTAGGATTTTTCATTTCTCCGGCTATATTTCCAACGAGTATCCAACCATCATATGCAAACATCGTTGCAAGTAAAGCTGAACCAAGTGCTGGCAAAAAACTTCGATCGCTTCCTACTTCAATTGGAAAAAATTGAAATGTCACATGTCCTTCATGTAATAAACCAAATATGATCAAAATCGCCAGAGGTATTAGTTTACAAAACGTAAAAAGTGATTGAATACTACCAGCAGTTTTTGCACCTAAGAAATTCATTAATGTTATAAATACTGCAGTAACTACTGCAATAATCGTTACAGTGAATTTATTAGAATTGGCAGGGACCCCAAAAATTGAAACTGCTTGCGTACCAAATATGATCGAAAGCGCGGCAATATTAGCAGGAAAATAGATGATTGTTTGTGCCCATCCAAGTAAATAAGCAGTCAGATCTCCATATGTGTGCTTTAAGTAGGCAACCATTCCCCCAGTTTTTGGAATTGCTGCTGCAAGCTCAGCACCTGATAATCCCGCACAAATTGTAATGATGCCTCCAATAATCCATGCTAATAAACCTAAACTTGCAGAACCAGTTGCGCCATATACAGCTGTGGCTTTAAAGAAAACCCCACCACCAATTACAGTACCGATTACGGTCGTTAACGCTGCAATAAACCCCATTTCTCTTCTTAGTTTATTTTCCGACAAGAGGACCACCCATTCTTTTGGCTTTAATTAACATGATCACTTAACTTCATTTCCAAAGAAATGTTCACAAACACTAGATATTCTTTCTAAGTCAACATTTCCACCTGAAATGATTGCTACTACTTTTTTATCTTTTATATATTTTGATGCCTTTTTTGAAAGGATTGCTGCTGTAGCTAGTGCACCAGAACCTTCCACTACTGCTTTACCGCGCTGTAGTAAATCCTTCATTGCAACTTCTATTTCATCTTCACTCAAAAGGATTATTTCGCTAATTAATTCTTTTACAATGTCAAACGTTAATTTCCCTGGAACTTTAACAGAGCATCCATCGGCAATCGTTGAAGCAGTATAGTTACTTACTATTTCTCCTGCGTCAATCGATGCTTTCATGCCATGTACATTCTCTGCTTGTACACCAACAATGTCGATTGAAGGGTTAAATGATTTCAATGCGACTGCAATCCCAGAAATTAGACCACCACCACCAATTGGAACAATTACAGTATCTACATCCCATAGATCATCTAAAATTTCGATACCAATTGTCCCTTGACCAGCCATAATGTAAATATCATCGTAAGGATGAATGAATGTTTCACCTGTTTCGTCACGTACTTTTGCGCAATAGTCTTTCGCATCATCAAATGTTTCACCGTGTAATATGATTTTTGATCCGTAGCCTTCTGTTGCTTCGACCTTTGCTTTTGGAGCAGATGAAGGCATGATAATTTTACTCTTAATATGTAGTAGCTTTGATGATAAAGCGACACCTTGTGCATGATTCCCAGCCGAACAGGCAATAATGCCTTTACTTCTTTCTTCCTCAGTTAAATGCGAAATTTTATTAAATGCACCTCGAAATTTAAAAGAGCCTGTTAATTGCATATTTTCAAGTTTTAAATAAATTTCTCCATCCGACTTTGATGTTAAATAAAATGATTTAACTAAAGGTGTTTTTCGTACTTTACCCTCTAAAAGTTCATATGCAGTTTTAATATCTTTAATTGTAAGTGGTAATGCTTTCTGATCTAAATTGTTCATATACTAACTTCCTTTTTATCAGCATTTTACTTTATCATTCTTGATACATGATAAGTTTGTGTCAAAGTACTTAACAAAATACAAAAAAAGGAATTAGTAAAGAAATCGAAAAAAAGAAGGAGACAATTGTTGTCTCCTTCTTCGTTATTAAGCTTGAGTTACGTTTAACTTTGCAGCTAATTTATTTAACATATCTTCAGACATACGGTCTAAATCAAATTTAGGATCGAAGCCCCACTCTTCTTTTGCAGCAGAGCTGTCAATTGAATTTGGCCATGAATTTGCAATTCCTTGACGAATAGGGTCAATATCGAAATCTAATGTAAATTCAGGGATGAATTTACGAATTGATGCCGCAATTTGAGTTGGTTCAAATGACATCGCTGAAATATTAAATGCATTACGATGTTTAAGTTTTGTAGGATCTGCTTCCATCAACTTAATAATTGCATCAATCGCATCAGGCATATACATCATATCCATGTATGTTCCTTCACCAATAAATGAAGTATATTTCTTATTTTTTAATGCTTCGTAATAAATATCAACAGCATAATCAGTAGTTCCTCCACCTGGCACTGTATCGTAAGAGATTAAGCCTGGGAAACGAACGCCGCGAGTATCTACGCCAAATTTTTCAAAGTAATAATCACATAATAATTCACCAGCTACTTTTGTAACACCATACATTGTAGTTGGACGTTGGATTGTATCTTGTGGTGTATTATCCTTTGGAGTTGCTGGACCAAATGCACCAATTGAGCTAGGAGTAAAGAATTTTAAGCTTAATTCTCTCGCTACTTCAAGAGCATTCACTAATCCACCCATATTTAAGTCCCAAGCTAATGTAGGTTTTGCTTCTGCAACTGCTGATAATAGAGCAGCTAAGTGAATGAATGTATCAACTTCATACTTTTTAGCAATCTCTAACATTTTTTCTTTATCCATTACATCTAAAATTTCAAAATGACCAGCTTCTAAAATTGGACTTCCTTCTAATCGGCGAATATCTGTCGCAACAACATTTTCAAGACCATATTCACTTCTAAGACGCATAGTTAATTCTGAACCGATTTGTCCAAAACAACCGGTAATTAATATTTTTTTCATTCCTTAGTCCACCTTATAGTAATAAAATATCGAATGTATTCTTAAAATTATTTAATAACGTTTAATTCGCGACCAACTTTTTCATAAATAGCTAAAACTTCATCTAGCATTTCTTTAGTATGCGCAGCTGTTGGCATATTACGAATACGACCAGTTCCTAGTGGTACTGTTGGGAATACAATTGACTTCGCATAAACTCCCTCTTCGTATAGTCGTTTAGAAAACTCTTGAGTAAGATTTTCGTCACCGATAATACATGGAGTAATTGGTGTTTCAGAATCACCAATATTAAATCCAAGTTTTGATAATCCAGCTTTTAAGTAATCTCCGTTTTCCCAAAGCTTTTCGATTTTTTCTGGTTCTTCAGACATAATACGAATTGCTTCAATACATGCAGCAGCATTTGCTGGTGTTAATGATGTAGAGAATAAGAAAGGACGTGCACGAACTTTTAACCAATCGATTAATTGTTGTGAACCAGCTACATATCCACCTACAACCCCAACTGCTTTAGAAAGTGTACCAATTTGGAAATCAATTTTATCTGATAATCCGAAATGTTTAACTGTTCCAGCTCCTTTACCCATAACGCCAGAACCATGTGCATCATCGATATATGTTATTAAGCCAAATTCTTCAGCAATTTTTACGATATCAGGAATATTTGCTACATCTCCATCCATAGAGAAAACACCATCTGCAATGTACATAACTTTCTCATATAAACCACAAGTTGTAGCTTCTTTTGCTTTTTCACGTAAATCATCCATATCTTGGTGTTTTACACGAATAATTTTTGCCCCTGAAAGTCTGCAACCATCGATAATTGAAGCATGGTTTAATTCATCAGATAGAATTGCATCTTTTTTTGTCATTACTGCTGAAATAGCACCCATATTACAGTTAAAACCAGATTGGAATACAATAGCAGCCTCAGTATGTTTAAATTCTGCAATCGCTTTTTCAAGTTGATCGTGGATATCCATCGTACCATTAATCGTACGTACAGCTCCTGCACCAACTCCATATTTTTCAGTCGCTTCAATAGCAGCTTGTTTTAAACGAGGATGAGTCGCAAAACCAAGATAGTTATTTGAAGATAAATTTATAAATTTTTTACCACTAATTTGTATAGTAGCCTCGTTAGAACCTTCTAAAGAGTTAATCTCATTATAGAGCCCTTTCTCTTTTAACTCAGCTAATTGTGGAGTTAAAAATGCTTCTAATGTCTTGCTTGACATAATTACCAGCTCCTTAATTAATTTTATTTATCTAAAAGGAGTAAGCCCCCATTTTACATCTATTATTTATTATTAAATAAATATAAAAAATTATCGTTTTATTATTTTCCATTTTTGTAAGAGGAAATTTTTTTATGTACTATTTTTACTTATTTGAGGCTTTCCGAATTTAATTATAAATCGGTTACATTGCATTAGGAATACTTTTATTCGAAAAAGATTGAATTTAAATTATTATAAAAATTCTTATAATTACAATATTATTCAATTTGTTTTTTTAGTAAAACATCTAGTGGTTTAAAAGCGTTAAGCGAAGAATCACATCGATTTAAGTTTGAACTGCAAATAAGGTCTTTGAGAAGGGCAAATAAATGGTGAAGTACTGCAACTATGTTTTTGAGAAGTGCAAATAAAAGATGAAGCATTGCAAATAAACATTGCACTGTAATTAAAATCCGAAAATCACAATTAAAATTAGCAAAACAGCAATTAAAAACTGAAAACCGTAATTAAAATTAGTAAATCTACAAATAAATCACAAAGAATCGCCAATAAAATAAAAAATTACCCATACCTGTTAAGGTATTTAAGCTTAAAATGATACAGCAGTAAGTACTTTCAAATGAAAAAATGGCAAATATGCTCTTATTCTTACTAAATCAAATAAAAACTTGATAAATATAACCTTAGTTTCTCTAAAAAGATTTTATTACATTAAAAAAGGTCGCCCATATGCCAGTTATCTGACATATGAAACAACCCTATAAGTTGTAAATTTATTTTTTCACAAAACTAAGTAAAAATCCCCTCAATTACTAATTAGTCCATTCAAGCCCTTATTTGTGTGCTAACTCCTTGTCTGACTTTCTTTTCAATCATTAAATAACGTGATAATCCAAATGTTATGAGTAAAGAAACCATAACTGGAATTGAACCCATCCATGTAATTGAACGAATGGACAGTTGACTAACTGCTAGCCCTCCGATTGCTGCTCCAAATGCAAAGCCTAATTGCATCATTGACTGATTTAGACCTAATAAAACATCAGATGATTTTGGAGAAATTGTTGCTAAGTTAAATTGTTGTGTTGCACCAGAAGACCATCCGGAAAATGACCATAATGTAAGGATTATGATCACTGTATTGATTGAACTAGAAATGAAAGATAATAATATGATTGATAAAATATTAAGTACTAGCCCTCGTTTTAAAGTAAGCGTAATTCCCCACTTGTCTGCACTGAATCCCCCGAATTTAGATCCAATTAAACTAGCTATACCAAGTAATAATAAAGCAAAACTTAAAACGTGATCGCTCATCTTAGTGGTTTGAATAAGATAAGGTGATAAATAAGTAAATACGATTCCATATCCGCTCATTAAGAAAAAAGTAATCGATAAAGCTAATGCAATTTTTGGTTGTTTAATTAATGCGATTTGCTGCAATAATGGAATCGGTTGATCCCCCTGTGTTTTTGGAATTGTTTTAACGATAATTACTAATGAGATTAAAACGAATATAGCAACTCCAAGAAAGACTAGTCTCCAATCATAAGCAGCTGCAATAAATCTGCCAATTGGGACCCCTATGATTAGTGAAGCAGTAAATCCCATTACAACAGTGGCAATTGAACTTGCCTTTTTATCTGCTGGTGCGATCTTAGCTGCCAAGCTTAGTACTGTAACAACAGTAACTCCTGCACTTAACGCCATTATAATACGCGCAACCATAAACAAGCCGTATCCGGGTGCGACCACTGCTAGAAAATTACCTAAAATAAATACACTTAAAGAAAATAGAAGTAACTTTCGGCGTTCCATTTTAGCTAATACAGCCATTAAAATTGGTGTACCGATTGCATAGATCAATGAATACACAGTAATTAGTTGTCCTGCAGCTTCAATAGAAATACCTAATTCAGCGGCCATTTTATCTAAAATACCAGAAATAACATATTGTGAAGTTCCAACTAAAAAACTAATCATTGCTAAAATATAAATTTTTCCTTTATTCGACATAAAATAATTCCTTTCAACATAATTTGATATTTCTACAAATACCGAAATATTAGACTTTAGAAAAGGAAGCTCATGATTAACTCCCTTCCTACTATCTACTAAAAAATCAAAACTTAGATTAGAACGTTTAGATGCTTTTTAACATCATATTCTTCAATTGCTTCACCATGTTTCAAACGGTGTAAAAGATCTGGATTCGAAATTAGAGGACGCCCGAACGCAGCAACATCAATTGTTCCTTCAACAATCGCTTTTTCTGCCATTTCAGGATTTAACGTTCCTACTCCAATAATAACTCCATCCCAGTACTTTCTTACAAGCTGATGCATCGTTTTACCATCTGCAAGTATACGATCAAATTGCATAATTGAAGGGTGTAATAAAATTGCACCAACTTCTTTGAATGCTTCAATAAATGTACGAATTGCGAATTCTGGATCTTCCCACATATAGCCCGGAATATCAGCTTTATGAGCAGAAAATCTAATCATCGTTCTTTCAGTACCAATTGCATCGATAACTGCTTTTATTACTTCCTTCATGAAAGTTAATCTTTGTGGAAGATCACCACCGTATTGATCTGTACGTTGATTCGTAATATCTGAATTAAATTGATCGATTAAGTATCCATGTGCAGCGTGAATTTCAACTCCATCAAAACCAGCTTCAATAGCATTTTTAGCAGCTTGAGCATATTGATTGACTACTTCTTTAATATCCTGGGTAGTCATTTCTTCAGGCATATCATAAGGCTTACGATAACGAGAAACTAATCCTTCTGCAGGAATCGCTGATGGTGCTTGTGGTGGCATATTTCCAGCAAGCTCATGATGAGATAAACGTCCTACATGCCAGATTTGTGAAATCATTGTGCCACCCTCTTTATGAACAGCATCAGTTACTTTTTTCCAAGCTTTAATTTGATCCTCAGAATAAATTCCTGGAATACCTGGGTAACCTTTTCCACGTGAACTAATAACTGTTCCTTCAGAGATAATCAATCCTACGCCATCTGCAGCTCGTTTACGATAATATTCAACTACATCGTCTCCAACTACACCAGTTTGATCATCTGCAAAACTTCTTGTTAATGGAGCCATTGCAGTACGACTACGTAAATTCCAAGCACCTATTTTTACTGGTTCAAAAAGTTTACTTTCTAGACCATTTTCTAATTTTCCCCAACTAGTATTATCTTTGCTTACTAAACTCATATTCAATTCCCCCTTAAGTTATTCGGTATTTCTATAAATACTGAAATACAAATTAAAATTATACCGCTTTATTTTTAAAGTAAAGCGGGTGCATATTTTTCCAAAACTTCTCGTTGTAAACTATAGTATCTGAAGGTTCCTTCTTTGCGGACTGTTAACAAGCCGCAATCAAGTAATGGTTTTAAATGATGTGTCAATGTAGAATTGGCCGATACTTTTATTTGATCTTTCATTTCTGAACAAGCTAATTCAGATTGCTTAGCAAGTATTTTAACAATTTGCAATCGCGTTGATTCTCCTAATGCCTTATAAACCTTTACTGCAATATCATCGTTCACCACTTTAACCTCCTCTCAAAGACCAGCACTTATTTCAGTATTTCTAGAAATATTGTAATTTAACTAATTTATGATGTCAAGAGACATGATTTTATTTAATACTTTCTAATAGGGTGTCCATGAGTAAGCAAAATAGCGACTTGCTCATAAGGTGTTCTTGAGTAAGTAAAAAGGCGAAAACTTGAAATACACTTACTCATAAAGTATCCATGAGTAAGTAAAATTACAAAAAGATGAAAATTTTAAAAATGAATTTGCCTAATAGTAGAGTAAAGTAAGAAATTGTTCTCTTATTTTTAGAGTGTTGAATTTTTTCGAGAATATTCTTATGGAAAAAATGCAGACAAAATATAAACTTCGAAGAGAAACGTACAAATTATTAGTTTTATGCAATCAAAATACCCACAAGGAAATTATTATCCTTGTGGGTTTCTTCACTATCTTACTTGATGAAATGAACCTGTAAAGTCTAAATGAGTAAATTAAACAATGTTGGGTTATTGTTTATTTCCATGAATTGAATTTCGTGACAATTCATTCGTTCAATCAATGCTTTGTAATCGGATTTATTGGCCAATTCAATTCCGACAAGTGCTGGGCCATTATCCTTATTGTTTTTCTTTGTGTATTCAAATCTAGTTATGTCATCGTTTGGTCCTAATACTTTATCAAGAAATTCACGTAATGCGCCAGAACGTTGTGGAAAGTTGATGATGAAATAATGCTTAAGTCCTTCATGAATTAAAGATCTTTCTTTTATTTCTTGAAGTCGGTCAATATCATTATTTCCACCTGATACGATACAAACGACATTCTTTCCTTTTATTTCATCTTTAAATAATTCTAAAGCTGATACAGACATTGCTCCAGCGGGTTCTGCAATTATTGCATTTTTATTATAAAGCTCTAAAATCGTTGTACAAATCTCACCTTCTGGAATAGCGACTACTTGATCAAGTACATCTCTACAGATTTCATATGTTAAATAACCAACTTGGCCAACCGCTGCTCCATCAACAAATTTCTCAATAAAAGGTAATGTGACAACTCTTCCATTTGCAATCGATTCGGCCATTGAAGCAGCACCCATCGGCTCTACGCCAATCACCTTAGTTGATGGACTAATTCCTTTTATATATGTACCAACTCCAGCGCTTAATCCTCCTCCGCCGATTGCTACGAATAGATAATCTACTGGACGGTCAATTTCATTCAATATTTCAACTGCTACGGTACCTTGCCCTGCAATTACATCTAAATCATCAAATGGATGAATAAATGTCATTTGATTTTCATTGCAATAGTTTTGAGCATTTTGATGAGCAATATCAAAAGTGTCACCAATTAATATAACTTTAACATATGGCCCACCAAAGAATTTAACTTGAGATACTTTTTGATTTGGTGTAGTTGAAGGCATAAATATTTTCGCATACACTTGCAATTGATTACATGTATACGCAACTCCTTGAGCATGATTGCCTGCACTAGCACATACAACCCCTTTTTGTCTTTCTTCATAAGACAAGTTGCTAATTTTGTAATATGCACCTCTAAGCTTAAATGATCGGATTATTTGTAAATCCTCTCGTTTTAAAAATACGTTACAATCATATTTTTCACTTAGCATTGTACTATTCTGCAAAGGTGTTTTGTTCGTAACTTCTTTCAGCGTATTATAGGCAACTAAAATATCCTCAATCTTAACAGTACTTTTTACTTTCTCCATATTACTACCTACCCTTTGCATTTTTTTTATATAAATTCCATTATAGTAAAAGTTAATTAAATAATAAACAGAAAATTCAATATTTTAAAGAAAGTTTTATGTCACTCTGCATGAATGATATAAAATATGCCTAATATTGGTTCTTACATTGTAATTGGCAGTAATACACTAGTTATCATTTACAGTAGGATATGCTATCATTTTTATATTAAATAAATAGATGTTAGGTGATTTATAAAATGGAAAATCAATCTTTATTATTAATTGATGGCTTTAATTTATTAAGTAGAGGCTATTTTGCAACTTCTTATGGCAGAAGTGATGAACAACTTTCTAAAACGAAAGATGGCGTTTATATAAATGCATTAAGAGTATTTATTCCAAAGCTTTTTAACTTAATTAAAGAGCATGACATTACTCATCTTGCAATTACTTGGGATGTTAAACGTGAAGAAACTGATCGTCGAAATAAATATGACTTTTATAAAGCAACTCGTGGAGAACTACCAACCCCACTTATCGAACAATATTTCACTTTAAAAACAGTATTAGAAGAAATCGGGATTGCACAGCTTGAAATGGCACCATACGAAGCAGATGATTTAATGGGAACTTTATCAAATAATTGGTCTAATTCTGTTAAAAACAAGTGCTATATTTATAGTAATGATCGAGACTTACTACAATTAATAAACGAGCATACATCTCAAATCATTGCTCAAAAAACTGGTGAAATTGTATACTCCCTAGAGCACTTCAGTAATGATTATGGGATCCATCCGAAACAATGGGTTGATGTAAAAGCATTACTTGGCGATTCTAGTGATAATATACCAGGTTGCCCTGGAGTAGGTGAAAAATCAGCTATTCCATTAATTCAACTATATAACTCTGTTGAAGAATTGTATGAGAATATGGAAAATCTTGATTCTAAATTTAATCGCTACAAAAAGAAATTAGAAGCTGGGAAAGACTCTACTTTTATTAGTAAAGAGCTTTCTGCCATTACAATTGATATACCTCATTTTGCTGAATATACATTTGAGGATTTAAAAATTAATATTGATGAAGAAAAATTGTCACTTAAGCTTGAGGAATTAGAAATTCGTGTAAAGCGATAAAAGTCATTAACAACTATTATAATTTCAAAAATTAATAAAAGAACACTACATTTTGTGTAACGAAAATGTAGTGTTCTTTTTAATAGCTTATGTATTTTTAAATTTAAACTTTTTATTCTACTTGCCACAAACGTTCATAAACAACATCATTATTCTTAAACTTCAATACAAACACGTCAGGATTACTTAAATTTTTCCAATTCTCAAAACCAAATGCTGCATTAAACTGGTTTAGAATTAAAGACATTAAATTCCCATGGGTTACAACAATCGTTTTTTGATTTTCACTGTTGATGATTTCATCGATAACGCTTATCCCACGATTAATAGCTTCTTGACTTGATTCCCCACCTTCGAATTTCACTTCCATATCTTCAAATGTTGTTTTTAATTTTTCAAACCAATCTGGTAAATCACTTGAGCTTAGCTTGCGTTCAGATAATCTTTCATCGACCACAATATCGATATTCTTTGCATGGCTTGTCGGTTCGATCGATTGAATTGCACGTAAAAAAGGGCTTGAAATAATTTGGTCAATTTTAATATTTGAGAAAAAATCAGCTAAATGCTTAGCCTGTATAAATCCTCGCTTTGTTAGTTTCGCTTCATATGGCTGTCCCTCAGCTTCACAGTGTCTAATGATATAAATCTCTTTTTCCATTTTATCTGCTCCTACTATTAATCGATTCGATTACAAATTCGTTCTCACAATATACTTCTATTATCATGAATCAAATCCTTTTTTTAAACTTTCATCATTACTAATTTATACATTGAGCATTTTTTGCCTAATTGGTTAATTGAGAACTATTCGAATTGATTGTATAATTGTATAAGAACAAATATTCGGGTATTATAAATATCAGTTTTAAGGCAAATAGAGGAGTTTTTATAAAATGAAAGAGTATTTTTCAATTGGAGAAGTATCAAAATTATTCCAAGTCAAAATTGCTACTCTTAGGTATTATGATCAGATTGGTCTCTTACGGCCAGAGTTTATTGATAAAAAGACTAACTATAGATATTATTCAACACAGCAGTTTGAAAGGTTGAATTCAATAAAATATTTGAGAGCTTTAGATTTACCAATAAACGAGATTATAGATTTTTTTAATTATAGGGAAATTGATGCTCTTGTTGAAATGTTAAAAAAGCAAAAAGATGAAGTTGCTAAAAAAAAGAAGGAATTAGAGATTATTGAAACTAAAATATCACGCCGACTTTTGCAAATTGAAGATGCTGTTAGTACACCTTTAGATAAAATATCGGAAATAAAACTTCCTGAAATGCATGTAGCATATTTACGCCATGAATATGTTATAGGAGATGACATTGAATTACCTATTACAGAATTAAGGAATAGTTTTGGAATTAATGAGGAAATTTTTTTAGGTAAAATTGGAATCTCGATCTCATCTTCTAATTTGAATAATAATGTTTTGGATAAGTATTCTAGTATTTTCATGATACTTGAAGAAGGGGATCAAATACCTCCTTCTTGCAAAATTATTCCACCAAGAGACTATTTGAAAGTTCGATTTAAAGGAACGCATAACGATGCAGTTGGTTATTATAAAAAATTATTGACCTATATGAAAAAGTATAATTATGAACTGTTAGATGATTCCTTTGAAATTACTCTTATTGATTATGGCTTTACTAACGATAAAGAAAAGTATGTCACAGAAATTTTATTGCCGTATAAGTAAACTTAATGATAAAAACTCACTTGACCCTCTAGTTACTAGAGGGTTTATTTTTTATTAATATACTATTTATAAAAGGAGAAATGAATGTATGTTTGGCACGATTTTTAACACATTGATGATTGTCGCAGGTAGCATGATCGGAAGCATCTTTAAAAAGGGGATTAAAGAAGAATATCATGAAATACTCATGCAGGCGATGGGATTAGTAGCTTTTGGATTAGGAATAAACGCACTTGTACAACATTTGCCTTCCAGCAAATATCCAGTGCTTTTTATTGTAAGTTTAGCAATAGGTGGATTAATTGGGCAAAAGCTCAAGTTGGAATCAAGATTTAATAGTTTAGTTAATAAATATTCTAAAGGTAATTTGGCTGAAGGTTTATCAACTGCTATTTTATTATTTTGTATTGGAACATTATCGATTTTAGGACCTGTGGAAGCAGCGTTAAAGGGGGACTATACGTATCTCCTTGCAAATGGTACGTTGGATGGCATTACTTCGATTGTTTTAGCATCTACTTTTGGTATCGGAATAATTTTTGCTGGCATCGCTTTATTTACATGGCAAGGTTCCATCTATTTAATTGCTATGCTAATGAAGAATTCCTTAAGCAATGATCTTCTTAATGAAGTGACGATTGTAGGTGGTATATTGATTTTAGCATCAGGACTAAGTATATTGGGGATTAAGAAATGTAATACATTAAATCTTTTACCATCTTTAATGATTCCTCCTATTGTATTTTTATTTATGCATTTATTCCATTTATAATGTTTATGAAATTAGTAAAGAAAATTGGGGAACCTCGACAAAATGAAGGTTCCTCCAATTATTAAATTTATTAATCAAACAACTTTTTATTTTATTCTTTTTGCAAGCGGATGAATGTCGCTAAATTGTATTAAGTCCCACAAATTCCCATACAAGTCCTTAAATACTGCAACTGTACCATAATCTTGTTCTTTCGGTTCTCTTACAAACTCAATTCCTTTTGAAATCATTTCGTTATAATCTCTCCAGAAATCATCCGTTCCTAAAAATAGAAAAACTCTCCCACCAGCTTGATTGCCAATGAATGGCTCTTGCTCTTGTTTCGATGCCTTTGCTAGTAAAATGGTCGTTCCAGTAGAACCAGGCGGAGATACAACTACCCATCTCTTATCCTGTTCAGGCTGATATGTATCTTCAATTAAACTAAAATGAAGTTTCTTCGTATAAAACTCTATTGCTTCATCATAATCTTTTACGACTAATGCTATATGAACGATTGACTGGATCAATTTCTTATCTCCTAACTTGTTTTCATTTAAAATTTCTTCTTATTTTGTTCAACCAATGTATTACTTAGCATAATAAAAAGACTGCCGAAACAGCCTTCGTATTATTCATTTAATTTTGAAGCAAAAATTGGAATAATTATGATCGTAATAAATATTAATGCTAAAACGATTAATGAATTTTTCCATCTAAAATCATTTTCTCTATCATTTTTATGTTGATTTATGAATTCATCATATATTTTCGATGAAACAAATTTTCCTGGATCTAGTATTTCTCCTGTTTTTTCATCCAGTAAATACGTATCATAATTTGCTGTTTTAAAGAAATGATCTCTTACTGTATCGTATTTTACAGCAATTGCCACTACATTTTCGTCTGTGTTTGTGTCCCTATTTGTTAAACTAAATTCTTTTTGTTCGACAATCACAGTTGATTTCTTTACATAATAATGAACTTCCTTACTATTATTTTTATCTATTTGATCTAAATAGCCAGATGCTGCATTTGAGGTTGATACATTAGATAAAAACAACAAAAAGAAACAGAAGATGCAAAATGCAACTCTTTTCATTATATCCCCCCACTTCTATTCAAATCTACTAAATTATATTCACTAGATTTTTAAATAGTCCTAGAGAGTATTTCTCATCTGTCTCTTTAATCCGGAGCCGGTAAATTTTCGCAAAAGAATCCCTTCTATTTATCCTATATTCTGAGATTCATCTTCTATGAAATTTAAAAATCTATAGTTCCACATTTTTTCGTAAAAATCAATCGTCTCTTTTGCAGACATAAATGGATTATTTAATGTAGATGTTGCTTTTTGTACCATGAAATTTTCGTAACCTAAACCATGAGCGAATTTAATTGTAGCATCCATACAGTATTCAGTTTGTGCGCCGCAAAATTCTATTCTTCGGACTGCTAATTGATCTAAAAGATTCTTTAAGTTCGTTTTGTAAAAAGAATTTGCATGTACTTTATTAATGAATAGATCTTGTTCTTGAACATCTAGATTCGCATTTATAGCCCAAAGTTCTTCTCCTTGTACTAATTCTTCATCACAATGTTGTACAAAAATAATTGGCTTATGTAGCTCTCTATATAATGAGATTCTTTTATTTACTTTACTAATTAAAATTTCCAATTCAAATAAATGCTCACCGCTGTAACATACGCCATTTTGCAAATCGATCACAATTAAAACATCTGCACAATTTCCCATTGTTATTACCTCATTCATATTTTTATTATGTAAATAATTTTATCATCACTGTTCTATTGTCCACAATAGTTGGTTTAGCGTACTATCACGTATATTGGTCATGAAAACTTTACCAAATAAATCTAGATATTTCTATTTCACATTTCCCTTCTAAATTAGATTAATTCGACATAAAAGAAGTTTTGTCTTGTAGATTCATTTAAACTACAAATTTTATGTTGAAATTATTAATTTAAACTCCATAGTATATATCGTCAAAAATTATCATACATTGTCAATACACATAGTAGGGGGAATAATAATGGACTCAAATAATTTACGTGAATTAGAGTATGCAATAGATGAAATTACTGAAATTGCAAAAGGATTTGGGCTTGAATATTTTCCAATGAGGTATGAAATATGCCCCTCTGAAATTATTTACACGTTTGGTGCGTACGGAATGCCAACTAGATATTCACATTGGAGCTTTGGAAAAAAATTCTATAAGATGAAGTTGCAGTATGATCTAGGGTTAAGTAAGATTTATGAATTAGTGATTAACTCTAACCCATGTTATGCATTTTTACTTGATACCAATAGCCTGATTCAAAACAAATTGATAGTTGCCCATGTACTCGCTCATAGCGATTTCTTTAAAAATAATGTGCGATTTAGCAATACAAATCGAGATATGGTCGAAAGCATGGCTGCAACAGCTGAAAGAATTAAACAATATGAACAAAAATATGGAAAAAAGTTAGTAGAAGAATTTTTGAATGCAGTTATAGCTATCCAAGAACATATTGACCCTTCTATTGTAAGAAATAGATTGTCGTGGCAATTAGAAGATGATATGATCATCCCTCTTCCTCGAGTAGGACCATATGATGATTTATGGAACTTGGATAATAAAAATGAAAATATTACTCCTGTAAAACCTCAAAAAAAGAAATTCCCACCACAACCTGAAAAGGATCTTTTACTATTTATTCAACATTTTAGTAGCGAATTAGAAGAGTGGCAACGAGACATTTTAACAATGTTACGAGAGGAAATGGTCTATTTTTGGCCACAACTCGAAACAAAAATTATGAATGAAGGATGGGCTAGTCTTTGGCATCAACGTATTATGCGAGAGTTAGATTTAACATCTGGTGAATCAATTGAATATGCAAAATTAAATGCAAGTGTAGTACAGCCCTCGAAAACAAGTATAAACCCTTACTATTTTGGACTAAAAATGTTTGAGGATATTGAAGAAAGATATAACAATCCAACTGAAGAAATGAAACAAAATGGAGTGAAAGTTGGTTCTGGAACTGAAAAAATTTTTGAAGTACGTGAGCTTGAATCAGATACTAGTTTCATTAGAAACTATTTATCAAAAGAATTTGTGATGAACAAAGACTTGTACTTGTTTAATAAACAAGGAAAAGAATATAAGATTAATGATAAAAGCTGGGTGAATGTACGTGATCAATTGGTAAATATGCGTACGAATGGAGGATATCCTTATATAACTGTAATTGATGGAGATTATCAAAAAAAAGGTGAATTGTATTTAAAGCATTCATTTGAAGAGATTGAATTAGACGTTAAATATCTAGAGAAAGTTTTACCATATTTATACCAATTATGGGGAAGAACGACTCATATTGAGACAAGAATGGATGGAAAATCCGTATTATTTAGTTATGATGGAATTAATGTAAATCGAAAAAATTTGTAAACGCCTGTTTAGGCGTTTTTTTATTTTAGCTAATTCTTTAACGTTGTTTACTACATAGTACATCGAATAGATCATGTTAGTTTCCTTCCACTCAAGATCACGGCATTTCCTAATACTTTTTTGTTCAATAAGATTTTTGGCAATTTCATTTCTTTTTCAAGTTTAGAGCTGTTCAATTCATTTAGACCAAATTTTTTTATATCGTTTAAAAGCCCTTTTTCATCTCCAAATATTTTTTCATCCAAAAACAAATCTAAAAAGACGAAACTCCCACCAGGTTTCAACACTCTTAATGCTTCTTTTATTACATCTGTTTTATTACTTCGATCTTTTACTTCATGAAATGTAAGACAGCTTACTATTACATCGAATTCATTCTCATTAAAAGGGAGTTCTGAAGCACTTGCTTTCAGAAAATCAATCTGATTAGAGACGCCTTCTATTTCTGCATTTTGTTGGCATTGTGCTTTCGAATATTCCCAATTATCTCCCCAATAATCAATTCCAGTTAAAAAAGACGTAGGAAAAGTCTTTGCCAGTTTAATAATCAGTGAACCGCTACCAGTTCCAATATCTAAAAGTTTTCCAGTTCCATCCCAATTCAGTTTTGACACAATTAAGTCATGTATTTTTGACTGATAATTCCCTCCAATTGGTGCAAATTGGTACACAGAATAAGTAAGTATGAAAGTTATATATAGAAATGGCACTGCTAAAATTCCAGATAGAACACGTACATATGTATAAACTGGTAATAATGTTACTGATATTAAAATGAGTGAAATTACTAAAAAAATAAGCAATTTATATACGCGAATCCAAGTTTTATATTTAGCTTTTAATTTCAAGATATCAGCAACCTTTAAGTTTTTAATTAAATTATACATCTTCAAAAAAGTATCGTTAATTACTTATTAAGCAAATAGGCAAGAAATTAACTATAATTTTCCTACTTTAACAAAACAAACCCCTAAAGCGAAAACTTGCACTAGAGGTTTGTTAATTACGTATTAAACAGTAACTAATTCTTTTTGTTTACTTCCGATTTTCGTAACGATGTCACGTGCGATCCATACGCCACATGCGCTTGCTTGAGCTAAACCACGAGTAACTCCTGCTCCATCTCCACCTAAATATAAACCAGAGATTTCGCTTTCAAAGTGTTCATTTAGCTTTGGTCGTGCTGAATAGAATTTTGCTTCTACACCATAGAAAAGTGTATGTTCTGCAGCGATACCTGGTGTAACATGGTTCAATGCTTCTATCATTTCAATTAAACTTTTCATTGTATTATATGGTAAAACTAATCCTAGATCCCCTGGTACTGCTTCTTTTAAAGTTGGTTCTAAGAAGCCTTCTTTAATACGTTTTTCAGTAGAACGGCGACCTTTTAAAATATCTCCATATTTTTGTACGATTACTCCACCGTGTGAAAGCATGTTTGCAAGACGTGAAACCTCGTGTGCATATTCATTTGGTTTATCAAATGGTTCTGCGAATTGATGCGATACTAATAAGGCAAAGTTTGTATTTGGACTTCCTAATTTAGGGTCTTTATAAGCATGTCCATTTGCGGTCATAATTCCTGAATGATTTTCAACTACTACGTGTCCAGATGGATTACTACAGAATGTTCTGACTTTTGTACCCACGCTAGTATTAAATACAAATTTTCCTTCGTATAAGTGCTTGTTAATCTCTTCCATTACTACGTTTGAAGTCTCAACACGAACACCAATATCAACTTGATTTGTTGACATTTTTAAACGACGTTTTTTCATAACATCAGTTAACCATTTTGAGCCATCACGACCAGGCACAATTACAACTTTCTCGGCATGTAATTCTTCACCTTTTTTTAATTTAATTCCTTTTATGATATGAGTCCCATCAACCTTTTCAGTTAATAAGTCCTCTACTTCAGTTTTATATTTCATATCAATTTTTGTTTTTAAATACTCATATATGCTTTTTAGAATTTCTAAATTTTGTTCCGTTCCTAAATGACGAACTTGTGCACGTAATAATTTAAGTCCTGCTGCGTATCCACGACGTTCAATATCTCTAACTTCTTCTGTTAAAGGATCAGTAATCGATTCAGTCGCACCATGTTCTAAATTAATTTCATCAACGTATTTGATTAATTCTACTACTTGTGAATCTGATAAGTAATCGGTCATCCATCCACCAAATTCGCTTGTAATATTAAATTTCCCATCCGAATAAGCTCCAGCACCACCAAAACCATTTGTAATTGAACAAGCTGGTAAGCAACCTGAAAAATCTTTTTTACCTGCAGCAGGTGGACATTTTTCAATTTTCTTTTGTAAAATCGGGCAATGTCTTGCGAATATATCATGTCCTTTATCGACAAGTAGTACTTTAGCATTAGGCATTTTTAACGTCAATTCATAGCAAGTAAAGATTCCAGCTGGTCCTGCTCCAACAACTATTACATCATACATCTATATATACCTCCAAATAGGTTTAAATTATTTCATTTGATCAACCTAAAATAGAATACCATCAATAAGAATGCGTTTCAAGTAAAAACACGAACATTTTTTGTATTTTTTTAAAAAAACATTCGTTTATCGACAAAGTGAAACCTTTTCATAATAAATAACGATCTGCCATTTAGCTTTTTTATCCAATATTAGACAATTCAAACTTGAGTATAAATTTGACATCAAACGATTGATCATTCAACAATTTTAGTATTTTATCCTAATTTAACGAAAAGTTAATTGTTGATATACGAAAATATCCTATTTGATAGAAACACAATCACGCAAACTTGAATAGTTATATAAATAACAGATTTTTTATATTGGAGATGGAAAATATGCTCGAAGAAAATATAAAGGAAAAGGATGGTAAAGATCATTATCAAAAAACTAATTTAGAAGATGAAGAATTACAATCAAGTCTTGAGAGGAAAATTGTTGCTGTAACATGGGTTAAAGCAGTTGCACAGTTATATGAAACGATTACATTATCAAAATTGTATACAATTGACAAAGATCCAATCTTTCAAGGGAAAAAAGATATCTTATCGGGAATGTGGATTGGCACAGCTGGTCAATTTTCCATAGCTTTTCATGTTTCTAAGCAATTATTCACTTCAGATAAAAAAGATTTACTTGAGTTACAAAGAAAAATAGTGCTTTCTGATTCAATCCAACTAGTTGGTAACGCATTGGCACTTATTGGTGCATCTGAAGTAATTCAAGAGGAAATTGGTGACGGGGAAATATTCCTATCATAGTCTTAGTAAATAAGAAACAATACTACTTAAAAACGTACACATATTTCTAAAATAAAAACGCAAAATTAAAAAATATAAAATAAATAAATCCCACAAAAATTCATTGTGGGATTTTTAATATAATTTAAATGTTGCTCTTATTACTTCTCCCTTTAATTAGTTGTTTTCCCTACACTTTGCACTTCTTGTTTTTCTCTTACATTTAATGCTTTTCGGAAGCTTACAATCAAGTCTTCAATATCTTCTAAACCGACGGACACTCTTATTAATGTATCTTTAACGCCTAATCTTTCACGAACATCAACCGGTATTGCAGCATGAGACATCTTTACAGGATATGATACAATTGTCTCAACTCCCCCTAGTGAAACAGCAACTGCAACGTTTTCAACAGATTGAAGGAAACTTGTCGTTTGTTCAAGCGTTTTTAGTGTAAATGAAAGGACTGCTCCTCCTCCAGTAGCCTGCTCAAAATGAACATCGTGACCAGGATGATTTTTTAGTCCTGGGTAATATACATCTTCAACCTCTTCTTGTTCTAAAAGCCAGTTTGCTAATTTTGATGCCGTTTGTTCATATGCATCCATACGAACTTTTAAGGTCTTTAATCCTCTTAATGTTAGCCAACAGTCTTGTGGACCTAAAATAGCTCCGAATGAATTTTGAATTGTATATAAATCATTTGCAAGTTCTTCCGAATTTACGACCGCTAATCCTCCGATTACATCGCTATGACCTGCAATAAATTTCGTAGCACTATGAACGACAATATCTGCTCCTAAGTCTAATGGTCTTTGTAAATATGGCGATAGAAAACTATTATCTACAATTACAAGTATGTCATTTTCTTTTGCTATTTTAATTGCACTACTTAAATCAGTAATTTTCAAAAGAGGATTAGACGGTGTTTCTAAATAAAGTCCTTTTGTATTTGGCTTTATGCCAGCTTCAATCTCTTGTATATTAGAAGCGTCTACGAAAGTAAAATCGATTCCGAAACGATTTAATACTTTTGTCGCTATTCTAAATGTCCCTCCATAAACATCTTCACAAATTACGATATGATCCCCTGCTGAGAACAAAGACAATACAGATGAGATTGCAGCCATTCCTGATGAAAAAGCAAAACCGCGCACACCATTTTCTAATTTTGCAATTGTATTTTCTAACGCTTCTCTTGTAGGATTTCCACTTCTCGCATAGTCGTACTTACCAAAATTCTCGATATCAAACTGATGGAATGTTGAAGTCTGATAAATAGGAATACTTAATGCACCTGTTGCCTGATCTACTTCATTTCCGTTATGAATTAATTTAGTTCCAAATTGCATTCTTATCACCCCAATGCATTTTCTAAGTCATTTAATAAATCATCAATATGTTCAATACCCACTGATAAACGTAATGTATGGTCATCTAGACCAAGCTTTCTTTTAAATTCCTCTGGCATTTCTGAATGAGTTTGTGTATGTGGATAAGTAATTAGCGATTCTACTCCACCTAAACTTTCTGCGAATGTAATTACTTTTACACTTCCTAAAACTTGTTCTACTAAACTTAAATTTTTCACTTTAAATGAAATCATTGCACCAAATCCAGTTGCCTGTTCTTTAATAATTGAATACCCTTTATGCGTTGGTAATCCTACATAATAAACTTCAGTAACATTCGGATGATTTTCTAAAAACTTGGCAAGAACAATCGCATTTTTTTGACTGTATTCCATGCGTAAATGTAATGTTTTTATACCTCTTAATATTAACCAAGAGTCAAATGGAGCTAATGTTGCACCTGTTGATTTTTGATAATAACGAATTCGTTCATTCGTATAGTCTGAATTAGTCACAACAAAACCAGCAAGAGTATCATTATGACCACCTAAATACTTTGTTCCACTATGAACAACAATATCTGCCCCGAGTTCGATTGGTCTAAAGAAATAAGGTGTTAAAAATGTATTATCAACGATCACAATAATATCTCGTTTTTTTGCAATCTCTACTACTCTTTTTAAATCAGTTACTTTCATCATTGGATTTGAAGGTGTTTCAATAAAAATTCCTTTTGTATTCGGTTTAAGTGCATCAAGAATATTTTCAATTTCAGTAGTATCAACAAAATTATGCTCAAGGCCATATGGCGAATAAATTTCTTCAAATAAACGATATGTACCTCCGTATAAATCATCTGAAACAATTAGGTGATCACCTTTTTTAAATAAGCTTAATACTGCAGTAACGGCTGCATTTCCTGTTGCAAATGCAACACCATAATTTGCACTTTCTAATTTTGCAACAGTATTTTCGACTTCTTCTCGAGTTGGATTTTGTAATCTTGCATAATCATATCCAGTTGATTGATGTAGTCCTGCATGCTTAAATGTAGCAGATTGATAAATTGGATAACTAATCGCACCAGTTAATGGATCATAACCTTTGCTTCCATGAACAGCTACTGTTTCAATCGATTTTTTATTCGTGTTTAAAGCCTCTTTTGTGTTAGTCATTATAAATCCTCCATTTTAGTCAAATAAAAAACCACTTCCTAAAAAATAAGAAGTGGTTATGTCAGCAAAATAAACATATCGCTCTTATCTTCCAGGTTTTTCACCTGCAGGATTTAGCACTTTCTAGTATTTACTAGAGTTGCCGGGTTTCGTCGGGCCAGTCCCTCCACCGCTCTTGATAAGAATATTAAATTATATTGTTAAGTATATTAAAAACTCTGATAATTATCAATCATTTTTTTTGTTAGTTATTTCTTAACTTTTCATTTCCATTCTTCAGGTAGTAAATTTTGATAAAGCGTACTCTTATATCGATCATCAATTAGTAATAAAGTCCCTTCATCTGTTTCAGATCGAATAACTCTTCCACCCGATTGCATTACTTTATTCATACCTGGAAAGACATATGAATAATAATACCCATTTTTACCAACCGAATTAAAATGCTCCTTTAAAATGTTTCTTTCTAAACAAATCTGTGGCAATCCTACACCAACTACTACGACACCGTTTAATCGATCCCCCTTTAAATCGATCCCTTCAGAGAATATCCCTCCTAATACAGCAAAGCCAACTAACGTATCTTCATTTAGACTATCAAAATGTAAAAGGAACTCTTCTCGTTCAATTTCAGTCATACCATTTTCTTGCACAATTGTTTTAACATTTGGGTACTTAACTTTAAATAATTCAGTACTTTGAATTAAATATTGATATGACGGATAAAAAACTAAATAATTTCCTTTTCTTTTCGTAATTTCTTTATAAACCGAATCAATTAATCTTTCTAAATTTCGTTCACGATCTTGATATCGGGTTGATAGAGGGTCAATTGTTACTTCCAGTTGTTCTCTATGAAAAGGAAAATCGATTGAAATTGTATAATCGCGATTTTGGTCACCAAGCATATCTTGAAAATATTGTATTGGCGTTAAAGTAGCCGAAAAATAAATTGTAGAGCGAAATCTTTTTATTACATCATTTACTACTTTAGATGGATCAAGGCAAAATAGCTTTAAATGAACTTCACTTTTATATAGTTCATAGTAGCATACATAATTTTCATCAAAAAACTCCGCAATTTTGACGAAGTTAATTGACTCAAAATAAGTATCCAGTAGCAGCTGTTTATTTTCATCCTCGTCCATTTCTTGTAATTTTATTTCTACGATTTCATTAAATGTATGTAGAAACTCTAGTAAATCATCATCTATTTCCTTTGAAACTGAATTTACAACGTCCTTCCATTTCTTTCTTAATTCTATGAATCGCTTGTTAATTTCATTTGTAATGGCATAAAGTTCATCTTTTGAATTTTTATATGTATTTTTCAACTCTAAAAATTTAGATTTGAATAGACTCGCAGAATACATTTCTCTTGCACGATCAACAAGATTATGAGCTTCATCAATTAATAACACTGAACTTCGTTTGTGTTCATCAAATAATCGTTTTAACGATACTCGAGGATCAAAAATATAATTTACATCGCAAATAATAGCATCTGAAGAATTTAATAAATCTAATGAGTATTCAAATGGACAGACTGTATGTTTGCGAGCATATTCTTCTATTTTCTCTCGGGTTAGCGCTTTTTCCGATGAAAGAATATCAAGAACAGCATCATTTATCCGGTCATAGTAACCATTGGCAAATTCACAATAATCCTTTTGACACATCGTCTCTTCTTTAAAACAGATTTTATCTTTTGCTGTAATCGTCGTACACTTTATACAAAGTCCTTGATCTGTCATGCGCTTAAATGCTTCTTCTGCTACAGTCCTTGTAATCGTCTTAGAAGTTAAGTAAAACATTCGATTTATACTATTCTCGCCAATACTTTTAACAGTTGGAAAAATAGTTGAAACCGTTTTTCCAATACCTGTTGGTGCTACCGCAAATAAATTATTACCTTCCTGAATCGTTTGATATACCGCACCCGCTAACTTTCTTTGACCTTTTCTGAAAGAAGGAAAGGGAAAATTTAGTTCTTTTATTGTCTGATTCCTTAACTCAATATGATCGTATTTCCATTTTGCAAAAGGATAATAAATTTCCAGCATTTTGTATACGTAATTTGTTAATTCATCCTTTGTAAATAACAGATCGAAGCTGATTTTTTGCTCAGTTAAAATATTAATATATGTAAGTCTAAGTTTAATCTCTTCAAGCTGTAATTCCTCACAAATAAAATAACCATAAACTTTTACTTGAGCCCAATGAACAGGATATGAATTTTCATTTATTTCACTCAAATCCTTCATTGTTGATTTAATTTCTTCTATTATATATTGATCATCCTTAAGTAATAATCCATCACAACGGCCTTCAATTTGAAACGCCAATTGATCCAATGTTATGGTGCCAGAAATAGGTCGTTCTTTTACATCCTGTTCACCATATTCTTTTTGGATTTTTTGGTGTGCCTTTGTTCCTTCAATTAATGAAACTGAACTTTTATACGTTAAATTGATACTTCCCGCTGTATGAGCATACTCAACTAGCGTTCGAACTGAAACCTTTACACAATTCTCCAAGTGAGTACCCTCCTTTTTTTACATTTTATCATAATTCATCTTTCTTGATTAAGAATGAAACGTAACAAATAAAGAAAACTCTCCGATTGAAGAGCCTTTTTTAGCGAAGCCAGAGACGTAATAGCACTATACTTAGGTAACACGTCGATTTCCTTCTCACTATCAATTTATACTTTCTTATTATGTAAAAAAGTTCAAGTTAAAATAACTTGAACCTTTAGAGATCAGAATGCACTATTCAACTAGCAATATAAAACTTGAATATTATATTTTCTATAGAATTGTAATAAGCTCTCTATGTCATCTTTTATTGCTTCTAGTGGCACTATGATGGCTTGCATACTTGAAAAGTATATATAAAAGTAATTCTTCGTTCCTTTTATTTCAACTATATTATCCCACTTTATTTCATGAACACTTGATTGTGTAATTTCTTTAATCCCATTCTCATCTACCTTTAGAGAATGTTCACCGAATAAAGATTGATCGTTCTTTTCAGTTAAATGCTTTATCATTTTGTTTTTTGATGAGCGGTAAAAATACTTTGGAAAATAAATGAACCAAAGAATGGCTGCTAACGAAAAGGCAAGTAAATAACCGAGAAGCGGTTGCTTGAATAGAAAAGAAATTAAAAATGGTAATACTAAATAGATTAAACTCACAGCAATTCGTTGATTAATTAATGACTTTTGAACAGTTTTTGAGTGTTTTAAGTGATGTAAATTAAATTCAATATAATCATCCAAATTTATTTCATAATTAAGTTTCATACCTGACCTCCATTTTCGCAAAAATATTTAATCACTATTATTTTAACATTAGAAAAAAATAGAAAATAAAGATATTTCATCTACTTATATTAAGTTGACTTTTCAAGATTCATAGAATAAATTCTTTTATTAAGAATGAGTTATAATTCATTTCAAAAGTTCTATTTTTACATTTTTGGCATAAAAATGGTTGTCCTAATTTGAATATGATTGAATGAAAACAAACTAAGGAAAACTACAGATCAAAAAGAACAGTGGTAATTAAACTCTGACCTGCAAATAAGTCTTATAGAATCTCAATTAAAATTTGAGAACGGCAATTAAAATCGAGAATCACAATTAAATTTTGAGAATCGCAATTAAAATTGAGAATCTCAATTAAAATTTGAGAACCGCAATTAAAATCTTTGAATCGCAATTAAAATTTAAGAATCGCAATTAATATCTTTGAATCACAATTAAAATCTGAGAATCGCAATTAAAATTTGAGAACCGCAATCAAAATTGAGAATCACAATTAATATCCAAGAATCACAATTAATATCCAAGAATCACAATTAATATCTGAGAATCACAATTAAAATTTGAGAATCACAATTAATATCTGAGAATCACAATTAAAATTTGAGAATCGCAATTAAAAACTGAGGATCACAATTAAAATTTGAGAATCGCAATTAATATCTGAGAGTCACAATTAATATCTGAGACCCATACCAGTTAAGGTATTTTGGGCGAAAAACTTACAATAGTAGATCTTTTCAAATGGCTAACTTAAAAAATGCCCTATACCCAATAAAAAAAAGATCGAATAGATCAACTGCAAATGAAAATCGCTTTGAAATACTCCCACTTACAATAAAAAAGGGGGCGCCCATGTGTCAGTTGTTAACCTGACATATGAGACAGCCCCAAACTAATTCAAACAGATCAATTATGCTCCATCATTAATGAAGCTATATTGCGCCATGTATAACTTATAATAATTTCCTTTTAATTTTAATAACTCATCATGTGTACCGCTTTCCTCGACATTTCCGTTACCAATTACCATAATTTTGTCGCAGTCACGAATTGTTGATAATCGGTGGGCAATGACAAATGAAGTACGACCTTCTAAAAGCTTTTCAATTCCATTTTGAACAAGCTTCTCTGTGTGAGTATCAATATTCGAAGTAGCCTCATCAAGTATTAATATTCTAGGATTAGCTAGTAGAGCACGAGCAAAAGAGATTAATTGTCTTTGACCTAATGAAAGTCTTGAGCCCCTCTCGTTTACATCAGTATCATATCCATTTTCCATTTTAATGATAAAATCATGAGCATGGACTGCTTTTGCTGCAGCAATTACTTCTTCATCTGTAGCATCTAATTTACCGTATCGAATATTTTCCATGATCGAAGTTGAGAATAGGAATGTATCTTGTAGCATGATTCCCATTTGACTTCTAAAAGATTCTAAATCTACTTTTTTAATATCTTTCCCATCAACTAAAATTTCACCTTTTAAAGGATCATAGAAACGGCTTAATAGTGAAACAATAGTTGTTTTACCTGCACCAGTTGCACCTACCAATGCAATTTTTTCACCAGGATTGATTGTGAAATTTACGTTTTTTAATACCGTTGAGTTTTCATCATAACCAAAAGTCACATTTCTAAATTGAACTTCACCATTAATTCTTCCAATTGCAGGTGCATTTTCTTCACTAATAATTTCTGGATCAATATCCATAATGTCAAAAATACGATCAGCTGCCGAGAAGTTTGATATTAATGTATTATAAAAGTTTGATAAGTTCATAATTGGACGCCAGAACATGCCAATATACATTGAAAATGCAATTAATGTTCCAACTTCAATATCTTGACTAGTTACGAGTTTATAACCAACATAAAATACAATTACAGTACCAACACCCCATGAAAGCTCAACTAATGGCCAAAAGAAGTCATTCATTTTTACTGCTCTCATGAATGAGCCCATTAATTCAGAAACCTTTTCTTTGAAGTCTTTTTCTTTATCTTTTTCTTTCGCAAAGGATTGAACAACTTTAATCCCTGAAAAGTCTTCATGTATAAACGCAATTAAATTTGAACGTTTCTTTCGGTAATCATCCCATCTTTTACGTGCACGTGTTTCAATATAAAACATTGCAACTGCCAAAAATGGAAGAATTGATACAGATGCGATTGCAAGTTTAACATTTAATATAAACATTACGACTGTCACGCAAACTAAGCTTAGTAATTCTGGAATTAATGTTTGAATACTTTGGTTGAATAAATTTTGGAGAGCACTAATATCCCCCATTACACGAGCCAAAATTTTTCCAACTGGACGATTATCAAAAAATGTAAATGATAGTTTTTGAATATGTGTGTAAAGTTCATGACGAATATTTACTAAAATATTATTCGTAACTGAGCTAATCATCGTCCAACGTATTTTTGAAGCGATCATTGCTAAGAAATTTAGTGCTAACAATACAGCTCCAATTACTATTAGCCCTTTTACATCATGATTTTTAATATTTGTATCAATCGCTACTTTTAGTAAATATGGGTTTAATATCCCAATTACCATTACAAATAACATTAAGCAAATAACGGAAAATGTTTTTAACTTATAAGGTTTTAAATAAGTCCCGAGCCTAAGAATAAGCTCGGTTTTACTCCGATTTAGTTGGTCTTCATCACGGTTTATCGTATTTTGTGCCATTAGACCACCCCGCTTTCTACTGTTTCGAAATCTTTGAATTGTTCTTCGTACACTTCAAAGTATCTTCCTTTTTTATCTAATAGTTGCTTATGACTTCCTTTTTCAACAATTTCTCCATTTTCAACAAATAAAATTACATCGGCATTTTTTACGGCTGAAATACGGTGTGCAATGATAAATGTTGTACTATGTGAAAATCGTTTATTTAAATTGTGTAATAATTCATACTCTGTTTCCATATCTAATGCAGAAGTTGCATCATCTAAAATGAGGATTGGAGCATTTCGTAATAATGCTCGAGCAATTGATATACGTTGTTTTTGGCCACCAGATAAACCAATACCTCGTTCACCAATTTCCGTGTTGAATCCTTCTTCTAGCTCTTCAATAAAGTCTAGACAACAAGCAATACGGCAAGCCTCGCGAATTTCATCCATTGTAGCTTCTTGGTTTCCTAGTTTAATATTGTTTTCAATTGTATCTGAGAAAAGGAATGTATCCTGAGAAACTAGTGACATATTTTGACGTAAAGATGTAAGATTGAAATCTTTAACATTTACACCATCAACTAAAACTTCCCCTTCAGCAACATCGTATGATCGACCAATTAGATGAAGAATTGAAGATTTCCCAGCACCTGTCGTCCCCATAATGGCTACTTTACTACCGCTTGGAATATATAGATTAATATCTTTTAAGACGATTTCATCATTGTATTTAAAGCTTACATTTTTATATTCTACTGAACCGTCAACAAGATTAGGTGTATATGCACCATCTTTGTTTTCAATTTCTGTTTTACGATCTAAAATTTCAAAAATCTTCTTCGCAGACGCTTGGTTTTTAGAAAGTACATCTGTTAACCAGCCTAGCATTCTCATCGGCCAAATTAAGTTCCAAATATAACCACTAAATGCAACTAGTTCACCTAGTGTCATACTATTTTGTAAAACGAAATATCCACCGATAATAATCATTGCTACAAGCGCAATATTTGTTAAAAATTCAATATTAGGAAAATATTTACGCATTGTTTTAGCTTGAGCCATATTTAAATCATAATATCCACGATTCATTTTCAAAAATTTCAATGTCTCATGCTTTTCTCTCGCAAATGCTTTAACCAATCTTACACCCGCAATATTTTGTTGAGCTGTTGTATTAATTTCAGCTGTATGGTCACTTATTTTACCGTAACCTTTATTAAGTAAGCGATTTAAACGAGTACCCATATATCCAATTGGGATCATAATTGCTAAACAGATTAGTGCCAACTTCCAATTAATTACAAATAAGATAATTGTGCTGACAGTAAAATAGATAATATTTTCAACAAACAATCTTAGTCCAAACGCAATTGTTTGCCAAATATTTTCCACATCTTCATTAATTCTCGAAAGTAATTCACCCGTATTCATCGAGTCAAAATACTTAAACTCAAAGCTTTGAATATGCTTGAACATATCATTTTTAATATCTTCATGTACCTCTGAGCTTACTAAGTCATATAAATATTCTTTTACATAACCAAAAATTGATTTGATAATTGTCACACCGATAATACCCCCAATAACTGGAAGAACTACTGATGCTTTCCCTTTCGTAATACCATCATCGATTAAGATCATTTGTAAATAAGGAATTAAATGATCCACACCAATTACTAAAACCATTGAAATTGAACCAATAATAAATGAAAGCTTATGCCTAAAGACATATTTTAAAATTCGAGACAAAATTATACCTCCCCTGTATCAATTAACCTAACTCTACGCAACCCTCCACTTTTTTTGACAATAAAAAGGCCATGGGAATATTTTCCATACCCCATGGCCATAAAAAAACGTTTCGCCCAAAAACAAACAGAAATGAATCGTTTCTTTTTGGCACAAAAAAGCCATGGGGAATATAAACCCATGGCTAGATCGTCAAATGAAATCTAAGTTTCAACGTGGTCCGTCCTGCGTAGAGATAGGGTTCATAATCATTATGAAATTATGTGATGCTTTTTCTTTTAATTTTCTTACAATCATCATGTTAACCTACCTCCTTTTTATTTGATAATCTTATCATATACGAGTGCACTTTAAAATGTCAAACTATTTTTAATAAATTTATAATTCAATTTTATAAATTATTGCTTCATAAGGTCTTAAGCTTACATTCTCTAGAGTTGAGCTTGAATCTTTATAATTACTTAAAAGTATACTTATTTCATCATAACCATCACTATAACTAAATTTTGAATCTTCATTAGTAAAATTAGCTACAATTAATAATTTTTCATCATTATACTTTCTTATATAAGCAAATACTTTTTCATCTTTTTCAGCAAGCATTTCAAAAGAACCATAAACAATAGCTGGGTTTTGTTTTCGTAATTCGATTAACTGGCGATAATGATGAAAAATTGAATCTGGATCGTTAATTGATTGTTCAACATTTATTTTAGTAAAATTCGGATTTACTGCTAACCAAGGGTTTCCTTTTGTAAAACCTCCATGCTTTTCTCCATTCCATTGCATTGGAGTACGTGCATTGTCTCTACCTTTTGTATAAATCGATTCCATTATATCTTCATGCTTATATCCTTTTGAAATACGGTCATTATACATATTTTTCGTTTCAATATCGTCATATTCATCAATTCTTTCAAATCGAATATTTGTCATTCCAATTTCTTCACCTTGATAAATATATGGCGTACCTTGCATTAAATGAAGGATTGAGGCAAGCATTTTCGCACTTTCAATACGATATTCTTTATCATTACCCCATCTAGAAACAATACGTGGTAAATCATGATTATTCCAGAACAAGCTATTCCAAGCCTTTCCATCAAGCTGTGTTTGCCACTTATTAAATACTTCTTTTAGCTCTATTAAATTTAGAGGCTTTAAATCCCATTTTTCTTTATCTTCTTGTTGATCAAGACTGATATGCTCAAATTGAAATATCATACTTAATTCATTACGAGCTGGATCTGAATATAGCTTTGCAATTTCTGGAGTTGCTCCCCAAGTTTCTCCAACAGTTAATACGTCGCGATTTCCAAAAGTCTTTTTATTCATCTCTTGCAAAAATTCATGTAGTTTTGGACCATTTGCAGTAATCTCTTGATCAGGAATCTTCCCGATTAAATCAATTACGTCCATACGGAATCCACCAATTCCTTTATCAAGCCAGAAGTTCATCATATTGTACACTTCTTCGTGAACTTTCGGATTCTCCCAGTTTAAATCTGGCTGCCTTTTACTAAATAAATGCAAGAAGTACTGTCCAGTTTCTTCATCATATTCCCAAGCACTGCCACTGAATACAGAAGGAAGGTCATTTGGTTCACTTCCATTCACAGGGTCTCTCCAAACATAATAGTCTCTATATGGATTATCTTTACTTTTTCGAGATTCAATGAACCATGGATGCTCATCAGAAGTATGGTTTACTACTAAATCCATTACGATTTTAATCCCGCGATTATTTGCTTCAGAAATTAATTCATCCATATCCTTCATCGTACCGAATTCTTCCATAATGTCACAATAATCACTAATATCATACCCATTATCATCATTAGGTGATTTATATACAGGACTTAACCAAATAACATTTATCCCTAAAAGCTTTAAATAATCAAGCTTTTCAATTATTCCTTTTAAATCACCGATTCCATCAGCGTTACTATCCATAAAACTTCTAGGATATATTTGATAAACTACACTATTATGCCACCATTTTTTCTCCATTTAAATTGCCTCCTAGATTTATGTATAGATTAAAATCTTAAAAACTCTAAAAAGGTACTTTCCTCTAAATACATTAATACGGTACGTGAAATTACACCTTACTCGAACACTCCTCTACATTTGTGCAATCGTGTGCATTTTTTTCTAGAGTAGAGTCCCTATTATTAGAAAACATTTATTCGGAATTTTATTTAACCGCTTACATTTTCTATTTTAACAAGATTGGTCATTAATGCAAACATTTTCATTTTTCTTCAAATCGTTAAAAATGTTTATACGTATCGTTAACCAAAGAACAATAAATTGACAGATCCATTTTTCCGTTTTTCAATTAATCTATTTTTTTCCTAATTTGAAATTTTATTAGATAGGACAAGCTATCCCTTCATACTATATAAGGCTATGTAATTTCTAAATATATTGTTGGGGGGACGATGTTGTTTAAGCGCTGTTTTATTTTTTTATTACTATTTATTTTATTTTTGAGTACTTCTTATGTTCAATCTTACGCCGCAGAAACAAAACCTGTTTCTCAATTTATCATTATTAATAAATCGATTAATAGATTAGCTTTTTATGAGAATGGTAAATTGGTAAAAGTTTTTAAAGTAGCGACTGGTAAGAGTCAGGATTTAACTCCTGAAGGCAAGTTTAAAATTGTCGTTAAAATTGTTAACCGTCCTTATTATAAGGATAATATTCCTGGTGGTGACCCGAGGAATCCGCTTGGTAATAGGTGGTTAGGTTTAAATGCTAGAGGGACATGGGGTACAACCTATGCAATCCACGGAAATAATAATCCAAGTTCTGTTGGAACTTATGCTAGTCACGGATGTGTACGAATGTATGATGAAGAAGTAGAATGGTTATTTGATCGTGTTCAAAAAGGGGCTACTGTTTTAATCACTTCATCAAATAAGTCGTTTCAAGACATCGCTGTTACAAATCATTTATTTGATGAAGATTCAGGAAGTGTAGTTGTAACAAAACCAACTGATATTCCTACTAGTTTACAACTTGGAAGTGTGGGTTCTGATGTTGAATGGCTTCAGGATACTTTAACAAAATTAGGTTACGCTACAAACGGGGTCGATGGCTATTTTGCAGAAGGCACAGATCAAGCAGTAAGAGCATTTCAACAAGATAATGGATTAACGAGTGATGGTGTCGTTGGTGCTGGTACAAAAAAATTATTAATAGACAAACTCCAAGAAAAAAAACGTGATTCTGTCTCAGCCTATTTTTATACACTTACATTAAAGAAAAATATAAAAATCAATGGTGAGGACCGATTTGATAGTCAATTAAACGGAGTTCAAAAATTAGATTATTAAACTAAAAAAGCTGTTGATAGTTTCAACAGCTTTTTACATTATTACTTTGTTAAATATAAATATAATAATTTCATCGTATTTTCCATCGCACTATAATGCGTTCTTTCCATACCATGAGAAGCATGAACACCTGGTCCAATTAACGCGCCCCGAATATCCTGTCCTCCGCGTAAAGCAGCAACTGTATCAGAACCGTACATTGGATAAATATCTACTGCATAGCTAAGTTCATTTTCTTTCGCTAAGTTTACTAAATCAGTTGTCATATTGAAATCATATGGTCCACCAGAATCTTTTGCACAAATCGAGACATCATATTCAGTACAGCTTAAATCATCTCCAATACAACCCATATCAACTGAAATTAATTCAGTAATATCAGATGGGATATAAGAAGATCCATGTCCAACTTCTTCATACGTTGAAATAAATAATTTTGTTGTATATGTAGGTACAATTTTTTCCCTTTTAAATAATTCAAGTAAACCAATTAAACATGCTACACTTGCTTTATCATCAATAAATCTTGATTTTATAAATCCGCTTTCAGTAATTGTCGTTTTCGGATCGAAGAAAATAAAATCTCCTGGGCTAATTCCAAGATTTAATACATCCTCTTTTGACTTAACGCATTCGTCAATACGAACTTCCATGTTTTCTGGATCACGTTTTTTTGTTTTACTATCTTCGAATACGTGAATTGATGGACTTGTAGATAAAAATGTACCTGAGTATATTTTTCCTTCACGTGTTCTAATTTGACAATATTCACTATCAAGAGTTGGTACGATTGGTCCACCAATAATAGTAAATTTTAAAGTACCTTTACTTGTAATTGATCGAACCATTGCTCCTAACGTATCAACATGTGCTGATAATCCAATCACTTGCTCATTGCTTTTACCAGGAATTGTGATTACTCCGCAGCCTTTATTAGTCGTTTCGAAATCATACCCTAAAGTATTTGTCCAAGACTGAATTAACTCCATAATTTCAAAACAAAAACCACTTGGGCTATTAAACTCTAGTAGTTGTTTAGTAGTTTGTAGCACATATTCTTTATCAATCTTAATATTCATAGTTTTTCCCCTTCAATTTTGAAATTTCATGCAATTCTTAACGTATTTATCATACATTTATTTGTGTTTGTTATCAATATTACTAGAAAAACATAGACGCGCCGATCAGTTAATTTTAATGGAGAATACAGCGGAAATAAAAATTAAAAAGTATTGCGCTTAATTCCATCTCATATAAATAGTGTATATCATGCATTGAAATGAATTAAGCTGATTAAATGAGGTGAAAAGTTGTATTTTCTCAAACCTATTACTGAAGAGGTTCGCTTATTTCAACTAAAATTCAGTAATCAAACTCAAACGAAGAAATTTATTTTAGTATCTATTTTTGCTTGTATCGCTGCACTCTTTCAAGCAGCAGGTGGTGTTTTACCAGTTATAGGATTTATTTTAAGTCCGCTCGCCACTGCACCTATTCTATTATGTTCCATGTTTTCCATTCCATTTGGAATAAAGTCCTATTTTCTAACAATCACGTTGTTATTCATCTTACAGCCAACTGAACTTATTATATTTCCTTTTACAACAGGATTATTGGGACTTGGCTTAGGTTTGGCTTTTCACTTTTTTAAAAAGAGATTATCGATCATTGCGACTGGAGCGACTCTATTAATATTAGGAATTATGAGTCTATTATATCTTTTCCACTTTCCAGTCTTAGGACCGGCATTTTCTGATTCTTTTTCAATCTATACCGTTCTAATTATTACTATATTTTCTTTCGTTTATTGCTGGTTATGGCTTGAAATTGCTTTAATTATTTTTAAAAGATTGGTTTTGATGAATTAACTACCTATCTAATTAGACGTAGAGAATTTTTGAACTAAACAGGCAACAGTTCAAAATAATTACATAACAAAACCTTAAAATATAAAAAACATTAAAAATCCCTTCAGCGAAATCTGAAGGGATTCATTTTATTTTTGATTTGGCTTAAACTGCCTGTAAGTCAAACAGCCACAAATCGCTCAACTCTTAATATTTATATTTCTAATCTATGTACTCGATACCATTAGTTTGACACCATGCGATCGCTAACTCTTTATAGCGTCTGCCGCGATAACTATACCAATCCATTTCAATATTAAACTCTCTAACAGCGTCTTTAAATCTTCTAAATGCTCCTTTTCCTTCGATTGTTATTAGTAATATTTTTTGTATTTTCACATCTTTAACAGTTAAACAAAAGTCTTCAACAATTTTATATTCATTGATTTCATATTTTGAAGGCAATTCCTTATAGTCCTCAAAATTCTCCACAATTTCATTTGCGATTTCTAAATTTTCTATCTGCCAATCATGTAAATCATCTATTGGTTTTTCATCTTCAGCATCAATAAGATCATTTTCAGAAACCGAAAAAACTTCACCCGTACTTATCTTAACAAATGAACGATAACCATCAATTTGCATTTCCATTTCTTCAATAATATCTTTTATCTTTGCTTTATTTGTCATATAGAATCACCTTCTTATTTTTAATATTTGGCAGATTTGTTACACAGATAATTATACTTGATTAAAAAACAATCTAAAAGAAAATTGGAGTCATATACAACTTAACTGGCAGTTTGGTCAATAACAAGCCTTCAAATGTATTATATTTGGTTGTAACTAGGTAGATAAAATAAAACAGCACGATAGTTCATAAGTAATAAACCTGTGAATATATTCTTGTTATGTTGTTTAAATTTAGTTAGCTTAGGGGTGATTAAGTAATATGAAGCAACCGATGCGTGTCCTTATTTCCGGTGCAAGCATTGCAGGGCCAGCACTTGCTTACTGGCTTCATCGCTTTGGTTTCGAGGTAACTGTAGTAGAAAGAGCACCCACTTTACGTCCAGGGGGATTTGCTGTTGATATCCGTGGCGCTGCAATTTCTGTTCTTGAACGTATGGGGATTCTTGATCAAGTTCGAGCGCTAGATACTCATATGACTGGTGTTTACTTCGTGAACGATAAAGGTAAAATCAAAGGTAAAATAAGTGAAGCAAGTATAGGTAATCAACAAGGGATGGATATCGAAATTATGCGTGAAAATATTAGTAGCATTTTGTACGATTTGACTAAGGATAAAGTTACATATATTTGGGGCGATTCAATTACCTCAATAAATGAGACGATAACAGGAGTAGAAGTTCAATTTACTAATGGGATGCCAGATATATTTGATTTAATTATAGGTGCAGATGGAATTCATTCCAACGTGCGTACATTGAAATTTGGCGACGAAGATCAGTTTAAACGTACACTAGGTTGTTATATATCGATTTTTGAATTCGAGAATTATCTTAATCTCGACCACTCTCAAATGCTTTATACGGTTCCAGGTAAAACTGTTGGAATGTATAGCGCAAATGATAACAAGCAAGCAAAGGGCATGTTAATATTTCAATCCGAGCCACTGAAATACGACCGTTATAATTTGGAAGAACAAAAGAATCTTATTAAAAATGCTTTCGAAGAACTTAAGGGTTGGGAAACTCCGAACTTGCTCCAAAAATTGATTAAAGCTTCAGATTTTTATTTTGATGAAATATGTCAGATTCACATGCCGACATGGTCAAATGGTCGGATTTCTTTAGTAGGTGATGCGGCTTATTGTCCCTCACCCCTTTCAGGTCAAGGTACTAGCCTGGCCCTTGTCGGAGCATATGTACTTGCAGGAGAGCTGAAAGCTGCTAATGGTGATTACAAAGAAGCCTTTATAAGCTATGAAAAAGAGATGAGAAGTTTTGTTGAAAAAAATCAAAAAATAGGGCTATTAAGTGCTGGAGGAATGGTTGAAAAATCTAACTTCAAAATTTTACTACGCAATGCAATGTTACGTTTTCCCATCTTAATGAATGGAATGTTTAAAATGATTACGAGAATGATAGCTAAAGCTGCAAATGAGATAGAACTGAAAGATTATTAAACTATTAGTTTGCTTTATAAAAGAAATAACGCTCGGAGTATATTCTGAGCGTTATTTCTTTTAATTAATATCAAAATTATTCTAAGAGCACCCTTTATATTAAATTAACTAGGATGGAATCGTTCTCCTTCGGGGATTCCAAATGCAAAAAGTGAAGATTGATTACAACACATCCCGACGAACAAATCATCGTCATCATAAATTAGTTACCACGGGCGAAATTGATCCCAGAGACATGTTTACACGGTTGTATTTTCGTTTTTTTTTAAACAAGAAAAAAATTTTTTTAGACGTTTTTCGCTTGAAAACCTTGCTATTTCAACGTTTTTTCAACTGGGACAATTCACGTCCACAGGGTGGGTAAAGTCCCTGGAGAAATAGTGATTCGAACGTGTTATAGTGTGTTTAGGAGGTGTTTCTAATGCAAATTTTAATCTGTAAAGAATGCGAAGAAACTATTGAGTACGCGGAGTATAAAAAAGTTGTGAAAATCTATTCAACTTGTGAAAACTGCAAAAATGAAGCAGCAACTTCAACTTCAAAATAACATATACACAAAAATATACGCTTATTTTGTAATCAAGACCTTATTTAAAAATACTTAATTTCTTAAGGTTTAACAAAATAATAATTAACATACTATTAAAAATGAAAAAAGGATCTTTCTTGTAGATCCTTTTTTTCATTTATATTTAACTAATACGTGTCTTAGTTGAATAAGCTTCCAAAAAGTATAAAAAATCCCAAAATAAAATAAGACCAATTTATTAATCGCATATATGTTCTCTTACTTTTTCCCCTTAAAACACCTTTGAATAAGTTTAGTTTCAAGAATAATTTGTCTATTAATCTAGTTGTTAAGATACATACTAAAAATAGTATCAAACTAAATACTAGAAATTTATAACCTTTTTCCATTACTCCTGTGTATTTCAATAAAGGCTTTACGAATACTCTCTTCTTTAAGAAACTCTCTGATAGTCATTCTTTGAATTCCCATCCTATTTTCCCCCTTAGAGCCGAACCCTTTCTTTTTATTAAAGTAAGCCTTCGTTAAAATAGTTAGAATCCTTAAACGAATTTATGATTGGAAGCTCAGATGGATTAATTTTAGATGGAAGGTCATTAAAACTAAAAAAGCATAGCTCTAGCACTTCGCTTTCTTCTTTCTCTAATTCGCCCGTATATTCAGTACATATATAAGTCGAAATTACATTATATACCTCATCTCCGTGAGGATATTTATAATAAAACTCTTTTCCAGAAAAAATGTTAAAAAACTTAAGGTTTAATGCTGTTATACCAGTTTCTTCCTTCAATTCTCTTTTAGCCACTTCTTCTAAATTTTCTCCTAACTCTAATGATCCACCAGGTAATCCCCAAGTATTATTATCTTTTCTTAATTGTAATAATACTCTCTTTTGTGAATCTAGTAGTATAACATTTGCGCCAGGCATTAAGATAGGTCTGCTGCCTACAACTTTTCTTAAATCCATAATATATCCCATTTATTTTCTCCCTTATAAACAATGATAATATTTAATTTGACTGTATCAAATAATTCCATATTATTCCACTAAACTACCACGTTATATAACCTAATATCAACAAGAAGCAATAGAAAAAGGAATATTTTACCAGTTAATATACATATATATAGTCTAGTTGTTCTAAATATAAACAACATGAGAAGTAACGCTTGTATGATAAAGGAAAAGATACAAGTGTTTGTTCTATCGGTCGCAGATTTAGATGGATCTAAATTTTTTAAAAGGAGACAATTGAATGAGGTTGAATCATTTAAATTTATGTGTTGATGATTTATCAGAAGCTAGACAATTCTTTGAAACATTTTTTGATTTTAAATTTCTGGATCAAAAAGGTAAAGCTCTTGTAGTGTTGAGTGATGAGAATGGATTTATTCTCGTGTTAAGTGACCCAAAGGCATTTAAGAGACAAATAGAAATTAAATATCCTGAAACTTTTCATATTGGTTTTTTAGTGGATACGTCAAGTGAAGTCGATCAGCAGTATGACCGTTTAATAGCTGGGGGCATTCAAGTAGACAAGGAACCTTATCCGATGAGAGGTAATAGTTATGGTTTTTATTTCACAATTTTTAATAACTTATTGATTGAAGTTACTTGCCTTGACTATAGAAATGGTAAAAAAAATTCAAATCTCAGGTGACACTCAGTCTTAAGTAATTAATCGATACAAGCTCCTTCACAAGGCCTTATAGAGAGCTTGTATCGATTTTATTGTTATTTCAAGAACCAACTAGCAAGGGATCTATTCATTTGATCAATTATCCGCTAAAAAAACAACCACTGGAGTACTTCCTTGGTTGTTTAGACAAATTAATAATAAGTCACGGAACTATTTCAAAAATAGTACCCATGTTTAAATCCGTCACTTTCATAGAACCATAAACTGCTAAATAAATTTTTGTTTGATTTAAATTCGTACCTAAACCTACATAATAGGCAGGTTGAGATCCAAAGTCATAATCCGTTTGTATGACACTGTAATCACTTTGTTGACCATCCGACCTTAATTTCGTATAAGCTAAAACCCCTTTAACCTGTGCTTGAGATCCCTTTCGTACTAAATCGGTAAATACGACGCTACCAGTTAAACTAGGTATTTCATTCCCCATGTATGCCTGGACTCCTGTAAGTGCAGTTCCTTCGAATTTATCATGTCTTAGATCTTTATGAAAATAGCTAGTTAAAGGCTGAAGACGACTCGCTGAAAGTGTTACTGATTCATTGTAATAAGCTATTGTTTTCTTATCCAAATCTGAATTTTCAGCGCAGCCTTCTATTGTTGAGGTCGGAAAAGCACCTTCCCACCCTCTCCAGCCGAAGTTAATAAATCCTTCCATTTCAGTTTCAGAATTCATTTGGATTAACCGTGAGACTGGTATAGGTTTATAATGAACAAATGAAAAAAGCGACTCGACCATGTCCTGACCGACATTTCCTACATATTTAATATATTGATTATAAATTCTTTGATATGAAATACCTGTTATATTCCGAATACCTTTAGCCATTACTGTAAGAGTTTCTTGAATACTTGTTGGAAGTTCATTAAATCGACTGACAATAGGGGGATTATTGCCGTTTATATTTTTACTTACATCAATTTCAATTATTTTACCCGCAATTTCCAAATTGTCTTGGCTTAAGTTAAACGGATCATAGCCAGATCCACCATCTCCTGTTGTTAAAACAAGTTTACTTGTTTCAGGTGAAAAATTTAAGGTATTAAGACCATTATGATTCAAGAACGGTCTTCTGATGTTCAGCAATGTCCGTCGTTTTTGAGGCTGACCATTTGATTGTAGAACCCATTCTTCAACTGTATCAATATGATTATATTTAGTTTCTCTATCTAGCCATTTTAGATTTAATGTTTTAGGATTACACGGATTTGGTTTAAAATGGGTAGAAAGAGCATCTGGACCCTGAGATCCAGCTACTGAATAATGCAGATAAAACAACCCATTATGATAAAAATTAGGATGAAATGCTAGCCCAAGTAATCCGCGTTCATCATAGCCTCCCTCCTCACCTAATTTTAATACCCGAGGGCGAATATCTAAAAAAGTCCTGATTTCTCCATTTCCTATGTAAAAGATCTCTCCTACCTGTGTTGCAATAAATAATCTTTCAACTGAATCACCTGGAAGTATGGTTGTTTTCAGTACGGTCGGTAAATTAATTTTACTAACAATAGGACGTAATTTAACATTAACTTTTAACACCTAACAAAACACCTCCTTCATATTATTTTCTTCTATAAATTATGATTGGAATAGTTCTATTAGTACCGAAATTCATTTCTAAGAACGATGATATACAAAATAGAAATATATATACTTTCTTGTTAAAATAAGGGACATATTTTAATTGAAAGGAAGAAGTAATTTGATAACTGCAATATTTGTTTTTTTATTAGCCGGTTTAGCTGAAATCGGTGGAGGATACCTTATATGGTTATGGCTAAGAGAAGGTCAATCTGCATATTTGGGATTAATCGGAGGGGTTATTTTGGCACTTTATGGTGTCATTGCAACGTTTCAAATTTTCCCATCATTTGGTAGAGTTTACGCTGCCTATGGAGGTGTATTTATCGTTCTTTCAATTTTATGGGGCTGGGGTGTTGATAAAAAATCACCTGATTTCTATGATTGGATTGGTGCAGCAATCTGTTTAATCGGTGTGTCTGTCATTTTATGGGCACCCCGTAATTAATTATTGCCATTTTTTTATTTAACGATTTTAAAGGATAGTACGATAAGAAATTGAACTATTAATTAAGTGAATTAATACTTTTATTATTGGGAGTGAAAAAAATTGTCATTACAAGTAGGCGATATTATTACATTTGAGCGAACTTTTACAGTAGAAGACGTTGAATTGTTTACGAAGGTTTCTGGTGATGCAGGCTCACATCATGTTACTCCTGATGAACAAGGGAGACTTGTCATTCAAGGTTTGTTGACTGCAACTTTACCAACTAAAATAGGTGGAGATCACAATGTACTAGCGCGAACAGTTAATTTTGAATTTTTAAGACCAGTTTATACAGAAGACACGATCCAGTGTGAAGTTACAATAGAGAAATTTGAAATACAAGAGAATAGAAAATCCATTTTGGCATCCTTCTTATGTACAAATCAGAAGGAAAAACTAGTATTACGTGGAAGCTTTGCAGGAGTAATATTAAAATAGGATGCTAGAGCCCAAAGAGAAATGCGGGAGCCTAAAGTGCCTCCTCAAGGAAGCGAAAATGACGAGTAGGCACAAGAATATTGCTCCAATGAAAGCGAGTATCCTCAAGTGAAAATAAACATTCTTCTTTCCAAAAAACAAATCAAATGTTTAAACAATCTATTAATTTTGATATAAAGACTGTAATGCCAAATGTTCTAAATCTTTTTTTACATATATATCATATTGAGTATTCTCATTAAATCTCCTACCACTAAAATTCATCGGTAATTTTGTCTTATACTCAATTCCATTCTTCTTTAATTTACCTATAATAATAAAATAGTTTTGATAACCATACGTAGTATATATTAACTTCCACTTCCGGTTTAAATATAAATGAATGAAACAATACAGTACTATAATGACTAATAAATAGATTGCTAGATATAACATATTTAGTCCCTCCAATTTATACTGTTTATTTAACATATTAAATTGCTACTAGTTTTTATGTATGGATTTTAGAAATTTATTATTTTTATTGCTTTCTATTAAAATAAAAAACACTCCAGTAAATGAATACTGGAGTGTAAAAGTTTTAAAAGAATCCTAGTTTACTCGGAGAATAACTAACTAGCATATTCTTTGTATTTTGATAGTGGTCCAACATCATTTTATGAGTTTCACGACCTACACCTGAATTTTTATACCCACCAAATGCAGCATGTGCAGGATATGCGTGATAGCAGTTTACCCAAACTCGACCTGCTTCGATGTTGCGTCCGAATCGATAAGCAGTATCCATATCCCGAGTCCAAACACCTGCTCCTAATCCGTATAATGTATCATTTGCAATTTCCAATGCCTCTTCTTTTGTTTTAAATGTAGTAACCGAAACAACAGGACCAAAAATTTCTTCCTGGAATACTCTCATTTTATTGTTCCCTTTAAAAATTGTAGGATTTACATAGAAACCATCTTTCAATTCTCCATCAAGAACATTACGACTACCACCAACTAAAACTTCTGCACCTTCATTTTTTCCAATTTCAAAATAAGATAAAATCTTATTCAATTGCTCGTGCGAAGCTTGAGAGCCAATCATTGTTTGAGGATCCAATGGATTTCCTTGTTTAATCGCTTTAACTCGTTTTACCGCTCTATCCATAAATTCCTCGTAGATAGATTCATGAATAAGCGCTCTTGAAGGACATGTACATACTTCTCCCTGATTTAAAGCAAACATAGTAAAGCCTTCAAGTGCTTTATCGAAAAACTCTTCATTGTCTACTACATCTTCAAAGAATATATTAGGAGATTTACCACCTAATTCTAACGTTACAGGAATTAAATTTTTTGAAGCATATTCCATAATTAGTCGGCCAGTTGAAGTTTCACCTGTAAAAGCAATTTTCGCAATTCGATCACTTGAAGCTAATGGTTTACCCGCTTCAAGTCCAAATCCATTTACAACGTTAACAACTCCAGGTGGCAATAAATCTTGAATTAATTCCATTAAAACTAACACAGAAGTTGGCGTTTGCTCTGCCGGTTTTAGAACAACACAATTTCCTGCAGCTAGTGCAGGTGCAAGCTTCCATACAGCCATTAAAATAGGGAAGTTCCACGGAATAATTTGTCCGACAACCCCTAATGGCTCTTTATAATGATAAGCAACTGTATCACCATCAAGTTCACCGAGCGATCCTTCTTGTGACCTGATACATCCGGCAAAATAACGGAAATGGTCAATTGCTAGAGGAATATCAGCAGCTAAAGTTTCACGTACAGGTTTACCATTTTCCCAAGTTTCTGCCACAGCAAGATATTCTTTATTTGCTTCCATACGATCAGCAATCTTATGTAAAATATTTGCCCTATCGGTTACTGAAGTTCTTCCCCATTTACCTTTTGCACGATGTGCCGCGTCAAGTGCTTTTTCAATGTCCTCTGAAGTCGATCTTGCCACCTCGCAAAAGACTTGTCCAGTTACTGGCGATACATTTCCAAAGTACTGTTCCCTTACTGGTCTTACCCATTCCCCACCTATAAAATTGTCATAACGATTTTTAAACGTAATTAATGAACCCGATTTTCCAGGTGTTGCAAATACCATAATGATTCCCCCTTAATAGCTTGTCTATATAAGCTATGAAAAGGTACCAATAACTATGACTAATAATACATCTTTAATTTAAAAGAAATATTTTGATTCAAAACGAATAATTAGATAGAATAATAGAAGTGTTAAAAATCTGTTAGAAAATGAGGGGTAACTGTGCGTAAAAACATCGTAGATATTTTATATCTCCTTGTTGGATCAGCAATATTTGCAGTCGGTGTTAACTTCTTTGCAATACCGAATAAATTAGCTGAGGGTGGCTTTACCGGCATTACGATGATTACTTATTACCTATTTAACTGGTCACCTGATGTCGTATATTTTGTATTAAATGCTTCATTGTTAATAATTGGATATAAATATTTAAAGAAACAACTAATTTTATATACAGTTATTTCTATAGTAGCTATTTCATTTTTCTTACGTATTACGGACGGTTATGGCGTACCAACAAGCGAAACTTTACTAGGTACTATTTTTGCTGGTGTTTTAATTGGACTAGGGTTAGGAATTGTATTCCGAGCGGGTGGTACAACAGGTGGTTCTACGGTTCTTGCTCAAATGGTTCATCAATCCTTCGGGTGGAGCATTAGTAAATCATTACTATTATTCGATCTAATTGTCGTTTTAGGCGGCTATTTTGTAATCGGCTTCGAGAAAACGTTATATACTGTCATTTCTATTTATATCGGTATTAAAGTTTTGGATTTTATAATGGAAGGATTAAATCCGAAAAAAGCGATTACGATTATTTCAGATCAAGCTAATGAAATTGCACAAATTGTATCAAATGAAATGAATCGAGGCGTAACAATCTATCCTGCAAAAGGCCATTTCTCAGGCTTAAGAAAAGAATCACTATACATTATTGTTAGCAATAAAGAATTATTTGAACTTAAAAAAATAATTCACGCAATCGACCCAAAAGCGTTTGTCGTTATTCATGATGTAAATGATGTGTTGAAAGCAAGTTAAAAGGTTTAGGAAAAGCAAAAAACAAATCGCGTTAAGTACTCAAACTTAAGTGATTTGTTTTTTTATGCACTTATGGTCCATTTTTTTAAATCGAAATCATATTTCAATAGTTTGTAACATCTTTTTCCGTTAATATATGAAATAATTGGTAAAGTCGAATTGTAAAGCAGTAGGTGGTAGAACAAATATTATTTTATAAAAATATTAAAAAGTCATAAAAATTAAACTCATGTACAGGTTGATTTGAAGGAGATTCTCTAAAATGGAAAAAATGATCGATTTCAATGGATGTATATTATATGGATCTATAATTATATTATTAATGATATTATTTGTTTTAAAAATAAAATTCAAAAAAGATATTGTATATTTATTCTTTTTCTCTATTATGTATATCTATTTATGTTATGTTTTAAAGTATACTCAATTTCCAATCTATGTATCTCAAACTTACAAGAATATGTTTGGGCTACATGCATGGAAAAATTTGAATCTAGTTCCTCTTATACACCTTACAAAAGAGGATTTTGAGACTTCTCTACTTAATGTTTTGATGACAATTCCATTTGGATTTGGACTTCCTTTTATTACAAAGAGTACATTTAAAAAAATAGCCATAGCGGGATTATTGATAGGAGTCATAATTGAGTCATTGCAGGGGATTATTGCACTACTTAATGGTTTCTCTCATAGAGTTGTTGATATGAATGACGTTATATTTAATTTTACAGGAACGATAATTGGATATTGTATTTTTAAATTATTTTCTAATCTTTATAAGTTAATTATAAAAAAAGCTAAAATACAATTAAACTCGTTATTAAAACATATATATGATGCATAAAAAATGATTTTATTAAAAAAACGCCTAGAATCTTTTTACTAACATTCTAAGGCGTTTTAATTTTAAAGAATCGTTTTATATTGTTTTCCCTTTTATATCTAATCTTAACCTTTCATTTATACCATCTAGTTCCTTTTGTAATTTAACGATTTGTGAAATTTGAGCTTTCTTTTCTTCATCCGTATCTTTTTCTTCGGAATTAATTGCAGCTATTTCTAGTTGTATTTTAATTCGTTCATTTAATAATGTTTGTCGATCGTTTGAGATGCTCTGTCTACCATTCCATTCAGCAAAAGATCCCTTGAATTCATAAAGATTTCCATTTTCAATATGAATTACACGATTTGAGACCTTTTTTAGTAAATATGGATCATGTGACACTACAACTACTGCCCCAGGATATGCAGCTAATGCTTCTTCAATTCTTTCTCTCGTGTGAATATCTAAATAGTTTGTTGGCTCGTCAAGCACTAGTAGATTAGCATCAGAAAAGTATAACTTTACGAAGGCAACTCTACATTTCTCACCCATGCTTAATTGAGCAATATTTTTGTAAACATCCTCTCTTCTAAAAAGGAAACATGCTAAAAGTGTTCTTGCTTCTGTTTCAGTCATATTTGGAAGTGATAAAATTTCATTTAATATTGTTGAATCCTCATTTAAAGCTTCAAGTTCCTGCATAAAGTAACCTATTTTTAATTGAGGGTTATGTCGTACAGATCCGTTATTAGGCGTATTTAATCCTGTTAATAATTTTAAAAATGTAGATTTTCCAGAGCCATTTTTTCCAATTACAGCTAATCGATCTTCTCGATTTAATATAAAATCAACTTGGTTAAATAACGATTTTTCATCATATGAAAAATCAACTTTTTCAAAAGTAATCATTTGTTTAGCTGAAAATGAATCATTTTCAAAGCTTGCTGAAATTGTTTTAGCTTCTTTTGGTTTTTCTACTTTTCTTTTCTCTAATCGTTCTAAATCCTTTTCTTTTGATTTAAATCTTAATGCGTTTTTTGCCGCTTTTTTCTTAGCAAAAGGATCCCGTTCACTGGCCGCATTATGCGAGCTTGTAAACCATTGTTTATATTGATTAATCGTTTCAATTAGCTTTTTCTTTTCCGCTTCTTGTTTATCATATTGTGCTTGCTGAGTTTTTCGTTCATGTTCCTTTTGTATTTTGTATGTTGAATAGCCACCGTTATACTTAAATGTACCAATTTCCGTTAATTCAACAGTAACAGTCGCAACATCATCAATGAATTGTCGTTCATGAGAAATAAAAAGGACACTACCTTTAAAGTTTTGTAACCATTCCGTTAGCCATTGGATTGAGTCAGTGTCTAAATGATTTGTTGGTTCATCTAAAATTAGCAGTTTTGGTTCCTTCATCATGATTTTTGCTAATTTGACTTTTGTTTTTTGTCCACCACTTAATTGACTGAATGGGATATTCCATAACTCCTGCGGTAATTGAAATTTCTTTAAAACTTGATCTATTTTCGTTTCCCAATCATAGCCATCTAATTCTAAATATTTACTTAAACTCTCGTTATATTTAGCAAGATTTTGTTCGTTCGATAAATCAAGTACAAACTTTTCTAAGTTCTTTTTGATGATATATCGTTCTTTATCAAATGATTCGATCACTTCCCTTGCTGAAAAGTTTTCCTGATCCTCTTCATCAGTTAAAAGCCAGCCAATCTCATCTTTTGAATAATGAATTTGCAGCATTCCTTTTTTCAATGGAATATCACCTAATAGGGCATTAATAAACGTTGACTTTCCAACTCCATTTTCACCAATTAATGCTACCCTTTCACCTTCTTTTATGTCTAAGTTTCCATTTTCGAAAATTGTTTTTCCATTTAATTCTATTTCTATATTCGATGCTTTTATAATAAACATATACTTCACTCCATCCGATTTTAAAATATAATTCTCTCTTAAAAATCAATCATTAAACGAGAGAAAATAAAAACACACAAGCAGTATCTGCCTGTGTGTAAATTGGATGTGTTTTAATAAGCCGGGTATATATTAAAAATATATACGTTGTTTATATTTCAAATGAAATGTAATAGTAAATAACCCCCTGCATTTTACTACAATGGATTAATTTAATATTAATAACGGGCTCAAAAAATAGACATAGTTATCCAATTTCTCTGATTTCAGGCAGAGTACTTTTTTGCTATAAAATTCGTTAGCTAAAAAAAGTTATCGGATATTGTACATAGTGTCTAAATTTGATGCCTCCTTAAAATTATTAATTACATATTAGCTTACTTTTAGTATGATTTCAATGCTTTCTTTTTATTCTTTCCAAATTAATGCCAATTCCTTGCTCAATTTCTTTCTTAATTGGCGACTTTCTAATCGCTTAAATGCTAATTGCTGTAATTTAACTTCTTCCTCAGTTTCTGGTATAACCTCTATTACTTTATGTGGTTTTCCATCTTTAAGTGCAACAAAAGTTACAAAACATGTTGCAGCTACTCTTTTATCACCTGAAAGTAGGTCTTCGGCAGTTGCTCGGACAAATACTTCCATTGAGCTTGATCCTGTTAAGATCACGAACGATTCATAATATATGCAGTCACTTTCTCGTACTGGACATAAAAATTCAACTGAATCCATCGATGCGGTAACACATTCCATTCTTGAATGCTTTGTAGCTGAAATGGAGGCAATTAAGTCCATTGCGGCAAGCATTTTTCCTCCGAATAATGTACCATGGTTATTTAAATCAGTTGGAAATATTCTACTACTATCAAATACTCTGGATTCTTTTACATATCTACCATTCATCGATTTCACCCTATCATTAAATAATTGAATAATATTTTTCTCGGACTTTTTTCGCAGATTTTACCATATTTGATAAGGCATCTATTACCTCAGCTTCATTGCGAGTTTTTAAACCACAGTCTGGATTAACCCAAAATCTATTTGTATCACATACTTTTAAAGAACTTAAGATATTTTCTTCCATTTCCTCAATTGACGGTACCCTCGGACTATGAATATCATACACGCCTAGACCAATTCCAAATGGATAAGGGGACTCTTTTAAATAAGCAGAAAATTCTTGATGACTTCTTGCATGTTCAATTGAAATAACATCTGCATCTAAATCAATAATTGTTTCCATAATATCGCTAAAGTTGCTATAACACATATGTGTATGTATTTGCGTTTCATTTCGGACGCTTGAAGTAGCTAAACGAAATGCTCTCGTTACCCAATGTAAATATTGATCCCAATCTTTTCGCTTCAAAGGTAAACCTTCTCGAATTGCGGGTTCATCAACTTGAATAATTGAAATGCCAGCAGTTTCAAGTGCTTTTACTTCCTTACGTAAAGCTAATGCAATTTCATTTGCTATTTCCTCTCTTGTACGATCCTCACGGACAAATGACCAATTTAATATCGTAACCGGACCTGTTAACATCCCTTTGACTGGTTTAGTTGTTAAGCTTTGTGCATACTCAGATTCATTTACAGTAATCGGATTTGTAAATTCGACTTTACTATAAATAATTGGCGGTTTAACACAGCGCGATCCATAAGATTGAACCCATGCTTTTTTCGTAAATGCAAATCCTTCAAGTTTCTCACCAAAATATTCAACCATATCAGTACGCTCATACTCACCATGTACTAATACATCCATATCAATATTTTCTTGAATTTCAATCCATTCTTTAATTTTTAATTTTATTTGATCCATATATTCTGATTCATCAATTGCTTTTTTCCGCCATTGCTGTCTTATTTGTTTAATTTCCTTCGTTTGAGGGAAACTTCCAATTGTTGTCGTTGGTAAAACCGGTAAATTCATTACTTTATTTTGTAATGGATATCTTAAATGAAATGGTACTGGTCTTCTAAAATCTTCTTCATTAATCGATTCTAATTCATTACGAGTTGAGTGATTTTTTTCGCTAAGCTGTTTTAAATTTACTAAACAATTGCTTGCATATTTAATTTCGTTTTCAAATACGTTCGCTTTATTTATAAATAAACTTTTTAGTAAAACTAACTCTTTTAATTTTTCATCGGCAAATGATAATGCCTCGAATAATGTTTCATTTAATAAATTCTCTTCAATTTTTGTAACTGGTACATGAAGCAAACTAGACGACGGTTGAATCCACCAATCTTTTGGATTTACTTCTTTTTTGAGTGAATTTAAAAAATCAATCGAATCATTTAAATCATTTCTCCAAATATTTCGTCCATTAATTATTCCTACACCTATTACTTTGTCATTTGGAAATCCGTACTCAATAATCGATTGTAAATTTCCATCTTTACCATGTACAAAATCAAGACCAAGGCCAGCTACTGGGAACGAAATTAGTTCTTTATATTGTTCTACCGCTTCAAAGTATGTTTGAAGCATGATTGATAATGAAGGTACAGCTTTGGCAATTTGCTCATAAACTTCTTTCATAAAACGAATATCTTCATTTGATTCTTCTAACACAAAACATGGTTCATCAATTTGGACCCACTCAACACCTTCATTCTCAAGCTCTTTAAGCATTTGAATATAAAGGTTTACTAAGTTACTAATTATGTTTCGTTTTTCTTTTTCTTGGTAACCTTTAGCTAACTGTACAAATGTATAGATTCCTAGAATGACAGGTTTCGTTTTTATCCCAAGCTCAACTAGTGCCTCTTTGTATGCTTCTAGTGGTTTATTGAATAGTAATCTTGATTGCTTGTCTTTATTATATTCAGGAACGATATAGTGATAGTTTGTATTAAACCATTTCGTCATTTCACAAGCTACAATGTTTTTACTACCTCTTGCTAATGCAAAATATGTATCTAGACTTGGTCTTTCATTTATGTCACCAAATCGACTAGGAATCCAACCAAACATAGTCGCAAAATCTAATACATGATCATAATACGTAAAATCATTTACTGGAATTAGCTCAACACCTAAATCATGCTGTTTCTTTATTGAGCTTAATCTCAGTGATTTCATTTCTTTTTCAAATTCTTCTTCATTCATTTTATTTTGCCAAAAGCTTTCTAACGTTTTTTTCCATTCACGATTTTCACCAATTCTCGGATATCCTAGATTACTTATGCATGCCATTCTTTCCCTCTCCTTTTAACTAAAATAAAAAAGCATTTTTATCTCATTAGAGACAAAAATGCCTTTAAGTTGGAAAACATAAATAATTAGAATACGTTAACTTAAGTTTTCTTTCCATAAGGCACCTCCCTATCTCTCGTAGGTCAAACAGCGTCGTTAGAATAGGCAGGTCTCCTGACTTAAGAATCTTTGTAAATAAAAACCTTCCCTATCTTTAATAAGTGGCACCTTCTTATTTACTCCTCTATTACAGTGGCGGGACCGTGTTGGATTTACACCAATCTTCCCTTTTAAGTAAATGATTTCATACTATGATCTTCATTTACACCTATTCCCTACTATTTGGTTTTCATCATTTTGTCATAAAATGTAATAATAGTCAAAATATTTTTTATTATTTTTATATAAATTTTTATTTTAGATTAGATAAATAGGGGCGAGTTAGACATTCTTTATTTTTTAAGCTAACTAAAAAATGCGTTCGTAATATAGGATCAACCAGTTTAATTTCTGTTTGACCTAATACTACGAACGCTTTGATTGTTTAAAAAATAGTTATTTTTATAAAATAGCTATGTTAAAGAATCTTCTTACAAACAAACTAAGTGATTAATTAGTTAGCTATTTCTTCATCTGATTGTGCATCAATTGGTTTACGTTTTCCTATACCAAAAGCATAGAAACAAATGACAAGAATCGCCAAGAAAATAATTCCTACAATCAGCGAGATACGTGTGTCATCATTAAACCACATACCGATTAATACCAAAATTAAATAGGCTAACGTTAAGTAGTTAGTGAATGGCGCAAAAGGCATTTTAAAAGGATGATTTTTAAGTTCATCTCCCTTTACTTTTCTAAAACGAATATGACTAATTAGAATGACAAACCAAGGAATCATACCAGGAAGTACGCTTGCACTATATACATAAACGAATAAGTTTTTTGGTGCAATAAAATTTAAAATAACGCCAATTATTAAACCAATTAGTACACCAATCGTACCAAATAATGGCACTCCGTTACTTGAGACTTTTGTAAAATATTTTGGTGCTTGTCCATTTATTCCTAATGTATAAAGCATGCGTCCTGCACTATAGATACCACTGTTACAGCCAGACATTGCAGCAGTGATTACTACAAAGTTAATAATTCCAGCTGCAGCAGTAATACCAAACTTTGCAAAAGTTACAACAAACGGGCTACCAATCGAATTTAGTTGATCCCATGGGAATACTGTTACAATAACAAAAATTGCACCAATATAGAAGATTAAAATACGCCATATAAGACTTTGGATTGCGTCTTTTAATGTTTTTTTCGGATTTTCTGCTTCTCCAGCAGTAATACCAATTAATTCAACGCCTTGATAAGCTCCAACAACAAGTGAAAGTGCAAAGAAGAAACCTGACCAACCACCTGTAAAGAAGCCGCCATTTTTCCAAAGGTTAGATATTCCAATCGCATTTCCTCCGTTTCCAAAGCCGAAGAAAATAAGACCAAACCCTGCAACAATCATCAATAAAATAGTAACAACTTTAATCATCGCAAACCAAAATTCAAATTCACCAAATGATTTTACTGAAATTAAATTTGCTGCACCAAGAATCACAATTGCAATAATTCCTGGTATCCAAGCAGGTAGATCTGGAAACCAGTACTTCATATATGCCCCAACTGCTATAATTTCTGACATTCCAACAATTACCCACTGGAACCAGTTACTCCATGCAGTCATATACCCTGCTAAAGGATGTATGTATTTATGGCCAAAAGTCGCAAATGAACCTGTACTTGGCTCAACGTATAACATTTCTCCCATAGCACGCATAATGAAGAAGATAAAAATACCCGAAATTGCATAAGCAAGCATTACAGATGGGCCTGTCCAATGAATCGTACTTGTTGAACCCATAAATAATCCTACACCGATTGTACCGCCTAAAGCAATCATCTGAATATGGCGAGCCTTCAATCCTTTTTGTAATTCCTTTTGTGCCATTCTATTCCCTCCCAAAGATAAGAAACTATCATCTCTATTTTGTATTGAAATGATGAAGCAAGTGTCACTTTTTTTATATCTAAAAAATCTAATCCCTAAAAATCATTGTTATGCAACATACCTTACAGTTAAAAAGCTTCTTCATTAACTATCATTATTAGCTATTAGTTTCCTAACCTACTTTTCGAATTGGACTGTCTATATCTTTCTTCCGTAATACACTAACATAATAGCCAAATATACCACCTATTATAGATGGAACGATCCAACCTAAACCTAAACTATACATAGGTAGGAACTTAGTGAAAAAATTATGAATTACTTCAATTTTAATACCAGCCGAGTTTAAACCATCAAATAAACTCACAATAAATGTTAAGATCAAGCTCCCCTGATACACTTCTGACCTACCATTAAATTTATAGTGTAAGAATGTTAAGAAAATTAAGGATATAGCGATAGGGTACAGTGTCATTAATACAGGGATTGAAACTTTGATTAATTGTGTTAATCCAATATTTGCAATAAGTGTACTAAACACAGTCATTATGATCGCAATCTTTTTATAAGAAATCGATGGAAACAATTCATGAAAGAAAGTAGAACAAGCAGTAATTAGACCTACACTCGTGGTCAAACATGCCACTGTAATCATTAATCCAAGTAATATTGCCCCATAAGAACCAAAGTAATAGTCTGAAACTTTCGCTAAAACTTCAGCCCCATTTTCTAATCGACCGAGTTTCTCAACACTAGAAGCACCCATGTAAGAAAGAGCAGAATAGATTATTGCTAAAAGTGTTGCAGCTATTGATGTTGACTTTCCACAAACGATCATAAGCTGTTTTTTAGAAGTAACTCCTTTTCCTTTAATTGCATTCACAATAATAATTCCAAAAACAAAAGCTACAAGAGCATCCATCGTTAAATAACCTTCTTGAAAACCTTTAAAAAACACATTTGTTGAGTATCCTTTAAATGGCTCTTGAAACTTTCCAATTGGATTAACAATAGCAATAACAACAAGCAATCCGATAAATGTTAATTTAATAGGGGTCAGAAATTTTCCAACAACATCAATAATCTTTGTAGGATTAAGTGATAACAAGCATGTAACTGTGAAAAATAAGATTGTAAATATGATTAATGCACCAGGATTTGCATCATTTGATAAAAAGGGTTTAACACCAATTTCAAATGATACATTCCCTGATCTAGGGATAGCAAAAAAAGGACCAATTGCTAGATAAAGAACCGTAGTAAATACAATACCAAACAACGGATGTACACGTCTAGCTATAGATTGTAAATTTTTTTCACCTGAAAAAACAAATGCTGTAACACCTAGCAATGGTAATCCAACTCCAGTTACTAAAAAACCTGCATTGGCGATCCATACGTTTTTTCCGGCTAACTGTCCAAGTATAGGTGGAAAAATTAGATTTCCTGCACCGAAAAACAATGCGAATAACATAAAACCTAGAATGATTATAAAAGAATTAGGTACTCTTGGTGACATAAACAACAACTCCGATTAATAATTTATATATTTTCAAATTGGACTAATTTTCAGACCAAACAATCTTACCTCACATTTTCATCAAATTCAATAATAATACTACAATAAATTTTTTGTTTTTCTGATGTAATAATATTTTGCTACAAATTTATCAATTCTATTAAACCCAGTTCCGTAATTTAGCTACCGCTTTGTTGCCTATAGGGCAGTTAAGTTTAGATTCAAAGAAATATTTGTCAAAAAAAAAACGCACCATCAATTGTAGTTGTGTCTACAAATTTTGGTGCACTTCAAAAACGGGTTCTAATCTTCTACTATTGTATTTGATCGTTAAACTAGTTCATAACGATCTATTCTATTTTAAGGTTTTAATCATTATTCCAAGATTCTACTATCATACTGTGGCCTTAGAACGCAGCACAGTTTTTTATAATTATTGAATATAATCGTATATATTCTTCGCTAACAATATACATGTTACTGCAATAAACAGGGCACGAACATAACCACTTCCTTTTTTTAGCGCAAATTTCGATCCACAAATCGCACCAGCAATTTGTGCAATTCCCATTATGATTCCATAAGTGAAGTTTACTTGTCCTAAAAACATAAACATTAACAAACCAGCAATATTACTACAAAAGTTTAAAAATTTCGCATTGCCTGCAGCCTTTAAAAAATCAAAACCAATCAACAAAAAAGAAAAAATTAAAAATGATCCTGTTCCTGGTCCGATGAATCCATCATAGAAACCAATCCCGAATATTGTCACTAAAAAAATAATGAAATGATGAATAGATAACTTTTTTGGTGTTGAGATGCTTCCCCAATCTTTCTTGAAAATAGTAAAGATCGCTACTGCTCCGAGCATTATCAACATCAACGGCTTAAGTAGTTCAGGGTTTAGTAAATGAACGGTGTAAGCACCAAACAATGAACCAATAAATGTGAGTGGAAAAAATCTAGACACTGATTTGAGATCAATTTTACCAGAACGATAAAACATATATGTACTCGTTAGAGCGCCAATTGTCGATGCTAGTTTGTTCGTAGCTACTGCTCCAGCAGGATTCAGTCCAGTGAATAATAATACAGGTAGTGTAATTAGCCCACCACCCCCTACTACAGAGTCAATAAATGAAGCTATAAATCCAAAAACAATTAAAATAATTAATAAAGATGAATCTAAATGCATTTCAATCACCCTCTCCAAATAGTTACTACTGAAATAGTAACTAACAGATTGCTATATGTAAATAGTTATTGTAAATTTATTACATAAAGAAAAAATAGGAGTGCGAAAAAAGTGGACGAAATAGTGCAACAGCTCAAAAAATTAGGTTTTAACGAATATGAAGCTAAATCTTATGTATCACTTGTTAAACAAGGTCCTGTTACAGCATACCAAGTTAGCAAGGACTCAGGTATTCCAAGAGCACGGATTTATGATGTGTTAAGTAGTCTAGTTGAAAAAGGAATTGTCTTGAAAGAGGAAATCAATGACACCGCTCGATACTCACCTCTGCCCGTTGAAATCTTTTTGCAGAAAGCTCAGTCAGAGTGGCAATCAACTTATTCAGTAATAAGTGACTCTTTAAAAGGGCTAGAAACTTTTTGTGAAAAAAATGACAATCGTGTAATTACTTTAAAGGACTATAAAACGATTATTAACTATTGTGAGACCTTAATAAAAAAAGCAGAAAAACGGATTATTATTTCAATGTGGGACGATATGTATGAAGTTTTGAAAAAAGAACTTGTTCAGGTGGCTGAAAAAGTAACAATACAAGGTATTACTCTACACGTTGAAAATCCAATTGGAAATCTAGAAATTCATCGCATTACACCTTTTACTGAAAACCAGTTTACAGATCATTGGTTTATTTTGTCCATCGATTCTAAGGAGATGATTTATGGACCATCCATTAAGGAGCGCAGTGTTGCTTTTTACACAAATGACCCTGTACATATTTACTTATTAGAGGATTATGTATGGCATGATGTACTAGTAAATAGACTTGTTCGACGTAGTAAAGACGATTTAGAGAAATGGATTACCACTGAGCGAAGGTTCTTCTTCATGGATAATAAAAAGCATACTCAAAGAACGACAAAAATAAAGCATAAGTAGCTTAATGAACTTGTGCTTTATTTTCACTTTTTAGATGTCAAAGACCTGGTTATTGAACTTATTGAACAACTGTGCTATTATATGGCATTTTCTTAAGTTTTCTTAAGTAAGGAATCATTAGAATAGCACCCATAACGAATGTAATCCCCTCGGTCATTGTTAAAGACCATATAATGCCATTTAATCCATAAAGATGATGTAAAATGATAACAACTGGAATGAATAATACACCTTGTGTAATCGACATAATTCCAGTTGCAAGTCCTTCTCCAGATGCTTGGAAGATACTAGTGAATAAACCTGTGAATCCATTAAAAACAGATGAAATGAGTTGAGCAGTTAAGATTAATGCTCCAATACTTAAGACGGCTGAATCGCTAGAAAATAAGCCTAATACTTGAACTTTAAAGATATATGCAATACTAGCAAACACAATTGAGATGCCACCAATCCATAAAGTTAATTCTTTTAATGTTTCATAAAGACGTGATTTATTTTTTCCACCAAAGTTGAACGCAATTAAAGATATAGCCCCTATAAATAATCCCATCGTAACAAACTCTGGGAGTTGTGCAACCCTAACGGCAATCCCAAAGCTTGCTACTACGTGCTTTCCGTACTCAATTGAATAATTATTTAATAGTAAAGTTGTAACAATCATAAATGACATCTTAAATAACTCCGGTACACCGACTTTGTAGATTTCTAATTGATCGGTCATTGATACTTTCCAATGTTTTAAGAAACCTCTTAATGTTTCACTTCTTCTGTCTAAAAACCAAATGTAATATATGCTCGCAGCGATATTTGCTAAAACCATTGAAAGTGCCGCACCCATTACATGAAGGTTTAATACTAAAATGAATAATACATCAAATAGGATGCTAAAAATAACACTAATAAACATTCCATACATGGATTCTTTTGCTGCACCTTCAGAACGCACAATTTGTTCTAATGCATAGTTTAAAATAAATGCAAAACCACCTGCAAAAAGCGTTATAGTATATTGTTTTGTATAAAGCAATGTTGAAGCGTCTGCTCCTAGCAATTGGACAATTGGATTAACAAATAATAAGGCAATTGCAGAAACAATCAGTCCACATATAACACTCATATAAAAAGCATAACCTGCTACAGATTTCCCTTTAAGCAAATTGCCTTCACCTAACAGGCGAGTAACAAAGGTACCTGCACCAACACCAAATACATTCCCAATCGCCATTAGCACCGTAAAAATCGGTAAGCCTAATGTAATGGCACTTAACATCGCTGTATCATGTACTAAACCAATAAAAAATGCGTTTATTAAGTTATAGATTGTACCTGCAGAAATCCCAATCATCATTGGAATACATAAATGAGCTAACGCTTTTCGTATCGGTGCTTCCTTTAAATAATAAATATTAGAATGATCTACTTCAAATTCTTCCATCTTATTCCATCCTCTCGAAACTTTATTTTTTATATTGGTATTAAAATAATACTTAGTTTTTTGTTTACAATTAATTAGAGTTCTAACTATTAGGTTACTAACAGTATATCAATACGACCGTAATGGCCGTATTCACTCAAAGGTTCGAATCAATTTTTTTCAATAGGCGTAAGAACTCTGTTTTTTCATCTTCAGTCAATGACTCAGTTAAATGTGATTCCATTGCCAAAAACATTTCATCAATCTGATTAACTATTTCTTTTCCTTTTTGTAATACAAAAATTTGTTTCTGGCGTTCATTATCAGCTTGGACTTTTCTTCCTATATATCCATTCTTTTCAAGCCCTTGAAGCATGCTTGTTATACTTGCACCTCTTCTTTTAAATGCATCTGCTAAATCCTTTTGAATCAAGCCTTGATCTTGATGCTCTGCAATATAACTGATCATCCTACCTTGTTGCGGATTTACTTCAAGTTCTTTCGTTCGATTCGATAATTGATCCCGTACCTTATGCATAATGGAACCAAGAAGTCTCGTATAAGGTGTATCAAGCAAATCGTTCACCTCCGAATAATTAGAATTCTAACTGTCTGAAACAAATATACCTTGGTTAAATTTCTATGTCAATTAAAAAGATAGAATTCTAACAATTAGATTTTAAACTTTTAAAGATTTGTGTTAAATATGCCTTTGGATCCTTATTTTATTCAAATGACAATAAAATTAATTGTACCAATCCAAAATAAAAATCTTTTAACTAGCTCTACTTAGCCCAAGTGTAGGAAGAATATTAATTGTGTCAATCAAGCTTTTCCTGTCCCTAAATCTAAACAATTACATTAGGAAAGCCATTTTTCAATTAAGAAAAATGGCTACTAATTTTATAATAATTAAACCTAGATTAATGGCCCAACTACTGGGTGTGGTATATACGGTTCTTCTAAAGCAAGTATTTCTTCAGGGGTTAGCTTGATAGAAAGTGCCGGGATTGCATTTTCAAGGTGGGATAACTTTGTTGCTCCAATAATTGGAGCAGTCACTGGTTCCTTTTGTAGTAACCAAGCAAGTGCAATCTGAGCACGAGGTACTCCCCGTTTTTCTGCAATTACAGCAACCTGATTGGCGATCAATCTATCTGTTTCAACAGTTGCATCATATTTAGACTTTTGAACTTGGTCAGTTTCTGATCGATGTGTTGATTCTGTCCAGTCCCTAGTCAATCTTCCTGATGCAAGAGGGCTATAAGGAATCACACCAATCTGTTCTTCCTTACATAATGGCAGCATTTCACGCTCCTCTTCCCGATATAAAAGGTTTAAGTGATTCTGCATTGATACAAATCGAGTCCATCCGTTTCTTTCAGCTACATGGTTCGCCTTTAAAAATTGCCAAGCCAACATTGCAGATGCTCCAATATATCTCACTTTACCGGCCTTTACCACATCGTGTAAAGCTTCCATTGTTTCTTCTATAGGAGTATTATAATCCCATCGATGTATTTGATATAAATCTACATACTCAGTCCCAAGGCGTTTAAGACTCTTATCAATTTCACTCATAATATGCTTTCTAGAAAGCCCCTTTCCATTCGGTCCATCATGCATAGGAAAGTAAACCTTTGTGGCGATAACAACTTCATCCCTGTTAGCATAGTCCTTTAATGCTCTTCCAAGTATTTCTTCACTAGTTCCATCTGAATAAACATTAGCTGTGTCAAAAAAATTGATCCCCATCTCAAGAGCTTGTTTAATTATAGGGCGACTATTTTCTTCATCAATTACCCATGGATGGATCCATCTTTCTGCAACTCCAAAACCCATACAACCAAGGCAAAGCCTAGATACTTCTAAACCTGTTTTCCCAAGTTTTGTATACTCCATTTAAATTGTCCTCCCTTTTATAAAAAATAGTATACATTAAATATCAAGATTACGAGTACCTATCCATTTCACCATTTCAGGATCCCTATGAGAAAAGAACAAGCTTTCCTTCGTATCTAAAGCCCCAATCCTCTCAAGTTCTACTTGGCTTAATTCGAAGTCAAAGATAGTAAAGTTTTCGATGATTCTTTCCATACGTACTGATTTAGGTATCGTAACAACGCCTCTTTGTGTCAACCATCGCAAGATAACCTGAGCTACCGATTTATTATGTTTCTTTGCAATTGATGCTAAAACTTCATTTTGAAACATGTTATTTTTGCCTTCAGCGAATGGTCCCCATGACTCTATCTGTACATTATTTTCTTTCATAAGTTTATGACTTTCAATTTGCTGACAGAAAGGATGCGTTTCAACTTGGTTTACAGCAGGTACAACTTCATTATGAATAATTAAATCAGTTAGTCGGTCTGGATAAAAATTACTAACTCCAATCGCCTTAATTTTGCCATCCCGGTACAGTTCCTCCATTGCACGCCAAGAACCATATACATCACCAAATGGCTGATGAATTAAATATAAATCCAAATAATCTAATTGCAATCTTTCCAGGGACTTTTCAAATGCTTTCTTTGTTTGTTCGTATCCTGTATCTTGAACCCAGAGTTTTGTGGTAATAAATAGTTCCTCCCGTGGCACATCACTTCGTTTTAATGCTCTGCCGACTGCTTTTTCATTTAAGTAAGAGGCAGCAGTATCGATCAAACGATAACCCGTCATAAGAGCATCGTAAACAGCTTGTTCACATTCACTTTCATCTTGAATTTGAAAAACACCAAAACCTAAAATAGGCATCTCTACACCATTATTTAAAACGACTTTTTGCATGTAAATTCCTCCAGTTCTACACCTTTTGTATCCAAGAAATATTATGTTTAAGTTTTTTAAGATTGAATTTGTGCAACGTTACAATACTTATTATCTTATAAATGAAAAAGCTACCGTTATCAAATTCTTATCAAATCATTGCCTAATTCTCTCAACTTACTTATATTCATTGAAATGTATATTTAATAGACTAGAATTAATTTAGAAACTAGGAGGTTTAAATGTCTGTTCAATTATTCAAATATCAGGCTGAACTCATTCAACTAAAGCAGCATGCAATATTAATAAAACAAATGTTTAAATCGATAAATTCCTATCTAACAACAACCCTACTTGTTCTGCCACAACTTCAGTTGGTTCAGATATACCTTTATTAATCCAAACCTCTACAATCTCTACAATAGCTGCTCCAAAAAATCTTAGAATTAACTCCTTGCTTAATCCTTGATTTTTCCCTTCTTTTACATTTACGTCAACCTCTAACTCCTCAATCACAAAGTCTAAAAAATGTTTACGAAAATTAGAAGCTCCTTTACTAGCTAACATTGTTGAAAAAAATGTGTAATTATTTTCAAAGTATTTAAACCAAAGAAGATTCCCCTCTGCAAAACTTAATTCAGATGCAGATTCACACAACTTCCTCAGTTCATTAATATGTTCTTTAATTAGCATGTCTAATATATCGAATTTATCTGTGTAATGATCATAAATTGTTCTTCTACCAACATTAGCTCGATCTGAAATGTCTTGTATCGTAACCTGATCAAATTTTTTTTCGGACATTAGTTCAATGAAGGCATTTTTAAGCAAAAAATATCTGTTTATCAATTGAAAGTCAAAAAACAGTAGATGAAAATACACGTTTTCAAAAAGGGCTTGCAAAACAAATAGAGATTTTCGGGGATGTCATAAAAAAAAATGCTTGAAAGTGCCCCATCAAATCAAAAGCATATACAGGATTATCTTTCAGCTTTTTGTTTTGGCGACTTCTACACTCGTAGCGGACTCGATTTAAATACAAGGGAATTGTTGACGCTTTGTATTATTAGTGCGTTGGGTGGTGCTGAAGGTCAAGTAAAGGCACATGTCCATGGCAACATAATGTAGGAAATGACAAGGTAACATTGATTTCAGCTATTACCCACTGCCTTCCATATATTATATGGGCTTTCCGAGAACACTTAACGCATTATCATGCATTAATGAAATCATTCCTGAAAATTAAAAAGAAAGTAGGAAACAAAATGCTAATAAATATAACTTAAATGAGATAAAAATATGATTAACAAAACTTACAAATTATCAACTGATGTAGAAATTCCTATATTAGGTCTTGGTACTTGCTTGCTTGATGATACACAGGCAGCACAGGCCGTTCGTGATGCTGTATCAATCGGTTATCGACATATCGATACTGCTCAGGCATATAGAATGCAACTGGTATAGGTGAGGGAGTCCGTTCTTGCAGGGTCCCGAGGGAAGAACTTTTTATTACGACAAAGGTTGCTGCAGAAGTTAAGACCTACGATGCAGTTAAGCAGTCCATTGATGAGTATTTAGCAAAAATGGGACTAGATTACATTGATCTTTTGATTATCCACAGCCCACAACCTTGGAAGGAATTCCGTGAAGAGAACCGCTACTTCGAGGAAAACAAAGAAGTATGGAAAGCAATGGAAGATGCTTATAAGACAGGCAAAGTAAAAGCAATCGGTCTTTCTAACTTCCTCCAAGACGATGTAGAAAATATTCTTAAAAGCTGTGAAATCAAGCCTATGGTAAATCAGATATTAGCACATGTAAGCAATACACCATTTGAGCTAATTAAATTCTGCCAGAAGAATGACATCCTAGTAGAGGCATATTCAATTGCACACGGTGCAGTCTTTAATAATGGAGAAGTTAAGGTAATAGCTGATAAGTATGGAGTATCTGTTGCACAGATTTGCCTACGTTATGATATCCAGCTTGGTCTTGTCGTAATTCCAAAGACTGCAAATTCAGATCATATGAGAATCAATGCAGAGCTTGATTTTGTTATAGGCGACGAAGATATGGAGACATTGAAAAATGTAGAGCACATCAGAAATTATGGTGAACATAGCTTTTTCCCGGTATTTGGTGGGAAATTAAAGTAAACAGGTGATGAATAATGACCTTTAGTAAATTAATAAAAGAAAGATGGAGGAATTTAAAATGGCAAAACATGAAGAAGTAAAAAATGGTGTAATTTTCCCAATAGGTGAGAAAAATGAAGCATTTTCACAATTTTTTATAGGACAAAGCTATCTTAAGTCATTAGTTGCCGATCCTAAAGTGAGTATTGGGGTTGGGAATGTAACTTTTGAACCAGGATGCAGAAACAACTGGCATATTCATCGTAATGGTTATCAAATATTATTAGTAACAGGTGGAGAAGGTTGGTATCAAGAAGAAGGAAAACCTGCTCAATTCTTAAAAGCTGGTGATGTTATTGTCACGCACGATGGTGTGAAACACTGGCATGGTGCAACAAAAAATAGTTGGTTTGAACACATTGCAATCACTGCTGGTACACCAGAATGGTTGGAATCTGTTTCAGAAGAAGAATACGAAAATACAGGTAAATAATTTTTATAACATTTAAAATCTAGAAAATAAATAAAAAACTACCCCATTGAATCATTGCATTTCAATTTAGTAGTTTTTTAACTTTTAAGGGAAGCGTGTTATTTTGATCATCAACTTATGTATTGCTTTAGTTGACTTCAGAATATATTTCCATCTCTATATTAAGTCAATTTATACTCTTGCATAATTTATATTCGTCGTAAAATTAAGAAAACCTTATTCAACTAAAGCATGTTTGTTAGTTACATAAGTAATAGTAGTTTTTATTAAAACTAATAGATGTCTTAATCAGGCTTTTCAATTATCAATCTTCTATATGATAGATATTCTAAAAATCTCTTGGCTGCAAGCGACAGTGATTTTCCTCTCTCATAGCTATGCCAATATTTCTAAAAGCAGGATCTTCAAGCTCCTTCGATATTATTTTGTAAGGAATACGTTGTAAAATTAATTCTGGTAATATACTGATTCCTAAACCGATTTCTACCATTGATAAGATGGCATAGTCATCCCATGTTGTAAATGTATTAATGGTGATATTTGATGTTTTTCAAAAAATTCTTAGATTTCTGCTTTCCCTCCTTTTTCCAGTAGCATAAATGGACTGTTCAATAATTCCAATATCAGCTACCCTTCGATCGATACTTAACTGATATTGCCAATTCTCTCTTTCGAAAACCAACAAGTTAAACCCGTCATAGCTACTTTTTCGATTCGTATGTTTCATCCTAATGGAAGATTTCTTTGAATTAAAAGATGATCCATATGTAGATTTCCAAATACATTCAAGTGTTAATAAGTTTAGATATTGTTTAAACAAGTATCTGATTCAGTACAACTACGTTAAAAAAGTTAACCTTTTGAAAGTTAGTTTATTGACTTCAACATATTAACTCCCGCAATTCAAATCCGAGAATCTCGTAGTCTTCGAGCCCCTGCATTATTCCCCAAAGAAGTGTAGTTTAAATTAATGAACTTCTTTTTGTTTTAACCATTCTTTAATATGATTGATAACTTCTGTTTTCGAATCCCTTTGCTCTGTGTTCTTCAATAATATTAATTTCATAGAGGAGCCCCTTAAATGAAAATAGACGTATTCCTTGTTAGAGAAATGCGTCCGATTGCTGAACAAATGTTATATAAATCATTACGAATTTCTTGTTCGCGAATTACCTACTTACTTTTTGGTATTCACTATTATATGGTTCTTGCTGATCTTGTCTTTGATCCTTTTTCAAAATGGTTAAAAACAAACATTCATAAGTTGCTATGACTCCCTTTTCATCACGGTAGTTAGTTTCGTATTGGTTTATCAATTCTTTGAAGAAAGACGGCCGTTGTATGGAATTGGCTTTGTTACTATTATTAGCCCCAATTTTTCTGACCGAGGTAAAGAATTCACGAACACCTTGAAAATACTCCCGTTCATAAAATTGTTCAACTAACAATTCATTAAATGACGGTAATGTGCTTTTACAAAACCCGATGAGATCTTCAATACTGTAGAATTTCTGTCCCGGACTGCTGTTGTTTTCAATCTGTAACCTCTCTTTCGCAATTTTATAGGAAGCATGAAGTTCCTGAAAGGTTTGTTTTCCAAATGTTGAAAATGATAGTATCCCTTCCTTCTTCAACAATTTATACAACTTTTCAATGACTTTTTGAGGATGGTTTAACCATTGGAATGTTGCGTTTGAGATGATAATGTCAAAATTACGAGAGATTTTCATTTCCTCAATATCCCCGCAAAGAAATGTGATTCGCTCCTCGTACACCCTTTTCTTTGCTACTTCAATCATACCTGGCGAGAGATCAACTGCTGTCAATCTTGCATTCGGAAAAGCATTGCACAACAACTGAGTCAAATAACCTGAGCCACAACCAATTTCAAGAATTTCAATCGCTTCATCTGACTTAGGAATTGTACCCATTAATTGATTGGCCATCTTTTTTTGTACCTTCGCATACTGATCATATGTCCTTGCATTTTCGCTAAACCGTTTCCGTAAAAGTTGTTTATTAATCATCATAATCCGTCCTTTGTAAAAATTGTGTCATCAACTGAATACATTCACTTGATCTTGTAAAAAACGGGATATGCCCTGCGTTATGTAATACATATAGTTTTCCTTTTTTGTTCATTTGTTCCTTCATATATGAAGACGCCTCCGAAGGGCAAATAGTATCTTCTTTCCCATGAATCAATAAGCTATTCGCCTTAATCTTTGATAGACTCCCTCTAACATCTGTTTTTACTAAATAGTCCAATCCTGTACAGAGTGAATCAAGGTCATCTCCTTGAAAATTATGTTTTACCGAGTTCATAAATGTTAAGAATTCTTTTTTTTCCGATTGCGAAAACATCGCCTCATAAAAATTCGAAAGAGTTATCTCCTTATTTCGTTTCAACTGCTTTTTCATTCGTTCGATTACTCGTGGATGCCATCCAATTGTATGGTCAATAACTGATGTAAAATGGCTCGTTGCACCAATAAGTATGAGTCCTTTCACATATTCATTATTCTCAGCTGCAAATTCGAGAGCAGCAATTGATCCTAATGACCATCCAAGTATATGAACAGGTTCGTTAGTTTTATATACGGTTTCCTTTACCCGTTCTTTAAAATCACCTAAGTTTCTTACGTTTCTCCATTCCACAAAAGAAAGCTGAACGATTTCTGCAAGAGGCTCTCTTATCGTTTGAAATACTGAAGTCTCCATTCCCCAACCTGGCAGCATGATTAGATGTGGTTTTCTCATTTAATGATCCCCATCCTTTTCCCTAAGACCACAATACGCTCTAAAGCCCAATCTAGATCTTCTTTTTGATGCAGAGCAGTAACGGTAAAGCGTATTCTTGCTTCATTTTCAGGAACAGTAGGCGGACGTACTGGAATAGCAGCGATTCCTTCTTCTTGTAAAGCTGCCGCAAACTCCATGGTCTTATCGTTTTTGCCAATCATAATCGGAATTATTTGGGATTCGCTCCCACATAAATTAAACCCAGAGTCACCAAGTGCATTCCTAACATAGGAAGCATGTTCTTTCAACAACACTCGCCGCTCTGATTCTACTTGTACAAGTTTAATAGCAGCTTTTGCTGAACCGAGGATTGCTGGAGGAAGGGCTGTTGTATATATGAAACTTCGCATCTTATTTGTTAAATAATCAATGAGCCACTTTTTTCCGACCACATATGCGCCAAACGATCCAAGCGCTTTACTGAACGTCCCCATCTGAATATCGATCCTATGGTCAAGATTCAATTGACGAGCATAACCTTCCCCATTTTCACCATAAATTCCGCTAGAATGGGCTTCATCAACCATTAAGATAGCGTTATATTTCTCCTTTAACTGAACCAGCCCGGATAGATTTGCAAAATCACCATCCATACTAAAAAGAGAGTCTGTTACAATCAGCTTTCTTTTTTCAATGGGGGCTTGTCGTAGCAACGTCTCCAAATGTTCTAAATCATTGTGGCGATATCGCTGGTTTTTAGACCGGCTCAGGAGAATACCGTCTATAATACTGGCATGATTGAGTTTATCGCTAAAAACATAATCACCCCGACCTACTAGTGCAGAAACAATCCCTAGATTCGCCGTATAACCGCTATTGATAATAAGTCCAGCTTCTGCCTTTTTCCAGTTCACAAGCTCGGTTTCGGTTTGTTTATAAAGCAAATGATTACCGACAATCAGACGGGAAGCCGTTGAGCCCGCACCATAAGTTCTAACTGCATCCACCATAGCATTTTTCAATCGTTCATCTCCTGCGAACCCTAAATAATCATTCGACGCAAGGTTCAACATGTTCTTTCCATTTTTTATAAGCCAAGGCTGAACAGCAAATTCAGTCGTAACGAGGCGGCGATTCTGAGAGAGCTCCTCAAGACGAGCTAACTCTCCCTTGATTTCTTGTTCCCATTGTAAATTCTCTTGATCTATCAAAACCATCCCCCCTTTGATTTAACCATACATTCCTTGATAATTTTTAAATGTTAACCATTTTGTATATTATGTTAACATAAAATACTTAGAGATTCAGCAACAAATGATTAAACAAAAAATAGACGCGTTTTATTAACGCGCCCAATAGCATTCAATAGAATTCTTTATTCAATGATCCTCTTACTCTTTTATAACTCCTAGAACAAACCTATCATATCCAATTGTACCAACTATTTGGATGGCGATGGAATCAATCCTTGGCTCTTCTGATAACAAATCAATAAACATCGATCATCGTACATATGAAACAACGTCCCTTTCGTCAAATTTAGTAAATAACAAGAATCATTAACCTTTGGTTTCTTTCAAAATTCCATATTGCCTATTGATTTAATAAGATAATCTAAACGAATATCATCTTACTTAACTTTTAAACTGTACTGTTTTGTTTCCATTTCTGTATCTTCTTGATCAAATTCAAAAAGTAAGGAATCACACTTCTACGAAATGAAGGTTTTATTTAAATATGTCTACTTGACAGGGGTAAGTCCGAGGCAGCCGTTCTTATGGAACTAATGCATGCGTTCGTATTATAAGGTCATCCAGATTTACTGGTTGACCATTTTTCATATTGTTTTTTCATTATGGTAGCCGGGGTAGAACGTTGCATGCATGGGGCTTTGACCCCGTCAACTAAACAGTTCGCACCCTATTTGTAGAAGCATGATTTGGGCTGGTTGGGACTTAGATCTCGTATAACAAGCGAACCTATGAAACTACAGAAAGGACGAGGGGTTACCGGTGAATTTATTTTAGGAGGAGATCATTTATGAATCCAGAGGGGCATCCATATAAATGCAGTTTTAAAATTACTCATACACTTGATGGATTTGAACATTACATCATTTTTTAATAGAAATTGAGAAACTAACTAAACAAAAACCTGCGATTGTCTTAGAGTCAACAGGTCACTATCACTCACCCATTCTTCATTTTATAGAAGAACATAATTATTTATATATTGTCGTTAATCCATTAATTTCTTATCGAGCGAAAAGCACGAGTTTGCGAAAAGTTAAAACTGATGCGATTGATTCCTATCACCTGTGCGAGTTGTATTACAAAGAAGAGCTAGAACCATATAAAAACGAGGAATTCAGCTTCTAAATCTCATTTTTATTGAAAAATATTGACAACTATTAGCTGGTTTAGTTGATTTATAAGCATTTAATCAAATGTCCAATTTTAACCTATTAATTAACTATCGTATTTCCCTTAATTACATTAATAATATCAATGATTTCAAAATAAAGCCTCCCATTTTTAATGAATATTCTGTAATGAACTTTGGAAAAATAAGTTTAAAAGGATGATAATATGCAACTAGATTTTGTTTGGAAAGCAGTGTTAATCGTTATTATGGGAACTCTTTTATTAAAAATAGCTGGAAGAAACTCTATTTCCAAATTGACAGTTTCTGAAATTGTTTTAATGAGTACAATTGGTCCATTACTAAGTCGTCCAATTGAAAATAAGAGTATTTGGACTAGTTTAGGTGTTGCGTCTTTGCTTATTTTAACTGTAGTTGTATTTCAGTTTCTAAAAATAAAATATAAATCATTCGAATTATTATTAACTGGTAGATCGATCATTATCATAGAAGATGGGAACTTAAATTTAGAAAACATGAAAAAAATACGACTTACAACTGAAAATTTAAAAATGCGTTTACACCAGTTGGGAATAGCTTCAATTGAAGATGTAGAATGGGCTACATTAGAAACAAATGGGCAAATAGGATATAAATTGAAGACAAACTTACAACCTGCAACTAAACAGGACATTCAAAATCTAGTAAGATTGATAGAAACAAAAATTCTCGATTCAAAGTGAAGTTATTTAATTGTCACTTTCTTATCGATATCTTGTGGGAAAATTTAGTAAAACAGCTACTAGTCTGTACTTTTTAGTAATTTGTCATAAAAATGGGAATGACTAATAGGAGTGTAAGTCTGTTAATCTGAGGATAAACGGTTAAAAATCGTCAACTTTTAAGAGGTGTGACAACAATGAGTAAAGAACCAGTATTAACGAAACAGTTACATAAAAATATAAGGAAGGTCCAAGAGCAATTTCATCACTCACCGGAATTAACAATTCGATTAATTCAATTTGACCAAGTTCATAAGTTTTATGGAGCAATCCTCTATATTGACTCGATTGTGAACGTGGATTTAATTAGACAGAACATCATCGAACCACTACGGTTAGTTCGAAGAGTAGAGAAGAGTTCATTAATAAATACGTTGGCCATTCTTTATCTTCAATCAGAATCTGTTGAGATTGTCCAATCGATGAGTGATATAGTGAATGGTATTGTAAGAGGAAAGAGTCTACTCCTTGTTGAAGGATATGAACGTGCACTACTTTTAGATACAGCCGAATGGCAACACCGAGAAATTGAACAAAGTACCAACCAACGAAATATCCAAGGTCCGTTAATTTCGTTTGCTGAACAATTAAAGGGGAATCTAAATTTATTACATAATAGTATTCAATCTCCTACATTAATGGTCGAAAAAAAACAAATTGGTACGATCGCTAAAACTGATATTGCTATTGTGTATTTAACAGATTTAGTCGATCAAAAAGCGTTAGATGAAGTACATCGTCGGATTGATGCCTTACAAGTGAACTATGTAATAGGAAGGGTCATTGAAGATGCGATTGAAGGGAATCAAAAAACAATATTTCCACTGTCCTTTAAAACGGATTTGCCAGATGCTGTCGTTTCTGCCTTATTTGAAGGACGAATTGCGGTAATGGTCAATGGGGTTCCACAGGCAGTCATTGTTCCAAATGTATTTGTCCAATATTTTCAACAACCTAGTGAATACTATATGAAGGCACGAATTCAAAATCGACTTCTTTCTTTTATTTGTTTTTTTGCTTCAATTCTCTTACCGGGAGTGTACATGTCAATCGCTAATTTTCACGAAAATTGGTTTCCGAAGGAATTTGCGAAGGCTTATTTTACCCATTCACATACCGTTCTTCCATTTTGGTTTGAAGTCTTCTTGTTACTTGTTTTGTTACAGATATTAGGAATCGGCGAGTTTAGAGTTTCAAGGGAGATGTTAGTTCTTGTTTCACTAATTGCCACAGTCACTATCGGATCAACTGCCGTCGAAGCAAAACTTTTTCATCCACTAAGTCTTATTGTAATTGGTGTTACGTTTCTATCAAATACATTATTAGTGATTGGAGAAATGACTATGGCAGTCAATACTACTCGCTATGTATTTACCTTTTTGGGCGCACTCTTTGGACTAACTGGTATATGTTTAGGGTTAGTTTTATTATTTATCCACCTAGCACGTTTACGTTCTGTTGGTGTTCCATTCTTAGCACCAATCGTACCATTTCATTACAAAGAATTTAAAGATGTCTTGATTAGAGGAGATTTACGAAAGTTAAGTAACAGTCCTCATCATTATCCGCATGATGAAAAGTAACTAACCAACAAATTATCTAATCAGATATTCCGGTTCTTCAACTAAATGGCCTGATTGTTGAAGAACTTTTTCATGTAATTTTATTTTTCGAGTTAAATATTTAATCTATTTTGTGAAATTTTTCACTTAAACAACTGCCATTTACTTGAATTAGAAAAATGTACTGTAACAGCTCTAGGTTGTTCAACTAATGCATTAGTTGTATAAGCGTAAAATAATAATTCAACATTGGACCTAATATGACTAATATATTTATAAGTTTTTTCATATGGTTTCTCCATACTCTAATTTATTTAATTCCACTTTATTTTAATTTTATCATCAAGCCAAGAAGTATTAATCAATCATAAAACTCTAATCCCCCAATTAGTTGAATAAGGAACCTACAATCTACTTTAACAGAGTCTTTTAAAAAAATAAAAGAGCAGTATACCACTACCATAATACCCAGAGGATTCTAAGCATTATAGCGAGGATACTACCCTTTTTGTCTAACTAGCAGAAGCTTTTATACGAATAAACTTAGTAATAAAATAAAGACCAATCCGGAAACTGAAATAATTGACTCAAGTAATGTCCAAGTTAAGAAAGTTTCTTTCATGCTTAATCCAAAATACTCTTTAAACATCCAGAAACCTGCGTCATTGACGTGTGAAGCAATTAAACTACCAGCTCCAGTTGCTAAAACGACTAAAGCTAAGTTAACATCAGAATGACCTAACATTGGAATAACTAAACCAGAAGTTGTTAAAGCTGCAACAGTAGCAGAACCTAGGGAAATTCGTAGGATTGCTGCTATAATCCATGCAAGTAAAATCGGCGAAATTGAAGTGCCTTTGAATAACTCTGCAACATAGTCACCAACACCGCCATCAATTAACACTTGTTTGAAGGCACCGCCGCCTCCGATGATTAAGAGCATCATACCAATATGAGTAATTGCTGTTGTACAAGAATTCATAACTTCTTTAATTGGAATTTTTCTAGCTAATCCCATTGTATAGATCGCAACTAATAATGAAATCACCATGGCAGTACCTGCATTACCAATAAACCGGATCGCTACAAGTAAACTATTATCTTCAAATCCCATTGTTTTTTGCAGTAAATTAATTATTGTTGCAATTGCCATTAAAATAACTGGAAGTAATGCGGTAAAAACACTGATTCCAAAACCAGGAGTTTCTTCAAGTTTAAATGTTTTTTGTTCTCCTAAAGATTCAATATTACCCATTTTTGTGAACGACGCAGGTACAAGTTTTTTAGCAAGCTTTGTAAATAATGGACCAGCGATAATAACAGTTGGTATAGCAATAATAAAACCGTAAAGTAATACTTCACCAAGATTCGCACCATATTCACCAGCGATTGCAGTCGGACCTGGGTGTGGCGGTAAGAATCCGTGTGTTACAGATAATGCAGCCGCCATTGGAATACCTAAATATAAAATAGAAACTTTTAATTGTCTTGATATTGCAAATACAATTGGAATTAATAACACTAATCCAACTTCGAAGAATAAAGCGACACCGATAATGAACGAAGCAACAACGACTGCCCATTGAATGTTCTTTTCACCGAATTTGTTAACAAGTGTCATCGCAATTCGCTGTGCGCCACCAGAGTCTGCAATCAACTTACCAAGCATTGCACCAAGTCCGAAAATTAATGCTAAATGACCAAGTGTCCCGCCTAATCCAGCTTCAATAGTTGTGCCGATATTATCTGGTTTAATTCCAAGTGCTAAAGCAACTCCAAATGAAACAATGATTAATGAAATAAAAGTGTTTAATTTAAACTTCATGATTAAAAAAAGTAATACTAAAATCCCTATTGCTACTATAACCAGTGGCATGAAAATCCCCCCGTATATCTATTTATTTTTATTAATTAATCCTCTCTGATAATTAGCAATCCGCTTATAATCTTTTTCTAACACTCTCGATAGGCTAATAAAGATTGGCAATAGCTCTCGATATTCTCTTACTGCATCTTCATTAGGAGTATGTTTGTGAGTACTACCGACCATTTCAGATACTACTTCAAAGGATTCTATTTTTCCTGTTGCATAAAGACCTAAAATACAAGCACCAAGACAAGAACTTTCATAGCTTTCTGGTACAACTACTTCTAAATCAAAAATATCGGACATCATCTGACGCCATACATTCGACCTTGCGAATCCACCAGTTGCTTGAATTTTAGAAACTGGCCCATCCATACATTCAATTAAAGCTAAAAACACAGTGTATAAGTTGTATATAACACCTTCAAGTGCAGAGCGAATCATATGCTCTTTCTTATGTGCCATCGTTAAGCCGAAGAAGGAGCCTCGAACGTCAGGGTTCCACAATGGGGCACGTTCACCCGCTAAGTAAGGATGGAATAACAAACCATCTGCTCCAGGTTTAACACCTTCAGCAATCTTTGTTAAAACCTCATATGGATCAATACCTAGTCTTTTTGCGGTTTCAACTTCCGAAGCCGCAAATTCATCACGAATCCAACGAAAAACCATTCCGCCATTGTTTACTGGCCCACCGATGACCCAATGTTTTTCCGTTAATGCGTAGCAAAATATTCGTCCTTTTTCATCAGTTTGTGGTTGGTCAATAATGGTTCGAATTGCCCCACTTGTCCCAATTGTGACTGCTATTTCTCCTTTTCGAATCGCATTCACACCAAGATTGGATAGTACTCCATCACTTGCACCAATTACAAAAGGAGTTTGTGGATCAATTCCCATCTGTCTAGCCAAATCAGGATCACAGTTTGTAAAAATCTCAGTAGTAGGTACTAGTCTAGATAGTTGTTCAGTTGTAATCCCCGCTATTTGTATAGCTCCCTCATCCCAATCTAGTTTTTTAAGATTCATCATCCCCATAGCTGAAGCAAGAGAATGATCTACAACGTATTGGTCAAAGAACTTTTTAAATATAAATTCTTTAATCCCGATATATTTTTTCGCTTTTTGAGCGATTTCTGGTCGTTCATTTACAATCCATGTAATCTTGCTTAAAGGTGACATCGGGTGAATAGGAGTACCTGTTCGTTTGTAAACTTCGTGACCATTTAATTCATCTTTAATTTTATGAGTCCAAGACTCACTTCGATTATCTGCCCATGTAATACAAGGCGTTAATGGTCGATCATTTTCATCCATTACAATTAGGCTATGCATTGCACTACTAAAAGAAATAAATAATATCTCTTTATTTGGATGTTGTTTCATTATTTTAGAAATTGCTTGTACTAAAGCTGTAAAGATCTCTTCTGGGTCTTGTTCAGCTGTTGAAATATCAGGTGTATAGAGTGGGTAACCGATATTCTCTTGTTGGATGACTTCGCCTGTTTCAGTAAATAAAACGGCTTTTGTGCTTGTGGTACCAATGTCTAACCCTAACATATAGTTTGTCATTTTTCTTGTTCTACTCCTTTTGAAAGCATTTGTTGAGATCTCCAATGATCTTCTACTTTTCCTTGAACATCATCAAAGTTTTGATGCAAAGATTGAATCATAAGGTCTCTATTCTTCGTACCAATTGCGTCAATATATAATTGATGATTTTCGACTATTCGTTGAAAGTCTTCATATTTTTCCTTGAACCGTACTCGCATTGATAAAAGTATAAACGCTTCCATTACTGGTTTGGCATTATTCCAGATCATCAAAATGTATGAATGATCAATCGCTCGAATAATCGTTTCATGGAATAAAACATCTTGAAATGAAAACTCATCGGCATCTTGATATTTAATTGCGATTTTCATCATTTCAAGAATTTTACTTAGTTCCATTACCAATTCTTTCGTGTCTAATTTTACCAACCTTTCAAATACAAATGTTTCGATTAGTAATCGTACATCATATATTTCTTCTATTTCTTTTTCAGTTAATCCAATAACAACTGCACCCATTCTTTCTAAACGAATCAGATTTTCAGATGCTAGTGTTTTTAATGCTTCTCGAATAGGAGAACGACTCACATTAAAATCGGCAGCCAATTTATTTTCTGATAACTTGGTACCGCTTTCAATTAGACCAGAAATTATCTGCATCCTTAATTCATAAGTTACACGATCACCAGCTGAAGCTTTTGATAGCCATTTTTCCGGATAAAGATATTGCTTTGATTCTAACATTTAGTCCATCCTCATTTCCATACGAGTATACTTGTATACAAGTATTATAAAAACATAATTAAAAAAATGCAAGCGCTTTTATTTAAAACAACTCCATCATGTAATAGATTTTGAATATCAAGTGCAATTTATTACAAAGGATTTGATTTATTATGACGTTCAACAATATTCCCTGCCAATCTAGAAATAAATGCACCAGTGCTTGTAACAGTCACTTTTACAAGATATTTTCCATTGGTATAAACGCTGCTTTCCAATTTAACATTCCTTAAATAGTCTTAAGTTAACATTTTTTAGAATAGAATGATTTTAAAGATAGCCTTACTAATTTATCTATCAAAATATAAATATCTAGAATTCCAAGAAGTTTCAATGGATCTTTTTAAAGAAACAAACTGATGGAAGGAGATATACCATATGAGTCATTTCTTATTAAGTAGACTAGGCAACTGGAAAATTCAAATTCACTGCCACGCTGGAATTAGGACTGTAGGAAATGAAAGAGAAGTACTATTGCTTGATGAAGAACATGAAAAAATTGCACATTTTTCAATTGATACGAAAGGAGCCTTTTTAATTCTACAAATCCCTTGGGGTGGCTATGTAAAAATTAAAGAAGGCTACCAAACAATCGTTGTACATATTCCGTTTGAAGAAGATACCGAGGAATAGTTGAAATTAATATTGGTTTTATAAAGTTCAATATGTAAAAAAGAGTGTGCCATTTTGGTCTTACCCCTGTCAAGTAGACACATAAATAAAAGGTATACTCTTTAAGCTGCCTTAGCCCTATACTCAGTAGGGCTAAGATTATTTAATTTTTTTTGGAAACGTTTGTTGTTGTAAAACTTAATATAATTTTTCACAGCCATTTTAACTTCTTGTGAGGATTCAAATTGATAACGGTAAAAACATTCAGTTTTAAAATGACTAAAAAAGCTTTCCATACAAGCGTTATCTAAGCAATTGCCCTTTCTAGACATACTCCCTTTAATATTATATCTTTTTAATAGCTGGTTATATCTTTTAGAAGTGTATTGGAATCCTTGATCGCTATGTAATAGGAGTCCATTTACATTTCTTTTTTTATTGCTGATTTTAATGTATCAGCTACTAATTTCAGTCATTTCTTTCACTTATTTTATATGAGACAATTTCATTATTATAAAGGTCTAATATAGAAGATAAATACATTTTCTTCCCATTAAAAAGTAAATAGGTTATATCTGTTACCCATTTTTCATTTGGACGTTTAGCTGAAAATTCTCTATTAAGATAGTTATTTGAAAGTACAAACTTTTCTTTACGTCCGAAGTGTTTCCATTTCTTTTTTCGTATTTTAGCTTGTATCTTATTGGACTTCATCAAACGGTATATTCTCTTATGATTTACTTTTAGTCCATAAGCTTTACTTAGCCAAGTTTTAACTCTTGGATGGCCATAACTCCAATTAATATCTGGATCTTGTTGGCATTCGATAATTTTTTCCACGATTGATTTATCTTCTAAATCATTTTTAGTAGAATTACTTTGACGAGTTAACCATTTGTAATAACCACTTTTTGAAACACCTGCTATCTCACATAAAATTAAGATTGTAAATTGATCTTTAAGCTCATGAATTATTTGGTATTCTATTGTTTTTTCTCTTCCTGTTTCATCCTCCTTTTCGCAGCTAAGAGCTTTTTTAAATAGGCGTTCTCTGCTTCTAATCGCTTGATTTTTTCTGTGTCGTCTTCATGAATTTTCTTGGGTCTGCCTTTCAGATGATTATCAGTTTTTCCTCTCTTCTCATCTAACCCTTGAAATCCTTCTTTTTTGTAATGAGATATCCAACGTTGCACAATTGACTGAGATATACCTAATTCTTTAGCTATTGAAGTAGAACCCATATGATTATTCACATACATATCTATTACATTAAGCTTGAACTCTTTTGAATATGTTTTTCTAATTTTCCCCATAAAAAAACCCCTCCAAAGTAGACAGTACAACCCTTTCTTTTTACTGTCTACTATGAGGGGATAATAACATTTAGCACACTCTTTTTTTATTATTTACGCAATGTTAAAAATTCTAGTTGTCTTAATCTTACTGTGAAGAATGTAATCGGATCAAAGTAAATACTTGGATTTGATTTCATATCTTCTAAAGTTTGATTATAGTTAGAAATTGCTACTCTTGTTTCATCAACTAGTTCATGGATTTGCTCAAATGGAGCATTTAGGAACATTGATAAATCCCTTGGCAAAGTTTTTTCAAACATCTCAAATTGTAAGAAAAACTTGTTTGATAATTCTGATGTAACATCATCATAATTAACGTTATCTACATATTTTTGATATTGAGCAACAAGCTTGGATTTATTTTGTGGCAGTAAACCTAATAAGATACCTGAGCTCTTTAAGATAAATTGAGATGGTGATGAATTTAATAAAATATTCATGTCATCTAGCTGAGTCATACTAGTCATACGATCTGCATCACGGCGCCAGTCATCTAATACTTTAAAATCACACTCAAGATTTAAATATTCATTTCCAATATATTCATTTAAAGAATCACTCATTTCAGTTAAATAGCTTTGAGTACCTTCTAATAAAACACCTGATTCTTTAATCCAGTTTTGTAGAGCTTCATTTAGTTTTGGTAGAGTATTCTCTCTTACATACTCACCAATTCGAAGATTCATTTCCTCGTTAAGCGTTTCAAGAATTGTACCGAAATCACTATCTTCTTTGATTAATTCTTTACATTCTTTTAGTAGACCAGGAATACTAAGCTTCAAGTCATATTTTAATTCGTCTTTTAATTCACGATACGAGCTTTTAATTGTATTTAAATGTTCCATTTCTTTATCTTTTAAAGAATGTAATAGACCATTTAATTTGTCATCAAGAACTTCATTCCATTCAACATTAGCTCGTAGTTCATCTTCTCTTTCAACTCGTTTTTCTAATAGGAAATTAATTAATTTGCGAATAGCTAATAATAATTTCTCTGTTCGTTTTGAATTTGCTTCAGTTGATAGAACGTTATTCTCAATAAATAATTCTAAATCTTTAAATTGATCTTGATTACTATAAATTGAAGAATAAGGTAATACTTGAGCGTTAGGGAAATCTACACTAATTTTCGCTTGGATTTCAGCGCGAACTCGATCAATTTCTTCTTTACTATAAATAGAATCCATCTTATTTAAAATAAAGTGAATCGGTAGAGTTGGTAATTCTTTTTTAATTTTAACTAGTAAAGAACGTTCGTTTTCTGTATAAGGTGCAGTAGCATTTAAAACATAAACAAGACGATCTGCTAGTTTTACTGATTGAAATAATGCTTTTGTATTAATTTGCTTTCCATCAATTCCAGGTGTGTCAATGATTGATAGACGATGCTTTTGTAAAAATGAATTTGGTAATTTATAGTATACTAATTCATCACCTTTTAACAGATTATTTTCAACAGTTGTTAAATCGTAAAAATCTGCATATTCAGCAAGCTGTGTATTGCCTTCTTTCGAAAATACGACAATATTTGATTCACTATCTTGTTCAAATAATACTGGCATTGTCGTAGAAGACCCCATCATTTTCTCACCTAAAAGTGAGTTAACAAATGAAGATTTTCCGTTACCAGTTGTACCTGCCACAAGCATTGTTGTATTTTCAAATTGAGTTAATTTACTTGTCCACCACTCAAAACGGTCCCCAACTTCTATTTCATTTAAAGCAGACCATTGTAGGATGTTTTCAAATAATTCTTTGCCAATTTCAAAGCAATCAGGCGTTTTCATTAACTGTTCAAATGCCATTTCTGCGTCAGCAACAATTTGATAATCAATACGACCCGGGAATAAACGATCCCATGCTAGTGTTGCAGTCGTTGCTAAAACTGCACCTTTAATATCGGTGATACGTAACCAATTTGTTAAGAAGCTTGGCATCATTTCTTCAAGCTGAGCTACAAAGTATTCACCTTCAACTAATTCTTCGTATGTCATTGAATAGATTGATGGCAAACGATTCCATTTAACACCTGTCTCAACGTTGATTTGGAATAACATATCATTGAAGGTTTGTAACCAATTTACATAAACTGATTGTTCTCTATAACTATTCCAAAGTGCTTCTACCATTAATTCAAAGTGCTCAAGATCGACTTTAGCCAATGATAGTAGCGGTTGTACAAAATAACTTGGCGCCATTTCTTTTGTTACACCATTTATGATGTATTCTCTTAATACAATAAACCATTTTAAATCTTCCGTACGAATTGATTCATCAGAAGCTAGAGCTACAGCACTATTCCAATCGTGATGTTTCTCATAAAAATTACGTGCAATTCTTGTTACATTAGGATAATCAGGATTATATTTTACTGCTTCTTTAATAATACGATCTGCTTCCTCGTATTTTGAAACATCGATATAAAGTGAGAATAAATTTAAGAATATTTCAGATGTTAGTGTATTACTATCTGTTTTAACTTCTTTATATAGCTTTTCTGCTGTTTCATATGCACCAATTTCATAATAAGAATCAGCAATATTTTTCTTTGCCCAATCGCTTAACTGATTTGCGACTTTTTCCCACTTGAATACTGCAGATTCAAAGTCTTTATTTTCAAAATAAACTTCACCTTGTGCAAATCGGATAGATGAAAGATCCATATCATCATTTTGTTCTCTGTAAAGGTCAGCTAAAACTGCAATAGGATGATTATTGTTTTCATTTTCATTTAAATATGATTTATAAAATTGTTTGTTTATAAATTGTTCTTTTACTTTCACTTTAACAGTCATGTTATCACCTTCTATGTATAATAAAATCAATTTAAGTCCAGAAATTTACTAAAAGAAATTTGTAAAATTTATACAGCATTATTATTCTACCAAATAAGAGTAACCGAAATTGTAACAATTCAATGTCATTTTCATAAGAATTTTGTTATATTTGTTACGTTACATACAAAACATAGAAAAAATAATATTTTTTGGAGGCATTATGCTAACTTACGAAGAAAAACTTACAATCATTGAATCATTTCCAGAATTAACGAAAAAGCCCGTCTCACTTGGGCGTACAAATTTTCAATTTGAAGAAAGTTTAAAGGAAAAAAAGAATGTTGTTTACCATCTACATCCTAATGGTAATGGCTTTGTATATGCTGAAGGTATTAAGGGGTATAAAACTAACGAAAAAGGTATGGTAAATATAAGAGAATTTACTGAAGACGAACTTCGTACAATACTCACTAAATCAATTGAAAGCCTATCAATCGAACCAATTTTTGAAGAAGATGAAGAAGTAGAAGAAATTTGGGTTAATGCGACTGGACAAATCCTTAAACTAGTTTCAGAAATGGACATGTGGAATGTTTATGCAGGAGAAAATCTTGATGGTACATTCAATAGCTACGGTGAAGCTTGTGAATATTTAGATGAAGAAGGATTTCATGTTCAGGACTGAACAGATTTAGAGCTTGGGGAACCAAGCTCTTTTTAATTTAAATATTAATGTAATTCATTTTTGGATTTACTGCCTTTTTTAGAGCGATAAACGTTTCCTTTTGTGTTATCACCACTAGTTGGTTCTTGTCCATGAAGTTGAGGTGCGTTTTGATTTTTACTTCCTTTGCTGCCATTTTTACTTGTCATTTTTCTTCCTCCTAAAACCATTTATCATAAATAGATTCCCATTTTAAATTAAAGATTATTCAAGGAATTTAAGCACATAATAATAAAAAAGGAGGGTTAAACATGGCTAAAGGGCATACGAACAAAGGTCCACAAAAAAGTTCTGTAGATCAATTTGGACATTCAGAAGAATCTGCTTATTCGAAGAGTAAAAAAATGGAAGAGTTTCATAAGAAAAATACAGAAAAAGAAAGCTAAAAGAACTTTTAATTCTTTTAAATGTACTTGCTAATTTTCCTTCAACAAGTCATTATAAAAGTATGATAAAATTGGAGGAAACAAATTTTATGAGCGAAAATAATGAAGTTAAAAACGAACCAAAAAAAGTTAGTCTTCAGGAATTAATGAAACAAAAGTTGGCTAGCAAAAAACAGCAAAATTCTAATCAAAATACTGGGGTAAATGCTGTTAAAGATATGACGAAAAAGAATCAAATTGCTAAAAAGCCAAACAATCAACGTAAACGTATGGGTGTTTAATATTTTAACTTAGTAAAAAACGACTGAGTGATCAGTCGTTTTTTATTTCACCTTTTTATATGTCTTCTAAAAGATTTTGATTGCTATTATTTTCACCAAAAGTTAAAACATCATTTACTGGCTGATAAGATTCACCGTAAAAATGTGTATCCTTATATGTATGAATCATATTATAAGTTTTTTTCATCGCCTTAAAAATCATTTCTTCACCCTCGTTATTTGGAGACCAGTACAGAATTTCCATTGGGTTTATTTCTTGAGTTGCTAGTGAGCGTCTGTTATATCCAATTGACTGAGCATGCTCAAAGCCTTCTCTTTTATAAAATCGAAGCCTTTTTTCTGTATCAGTATCTTCATAATTAACTGGTTCAACCTCTAAAATAATCGGTTTGCCCTTCTTCTTTAGCTTTTCAAGCAGTTTATACCCAAGACCTTGCCCACGGGCATCTTTTGAAACGAATAAGTAATCAATAAATACAAAATCATCCAGTTCCGCATACATTAAAACATGATGAGGGCCTTCGTCTTTATGGTATATATCTGACCGCTCTTTCAATAATGTTTCCATATGCTCCCTTGATTTCATTTCTTCAACTGGAAAATACTGATTTAGTTTTTCATACCAATGCATTGTTATTCTCCTTTTCTTACATGCAGTTTTATAGCATTACGTTAGACAAGCCATTATGTTAGACTGCTTACACACTTCATTTAACTTCTAAAAAAATAATAAGTAAGTCCTTTAAAATGAAGTATTTGAAGTATTAATACTTTTCATGCAAGAAAAGCTCCAATATTATTGACATTAGAAATTTAATTAAATCATTTCCTTAGTGAAACCCAATCCTCCGCTAACATACCGTAAACAATGTGATCTACATAATGATCATACAACCATTCGGCTTTCCTAATACGACCTTCTTGACAAAATCCTAATCTCCCTGGAATAGCACGGCTTTTTGTATTTTCAACAGCAGCACGAATCTCGACTCGATTTAGCTTTAAATCGGATAATGCATGGTTAACAAATGCATGACAAGCTTTTGTCATTATGCCGGATCCTTCAAACCCCTTTCCTAGCCAATAACCAATACTAGTCGACTTGTTAGTCCAATCAATTTTATGGAATCCGATTACGCCTACAAGTTTCGCATTTGACCAAATACCAGCTTGAAATCCATTATTTTCAGAAAATTGTTTCATTGTTGATTTTATAAAATTCTCTGTATCCTCAAGTTTTTTATTGTATGCTATTAATGGTAACCATTCTTTTAATTGCTCCATTGAATTAATCGTTAATTTGTATAACTCTTCTGCATCATGAAGAGTTAATAATTTTAATTGTAGGTTTTCTTCAATTTTATAACTAAACATCAATTATTCTCCTTTTTTAAATAGCATAGAAAGCATTATATAAAAAGACAGCATTAAGCTGCCTCTGGTTTCTTATGTCAACGATGTGATGGCCACGATCCTTGCATTTTTCTAATTTGAATAATTTGTCCTGTATGATAAGCGTCATGTAGTAATAGATCCATTAGTTTAACTTCAAAAGAATTTCTCATAAGTTCCTCATCAGTCATATTACTCACTAGCTGTCTTAAACTAGAACAAGTATTTTCCAAGCGTTCAACTACTTTCTTCCACTCGTTTCCTTCATTCGATTGTTCAGTAAGAAAGAAGGTTTGGTCACCATCTAGATTTTGCGTCCACTCTTTACCTTCTAGATTTGCTACAAGCCTCTCTTTGTAATAAAGAAGATGATTAACGTTTTCCCAAATCGATTTCGTTGCTTCTCCTGCTGGTCTAAAGCCAGCTTGCTGGGCTGAAATTCCTTCAATTGCATCTTTTAGTGGAGCAAACCAACTTTCCTTATCATATGTTTTGTCTAATACGTTTAAAAACAATTCTTTTCGATTCAAAACATACTCCCCCTTTAAACTCTAATAATTTTAGAAATTACTTCTATAAAGTCTCCTCATACCTATTAAACTTACATTAAAAAAGTAGGACTATATTTGAACTAAAATAAAAACAATTGTTTCATATTGAGGTCACCACTGTTTATTTATTCAACACATGGACATTTTTACCTTTTCTTTTTTTTAGTATCTTATAACATTTGGAATATTTGTTTTAACTATTAGTTACAAAGTGAAGAACAAATATAACTAAAAATACGCCAGAAAGTACACTAATTTTTTGAATCTTTGTTCGTTTTTCAAACCAGTCCCATCTTTGATTCTCGTTATTAACAAGTCCAAAATAAACCATCAAATAATCAATCATACTCATTAATAAAACCCCTAATACGACCCAATTAATATTTGACATTCAAATCCCCTTTTAATTGGAAAATTTCCTAATTTTCCCTTAATTATACATTAACGTTTGATATTTGTAATTCGGGGAAATTTCGCTATAATTCACAACAAAAAAAACGATAATTTTATCTGAGGGTTAGCGTGTTGAAATAAAATAAAGACAATAGTGGAAATGGAAGCTTTTTTGCGGATATTCGTGAAAAGGTTCATGGGTTAGTAAAATTTTGGAGATATAAAAAAATCATACTCATGAAGTGTTCATGAGTATGTAAAAATGTAAAAACATGTAAATTGATTACTCATAAGGCGTTCATGAGTAAGTATAAAAGCAAAAACATGTAAATTAGTTACTCATAAGGCGTTCATGAGTAAGTAAATAAGCAAGTTGATGTAATTAACTTACCCATAAAAGGTTCAAGAGTAAGTTAAAAAAAAGTTGATGTAATTAACTTACTCATATAAGGCATGACAGATCAGTTTCCCCTTTTTAATAACTGTAATACAAATTGATCGTCAGCATGATTTTTTACTATTTGCAAGATAAAACTCATATCCTCTTCCAACATCTTTTACACTATGAGAATCAGAACCATACATAAACTCTATATTTAATGAATTCGCAATTTCAATGACATGTTTTGGTGGATAAGTTTCACCACAATACTCTTTAAAAAATCCTGCTGTATTATAGTCTAAAATATAATTTTTTTCTTTTACTAGCTTTAATATTTCAACTTGTTTATTTAGTATCTTTTCCGTATCTTCACATTTTAAAAATTGTTTAAATTTATTGCATAAAGTCATATGTCCTATTCGTTTTGGTTTATACGGACTTAAGTCATCAATGATTGACTGTTTTACCACATCGTAATAAGCAAGTTGAAACGCTTCTGCACTACCATAGTAATTTACTAAACCAGTAAGAGTATCTTCAGCTTTATAATCTATACAATGCCATCCATTTAATCCTTCTAAATAATGTACTGATAATAGTCCAGTGTCACAATATTTACCGTATTCTTTTAAAAAATCTTTAAACCATTTTGATTCATTTGGTAAATAATCAAATTCAAATCCAATTTTTATACGAATTCGATCCTTATATTGCTCTCTTACTTTATACATTTCCTTAATATATTCGTCTACTTCATTTTCAGACATCGCAAGCGAAGCTACTGCTTCATTAGGCTTTAAGCAGTTTTGAAATGATGTTGGAACTGGTGTATGCTCAGTGATATGGTACTCATCGAACCCAAGTTCAATCGCTTTTTCGACCATTAATTGTACGTCATCACCACTTCCGTGCGGACAATATTGTGTATGAGTGTGTCCATCTATTTTCAAGATTTTACTTTCTCCTTCCTATTTATTAAGCAATTGTTTATCTCTTCAAGTTTTATTCCTTTTTCGACCATTAGGACAATCGTGTGATAAACAAGATCACTAATCTCATAAATTAATTCTTCAGTTCCATCATTTTTAGCTCCGATTATTACTTCGCTTGTCTCTTCACCTACTTTTTTCAATATCTTATCTATACCCTGATTAAATAGATAGGTAGTATAGGATCCTTCAATCGGATTCTTTTTTCGATCTAGTATCGTTTCATATAGATTTGGCAGATAACTTAGTGATTCATTTTGAACAGCATTTGTTTCTTGCATTAAAGTTAATTTTTCGGAAAAACAACTATAGCTTCCTGTGTGGCAAGCTACTCCTACTTGTTCAACCTGTAGTAAAATTGAATCTTGGTCACAATCATAAGAAATCGATTTTACATATTGAAGATTTCCAGATGTTTCACCTTTTTTCCAAATTGATTTGCGACTTCTACTATAAAACGTTGCAAATCCAGTATCGATTGTGAGTTTAATTGATTCATTATTCATATAAGCCAGCATTAATACTTCTTTCGAATCAATATCTTGCACAATTGCTGGTACTAACCCTTGTTCATTAAAGCGAATTTTTTCGATATCAAAAAACATATTTTCTCCTCCTATAGTCGAACTGGAATATTTTTTTCGTTTAAATAGTCTTTTAATTCACTAATTTTAATCTCTCCAAAATGGAATACTGAGGCAGCTAAAACGCCATCGACATTTGCATATTCAATCGCATCATAAAAGTGTTCTACTTTACCAGCTCCACCAGATGCGATAACAGGAACATTAACTGCATTTGTAATTTTTTGCAGCAATCTGATATCAAATCCTCTTTTCATGCCATCCTCATCAATACTATTTAAGACAATTTCACCCGCTCCAAGTTCCACACCTTTCTTAGCCCAATCAACCGCGTCCCATTCAGTCTCTTTTCGACCACCATTTATGAACACTTTATATTGACCATCTTTATTTAACTTTGCATCAATGGAAAGGACAACACATTGCGATCCAAAACGATCTGATGCTTCTTTAATTAAATTAGGATTTAAAATTGCGGCAGAATTGATTGATACTTTATCGGCTCCATTTCTTAACAGTTTTGTAAAATCATCAATCGAACGTACCCCACCACCAACACTAAAAGGAATCCGCAATTCCTTTGCTACTTCTGATACAAATTTCATTGAAATATCTCTTTCTTCATTTGAGGCTGTAATATCATAAAATACTAGCTCGTCAGCACCATTATCACTATAATATTTTCCTAGTTTCGTAGGTGAGTCAACATCTTGAATACTTGAAAACTGTTTTCCTTTTACAACTCGTCCATTACGAACGTCTAAGCACGGTATAATTCTTCTTGCAAGCATTTAAGTGCCTCCTCAACTGTAAATTTTCCTTCATATAATGCTTTACCAGAAATCGCACCATAAATATTTAATTGTTGTAGTGCAAACAGGTCATCGATTGAGCTCACTCCACCTGAAGCGATAATGTTTAAATTTGTTTCTTCAGCTAACCTTTTATATGCTTCAATATTAGGTCCACTTAACATACCGTCCTTTGAAATATCCGTGTATACGACTATTTTCACACCGAGTAGCTCTAGCTGTTTACAAAATTCAAAGCTATCTTGATTTGTCGACTCTTCCCACCCATTAATAGCTACATAACTGTTTTTTGCATCTACTCCTACAATGATTCGATCACCATATTTTAAAACAGCTTGTTCTAAAAGTTGTCTATTATTAATTGCAGCTGTACCTAAAATTACTTTTTCAACGCCTAATTCTAACCAAAACGAAATCGAATCAAGCGACCTTATTCCTCCACCTAACTGAATTTTTAAATTCGTATTTTGAACAATTTCTTTTATAATTGAAGCATTTTTCCGTTCCCCAGTTCTTGCTCCGTCCAAATCAACAATATGTAATACTGTTGCTCCAGCTTTTTCAAAATCTAACGCAACTTCAAGTGGTGAACTCTTATAAATTACTTTCTTATTAAAATCTCCTTGCTCAAGGCGAACGCAATTACCGTCCTTTAAATCAATTGCTGGATATAGAATCATATAAACACATCTCCTTAAATGCTTTTAATAAATTTAGTCCAGTTTCCGCACTTTTTTCAGGGTGAAATTGCATACCGTAAATATTATCGGATTTAATAATTGCTGGAATCTTTACTCCATATTCTGAATAAGCTAAAAGCTCATCATTTGTTGAACTAATATAAAATGAATGTACAAAATATACATACTCACCTTCATTTATATACTTTAATAATGATTCATTTTTATTAAAAATTAGCTTGTTCCAGCCCATATGTGGAACTTTTACAATGTCGGGAATACGCTTTACTTGACCTTTAATTAAGCCAAGCCCATTCGACCCGAAGTTTTCTTCACTAAATTCATATAGTAATTGCATTCCTAGGCAAATTCCTAAAGTCGGAGTACCGCTTTTTGCCTTAGACTTAATACAATCTACTAAACTAAGTCGATTTAATTCGTTCATCGCTGCTTCATATGCCCCAACACCTGGTAGAATAATAGAAGAAGCTTGCTCGATCACTTCAATTTCATTCGTTATCACTACTGGAAAATCAATTTCCTCACATGCTCTTTTTAATGAGTCTAAATTACCTACACCATAATCAATAATAATATTCACTTATAACATTCCTTTCGTGGAAGGTAACTTAGTCGAAGTTACTTCAACTGCTTGTTTAACCGCTCTGCCAAATGCTTTAAATAAAGCTTCAATTTTGTGGTGATCATTTTCTCCATATAAAACTTCCATATGACAATTCATTCTAGCTTCAGAACTTAGTGCTTTAAAAAATTCTTTAAAATTTTGTGTATCAATCATTCCAATTCGTTCTCTTACCGTTCGATCATTATAAACGAGATACGGTCTACCACTAAAATCGACGACAACTCTAGCTAACGTTTCATCCATTGGAATATAGCAAGATCCGTAACGATTAATGCCAATTTTTTCGTCTAATGCAATTAATAATGCTTTACCTAATGCGATACCAACATCTTCTGTTGTGTGATGATCATCGACTTCAAGATCACCTTCACAAAATACTTCCAAGTTTATGCCGCTATGGAATGAAAATAAAGTTAACATATGGTCTAAAAAGCCAATACCAGTTTGAATTGAACTTTCTCCATCACCATCTAAATTTAATTTCAGACGAATATTTGTTTCATTTGTTTGTCTTGTTATCACTGCAGTTCTCACTCTGAATCCTCCTCAAATCGAATACTAATTGCTTTACCATGACCAAATAGTCCTTCTTCTTGTGCAATCACTTCAATATGTTTTCTTGCTTCACTTAAGGCAACCTTATTATAATAAACAACCGATGTTTTCTTTTGAAAATCATTAACGTTTAGTGGTGATGTAAATCTTGCAGTCCCACTAGTCGGTAATGTATGATTCGTTCCAGCAAAGTAATCGCCAACAGGCTCTGGAGTATAGTCTCCTAAAAAGATAGCACCAGCATTTTTAACTTCATGAACGATCGACTCTGGATTTTTTATCATTACTTCAAGATGTTCAGGTGCTAGCTTATTAACAAGCTCAATTCCTTCTTCGATTGTTTTAACAACGATAATTGCTCCATAATTTTCGAATGAGCTTTTAATAATTTCTTTTCTTGGTTGTTCCTCTAATAAGTTTGGTATTTCTTGTTGTATTTTTAGTGCCAACTCTTCTGAATTCGTAATGACAATACTAGATGCCATTTCATCATGCTCTGCTTGGGCCATTAAATCAGCAGCAATAAATCTTGGATTAGCTGTTTCATCTGCTAAAATGACAACCTCAGTTGGACCCGCAACCATATCAATTCCAACTATCCCTGAAACACTTTTTTTAGCAAGCGCTACATAAATATTGCCAGGACCAACTATTTTATCTACTTTTTCAATTGTTTCAGTTCCATAAGCCAGTGCTCCGATTGCTTGCGCTCCACCAATTTTTAATACTTTTGTAACGCCAGCTAATTTCGCAGCTACTAGAATCGAAGACTTAATTTTACCTTCTTTATTTGGTGGTGTTACAATGACAATTTCGTTCACTCCTGCTATTTTTGCAGGAATCACATTCATTAAAACAGTTGATGGGTACGCTGCTTTTCCACCTGGGATATACACACCAACTCTTTCAATCGGCTTGATTAATTGTTGAACAGATGAATTTTTATCATTTATTTTATAGCCATCCTGCAGTTGCTTTTCATGATATTTCTCTATATTTTTTTTAGCTTCAATTAATGCATTTACTAAATTTTCATCAGTTTGTTCAAGTGCCTCATTAAACTCATCTTCACTTACTTCAAAGCTTTTTAGTTTGACTTCATCATAAATTAAAGAATACCTGCGTACTGCTTCATCTCCGTTTTCTTTTACATTTAATAGAATTTTTTCAACGCTTTTTGTGATCTCAACGGTAGGTAAATTCGTTCGGTTTATAATATCTTCAAGTTTTTCGCTTTTATTATTAATCGATAATATTTCCAGCATATATGTTCCTACCCTTCTTAATTTTTTCTATAAATTCAGTTATACGGTAATAGTTAAATCGATAACTAACACGATTTGAAATGACTCTAGCACTGATTGGAATCATTTCTTCTAGGATGACTAAACCATTAGCCTTTAAAGTACTTCCCGTTTCTACTAAGTCAACAATAATATCTGACATTCCTACAATTGGTGCCAATTCAACAGAACCGTTTAAATAAATTAGTTCGATATTTTGCCTAAATTGAAAATACTTAGAAGTAATATTTGGATATTTTGTCGCAACCCTTAACGTTTCATCACCTCGATCAATTACCGTTCCTGGAAAACCCGCTGCTGCAAAAATGCATTTTCCAAGTTCTAAATCCATCAACTCATATACATCTTTCTCTTGTTCTAGCAAAATGTCTTTTCCTACAAAACCAAGATCGCAAACTCCTCGTTCAACATATGTAGCGACATCTACAGGTTTCACTACTAAATATTTAATTTTATGCAAATCATCTTTAAAAATTAATTTTCTAGTTTTAGAATCAATTACTTTTCGGTAACCAGCCTGACTTAATATTTTAATAACCTCATCTTCAAGTCTTCCTTTTGCAACTGCAACTGTTAGCCAATTCACTTTACATCCCTCATTTGACATGTTATCCAAGCATTTGTATCAATCGAAAATCCGATCGCATCAATACTGTTTTCCGAATCTTCAGAAACCAGAAGATAGCGCCCTCCACTTAAAACCTCTTTATTTAGCTGATCATAGTACCCTTTAAAAACGATTCCGTCATAATAATCAAATTCATTTACGATTGATAAATCGATAAGAATATTTGGACTAATTTCTTGAAATTTGATTATTTTTTCAACAGCATTTGCCATTTCATTATTTAATACTAAGCTTCTTAGTAATGAATGAAGCTTTTCTCCTTTACCTTGTAAACTAAATAACTGTTCAAAAACATTTCTGGCTTGAAACGGTAAATTAATCGACTGAATAAATCGTTCTAATTCATCTATATTTTTTAAATAAATTAGTTTTTTCAAATTTGTTTTTTGTGACCCGGTTAAGTTACATTCCTTAAATAAACCTTCTATAAACCCCGTATGCCCGATTTCTAAAATAAATGGAACATTGCATAGCAAATCAATTGCCATAATAACTACTTCTATTTCAGACGCTTCAGTAATTTTCCCTAAATTTTCAATCCCAAATTGGTTAATTTCATCAAGTTCTCCCCCGTTATTTCGATAGATTGTTGATTGATAAAATACTTTACATTTCTCTTCCTTAAGCGCGATTGGATAAATCTCTTTCATCAATGCACTTGTTAAATCAGGTCTTAACAATAAAATTTGCTGTAAACGTGTTAAAACAACAACTAAGTCTTCTCTTGCTAACCTCGGGTTTCGACTAGAAAATGAATCATACTCTTCAAATAGCTGAGGATGAAATGGGATATAACCTCGCTCTAGTGCATAATCTTCCATTTTTCTTTTATATCGATAATTGACTAATGACTGCTTTAATTTCCCATCCAATTGAACATTCCCCCTTCTAGAAAAACAAAAAGACCATACAGGTTAAATGCCTGTATGGCCTTCTGGCACGACACAAGCACCTTTTCGATACACGAATAGGGCTTGCATCTACGGTCAATTTTTGTCCATAGATTCAAACCCTGGGTGGATGATGATGTTGTAGCCCATTATTCGTGCGTGCGAAAATCATGTTCATGTCTCCTTTTTCGTTTTATTTTTATTCATCTTAATGAATTTGTTATAAGTTGTCAATCCCTTTTGAAAAATAAAAATTTTGAAAGGGTTCTCATTAGGGTTTTTTAATTTTTTTAATCTTTTAAACTGAAAAGCGTTTTTTATTCTAAGACTCTATTATAGTACGGTGTTGATATTTACTATAAAAAAAGACTTCTTAAATTGAAAAGTAATTATTTCTAACACTCTATCCAAACCCAACATTTGTTTTCGTCTTGTTTTTCAATAACTCCTCCGTTTTTCATCGCAACTTTCAATGAGTTTATATTGTTTTTATGGATAGTTAGTAAAACTTTATCAATTCCGATTTCTTTAGCTCTTTCAAGCAACAATTTTAATTGAAGTTTACCATATCCTTTCCTCTTTCAGAAGAGCGAATTGAATATCCAATATGTCCTCCATCATCTAACAACTTTTCAGTTAATCTGTGACGGATTTTACCGTAACCGATTGGTACTTCACCTGCATAAAGCCAATAGATATTTTGAGGAATTCTTCCTTCCCCAATTCCAATCCCCTTCGATTCGTTATCCCGTTTAATCAACCACGCCTTAAATTCCTCTAAAGTTGCTCCCTTCATATCATTCAAAAAGCCATTTTCATCATAAGGAATTTCTTGAAGCATTGCGTAAATTTCTTGACCATCATTAATTGATAATTTTTTTAAATTGAATTCCATAGCTTCAACTCTCTTTTTATTTTATACACCAGATTTCAATTACATTAAATTGCTATCTGTGAAATTTAGATATCAAAAGAAAATGTTTCTTTAAATCCTTTTTTCCCCTCAAAAGTAATTTTTATTGCTCTTGTTTTTGGCAAACGTTGAATCCAATTTAAATCTAAAAATCTTTCTAGAAGAGCATTTCCCAATGCCCCTCCAAGGTGGTAACGTCTTTCACTCCAATCTAAACATTTATGTGAAAATGATCGACGCTTCTTCTTAATCTTTTCAAGATCAATTTGAAAATCAGTAAAGAATCTCTCACCTTTTTCCGTAACAATAAATCCTTGCTTTTCTTCGTTTATAACTCCCAAGTTCATTAAAGAATCAGTTAATAGTACCCCAAACTTACCAGCAGGATGATCATAACATGTTCTAGCATGTCGTATTGCTGTATTTTCTGAAGCTTGTTTTAATGACTTAATTTCGATTGGAGGAGCTATTGATAATAATGTCTCCAATATTTGAGCGACTTCCTGATTTTGAATACCGTAGTAACGATGTCTCCCTTGTTTTTCTACACTAACTAATTTCGCATCGACCATTTTTGCTAAATGGAAACTAGCCGTTTGTGGCTTTATTCCAGCCATATATGCTAGTTCGCTAGCAGGATGGAATCTACCATCTAAAAGGACAGTTAATATTGCTGCACGTGAAGTTTCACTTACAAGCGTAGCAACTATGGCTATATTAGGATTTGCATTCATTTTCATTCTCCTCTCATTATGTAATCCATATTTCGATGATAATTGAATTATTTATATTCTACAATAAATTTAGAATTGAAAAATAATTAGGAGGAAAAAAATGAGTCATTTTACAAATACAAAGTTGATTAAACCTAAAATTCTATACTATGGAACACCTGTGATTTTACTAAATACGTTGAATGAAGACGGAACAGTTAATATTAGCCCTATGTCATCATCATGGGCTTTAGGAGATTGCATAATATTAGGAATTGGACTTGGCGGGAAAGCCATTGAAAATTTACAGCGTCATCCTGAATGTGTCATCAATGTACCTAGCCCTTTATTATGGGAGAATGTAGAATTGTTAGCCCCTTACACGGGAAAAGATCCCGTTCCAGATTCTAAGAAAAATATAGGATTTACATATGAAAAAGAAAAATACAATATCAGTAAATTAACTGCTACAGAGTCACAAACCGTAAAACCTACAAGAATTACAGAATGCCCAATTCAAATTGAGGCAATCGTAAAAAACATTCGAATACCTGAACATTCACCTGATTTTGCAATTGTTGAGACACATGTTATACATGTCCATGCTCATAATGAAATCATAATTGATGAAAATCATATTGATCCAAATAAATGGAGTCCACTAATATACAATTTCCGTCATTATTTCGGTCTCGGAAATAATTTAGGCAAAACTTTTCGTTCGGAAATTTAAATATGATTTAGCCAGTTTCAATAATGCTTAAAATATAAATGTCAGATTCCAGTTTGTAAGGAATCTGACTTCATTGTTTTTATAAAATTCAACTCCTTTTTTTAACTTCCGCATTGAGTTAGTTTACATAAGATAATTAGTCGTACATGCCTAGGAAAAGGAACTCACATTTTTAAAGCATCAACATATTGTTTAGCTTCTAATAAAGAAAGGCCTAAAATAGCTCTAACCTCTTTAATTGCTTGAATTTCTTTTCCTTCTTTTAATAGTTTACGCAATTCATTATTAATCGGATGTTCGGGTACTTCTACTACGTTAGCAATCTGATCTAACGTAACCTTAATATTTTTCATTCGATTCTCTAGTTTGTTAAGTTTATCAATAACAGTTTTAATAAATACAAAAACAATGACTAACAATAATACAAGAAACGTATATTCCATCCTAATCTCCTACCAATCTATCTATTTATATTAGCTAGCATTAATGAATATCGTTAAATATTTTTTCAAAAAGTTCTAATGGAATCGTAAACTTAGTTGTTTTTTCATTCTTCCAATAAGTGATAATTTCTACTAGATTCCCTTTTTTCTCAACTTCAAGTAAAGCATTCTCCCCTTTATCTCTTACAGAGACAAATCGGTTACCATTTTTCTTTTCTTTTTGTTTGTATTCGAAATTTAAATTTATATGGTTCATATTTAATTCCTCCTAATACAAATTGGATATTTTAATATTACCATATATTGGTATTATCTGTTTTTTAATAAATACTTTTATATAAAATGTTATTTTGACATAAAAAAACTGTCCATTTAGACAGCCTTAAGTAAATTTTATTGAACTAACTCATGCATAAAGATAGAGATGTCCGAAATCATTCTCGAAAATGAATATATTTACTAGATATAAAAAAGAATATCAGACACTTTTTTTACCGTCTGATATTCGTAACATAGTTCACTTAATAAAACTATTTTCTCAAGGTTTTTAATGCACCACTCCAAGCAACAACTTGGTCAAGCATTGCATTTACATTATTAAGGTGTAATTCAGCTGGCTTGAAAGTAGAATAGTTTTCAAAATCGGTAAATAGGGACAATGTAGGGTGAACACGAACATCTGCAATCATTAGCTCACCCATGATTCCTCGTAAATGTTCAGCTGCACGAGCACCGCCCGTTGAACCATAACTAACGATACCTGCTGCTTTGTTATTCCACGCTTCACGAGCTAAATCAAGTGCATTTTTTAAGGCTCCTGTTATACTGTGATTATATTCCTGAACGATAAATACGAATCCATCCAAGCTGTTAAGTTTTTCGTTCCAAGCTGCAATACCTGGTTCAGTTCCATCAGTTGTTCCAAAAAAAGGTAATTGATAATCAGCAATATCTACAATTTCATAGTTTGCACCATCTCCACGTTTGTCAGCAATTCCTTTAACCCATTCTCCCACTTGTGGGCTAACTCGTCCCTTTCTTGTACTCCCTAAAATAATACCTACATTTAATTTTTCATTTGTCATTGTTTTTTCCTCCTATTTAGCTCAAAAATTTATTTTTCCAAATTTTGTGCACCAATTCCAATTCCCTTAAATTAATCAATTAGCTAATCTTTTCATGATTCGAGATAAATAATAAGTTTTGAGAAATGGTCGGAACGTGTTTGGGAAAAATCTTGTCAAATAATGCTCTTCATTCTTCTATCAGTACGACATTAAAAACCCTTCTATCATTTGAGTTTGGTTGTCTTTTTACAAGATCTTTCTTTTCTAAATTATCTACGTGTAAGTATGTGTTCGCTCACTTGGCTTAAATGTAGCTCGAACCAAATTTGAACCCTTCAGTCACTTATATATACTCATGGCTTTTAATTTTTTTTGGATAATTCTCCCATAAAATAAAGATTTCTCTATAATTAGTAAATATCCTTTTATATTCAAAATCTTTATTGAAATCCCTGGCTTTTACAAAATAAAAAAAGCCGCATATTTGCAGCTCGTGTTGTGCACTAACACATGCGTTAGCCAACCATGAATCCTCAGATTCAGCACAGTGAATGGAAGTTTATATCGTACTTATATAGTAGACATCCATGCCGCATTTGCCTCCATTCCTTTTCACATCATAAACGTGCCAATATTATTTGCGGAATTAAATGATTAAGAGTTTTTTATTTTTTATTCATCTTAAACTTATATACAATCAGAATAATAACATGCAGGATAGTCAATACAATGAAAATGTTACTGTAGATAATGCCATTCAATGACTGAAGCAATGGATTCCATGTAGTACTTGCTTTAATATCAATGGCTTTCCCATATATCCCGATTGCAATGGAACCTGAAATGAAATTTTGCATCATTAGTAGGCCCATTCCAACACCTGCATGCTCTTTTGGCAAGGTTGTTGAGATCGTTTTTGACATGGCAATCATCATAAACGATTGGCCGACATTGCCGAAGATTAAAAATAGCGCTAGTAGCAAAGTATTTGAATCAATTAAAGTTGAAAGTAGGAAAAAGCATACTATTAATAAACTTGATGCTAAAAAGAATAAATAGGGTGTACTCTTTGAATCCGCAAGCTTACCACCTATTCTATTCAAAATAGCCGATGCAGTTGCAGCGGGTACCATCGCTAAACCAATCAAGCTAGGAGGGAGTTTTTGAATATCTGCTAAAAATAAAGGAGTTAAAAAAAATATTGAATAACCAATTCCAGTTATAAAGAATGCTAACACTAAATAAGATGAATATTTTTTGTTCTTAAATAACTTGGGTTGAACAAAAGGATCCCTCGCAGAGTGAATTCGTATTATGAATAGAATCAACGTAATAATCCCTCCAATAAACCATGCTGTTCCATTCGTTACACCTAATAAAACCTGAGTAATTGTTAATCCCAGTAGTGCTCCGCCTAACCAATCGAGAGCCGTATCAACTTTTAGTTCTTGCTCATTTCCTAAATATTTTATATAAAACGGCAACGTCAAAAGAAGTAATAAAGGGATACAGAAAAGCCAACGCCAATCCAAAACACTGACAACTAATGAAGAAATAACAGGTCCAAGTGCACCACCTAATGCTGTTCCTACAAACACCGTTCCCATGGCTGTACCTCTTCGTTCGATAGGAAAGTATCGAATTGGTATAAGCGTAGCTGTTGCCGGAATTGTCGCTGCGCCAACTGCTTGTAAACATCTCGCAACGAGCAAAAGCCAATAGGAAGTAGAAAAGAAACCTAATAATGACGCAAAACTAAAAAGAATTAATCCAAAGGTTAATAAATTTTTTAGTTTGTACCGATCTGCTAATTTCCCATAAATTGCTGTTCCAATTCCATAAATAAGTGTATAAGCTGATGTAACCCAGCTTACTTGAGAATTTGTGAGCTGAAATTCTTTGCTAATGAGGGGAAGTACAAAATTGAAGAGTAATATACTCATAGATGAAAGAGTCACCGTGAGCATGGCAGTAATTAGTAACTTTTCACTTGCTTGTTTTTGTATTGTATTTTCCATTTATGTTTCCTCCCTTGTGAAGTAAAAGAAAGTCTGTACTGACTGACATTTTGGGGTGGAAAACATACTAGGGAGTTAATCCCCTAGTAAATAATGCTACACTTTCTTCAATTAATTTAGTGAACCTTTCGCTAGTAAATGCAGGATCTTCGCTCATTCTTCCATGAGCCAATCCATAATTCATATAAAGAAAGGTTATCGCAACTTTTTCTGAATCAACGGAAATAATATTTTTTCTATTTGCCATTTCTGCAAAATAGTTAATTAAAAATTCTTTTAATGTCTGTGGATGTCTGTGAGAATACTCGCGCAAGCCAGGAACATTCTCTCCTACTTTCATAATGATTCGGAGCAATTTTCGATTACGATACATAATTTTATGATAATTTTGGCTAATTAACAGTAAATCATCATTGAGGTTCCAGTTGAGCTTACTTTCAAAAATGGCTCGCATTTCCTCAGCATAATGATATCGATCAATTGCTTGCTCCAATAAGTTTTGCTTACTTTTAAAATGTCTAAATAGGGTCTTCTCACTAAACCCAGCTTCTTTTGCAATTGCCTCAGTTGTAACCCCGTTATATCCGTTTTTAGAAAAAAGCTCTATCGCTGCAGTTATGATTTTTTCTGTTGTATCTTGTTTTCGATTTGAAGACATGGCTATTAGTTCACACCTCACTATAATAAAGTCAGTACTGACTAACATTAATATATGCAGTTTATAAAATATGTTAACCAACAATTGCTTGTAAATCACAAAATTATTATATGTTATAAGGCATTGCCCCTGAGTGAAGGATGATTAAACAGATCTATTTATCTTTAAAAGCTAACTATTTTATATATTCTTATTTAACTAACGCTTAAAGATTACGTTGCAGTTGATTTATATGATGGAAGTATTTTATATGTTTTTACAAAAGATCAAACAACTATTTGTGATATTGATTTTTAAGTTAGTTCTATCTGGTATCGGTATTTAATTTGTGATTAAAGTAATTAAATTCATGAATGCAAAAATAACATTGGACCAAAAAAGAAATGAAAAGATTGATAAATTAAAAATAGACTGCCGAAGCAGCCTTTAACAATTGACTAACGCATGCGTTAGTTGAAACAAAAATATTCATTAAAATTTATATTTTTAGAACCCTTCCTTTTGAAAAGGCTCTGTTAAACTAAAATGTTGATTTTTTGCGTACTAAAAAAAACTGTTTTCACCAAACAGTCTTTTTAATGCTTATTCAACTAAAGCATGCGTTAGTTCAATAAGATAGTAACGTTTATTTTTTAAAGGTGCGTTTATAATTTTGTCTTAAAGAAGACTAGAAATCTTACGGACTATTCAATTGCATATCTTGAGTAGCTTCTTTTATTGTCCCAATCACCGAAATGACTGATCCTATTGCTTGGATCCAACTACCTGTCACTACTAATGTTTCTGAATTCTCATTTTTATTTTTTAAATAAGGCTCATAACCAAAACCATTCTTTTTCTTTTTATTTACTACTCCATCAGGACTAAATGAATTTCCATTTTCATTGTCATCATCGTTGTTTCCGCTTTTATTTAATTCATATGTTCCACCTATAGCCTGCAATGAGTTTCCTGTGGCTTGCAAAAAGTTTCCTATAAGGTTTTCTGAATGCCCAGGAAAGGGGGCGAGCTCAAGTCCATGGCCAAAATTAATTGCTCCACCTAAAGCTTGTATCCAGTTACCAGTGATGAATAGTTTTTGGTCTATTTCTTTTTTAAAGTCAATAACCAATCCCGTAACTACAATAGAATTTCCAATTGACTGAAATTCCTTCCCAACTGTTCTTAGGACATTCCCTTGTACATCAGCTTGTAAAGCATTTCCACCTGCCTGTAAAACATTTCCCAATAAATTTAAGTCATTTCGCAAATTACTTTTTATAAAGTACAATGGCGTAGAACCGAGTGCAGCTGAAATCGTTCCGACAGCTACGATCACAGAACCAAATATTGATATAAATACGCTTCCCATGTCAACCGCCAACCTGCCAATAGGTCATATAATTTGTAATGCTTTTTCAATCATTTAGGTATATAGGAAAAACCAGGATATTTCACTACAGGCCATTTCTCTTTGCGTAAAGCACTTATTAATTCTGGTCCTACATTTAAGTTACTTTGTACTAATTCATTTGGAGTTAGTGTCATCCATTGATTCAGTGACAAGTCTTCAAAACGGTTGCTTTTGAACATCTCTAAAAACCATAATGTTTCGGTACCAGTGTTTTGAATATAGTGTCCAGTAGCAAAGGGTACGTATCCGACATCACCAGCCCGATAGTCAAATGTGCGAGCTGATCCGTTTCCAGTAAATACAGTCATTCGCCCTTGTCCGGTAAGGTAATACTGCCACTCGTCGTTAGTGGGATGCCAATGAAGTTCTCTCATTGCACCCGGTTCAATCTCAACAAGTGCTGCTGCAATTGTTTTAGAAATTGGAAAGTTAGAAGAATCTACAATTCGTACACTACCACCAGGCGTTTTGATGGGTGTTTGTTTCAACAGTTCGTGCTTGAAGGTTAACGGGACTTCTCCGTAGGGTGACTGGACTTCTTGACTTTTCATTGAACCTGGTACCTCCCCCTGATAGATATATACCTGTTTAGAAGGAATGGAGTTAAAAGCACTCTCTGGTACTCCGAAATTGGCCGACAGAACATCTTTTGGAGTATGTGCAAACCAGTCGGAGATAGATAAGGTGGAAAGATCGGAAAAGTTTCCGTCATCGAAGACGAGTAGAAATTCGCAATGTTCCAGCCCTTGAATCGAATGTGGGATACCTGGGGGGAAGTACCATAGATCGCCTGGGCCCACGTCGGCAATAAAATTTCGTCCTTGTTGGTCAACCGAGGTTATACGCGCCCGTCCCAATAGCATATAAGACCATTCTGCCTGTTTATGCCAATGGAGTTCACGAACTCCGCCTGCCGTTAAGCTCATATTTACTCCAGCAAGAGTAGTCGCTATCGGAAGTTCCCGAGCGGTGATCTCTCGTGACCATCCCCCGTGATTTAATGTCATAGAAGTGTCTGAAAATGAGAATTTCAAATTAGGAACTAAACCTGCATCTGTAATAGGGGGGACGAGCATATTCGGATTTTGAATATCTCTCAAAACATTCCGCGGGCCTGAGTCGATTCCTCCAGCTCCATCACTTCGGATAGGCTGTGGCACATTTCCGCCCACTTGATTAATGGTTCGGTTTTCCATCATAATACTCCCCTTCTATGGAATTTATCATTGAAAATCCTTTATCATAGGGTATGACCTGGGCTTCGAATTGTTACTGCATATTGATAAAACATATGGGCATCCTTTTTTTAAAGAAATGCTCCCTTTAGTTATAGATTAAGATTAATTTAATAACCCACTTATGATCTTTTAATTTCTGAAAGTAAAATTTCTTGTTCAACTAATCTTCCATTTAGCTCAATAAAAAAATCGACCATACAGTCGATCATGTTGTTCAACTAAAGCACTGCGTTAGTTGAATAAGTTAAATACTATATGATGTTTTTCTTATATCTAAAACTTCAGCTTTTGAACAATAAAAATGTAATCTATCGTCTTCAAAATCCGTCACTTCAAGACTTAAATTCTCCCATCTCCGTTCGCTAATGTCTATTATATCTAACGATATTTGGAGAAAGTTTCCACCAGCTTCAAATTTGATTTTTTGAGGATCATAAAACCTAATAATTGTTTTATACCAAGTTCCAGTTCTTTCAATTACAAATTCAATATCAAGAACAGCTTTCTTTTCAAATGCCTCTTTAAACATTTTTAAATGAAAATCAGTAATTAATTTAACATCAAAAAAAGAAAAATCGCTTATTTTTCTTTTTTCTAAGTCTATATTTTTATTCATTTTTACCTCCAGATGAACCACTTAAATAATAACACCCATTATCAAATAATATTGAACTAACGCAAGCGTTAGTTGCATAAGATATTTTGCTTTTATTTATACAAGAACATATCACTTCTTTTTTCGTGTATATAGTGAATAAGCTACCAATAGAAATCCAATTATTATAGCTGGCGTAGCATTCAAGCAATTCCCCTCCAAAATTCCGTTGTTTTTTATAAACGTAATGTAATGAAAAAAGAGCCTTGATCGACTCAATTAAGTTCTTTAACTTTTACACAACATTAGTTGAACAAGGGAACTAAAAAACTGAAAATCAGTATAAATAAGTAAAAAATCCCCAAAAACATTACCAATCCAACAGTATAGTCATACCTTTTTTTAATCGGGTTAAAATGATTTTTTAAGTCTGTAATTGGCTTTTCTTCTGTTTTTATAGTTTTAAAAAATTGATTACGTATGAATCCTATGGTAGCAAAAAGTAGACCAATTAATCCAAAAGTACTAGGACTAATTTTATGCGTTATCCTTAAATAAATGGCAACTAACATTATTAGTAGTAGTACAGGAATAAAATATTTCTTTATTTTCATTTGTATCTCCAAATTTTTTTATTTAATTATATCATTTGAGATGTATTTGTAATTTGGGGAATTTTTACCTTTTTTAGATAGAATTTAAGATAATTCTTATGCAACTAAACTGCCATTTAGCCACCCATGCAGCGCAAGCGCTGCACCACAGCGAATGAAAATGTATGGGAAGTGTCTATACTGATACTGACTTTTATCCAGTCAACTGTAATCACTAGGCTTTTTAGTTAACTCTACTCTTTTTTTTAAGATTGAGCAGAGTTTTCTTTAGTATTGTCATTTATCTGTTGATGAAGAAACTAATTTTCATGATAGACATCCATGCCGCGTCTGCGGCACCATCAAATGAATGAAAATGTTTTTTATACTAGTCTATCTCCCGACCACCCTGTCAATCCTGTTAATACGGCTGGCGAAGGAAGGTCGATCAACTATGGTGCTTTAAGCCCGCATGGTAGACTGATTCACTACGACCAGGTGCACCACAAATTGTTGCTCTCAATAGAGAAGCACGCAGGATAGATTAATCTAATATGGTTGTTGCACCAGCCTTAATTTTTAATCAGCCTAGGAAGGATAATATGAATGGACGTTGTTAATAATCACTGCTGTGGACTTGATGTTCACAAAAAGAGCATTACTGCTTGTGCAATTACACCAAAAGGTAAAGAAATAAAAACCTTCGGTACAATGACACATGACCTATTTCAAATGGTGGATTGGATTAAAACTAAAGGTTGTACTCAAGTTGCCATGGAAAGTACAGGTGTATATTGGAAGCCAATTTACAATCTACTTGAACTTGAGGAAATACAACCGATGGTTGTAAACGCAGCTCATATCAAGGCTGTACCAGGACGAAAAACCGACGTAAAAGATGCAGAATGGATTGCGAAGTTACTTCGTCATGGTCTTCTTCAACACAGTTATGTCCCTAATCGGGAACAAAGAGAACTACGTGAGTTAGTTCGTTACCGTCGCAGTCTCGTTGAGGAAAGAGCTAGGGAGATTAGTAGAATTCAAAAAGTTCTTGAAGGTGCAAATATTAAACTGTCCTCGGTTGCATCTGACATAATGGGTGTCTCAGGTCGTGCGATGATTGAAGCAATTATTAACGGTGTAAATGATCCTGAAATTTTATCCAGTTTAGCTAAAAGAAGTTTGAAGAAGAAAAAGGATCAATTGGAACGTGCATTAGTAGGTTCCGTCGGACCTCATCAAAAAATGATGTTAAAAACACAACTCTCACACATTGAATTTATTGATCAACAGATTGAACTCTTAAGTGTAGAAGTCCAACAACGTATGCAGCCTTATGAAGAAGATATTGAATTACTTGATACGATTCCTGGAATAGGTAGAGGTCATGCCGAACAACTTTTGGCTGAAATCGGAATCGGTATGGAAATTGCAAATCAATTCCCTTCAGCTCCGCATATATGTTCGTGGGCTGGGATGGTCCCTGGAAACAATGAAAGTGCTGGAAAAAAAAAGTCTGGAAAAACAAGAAAAGGTAATAAAAAATTACGCTCAGCACTTGTCGAAGCAGCTCATTCAGCAGCAAAGACTAAAAACACCTATCTTTCTGCTCAGTACCAGCGTTTAGCTGCACGAATTGGAAAAAAACGAGCAGCAGTCGCGGTTGGACACACTATATTAACTATTGCTTATCACATTTTAAACAGAAGAGTCCCCTATATTGAATTGGGCGCAGATTACTTTGATAAACGGAAGAAAGAAATTGTTATCAAGCAATCTATTAAACGATTAGAGACTCTTGGATGTAAAGTTTCAATTGAAGCAATAGCTTAATTTGATCTAAATAAATTTATTAAAAAAAGACCCGTTTTTAAAAATAGGCTGTTTTCTGAAAGATTGTTGCTCTCTGGATTAAAAACAAACCACTTGTATTTTATGATAAAATATAAGTGGTTCGAATTATACAAACGGGCAGGATTGTGGAAGAATTGAAGTTATTTCATCTTCAACGAACGTGGATATTAAGTCAATGTATATAAATTATTAAATACGTTATATGTACCAACTACCTAGATATATATTTATAAATAAATAGGGAGCGATGCAGATTGGGTGCTTGGGGAGTAGCAATTTTATCCGACGATATAGCCGAAGATGTTAGCTTAAGATATAAAGACTTATTAGGCGATAATTACTCAAGTGAAGAAGCAAGTAGATTAGTAATTGATGAATTTCAAAATGAGCTAGATGAAGAAGAGATCACAGCTTTTTGGTTATCGTTTGCTTTAATACAATGGAAATTAGGAAGACTCCAAGACGAAGTAAAATATAAAGCACTTCAAATTATCGATAGTGGTAATGATCTTGTACGTTGGGAAGAAGACCCTAAACTAAAAAAGAAACGTCAAGCAGTTCTACTTAAACTAAAAGAACAATTAAATTTACCTCAACCACAAGCTAAAAAAGTACCAAAGAGGTTTATAACTGATACATATTTAAAAGCTGGTGATGCCATTAGTTATCAATTACTATCAGGAAATTATATTATTCTGAAGGTAATTGGCATTATTGAACAATGGAATGGAGATAGATACCCCCTCTTTGAAGTTTGTGATTGGGAAGGTAAGGTATTACCTTCTAAAGAAAAAATCAGGCAATTACCACTTAAAGAGTGGACTTGGGAAAATGGAAGTAAAGAAATAAACAAATTGGCAATTTTCCCAGCAGGAAAAAAAGATGACCCAACAAAACGGATTGAAGTAGTAGATGAAGATGTAAAAACAATATTAAATATGGAAGCACCATACACTTTATTTACTTGGAAAGAGTTTGATGAAAAATTAAAGCAATTTTATCATTTAAAGTAGTGCAATATAGAGAAAGTAAGAAAGGATCCCAAGTTTGTTAGCTCGCAAACAGGTTAGCAAAGTTTGATATTCTAGTAAATTTCAGAAAATTATATGTAAGGATCCTAATTTAAATAGGGGGGGCTTTAATGGAGTAGCCGGATCACTTGTATTATAACGCTTAGAGTAAAAATGCTCTGAGAGTTTTTTGTACAACAAATTACCAAAGGCGGTTAACTTCTGATCATTTCAACAGTATAATAATTTGATCTTTGGCAAGCTGAGATAATCATTTGTTCAACTCGTTTATCAAATGCCAAATTCTTTCCTATTTCTAGCCAGCGAAACCAGTTAAGGTAATTATCCAGATAATATGTTCCGACTCCTTGAAAACGCTCCAACCAACCCTTTAGTCTGTTGTGGAAGTTATTAACGTGCTGTATATGATATATACCTTTTTTTACACGTTGCTGCTGACGTTCATTAATCGTCTCGTGCAGCAAGCCTTTTATCTTAGCGAATTTTTTATAGTTTGTTGCAGTATCAGTGCATAACAAAGCAGATGGGTGAATAAAATCACCTATCACTGCATCAATTTCTTCAGCTTTAACCCGCCCTGTCCCTGCTTTGCGTGCAATCATATTTCCATTACGGTCTTGAGCCACTACGACAGCAACCTTAAGATTGGAAATTCCTCTTTTTTTATCCTTTTCTCCTCTTTTTTTTGCTTTTCTATGATTGATTACGCGGCGGCCTTTTAATGACTCACGAAAGAATGTTTCATCACTCTCGACAATACCTTCTAACTGTTTGAAGCCGAGGCTCCCTAGTGCGTTCAAGATTTTATGTCTCCAATAAAATGCAGTGGAGATATGTATTTTTAAGCGTTTAGCGATCTTGGGTAAAGTAACACCCTCAATCATAAGCTCAAAATATTTCACCCATTTTTCTGGATATTTAGAGCCTGAAAAAGGAGTATTAGTCATATCATTGAAAGTTTTATTGCAATCCTTACATAAATAACGTTGCCTTGAACGATATTTCCCATTGCGTTTTACAGACGTACTTCCACAATGAACGCAACCTATACCTGAAGAAAATCGAGCTTCACGTATAGATCTGAGTAATTTATCAAATCTATCAGGACTTTCTGGAAACAAATCTTGTTTTATGGCCTTAAATAATGCCATTTGCTGTGACTTAGTTAGTTCGTTGAAACCCTCGTATACATTTTCCCACATCAATAAACGCCTCCTATAGAACTGATTATATCAACGTTCAATTAGTATGTGGAAAAAACAACAATCTATACGAAAACAGCCTAAAAATAAAATAGACAGGGTCTAGTTTCGTATTGCCAAAAAAGTGTAATTATTGATTTATATTTTCAGGATAGTTGAATAAGAAAATCAACAATCTTCTTTAACAGAGCCTTTGAAAATAGAGTCAGATAATCTTAAAAAATCTCAAATAATACTCAAGGAAATTTTAAATTGGCTAATCGCTCTTCCAAAATCACGCGCAGCTCATTAGGAATCCTCTCAAATTCGACCCCTTTTCCCAAAAACAAAAGCCAATCCGCATAATACTCTATCGCCTCAACATCGGTTACATCCAGCTGAACATTGAAAATCCCACTCGACTGAAACATCCCAGTAAATGACAAAACAATACCCGGCGGGTGCATACGCTTAAAGCGCTGAATCCCAGTTGAATCAAGCTTCACAACTAGATTGGACTCACGTGCATAAATCAGTTTTTTGTTTAAAATCTCTTGCTCAGACCATTTCATCTCCTGCTCAGAAATTGCAGAATCCCGCAGCATCTCAACAGGTAAATAACGAAACTCATCCGAATCGAAATCATAAACCTCAACCAGCCACTGAGCGTTCGAGTTAAAAATATGCAATAAAAAAACGTCCATCAACTCTGGCAAGCCAGGAGTCAGCTCATAAGTCACGCGCAAATGCTTATCCCGTACAGCAAGAGTAATCAGTTTATTCAGCTCCGTAGGCGCAGCGTCATCGAGTTCCAAAAGATTCGGATTGGCAGGATTTGTATTTTCAAAAAGCAAGATATTATTCAACTCGATCAACTCGTCTTGCTGGGTTTGCGACGCGATGCCGATGAGTTTTTCAGTGATTGAGCGACGATTTTGCAGATAAGGCAGCTGCGAATTTTTCGAGGCGATAAAGCTGATAAACATCGCCTTCAGCTCTTCTGCCGTGAAGCGGGTGGCGGGCAGATACTGATTTTGCAGGACATAGTAGCCACCACCACGACCAAGCTCGGACGTCAGCGGAAATCCCATAGCCTGAATCTCGTTAATGTCGCGGATTGCCGTCGCGCGGGATATCTTGAACTCACGCTGAATCTCGGCAATCGTAAAATGTGCGCGATTATTTATGTAGCGCATGATCAGGTTCACTCGTTCTATTTTCTTCATATTTTTATTGTATCAAAAATGTAGCAAATTAAATAACATTAATGACAGAGTTACATTTAATTACTCAAAATAAAAAATGCTATATAGTGCAAAGCAGCTTGTGCTGACCAGGTCTTTTAAAGTATGTAAGGGGAAAAGTTTATTAAAACTTTATTTTTTTGATTTTCGATAAAGAGTATCATTTTTTGATACATTTGGCTAATAGAATCATCTTGTAAAGAATAAATCCACTAAGGAGAGAGCAAAATGTCTAAATACTCAATTAAAACAATCTCAGAAAACTACAAAATGACTGCCTTCGGTGTTTCACTTGAAGACTACAACGACTGGGCAGGTAATGCAGCAAAAACTGCAGCGAAAAAAGCTGAAATCACTGAAAATGGTAAGCTAGCTGAACTTCTCGCGATAGCTGACGGGCAAGAATATCAAATCAACTACAGCATCGACCACAAGGCTTGGCGAGGCTTTGGCGTGATGGGTGAGTTCGACGTTGTAGGCGCGGTCGTCCTTGATTTCCTCGCTGGCGACTACCTGGTCGTGCACGGCACAGGCACTAACAAAGATCGCCTTGCTGATGAAATCACAGGCAAGGTTTTCAGCGGCATGTTGCAAGAAATCACAGACTATAAATACGTTGGTCCTGGTAACTCAACATTTGTCAAAGCAGATGAAAACGGTGAATTCTACTGCGAAATGTGGCTTCGTGTAAAAAAGGTCGAAGGCTAAACTCTGTCAAATTTGTCAAAATCAAAAAACGAGGTCTGTCAAATTTGACAGACTCTACTTTAAGAAGAAAAACTCACTAAATTCATCATGAACAGAGCGCCCTTTGGGCAAAAGTCTCTAATTCTGAGAACATTTTGGCAGAATACACTGGAAGCTTTTGGTGGTAATGAGGGCTCTTACTTGACCAATTTGGAATTCGTTGTTATTTTGAAGCGGAAACCGACCTCTCAGAAAAAAATCTGAAAAAAAAGGAGTACTTACATGGCAAATTACACACTTGAACATAAAAAAACATTCACATTGACCGCTTATGGTTTTTCAATCCAGTCGAATTTCCAAGACATGCAAGCTTTACAAAAGGAAAAAGCTGAGTTTTGGGCTTTACTCAAGGCTGACGGGCGTTTTGATAAGCTCAAAGACGCAGCAAAAGACGATCGCGAATGGTCAGTCAACGAAGTATATCAAGGCAAACCGTGGAATTATTTTGCGGTTGAAGCTGGCAAATCCGTGTCTGACGCAACTCGCATCATCGAGTTTCCAGAAAGCGAGTACATCGTGGTCGCAGGAAATGGCGACAAGGAAACTTTGTTTGATCAGCTAACATACCGTGCTTTTGGCGAAGTCTTGGCCCAAATCACTGACTACGCTTACGTTGGCGGTCCAAATGCGACTTATCGCAAAGCTAACGTGGACGGCACTTTCTATGGGGAATTTTGGGTACCTGTGGTTAAAAAATAATAATAAAAAATCATGTAAAAAAGGATTTTTTCAATTTGTTGTCAAAGCCTCGATTTTTCGAGGCTTTGTATTATTATTCCCCCTTCAAATATTCATAAGTTAATTATATCAACTTAACGACTTTTATAATTTTGGGGAATTTCAAAGTTTTTCATATAAATTCAGTCAATTTTTATCTAACTAATGTACCATTTAATTTAAAAAATATATTAAGACAAAACAAAAACCGTCATTTTTAAAAATGACGATTTTCTAATTAATCAAATAGTAGAAGTATTTTTCGTTAATGCTGGCTTCAAATGTAAGATTAGACCTTCATTTTCTGCAGCAGTTCCAATTGTAATTCGAATTCCATTAGGGAACGCACGGATAATGTATCCTTTTGATTCTAGATCCTTAAAGATTTCTTGGCTATTTTCAAGTGGGATAAATATAAAGTTAGCTTGTGATGGATAGTATTCGATTCCATAACTATCGAAAAACTCTTCATATTGTTCCATGCCTTTTTTATTTTCTTCCACACAGTTTTTTATAAAGACTTGGTCTTCAAGTGCTGCAATTGCTGCTACTTGAGATAGCATTGAAGTGTTGAATGGAAGTCTAGCAATATTTAATTCTTGAATTAATTTGCTATTTGCGATACCATAACCGATTCTAAATGATGCTAGGCCGTAAGCTTTTGAAAATGTTCTTAAAACAATTAGATTTTCAAATTTATTTAGTAAAGAGATTGTATCAGGGAAATCTGATGCTGATACATATTCAACGTAAGCTTCGTCAACAACTACAAAAGTAGAACTTGGTACTTTTTCTAAAAACTCAACTAATTTGCGGCTACCAATATATGTACCTGTTGGGTTATTTGGATTACAAATCCAAACAATTTTAGTATTCGCATCTACTTGTTCTAGCATAGCATCTAAATCATGTACACCTTTAACTAAAGGAACAGCTCTAACTTCAGCTCCTTCAATTACCGCGTGATGGGAATATTGTGAAAAAGTTTGAGATGCTTGTACAACATTATGTTCTTTCGTTAGAAGCGCTCGACTAATCATTTGAATAACTTCGTCAGCACCACTTCCGAATATTAATTGATCTGGCTGTATATTTAAGAAATTTGCTAGTTTCTTACTAATTTCTTCTGTTGCTCCATCTGGATAAATCGCAAACTTACTTACTACATTACGTAGTTCTTCAAAAACTTTAGGAGAACATCCGAATGGATTTTCATTTGATGCAAGTTTTACTACTTTGTCTAGACCATATTCACGCATGACTACTTCACTTGGTTTACCTGGTGTATATGCTTGAAGAGTCAAAATTTGTGGTTTCACGTACATACTTATTTCTCCTTTTATTCAAAGTTTTGTATAATGTTGTCAGTTTATCATATTATTAAGCTGTTAATCTAGTACTATTTTCAAGAATATTGCAAATTATCTAGTTCCATATTGCCTGAGGTATGTTGAAAATAGCTTATTTCAAATTCAAATAAAAAGTAGAATCAAAAGACTCTACTTTTCAATCCAACTACCCATATAAGCCGGATCTTCATATTGATGTGCTTCTTTTACTACATATAGTGGTCTAAATGTATCAATCATAACTGCTAGTTCTAATGTTTCTTTCTTTCCAATACTACCTTCAGTTTTACCTGGATGTGGTCCATGTGGAATACCTGATGGATGTAATGTAATCGATTCTTGTTCAATTCCTTTTCTACTCATAAAGTTTCCTTCTACATAGTAAAGTACCTCATCACTGTTTACATTACTGTGTACATAAGGTGCCGGAATTGCTTCTGGATGGTAATCATACATCCTTGGAACAAATGAGCACACTACAAAATTATGACCTTCGAATGTTTGATGTACTGGAGGTGGCTGATGAATTCTTCCTGTAATTGGTTCGAAATCTTCAATATTAAATGCCCATGGATATAAATACCCATCCCATCCTACTACATCAAAAGGATGATGTGTTAAGATATGTTTATAAAGGTTTCCTCTTGCTCTAGTTAAAACAGTAAATTCACCTTTTTCATCGTATGTCTCTAGTGTTTCTGGTCCTCTAAAATCACGTTCGCAAAATGGACTATGCTCAAGCATTTGGCCATATTCATTTCGATAACGTCTTGGCGTTGTTAATTGGCTATTAGACTCAACAATTAAAAACTTCGTATCAGCATTCGGAACTACTTTGTAAATTGTTCCAATCGGGATCATAATATAATCCCCTTTATGGTAAGTAATTGTTCCAAACATTGTTTGGACTTCACCTGAACCGTAATGGACGAAGAACATTTCATCTCCTTCACCATTTCGATAAAAATGCTTGCTTTCTTCTGTCACGTTTGCAACTGCAATTAAAAGATCAGAGTTACCTAAAACATATACCCTTCCTTCTAAAGCATCACCTGTACGCTCTAAATTGTTTGTACGAATATGTCGGTGTTGCAGGGATGTTTGTTCTTCAAATTCGATTTGAAGTGATTTATAAAATGATGTTTCACTAACTGATGTAGGCATATTGTTATGATATAAAATGGATTGAGTACCTGAAAATCCTTTTGTACCCATTACCTGCTCTCTATATAATGTCCCATCTTCTTTACGAAATTGAATATGTCTTTTCTTTGGAATTTTACCAAGACTACGATAATACATACGCTTCCCCTCACTTTCTAACAGTATTTCGTAATGTACCTAAACCTGTAATGCTTAACTCTACGACGTCTCCATCTTCTAACCAGCGATGTTTTTCTTCGCCAAGTTCTAAGATACAACCTGTTCCAACAGTTCCGGAGCCAATTACATCACCTGGATATAGTGTTACATTTTTTGAAGCATGAGAAATTAATTCTGGAACGGAATAATAAATTGAAGAAAAATTGCCAGTAGAAATGACTTTTCCATTAACTGCAGCTGTCATCTTCAAATCATAGCTTTTATTCGTTCTAAATTGTTCAATTTCATCTTTTGTTACAATGCAAGGTCCTAAAGAAGTAGCAAAATCCTTACCTTTAGAAGGACCTAAACCAACCTTTACTTCATGTGCTTGAATATCTCTAGCACTCCAGTCATTCAATATTGTATAGCCAAGAATATAATCATCAGCTTCTTCAACTGAGATATCTTTTCCTTCTTTACCGATAATACAAGCGATTTCTAATTCAAAATCCATCTTTTTGCAATTAGCTGGAATGCTTACGTGATCTTCAGGTCCAACAACCGCTCGATGATTCGTAAAATAGAAAACCGGTACGTCATACCACTCAGGTATCATCTCTAGACCTCTTCTGCCACGAGCAGTTTTCACATGCTCCTCAAAGGCATAAAAATCACGGATACTTTGTGGTTTAGGTAATGGTGCTCGCAATTGAACGGAAGAAAGCGGAATACCTTCTCCTGTTAATTCTGCTATTTCATTTTTATATTTATCATAGTTTTCTAGAATCGTTATTAAATCTGCTGGGATTTTGCCATTACTAGCTTTATTTAGATCAATTACTTGATCTTCAACTAATAAACCTGCTCGCTCATTACCATCATATTGAAAAGTTATAAATTTCATGCCTTCACCTTTTTCTTTCAATTGCAAAAGTATCAGAAATAGCACGTGTGTATGAATGTCCAGCAAGGCGGCCAACTGGTTTTAGTTTTTCAGTATTGATTTTGCCATCTGCATATAATTCATCATTTATATGAACATTAACAACTTTACCAATTACTAAACTTCCAGCACCTTTGTTCTCGCCAAAATGTAGTAGGTCATGAAGCTCACATTCTAGTCCTACTAGACTTTCTTTAACTCGAGGAACTTTTACCATTGTCCCATCGATTTTTGTAAGACCCACTTGTTCAAATTCATCTACTCCATATGGAAAATCTGTGGCAGCATTATTAACTTGTTCGCAAATTTCTTCACTTACAATATTAATAATAAATCGTTTTGTCAGTTCAATATTTTTTAATGTGTCCTTTTTCTCGCCGTCTGTACCTCTAATCATTGGTGCAAAGCACACTAGCATCGGGTCAGCACAAATCGCTGTAAAGAAACTAAAAGGTGCAACATTCGCTACACCTTCTGAGTTTACAGTTGAAACAAATGCAATCGGACGAGGCAACACTGAACCAATTAACAGCTTATAAGCATCTTGCCATGGTAAAGTATCCGGTCTAATTTCCATTGTTACAACTCCTTATAGATTTCCTCGAAGTTCTTGCTCACGCTCGATTGATTCGAATAATGCTTTGAAGTTACCATCACCGAATCCTCTAGCACCTTTACGTTGAATAATTTCAATAAATAAAGTTGGACGGTCAACGATTGGACGAGTGAAGATTTGTAATAAATACCCTTCATCATCACGGTCAACTAAAATCTTTAATTCTCTTAATTTCTCAATATCTTCATCAATTTTTCCAACGCGTTCTGTTAACATATCATAATACGTATCTGGTGTTTTTAAGAATTCCACACCTAGAGCTCTAAGTTTAGTAACTGTATCAACAATATCCTCAGTTAATAAAGCAATATGTTGTACGCCTGGTCCATTGTTATAGTCTAGGTACTCTTGAATTTGTGATTTCTTTTTACCTTCAGCTGGCTCATTAATTGGGAATTTAATTCTGCTTCCATTTGTCATAACTTTTGACATTAATGCAGAATACTCAGTACTAATATCGTCATCGTCGAAATGGATCATTGATTGGAATCCCATTACATTTTCATAGTAAGAAACCCATTCTTCCATTCTTTCAACGTTACCAACTACATGGTCTAATGCGATTAATCCTGTTTCATTTACTGGAATTGTGAACGCACGATCTTTATATCCTGGTAAGAAAGGACCGTTGTAGTCGCCTTTTTCGATTAATGTGTGAATTGTATCACCATAAGTTCCGATTACAGCTTTTTTAACTGTACCATATTCATCACTAACTTCAGTTGGAGGTAAAATTTTAATAGCTCCACGGCTTACTGCACCTTGATAAGCTGTTTCAATATCATCTACTAATAAAGCGATATCTTTAACACCATCGCCATGTTTTTTAATAAAGTCAGCAATTTTAGAATCTTCTTTTAAAGTTCCAGTAATAACTAGACGAATCGTACCATTTTTTAATACGTAAGAAACTTTATCACGTACTTTTGTTTCTAAACCAGAGTATGCTACTGGTGTAAATCCAAAAGTGTTTGCAAAGAAATAAGCTGTTTGTTTCGCGTTACCTACATATAATTCTAAATGATGTACATCTTGTACTGGAAAAACATCATAGCTAGTATTTGTTTGTTTTAATTCATCTTGTTTCATTTTAATTTCCCCCTATAAAATACGAATTTTGTAAAGAAAAGAAAAAACTATGTAAGAGCGTTAAGTAAACGCTTACAAAACAAATAAACCGCATAAAAAAAATTCTTAACAAGGTGACAATTCGCCAAGAATACCATTTGGAAATATATGGTAATTTCCCAAAACGAATACACAACCTTTACTACTATATAAATGTAATCATCGTTTTATGAATCGATTTTACATTTATATAGTAGTCTCTAAAATAAATATTTCTACACTTCTTTTTAAATTCCTTCATAAAATTTTAAATTAAATAAATTTTTTGTCGTTTCTAAATTTTTTAATTCGTCTTGCTTTTCTTGAGATGATTTCCGCCCCATGCACATAAGAGATCCAAAATTGGTTTCATTGATTTACCGTATTCATTTAATTCGTATTCCACTTTTGGTGGGATTTGATCATAAGCAATACGATTAATAAGTCCATCCGCTTCTAACTCTCTTAATTGTTGTGTTAACATTTTTTGAGTTATTTTAGGCATCAATTTTCTAAGCTCATTCGTTCTCTTTTTACCAGTTTCTAAATGGCATAGTATGATACATTTCCACTTACCACCAATTACCTCAATCGCTGCTTCGATTGGCATATTATATTCTTTCATATATCCTCCAACATTGCTTCTTAACTATTTAATTAAATTAACGGTTAATTTACTCAACTTTTTTAGTTCAAATGAAAACTTCAAAACTACCCAATTTTTAGATATTCTATCCATTGTCCTATCAATGATTTTACAGATTATAGTAAATGGTTCATAAAATATAGCATACAAATATTTTATAGTTCAAATAAATAACAGTTATAAAAAATTCAAACTTAGTTCTATTTACCCGATTAACAATACGTTTTATAGGCACTTTTTAGTACGTACTTTATTTTAAGATCGTTATCATTCATAATTACAATCATAATTTATTTAAAAAGGAGTGGGAACAGTATGTTTATCATTCATGGTAGTTCAAGGGAAAACGGGAATACAGAGCAACTAACAAATCTCATTACAAAAGATGTTGCAAAGACGGAAGTACAATTACGACATAAAAATATTAAGGCGATTAACGACCAAAGACACGAGCCAACGGGCTTCCAACCAATTGATGATGATTACGGGGAAATTATTAAAGAAATGCTAGAACATGAGACGATTATTTTTTCAACGCCTTTATATTGGTATGGTATGAGTGGATATATGAAAAACTTTATTGATCGTTGGTCTCAAAGTCTTCGTGATAAAGATCTTCAATTCACTGAAAAAATAAAAAACAAAAAAATGTATGTCGTAATTGTTGGTGGCGATCAGCCAAAAATTAAAGCACTACCATTAATTTTACAATTTAAACATATATTTGAATTTGTTGGAGCAACATTTGAAGGATATATTATTGGCCAAGGAAGTACACCTGGAGCAATTTTGGAAGATCAATTAGCAATTCAACAAGCCGAACTGTTAAATACAACATTAAAAAATAAGTAAGTACAACTAGAAGGAGCAAGACCTTGATTCCATTTTTACAACATAACCCAACTAAATTATGGTTTGGGAAAAATCAAATTGAACAATTAGCAAATGAAGTACAAAATTATAATCGTATACTTGTCGTTTTTGGTGGTGGCAGTATTAAAAAAAATGGCGTATATGATGATGTAATGAACCAACTCAGTAGTAAAACGATTTTTGAACTTTCTGGTGTTGAACCAAACCCGAGACTTACAACGGTTCAAAAAGGTATTCATATTTGTAGAGATGAAAAAATAGATTTTATTTTAGCTGTAGGTGGCGGAAGTGTAATCGATTGTGTTAAAGCTATAGCAATTGGCGTTCCATTCGAAGGAGATGTGTGGGATCTTATTACTAGAAAATCCCAACCTACTAGTGCAACTCCTTTTGGTACTGTTTTAACTTTAGCTGCAACTGGTTCAGAAATGAACTGCACATCAGTCATATCAAATATGGATGTGAATGAAAAAAGAGGATGGAGTAATCCGCTCGTTTTTCCTAAATTTTCAATATTAGACCCTTCTTATACATTCTCGGTACCTTTAGATCAAACAATCTATGGTATTGTTGACATTATGTCACATGCATTAGAGCAATATTTCCACCGTGTTAGCAACACACCTATGATTGATCGCTTTATCGAAAGTTTATTAATTACAGTAATCGAAGCTGGTGGAAAGCTTGTTAAAGACTTAGAAAACTATGATTTACGTGAAACAATTATGTACGCTGGAACGACAGCCTTTAATGATACGTTATTAAATGGTACGGATGGCGGCGACTGGGCATCACATCAAATTGAACATGCAGTATCTGCCATTTACGATATTCCACACGGCGGTGGATTAGCAATCATCTTCCCTAACTGGTTAAGTCACTGCTTAGAATATGATCCTAACAGAATTAAAATGCTTGCAACGAATGTTTTTGGAATTTCTGAAGAAGGTAAAACAACAAAACAAGTTGCAGAAGAAGGAATCCAAGCACTAAGAAGTTTTTGGAATTCAATCGGTGCACCAAACCGTTTAGCAGATTATCAAATTGATGACTCTCGTTTAGACGAATTAGTTGGAAAATCCTTCGTAAAACCAATAGTTGGTGGTTACAAAATTTTAGATAAGGAAAGTGTGAGAGATATTTTAGTTTTCTCTCTTTAATGATCAAAAGAACCTTGCCATAAGTGAGGTTCTTTTTTGTAGAAGCAGTTTTTACTTTCTCAATATTATTAATTACCTTACAAAAAAAAGAACCCTTTAAAAGGTTCTCAGGCTAAAATTGCATTTCTACCCAATTAAGTTCATTAATATGGTGATCAACAACGTTACAACACATATTCGGGTTTATCGTATCGACATGTGAAATTGTAATAGAAGACATTGACACGGAAAATTTAACTGTATCAACAATGCTCATATTATTCATATAGCCATATCCGATACCGGCAACTAAAGCATCTCCCGCTCCCGTTACATTAACAACAGAAACACCATCTGCTTGGATAATTCCCTCTTCTATTCCATCATTATAATAAATTCCTTCAGCGTCTAAACTAATGAAAACATTCGTTACGCCTAATTCTCTAAAATATCTTCCTGCTTTTCGTACATCTTCAACTGAAGTAATATTAAATCCGCATAATACTTCGGCTTCATGTCGATTTGGTTTAATCGTATGAAAATATTTAATATAATCTCTAATTTTTGAAGCTTTTGATGCAGATACAGGATCTAAAATAAATTTAGTGTCTTTATGGAAATTTGTTAATAAATAAGCTAAAATACTAGGATTATCCGCGTCAACTACCATATATTCAGCATATCGAATAACATCTGCTTTAGAGTCTATAAACTCTTTTGTAAAATTGTTTGTAATATTTAAATCCACTACTGCTGAGACCATTTCTCCACTTTCATTTAAAATGGCTACGTATGTTGGAGTAGATTCACCTTTAATAATTAATGTATCTTCCATATCGATGTTTATATTTTTTGCATGATTTAACATGTTGATTCCATTGATATCGTCACCTATGACAGAAATAAACTTTGTATTTAAGTTTACCTTTGCCATATTTTCTGCAATATTCCGGCAAACACCACCAAATGATACTTTTACACTGCCTGGATTTGAATCATATGGACGATAATTTTTTTTCGTAAAACCGATAATATCACATATAGAAACACCAAATACTAAAATATATGGATTAGAAGGAATTGTCATTTTGTCAGTCCTTTCATTTTAAACTGAAAGAAAAATCTTTTGTTCTGTTTAGTTAATTATATCAGTATAGTATAATTTTTATAAAGTATTTTTTTGAACTTATTTTCACAATTAATTTCTTTATTATTATTGACTAAAAATATTTTTAAGTATAATATTTAATCTTACGTTTAAAAAATATATTTTACGTGGTTCGAGAACCTCCCACGAAAAAAAACTAAGGAGAAACAAAATGAAGTTAAAGACAATTACTGTTAATGGAGTATTTGCTGCACTATATATTGCAGTAACGTACTTTATTCAGCCATTCGGATTTACGAATGTACAATTTCGTGTATCCGAAATATTTAACCATTTAGTCGTTTTTAATAAAAAGTACATATATGGAGTAGTTTTAGGAGTTATATTAGCTAATTTTTTCTTTTCTCCAATTATGGCATATGATTTAGTCTTTGGTGTTGGGCAATCAATTATTTCTTTATTCATTACAATTGCAACGTCAAAATTCATAAAAGGGATTATACCGAGAATGATTGTTAACACGATTGTTTTTACGATTACTATGTTCTTAATCGCAATCGAATTAAAACTAGCATTTCATTTACCTTTCCCAATGACTTATTTAACAACAGCCATTGGTGAATTTGTAGTGATGGTTATTGGTATACCAATTATGTACTATTTAAATAAACGAGTAAAATTCGAACATCTTATTTAATTAAAAAGAGTTATTTCCTAAATGGAAACAACTCTTTTTTTTTTATGTATTATTTGTCTTCTCTTAATAAATAGTCATTACCATCTTGGTCGTAGAAATTAAACATTGAACCGTATGGCATTTTCATCAAGTCATCAACTTTTACACCGTTTTGTTTCATTTTTTCATAAGCAGCTTCAATATCTGTTGTACTAAAAAGTACAGATGGATGAGCTATTTTTTCTGGTTTATGTTGTTCCATTGAAGATTTAGAGTAAAGAACTAAAGTAGTAAATTCACTTTCGCTTGGAGCTACTTCAATCCATTTTGCATCAGGTCCCATTGGCATTTCTAATTTAAGAACAAACCCCATTTTATTAATCCAAAAATCTTTTGCCTGCTCTTGATCTTGTACATAAACAGTAACTTTACCGATTTTATTAATCATAGAAAGATCTCCTCTACTGGTTAATTTTACTACCAATTTATTTTAGCAAACACAATTCCATAAAACAAACTGATTAAGTACTACTTAATTTTAACTTCATACGTATGACTTTTTTCATGTAGAAGCATTTTTATAAAACATTACCATATACTTTTTTGAAACATTAAAAAGTAAGGGGGAAGAATTCTTGCCTAATAACGTAATTTGGAACGATGTTGATGCATATTTCATAGAAAAGCTAATTCCGAATGATCCAATCTTAGAAAATGTATTACTTGCAAATCATCATGCTGGTCTACCTAGTATAGATGTATCTCCTACTCAAGGTAAATTACTTTATCTTTTAGCAAAAATTAAAGGCGCTAAAAATATATTAGAAATCGGTACTTTAGGTGGATATAGTAGTATTTGGTTAGCTCGTGCTCTTCCCGAAGATGGGAAATTAACAACTTTAGAAATTAGCCAAGACCATGCAAAAGTTGCTGAACAAAATATTAAGGAAGCAAAATTGCAAGATAAAGTGGAAATTATTATAGGAAAAGCGTTAGATACATTGCCAACTTTAAAAGACTCAAAGCCTTTATTTGATTTCATATTTATTGATGCCGATAAACCAAATAATCCTCACTATTTAAAATGGGCATTACAATTAGCAAACTCTGGCGCATTAATTATTGTGGATAATGTTGTTCGAAACGGAGAAGTAATTTATGAAACGAGTCACGATGAAAGTGTCAAAGGTGTCCGTCAATTAATGGATCTAATAGCTACAGATTCTCGTATTGACACTACCGCAATTCAGACTGTTGGATTAAAAGGATATGATGGTTTTGTGATTGGAGTTGTTAAATAACATTAAAACGAGGGTGCCCTAAAAGTCTAACTTTTTACTGGAACACTCGTTTTAACAAAAGTGGATAAAAAAAGGAGCAACCATATATCAGTTAACCTGATCTATGAGAAAGCTCCTTAAAAATTTAAAATTATTTTATTACATTACACGCTTAAACATTTTTTCAAGCTCGTACGAACTAAAATGGATTACGATTGGTCGGCCATGAGGACAAGTAAATGGATTGCTTGATTTTCTCAACGATTCTAATAGATTAAAAATTTCATCGTTTGTTATATATTGATTTGCTTTTATTGATGCTTTACAGCTCATCATGATGGCTTTTTCTTCACGCAGTTTTTTTATATTTATTGTACCGCGTTTTAATAGTTCTTGAATCATTTCATCGATTAATGTATCTTCTTGCCCTTCTGGAAACCAATTTGGATGTTCACGAATGACATAACTATTTGATCCGAACTTCTCGATAAATAGTCCAACTTCTTGAAGTTCATCATGATATTGGTCTAATAAAATAGCTTGCTCTGGTGAAACATCAAATGTAATTGGAATTAATAAAGTTTGTAGTTCTGATGCAATTTCCCCTATCTTTTCCTTAAAATATTCATAGTAAACACGTTCCTGGGCAGCATGTTGATCAATTAAATATAATCCTTTTTCATTTTGAGCAATAATATATGTTCCGTGCATTTGACCGATTGGATATAAAGGAGGTAGTTGGTCTATATTTTGCTCATCATATACTTCTTCGTTAACAATGACCGTTTCTTCTATATTTGATTGGTCGTCCTCATTTACAAAATTTGAATAACCTACGTCTTTATTAGATCCATGTGTTTCAAAATAAAGACTCTCATAATCGGTTGGAATTGAAAAGTCATTTTGAATAGATTCATTGAATTCAATTGAATTTTCTTTACTTACTGTTTCATTAGTTTCATCCGAATAATTCGAATTAGTATTATAACGTTCTTGAAGCGAAAAAGGTAATTTCTTTTCTACGTCTTCTTTTATAGAAGAATGTTCAAACGAAAATGTAGATTGTTCACTAAATACTTTTTCCTTTGGAGCTGTTCGGGTAATTTCAGGAATAAGAGAACGACCCCTAAAAACTTTTTTTATACTTTCAGTAATTAATGTAAATAATTGATCCTCTTTACTAAAACGAACTTCTTGTTTTGTTGGATGAACATTTACATCGACTAATTGAGGGTCCATTTTAATAAATAACGAAACGATTGGAAAACGGCCAATTGGTAGCAAAGTATGATAGCCTTCGCTAATCGATTTATTTACGCCATAGTGTTTTACATATCTTCCATTTACATATAGTGAAATATAGTTTCTAGTTGCTCTTGTATATTCAGGCATTGATAAATAGCCTTCAATTTGAAAGTCTAATGACTCGCCTTTAAAATGAACCATATTTTTAGCAATTTGTAGGCCGTATAATGAAGCAAGAATTTGTCTTGCGTCTCCATTTCCATTACTTCGGAACATTAATTTATCATTATGTTTTAAATCAAAAGCGATTTGTGGATTTGCTAAGGCTAGACGATAGACAACGTCTGTCACATTACTTAATTCTGTTTGGACTGTTCTCATATATTTTAATCTAGCTGGTGTATTAAAAAATAAATTTGAAACTTCAATACTTGTCCCTTTGGATTTAGCAATTTCTTTTTGAGATTGCAAAACTCCACCTTTTAAAATTGTTTCAATTCCCGGGCCAACTTCTGTTGAAGTTTTTACCGTTACATAACTTACAGATGCAATACTCGGCAATGCTTCACCGCGGAAGCCTAATGTCCGTATTCGAAATAAGTCATTTTCATCTTTTATTTTACTAGTTGCATGACGCTCAAATGCAAGTATACTATCTTGCTTTGTCATCCCTTCGCCATTATCACTTACAAAAATTCGTGAGAGTCCACCGTCATTAATTTCAACTGTAATACGTGTACTAATCGCATCAATTGCATTCTCAAGTAATTCCTTAACAACTGATGCAGGACGTTCTACAACTTCACCAGCTGCTATTTGATTGGCTAAAATTTCATCTAACTTCTGTATCTTTGACATAAGTGAACCTCCTCTCTCAAATAAATGAACTATACAATTAATAAGGTATAGTTCATTACGCTATTAACATAATTTTAACTATTAATAAAAAGAAAGGCCAATTGGCCCTCTTTTCATTTTTTAACTTGCTTTTGAAGTTCATATAATAAATTAAATGCTTCCATTGGATTTAATTCTAATATATTAATTCCCTTTAATTGATCGATTACAGGATGGTTTTTAACAACTTCTTTAACCATCGGTTGAGGATCGTCAAATAAGCTTAACTGGGATCCAGCATCTTCTTTATCGGTTGTTTGATCAATTTCTTTTATCAGTTCTTGATTATTTACAATCTCTTTTTCTTTATTTTCAATTTCCTCTTTAACATAAGAATGATTATTTGATTCTAGATCACTTAATAGTTCTTTTGCTCGAATGATGACATCTTTCGGAAGATTTGCTAATTCAGCAACATGGATTCCGTAACTTTGATCCGCTGCACCTTCAAAGATTTTATGAAGAAATAATACTTTTCCTTCTTGCTCTTTTGCCGCTACATGAATGTTCTTTAAAAACTTAAGTTGATTTGCTAATACCGTTAATTCATGGTAATGGGTAGAAAAAAGTGTTTTTGCTCCGATATGATCATGTATATATTCAATCATTGCTTGTGCTAAAGCCATTCCATCATACGTTGATGTTCCCCTACCAATTTCATCAAATAAGATTAAACTTTTTTCTGTAGCATTCGTGATTGCATAATTAGCTTCTAGCATTTCGACCATGAATGTACTCTGTCCAGAGATTAAATCATCTGCAGCTCCAATACGAGTAAATATTTGATCAAAAATAGGTAGTTTTGCATATTCAGCAGGTACATAGCATCCAATTTGAGCCAATATACTTATTAATGCAACTTGTTTCATATACGTACTTTTACCAGCCATATTAGGTCCAGTAATTAAAAATTGATGGGTATCAACATCGAAATTTGTATCGTTCGGAATATATTCTGAACCTAGTAATACCTTTTCGACTACTGGATGTCTTCCATTCTTCACGATATATTCTCTATCTGCGGTAAATGTTGGTCTTACATATCCATTTTTTTCACTTACTACAGAAAAACTTTGTAATACGTCAATTTGGCTAATTACTTGTCCTAATGTTTGAAGTCTAGATAAATATTGTTTTACTTGTTCTCGTATTGAAATAAATAACTCATATTCCAACCCAATCATTTTTTCTTCGGCTTCTAGAATCATCGTTTCTTTTTCTTTTAGCTCTTCCGTAATAAAGCGTTCTGCATTCGCTAACGTTTGTTTACGCTCGTAACGTCCTTCTGGTATTTGATTAATATTTGATCTAGTTACCTCGATAAAGTAGCCGAAAATTCGATTATATCCAATTTTTAAGGACTTAATCCCCGTAATTTCTCTTTCTCTTTGCTCTAATTCCATTAGCCAATTTTTACCGTTCTTACTAACGAATCGATATTCATCTAATGTTTTATGAAAGCCATCTTTAATAATGTTTCCTTCTTTAATTGATAAAGGAGCATCTTCAATAATTGCATTTTCTAAAAGCATTTGAAGCTCTTCGCATGGATCTATTTGATTAATTAGTTCATCAATATTTTCATGATTAATTGATTTTAAAGCATGAACAATTGAAGGTACTGTTTGAAGTGAACGTTTTAATTGTAATAAATCTCTTGCATTTACATTACCAAATGAGACTTTACCAGCTAAGCGCTCTAAATCATATACATCTTTTAATAATTCCTTCAGATCTTCACGTATAAAATAGTTTTCCATAAGCAATTCCACAATGGTCAAACGGTGCTCGATTTGTTTAGTACTTACTAGTGGACGTTGAATCCATTTTTTTAGTAATCTTCCACCCATCGCTGTTTTCGTTTCATCTAATAACCAATTCAACGATCCTTGCTTATTTTTTGAACGTTGAGTTTCAACTAACTCTAGGTTTCTCATCGAATACATGTCCATATTTAAAAAATCATGCTGATTAATAACAACGATTTCTTGAAGATGAGATAGTGTTCGTTTTTGCGTTCTCGATAAATAGTTTAATAATCTTGCTGCAGTTGTTTTTAAACTAGTTTGTTCAATTGATCTTACAACATTTGTAAATTCCTCTGTTAAACGATCATTCTCCTCGAATGAAACAGTAATTGAAAAGCTTTTTTCAAGTGTTTGAATCGCTTTAGATGAAAAATCTTCATTTACAACAACTTCTTTTGTACCTGTAGCTGCAATTTTTAAAACTGCTTCTTCAATTGATCCACTAAGTAATAAAGCATTGCCTTCACCAGTCGTCAAATCAATCCAAGCTAAAGCATATGAACTTGGCGTTACTTCTGATAATGTTGAGATATAATGATTTTGCTTTTCATCAATCGATCTACCTTCCATTTGCGTCCCTGGAGTAATCAACTGAACAACCTCTCTTTTTACTACTCCTTTTGCGACCGTTGGATCCTCGACCTGTTCACAAATCGCTACTTTATATCCTTTTTCAACCAATTGTTCTATATATCCAGCAGCAGAATGGAATGGTACACCACACATAGGAATTCGTTCATCAGTTCCTCCTGCTCGTCCGGTTAAAGTAATTTCTAAAACTTGAGATGCCTTTATTGCATCTTCAAAAAACATTTCATAAAAATCACCAAGTCTAAAAAACAAAAATGCATCTTGGTAATTTTTCTTTATATTTAAATATTGCTCAATCATTGGCGTATAAGTTGCCATTTGTATCCTCTCCATCAAAAAACATTCTTCGCATATTATATCACATTTTGACGAAGCCTCTAGAAAGTTCGAAAGTTAAGACAAAGAAAACTTTCGATTGATTGATGAATGGCAAAATAAAAAAGCTAGGAAGTATCACCTCCCTAGCCTAACTTACTCTTCTTCGCCCTCTAAAACAAAATCTGGATCTAAATCTTCAAACTCATCATCTACATCAAAGAAATCGTCATCGTCGTGTACACCATGTGGTGCAACAAGTACGACTACTTTCGTTTCACCTACAACTTCAACTAATACTTCTTTCTCTACTGTTACAATAAATCGATTACCATTTGGAGAAATAATTGCATCTAAACAATTTGGATGTTTTAATGATCTAGCAATAACTTCACAATCTTCGCCAGTAAAATTTTCATCTCTGTGTCTTAATTTTACTACTTCATGATACTTAACAGCCTCTGGAACTACTTCTGTTTTCGTATTATCACCATAGGAGTACCAAATATTAATATCATATTTACCAGATACTTCTACTCCATCTTTACATTTTTTTGCATCATATACATGGTTTATAACCCAGCAGCCTAAAATACTTGATGGAGTATGATTTGGTGTGATTGTATGTGTGACTTTGTTATATTTCTTGCCTCTTCCTACGACTGCCTTCGTTATAATCTCTCTATGTTCGCGTTCAGACATAGGTGTGACCCTCCTCGTTCCATTTTCATTTCATTCTATGCGTGACATATGCGGAATGTGTTAATGACATGAAAATTCTTTTATACAAGTTAAAAAAACATGTGATGATAAATTGTATGACGACAGCCTAATAAAGTTGACTCTAAATTGAAGAATTTAAAAAATAAACATAAAAATTATGATATTTAGGCTATTTAGTAATTACTTTATTAGCTTTACATAAAAAAAAGACTCAGGCAGCAAAATTAATTGCATGTCTGAGTCTTAAATAATTAATGGCTGCAGCTATCTGTTTTGCAAGCATCAGGGCCATGTGCTACTTTTGAACCTGTCTCACCACTTAATAAGTTGCCACCTGTTGATTTAATGATTTCGTCTGTCACACCATTAGAGATCGTGTGAGCGATTAATTGAAGTAAATCGTTAACTTCTACTTGAGAAGATTGAAATTCTTGTACAACTGGAATTGTTTCTAATTTTTCATTTAATTCATCAAGCTCTTGTTCAACCTTTTTAAGTGCTTCTTTTTTACCCCAGTGCTCTAAATTAACTGCTTGTTTTTGTAATGACTTAATTTCTTCAATATAAGCTCTTACAGTTTCACTCTCGTTAATTTGTGCTTCAGCACGTTTAAAAAAGTCTACTTCTTCTGTTTCAGAAATCATTACTGCTAATTCTTTTGCACGTTCAACGATATCAGTTTTTGTATATTTTCCCATTATAGCACCTCTACTGTTTCTTCTACTAATTCTCCATCTAATGACCAAGTTTTTGCTTTTGTAACTTTTACTTTTACAATTTGACCAACGATTGATTTAGGACCTCTAAAGTTAACAAGTTTATTATAAGGAGTATACCCAGCAAGTACATCAGGGTTTTTCTTACTTTCTCCTTCTACCAATACATCAAGTATTTGACCTTCAAAACGTTTATTAAATTCATTAGATTTTTCATTTACAAGATTGTTAAGACGTTGTAATCTTTCCTTTTTCACACTCTCTGGTACATTATCTACCATTTTTGCAGCCGGTGTACCTTCACGTGGTGAATAAATGAATGTAAATGCTAAATCAAAACCAACTTCTTCATATAATGTCATCGTTTCTTCGAATTGCTCATCAGTTTCATTTGGGAATCCAACAATGATATCTGTTGTAAATGAAATATGTGGCATTGCTGTTTTTAATTTTCTTACAAGTTCTAGGTATTGTTCACGATCATATTTACGTGACATTAGTTTTAGAACTTCAGAGCTACCAGATTGAACTGGTAAATGAATATGTGGCATTAAGTTGCCACCTTTTGCTAAAACTTCTATTAAATGATCATCAAAATCACGTGGATGGCTTGTAGTAAAGCGAACACGTGGGATACCAATTTTACGGATTTCATCCATTAAATGACCTAATCCATATTTACCATCATCTAAGTCTTTACCATAAGCATTTACATTTTGACCTAATAAAGTAACTTCTTTATAGCCCAGTCTAGCTAATTCACGTACTTCATTGATGATATCTTCAGGTTGACGACTACGTTCTTTACCACGTGTGTAAGGAACAATACAGTACGTACAGAATTTATCACAGCCATACATAATATTAACCCAAGCTTTAATTTCTCCACGACGCACTTTTGGAAGGTTCTCGATTACATCCCCTTCTTTTGACCATACTTCAATAACCATTTCTTTACTAAACATCGCTTCTTGTATAATAAATGGTAATCTATGAATATTATGTGTACCAAATACCATATCTATAAATGAATGTTTTTGTAAGATTCGATTAACGACTGCTTCTTCTTGAGACATACAACCGCAAATTCCAATTAATAGATCCGGTCTTTGAAGTTTTAACGGTTTTAAGTGACCAATTTCACCAAACACTTTATTTTCAGCATTTTCTCGAATTGCACATGTATTTAATAGAATAATATCAGCATCTTCAGCAGATGTAGCTACTTCATAACCCATCGTCGTTAAAATACCTGCCATTACTTCTGTGTCATGCTCATTCATTTGGCAGCCATAAGTACGGATTAAGAATTTCTTACCTACACCTGAATTTCTCATTTCTTCAGGAATTTCGAAACCACGATCATACGTAACTTCTTCTTTACCTCGACGCTTTGCATCAGCTAAAGACGGAGCTTGGTAAACTTTTTCAAAGTATTTACTATAATCTTTATCGTTTTTATCTTTTGAATTATTTATATTAGTGCCTTGAAGGCGTTGTTGTTCATTCATGAAACAATCTCCTTTCATCTCGAGCGTCCACACATTACTTAAGTATATAACGTTATTCTACAATATACAATGTGCGTTACGCAAAAAAGAAAGCCGATAATAGTAGTATATTTGAATAATTTTATTCATTATTGAAAAAACAATTCTTTAAATAATAAAGCGCTTTAATTAATAATAGAAGAATGTTGATTTCCAAAATAGGTTACTCACTCGTGAAATGTGACCTGAGGTTCGCTAAGAGTGTTAAAAGCACCTTTTATTCCATCCAACTGTCTTTAATAATGAAATGTCTAAATGGCAAATCACTTTAATAGAACAAGTCTAAACTTAGACATATAATTGCAACATAAAAAGAGAATCCATCATAGGATCCTCACAAAAATATTCATTATGATAACTGTTGGTACTTAAATTACATAAAAAAATAAAAATATAAATAGCTTAAGAAACAACCTGTCCAAGAAACAATCGTAAAATTCATGACAATGATATTTTCTGACCAACCATATTTAATTCCATAGTGAAAATGTATAGGGGCCATAAGAAATAGTCGTTTTTTCGTTTTTTAAAGTAGAAAACTTGAAAAATAACGGAAAACTGTTCAGCTAAATAAATGAAAAACAACAATGGAATCAAGATTTCGACTTTTTCAATTATCGCTAAAAAAGATAAAGAACCACCAATTGCCATTGATCCTGTATCGCCCATAAATGCCTTAGCTGGATATAAGTTATATATTAAAAAACCAGCTAAACTAGCGATCATGATTAGACTAAAAATTTTCACTTCAATATGATCAGAAATCAGAAAAAAGAAAAAGAAGGTAGGGATTGATACCATACCAAGCAGTCCGTCCATTCCGTCAGTAAAATTAATTGCATTAGCTGATCCTACAATAAACAAAGTGATTAGGGCCAAATAAATCCATAATGGTAAAAATATACTTATAGAATCCGTAATACGAAAGGTTGTGTCTATATCAAAAAAATTAATTAATACGATAAGTAAAAAAATAGTAAAAGAAAATTGAAAAACTAGTTTTGTCTTAGCCGATATTCCTCCTGGATCCTGTTTTGATGCTTTCCAAAAGTCATCAAAAAAACCAACAACACTGAATAAAATAAAAGTTCCAACTAAAAAAAGCATAAGTGGACTTGAATAATTAACGAACGCTACTAAAATACCAACCAAAAATATACTTCCAAGCATTAAAGGCGTTCCCTTTTTATTTTGGTGTTCAGCTGGTAATTCCACTCTTATAGGTTGAGTCAACTTCAATCTTCTTAATGTAGCAATTAAAAAGGGTGAAAGAATACTTACCAAAACAAAAGTTATTAAAGCAGGTACGAGTGAGAATATCAAGACTTTTCTCCTTTCAATTATTTTTAATTAAGAAATTCGATAATATGAAGCTATATCCTTTATTTGCCTATTTTTTAATTTAAGAATTTATTTAAGTGTTATTTTGTAATTAAAGAATGGAGGATGTCTGTCCAAAATTAGAACCCTCCATTTAATTTTGTGAATATGTAGGATAAACTTAGATCAAAGAAGGTTAGTGATAAACAAAAGACTAGGCTTTGCTATATTAATATATCGCTGACTTTAATTTTCCAAATCATATGATCATACCCCTTTCCCCAATAGTCCTTTAATAAATAATCAGGTTCCCCAAATTTCTTTTTCCAGATTTTTTGGGCATTACAATAGCCACTATCTAAACAAAATTCTTCTATCCCTTTATTCTGTAGCGTAACGTACATATTCTTTAATAATAAATTTCCTATTCCATTTTTTTGATAGTGCGGATGTACAAATACAGTACCGACCTCAGGTATGCCTTTTAATGCATGGTTTGTACAATTTAAAATAAGATCACTAGTTGGACCATATTCAATCGACCCAATAATTTTTTCGTTTTCTAGAGCAATCAAAAAAAATCGTTTTTCACCATTACTTTCAAAATAATTTTCTAAATAAATTCCTTTTGTTTCGATTTCTTCATTCATACTTTCCACCTGATTGCTAATACCTTCTTTTGCAAAAGTGTCTGTAATTACTATTTTAAAAAATTGATTTAACTCTTTCATGTCCTCTATTCTTGGTCTTCTTATTTTAATATTCATCATCAAAACACTCCTAACTACAAACTACTTCAACATTAAATTGAAGTATCCTTCACAATAAATTGTCATGCAAAATAAAAAAACTCCTCAAAAAATGAGGAGTTTTTCTTTTTATTACATGAATTCAGCAACTAATTTTTCGAATTGTGCTTTTTCTAATTGAAGTTCTGATTCTACTAATGGTTGTTCACTGTAACCAGAAATTAATTGTTGGTAAGATTTTTGCTCTTTATTTTGGTAAATAAGACCAGTTACTAAACCTTTATTTTGCATTAATGTTTGCATAGCCATTTCTTTGTTTGATGGATCATATCCCTCAACATCAGAAAGTTTAACAAGATTTTCTTTAAACCAGTCATATGTGTTTACTTTATTGTAAGTTACACATGGGCTGAATACGTTAATTAAAGAGAAACCTTTATGGTTAATACCTTGCTCAATTAATGAAGTTAACTCTTTTAAATCACTTGAGAAACTTTGAGCTACGAATGTTCCACCAGCTGTTAATGCCATTTCCATTACTGAAAGTGCAGATTCAACAGAACCTTGTGGCGTACTCTTAGTTTTGAAACCTACATCACTACGAGGTGATGTTTGACCTTTTGTAAGACCATAGATTTGGTTATCCATTACGATATACGTAATGTCGATGTTACGACGAATTGCATGGATTGTGTGACCTAAACCGATTGCGAATCCATCTCCGTCACCACCTGAAGCGATAACAGTTAGATCACGGTTAGCCATTTTTACACCTTGTGCAATTGGAAGTGAACGACCATGGATACCATGTAAACCGTAAGAGTTAATATATCCAGAAATACGACCAGAACATCCAATACCAGAAATTACTGCAAGGTTATCAGGTTCTAAACCAACATTTGCCGCTGCACGTTGAATAGATGCTTGTACAGAGAAGTCTCCACATCCTGGGCACCAGTTTGGTTTGATATTATTACGAAATTCTTTAAATGTTGCCATTTAGAACAACTCCTTCCTTGCAAGTATTGTAAATTTCTTTTGGTAAGAAAGGATTTCCATCATATTTTAGTAAGCTTGAAATCTTTTCTGCATGACCACAATTCATTTTAATAATGCTTGCTAATTGTCCAGTAGCATTATTTTCAACAACGATTACGCGTTTAGCTTTTTTAAGCTCAGGCATTAATTCGTTTGTTGGGAATGGGTGAATTAGACGTATATGAGCGTGGTTAACTTTGATACCATCTTGCTCTAAGCGAACCATTGCTTCTTCAATCGCACCACGAGTTGAGTTGAAACCAACTAGTAATACATCAGCATCGTCGTGTTTAGAGTTCACTAACACTGGGTTAGGGAATTTTAGGTTGTTTAACTTACGCATACGTTTATCCATTTGTTGGTTACGGTTGATTGGTGATTCAGATGGTTTACCCATTTCATCATGCTCAACACCAGTTACGTGGTGAATTCCACCTTTCATACCTGGTACTACACGAGGAGAAACTCCATCTTCAGTCACTTGATAACGTTTGAAGTATTCTTTGTTTTCAGATACAGGTAATTCTTGTTTATAATCAAACTTACCACGGCGAATTTGTACTTTTTCAAATTGAAGTGGTTCAACAGTTTGTTTACCTAAAGAAAGTTGTAAGTCAGTAATTACGATAACTGGTACTTGGAATTCTTCAGCTACGTTAAACGCTTCCACCATATCGTAGAATCCTTCTTCTACTGTACTTGGAGCGATTACTACTTTTGGAATCTCACCGTGAGTTCCGTAGATCATAGCCATTAAGTCTGATTGCTCTTGTTTAGTTGGAAGACCAGTACTTGGACCACCACGTTGAGTATCAACGATTACTAAAGGAACTTCAGTCATACCAGAAAGACCGATTGCTTCCATCATTAATGAAAGACCAGGACCTGCAGAAGATGTTAATGTACGAACACCAGCATAGTTAGCACCGATTGCCATTGTACATGCAGCAATTTCGTCTTCAGTTTGAATAACTGCTCCACCATACTGAGGTAATTTTTTAATTAAGTATTCCATAATTTCAGATGCTGGCGTAATTGGATACGCTGCCATAAAACGAGAACCACCAGCTAATGCACCCATTGCGATTGCATCATTACCGATTAAGAACATACGTTTTTTACCATCAGCTTCTGATAATTGCATTTTATTTACATTCACGCCAAGCATCTCTCTCATTTCTTCTGCTCCACGTGCGATTGCTTCTATGTTTTTCTCAACAATTTGTTGACCTTTTTTACCAAAAATTTCATCTACAACTTCTCTGAACACTTCAATTGAAAGACCTAAAATTGCACTTGAAGCTCCAACTGCAACCATGTTTTTCATTAATGAAGTACCTAGTTCAGTAGCTAATTCTGTAAATGGAATTGAATAAAGTGTTACGTCAGTTGAATCTGGAATTGTCGGATTAAATTTAGCATCAGCGATTACAATACCGCCTTTGCGCAATTCATAAAAGTTTACATCGATTGTTTCTTGGTCAAATGCTACTAAAATATCTAAGTCATCTGAAATAGCACGAACTTCAGTTGTACTTACACGAATTTTGTTATTAGTGTGACCACCTTTAATACGAGAAGAGAAATGACGATATCCGTATAAGTAGTAACCTAAACGGTTTAACGCAATTGCAAAAATCTCACCTGTACTTTCGATACCTTCACCCTGTTGTCCTCCAACTTTCCACGAAAGTTGTTCAATCATTTCCTACACCCCTTTGAATGCCCTCATTCGTAATAAATTAAATTATAAATGGATAATTTTTTTGCATATCATTCATTTCATGATAAAAGAATGAAAGCGATTTAAGACATATCTTTTGATATGAGTTAATTCGCTTTCAATTCTAGACCTATTAACCAAAAAAATCAATGATTTTGAAAGAAATTATTCCTTTAATTTTTATATTTTTATTATTCTGAACTAGTAACATGTTATTTGTAATGGATATATGATGAATAATTCTCATACATAAAGCCTTTAACCTGCTGTTCTGTATAGTGTTTAAGCAATTCATTTGTTAAATTTTGATAAAGTCCTACGTGATGTAAATTTGTTGGATGAGTATCTATTCCATCAAAATCTGATCCCATCGCGATAAATTTTTCTCCACCGAGTGAGCACATATAATCGATATGTTTAATAATATCTGAAATCGTTGCAACACCTTCATCGACTAAAAATGTAGGATAGAAATTAATCCCTACAATTGCACCTCTATTAAACATAGCCTTTAGTTGTTCATCATTTAAGTTTCTTGGATTTTTACAAATCGCTTTAGCATTTGAATGAGTCGCAGTTGGATATTTTGCATGTTCAAATGCATCCCAAAACGCGGCTTCAGTACAATGAGAAAGATCACACCACATATTATGCTCATTTAAGTAATGAACTACACTTCTTCCAAAATTAGTTAATCCCCCATTTCTTTCTTCAAGAATTCCATCTGCAGCTTCATTTGCATAATTCCATACTAAACCGACACTACGTACCCCTAGACGATGTAATATCTTTAGGCGATTAATATCACCTAAAAGTGCGTCACAGCCCTCTAGCGTCAAAATAGCACCCATTTCATGTCTTTTTAATCCAACTTCATCTTCTTTTGTTCGAATAACTTTAATATTATTATTTTCTGTAACTATTTTTTCATAAAAAAGAGTGACACATTGAAGAGCTGCATCAAATTTGATTAGTTTATGTACATTTTCGGGAATATAAATGGCATAACATTGTATTTTACTATTCCCTTGTCTTAATCGATTAACTGAAACTTGTAGTGAATCATCATTTTCAAAATTGATCGAAGGCTTTTCTAGTAATTTCATCAGTACATCACAATGAGCATCAAACACTTTCATAAATTAACACCCTTCCTTTTTTTTGACTATTGAAACTAGTGTAACATATTAATAAATTCCATGAATAAACGTAATAAATATACACAAAAAAACTCGTCTTCCGACGAGCCTTTAGTCGAAGCTAAAGTCATAGTTCCACTTTTTTAATGACAAACTTAGGTAATCTTAATCGTGTTTCTTAAAGTAAAAATAAAACAACCTGTCGCTTTAGGCTACAGGTTGTTATTATTAACGAGGTTCTACGATTAATTTAATCGCTGTACGCTCTTCCCCATCGATTTGAATATCTGTAAATGCAGGGATACAAATAAGGTCTACACCACTTGGTGCAACAAATCCTCTTGCAATTGCAACTGCTTTTACAGCTTGGTTTAACGCGCCAGCACCAATTGCTTGGATTTCTGCTGAACCACGCTCTCTCAATACACCTGCAAGTGCTCCTGCTACAGAATTAGGGTTTGACTTTGCTGAAACTTTTAATATTTCCATTCCTGATCCTCCTTGTACTAACAAAGCTATTATTGTGTACAATAAAAACTATTCTCGATAACAAGAAGTTATTCCTGCAAATATTTAAAAGTTTTTTAAAAATTTTCACAATTCATTTAATTAATATTAAAGCTCTTGATGATCATCATTTATTTGTATTCTCTTAATGGATTTTGCTAGCCCAGTTTGTTTGTCTAATTCGATGATTACACCACTTAGCTGACCTCTACCTTCATCTACTTCGAATCTCACTGGTAAGTTCGTTAAGAATTTTTTAATGACAGCTTCTTTCGTAACACCTAGAATCCCATCATATGGACCAGTCATTCCAACATCCGTAATAAACGCCGTACCAGCAGGTAAAACTCGCTCATCAGCTGTTTGGACATGTGTATGTGTACCAACAACCGCTGTTACTTTTCCATCTAAATACCAGCCCATAGCAATTTTTTCACTTGTTGCTTCAGCATGAAAATCAACAAAAATGATGTTTGTTCTTTTTTTAGCGATTTTTATTAGGTCATCAGCTTTTTTAAAAGGACAATCAAGTGGTGGTAAAAATGTTCTACCTTGCAAATTAATAACGGCTATTTCAACATCATTAAAATTTAAAAATACTAATCCATTACCAGGTGTACCTTCAGGGAAATTAGCTGGTCTAACTAAGTACTTTGCTTGATCAATAAATTCAAAAATATCTTTTTTATCCCAAGCATGGTTACCAAGCGTTACTGCTTGAGCACCTAATTCTAAAAATTCTCGGTAAATTTTTTCTGTTATTCCTTTACCGTGCGCTGCATTTTCACCATTAATGATTGTTACTGAAGGATTATATTTCCTTTTTAAAGCTTGAATATTAGCCTTTACCATTGCCCTACCATTTGAACCAACTACATCGCCTATAAACATTATTCTCATTTCGTTACATCCTTCCAACTTGCCACTGTATATGTACAGCATTGATTTTACTTTTAGATTACCCAAAAATACGAAAAGCCCCATTACTAGCACAATCTGAATCTTTCATGTATTGCCATTCAACTAAGATTCAATTCAGATATGTATTAGTTGGAGCTATTTAAAAAAATACTTTATTTTGTTACAAAAAAGAAAATAAAGTGGCATATACCACTTTATTTTGCATACTCAACAGCTCGAGTTTCACGAATAACCGTAACTTTTATATGACCTGGATAATCCAGTTCATCTTCAATACGTTTTCTAATATCTCTCGCTAATCTATGAGCTTGTAAATCATCAATTGTATCTGGTTTTACCATAATTCGTACTTCACGACCTGCTTGAATAGCGAATGATTTTTCTACACCTTCGTATGATTCAGAAATCTCTTCAAGTTTTTCTAAACGACGGATATAGTTTTCTAATGTTTCGCTACGTGCTCCTGGTCTAGCAGCAGATAATGCATCTGCAGCAGCTACAAGAACAGCAATAATTGAAGTTGGCGCAGCATCTCCATGATGAGATGCAATACTATTGATAACTACTGGGTGTTCTTTATATTTCGTTGCTAATTCAACACCGATTTCAACGTGACTTCCTTCTACCTCATGGTCAATTGCTTTACCAATATCGTGAAGTAAACCTGCACGTTTTGCAAGTTTCGTATCCTCACCAAGTTCAGCAGCCATAAGTCCAGCTAGGTTCGCTACTTCCATCGAATGCTTTAACACATTTTGACCATAACTAGTTCTAAATTTCAGACGACCTAATATTTTAATTAAGTCAGGGTGAATTCCATGAACACCAACTTCAAAAGTAGTTTGTTCACCGACTTCACGTATGTACTCATCTACTTCTCTTCTTGATTTTTCAACCATTTCTTCAATTCGTGCAGGATGGATTCGACCATCTTGTACTAATTTATCTAGTGCAATTCGTGCAGTTTCACGACGAATTGGATCAAAACCTGATAATATTACAGCTTCAGGCGTATCATCAATAATTAAATCTATACCAGTTAACGTTTCTAAAGTACGTATATTTCGTCCTTCACGGCCAATAATACGACCTTTCATTTCATCATTTGGAAGATTTACAACTGAAACAGTTGTTTCAGCAACATGATCTGCAGCACATCGCTGGATTGCTAATGATAAAATATCTTTTGCTTTCTTATCTGCTTCTTCTTTTGCTCGAGCTTCTGTTTCTTTTACTAGTATTGCTGTTTCATGGGATAATTCATTTTCGACTTTAGTAAGTATTAATTGTCTTGCTTCTTCACGATTTAAGCTAGAAATTCTCTCTAACTCTTCTTGTTGAGCAGCAATTAATGCTTCTATCTTGCTTTCCATTTCTTCTATCTGCTGTTGTTTTAAAACAAGAGATTCCTCTTTTCTTTCAAGAACAGACTCACGTTTTGAAAGTCCTTCATCTTTACGATCTAAGTTCTCTTCTTTTTGCATTAAACGATTTTCTGACTTTTGTAGTTCACTACGACGGTCTCGAATTTCGTTTTCTGCATCTGTACGAATTTTGAAAATTTCGTCCTTTGCTTCCAATAAAGCTTCTTTTTTAATTGTTTCTGAATCACGTTTTGCATCTTCAATAATTTGATTTGCATGATTAGTTGCGCCATTTATTTTAGCTTCTGCAATGGACTTACGGACAAAAAATCCGACAGCATAACCGACTCCGAATGTGGCAAGCAATGCGAAGATGATCAAAATTATAGTATTTGCACCCATGATTTCACCTCCTCTTGCTATTTAGTTAGTTTCATTTTTGTCGGCTGTTATATTGTATAAATAATTGCATCAACATACAGCACACTTCAATTCAATTTTTCACAAAATAGTAATATTTTTTTAGAATATACACTTAAATATTAAATCTCTTACCAAATGATGTCAAGCCTTGTAAATCGCTTACTTACTTGATTTATCAATATTTATTACATTTTTACTAGATTTCATACATGAGAATCTAAATTTTATTCATTAATTTATTTATTAAGATGTGATTAGTAAGTTAATTGATAGAATTTTTCATTTATAAAGTACTACTTATAAATATAAAAATATATTTGATATCGTGTGTTTTTTGATTTGGCTACTTACCATGAGTGACTTGATTTTTCCTCTTAAAGTCCGGTTCCTAAAGGGTCCTGTTTATCATTTCCCCAAGGAGTCGTGCAATCCTTCCGCTTTATCAGCCTTTGCACGTTAGTAAAATTATTCTCTATTTATTTAATAACAATTTGAATATCAATAAATACTGCTTTTAGAAAAATCAATGAAATATAAAAATAAAAAAATGCAGGCACTTTTAATAAGCGCCCACATTTTTTGTTTGTTTCAAACTAAGTTATGCTTACTCTTCTAATAAAGAGAATTGTTCTTCGTCATCTGTTTCTGTTACAGTAACAGGGTTGTCTAAACCATGGTGAAGACGGATCGATTGTTTAATCGTATCACGTATTTCTTTATTTTCTTTTAAGAATTGCTTAGCATTCTCACGGCCTTGACCAAGACGTTCTTCATTGTAAGAATACCATGCTCCACTCTTAAGAACGATATCTAAATCAGATCCAATATCAAGAATTTCTCCTTCTTTAGAAATACCTTCTCCATACATAATGTCTACATCTGCTTGTCTAAATGGTGGTGCTACTTTATTTTTAACTACTTTAATCTTCGTTTTATTACCTACAATATCATTACCTTGTTTTAATTGTTCAGCACGACGTACTTCTAGACGAATTGTAGAATAGAATTTTAACGCACGTCCACCTGGGGTCGTTTCAGGATTACCGAACATAACCCCAACTTTTTCACGAATTTGGTTAATGAAGATTGCAATCGTTTTTGACTTGTTAATTGCACCTGAAAGTTTACGTAGTGCTTGGGACATTAATCGAGCTTGTAGACCTACGTGAGCATCACCCATCTCACCTTCAATTTCAGCTTTTGGTACTAATGCAGCTACTGAGTCAATTACGATAATATCAATTGCACCACTACGTACTAATGCTTCTGCGATTTCAAGTGCTTGTTCCCCTGTATCTGGTTGAGATAATAATAACTCATCAATGTTTACACCTAATTTTTGAGCATAAACCGGATCTAATGCATGCTCAGCATCTATAAACGCTGCTTGTCCTCCATTTGCTTGAACTTCAGCGATTGCATGTAATGCTACAGTTGTTTTACCTGAACTTTCAGGACCATATACTTCAATAATTCGTCCTCTTGGATATCCACCTACACCTAATGCTACATCTAGTGCTAACGACCCACTAGAAATAGTTGAAATTTGGCGTTCTGATTGTTCTCCGAGTTTCATAATTGAACCTTTACCGAATTGTTTTTCGATTTGTTTTAAAGCCATATCTAATGCAGCTTGACGATCACTCATTAAGATTCCTCCTCTAGGATTCATTTTCTCTTAACTATATAATAACTGTTTTTTGTTCGTTTGCCAACAAAAAAATAGAACATTTATTCGATATTTTTCGTATTTAAACTTATTTTTTAAAGAATAGAAACGCTTGTTTCGTATTTTTTGACCTATAAAACTAGATTTTTATTAATATCGAAACTATAAAATTAAAAAACTCGGCTAAATTAACCGAGCTTTTTTATTATAAAATATTCTATTTCATTTTATAAGTCTTGACTTTCAAAACTTGAATTAATTAATTTTATCAATAAGTTTGCACCATTTTTGACACTTGATAACCTTATTTGTTCTCTAGTGCCACTGAATTGAAACTCTTTTACAATCGAATCAGAATCACCAATTTTAATACCGATAAATACTTTTCCTACCGGCACATCTTCTAATGTAGAAGGTCCTGCTTCACCAGTAAAACTAATTGAAATATTGCTTTCTGTTATTCTTTGAATATTTTCAACTAGTGATTTTGCACATTCTGAACTTACTGCGCCATTTTTATTAAGAATATCTGATGGCACATTTAAAAGTTTTTGTTTCATTTCATTAGAATAACAAACAACACTACCTTTAAAAACGGACGAGTTACCAGGAATATCTGTCACTCTTTTACTGAACAGACCCCCAGTTAAACTTTCAGCAGCAGATATAGTCAGTTTATAATCTTTTAATTTTCTTGATAAAACTGTAAACAAGTTATCGTTATTTGTACCATATATAAACTGTCCAACACGCTCACGTATTTTATCTTCAGCTTGTCCAATTAGTTTTTCTGCCTCTTGTTCATTACTGGCACTAGCAGTAACTCGAAGCATTACTTCTCCCTCACTAGCTAAGGGCGCAATTGTTGGATTTGATTGATTTTCAAGTAAATCAAGAATTTCAGTTTCTAAAATAGATTCACCGATGCCAAAAAACTTAAGCTCTTTCGAAATAATAGTACTTGCTTGTTTCCCTTTTAAAAAATAAGGAATTAGTTCATTCTCAACCATTGGAATCATTTCTTTAGGTGGCCCTGGTAATAATACATATTGTTTATCTTTCGCTTCATAAACCATTCCAGGTGCCATACCGTTTTTATTCAATAAAACATGTGAGTTATTAATGACTAATGCTTGTTTTTTGTTATTCTCAGTCATTTGTCGATTAACTTTAATAAAATATTGTTCAATATACTGTAGTGATTGATCATGGTAAACAAGAGACTCTTGAACATATTCAGAGACAACTTCTTTCGTTAAATCATCCTTTGTTGGTCCAAGTCCACCAGTTAAGATGATTAAATCGCTTCTTGATGAAGCAATTTCTAATGCACTTTTAAGTCGTTCGGAATTGTCTCCTACAACTGTTTGGAAATGATGGTGATATCCTAAAGCAGATAAATGTTTAGCTAAAAATTGTGCATTCGTATTTGCAATTTGGCCTAAAAGTAGCTCAGTTCCTACTGCGATAATTTCAGCTCGTTTCATATCATTTCCCCCTATATTATTAATTACATTGATTTAAGAAGAACATCTCTATTTTTATAAAAATAATCCCAACCAGAATATACTGTAAAGAATAATGCGACCCAAAGTGCTACATCAGCAATCGAAAAAGGTAAGAAATTTAATGGGAAGTCATGTAAGAAATAAGCTGAAATCGCAACTATTTGAGCCCAAGTCTTAATTTTACCTAGCATTGCTGCAGCATGTACTTCTCCTGAGCCAGCTAAAATCATTCGTAAACCGGTTACAGCAAACTCTCTACTTATTATGACAATCGTAATCCACGCAGGAACATAATGAAAATCAGTTAATATAATTAATGCTGAAGAAACAAGCAATTTATCAGCAAGTGGATCTAAAAACTTACCAAAGTTAGTGACTAAATTATATTTTCTTGCGTAATAACCGTCTATAAAATCAGTAACAGAGGCAATAATAAAAATTGCAGCTCCTACTAAATGATTAACTGGTATCGAATCACCAATTAATGTAATATTTCCCCATCCAAAATCTATTAAAACGGAAATCATAAATAATGGAATTAGACAAACCCTTGAAACTGTGATCTTATTTGGTAAATTCATGGTAAAACCCTCCAAAACTTTCTAAAAAATGAAGCATTTATAATAAATGAATAAAAGCCATCTTAAAGATGACTATTGATTCATTTTTAAATTTTTAATCGTAATCTTTTGGTGAACAGCATTTGTTGGACTAACTGGATATTTAAATACCTCATCGTTAATTCGTAGCTCAACATTATTAGAAGCACCAATATTTACAGTTACTTCATTTTCTTCTGTTAAGTCGTAGTTTTGAGTTTGTCCTTGTTTTAAAATTCCGCTATAGAACATTTTTCCCTCAGCATTTTTTAAGTCTACATAACTTTCACCATTTGCAACTACTTCTAATTTAAATACATCCGTACCAGATAACGAAATAGTAGTTCGTTTACCCGCTGCAGAGTCGACAGTAATTTTTTGCGCTGGCGTTTGCTCAGTCACTTCATTTTTCGGTTTCTCTGTTTTTTTCGTATTATTATTTTTAGCTTGATCTAGCGCATTATTTTTTGGTTTTTCAATTTCAGAATTAGAGTTAGATTGAGATTGATTCGTATCCGCAGATTTTTCATCATTTTTTGATGGGAACATCATATAAATAGCAATGCAGATTCCAATAATAAGAATCGCTACTAGTATCCTTGGTAAATAATCCATTACTCGTGATGATTTCACATTGCTTAATGGTTCTTTAAGCTTTGATGATCTACTAGGGATCTCTTCATGCTTTACTTCTTCTGCAACTGTATTTGCCACAGTTGATTCCTCTACCACTGGCTTTTCAGTTAGAAATCCAGAAACGTCAACACCAATTGTTTCTGCATATTGTCTAATAAATGCACGTACATAAAATTGCCCTGGCAATATTTCATAATTGCCTTCTTCAATTGCTTCAAGATAACGTTTTTGAATCTTCGTTAACTCTTGTACATCGTCAATTGATAAGCCTTTAGCTTCTCTTGCTTCTCGTAAATATTTTCCTAATTCTGTCACAAATTACACCCCAACTAACTTTAAAAATCAAACATTGAGAACGAGTTGTGTCCATTTTTATCCATTTGGTCTACTAGTTCATATTTAATTTCTTCATTTTCATCATTTCTTAATTCAATTATGTAATCAAAATCTTCTAAAGAGTATTCAGTTTGCTGTACAAATACATCAGGATGCTCTACTACTTTCACAGAAGACATTGCCATAATTTCGCGAACCAATTGCCAATGTTGCTCATTTGCTCTTCTATGAGAAAGAATGCCATCAATAATAAATACATTATCTGAATTATATTCGTCTTCTATTAATTGACTTCTTAACGTTTGTTTTATTAATGTTGATGAAACAAATAACCAGCGTTTATTTGCACATACACTCGCTGCAACAACTGATTCTGTTTTGCCAACACGGGGCATACCCCTAATTCCGATTAGCTTATGGCCTGGCATTTTAAATAACTCTGCCATAAAATCAACAAGCATACCTAAGTCATCGCGTACAAAGCGAAAAGTTTTTTTATCATCTACGTCTCGTTGGATATAAGTACCATGTCTTACAGCTAAACGATCTCTTAGAGTTGGCTTTCTAAGTTTAATTATTGTTATATTGTCCATAGTATTTAAAATTGATTCAAATCTTGTAATTTGATCGTCGTTATCGCAACCAAGTAACATGCCGCGTCTCATTGTGTCGACACCATTGATTGTTAAAATATTAATCCCTAGCATACCGATTAGCGATGCAATATCTCCAAGTAGTCCAGGGCGATTCTTATGTATTTCATATTCAAAATACCATTCGATTAATTCCATACCTATACCCCCTATTTGTTAACTACTTAACTCTCCATTTAATAATAAACGATTTCGCCATAATATAAAAGGTAAAATATGTGAAATAAATAACTTTCGACTGGAAATTTTACTAAGAAGTATGCCAACCTCCATTTACTCCAAGGATTTGGCCAGTTATATAAGAAGATTGTTCGGAAATTAGGAAATTTACCGTATTCGCAATTTCACTTGGAAGAGCTAATCGATTCATTGGAATTTCATTTGCTATTTCTTTTAAATCTTCTTCACTAAAGGAATTTAACATATTCGTTTTTACGGCACCTGGAGCAACAGCATTTACTCTTATTCCACTTGGACCTAATTCTTTAGCTAATGCCATTACATAAGCATTTTGAGCACCTTTTGTAGTTGAATACAACACCTCACATGATGCACCAATTTGTCCCCATATAGACGAAATAACGACAATACTACCAGTTTTTTTAGCAACCATATTAGGTAGAAAATAATTAACTACTTTGATTAAACTTTTGATATGTAATTGAGTCATTCGATCAATTTCTTCATCGCTTACATCGTTAATCAAACCAAAGATTGAAAAACCAGAAGCATATACAATTGAATCAATTTTATCAGTTATTTGTGATGTTAAAATTTCAACTCCATTTTTTACTGATAAATCCGCTTGAACGAATTGGCAATTTATATTATTTTCATTAGCCAATTCAATCAGTTCATTAAGAGGCTCTTTCTTACTATTGTAATGGACAACTAAATCATATTTTTCATTGATTAATTTTTTTGATATTGCTAAGCCAATGTCACCACTAGCTCCAATTACTAGAATTCTTTTTCTCATTTATTATAATCTCCATTTATTCGAGGTTTTAATGCAGGTTTAAAATATAAAGATAAAAGAGCAGCGAGGTACGCACTTAAAAATTCATTATTAATAAATAGTACACTTAAATTCTTTATAAACCCTTAAAATTTCAAAAAAGCATCCCATAAAGGATGCTTTTAATTCATTCAATGAGGAAGAACGAAAAATTCACTCATATAGTCTTCATTTATTAGATGACTAGCGCTTTCTTTTAAATCCTCTACAGTGATAGATTGTAACACAGATACGATGTCAAATAAATGCATATCTAGGAACGCGTATCGTGTAAATTGGTTTGCAATATATTCTGGAGAATTTAATGAGCGTAAGAATCCTCCAATTTTCTTTTTAACTACGCGATCGACAATTTCTTTTTCCCACTGATGATTTTTTGAATCTAATAATACTTCTTTTATTTTTTCAGAAAGTTTTTCAGGTGAAGTTGAATCTCCTCCGATGATTGCAAAAGCAAAACCATTTTCTGCAGAGTAATCATAAGAGAATGTATCATCGATTAATCCATCTTCATACATTTGTTGATACGTATTTGAGCCTTTGCCAAATAAATAATCAAGTAATACGGAAATTGATAATTCATGCTTTAATAATTCGCTTCCTCCTCTAGGTGCAGAAAAGTCTTTTACGCCAACGAGTACTTTCGATGATTGGACATTCATATGTAACACTTTTTTCTTTTCTGCAGATTCAGGAGTTTCTTCTGGGAAAAATCTCTTTATTTCATTTGCTTCTTTGAACGTTTTTTTGCTTTGGTTATCTCTAATTAAATTCATTGTCTGTTCAGGGTCTACTGGACCTACAACAAAAAACAACATATTACTTGGGTGATAAAACGTTTCGTAACAAGTATATAGTAATTCTTTTGTAATTTTTGAAATTGATTCAACCGTACCAGCAATATCAGTTCTAACAGGATGTTTACCATATAAATTTGCAATCATCCCAAAATATTGTCTCCAATCAGGATTATCTTCGTACATTTTAATTTCTTGACCAATGATCCCTTTTTCCTTTTCAACACTTTGATCAGAAAAATATGGATCTTGAACAAAATCAATTAAAGTCATTAAATTTTGTTCTACATTATTCGTTGCAGAAAATAAATAGGCAGTTCGTGTAAAACTTGTAAACGCATTAGAGGAGGCTCCTTGTTTACTAAAAACCTGGAATACATCCCCATCTTTCTTTTCAAACAATTTGTGCTCTAAAAAGTGAGCAATCCCATCTGGTACAACTAATTTTTCATCTTTTCCTAAAGGAATAAATTCAGAATCAATGGAACCGTATTTAGTTGTAAAGGTCGCATATGTTTTGTTGTAGCCTTGTTTAGGAAGAATATATACTTTTAATCCGTTTTCAAGCTCTTCGAAATAAAGCGTTTCATTCAATTGTTCAAAATACTTTTTTTCCATTATGCTCCCTCCTGACCTTTTAAGAAATATGTTGTATGAAGTTTTATTTTATTAGCTACTGCCACAATTTCATCTTTTGTAACTTTTTCGATTTCAGGGAACCAGTCCTCGATCGGACGTTCATTTCCCGCAGCTTGGTCATTGAATAATGTTTCAATGATTCCATAAGCAGTATCCATACTTTCTAATAAACTGTTTTTGATTACTAATTTTGTTTGAGCAATTTCATCTTCGGTGAAATTTCCCTTTTTCATTTCTTCAAGTTGTTCAGCAATTATTGTTGTTGCTTTTTCATAGTTTTCACTTGCTATACCTGACATGACCATTAAGATTGATTTATGACTTTCAAAACGAGAAGCAGCATAGTATGCTAAGCTATTTTTTTCTCGAACATTAATAAATAATTTTGAATGAGAGAATCCGCCAAAAAGCCCATTAAACACTTGAAGTGCAAAGTAATCTGGGTCTTTAATCGAAATTTCAGTAGTATAACCGATGTGTAGTTTAGCCTGATTTAATTTTTGCTCTTCAATTACTTCATTAGGAGAAATGACTGGCGTTGCTTTTTTTGTTTCAACAGTCAATTTTCCACTAGATGTGTTTTTAAAGTTCTCTTCAACTAGTTGTTTACATTCGTCAAATGCAACATCACCAACTATATAAAGATCAACTAAATCTTGCTGCAAAGCCTTTTCATAGTATTTATATAGTGACTCAGCTGTAATTGAATTGACATCTTCTGTTTTTCCATTTGCAAGTAACGCATAAGGTTCATCCTTAAACATTTCTTCCACAAGTCGTTGATTTGCATATTTCAATTTATCATCATTAATAGACTGAATTCTTTGTACTTGGGTTCTTTTTTGAGTTTCAACATGCTTAGCTGAGAATACCCCATTTTCTAAAAATGGATTTTGCCATATTGAAGAAATAAGCAAGAGCGCTTCATTTAATAATGAACCTTGATTTGAAAGGTATTTTTCATTTGCAATATCAATTGTAAATGACATAACATGATAATCACCCTTTTTTGATACGTCTACAAAGAAGGTCGCCCCAAATAATTCTTCTAATTTTCTTCTAATTTCACCATTAGTAGGAAGATCTTTTGTTCCACTTTGCAATACATAAGGTAAAATTCCGCGATACGATACTGTTTCTTCTTCAAGTTTTCCACGTACTTTTAACGTAATCGAATTTGTTTTAAACTTTTCAGTTGTTACCACATGTAGTTTAATACCGTTAATATCACTATTTTTGTACTGTAACAAATTCAAATTGAACCCTCCTTAGACAATTGCTATTTACTCATATTTATTTCCAATATCTTCATTGTATCTCTAATTTTACCAAAAATAAAACCTACTGCTTAGTTTACCCAAAATAATTATTTCAAATAAAAAGAAGCTTCCTAATTTAATAAAGGAAACTTCTTTATGATGTTGAAAAAGAACTTTGTCCATTAATTGTGGTAATTTATCATCGAAAGGAAGTTGTGTGATCTTAATTTTCACTACAGTGTGCTCGCTTTCCATGGGCTTTAATTTATATTTCAACAAATAAAAAAGCTCCCTAACTAAATAGGAAGCTTCTAAAAACAATTATTTATCGTTTACCTTTTTCATACGCAACACCAACTGATTTTGGTGCTTGAGATGATTTTGAGAATATAACTAATGCGATTAAAGTTACAACGTATGGGAATAACTTTAATGCTAATGGTGGTATATGAGCTAAACTTGGGATAACTTGCGATACATTGGCAATAGTTGTAGCTACACCAAAGAATAATGTCGCTGCTAAAATTCCAAGTGGTTTCCATTGTCCAAAAATTAATGCAGCAATTGCTAAGAAACCAAGACCTGCAACACTTCCTGTAAATTCGCCAGAGTATGTTACTAAAATAATTGCTCCACCTAATCCAGAAAATGCGCCTGAAATAATGACGCCTAGATAACGAATGCGGTATACATTAATACCTGCTGCATCAGCTGCTTGTGGGTATTCACCACATGCGCGTAGACGTAACCCTAATCGAGTTTTATAAAGTACGAATGTACTAATGATTAGAATAGCGATTACTAACCAGGTTGTAGAATACGTGTTTTTAAAGAACAAATCCCCAAGAATTGGAATGTCCTTTAATAAAGGAATATCACTACGTGTAAGACCATTAATACTAATATTTCCTGATCCAGTAATATTTCTTGCTAAGAAGATTGTTAAAGCACCTGCAATCATATTAATTGCGATACCACTAATAACTTGATCTGCATGTAAGTTGATACTTGCAAATGCATGTAGTAAAGAAAATAAAGCACCTGTAAGAACTGCTACAAGAATTCCTACCCAGATTACCCAAACTTCACCTTGATGTGTTTCTTGTAGTTTTGAAATTGTTAAGGCACTAGAGAAACCACCAACAACCATTAAACCTTCTAAACCAATATTTACGACACCGCTTCGCTCAGAAAATAAACCACCCAATGCTACGATTAATAACGGAATCGTATAGGCAATTGCATACGGGAAAATTTGTATAATTAAATCCATGCCTTATTTCACCTTCTCTCCTACATTGCTGTTTTTGTACTTGCGTGATTTGGTTACTCGATCTATAACTTTTTTAATTAAAATACTAGTTGCAGAGAAATAAATAATGATTGCAATGATAACATCAGCAATGTCTGGTGGAATTGAAGTCATTGCACTCATAAAGCCTTTACCAGAATATAATAGTCCAAAGAAAATAGCTGAGAAAAATACGCCAATTGGAGTATTCATTCCTAAAAGCGCCACGGCAATTCCGTCGAATCCTTCAGTTGGTAAAACACCAATTTGAATTAATGATGCGTTACCAGCGAATTGAACAACACCTGCTAAACCGGCAAGTCCACCTGAAATCATCATTGATAAAATAACATTTCTATTTACAGAAATACCTGCATACTCAGCAGCACTACGGTTGTAACCTACTGCCTTTAATTCATATCCTAATACTGTACGATTAATAATAAATGAAATTACGATAACCATAATTACTGCAATAAATAAACCGAAGTTAATATATGAATCTCCAAATAAACTAGATAAAAATGGCATTTTTAATGTTGCAGAATCTGCAAGCATTTTTGACTCTGTTTCAGTACTACCTTTAAAGTATTGCGGAACTAAATAATAAACAGTCCAATATGCGATCCAGTTCATCATAATTGTCGAAACTACTTCGTGAACATTAAATTTAGCTTTTAATAGACCGGGAATAAATGCCCAAGCAGCACCTGCAATAAAAGCTACAATTACCATAATCGGAACTAAGATAAGAGTAGGTAAATCGACAGTTAAACCAACTGCAGAAGCACAAAATCCTGCGAAAAGCATTTGTCCAGCTGCACCTATATTAAATAAGCCAGTTCTGAATGCAAAAGCAACAGAAAGTCCTGTTAAAATTAACGGGGTAGCCGTAGCTAGCGTATTACCAATACGCTCCGAATCTTTTAATCCACCTTGGAATAAATAAGTAAATCCTTCTACTGGATCATTACCTGTTACAAAAATTAACAATGCTCCAGCTAGTAAACCTAATAATATGGCAATTAGAGAAATGATTCCTCCCTTTTTCATGCCCCTTCACCTCTCCTTATACCAGCCATCATTAATCCTAATTCATCTTCATTTGTGTCTTTAGCATTAACGACATCAATAATTTCACCAGCATTTACGATTGCAATGCGGTCTGATAAATTAAGAACTTCATCTAGCTCTAAAGAAATTAGTAGAACTGCTTTTCCACTATCTCTTTGCTCTATTAATCTCTTATGAATATACTCAATCGAACCAACATCTAATCCACGCGTTGGCTGACAAGCAATTAACAACTCAGGTTTAAGCTCAATTTCACGACCAATGATTGCTTTTTGTTGGTTTCCACCAGACATTGATTCAACAACTGTTTTTGCACCTTCACCTGAACGAACATCAAATTCTTCAATAATTTTTTTAGCATGTTTGGCAATTGCCGCTTTATCTAAAACACCATATTTAGAAAATGGTTCTTGATTATAAATCTCTAAAACTACGTTTTCTTCGATTGTATATTCAAGAACAAGACCTCTTTTTTGACGATCTTCTGGAATATGAGCAATACCGCTGTGAATTCGCTCGCGTATGCTATTTTTTGTAATATCTTGTCCTTTTAATAAAATAGTACCTTCTTCAATAGGTCTTAAACCTGTAATTGCCTCAACAAGTTCAGACTGACCATTACCTTCAACTCCGGCAATCCCAACGATTTCACCTGCTCGCACTTGAAGAGAAGCATTTTTTAAACCTAAAACTTTTTTATTATTTTTAACACTTAAATTGTTTACATCTAGTACAACTTCACCTGGCTTTGATTCAACCTTATCTACCTTGAAAGACACCTGACGTCCGACCATCATAGATGCCATTTCAGATTCAGAAGTTTGTTTTACATCAACTGTACCAATGTATTTCCCATGACGAATGACTGTACATTGATCTGCAACAGCTTTAATTTCTTTTAATTTATGTGTAATGATAATGATTGACTTACCTTCATTAATCAAGTTCTTAATAATCTTCATTAAATCTTGTATCTCTTGTGGAGTTAGTACTGCTGTTGGCTCATCTAGGATTAGTACTTCAGCATTACGGTATAAAGTTTTTAAAATTTCGACTCTTTGTTGCATCCCTACTGTTATATCTTCAATCTTTGCATATGGATCAACATTTAAACCGTAAGTTTTAGAAAGCTCTTCAATACGTTTTGCTGCTGTCTTAATATCTACAACTAGACCTTTTTTAGGTTCAAGACCAAGGATAATATTTTCTGTTACTGTAAAGTTTGAAACTAATTTAAAATGTTGGTGAACCATTCCAATTCCTAGTTCATTTGCAACATTTGGATTTGAAATTTTAACTTCTTTACCCTTTACTTTTATAATCCCTTTTTCAGGAGTGTACATTCCAAAAAGGACGGACATTAAAGTTGATTTCCCTGCTCCGTTTTCACCTAATAAAGCATGAACTTCACCTTTTTTTAATCGTAGTGTAATATTATCGTTCGCTATAATGCCAGGAAACTCTTTTGTTATATTTAGCATCTCCACTACATATTCCATAATTTTCCTCCTTGTATATTACGAAGTCATTTATTTTTAAAGTTTTACTTGATTTCGAAATATTTTTCTATATTTTTATTTAGGTAGGGCTTTACTCTCTCACCCAATAGTCACGCCCTAATCAATTATAAGCTTTACCAATATAAGTGCTTACAATTGATTAAAACATGAATAGTTATAATCATTTATAGGGTAGAAGAAGCATATAAAAGGATTTCCTTTCCTATGCTTCTTCTTCATTTATTAATTAGAAACTTAATAATTATTTAATTAAACTTCCTCTTTCGCTTGCTACTACAATTTCACCAGACTTAATTTTATTGAAAACATCAGATACTGTTGTTAAAGTTTCATCACTTAAGTTTGGATTTTCTTTTGGTAAACCAATACCATCATTTTTCGCATCGTAAGTTAAAGTTTGTCCACCAGGGAATTTTTTATCTTTTTCAGCTTTTACCATATCAGAAGCAGCCTTAGCTACACCTTTCATAGCAGAAGTTAAGATTACTGATTTGTTATCTTTATAAACACCATCAGCGTACTGATCTACGTCAACACCGACAACCCAAACTTCTTTTCCACTAGCTACTCTGTTTTTAGCTTCTGTAATCGCACCTTGTCCAACTCCACCTGCTGCAGTGAAAATTGCTTTAACGCCACGGTCATACATTTGAGCTGCAATTTGTTGTCCTGCTGCTTTGTCTGTAAAGCTTCCAGAATATACTACATTATTAGCTTTTAAAGAAATGCTTGTTCCAAGTTTTTCGTTTGCATATTTAATACCTTGTTGGAATCCCCAGTTATATTTTTGTACTGCAGGAATTTCCATACCACCGATAAATCCTACATCACCAGTTTTTAATTGAACTGCTGTTGCGATACCAGCTAAGTAACCAGCTTCATGTTCTGAGAAGAAAATTGAAACTGTGTTCTTTTTTACATTTGGTGTCATATCATCTGCAGTGTGTGGTGTACCATCAATAATTACAAATTTATCATCTTTATATTTATCTTGCGCTTTATTAATAGCTGTTTCAAATTTATAACCAGGAGTAATAATAAATTCAAATCCTGCGTCATTTAAGTTACCGATTTCTTTTAAGTAATCAGCTTCAGTTTCACCAGCTGGTTTTAAGTATTTTGTATCTTTCTTAAGATCAAAACCTAAATCTTTTGCTCCAGCTTGGATTCCTTCCCAAGTACCTTGGTTAAATGACTTATCATCGATTGTACCTGAGTCAGTTACCATCCCTACTTTAAATGCACCTTTTGCGTCTTTAGTATCTCCACCTTTACCACAAGCACCTAAAATTGTACCTGCTGCTAAGGCCATTGAAAGAACAAGACCAACTTTTTTCATCTTCATAAAAATTTTTGCCCCCTTAAATTTTTATTTACATTTGTACTAGCTTGGTTTATAATCGTTACCTTAACGATCCACCTCCCTAATAATTTCATGAAATTTTCAGTAAACAATAGTTGAAAACCAGCCAAAACTATTTTTCCTATATGTAATTTTGGCTATTCAATTTAATTTCTTTTTCTTAAGACATTAAAGCTGAACTGATCCGCTCTGAAGTAATTATAAGAATGTAAAACAGCACGGTTTAAGTCGTCAAAATGTAATTGTTCAATTAATAATAATGAAACATCTGGTTCACACTGTAATAAAGGAGATACTTTATCGTGATAACCTATTGGTTCAATTCTTGCACTTGAATATTCGATATTTCGACCAGTTTCTTTTTTGATGAATGAAAAAAACGAATGATCTTCATATGATGGAACCTGTTTAAAATAATTAGTCGGTAATTTATCAATGCAATAAACTACAGGTTCACCATTCGCTGTTCGAATTCTTTCTACTACGTGCATACGATCATCTTCTGTGATTGTGAAGCTTTTTAAATCTTCTTTCGTAGGAACTAGTAGTTTAGAAGATAGGAAGATTGTACCAGGCTCTTTACCTGCTTCAACAATCATTTCTGAGACACTACTTAATTGTTCAATGCCTGTCCTAAAAATTGGTTTCGGTTTCACAAATGTCCCGACTCCGTGTCTTCTAACTAAGATATTTTCTTCTTCTAAAACTCTCAATGCTTCTCTTAATGTTGCTCTGCTAACCCCAAATATTTTAGATAACTCATACTCTGATGGTAACTTATGATGTGGCAAATAAATACCATTCTCAATATCCTGCTTTATTCGATCCATCACCTGGAGATAAAGTAATCTGGTATCTGTTTTAATCTTCATTTCCCATCCCCCAAACTTCGGATTTCAGACATCAGTTGTTAGACATCTGTCGTATAATCCTTCTTTACTATACTGTTATTTTTTAATCATTTCAACACTTTTTTGAAAACGCTTTATTTTTTATTTCGATAATGAATAAATTGTTCATATATAACATAAAAAAACTCTTATAATCTACACTTCCACTTAGTGAAAAAGCTAGATTATAAGAGTTTTGATTTCGTAAATATGAATCATTTCTCCATAATAATGCCTTTTCCCCATAGTATTGCAAATATTGGTTGCAATGTAGAAACTTCCGACCCATCATGTCGATATTATATGAGGACTATCAATTTATCTGAAGAAATAATATCATTCTATGTCTAAAAATGTCAATAATGTTTCGACAATTTTTTCTTTTTGTTAAGACAAGGCTTGCTCATCTTCTACTGGTTTACTAATTAATACTTCCCTAGGTTTGCTACCTTCATACGGACCGACTATTCCATTATCTTCCATAGCATCAATTAATCTTGCAGCTCTTGTATAACCAATTCTAAATCTTCTTTGAAGTAGTGAAACTGAGGCTGATTGCATATTTGTTACTAACTCAACAGCTTCATTATAAAGATCGTCATTCACCTCAGATTTCCCATCTTTTTCCTCTTTTACCATCATCTCTTCTTGGTATTGAGCTTTTTGTTGAGAGATTGAAAACTCGACTACTCTTTCAACTTCATCATCAGATAAAAATGCTCCTTGTACTCGGATTGGTTTAGATGCACCGATTGGTTGATAAAGCATATCTCCTCTTCCTAGTAGTTTTTCTGCTCCACCAGTATCAAGTATAGTACGAGAATCTGTTTGAGAAGATACACTAAAAGCAATTCGTGATGGTATATTTGCTTTAATGACACCAGTAATAACGTCAACGGATGGTCTTTGTGTAGCAATAATTAAATGGATTCCCGCTGCACGAGCCATTTGAGCTAATCTGGTGATTGAATCTTCCACATCACTCGAAGCTACCATCATTAAATCAGCTAACTCATCAACTATCACGACGATAAATGGTAGTAAAGGTTGTTTAGAATCAGTCATCGTGTTATTTTGTTTAGTTAATTCATTATAACCTTCAATATTTCGAGTACCTGAATGAGAAAATAGCTCATATCTTCTTTCCATTTCACTAACAACTTTTCGTAACGCTTGTGAAGCCTTTTTAGGATTCGTTACAACCGGTGTTAGCAAATGAGGAATACCATTATAAACATTCAATTCAACCATTTTCGGATCAATTAACATTAGCTTTACTTCAGACGGTTTTGCATTCATTAAGATACTAACAATGATTCCATTTATACATACACTTTTCCCACTACCTGTCGCCCCAGCTACTAATAAATGCGGCATTTTATTAAGCTCTGCAAATACAGCATCACCTGCGATATCTTTCCCTAACGATACAGCTAATGGATTTTGTAATTTCGGATTTTTCGCTTCGAGAACTTCTCTAAGTAATACAGTCGTTATATTCGTATTAGGCACTTCAATTCCAACTGCAGATTTACCTGGAATCGGAGCTTCTATTCGAATATCTTTAGCTGCAAGTGCTAGTGCTAAATCATCACTAAGGTTTACAATACGACTAACTTTTACCCCTGCTTCTGGATATACTTCATATTTTGTTACCGCAGGTCCATGATGTACTTTTGTTACTGTAGCCTTTACACCAAAGCTTTGAAATGTTCTTTCAAGCTTGTCCGCATTTTCCTTTAATTTAGACTCATTTTCACGTTTTTTAGCACCCTTTGGGTAGGCTAATAAGTCCATTGAAGGCAATACGTAATCTACCTTATCATCAATTCCTACTTCTGCAACTGGCAATTCGATTGACTGATCGTCTTCCTCTGCAAAATGAGCCTGAATTTGATTCGAATTATTTGCGATTATCAATTCTGGTTCCTTTGGTGGTTGATATGTAGGAGAGTATTCAATTTGAATCTCTTTTTTCGGCTCGATGGTCTCATCTTCAAATGAATTTTTAGCTTGATAATTTAGACTATTACTGTCTGTCACTTCTTCATCATTATCTTCGTAAGCATCTTTCTTTGCTTTTCTCTTTTGCTTAGCTTCAGCTCGTCTACTAGTCGTTTTTTGTTCACGACCACGTTTCCAGAAATTTGCAAAATCCTTCCAGCTATCTGAAATTAAATTTCTTACTTTTGGCATTATATATTGATATATATAACCGCCAAGTGGCTTACCAGTAATAAATAAAACGCCAGCAACAATTGCAATAATACCGAATAAAATCGCACCGGTTCGATCAAATAAGAAATATAAAACTGCAAAAAGTATCGCTCCAATCATCCCTCCACCAAGATCGACTGTACTAATTTTACCTTTGGCTTCAATTAAGAATAAATCTAGCGTACTTTTTATGACAGATTGATCATGAAATTGATTATTTTTTGCTAATAAATCAAATAGAGTAACATGACTAAACATCAATATACTAAAGAAGATTAACAATCCACCAATCGTAATGCTCGAAACAAATGGAGGTCTTTTTCGATAAATAATGCTATATGCAGATAAACCGATAATAAAAAGAAAGCTAAGCATGTACCATTCTCCAAAGAAGAATCTCAAGAATAATACAAAGGCTTTACCTACAATACCAAGCTTTAAAATTGTTACGATTGATAGTGCTAAAAATATTAATCCACTAATTTCATACCATATTGAACCATTTCCACTTACTGATTTTCGAGCTTTTGACTTTTGCTGCTTCTGCTTTGCCATGTAATTCACCCCCATCTAAATTTGCAGATTCGCCAAAGAAAGCAGCCTTTTGGCTGCTTTCTTAAATTGAATTTATTATAACATATCAGAACATATGTTTACCATGTATTGTTAATAATTACCTCATGTTGGAAGAACTAAAATTCTTTGACCAGGTGTATATTGCATATAATGCTCGGGATCAGTACTTACAATTCTTTTAATTTCAAAAGCTGTACCCCCAACACTATCAACCAACATTGGAACACCATTGTATTCCAAAAACTGCTGCGATGTGAACTCTTGTTGATCAACAGGAAAAATCGATTCAATTGGCATAATTGTATAAAGAATCAAAACTCATTCTCCTCTTTATTAGACTTTTCTTTTCGTTCGTCAATCAATTCTTGCAATTTACTTAGTGCTTGCCCAATCCCACCTACATCATCAATTAGTCCATATTTTACTGCATCTCCACCGACCACATTTGAGCCAATATCTCTTGTTAAATTACCTTTTGTAAACATTAATTCCTTGAAACGTTCTTCAGTAATATTTGAATGCTTCGTAACAAAACGAGTTACCCTTTCTTGCATTTTATCAAGATATTCAAACGTTTGAGGAACACCAATTACTAAACCAGTTAGACGAATTGGATGGATTGTCATTGTTGCCGTTTCAGCAATAAATGAATAGTCAGTACTTACTGCTATTGGCACTCCGATACTATGTCCTCCGCCTAAAACGATTGATACAGTAGGTTTCGTTAATGTGGCAATCATTTCTGATATCGCTAGGCCGGCTTCCACATCTCCACCGACAGTATTAAGAACAATTAATAATCCTTCAATTTTTGGATTTTGTTCGATCGCAACTAATTGCGGAATTAAATGTTCATATTTAGTTGTCTTATTTTGAGGTGGTAATGCTACATGTCCTTCAATTTGCCCAATTATCGTTAAACAATGGATTTTTGAATCATTGCTTGCTGGAACATTTGTTTGTCCTAACTGCTGAATTTTTTCAACAATGCTCATATCCTTTTGATCATTTGGCTTTGGAGGTGCTTCTTCGTTTGGAATAGGTGTTTCATTATTTGAATTTGTCAAAACGGTTCCCCCTATCATTTTTCATACAAGTTAGTATGTGAAAATAATAAGGAAAACATACCCATCTAGGAGTAAGAAGTAATGACCATTTAAAATTATACTTCCATTAAAATTGGAAGAATCATTGGTCTTCTTTTTGTTTCTTCATATAAGTAAGCGCTTAATCCATCTCTAATTGAATTTTTTAATAATGTCCATTCAATTTGATCGTTCTGTAACATTTTTTCTGTAATGTCTTTTACAATTTCTGTTGATTTAGTTATTAATTTTTCGGACTCACGAACATAAACAAAGCCGCGAGTTATAATTTCTGGACCAGATATGATTGCTTTCTTTTGCTTGTTAAACGTTACGACAACGATTAATATTCCATCTTGAGAAAGTAGCTTACGATCACGTAATACGATATTTCCAACATCACCGACACCAATTCCGTCAATTAAAACGTTGCCAACTTCGACTTTTTCAGTTCGAGAAGCTTGACCATTTTTAAACGAAACGATGTCCCCTTTTTCAATAATAAAAATATCTTCTTTTGCCATCCCTACTTCTTCTGCAATATGTGAATGTGCTTTTTGCATTCGATATTCACCATGAACTGGTATGAAATATTTAGGCTTCATCAATTCAAGCATTAATTTTAATTCTTCTTCATACCCGTGACCAGATACGTGTACCTTTTTATACCCATAAATTACATTTGCACCAGCTCTAAATAATAGATTTACAGAAGAGGCAACTAACATTTCATTTCCTGGTATAGGTGTTGCTGCCATAAGTACAGTATCACCTTTTCGAATTGAAACTTGTTTATGCGTACCTTTAGCAATTTTTGAAAGGGCTGCCATCGGTTCTCCTTGTGTGCCCGTTGTTAGGATGACAATATCTCTTTCTTTATAGTTATCTGTATCCACAACTGAAATCATTACATCATCAGGGATTGATAAATAATCTAATTCCTTCGCTATTTCAATCGATTTCATCATACTACTTCCGACTACTGCTAGTTTTCGCCCAGCCTCTACACTTGCATTAATAACCTGTTGGATTCGATATATATTTGAAGAAAAGCAAGCTACTAAAACTCTTCCTTTTGCATTCATTATTTCTTTTTTAATTTCTTCCGATACTTTCTTCTCAGACCCTGAAAAGCCTTGTCTTTCTGCGTTTGTGCTATCAGATAGCAAACATAATACACCTTTATCTCCAATTAATGCTAGTTTTCCTAAATCTGCACCTGGATAAGGACTTTTTGATTGATCAAATTTGAAGTCTCCAGTAAAAACTACCGCACCTTGTGGCGTATTTACACAAAATCCAAATGAATCGGGAATGCTATGAGTAGTCCTAAAAAAACTAATTGAACTATTTTCAAATGTTAATAAAGTAGTTTCGTCATATAGTTCAAATTGCTCAAGGTTTTTAATACCCTTTTCACTTAATTTTTCTCTTATAAATAAATAAGCTAATTTATTAGTATAAAACTTTACTTGTGGAAGTTTATTCATAATATATGGAATCGCACCAATATGATCTTCATGCCCGTGTGTTATAAAAACACCTACTATTTTATGTGCGTTTTTCTCTAAATAACTTACGTCTGGTATGACATGATCTATTCCGTACATTTCTTGGTCAGGAAACTTTAATCCTGCATCTAACACGTAAATCAATTCACCAACTTCGACTATATACATATTTTTTCCGATTTCTCCTACCCCACCAAGGGCAAAAACTTTTACTTGTTCTTTCATTTCCTTCACCACAACCTGTTCCTCCTAGTTAATTCTTTAAATTTACAGACCGTTCAAAATCTTACAAACATTATATCCTAGTCCGATCAGGTAAAACAAGATACATTCTTCCTTAAATAGGAAAATCGGATTACTTTGGGTATGTATTTTTAATCATTTTTCAACTCTCAAGTAGCTATGAATAACATTGAAAAGAAAAATTGTTGTTTCCACTTCAGCTTGCCTTCTTAAGGCTAGGATTAAAGACTACTTGTATTAATTGGTACAAATATAGAGTACCTTTCGACAATTTTACTACCATAGTAATCATATTTTCAGATTTCTAAAATTCTCTTATGCCCCTATAGTGTTGTTCAAAAAGTATCTCACTTTAATAGTTAAATTCTTTTATTTATTTAGATGGAATGGTCAATTTTTACTTAATACAGGAATATGAATATGTTAGAAAAGGAGGATAAATATGAATGTTAATGAAAGAGAACCCCATAAATTAAACAAATTCCCCAAACAATATACCCATCCTCCATCCAGTAATTATGAAGAAACTCACTTATCCAGTATCGGTAAAGTAGATCAATCCGTAAAAATGAATCTATCTAAATTTGTAGACGAACTACCCATTCCTCCTATTTTAAAACCCCGCTGGAAAGATCAATTTTATACTTATTATGAAGTAACGATGTCCGAGTTCAAGCAATCACTCCATAGCGAGTTAAATGACTCAACTGTTTGGGGTTACGAAGGAAGCTATCCGGGACCTACAATTAAAGTAGAAAAAGGTGAAATAGTATTTATTAAATGGATCAATGATCTCCCAGATAAACACTTATTTCCTATAGACTATACTGTTCATGGTGCTCATTTTGATGTCCCTCAAGTAAGGACGGTAGTGCATGTACATGGTGCTTGTGTTGAATCTGAAAGCGATGGCTATCCTGAAGCTTGGTTTACAAAAGATTATAAACAAGTTGGACGTTATTTTAGAAAGCAAGTTTATCGATACGATAATTGCGATAGCGCATCTACGCTTTGGTATCATGATCATGCACTTGGCATTACAAGGCTTAATATTTATGCTGGATTAGCAGGATTCTATCTAATTAGTGATCAGAGGGAAAGAAAGTTAAATTTACCGAATGGGAAATATGATGTCCCATTAATGATACAAGATAAAAGTTTTAATAATGATGGTTCACTTTATTATCCAAACCAACCAGATAAACCAATCAAAGAACTACAAACGTCTATTATCCCTGAATTTGTTGGTGATACAGTGATTGTAAATGGTAAAGTCCATCCTTATTTAAGTGTGGAACCAAGAAAATATCGATTTAGGCTACTTAACGGATCTAATTCACGCTTTTTTCGAATTAAGCTTGATTCTGGTCAACTGATGTATCAAATCGCAACAGATGGCGGATTCATACAACATCCAATTGGAATAAATGAGCTCATGTTATCACCTTCGGAACGAGCAGAAGTAATCATCGATTTTACGAATCTTGAAGGTAAGAAAATTATTATGCACAGTGATGCTCCTACCCCTTTTCCAACAGGAAGACCTGTTGATGAAAATACGGGAGTTGTGATGCAATTTAAAGTTAATTTGCCGTTATCAAATGTGGATACGAGTATGATACCAGCTAATATGGTGCCCTATCAAAAAATAAATGAACGGTCAGCTTCATTGGTGCGATACTTAACATTAGATCACAAGATGGATAAGTATGGACGAGAAATTATGTTATTGGATAATAAACATTGGGATGCCCCCATTTCAGAAAATCCGAAAGTAGGAGCGATCGAAATATGGTATTTTATTAACTTAACGCCCGATGCTCATCCTATCCATATTCACTTAATTGATTTCCAAATTTTAGATCGAAGAAACTTTGATGTAGAAAAGTATAAAAAAGAAAGGATTATACATTACACAGGTCCACCTACTCCACCTGAAGTGCAAGAACGTGGATGGAAGGACACTGTTCAATCTAATCCAAACCAAATAACTAGAATAATCATGAGGTTTGGGCCATTTACAGGATTATATGTATGGCACTGCCATATGTTGGAACACGAGGATTACGAAATGATGAGACCATTTATTGTGATCCAATAGGAGAATTCGTTGTTTTATCGGATTTTTTGTTGTTGAATAATCAATAAGCTTATAATACGTGTATTTTAAATCCGTTCAATTAGTAAAATCTTTTTACCCATATCTCTAAAATAAAAAACCACTTACGCCATCCAATTTAATCGGATAGGACGTAAGTGGTTTTTGTTATTAATTATTTTGTAATGCTTCGTCTAATTTGTTAATTAAGATACTTAAAGTTGTACGTTCAGCTTCTGAAAGTGGTACAAGTGGTAAACGAACTCCACCAACATCTAAACCTTTCATTTGTAAAGCTGTTTTAATTGGACCTGGGCTTGGAGCCATGAAGAATCCTTCAAATAATGGTAGTAGTTTACGGTGTAAGAATTGTGCTTTAGCCATGTCTCCTGTAAAGAAGCTTTCAGCTAATTGCTGCATTTCATTTCCTAACACGTGTGAAGCTACAGAAACAGTTCCTTTTGAACCAATTGCAAATGCAGGAAGCGTTAATCCGTCGTCACCACAATATAATTCAAAATCTTCAGGCGTACGGTCAATAATTTCCGTCATTATGCTTAAGTTGCCAGTAGCGTCTTTAATAGCAACTATATTTTGAATTTCTGCTAATCTTACTACTGTGTCTACAGAAAGACTAGCCACTGTTCTACCTGGTACATTATATAGCATTACAGGTAGTTCAGTACTTTCAGCTGCCGCTTTAAAGTGCTGATACAGTCCTTCTTGATTTGGTTTATTATAATAAGGTACAACAACCATAATTGCGTCTACGCTTAAAGCAGAAACCTTTTTTGTTAATTCAACTGTTTCACGAGTATTATTACTTCCTGTACCCGCGATGACAGGTATTCTTCCATCTGCAGTTGAAACAACATGACTAATTAATGCTAATTTTTCTTCTGAAGTTAACGTTGGAGATTCTCCAGTTGTTCCACAAACTACGATTGAATCCGTACCATTCTCAATTAAGTAGTTCACAAGTTTTGTTGTTTTTGCGAAATCAATATTTCCTTTTGAATCAAAAGGTGTTACCATCGCTGTTGAAATTTTACCAAATCTACTCATTGTTCCACTCCGATCAAATATTAATCCACTTTAACTGAACTAAGTTCAAATGCATCATGAAGTGCAGTAACTGCTTCGACCATATCTTCATTTTTGACAAGCACCCAAATAGTCGTATGACTATCAGCTGATTGTAAAATTTGTATGCCTTTTTCAGCTAGTGCAGTTACAATTTTTGAAGTTACGCCAGGTACTCCTGCGATCGCAGCTCCAACTATTGATACTTTTGCACATCCTGTTGTGTATGAAGGCTCATAGCCAATTCCTTTTAATACATCAATTGCTTTTGAAGCAACTTCATCACTTACAGTGTATACTACACCATTAGGTGAGATATTAATAAAGTCTACACTTATTCCTTTATTTGCCATTGCTTTAAATACTTGAGAATGTAAATCAAAAGTATGTTCCTTTGAAGTTACTCTAATTTGAGTAACATTCGGTACATGTGCAATTCCTGTAATTAAACGATCTTGAATATTTTCACCAATAATTCGTTGTGTAGGATTCGATGTTACTAGTGTACCTAAACTATTTGAATAAGTTGAACGAATTCGAATTGGCACTTTCCCCTGCATTGCGATTTCTACAGCCCTTGGATGAATTACTTTCGCTCCTTGATATGCCATATTACAAATTTCAGCATAAGTAACAACTGATAAAGGTCTTGCTTCTTTTACGATCCTTGGATCTGCTGTCATTACGCCTTCAACGTCAGTAAAGATTTCGATTGTTTCTGCGCCAACAGCAACCCCAAGAGCAGAAGCAGAAGTATCACTTCCACCTCTACCTAATGTCGTGATATCACCATTAGTTGTTGATCCTTGGAATCCTGCGACTACTACAACATCAAAGTTTTCTAGCTCTTTAATTAGACGGCCACATTTCATATCAAGTATTTTTGCATTTCCAAATTCATCATTTGTTCGGAAACCTGCTGAAGCACCTGTCATTGCCATAGCATGAATACCATTTTCATTCAATAAATTTGAAAAAACAATAGATGAAATTGTTTCACCACATGACATTAATAAATCAAGTTCTCTTTGTGTAACCTTACTTTTTTTCGCGCCAACTAGATTTAATAGTGTATCTGTTGCATATGGTTCACCTTTTCGTCCCATTGCAGATACAACTACAACTATTTTATATCCTTTTTCTAATGCTTCTTTTATATGCTTAAGTGCGTGCTTTCTTCCATTTTCGTCACGTACTGAAGTCCCTCCAAATTTTTGGACTAATATTTTCATCCTTGCACCTCTCTAGCAGTTTTCACTAAATGATGCTTAACTCAATTAATCTTTCAGCAATTTGCACTGAATTCCAAGCAGCACCTTTTAATAGATTATCTGAAACGATCCATAAATGGAAACCTAATGGATTATCTAGGTCTTTACGGATACGTCCTACGTATACTTCATTACTTCCAATACTGTAAAATGGCATTGGGTATAGTTGTTGTTCTGGATCATCTTGTAAAACGATTCCAGGTGCATCACTTAATAGTGATTTAAGTTCAGCTACCGATACTTCTTTATCAACTTCAATGTATACAGATTCAGAGTGACCAGAAATTACAGGAAGTCTTACACAAGTCGCGCTAATCTGTAATTCAGGTAAATGCATGATTTTTTTAGTTTCATTAATCATTTTCATTTCTTCATAAGTATATCCATTGTCAGTAAATACATCGATTTGTGGAATTGCGTTAAAAGCAATTTGATAATGTTTCTCACCACTTTTTACCGGTAATACTGATGGAGTTGCTTCTTCACCATTTAAGAATGCTTGCGCTTGTTCCTTTAAAGCTTCAATTGCTGTTACGCCAGCACCAGAAACGGCTTGGTAAGTTGAAACGACTACTTTATTTAAACCAATTGTTTGACGAATTGGTTCAAGGGCAACAACCATTTGAATTGTTGAACAATTCGGATTTGCAATAATACCTTTATGATTAAATAAATCTTTGTCATTTACTTCAGGTACAACTAATGGCACATCTTCAGCCATTCTGAATGCACTAGTGTTATCTACTACTACTGCCCCTCTTTTAACTGCTTCAGGAGCTAGTTCTTTTGATACAGAGCCACCAGCACTAAATAAAGCAATATCTACACCTTCAAAAGCCTCAGGAGTAGCTTCTTGAACAATAATTTCTTGACCTTTATATGTTAATTTTGTTCCTGCAGAACGTTTTGAAGATAAATATTTAATTTCTTTTACTGGAAAATTTCTTTTTTCCAATGTTGCAATCATTTGTTGTCCAACCGCTCCAGTTGCACCTACTACGGCTACTACATAACTTTGTTTATTCCCCACTTTTTTTGCACCATCCCTGTTTTCACTTTTATTAAATAGTTTACGTCAAATGAAGTTGATATTCAAAGGTTTTCGCTTGAATAATTCTTTTCATAGTAACGAGTATGTATCCTATGACACATACTCAATTTTCTTTCATTCTAACATAGAAAAAATAATTCAGTCCTATTTTTTCTAAAATATTTATTGGAGATCACGATATTTTTCAACTAAAACAGGTTGAAGTTGTTTTCCTTCAATAGAAGATTTCACTGTATCAAGTAATGAATCCATTCTTGCTACTAATGAATTTGGTTTTTTTATTGGATCATCTTGACCAAAGGGAATAAAATAGATATTTTTTGTACTCATTAAACGCATTAAATTATGACTTAGAGGATAATACCTATTTAAATGGAATATCATTGGTTTAGGACACAGAAAAATTGACTTAAAAAGGAGTTGATTAAAGGATTTAAAAGGGGATTGAAACAAAAAATTAAGCTTAGTAAAAATAATTTTTAAGATCTCACCCTAATGATTGTAATGAACGATATATTTAGCGTAAACATAATCAAGTTGTTTTTTAATGCAAGTATTATAAAAGGTTTGTTTATAATCAGTATATAACACCTTTAAAAAACGATCTCTAATTGATTTAATCGTCAAATTATGAAACCGTAAATAGGTTTCAGTCCAAAATACCATATTATTTGAAAAAGTTTCATCGTCGATTTCAAAAAATGTTCGTACAGCTCGAACTCCAATATTCCCCAGTAATACAGTAACATCCTCAACATCAACATTTGCATCAAGTTCAAAAATAATAATCTCATTATCGCTTCTAGTTCTATTATTTGTACCCTTAACTGAATATCCTATTAATTCACCTTTTGTAAGATTTAAAGCAACTACACCTTTAGCATAATCTAAAGCCCAGTTATTATAAGCTAGTTCTAAGACATCTTTTATTCTTACATTTGAAATTAAATGATCAGCAAGTTTTCGTTCGATCAACTTTTCCATTGTAAAAAATTGTTTTTTCAAATGATATTCGATAATAATCAACATTCCTCTCTTTGATGAATATTTAGAATCACTATCACTATAATTACTACTGTTATGTAAAAAAAATGACAGATTTTTGAAGAATCTGTCTCAGAAGTAATTAAAAATAATTGAATCATCATGATTATGGTCATTATTATATCTGCACATAAAATGATTGCATATTTAGTTTTTTACCGTTGTAAAGTACTTTTCATAGAGGAATAGATCCTATCGAATAAAAAAAGCACCCTATTTTAGGTGCTTGCTAAATTCAACTTACTTGTCATCTTTTTTATACATTTCTTGTTTAACAATCTTCCAACCAACTGTATGGACTTCTTCAATTATTTTCTTTCTATTTTCTTCTGTAACATCATTTGGCGCAATTATATTCACTTTTGTTTTTCCAAATTGATAGGTAGCAGTAAATTCTGTTTGTTTACTCAGTATCACCACCCCCATAATTCATTGTATGTTTAGTTTTATTACGGACTAACCAACCTTTTTTTGCCTATTGATTCAAAAATTAATTAATTCCTTAATTTGACATATATATAGTCTATGAGGTGATTAAATGGAACGAGTTGCATTGTACTTGCGTAAAAGCCGTGCAGATTTAGATGCAGAGGCTAGAGGTGAAGGTGAGACCTTATCAAAGCATAAAGAGCAGCTTTTAAAATTCGCTAAGGAAAATAATATAAATATAATCTGTATCCGACAGGAAATTGCTTCCGGGGAATCGCTTGTTTATCGGCCAGAAATGTTAAAGCTTTTACAAGAAGTTGAAGAATTTAAATATGATGGTGTGTTAGTAATGGATATGGATCGTCTTGGACGCGGTAATATGAAGGAACAGGGTATTATTTTAGAAACGTTCAAATCATCTAGAACAAAAATTATTACCCCAAGAAAGACCTATGATCTTCATGATGAATTTGATGAGGAATACAGTGAGTTTGAGGCATTTATGGCGCGAAAAGAATTAAAAATAATTACTCGTAGGCTTCAACGTGGTCGAATTTTATCAGTCCAAAGAGGAAATTATATCGGAACCTTTGCACCTTATGGATATGAGATTTATGAGACGAAGGAATTCCGCTCTTTACGTATTAATAGCAATCAGGCCAAAGTAGTGAGAAGTATTTTTGAATGGTATACGAAGGACTTGATTGGTGCAAATGAAATAGCTAACCGTTTAAACCAAATGAATATCCCCTCCTATACTGGAAAAAAATGGAGTTACCATTCAATTTTGGAGATGATAAAAAATCCTATTTATATTGGTAAGGTGACTTGGAATAAAAAATCAAGTAAGGGTATAAGAAAACCAAAATCTGAATGGTTAATTGTTGATGGAAAACATGAAGCAATCATTGATCCTGATCTATACAATTTAGCACAAGATATTTTAAATAGTCGATACCATGCACCTTATAATAGTAAATTAAGTAATCAGCTCGCTGGATTAATTTTTTGCAGTAAATGCGGATCAAAGTTACAGCAGCGTTATCCAAAAGGTAAGCCTAGACAAATTGTGTGTACAAATAATCGTTGTAACACTCGATCTTCATATACTCATTTAATTGAAGAGAGACTCCTACAAGGGTTGGAAATTTGGTTAAAAGAATATAAAATAAGTTTTACGAATCAAACCGACCAGGAAGATTTTGAAGTGATTAATTTAAAAAAGCAAGCACTTAAACAAATAGAAAATGATTTAAATGAATTAATAAAACAAAAAAATAATTTATTCAATTTACTAGAACGTGGTGTCTATGATGAATCAATCTACAGTGAACGTTCTGAAATCCTCTCTAATCGACTAAAAGAACTTTCAAATAGTAAGACATTAATTTTGGATGAACTGGCTATATACAACAATAGAGAGCTGCTAAATGAACAAGTTATTCCAACCTTTGAAAAAGTGTTAGATTTGTATTACAAAACAACTGATATAGAACTTAAAAATCGTCTCTTGAAATCAGTTTTATTTAAAGTTGAGTATCAAAAAGAACAACATCAAAAACTTGATGATTTTACACTTATACTTTACCCGAAGCTTCCCCAATGAATTTGTTAACTGATTTGGTATTATCATCTAAGTCACATTAAATTCGTTCCATTTAAACCTAAAGCATCGTTTGTAGAAATACCTAAAACAACAGGTTTTCCATTTCTTAATGTAGCTTTAGCTGCCATTAAAACAGGGCTATCAGTTTGAGCATTAGCAAACTTACTCATTGAATTTCCTGTTAACGGTGCAATTACCATACAATCTAATTGTACTTTTGGACCAAATGGTTCCGCTCCTACAATTGAATCAACTGTTTTACGCCCTGTAATTTCTTCTATTTTTTCAATCCAGTCTTCACCTACACCAAACCTGGTTGTTGTGCTTTTTACTGTAAAAGTAACAACAGGGTATACGTCAGCTCCATCATCTACTAACTTTTGAATTTGAGGTACTACCTCTTCATAAGTACAATGTGAACCTGTAATACCAAATCCAATTTTCTTGCCTTTCAACGTCATTTTGGTTGCCCCTTCCTTTTCTCTAAATCTACCTTTAATAGCTGTGTTAGTACGTTTCCAATTATTTGACCTGCTGTTTTAGGAGCAACGATTCCTGGTAAACCTGGTGCTAATAATGCCTTAATGCCTCTTTTTTCAGCAAAACGAAAATCTGTTCCTCCAGGTTTAGAAGCTAAATCAATGATCAGTGAATGTGATTGTAATTTTGAAATGACACTTGCTGTAACGATTTGAACTGGAACTGTATTAATTACAACATCCACATCCTTTAAGGCTTCTTCAATGTTCTTAAATTCAAAAGCTTCTAAGCCCATTTCAACAATTCTAGCAATATGTTCTGATTTACGAGCCCCTACTTTTACTTTTGCTCCTAAATTATGAAAAGTTCTCGCGACACTCATTCCTGTACGACCTAACCCTAATACGGCTACTTTCGAATTATGAATTGTATATTCCGTATGTTGAATTACCATCATAATCGTACCTTCAACTGTCGGAATACTATTATAAATAGCTACATCGTCTCGTTCAAATAATTTTACTAACTTTCGATTTGAAGCTGTAACTATACTATCTAAGTAAGAGTTACTTATTCCAGAGTAAATCGTACAATGTGAAGGAGTATTATCTAAAATTTCTTTTGTCAGCACGACTTTTTCATTCGAAAAAATTGTATCGACAACTCCTTCATTATTCGTACCTGGTACAGGTAGAAGGATTGCATCTAGATCTTTAAAATCTGCATCTGCCAATAATTCTTTTGATGCACTTGTAAAGCCACTATCTAATTGTTCAAACCCTATTAATGTTACCTTTGCGTCTAACTCTGTTAACTTCCGAATAACTTCCAGCTGTCTGGCGTCCCCACCAATAACAGCAATATGCAAGCCAGTTAACATGCAGCATTCACCTTCTTTACATCACTATGGTAAATGGAAATTTATCTCTGTAAGCAGGACTACCGCCTAACATCTTTCTCCTAAATATCTTATGAATCTTCCATTGCATTGGTGAAGATTCTTTCTAAAATTAAGGAGCAGTAATCAAAAAGTGTTTCAATCTATACAAAAAACTATTTTCGGTCAGTTGAAAAATAAAAAGAGGAGCCTTTATTAAAAGGATCCCCTAGTTAATTAACTTATTGAATATTTGATGGAATTACCCCATCAGGACTTACTAATGAAACAGCATAGTCGTCAGTAAAAACAAACTTCGCAATTTCATTTACTTTATCAATTGTTACACCATCTATTAGTTGAATTACTTCATCTAAAGTACGGTGATTTCCTAGCATTAATTCATTTTTACCATTTCGGCTCATTCTGCTATTTGTGCTTTCTAAGCCTAACATTAAATTACCTTTTAATTGCTCTTTACAATTATTTAATTCTTTTTCTGTTATTCCATCAGCCTTTAATACTTTTAAGGTTTCTTGGATTGTTTCAAATAATTGATTTAATTGGCTTTTTCCAGTACCTGCATAAATTGCAACTGTACCGCTATCTTGGTATGCAGAGTGATAAGAGAAAACTGAATATGCAAGTCCTCTTTGTTCACGAACATCTTGGAATAATCGACTACTCATACTGCCACCAAGTATATTATTTAAGGCAATTAATGGATATAAATCACTATGACCAAGTTCAAGACCTCTATACCCAACACAAAGATGTGCTTGCTCTGTTTCTTTCTTACGAGCAATTTGTCCATAATGTATTGTAGGGATACCAAAGTTTACATCTTTCTTTTTCCCCTCATAATTTCCAAATAAATCTTCAACACGTTTAATAAAGGATTCATCAATATTACCCGCAATCGAAATAACAACTTGATCAGGTGTGTAAAAATCCTTCATGTACTGACGTAAAGTATCGCCGTTAAAAGATTTTAAAGTTTCTTCAGTACCTAAAATTGGATAACCTAATGGATGAGTTTCATACATAACTTTACTTAATAAATCATGTACTAAATCATCTGGTGTATCATCGTACATTTTGATTTCTTCAAGTACTACATTTTTTTCTTTTTCTAATTCACCTTCATCAAAAGTAGAATTAAAAAACATATCTCCTAACACTTCTAAAGCGTAATCAGCATGAGTATCTAACACTTTAGCGTAATAACAAGTATATTCTTTTGAAGTAAATGCATTTACTTGTCCACCAATTGAATCGAAACTTTCAGCGATTTCTTTCGCATTGCGTGTTTTGGTACCTTTAAAGAACATATGCTCAAGAAAATGTGAAACACCATTCAGTTCCGACGTTTCATTGCATGAACCTGTTTTAATCCAGACTCCAAGTGCAACTGAACGGACAGTTGAAATATTTTCAATTACTACTCTGACTCCATTTTTGCAAGTATGTCGTACAATCATGTAATGCCTCCTATGTATACACCATCTATTTACATTATTGTAATAAGATTGAAAAATTTAACTATATTTTACAATCATCTTAACAAAGCTGAATGTAATTGTCATTTGTTTTCAACTTTTTTAATTGGATCGAACCGTTTTTCATCTAATAAAGTTGAAATATTTACAACTTCTCTACCTGATGCCTCTATTTTTGTGATTAGTTCATCAAGTGCTTCAGCTGTCGGTTTCGTTGGATGCATAAGAACGATTGTACCATTACCTACTTTAGTCATAACACGATTAATAATAACTTCTCTCGGCGGTTTCTGCCAATCAATCGTATCTGCTGTCCACATTATTGTTTTTAAGCCTAAATTTGAAGCAATTTTAACTACTTCATCACGATAACTACCGCTTGGAGGGGCAAACCATACAACTTTTTGATCAGTTGTAGCTAGTATGACTGAATTGGTTTCCGTTATTTCATTTCTTATTTCCTGACTACCTAATCTTGCCATATCCGGATGTGAATAAGAATGGTTCCCAACTTCTTGGTCTGCAGCCGTGATTAGTTGAGCAACAGTTGGGTTATTTTTTACCCATCTACCTTCGAGAAAGAATGTTGCTTTTGCATTGTGCTTCTTTAAAACTTCTAACATTTTCGGAATATATTCATTTCCCCATGCAACATTTATTGTAAATGCTACCATTGGTTTTTCAGGATTCCCTTTATACACTGGTGATGGTGGTAAATCCTTTAAATGAACTTTTGGAGAAACTTCTTTAAATACTAGTTTATTCTGATCAAACTTACCTTTTGCCTTCATTTTCTTATACGATGCATTAATATCAACTGTTAAACCGTTATAGCCGGGTATTGCTTTCCAAACCGAGTCTACATAAGCATCTTTTGGAGGTATCTCAAAATTTGTCGCTTTTGTTTTGATTTCATCATATAATCCACTTTTTTTTGTTTTTGCTGTTACAACTGATGATTTTGAAGTTAAGTTCCTTACGTATTGATTAGTATATTGATTTCTAACGACTAAAATTGCTAGAAATAATGCTATTACGAATGCTAAGATTTTTAACCGACTTCTACTCATTTCCTTAACACCCTCCTACTAGAAGGAATATGATATTTTTAATAAAATAGAACAAGCTTTCTCCAACTTATGTACGACCAAATTAGCAATAACTAATTTATCTGGTAATTTCTAGTTCTACTTTTCTTATTGTAACCAAAAAAATTTTAGCCACACATTAAATTCTGGAAATTTAACCTCTCATGACTAAAGTCACAAGATTCTTTGGCATTAGCTTACTTGCAAGTGTATTTCTTTACTAACAGAGGTTTCTAAGCTAACACCTTAGTTCCTACTTTTTTTGATGTTCTAGTATAAGTACCTCAACGAATTCTATTTCATCTACATGACTGAAGTCACAAGTATTCTCGGCTGAAGTGATAATAAAAGTGGGATATTTGGAAGTAAAATAAAAAAACAACAGGTTCATTATTAAATGTGCCTGTTGTTTTTATTAAGGAAGGGCTAGAGCTTAGTTTTGCTCAGCTTTTTCTTTTTGCTCTTTTAATACAGCTTTGCGTGATAGGTTTACTCGTCCTTGTTTGTCGATTTCAGTTACTTTTACTAGGATTTCGTCTCCAAGTGAAACTACGTCTTCAACTTTCGCAATGCGTTCTTCAGCAAGTTCAGAAATATGAACTAATCCATCTTTACCTGCAAAGATTTCAACGAATGCGCCGAATTTTTCAATTCGTTTTACTTTACCCATGTATAATTGCCCTACTTCTACTTCACGAACAAGGTCTTCAATAATTTGTTTTGCACGTTCGTTCATAGGTTGGTCTACAGATGAAATAAATACTGTTCCATCTTGTTCAATGTCAATTTTCACGCCAGTTTCTTCAATAATTTTATTGATTTGTTTTCCACCTGGTCCAATAACATCTTTAATTTTATCTGGGTTAATTGTCATCATTAAGATTTTTGGAGCAAACTCAGATAATGCTGTTCTTGGTTCGCTTATTGTAGCAAGCATTGAATTAAGAATTTGCATACGTCCAATTTTTGCTTGTTCTAATGCTTCTTTTAAAATTTGTTCTGATAGACCTTCAATTTTGATGTCCATTTGAAGTGCAGTTACACCTTTAGCTGTTCCTGCTACTTTAAAGTCCATATCTCCTAAATGATCTTCCATACCTTGAATGTCTGTAAGAACTGAATAATGTTCACCAGATTTAATTAATCCCATTGCAATACCAGCAACAGGTGCCTTAATTGGTACACCAGCATCCATCATTGCTAGAGTACTTGCACAAATACTTGCTTGTGAAGTTGATCCATTTGATTCAAGTACTTCTGATACAAGGCGGATTGTGTATGGGAAATCTTTTTGATCTGGAATACTTGGCTCAAGTGCTCTTTCACCTAATGCTCCATGTCCAATTTCACGGCGACCTGGTCCACGGATTGGTCCTGTTTCACCAACACTAAATTGTGGGAAATTGTAATGATGCATAAATCGTTTTGATTCTTCTATACCTAAACCATCAAGAATTTGCACATCACCTAGCGCACCTAGTGTACAAATGCTTAACGCTTGAGTTTGTCCACGAGTGAATAATCCAGAACCATGTGTACGTGGTAGTAAACCAACTTGTGATGATAATGGACGGATTTCATCTAATTTTCTTCCATCAGGACGAACTTTTTCAACCGTGATTAAACGACGCACTTCTTCTTTTACTAGCATTGAAAGGATTTCTTTAACTTGTCCAATACTCTCTTCGTCTGCTTCATTTTCTTCAAACTGAAGTACAACACGTTCTTTCACTTCATTGATCGCAGCTTCACGAGCATGTTTTTCATGAACTTGAATAGCTGCATTTAATTCTGTTTCACAAATTTCACGAATTTGTTTTTCTAATTCAGCATCAAGTTCATGAAGCTGAATTTCCATTTTTTCTTTTCCAATTTGTGCTACTATTTCTTCTTGGAATGCAATTAATTTTTTAATTTCTTCATGACCAAACATAATTGCTTCTAACATTACTTCTTCTGGCACTTCATTAGCTCCAGCTTCAACCATGTTAATTGCATCTTTCGTTCCAGCAACTGTTAAATTAATGTCACTGTTTTCAGCTTGCTCAACAGTTGGATTAATAATAAATTCGCCATTTATACGACCTACTACAACTCCAGCAATTGGTCCGTTAAAAGGAATATCAGATACGGATAGAGCTAATGAACTACCAAACATAGCAGCCATTTCTGATGAACAATCTTGGTCAACGCTCATTACTATACTGATTACTTGTACTTCATTACGGAATCCATCTGCAAATAATGGTCGAATTGGGCGGTCAATTAGTCGACTCGCTAATATTGCCTTTTCACTCGGTCTACCTTCACGTTTAATAAATCCACCAGGAATTTTACCTACTGCATATAAACGCTCTTCGTAGTTTACTGTTAATGGGAAAAAGCTAACTTTTTTAGGTTCCTTTGATGCAGTTGCTGTTGCTAATACGACTGTATCTTCGTATCTTACTAAAACTGCTCCATTTGCTTGCTTTGCTAATTGTCCTACTTCAACAGTAAGAGTTTTACCAGCAAGTTCAGTGGAAAAAACGTGCTTTTGTTGTTCCATATGGTATAAATACCCCTCTCTAATTTACAATTCAAAGTCTAAACTAATTATGTAAAAAAATCGTATATTCTCTATTATCTCCTATGTTTAGTAAAGAAATCAACTAACGAGAAAAAGAGAATAAATATTTATAAATTTAAAATTCAATGGATCTTTAATTTTAAATCGATATGTATAAGAAAAAGCGGGAAGAATCCCGCTTTTTCTTGAAGTATCAAATTAATACCCGAAATTAACGACGTAAACCTAATTTGTTAATTAATTCACGGTAACGAGTAATGTCTTTGTTACGTAAGTAGTTAAGTAAGTTACGACGCTTACCAACCATTTTTAATAAACCACGACGAGAGTGGTGATCTTTTTTGTGAGTACGTAAGTGCCCATTTAAAGAGTTAATGTTTTCAGTTAAAACTGCAATTTGAACTTCTGGAGAACCAGTATCGTTCGCATGAGTTTTGTAAGTGCTGATAATTTCGTTTTTACGTTCTTGAGTTAATGCCATGTTTTTTCACCTCATAATAATATTGTTGAACACCTATCACCTAGCAGTCGTCGGTGAATCGATTTGCCAAGCAACGGTTTTTCAAGTACTTTATTAATATTACATTGTTTTAATTATAAAAGCAAGTATTCAAAATTAGTTATTCTCGCGGAAATAACTTTTTACTGTTTCACGATCTTTTTGTAATTGATCGATTAACTCATTTATACCATTAAACTTCTTTTCATCCCGTATTCTAGCATACCAAAAAATTTCAACTTCTTTTCCGTATATATCTTCATTAAAATCAAAAATATTTACTTCAATTGTTTGTTTTTGGAACTCATGATAGAAAGTTGGTTTGTATCCAATATTACACATACCTTCATATAATTCACCGTTAACAATACATTTCACAGCATAAACGCCTACTGAAGGTAATGCGTACGGAATTGAAACTGAAATATTAGCTGTCGGAAATCCAATTGTTCGACCACGTTTGTCGCCATCTACAACGATTCCTTTAATTTGATACTGTCTGCCAAGCAGGTGGGTAGCATCTTCCATTTCACCAGCTTTTATCGCTTCTCTAATTCGGGTTGAACTTACTTTCTCATCGTCTAAAACGAATTTTGAAATTGTTGATTGAGTAAATTCACCTCTAGAATGAAATGGTAATGATTCCATATTCCCTTTACCATATTTTCCAAATGAAAAATCGAATCCAGCAACAACATGTTTTGCATTTAAAGAAATAATGTATTGATCAACAAATTCTTGTGGTAGTAGGGTAGCAAATTCCTCTGAAAATTCAACAACAAATAGTTGGTCTACACAAAGTTTCTCCATCCACTTCACTTTTAGCTCCAAAGGTGTCAAATAGGAAATCGCATCATCACGATTTCCGAGAACTGCTGATGGATGAGGATCGAATGTCATCACTGATAATAATAATCCTTTTTCATCCGCAATTTCTTTTGCAGCTTTTATGACTTGTTGATGACCTTTATGTACTCCATCAAAAAAGCCAAGTGCTAAGACCGTTTCTTTACAATCTTCTTTTTTTATTGAATGAGGATGGGTGATTTTTATTATTTTTGTCATATTTATCACCTTTTCTATAATCAAGTCTCTTTTCCCATTATAGAACAATGAATAAAATTTATATAGTTTTTTCTATTGGTTATGGAATACTCTTGTCGGTTTAATTACAGTATTATTTTTAGGATTTGGAGTGTACATTGCAATAATTCTATTATTTTCGTTGTAGACTGCAATATATTCTCCTTCTTTACAGTTCATTGAATTTGGAAAAAATCCACCATTAAATACTCTAATCTCTTCTTCGGCATTCACATCTAGACGTGGATATTCATTAAGAGCTTGCTCCATCGATAACATTACACGATCTAAAGTAGAATCATTAGCATTTTCCTCTAATTCAGCAAAAGTAACACAATCATCAATAGTAAATGCGCCAGCTTTTGTTCTAGTTAAATAAGACATATGAGCAGGGAAGCCTAAAAGTTCACCTATTTGAACTGCTAAAGTTCTAATATATGTACCTTTACTACAGAAAACTTCAAATTTAAATGAAATTGTATCGCCTTCGAATTCTTGTCGGTCATCAAGTAAAATAATTTCATATATTGTAACCGTTCTAGTTGGTCGTTCAACTTCGATTCCAGCTCTAGCGTATTCATATAGCTTTTTCCCATTTACTTTAACAGCAGAATACATAGGAGGAGTTTGTGTAATATCTCCTGTTAATTGATTTAATACATTTAAAATTTCTTCACGAGTAAAAACTCGATCAACCTTCTTTTGATCAATAATTTCACCATGAGCATCCTCAGTTGTTGTAGAAAACCCGATCGTAATTTCACCAATATATTTTTTCCGATCATCGGTTAAATATGGTATTAATTTTGTAGCTTCACCTACACATATCGGCAAAACACCTGTTACTTCTGGATCAAGAGTCCCTGTATGACCGACTTTTTTTGTCTTTAAAATCTTTCTAATTTTAAAGACACAATCATGAGAGGTAAGACCCGCTGGTTTATTAAGTGCTATTACACCATTCATCTTATCACCTATCGCATATTTTTTAGCATGATGAAAAATGGATAGACGAATCACTCGCCTATCCATTCATTATCAGTTATTCTCTTTATTAATTTGAGTTAGCAATGTCTCAATTCGATTACCATAATCGACTGATTCATCAAATTCAAAAATTAATTCTGGCGTCTTACGTAAACGAATACGTTGACCGATTTCAGAACGGATAAATCCTTTTGCTTTCGCTAATCCAATTAATGTATTTTGACGCTGTTCATCGTCACCTAATACTGAAATATAGACTTTAGCTTGTTGTAGGTCACCAGTTACTTGAACATCAGTAACTGTAACGAAGCCGATTCTTGGATCTTTAATTTTTCTACCAATGATTTCACCAAGTTCTTTCTTCATTTGTTCCCCAACACGATGTGCTCTTACTTTCATACTTTCACCTCTATCTTACAAAGCAAAACAATTCGTGCTTTCATACGATTAGTTTAACTAATTGTATAAATAATTATTTATTTATTATGCTGAACTTATTCATTTGTGATAAGTCCGTTATTTATTTCCAATTCTAGTTCATAGTTCCAGCGATTTGCCCCCCTCGAGGTCTTATGCTTGTCGGGGCTGAACAAACGCCTTCCACTTTTCGTTATTTACGTTTAATTTCTTCCATTACGTAAGCTTCGATTATGTCGCCTTCTTTAATATCATTGTATTTCTCGATTGTGATACCACATTCGTAGTTTGTCGCTACTTCTTTAACGTCATCTTTGAAACGTTTTAATGTGTCTAATTGACCTTCGAATACAACGATACCATCACGAATTAAACGAACTCCGCTGTCTCGAGTGATTTTTCCGTCTGTTACATAACATCCAGCAATTGTACCAACTTTTGATACTTTGAATACTTGACGAACTTCTGCTTGACCGATTACTTTTTCTTCAAACTCTGGGTCTAACATACCTTTCATCGCAGATTCAATTTCTTCAATTGCTTTGTAAATAATACGGTGTAAACGAATATCTACATTTTCTAAGTCTGCAGTACGTTTTGCATTCACATCAGGACGTACGTTGAAACCAATAATAATTGCATTAGAAGCAGAAGCTAAGATTACATCTGACTCAGTGATTGCACCAGCGCCTGTGTGGATGATTTTAACTTTTACGCCTTCTACTTCAATTTTTTGTAATGAAGCAGCCATTGCTTCAACAGAACCTTGAACGTCTGCTTTTACAATTAGATTAATTTCTTTTACATTACCTTCTTGAATTTGAGCAAATAGATCTTCAAGAGATAATTTTGAGCTTTCGCTACGTTGTTGAAGAACTGCTTTTGAAGCACGTGCTTCCCCAACTTGACGTGCGCGTTTCTCATCGGCAAATACCATGAAGCGGTCACCAGCTTGAGGTACTTCATTTAAACCAGTAATTTCAACTGGAGTTGAAGGACCAGCATCTTTAATTCGACGACCTAAGTCATTTACCATTGCACGTACACGACCAAATGAAGTACCAACTACAATTGGATCTCCAACTTTTAATGTACCGTTTTGAACTAATAAAGTTGCAACTGCACCTTTACCTTTATCTAATTCAGCTTCAATTACAGTACCTAGTGCTTTACGTGTAGGATTTGCTTTATATTCTTCTACTTCACTAACTAAAAGAATCATTTCAAGTAACTGATCAACACCGTTACCATTTAATGCTGAAATAGGAACAAAGATTGTGTCTCCACCCCATGCTTCTGATACAATACCGTGTTCAGTTAATTCCTGCATTACACGATCTGGGTTTGCAGATTCTTTATCCATTTTATTCACAGCGATAATAATAGGTACTTCTGCTGCTTTTGCGTGATTAATTGCTTCAACTGTTTGAGGCATAACACCGTCATCAGCTGCTACAACGATAATTGTAATATCAGTAACTTGTGCTCCACGTGCACGCATTGTTGTAAATGCTGCGTGACCTGGTGTATCTAGGAACGTAATTTTCTTTCCTTCGATTTCTACTTGGTAAGCACCGATATGTTGTGTAATTCCACCTGCTTCTCCAGCAGTAACCTTTGATTTACGAATATAGTCAAGTAAAGTAGTTTTACCATGGTCAACGTGACCCATAATCGTTACAACTGGTGGACGTTCTTGTAGACTAGCTTCATCATCAGCTTCATCAATAAAGCTTTCGAAATCTGTTTCATCAACAATAACTTCCTCTTCAACTTCAACACCATAGTCACTTGCTAATAATTCAATAGTGTCTTTATCAAGGTCTTGGTTAATTGTCGCCATAATGCCTAACATAAATAATTTTTTAATTAATTCTGATGGTTCTTTACCTAATTTTTTTGCAAGCTCAGATACTTTTAATGAACCTGAGAAAATTATTTTATTTGAGGTGTTCTCGGTTGAGTTATTTTTATGATTCATATTTTGGTTGCCTTTCTTTATCCCTGTCGTTTGTCGATCTTCAATTTGACTGCTTTGCTTTTGGCTATCAGTCTTTTTCTTTTTATTACTGTTCTTTTTTGATTTTACTTTTGTATCTTCTAATTGATAGTCTACTTCAAAATCAAGCTCTTCACTTGCTTCTACATTAAATGCAGGAATTACCTTAAAAGAAGATTTGGACACAGCTTTTTGGGGTTGTTTTATCTCTACAGACTTTGGTTGAAAACTCTTATTTAATTTTTCAACAATATCTTCTGCAATTGTGGCCATATGATTCTTTACTTCGATTTTTAAATCCTTGAGTCTTTCAATAATTTCCTTACTTGAAACATTTTGCTTTTTAGCATACTCATAAATTCTAATTTTCGTCATACGTTCACCCCCAGATTAGTCCATTAATTTAATAATGTCTGAAGTTTTGTTGCAAATCCTTGATCAGTAATTGCAACGACCACTCGAGCGTCTTTCCCAATAGCGTGCCCTAATTCAAAGCGATTTTCAACATAACAAAGTGGAGTATTGTAAAAAGTTGTCTTGTCTTTTATTTTCTTCGCAGTTAAATCGGAAGCATCCTTTGACAAAATAACTAGTTTTGCTCTTTTTTGCTGGACTTCTTTTACAACCAACTCTTCGCCTGAAACCACTTTACGAGCTCTAGCTGCAAGTCCTAATAAAGACAATCCTTTGTTTGTCATGCTTTTTCCTTTTCTATATACGCTAAAAGTTCTTCGTATAAACTAGAATCAATTTTAGCGTTTAATTGCTGTTCTAAAGTATTTTTTTGCTGCGCTTGTTTTACAACTTCAACAGATTTTGTTAAATAAGCTCCTCGACCCGATTTTTTTCCACTTGGATCAATGGAAACTTCTCCTTCTTTAGAACGAACAATTCTGATTAATTCTTTTTTTGGTTTCATTTCTTGTGTTACAACACACTTACGTAATGGAATTTTTCGATTCATGAGTTTACTCACTCCTCATTAAAGTCGTCAGCGTAAGCATCAAAATCATCATTAGATACAGTTAATTCTTGCGCTGGTGATGTATAGTCAATACCAATTTTATCTGCATCAGACTGTGATTTAATATCAATTTTCCAACCAGTTAAACGTGCAGCTAATCTTGCATTTTGACCTCTTTTTCCAATTGCAAGAGATAATTGGTGATCTGGTACTACTACTGTAGTTGCTTTTTCTTCTTCATTTACTAAAACTCTAATAACTTGAGATGGACTTAATGCATTTGCAACAAATTCTACTGGATCTTGTGACCAACGAACAATATCAATTTTTTCACCTTTTAATTCATTAACAATTGATTGTACACGTTGACCTTTTTGACCTACACAAGCACCTACTGGATCTAAATCAGGGTTGCTTGTATATACTGAAATCTTAGAACGGTCACCAGCTTCACGTGCTACTGAACGGATTTCTACAACACCATCATAAATTTCAGGTACTTCTGTTTCAAATAAACGTTTTAATAATCCAGGGTGAGTACGTGATACAAAAATTTGTGGACCTTTTGATGTTTTTTCAACTTTTGTAACAAATACTTTAATGCGATCATGGATTCTGTATTTCTCTGTTGGAATTTGTTCTGTTACAGGAAGCACTGCTTCAATTTTACCTAAATTAACATAAATTGCACGTGAATCGATACGTTGAACAGTACCTGTCATCATATCTTCTTGACGGTCAATATATTCTGAATAAATTACACCGCGTTCTGCTTCACGAACCCTTTGTGTTACTACTTGTTTAGCAGTAGTTGCAGCAACTCGTCCAAAGTCTTTAGGAGTTACTTCTAATTCAATGATATCTCCTACCATAAAGTTTGGATTATGTTGTTGTGCTTCTTCAACTGTAATTTCTAAACGTGTATCAAACACATTGCTTACTACTTCTTTTCTTGCAAAAACGCGAATTGAACCGTTATGTAGGTTAAAATCAACTCGAACGTTTTGTGCTTGATTAAAATTACGTTTATATGCAGAAATTAAAGCTGCTTCAATCGCTTCAATCACTACATCTTTACTAATTCCTTTTTCTCTTTCGATTATTTCTAATGCTGTTAATAACTCCGAACTCATTAAAAGTACCCCCTACTTAAAAAAACGTAACAGCAAGTCTTGCACTTGCGATTTTTGGTGTTGGAATTGTAATCATTTTTTTTCTTGTTTTAATTGTTAACTCTAGTTGAACTTCCTCAGAATTGTAGGAAATTAATTTTCCTTCAAATTTCTTTTCGTCAAGGATTGGTTCGTAAGTTTTAATGAAAACTTGTTTTCCAATTGCTTTTATAAAATCTTGTTCTTTCTTTAAAGGACGCTCAGCACCTGGTGATGAAACATCTAAAAAATATAGGTTTTCAATTGGATCTTTTTCATCTAAAACTTCACTTAATTTTTCACTTACTGCAGCACATTGCTCTAAATCAATTCCAGACTCACTATCTATAAATACTCGAAGGAACCAGTCTTTTCCTTCTTTTACGTATTCAACATCAACTAATTCTAATCCTAGTTGTTCAATTATTGGTTGTGCCAATTCTGTTACAACCTCTGTGACCTTCTTGCTCAAGAAGTATCCTCCTTCCAAACATTACAAGATGAAAATTCCCTGCTATTTAGCAGGGAAATTATCTTTAGTATTTCCAATTTACGCAATAATCGTAACCTAAAATTCAAGTTACAATAAACGTAAGAGATGAATAAGGGTAATAAGAAAGAGCAGGTTGCCCCTGCTCTTCAAGAAAAATCCCGTGCTAAATTACATCTGTACTTACTATACCATAATTCCCAAGTTTTGCAAACTGTTAAAAGCCGTCGAATAGAGATAATTGGTTTTGATCAGGTAAATTTTGTAAACAACCTTGTTTATCTAAATACTCTAATACTGTTTTTGAAATTTTACTTCTTTGTTGTAAGTCTTCTTTTGAAAGGAATTCTCCGTCTTCTCTAGCTGCAACAATATTTTTAGCCGCATTCGTTCCTAATCCAGGAATGGAATTAAACGGTGGGATTAATTTGTTACCATTTACTAAAAATTCATCAGCACTTGATCGATATAAATCCATTTTTTCAAATGAAAAACCTCGCTCACACATTTCTAATGCTAACTCTAGTACAGTCATTAAATTTCTCTCTTTTACTGATGCATCTAATCCTTTTATCGCAATTTCTTCAATTTTAGCTTTGATCGTACTTGGTCCAGCGATCATTGCTTCGATATCGAAATCTTCAGCACGTACTGTAAAGTATGCTGCATAATAAAGGATTGGATGATGAACTTTGAAATAAGCAATTCGTACTGCCATCAAAACATATGCAGCAGCATGGGCTTTTGGGAACATGTATTTAATTTTTTTACAAGAATCAATATACCAAGCAGGTACATTATTATTTCTCATTTCTTCTTCCCACTCTGGCGGTACACCTTTACCTTTACGAACTGATTCCATTATTTTAAATGCTAATGAAGGCTCTAATCCTTGGTATATTAAATAAACCATTATGTCATCACGACAACCAATTACTTCTGAAAGTGAACAAGTTCCACTGTTTATTAGTTCAGATGCATTTCCTAACCATACATCTGTACCATGTGATAGACCAGATATTTGCACTAGTTCAGAAAATGTAGATGGCTTTGTATCTTCTAACATTTGGCGAACGAACTTTGTTCCAAATTCAGGAATTCCATAAGTTCCTGTCTTACATCCTATTTGTTCCTCTGAAACACCTAAAGGTTCTGGTCCAGCAAATATTTTCATAACTTCAGGGTCATCGGTTGGTATCGTTTTTGGATCGATTCCACTTAAGTCTTGAAGCATACGGATAACGGTAGGATCATCGTGTCCAAGAATATCTAGTTTTAATAAATTATCATGGATTGAATGGAAATCAAAATGTGTCGTTTTCCATTCAGACTTTACATCATCAGCAGGGAATTGAATCGGTGAAAAATCATAAATATCCATATAATCTGGAACTACTATAATTCCACCTGGATGTTGTCCAGTTGTTCTTTTTACACCTGTACATCCCATAGCTAATCGATCATATTCAGCACCACGTAAATTTAGATTATGATCATTTGCATAACCTCTTACATAACCGTATGCTGTCTTATCAGCTACAGTACCAATTGTACCTGCACGATACACATAGTCCTCACCAAAAAGTACCTTTGTATAATTGTGAGCAGTTGGTTGATATTCACCGCTGAAATTCAAATCAATATCAGGCACCTTATCTCCTTTAAATCCAAGGAAGGTTTCGAAAGGAATATCATGACCATCTTTTTTATATGCAGTACCACATTCTGGACAATCTTTATTCGGTAAATCGAATCCAGAACCTACGGATCCATCATTGAAAAACTCTGAGTGCTTACAATTTGGACAGACGTAATGTGGTGGAAGTGGATTTACTTCTGTTATTTCTGTCATGGTCGCTACTAATGATGAACCTACGGATCCCCTAGAACCTACGAGATACCCATCATCTAATGATTTTTTTACAAGTTTATGTGAAATCAAGTAAATTACGGCAAAACCATGTCCAATAATACTTTTTAACTCTTTTTCAAGACGAGCTTCTACAATTTCCGGTAATTGCTCTCCATAAATTGATCTTGCCATTTGATAGCTCATATCACGAACTTCATCTTCAGCACCTTCGATTTTTGGAGTATATAAGTCATCCTTAATTGGTTTAATATCTTCAATTAAACCAGCAATTTTTTGAGTGTTTGTAACGACTATTTCTTTTGCTTTTTCTTCTCCTAAAAATGCAAATGAAGATAACATTTCATTGGTTGTTCTAAAATGAACATCTGGTAACCGATGTCGATTTAATGGATTTGCTCCGCCCTGAGAACCAACTAAAATTTTACGATAAATTTGGTCTTCTTTTTGTAAGTGATGAACATTACCAGTACCAACTACAATTTTTTCTACTTTTTCAGCCATTTTTACAAGCTTCGAAATTACTTCTCTTAAATGTTGTTCATTTCGAACAATTTCTAATTCCACTAAATGTAAAAGTGTCTCAGGTGGCATTACTTCGATATAATCATAAAACTCCATTAGCTTTTCTGCTTCTTCTGGAGATTTTTGAACACTTGCCTCAAAAACTTCACCTTTATCACATGCAGATCCAACTAATATTCCTTCGCGATGTTTCACTAATAATGATCTAGGAACCCTTGCAACCCGATGATGATAATGAATATGAGAATATGAAACAATTTTAAACAAGTTTTTTAATCCAGTTTCATTCGTAGCTAGTAGAGTTGCATGCGATGGTCTTGCTCGTTTATAAGCATCGCCTTTCCCCATGTTATTATTTAGCTCGTCATGGTAATTCATATCTTGCTCTGCTGCATCTTTCAGCATTTTAAGAAGTAAGAATCCAGTAGCCTCAGCATCGTATATCGCTCTGTGGTGTTGTGTTAAGTTAATATCGAATTTTTTACAGAGTGTATTTAATCGGAAGTTTTTAAAATCTGGATATAAAGTTCTAGCTAACTCAAGCGTATCAATTACACCGTTATTTGTAATACCAATTTCATATTTTTTAAAGCCCATCTGAATAAAACCCATATCAAATGAAGCATTATGAGCTACTAGTATATCGTCACCCATCCACTCTTTAAATTCACGAAGTACGACATCAACATTTGGCGCATCTTTTACCATTTCATCAGTAATTCCTGTCAATTCAATCGTAGTTGCAGATAGTGGATGATGTGGATTTGCAAATCGTTCAAATCGATCAATGATTTCACCTTTATGAATCTTTACAGCAGCTAACTCGATGATCGTATCATAAACTGCAGATAGACCTGTTGTCTCTACGTCAAATACTACATAGGTTGCTTCCTCTAATGAAATATGTGATGGATTATATGCTGTTGGTACACCATCATTTACTAGATTTATTTCAACGCCATATAATATTTTTACACCGTGTTTTTTACCTGCTCCAAATGCTTCAGGAAAGGCTTGAACAACTGCATGATCCGTTATTGCAATTGCTTCATGTCCAAACTTACTTGCTTGTTTGACTAAATCACCTGCTGAAACAACTGAGTCCATTTGGCTCATATGTGTATGAGCATGCAACTCAATTCTACGCTCTCCTTCTTTTGCTTCGTCCTTGCGTTCATCAGGTGTAATTTCATTTATATCATTTGCAATCATGACTAAATCACGTACAAATGTATCATTTTGTACTGATCCTCTAACTTTTACCCACATACCCTTTTTAATTTTATTTAACATCGGGATATCTTCTTTATCTCTAGAGAACATTTTCACAAGTATTGAGCTAGTGTAATCAGTTATTTTAAAAGTAATTAAAACACGGCCACTCTTAAGTTCACGAATTTCAGAATCGAATACATATCCTTGAAGGACTACTCGTTTTTCTTCTTCGATGATTGACGAAATCGTATTAATTTCAGTTTCCTTAATATAATATCCAACAACAAGTGGACCTTGAGGCTCATCCCCTTCAGCTTCTTCAGCAGCCTCTTTCTTTTCTAATTCAACAAGTACTTCCATTGCTCGCTTGCGATCTTCTTCAGCTTTTTTCTCAAGAAACTCAGTTTTTTCTTCAACATTATCTTTTATCGTATTCTCAAAAAATAACTTAGGAAAACCTACTTTTTGATATAAAACTTGCAGCTGAGGAACGTATCGATTTGTAAAAGCATTCTCTTCAATTAGACTATTTAAATCGATGATTACTTTATTATTTTCAACTGAAGGTAGGGCAGATTCTATATGTTGTAAAATAGGAGATTTCGATTCCACAGATTGAATCATAAATGACCAATAATCAATTACTTTTTGCTCATCTATTTTTGGATTTTCTGTATTAATAACTACTGAAACATCTGCTATATGTTTAAAAGTTCTTAATAAACTTGTTACAAATACTTGAAACGTTGCAAAAGGTAAAACATTTTCTATATTAAAAGTAAACTGCCATTTTTTTTCGCTTTTATTCACTTCAAGATTTACGATTTCCCCGTTTTTAAAATACAGGTCTCTCATATCTTGGGGAAATTGAAGCTGATCTAATAATAGCTGAAACCGTTCTTGACGTGTTTGTCCCATTTTTTCACCAACCTTATTATATAAATTGCTATATATGTGTAAAAAATTGAAAGTACCTCTAAAAATAAGAGGTACTTTTTTATTTGTGTGCGATTCCCGTAAGGTGTCGCTTCCACTTTTATTCTATTTTAACATATTTATTTCATTCACAAGGTTAGAAATTTCTACTTCTTTACTAACTTCTCCATCTCTTGTTTTTAGTTCTACAATTCCTTCTGCTGCTTTCTTACCGACAACTACACGAACAGGAATTCCGAAAAGATCAGCGTCTGCAAATTTTACACCAACACGTTCATTTCGGTCATCTAATAATACATCTTGTCCAATCTCTTTTAACGTTTTATAAATATCGTCTGCTAAATTTACTTGCTCTTCGTTCTTAGTATTTACAGTAATGACATGCACATCAAAAGGAGCTAGATTTTTAGGCCATACAATACCTTTCTCATCATTATATTGCTCTACAATTGCAGCTAATGTACGAGATACACCGATTCCATAGCATCCCATAATGATCGGATTCGATTTACCATTTTCATCAAGGAATGTTGCATTCATAGACTCAGAATATTTTGTACCTAATTTGAATATATGACCTACTTCAATACCTTTTGCAAACGAAATAGTTCCTTTACCGTCTGGTGATAAGTCACCTTCTTGGATAAATCTTAAGTCTACGAAATCTTTAACATTATAGTCTCGATTTACAGTTACGTTAATATAGTGATAGCCTTCTTCATTTGCTCCACAGCAACCATTTACTATTCCTTTAATTGCATTATCTGCTAATACTAATAAATCAGATTTTACTCCGATAGGACCTAATGATCCTATTTCACAGTTCATTAGCTCCTTTACTTCTTCTTTAGAAGCAAGCTCTACTGAATGTGCACCTAAATAATTCTTTAATTTAATATCATTGATTTCGTGGTCCCCACGAGCAAGCACTAATACAAAACTTTCATCTGCTTTGAAAATAATTGATTTAATGCTCTTTTCAATCGGTAAGTTTAAGAATCCAATTACTTCATCGATTGTTTTTTGATTTGGCGTTTCTACTTTTTGAACTTCTTCTAATTTTTCATCTGATGGTTCATATTTTGTAATAACTGGCGCCATTTCAATATTTGCAGCATAGCTAGATTCATTTGAAAATGCGATTGTATCTTCTCCAATGTCAGATAACACCATGAATTCATGCGTATCTTTTCCACCCATCGCTCCTGAATCAGCAACAACCGCTCTGAAATTTAATCCGCAGCGTGTAAATACGTTGCTATAAGCTGTAAATAAACGATCATATACTTCATCCAAACTTTCTTGTGATGCATGGAAAGAATATGCATCTTTCATTAAAAACTCACGACCGCGAAGTAGTCCAAAACGAGGACGTTTTTCATCACGGAATTTTGATTGTACTTGATAAAGTGTAATCGGTAATTTTTTATATGATTTTAATTCATCACGAATAATTGAAGTAACAACTTCTTCGTGAGTCGCCCCTAATGCAAATCCTCTACCATGTCGATCACGTAAACGCATTAATTCTGGACCAAAATTATCCCAACGACCTGATTCTTCCCATAATTCTTGTGCTTGCATTGATGGCATTAACATTTCCATCGCACCAGCATTATTCATTTCTTCTCGAACGATATTTGCTACTTTTTGAAGAACTTTATTACCTAAAGGTAAGAAGCTATATATACCAGATGCATTTTGTCTAATAAAACCAGCTCTTAATAATAATTGATGACTTTTAATATCTGCATCCGATGGTACTTCACGAAGAGTTGGACTATATACGATACTTTGTTTCAAAAGGATTCACCTCATAATTTTCTTTTATATTCTCAAATTTTTTTAATAATTTTTTTGTAAAATAGATTTCGTAGTTTCTAAAAGTTTTGCATAAAAACAACGAGTTAAAAAAAGAGCTTTGTAAGATAAGAATCCGCTCCCACTTAAAACGGGCTAATTGACAAACGATATGTCACTAAGCCCGTTATAAAAGCAAGTAAGTCGCGGATTCTTTAACAAAATTTCATGAAATTACATGATTAAATTAAACAGAGCTTCTTATAAGAAAAACCTTTTAATATCATTCCAAGTTACGATGATCATTAATAACATTAAAAGCGCAAAACCAATAAAGTGAACGACACCTTCTTTTTGGCGATCAATTGGTCGACCTCTTAATGCTTCTATTGCAAAAAATGTTAGTCTTCCACCATCAAGAGCTGGTAATGGTAATAAGTTCATAATACCAAGGTTGATACTTAAAAATGCTGCCCATTTCATTAAGTAGAAAATACCTGATTGTGCAGCTTGATCTGTCACCTGATAAATACCAACTGGACCTGAAAGATTATTGATTGAGAATTGACCAGATACTAAGTGCCCAACTGCTAATACAATTTCTTTTGTCCATCCAATTGTTTCAGTTATCCCATATTTAACCGAAGCAAAAACATTTTTTTCAACAGGTGCATATACACCGATTAAACCATTAGTTTTATTATCGATTTTTTCTGATTTTGGAGTGATTGGAATCGAAATAACTTTGTTATCTCTTTTCACCTTAAACAATAATTCTTTACTAGGGCTTTCTCTTACAATTTTAACTACTTCTGCCCATTTTGAAACTTCTTTATTATCAATTGATAAAACAATGTCCCCTTCTTTTAGACCAGCAGTTTGTGCAGGCCCTTTTGGAAGTAATTCGCCAATTTTAGCATCATTCACTGGAGTTCCTTGTAGTAATCCCAATAAGATAAAAATGACTAAAGCTAGAACAAAATTCATCATTGGACCTGCAAAAATGGCAATCGCTCTTTTTCCTACAGATTTACTATTAAATTGTCGGTTATACGGAGCAATCTGGTGACCTTGTCCTTCACTATAAATGAACGCTTTTTCATTTACGATGAATTTTGATACGCCTTCAGTTCCCTCTTCAATACCAATAATTTCAAGCTTATGCTCTAAATCTATTGAATCAACTTCAACAAAACGAAGATCTTGGAAACGATCAAACTGATCAACTACAATTTTAGAAACTTCCCCAATTGAGTTAAATTGTAAACCAATATGTGACCCAGGCTTTACTTGTACCATTTCTGGATCTTCACCAGCATAACGAACATATCCACCAAGCGGCAATAATCTTATTGTATATGTAGTTTCATTTCGATAAAATGAGAAAACCTTTGGACCAAATCCAATCGCAAATTCTCTACATAATATCCCAGCACGTTTTGCAAAATATAGATGTCCTAGTTCATGAAAAAATACAAGTGCGCCAAAAATTACAACAAACGCTATAACTGTATTCATGTAATTACCACCCTTACTTTATTAGTGATGAAACGAATTGTCTTGTTTGATCATCAATGTCACGAATTTCTTCTAATGAAGGTTTACTTATTACATTGTGTTTTTCAAGAGCGTTTTCTATTAAATTCTCAATTTGTAAGAATGATATTTTATTCTGTAGAAAAGCAGCTACCGCTTCTTCATTTGCTGCATTTAATACAGTTGGTAAACTACCTCCAACTTTTCCAGCTTGATAAGCAAAATCCAAACATTTAAAACTGTTAAAATCCATCTCCTCAAAATGAAGTGTCCCAAATTTAATTAAATCTAATGGTTTATGATTATTAACTGGTTTTCTTGAAGGATAGTTAAGTGCATATGCGATAGGTACTCTCATATCAGGTGTTCCTAATTGTGCCATTACACTTCCGTCATTGAATTCAATCATAGAGTGAATAACACTTTCTCTATGGAGTACTACATCAATTTTTTCATATGGCATATTAAATAGCCAGTGTGCTTCAATCACTTCTAATCCTTTGTTCATCATTGTGGCTGAATCAATTGTAATTTTAGCACCCATTGACCAATTTGGATGGTTTAGAGCATCTTCAATTGTAACATCCTTTAATTGTTCTCTTGTTTTATCTCTAAAACTTCCACCTGAAGCTGTGATGATTAATTTATGTATTTCACTAGGATTTTCACCATTTAAACATTGAAAGATTGCAGAATGCTCACTATCTACTGGCAAAATTGAGACACCATATTTTTCTGCTTCAGCCATTACAATATGACCTGCTGTTACTAATGTCTCCTTATTCGCTAGTGCGATTGTTTTACCATTTTGGATTGCTTTCATAGTGGGAACTAAACCTACACTTCCAACAACAGCGTTAACAAGTATCGTACTGTCTTCATGGACTGCAACTTCGATTAGACCTTCTTCACCATATAAAATTTTAGTTTCCGAAGGGATACGTAAGCTCGTCAGTTTTTCAGCTTCTTCTTTACCTGCAACTGAAACTAGTTTTGGTTTAAATTCTAAAATGATCTTATATAATTCATCAATATTTCTCCCAGCTGAACACGCGACTAATTTAAAATTATTTGATTGATTTCTAATAATATCGAGTGTTTGTATGCCGATTGAACCAGTTGCTCCGAGTAAGCTGATTTTCTTCATTATCATATGTCTCCTTAAATACAAAAACTAATACTATAATTTAAATAGTAAATAGACTATTGGCAATGTGAAAATGATACTGTCAAATCTGTCTAAAATCCCACCATGACCAGGTAATAAATTTCCTGAGTCTTTAACACCGTAGTACCTTTTATATGCAGATTGTACGAGATCACCTAATTGACCAAAAATCGATACAAGAACAGCTACTATTACTAAATATAGTATTGAATAATTTAAAGTTAACATAATCGATAAAATTACTGCAACAACAACAGCACAAATAATTCCACCTATTGAACCTTCAATCGTTTTATTTGGACTAATATCTGGCCAAAGTTTGGTTTTACCTGTGGCTTTCCCAATAAAATATGCACCTGAATCAGTTGCCCAAATTACGAATAATGGGAAGAAGAAGTATGAAATGCCCATATTTCTCATCTCGTACATATAATGAAATCCGTATCCCACATATAAACTACTTAGTACTACAAAAGAAGCATCTTCAAAAGTAAATGTATTCTTTGTAATTACCGTATATGATAAAAGTAATAGGATTAGTACAATTGAAATTTCAGTTTTACCTACATCTATTGGAAAGATTCTATTAGATAAATCGTTTGGTGTAATTGCTAACCATGTTATGATTAATCCAAGTACAGTTTGTGCACTAAATAAATTAAACTTTTTCATTCGAATTAATTCAAAATAACCGATTGTGCCAAGAGCAAATACAAGTAACCCAAACGGCCATTCACCAAATATGACTAATCCTAAAAATAATGCTCCAGCTATAACTCCTGTTATAATACGCTGTTTCAAGTTCCTTCACCGCTTTCTTAAATACCACCATATCTTCTTGCTCGATTTTGATATTCTTTTACCGCATCAATTAAACATTCTTCGGTAAAATCGGGCCATAATACATCTGTAAAATATAGTTCTGAATAAGCAATTTGCCAAAGCATAAAATTACTAATCCTTAATTCCCCGCTTGTTCTAATTAATAAATCTGGATCTTTAAAATCACTTGTCATTAAATAATCATTAAACAAGTCTTCATTAATTTCTTCTTTATTTATTTTATTATCCAATACATCTGAAGAAATCTTTTTAACTGCAGAAATTATTTCGTCTCTAGATCCATAATTTAGTGCAAAATTTAAAACCATACCCGTATTATTTTTGGTTTCTTCTACTGCTTTTAATACTGCTTCTGTTGTATAGCTTGGTAATTGCTCTTTATTTCCAGTTAATCTTACCTGCACATTTTCTTCGATTAATTCAGGTAAAAATGTCCCTAGAAATTCTTGTGGTAACTTCATTAAGAATTCTACTTCAGTTCTTGGTCTTTTCCAATTCTCCGTTGAAAAAGCATATAAAGTTAAAGTCTTTACACCTAATTTACTAGCAGTTCTTGCAATTTTCCGAACTACTTTCATTCCTTCGTAGTGTCCCTTAACCCTTGGTAGATTTCTCTTTTGTGCCCACCTACCATTACCATCCATTATTATTGCAACATGCTCAGGAATTACTCCGTCTACCCCATTTAATTGCGAACTTGGAGGTACATTTTTCTCTTCTTTATTTCTTTTAAAAAAAGAAATTAATTTAAACATCTTTAATCCTCCGTTTAAGTATATCTAATTAAAGCATTGAGTAAAAAAACCCCCTTAAACAGAGGGTCTTTTTACTCAAAGCGCTTAGTTTATTTAATTATAATGCAATAATGAAATTATGTAATAGCATAAAATGAAAAATTCATTATTTTTCTAAGCGCTAGTAAGATATACCTTGCAATGCAGTATTAAACTTCCATTATCTCTTTTTCTTTATCTTTTGTGATTCCATCGATTTTTTCGATATGTGAATCAGTTTGTTTTTGAATGTCTTCTACAAGACCACGTAATTCATCTTCAGTAATTTCACCATTTTTTTCTGATTTTTTAAGATCATCATTTGCATCACGGCGGATGTTACGTACTGCTACTTTAGCATCCTCTGCAGATTTTTTAACTACTTTTACTAAATCACGACGACGCTCTTCTGTTAATGGTGGGAAACTAATTCTGATTACAGTTCCATCATTTGAAGGATTTAAGCCTAAGTCAGCTTTTTGAATCGCTTTATCCATATCGTTAATAACAGTTTTATCGTAAGGAGTAATTAATAATAATCTTGCTTCTGGTACTGAAATATTTGCCATTTGGTTAAGTGGCGTTGGAGCACCATAATATTCAACTAAAACTTTATCTAAAATAGCTGGGTTTGCACGACCAGCACGTACTGTTGCTAATTCTCTAGAGAAAGCAGAAACAGCTTTTGTCATTTTTTCTTTTGCTAAAGAAATGATTTGATTAGACATCTTTATTTCCCCTTTACTATTGTTCCAATATTTTCGCCAAGAACGGCACGTTTAATATTACCTTCTTCCATAATTGAGAATACAATTAATGGAATATCATTGTCCATACATAATGAAGATGCTGTTGAATCCATTACACCTAAACCTTCTTTTAATACGTCTAAATATGTAAGAGTTTCGTATTTTACAGCAGTTTTATCGATTGATGGGTCAGCTGAATATACTCCGTCTACATTATTTTTAGCCATTAAAATAACATCTGCTTCAATCTCAGCAGCACGTAATGCAGCAGTAGTATCAGTTGAGAAATAAGGATTTCCTGTACCAGCAGCAAAAATTACAACACGTTTTTTCTCTAAATGACGAATTGCTTTACGACGGATATATGGTTCTGCAACTTGACGCATTTCAATTGAAGATTGTACACGAGATTGTACACCAAGTGTTTCAAGACTATCTTGAAGTGCTAATGAGTTCATTACAGTACCTAACATGCCCATGTAGTCTGCTGTAGCTCGGTCCATACCCATTTCGCTACCAGTTTTACCACGCCAAATGTTACCAGCACCAACTACTACTGCAACTTCAACATCTAGTTCTGCAATTTCTTTAACTTGTTCAGCTATTGATTTTATAACTGATGGATTAATTCCAAATCCTTGTCCGCCAGCTAATGCTTCACCACTAAGTTTTAATACTACGCGATTATACTTTGCTTTACTCATAATACCCTCCATTTACGTACACCTATGTATTTAATTTACGTTTCTTTAAAAAATAGGGAACACATAGTGTCCCCTATTTTCATTCAAAGTAACTAAAATTAGTTACCTTTAACTTGATTCATTACTTCTTCAGCAAAGTTATCTTCACGTTTTTCTAGGCCTTCTCCAACTTCATAACGAACGAAAGATTTAACAGTTCCGTTAGCAGCTTTTACGAATTGACCTACTTTAACGTCTGGGTTTTTAACGAAAGATTGATCTAATAAGCAGATTTCTTCGAAGTATTTACCAATACGTCCTTCTACCATTTTCGCAACGATGTTTTCAGGTTTACCTTCGTTTAATGCTTGTTGAGTTAAAATTCCACGCTCATGCTCAACTTCTTCTTGAGAAACAGCATCACGAGAGATATATTTAGGGTTGATTGCAGCGATGTGCATAGATACATCTTTAGCAACGTCTTCTTTCGTTGTTCCTTCTACAACTGAAAGAACACCGATACGACCGCCACTGTGTAAGTAAGCACCAAATGCGTCAGCATCTGTTTTAGAAACTAATTCAAAACGACGTAATGAGATTTTTTCTCCGATTTTAGCAATTGCATGGTTGATGAATGTTTCAACAGTTTCACCAGTTTCCATTGTTTGAGCTAAAGCTTCTTCAACAGTTGCAGGTTTGTTAGCAACGATATGTTTTGCAAGAGCAGATCCTAATTCTTTGAAACCTTCGTTTTTCGCAACGAAATCAGTTTCAGAGTTTACTTCGATTAGTACTGCATCGTTTCCAGCTACTTCAACGAAAGTTAAACCTTCTGCAGCGATACGGTCACCTTTTTTAGCAGCTTTTGCGATACCTTTTTCACGAAGGTAGTCGATTGCTTTGTCCATGTTACCTTCAGTTTCAGTTAATGCTTTTTTGCAGTCCATCATACCTGCGCCAGTTTTTTCACGTAATTCTTTTACCATTTGTGCAGTAATTGCCATATTATTTCATCTCCTATATGTAAGCTTATTTTATTCAATCGTTTTATAAGGTAAACAATTTTCGATTATTTAAACCTTAAAAAAAGGTGATAAAAGGCTAAAACCTCTTATCACCTTTCAAATTCTCATTAAGCAGTTGTTTCTTCGCCTTGTTTCGCTTCAAGAATCGCATCTGCCATTTTTGATGTAAGAAGTTTTACAGCTCTAATAGCATCGTCGTTTGCTGGGATAACGTGATCGATTTCGTCTGGATCACAGTTAGTGTCAACAATACCGATGATAGGAATGTTTAACTTACGAGCTTCAGCAACAGCGATACGCTCTTTACGAGGATCAACAACGAATAATGCATCAGGAAGTTGCTTCATGTCTTTGATTCCGCCTAAGAATTTTTCAAGACGTTCTAATTCTTTTTTAAGTTGAATAACTTCTTTCTTAGGTAACACTTCAAATGTGCCATCTTCTTGCATTCTTTCGATATCTTTTAAACGTTTAACACGTTTTTGGATTGTTTGGAAGTTTGTTAAAGTTCCACCTAACCAACGTTGGTTAATGAAGTACATACCAGAACGGATTGCTTCATCTTTAATAGCTTCTTGAGCTTGTTTTTTAGTACCAACGAAAAGGATGTTTCCACCTTCAGCAGCGATACCTTTCATTACGTTGTAACATTCTTCAACCTTTTTAACTGTTTTTTGTAGGTCGATGATGTAGATACCGTTACGCTCAGTGAAGATGTAACGTTTCATTTTTGGGTTCCAACGGCGAGTTTGGTGACCGAAGTGAACACCAGCTTCTAATAATTGCTTCATAGAAATTACTGACATTTTATTTCCTCCTAATGGTTCTTTTTCCTCCGCTCACGTCTTCTTCTCCTATCACTCCCAAACTGGGTAGCACCAATAAGAAAATCGGCAAGCGTGTGTAATAACACCATGGACTACTATAGCATATACAACATTAATTATCAAGAGAAAACGAGAAATTATTGTCGAAGTTTCAACAAAGTTTGTATTTCCTTTTCTCTTTACAAATCCTTCTTCCATTTTCATCCATAAGTAGTCTATTATCAAATCATCGAACAGCTATTATTCGAACATAAGATATTCTTCCTAACTAAATAATTAACAAATGACTGCTATTAATTAGTGATTCAGAATTGAGATTCAGCTGACCCAACAACTGAATCTTTATCAGTATTGGGAATTTTTGTTAATTTATTCAACTAAATAGTCTTCTTCTTTATATTTTATAAAATTTAAAATTAAAAAATCGATTGCCACCTACTTATTAGTTCGTACTGTAAAAAAATGAAATTGTCAATAAAGAAAGTAATATGAGGTAATAAAATTAAAAATATCTATATAATTAAACGTAAAAATGCAAAGTATTCTATGTATTAGTTTTTACTTAAAAGGTGCTTTAATTTAAAAATTGCTTTAGTGTGGATCTGAGAAACCCTTGAAGTCGATAAATTTATAATTGTTCCAATTTCAGTTAATGTTAATCCTTCATGATAGTATAAACTTATTACTAGCTGTTCTTTCTCATTTAATTCAGTAACAATCGTCCTAGCAAGCAGCCTTATTTGTTCATCTTTCAGTAGCATTTCTTCTGGTGTTAATGTTTCGTGATCTTTAATTGTATGAATAAAATTAACTTGTCCATCACAATCATCTTTGATTTGCTCATCTACAGACAACATATTGGAGAAAAATACATCATTCATTACATTAACTACTTCTATCGAAGAATAACCAGTATACTGTGCTATTTCTTCTGGAGTAGCTTTTCGCCCGAGAGCGGGTTCTAACTTTTCAATCGCACAATCGATTTTTTTTGCTTTATCTCTAATTGATCTAGGTAACCAGTCTTCTTTTCGAAGACCATCCAATATATTACCACTTATTCTAATTGAAGCATATGTTTCAAACTTTAAATCCCTATTCGGATCGAATTTCTCTAATGCGTTATATAAACCCATCATTGCTAAACTTTGTAAATCATCTCTACAGACATTTGAAGGTAATCTTTGAGCTATACGATTTACATGGAAATGAACTAATGGCATATAAATCCGCATTAACGCATCTCCAGCTTGAAGATCATGATCTTCAATCCACTTTTTCCAATAATCTTGTGAAACATTTTTTTGAACTTGAAACACGTCTTTCACCTCGAGCGAATTACCTTATTATGTTTAATACTTGATTAACAAATTTATAAATAGTGAGTTTTCGGTGAAAATTTATTTGTATGGTCATCATTTTATAAAAGGAATTAACACATACAAAAATTTATTCCTAGGAAGTTATCAATTAAATAAGTAATATCATGTTGATTTTCACTATCTCCCACATGAATCGGGATTCTTCTTTTATTACTATTTAGCCTTTCAAATACTACGAATCTATTAATTTTATTCAACATATAGTTATGATTCATTCAAAATTGCATGGAAGTACCATGTATATGTTCAGTAGTGCATTTAAATGTAGTATGATAAACAAAAACTAAATTGATCACTTTTCTATTCCTTTTAAAAATTATATTATTAAAATCCTTTAATTTATTCTCTCATTTTTTAAAATAATGTGAAACTTTATTTAGCACAACTAATATTTCTTTAAAAGAATAAAACTTTTCTTTTTTTAAGATAATTGTTCTTATATTCCAATATTCTATTTTTAATATAATAGATTATTCTTTTGGGGTAATCTGATTTTAACTCTTATTAAAGAGATAATTTAAACAATACAAATTTTTTAATTTATACGATTAAAAAAGAACCGTCCTTTGAATAATTGTTGTTTAGTAAATTAACTATTTACGACTAAAAACCGAGGTAGATATAGAAATAGGGTAAAGGTAAAAGAAAGTTGGGTATAAAAAGACAGTAAATAACTAATTAGAATAGATCTAGACATTTTTATACTTTACTTCTTTTTCTTAGTCTTAAGGAGAGTATGAACTAGAGTGGAAATAAATTAACATATACTAATTTAACAACAATATATTTGAAAACAGCCAACAGTAAAAAATAGAAAATATTATCTAATTCCCCCCGCGAAATTGTATTCGTAAAAAACGAATAATTATTATATTTATATTCAAGTAAACATTTTTAATCATACCATAAATTTCCAATTCGTCTATACAGTTCATTTATACAATAAAAAGAAAATAGTCTTTATTTAACTAGTCTTTTTATTCTAATATAAAAATTATTTTTCTAACTAGTTTAAATTTAATGAAGACAAAAAAACCTTTTCCTAATTATTCATTAAGAAAAGGTTCAACAATCATTTTAACTATTAATCCTTCTTCAAGAAGAAATTTTTAATAATTAGTTAGATTTTAATTTCTCTAACTCTAATAAGAATTTATCATTTAGTACTTTAATATAAGTACCTTTCATTCCTAGTGATCTAGACTCGATAACGCCAGCACTTTCTAATTTACGTAGTGCATTTACGATAACTGATCTTGTAATTCCTACACGGTCAGCAATTTTACTTGCGACTAATAAACCTTCATAGCCATTTAATTCTTCAAATATATGTTCAATTGCTTCTAATTCGCTATAAGAAAGAGATGAAATAGCCATTTGTACAACAGCTTTACTTCTTGCTTCTTCTTCAATTTCTTCTGCTTTTTCACGTAGAATCTCCATACCTACTACTGTAGCGCCATATTCTGCTAAAATTAAATCATCATTTTCAAAATCTTGATTAATTCGAGCTAGAACAAGAGTACCTAAGCGCTCTCCACCACCGATAATTGGTACGATAGTTGTTAACCCGCCAGAAAATAAATCTTTATTTTCAACTGGGAATGCAGTGTGCTCACTGTTAATATCTATATTTGATGATGTTTCATTAATATTAAATAGGTTTTGTGTATATTCTTCAGGGAATTGGCGATCACTGAACATTTTTTGCATGCGCTCATTTTCGATTTTTTGGTGAAGACCGTAACCTAATAATTTCCCTTTACGACTTAAAATAAATACGTTTGATTCAATAACTTCTTCTAATGTATCTGCCATTTCTTTAAAGTTTACTGGCTTACCTGCAGATTGTTGTAATAACTTATTAATCTTTCTTGTTTTTTCTAATAATTGCATCTTTCTAAATGCCTCCTATTTAATTGTACGTTTCCTTTGAACTTCTTCTGCAATCTCATGGCTGAAATTAAAAGTGTTCTTTAGCTAAATCATAAAATGAATTGACTTATGTCTTTATCTTTTGCAATATTTGCGAGCTTTTCATTTACATATTGTGGTGTAATCTTAATTGTTCCCATTTGAATTTCAGAAGCTTCAAACGATAGATCTTCAAGAAGCTTTTCCATAATAGTATGCAATCTTCTTGCGCCTATATTGTCTGTAGTCTGATTAACTTCAAATGCTATTTCTGCTATTCTACGTATAGCATCGTCAGAAAATTCGATTTGTATACCTTCTGTAGACAATAAAGCTTTATATTGTTTAATAATTGAAAAATCAGGCTCAACTAAAATACGAACAAAATCTTCAACAGATAATTTCCCTAATTCTACACGAATTGGAAAGCGACCTTGTAGTTCAGGGATTAAATCTGACGGTTTGGAAATATGAAATGCACCAGCTGCAATAAATAGAATATGATCCGTTTTTACTGGGCCATATTTGGTTACAACAGTACTTCCTTCAACGATTGGTAAGATATCTCTTTGTACGCCCTCTCTCGAAACATCTTGAGTAGAGTTTTGCTTACTTGCAATCTTATCAATTTCATCAATGAAAATAATGCCTAATTGTTCAGCTCTATAAACTGCTTCTTGTGTTACTTCATCCATATCGATTAATTTCTGAGCTTCTTCATTCGTTAAAATCTTACGAGCTTCTTTAACAGGAAGCTTTCTTTTTTTGGTTTTCTTTGGAAATAGACTACCTAATGACTCTTGGAAGTTCATTCCCATTTGTTCCATTCCAGTTCCTTGCATAAAATCTAACATCGGAGCTTGCTGTTGCTCTACTTCAATTGACACAAGATCTTCTTCTAGTTTTCCAGATAATAGTTGAAATTCTATATTTCTTCTTTTAGATGTTAATTCTGTATCATTCTCTTCTTGCTCAGCATTCGAGTTTTGCGAATCTTGATTAAAAAGCATCTCAAGTGGGTTTTTAAATGAAGCTTGTTTTTTCGTACTTGGTACCAGAAGTTTTACTAATCTTTGATTAGCATTTTTTTCAGCTTGATCTTTCACCTTATTCATACGCTCTTCTTTTACAATTCGAATAGAAGTTTGGACTAAATCGCGAACCATTGATTCTACATCTCTACCAACATATCCAACTTCTGTAAATTTAGTAGCTTCAACTTTAATAAATGGAGCACCAACTAGTTTTGCCATCCTTCTAGCAATTTCAGTTTTACCAACACCTGTTGGTCCAATCATTAAAATATTTTTTGGTGAAATTTCTTCACGGAATGACTCTTCAAGTAAACTTCTACGATATCGATTTCTGAGTGCAATTGCTACTGCTTTTTTCGCTTGTTGCTGTCCAACAATATATTGATCAAGTTTTTCAACAATTTGACGAGGCGTGAAAGAAGTACTCATAATACACTCTCCTATTCTAATTCTTCTAAAATTATATTTCCGTTCGTATACACACAAATATCACTTGCAGTTTTTAAACTAGCATATGCGATTTGTTTTGCTGAAAGATTTTCCCCTGCGTTTTCCTTTAGTGCACGGCCTGCTGCAAGAGCGTAATTCCCCCCAGAACCGATTGCAAGAATTCCATCGTCAGGTTCGATTACTTCACCAGTACCAGAAATTAATAATAATGAATTATGATCCATTACGATTAGTAATGCTTCAAGTTTATGTAATACTCGATCTGTTCTCCATTTTTTTGCTAATTCAACAGCAGCTCTTTGAATATTACCATTATATTCAACTAACTTGCCCTCAAAAAGTTCGAATAAAGTAAATGCATCTGCAACAGATCCTGCAAAACCAGCTAAAACCTTTCCATTAAAAAGCTTTCTAACTTTTCTTGCAGTATGCTTCATTACTACTGCATTTCCAAATGTTACTTGGCCATCACCAGCCATGGCACTTTTTCCATTGTGTCTGATTGCGAAAATCGTTGTAGCATGAAAATTGGACATTTGAATCCTCCTTAGAAATGTCGATTAATTTCTAAAATTGAGCTCTTTTTATGCTCTAGGATGATGTAAATTGTATACTTTTTGTAATCTTTCCTTCGTTACATGTGTATAGATTTGAGTAGATGATAAATTCTCATGTCCAAGTAATTCTTGAACACTTCGAATATCAGCACCGTTATCAAGCATATGCGTAGCAAAGGTGTGCCTTAACATATGTGGATAGATTTTATTAGTCAACGAAGTATCTTTGATCATTTTTTCTAATATACCACGGACACCTCTTGCCGTAAGTTTTGTACCACGGTGATTCAAAAAAAGATCGTCATTCATTTGCTTGTTAGCTACTATCAGTCTATTTCGGCCATCTTCTATATATGTATGAAGAGCTTTTTCTGCATAACTGCCAAAGGGAATATACCGCTGTTTATTCCCTTTGCCTGTTACTAAAATAGTCCCAATTTGAAAATCTATGTCTTTTAATTTCAAATTACAGCATTCGCTTACTCGGATTCCGGTAGCATATAGCAATTCTAATAGAGCTTGATTTCTTTGTCCAAGTTCCGTATCTAGATCGCTAATCTTAAATAGTTTTTCAAGTTCTTCCTTGTATAAAAATCTTGGTATCATAGTTTCTTTTTTAGGAAGTGACGCTAATACAAAAGGATTCTCTTTTGCTTCATTTTCTCTCATAAGAAAACGATAGAAACTTCTTAAACAAGAAATATGCTTTGAGACTGTACGTCTTGATAGCTGTTTGTCATGCAAAGTTGTTAAATAGAGACGAACATCAGAATAAGTAACTGAAGAAAATGAAATAATGGATTGTTGCTCCATAAAAACTAGAAATTGTTCAACAATTTTTTTATAACTATTTAATGTGTATTGTGAAGAGTTTTTCTCTAATTGTAAATACTGAATGAATAATTGACACAATATTTTAATATTCAAGGTAATTTCTCCTCACAAGCCACTACATACTAACATATTAAGTAGCTATTTGCAATTTATTTTCTTAACATTCTACAAAATTCATAATTGATTCTAATGCACGGTTTGCGTAAGCTTCATATCGTTCTTGTTTTCTTTTAATTTTCACATCAAGTCTAGGGAAAAGACCGAAGTTCGCATTCATAGGTTGGAAGTGTTTTTCACTTGTTGTCGTTATATAATTAGCCATACTTCCAATTGCAGTTTCTGCTGGGAATACGACTAAATCTTTCTCCATTACGAATCTAGCTGCATTTATTCCTGCTACTAAACCAGATGCTGCAGATTCTACATAACCTTCGACTCCAGTCATTTGACCTGCAAAGAATAAATCCTTGCGACCTTTAAAACGATATGTTGCCTCTAATAGTTTCGGTGAATTTATAAACGTATTACGATGCATTACACCATAACGTACAATTTCAGCATTCTCTAAACCTGGTATTAATTGTAGTACTTCTTTTTGAGGTCCCCATTTTAAATGCGTTTGGAATCCTACTATATTATATAAAGTTCCAGCACTATCATCTTGACGTAGTTGTACAACTGCATGTGGCGTCTTACCAGTCTTTGGATCCTCTAAGCCTACTGGTTTCATTGGCCCAAATAATAACGTTTGTTTTCCACGTTTAGCCATAACTTCTACTGGCATACATCCCTCAAAGAAAATCTCTTTTTCAAATTCTTTTAAAGGAACTGTTTCTGCTGTAGTTAATGCTTCATAAAAACGATCAAATTCTTCTTCTGTCATCGGGCAATTTAAGTAAGCTGCTTCACCTTTATCATATCTAGATTTTAAATATACTTTATTTAAATCAATACTTTCTTTTTCTACTATAGGAGCCGCTGCATCATAAAAATAGAAATAATCTTCACCCGTTAATTCTTTTAATTGCTGTGAAAGCTCAGGTGATGTTAAAGGTCCTGTTGCGATTACTGTTGGTCCTTCAGGAATTTTAGTCATTTCTTCGTTATGCACAGTTACATTTGGATGATTTTTCACATACTCAGTTACACGGCTTGCAAACTCATGTCGGTCTACAGCTAATGCCCCACCTGCAGGTACAGCACACTCATCAGCAGAACGAATAATAACTGAATCTAATCTTCTCATTTCCTCTTTTAATACACCTACAGCGTTTGTTAATGTGTTCGCTCTTAGTGAATTACTACAAACTAACTCGGCAAACTTGTCAGTATGATGAGCTGGTGTTTGTCTAACTGGTCTCATTTCGTATAAATGTACTTTAATTCCTCTTTTTGCAATTTGGTAAGCGGCCTCGCTTCCTGCTAAACCTGCTCCGATTACATTAATAAATTGTTCTTTCATTGATAACTCCTTCTACGCTGATTCAATCTACATTACGTAATAATATTTTATAATTTTTTTCTTAAAGATTTCTTAATCAAAAGTTGATATGAAAAGTAAAAGTGAGCAAATTAATTGCTCACACTTGTTGATCCTCTTTGTAGTCACATGATACACATTGAACTTGAATACCTTTTTTCATTTTCTTTTCAACTAATAAGCTATCACATTTCGGACATGGTCTTGCGATTGGCTTATCCCATGATAAGAATTCACATTCAGGATAATTCGTGCATCCATAGAATATTCGATTCTTTTTCGATTTACGTTCAATAATATTACCATCTTTACATGTAGGACATTTAACCCCAATATCTTTTACGATTGCTTTTGTATTTCTGCATTCTGGAAAGTTTGAGCATGCCATAAACTTTCCGTATCTACCCATTTTAAAAACCATTGGGTTTCCACATACTTCACAGTCTTCACCAGCAGGTTCATCTCTGATTTCAACTTTTTGCATTTCTTTCTCAGCTATTTCTAAGTGCTTCTCAAAACCTCTATAAAATTGATCAATGATTTGAATCCAGTTCACATTGCCGTCTTCAATTTTATCAAGGTCACCTTCCATTTGAACCGTAAACTCAATATTAATTACTTCTGGGAAAAACTCAACTACTAAATCAAATACTATTTGACCTAGTTCAGTAGGTACAAATCGTTTATTATCTAATGAAACATATCCACGTTTTTGAATCGTTTCTAACGTTGGTACATATGTTGATGGTCGACCAATTCCTAACTCTTCAAGAGTTTTTACTAATCTTGCTTCCGTGTAACGTGGTGGAGGTTGTGTAAAATGTTGTTCAGGTAATATATCTTCTAATTTAACCTTTTCACCTTCAGCTAACGGTGGTAGAATGCGATCCTTTTCTTCTGTGCCATCATCATTACTTTCTATATATACCTTCATAAAGCCTGGGAATTTAACTACTGAGCCATTTGCTCTAAATATTACATCATTATTAATTAAGTCAACTTTAACGGTATCTAGTACTGCAGATGCCATCTGACTAGCAACAAATCGTTCCCATATTAATTTATAAAGTCGATATTGATCACGGCTTACATGTGCTTTGATTGTATCAGGCGAACGTAAAGTGGACGTCGGTCTAATTGCTTCGTGTGCATCCTGTACTTTTTCTGATTTTTTTTCATTTTTTTTAGTTGTAGCAACAAAATCAGCACCATATGTATCAATTATATAAGATTTTGCTTCCTCAGCGGCAACATCGGATATTCTAGTCGAGTCAGTTCTCATATATGTGATTAATCCGACTTGTCCTCCACTACCTAGGGAAATTCCTTCATATAATTGCTGAGCAATCATCATCGTTTTCTTTGCACGCATATTTAATTTTCTAGCTGCTTCCTGCTGTAGTAAGGAAGTAGTAAAAGCAGTTGCTGGATTACGTTTACGTTCTTTTCTCGTTACGCTTTGAACTTCAAAGTGTTCACCTTTAATTTGTGATAAAACATTTTTCACATCAGTTTCAGAATTCAATTCTACTTTTTTACCATTAACTCCGTAAAAAGATGTATCAAATGTTTCTTTCTTTGTTATAGCTTTACTTTTGATTGTCCAATATTCTTCAGGTTGGAAGATTTCAATCTCTTTTTCTCGTTCGATGATCAATCTTAAAGCGACAGATTGAACTCGACCAGCGCTTAAGCCCTTTTTCACTTTCTTCCATAGTAATGGGCTTATGTTATACCCTACTAAACGATCTAGGACACGTCTCGCTTGCTGAGCGTCTACTAAATTCATATTAATTGGTCTAGGCTTTTTAAAAGACTCTTTAATAGCATCTTTTGTAATTTCATTAAACACTACACGACAATCCGATGATGTATCGATATTTAGTGTATTCGCAATATGCCATGCTATTGCTTCACCTTCGCGATCTGGATCGGCTGCTAGATAGATTTTTTTTGCTTTTTTTGCAGCAGATCTTAAATCCTTTAAAACTGGACCTTTTCCACGGATTGTTATGTATTTTGGATTGTAATCGTTTTCTATTTCAATCCCCATCTGGCTTTTAGGTAGATCTCGAACATGTCCCATTGATGCGATTACTTTGAATTTTTTACCTAAATACTTTTCTATTGTTTTAGCCTTTGAAGGGGACTCCACTATAACTAAATTTTCTGCCATCTTTTAAGCCTCCCGAGAGTTTCCTATTCATTACTCTCTGTATTCCTTATTTCTTTCTTTTATTCTTATGTATTCTCAAATAGATTCATAATAAGAAGAGTTCAATTTATATTTTTGATTTTCCTTCATACAATTTCAAATTGTATAGTTTATTCTATACATTAGTCAAATTTTATTTAGATATAAAATAACACAAGTCGCATTAGTATTGTCAATATTTTGTAATATAAACATATTTTTTTATTTTTTAGTATATTCCTAAAATTCCTCTAAAATATCATTTGTACATGTAATTAATTTCGCTCCATCCTGTATTAATCGATGATTTCCTTTATATTCTTCCATTATAATCGGACCTGGCACTGCAAATACCTCTCTATTATATTGAATTGCAAAATTTGCAGTAATCATCGTCCCACTATTCTCTTTTGCCTCTAAAACGATTAAACCTTTTGATAAACCTGCAATAATTCTATTTCTTCTAGGAAAGTATCTTTTTTCTGGTTTAATATAATATGGATATTCGCTAATAACTAAATGATTTAAAGATATTTCATTAAATAAGTTACGGTTTTCTTTCGGATATATATAGTCTAACCCACATCCTATAACTGCAATCGTTGTTCCATTATGTACAATAGCAGATTTATGTGCAATGGAATCGCATCCGGATGCCATTCCACTTACAATAACACAATTTTCCATAATCAGCCCTAATATTATTGAATCACATATAATTTTCGCAAATAAAGATGGTTTTCTAGCACCAATTATACTCATCATAAATTGTTTATTAAGGATATTTTGATTACCTTTTAAGTATAAAACAAACGGAGGGTCACATATTTCTCTTAACAATTCAGGATATAAATCATCATAAATAGTAATAATTTTAATATTTTTTTTATAGTTTTCTTTTAAAATATCAAAAATGGAAGTTGAATGAAGTTGATCATATAGCTTTTCTGCGGCTTTAGAAGTCATTTGAAAAGTAGTTTTAAATGTAGAAGGTGAATATTGATAGAGGTTTTCTAAATTTGGATCATAGAGAAGAATTTTCTTGATTGCTTGATAGTTTTCAAATAAAAAATGATGCAAATGTATAAGTCGAATTTTCTTTTTCATGTACTATCCTTTCTTATAAGAAAGTAGCCTCCTAATGAAGGCTACTTATTTAATCATTCTTATACTAAAGCTTCATGTGTCTTACATTGTTCATATAATCCACGCTCTTTTAATACACCAATTAAAGTTTCGCCCATTACTGCAGGAGTAAGTGCAACTTTAATGCCACAGCTTTCCATTGTAGCCATTTTTTCTTTAGCAGTACCTTTACCGCCTGCGATGATCGCACCAGCATGTCCCATACGTTTACCTTCTGGAGCTGTTTGACCACCAATGAATCCTACTACTGGTTTCGCCATATTAGCTTGTACCCACTCAGCAGCTTCTTCTTCTGCAGTTCCACCGATTTCACCAATCATAATAACTGCATAAGTTTCTGGATCTTCATTGAATGCTTTTAATACATCGATGAAGTTTGTTCCATTTACAGGGTCTCCACCAATACCTACAGCTGTAGATTGACCAATACCAGCTTGAGTTAATTGATGTACAGCTTCATATGTTAATGTACCAGAACGTGATACGATTCCTACATGACCTTTTTTATGGATGTAACCAGGCATGATACCAATTTTACACTCATCTGGAGTGATAACACCAGGGCAGTTAGGACCAACTAATCTAGTCTTTTTGCCTTCCATGTACTTTTTAACTTTTACCATATCAAGTACTGGAATACCTTCTGTAATACAAATTGCGATATCTAATTCTGCATCAACTGCTTCCATGATTGCATCAGCAGCAAATGCTGGTGGTACGTAGATTACAGATGCATTAGCACCAGTAGCTTCAACTGCATCTTTAACTGTATTGAATACAGGTACGCCAGCAATGTCAGTTCCACCTTTACCAGGAGTTACACCACCAACGATTTTAGTACCATACTCTAACATTTGAGTTGTATGGAATAAGCCTTGTGAACCAGTAATACCTTGTACAATGACTTTTGTATCTTTATTAATGAATACGCTCATTTTTATCCTCCCTTTCTTAGCCTACAAGTGCAACGATTTTTTCAGCGCCATCAGCCATTGAATCTGCTGCAACAATGTTTAAGCCTGACTCATTAAGAATCTTCTTACCTAATTCAACATTCGTTCCTTCTAAACGAACTACTAAAGGTAAGTGTAAACCAACTTGTTTAGTTGCTTCGATTACACCTTCAGCAATAACATCACACTTCATGATGCCACCGAAGATATTAACGAAAATCCCTTTAACATTTTGGTCAGAAAGGATGATTTTAAACGCTTCTGTAACTTTCTCAGCAGTAGCACCGCCCCCTACATCAAGGAAGTTAGCCGGATCTCCACCGTAGTGTTTAATGATATCCATTGTAGCCATTGCTAGACCTGCACCGTTAACCATGCATCCGATATTTCCGTATAAAGAAATATAGTTTAAGTCATACTTAGAAGCTTCGATTTCTTTTGGATCTTCTTCTTCTAAGTCACGGTAAGCTAAAATGTCTGCATGACGATATAAAGCATTTGAGTCAAAGTTTAACTTTGCATCTAATGCCATTACTTCTCCATCACCTGTAACTACTAATGGGTTAATTTCAGCGATTGAGCAATCTTTTTCGATAAACGCAGTATATAAGCCCATCATGAACTTAACAGCTTTGTTTACTAAGTTGCTTGGAATGTTGATATCAAACGCAATACGACGAGCTTGGAAGCCTTGTAGACCTACTGCTGGATCAATATACTCTTTAAAGATTTTTTCAGGTGTTTTTTCTGCTACTTCTTCAATTTCAGTTCCACCTTCTTCAGAAGCCATTAATACAACTTGTGAAGTAGCGCGGTCTAAAACTAAACCAACATAATATTCTTTTTTAATATCGCAGCCTTCTTCGATAAGTAAGCGCTTAACTTCCTTACCTTCTGGTCCAGTTTGATGAGTAACTAATACTTTACCTAGTATTTCACTAGCATATGTATTTACTTCATCTAAATTTTTCGCTACTTTTACGCCACCCGCTTTACCGCGGCCACCAGCGTGAATTTGAGCTTTTACTACACATACAGCTGTACCTAATTCTTTAGCTGCTTCTACTGCTTCTTCAACTGTGAATGCAACTTTACCGTTTGGTACTTTTACGCCATAGCTTCGTAGGATTTCTTTCCCTTGATACTCATGGATATTCATGATCCATCCTCCCCTTTTAGAACAAGACAAATTAAAACACATCCCTATTGTATCTCTTACAGAATATACTGTAAATACTTTAGTAGAAAAGAATTTAATATTCTATGTTTTTATATAGAAAACCCTTTCAGATACAATAGTTAATGTAGTTTATCATATTACAATATTATTTTTCCAATAATTTATCCTTACCCATAAGATAACGTTATAAAAATAGATTAACGACAGTTTTAAGAATTTTTGGATGTGTAGTTTACATCATTTCTATTTATTAATTCATTTATCTACCGAAGTATAAATTAAGTATGTATTTTTAAACGTCGTTAATCTATTCTATTTACTCTACCTCACTAAATTGATGTAATCTAACTACCCATTATTTTAACAATAAAACCTTTTCTTTTATTGGTGCAAATGATCTTCGGTGTTCATTAATAATTCCATGCTCATCGATCGCTTGTAGATGTTCCTTTGTTCCATATCCCATATGCTTTTCAAATCCGTAGTTTGGATGCTTTAGACTAAGTTCGTACATTAAAGAATCCCTTGTTTCTTTTGCAAGTACGGATGCAGCTGCTATACTGATGCTTGTTGCATCACCCTTAATGATTGAAGTTTGAGTAATATCCAGCGGAAGTTTCATTGCATCGATTAATAAATGTTCAGGCGAATGAGTAAGTTGTTCAATTGCGCGTCTCATTGCTAATTTAGTTGCTTCGTAAATATTAATTTCATCTATTTCAGTTGAACTGGCCATACCAACTCCATAAGAAATTGCTTCTTCTTTGATTCGCTTTACGAAATACTGTCGCTTCTCTTTAGATAATTTTTTTGAATCATCTAATCCAATTAGCTCTGTATTTTCCGCTAATATTACTGCCGCTGCTACAACAGGACCAGCTAGTGGACCTCTACCGACTTCATCTACTCCTGCGATTAATTTTATATTTTGCTTATAAAGATTCTGTTCATATTCCATCATTTTAAAGAATTTTTCCCTAGCTAAATCTCTTTTTTCTTGTTCCCTATACCATTTAGCAACAAGCTTTTGCACACCAATTCTCTGGTCACTTTCGAATTCTTTTAAGAGTTCATTAGTTGGGTCAGTTAATTCACTTAGTATATTTTTTATTTCATCTATTTTCAGAGACATTATTTAGAACTCCTTTTATATACATGATCAGTTTGTTCCATATAAATTTTCATTAAAAAAGAAGAAAGTACGCTTAATCTTGCGCACTTTCTTCTAATATTTCATCAGTCACTTCAAGCATTGATGGATTCTCGAAAGTTAATCTTCCTAATTTCCCCGCTCTTAGCTCGCGTAAAAATAAATCAGATGTTTTATCATAATCTATTATTCCGCCCGACATAAGTAATCCACGTTTCTTTCCAATATGATCAAAAATATCTACAACTTCTTCTGAGAATAAAACTTCCTCATTCATGTCATATCTTTCTTTTAATACATTTGGATAAAATTCTCTTAAATATTTAATCGCATAGATCATTACTTCTTGTAGGTTGATGATACTATCTTTAATTGCTCCTGTAGTTGCTAATCGAAGACCTACAAGTTGATCTTCAAATTTAGGCCACAATATACCTGGTGTATCAAGCAGTTCAATTTCTTTTCCTACTTTTATCCACTGCTGCGCTTGCGTTACGCCCGGACGATCACCAGTTTTAGCAATATTTTTTCGTGCGAGTTTATTGATTAAAGTCGATTTACCAACATTTGGGATCCCAACAATTAATGCTCGAATTGCGCGAGGTTTAATCCCTTTGGATCTCATTTTATCAAACTTCTCTTTCACAAGTATTTCACAAGAAGAAATAATTGCTTTTAACCCTTGTCCAGATGCTGCATCAATAGCAATTGCCATTACGCCTTGTTTTTCATAATGTGCTAACCATTGCTGAGTAATTCTTGGATCTGCTAAATCCGCTTTATTTAACAAAAGCAATCTTGGTTTATTTGAAATTATTTCATCGATCATTGGATTTCTAGAAGCTGCAGGTACCCTTGCATCCGCTAATTCAATTACAACATCAATTAATGAAAGTTTTTCAGTAACTTGTCTTCTAGCTTTTGCCATATGGCCAGGAAACCATTGAATCGTCATGTTGCCACCTTCTTATAAATTAAATAATCAAGATTAATATGGCTTTTATTTTGCCATTTCAACCTCAGATAACGGCCAAAATACAAAACTTGCTCGGCCTAAAATTTCTTTTTGACTGACTGTTCCGATAATACGACTATCTTTACTTAATCGACGATTATCACCTAAAACGAATACTTGTCCTTTAGGTACAGTTTTTCTACCAGTAATCTCTTCTAACTTAAAGTCTTCAGTTAGAGGACCATCTGTCGTTTCTTTTTTATATTCGTTCAAATACGGTTCTTTATATGGTTTACCATTAACATATAGGACATCATTTCTATATTCTACAGTGTCACCTGGTAATCCAATAACTCGTTTAATATAATCTTTTTCCTTTGTAGCATGGAAGACTACGATATCAAAACGTCTAGGTTCATGTAGTTTGTATACGATCTTATTTACAATCATTCTACTTTGATCTTGTAATGTTGGCATCATTGAGATACCGTCAACTAAAACCGGTGTAAAAAGGAATGTTCGAATACCAAGTGCAAGTACAAGCGCAATAAAAATTGTTTTAACTAATTCCCAAATTCCACCACTATTGCTTTCTTTCAACCTAATCCCTCCATTTTATAACCTTACGTTTTGCAGTTATAACCAGTTTAAGTTAATAACTTTATTTATGTATTCTATTTTACTTTTTATTATATCCATAATCTACAAATATTGGAAAAAAAGGAGCTTGTTTAATACAAGCTCCTTTCAAAAGACTATCGAAGTTCTTTAATTCTTGCTTTTTTACCAGTAAGTGCACGTAGGTAGTAAAGTTTAGCACGACGTACTTTACCGCGACGAACAACGTCTAATTTAGCAATTTTTGGAGTGTGAACTGGGAACGTACGCTCAACACCAACTCCGTAAGAAATTTTACGAACTGTGAAAGTTTCGCTAATTCCGCCACCACGACGTTTAATAACTACACCTTCGAATAATTGGATACGCTCACGAGTACCCTCAACAACTTTAACGTGAACTCGTACAGTATCACCAGGACGGAAAGACGGTAAGTCAGTTCTAAGTTGTTCTTTTGTAATTTCGTTGATTAAATTTTGCATAATTTATGCTCTCCTTTTCCAACCGATGCTCTTACAAGATTTAATGACTCGCAGCGGAACACCGAGAATAAAGGCTTAAGTATTTACTCAAGCCACAAGTTATATTAACATATTCTATTAATGCACGCAACTAGTTTTCTTGTTTTAATTCTTCTTTTACTTGATCCATCCATTTTGACTCTTTTTTAGAAAAAGAATAGTTTTCGAGTAAATCTGGTCGACGCGTTATCGTGCGTTTAAATGATTGTTTTGTTCGCCATTCTTCGATTAGAGCATGATTTCCTGATAATAAAACATCTGGTACTTTATGGCCTCTAAATTCAGCAGGTCTCGTGTAATGAGGATGCTCTAATAAACCTGTACTAAATGAATCTTCAATTTTTGAAGTAGTATTACCTAGTACCCCAGGTAATAAACGAACAACGCTATCAGCAATTACCATAGCACCAAGTTCTCCACCAGTTAATACATAATCACCAATTGAAATTTCATCCGTCACTACATGTTCACGAATTCGCTCATCATAGCCTTCATAATGTCCACAAATAAAGATTAAGTGCTCCTCTTTTGCAAGCTCTTCAGCTTTACGTTGATTAAATCGCTCTCCTTGAGGGCAAAGAAGGACTACTCTTGGCTTATTTTCACTTTTAGATACTAATTCATCTACAGCATCAAATATCGGTTGTGGGGCTAGTACCATGCCTGCGCCGCCACCATATGGATAGTCATCAACACTTGAATGTTTATTCGTAGAAAAATCTCTAAAATTCACACAGCGAAACTTAACAGCCTCTTTTTCTTGTGCTTTTTTTAAAATAGAAGAATTTAAAACTCCTTCAAACATTTCTGGGAAAAGGGTTAAAAAATCTAATTTCATCATAACAAGCCTTCCATTACTTCGATTTTAACTTTTTTATTCATTACATCTATTTCTTTCACAATTTGCTCAATATAAGGAATAAGTGCATCTTTTTGACCTTTTCTTTGTATAACCCAAACATCATTTGCACCTGGAGACAATATTTCTTTTATTTTTCCGATTTCTTCTCCATCAATTGTCTCAACAACACAACCAATTATTTCATGATAATAGTACTCATTTTTATCTAGTTCATGTAATTGATCTTCAGTAATCTTTAAAATCCCATTTTTCAGTGGCTCTACAGAGTTTAATGACTCATACCCTTCAAATGTAAGTAAATCAAAATTTTTATGTACGCGGTGACTTGTTACTTTTAATTCAATTGGTGTTGATTCGTTTTCTTTAAAGAAATATAGCGTATTACCTTTTGCGTAACGTTTTTCTGGAAAATCAGTTCTTGAAATAACACGAACCTCTCCTCGAACTCCATGTGTATTTACAATTTTTCCGACATTTAAATATTTTTTCATTCTATTACCTCTATATTAATTTTTCATATGTTCATTATTAGTTTGACCATTTAGGTTATATATATGTCTATTTGGACTCCCACTGTTAAAACAGCTTGGCTATATGTCAAGTATAGCATAATTCTTGATCACTAAGGCGTGAAAAGCTATCTCTTGCCTGAATGAACTTTTATCTTATTCATAAAAAGTGCTATCACACTATGCGGGCTTTCTTTGTGGAGAAAACTCTGTAATGTTGAAAACGGCCCTTAGCTATAGCCAAGGACCGTTTTACATTACTGAATATCTAAGTGAATACGTTTTGCGTGTTCATTACTTGCTGCATATACAACCGTACGAATCGCTTTAGCAATTTTACCATGTTTGCCAATCACTCTACCAGCATCTTCAGGGTTTACCTGTAAATGAAAGAATAGATTGTTCTCATCTTCTTTTACTTGAAGTGAAATATCCTCTGGATGATCTACAAGACTTGAAACAATTGCATTTATGAGTGTATTCATCTTTTTTTCCATAATTACTTGCCGTTGCGAGCGTTGTGGAATTTCTCTAAGATACCAGCTTTAGAGAATAAGTTACGAACTGTATCAGATGGTTTAGCACCTGTTCCTAACCATTTTAATGCTGCTTCTTCGTTAATTTTGATTTCAGCTGGTTGAGCAACTGGATTATAAGTTCCAATTTCCTCGATGAAACGTCCATCACGAGGAGAACGAGCGTCTGCTACTACTACACGGTAAAAAGGAGATTTTTTTGCTCCCATACGTTTTAAACGAATTTTAACTGCCATTTTTAAAGCACCTCCGAAAATATTTACAACGATTTATATATTATCAAAAACCAATACTGTTTGTAAAGTAAAATTTCTTAACAGCATAATTTTTTATTAAATGATGTTTAAATGCTGGAAAATTATGCAAATAGATTAGAATAAGCCCGGAAATTTGAAACCTTTCTTCTTCCCTTTTTGCATGCCACCCATCATTTTCATCATTTTTTTCATTTCTTCAAACTGTTTTAATAAACGGTTTATTTCTTGTACAGGGCGACCAGAACCTTTCGCTATTCGCTTTCTGCGACTAGAGTTAATAATATCTGGTGTAAGCTTTTCCTGTTTTGTCATCGATTGAATAATTGCTTCTACATGAGCGATTTGTTTATCGTCAATTTGCACATCATTCAATCCTTTAATTTTGTTAGCACCTGGCATCATTTTTAAAATATCACCAAGTGGGCCCATTTTTTTAACTTGAGAAAGTTGGTCTAAGAAATCATCTAAAGTAAAAGATGCATTTCTTAATTTTTGTTCCATTTCTTTTGCTTTTTCTTGGTCTACGTTTTCTTGTGCCTTTTCAATTAAAGTAAGCACATCACCCATTCCTAGAATACGTGATGCCATTCGCTCTGGATGGAACGGCTCAATTGCATCTAGTTTTTCACCAAGTCCAACAAATTTAATTGGAGTATTTGTAACTGCACGAATTGATAATGCTGCACCACCACGAGTATCGCCATCAAGCTTCGTCAGAACAACTCCAGTTAAACCTAATTGATCATTAAAGCTTTGTGCCACATTGACTGCATCTTGTCCTGTCATTGCATCAACAACTAGGAAGATTTCTTCAGGTTTTGAAAGTTCTTTAATTTGTGCAAGTTCTTCCATTAAACCTTCGTCAATATGTAAACGACCTGCAGTATCAATTAGGACATAGTCATGATGTTCATCCTTAGCGTGTTGAATCGCTTGTTTCGCAATTTCAACTGGACTTACTTGATCACCTAATGAAAATACTGGCAAATCTAATTGTTTACCTAATGTTTGAAGCTGTTTAATCGCGGCAGGACGATAAATATCTGCTGCAACTAAAAGCGGCTTACGATTGTACTTTTTTCGAAGTAAATTTGCTAACTTACCTGTCGTTGTTGTTTTACCAGCACCTTGTAAACCTACCATCATAATAACAGTCGGTGGGCGATTTGCAACAGCAATTTTGCTTTGTTCTCCACCCATTAATGCTGTTAGTTCTTCTTGAACAACTTTTACAACATGTTGGCCAGGCGTTAAGCTTTGTAATACTTCTTGTCCAACAGCTCGTTCAGAAACACGTTTCACAAAATCTTTAACAACTTTAAAGTTAACATCCGCTTCAAGTAAAGCAAGACGTACTTCTCTCATCATTTCCTTGACATCAGATTCAGATACTTTACCTTTGCCTCGAACCTTTTGTAATGTCTTTTGAAGTCGGTCGGCTAATCCTTCAAATGCCATAAAACCGTCCTCCTTATTATTCTAATTTCTCTAACGCTTCGATCACTCGAAGTAACTCGTCATCTACAACTTTACCTTGTTTGGCATAAGTTTTCAATTGATTTAAAAGTTCATTTCGTTGTTGAAATTTTTTTAGAAGTAATAATTTCTCTTCATATTCTTCTAACATCGTTTCAGTACGTTTTATATTATCATAAACCGCCTGTCTACTAATGTTAAACTCTTCCGCAATCTCACCTAAAGAATAGTCATCCAAATAATATAATGACATATAGCTTTGTTGTTTAGGAGTTAAAAGAGATTGATAAAAATCATATAGATAATTGATTCTCATCGTCTTATCTAACATTGTATGATCTGCCAAAATTATCACTCCTTTGTTAAGTGAATTGCCTTTACATATGCTAGTTTACCTAATACATATATATCTGTCAAGTTTTTTACTTGACGATTAATAAAAAATAAACCCACTAAATTAAATTGAACTTTATCATTATTGACTTAGCTTAAAAAAGGGAGAATTCACTTTTTTTGTAAGTTAATTTCCATTATCGAATGCTTGTCGATTCCCTCTATTCACATTAGTAAAAAAAGTGGATATGTCTTTCTATTTAAACATATCCACTTTATTTCTTTTAATTATGCTTCTTTATTCATTAAGTCCCCAAATAGGCCATATACAAATTGTTCTGCTTGGAATGGTTGTAGGTCATCCATTTTTTCTCCAAGACCGACGAATTTTACTGGTACTTTTAGTTCGTTTCGAATTGCTAAAACAATACCACCTTTAGCCGTACCGTCTAGTTTCGTTAAAACGATGCCAGAGACATTTGTTGCTTCGGAGAATGTTTTTGCTTGAACAAGACCATTTTGTCCTGTTGTTGCATCAATTACTAATAATACTTCGTGTGGTGCGCCAGGTACTTCTCTAGCAATAACATTACGTACTTTTTCAAGTTCTTTCATTAAGTTTACTTTATTTTGCAAACGACCAGCTGTGTCACAAAGTAATACATCTACTTTACGAGCTTTTGCAGCTTGAACCGCATCATACATTACTGCAGCTGGATCTGAACCTTCACCTTGCTTAATTGTGTCAACACCAACACGCTCGCCCCAAACTTCTAATTGATCAATAGCTCCGGCTCTAAATGTGTCACCAGCAGCAAGTAGTACTTTTTTACCTTCAGTTTTTAGTTTATGAGCGATTTTACCAATCGAAGTTGTTTTTCCTACTCCATTAACTCCAACGAATAAAACAACTGTTAAACCATCTGGGTTTAGATTAAGCTCAAATGAATCATCAGTTAAATCATCACCTTTATACAATTCAACTAATTTTTCAGAAATGACCTCTTGTACATCTTTTGGGTCTTGAATATTTTTTCGTTTTACTTCAAATTTCAATTCCTCTACTAGTTCCATTACTGTGTTTACACCAACATCAGCCATAATTAATATTTCTTCAAGTTCTTCAAAAAAATCTTCATCTACTTTACGGTATCTTGCAAATAAATCGTTTAATCCTTCTGTAAGGTTATTCCTAGATTTTTCTAATCCAGATTTAAATTTTTGAGTTACTGACTCCGTTTGCTTTGAGATTGTTTCTTTTAATTTCTTAAAAAAGCTCATAATTTCAATCCTTTCTAATTACCATTCGATAATAATGCTTCGCCTTCATCCAAACGAACTGATACTAGTGTAGAAACTCCATATTCTTGCATCGTAACACCATATAATACATCACATTCTTCCATTGTTCCTTTACGGTGTGTAATAACAATAAATTGAGTTTGTTCACTAAAATATTTTAAGAATTTTGCAAATCGAGCTACATTGGCCTCATCTAGTGCAGCTTCTACCTCATCAAGTACACAGAAAGGCACTGGACGCACTTGTAGAATCGCAAAAAGTAGTGCGATTGCCGTAAGCGCTCGTTCTCCTCCTGATAATAAGCCTAAATTTTGAAGCTTTTTACCTGGTGGCTGTGCAACAATATCGACACCTGTTAACAATAAATTTTCTTCATCCGTTAGAACTAAATCAGCTCTTCCTCCACCAAACAACTGTGTAAAGACGACTTGGAATTTTTCTCGAATTGCACTAAAACTCGTTTCGAAACGTTTTGTCATTTCTTCATCCATCTCACTTATTACATTGTAAAGTGTGATTTTTGCTTCATTCAAATCAGTTCTTTGCTCTTGAAGAAAATCATGACGTTCAGATACTCGTTCATACTCATCAATTGCACCAATATTTACTGTTCCTAACTCATCGATTGAACGTTTTAATAGTTTAACTCGTTTCCTTGCATCATCAACAGTCATTTCTAGTTTATATTTCATTTTTGCTGCTTCGTAAGTAGTCATATACTTTACATTCAATTGTTCTAGACGATTTTCAAGCTCTACATCAAGTCGATTACTATTTACTTCTTGCTGTTTTAGTAAATCAGAAAGCGATTTATATTGACGTTGCTTTTCACGTAATGATTGAACATAATCTTCTAGCTCTGTTTGATAAGCAATTCGTTGCTCTCGGCGTTTAGAAATAATTTCCGTCGTTTTTGAAAATTCAATGCGCGTATCAGAAATTATTTTTTCGAGCTCTTCCTTACCATTTTCATTTGTCATAAGTTCACTAGATAAGAAAATTATTTTTTCCTTCGTTTCTTCAAGAATTTGCTTTTGTTTTATAGAATTTTCTTCATATTGTCGAATTCTTTCATTACTATAACTTAACTTTTGCTCTTCTTGTGCGAGAGAAATTTTCAGACTAGTTAACTTGGATTGTAATTCATCTTTAATTTCCTTTTGATTTAGTTTTCGTTCAGTTAATTCGTTTATTTTTTGCTCTTTTGAGATAATCTCATATTTCACATTAGCATCTAATGACGATAATTCCTCTAAACGGTCTTTAACCTTTAATAAATCACTAGCTGAACTTCCCATTTCTAAATCATAGATTGCTAAAGCATCGTTTATATTTTTTTCTTCAAATTCGATGCTTTTTAGTTGTTCCATAATCGAAACAATTAATTGCTTAACTTTTTGAATTTCATCATTTAATGTTTTAGCTTCTGAAGAACTTTCTTCATTTGTAGCTTTAAGGATTTGAACCTCACTCTCAAGAGAGTTAGTCTTTTCCTGCATATCCTTTAGCTTTACGGTGATCTCTTCTAACTCTCGTTGTCTTCCAATAAGTGAAGAACTCGTTGTTCGAACTGCCCCACCAGTCATCGCTCCACCAGGATTAACTACATCACCTTCAAGCGTGACAAAGCGATAGCGATGTCCAACGAGTTTAGCTAGTTCATTTGCACTTTTTAAATCTTGTGCGATTAAAACCGTACCAAGTAAGTTTTGGATTACTTGCTCATACTCGCTTGAATAACTAACAAGTGAAGATGCAACACCAATAAAGGAAGGATTTCTTTTTAATCCTTCAATGACATTAGCTGGTACAAAACGAGCTTTAACAATATTCATTGGTAAAAATGTAGCTCGGCCTAGTCGTTGCTGCTTTAAAAATTGAATTGCTCTTCTAGCATGCTCGTCATTTTGAACTACAATTTGTTGTGTAGCTGCTCCTAATGCAATTTCAATCGCAATTTCATACTGTTTGTTTGTTGTAATAAGTTCAGCAATTGCACCTTTAATACCTTCTAGTCTCGTGCCTCTTGCTTTCAAAATTTCTTTTACACCTTGATTAAAACCAGCAAAATCTTCTTGTAGCTCTTCTAGAGTTTCTTTTCTTGATCTTGTTTGTTGAATAAACTGATAAGCTTTATTTAGTAATTCTTCTTTTTCTTTTAATACTACTGAAGTTTCATCAAGTTGTTTATTCAGAGATTCAAATTTTTCACTTAACTTTTTAAATGTTAAATCAAACTGTTCTTTCTCATTAAGTAATTCAGTTTTTCTATGCTGTAATTGCTCTCTTTGACGAATGTATTTTTCATTTTCTAAATCTAATCGACTTGATTTTACTGAGTATTGTTCGCTTTGCTTTTCAAGCATCGTTTTTTCATTTTTAATAGATGCTTGATTATTTAAAAGCTCAATATAATCAGATTTTATTATTTCGATTTGTTCTTCAATATCACCCTCATAAGAGGTAATCTCGTTTTGGATTTCAACAATATTTGTTTTCGTTTTATTTACATTTTGACGAGAAAATTTTTCTTGTTCTTTTTCAACTTCGATCAATTTATTAATCTCGTTTATTTGTTCAGTCACTTCATCAACTTGTTTTCTTAATTGTTCAGATTGAGTTGAAGTATTTCTTTTACGCTCCTTCATTAGCTCTTTCTGACCTTCATATTTTTCCAAGTTTTTTGTAACGGTTAATAAAACTTGCTGCAATTGATCAATTGATTCATCTAACGCATTTAATTTCTCTTGTAAATCGTGTTGTTTTGATTCTTCAGTTGAAATCTCTGTCGATAACGCAATTTCGAAATCAGAGTTTTGAGCAATTTCTTGTTTAAGCTCTTCCCATTTCTGGTGTAGCGATTCAATTTCGTATACTAATAGAGCTGCCTCTACTTTTTCTAACTCATCTCTATGTTCTATGTATTCCTTTGCAATAGAAGCTTGCATTCTTAATGGTTCAATTTGAGCGCTTAACTCAAATAAAATATCATCAACTCGATTTAAGTTTTCTTGCGTTTCGAATAATTTTGCTTCAGCCTTTTTCTTTCGGTTTTTATACTTTAATACTCCGGCTGCTTCTTCAAAAATCCCTCTTCGTTCTTCAGGCTTACTGCTTAATATTTCTTCAACCTTTCCTTGAGAAATAATAGAGAATGCCTCTCTTCCAAGCCCAGAATCCATAAATAAATCAACAATATCTTTTAACCGACAAGATTGTTTATTAATATAAAAATCACTATCTCCAGAACGGTATACTCGTCTAGTTACACTTACTTCACTAAACTCAAGTGGTAATTGTTGATCTTCATTATCCAAAGTCAGCGTAACTTCTGCATAATTTAAAGGTTTTCTTCCATCACTTCCAGCAAAAATGATATCTTCCATTTTTGCTCCTCGTAATGATTTGACTGACTGTTCGCCTAGTACCCATCTAATGGCATCAGTAATATTACTTTTACCACTTCCATTTGGTCCTACAACTGCTGTAACACCTTTTACAAAATCTATCGTAACTCGCTGAGCGAATGATTTAAATCCAATTATATCTAGTCGTTTGAGGAACAACTGAATTCCCCCTTTTTTGATTTAATTATATACACAAAAACTCCCCCATAAAAGGGGGAGCAGACTGCCCGCCAAAAGCTCGCTTTCTTCGTTGCTTCGCCTGCTGATTGCGGTGCTCATTACCGTAAAAAGTAACATAAGCTCCCCATCAGACTTATTTCCTCGAAAGTCAAGCGCTTGCAATCAGTCTGAAATTCAAGTTTTATCGTTTATTTGACAAGTTTCTACTAGATTTTAAGAAAATCTATTTACTTGACTCTTTAAGTTTTAACAATGCTTCTTTAGCTGCTTGTTGTTCTGCTTCTTTTTTAGATCTACCACTACCGATTCCTAATGTTTCTCCATTTAATAATACTTTTGAAACAAATTCTCGGTTATGTGCTGGTCCTTTTTCTTGAAGTATTTTATACTCGATTGAACCTGTAGAATCTCTTTGTACAAACTCTTGTAATTGACTTTTAAAATCCATCACATGCGAAAAAGCACCATCGTTTATTTTTGGGAATATATGAAGAGATAAGAAGTTAATAACTGTTTGTAATCCTTGATCCAAATATAATGATCCGATAAATGCTTCAAATACATCCGCAAGTAGTGCTGGACGTGTTCGACCACCTGTCATTTCTTCTCCGCGACCAAGTAAAATATATCGACCAAAATCTAATTCATATGCAAATTTCACAAGTGATGGTTCACAAACGATTGCGGCACGTAATTTTGTTAACTCGCCTTCACTCATTGTGATATATTTTTGAAATAAATATTGTGAAACGGTAAGCTCTAAAACAGCATCCCCTAAATATTCTAATCTCTCATTATCTTCATATGGTTTTTTACGATGCTCATTCACATAGGATGAATGTGTAAACGCTTGAATTAATAAGTTCTCATTATTAAACTTAATATTTATTTGTTTTTGTAATTTTACAAAATTCTCTTTTTCAACATCAGAAAGTTTATATTCTCTTACTCTTCTTGAATGCGGCATATTTACCTCCAACTAAAAGCAGTTTGATATGCTGCTAAACCTACTAGTCAAGAAAATGATGAGAAGTCCCGTATAAAATACGGGACTTTTCTCATTACATGTTGCTCTCTATGTAGTTCACAACATCACCAACTGTGACGATTTTTTCAGCATCTTCGTCAGAAATTTCTAATTCAAACTCATCTTCTAATTGCATTACTAATTCAACTACGTCTAATGAGTCTGCGTCTAAATCTTCTTTGAAACGACTTGTAACTTGGATCTCAGATTCTTCTACACCTAAACGGTCAACAATAATCTTTGATACGCGCTCTAATACATCTTGCATTATTATTCACCTCCCCCCAAAGATTGTCTACTTATGCATTATACATAAAAATGTGGCAAACGCCAAACTAATTCATTACAAGTCCACCATCAACATTGATTGTTTGTCCAGTAATGTATCTACTTGAATCCATTGCTAAGAATACTACTGCATTCGCAATATCTTCTGGTTGACCAAAAGATTGTAATGGAATATTCGATAACATTTGTGTTCTGATTTGCTCATTTAATTCATTTGTCATATCAGTTTCAATAAAACCAGGTGCAATCGCATTAACTGTAATATTTCTAGAAGCTAATTCCTTTGCTGCTGTTTTTGTTAAACCTAATACGCCAGCTTTTGCAGCTACATAGTTCATTTGTCCTGGGTTACCAATTTGCCCAACAACAGAACTAATATTAATAATGCGGCCATTACGTTGACGAGTCATAAACTTAGCTGCTGCTTTGATACAATTGAATACGCCTTTTAAGTTTGTATCAATTACATCATCCCAATCAGCATCTTTCATACGTAATAGAAGACCATCTCTTGTAATACCTGCGTTGTTTACTAGTATATCAATACTACCAAATTCATCAACAGTATTTTTTACTAATGCCGCAACTTCTTCGCTACTTGATACATTTGCTTTGACAGCGATTGCCTTCACACCAAGCGCAGTAATTTCTTCTACAACTTGTTGAGCTGCAGCTTCGTTTCCAGAATAGTTAACGACTACATTCGCACCATTTTTTGCTAATGATAATGCGATTGCTCGTCCGATACCACGAGATCCACCTGTAACTAATGCAACTTTACCATTTAGCATGATTTTATTTCCTCCCATTCATTTAAAAATTGGTTTAATGTTTCAACATCATAAACATTTACTAATTTTGATGATGGAGAGATTGCTTTTACTAATCCAGTTAAAACTTTACCAGGGCCAATTTCAACGAATGTATCAACACCAAGGTCAACTAATTCTTGAATAGATTGGTTCCATTTTACTGGAGAATACAATTGATTAACTAATAATTCCTTAATTTCATTTGCATCAGTAACTACTTTAGCAGTAACATTTGAAATTAATGGCGTTACACAATCATTAACATTTATTTTACCAAGCTCATTTTGGAATTCTTCGCTTGCAGGTTTCATTAAAGATGAGTGGAATGGACCACTTACTTTTAAAGGTAATACACGTTTAGCTCCAGCTTCTTTTAGTAAACCTGAAGCAATTTGAACACCTTCTGCGTCCCCAGTAATAACTACTTGTGTAGGAGAATTATAATTCGCAATGCCAACAGAATGACCATTTTTATTAACTTCAGATATAACTTCTTCAATTTTTTCCGGAGCTAAAAATAATACAGCCGCCATTGCTCCTTGTCCTACTGGTACAGCTTGCTCCATTAATTGACCACGTTTATGTACTAATTTAACACCGTCTTCAAATGAAATACTTTCAGCTGCTACAAGCGCTGTAAACTCACCTAAACTATGACCAGCCACAAAATCTGGTTTAATTCCTGCTGATTTAATCTTCTCAAGCATAGCAATTGAAGTTGTTAGGATTGCTGGTTGTGCATGATATGTAGCTGTTAGCTCTTCATCAGTTCCATTGAATATAATTTCAGAAAGATTAAAACCAATTTGTTCGTTAGCAGTTTCAAAAATAGATCCACATTCATTATAGCTCTCAGCTACATCTTTACCCATTCCAACTTTTTGTGATCCTTGTCCAGGAAAAATAAACGCCACTTTACCCATTGGAGTGACCCCCTTATGCATTTGATTCGATTTTCTCCATGTGATCACTTACTAGTTTTACAACATTATGTTCTACCATCGTTTGCGTTTGCTTAATTGCGCTAAAAATCCCCATTTCATCTGAACTTCCATGAGCCTTTATAACAGGTGATTTTAAGCCAAATAACGCTGCTCCACCATACTCAGAGTAATCCATTTTCTTTTTAACACCTTTTAAGTTTGGTTTTAATACAGCTGCTGCAAGCTTCGATGTGAAATTAGTAAGCATCGCATCTTTAATTAATGAAAACATTGCCAGTGCAGTACCTTCAATAGCTTTTAAAGCTACATTTCCAGTATACCCGTCTGTAACTACTACATCTGCCACTGAGTTCATTAAATCTCTAGCTTCCACATTCCCTATAAAATTCAAATTACTTTCTTTTAGTAACTGGAATGTTTGTTTAGCAAGTTCATTACCTTTTTTATCTTCAGTACCGACATTTAATAATCCTACAGTTGGATTATGTATACCTCTTACTTTTTGGGCATATACAGATCCCATTATCGCATATTGAAGTAAGTGGTTTGCTTTTGCATCAACATTAGCCCCTACATCGAGGAAAACAAAACCTTTTCCATCTAAAGTAGGCATTGTAGGTGAAAGTGCAGGTCGTTCTACACCTTCCATTCGACCAACTACTAATAGACCTGCTGTCATTAATGCCCCAGTATTTCCAGCTGAAATACAAGCATCAGCATTACCTTCTTTTACTTCGTTTGCCATTAAGACCATGGAAGCATTTTTCTTTCTTCTAACCGCTCTAACTGGCTCTTCAGTGCCTTCAATTACTTCATCTGTATGGATAATCGTTATATTTTTATCATTCGTTAAGAATGGTTTTATTTTTGATTCATCACCAATTAAAGTAATATGTATATCATTCAATTTTTCAACTGCAAGCATCGCACCTTCAACGATTGCTTTTGGGGCATGATCTCCACCCATTGCATCGATAGCTAATTTCATCTTGTTCACTTCCTATTCTTCAATACTTCGGTGGTACATTTCGAACAAGCCATGGAATACATGTTCTTTTTCAACATAGCCATTGATATCAACTGTAGTTCGCCTCGGATCTCCTTTTTGCGGTAAGACCTTTGCCTTCGCAATTACTCGATCATTTGTCCTTACTGGTTTAATAAAAACAAAATTTGATTTAGCTGTAAGAGCTAAATCATCATGAATAACTGCAACTGCTAAAGAGTTAGCTTGGGCAAATAAGTGATGACCACGGGCGATTCCATTTCTACTAAAAGTATGCTCTTCCTTAACATCAAATATAGAAATGGCACTTTCATTCAAATGAATATCAATAACTTCACCGATTATTTCATCTACTGGTAGTGATTTTACATCTTCTAATTGCTGAGTGGCAACATTTTTGATGCGTTCCCTTAACTCAGGAATTGATAATTCAAGACGATCAAGACGAATAGTTTGTATGCTCACAGATAATTGATTAGCTAAATCTTCATCTGTAATAAACGGATTTTCTTTTATAATTTTTTTTAACAATTCATGACGATCTTTTTTATTTCTTCTCATATTACATACCTCAACTACTAATTTGTGACCAGGTATTAAATACAGTTTATATTAAAAACCCACGTATTACAATAGTTTTTTGACAAACTTTTAATACCTAGTACTAATCTAATTTTTCTGAATTAAATATTCCCGTTCTGTCTAAGTACATTCTTAATCCCTGATATTCATTAGCTTTCCAAAAAACATCTGAATTAACTAGTAATGTTGCATCATTTCGTGCAACCTCTAATGCACGATAGTCATGTACCATATCAGCCATTTTAAATTCGGGCACACCACTTTGTTGTTTTCCAAAGAAATCTCCAGGTCCTCTAAGTTCTAAATCTTTCTCACTTAACTCAAAACCGTCGTTTGTTTCCGTCATGATTGTTAGTCTTTCTTTTCCTACTTCACTTTTTGGATCGCCAACTAAAATACAATATGATTGTTCCAAACCTCGTCCAACTCGCCCTCTTAGCTGATGCAATTGTGAAAGTCCAAATCGATCGGCATCATAAATAACCATCACAGTTGCATTCGGTACATTTACTCCTACTTCTACAACTGTTGTTGATACTAATATTTGAACATCATTAGCTGCAAATGCCTTCATCACATCATCCTTCTCTGAAGATGATAGCTTTCCATGCATTAATCCTACCTTCGCCATATTTTGATAATGAAAAGATAGAACACTATGTAAATCTAAAGCATTTTGAAGGTCTAATTTCTCTGACTCCTCGATAAGTGGGCAGATTAAATATGCTTGTCTTCCACTTTTAATTTCTTTACCTATGAAATCTAAAACACGATCAAACATTTCTTGTTTAACCCAATACGTTTCTATTTTTTTACGACCAGCAGGATATTCATCAATAATCGATACATCCATTTCACCAAAAGCTGTAATTGCCAGAGTTCTTGGGATTGGAGTCGCTGTCATAAATAAAACATCAGGGAAATAACCTTTTTCTCTTAAAACTCTTCGTTGACCTACACCAAATCTATGTTGTTCATCGGTTATTACAATGCCTAATTTATTAAATTGGACCTCATCTTGAATTAAAGCATGAGTACCAACTAGAATATGGACGTCACCGTTTTTTAAACTTTCAAGGATTTCACGACGCTTTTTACCTTTTACAGAACTTGTAAGAAGCTCAACATTAACTTCTGTATCCTCTAGCATTTTTGCTAAAGATTCAAAATGTTGTTCGGCTAAAATTTCTGTTGGCACCATTAATGCCCCTTGATAACCATCAAGTATACATGCATACAATGCAATGGTAGCGACAACGGTTTTTCCAGAACCAACATCACCTTGTAATAAGCGGTTCATTCGATAAGGACTTTCTAAATCTGTGAATATTTCTTGTACAACTCTATTTTGAGCTGATGTCAGAGGAAATGGTAAGGATTGGATTAGTTGTTGAATTTTTTTAATGTTTAATTTTTTTGGGATACCTTTAGATTGATTACGCTGAATTTTTCGAAGTGCTTGCATTTTTAGTTGAAAAAGAAAAAACTCTTCATAAACAAAGCTTCTTCTAGCTTGTTTTAAACTATTCGCATCAATTGGGTGATGAAGTAATCTCATTGTTTCTGAACGATTTAAAAGCTTATATTTTTGAATTAGTTCTTTTGGTACTAAGTCATTTATTAAATGTCCAAATTTTTTAAAAGACTGCTCAACAAATTTACGCATTGTTTTTACAGACATTTTACCTTTGATTGAATAGACAGGCTCAATTTCATGACTATTCGTACGAGAACCAAATACAAGGTCTGATAATGAAATGGTTTGTTTATGTTGATCCCACTTACCAGAAACAGTAACATGCTCATTTAAGTTTAACTTTGTTTTAAAATATGGTCGATTAAAACAAATAACAGTAATTAAGTATCGATCAACTAAAAGTCGAAATGTTAGTCGTGATTTGTTTTTGCCAAAATATTGAAGAAGAGGAGCGCTATGAACAATCCCCTCGACAGTCACGCGCTCTTCATGCTTCACTTCTGATAAATCCTTATTTCGAAAATCCTCATATCGATACGGTAAATATTCGATTAAGTCATTTATAGTAAAAATACCCATATCATTTAATTGTGTTTCAGTTTCCTCACCAACACCACTTAATATAGATACTTTTTGATCAAGTTCAATACTCACTATTTTTTTAGCGAAACACCAAATATTTTTGCTTCCAACTCACGTCCTGTTGGCGTTGCCGCTAGTCCTCCTTCTGCAGTTTCTCTTAGCGCAGATGGCATTGTTTGTCCAATTCGATACATTGCATCAATTACTTCATCGCATGGTATACGACTTGTAATACCTGCTAATGCCATATCTGCTGCTACCATTGCGTTAGCAGCACCCATTGCATTTCGCTTAACACATGGTACTTCTACTAAACCTGCAACCGGGTCACATACTAAACCAAGCATATTTTTTAATGTAATAGCAAATGCTTCAGCACTTTGACTTGGAGTACCACCAGCCATTTCAACGATCGCTGCTGCTGCCATACCACTTGCAGAGCCCACTTCCGCTTGACAGCCACCTGCAGCACCTGAAATTGACGCATTATTAGCTACAACAAAACCGAAAGCACCTGAAGCAAATAAGAATTCAATCATTTGCATTCTAGTAGGATTTAATTTCTCTTTTACAGCAAAAAGTGTTCCAGGAACTACCCCAGCAGATCCGGCTGTAGGGGTTGCACAAATCGTACCCATTGCAGCATTTACTTCATTTGTCGCAACCGCTTTACTTACGGCATCTAAAAGTAAATGGCCTGAAAGAGAATTACCCTTTGCAATGTAATTTTGAAGTAATACAGCGTCTCCTCCAGTTAAACCTGTTGGTGAGTGAACACCTGCAAGTCCTCTTTCAACTGCCTTTTCCATAACAACAAGATTTTGCTCCATTTTACCGATAATTTCTTCACGGCTTCTTCCTGTAAAAAGCATCTCTTGTTGGATCATTATTTCTGAAATTTTAACATTTTTAGATTCAGCTAATTCAACTAATTCAGCAACATTTTTAAACATTTATAATCCCCCTCTCTTAATCAACCATTTTCGTAACGCGAATGATATGTGGTAAAGATTCAATTTCTTTAATAATTTTATCATCTAAATCATGGTCGACCTCGATTGCCATCAAAGCAATTTGTCCGACATCTTTACGCGAAACTTCCATATGACCAATATTTACAGCATATTTCATTAGAACATTTGTTACACCTGCAATTGAACCAAATCGATCATTATGAACAACAAGGATGGCAGGGTAATTACCCGAAAGTTTAAGTTCAAAGCCATTCAACTCAATAATTTCAATTTTTCCGCCACCGATCGATATTCCCACTAATTCAAATGGTTGGTCATCATCGAGTATAGAAATTTTTACTGTATTTGGATGTTCTGTTACTGCATCTTCTTCAACGAAATCAATTGACATCCCTTTTTCTTGTGCAATATTTAATGATTCTCGAATCCGCTCATCAAATGTATCAAAATCTAATAATCCACCAATAAGCGCAACATCTGTACCATGTCCACGATAAGTTTTAGCAAATGAACCATATAATGAAATCAAAATCTTTTTAGGTTCTTTTCCATAAAGATTTCTTGCTACACGGCCAATTTTAGCCGCTCCGGCTGTATGTGAACTAGATGGACCAATCATAATTGGACCAATTATGTCAAAAACACTTTTATATTTCATCACGTTTCCCCCAATACGTTATTGTAAAAGCGTATTTTATTTAGTTTTTGTTTTGTTAGAACAAATCATTTATATAAAAAGATGGTATATGGACAAAACAACGTCCACCATATAGTGTAATACGAAATTCTACAGAGTTCTACGTTATTTTACATTAGTCTTTAAATAAATTCCAAAAAAAAGAAGAAGTGACTCTCACTTCTTCTTCAGATTATATCATTTTTGCTATTATTCGATTGAAAAAATAAATGAATATAATGGTTGATTTCCATTGTGAACTTCAATTTCTAAGTGATCAAAGCTCTCTTCGGCAAATTCGACTATTTTTGAAATTTCTTCATCTGATACATCTTGACCATATAAGATTGTTAATATTTCAGAATCTTCATCAATCATATCTTGTAATAATTTTTTTGCAGCCTCTAATTGATTTGCATCTGTTGTAACAATTTTACTTTCAAGGATTCCCATGAAATGATTTTTTATTATTTCAACACCATCAATTTCAGTATCTCGAACCGCATAAGTTATTTGACCTGTTTTTACTGTTTTTAAAGCATCTTGCATTCCTGCTTTATTTTCATCTAATGATGCAGTAGGATTAAATGTTAATAAAGCTGCCATACCTTGAGGTACTGTTTTAGACGTCACAACTGCTACATTACATTCTGCAACAGATGCCGCTTGCTCTGCAGCCATCACAATATTTCCGTTGTTAGGAAGTACAATTACATTTTCTGCGTTACATTGTTCAATCGCTTTTACAATGTCTTCTGTACTAGGATTCATTGTTTGACCGCCTTCAATTACAACAGTTGCCCCGATACTTTCAAATAATGCTTTAATCCCTGATCCCATAGATACCGTAACGATACCAAATTCTTGTTTTTCAGTAGATTGTGTAGACGACTCATTTTTAGAAGGAGAATCATTTGAAACCTCTTCATGTAGTAAGTTAGTATGTTGTTCGCGCATATTTTCAGCTTTAAGTTTTAGAAAGCTTCCAAATCGTTGACCTAAATTAAATACTTCCCCAGGGTACTCAGCGTGAATATGAACTTTTACAATTTCATCATCAGCAACTACTAATAAAGAATCACCCCATGCACTTAACTCTTTACGGAAAGTGTCTATGTCAAAAGGATGTTTTTTTAATTTATCTTTTTCAAATCGCACCATAAATTCAGTACAGTAGCCGTAAACGATGTCTTCAGTATTTAACATACTTTGTACATTACGATGTTCTGCTTCTACTAGCTCCTCAAGTGAAAGAGTTGCCTCAGCACCTTCTAGGGAAATTTCTTCGCCTTTTAATGATGCTAAGAATCCTTCATAGACAAGTACTAACCCTTGGCCTCCGCTATCTACTACTCCAACTTGTTTTAACACTGGTAGTAAGTCTGGAGTACGGTTTAATGATGCATTTGCTTCAATAATTGTTTCCTCAAGAAAAGGAATGAATTCTTCATGAGTTTTTGCAATAACAACTGCTTTTTTTGCTGTTTCTCTTGCAACTGTTAAAATCGTTCCTTCAATAGGCTTCATAACAGCTTTATAAGCAGTTTCTACTCCTGCTTCTAAGGCATGAGCAAAATCAGTTGTTGAAATTGTTTCCTTTGCTTCAATAGATTTAGAAAAACCTCTAAATAATTGAGAAAGGATTACACCAGAATTTCCACGCGCTCCCATCAATAAGCCCTTTGCAAAGCTTTGACCAACTTTCCCTACATGACTATTTGGTTTTTCTTTTACTTCCTTTGATCCAGAAGTAATTGAAAGATTCATATTTGTTCCAGTATCACCATCTGGTACCGGGAATACATTTAATGAATCTACAAATTTTACATTTTTCGTTAAGTTATTTGCACCTTGAATCACCATATCTGCAAATAATTTACCGTCAATACGTTTTATCGACACAAATTCTCCTCCTTAATGCGTCTTTACAGGTTTGCTACTTTCACACCTTGAACAAAAATATTAACAGAGTCAACTGACAAGCCTAATGTTTGATCAAGCGTATACTTCACTTTATTTTGTACGTTATTTGCAACTTCAGAAATCTTCGTACCATAGCTTACAATTATGTACATATCGATATTAACGTCTTCACCTACTTGGCGAACAATAACACCTTTTGTAAAGTTATCTTTTTTTAGGATTTCTGTAAGACCATCCTTAATTTGTTTCTTAGAAGCCATTCCAACAATACCGTAGCAATCAATGGCAGCTCCACCAGCAATTGTAGCGATTACATCTGTACCAATCTCGATTGTTCCATATTGAGTTTTCATTTCTAATGACATAATTTGGTCCCCCTTATTGGATAATCCAAGTATAGTTAGTTATACTACTTACTTATTATTGTATACCTTTTTCCAAAATAATTCTATTGACTCACTAGTATTATTAGCATTTCAATAATATTCTTGGTTAATTATAGAAAATACAATTTTTGATGAATTTCTTTTAAGATAAGTCTAAGGTCCCTCTATAATATTTAGTATATCATACATTTCGATGTCAAGGTTTTTTTCTTGAACAACTTACCAATAACTGTTGCATTAAGTAGAGCGGTATGATAAATTATAGTAGTGTTTGAATGAAAATAATCATTGAAATGTTATTCCGTTTTTTGTTAGGAGGGAAATAGATGGCTCGTGTTTGTGTAATCACAGGTAGAAAGTCTCGTTCTGGTAACAGTCGCTCTCACGCTATGAATGCTTCAAAACGTACTTGGGGTGCTAACCTTCAAAAAGTTCGTATTTTAGTAAACGGTAAACCAAAGCGTGTTTACGTTTCAGCGAGAGCATTAAAATCAGGTAAAATTGAGCGCGTTTAATTTATTAACGTACTAAAAAGCATAGCGATCCGCTATGCTTTTTTACTTTTTTTATGATTCCTATTGCCTCTAACCAAAAAACCTTACTCCAACTAAGCGTCTTTTTTAAATGTACTCAGCATGGCGCGAACAAGTCCACCAAGAAATTTAGGTAATTTAATCGTATAAAATCTCATGCTTTCCCTCCTACAAGCTTTCTAGCATTTTTAAGGAAAAGATTAATCCTATTACATTCTACTTGCGATGAGCGAAAACTATGACATGAAATTGTTAATCTTTGCTCCTTACTACTAATGCTATGCCTTCGCTAAATGAAATAGACCCTTCATCCTCTAGCAATTCATTGCTCACACATAGTGATGATCCAATCTCCAATAAATGATTTGTTAGTGGGTATTTAAACCCTTTTAATGTTAAATTCTCTACTTTTGCACCCAATGAAAAAAAGGATACATATTTAAAATGCTCCATTTTACGAATAAAATGAGTACCGTTCTTAATGGCATATATTTCGTTATATTCATCAACGATTTTTATTGGAACATGCGAATTCATAAATTTAATTAATAATGTAATACTTCCAAATTCGTGGTCTAAACGTTTTCCAGTTACACAATGGATGAAAATCTTTTCTGGTTTTTGTGTAATTGCCCATTGAATAGCAAGTTCTAAATCTGTTTCATCTTTTTCAGGAGGGTAAATAAAAACATTTGGGACAAGTCTTTTTATCTTTTCTAAATTTTCATCGCTTAAAGAATCAAAATCACCGAATATTACCTCTGGAATTAGACCTTCTTCAATTAAGTAATGAGCTCCATTATCTACACCAATGAGCATCTGGTTCTCGTCTTTTTGAGTAATTTCAGTAATTGTATTCGATTTCGGTCCTGCACCTACAATATGTATAATCAACTTTTTTCCACCTTTAAAAAAAATGCAATCGAAGTCGATTGCATTTTTTATTTCATCATTAGATTTTCCATGCAATTTTTAGACGATTACATTATCCTCTAATTTTCGCTATTGCTTCTTTTCTGTCTTCCTTATTATATACTGCTGAACCGGCTACTAATACAGTAGCACCAGCATCGATACAAAGTTTAGCAGTATGTTCGTCAACGCCACCGTCTATTTCGATTTCAACCGATAAATTGCGTTCTTTAATTAAATTAGCAACTTGTTTAATTTTAGGAACAACTGAATGAATAAATTTCTGTCCTCCAAAGCCAGGATTAACCGTCATTAAAAGGACCATATCGACATCATCAATAATCTGTTCAATTGTAGAAACTGGGGTTGCTGGATTAAGAACGACTCCTGCTTTAATACCAAATGATTTAATCGTTTGGATCGTACGGTGTAAATGTGTACACGCTTCAACATGAACCGTAATAATGTCCGCCCCTGCTTTTACAAATTGTTCTATGTATTGATCAGGTTTTTCAATCATTAAATGTACATCGAGTGGAAGTTTCGTCACTGGTCTAATTGCTTCTACAATTAGTGGTCCAATTGTAATATTTGGTACAAAATGACCATCCATTACGTCGACATGAATATAATCTGCTCCTCCACGTTCTACATCTAAAATTTCTTCTCCAAGTTTAGCAAAATTCGCTGAAAGGATTGATGGTGCAATTTTAACCATGATTAATACCTCGGCTTTCTGTCTCTTATTTCTTCTATGAATGATACATAATGATCATATCGTTTAGGAGAAATTTCCCCACTTTCAACCGCAGCTTTTACGGCACATTTTGGTTCTTTTAAGTGGGTACAACCTCTAAATTTACACTCTTGACTTTTTTCACGCATTTCCACAAAACAATACGATAAATCTTCGGCTTCAATTCCTAGAAATTCTAATGAACTAAAACCAGGTGTATCTGCAACTAACCCCTGTCCAATTTTTATTAATTCAACATGTCTAGTTGTATGTTTTCCTCGTCCTAAATGAGTGGATATTATACCTGTTTTTAAATCGAGCTCGGGATTAATTGCATTAAGTAATGTTGACTTACCAACGCCGGATTGTCCTGCAAAAACAGATATTTTATTCGACATATGCGGAAGTACTTTTTCTAATCCTTCCTCTGTTTTTGAAGAAGTTAAACATACTTCATATCCAATTTGGCGATAATAAGAAACGTATTCATATACTAATTTTAATTGTGTTTCTGAACACAAATCTATTTTCGTTATGACAATTAAAGGTTTAATTTCATTAAACTCAATTAAAACAAGGAAGCGATCTAATAATATTGGAGAAAAATCAGGCTCTACTGCTGAAAAAACTAAAATTGCTTGATCAACGTTTGCAATTGGAGGTCGAACAAGTTCATTTTTTCGTTCTTTAACTTCAAGTAGATAACCTTCTCCACTTTTTTCAATATGGTATTCTACCTCGTCTCCAACTAGCGGTGTTATTTTCTTATTACGAAAATTCCCTCTGCCACGACAAGCAACAACTGTCTCATCTGTTTCGACATAATAAAATCCACTCAATGCTTTTATGATTTTGCCTTCTGGCATATACTCACTCCTACAGCTCTTTAATTCGATGGATAAGGTACATCTCTTTCTGCAATAACTTGACCATCTTTAACAATTTTATAGGAAGCAGTTTGTCCAGGATCAATTGTCACTTCTACTGGTATAGTAGTTGTTTCGGTGATCGATTTTGAAATTGCAGGTTTTTCACCATTATTATTTTTATCCCTAATAAATACCTCAATTAGCTGAGGTGAACCAGGATTGGTTGGGTTATATGGTACTTGTACATTGATTGTTACTTTTTTCGTCTTTTCTTTTTGTTTTCCAGAAGAAATAACGACATTTAATGTATCCCCTTCTTTTACTGCAACGTTAGCAGATGGAGATTGAGAAATAACATGATTTTCAGCAACTGTTCCAGAATCTTCTTTGGTTACGTTAAGCTTTAGGTTATTATCACCTGCATAGGTTTCAACATCTTTTCTAGACCATCCTTTTAAGTCACGAAGAGTGATTGTAGATGACCCTTTACTAATCCATACATTTAAATCTGTTTCTGATGGAACGACTTCAGCCCCCATATTCGGAGATTGGTCGATTATTTCACCTTCACGTTCATCACTTTCGATAAAATGCGTTGAAACAGAGCGATAATCGTCTTGTAATCTAGATTTTATCGTGTTGTATTGGAAACCTTTTAGGTCTTCCATCTCGTTACTTTTTTTACCTTTTGATTTATAAATTGTTATCGATGAATTTTCTTTAACCGTTTCTCCAATATTTGGAGAAGTTTTTACTACTTTTCCTTCATCAACTTCATCATCAAAAATTTCTTTTGGATCGCTTATCTTTAGCCCTTTTGATGCAAGCAGTGTAACCGCACTTTCGTAAGTCATATCTTTAACATCTGGAATTTTTACATCTTCAGGTAAGAATAATGCAGGAATCAATGTTATAGCTAACAAACCACCAATTAAAAGTGCAATAAATGTACCAATAATAAACTTTGCGAATGAATTTTTCTTCTTCCGTTTTAAGTTATCCGGTTCTTTTTTGACAGGTTCTTTTTCTTTGGTTGATATTTTCTTTGTCGGTACGACAACAGTATCATCATTAGTTGATACAGGAATATCCTTTATGATCGGAATTACCTTTGTTTCATCATCATTTGTAGGGATCACAAAAGGTTTTTCATTCATACGATTACTATCTAAAGCAGTTTGTAAATCTAGCTTCATATCATCTGCTGTATCATATCGATAAAAGATATCTTTGGCAGTAGCTTTTAAAACTATATTTTCAACGCTTTGTGGTATTTCAGGATTAAATTTTGTTGGTGGTGGAACTTCGCTTTGTAAATGTTTTAATGCAATCGCAACTGCACTTTCACCTGAAAACGGTAGTTTTCCAGTTAAAAGCTCAAACATTACAATACCTAAAGAATAAATATCTGATTTTTTATTTGCAACCCCACCTCTTGCTTGTTCAGGTGAAAGGTAATGAACAGAACCAAGTACTGAATTTGTTTGCGTAATTGTTGCTGCTGTCGAAGCTGTTGCAATTCCAAAATCAGTTACTTTTACATTTCCTTCATTATTAATTAATATGTTTTGCGGTTTTACATCTCTATGAACGATTTGAAAATGATGCGCATGCGCTAAAGCTGAGGCTAATTGTTCCATAATCCTCAATACTTCTTTTGGTTTTATTGGTGTATGATGCTGAATATACTCCTTTAAAGTATCACCTTCAACGTATTCCATAACGATATATTGTAATCCATCTTCTTCCCCAACGTCATATGAGCTTACGATATTTGGATGAGCTAGTGACGTAACTGAATATGCTTCACGTTGAAATCTTCTTAAGAAATCAGGGTCGTTTGAGAAATCAGCTTTTAACATTTTTACAGCTACATCTCGATCTAGTATCATATCACGGGCTAAATAAACGTTTGCCATACCACCACTACCAATTAATTTTAAGATCTTATATCGGTCGTTTAGGCGTCTACCAATAATCACGCTCATCATCACCCTTTCTCTATATCTCTAGGCTCAAACTTAATAATGGCAAGTGTGATATTATCTTCTCCACCAAGATCATTTGCGAGTGAAATCAACTGGTTACCGAGAATTTCTATTGGTAGATTTTCATTTAATTTTTCATAAAAAAGTTCATTTGATATTTTATTCGATAAACCATCTGAACATAAAATGATTAAATCATCTTCTTCCCAAGTTAAAGTTTTAATATCAACATCAACCGTTTCCTCTGTACCAAGTGCTCGCGTAATAACATTTTTACGAGGATGAATTTCTGCATCCTCCATCGAAATTTGCCCGAATTTAACGAGTTCAGCGACGAAAGTGTGATCATCTGTTATTTGCTTAAACCCTTCATCATTCCTCAAATAACTTCTACTATCACCTATATGTGCAATCGTAAAAAATAAAGGAGTACAAATAATCGCTTCAAGGGTAGTCCCCATACCCTTGCACTCTTCATTTTGCTCTGAATGAACTAATAAGTTTGTATTTAATTGTGCTACAATATTTTTTAGCCATGATTCGGCTTCTATTGGTGTTTCAAAATTACTAGTATTTTTCCACTCTGCTTCGAGGAAATTGATCGCCATCATACTTGCAACTTCACCAGCTAAATGACCACCCATTCCGTCAGCAACTACAGCTAATACGATTCCTAAATCGTTCGTAAATATACCTACGCTATCTTCATTATGCTCTCGAACTTTCCCCGTATCAGTTTGAAAAAAAGTTTGCATTCTTTCACCTCGTCTCCTCTTTACGCTCCTTTGCACGCAACTGTCCACAAGCTGCATCTATATCATGACCTTGTTCACGACGAATTGTAACATTAACTCCATTATTTTTTAGTACTTTTTCAAATGCAAAAATTTGTTCCTTAGGAGTTCTTACGTAATCTCTTTCAGGTACATAGTTTACCGGAATTAAATTAACATGACATTTAACTCCTTTAAGTAACTTAGAAAGTTCTTCTGCATGCTCAACTTGATCATTTTCACCACCGAATAAACCATATTCAAACGTTACACGTCTACCTGTCTTTTCAACATAGTAACGTACAGCGTCCATTAAATCCGGTAATTTATATGCACGATTAATTGGCATTAATTTAGAACGCAACTCACTGTTAGGAGCATGTAATGAAATCGCGAAATTAATTTGAAGCCCTTCATCTGCAAAGTTATAGATTTTTGGAATGATTCCACTTGTTGATACTGTAATATGTCTTGCACCAATGTTAAGACCTTTATCAGAATTAACAATTCTTAAGAAATCCATTAAACCATTATAGTTATCAAATGGCTCGCCTATACCCATAACTACGATTGAGCTAACTCTTTCTTCAACTTCATCAATAGCACGTTGTACTTCTAATACTTGTGCAACGATTTCACCAGCTTCAAGATTTCGTTTTAAACCGCCAAGAGTTGATGCACAAAAAGTACATCCAATTCGACAACCAACTTGTGTCGTTACACATACAGAATTGCCATAATTATGTCTCATTAAAACAGTTTCAATCGAATATCCGTCATGTAACTCAAATAAAAACTTCATAGTACCATCTGAAGAGGTTTGTTTAACTAATGTTTTTAATGTCGTTATTGTAAAATTCTCTTCAAGTAACATACGTAGATCTTTTGGAATATTTTGCATTTCTTCAAAGCTTTCAACTCGTTGTACGTATAGCCAATTATAAATTTGCTTAGCACGGAAAGCCTGCTGCTTTTGCGCCTTTAACCAATCCTCTATATCACTCACTTTTAACGAGTAAATTGAGGGCTTATGAGTTTTTTCTATTTTGACTGAATTTGTAGTATTTTCTAATTTCAACGTTACACCTTCTTCCTTAATCTTGCAATAAAAAATCCATCCGTTCCAAAATAATGTGGTAGTAGCTGTACATACCCTTTTTGAACCGATTTATTTTTATTTAATTTTTCCGGAACATAATCAATTAATGAATGATCTAATTCATAATCAAGATGCTCGTCTAAAAAAGCTTCAACAACATCAATATTTTCTTCATGTCCAACTGTACAAGTACTATATACTAAAGTTCCACCTGGCTTAACTAGCTTTGAAGCTTCGTCTAATATAGACTTCTGAACTCTTTGTAAATTTGTCACATCAGTAGCATTCTTTTTTAATAAAATATCTGGCTTCCGACGAATAACCCCTAAACCAGAACATGGTGCATCAACTAATACTTTATCAAATAATCTTCCTTCAAACTCTTCAGGTGCATTTCTTGCATCAAGAGCTTTCGTTTCTATATTATCTAACCCTAAACGATTAGCTTGTTCTTTTATTAACTTTACTTTATGCTTGTGTAAATCTAATGAAGTGACTGATCCAGTACCGCCTAACAATTCAGCAATATGTGTTGATTTCCCACCAGGTGCTGCACAAGTATCTAATATATCGTCACCCTTTTTAACACCAAGTACTTGTGCAACTAACATCGAACTCTCATCTTGAATTGATAGAAAACCTTCTTTAAATGCATTCGTATGAGCAACATTTCCTTTTTGGATTTCTATTGCAAATGGGGACAGTTTTCCTTCCTTGACCTGTACTCCTTCATCTTCAAGCATTTTGAGTACTTCTTCTCTTGAAGCTTTCATTGTATTAACTCTTGCAGTTTGAAACGGTGGAAGTATGTTCTCTTCACACATTTTTCTCGTTTCTTCCACTCCGAATTCTTTTACCCATTGTTCAATTAACCAGTTAGGATGATTCGTTTCAATTGAAAGCTTTTCGATTGGGTCCTTTATTTCATCGATTGATCGTAAACCATTTCTTTGAATATTTCTTAAAACCCCATTTACTAAAGAAGCAATCCCTTTATGGCCTCGCTTTTTAGCAATATTAACAGCTTCATTTAAAACTGCGTGAGCAGGTATACGATCTAAAAAATGCAATTGATATAATGAAAGTTTTATTAATATATAAACCCATTCTTCTAATTTCTTCTGATTTTTTATGAATGGTTCTAAATAAAAATCTAATAATTGATCTCTTTGGATTGTTCCATAGATTATTTCTGTTAATAGTCCCGAATCAGCAGAAGATAAATCATTCTTTTGAATATAGTTATTTACTAACAAATTACTATACGATTGATTTTTATAAACTGAAAGAAGTGCCTCTAAAGCAATCTCTCGTACATTTTTACTCATGTTATTCTCCTAACTTCATTCCACGTTCAATAAAAGAACCTGCACCATTAATATATTGCTTTGCTTCCATTCGCTTTTTACCAGCAGGCTGTAAATCAGTAATTTTGATAGCAGTATCATTACCTGTTGCCACTAGTATGCCATCGTTTATTACATCAATTATTTCACCTGGAGTAGAATTTTGATTCGTTTTTACTTTTTCACCCCACCAAACTTTTAAAACTTCTCCGTTTAATGTAGTATAAGCTACTGGCCAAGGGTGTAAACCTCTTACGTGATTATAAATCTCTTCACCAGTTTTTGGCCAATTAATTTGTTCTTCTTCACGCTTAATATTCTTTGCAAAGCTTACTTTACTTTCATCTTGCTTCTCTGCAGTAATTTCACCTTTTAATAATGGTGGAATTGTTTCTGAAAGTAAATTTGCACCAGCAATGCTTAATTTATCGTGAAGCGTTCCAACGTGATCTTTTTCTTCAATTGGAACAACAACTTTCGCTAACATATCACCAGCATCTAACTTTTCAACCATATACATTATCGTTACACCAGTCTCACTCTTACCTTGTATAATTGAATAATGAATTGGAGCTCCACCACGTAATTCTGGTAGCAATGAAGCATGTACATTTATACAACCAAATTTAGGAGCTTCAAGAATATCTGTAGGAAGAATTTGTCCAAAAGCTGCAGTGACAATTAAATCTGGCTTCAATGCCAACACTTTTTCTGTTTCTTCTGGAAGTCTTATTTTTTCTGGTTGTAAAACTGGAATATTATATTTTAAAGCCTCTACTTTAACAGGAGGCGGAGTTAGCACTCTTTTTCGACCAACAGGACGATCTGGCTGAGTTACTACACCTACTACATCATATCCTTCTTCAATTAATCTTCTTAAAACAGGAACAGAAAAATCTGGCGTCCCCATAAAAACGATCTTTGTCATTTTTTTGCCTACCCTTCTAATTCACTTTCTTCATAGTATTTTGAGACTTTAGAAGTGAATAAAACTCCATTTAAATGATCAATTTCATGTAAAAGTGCACGAGCTAAAAATCCACGAGCTTCTATAATAAAATATTTTCCACGTTTATTTTGCGCTTTAATTTTTGCATAGCTAGGTCTTGTTACATCACCATATAAGTTAGGGAAACTTAAACAACCTTCAACATCAGTTTGCTCGCCTTTTGTTTCCATTACGATTGGATTAATTAAATCGATTCTTCCATTCTCATCTTCAACATCAACTACTGCTACTTGTTGCAAAATTCCAACTTGTGGAGCTGCTAATCCAACTCCATCTGCTGCCAGCATTGTCTCATACATGTTATTTAAAAGTTTTACTAAATTTTTATCAAATGACGTTACTTTTTCACAAGCTGTTTCAAGTACTTCATTTGGATATTCTACTATTTTTAATAAAGCCAATTTCACAACTCCTATCTTGATTGTACGTTTAATTTTATTTCTATAAAAAGGTCTTTGTCTTATGCTTGTCGGGGCTGAGCAAACGCCTTCCGCTTTTCGTTACATAAACATTGTAGGTTGAAAGTCGATTGTTAATTGTAGTTTGCCTTTGTCCGTTTCGTCTTGGTAGTATTGTTGAATTTTGTTTAGCACGTCATAGAGTGCAGGTTCAGATTTGTATTTTATCACACATTGATAACGGAAATGGTCTTTTATTTTTGCGATTGGTGATGCTACTGGGCCTAGTACAATTGACCCTTCTGATAAGTATTCTCTTAAATAGCCTGCAATTTGTTCGCTTACTTTTACTGTTTTGATTAAATCATTATGGGCTATTGATATTAAAACTAAATAATAAAAAGGTGGATATCGAAATGAGCGTCTTATTTTCATTTCTTCTTCATAAAACGCAACATAGTTCTGTGTTTTAGCTAATTCAATACTATAATGCTCTGGCGAATATGTTTGTATTACTACTTCACCTGGTTTTTCATGACGACCAGCTCTTCCACTTACTTGGGTCAATAGGCTAAATGTTCGCTCACTTGCTCTGAAATCTGGTAAATGGAGTGAACTATCTGCTGCTAAAACACCAACTAATGTAACATTCGGAAAATCAAGTCCTTTTGCAATCATCTGTGTACCTAGTAATATATCAGCCTCACCGTTACCAAATTGCTTAAGCATTTTTTCGTGGGCACCTTTACGACTAGTCGTATCATTATCCATTCTAATTACTCTTGCTTCTGGATAGGTTTTTGTAATAGCTTCCTCTACCTTCTGCGTCCCAGTTCCAAAAAATCGAATATGTTCACTTTGGCAAGATGGGCATTGCTTTGGCATATATGTTTCATATCCGCAATAATGACATTTTAAATGATGATTATGTTTATGATAAGTTAAGGAAACCTCACAATGGGGGCACTGAATTGTGTAACCACAATCTCTACACATAACAAACGAAGAATAGCCTCGACGGTTTAAAAATAAGATGATTTGTTCCTTCTTCTCTAATCGATCAATTATTTTTTCATGTAAAGCTGTAGAAAACATCGTACGATTACCGATTCTTAACTGCTCTCTCATATCTACTATTTCTACTTCAGGTAATGGGCCTTGATTAACTCTTTTTGACATTGTATTTAACTCGTATACACCTTTACTGGCTCTTGCAAATGATTCTAGAGTAGGAGTCGCACTTCCTAAAACGATCGGACAATGATGATATTCTCCTCGCCAAATTGCAATATCTCTTGCATGGTATCTTGGATGTTCATCTTGTTTATACGTCGTCTCATGTTCTTCATCAATGATAATCATTCCAATGTTTTCAAACGGTGCAAATATAGCTGAACGGGCACCCACTACTACCTTAACTTCTTTTCTTTGAATCTTTCTCCATTCATCATATTTCTCACCAATGGATAAGCCACTGTGTAAAACGGCAACATCGTTTCCAAATCGACTTTTAAAACGCCCTACAATCTGTGGGGTAAGTGAAATTTCTGGAACTAATACAATTGCTTCTTTCCCTTTTGATAAGACCTCTTGAATGGCTTGTAAATAAACTTCTGTCTTTCCACTTCCTGTTACTCCATGTAAAAGATGAATCTTATTCTTTTTTTCATGAAATGAAGAAACGATTTGCTCAAATGCAATCTGTTGTTCTTCCATTAGTGGTAAAGGCTTAGATCGTTCAATTTCCTTTCCTTCATAAGGATCACGATACACTTCAACTGTTTTAATTGTAATTACCTCATTTTTCTCCAATGTCTTTATAGGTGAATCAGTGATTCCAAGACATTCTTTTAACTCCTTCACACTTGTTTCACCATTCATACGTAAGTATTCAATGATGTCTTTTTGTTGTGGAGATGAGATCAAAGGCAATTCTTCGTCTAATACCTTTAATAGAGATACTACACGTTCTGTTTTTTTATTTGCTTTATTTTTCACTTCATATTCAATTTCAAGCAATCCTTCTTTAATTGCTCGTTGTACTAATGATATTTTACTAACAAGACTTTCTATTTCAATCCATTCTCTTCTTTTAACGACAGAAAATAGATTTGCTAATTCAGGAACTAATTGATCTAAAGCTTCTTCAGATGTTACTTGAACATGTTTTTTATATACAGCTTTAATAGCCGTCGGAAGCATTGCTTGATATGCAGAAATAAAAAAACAAAGTGTTTTTTTAGATAGATAAGAACCTAAAAGAAGAAGTTCTTCTGTTAAAACTGGCATGACATCAAGAACTTCTTCGATTTCTTTAACCTTCTCCAAATTAGTTGTTTCTTTTATCGACAATACAAAACCTTGAACTTTCCTTGGCCCAAATGGAACAATTACACGCATTCCAGGTTGTATTGCATCCTGCCACCTAGTTGGTACTTTATAATCAAAAGGACGGTCTGTTTGTCTGACTGATACATCAACTAAAACTGATGCGTATGTCATCTTTCTACCTCATTTAATAAGTGATGAACTTCAAACAGTAACTCTTTTGCTACTTCTTTTTTACTCATTTTAGGAAGTGGCTTTACTTCACCATTCCGCTTAAAAATCGTTACAATATTCGTATCAGATCCAAAACCAGCCCCAATTTTCGTAACATCATTTGCAACAATCATATCAGCATTTTTCTTTAATAGTTTACTCTTTGCATACTCATCCACTTGGTCAGTTTCTGCAGCAAACCCTACTAAAATTTGATGTGTTTTATTTTGACCTAATGTTAATAGAATATCTTTCGTACGTTTAAAAGCAATTGAAAGATCACCCTCAGCTTTTTTCACTTTGTGATCATAAGTAGTTGAAGGTGTGTAATCTGCAACCGCTGCCGTTTTTATGACAACATCTGCCTCATCATAATGAGACCAAATCGCTTCAAACATTTGCTCAGCAGACTCTGTTTGGATAACTTTACACCCTTTGGGTGGCATTAAATTAGTCGGTCCAGAAACAAGGATAACCTCTGCTCCTAAAGAAACTGCAACTTCGGCGATACTATAGCCCATCTTACCCGTTGAATGATTTGAAACAAATCGAACTGGATCAATTTTTTCAACTGTTGGTCCGGCAGAAATGATAATTTTTTTACCATTTAATAATCCAACTTCTCTTTGGAAATGTGCATTGACAAATTGAACGATTTCTTCAGGCTCTGCTAATCTACCTTTCCCTACATAGCCACAAGCTAAATACCCTTCATTTGGCTCAATAAATCGATGACCAATTTCTTTTAATACGTTCATATTTTTTTGTACAATCGGATGGTTATACATATTAACATTCATAGCTGGTGCAATCCAAACTGGTTTAGTTGCAGCTAGTAATGTTGCCTGAATCATTTCATCTCCAAGACCATTTGCTAATTTTCCAATTGTATTAGCAGTTGCTGGAGCAACGATTATTAAATCAGGCCAATCACCTAAATCAATATGTGCAATTTTCGAGCTATCTTTTTCATCAAAAGTATCTATATAAACATCATTTCTTGATAAAGCTTGAAACGTTAAAGGTGTCACAAATTTAGTTGCAGAAGGGCTCATCATTACTTTAACGTCATATCCTGCTTGTACTAGTTTACTTGTAAGTGCTGCTGCTTTATAGACCGCAATTCCACCTGTAACACATAGGAGAATCTTTTTTTGTTCCACTCACCTTCACCCTTTCAAATCTTATTCTTTCTATATAAAATGTCAAAAAATAGGTCTTTTGGACTTTCTATGTCTAAGATACCACAAATATGTTTGAAATAAATGTTCTAAGCTTCAATAAAGAAAACCCGCGAATGGGCCTAAAACATCAAAGTCAGAAGCCTATTTGCACTCATCCTTTTTTTCTTTAATTAGCGCTTTTCGTCGCTTAAATTACTAGCTGCCATTTTATCATAAAAATAAGACTGCCCCCATTTGTCTAATTACCACGAACTTTTAGGGGAGGTGTTAAACACCACGTTGTCCTTTCAGTCATATGGATAATTAGCAAATGTTTTGGGACAGCCTCATCACACAGTTAAATATTAATCTTCTTTAACTTCTTCAAGTTTACGATAAGATAATAAACCAGCATTAATTTCTTCTAATGCTTTTCCTACAAATTTATCAGATATCGGTTTTTCAACACGAATATCTTTATTTACTTGCATTTCGCGAGCACGCTTTGAAGCAACTGTTACTAGCGTATATTTTGAATCTAATTTTGTTAATAAACGGTCAATCGAAGGATATAACATAGTTTATTCGGCCTCCATCATTCTTTTATAATAATTTGCAACTCGTTCACGTTTTAAATGTTCACTTAAAATAATTGCTTTAATACGGTCACAAGCTAATTCAACTTGATCATTTTCAACTACATAATCGTATGCATCCATCATTTCAATCTCTTCTTTTGCTGCATTCATACGATTCATAATCACATCTTCAGTTTCTGTTCCTCTAGTTACAATTCTATTTTGTAATTCTCTCATGCTTGGAGGGGCTAAGAAAATAAAAATCCCTTCAGGAAAAGCTTTTTTTACTTGTAGGGCACCTTGAACTTCAATTTCTAGGAAAATGTCTTTTCCTTCGCTTAATGTTTTTTCAACATAATCGATTGGCGTTCCATAGTAATTACCTACAAACTCTGCCCACTCAAGAAACTTATTTTCATTTATTTTTTGTTTGAAATCTTCTTTTGATGTAAAGAAATAATCTACTCCATGTACTTCACCTTCACGAGGATTTCTTGTCGTCATCGAAATACTATATTGCAGATCTAAATCCTTATTATCAAAAATAGCTTTACGCACCGTACCTTTACCTACTCCTGATGGACCAGAAAGTACGATTAATAAGCCTCTTTCATGCCTCATTTATGACCCTACCCTTCTAATTCTTAGACAGTTTAAATTATTAAAGGTCAATCTATTGTTACTTCGGTGTGTCAGAGTCAATTAATAAAAAATTAATTAGTCTTCTATTTCACATTGTTACCGGACCTTTGCAACTATAAACAAATCTTTTACATTATTCAATATTTTGAACTTGCTCTCTAATTTTTTCAAGATTATTTTTAATTTCAACAACTTGTTTCGAAATATCTAATGAGTTCGCTTTAGAACCAATCGTATTCACTTCTCGATTCATTTCTTGTACTATGAAATCTAATTTTCGCCCAATTGATTCTTTTATTTGTAAAGTTTCATTAAACAAATCTAAATGGCTAGTTAGTCGAACTAATTCTTCAGATATATCACATCGATCTGCAAAGAGCATAATTTCTGTTAATAATCTTTGCTCATCAACCGCTGTTAATTCAACTTCCGCTAATTTAGATTGAAGTTTTTCACGATATGATTTCAAAACAAGAGGAGAATGCACAGTAATTTGTTTTTTACATTCTTCAATTGCTGTTAATCTTTCTATTAAATCTTTTTTAAGTTGTCTACCTTCTTTACACTTAACATCAAAAAATTGCTTACATGCATTTTCAGTAGTTGATAATAATAATTCTTCAAAATTATCATTGATTTGTTCTACTTCACTTACTGTAGTAACTTCAGGTAGCTTTAATAAATCGATTGGATTATAAGAAGATTTATTTTGCTCTTTTCCTGAAAGATTTTCAATCGCTTTTTTATATTGTTGAATTAAGCCTTCATCTATTTGTAATGTACGTTGTAATAAGCCCTCAATTGTAACAAAAACCTCAACTCGACCTCGACTAGTATACTCAGCAACAATTTTCTTAATTGCATCTTCATATGCTAATAATTGTCTCGGCATCCGAACGATTGTCTCTAAGTATCGATGATTAACTGCTTTCATTTCAATATGTATTTTGTACTGTTCATTTGACAAAATGGCTTTACCATACCCTGTCATACTTACGACCATTGTTCCACTTCCAATACACTAATTTTCTCTCTAATTTATTTCCCAAATTTCATTCAATATGTAAAAGAGAAAAGGTAATAGAGCATACCTCTACTACCTTAAGGAATTATAACATATTTTAATTTGGTTATCCATTTTGTTCGTAAATTATTTTTTCTTTGTAAATAATGCTCCTGCAAGCATAAAAGTGGGGATTGATGAAAGTCCTCCAATTAAGAACCAATCTCTAGGCACGATCGGAATCGTTTTGAAAATAGGTTGTAATGGTGGGTAGTAAATAACAACTAGCATTAATAGCATTGAAACGATAACAGCACCAATTAAATATAAATTTCCAAAAACATTTCGATGGAAAATGGAACGTTCACTTCTACAATCAAATACATGAATTAATTGAGCTAAAACTAAAGTTGAGAACGCTACTGTTTGTGCGTATTCTAGTTGATTCGGATGCTGGTTATAGGAAATAATGAATGCTAATAGTGTGACGAAACCAATTAAAAACCCTCTTGAAATAATTTTCCATCCTAATCCTCTTGCAAAAATACCTTCTGTTAATGAGCGAGGACTTCTTTTCATTACATCATCTTCAGCTGAATCAACACCTAATGCCATTGCAGGTAAACCATCCGTCACTAAATTTACCCATAGAATTTGGACTGGAACAAGAGGTAATGGTAAAGCTAATAACATTGCAAACAACATAACTAAAATTTCACCAACATTTGAAGCTAATAAATAACGTATAAATTTACGAATATTACTATAAATATTGCGCCCTTCTTTAATTGCAGATTTGATCGTAGCAAAATTATCATCAAGTAAAACTAAGGACGAAGCTTCTTTTGCTACATCTGTACCCGTAATCCCCATTGAAATTCCAATATCCGCTGCTTTAATTGCTGGTGCATCATTTACACCATCCCCAGTCATTGCGACAATATGACCATTCGCTTGAAGTGCTTTAACTATTTTTAATTTATGTTCAGGTGAAACGCGGGCAAACACTGCAGCATCTTCAACAAATTCCTGAATCTGCTCTACAGAAAGTGCATCTAATTCTTTTCCTTCTACTACTCTACCGTTATCTCTTAATATTCCTAGTTTTCTAGCAATACTAGAAGCTGTTAATTTATGATCCCCAGTAATCATAACCGTCCGAATACCAGCTTCTTTACATTCTTGAACAGCTTGTGCAACTTCTGCTCTTGGCGGGTCAATTATCCCTTGTAAACCAATAAAAGTTAAATTGTTTTCGAGATCCCTTTCATCAATGATCGAATTTGGATTTAATGGTTTAAAAGCAATCGCAATCGTACGCAGAGCATTATTTGCATAGGCTTCAATTGTACTTTCCACTGAGTTTTGTCTAAACGTATTTAATTGTTCTTCTCTTTCATGCCATAAAATTGTGTTACATTTTGAAAGTAATACGTCTGGTGCACCCTTCGTAATAACAAATTGTTCACCTGAACGATTTTTTACAACGACCGACATCATTTTCCGTGTACTATCAAAAGGAATCTCATGTATTCTAGTAAAATTCGAATTTACGTATTCCAGGTCGATCCCAGCTTTATAACCTGCAACAACAATCGCACCTTCAGTAGGATCACCGTCTAGAATGATTTCTTTTTTCTTTTGAACTAATCGTGCATCACTACAAATTGATCCGAATACAAGAGTTTGAAATAATTGTTTATTTAATGTCGGATTAATCGTTCGCTCTTTATTTGTAAATTCTCCATCGATTGCATATCCATTTCCTGATACTTCATAACTAGATCCGCCCGACCAAATATTTGTAACAGTCATTTTATTTTCTGTCATTGTCCCTGTTTTATCTGAACAAATGACTGAAGCACAACCTAATGTTTCAACTGCTTGAAGCTTTCGAACGATCGCTTTCTTTTTAATCATCCGTTGAACTCCAAGTGATAAAGCGACCGTTACAATTGCCGGCAACCCTTCTGGAATCGCAGCAACTGCAAGTGACACACCCGCTAAAAACATATGATATAATTCATTTCCTTGATAAACTCCAATAAATACAACTAAAGCTGTTAAAAATAATGCAAGAACAATTAATATTTTACCCAATTGTTCTAATCGTCTTTGTAAAGGTGTAACAATGGTTTCTGTATTTTGAAGTAAATTCGCAATTTGTCCCATTGCTGTTTTCATTCCTGTTGAAACTACAACGCCTTTACCATTTCCACGCGTAACGAGTGTTCCCATAAAGCCCATATTATCTTGATCACCAATACCAATATCATCGGACTGAATTGATTCAAATCTTTTTTGAACGGGAACAGATTCACCTGTTAGCGCTGATTCTTCTATGTATAAACTTGATGCTTCGATTATGCGAATATCAGCACCAATCCGATCACCACTTGAAAACTTAATAATATCTCCAACAACTAAGTCTCTTGAAGGTAGCTTAACAAATTGTCCATCACGCAAAACATTTACTTGAGGAGCAGCCAATTCTTTCAAAGCTTCTAATGATTTCTCTGCTTTAGCTTCTTGAAAATATCCTAAAATCCCGTTAATTAATACAATTGCCATAATCGCAACTGCATCTACTACTTCCTTTAAAAAGATTGATATAATCGTTGCGCCTAATAGAACAAATACCATAAAATCATTAAACTGATTTAAAAATAAAACGAGTTTGGAAGTTTTCTCTGATTCCTTTAATTCATTTGCCCCAAAAGTTGCTCGCCTTTGCTTTACCTCCTCATCAGTTAAACCGGAGGAAACATTTGTATTCGTTACTTGCACGACCTCTTCCGCTCTCATCCGATAAAAATTCATACTCTCGTTCACCCCTAATTAAACATTAGGTAAGTTGTCCCCCTTACCTCTCATAAAAGCATATTCAGACTCGTCCAAATAAATGATATAATGATGAAAATAATTCTAGCTTTTAACCACCTAGAACTGTGACAAGACCAATCAAGTTATTGTATGATTGAATTCCCTTAAGAAATTTCTTGGTTGATTAACAAATTTGAAATAAGCAAGAGTAGTTGATAGGAACTAAAGTGTGCTCCACTACTCCTATTGGATTTTTTGTGGAAAGCTAATGACACCACAAGAGCGAACGCTATTAAGGGGCTGAAGAATCTCATCCAATGGAAACCGAGCATTCTGCAGTGAAAATCAACATTCTTCATTAATAGATAGTAAATTACATCTATATTAATAATAATTTTAAAAATAAAAATAGTGTTTTAAAGAGTAGGACGTGATACATATGTCTTTTGACGGACTTTTTACAGGAGCCATGACAAACGAAATAGCTTCTAAACTAACAACTGGAAGAATATCAAAAATTGTACAACCAAGTAACTATGAAGTACTACTTACCGTGAGAGCGAATGGTGCCAATTACAAACTAATACTAAGTGCTCACCCTAGCTACGCAAGATTCCATTTTACAAATCAAAACTACGATACCCCATCAGAACCATCAATGTTTACAATGCTTTTAAGAAAACATTTAAATGGTGGAATCGTTGAAAGTATTACACAATTAGAACACGAGCGAATCGTTAACATTAAAATTCGCAGTAGAAATGAAATTGGCGATGAACAATACCGAACATTAATCATTGAATTAATGGGTAGACATAGTAATATCATTTTAATTGATGAAGAAAGACAAGTAATATTAGATAGTATTAAACATGTACCAATGGCTGTTAATCGTCATCGAATTGTACAACCAGGTGCTACTTATATTTCTCCTCCTAATCAAGAAAAACATGATCCATTTCAGGACATTTCCAAAGAGGAATTTAATCGATTTATTACTCAAAGAGATGAATCACCATCGGAAGCAATTGTTCAACGTTTCTCGGGAATCTCTCCATTACTAGCAAATGAAATTATCTATAATGGAAAAGAAAATGTATATAATTCGTTTAAAACAATTATGAATAAAATACAATTAAAAAAGTTTACTCCTTCACTTTTCCGCTTAGAATCGAGAGAATTGTTTTATTTCATAAATTTAACTCACTTACAAGCCGAACAAACTGTTTTCTCTAGCTTAAGTGAGCTTTTAGATGTTTATTACTTCGGTAAAGCTGAACGCGACCGTGTGAAACAACAAAGCGGAGATTTAGAAAAACTGTTACAAAATGAACTTGCAAAAAACAAGAAAAAAATTAAAAAATTACACAAAAGTCTTGAGGATACTGATAAAGCAGATAAAATTCAGTTACAAGGCGAATTGCTTACTGCAAATATGTTTGCACTTCAAAAAGGTATGAAGGAAATTGAAGTAATTAATTACTATGACGAAAATGGTGCCACTATGGTCATTCCTTTATCGCCATTAAAAACACCTTCTGAAAATGCACAAGCTTATTTCACCAAATATACAAAGCTTAAAAATTCAGTAGCACATATTGAAGAACAAATTAAATTAACGTCAGAAGAAAATAACTATTTAGAGACTGTAATCCAGCAAATCGAATCTGCCTCTCCACGTGATTTAGAAGAAATTAGAGAAGAACTTGTGGAGACAGGTTATATAAGAAAGAAAAAGTCGAAAAAAGCCCAAAAGTCAAATAAACAAAAAGTTACACTAGATGAATACACCTCTACAACTGGTGAACAATTATTAGTCGGTAAAAATAATAAACAAAATGATTATTTAACGAATAAACTTGCAAGTAGGGACGAGCTTTGGTTTCATACAAAAGATATCCCAGGCTCCCACGTTGTCATTCGTGCTAAAGATCCTAGTGAAACGGCTATTAAAGAAGCCGCTATTATCGCTGCATATTTTAGTAAAGCACGTCAATCAAGCTCGGTCCCAGTTGATTACACTGAAATTCGCCACGTTAAAAAACCAAATGGCTCAAAACCTGGTTTTGTCATATACGAACAAAACAATACGGTTTATGTAACACCTGATGAAGAGCTTGTTTTAAAATTGAAGAAATAAAAAAATGGTGCCTATAAAAAGGCACCATTTTTACTTAATTTACGTTTTAATACTCCAAATTACTTTGTTATATTTCTATTATGCTTTAAATATAGTTAATAAAAAATTATATTTGGAGTCTATATCATGAAATATAAAAATGATGATATCCATTTGTTCGTAGTAATAGCACTCACTATAATGCAATTTTCTCTACAGCTCTCGGAAAATATGTTCTTCGGTTTGATTTGTATTTATACATTGGTAGCATTAATTTTCATAGAAAAAAATGCGGTAGAATCAATTTATAAGTATATTATTTTTATTATGTTCCTCTTTTTAATACACTTATTACTTTTATGATCTAACAAAATTTAAAAATATTTACTTTTTTATTTCAACTTTTTCATTTTTACTAATTAATAATGATCCTAAAAAAAGTACTAGTCCTACGCAAAATCCAAAAATTAAATTCGAGAAAATCTCATCTTCTCTTATATATTTAATCATAAAATAAGCAGCAAAAAATAGCATCGTAATGACACCGAAATACATTAATACATCTTTTATTTTTACCATTTATCCACAATTACTCCTCTCCAATTAGAAAAAGATAGACATTAACAAATATTCTTTAGTAAACATCATTAGTCCTGTATTTAATAAAACAATAATACAAAAAAAAGATAAGCTAACTAAAGCTTATCTTTCATTTTTTAAAAATTTTAACCCCTTTTGTGTCTTTTCAATATATTCTACGTCATTATTCGAACACATAAATTTGACATTAGTTTGACCAGTTTCATTTAGTTGGCCATTTTCTCCAAGTAGTTGGATTAATCTTTTTACAGTACCATTACTTCCATCAACAATTTGAATGTCTTCAGGTAAAATCTTTTTTAATATGTTTTTATAAAATGGATAATGAGTACAACCCAATACAATTGTTCCATACTGCTCAATATTAAATAATGAAAGTTTACTTTTAAAATAATCAATCATTAAATCTTCATCAAAATTTAATTCTTCACAATAATGGACAAGCTCTGGTAAAGGCAATGAGTCTACAATACTAAGGTCGTCCACTCTAGATATAAGCTCATTATATTTAGTTTGCTTTAACGTAAGTGGCGTCGCAAAAACTAATACTCTCTTCCCAGTTGTTCTGTTCATTTCAACTGCTGGTTTTACAGCCGGTTCCATACCGATAATCGGAAAATCATACATTTCTCTCAATTCATTTACTGCAATACTAGTTGCTGTATTACATGCAATTACAAGTGCCTTTACATCTTCTTTAATAATCATTTCAACAGATTTTTTTACAAATGTACTTACTTCTTCCTTCGACTTTGTACCATAAGGAACGTGAAGAGTATCAGCAAAATATAAAAAATCTTCATTTGGTAATTTTTTCAGTGCCTCATTTAAGACAGTTAACCCACCAATTCCCGAGTCAAAAAAAGCTATTCTCATTTCAATTCACCTAATAATTTTAATTTAAAGTCATTTGTGAAAGTGTCCACAAATCATAACATTACTCTACAGGGACAAACTTTTACAAATATATAATACTAAATTAACCTAATTATGGATGAATGTAAACTTTTCAGAAAATAGTTAACTCGACAACTGATTATTCGCAACAAATAAGATTTTAAAATTGTTGAATTAGAAACAATATTTTATATAATATTGTAAATAAACCAACGGATGGGAAGATTGATCATGAACAAAGAAGAACAGCTTATAATAGGTTTCAGGGACGTATTTAACAAGATGGTATGGCTTAATAAGTTTAAGATGGAAGAAGCTCTTAAGGGATATCAATCTTCTGAGGTACATTGTATCGAGTATATTGGAAGAAATGTAGATTCTAACGTGACAAAACTTGCAGAAGCCTTATATATGACAAGAGGTGCCATAACAAAAATAACGAAAAAACTTATAAATAAGGGCCTGATCGAAAACTACCAAAAGCCTGATAACAAGAAAGAAGTCTATTTTAGGCTTACTGAGCAAGGGAAAGTAATTGACAAAATCCATGAGGAACTTCATGAAGAGTTCCGAGAGCGGGATAAAGTTGTATTTGAACAAATAACCGAAGAACAGTTCAACAGTATGCTTATCTTCGTGGACAATTATTGTAGGCATCTAGATGAAGAAATAAAGAAACAAGGTATCGTTATCGATCGTAAGCCGGAATAAATTTGAATAATGATGATGATTCCTCATGCAGCCTAACTCTCCAATAGAGCAGGTTGCATTTTTTTGTTGACAAGGAAACAATATAATTTTACGATAAATATGTTTCCAAGGAAGCAAAAAAACTGTTTTGAGAGGAGAATTTTATTGTTCAAATTTAGCTCACATAAGGAACAGCACATAGAACAAACCGGTAATAAAAAAGCTTTACTATTTGGTCTTATGTCTGTGTTTCTATGTGGAATAGGATTCAGTATCATTACACCCGTCATACCTTATTTAGTTCAACCGTATATAAACAATCAAGGAGATCAAGTTATATTTGTTACGATGTTGACCTCTGTTTATGCAGTCTGCGTTTTTTTTGCAGCACCCGGACTTGGTGCATTAAGCGATAGATATGGCCGTCGTCCAATCCTTTTACTATCCCTTTTAGGTTCTGCTATCGGCTACTTAATTTTTGGCATAGGAGGTGCTCTATGGGTACTATTTGCTGGACGTATAATAGAAGGGATAACAGGCGGGAGCATAAGCACAATCTTCGCATATTTTGCAGACATTACTTCTAGCGACCAACGAACTAAATACTTTGGGTGGGTAAGTGCGGTTGCAGGTATAGGCGCCGCCATTGGACCTACTCTAGGTGGATTACTTGCCAAGTTTGGTTATTCAGTACCCATTTTTTTTGGAGCAATCATAACCTTATTAAATTTAGTTTTTGGAATCTTCTATATGCCCGAGAGCCTTGAGTTGAAAAATAGACTGAAAAAGATTACCCTTGTAAGACTAAATCCATTTACACAGCTTTTAAACGTACTTTCCATAAAAAACTTAAAATGGCTACTTATCCCAGCCCTCCTACTTTGGATACCTAACGGATCATTACAGGCAGTTTTTTCACAATTTACCATTGATACATTCAATTGGAAGCCTGCACTAATTGGGCTAATGTTCTCAATTATGGGCGTCCAAGACATCATTTCACAAGGATTCATCATGCCAAAGCTATTAATTAAACTTAGTGATGCTCAAATAGCAACTCTTGGAATGGTTTCAGAAATTATAGGCTACAGCCTTATTGCTGCATCGGCTTTGTTCTCTTTCTATCCTCTACTCATCGTTGGAATGTTTATATTTGGGTTTGGTGATTCAATCTTCGGGCCTTCATTCAATGGGATGGTCTCCAAGACTGTTGATCCTAGTGAACAAGGCAGAATTCAAGGAGGTAGCCAATCTATTCAGGCTTTTGCAAGAATAATTGGGCCTATCATTGGAGGTCAAATCTATGTATCACTCGGTCATGCCGCACCCGCTTTTATGGGTATGCTCTTTATAGCAGTGGCTGTATTTGTATTATCTAAAGGGAGACATGTAAATAGACAAACTAAAAACTCTTAATATCATAAAATATCAATGAAGTTGGTTTTGACATTTATAGGATACGGCGGCCATAGGAGGATACCGCCGTTTTTTTATCCATCTAATTTTGTTTAGGGCGAATTTTAAGATGATCTATCAAAAATATATTTCAATCCTACAAAATTTATCTTTATAATGAAGTACATGGTTCATAGTTCAAATACAAGGTGGTTGGTTAAATGAAAGAAGAATTACTTAAAATTTTTGATGAATTTGGTAATCATTTAGGAGAAGCATCTCGAAGTGAAGTACATAAAAAGGGATTTTGGCACGAAACATTTCATTGCTGGTTACTTAGTATAGTAGAAAACCAAACTTCAATCTATTTTCAAATTCGAAGTCATCAAAAAAAGGATTATCCGAATTTATTTGATATTACTGCTGCTGGTCATTTATTATCTACTGAAACAGTTGAAGATGGATTAAGAGAAGTAAAAGAAGAACTTGGAATTGAAGTAAAAATGGAAGATATAATCCCTCTTGGCACCATTAAAAATTCGATCATTTTAGAAACGATAAATGATCATGAATTGAGTCATGTTTTTTTACTAAAAAGCAATAAACCATTTACTGATTTCAACCTACAAAAAGATGAAGTCTCAGGTATAGTGAAAGCAGATTTTAATCAATTTTATCAATTCACACATGGTTTAAGAGATACAGTTGACGTAGATGGATTTCAAATTACTGAAAATGATGAAAAAATTCCAATTCAAAAAACTGTAAATAAAAATCAGTTTGTTTCACACGAAAGTAATTATCTTTTAGATGTTGTTGAATTAATAAAAAAACACTTAAATAATAAAAAAACTCTGATTTAATATGTTCATTCTACTAAACGAACATAAATGTATACCTGTTTTTGTAATGCGCTTTCGTTAAAATTATTGAATGTAAAAAAAGGACTATCAAATAGTCCTTTTTCTACTCTTGAAAATTCATCGATAAAATCCGAAAAAGCACTCTCATTCATTTGATGTTTTCTTTGAGTGAAAAACAGAATTCATTTTCCAATGTTATAGTATCTAGTTTTCAAGTTTCGTCTTGAAATGAATATTTTGAACTCATACTAGATTGCCTTTCGATAATTCGATATGGCACAACGACACTTTTTGAAAGTGAATCATTTGATTGGATTTTTTCAATTACTAGTTTAGTAGCTTCATTGCCTAATTGAAAAATGTTAACGTCTACTGATGAAAGACTTGGAGTGGCAAGTTTTGTTAAAATTAAGTTATTAAAGCTTATAATTGAAATCTTTTCAGGTACTTGTATACCTTGTTCTGCAAGTGAACTTAATATTCCTAATGCAATAATATCGTCTGCTGCTACAATTGCTGTTGGTGGATTTTTTAGAGACATTAGATGATCAATCGATATTTTTCCGCTTTCGAATAAGAAATCATCATGGAAAATGTATTCATCGGAAAGGGGTAAGTCCGCTAATTTCATTGCGTCACAATATCCGTTTAATCGATCTTGAGTAACAAGAAAATTTCTACTTCCACCAACAAAAGCAATTTTCGTATGACCTTTTCGAATAAACGTATTTGTTACTTCCCTAGCGGCACCATAGTTGTCATTATTAATATAAGTAATTCTTTCAACATGTTGATACGGTTTTCCTACAAGTACAAACGGAAATTCTTGGTTTAATAAATACTTAATAATTGGATCATTTTCACGTGAGTAAAGTAAAATAATACCATCTACCCGTTTACCCATTACCATTTTTTTAACTGCTTCAAGAATTTGCTCTTCCGTTTCACCTGTTGAAATTAGAAGTGAATAATCTTTAATATGAGCTGTTGAACTAATTCCCCTAATTACTTCAGGAAAAAAAGGATTTTGAAATGCCTTACTTGCTGAACTAGGCATGACAATACCTAATGTTTGAGAGGATTTATTTGCTAAGTTTCTTGCGTTAATATTTGGGTGATAACCTAACTCTTCCATAATTCTTTTTACTTTTCTTTTTGTACGATCACTAATAAGTGGACTATCTGAAATTACTCGTGAAACTGTAGAAGGTGCAACTCCGGCTGCTTTTGCTACCTCATTTATTGTAATCCCCATCCTAATAACCTCATTTCTAGCTCGATCTATCATTAAAAAAATTTTCAGATTTTTCATTAAGTAAGGATACACTAATGATACCATTTACATAGTCAAAAAAGTCGAACAACCTTATTTTTGAATCTCAAGTATAATTGTTCCATACCCATTTATGATCACTTTTGAATGATGAATGGAAGCGTTATTCATGAATAAATTACGCTTTACCGTCTCTTTTAAGTCGAGCTTAATTGGTTCAGCTTCGATATTATGAATAACTAGAATTTTTTGATTTGCACTTTCTCTTATATACGAAAGGCTAGAACCTATATTATATGGTCCATCTATAAAATTACTAAAAATATCAAATGCTTCATTATTATTTCTAATTGAGATTAGTTTTTTGTAATGATTAAACATTGAATTAGGATCTTTACTTTGCTCTTCTTGTGACTTTAAATCTTTATTTAAACGAATTGGTTCCCACTTTGTTGTACCATCTGTTAAGTTATAATTCCATTTAAATGGTTCGCGGATTTGTTCGTCTGGCTTTTGACCCAACATACCTAATTCTTCACCATAGTAAATATATGCTAATCCAGGCATTGTAAGTAAAATACTAGCTGCTAACTTAGTTTGATCAATATTACCATTTAATTGACTAGCAACACGATTTTGATCATGATTACTAATAAAAATTGAGTCGATGAAACGCTGTCCATCCTTTAATTTTTTCCCTTCGATTTCTTTTGAAAAGAACGAATAAAAGTCAAACGCGGTTCCAGTCTTTACAGCATGAATTATTTGATCAGCCCCTTCAAAATTAAACATCGAATCATAAGATTCATAATATCTTTTTTGATCATATACTGGCTTCCATAATTCTGCGATAACAAATGCATCTGGGTTTCCCCTTTTTACATTAGAGGTATATTCCTTCCAAAAATTAATATTTTTACCTAAGACATTTGTACCGCGTTTGTATTCACTTGATTCAAATCCCATTGCTGCGGCATCTAAACGAAAACCATCAACACCTTTATCTAGCCAATAATTTGAAATTTTATCTATTTCATTTCTTACATTCTCATTATCTAAATTTAAGTCAGGCATTCCTTCCCAAAAATAAGCATGATAATATTGCTTTCCAGCGCGATACCATGGCCCTTTTAAAGGAAATGCTTTGTCTTTACCATCATTAAAAATATAGTAATCCTTATATTTCGCCTCATCTTTTATAGCCTTTTTAAACCATGGATGTTGAATAGATGTATGATTAAAAACCATATCCATAATGATTTTTATATTTTTATCTTTAGCTGATTTTAGTAATTCATCAAAATCCTGCATTGTACCAAATTTTGGATCAATTGCGTAATAATCTAATACATCGTATTTATGATATGAAGGAGAAGGGTGTATCGGATTAAGATAAATACATTGAACTCCTAGATCCTTTAAATAATCTAATTTTTGTTCGATTCCTTTTAGGTCCCCATATCCATCATTATTAGAATCCGAAAATGAGATAGGAAAAATTGAATAACAAGTACGAATATTTTCAGTAAATGTATTACTGATTTTAAAATTCTTAATTTTCTTCTCTTCAATTGGGACTATAGGTTTTGATGCCGTTTGATTTGAACAACCAACAAGATAAGAAATGAAACATAAAGCTACAAGAATATTTCTTGTTTTTATCATCTTCAACCCTCTTTTGAAAAAAAGAGTGAGATGCAAGCCCCCACTCTTTTTGTATTATTATTAAGTAAAAAATGATTAACCTTTATTCGCTCCAGCAGTGACACCTTGGATGACATATTTTTGAAGTACTACATATAGAATAGTGATCGGTACTGCTACTAACACTGCACCAGCTGCGAACATTGTAAAATTCTGGTTTGTCTGTCCTTTAATTAAATCAAACAAGCCAATGGCAAGTGTTTTCTTTTCATTTGAGCTAATTAATAAACGTGGCAGAATAAAATCCATCCAAGGGACCATAAATTGGGTTAACGCAACAAAAGTTAATATTGGTTTTGATAATGGTAGAATTATTTTAAAGAACACTTGTGTTTTCGTTGCCCCATCAATCATCGCTGATTCATCAAGTGACTTCGGAACAGCTCCTAAATACCCCTTTATTAACCACGTATTAAAAGGAATTTGTCCAGCTGCATAAACTAATACTAGTCCTAAATGATTATCTAATAGACCAAAGTTTAAGAATAAGATATAAATAGCAATCATCCCCATAAACGAAGGGAACATTTGAAGAACTAGCATTGCGATCATACCAAATTTTTTTCCTTTAAATTTAAAACGAGAAAAGACATATGCAGCTGATGTAGATAAAAAGATTGAAAGAACCATATTTATTAAAGCAATTTTTAATGTATTCCAATACCATAGAGAAAATTTCGTCTTCTCAAATAATTCTTGGTAATGGATAATTGTTGGATTTTTTGGAATAGGTGTTGCATTGGCGAGTCCAGTTGATTCGCCAAACGACGATCCCAATATCCAAATAATTGGAAACAAAACAATTAGAGCAATTAAAGTTAATAATAAATAAATTAAAGTCGTTAATACTCCTCTTCCAAAGTTTAATCTTTTTCTATTTAATTGTGTATAAGTAGACATTTTACTCCTCCTCTTTAAATTGCTTTGTACGAGTAAAGTTCCACGCAGAAATTGATCCAATAACTAAAAATATTAGAATAGACATGACAGAAGCCATATTATACATACGATTATCAAGGGTCAATTTGTAAATCCATGTGATAAGAATATCAGTAGATCCTGCAAATTGATAATTCGGATTTGTTGGTCCACCTTCAGTTAAGAAATAGATGACATTGAAGTTATTAAAATTCATTGCAAATGACATAATTAACAATGGTGCTGTTGCTGCTATTATTAAGGGGAAAGTAATTTTCCAGAATTCCTGAGATTTTGATGCCCCATCTATTTTAGCAGCTTCATATATTTCTTTATCTAAGCTAGTCATTACCCCTGTCATTAAAGCCATAAAGTATGGAAATCCTAGCCATAAGTTAATAACAATAATTGTGAGTCGAGCTAAATTAGGATGGTTAGAATCTGTAAACCAATTAATTCGTTCATCTGTCAAACCGATATTTACTAAAAATTGTGAGATTGGTCCGAATTGTCCATTAAACAAAGTTTTGAATACAAGAAGAGAAATCATGCTTGGAATCGCCCAAGGTAAAATAAAGATTGTACGCCAGAATTTCTTACCTTTTACAAGACTACTATTTATAACTACTGCCATGAATAAACCACCAAAGAAACATGTAGCAGTAGAAAGGATTGCCCAAACAAACGTCCATGTAAATACCCCTGTGAATGTATGAGTCCAAATTGGTAAGCTAAATAAGTTGATAAAGTTCTCTAATCCAACCCAGTTTACTAGTTTAGTAGGCGGCAAGTGGAATTTATTATAATCTGTAAAGGCAATTAATATTCCAAAGATAATTGGCATTAAAGAGATAAATGTTAGCATAATGATCGATGGAATTAAAACAATAAATTCAAACATTCCATCCCATAAATCCCTAAGATATTCTTTTGAAGTTTGAAGAATTTTTGCTTCATTAAACATCTTTCTTACTTTATAAGCATCTTTAATATTCCAATAATAGATTCCTAGAAGAATAGAAATAAAAATGAGTGCAATTATTCCATTTATTAATAGTACAATTGAGTGATCCCCTTCAGTTAATCCAGTAATCCCCATCGTACGGGGCTGTGTACCTAACGTCACTAATCCCCAAAAACCTTTAATAAAAAATCCACCATTTTCTCTTAAATAATATCCTTCTGAAAGATTATTGTAATGACCTGTTAAAACTTCAATGGCTAAAACTAACATTTGAACCGTAAAAAAGAACAAAGCTTTTAAATATTGTTTATTTACTACTTGTCCTAATCCCCAAATCAAAACAGAGAGAATGGCAGGTAGTGATGGGTTCATTTTATTCGATCCTTTATTAGGTATCTTAGGCTGATGTTCAATTACTCTAGCCGCTTCCATACTCTCCCCCTCCCGCACCAAAATTCGGCACTAAAATCTTCGAAATAATATTTCATTATCTCAAATTATGCAAATTTTCGAAATCACTTGCATAATTAGTTGATAATACAGCCTCTCATTTAGTTTGAGAGGCTGTATTTTAATAGAATTATTTTTTTCCTGCTTGTAGTGCTTCGTAATCTTCAACCGCTTTCTTTTGAGCATCTTCCGGAGACATTAAGCCATCCCATACGTTAACAATCATGTTTTTAGCTGGATCCCACCAGTTAGCCATTTCAGGAATTGAAGGCATTGGTTTTGAGAATTCAGCTTGAGCTGCAACACCTTTAAGCAATTCATCATTGCCTAATCCAGCAACTTGACTTGCATATTGTTCTTTAAGAGCTGGTAATTTTCCAGTTGTTTTATAAAGAACTTCCGCACCTTCTTTAGATCCTAAGAACATTGCAAATATACGCGCAGCTGCTGGATGTTTAGAGTAAGAAGATACGTTTGCAATTTGGTTACCAGAGAATGTAATTGGTTGGTTACCATTTATTTTTGGAAGTTTAGCAATTCCAAATTCAAATTTATTTTTGTCAGCACCTTTTTGCACATCAGCAATTGCCCAAGGACCAGTTATTAAGAATGGTGTTTTTCCTTTAGCAAATTCAAGAGTTGTTGTATCATTCGTAGCATCAGCCGAGTTTACATCCCAGATTGAACGCGCAGCTTTTATAGCTTCAAGAGCAGCTTTTGCTTCTGGTGTATCAAAGCCAATTTTAGATGCATCTTTACCATCTTTACCAAATAAATCATAACCATATGACGATAAGAAGAAATAGCTAGTGTAAGAGTTTCCTGCTTCCCAACGAATCGTCCATTGATTTTTCTTTTTGTCATTATATGTATTAGCTAATTCAGTAATTTGATCCCACTCTGTAGGAGCAGTGTCTGAGCCTGTTAATTGTTTTAATAATGTTTTGTTATAGAAAAGTGCAACCGATTCCGTAGAAATTGGTACGCCATATGCTTGACCATCCTTCATCACTGTTCCAACAGAAGCATCTAAGAAACGATCTTTAATTTGATCAGTGTATTTCCCCATTGGCCCAATAATTGCTGATTCTAAAGATGCACCGATACCATCATGAGGTTGAACGAAAACATCTGCACCTAATCCAGCTTCACCATCAAGTTCCATTTTTGCACGAGTATCTACAGCACCAACTTTTTCATACTCAATTTTTACTTTTGGATACTTAGCATTAAATGCTTCAATGATAGCGTTTGCATAATCATCGTTATCTAGCCAGACTTTTAATGGTTCTTTACCATTCAGTACGTCCTTTTCCATTTTGTAACCTTTTGCTTGTGCGTCCCATGGAAGATCGTCTTTCTTTTCTTTAGCAGTATTTGCAGTTTCCTTTGAAGTACCACAACCAGTTAATGCACCTAAACTTAAGCTTACCGTGGCAAATACAGCAAACATTGATTTTAGCTTCACTTTGGTTTCCCCCTAAAAAGATTATTTTTTTCATAAAATATAGCAAGCGTTTTCACAACTTTATAATAATCTACTAATAAATTAAAGTCAAACTATTTAGTATATTTAAACTTTTTAAAAAATTAAAACCAAAAGCTTATATTTAACATGGTTTACTACTAATCAATAGATAGCTAGGGAGAAAAGCCTAATAGATTTACACTCCAAAATATTGTTTAGAATTCTAATTTTTCAAAATAAAAAAAGAGAGACCTTTTTAAGTCTCCCTTCCTACTTAAAGTAATTAGGCTACTCTATTATATTTTCTGTAAATGTAATAACTAAATAAAATAAAACCGAAGTTAAATACAATATAGACAAAAGCCATTGAAATCATTGATCCAACAATAAATGCAAAGATTGCTGGTATGGTAGCTGAATAGGCTAGAAATGAGAAAGATTGCCTATAAGTCAGTTTATTTGAATTTCCAATATTAAATAACAAAGACATCAAAGCAATAATAGCGATAAAAATGCTATTTGTAATAATCGTAATTGGGTATAATAGTTGCATTACTATTGCAACTGCTTGCATTTTCACGCTTGATACAACTCCGATAAATAATTGATTATAATTTTGTAGATTAAATACATCAACTAGTTGACTATTATATCCGCCATATAAATCAAATCCTAAAACATATACATGAATGTGTGTTTTTCCTAAGATTATTGTTATCTTCTCTTTATCATTTATCACAAATTGATCATTAGGATCTATTACAAGTCGTTGGTTTTTATTTTCTATTATTCTCGTTTTTTCAATAGAACAAGCCAAATGATTATCAAAATTACAATTAGGAACTTTAGTTTGCCATTCTTTATTTTCGTAAAATGGTGCAAATACTCTTTCACTTAATCTCTCAGAATCTGTTTGTACTATTTGGAAAACTAGTGGAAATGCAATTAGTGACCCAACTAAGATACATTGAATGAAAACAAAAATTAGTTTATTATCTTTCGATTCATATATATCTTTTAAACGAAAGCGATTATTAAAAAAGCGTCTAATCAATTTTTCACCTCCTATAATTAACTTTTCTTTTAGACTCTAACACACATTCTAGATTTATTAAACTGAATATTAAAATAATTGGGTTGTCGTTTAACGTTTGAAAACAATTGACAATGAAAACGTTTAATTATACTCTTTTTTTAAGCAAACGATTGTCTAAATTACGAGATGGAGGTAGCATAATGTTAAAGCAAGCCATATATCACCGTCCTAAAAACAACTATGCATACGCTTACAATAACGAAACGCTTCATATACGTTTACGTACAAATAAAAATGACGTAACTTCTGTTCATTTAATACATGGTGATCCATATGATTGGAAAGATGGGGCTTGGGTAATTAATAAAACAGAAATGATAAAGAGTGGTAGTACTGAGTTATTTGATTATTGGTTCATAGAAATTAAACCTCCTTTTCGTAGACTAAGATACGGATTTGAGATTAGTAGTTTAGAAGAAACTGTTACATATACTGAAAGAGGATTTTATGATGAAATTCCAACCGACGATACAGCTTATTACTTCTGCTTTCCATTCTTAAACGAAATAGATGTATTTAAAGCACCAAGCTGGGCAAAAGAAACGGTATGGTATCAAATTTTCCCAGAGCGCTTTGCGAATGGAGACTCGTCAATCAATCCTGAAGGTGTATTAGCATGGGAAAGTGAAGAGCCTTCTCCAAACAACTTCTTTGGGGGCGATTTTGAAGGAGTTATTCAACATTTAGATCACCTTGTAGAATTAGGAATTAGTGGAATTTACTTTACACCAATCTTTAAAGCATACTCAAATCATAAATATGACACAATTGATTATATGGAAATTGATACACAATTTGGTACGAAAGAAACATTTAAGAGATTAGTAGATGAGTGTCATAAACGAAATATAAAAGTTATGTTAGATGCTGTGTTTAATCATAGTGGTTATTTCTTTGCACCATTCCAGGACGTTTTAAAAAATCAAGATAAATCAGAATACAAAGATTGGTTCCATTTAAAAGAATTCCCGGTTGTAACTGATCCGATGCCTAACTATGATGCATTTGCTTTTGTACCTTCAATGCCAAAATTAAATACTGAGTATCCTGAAGTTAAATCCTATTTAATAGAGGTTGGTAAATACTGGACCAAAGAATTTAAAATTGATGGATGGCGATTAGACGTTGCAAATGAGGTAGATCACGCATTTTGGAGAGAATTTAGAAAAGAAATTAAAGCAATCAATCCTGAACTTTATATTTTAGGAGAAATTTGGCATGATTCAATGCCTTGGCTTCTTGGAGATCAGTTTGATGCGGTAATGAATTATCCTTTTACAAATGGAGCATTAGATTTCTTTGCAAAGGATAAAATTTCTGCTGAAAAATTTACAAATATTATTAGTGAGGTACTTCATTCGTATCCTCAAAATATTAATGAAGTAGCTTTTAACTTACTTGGAAGTCACGATACTCCTCGTGTTTTAACAGTTTGTAACGAAAATCTAGATAAATTAAAGCTTTTATACACATTCCAATTATCATTTCCAGGAGCTGCATGTATTTATTATGGAGATGAAATCGGCATGACGGGTAAACAAGACCCAGACTGTCGCAAATGTATGATTTGGGATGAAGAACGTCAAAATCGTAAATTATTTAACTTTATCCGAACATTAATAAAACTTCGAAAAATATATAAAGCAATCGGTAGTGACGGTTCATTTAACTTTATCGAAGTAAATAACGAACAAAATATCATTGTCTATTCAAAAATATTTGATAATGATACATTTATTTTTATCTTAAGTAATAATCCTAAAAAAATCACCGTTAAAACACCTGATTTATTAGTTGGCAAAACTTTAATAAATGTTCTTACAAATAAAAAAGAATCATATAATACAGAGTTTACACTTAAAAGTTATGGTATTAAAATTATAAAACTATAGAATAAAAAAGATGTCTCAATACAATATCCAGCATATGTTTTGAGACATCTTTTTTTATTGCTAATGGAACCGAGATCAAAGTTTGAAAATAGTTAAAAACCTCTCTCCTTTTTCATATTACTCGGCCCATATTTATTGAAATGTCAATATTTATCCTCAAGTGTAGTGTAGATACACTCATGCTATATAAATATTTAGATAAAGCAGTGCTAAATAAAAAAACAAGTGTTGATATATATTGTTTTATTATGACGAGAATCTTTTTTGAAGCTCAATATTTATAATGATTTTTAGGTCGTTGACTAGATTAATAAAGGGAAATTCATTTAGATTATTCTTTTTTATTAAGAAATTGATTGGAACGAAAGGGTGCCAGGCTCCTATGGGATTAGCGGGAAGGCTAAAGACCCCACATGCGTACGGCCGAGGAGGCTAAAGAATCTTGCCCCATGGAAAGCGAGCACACTGTAGTGGAAATCAAGATTACACAACTTATTTATCATTGATAAATTTCCAACTTAATTGACAAAGGTCTTTTTAGACAACATGAAAAAAACCCTAAATAAAATTAGGGTTTTTATGTTATTCAATATTTTTACTAAAAGAATAAGATAGCTTTTTATATTGCATTTTATGTTCATAAAAACGATGCGCATTAATTCTTTGGACACCAGATTGTAGAGTTACTAATTGACACCCATTTCCTTTTCCAAAATCAGAAATAAAATCTAGTAATTTCTTACCGTATCCATTTGAGCGTTTACTTTCATCGGTCACTAAATCGTAAACAAATACATGTCTACCATTATAGAAATTAGTTAATATACTAATTCCAGCAACTGCAACCGTCACTCCTTGATCTTCTAACCCAAATAATTGATACCCTTGATTTTTCATTTCTTCGTACATTTTAAAAAATGATTCTTCATTTAAGTGAGTACGAAGTTGTTTTAATACTTCAAAGCCTTTTCTTAACTCTTCTTTTGTTTCGTAAAGTTTTACTGAAATATTAGACATACTAACACTCCTTATTAATCTTTTTACGATACACTGATTACATTTTCACCAGTTTCAGCTTCTCTTTTAAATAATCTTGAATAAACGCCATCTATTTCTAATAATGAATGATGCGTACCTTCTTCGACTACTTTTCCGTTTTCTAATACGACGATTCGATCCGCTGTTAATACAGTAGATAATCGATGCGAAATTACAATGACAGATTGTTTTGATTTTCGCTGTTGAATCGCTTCATTTATTTGTAATTCTGTAATCGGATCTAAAGCCGAACTTGCTTCATCTAAAATAAGGATAGGAGAGTTTTTAACTAAAGCTCTTGCTAAAGATAATCTTTGTTTTTGACCTCCAGATAATAGTGCCCCTCGTTCACCAATTGATGATTCTAGTCCTTCTGGTAATGAATTTAGATAGTCTGATAATCCACTATCTTTTAAAGCTTGAATCATTTCTTCATTTGTCACTAATTCATTTCCTATACGTATATTATCAGCTAAACTACCATTTCTTAGCTGTACATCCTGTGAAACAAATGAGATAGCTTCTCTGATCCACTTTGCGTTAGCTTTTTCAATTGGTAAACCATCTACTTCAATTGTTCCATTATTTAACGGATAGAAACCTAATAACAAGTCTACAATTGTTGATTTTCCAGCACCACTTGGACCTACGACGGCTACTGCTTCTCCTGGTTTCACATGAAATGACAATCCATTTAACACAAATTCTTCCTTCGTTGGATAAGCAAATTTAACATCTTTAAATTCAATTAACCCATTAACAGAATTTAATCTTTCACCTTCTTGTACTTCAAATTCTGAAACTTCTTCAGCTAATAATTTTTCAGATCGATCTAATGCTGGGCCTGTTCTACGGACTGATAACCAGTTTCTAAGCATTCTTTGAATCTCATTAGCTGCAATAGTCACAAGTCCCCCTGCCGTATACATTTGTCCCGTTGTGATTTGATCATTTGAAATAAGTAAAACACTTATAAAATAGACAGCAGCTAAAGCAAATCCATTATAGCTTCCGATTACGACGATTGATTGCATTCTTGCTTTTAATTCGATAATCGATTCCTTAATAAATGATTTACGGATATCGGCAACACTTTGAATTTCATAATCCGTTGCACCAAGAATTCTCGAAAGCTGGATTCCTGTAACTGATTCTCGTAATCTTTCTAAATAACGTGACGCTTCAGTTCTAGCTTTTGCGGAAGCAACTCTAGTACGAGCTCCTACTTTATTTGAAGTCACGTAAAATAAAACACCTAAAACAACACTAGTAATCATTAAATAAGGATTAATCCAAAGTAAGACAATACTATATATAAATACTCCTTGTACAGAAGCCATAAAAGTAGAGCCTTCCCAAGCTAAAAAGTTATGCAGTGTATCTGGGTCATCTGAAACTCTTGCTAATAATTCACCAGATTTAGATTGATGAAAATATGAATAAGGTAAAATTTGCAAATGCTTAAATAAGCGTAGTTTTTGCCAATTAGTAACTGATTTAGCAACGTGATGACAAAAATACTCATCAATAACCATTAAAATTAAATCAAGAATAGCTGCAATAACAAGTAGCCACATTAATCCCCATAATAGCATATTGTCATGATTAGGAATAATATGATCAATTAACCAACCCGTTCCTAAAGTTGGTATTAATGCTGCACAAACTTGACTTAAAGCGATGACAAACGAATCTGCAAATACCCATTTTTTATGAGGCTTAAGAAAGTTTATGACTCTTTTTCCATCGCCTATTTTTTTAGTATTCCCCTGCATCATACAGCATTCTCCTTTTCTAGTTCACTGTATTGTGCCATATATAATTGATAGTACTGACCTTTTAGTGATAATAATTCTTCATGAGTACCTTGTTCTGCAATGCGACCTTTATCTAATAATAAAATGCAATCCGCATCCTTCACTGTTACAAGTCGATGGGCGATTGTAATTGTTGTACGACCTGGGATTAACTTTTCAAGCGATGATTGTACCTTTTCTTCTGTTTCTCCATCTAATGATGATGTAGCTTCATCGAAAATTAATACTGGAGGATGGCGTAGAATTGCTCTTGCAAGTGCTACGCGTTGTCTTTGACCACCAGATAATTTTAGCCCTCTTTCACCAACAATCGTTTCAAAACCTTCCTGTAGTGACTCAACTAAATCAGATAAGTCTGCTGCTTCAACAGCAAGCCCTAGTTCTTCATCAGTTGCATTTGGTTTGGCATATAGTAAATTTTGCTTTAATGTACTATTTAAAAGAAATGTTTCTTGAGAAACGACACCAATATTTTGGCGTAATGATTGATAATCATGAGAAGATAAATCTTTATGATCAACTGAAATCGATCCGGAAGAAGGCTCGTATAATCCGAGTAATAACTGAATTAAAGTACTTTTTCCTCCACCGCTTGAACCAACAATCCCAATATGTTGACCTGCTTTAATTGTGAATGAAACATCTTTTAGGACTTCTTCAGTTGAATTTGGATAAGTAAATCGAATATTTTTAACTTCTATATCACCTTTCACTTCTCCAAATTTCGGTAAATCATCAGGTTGTTCGGCAGGTAGGTCAAAGTACTCATATATTCTTTGAAGTGCTGGAATTGCTTGTTGAATGGTTAATGCATTTTCAGCTAACGAGCGAACAGGCATAAACATTGTTGGGATAAAACCTAGAACAGCAATTAATGTACCAACTGTAATTTCATGCTGCCATATTGAGTATCCACCAATTAACATAACGACCCCTGGCGCACCATTATTAAACACATTTCCTAAACGCCAATTAACCTTCCCAATTAAAGCCAAACGAATAGCAAATCTTTTCCAAACAGACAGCTTATCTTCTAATTTTTTATTTTCTTTATCCTGTGTTTGAAATGTTCGCACTAGACGAACAGATTCAATACTTTCTTGAGTGTGATTATATAAATCAGCACTCATATCACGAGCTATAGCCCCCATTTTCCTTACTTTTTTACCAATCATAAATGAAGGAACTAAATAAATTGCAAATACTATAAGCATGACCACAGCGGCTGGCCAATATAAAGGAAACACCGCTATAAAAGCTGCAATTGCCGCAATTACTTGTTGAATAAAACGAGGTATAACTGTATTATTCAAGTTTTGAACAGACTCCACATCATGCGTTAACCTATATAACATATCCCCGCGAGGTGTAGTTGAAAAAAACGTCATCGGTGCTTTTTGAAGCTTTGTAAATGCACGTAATTGCATATCTGTAATTACATCTAGACCAATTTTTACTTGAATAAATTCTTGTAATGATTCAAAACCGACCTTAAATAAGAATGAAAGCATAATTCCTAAAATTAAATAAAAGATAATTTTTGAATCAGGACCCCCTACAATCTCATCGACCAATTTACCAGTCAAAATCGGCGGAATAATCGCAAATGCGCCAGCAATTAATGAACATGCAAAAGCAACTAGAAATACTTTCCAATACGGTTTAAAATGATTAACTGTTTCGATTAAAATTTTCATCTATTGCCATCCCCCTAACCTGTAACATTTTACAATATTTTCGAACTATTTTCACTATTAAAATTTTTATCAGGATTAAAGTAATGTATTTAAAAATGGATTTGGTGCGATATTTTTACTTTTATCTGGTCTCAAATACATTTTAATCTTTCAATTAATCAATTTCTTCATTAAATTGAATGAACATTCGTACACTATTAGTCTTTAGGATTATAAAAAAAACTACAACTTAAGTCGTAGTTTTTAAGATTATAAGCATCATTTACCTTGGCCAAACATTATTGTTGTAGGACTTTCCCTTTTAAAAATTACCTATTTCTATTTCAATATTTTAAAATCGTATGAATGAACTGTTTTCCCTTTTACTGACGACAAAATTTCGTCTACTCCCTTCATTTGAACTACATTTGTTTTTTTGCCAGTTTCTAAAGAATAACTGTCAACATTTTAAAAGGTTTTTCATAAAGGAAAAAACCGTCAATTGACGACTAAAATGGGTTATATTTGAAATACCAAAAAGTAAAATTCTTTTTAGTCAAATCAACTTTTTAGACTGACTTATATTTTATTTTCCTGAATAAATAGAATGATAACATTCCTAATAAAAGATATATGATTACTGGAGTAACTATATTTCCTAAATTATACCATATTGAAATAGGTAGAATGACTGCAGCAGCTGATAGCGTGAAGCCAACTATCATACTTTCTTTTGAATTTGAATAAATAATGCCCTGAATAATGAATATTATTGGGAAGAGTAAATATATTCCTAAAATTATATATTTACTTTCAGGAAACATAGAATCTATCCAAATAAATGCTAATAAAACTATACTTGGTAATATTGTTGCAAGGAAATTCTTCATAATCATTCCTCCATTCATTTGAAATTACCCCTTAGTGTTTTATACACAAAAAAGGATAAATTGATAAAATTATTCATTAAAAAAACAACAAACTTTACATAAAGAGAATTTACAATAAATGGCGAACTTTAAACTATTATTTTTTTGTTTGTATTTAAATATAAACAATGTTCATTTATAAAATAATAATTCCTTTTTTTATTTCAATATTTTAAAATCATAAGAATGAACTGATTTCCCTTTTACTGACGACAAAATTTCCTCTACTCCTTTCATTTGAACTACCTTTGTCTTTTTGCCAGTTTTTAAAGAATATTGTTCAATATAATATTTAACTTTCTTTTTTGAATGATACCTTACCACATACAGTGAATCATTTTTGAAATACGTTTGCTCTCCATACCGATACGGACCTTTTCGTGGATTTTCAATTGTAAATTTCTTTTTCACTAGATTACTAGTAGTGTCCATTGTGTAAACTTCACCTAATCCATTTACAAAGAAAAGCTCCTTTCCATAAAGATAGATCGAATGATTAGGGCTGTAAGGACTTGTTGCGGACAATTGATTGATCGTTTTATTTTTATAGGAAACAAGTGTGAACATATCTTGCTTTAATGTTTTCTTATTTATTCGCACTAGTACTTCATTCTCATCACTCAAACTCTCTGATTTACTTTCCCCAAGTACCATGTAATAATAATTTTCATCACTAATAATCTGTGACCTAGGACCGTAGCTGTCATAACCATTTCGTTTTTTAAACTGAGTTAAATCTTTTATTTTTAGTTTGTTGTCATCGAAACCAACTTTACGTAAATGACAAGTCTCATTATCTTCTGTTAAAATAAGTATTTCATTTTTATCAACACCCGATGTAGAAATAAAATGGGGGATATTTCCTTTTTCAAATCCTTTGTCATTTCCATATAATACATTTGAAGCATAACCATTTTTTACAAAACCTGAATTAAAAATAGTAAAATAAAGATTTGAACTTTTTAAATATCCTGTTAGATCTCCTGTATGTTGATACTTCATTTTAACTTCTTTATATTTATGACCAATTAAACGTAGTGTTTCTTTATCCTCTAATAATAGGCCAGCTTCTCCTAACCCAACGCTACCAAGTTCCAATCCTTTCATTTTAGAGTGATATGTGTTGTTTAAATTTTTACTGATGAATCATTCATCACAATTCTATACAAGAATATTATATAAGGAAAAGTTTACTAATTTTTACTAAATTTTAGTCTCTTTTGTGACAGTTTTTAACTTCTTAAAATATGGTTAATCATATTTCAATCCGAAATAGTACAGGGTAAAGTGAAAGATAAAGTTAGAAATTTTTAAAGAAAACTAGCAAATTGGAGAGTTTTTAGGCGAATACTGAGGGCGTAGTTGCAATAATATTTTTACTAAAATTTGCTACTTCGAGAAGCTTGCTTCACCGCTGCAAATTTATACTTTCTTAATGCGTAAAAAAATCTACAACCTAAGTCGTAGATTTATTTGATTCATTCAGTTTGTATTCTAAGAATTCTTGAGACTTTCCTTTAGGAATACTCAAACTCTTAAATTCATCATTTTTTATTAACTTAGTAATATAAATGATTTGACCGATATGACTCCCGTAATGACTAATTTGTCTATGTATTGCTTGTAAAACAGTATGATCTTCACCACGAATTTTAATCGTTTTTAATACATCTTCTTCTTGTAGGCTCTCTAGCGTGTTAAAAACAACATTCCATCCTTTATTCCAATCAGCTAATAACTCATCCTTTGATTGGTAAATCCCCTCAAATTCAACGTCACGATTTCGCCATGGTTTTTCACCATCAGTCGTGAGAAAATCCGTCCATCTAGAAATCATATTACCACTTAAATGCTTTACAATTATGGAAATACTATTCGATTCACTAGATGGTTGTAAGTGCAACTCCTCATTATTTAGCTGATCCATCGAACGATCACCAAGCTTTTTTATCCCTTTGAATTCCTTTAAACTATTCGAAAGAAATTGTTTTGCGATTGACATCCTTGGCCCTCCAATTTAAAGTTTCATTCAATCAATTTTATGAATAGTTTAAAAATTTATTAATTATTTATCAAATAATATGTTTAGGCGTATGGTGCGAAAGTAGAGATTATTTTTCATTTTGTATGATTTTTCATATGTATCCTAATCATTTTAGATGATTTTATGCTTGGATGATTGTTTTAAGTGAATTTTTTATTGTGGAGCAGTCAGGTTGAGTGTACCTTTTATAGTTTATTTGCGATTTTACTATTTTAAATTGTGATTCCTTATTTTTATTTGCCATTTTCGTTTTTTAATTGCTGTTCTCTATTTTTAATGGCGATGGCTGTTTTTTATTTGCGATTTCCAGTTTTTATTAGCGATGCCTCATTTTTAATAATGTGTTTTGTTACGATTAAACAATATACGACCTTTTTTCTTTTAAACCAAGGTAAATCTAAGACTTATTTGCTCTTTTGAATTTTTTAATTGCAGTTTTGATTATTTTATTTGCAGAATTGACATTTTTAATTGCATTTTTGGCTTTTTTATTTGCAGTCCACTTTTTTTATTTGCACTTCTGACTATTTTAATTGTAGTTTCGACGATTTTATTTGCACTTTCGATCGGTTAATTGCAGTCGATTTTTTATTTGCACTCCCGATCGATTTATTTGCAGTCCACTTTTATTTGCACTCCCAATTTATTTATCTGCATCCCAAATTCACCCCACAAAAAAAAGATGACTCCAAAAAGTCATCTTTCCGATTCTAAGTATTAAACTTCTACAGTCATCCAACTAGCATCTTGTGGATTTTTTCTCCATGCAGTTAGTTTTGCTACATGTTCTGCTTCGATTGAGCCTTGTTCTTTTGCTACTTCTACTAGTGTGTCATAGTCAGTTAGAGAATAGTATGTTACGTCGTTTGCATCAAATTTCTCTACTGCTGCTGGAAGATTATATGTGAAGATAGAGACTACTCCTAGTACTTCGCAGCCCGCTTCCCGTAAAGCTTCTACACATGTAATTACGCTGCCGCCAGTTGAGATTAAATCTTCTACTACTACTACTTTTTGTCCAGTTTTAATTGGGCCTTCGATTTGGTTTCCTTTGCCGTGGCCTTTTGCAGAGCTACGTACATAAACCATTGGTAATTCCATTAAATCACTTGTCCATGCTGCGTGTGGAATTCCAGCAGTTGCTGTTCCAGCGATTACATCTACGTTACCAAATTTAGTTTGGATTAGTTCTACTAAGCCTTTTGCAATGTTTTTACGAATTTCTGGATAGCCAAGAGTTAGGCGATTATCACAATAGATTGGAGATTTGATTCCTGATGCCCATGTAAATGGAGTTTCAGGTTGAAGGCTTACTGCCCCAATGCTTAATAAGTTTGCTGCGATATTTTTTTTCATATTGTTACGCCCTCCCATTGTGCAATTACTTCTTCATATGCTTCTACTGGATTTTCGCTTTTTGTAATACTGCGTCCTACTACAATATAGCTGCTTCCAAATTGTCTAGCTTTCGCTGGAGTTGTTACACGTACTTGATCATCTACACTATTATCTGCTAGGCGAATACCAGGTGTTACAGTAAGGAAGTTCTCACCATCAACTGCTGCTTGAACTAACTGTACATCAAGTGGAGAGCAAACTACACCGTCAAGACCGCTTTCTTCTGTTATAGCAGCATATAGCTTAATTGAATCCTGTAAAGAAGAAATTCCTTGTTCATGGATTACTTGTTCTTCTGAAGTACTTGTCAGTTGAGTTACTGCAATTAGTAAAGGTCTTTTTTTACCAGCTGGAGTGCCTTCTTCTAGACCTTCTAATGCTGCCTTCATCATTTTCGTTCCACCAGCTGCATGAACATTAACCATGTCTACTTCTAGAGATGCGATATTTTTCATTGCATGTTTTACTGTATTTGGAATATCATGAAGTTTTAAATCTAGGAAGATTTGATGTCCTAATTCTTTTAATTCCTTTATGATCGCTGGACCCTCTTTGTAAAATAGCTCCATCCCTACCTTTACGTAAAGAGACTTTTGAAATTTTTTTACAAAATTCATTACTTCATCTTTTGATGAAAAATCAAGCGCGATGACCACTTGTGATGACATGTTGTTTCCAGCTCCTTCCAATACATTCTTCAATTGACTGATATCCATATTTGTGTAGCACTTCAGGTAGTTCATCTATGATTGTTGGACAAACAAATGGATCAACAAAGTTTGCCGTACCTACACCGATTGCACTTGCTCCTGCTAGGAAAAACTCTAGTGCATCTTCTGCATTCATAACCCCGCCCATTCCGATGATTGGGATGTTTACTACTTGGCTCACATCATGAATCATACGAATTGCTACTGGTTTTATTGCAGGACCTGATAATCCACCAGTTTTATTAGCTAGAATTGGTTTACCAGTTCTTAAATCTAATCTCATCCCTAGTAATGTATTGATCATTGTTAAACCGTCTGCTCCTGCATTTTCAATTGCTTTTGCGATTTCAACAATATTCGTTACATTCGGAGATAATTTTACATATAGCGGAACTTCGCTTACTTCTTTAACTTTCTTAGTTACTTCAGCCGCTGTTTGTGCATCCGTTCCAAATGCAATCCCGCCACATTTTACATTTGGACAAGAAATGTTTAATTCTAGTGCTTTTACATTACTTACTTTTGAAATTTCTTTTGCGACTGTTACATAGTCTTCAATAGTTGATCCAGCAATATTTGCAACGATTGGTACATCATAATTTGATAACCATTTTAATTCACCGGCAATTACTTTTTCTAAACCAGGATTTTGAAGTCCAATCGCATTTAACATCCCCGCTTGAGTTTCAGCTACTCGAGGTGTTTCATTTCCGTATCGTGTTTCAACTGTTGTTGCTTTTATCATAATAGCTCCAAGAATACTTAGATCGTAAAGATTTGCAAACTCTCTACCAAATCCGAAGCAACCAGAAGCTGGCATAATAGGATTTTTTAAATCTAAGCCAGGAAGTTTTGTTTGTAATGAAATCATAGTACTACCTCCTCAGCTTGGAATACTGGTCCATCGCTACAAATTTTACGATATGACCCGTCTTCAGTATGGCATACACATGCGAAACAAGCTCCTATTCCACAACCCATTCGTTCTTCAAGTGATATATATCCATCCTTCATACCTTTATACTGCTGTTGTAAAGCCTTTAACATAACAGTTGGACCACAAGCAAAGTATTGATCAAATTGAAGCTCTTTTTCACGTATTACATCTGTAACGAAACCTTTTGTACCTAAAGTTCCGTCTACTGTCGCCATAAAGGTTGGACCTAATTCTGAAAATTCTTTTTCATAAAAAGCTACATTGCTTGATGCAAACCCTAACACATGAATTACATTTACACCACGAGCTTTAAATTGCTTCGAAAGTTCATACATCGGAGGTACGCCAATTCCACCACCAACTAGTAGTGCAGTATCTCCTTCTGAAAGAGTTTCAACATCATAACCTTGACCTAGAGGACCTAATACATCAACTTGTTGTCCAACGCTTGCTTCTTTTAAAAGCTTAGTTCCTTCACCTTCTGCGCGGAATATCATCGTGAACTCACTTTTCTCTTTGTCGATCGAACATATACTGATTGGTCTTCTTAATAGTGGCGTTAGTCCACCAGTCACTTTTATATGGACAAACTGCCCAGGAGAGTGCATCTCCTGAACTAGTTCACCTTTTAATGTCATTTCGACAATTTGATGGGCAATTTCTCTGTTTGAGACAATTGTCATGAGTTCTTTTTTTATCATACTAATACGCCAGCCTTCATTTCTTTGTTTGGTAGTGCAGAAGTTGAGAATGTTAAGCTTTCAATTACTGATAATATTGCAGTTGCTGTATCTAGTGAAGTTAAGCAAACTACTCCGTTTTCAACTGATTCACGACGAATTCTGAATCCATCACGAGCTGGTTTTTTACCTTTTGTTAACGTATTGATCACAAACTGTGCATCTCCACGCTTGATCATATCTAGCATATTGTCTTCATGCTCGTTAATTTTGTTTACCGCTTTTACAGGTACACCGTTGTTTTCTAAATGATTTTTAGTTCCTTCTGTACCGAATACTGTAAATCCAATTTCATGGAAGCGTTTTGCGATATTTACTACTTCTTCTTTATCTTTATCAGCTACTGTAATGATTACTGAACCGTGTGTTGGGATTTGCATTCCCGCAGCAATTAGTGCTTTGTATAACGCTTTTTGAAGACTTACATCTTTACCCATTACTTCTCCAGTTGATTTCATTTCAGGGCCTAATGTTATATCTACTGAGCGTAGTTTAGCGAATGAGAACACTGGTGCTTTTACATAAACTTCATTTCCTTCTGGATGGTAGCCTGTTGCATATCCGAATGAAGCTAATGTTTGACCTAGAATCACTTTTGTTGCGATATTCGCCATTGGTACATTTGTAATTTTACTTAAGAATGGTACTGTACGGCTTGATCTTGGGTTTACTTCTAGTACGAATACTTCATCTTTATCTGTTACAACAAATTGGATGTTAAGTAATCCTTTGATATTTAAGCCTTTTGCTAGTCTGATTGTATAGTCGATTAATTTTTGCTTTGCAGCTTCTGATACATTTTGTGTAGGATATACTGCGATTGAATCTCCTGAGTGAACTCCAGCTCGTTCGATATGCTCCATAATACCTGGAATGTATACATCGATTCCGTCAGAGATTGCATCTACTTCAATTTCTTTACCAGTTAAGTAACGGTCTACTAATACTGGATGCTCTGGATTAATTTTCACTGCATTTTGCATGTAATGTAGAATTTCTTCACGGTGGTAGACAATCTCCATCGCGCGTCCACCTAGTACATATGATGGTCTTACTAATACTGGATAACCAATTTCATCAGCGATATTTGCTGCTTCTTCAGGTGTCATTGCTGTTTTTCCTAGAGGTTGTGGTACTCCTAAATGTTGAAGTGCTTCTTCAAACTTGTCTCTGTCTTCAGCACGATCTAAATCTTCAAGTGAAGTTCCAAGAATTTTCACACCACGTTCTACTAATTTACCTGCAAGGTTAATTGCTGTTTGACCACCGAATTGAACAACTACTCCCATCGGTTTTTCTAAGTCGATAATGTGCATTACGTCTTCAATCGTTAATGGTTCGAAATACAGTTTGTCTGAGATACTGAAGTCTGTCGAAACTGTTTCTGGATTGTTGTTAATAATGATTGCTTCGTAGCCAGCTTCTTTAATTGCTCTTACACAATGTACTGTTGCATAGTCAAACTCGATCCCTTGACCGATTCGAATTGGACCTGAGCCAAGAACTACTACGCTCTTCTTATCCGTTACAATTGATTCATTTTCGATTTCATATGTTCCGTAGAAGTATGGTGTTGTAGATTCAAACTCTGCTGAACATGTATCAACCATTTTATATATTGGGATGATTTGATTTTGTTTTCTAAATTCGTAAATTTCTTTATTTGTTGCATTCCATTGTGATGCGATGTAGTCATCACTGAAGCCCATTTTCTTAGCTTTTAAAAGTACATCTAGTTCAAAATGGTTATCTTTAATTTGTGTTTCCATTTTTATAATGTTTTCAATTTTGTGTAGGAAGAAAAAGTCAATTTTTGTAATATCGTGTATTTCTTCTAACGTCATACCTGTTCTCATTGCTTCAGCAACAATGTAAAGTCTTTCATCGTCAGCTTTTGCCATGCGAGTAATCATTTCATCTTTAGTCAGATCTTTTACTGCGTTAAGCTCGATGTGATTTATTCCTAATTCTAGAGAGCGCACTGCTTTTAATAATGACTCTTCAAGTGTTCTACCGATTGCCATTACTTCTCCAGTTGCTTTCATTTGTGTTCCTAACTGACGGTTTGCTGTTTCAAACTTATCAAATGGCCAGCGTGGAATTTTTGATACGATATAGTCTAATGCTGGTTCGAAGCAAGCATATGTTTTCTTTGTAACTGGGTTAATCATTTCATCCAATGTTAAGCCTACTGCGATTTTTGCTGCTAATTTTGCAATCGGATAGCCAGTTGCTTTTGAAGCAAGCGCACTTGAACGTGATACACGTGGATTTACTTCGATTACATAGTATTGGAAGCTATCTGGATCTAGTGCTAGCTGTACATTACATCCACCTTCGATTCCTAAAGCACGAATGATTTTTAATGATACATTTCGTAGCATTTGATATTCGCGGTCACTTAATGTTTGAGAAGGAGCTATTACGATTGAATCTCCTGTATGAACACCAACTGGATCGATGTTTTCCATGTTACATACTACAATCGCATGGTCATTTGCATCACGCATTACTTCATACTCGATTTCTTTAAATCCTGCGATACTTTTCTCTAATAAACATTGTGTAACTGGACTATTTTTTAATCCGCTTGCTACGATTTCAATTAGTTCTTCTTCATTGTGACAAATACCGCCGCCTGTTCCACCAAGTGTGAATGCAGGTCTTACGATAACTGGGTAGCCAATTTCTTCAACGAAGTCATATGCTTCTTCTAAAGAATGAATGATTGTACTTTCTGGTACTGGCTCGCTTAAGTCATTCATTAATGTTCTGAATAAGTCACGATCTTCTGCACGGTTAATTGCTTCTAGAGTTGTTCCTAAAATTTTTACTCCACACTCTTTTAACACGCCAGATTTATCTAGTTCTACCGCTAGGTTAAGTCCTGTTTGACCTCCTAATGTTGGTAAAAGTGCATCTGGACGTTCTTTACGAATGATTCGGCTAACGAAATCTACTGTTAGTGGTTCAATATATACTTTATCAGCTGTTTGTACATCCGTCATAATTGTTGCAGGGTTTGAGTTTACAAGAATTACTTTGTACCCTTCTTCTTTCAATGCCTGACAAGCCTGTGTTCCAGCATAGTCAAATTCTGCTGCTTGACCGATTACGATTGGTCCTGATCCGATTACTAAGATTGTTTCAATGTCTACGCGTTTTGGCATTGTAAGTTCCCCTCTCTTTTCTGTGCTTCCATCATGGTAATAAATTCATCAAATAAATAGTTTGCATCTTCTGGTCCAGGTGATGCCTCTGGGTGATATTGTACTGTGAATGCCGGGTATTTCTTATGTTTAAGTCCTTCTACAGTTCCATCATTTAGTGCAACATGTGTTACTTCTAAATCAGTTCCTTCAATTGAATCCATTTCTACAGCATAACCGTGGTTTTGTGAAGTGATTGCTACTTTTCCTGTTTCTAAATGTTTAACTGGATGGTTCGCACCACGGTGTCCGAATTTAAGTTTTGAAGTATTTCCTCCATTAGCTAGAGCAAATAATTGGTGACCTAAGCAAATTCCGAATAATGGTATTTTGCCTACTACTTCTTTAATCATTTCGATTGCTACTTGAACATCTTTTGGATCTCCAGGTCCATTACTTAACATAATTCCATCTGGAGCAAGTAAGAAAATTTCTTTTGCTGAGATATTATATGGAACGACTGTAACGTCACATTTACGGTTTGTTAATTCTCTTAAAATACCATGCTTCATACCGAAATCCACTAATACTACTCGATGTCCTCTACCTGGACTTCTATAAGGTTTTTGTGTTGAAACTCGTTCAACATGGTTTGTGAATAGAGGTGTGTTTGTTAATTCTGCAACTACTTCATCAACATTTGCTTCCATGCTGCAGAACTTCCCTTTCATCGTTCCAACTTCACGAAGTTTTTTAGTTAACATACGTGTATCAATTCCTGCTAAACCTGGAATTCCTTTATCTTTGCAATATTGATCCAAGCTCATTTTGTTTCGGAAATTTGATGGATGCTCAGCATATTCTTTTACAATTAAGCCGTGAACTGCTGGTACGATGCTTTCAAAATCCTCTAAATTGATACCGTAGTTCCCAACTAATGGGAAAGTGAATGTTACGATTTGTCCACAGTAAGATGGGTCAGTTAATACCTCTTGATATCCTGTCATACCTGTTGTAAATACGATTTCTCCTGTTGTTTCAACTTCGCTACCAAATCCTTCTCCTACAAAAACTGTTCCGTCTTCTAATATTAATTGACGCATCATACTGTTAGTTCCTCTCTTTCATATACTAATTTGCCATTTACCATTGTCATTACTGGCCAACCTTTACAGTTCCAACCATTAAATGGAGTGTTTTTACCTTTTGAAAGGAATGTTGTTGAATCGATTTCCTCTTCTAAATCTAAGTCGATTACAGTTAGGTCTGCTACCGCTCCAACTTCAATTTTCCCTCTATTTAAGTTAAAAACTTCAGCAGGTTTAGTTGTTAAAAAGTTTATTACTTGTTGTAAAGTCATTTTACCTGTTTCAACAAAATGAGTGTTTAATAATGGAAAAGCAGTTTCTAACCCTACAATTCCAAACGGTGCTAATTGCATTCCCTGAGCTTTTTCCTCTTCTGTATGAGGTGCATGATCTGTTGCAATCATGTCAATTGTTCCATCAAGTAATCCTTCGATTAATGCTTCACGATCGACTGCACTTCTTAATGGAGGATTCATTTTGAAATTTGTGTCTAAGCCTGGGATATCATCTTCACAAAGAATTAAATGGTGTGGAGAAACCTCAGCCGTTACATTAATTCCAGCACGTTTTGCATCGCGTACTACTCTTACTGATTCTTTTGTACTGATATGGCAAACATGATAGTGACAACCTGTAGCTTCAGCTAATAGAACATCTCGAGCAATTTGAACACTTTCACAGATTGAAGGGATTCCATTTAATCCATTTTCTTTTGAAAACTTACCTTCGTGGACACAACCTTTTTGAATCAGTGTGTTTTCTTCACAGTGTGCAACGATTGATACATTTAGCTCTGCTGCTTTTTGCATTGCTTTGTACATCATTTCAGCAGATTGAACTCCTACACCATCATCTGTGAATGCAAAAGCGCCATTTTCTTTTAAGCCTTCAAAGTCAGTTTGTTCTTCACCGGCTTGTCGGATCGTAATTGATGCATATGGTAATACATTTACGACTGCTGTTTCTTCTATTTTTTTATTTAATGCGCTTATGTGCTCGATTGTATCTGGTACTGGTCGAGTATTTGGCATTGCAGCAATTGTAGTAAATCCTCCTCTTGCCGCTGCCTTCGTACCTGTTTCGATTGTCTCTTTATGTTCCCCACCCGGCTCACGAAGATGCACATGAACATCTATTAAACCTGGTGAAAGCAATTTGCCGTCTAATTCAATTGGCTTTGCATCTTCATCAACAATTGTTTCAGCGATTACTGAGATTTTTCCATTAACTACTAATACGTCTCTATTTAGAAGTTCACCATTTTCTTGTAAGATGACACCGTTTTTAAACAAGTACTTCATTTTTCATCTCTCCCCATACAGTTGGTAAGGCTCTTTTTAACACAGCCATTCGTACAAATACTCCGTTTTCCATTTGCTTAAAGATTCTTGATCGATCGCATTCTACTAATTCACTTGCGATTTCTACATCTCGATTAAATGGCGCTGGATGCATGATAATGCTACTAGGTTTCATTTTTGCTGCTCTTTCAACCGTTAGGCCATGCTTTTGTAGGTAATTTTCCATTATGTGATTAGTCTCTTCGTCATGCCTTTCATGTTGTACTCTTAGTAGCATCATGACATCAACTTCTTCGACTAATTCATCCAAATTTTTATATGTTCCATAAGTATTTTTATCGTCTTTCCATTCATCAGGACTTGCGAAGTATACCTCTGCTCCTAGTCTAGTTAGTGCTTCAGCATTAGAGCGAGCAACTCTTGAATGTCTTAAATCTCCCACAATTGCTACTTTTAGCCCTTTAAAGCATCCGAATTCTTGTTTGATCGTTAGTAAGTCAAGAAGGCATTGTGTTGGGTGATTTCCACATCCATCGCCGGCATTCAGGATTGGCATTCCTGCATCTTTTATTTCTTGAAAATACTCGTCTTGAGTATGACGAATTACGACTGCTTCAACACCAATTGCTTGAAGGGTTTTAACCGTGTCATACAAAGTTTCACCTTTTTGAATGCTTGAGCTTTCAACTGCTAGGTTAATGACTTCAAGTCCAAGTTTCTTTTGAGCTACCTCAAAGCTAAAGCGAGTTCTCGTACTATTCTCAAAAAACAAATTTGCAACAAATGTCTGACGTTTTAGGCTACTTATTTCTCCATTTGCAAAGCTTTGTGCTTGGTTAAGCAAATCTTGAATTTCTTCGATTGTTAAATCAGACATGGTTAATAAATGATTCATCCGTCATCCCCCTAAATGAATTTCATCTGTTTTATTTTTGGAGTCTTCTCACTGTCATAATGCCCCATTTAAATTTCAATTATGAAGTTAAGCTCTCATCCTTATTTTCAATTGTACGATCGCCACCAATGTTTTCTGGTAGGACTAAATTTAGTACAACTCCGATTAAAGCTGATAAAGCCATTCCTTCTAATGCGAATTGTTTACCAATGTGTATTGCTGCTCCACCAATTCCTAATACTAGAATGACTGAAGCGATAACTAAGTTTCGTTGTTTAGCAAAATCGATTTTGTTTTCTACTAGTACTCGTAATCCGCTTGAAGCGATGATACCGAACAGTAGGATTGAGATACCACCCATTACAGGTGTTGGGATTGAGCTAATGACCGCTGAGATTTTTCCGACGAATCCAAATGTCATGGCCAAGATTGCAGCACCTATGAATACGTATACGCTGTAAGCTCTTGTGATTGCTAGAACACCGATGTTTTCACCATATGTTGTTGTTGTAGGTCCACCAATTAAGCCTGCTATCATTGTTGAAACTGCATCTCCGAATAATGACTTATCTAATCCAGGATCTTTAATTAAATCTTTATCTACGACACTTCCTAGTACGACTTGGTGTCCAATATGTTCTGAGATTGTCACGATTGCTACTGGTACAAAGATGATTAGCAACTGGAATGTGACATGTGGTGTGTAGTGAACAAATGGGACTGAGAAATCAGGTACTGCTATCCAATCTGCTTTTTCAATTCCTGTAAAATCTACTACTCCAAAGAAGATTGACGTAATATAACCACCAATAATTCCTACTAAGATTGGTATGACTGATAAGAAACCTCTTGTAAACAATGCTGTGATTATTGTGATTGCTAGTGTAATTAATGCGATTGAGATTGATGTTGTGCTATATTTACCGTTTGCTCCGTTCATTGCCATTCCAACCGCTACGGTTGATAAGCTTAATCCAATAACGATGATTACCGGCCCAACTACGATTGGTGGTAATACTCTGAATAACCATTTCACGCCTACTTTGTTAATGATTAGTGCGATTACTGCATAAATAATACCTGTGATGAAAACTCCTACGAACGCTGCACCAGGTTCTAAATTTGTTTTCGCGTATATCATCGGAGCGATGAAGGCGAATGATGATCCAAGGTAAGATGGTACTTTACCTCTTGTGATTAGAATGAATACGATTGTTCCAATCCCGCTTGAAATTAGTGCGATTGAAGGGTTTATGCCGATCAAGATTGGAGCTAATACTGTTGATCCAAACATTGCGAATAAATGTTGTAAACTTAGGAAAATCCATTGACCTAAATTCGGTTTTTCATTTATCTCTAGGACAGGTTTTTGTTTTATCATGTTGTTTCCTCCAATTTTCCAATAAAAAAACTCTTTGTGGTTTACACAAAGAGTCCAATACGTTGCTTTAAAGAAGGCAGCAACTAACTAGACCCTTTGTTAGCCTCTCTGGACCAAATTTAAAAGGGACTTCTATTTTTCAAATATACTTACTTTATCGTGATCATCTGTTTCCTTTAATGCAACAACTACTTTTTCATTACTCGATGTTGGAATATTTTTTCCAACATAGTCTGCTCTTACTGGAAGCTCACGATGTCCTCGATCTACTAAAACTGCTAATTGTATTTGTGCCGGTCTACCTAAGTCCATAACAGCGTCCATTGCGGCACGAACTGTTCTACCTGTGTAAAGCACATCATCAACTAAAATTACTTTTTTGTTTGTTAGGTCAACAGGAACATTTGAACCCTTCACTAATGGTTCTTTGTTTTCTGTCTTTGTCGATAAATCGTCTCGATAAAGAGTAATATCTAAATCACCCATGATTACATCTTTACCTTCAATTTGTTTAATTCTTTCTGCAATACGTTTTGCTAGATAAACACCTCTTGTTTTAATACCCACTAAAACAACATTTTCAATACCTTTGTTATTTTCTAGCATTTCATGTGCAATTCTTGTTAAACCACGTCTGATTGCTAGTTCGTCTAAGATGATTGCTTTTTCCGTCATTAACCTTACCTCCTACTTTTATAGTGTAGAAGCAAAAAACCCTCTTGCCCGATGGACAAGAGGGTAGCGCAAAGGGATACAATTATCCCTTTTCATTTTTCCGCTTCCTTCTCAACCTCACGGGGTTGTGTTAAAGGTTCATTCAACTGTCCTCATTATGACCTATATCACGATCATTGTCAACAGTTATCTGCGTAATTGTTCAATAATATTTTCTAGTACTTTTGGTATAGGTGCTGAAAACTCTAAATACTCATTTGTTCTCGGATGTTCAAATCCTAAAACAGCTGCATGTAGTGCTTGACCATCTATGTCTAATGTTTTACGTGGTCCATATTTAGGATCACCAGCTAAAGGGTATCCTATGTATTTCATATGAACACGAATTTGATGTGTACGACCTGTTTCAAGCTGACATTCAACTAATGTAAATTCTTCATATCGCTCTAATACTCTAAAATGAGTAACTGCTTCTTTACTATTATCTTCAGTAACTGTCATACTTTGACGGTCACTTTTATCTCGTCCGATTGGTGCATCAATTGTGCCTTCTTCATGCGGAATTACCCCATGTACAATCGCAATATACTTTCGAACAGAGGTTTTTTTACGTAGTTGCTCTGCAAGCTTCTCATGAGCTACATCATTTTTTGCAACCATTAATAAACCTGAAGTATCCTTATCGATTCGATGTACTATACCAGGTCTTAATACACCATTAATGCCAGATAAATCTTTACAATGATACATTAGAGCGTTCACTAAAGTACCCGTTTCATGACCTAATGCAGGATGAACAACCATTCCACGTGGTTTATTTACTACAATAACATCCGCATCTTCATAATAAATATCCAGTGGAATATTCTCAAGCATTACTTCTAATGGCTTTGGATCAGGTACTGAAACTGATATTTCATCGCCTTGTTTTACTTTATAATTACGTTTAATTTTTTCGCCGTTCACTAATACAAAATCTTCTTTTAACCATGTTTGTACTTGAGACCTTGACCACTCATCATTTTGAGTTGCTATAAACGTATCGATTCTTTCTAAATGTTGATCCTCTTGAACTGTAAAAGCAAAAACTGTCATTTCTTAACTCCTCTTTTGTCTTCCAATAAAGTAATAATAAATAATAAAATAACTCCTACACATAGAGCTGAATCTGCGATATTAAATACAGGGAAATCATAATTAAAAATATAAACATGAATAAAGTCAACTACTTCTTTACGGAAGAATCGATCAATAAAATTACCAATCGCACCACCTAAAACTAACCCTAAAGATAAACCAAGGAAGCGATCTCCTTTTGCGTGCTTTTGAATAAAGTAAATTACTGCTGCTACAAAGACTAATGTAATTAAATAAAAGAAGCCCATTTTTCCTTGGAGCATTCCCCAAGCCGCTCCTCTATTGCGATGTGATGTTATGTAAAAAATATTTTTAATAATTTCAATATTTTCTCCTAAATACATCTTCTTTAATACTGCAAGTTTTGTCAGTTGATCAATTAAAATGACAATTAGCGCAATAATATATGCCATATTTATCCCCTACCTTATTAGATATCTCATCAAATTTTAGCATAGGGGAAACGTTTATACAATGAATAGTATTAGTAATGATTCCTTACAAAACTAAAATCCTCCAACGTTCGACCTGTTGGAAGCACTTTTAATTTTTCAATTGGAATAGCTTGCCCAGTTACTTCACAATAACCAAATAATCCATGATCTATTTTTTGCAAAGCAATTTCAATATCATATAAATCATTTTGCATGTCTTCAACGAGTATATGATGTTTATTTGTCTCTTCAAAAATTGAATGATGCTGCTCAATATCAAGAGAACTTATTGGTTCAGAAAATAAACGATGTAGCAATTCATTTTTAATTAGTTCAAGCTCTTGTTTAATATAGAAAATTTCATTGCTCCTCATCTTCTTCACTCCCAATTTATTTTTGTAAACATACTTTTCCCTCAAAGTGAAGTCGATAATAGGTGAAACTTTTTCCTTTAAAGGAAATGCATAAAGATATTTCCATTCATAATTGTGATGTAAAGCGTAATTTTAAAGATTCTTTTTTTTGTTAAAATAAAAAACAAACAAAAAAGAAAACCCGTTTAAGATCAATTTCCTCGTTCGGGTTTTCCTCACTACAATACCTATCATTGAGTAGTATGATCAAAGATTAAAAAGAGCCGAAAGTTTTATCTTTCGACTCTTCTTTTAAGTGATTAAACACTTTTTTGATTACATACCTTTTACAACACTTGCACAACGCAAGCACAGTGTTGGGTGCTCTTCATCTTTTCCTACTTCTTCTGTAACTACCCAGCATCGTTCACAAGTTTCACCTGTCGCAGGAGTTACTTCAATACTTAATGTATCAAATTTTTGCGCTTTTTCAGGAGCCTGCTCATCGCTATTTGCAATTTCTACTTGAGAAACAATTAATAATTGTTTGAAGTCTTCATTAATAGAATTTAATAGCTCTGCTACTTCTGCATTTGGATAGATTTTCACTGATGCAGTTAGAGATTTACCGATTACTTTTTCATTACGTGCAACCTCTAGTGCTTTTAGAACGTCATCACGTAAATCCATGAATTTTTCCCACTTAGCTTCTAAGCTTTGAGTATCACCGAAATCTTTAACGTCTGGCATTTCAGTTAAGAAAATACTATCAACTGTAGTTCCTTCCATATGTGACCAAACTTCTTCAGCTGTATGAGGTAAAATTGGAGCAACTAAACGAGTTAGTGCTTGTAATGACTCATGTAATACTGTTTGAATTGCTAAACGATCTTTATTCGTTTTAGGCTCGATATATAAAACATCTTTTGAAAGATCAAAATAGAATGAACTTAATTCTGTTGTACAGAAGTTTTGAATTGTGTGGTAAACATTAGCAAATTCATATTTCTCGTATGATTCACGTACAGTTTTAACCACATTGTTTAACTTAACTAACATGTATTGATCTAATTCACGTAGCTCTTCGTATTTTAAAGCATCTTGTTCAGCGTTAAATCCATCTAAGTTTCCTAGTAAGAAACGGAACGTATTACGGATTTTACGATATACTTCTGCAACTTGTTTCATTAACGCGTCAGAAATACGAACATCTGATTGATAATCTACAGAAGCTACCCATAGACGTAAAATATCTGAACCGTACTGATTCATAATTTTTGATGGTAGGACGATGTTTCCAATTGATTTACTCATTTTACGACCTTCACCATCTAAAACGAAACCATGGCTTACTACAGCTTTATACGGAGCTTGACCTGTTACAGCAACGCTTGTACTTAATGAAGAGTTAAACCAACCGCGGTATTGGTCAGAACCTTCTAAATAAATGTCAGCAGGGAAAGATAATTCTTCACGAGTATTTAATACAGCCTGATGTGATGAACCACTATCAAACCAAACATCCATGATATCTTTCTCTTTTGTGAAATTACCATTTGGTGAACCAGGATGTGTAAATCCTTCTGGTAATAATTCTTTCGCTTCTTTTTCAAACCAAATATTTGAACCATGCTCTTTAAATAAGTTTGAAACATGTTCAATCGTTTCTTCAGTAATAATTGCTTCTCCGTCTTCGGCATAAAATACTGGGATTGGAACACCCCATACGCGTTGACGTGAAATACACCAATCTCCACGATCACGAACCATGTTAAATAGACGAGTTTCACCCCAAGCTGGGAACCACTTCGTATCTTGAACAGCTTGCATTAATTGCTCACGAATTGCTTCAATTGATGCAAACCATTGTGCAGTAGCTCGGAAGATAATTGGCTTTTTCGTTCTCCAGTCGTGTGGATACGAGTGAGTAATGAATTGTAATTTTAATAATGCACCTTTTTCTTCTAATGCATTTGTAATTTCTTTATTAGCAGCATCATAGAATAAACCTTCAAATCCAGGAGCTTCTTTCGTAAGAACACCTTTTTCATCTACTGGACATAATACTTCTAATCCATATTGTTGACCTACACGGAAGTCATCTTCACCGTGACCAGGAGCAGTGTGAACACAACCAGTACCAGCGTCAGTTGTTACATGATCACCTAAAATTACAACTGATTGACGGTCATATAATGGATGCTTACAAATGATTCCTTCAAGTTCAGCGCCTTTGAATGTCTTTTCAACTACTGCATCTTCCCAACCAAGTTCTTTTGCTACAGTTTCTTTTAACTCACTAGCAACAACGAACTTGTCACCATTTACAGAAACTACATCATAGCTTAAGTCAGGATGTAAACATACAGCTAGGTTAGCTGGGATTGTCCATGGAGTTGTCGTCCAAATAATGAATTTCTCTCCACCGTTTAAAATATTTTTTCCATTTTCAACTGCAAATGCAACATAGATTGATGCTGAACGTTTATCTTGGTATTCAATTTCCGCTTCTGCAAGTGCAGATTCACTTGATGGAGACCAATATACTGGTTTAAGACCTTTATAGATTAATCCCTTAGTAGCCATTTTACCAAATACTTTAATTTGTTCGGCTTCATATTCTTTTTCAAGTGTGATATATGGTCGGTCCCAATCACCTAAAATTCCTAAACGTTTAAATTGTTCTTTTTGACGTTCTACTTGCTCGTAAGCATATTCTTCACATAGTTTACGGAATTCTGCTACTGACATTTCTTTACGATTTACTTTCTTATTTGCTAATGCTTGTTCAATCGGCAAACCGTGAGTATCCCAACCTGGAACGTAAGGAGAACGATATCCATTCATATTATAAAAACGAACAATGAAATCCTTTAATACTTTATTAAGTGCATGTCCCATATGAAGGTCACCATTTGCATAAGGTGGTCCATCATGTAAAATAAATGATGGTTTTCCTTCGTTATGTTTTTGAACTGTTGTATAAATATCTTTTTTGTTCCACTCTTCTTGAATTTGTGGCTCACGTTGAGGTAAATTTCCTCTCATAGGAAATTCAGTTTTTGGCATAAGTAACGTATCTTTGTACTCCATTTGCTTTCCTCCATTTTAAACTTTTTAAAAGATTGATCTAAAGCTAGCCGTTTTAGGCAAGTCTAACTACTCTATGCCAGCTTACTTTACATTTTTTAAATTCCACATTAACGCATTGTATCCATCTTACAAACCTTTTATTAGCGCTTGTTCTATTTGCAAAAGCTAAAAAAAATAAAATTAATGAATACACTGTATAATTTTAAAGCTTTCTTTAAAATTGGATGGATTAAATATGTATAATAAATCGCATAAGACGAAAAAAAACCTTCCTCATCCCAAAAAGGGACGAGAAAGGTTTCCCGTGGTACCACCCTAATTGACAATAAATTACATTAATTCATTGTCCACTTAGCATTCGTAACGTGAATGAAACGTCTTTTCTTACTCATTTTCAGAAAAGCACTCTAGGGTGATTTTCCTTCTATTTTCTATATCAAGCTTACACTATCCTTGACTCGCTACCTAGTTTTATAGAAGTACTCTTCCCTGTCACCGATTTACTATTAATATCTAATAAATTATATGTAAAACTTTACAAATCGTCAAGGCTTATACGACTAGTTTGCAATTTCTTCTGTTTCTTTATCTTCTAAAATATGATCCCAATCTTCATGACCTAACATTTCTAATTGAGTTTCAATTGCCATTCTTAAACGAGTTCGGAAAACTTTGGATTGCTTCTTAAGCTCTTCAAATTCCATCGTAACTTTTCTAGATTTAATTAATGCTTCATTTATAATACGATCAGCATTTTTCTCTGCTTCTTTAATGATCAATTTAGCTTCTTTTTGGGCACTACCTTTTACATCTTCAGCAGCTTCTTGCGCAATCAAAATTGACTTATTTAAAGTTTCTTCTATTGTAGAAAAATGCTTTAATCTTTCTTTCATATCAAGAATTTGTTCTTCTAATTGTTTCTTCTCACGAATAACTAATTCATAATCTTTAATGACTTGATCTAAAAACTCGTTAACATCATCTTCGTCATAGCCACGAAAACTTTTCCCAAATTCTTTATTATGAATATCAAGTGGTGTTAAAGGCAATTAAGCCACCTCCATGTATGTTCTTTATTAATAGGTTATAATAAATTTTCGACAGTTTCTACGTTTTTCCTTCTACAATTTCTGACTATTTTTTAACACCGTAGTTTATCCGCCATTTTTCTTTCTTTGATAAACCATCAATTGACATCAACATTCCTCTACCAAATCCTTTGACAGAGAATAAATCTCCTTCTTCACATATAAACGAAGTAGAATCAATAACTCGTTGATTTACCTTAACGTGTTCGGCTTTGATTAAGCTTTGAGCTTTCTGTCTCGATATATTGTAGAATTCACTCAATAAGACATCTAATCGTAATGATGATACAGTCCCATTATTAGTTTGCCAAACATCATCAGATTCAACCAATTCTTTAAATGAAATTCTCCTTAATTTAATCGGCGATTTCCCTACAGAATTTAGGTTGTTTTCTACAAAACTTGCTATTTCATCAGCAACAATAACTTGAATCATATCATTTTTAATTAGAATATCACCAAATTTTCCTCTTGTTATTCCGAGTGACATTAATGTTCCTAATACTTGCCGATGAGATAAGGTGTGAAACTTAGTTGCATAAACTAAGTCAAATGCAACTAAACAAAAGTCCTCTTCAACTGGTGTATAAAAACTTGGATAAATAATTGCACGCTTTCGTTCACAATCCTCACGTCCACCAAAAAAAGCGACAAAACACTCCCCTTGATTACCAATAATTGATTGCATAATCATTTGTTCTCTTAAATCAAGAAAATCCGTCAGCTTAATAGAATAGCGTTCTATTGCTTGTTCTTTCCAACTGAGGACCTTATCTACGAAAACATGCTCTTCTTTTCGAAAATGATCATAAATACTCATTGGATGCAATCCTCTTTTTCATCAAACTATCAATATTAATTAAAAAAGAGAACCTATTAGATTCTCTTTTTAAAAGTAATGAGAAATACTTATTATTCCATATCCAGCAAATTCTAATGCAAATAATGCAACAATTGGAGAAAAATCAAACATACCGATTGATGGAACAATTCGACGGAATGGTTCTAAATATGGCTCTGAGATCGAACCAATAAAACGACCGAAACCGGATTGTCTTATTTGAGGGAACCAAGATAAAATGATATGAATAATGATGATGATTTTATAGATTCCGATTAATCTGTATAATAAATATAAAAATACAGCCATTTAATTACCACCTTTTAATGGAATTGTCTTCCTCAAATAACATATCTGTAATCGTTCCAGAAATATCTATATTATCAGGTGTACAAATAAATGTATTTGTACCAATTTTTTTAATATCTCCACTTATTGCATAAACTGTACCACTTAAGAAATCAACAAAGCGTTTAGCTTGATCGATTTGCATTTGTTGTAAATTGATCACAACTGCTTTTTTTGATTTCAAATGGTCTGCAACATCTTGTGCTTCTGCATATTCACGCGGCTGCGCTAATACAACTTTTGACGTCAATGATGCTCCTCCTGGTAAACTTACTAATTTTTGCTTTGATGCATTTCGCTCATGGTTAATTTCTTCATTTACATATTTGGACGTTTGTTGTTGTTGCTGCTGTTGTTGGTATTGTTGATGTTGTTGTTGCTCTTCGTACTCATAATCATCTTCATACTCATCTTCCATAGCAAAAAAGTTTCTTACTTTTCCAATAATACTCATTTTCTCTACCTTCCCTTTCCTACTAAATCAGTACCTATTCTTATGAATGTAGCACCTTCTTCTATTGCTATCTCAAAATCATTAGACATACCCATTGATAATTCAGAACATGGAATATTTGCAATATGTTGATCTTTTACTTTTTCTTGTAATTCCTTTAATCCTTTGAAACTATTTCGAATGATCGTTATATCCTCTGTGAAAGGTGCCATCGTCATTAACCCTACAACTTGTACTTTATCTAATTCTGAAAGCTGTCTAGCAAATTCGATTACATCATTTGGATGTAAGCCATGCTTTGAGTCTTCTCCAGATACATTGACCTGTAGGAAGCACTTTAATGGTTTTGCTGCTCTTTTTTGTATCTCTTGTGCTAAAGATAGTCGATCTAAAGAGTGTAAGTAATCTATTCTATGTATGACGTCTTTTACTTTTCTAGTTTGAAGTGAGCCAATAAAATGCCATACAACACCACTTTGGATGTGATCTTGTTTTTCTTTTAGACCTTCAAAACGGTTTTCGCCTAATTGAATAATACCTTCAGCTAAAACTTCTTTAGCCACTTCTGTAGATACTTGTTTTGTAACAGCTATTAAAGTGACTTCATCATTTCGATTTGCTCTTACTTTAGCAGCACTAATTTGTTCACTAATACGTTCATAATTTTGTTTGACTGTCATGATGCTATTTCCTCCAACCAATATAACTCATCATTCTTCCTGTTTTCCCACCATCTCTACGATGAGAAAAAAACATGCTCGGGTTACAACTTGTACAATAATTTGTCATTATTATATTTTCTTCACTAATACCCGATTTAATGAGTAATTGTTTGTTTGCTTCTTTTAAATTCAGTTTGAATTTCCCGTTATGTAAAATGGTTAAAATATTATTAGGAATCTTGTGTTCAAAAGCATCATTTAACTTATTCATTACAAAATCATCCACTTCATAACAACAATCACCAATTGATGGACCGATTGCAACTTGGATATTATTTAGTTGTAAGTTTTCTTCTGTAATCCATTTTTCAATTAGACGTCCGCCAATGTTTTGAACAGTGCCTTTCCAACCTGCATGAGCTAAACCAATAAATTTACTTGTTGGTTCAAGGAAATACAGTGGAACACAATCTGCATAGCAAGAAGTTAATAATATATCTTCCTCATTCGTATAAAAACCATCTGTCACCGGGATGCTACTCTCGTAACCAGTAACACCTTTGCCACAATCGTTTTTTGTTACTTTCACTACATTATTCCCATGAACTTGTTCTGAACAAATCCATTTTGTCTTTGAAAACTCTAGAATACTTGCAAGGAGTTCTCTATTTTCTACTACAGTATCCTTCGAGTCATTTACATGTAATCCAAGATTAAAAGAAGTGAAACAACCTTGGCTAACTCCATCATTTTTTGTTGTAAATCCTGCAACTATATGTTTATATGAGTCTTCCCAAGGTTGAATCATAAAAGTACTTTCAGTCGATTGAATGAAGCTCTCTTTCATATTTATAAGACCTCACAAAAAACTAATTTTTAGTAAATATATATGTAAACCAGTTGATGGTTTCCTATATTTTACCATAGATTTCACATTTTTGATTATTTTTGACAAAACACACATATTTTTTTTCACTTCAGAAAGTATATATTGGCAACGAGGAATCAAATCGACGTGGTAACCAATTTTAGGAATAAAGTATAACGTCTCTTACTTCTCCTAAAAGTCTCTCAGTCGTCAAGTTTTCTTTATGTGAATTTTACAGGACTTGCTTGGTTTTCATCTAAATCTACAGATGAACGATATTTTACTAAAATGACATCTTCACCTATCTTTACAATATCATTCCAATAAATAATCATTTCCTCTTCTTTACTAAAAAAATTTAAACCTTTCCCTGGCTTTGTTAAAATAATCGAAGTGATTTTTCCGTTTGATTGATCAATATCTAAATCAACAATATTTCCTAATTTCTTTCCATCTGCAACATTTACAACATCTTTAACTTGAAAATCTGAAATTCTGGCCATTAACTTCACCATCCTTTTTATAAAATATATGAAGTAAGGGCCAAACATCATGATAAAATTCAAATAAAAATGTGTTAGACAATGTTGTTCGATGTTCATCCATTGTCTAACACATAATGATCGTATTTTCATTCTTCCAGTTTAACTATTTAGTAGTTATTGGATTATTAAGTTTTTACAATTGTTTGTTTATAATAATTTCATTAATTAGAATAAGCAATTTATAACAAGAATAAAGCTTGATTGAAATAAAGTTTCTCTTTGCTCAGGGAAAGAAGTGTGTTCGCTGTCCGGCTCCTAGCTCCTCGAGGTCATAAGCCAATTTCCGGTAAAGGTTAAAAAGCAACATTTACCGGAAATCGTCTTATGCTTGTCGGAGCTGAATAGTCGCCTCCGCTTTTCGTTAGCCCTGTATATTTTTGTTCATTTGTTTAATTGCTGATTTTTCTAGTCTGGATACTTGTGCTTGTGAAATTCCGATTTCTTCGGCAACTTCCATTTGTGTTTTTCCTTGGAAAAATCGTTTGCTTATGATCATTTTTTCTCGATCGTTTAATCGTTTCATTCCTTCACGTAGTGCAAGTTCTTCAACCCATTGCTCGTCCTTATTTTTATCATCACTTAGCTGATCCATTACAAAAATTGGATCTCCGCCATCATTATATATCGGTTCAAATAACGAAACTGGGTCTTGAATTGCATCTAATGCAAAGACGATTTCTTCATGTGTTACGCCTAATACTTCTGCGATTTGAACAGGAGTTGGTTCTTTTGAATTCTCTGCTAATAATCGCTCTCTAACTTGTAGAGCTTTATAAGCAATGTCTCTTAATGATCTAGACACTCTTATTGGGTTATTATCCCGTAAATATCTTCTTATTTCACCAATAATCATAGGTACAGCATACGTCGAAAATTTTACATTTTGGCTTAAATCAAAATTATCAATAGACTTCATAAGGCCTATGCAGCCTACTTGAAATAAGTCATCCACAAATTCTCCGCGGTTATTGAAACGCTGAATTACACTTAGGACAAGTCGCAAATTACCATTTACGATTGTTTCTCTTGCGCTTCGATCACCGCTTTGCATTGCATGAAATAACTTACGCATCTCATCATTCTTTAAAACTGGAAGCTTTGATGTATCTACACCGCATATTTCTACTTTGTTTCGTGTCATGATGTTCCCTCCTACTTGGAGTTGCTGTACTATAGGTAAGTATCTCCTTCGGTGGAAAATTTATGCACAAAATAAAATATACAAAAATAATAAATTCTGCCTATAAAAAAACTAGTGAATAGGTAAAAAGCAAGGATAATCTTTGCTGAATCAATGAAAATTTGCAGGTAGGGTTTTAGAAAATATTTTTAAAAATTATTCGGATTCCTCAAATACATAGAAAAAACCGATTAGTATTTGAAAAACTCAAATCTAATCGGTTCTTCTATTTTTTTAAACCATTTTATTAAACTCTTTTCGAAGTCTTTTAATAATACGTTTTTCTAATCTGGAAATATATGATTGCGATATTCCAAGCATATCAGCTACATCTTTTTGGGTTTTTTCCTCAGTTCCATCTAGTCCAAATCGTAGTTCCATTATTTGTTTTTCACGATCATTAAGCTGATCTAATGCCTTTGTTAATAATGATTTATCAACATTGGCTTCTAAGTCCTTCGTTATGATATCGTCTTCTGTACCTAATACATCAGAAAGTAATAATTCATTACCATCCCAATCAATATTTAATGGTTCATCAAACGATACTTCAGAACGGTTTTTATTATTTCTACGTAAATGCATCAGAATTTCATTTTCGATACATCTTGAAGCATAAGTAGCCAATTTAATTTTCTTTTCCGGATTAAAGGTATTTACAGCTTTTATCAATCCGATTGTACCAATGCTAATTAGATCTTCAATATTAATCCCAGTATTTTCAAATTTTCTAGCGATATATACTACTAATCGTAGATTTCTCTCAATTAATAGTGATCTAGCACCTAAATCTCCATTCGGTAGTTTCTGTAACAGCTTTTCTTCTTCTTCCCTTGTCAAAGGAGGTGGTAATGCTTCACTTCCTCCAATGTAGTATACTTCATCGGCTTTCAAACCAAGCTTTACTAATAGCTTATAAAAACCTAACTTTAGTTTTAAGAAAAATCGATTCATTTTCTACCTCCTATGCAATTTCATTAATTGTTCCTTGCATCATTTTTGGATGAAGGATACATTCATATAAATTGTCTGAAGACAAAGTAACATGACTCAATCCAACTAAAACCGAACTCGATGAATACCATTTCCCATTAATTTTCAATTTAACAACAGTAGGTTTTATTGCGACGAGGAATTGATTACTTTGACCAATACTTTTATAAGGAATAAAAGATCCTTGGAAGAAGCTTAAGACATCGAGTGCTTCAGTATTATGTAACGTATTTTCTGTGTCCCTTACCAACTTTACTAGTTCGATTGGTAATCCATAATCACTAGTGGAACAATCTAAAATAATAACTGGTTTCCTAGAAAGAGGCTCATGAAGAGAGTTACCACTATCCATTAACCCTCTAATTTTAATTGAAGTGTTACGCCACACTATTTCCATTTCATACATTTCATTCAATTTCCATTTTGTAAACGAGATATGATTGATTGATTTTCTAGCATAAAATATTACGATCGGTAGCATTCCAATTACAAAATACCAGCTAACAGGATCCCCATAAAAAGATGATTTGGTTAAATTTGATTCATTAGAAGCAAATAAGTAATGTAAGCCTAATAATGCGCCACCTAAAATGAATGTTGAAAAATAGAAGATACTTATTAGCTGTAAAAAAGTGATAATCCGTTGACGTCCAAATGCAAAAAATACTATGAAAAACGATAATAATATTTTCATAAAGGGTGAGCCAACAACATATGCATAAGGAGTAAACGTCATTAAAACAACGATTGAACCTAATAACGCCCCTAACAATGACCGCAAAATAGATACATTTCTTTTTAGAATTAAGCCTGTCAATTGAATAATCAAGAAGTCCATTAACAAGTTTAATAACCAAACAAGATCGCCATATATCACCAATTTTGTTCGCCATCCTCTATAGAATATTCATTTATATGTAAGTATAGGATGAGCACGGTAAGAAGTCTGTCAAAAAAAGGTATCATCATTGAAGAGTTTTTCGACAATACATTTGCGAAATATGGATTGGACAGGTCAGGTTTTTATAGAAATCTTTACCCTTTATCCCCTTCACTTACCATTAAATCTACCGTAAAAAAGGAGTGAGAATATGGATAAATGGATATATAATTCTCCTATTTTTGAGTTTGATCAAAATAATCCATCAATAAGACAGCACTCTGCGTGGAAAGGTCACGCAAAGTTCGCTTACGATTTAGTTCAATTCGTGAAACCAAAAAAAATTGTAGAATTAGGTACTCACTATGGTTTTTCTTTTTTTTGTTTTTGTCAAAGTGTGAAAGATCATAAGCTTTCCAGTGAATGTTTTGCAATTGATACTTGGCAAGGTGATTTGCATAGTGGAATGTATAGTAATGAAGTTTTTGATACAGTTTCTGGAGTAATTCAAAAACACTATCAAAAAGAAGCTAAAATGTTACGTAATTCATTTGATGGAGCAATTAAAAATTTCAAAGATGATTCGATCGACATACTTCATATAGACGGGTTTCATACATTTGAAGCCGTACTACATGATTACACTACTTGGCTTCCAAAAGTATCGAAAGAAGGTATTGTTCTAATCCATGATACTGAAGTAAGAATACAAGATTTTGGGGTTTATAAGTTCTGGGAAGACATTAAACAACAACATCCTTCTTTTGAATTTACGCACTCACATGGATTAGGCGTTTTATTACCTAAGGGTTGTAGCGATCAGTTTGAAAATGTCATTAGCAATCAACATATTTTACAAAATCACTACTCGAAAGAATAAAAAAAAACCAAGATAAGAGAATAATCTTATCTTGGTTTTTTACATTTATTAGCGTCTTTTACGATTACGTAAGAACGCCGGAATATCTAAGTCATCAAGACTAGTTACATTTTTAGTCGTTTCTACAACCGGAGCTTCTTCACGAATTGGTTCACGTTTAATAGTTGGTTGTGGAGTTTGAGTAGGTGTTGAAATTGTTTGTCTTGCCATTGGTTTTGGAGTAGGTGGTGCTGTAATGACACCTTCAAATCCAGTCGCAATAACCGTTACAATAATTTCATCCTTTAAGTTTTCATTAATTACAGAACCGAAAATCATATTTACTTCTGCATCACATGCAGTTGATACGATATCTGCTGCTTCTTGAACTTCATATAAGCTTAAGTTAGTTCCACCAGTTATATTCATAAGTACACCTTGCGCACCATTAATTGAAGTTTCAAGTAATGGACTAGATATAGCTTTTTTAGCTGCTTCAGCTGCACGGTTTTCTCCACCAGCAACACCGATACCCATTAATGCAGAACCTTTGTTAGACATAATTGTCTTAACATCTGCAAAGTCAAGGTTAATTAATCCCGGAACAGCGATTAAGTCAGAAATACCTTGAACCCCTTGACGAAGTACATTATCTGCTTCGCGGAATGCTTCTAGCATTGGGGTATTACGATCAACGATTTCTAATAATCGGTCATTAGGAATAACAATTAAAGTATCAACGCTTTCCTTCATTGCAGCGATTCCTGTTGCTGCTTGAGTTGAACGTTTTCTACCTTCAAATGTAAATGGACGAGTAACTACACCTACAGTTAATGCACCTAATTCTTTTGCTACTTGTGCAATTACTGGAGCTGCACCTGTTCCTGTACCGCCACCCATTCCAGCAGTTACGAATACCATGTCTGCTCCTTTAAGAGCTTCTTGTAATTGTTCTCTACTTTCTTCTGCTGCTTTTTTACCAACCTCTGGATTAGCTCCTGCCCCTAAACCACGAGTAAGTTTGCCACCGATTTGCATTTTCACTTCTGCTTTTGATAGATTAAGAGCTTGTGCATCAGTATTTACTGCAATAAAATCTACACCTTGTACTCCATGTTCAATCATTCGGTTAACAGCGTTATTTCCTCCGCCACCTACACCAATTACTTTTATCTTCGCTAAAGCATCTACATTTGTATCAAAATCTAACATGATTGATCCCCCTACTATTCAAATTCATCACAAATTTAATCCCATAAATATTTAAAAATGCTTTTAACTTTACTCATGACGCGTTCTTCATCCTGCTGTTTCGGTTTTGTATTTGAATTTGTAACAGCTACAGGTTTTCGCTCATTTGATTCGAATGCTATATTAGAGCTAAGTTTTTTTCCACGCATTTTTGATTTATAAAAAGCATACTTGATTAGTCCAACGCCAGTAATGTATTGAGGTTCTCTTACACCAATATAATCTGGTGTTGCTACCCTTACATTATTTTTAAATACCTTTTGTGCTAAATCAATTACACCAGTCATTGTTACTGTACCACCAGTTAGAACAAATCCACCTGGTAAATTGCTTCCTCTCATTCTTACAAGCTCATTTTGAACCATAAGGAAGATTTCTTCTAATCTAGCTTCAATAATGTCTGAAATTTCTTGTTGACTGTATTGCTGATGTTGTTCACTACCCATTATTGGAACACTTAATACTTCTTCAGGTAATGCAGTATCATAAAAGGCATGTCCAAATTTCACTTTAATTTTTTCTGCATCATCTGTTGAAGTTTTCAATCCAATTGATATGTCTTTTGTAATATGGTCTCCTCCAACGGGTAGTACTGAAGTAGCTATTAATACTCCTTCTCTAAAAAGAGAAATTGTAGTTGAGCCTCCACCGATGTCAACAAGAGCTACACCTAGGTTTTTTTCATCCTGCTTTAGTCCTATTGTACTCGCAGCCATAGGTTGTAAGCATATATCCGTTACTTCTAACCCCGCTCTTTCAACACAGCGAAGTATATTATGTACTAGAGTTCTTGAACCAGTGATTAATGTACCTTCCATTTCCAATCGTACACCAATCATTCCTCTTGGGTCTTTTACCTCAGAAAGGCCATCAACAATGTATTCATGTGGAACAACATCGATAATTTCTCTTTCCGGTGGTATAGAAATTACTTGAGCCTGATCCATTACCCTTAAAACATCTTCATTGTCAATTTCTTTATTTTCTTTAGATACTGCTACTACGCCGTTAGTACTAATCAATTGCACTTGATTTGCACTTACCCCTACAATTACTTTGTCAATATGAATGCCAACCATTCTTTCTGCTTGATCAATTGCTTTTTTGATTGATTTGACTGTTTCATCTATATCAACTATTGACCCACGTTTTAAGCCTGAAGATTTAACATTACCAACACCGATAATGTTAAGTGTGTCGTTAACTAGTTCTCCTATGATTACTTTAATTGTTGAAGTTCCAACGTCAAGACTCACATAGATCTCATTGCTGTTCATGATGGCACCTCCTTTTTTTCTCTATCTATTATAATCGAACATCAATTCATTCTTAAATATCATATATGACATCTATTCAACATTTACGGGGTTTTTCCTCTTTTTTAAGTTTGATTTTTCATAATCTTTTTAATTTTTTTCATTATTTCTATTTAACTACTAGTCTACACTAACATGAAAAGTTAAAAAAGACTTGAAAGTACTGTTCACTAATGTTAAATCCACTATTTAATATCAGTACTATACGGAGAAAAATATGCACCAACCTCTAAATGAATAACCCCTTTTTGATTTTTAGGTATTGACTTTAAAATTAATGGGTAATTTGACATTTTATTTGAGAATTTTCGAATCGTTGTCCTTACTTCATACCCTTCATTTGTAAAAACCGTTATTAACAAAGGATCATCCTTACTTGGTGTATAATCTATTTCAGAAATTGAATGAAATATACTTTGTGGCATTTTTTTCAATTCCGCAGCCATTTCCTGTAACTCGTCTCCTTGTTTCCAACCAATTAAATCAGGTGCTGTAGTATTTCCTAGTGAATTTTTCTCTTTAATAAGGACTCCGCTTTCTAATAATAGATACTTTTTCCCGCTGAATAAACCTTGTCCAACAGGCTGAAATTCTTTTACATCGATTTCTACTTTATTAGGAAATCTTTTATGTACGATTGCAGATTGAATTGTGTTTTCACTTTCAAGCTGATCTACTACCCTTTTTGACCTAATAGTCAAAAAGCTATCATCAACGTTTAAATCGGCTAATTTTTGAATTTCTTTATCAGAGTACAGCTTGTTTCCATTAATTACTAAATGAATTTTTGAACCAATTGATGTTTGGAAATATAATACGCATAAAAGCAAAGAAAAAAACACAAGAATTGTCACTAGTAATCGCATATTTGCTTTTTTACGTTTTTTATTACGTAAAACAGGTACACGGTCTTCTAAACTAATAATCTTATTTTCCTGCATAAATATGCCTCCATTATCAATGTTCAACTGAAAATACCTTTTTAATTTACTTTTGCTCAAGAAGTAATTTAAGAATAATAAAAAATAGAATAGCAAATGAATGCCATTCTATCTTGGTCATCATATGCTATGTAAATTATAGCATATAATTTGGTTAGTTTAGAAGAAACTTACATTTTTTTCCCAACAATTTCAACTTCTGTTTCAAGTTGCACATTAAATTTTTCTAATATAGTTTTCTTGATAAATGCTATTAGGTCCAGTACATCTTTTGAAGTAGCATTTCCAGCATTTACAATAAAGTTACCATGCATTTCAGAAACCTTCGCACCACCAATTTGATATCCTTTTAAATCTGCACGCTCAATTAAATTACCAGCATACTGTGGTAATGGATTACGGAAAATACTTCCAGCACATGGATAATTCCACGGTTGTGTTTCTCTTCGATAATCTTTGTTTTTTTGCATTAAAGCAGTTGAAGCTTCTTTTGATCCTTCTTGAAGCTGAAGTTCTGCCTCTAATACAAACCCTTTACGTTTATGTTGTAAGACTGAAGTTCGATAAGAAAAATCTAATTCTTCATTTGATAACCATTCCATTGTTCCATCAGGAAATAGAATGTGTGCTCTAGAAGTAATATTTGAAAAATCTGATTGATGAGCACCCGCATTCATATATACACCGCCACCAACACTACCAGGAATCCCACTTGCAAACTCTAGACCAGATAATCCTTTTCTACTTAATTGAGTAGCTAAACGAATAACTGAATATCCTGCACCTACAATTACTTTTGTACCTTCTACTTCAATGTGGTCTAAGCAATCACTAATTTTAATTACGACACCTTCAATACCTTGATCTGAAACAAGTAAATTTGAGCCTCTTCCGATTACAGTCACATTTACGCCATGTTCATTTGCAAGGTTAATAATTTCTTTCATTTCATTCACAGTTTTAGGAATGACCAAATACTCAGCTGGCCCCCCAATTTTCATTGTCGTATGATTTGCTAAAGGCTCATTTATTAGAAGACTCGAGTCATTTAATATTTCCTTTAATTTTGATTCAAACATTCGATATATTTCCCCCTTTAGCTTATAGTTCCTCTATTACATTTTTATTTTATTTCAAACTTGTTCGTGCAAGTTCATTTACTCATTTTTTCTAATACATTTACTAGTTTTTTTGCAGCATCTGGTACACCCATTTTCAATGATGCATTTTTCATCTCTTCAAGTTTAATAGGATTTAGTAATACTTTTTCAATTTCAGTTACTAAATATTCATTATTGAAGTTTTTTTCTAATATAACAATAGCTGCACCATTTTTCTCAAGTGATCTAGCATTAACTTCTTGATGATTATTCGTTACATAAGGACTTGGTATTAAAATACTAGGTTTTCCTAATGCAGTTAATTCTGCTAATGTAGTTGCCCCTGCTCTTGAAACTACTAAATCCACTTCTCGTAAAATTTCAGGCATATTATGTAAAAATGGTTTAACAACTACATTTTCCGGGTTACCTACTTTATTTATTTCCTCAATGACAGAATCGTAATGTACTTCACCTGTTACATAAATCATTTGGTAATCTTTTTCACCTAATTGATCGACACTTTTTAAAAATGCTTGATGAATCGGTCTTGCTCCCCTCGAACCACCAACAATTAGTACTGTGCGTTTACCTGATTTTAATCCTAATGATTCTAATACTGTTGGATTTGATTCCCCAAGTACTTCAGAAGCTCTCGGATTCCCTGTAAATACTACTTTCTCTTTATTAAAATATTCAGCAACCTCTTCAAAACAAATGGCAACTTTTGTTACATAACGATTTAAGAACTTATTTGTTAATCCAGGTATACTATTTTGTTCATGTATAACTGTAGGGATCCCTAGTTTTGCTGCTGCGTAAACAACAGGACCACAAACATATCCACCAGTTCCAACGACTACATCTGGCTTAAATTCACGAATTATTTTCTTACTATCTGATACACCCTTTAGGAATCGATAGACTGTTTTAAAATTCTCTAAAGATATGCTTCTCTTGAACCCTGTAATAACAATAGATTTAAAAGGTATGTTTGCTTTAGATACAATCCCTTTTTCTAATCCATTTTCTGTACCAACATATAAACATTCTACATTGGAATCTTGTTTTTTTAACTCTTTAATTAGCGCAAGTGCTGGATAAATATGACCACCAGTACCCCCACCACTAACTAAAATTTTCATAAAGATCCTCCTAAATTACAAAACATAAATAACTTTAAGCAGTTTAAGTAGTTATTATACCAATTTTATCACTATCATTCTAATTGTTTTTTCTTAAAAAATAAAGAAAACCCACCGATTGGCGAGTTTTTAGGAGAAGAAAGAGGCGTGGTTGAACATTTACATAATTTCTAAAATTGGCCACTACTTTGAGTTTTCTTCTTCTAATTCATAAAAATGACCGACTCATCTTTGAAAAATTCAAGTACATAATATACTTGTTTCAATTTGAGTCGGTCCATTTATGAACGTGCATGTCTACTTATATTTAATAACACTCCAACAGCTAAAAGCATTAAGGTTAATGATGAACCACCATAGCTCAAGAATGGCAATGTAATCCCAGTAACAGGCATTAAGCCTATTACAACGCCTATATTAATCATTACCTGTATTGCAATCATTGAGACGATTCCTACTGCTAAAAAAGTACCGAATAAATCAGGGGCACTTAAGGCAATTCGAATCCCTCTCCAAAGTAATAAAGAGAATAATAAAATGACAAAAGATCCACCGATAAATCCTAGTTCTTCTGATAGAATAGCAAAAATAAAATCAGTTTGTGGTTCAGGTAAATACATAAACTTTTGTCTACTTTGTCCCAATCCTAAACCAAATAATCCACCTGGACCAATCGCATATAGTGATTGGATAATTTGGAATCCAGTTCCTAATGGATCAGACCATGGATCTAGGAATGATGTAATCCTCTTTATACGATATGGAGCAGAAGCAATTAAGGCAATAAATCCTGCAACCCCAACAATACCCAACCCCATAAAATGAGATATTCTTGCTCCAGCTACGAATATGATGATTACACAAGTACCTACCATTACTGTACCTGTTCCTAAATCAGGTTGAAGCATAATTAAACCAAATGCCAAAAACACAAGACCTAATGTTGGTACTAGACCTTTTTTAAAAGACGTAATATTTTTCTGATTATCTGCTAAGTATTTTGATAGAAATACCATCATTCCAAGTTTCATAAACTCAGAGGGCTGAATAGAGAATGCACCGATTCCAATCCAACTTCGCGCTCCACCTCGTACTAGACCAACTCCTGGAACAAGTACAAGTACCAACAAGATAAAACAAGCGATTAATATTTTTTTTGCATGTGTTCTGAAAAACCAGTAGTCAATATTTGAAACAACAAACATTCCGACTACTCCAACCCCAGCAAATAATAATTGCCGTTTAGCAAAAAAGAACGAATCATGAAACTTATAAGATGCCCATATTGCACTAGCACTGTAAACCATAATCATACCTACTGTTAATAATGATAGCGTAACGAGAACAAGAATCATGTCAGGACTATTTTTCTTTGTTGGCACTTAAATACACCTCAACTTTTGAATTAAACAAGCCTTACATTAATTTATGCACTGCTTGTATAAATTTATTACCACGTTCTTCAAAAGTCTTAAATTGATCCCAGCTTGCACAAGCAGGTGACAATAAAATAATATCTCCAACTTCTGAATGAGCGAATGCTTCATTTACAGCATCTTCAACATTATCTACCGATTTTACTGCTTTCATTCCTGCTTTTTCTGCTGATTCAATTAATTTTTCTGCAGTTTGACCATAAGTGACCATTTTTTTTACATTTTTAAAATATGGAATTAAATCGTCAAAGCCATTTCCACGATCTAATCCACCAGCAATTAGAATGACTGGTTTTTGAAATGAGGAAATTGCTTTTTGTGTCGCTAAAATATTAGTAGCTTTTGAATCATTATAAAACTTTCTCTTATTTATTTCTGTCACAAACTGAAGTCGGTGCTCTACACCAGTGAAAGTTGTTAATACCTTTTCAATCGCATCATTATCAACATCGAGAAGTTTAGAAATTGCTACTGCTGCTAATATATTTTCTAAATTATGTTTACCTGGTAAGACAATTTTTTCAACTTCAATTACTTTTTGTTCTTTAAAATAAACAAAGCCATTTTGAACATATGCACCATCTTGCACAATTTTAGTTGTAGAGAATGGAATAATTTTCGCTCTAATTAAAGAGGCCATTGCCATTACATTCTCATCATCAAAATTAACGACGGCAAAATCATTTTCTGTTTGATTTTTAAATATATTGGCTTTTGCTTTAATATACTCGTCTTTTGTACCATGATAGTCTAAATGAGCTTCAAAAATATTTGTGATTAATGAAATTTTTGGACGAAAATTTTCGATTCCCATCAATTGAAATGAAGAAAGCTCAGTTACAATAATATTATCTTCATTTGCATTTTCAGCAACTTCACAAGCGACAGTACCAATATTACCTGCAACAAGTGGTTTTTTATTGCCTTCTTGTAACATATTTAATGCTAAAGTTGTAGTCGTCGTTTTCCCATTTGAGCCTGTAATTCCGATAAATGGTGCTTCACTTATTAGATAAGCAAGCTCTATTTCCGTATAGATTGGTATATTACGCTTTATAGCTTCTATTAATAATGGATTCGTATATGGAATTCCTGGGTTTTTAACTATACAAAATGGTTGATCATTTAATAATGATAATGGATGCTCACCACATACTACTTTAAAACCTTCACTTTTTAACTTTTGTGCAATTGCATTTTGTTCAAAAGGAGTTCGATCATTAACAGTAACAGTCGCACCTAATTTTTTTAATAATTTACTGGCTGCATAACCACTCTTTGCCATTCCTAATACTAATACATTTTTATTTTGAAAGTTCGATACGTTATTCAATTACATCCACACCTCAATATAGATTCCTAATAATGCAAAAAGTAATCCTACAAACCAAAATGTTACAACAACTCGCCATTCTGACCATCCAGATAATTCATAATGATGGTGCAGCGGACTCATTTTAAATACCCTTTTACCCGTTGCTTTAAAAGATGCAACTTGAATCATTACTGATAGTGTTTCAATTACAAAAATACCACCAATAATAACAAGTAAAATTTCTAAGTGTGTAACGATTGCAATTGCAGCCAACGCCCCACCTAACGCTAATGAGCCTGTATCTCCCATAAAGACCTTTGCAGGGTGTGCATTAAATACTAAGAAACCTAATACAGCTCCTACAACTGCGATTGAAAATATTGCAACATCAAGCTGGTGTTGGTTATATGCAAGAACTGCATATGCACCAAACGCGATTGCAGCTGTACCTGACACAAGTCCATCTAATCCATCTGTTAAATTTACAGCGTTTGAAGTACCGACTAGCATAAAGATAATTAATAATACATAGATAAAGCCTAAATCAAATGAATAATTTGTCCCTGGTATAGATATAGTTGTAGAGATTCCCATTGCACGAATTGCGAAAAAGACAATGATTGATACTATAACTTGGCAAATGAATTTTTGTTTAGATGTTAATCCTAGATTTCTTTTTTTAACAACCTTTATATAGTCATCTAAAAATCCAATTACTCCAAAACAAATTGTGACAAATAATAATACATATGTACGTGTTGATAAAACATCAAAATACATAGAAATTAAAAGTGCAGATAAACTTAAAGCGATTAATATGATAATCCCACCCATTGTTGGGGTTCCTGATTTCTTTTTATGAGATTGTGGACCTTCGTCTCGAATACTCTGTCCAAATTTAAGTTTTCTTAAGTACGGTATAAAAATAGGCGATAAAATGACTGCAATGATAAATGCTGAGATCATAGCAACTAAAATTGACGGTTCTAGCATTATACGCCCTCCTTTCTAAAGTTCTCTTCTTCGTTCTTTACTTAATAGTTTAATTCTTTTATTAAGAATTATGAAATCAATTTTTCACAGTACAAAGAAGAGGATACTATCCTCTTCTTTGCAAAATTGCTTCTTTAGCTTCTTCAACATCATCAAAATGTGAAACATTCGTTCCTACAATCTGATATGTCTCATGACCTTTACCTGCAATAACAATAATATCATGTTTTTTTGCATTTTGAATCGCAAATGTTATAGCTTTTTTACGATCTTCTATTACCGTTATATTATTATGCTCTAATCCGCGTTTCATGTCATCTAAAATTAAAGTTGGGTCTTCTGTTCTTGGGTTATCTGATGTAAAAATCGCTTTTGTTGAAAGATCCGCTGCAATCTTACCCATTAGTGGTCGTTTTGTTCGGTCACGATCTCCACCACAACCAACAACAGTATAAATATCATTTTTTGCAAATTGCTTAACAGTATTTAATACATTTTCTAAACTATCTGGTGTATGAGCATAGTCTACAATTACAGTAAAATCTTGACCAGCATTAACTGCTTGGAAACGTCCTGGAACACCTTCAATCGTTGCAACAGCGTCTAGGATTGTCTCCATTTCTATATTTAATGCGATTCCTGTACCAATTGCAGCTAACACATTATATACGTTAAATGTTCCAATTAGGTTCATTTCTACAACATATTGTTTATTTAAAAAATGCAATGTGAATCTAGTACCAGCATTCGTTAATTCGATTTCATCAGCAAACAAGTCAGCCTCTTGACTTAAACCATAAGTTATTAGATTTGCTTGTGTAAACTTCATATATTCATTGGAAGCAAGATCATCATTATTTAGGATTGCAAATTTAGGTTTTTGTGTAGAGAAGCTATTACCTAGTTGAGAGAATAATAAACCTTTAGCTTTTTTATATTCTTCCATCGTTCCATGATAATCTAAGTGATCTTGTGATAGATTTGTAAAAACAGCAATATCATATTCACAACCATGAACACGCCCTAAATGTAATGCATGAGAAGAAACTTCCATTACAGCAGTATCCACATTTGCGTCAACCATTTTTGCAAACATTGATTGTAAAGTTAAACTATCAGGAGTTGTATTTTTTGTTTCAAAAATCTCTTCTCCAATTTTCATACCAATAGTGCCAATGACACCTGTTTTTTTCTTATTGTGTTTAACGATTTCTTCAATAATATATGAAGTTGTGGTCTTACCATTCGTACCAGTAATACCAACTAGATTTAGTTTATGTGTTGGGTTTTCATAAAAGGCATTACCAACAACAGCCATCGAACGATTTGTATCTTTCACATAAGCTACTGGAACATTCGATTCAATTGGTTTTTGTGCAAGTATTGCTACTGCGCCTTTTTCAATTGCTTGATCTACGTACTTATGGCCATCAACTGTATACCCTTCTATACAGATGAATAAATAACCTGGTTTTACATTTCTTGAATCCATTTCAACTCCAGTGATTTCCGGATTTTCAGATGGAAGATTCACTAAAGGCTTTAATCTTGATAATAAAGTATGAAGTTTCATAGTAATTCCTTTCGTATTCACTAAATCATTTTTTATCTTTAGATTTAGATTTAGTTTCTTCTTTCGTTCCTAAATAAATTCTAATTTTAGAACCTTCTTTTAGTTTAACACCTGCTTTTGGTGCTTGGTCAACAACAATATTTCCGCTGCCACTATATTCAATAGTAAAAGTATCTAGCAAAGGTTGCAAATCTTTTTTCTCCAAACCGATTAAATTTGGCACTTCATACGTTGGTGTATCACCGTATACGAATTTTTTTTCAATCTGATTTTTTCTAGGTGGTACGCCTAAAACTTGCATACTATCACGAATAATATTCCCTACTATTGGAGCAGCTACAACTCCCCCAAATTGAACAGTACCTTTTGGATTATCAACTGCGATATATACTACTATTTGAGGATCGTCAGCAGGTGCAAAGCCTACGAACGAAACGATAAAGCTACTATCATCGTATCGTCCATCTTTTACTTTTTGCGCCGTTCCAGTTTTACCACCTACACGATACCCTTCCACAAATGCTCCTTTACCAGTACCTTGTGCAACAACACTTTCTAAAGCTAATCGTACCTCTTTAGATGTATCAGGAGAGATAACTCGTCTTTTTGATATTGGTGTTTTACGACTTACTACTTCATTTGTAACCGGATCTACAAACTCTTTAGCAATATATGGTTGGTAAAGAATTCCTCCATTAATAGCAGCTGAAACGGCTGCAACTTGCTGAATTGGTGTAACTGATACACCTTGACCAAAAGCAGTTGTTGCTGCTTCAACTGGACCGACTCTATCCATGCTGAATAAAATCCCTGAACCTTCACCTTGTAAATCAATTCCTGTTTTTTGGCCGAAACCAAAATTACGAATATATTTAAATAAACGGTCTTCTCCTAAACGATTACCTAATTCTACAAAACCTGGATTACACGAATTTTGAACTACCTCTAAGAATGTTTGAGAGCCATGTCCACCTCTTTTATGGCAACGTAAACGAGCTCCCGCTACTTCAGCAGCCCCATCATCATAAAAATGGTCTTTATTCAAATCTACTAATCCCTCATTTAATGCCGCTGCAAGTGTAATAATCTTAAATGTTGAACCTGGCTCGTAATTTGACCAAACAGGTAAATTTCGATTATATACTTCTGGTGAAACATTTTTAAAATTAGTAGGATCGAAGCTTGGACGACTGCTCATTGCAAGTATCTCACCCGTATTCGGATTCATAGCAATTCCAATCATTGAATCAGGATTATATTGAGCTATTGCATTATTCATTTCTCGTTCAAGAATTGTTTGTATACGTGAATCTACTGTTAATTTTAAGTTTAAACCATTAATAGGCGGAATATAGTCATCTGCAATATTGGGCATTCTTTGTCCCTTTGCGTCAGAATAGAATTGCACACTACCCTTTTCACCACTTAATTGCTTGTCATAATATAATTCTAATCCATTTAAACCTTGATTATCGATTCCTGCAAAACCTAAAACATGAGAAAGATAATCACCAAATGGGTAATACCTTTTAGAATCCTCTGCTATGTAAACACCAGCTATGTTAAGATCTCGGATTTGTTTAGCTTTCTCATTAGTAATTTTTATACCTTCTGTGCGAATGTGTTCCATACTAGATCTTTTCGTTAAAATTTTATAAAGCTTTACTTCGGAGATTTTTAAAATTGGGGCAAGTTTCTCAGTCGCTTCCTTAGGATCTTTAATTTGTCTAGGAACGACTAATACAGATGGAGCACTTTTATTTGTAGCAAGAGCAACACCATTACGATCTAAAATTTCACCACGCTTTGGTTCAAATGGAATGTCTCGACTCCACGAATTTTTCGCGCGCTCTGTTAAAAGATCACCCATAGCAAATTGTACATAACCAAGCCTCGTTGCAATAATAGAAAAAATTAATAAACCACCAATAAATACAAAAAATAATCGTTTTCGAACCGTTACATTAGATACTCGCATCGAAACGAACACTCCTCTACATTATGTTCGTTTCAATATATGCTTGTACCAAATACAATAGACCTTCTAGCTCTTTATTGTCCTAGAATGGTCTATTGTATTTTTTATTTAATTGATTTTATTTCAACTTTTTTTACTCTTGTACATCTACTTTTACATCTTTTTCATCTTTGGTAGTTCCATTAGGTTTATCTAATTCAATCGTTAAATAGTCATGATCCCTTAGCTCTGAATCTTCTTTAATACTCTGGCTTGTTACAAATCCGGATCCTTTTGATGAGATATTTAGATTAAATAATTTCCCTAAACGGTTAACATCTGATTTTGACCAACCAATAATCGACGGCATTGTATTTGTTCCATTTGTCTTAAGATAAATTTTAGTACCTCTGACAACTTGAGTTTTTGACTTAATTGATTGACCAGTAACTTCTAACCCATTACCTAATAGAACAGGTTTTAGCCCTTCGGAAATAGCTAATGATTTTGCTTCATCTAAAGTTAGACCTTTCAAATTCGGAATTTCTATACTTTCTTTATCGATTAATTTATCTACCTTAGCATTTTCAACAGGCTTAACCTTCATATACTCTAACGCGCCCTTAGTCACTGTTCTAAATATTTCAGAAACACCATCTGAACCTATTTCAGTCGCTTCAAGTTTTGGACGAAGCATAGCTACATAAACAACTAATTTTGGATTATCTGCTGGGGCCATACCGATAAATGAAAATAGGTTTTGACCACGTCCCTTAAGATATTTCCCGTGATCGTCAACAACTTGGGCAGTACCAGTTTTACCAGCAACAGAGTAGCCATCAATCGCATAGTTATGCCCAGTACCATGTGGTGCTGTAATAACTGTTTCTAACAATGCTCTTTCTCTTTTTGCCGTTTCTTCTGAAATTGGATTACCAACAACTTGAGATTTATAGTCTTTAATAACTTTATTCGTATCATGATCGACAATCTTATCAACAATATAAGGCTTCATCATTTTTCCATTGTTAGCAATAGCACTTGCAGCTTGGATAATTTGAATTCCTGTTACTGTAGACCCTTGTCCAAAAGCAGTTGTTGTTTTTTCAAGTGGATAATTAAATACTAATTTACCGCTTGATTCACCTGGCAGATTAATATTAGTTTTTTGTGTAAACCCAAAGTTTTTATAGTATTGTAAAAATCGATCCGGACCTATTTTTTCATTAAGTAGGATTGAAATACCTACATTTGAAGACCTTTGAATCCCTTCGTCAAAAGTAATGGAACCCCATCCGTTTCGATTTACGTCATGGACAGTGCCTCCACCTGGTACTTTATATCGGCCAGATTGGAAATATTCATTCCCATTATAAACTCCTTCATTCATTGCAGCACCTAAAGTGAATATTTTCATCGTAGAACCTGCTTCAATCGCATATGAAATCGGATCGTTCGTATAGTTTGTAATGTCATGAAGATTCGGATTGAAGCTAGGACGATTACTCATCGCAACAATTTTACCGGTTTTCGGATCAGAAACGATTGCCATAATCTTTTCTGGCTCATATTTTTCTTCCACTTTAGTCATTGCATCTTCTAGTAAACTTTGAATCTTTGTATCTATTGTTAAATACACATCATCACCATTATGCGGGGGAGTAACCTTCTCATTTTCATATGGTAGAATATTTCCTTTTCGATCACGTAAAAAGCTTCTTTTTCCATCTTTTTCAGTTAACTCATTATTTAATGATTTTTCTAATCCCATTTCTCCAATTAGATCGCCATCATCATTTACATTCGTATAACCTAACGTATGTGATGCAAATACACCATTTGGATAATATCGTTGTTGTGAAGGAGTAAAAACAATACCAGGTAGCTTTAATTTCTCAATTTGTTCTTTTTTGCTTTGAGAAATATTTCTTCCACCTGGTCCTAATTCAACTTGATATTTTGGTTTACCTAATTTTTCTAAAAGTTCCGATTCATCGATATCTAAAATGGATGATAATTCTCTAGCTGTTTTTTCTTTGTCTACTACATGCCTTTTCACTTTCGAGTTTTTTGAAGCTCTTGGGTCTAGAACTGCCGATACAGTGTAGGAAGTCACCTCTTCCGCAAGTGGAACACCTTGTGAATCATAGATCGTGCCTCTTTTTGCAGGAATTTTTTGAGATGTATTATAATTCTCATCAGCATAAACTTTTAAATTTTTACCTTCAACTGTAGTTGATAATTGTATATAGCAAAGTCTAGCTACAAGAGATATAAAAAGGAGAAAAGTGCCTAGAAAAAACCAACGAATACCATAATTTGTGTATTTATTCTTTTTCTTACTCATATCACAATCTCCTAGTTGCTAGTGTCGGTAAACTTTACATTGTTACTATCAATATTTAAACCTAACTCTTTTGCTTTTTGCCATATACGCTCATATGTGCTTAACTCATCAATCTTCATTTTAAGCTCAGAGTTATGCTGTTTTCCATTTGCTATTTCATTTTTCACACTTTGAATTTTTAAGTTTGTATCATATATTTCCGCTTGGGTTTTAATTATTTTTGTACCCATAAAGAAGCATGCAAAAATAAATCCTAGGTAAAGTATTTTTTCAATAGGGGTAATTTTTGATGCTCTCTTTTGTTTTTTCTTGTTAGAAGGTCTTTGTTGTAAATCAGTAACTTGTTTTTGTTGTAGCTTTCTAGCCAAATTACTCATTATTTTCCCTCCTTATAATTTTTCTGCAACCCTTAACTTTGCAGATCTTGCTCGTTTATTAAATTCGACTTCTTCATCTGTTGGTAAAAGCGGCTTTCTTGTCACTAGTTTTAATTTAGGCTTAAACTCATCAGGAATAATTGGTAAACCTGGTGGTAACGGTGGAAGTGAACTAGCTTCTTTAAAAATCGTTTTACAAATGCGATCCTCTAATGAATGGAACGTTATTACACTAATTCTACCTTTTGGTTTTATAAGGGTAATTGCATCTTTAAGTGCTTCTTCAAATACACCTAGTTCATCATTTACAGCTATACGAATTGCTTGGAAAATTCTTTTAGCAGGATGTCCACCTGTTCTTCTTGCAGGAGCAGGGATTGCATCTTTAATGATTTCGACTAACTCAAAAGTTGTTTCAATCGGTTTCTTCGCTCTTAATTCTTCAATTCTTCTTGCAACTTGTTTAGAGAATTTCTCTTCTCCATATCGGAAAAATATTTTTACAAGTTGCTCATATGGCCAGTCATTTACAACCTCGTATGCTGATAATGTTTGTTCTTGATTCATACGCATATCAAGTGGTGCTTCTTGATGAAAACTAAATCCACGTTCAGCTACATCTAATTGTGGTGACGAAACGCCTAAGTCAAATAAGATGCCATCGACCTCAAAAATTCCTAAATTATGAAGTTCCTCTTTTATATGTTTAAAATTACTTTTTACAATTGTTAATTGATTTTCGTATTTATTCAATCTCTCTTTTGCATGTTTAATTGCTGTTTCATCTTGATCAAAAGCGATTAATCTACCCTTAGATGAAAGTTGAGATAGTAAGTATTCACTATGTCCTCCACCGCCAAGTGTACAATCTACATAAATGCCATCTTCATTTATTTCTAAAGAATCAACAGTTTCTTTTAATAAAACCGTAATATGTTCAAACATGATGCTTTCACTACTTTCAATTTGTTAATTTTTACAAGTCAAATCCGATTAAGTTTTCTGCTAACTCACCAAATGACTCTTCTGATTCATTCATATATGTATTCCAAGTTGATAAATCCCAAATCTCGATACGATTTGTAACACCAACTACTACACATTCTTTTTCTAATTTTGCATAACTACGTAAATTAGGTGTTATATTAATTCTCCCCATCTTATCCATCTCACATTCCATTGCCCCTGAGAAGAAAAAACGGGTAAATGCTCTTGCATCTTTTTTAGTTAGTGGTAGTGTGCGCAGTTTATCTTCAATTACACTCCATTCGGCCATTGAATAACCAAATAAGCATTGATCTAAACCTCTTGTAACAATGAAGTTTTCACCAAGCTTGTCTCGAAATTTTGAAGGTATAATAAGACGTCCTTTAACATCGATATTATGTTGATATTCACCGATAAACATCCTATTCCCCCACTTTCTAACACAAACTTACCACAATCCCCCACTTCTTACCACCTTTTCTAAAAAATTCTTTAAAAAAACAAAAAATCCTGCTAACAGTGCAGCAGGATTTCATTTTTATTATAAAATTCAGCTTATTTTAAAGTAATGTTGCTTATTGAAAATCAACTTACACATATTAAATAAAAGCAATATTATACGCTTAAATTTTTACGATTTGATGTGCGTGATCCCATGATAGTTCTAAACTACAAAGTTCATGAACAAAATCAAAACCATATTTATTTATATAATAAAGGATATTTAGCGTTCGTTCTTGTGGTTTCCCATTAGGAGAAATAGAACATATAATTCGATTCCACTTTTCAATCTGTTCTTCATTTTGCTTTAAAATTGATTCTTCTATTTTTCGTTCTAAAAGTAGAATTTGTTCTTCTATTTTAAAATAATTCTTTATAGAAAAATCCTTTAAATTCGGTGTTACTTTTTTTGTTACATCTTGAAGAGGTTTATGCAATTCTTCTAAAGATTTTTTAGCATTACTAAACACTACTTTATAGTCTAGTTTTACTTGATCTTTAATCCATTCAGCTTTCTTTTCTTCTAATGATATTTTCAGTACATCATTAATATCTAATGAAAAATCTTCTAGTGCTGATATGATATTTCTTTCAAAAATAGTAAACATATGTCTTAAAAACACAGGTGGCATTTGCAGGTTAAATATATTAAAAATGTCCTTTAGCTCAGCCCAATAAGCAATTTCACCAGGACCTCCGACAAATGCTAATGTTGGAAATAAATACTCCTGCATGATTGGTCTAGTAACCACATTATTACTTAATAAAGCTGGCTGTTCATTAGCTATTTTAATCAACTCATGCTTAGAGAACTGATAATTCTTATTCTTCGTTTGAAAAACCTCTTCATTTTCAGACACTTCTAGTAGCTGTCTACCTTCTTTACTATGGTAAAAAAGATGAATACTCTGTTCAGAAATTTGAAGTGTTTCGTGGTACCCGGATTTTATTAATCTGCTTTTCGTATCCTTTAATACCCCTCTTACGATATCCTGCTTTAGAATCATTTCTTCAAATAAAGATGACTCCAACTCTCGGACATTCGGATCATCAGCATCAATTAAGACAAGTCCTTCTTTTTCAAACAATTTAAAAATAATTTTCGCAAAAAAATCTACGTAAGTAGTAGATTGCTCAGTCATCGAATATAGTTCTTCAAGTAATTCCTTTGAATAATTCGTTTCATTAAATGTTTTAACTATTTTATCAATCCACTTTCTCATTTCTTGCGGATCTAATTCTGTTCTAGAAGCAGAATGAGAATAAGTATTTTTTTGATAAAAGGTTTGTTTTTTTACTGCATTGTTCTCAATTGTATGAATATGGTTTATTTCATCTATATCGTGGTCTTCACCAGCAATCCAAAATACTGGGACAACTGTTAGGCTATGTTCTTTTTCATATTTCTTAGCCAATTGAATAATTGAAATAATTTTATGTATAGAATACAATGGGCCAGTTAATAAGCCAGCTTGTTGTCCACCAATTACAACAAATGAATCTTTATTAAGTAATTTTTTCACATTTTCTAATGATTCATTACTTGCATGATGCTTATGATGAAACTTCTCAAGTGCATTTACTAATCCTGTGCGATTATAAGAACGCTCCATTACATTTTTAATTCTATATTCCATTTCTTCCTTAACTAATGGATTTTCACCAAAGAAAGAAGAAATTACTTCATTTCCATTTACAAAATCATTCAGCAATTTATTTTGCCCGCCTAAATGGACTTTACTAATTTGCATTACGAACTTCCTCTCTCGTTCTTCAATTAAGCATTATACTCAGTTATTTTTAAAGCTAAACCAGTCAACATGGTTATAAAGTGAAGAATAATAAATAGAATACATGACATTCTCCAAAAACCTTTTAGTAGCTTAGTAAACCGAATATCCCTCTTTGCTTTCCATTGAAGAATAATACTAATAAATAAGATAACCAATAATAAATTAATTAATATCCAACCTGTTGCAGTCGGAAATATCATATTTAAACCAAAATAAAATGAACTAATATATAGAATTGTAGATAAATCTAACGTAAAAAGCAAAAGTTTACGCTTGTTATTTTTAAAAAATAATTTTAAAAACATATAGATAAATATTGATGAAAAAATCGGAAATTCAATTAATAGTGAAATAAAGAAAATGAAAAATTTTTCCAAAAAGAATTACCCCTTTTTCTTCTCAAGTCCTTTTATACTATTGTACACAAGTTCAATTGTCGGTACATTTATTTTTTTATTAATTGCCAATTTTTTAACAAATCCTAGCATACTTTCAATTTCTGTTTGTCTACCGTGAAATAAATCTCGATTCATTGAAGAGTAGTTCTCTTTCGTTTTCTCACATATTTCTACTAATTTATCCCACTCATTTTGGTGATTTAAATCTAGAACAGTTGCAACCTCATTAAATAATAATTTACAAATTGGTTTAAAATACTCATTAGTAATTAATTCACCATTTCGAACGTTCAATATAGACGTTAAAGGGTTAATAACACAATTTACTAAACATTTTTGTTTAAGTATATACTCCCAATCATCTTGGCTTTTGATTGGAAAATCAGCAGTATGTAAACCCGATAAACGCTTTAAAGCATCTTTTTCACCTTTTATTTGTCCTATTCGAATAATACCTTTACCAGTATGTGTAATTTCATTCGGAGAAGTTTTTAATGCGCCATGTTCAACTATACCTATAAAACAATTTGGAATGGGTAAATTTTTAACGATTTCAATATGAGACATTCCATTCTGTAGAAATAATATATTCTCACCCTCATATTGATTTAACGTGTTTACAATTTGAGTTAAATGATATTGCTTTACACAAACGATTAGTAGATCGAACGTGTTTATTTTAGGTAATAATTTATTTGCAGTTATACACATTTGTTTCTTTTTTTCATCTAATGAAAGTATAACACCTAAGTTATTTATTAGATTTGCCTGTTCTTCTGTTCTCGTAAACAATGTAACATTATGTTTATTTTGATACAAATACGATGCTGTAAGAAGACCAACGGCACCACCACCAATTATTCCTATTTTCATTGATTTCTCCATTCGAAAAATTATTTTTCCACCATTATCTTTTTGATAATAAATTTACACCGAATCTATCTTTTTTTAAATTTAATTGTACGATATAATTATATTTAAAATATTAAAAATTTACATTCTTTTTAAGGGGGAGCTTTTTTGAACATCAAGATAGAACGTTTACAAATAAATTTTAAAACACTTGAACAATTTCAGCAATTTTCTGGTTACGGATTACAAGAGCTATCAATGCTTGAAGATCTTGAATCAAATTTAATTGATAACGAGTTCCAATCTCCTTTCTATGGTATATACTTAGGCAAGGCACTTATTGCCCGAATGAGTTTATATACACATAATGAAAATAATGAAGAAATCATTGAAATAAATAAGATGGAAGTTCTACCTTATTATCAAAAGAATGGGTACGGAAAAGAACTAGTAAATTTCGCAAAATCCTTTAAGAAAACAATCAAAACAATACCAAGAGCAAATTCAAATGAATTTTGGAAAAAACAAGGTTTCATTGAGGCAGATTCTGAATTCGTCATTTGGAAACCAGTAAATAAATAAAGAAAAAAACTCAACCTCCCTTTAAAGATGTTGAGTTTTTTTCATTTTATTTTACTTTCGAGTCATTTTTAGAACTAACTACTATTTTTCGTTTTTGATCTAAAAAATCAAATAAATGTTCATATTCATTTTGGAGCTCATTTAGTTTTTCAACTAATTGTTGCTTTTCAATTTTCAATTGTTCGTTTTCTTGTTTATATTTCAATAGCTTTTTTTCTAAAGATTGTATATCTTTAATTCGTCCACCGGCATCAACTTTTAATCTCAAATATTCAAGGAATTTATATACTGATTCAAAAGTTATTTCGGAATGGACTTTTTCTGTTGTAGCCTCTTCATGAGCTTGATTCGTAATTGTTTTTGAATCGTCTGTGGGTTCTACTTCACTTGATGGAACAGCTTGTTTTTTATTACTATTTTTTGCTTTTTCAATCTCTTCTTTATAAAACTTTCTAACAAAAGAATTCCAGCGGTAACCACAAGCAGCTGCTGTCCTAGACAAGTTCTTTGCGACAACTTTAAATGCCATTAATTGAGTTGACCCTTCATTTATCGTTTTTAAAACTACTTCAGCTAAGTAGTTATCTTCATCTTTTGTCCATGCATCCTGGCGATTTGCAACCATTTGCAATCCCCTCCAATTTCTTATGCAATAAGCAGATTTTACTAATTCATATGCACAAAAAAATGAAGGTAGAAGATTACTTTTCCAATTTTTTTGTAAATTGTTCGATATTTTTTATATGTTCATCTGAAAACCAAAGTGGCATAGCAGAAATAACTTCTTCTTGCATTCGTCTCTTAAGATTTTGCTCGGTCCATTTACGAATAAGTATTTTTTTGTTTTGATGATGAATATGTGCTGGAATACTACTAGCTAAACTTATAAAACTTTCATTATGTAAACTTGTTAAATCTTTCGATAGTTCATGTATAAAGCCGATCTTCTTAGCTTGAAATGCGGTGTAAATATTTGAGGATGATAGTAAAGTAATCCAATCTTGATGGCTCATTTTTTCTTGAAGTACGGTACCTCCACCCCATGAGGTTGGGATTCCCATTCTTCCTTGAATAAATCCTACTTTTGCATTGTGACTTGCGTATCTAAAATCGAAAGCACTTGCAAGTTCGCAACCGCCACCTAAAGCATAACCATTAATAAAACAGATTGTAATTTGAGGCAACATAGCTATTTGATAAATCACATCACACATTTTAAGATTAAAAGATTCTAATCCATTTAAATTATTTTTAAACTTTAAGATTGTATTTAAATCTCCACCAGTACAAAAATATTTCATACCTTCCCCAGTTAAAACAACTAGTTTACTTTGAGATTTCATTCGGATTTCTTGGATAATTTCAGAAAGTTTTTCTACAGTATTTTCATCAATGCAATTCCCGTAATTAGGCCTATTTAAAAATATATAATCTATTTCATCTCTTTGATAAGTAATTACTTCAGACATTGGAATCCCTCTCTCTTTATCTAGTTTCCTATTAGTTTTTATTATACTATACGAGAATTGAAAAGGGCAGAGGTAAAGGGTAGCATGATTTTAGAGGATTCGATGAGATTTTTTAGCCATTCAAACAACGTTTAAAGACAAAAGGAAAAGCACATAGTTTCCTATGTGCTCTAAAAGACTAGCTTATTTGCTAAGTACTTGTTTTCCTTTGTAGTGTCCGCATGATTTACATACGCGGTGTGCTAATGTTAATTCACTACAGTTTGGGCATTCAACCATTCCAGGTACCGCTAATTTAAAATGCGTACGACGCTTTCTTTTTACAGTTTTGGACGTTCTTCTTGCAGGTACTGCCATTGATCCCACCTCCTTAAAGTCAGTGTTTGTTATGAAGCCGGTTATCCGGTACTTCTCAATTATCTTGTTTGTCAAAAAATTTTGCTAATCCAGCAAGACGAGGGTCAATTTTTTGCTCTACTTCGACATGTTCCCTAACTTCCCAATCTGTTCCTGACGTAGGAGCTGTTTCTTTCCCCTCAATATCCTCTGCATAAACCTGCATTGGAATCTCGGCTAAAATACATTCCTCAATCACTGGGGTTAAGTCTAACACATCACCCTCTAGGATGTGAAAATTCTCATCTTCACTTTTCCATTCAGTTGTTGTAAAAAATGTTTCTGTTGTGGTAATCGACAAAGGATATTTTACATCAACTAATGTTCTTACACAAGGTAAAATTAAATATCCAGTTATTGTTAAATGAAACGTATATCGGTTCGTTCCAAAATCAACTCGTCCAGTAACTCGAATAGGAGAAACCTCTCGAATATCAGTATTACGTTCCTTTATTTGACTAACATCAATTGTCTCATCTAAATTTAAACCTTTATGTCTTAATTTCTGCAACTGGTGCACTGACCATTTCATAAATAAACCACCTCAAGGCAACAATGAAAATTATATATTCTTTATAATCACTTGTCAATATTTTTTCTTTACAGTTAGAAAAGCGGAAGGCGTTCGCTCTGCCCCGACAAGCATAAGACGATTTTCGGCTAAGGTTTGCAGTTTAACCTTTGCCGAAAATTGGCTTATGACCTCGAGGGGCAAACGCCTGGAGCTAGACATCTCGAAAAGCGGAGGCGACAGCTTAGCTCCGACAAGCATAAGACGATTTTTAGCTAAGATTTGCTCTTATAGCATACTAAAAATAGTATTAATCCCTTATCTTTCCTCTAGCTTTTCTTTTATATCATAGACCTTACTTCAAATATGTAACCCATCTAATATATTATTTTCCACAATAAAATTCAATACAATTCACACCGGGTTGCGAATTATTTCTTAAAACTGGTATTCTTAATGTATAAATTCGTGAAATTAGTAAATATTGGAGGTGCATTTCTTGCGTTCGGTTGGTGTAGTAGTTGAGTATAACCCATTACATAATGGACATGTTTTTCACTTAACTAGTTCTAAAGAAACTACAAATGCTGATGTTGTTATTGCGGTAATGAGTGGTCAGTTTTTACAAAGAGGCGAGCCTGCAGTCGTTCCAAAGCATGTACGAACAAAGTTGGCTTTACAAGCAGGAGCAGATCTTGTTATTGAATTACCTTATAGCTATTCGACTCAACACGCTAGCATCTTTGCCAAAGGAGCTATTTCAATCCTAGATTCTTTAAAATGTGACTTTGTTTGTTTTGGAAGTGAAGAAGGAAAAATTGAGACATTTTACGAGTTAATCAAACAAAAGAAGCAGCTTACTTCTTCAATCAATTCAAGTATACGTACTTTTCTTGATGAAGGGTTAAGTTACCCTGCTGCATATAGCACTGCTTTACAAAAAAATCTTGAAACATCAAAGCTAGATGTTTCACTTCCAAATAATATTTTAGGAATACATTATTTAGAAGCTATTGAACATTTTGATAGTAAGATGGAAGGTAGAACGATTCAACGAATTGCTGCAAATTATCATGATGAAGAAACCAATCATCATAGTATCGCTAGCGCTACAGCAATTCGAAAAATTCTTATGGGTGATAATCAATCGATTTCTGACTTTGTTCCAAGCTTTACTAGAGAGTCAATTGAGGAATACATAAACGAGTATGGTGCCCTTCATTCTTGGAATGAATATTTACCATTTTTGAAATACAAATTAATGACTTCAACTAAAGAAGCACTTGAAGAAATTTACGAAGCTGTCGAAGGTTTAGAGAGAAGAGTTTTACATTCTGTTTTAAACTGTCTTAATTTTGAAGAGCTAATGACATCAATAAAAACAAAGAGATATACTTGGACTCGAATTCAAAGATTGTTAACACATATCTTAACAAATACATCAAAAAAAGAAATGTCAACAATATTAGAAAAAGACCGAGTTCCATATATTCGTTTACTTGGTATGAGTTCAATGGGAAAAACTTATTTAAATAGCAAAAAAAAATTAATTGAATTACCAATTTATACGACTATTAATCAACAAAATCAAAAAGAACTAAGTACAGATTTGAAAGCAACCTATACTTATGCTTCTATTCTTTCATTAAGCAATCAACAAAAGTTAATAAAAACCGAATATTCATTGTATCCAATTATTTATGATGAAAATAGTAATCAATTTAGTAGATCTTAGTTAGTTTCAACTAAACATTAGAAACAAAAAATAAGCAGGTATAGGTATTAGAATTTAATTCTTCCCCTATATCCTGCTATTTTTTGTGATGCACCTATACATAATCAAATTATTTTTTTGTCTTTAACTTTTCAAGATAATTGATTGCTTGTGCATATGTATCAATCGGTACTATTTTCATTTTCAAGTCATGTTTTTTCGCACTTTTTACAGCTTCATTATAATTTGAATTCTTTTTACCATTTTCATTTGGTGCAAAGAAAATCTCTGCCCCCGAATCAGATGCTGCAATGATTTTTTGAGAAATACCACCAATCGGACCAACGACTCCATTTCTATCTATTGTCCCAGTACCAGCTATTTCGTGACCTTTTGCTAAATTTTCGTCTTTTAATTGATCATAAATTTCTAGCGCAAACATAAGCCCCGCTGAAGGTCCACCTATCTCTTCTGAATTTATTTTAACCTTTGGATTTGTATTTAAATTTAAATTTTCTGCAATAGAAACACCAATTCCAGCACGATTAGGTTCATCTTTAAAAGCTTTTGTTTTAATATTAAAGTTTTTAATCTTACCTTTTCTACTTACTTCTAAATTAAAATTTGAACCAGGTTTACTACTTTTTACAGTATTCGTAAAATCATTTAATGTACGAATATCTTTCCCATTGATTTTCGTAATAATGTCTCCTAGCATTAATACATTATGAGCTGGCATATCCTTTAAAACAGATAATACGACAATACCATTTCCCGTCACTTTATATGATTTTTTAGCTTCTCTATAAGCGTTTAATATCGCAGCTTGCTTTGACTCTTCCATGTATCTTAATTGGCGGAACTGATAATCTTCATCACTTTCACCTTTTACTTTTATTTCATTTATTTTGTATAGATGATAGTTGTCATTAATTTTCGTACCAATATATGAATAGATATTTGCCTTCCCCATTGCTACGGTGGTTAGCATAAATTCACCTTTATCTTTTTTTGCACCTTCAACTTTTACATATGGCCTTAGAGGCTCGGCTAAGCCTGGTTTTGTAACATAATATGGTAATGGAATGAAATATAAAAGAATTAGCGTAATACCAAGTACTAATAGTACATTAAGAATTCTGATCCTTTTTATCACTATTTTTCTCCTTCCATTGCTCAATCTTTTCAAGAATCTCTGGTATTAATTTTTCTGTTGCTTCTTCACCTATTTTGATAACATTTTCAAGGTCAGTAAAGTTTCTAGAATTAACATGATCTAATTTAGGTCTTATCATAACATTAGAGGCAATTTCTCTATTTCTAACGAGCTCGTGTTGCATTATTTCAATACTTTGCATAATCACGTCATAGATCGTTGAAACTTCACCACTAACTTGAATCGGTGAAGCATCTACTCCAATAATAAAATCCGCTCCCATCTCTTTTACAACTGAAACTGGGATACGATCGATTACTCCACCATCAACTAAAAGTCTTCCATTCCATGTTTCTGGTACAAAAATTCCCGGTATTGAAATACTCCCTCGGACTGCTGTAGCAATATCCCCTTTTTGAAATACAATTTTTTCACCTGTTAATAAATCAGTAGCAATTACCGACACTGGCAAATCTAAATCTTCAAGCTTTCTACCAAATGATAGTACTTTTATCAACTCTTTAACTCTGTTCCCAGAAATTAAACCCATTTTTGGAACAGCATAGTCAATATAGTATTTAGATTGAAATACTTTTGCTATTTTATATAGACGATCTACATCCGCACCCGCACCGTATAAAACAGCAACTAAAGCACCTATACTACTACCTGCAATCAGATCTATAGGAATATTATGCTTTTTTAAAACGGAAATTACACCAACATGTGCAAAACCTCTTGCACCTCCTGAACCTAATGCTAAACCAATTTTCGGTTCCAAGTTGTTTCCCCTCCAATTAAACTCTTTGGTCTAAAATTGAATTCCAACAACGTATATTTAATTGTACAAGTTTTTTTTATACATATATTACTATCTTATTTCCTATTCAATGTTCTTACTACAATTAGACAAAAATCTATATGTTTTTTAAGTTTATCTTTGGAGGTTTATATGTGAAAAAAAATTACTTCATTACATTACTAATTTTTTTAATACTTATATTTCTGACATCAACAATTATTCTGCATCCTGAAGTAGCATTTAAAGGCTCGATAAGAGGATTAAATATGTGGTGGGGTATCGTATTTCCTTCTCTCCTTCCTTTTTTCATTTTAAGTGAACTTCTAATTTGCTTTGGAATTGTACAATTTATTGGTGTATTTTTAGAGCCAGTTATGAGACCTTTATTTAGAGTTCCTGGTGTAGGAGCATTCGTTTGGGCGATGGGGATGGCTTCAGGATTTCCTTCAGGTGCAAAACTTTCTGCTAAACTGTATAAAGATGGAGAATTAACAAAATTAGAAGCAGAACGACTTAATTCATTTACAAATTCGTCTAATCCATTGTTTATTTTTGTTGCAATATCTGTTGGTTTTTTTCATAACGCAAAGATCGGACTCGTGCTTGCCATCAGTCATTATTTATCTAACGCGATTGTAGGCCTTATTATGAGGTTTTATGGCAGAAACCAACCTAACTACTCTCGAAAAGAAAGAATCCATTCTAACCGCTTTAAATACGCTTTTAAGGTAATGCATGAAAAACGATTAAGTGAAAGAAGACCGATTGGTAAAATTTTAGGAGACGCTATAGCTTCTTCTGTACAGACATTATTAATGATTGGTGGATTTATTATCGTTTTTTCTGTACTTAATATGCTTTTAATCGAAATTGGATTTATATCTAATGTTGGAAAAATAATTGCATATTGCTTTTCAAATTTAAGGGTTAATCACAATTTATCAACGCCTTTTTTATCTGGATTATTTGAAATCACTTTAGGATCTAAATTAGTAAGTGAACTAGGCAATAGTACTTTATTGCAGCAAGTAGCTTTAACTAGCTTTATTTTAGGATTTGGGGGTTTTTCAATACAAGCCCAAGTAGCAAGTATTATTTCTGAAGTTAAATTAAGTATTAAACCTTATTTAATCGGTCGTTTATTACAATCTGGAATCGCACCTATTTTAGCAATTATCTTTTGGAAGCCACTGTATCTTAACCAGTTAACAACTAATGCTACACATAATACATTACCTGTAATAAAGATTTTTACGGAGAAACAGTTTAACCTCGAATCGTTGATTTCAATAGGTTCATTCATAACATTAATTTCTCTCTACATTTATGTAATTATCTTAATTTATAAAATGTATTCTAAAAAGCTATATTCTTAAACCTTTTCATATAGAAAAAAGAAACCTCAGTTTAAATTAAACTTGAGGTTTCAAAAATTTTTCGGTTAATGCGATATTTACACAATCTGGTACTAAATCTTTTACATTTCCACCATATTTCGCGACTTCTTTTACAATTGATGAACTTAAGAATGAGTATTGATTATTTGTCATAACAAAGAAAGTGTCAATTTCGTCTACTAATTTTTTGTTCATTGCTGTAATTTGCATTTCATATTCGAAGTCTGATACTGCTCTTAGGCCTCTTAATATTGCAGATGCGTTAATTTTTTTTGCGTAATCCATTAATAGACCGCTAAATGAATCAACTCGTACATTTGGAATTGCTTTAGTAGCTTCCGTAATTAATTCTTTTCTTTCTTCTAAAGTAAACAAAGAATTTTTGGCCGAGTTATTTAATACGACAACTATTACCTCATCAAACACTCTTGCTCCACGTTTAATAATATCTAAATGTCCTAAAGTAATTGGATCAAAACTTCCAGGACAAACAGCAATACGTTTCATCTTGTACCCCCTAAAAATTACTCCATACAAATATGATACACTGATACGCCACAAATTCCATATTTTTCTGCTTTTGTTCGTACAAATTTCCCTATTTTTTCAGGTAATTCGACATCAGTAGCATGTTCTACTAAAATTGTTCCATCTGTTGCAAGTAAATTTTTTTCATCAAAAGTTTCAATTAATGATACGATTTGTTGCTTTTTATAAGGAGGATCTAAAATAATTAAATCAAATTGGATCTCTCTTTTAATAATCGCTTTTACAGCTCTCTCAGCGTCATTTCGATACACTTCAGCACAATCAGTTAAATTACATGTTGCTAAGTTTTCTTTAATTGTCTTAATTGCCTTCATTTCACGATCTACAATAATCGCTTTTTCAATCCCTCTACTTAAAGCCTCAATTGATAGTCCACCACTACCACCGAATAAATCTAATACAATACCACCTTCAAAGTAAGGTCCAATTATATTAAACATTGCTTCTTTTACTTTATCAGTTGTCGGTCTAGTACTCATTCCAGGTACTGCCTTTAAACTTAATCCTTTATTTTTTCCTGATACTACTCTCATTAATTTACACCTACTATAAATTTCAATTTACGAAAATATCCTATCATAATTTCACTAAAACAAAAACATTTCTTTCCATATTCTCCTACTAATGTATAAAATCATCCACTTTGGCAATAATTAATTTTAACAACATCTCAGTTGATGTTGTTGCCAACCGCGGAGAAGACTTACGTTTCCCCATAAGTTCTTCCTCCGGTTTCTCCTCTCCCTTTGCCTTCTTTTAAGTGATTACACTTTAATAAGAGGGGCCCTGCAAATGCGGGGTTTTTTTTTATGCTTTTATCCTGTAGAATAAGTGTTGCATTTATGACCATACTTTTTTTTGAAAACTCGTAAAGTATTTACGTTTTAAGGGGGAACACTCATGATTCAACGCATGATTGAAATTGGAGAAGGATACTCAGACTTATATGAACTATTTGAAATTGCTAAATCGCAAAAAGATCGAGTTAAATTCTTACTTAAATTAACATCTGAAAATAAAGGTTCAAACTGCTGTTCTTTTGCTGTTATATTAAGCCCTACTTCTATTGGTGAATTCCAGCCAATATATTACTGTAGAGAAGGAATTACATTAAAAGAAGATTCAGTTACAAAACGTGAAGTGTTGTTTGAAGAATTAGCTACAACTTTGAACAAAGAAATCATCACACTACAAATTAGACATTCAAGCTCATTTCATGAAACCGATTTATTCCACCAATACATTATCGGAATTTTACGCTTAAATCACTTAATTCCACCAATGAAATAACTAGAGCAGGGAATTGTTTTACTATTTCCTAATCTTTTTCATAAAGTACTAAGAAAAAAAGGGATAGTTTTTTACTATCCCCTTACCTCTCAAGACATACCACAAGAAAAACGATTGAACGGTTTTTTAATTCAGATCGGTTATCCCTTCCTAAATTAATTATCCATTCAATCGTTTTTAATCTACTTGATAATCATATTCCTTTGCTTCGTCTGGTTTCGCATTTTCGTACTCAGTCTTAATAAAAGGTTTATATGACAATTCAATTCGTTTTACAAAATGAAATTTTTTCAATCTCTCTATTGTTCGATCTATATCATCCATATTACAATATAGGACTACGTATTTCAAACGTTTAGAGACAAAGTGAATATTTCCAAATTTACGTAACATTTTTGCTTGTTTTAATGACTGTAAATAAATAATAATACCTTGTCTTTGCACGAACATAGCTTTCTCCTTTAAAAATCCGTTAGAAATAGAATATCATATCCCAAATTTCTTTTGCAACGAAACTTTCATAAATAGTTTTTAGAAAGGATTGAAAATTATGTTAGATGATGTTTGGGAGCAATTTTTTAACTGTATTTCAAATTATAAACAAATTATTCAGTTTTCAAACAAACAAATTTGCGGTTCAAATTTCCTATATATTCAGACAGAAAGTCAACAGACCGAAGAAACGATCAAAAAACTACTGATTTATTGCTCAAAAACCATTACTGAACAATTTACACTAATTTACCGAATTGAATTTATCCGTCATGAAAATAATATTTTCGTATTTAGACATCGATTTTACGTTCCGAATAAAAAAATGTTTTGTTGTGGAAATAATTGTGCTAACTGTACTAGGTTCAGAAAATGAATTTCATTAAAAAAAGACTCATTATTAAATAATGAGCCTTTCAATATACTCTATTACCTCGTTTTACATCCACACTTTCCACCTGTGCCACATCCACCAGTACTACATCCTCCACCTGTATTCACGAAGAATGGATTACCCGCTGGAACTTTTACTGAAGGCGAAACAGCCTGAGCAATTAAATAGCTAGTCTCATCTAAAAGTAATTGGACTGCATCTTCCGCTTGCTTAAAAGCAGCGATTGTATCGTTTAATTGAAGTTCTCTTTTAACTTCACTCATTTTTTTTCGAATTTCTTTATAATCAGGATGATATTTTCCAAATCGCTGAACATCCTCATATAAATCCTTCGTTTTCATAAAACGGCTAATAATTTCTTGAGCAGTTTTATCATTATTTAATGCAATATATGAAGTTCGATACTGATCTGCAACATCCGAGTTTACGATCATTGAAGCAAGTTCTTCTGAGACTGTTATAAGTTGCAAGGTTTCCATTGTTGCATACATTTCCTTACACCTCCAAGAATAAACTATATCACATTTAATTCCTTAAATAAAAGAACTTGTCCTAAGCCTTTATATGATCAGATATATTAAATTCATTTATCTTCCATTTACCATCTTTAAATTCAATAAAATTTGCACAAGCATTTTTTAAAGTTGTCCTAAAGTTAACTTTCTCAGGATCAATCGCATGTAAAATTGCCTTAATTGTATGAGAGTGTGCAACAATTACAACTCGTTTACCTTCATAATTTTGAGCAATGTTTTTTAATGCACTAAACGCTCGATCAATTAATTCTTCATTTGTTTCCATTCCTACTACATTATTATTATAAATGTTTTCATGAAAATCGGAAACAGGTTTTCCACTAGCCTCACCAAATTCTCTTTCTAAAAATCGTTCATCCTCTATAATTTCATCAATTTTAGAAAACTCTGCAATTGCCTGTGCAGTTTGTTTTGCCCTAATTAATGGACTTGTAATAACCCGATCCCATTTTTGAGCACTTAAAAACAAAGCACTATCATTCGCCTGTTGTTTACCTATCGTATTTAAAGGAATATCTTCTCTTCCTTGAATTATATTGTTAAAATTCCAATCAGTTTGTCCATGTCTTACTAAACAAATTTCTGTCATAACTATTACTCCTTTTTAAAACTTGTTTCTTCATTGTAGCAAAAAGCTATGACAGATTGAACTATTATACTTTTTAATCTTCTTTTGATTCAGCATCTAATGATTCACTACTAGTACTTTGTTGATCCTTTAATACATGGAACATATCAATCATAAACGATGCCATTTGAACTTGATTTGACAATTTATCAACTCGTTGTGGAATAGTTTTACCAAAAAACTCAAGGGAAGCCAGTCTAAACTCATCAGTAAGCTCAGGATTTCTAGAAAGTTTACGATACCATTTTGGTTGTTGTCGTAAAAATTTTAAGTAATCTTCTTCGCTCTGAAGAAATTCCAAAACATCTTTTCTCACTTTAGATCTCCTCAATCCTGTCTAAAATTAAATTGCTGTGACACTGGCTTTTCTTCTCTTTGATTAGTTGAAGTAGCTGGAGATTTAAATTGTGATATAAGCTGTTGAATATTAGTTAAAGTAGAATTTACATTTGTTAAATGGTCTTGAATTTGATCTGGATCTAAATTTTTCACAAAAGAAATTACCTTTCCAACATAACCTTCTTCCGATTGTTCCTTTTTAGCAGTTTTCTTTTGAGACTTTGTATTATTGTCATTTCTGTATTCATCCCACATTTCATGGTCTTGACCTTTGTAATACCAATCTTCAAAATATTGTTGCCATGTTTTTTTACCCGTTTTTACTTCCTCACGAAGTTTTGGGTGTTCCATAACGAATTGCCTAAATTGTTCGATAGATGGACGATTATTTTCATTTCCCATTCATATCACTCCAATTAAAAGCATTTATTACAAAATTATGTCTTTTGAATAATTTTGTGCTTGTTTGGAAATAAAAAAATCAAGCACTAGCTTTCGCTTTTGCTTGATTTCGTCATTATTTTATAAAATTTTGAGTGTAATATTTATTAAAAGCTCCAACACCAAGTGTGGTATATTCTTTTTTATACATATTTACTCGATGACCTTTACTATTAATCCATCCATATACAGATGCTATCCCATCAACATAATTAGCCGATATATTTTCACCAGCAATTCTGTATGGAACATTTGCATCATTTAAACGATCAGCTAAACTACCATATAAATTAGAATAGTGATCAAAATATTTATTTTGAACCATATCTTTACTATGTCCTAGGGCTACTTTGGCAGCACCAGTATTCCAATTTAAAGGACTTAAATTCATTCTTTTTCGATAAACATTCGTTAAATTAAATATCTGTCTCTCTTCTTCACGATCAACGATTGCTTCTTGAAATGAATTTAATTTTTTTGCATTTATTAAATTACCACTATAAATTAATTCGTACGGTTTTTGCTTAACTAAAGTTTCTGGTGATAAATAACGAACACCTAATAAACTTCCGGTAAAACGGTCAAAATAAAGTTGAGCAAAACAATTATTTAATGAAACAAGTGGACGTTCATGTAAATCATTTGTCGATAATTTAAAAGTATATTGATTACTTAAAATCGAAAATGAGACTTTATCATGTAAAGCTATATTATCCATTGTTTCTTCATAGTGACTACCCATTACAAATGGATTAATATCAACTTTATTACCAGCAACAAAAATTGTTACAACTTTGCCATTTAGTACACCAAATTGAGTATACTTTGTAACATCCTTATCATAAACAAGCCAATCATAGTCATATTGAGAAGGAACCTTTCTTGACGGTTTACCAAAGGTTTTTAATATTTCTTGTTCACTTTTACCAATATACTGAGAAACTGAGTATGTAACATTTTTAGTACTTGCATTTTCAATCATTGGCATATTCACTTCTTCTACTTTTTGATATTGTTTAAATGATGTCATATTGGTGATCCAATCTTTAATAAGTGGACTGAACATAAAAACTGTTATAAAACTTATTGTAAAAAAGAAAAGTTTTATAAGCTTTTCCATTTAGATCTTCCCTTCCCAATTGTTAACTCTTTGTCTATATATCCATTGTAGCCAAATTATTCAAAAAAATATATAAATTAGTTAAAATACATTTATCAGCTTTTCATTGCTAATTATTGTCATAGATAATATTATATTAGTAGGGATTTTTTCTAAGTAATTTAGGGGGTAATAACATGAAATTTGAGAATACAAATTTAGAAAATCATGTATTAAATGTAAATTTATTAACTGAAATCATGGAAGAATTAGGCTTTGTCCTTGCTGGTCAATGGGATTACGAAAGAGTAACTTACGATTATAAATTTGAACAACGTAATGAAATCTACTACTTACGTGTTCAAGGTTTCGCAGTAGAAGGACATGTAGAGTCAAGTAAAGGTAAAATCCAATTACTTACTCCACTTTTAGGTAAATACTATTATCCTCACGGTGTAGAATACGGAGAAGGCGAAAACTTCCCTGAAAGTATCGTTGAGAAAAGTAAAGACTTACTTAAAAAAGCTGAAGAGCAAATTTCTTTAGTAAGCAAGTTCATTATTCTATAATTATTAAAAAGAGTGAGTAAAAAGAAGTACAACTTCTTTTACTCACTCTTTTATATTTACTTTTTTTACTTAAAATCCTAAAACCGCTTTTATAACTGAAGTAGTGTCTCCACCTTTGTAGAAAACGTACAATAAACAATAAACTACTACACCTGTAATTGCGGTAAAAAACCAAATAATACTAGTAATTGGTCCAATTTTTTTGTGTAGTTTTAATTTGTTTTTAAAACCTGAAATAATTGAAACTAGACCAAATACTCCGCCAGTTGTAGCTAAGAATATATGGAAAAACAAAAAGATATGATAATACAACTTTAAACTTTTTGGTCCCCCAAATGAAGTATTTCCAATAAATATTGTTCTAGTTGCGTACACAATGAAAAATGAGAGCGCAAATACTCCAGCAAAGAACATAACTTTCTTATGTCCTTCTACATTTCTTTTTGCAATAAGAGACCAGCCAATTGCAACTAATATGGCGCTAATTACAATAAAGCTTGTACTTATTGTTGGTAAAATTGGTAACGAATTCAAAATTTCCACCCCTACGATTTTTTAAGCAATAACGGATTACTACTGATTGGATCAATTTTATTTCCATTTTGTTCTCTTTTAGCCCATTTGAAGAAATTGTATCCAATAACAGATCCATAAACTATTTCCTGGATAATTTTCATGATAACTCCGCCAACCTGCTGATCTTCCCTTGCTGACATAAAGTTAAATACTTCTGGGCCTGAAATATTTAGTGATTTTAATAAATCTGGTGATACACATAACTCCATCGCTTTACTCCATAATACTGGATCATTATAAGTCGCGTAAAATGGATGTCCTGCAAAAATAATAAGTGCACATGCTGGTGTTAATAAAATACCATTTCCAAACATATAACCAATCTTTTGGATATCAGATAGGGTCTGTCTCTCAGGTAAGTTATTAATAACAGGAAACCACATAAATACTGCCATGAAAAATAATATATTTGTAAATAAGAAATGATAGACATTATTCGTTTTTACAGTATCAAATACTAACGGGTAATGGTAAATCGAAAATACTACATTAAAAATAAGTAAAGCAATTAATGGTTTTGTAGCAAAATTAAAAAACGAATTAACGAATTTTGGTTTAAGTATGTTTCTCCATAACCAATTTGGAATACCATTAATAAGAAAGATCGGTGCAACTAAATATAACACAGCCATTTCAGTCATATGTGCACTAAAGATAATATGACCAATTAAATCAATTGGACTGCCTTGTGCAATATAAACTAACAAAATTCCAATTACGAAATACACCTTTTGTTTAGTCTCAGTAAAATGGTTTTTATCTTTAAATTTATTAATTATGTAAAAATAACCTAAAATGACTAAAACCAAAAACACAAATAAATATGGACTCCAAAGTGCTTTAAACCCGAACATCCCTAAGCTAATCATGAATGCACACCCTTTAATTATTCTATTCACACTTATTATTTTTACCTAATGTTTAAATTAATATTGGACTATGTAAATATATTGTAGATTTTTACAACAATAAACAAAAACTTCACAAAGACAAAAAAATATAAACATTACTTCTATCATATAATATTTAATGATAATATCCAAACTATTATACTACTAAATTATATAACAGTGATAACGGTTTATTCAAATTAAAATACGATATGAAAATGTTATTCATTTTTAAATGATAAGTATTTATAGGGAATCCATATCTACGAAAAGCCAAACGGTGATTTCCACTGAAGGGTGCTAGCTTTCTATAGGAGATGATTCTTGTGCCCCCACGTTGCGTTTGCTTTTGTGTGGGCCTCACTTCATCTCCTATAGAAGTATTTCCAATCTCTTTCTCTATTGATATTAATCATTTAACAGAAGGTACAAAAGATATTGTTGTCGGTACTTCAAAAGTGATGATGAATTTGATCCAACTATTCAATCCTTATTGACGTTTTGACACTAACAAAGCCAATGCAGCAGCCAAAAACCCAGCTGTCAGTTTGCCGACAATCAGCGGAATGACAAAATTCTTCTCCACACCCGCTACAAACCCTAAGTGACTTCCAAAAACAAATGCGCCGCTTACGGCAAATGCCGTATTTATGACTTTCCCACGGTCGTCCATCTCGTGCAGTGTTGCAAACATAGGTATGTGGTGAGCGAAGCAGGCAATGAATCCCCCTAATGCTTGTTGATTCATACCTAGCTTAGTTCCGAGTATTGCAAAAGGCTTTTTTAAAACTTTTACTAACACAAATACAAATGGAAACGCACCGGCAAGTATGATTGTTATTTTTCCAACTGTTACAAATCCTTCTGAAAGCGGCATCATACCTGGAATAATAACGATACCTGTTAAAGTTTCAATGATAATCGAGATAAGACCAATGATAATTACTATTTCAATTCCTTTACCAAACCATTTAAAACCACGGATCATCACGGATTGAGCGAATAACATTCCTATGCCAATCAAGACAGATATGAGGATTGAAGGAATCAGATTTTTCACCATCCAAATTAAGCCAAATCCTGCTACGAATCCTCCCGCTAAACATCCAAATGGAATCGTCATGAGCCCAACTAAAATTCCTTTCGCAAAAAAGGGATGATCATTTTTATGAACGATACTTAATGCAACCGGAATAGTAAAAACAATAGTTGGTCCCATCATCGTTCCTAAAAACACCCAAGAAAATAAAGCAGCATCACTCGATTGAGCCATTTCATTTGCCAATGAGTATCCACCCATATCAAGAGCTAAAAACGTAGATGAAAACATCGACGGATCCGCTCCAAGAAATTGGTAGATAGGGGATACAATCGGTATTAACCATTTTGCTAACACAGGCGATAGTGAGATCATTCCAACCATTGAAAGGGCTAGTGCTCCCATAGAATTGAAGGCTTCCTTAAATTTTTGTCCGACTCCATACCGATTACCCAACAGATAATCTATAGCTGCTAGGACCATAAATCCCGTCATAATATATAAGATGATTTCATTCATATCGAATACGCCCCCATTAAAAAGAACGGTCATCTTTATAAAATTCATTAGATGACCTGTTCAATACTTTTTATAAGATAATTAAGTGCCTAGGAGAATGGGTAATGATTTCATAACCATTCTCAGTTACTACAAGATCATCTTCAATCCGGCAGCCACCCCATCCTGGGATATAGATTCCTGGCTCGACGGTAACAACCATACCAGTTTGAAGATTTTCTACACTTTTGTCAGAAAGCCGGATCGGTTCGTGAACTTCCATACCTAACCCATGACCCGTTGAATGTCCGAAACTTTTTTTAGAATCCTTTTACTGTAATATATTCTCTCGTTAAATCGTCGATCGTTTTCGCTTTTGCACCTGCTCGAATTCCTTCTGTTCCTCGTTTTAGAGCTTCTAATACGATGTGATAAATGTTGTGGAACTCATCCGAGCAGTTTCCAACGACAATAGTTCTCGTAATATCAGAGCAATAACCATTGTACAATGCACCAAAGTCAAGGGTTACCATGTCACCATGCTCGATCACTTTTTCGGAAGCCAATCCATGTGGTAGGGCAGCCCTCTTACCAGATGCAATAATAGTATTAAAGGATGATGAAGTTGCCCCTTGCTTACGCATAAAAAATTCCAGCTCATCACGGATTGCTAATTCCGTAACCCCTGGTTTTATGACATTCAAAATTTAATCAAACGCCTGATCAGAGATTTTAGCAGCCGTTCTCATTAATTCTATTTCTAGCGACTCTTTGATTTCTCTAACCTTTTCAACGATATTTTCCAATTGGAGCCATTGTACATCTCCATACTCTTGTAACGTAGAGAACGTCTTCAATGTCATGGCATTTGCTTCAACAGCGACCTTTTTAAGACCTTGACGTTCGATTTCATTGGCAACTTCTTTTTCAAGATTACCTTCATGGACGATAATCTTAGCGTTTTTCACTTCATTTTGGGCCTGTTCAGCATAGCGGAAGTCAGTGATAAAGGTAGCAGCTATTTTTGAAATTAGCACCATACCTGCTGAACCTGTAAAACCTGTTGTATATCAACGATTTTCACTCTTTGTAATTAATATTGCATCGACATTGTTCTCTAAAAGCTGTTTCTGTATTTTTTCGATTCTGTTCATTATCATTTAGCTCCTACAACCATTAATTTTTTTGGAAACTTCGTTAATACTTCATTCCCATTCTCTGTAATGACAACATCATCTTCAATACGAACACCACCAAGGCCATTAAGATAAATGCCAGGTTCAATGGTGATGACCATTCCTGACTTCAATAATCCCTCATTAGCATCGTGCATAGAAGGTGCCTCATGAATATCAATACCAAGGCCATGACCAATTCGATGTGGAAAAAAATCACCGTAGCCAGCCGCTTGAATGACGCGTCTTCCAGAGAGATCAACTTCACCAATTCTTGTTCCAGGTTGAGAAGCATCCACCCCAGCAAGATTGGCTTGTAAAACTGTATTGTAGATATTTACGAGTTCACTATTGGGATCACCATAAATGACTGTTCTTGTAATATCAGAGCAATATCCCTTATATTTCACACCTATATCAAATAGGGCAGTATCTCCTTTTTTTAACTTATTGTCTCCTGATGCTCCATGTGGGTTACTTGCATTTTGTCCAAACAGTACAATGGGAGGGAATGACATTTCTTTAATCCCTTTTTTCTTTAATTCAAATTCAATTTTCCCTAATACTTCAAGTTCTGTAATGCCTTCTTTTAAAGCTTCAATACCCACTTGTACTCCGTAATCAGCAAAAGCGGCGGCTTCACGTAAAACTTCAATTTCAACAGCATCTTTAACTAGTCGCATTTCTGTAAGTATAGAATCTAGTGATGCAAACTCTACTTCACCAAAAATCTGTTGCAGACTTTCAATGTAAAGATAGGAAATATCATGCTTCTCAACAGCAAATAGTTTCATTTTGTTTCTGCTTTCAATCACGTGACGAACAAGTGCCCACGGGTGATCGGAATCTGTGTAACTTAGAATTGGATGGATCCAGCCTGCTTCCTTTATCATTTGAACTTCCATTGCCGGTGTAATAAAAATGGGTTCGTCATTTGGGAAGACTAAAATACCTACAAATCGTTCGTGCGGATCGTAATCAAAATTCGATAAATAGTAAATATTTTCACGCGATGTGATCAAACCACCTGGAATACTTTGTTTTTGTAAAAATGTTTGTAATTCTTGCAATCGATTCTTCATGATCATTTCTCCTTTAATGTATGGATTAAAAATAGACACGAAATATTAAAGCAAGTTCTGTGCCATTTTTATAATCTTTTATTTAGAGGATTTTTCAGGAAATGGTGTATATGTTTTTAGACACTGTATAACGCTTAGTGTCTAAATATTTAGACGGTAGATTTGAAGAACAGTAGAGCATGCTATAAGTGGAGTTTTATTTGAGATAGGGAGCTTACTTACGGGTAGAAGAGAAATTCTTTCGGTAAGGGAAGATAACTTGAAACTAACTTTGCATGACGTTCGTAAACTTTTGATTTCAAATTTCTAAATCAGCCCAGGAGTTTTTACGCTCGTCTAGGCTAATTTAGAGACAGAGGCAATTTGTTCTTAAAGCTCAATCTGTAATTTTTTCATTTTATTGTATAAAGTAGCTCGAGAAATTCCTAGTTTTTTTGCAGCTGCTTGCTTGTTGCCATTCTCAGTTTGAATAGCTTCAATGATTTTATTTTTTTCAAAATCATTTAGATCATCTTGTAAGGAGTCATCGTATCCAGTCGATAACAATGCAGATTGTAACAGCTTTGGCGGTAAGGATCCAGCAGAGATGGTTCCTTCTGCTGACAATAATACTAATCGTTCGATAACATTTTTCATCTCCCTCACATTTCCAGGCCAATCGTATTGTAATAATGCGGAAGTTATCTGAGGATCAACGACAGTAATCGTTCGATGATATAGCAATGAAAACTCATAAATAAATTGATGAAGGAGCTCCATAACATCTTCTTTTCGTTCTCTCAGTGGGGGAATCGTAATAGATAGAATGTTAAGACGATAATAAAGGTCTTCTCGAAATGTATTAGCTTCAACCATTGCTTCTAAATCCTTATTTGTAGCAGCGATGATTCGGCACCTAGCTTTCAGTTGCTTTGTACCACCAACCCGGTAATACGTTTTATCTTGCAATACTCGGAGTAACTTCACTTGCATATCCAAAGGTAAGTCACCAATTTCATCCAAAAAAAGTGTTCCTCCCTGCGCTAACTCTATTTTTCCTTTTTTACCTTTTGCATCTGCACCGGAAAATGCTCCCTTTTCATAGCCGAAAAATTCACTCTCAAACAATGATGGTGTAATCGCACCACAGTTCACAGCAATAAATGGAGAGGTTGATCCACGATAAAAATGTATAGCTTTTGCGAAGACTTCTTTTCCAACCCCAGTTTCACCTAATAATAAAATGTTCGCACTTGTTTCAGACATTTTCCTTGATAATGAAACTGTTTCTTTCATCAATTGACTCGATCCTTTAATTTGTTGAAAAGAATCATGCGACAATTGCAGCCTTGAAACCTCCTTCTGCAGTTTAAGAATTTTGGAGGAAGCATTCATCAGTTCTTGATTCATTACCACTTGACTCGTAATGTCAGTTTCTGCAGCAACTGCACCTACGATTTGATCATTGATAAAGATCGGACTACTATTAATCATGACAAAGAGATCCTCACGTGGTTTATGCTGATGATGACGAAAAGATTGACCTGTTTCCATCGTAACTTTATTTAATAACATATCTTTTGGAAAAAACTGCTCCATTTCATTCCCGATAATTTCTTCTTTGGGAATTGAAAAGATCCTCTCAGCACCATGAGTCCAAACAACCGTTTTTCCAGCTTCATCCACAATCGAGACCGAACCATCCATTGTATCAATCATCGTTCGAAAATAGGCCTCTAAATATTGATAAGATTCAAACACTTTAGAAAGTAAAACACTAGAATCGATGTAGCCCTTGATTTTTCCTTCTTCATCCGTGATGACTACAACACCTGATGTTTGCACTTCTTGAATCACGTCTTGAATAACAGCTTTTTCATTGAAAACAGACGCTTTTTTCCAATAAAATTCATTGATATTCTTGCTTTTAAAATGAAGATACTCATTTATCGTTAACATCCTGACTTCACTATGATGCTGTTTAATTATAATTGCTGTTTCATTATTGTCATCCATATCAGAAAGCAAAGAGAAATTTGTTTGCAACAAATCTTCTATACTCGGAAGAAGATGTTTCATGATCATTCCACCACCCAATTGTCTATTTTTCATATTACTCGATCATTTGCTGAGTTTGCTTCATAATTAATATCTTGTGAGTACTAACATTCCAATCGTTCTGGAATTTTTTGTTTTTTGTATGCTAATGGTGTCAAGTTCATCGACTATCGGAATTTATGAGCTATTTAATCCTAATTGATAAGAAACATCAGTGACATTAGACTCTAGTTGTTGTATTAATATTAAACTTTTTTGAATTCGATAATCAGATACATAGTTTAAAGGTGTTATTTTTTAAAATCCGTTTGAAATATCGACAACACTCAGATCCGCTTAATTGACCAGCTTTTACAATGTCGTCTAATGTTAGCTGTATGCTGACGTCGATTTCATAGAATGGTGAATTTTGTTTGATCAACTGATTGAATTTTAAAATATAGCTTAAAATGTTATTCGCCCGAAACTCCTTGGATCTAAGAATAAAAGAATCATGTTGGTTATATAAATATTTTCGTCACTAGCATTTGGTTTTTAAAAATGTTTTTAAACCACATCATGAACAAGAATACACTTCCATTTTTTCGCTGCTAATAACTGATTATTTTTATGGCTTTTAGTTTAGCATATTTTAAGCAACTGTACCGCCTTTAAGACAATAAAAAACGGACTACCGAAGTAGCCCAGATTTAATAACGCATGCGCTTGTGATGTATCAAAATTTATTCATAAATAACTTGGTTGAAATGGAAATAAAACTGGGTATAACTAAAAAAATCAATTTTATCTACTAAAAAATCACCTTAGGATACAAAGCTATCTTTTCCTTGTCTGACCTTGAAACCTTCACATATTTTTTTGGGTCAACAATTTCTCGACTTATAGATATCGGTTTCCTTAATATCGTTTCCTGTACGCCTTGCCTTGAATTGGAATATCCATGAAACCTTGTCCGCCCCAGATTTTATGCTCTGTTAATTTATCAATACTCCCACTTAGGTCCACTTTTTCTTCCATTTCAATATCATCATCTTTAGGAATGTCCATATCCATCGTTCAATCACCTTTTCCATGATCGTCTGAAACCTTTCAATACCCATTCTAAATTTTTTTTACTAACGGCTTTATAGTTTTCTTCCTCTGATCATTCTTATACCAATAAAAATGACACCTGAAAATGACATTACCATTAGAGGAGAAAATCATTTTTGAATCAAGTTTATTAATTTAATAAGATATATAATTTAATGGGTAAAATAGAAAAGGATTTAACAGAGAAATGAAAAGAAAGGATGGATGTAGATGGACTATTTAAAAAACAAGTCCCCGAAAACGAACATTAATTGTCCAAATTGTAATTCAAACGTTTCCATTAATGACAAAAATTCAAATATTAGTAATGAAATTCAAGAACATTATTTATATGAGTGCCCAAATTGTGGAAAACCAGACCTTTTTTATAATAAAAAATAATTGTATTGTAACCCATTACCGGTCATGAATATATGAATTCATAAAAAGAGGAAGTGAATAAAATTCACTTCCTTTTTTCATCATAACCAGATTAGTGTTAAGAATGTTAATAGTGTAATTACAGCAACTGTAAGTCCTGAATATAGGAAGAATGCTTGTGTGCTGTGACCTTTATTTTTCATGTGCATGAAGTAATAAAGTTGGAACACTAGTTGTACTACAGCAAGTAATAAAATGAATGGTACTGTAAAGTATGGATCCATTTTATCTCTGTATAATACTGCAGCGAATGATGCAAGTGTTAAAATGATCATTAATGCGAAAGAAATTAATTGTTGTTTCATTTCTTCTGCATGTTTACGTCTGTGATACTTTATTTCAACTTGATTTCTTTGATGAGAGTTTGTATTTGTACCCATTTTCTTATCCCACCATTCCCATTAAGTATACTACTGTAAAGATGAAAATCCATACTACGTCGATGAAGTGCCAGTATAAACTAGCAACATAAAACTTCGGAGCGTTGTATAAATTTAAACCTCTTCCACCATTTCGAAGCATTAATGTAGTGATCCATAGTAAACCAACAAATACGTGGGCACCATGAGTACCTACTAATGTATAGAATGAAGAACCAAATGCACTACTCTTAATTGTAAAATGATATTCGTGCATATAGTGTCTAAATTCGTAAATTTCTAATAATAAAAATCCTAGACCTAATAAAACAGTAATACCTAACCATAGCATCATCTTTTTGTGTTCAAAGTTTTTCATGTGGTACATTGCATAAACACTTGTAAGAGAAGATGTTAAAAGTAACATTGTAGCAATGAATACTAATTTTGGTTCGAACATTTCTGCAGCACTTGCTCCACCAGCAGTAGAGTTTCTTAATGCTAAGAAAGTACCAAATAATGATGCGAATAATACTGTTTCTCCACCAAGAAATAGCCAGAATGCTAAGAACTTATTTTTACCTTCTTCTGTAGCTTTTTCAGGGTTATGAGGAAAAGTTTCAGCCGTAAATTTTTGATTCATTTCCATTATGCCTTAACCCCCTCTTCAGCTATATCTTCTTTGTGGATATGGAATCCATGATCATCGATCCAAGAACGTAAGAACATTGATCCAAATGTGATAAATAAACCAAGAACTAATACACCAACAGCTGTGTGGTTTTTAAGTTGGTCATTATACATTGCACCAAATGAAGCAATAAATAAGCCAAGTGACATAACAAACGGTAGAATAGATGAGTTTGGCATATGAATATCACCTAATGGTTCGGCAGGTGTCATTTTGCCGTCTCCTTCTATTTTTTCTACCCATAAAGCATCTAATCCACGTACATAAGGAATTTGAGCAAAGTTATATTCTGGTGCTGGAGAAGAGATTGACCACTCAAGTGTACGACCAACACCCCAAGCGTCTCCTGCAGCTTTTTCACCTTTAACTGCTGTATAGATAACATTAATTACCATAATGATTGTTGCTACTCCCATGAACATAGCTCCGATAGTACTAATCATGTTTCCAGTATCTAAGCCTTGTCCTGGTAAATATGTAAAGTAACGACGAGGCATACCCATTAAACCTAAGAAATGTTGGATGAAGAAAGTTAAATGGAAACCAATAAAGAATAAAGCGAAAGTAAGTTTACCTAATTTTTCATTTAGGATCTTACCAAACATTTTAGGCCACCAATAGTGTGCACCTGCAAATAAACCAAATACTACCCCACCTACGATTACGTAGTGGAAGTGAGCTACTACGAAATAACTATCATGGAATTGATAGTCAGCAGGAGCAACTGCGTTCATGATACCAGTTACTCCACCTAATACGAAAGATGGAATAAATGCAACTGACCAAAGCATTGGCGTTGTAAATCGAATTTGTCCGCCCCACATAGTTAATAACCAGTTAAAGATTTTAACCCCTGTAGGAACTGCAATTGCCATTGTTGCAACTGCGAAGATTGCATTTGCTACTGCACCAAGACCATCTGTAAACATGTGGTGAGCCCACACCATGAATCCTAAGAAACCGATTAATACTGTAGCGAATACCATTGAAGAATATCCGAATAATCTTTTCTTAGAGAATGCTGGAATGATATCAGAGAAGATACCAAATGCTGGTAATATAAGAATATATACCTCTGGATGACCGAAAATCCAGAATAAGTGTTCAAAGATCATTGAGTTTCCACCTAAAGATGCATCAAAGAATGCAGTTCCAAATAGGCGGTCAAACATTAATAGCGCTAACCCGATTGTTAATGCCGGGAACGCAAATAAAATAAGTGCTGATGTTACAAATACTGTCCAAGTAAATAGTGGCATACGCATGTATGTTAACCCTGGAGCACGCATGTTAATAATTGTTGCTAGGAAGTTAATACCACCTGCTAGTGTACCTATACCTGAGACTTGCAGACCTAATAAGTAAAAGTCTACACCATGAGATTTACTTTGTAGAGCCAGTGTCGCATAAGATGTCCAACCTGCGTCTGGTGCTCCACCTAAGAACCAACTTAAGTTTAAGAAAACTCCACCAAAGAAAAATAACCAAAATCCTAAAGAATTCAAAAACGGGAATGCTACGTCACGAGCACCAATTTGTAAAGGTACTACCGCATTAAAAAATGCGAAAATCATTGGCATCGCCGCTAAGAAAATCATTGTTGTACCATGCATTGTTAATACTTGGTTATAAGCGTCACCGACTAAAAATGTGTTGTCTGGCTTAATCAATTGTATACGAATAAATAACGCTTCCATTCCACCTACTAAGAAAAAGAATCCGCCTGCTAATAAATACAGGATGGCAATTTTCTTATGGTCGACTGTCGTTAAGTAGTCCCACAATAGTGGTTTCTTTTTCGCTACAGAACTCACAGTATTACCCCCTTTGCTTCATGTCCATTAAATTATTTTGCAATTTTCAAGCTAGTTAAGTATGCAGTTAATGCATCAATCTCATCAGCTGATAAGTCACCATATTTACCTGTCATAAGGTTTCCTGGCTTCATAGCTTCAGGATTAGTTAACCATTTTTTGATGTTTGCTTCATTATTTTTAGCAATACCAGCAACCATATCACGATCACCGAAGTTAGCTAAGTTTGGAGCAAGTCTTGCAGCAGGTGGTCTTGTATCATTTGCATCTGCAGCATGACAACCAATACAGCTTTGTTTGAAGATTTTTTCACCTTCTTGTGCATCTGCTGTTACAGCTTGACCTTTTTGATTCTTCATATCTGCTAACCACTTATCGTAGTCGGCTTGACTTACAACTTTAACTTTAAATTGCATTAATGAATGTGAAGGACCACAAAACTCTGCACAGAACCCATTATATGTACCTTCTTTATCCGCTGAAAGCCACATTTTGTTTTCACCTTCAACGTTTGTATCAATCTTACCTGCTAATGATGGAACCCAGAATGAGTGTTTAATATCTTGACCTTTAAGGTTTAAGATAACTTTTTTACCAACTGGGATGTACATGTCTTGAGAAGTAACGAATTTTTGTTTTGGATACTCAAATTCCCACCAGAATAGATGAGCATTTACATTAATAACAATTGCATCCTTTTTCTTCTCATCTTTTCCTATTTGCTTCTCATCTGAAAGCTTAAACGTTTGTGATACTGTTGGAACTGCTAATACGATAAGTAAAATAACAGGAATAATAGTCCAAAGAAGTTCTAAAGTATGACTACCTTCTACTTGCTTAGGAATAATATTCTCTTGACCTTTACGATGACGGTATTTCACGATTACGTAAAGGAAAAGAACTGTTACAACAGCAACAACGAATACCATGATCAACGTACTTAGCTTCATAAGATCGTATTGCATTTTTGCTACTTCACCTTGAGGATTCAGTGTTGATTGATTTGCATGACCACATGCACTCAAAATAACTGCTATCAAGGAAATTAGCGAGACTAATCGCCAATGTTTCATAAGTATACTTCCCCCTCTTTCAATTTAAAGTGTTTCATTCTTATTTAAAAATAAGATTAAACAAACAGTAAAAAAATCCCCCGTAATACCCCTAATTAAAACGAAATTGTAAACACAATCATTGACATAAATAGAAGAGTTAAATAGTTAATGGAGTATATAAACATCAATTTAGAGAACTTTTGATCGTCCTTTTGTTTATAACAATATAATCCTAAAATAACCCATCCAATATTCAATATTGTTGCAAAAATAATAAATGGTAAACCTAGAGCTTGCATGTAAAATGGCAGTGGTAATAAACATAATACCCAGATCATCACTTGACGTTTCGTCATTTCAAATCCGTAAACCACTGGTAGCATTGGAATTCCCGCTCTTTTGTATTCTTCAGAACGTCTCATCGCAAGTGCTAAGAAATGAGGTGGTTGCCAAATAAACATGATTAAAAACAGCAACCAAGCAATTGGATGCAAATTCGCATCGATTGCTGCCCATCCAATTAATGGGGGTGCTGCACCAGATATACTACCTACTACTGTGTTTAACGTGTAATTACGTTTCGTCCAAAGAGTGTATAGTACGATATATGTAAATGCACCAATAAATGCATATACAACAGCCATTAAAGTTGTGAAAGCCATAAATGTAAAGCCCACAATTAATAAAAGAATTCCAATTGAAATTGTAACGCTCGGTTTAATATTACCGGTTACAGTTGGTCTGTTTTTAGTTCTCTCCATATAAGGATCAATATCACGATCAATATAGTTATTGATTACACATGATCCCGCAATAATAAGTGATGAACCAATTACAGTAATAATTGCTTTTGGTAAAGAATCTAATATATCTAATCCATTTATTTGGATTGCTAACCAGATACCTGTAAACGTTGTCAGTATATTAGAGTTTACAATCCCTATTTTCATTAAAGAAAGTAAATCTTTCTTTAGTGAACTAGAAGGATGATTAGTTTCTCCGTTATTAGAAACATTATTTGCTAATTGTTCCAAGGGTCAATCCTCCTCTGTTTTTACAAAACTTCATTTTTCATACCCATTTTTTAATGGTTCATAATGAGTTTTTAATTTAGACATACTTCTATTAAACTAAATATAATGAAATTTTTGTGATAAATATATGAACAAATTGTGTACGTTTCAAAAAAATTTTAACGTAAACAGCCTATCTTTTCAATACTAAATACTATTTAATTATAAAATTAATTATTTCTATATTTTAAAAATGAATACATCCAAAGTTAAGAAAAAACAAATATTATGTCTAAATATGAAGGTTACCTTTGAATTTTATGTCGTAATCTTATATGATATAGTAGTATTATTTGCAGAATAATTTTTTTAATAATTAAATTTTAAAATTATTATTATTTTATAAAAGTGGGTGGATATACTTGCTACGTGTTTTAAAAGGGGTATCGTTAATAACCTCGTTCATTCTTTTAATTGTTTTATTAGGTGGTGCACTTGTAACAAAGACTAATTCTGGACTCGGTTGTGGAAGATCATGGCCTCTTTGTAAAGGTCAAATTATTCCTGATCATCTAACTATTCAAACTGTAATTGAATTATCTCATCGTGCAGCATCAGGCCTTGCCGGGATATTTGTTTTATTATTAGCAGTGCTTGCTTGGATTGTAATTCCTCATAAAAGAGAAACAAAGTTTTTAGCAATCATTTCTTGTATTTTTCTAATTGCCCAAGCATTAATCGGAGCAGCTGCTGTTGTTTGGGGACAAATCCCAGCAGTAAAAGCAATTCATTTTGGTATTTCTCTAATTTGTTTTGCGGCAGTTGTCATGTTAACATTATTAATTTTTGAACGCGATCGCAATTACCAGAAAAATTCTTTTTATGTCGGGAAAAGAATGAAATTTCATACTTACGGTTTATGGATTTATTCATACTTAGTAGTTTACACCGGCGCACTTGTTCGTCACGAAAATGCTAGTTTAGCTTGCCCAAGCTGGCCACTTTGCAGTAAAGCAAACAACGGTATTCCTACACAAGTTCATGAATGGATTCAAATGGGGCATCGATTTGCTGCTTTTCTTTTATTCGTCTGGATCATTATTGCATTTGTACATGCTTTTAAATACTATCGTAATGAACGTGGCATTTATCTTGGGTGGTTTGTATCTTTAATTTTAGTTACACTTCAAGTAATTTGTGGAGCAGTTATTGTTATTACAAACCTAAATATTTATGTTGCATTAACACATGCTATTTTAATCTCGTGCTTGTTTGCAATATTTAGTTTCCAAAGTTTAGTTTGTACAAGAAGTAAAAACTCAAATTCTGAGTTACTTCAAAATAAAAATATCTCCTAAAAAAAGGTATTTCTTCCACTTAATTGTAGAAGAAATACCTTTTTTAATCAGTTAAATTGGAAGCGAAGAAGAGTATTACATACTCTTCCTTTAGCTCGCACTTTTTATCTTTGTTCTAATTCTATTAACAGATCACCTGTAGAAATACTTTCTCCTGATGTAATTAGAATGTCTCTTATTACACCAGTAAATGGAGATTGGACAGTTGTTTCCATTTTCATCGCTTCAGTAATTGCTAAAGTTTGACCTTTTTCAACTACATCTCCCTTTTTAACAAGTACATTTAACACAGTACCTGGCATTGTTGCGTTTATATGGTTTGGATTACTAGTATCGCCTTTTCTTTTTTGAACGACTGTAGATTTGACTGAGTAATCTTTTACCACTATTTCTCGCGGCTGACCATTTAATTCAAAGTATATAACTCTTGTTCCATCAGGCTGAGCTTGACCAATCGAAACAAGTTTAACAATCAGTGTTTTACCACGTTCAATGTCTACTTTAATCTCTTCATCTAATTTCATTCCATGGAAGAAAGTAGGTGTATCAAGTACAGATAAGTCTCCATAGCTTTCAACATTTTTTTGATAGTCCATAAATACTTTAGGGTATAGACAATAAGCTAATATATCAAAATTCGTAACCTGACGATTTAACGTTTTGAATAAATACTCCTCAACGTCTTTAAAATCGATTGGTTTTAAAGTCTCCCCAGCTCTTTCAGTTAATGGTTGTCTACCTTTTAAGATGATACGTTGTAAGCTCTTTGGAAATCCACCATGAGGTTGTCCTAATTTTCCTTCAAAAAACTCTATAACTGAATCAGGAAAATCGATATTTTCCCCTTTTTCATATACAGAATCTTCATCTAAATTATTTTGAACCATAAACAATGCCATATCTCCAACTACTTTAGAAGATGGTGTTACTTTAACGACATCCCCAAAAAGTTGATTTACCCTACCGTACATATCTTTTACTTCTTCAAATCGGTCTCCTAAACCAACACCTTTAGCTTGTTGTTTTAAGTTAGAATACTGACCACCTGGCATTTCATGTTGATAAACTTCTGTATGTGGTGAAACCATACCACTTTCGAAACTACTATAATACTTACGAACGCCTTCCCAGTAGGTTGATAATTGTTCTAAGCCGTTTATATTTAAGTTCGTCTCATTATTTGAACCTTGAAGAGCATAATATAAACTATTTGCACTTGGCTGAGAAGTTAATCCAGACATACTTCCAATAGCGATGTCTACAACATCAACACCTGCTTCAATTGCTTTTACATATGTGTATAATCCATTTCCACTCGTATCATGAGTATGTAAGTGGATTGGTAAATCTACTGTATCCTTCAATTCACTAATTAACGAATAAGCAGACTGAGGCTTTAATAAACCTGCCATATCCTTAATAGCTAAAATATGTGCACCAGCCGATTCTAAATCCTTTGCAAGCTCTTTATAATAAGCTAGATTATATTTTGTTCTAGTTGGGTCTAATATATCTCCTGTGTAACAAATCGATGCCTCAGCAAGCTTTCCACTCTCTCTTACAGCATCAATTGCAACTTCCATCCCTTTAATCCAATTTAAACTATCAAATATTCTAAATACATCGATACCAGCTTGAGCTGATGCTTCAATAAATTTTTTCACAAGGTTATCAGGGTAATTTTTATAACCAACTGCATTTGATCCACGTAAAAGCATTTGGAATAATACATTTGGAACTTGCTCTCTTAAATTTAATAATCTTTCCCATGGATCTTCATTTAAGAAACGGTACGCTACATCGAAAGTCGCTCCGCCCCACATTTCCATAGAGAATAAGTTAGGTAATAATTTTGACGTTTGTTCTGCTACTGTAATTAAGTCCTTTGAACGAATTCTCGTTGCAAGTAGTGACTGGTGAGCATCCCTAAACGTTGTATCTGTAAATAAAACATTTGGCTGATTTTTTAACCACTTCGAAAATTCATCTGCACCTAATTTATCTAATAATTGCTTAGTACCACTTTCAGCACTTTTAATATGATTTACATTTGGAATGATAATATCATCATAAACTGGTTTTTCTTTTACCGATATTCCTGGAAATCCATTCACTGTTACATTTCCGATATAATTTAATAATTTCGTTCCTCTGTCTCTTCTTTTAGCAAAAACAAATAATTCCGGAGATGAATCTACAAACGAAGTATTATACTCACCAGACAAGAAATCTGGATGCGTCATAACATTTTCTAAAAATGGAATATTTGTTTTAATACCACGGATACGGAATTCTTTTAAATTTCGATTTAACTTCGCAATTGCGCCTTCAAATGTTAATGCATGCGTCGTTACTTTTACTAATAATGAATCATAATACGGTGTAATAACAGCACCTTGGAAGCTGTTTCCAGTATCTAACCTTACACCAAAACCACCACCTGAGCGATAAGCCATAATTTTTCCTGTGTCAGGCATAAAATTATTAAGTGGATCCTCAGTTGTAACACGTGCTTGTATAGCAAAACCAATTCTCGGAATCTCATCTTGTAATGGAATTCCTACTTTATCACTATGTAAACTATTACCTTGTGCAATTAAGATTTGAGTTTGAACAATATCAATCCCTGTAATCATTTCAGTAATCGTATGTTCAACTTGTACACGAGGATTCACCTCAATAAAATAAAAATCATTACCGGAAACTAAAAATTCGACTGTCCCAGCATTTACATATTCTACTTCTTTCATCAACTGAACAGCTGCATCACAAATTCTATTTCTAAGATCTTCACTAATCGAAGTACATGGTGCAACTTCAACTAGCTTTTGATGTCTTCTTTGAATTGAACAGTCACGTTCAAACAAATGAATGATATTCCCTTGGTTATCCCCTAATATTTGAACTTCAATATGCTTTGGATTTTCAATATATTTCTCAACATAAACCTCATCATTACCAAAAGCAGCTTTTGCTTCAGACTTAGCACGCTCGTATGCATCTTTTAATCCTGCATTCGTTCGAACAATCCTCATTCCACGACCGCCACCACCTAGAGCAGCTTTAATAATAATCGGGAATCCATAAGTTTCACCAAATTCCTTTACATCATCCAATGACTCTACTGGACCATTGCTACCTGGTATAATTGGCAAATTGGCTTGTAGAGCTTGCTGCTTTGCTTTAATTTTATCTCCAAAAATATCTAAATGTCTTGAATATGGTCCGATAAAAATAATGCCCTCTTCTTCACATCTCTCGGCAAATTTAATATTTTCTGATAAGAATCCATATCCTGGATGTATTGCATCTACGCTGTTTTTCTTTGCAATTTCAATAATACCTTCAATATCTAGATAAGCATCAATTGGCTTTTTACCTTTTCCAACTATGTATGCTTCGTCAGCTTTATAACGGTGATATGACCCTTCATCTTCTTTAGAATAAATACCAACTGTTCTAATTCCTAACTCAGTGCAAGCTCGAAAAACTCGAATTGCAATTTCACCTCGGTTAGCGACTAGAACCTTTTTAATCTGTTTCGTGTAAGTCATTTTTAAGCCTCCTGTATTTATGAAAGATAATTATCAATAAATTAAGAATAAACTTTTTCAAAATGCATTTTTTTGAAGATTTTATAAAGTTTCTTTATTAATCTTATTTCGTATTGAAATATTCATTAAAATACCAACCATGGAAAGCATAACGATTAACGAAGTTCCTCCATAACTAACAAAAGGCAAAGGAACACCTGTAAGTGGAATTAACGAAGTAACTCCTCCAATATTTACAAATGATTGTATGACGATAATTGCACTAATACCAGTAGCCAATAATGAATCAAAAGAATCCTTTGATTGATGCGCTATTAGCAATCCTCGCCAAACAATTATGAATATACATAAAATAACTACAATTACTCCTATTAATCCTGTTTCTTCACCGATTATTGCTAGAATAAAGTCAGTATGAGGCTCAGGTAAGTAACCTAGTTTTTGAATACTTTTTCCTAATCCAACTCCTGTAAAGCCACCATTTGCAAATGCGATTAGTGAATTTACGATTTGAAATCCGATTCCTTGAGCATAATCAAACGGATTTCGGAATGCTAAAAATCGATTAACTTGTACATCTGTTAAGCCGATTCCTAAACTGATACAAATACTAATTAATGGATATAGAAATACAATCCCACCAACGAATAATAGAATTAATCTCTTAACAATAAAACCACTACAAAATGATACTACAGCGCAAGCACCTATTATTAATATAGCTGTACCAGTATCCGGTTGTAATCTCAATAAGATGATATACAGGGCTACTATACTCCATGGAGCAAATAGCATTTTCCAGTTCTTTGTAATTCGCTTTTGTCTTTTGGAGTACCAACCTGCTAGAAGAATGATTGATCCTAATTTGATTAGCTCGGCTGGTTGAATTCCAAACACCCAGCTTTTTGCGTTATTTCTAACTTCACCAAATAAAAGAACTGCAATAAGTAATACAATACTTACTACAACATTTAATAACAAAGCAATTCTTTTTCTAAAGAAAGTTGCAGGTAAAAACATTAAAAATACAAATGCAAACATCCCTACTTCAAAAGCAATTAATTGCTTTTGAAAGAAATAGTCACTAGGCCAATGTTCACTTTGATAACGAATGGATGGTAGTGGCGAACTTGCACTATACACCATAATTAATCCAAATAAACATAAAACTAATAATGGAACAAAAATCATATAATCAATATTTTTTAGATATTTTTTTAACATTACTTAATCATCCCTGCTTTGATTAATTATACTTTATGTATTCAACTATTTTGACAAATTCCCTTTATAAATAAAAATATTGTAACATAGATTAATAGATTTATTGCTTATAACAATTAAAAAAATTTACAAAAAAAAGCTCAAACATTTTTTGTTTGAGCTTTTGTTACTAATAATTATTTATTCTTTTGATCTGTAAACGCTTCATGCAGAGCAGATAGTTGACGCTCAAGTTCAGAAAGAAGTTCTTTACCTTGTTCTGCTTCAATTAAACCTAATCGAGAAGCAAAATCAATCTCTCTTGATAATCCAAACATTTGAGTATCTAAAACCTCTTCATATAGAGGGCATTGTGGCATCGTTAAATGATCAAGTTGCACATTTATTAATTTTAAAATTTTTTCAGCATCTTTTTTTAATAATTCAAATGCTTTATCTTTGTAATCTGTTACAGCATCAGACCTCAATTTTCTCCCTCCGCTTCCGTACAAGCTATCTATTTAATATTATAGTTCTTTTGATGAAAAATCAACTTAAATCATAAGTTTTGCAAATATGTATTTTAGAAAATTATTTTTTTGCAACAGTTTATTTATTAAAATTTTCTTATTTAAGAATGTAGTACTAAATAATGAACTAATTTCTTCAAAAAAAGCACACTCAGAATAATGACAATATCTATGATAAAACTATTTAAAAAACTTAAATGAAAATAAGAGCTATTCTGTTCAATTGATTGTCTTTTTACATAGAATAGTCGTACACTATAGTAAGACTTAGTACATAGAAGGGGTTTTTTTTATGAGTGATGTTTTTCAATTAACAGGTAATGTGGAGTTTCCGTTAACGATTGATCCAAGTGTTTGGATTTTTGATGACAGAAAGGTTAAGTTAGAGAGTTTGTTAGCTGGTGATTTAAAAAAGGTTGATGAGCTTGAGCAATATACTAAAAGTGTTTCAAAGCATTGGGACCGTGAAATTGTTGAAGGTGCAAAGGTTGATAATAGTCCTTTATACGCTACTCAAAAAAAAGAATGGCTTAAGGAATCGTATGCAATGCCATTTTCTTATTTTATAGATAATAGTAAACCGAAAAATCGTGATTCAGAAGTTACGATTGAAACAGAAGGTGAGCTAATAAAATTACCGTTTGAAACTGTATATGAAAGTTATTTAGCATTTTCGTACAATGGTAAGAGAATCATTGAAGACGGTCCAGTACATTTATATTTTGTTGATGGCTCAAATAAGGAAACACCAATCACTTCAATCAAGAAAATTATTTTGTAGTTTAAAACAATACAACATCTTACCGACTGATTTTGGTAAGATGTTGTATTTTGTAAGCCAATATTTAATTACAATATATCCGCTGCAAGTTGTGCAATTGATGAACGTTCACCTTTTATTAATTTTACATGTCCACTTATTTTTTGATCTTTAAATTTTTCAACCACATAAGTTAATCCATTATTGTATTCATCTAAATATGGATGATCAATTTGTTCTGGATCCCCCATTAAAACAATTTTACTCTTATCACCAACGCGAGTTAAAATCGTTTTTACTTCATGTCTAGTTAGATTTTGTGCTTCATCGATAATAATAAATTGTTCTGGGATACTTCTACCTCTTATATAAGTTAAAGCCTCTACTTCAATTGAACCCATTCCAGCTAATATGGCATCAAGTTCACCTGGCTTTTTCGTATTGAATAAGTATTCTAGATTATCATAAATCGGCTGCATCCAAGGTCGAAGTTTTTCATCCTTTTCACCTGGTAAATAACCAAGATCCTTTCCAACAGGAACAATTGGTCTAGCTACTAATAATTTTTTATAGCTTTGTAGGTCCTCACTTTGCATTAAACCCGCTGCTAAAGCTAATAATGTTTTTCCTGTACCTGCTTTACCAATCAATGTAACTAAAGGTATATCGTCTCGAAGTAGTAATTCTAAAGCCATGGACTGTTGTGCATTTCTTGGTCTAATGCCCCAAATATGTTCATTCGAGAAAACAAATTTCTTAATTTTAGTACCCGTTTTATCAACAACTCCAAGAGCTGAGCTTTTACCACCGAGAGCATCCTTTAATACAATAAATTGATTAGGATAAAATGGATGGTTGGCTATATCTGAAACTGGAAGTTCTGTCTTCTCGTAAAACTTGTTTAATAAATCTGTATTTATGTAATACTCTAGATAACCGGTATAAATATGATCAACTTCAACTACCCGATCACTTAAATAATCTTCAGCAAGTAAATTTAATGCATCCGCTTTTACACGAACTAATGTATCTTTACTAACTAAAATCACTGTTTTTCCACTTTCTTTTGCTTCTTCTTCAAGTGATAAGTTTTTTGCAACAGCTAAAATGCGGTTATCGTTCGTTTTTTCAACAAAGATCTCTTGCAATTGTTGAAACGAGCGATGATTTAACTCAATTCTAAACGAACCACCATTTTCAAGAGGAATACTTTCATGTAATTTCCCTAGTTCTCGAAAGCTATCAATTAATTTAGATACATACCTAGCATTACGACCAACTTCATCCATATATCTCTTCTTTGAGTCTACTTCCTCTAATACAACAGCTGGTACAACAACTTCATTATCTTCAAATGAAAAGATTGCTAGTGGGTCTTGCAGTAGTACATTGGTGTCGAGAACATATATTTTACTCAATCCTTAACCTCCTGACTAAAAATAACTCAGATTAGAATAATTAGTTTTAATTCTAAATTGATTGGTCTTACATATGGTTACTAGTCGAAGAATGGACGAACCGTTAATATATTATATGAATTTCTCTCTACTTTAGAATATGTTTTAATGCTTAAAGCTCAAGTGGCCCTAAGACCATTTAATACAGCTACATCTAATTTTTTTGCAGCTCTCTCATCATAAGTTTTTTCGTACTCTGGTTCAACAGTTATTTTTGACCCATAAAACAATATATTTTTCACTTCATTAATTTCTACTTCTATACACGCTAATTTTAATGGAATCCCAGGCATTTGCTTTGTTAAAATTTTTGCATTACCTGAAATGCTATAAACTGTTTCATTTGAAAATAAGCTTAATGATACTCCTTCAACTTCTTCAATATTTGTTATAATTGCAGATCTTTGATCTACCGCAAAACGAATCGTCTTGTCATCTAAAGCAGCAAGCCAAGAAATTGCATTCGTAACTGGAGCATTCTTTTCGGAGTTAAAAGTACTTAAAAAAACAATCTTTTCTTTATTGCAATCTTCAAATAAGCTTGGTGACAATGTTTTCTCAATACTGTTTACCATCACTATTTCATCTCCTTCAAATAAAGAGTATACTAATATAATTCAAAGTTTATTGAAAACTTCCTGCTAAAACCACTGTTTTCTAAAAATATATTCTAAAACCTGTTATAATTATGTTAACTTAAGTTCCATATATAAGGAGAGAAATTTCACATGAGAGTTAAATGCATGATTTGTGATAAAAGCGAATCGATTAGCGATGAATCACCTATCGCAAAAAAATTAAGAAATCGTCCAATCCATACATATACATGCTCTGAATGTTACGATCGAATTAAAATAAAAACAGAACAAAGAATTGCAACAGGAAAATTCCGTTTCTTAAAACCTGTTAAGGACAATGACGAGTGGTAATTAAATCATGAAAAATGAAGTCGTTTGGGCTTCTTTTTTTTGGGAGAAAAATTATTCAATTTATCCTCCTAGTCGCTATTTGATACAAATGGAAAACGATCAATCAGTAATGAAAATCAAAATCACGCGGGCTAATTTTATAGTGTAAAAAATTTGGAAATAAGCCGCCAATCTCATTTCTTACTACACAACGTAAAAAAACCTAGATTAATTCTAGGTTTTTAATACTTCTCCGGATTAACTTTTACTTGATCTAAAAAACAATCAATCATTTCAATTGGAAAGCGCGTAGTACGCTCTTTTTCTGCTTGTGTAAATGTGATTAAATAAAAATCTTCCATTTTTTCTATTTTTACATTTGATACTTGATGGTCCTCTTTTAAAATCGAATCAAACATTTCATACGTCTCTTTAGCAGCTTCATCCGAAGGCCTACCTTCATATATTACTTTTATCGTTAACCAATTATATAAAGCGTCCTGAACAGATTTCATCTAAATACCAACTTTCTATAAGTGTTACGTTATGTAGTAGCATTATTCTTTTTTGATTGATGTAAACGAATCTTATAAACACCTAATACGAAAACACTTGCAAGTAAAGCTTCCACGATTGGTATCCTTAAAGCTAAGAAAGTAAGGAAACTACATCCGATCATAAGTAAAACATAAATGATTAAACTTTTAAGGATGCTCAATTTTTTTGCGAAACCTAAATGATATACCACAATACATAGTACAACAATTAAACCATATAATATCCACATTGAAAGATGAATATCATGAGTTATATTTATTAACTGTGTTATAACAAATTCAAATCCCTTTGGAGCCTTTTCCAAATCCATATCCCCCTATTTAATAATAAAACCGAATACTTCTATTCGTTTCAGACAGTCTTAAAAATCAAATTTTGTACTTTGTCTACAAAAATGAAACCGACTATTATCTAGTCGGTTTTATTATATCATAATTATTTTTAAATTTAATTAGTCTTGTTCAGCGTATTTTTTCTTTTTCGCTGCACGCTCACGCTCATTTTTATCAAGAAGCTTTTTACGTAAACGAATTGATGTTGGAGTAACTTCACAGTACTCATCATCGTTTAAGTATTCTAAAGACTCTTCAAGCGTCATAATACGTGGTTTTTTCATTGTTGTTGTTTGGTCTTTGTTCGCTGAACGGATGTTAGTAGCGTGTTTAACTTTAACAACGTTTACTGATAAATCATTATCACGGTTGTGTTCACCAACAATCATACCATCATAAACATCTGTTCCTGGCTCAACGAAAATTACACCACGGTCTTCTAGACCCATAATTCCGTATGTTGAAGCTTTACCAGTTTCCATTGAAACTAATACACCTTGACGACGTCCACCAACTTGACCTTGAATAGCTGGTTGGTAGCTATCAAATGAATGGTTAATGATTCCATAGCCACGAGTTAAAGTTAAGAACTCTGTAGTATAACCAATTAATCCACGAGCTGGTACCATAAATGTTAAACGAACTTGACCGTTACCATTATTTACCATGTCTCTCATTTCACCTTTACGAGCACCCATAGATTCCATAATTGAACCAGTATACTCTTCCGGTACATCGATTTGTACATGCTCAACCGGCTCACATCTTACTCCATCAATCACACGAATAATAACTTCTGGTTTTGAAACTTGAAGCTCATATCCTTCACGACGCATGTTTTCGATTAAGATTGATAAGTGAAGCTCACCACGTCCACTTACGATCCATACATCAGGAGAATCTGTGTTTTCTACACGTAAACTTACGTCTGTTTGAAGTTCTTGTAATAATCTTTCTTCGATTTTACGAGATGTCACAAATTTACCTTCACGACCAGCAAAAGGTGAGTTATTAACTAAGAATGTCATTTGTAGAGTTGGCTCATCAATACGTAAAATTGGAAGTGCTTCTTGTTGTTCAGCAGGACATACTGTTTCACCTACATTGATATCTTCCATTCCAGATACTGCTACTAAGTCACCAGCTTGTGCTTCTTGGATTTCGATACGCTTTAATCCTATAAATCCAAACATTTTCGTAATACGGAATTGTTTAACTGATCCGTCAAGTTTCATTAATGCAACTGATTGACCAACTTGCATTGTCCCGCGGAAAATACGTCCGATACCAATACGACCAACATAGTCATTATAGTCTAATAATGTTACTTGGAATTGTAATGGCTCTTCACTATTATCGATTGGAGCTGGAATATGCTCAATAATTGTATCAAATAAAGCATTCATGTTTGGTTCTTGTTTAGTAGGATCAGATTCTAAGCTAGAAGTTCCATTGATTGCTGAAGCGAATACAACAGGGAATTCTAATTGATCTTCGTCTGCGCCTAATTCGATAAATAAATCGATTACTTCGTCAACAACTTCATCAGGACGTGCGAAGTCACGGTCGATTTTATTTACTACTACGATAGGTGTTAAATGTTGTTCTAAAGCTTTTTTCAATACAAAACGAGTTTGAGGCATACATCCTTCATATGCATCTACAACTAAAAGAACACCATCTACCATTTTCATGATACGTTCTACTTCTCCACCAAAATCGGCGTGTCCAGGTGTATCCATAATGTTAATACGTTTTCCTTCATATTGAATAGCCGTATTTTTAGCTAAAATTGTAATTCCACGTTCACGTTCTATATCATTAGAGTCCATTGCACGTTCATTAACGTTTTCGTTTGAACGGAATGTACCTGATTGTTTTAATAACTCATCAACTAACGTTGTTTTCCCATGGTCAACGTGCGCAATAATTGCTATATTGCGTAAATCTTCTCTTTTTTTCAAAATATATTCACTCCTAAAATGTCTACACATCTATTTTCATTATTAACTAAAACATTATAGCACATGCACACGGAAATATATCAAGAAAATGTTTAATCAAAAATATAATTATTAATAAAAATTAAGTAAAGATTTACTTTTTTCAAATTTACATCCGATTCGACAAAGAGTAAAATAAGAATTATGAACAGGAGGATTCACCATGTCTAGCATAAAATTTAGGCTTTTCTGTGTAGCAACATTATCCGTAATCTTCTTAATTCTAGTTGGTATTATGCTAGCAGAACTAAGTACTATTGGCGCTATCATTTCACTAATTATTTCAATATCTTTAGTTGGTTATGGTTTTTCTTTACGTGCTAAATTAAAAAGAGAAGGCAAGTTATAGACTTACCTTCTTTGAAAATCAATTTTTTTGAACACTGTCTACACACTAAAAAGAAGGCAAGTTACAAACCAAACTTACCTTCTTTTTATTATTTTTGCAGAAATTCAATATAATCTGTGAGTAATTCTTTATGAATCGAAGCGTTACTTACTAGCACAGAACTTTTTTTAAGAATTGAAAGGCTTTCATTTTTGAGAGTAGTACATATTCCGCCTAGTTCTTCAACAATAATTTTACCCGCGGCAAAATCCCAAGGTGATAATCTTGGGGTGATATATGCATCAATCCTTCCCATTGCCACATAGACCATTTCCATCGCTGCAGATCCATATGACCTACTTCCTCTAACTCTTCGAACAAGATTACTTAATTTTTCATGATTTAAATAACGATTTTTTGTTAACCAAATAGCATTTACAGCTACAATAGCCTCTTCTAATACTACATTTTTCAAAGGAGTTAATTCAAGATCATTTAAATACGCTCCTTCTCCTTTTTTAGCAAAATATAGTTCATTATGTATTACATCCATTATAAATCCCATTATACCGATTCCATTTTCATAAATACCTAAAGAAATCATAAAATTACGTTTTTGATGAACAAAATTCATTGTTCCATCGATTGGGTCAAGAATCCATACAATCCCATTTACTTGATCCAATTCATCGCCTTTACCTTCTTCACCTAGTAAGTAATGATTTGGAAATTTCTTTTTTATTTTTTCATAAAAGAATTTTTCAATTTCTTCATCCTTATTTGTTACTAAGTCATTTTCGTTTGATTTTGTATTTATTGTTATGGAGTCGTATAAAGAGCTTTTAATATTTTCAGCTGCCTCTTGAAGCAAATTCCTCGCGAATTGTTCAATTTCTTTCCAATCTACATTCATATTTAAACACTCCAAACTCTACGTGCTAAAACTTGTAATATTATGGTCCTGTTTATCAGTTTACCAATTTTATCCTAAAAAAACCTAATGAAATGATTTTTATTTAATGATGAGGAACTATTTTGGAGGGTGGGCATACGATAGACCATTGGGCTTTAGTGGAAGAATGAGCACACAGAAAAACGAACCTATTTAAAGGTTCGGTAAATAAACTCGCTAAGCTTCTAGACGAATTAATTCTAATCTTAATAATTCTAATTTCTTCTTAGATTCAATCATTGCTTCATTATCATTGACTGTCATAGCATCGAATAGTGTAGCTAATTCGTAATCTAATTCTAATCTAAGTACAGGAATTCTCTTTTCTGCATCAGTTCTTTTTAACGCATTAATCACTTGTCTCATCATTATCCCTCCATAGAATATAAGTTGGCAAAACAAATTGTAAAAGTTAATTAACGAAATTTTCTGATTTTTATCTTGCTACTAATATATGTTATTTAAGCTTATAATGTAACTATTTTATGAAGAAACATATTACCCATTTGTTTTGGACAAACATGGTATACTAATTAGAGAATGTAACTAGGGGGTTCGAAAATGACTCAAACTTTTTTTAAAGAACGTGATTTTGAAATATTTACAACTGACTCAACATTAGAAACTAGAATGAGTGCTATACAAAATGAAATTCAACCAAAATTTAAAGAAATTGAAGAAGAAATATTACCATTTTTAAATGTACAAACTGATCAAATCTTTTTTGGCCATATTGCTAAGCATGCTCGTCGAACTGTGAATGCTCCAAAAGATACTTGGATTGCTTTTGCAACAAATAATCGTGGATACAAGATGCTTCCTCATTTCCAATTTGGACTTTGGGGTACTCACCTGTTTGTTTATTTTGGAATTATTTATGAAAGTCCAAATAAGCAATCGATTGCCATTAACTTTGAAAAGAATAAAAATAAACTTTACAAAATGATTCCGAAAAATTTTGTTGTATCATATGATCATATGAAGCCTGATGTGATACAAAAAAGTAAAATGACTAAAGATGAATTCAATAAAGGTATCCAAAGATTTCATGATGTAAAAAAAGCAGAATACCTATGTGGGATTACAATTGCAAAAGATGAAGCTATTACACTTACAAAGGAAGAACTGATCCAACGTATTATAGAAACATATAATACTTTAATTCCTTTATACAAGATAAGTATAAACTGAATTAATATAAGTGTTGTTTAATTATACATATGTGAAAAACAAAAGTCTATGCCCATTCTTTACACATTTTTCGACAGGACGAAATATGAACTTGATTTACATAGACATACATACGTATGAAAAGCCCACTTGAAGGTAGTCAATGATCCTTTAGTGGGCTTTTATTTTTACTAAAAATTTTTTTACTATTTAAGACTTAAACATTATTTTATTAGTACTACATTTTAATTTTATCACCAGGAGCACCATTTTTTGCTTTTTGCATGACTCTATAAGCAGAATACCCTGAAATCTCCTCTAACTCATTACATAAATTTTTTTCTTCTGCAATACTAGGTACAATTGATTTAAACTGTTTGTATGTAGCCATTAATTCTTCACGATCTATTCCCTTTTCATAAGCTTTTTCCACTGATGTGTAGAATTTTATTACTTCAATTGTCTCATCTGTTGTCCAATCATATGAAATGGGGTATTGGTAATCCATTTACTTCACTCCTACTTTTCTAATTAATTCCATTTTATCACATTTTTCAAATTCCATTCTTATTTTCAAAATTGATATAATTCCATTCAGATGAATAAAATTTCATAACTTTATAATATTTTTCTATACAGAAAATTCATAGAATGATATAATCTTTTTGTTTTTCAAATGAAGGTAAGACAGTTTTTAACTTAATGAGAGTAAACAGTTGAATTGTTTACAAACATATCACTTCCGAAAAACACTATTATTCATTAAATGGGGTGTATGTTAAATGAAACAAATTGAAACGCCGTTATTTTCTTCTTTATTAGAACATGCAAAGAAGAACCCTATTCAATTCCATATTCCAGGACATAAAAAAGGAAATGGAATGGATCCAACATTTAGAGAGTTTATTGGTGATAATGCATTATCAATCGATTTAATCAACATTGCTCCTTTAGATGATCTACATCATCCAAAAGGTAAAATAAAACAAGCACAAGATCTTGCAGCAAAAGCTTTCGGTGCTGACCACACATTCTTTTCAGTTCAAGGCACAAGTGGAGCGATTATGACAATGGTAATGAGTGTTTGTGGACCTGGCGATAAAATTATCGTTCCAAGAAATGTTCATAAATCTGTTTTATCTGCTATCATTTTCTCAGGCGCTACACCAATCTTTGTTCATCCAGAAATTGATAGTGAATTAGGTATTTCACATGGTATTACAACAAACGCAGTAAAAGAGGCTATTTTAAATAATCCTGATGCAAAAGCAGTATTAGTCATTAATCCTACATACTTTGGATTTGTAGCAGATTTAAAAAGCATTGTAGAATTAGCTCATTCACATGGCTTAGCTGTATTAGTAGATGAAGCGCACGGCGTACATATTCATTTCCATAACGAATTACCGATCTCAGCAATGCAAGCAGGGGCTGACATGGCCGCTACGAGCGTACATAAGCTTGGTGGCTCTATGACTCAAAGTTCCATTTTAAATGTAAGAGAAGGCATTGTGAATGTCCACAGAGTACAATCCGTACTAAGCATGCTGACAACTACTTCAACATCCTATTTATTACTTGCTTCATTAGATGTTGCAAGAAAGAGGTTAGCAACTGTTGGTGAAGATTTACTAACTAATACTATTAGACTAGCAAATAATGCACGAAATAAAATTAATTCAATCAATGGATTATATTGCCCTGGTTATGACTTAGTTGGTAAAGAGGCTACATTCAATTTTGATCCTACTAAACTATTAATCAGTGTAAAAAAACTAGGTATAACGGGCCATGACGTTGAGGTTTGGTTAAGAGAGCGATTTAATATTGAAGTTGAAATGTCTGATTTATATAATGTTCTTTGCATTTTAACACCAGGTGATAGTGAAGAAGATATTCAGCAGTTAATTCATGCACTTGAAGTATTAGTAACTGAGTTTGAAATCTCTGAGCACAATACAAATTTAAACGTAGAGATCCCAACAATTCCAAATTTAGCAGTCTCTCCTAGGGATGCATTTTACTCTGAAACAGAATCTGTTCCACTTGAGGATTCTGTCGGTAGAATTATTGCTGAATTTGTAATGGTTTATCCACCTGGTATTCCAATCTTTTTACCTGGTGAAGAAATTACACTTGAAAATCTAGTTTATATTAAAAAGAATATTGAAGCGGGATTACCTGTTCAAGGTCCAGAAGACGAAGAATTATTAACGTTAAAAGTATTAAAATAACTAAAGCTTTCATGAAGAAACTAGGAAATGAATCCTAGTTTTTTTGTATTCTAAATCACATCTAAATTAAATAGGCATATGATAGGTAAGGTAATTATATTTATTCGCACGAAAAAACTGTTTTTATGTTAGGATGTGGACTAATTGATAGTCGTGAATAATAAAATTGTTCATGCTTCATTAAAAAATAGCGAAGATTCAAATAATAAACTATATCAAGAAATATTGACCAATTTAACAAATAGTAAAAAATCTCATATTTATAAATCGGACCGTGAATTATCTTTTGATTTAACAATTAGAACTTATATACTACAGGCTTCTAAAGACTTATTAACAAGCGGTATGCAATTTAGGGTTTTTAGAAGAGCGTATTGTAATCCTATGTTTTGGATTCGCACCCCAATGGGAGGATTTAGACTTAGGCCAGGCATAAGAGCTTCCATGGGAATTTATGATATTTTCCGCAACGGACAATTTTACGCAACAGAGTGTGCTACTGCAATCATAATGATATTTTACAAAGCCCTTCTAGATTTATACGGCTACGAAGTATTTGATCGACTATTCGATAACGGATTTTACTTGTACACATGGAATTACGACCCTAAATTAGCAATTTTAACATCTGAAGTAGATCGCCCAGCTCCAGGAGACGTTGTTTATATCAAAAACCCTCAAGTTGATCCAATGACCCCAGAGTGGCAAGGAGAAAATACTGTAACTATGGGAAGTAATTATTATTATGGTCACGGTATCGGAATACGTACACTACAAGAGATTATTTTCCATTTAAATATGCATAGATATCCTTTTGCAATGGTTTCTGCCTTTTTAACAAATTTAAATACTAGAATTGATTCTAACGAAATGGCTCAACATTTAAAGGATAATTCAAAATTAATACCAGTTACAACGAGAGAAGCTTCATCTGACGTTATAACTGCAAGAATTGGAGATCAAACTCAAATTGCATAAAGATAAAAGTGGGTGATTCTAAATTGAGTCTCCCTTTTTGTGCATTGATAAAACACGTTCTTACTCCTAAAGAAAAAACAATAAAAAAGCCACAAGGAAAAACGATTCCCTTGTGGAATTTCTTCATTTATAGATATCTACAGAAATTCATTTATGTTTTAACTAATTTTCAATTAGCAAACTTCATTATCAGCTGGTTCACACTCTTCACAGTTTTTAACGTAAAGAGTTGTTACTTTTTCATCCTCGAAATGACCTACTGTTTTTTCACAACATTTACATACGAACGTTCCCATCTTTGTAACCCCTTTCATAATGTTGTATCAATTAACTAACTTCATTATAATGTGTTATACTTATTTACGCAAGAGGTAAATAAGTATAACTTAAATTTTCTCATACTAGATTATTCAAGGGGTTTAATTAGGTGAGAGCTATTTAATTAGTATAACACATTTATTTTTATTCATAACTTTCCTCTATACTTGGTGACGGTAACCAGTCAACTATATATTCTGCGAGCTCCATTGCCTCTTCCTCACTTTTTAGTTTACATAAAAATTTCAACTGATTAGGAAATGAAACATCCTGTCGATCTAATACGATGCATTGTCTAGACTGCATACAGATGACGAGCGGCTTTCCAAAGAACATGTTCGTATATACAATACCAATATCGTATCTTGTATCGTTCGCAACGAAGCCAACAAATCGGACTCTTACATTTTCGTGATCATCATATAATTTTTCAAACATTGTATCACCCACTTCTAAAGAATTAGTATTGTAAGTTAATACATATGATGAAAAAATTAAATTCATACCGAATACTTGTCTAAAAATTTAAAATAATGTTATGATAAAAAAAGATTAAAAGTGATGTTTTTCATTAAACATCTTAGGGGGAAAAATTAAAAATGGTTCAACAAGCTACCATTCAATTAGTGGAAAAATCAAAATACCAAGAAGCAAATTTAGATTTAATAAATAATTTAATAAATGATTACATACAATCTTCAACTAAGGTCGGTCAACAAGTTGACTGGAATTATGAAAGGGCTTCCTTTCCTTACACTATTTCAAATAAAAAATTAGATGAACAAGAGGCACTTTATTTACAGAGCAATGATTCTCGTTATAAACATTTTGTTGTTTCAATTCAAGATGATAAAAATATCGTGATTACGCTGTTACCAAACTCCACTTATGGTGATAAAGGAAAAGCAAATGAGCTTTGTAGATACTTAGCGCAAAAGATTGAAGCAAAACTTGAATTATTTAACAATCGAATCATGTATTTTTACAAACGATAATTTAAAATAAATTTACGATAGCCTGACAAAAGAAAAATATCGAAGCATAAAAGCAAGTAATAATAATACTTGCTTTTCTTGTATTTCCAACGTATTTTGCAATTAAATAAAGCTGGTAAAAGAATACTAGAAACAAAATGACTTTAGAGTAAATTTGATCCCTTTTCGATAAGAATAAAACAAATGAAAAACCCACCCAAAATAGTTGATGAATCATTAATACTATTAATTGTTTTCGCATCAATACTCCCACCAATCAATCATCAAATACTAGAAAGATTTTTTTTTAAACGTTATGCGAGACATGCCCTAATCATGCAAAAAAACCTTCTAACAAATAGAAGGTTGCAGGCAGTCGTTTTTTTCGTTAATTTGCCTCATACAGTAATAAATGCAGCTATGATTAATAAACTAATTTAAGCTTTAAATGAAGGGTTTTAAACCAATATGAACAGTATGAAAAAACCTCCTATAAAATAGGAGGTTTTTAAGAAATTATTTTAAAACGTGGATTGGATGACCCATCGCTAATTCTGCAGCTTCCATTGAGATTTCACCTAATGTTGGGTGAGCATGAATTGTTTGAGCAATATCCTCAACGCTCATGCAAGCTTCAATTGCAAGGCCAAGCTCAGAAATAATATCTGATGCATTTACACCTGCAACTTGAGCACCAACTAGTACTCCATCTTCTTTACGAGAAACTAATTGTACGAATCCATCAGTTGAATTTAGAGATAATGCGCGACCATTTCCGCCAAATGGGAATTTTGCTACATTAACAGCTAATCCTTCTTCATCAGCTTGTTTTTTAGTATAACCAACAGTTGCTAATTCTGGATCAGTAAATACTACTGCAGGGATTGCTAAGTATTCGATTTGACTTGACATACCACTGATTGCTTCAGCAGCAACTTTACCTTCATAAGAAGCTTTGTGAGCTAATGGAGGACCAGCAATTACATCACCAATTGCGTAAATATTTTTAATTGTTGTACGAGCTTGTTTATCTGTAGTAATAACACCACGTTCGTTAATTTCAACACCAACAGTTTCTAAGCCCATATCACGAGAGTTCGGGAAACGTCCAACTGTTACTAATACGTAATCAGCTTCGATTTCTTTCATTTCGCCATTAGCTTCGAATTTAACTGTAACGCCATCAGCAGTTTCTTCAACGCCTTTACCAAACGCTTTCGTTACGATATCTACATTACCTTTTTTCTTTAATCCACGTTTAACAATTGAACTCATAGATTTTTCAAAACCATTTAAGATTTCGTCACCAGCTTCAAGAATTGTAACGTGTGTACCAAAGTTAGCATAAGCAGTACCTAATTCCATACCAATATAGCCGCCACCAATAACAACTAATTTTTTTGGAATTTCAGGTAAGTTTAATGCACCTGTTGAATCGATAACACGGTTGCTCCATTTGAAACCAGGGATTTCGATTGGAGTTGAACCTGTTGCGATGATCGCATTGTTAAAAGTATAAGTTTGAGCTGAATCTTCAGTAATTACACGAAGAGTGTTTGCATCATTAAAGTAAGCTTCACCTTTAATAACTTCAACTTTATTTCCTTTTAATAAACCAGCTACACCGCCAGTTAATTTATTAACTACACTGCTTTTCCAAGCTTGAACTTTTGTAAAATCAACTTTTACATTTTCTGCTGTAATACCGATGTCTTCAGAATGCTTAGCTGTTTCATAACGGTGACCAGCTGTAATTAATGCTTTTGAAGGAATACAACCTACGTTCAAACATACCCCACCAAGATTACCTTTTTCAATAACAGCTACTTTTTGTCCTAGTTGTGCTGCACGAATTGCTGCAACATAACCACCAGGACCGGCACCGATAACGACCGTATCTAGTTCAATTGCAAAATCTCCTACTACCATTTATCTTACGCCTCCATTAATAATAATTCTGGATCATTTAATAATCGTTTAATATGGTTTAAAGCGTTTTGAGCAGTTGCACCATCAATCATACGGTGGTCAAAGCTTAATGATAACGCTAATACTGGAGCAACAACGATTTCTCCATTTAATACAACTGGTTTTTCAGCAATACGACCAATACCTAAAATAGCTACTTCAGGGTGGTTAATTACTGGTGTAAACCATTGTCCACCAGCTGAACCGATGTTTGAAATTGTGCATGAAGCACCTTTCATTTCTGCAGGAGCTAATTTACCATCACGAGCTTTTGTAGCTAACTCATTAATTTCAGCAGAAATAGAGAAGATTGCTTTACGATCAGCATCTTTAACAACTGGTACTAATAAACCTTTATCAGTATCTGCAGCAATACCAATGTTATAGTAATGCTTGTGGATGATTTCGTTAGTAGCATCATCAATTGATGTATTTAACGCTGGGAATTTACGTAAAGCAGAAGTTAAAGCTTTAACTACGTAAGGTAAGAATGTTAATTTAATACCTTGTGCAGCTGCAACTTCTTTATATTTTTTACGGCTAGCAACTAGTTTCGTTACATCTACTTCATCCATTAATGTTACGTGAGGAGCAGTATGTTTAGAGTTAACCATTGCTTTAGCGATTGCTTTACGAATTCCACTCATTTTTTCACGAGTTTCAGGATACGCACCTTCTGGAATTGGCATAGCTTTAGGAGCTTCTTGTGTTGAGCTTTTCGCTTCAGTTACAACTTCAACAGCAACTTCAGTTTGTGCTGCAGCAGCTGGTGCAACTCCACCTAATAAGAATGCATCTACGTCTTGTTTTGTTACACGACCATTTTTAGCTGAACCTGGTACAATACGTAAATCTACGTTTTTCTCACGAGCGTATTTACGTACAGATGGCATTGCAATTACATGAGCTTTTGGTTCAATTGCAGCAACAGGTGATAGTGGTGCAGCATCTGTTTTTGGTTCACTTTGCTCATAAGATTCTTGAACTTTTGCTTGAACTGCATCAGCAGCCTCTGGTACTGGAGTAGTAGTTGGAGCTTCTTCAGCATGTTGTCCTTTGAAGCTAATGTTTTCATATCCAGGTGCATCTAAACGTACTAATACGTCACCAACAACCGCAACTGTTCCTTCTGCAACTAATACTTCTAATACTTTCCCTTTTACAGGTGATGGAATTTCTACTACTGATTTATCGTTTTGAACTTCACAAATGATATCATCTTCATTTACTTCGTCGCCTGCTTTAATAAACCATTTTACAATTTCACCTTCGTGAATACCTTCACCGATATCTGGTAATCTAAATTCAAATAGACTTGCCACTGAGTTTGACACAGATTTCTACCTCCGAACAAAGTTAAATTAATTTTTTTAAATATTTTATCTATAATGTAAGAAAGGTATTGATGAATTCATCAAATACCTTTCACTATTTTTGTTACAAACTGATTAGAAGTTTAAAACTTTTTGAATTCCTTCAACTACATCTTTATGGTTTGGTAACCAAACTGTTTCAGCTTCTGAGAATGGGTATACAGTATCAGCTGCAGTAATACGTACAACTGGTGCTTCTAATGAAAGGATACAACGATCATTAATTTCTGCTACAACATTTGCAGCAATACCAGCTTGTTTTTGTGCTTCTTGTACAACAACTGCACGGCCAGTTTTCTCAACAGATGCAACGATTGCTTCGATATCTAATGGGTGAACAGTACGTAAGTCAACAACCTCTACTGATACGCCATCTTTTTCTAATTCTTCAGCAGCTTTTAATGCAGCGTGAACCATTGCACCGTAAGCAAATACAGATACATCTTTACCTTCACGTTTAACATCCGCTTTACCTAATTCAATAGTGTACTCACCTTCAGGTACATCTTCACGGAATGAACGGTATAATTTCATGTGCTCTAAATAGATAACCGGATCATTATCACGAATAGATGAAATTAAAAGACCTTTAGCATCTTTAGGTGTTGATGGAATAACTACTTTTAAACCAGGAGTTTGAGCCATTAAACCTTCTAAACTATCCGCGTGCATTTCTGGTGTATGAACCCCACCACCAAATGGTGAACGGAAAGTAATTGGCGAAGTAAAACGACCACTTGTACGGTAACGCATACGAGCAGCTTGGCCAGCGATTGAGTCCATAATTTCGAATAAGAATCCGAAGAATTGGATTTCTGGTACTGGACGGAAGCCTTCAATTCCAAGACCGATTGCTAATCCACCGATTCCTGATTCAGCAAGTGGTGTATCGAATACACGCTCTTCACCGAATTCTGCTTGTAAACCTTCAGTTGCACGGAATACACCACCGTTAACTCCAACGTCCTCTCCAAATACTACTACAGTTGGATCGTTTTTCATTTCAACGCGTAATGCATCTGTGATAGCTTGAATCATTGTCATTTGCGCCATGACTTACTTCGACTCCTTCTCTTTGTAAATTGCATATTGCTCTTCTATATTAGTTGTCATTGTTTCGAACATATTAGCCATTAAATCAGTAACTTTTTGTTTTGGCTCTTGGTCAGCAAGTTTGATTGCATCTTTAATTGCTTCTTTTGCTTCTTCGATAATTGCATTTTCTTCTTCTTCAGTCCAAAGACCTTTTTTCTCTAAGAACTTACGGAAACGAACGATTGGATCTTTTGCTTCCCACTCATTTTCAGTATCTTTTGTACGGTAACGAGTTGGATCATCACCAGCCATTGTATGTGGTCCATAACGGAATGTTAAAGTTTCAATTAAAGTTGGACCCTCACCATTAACAGCACGTTTACGAGCTTCTGATGTAGCTGCATATACTGCTAATGGATCCATACCATCAACTTGAATACCAGCAATACCTACTGCAATTGCTTTTTGAGCAATTGTTCTAGCTTTTGACTGCTTAGAAACTGGAGTTGAGATTGCATATCTGTTATTTTGAACAACGAAAATCGCAGGAGCATTGTAAGCACCAGCAAAGTTCATACCTTCATAGAAATCACCTTGAGAAGATCCACCGTCACCTGTATATGTAATGGCAACAGATTTTTGGCCTTTCAACTTCATACCAAGTGCAACACCTGCAGCTTGAATAATTTGAGCACCAATAATAATTTGTGGGAAGATTGCATTTACATCTTCAGGAATTTGACTTCCTACGAAATGTCCACGTGACCATAAAAATGCTTTATATAATGGTAAACCGTGCCAGATCATTTGAGGTACATCACGGTAACCAGGTAGGATAAAGTCTTCTTTTTCAAGAGCAAATTGACTAGCTAATTGAGAAGCTTCTTGTCCTGCAGTAGGAGCATAGAAACCTAAACGACCTTGTCTGTTTAATGAAATTGAACGTTGATCAAGAACACGAGTCCAAACCATACGTTTCATTAATTCTTTTAATTGCTCATCTGATAAATCAGGCATCGCTGCTTCATTAACGATTTCGCCCTCTTCATTTAAAATTTGAAGAGTTCCAACTGAATCACCAAATTGAAGCATTTGATCCATTAATTCAGAAACAGTTTGTGTATTCTTCATTTCTGTTTTTTCCTTTCCATCTACTTTCTTCGTAGTAGTTGCCACTAAAACCCACACCCTTCTTTAATTATGGAGGATTTATTTTCTTTATCCATCATGTGTATTTTCTTAAAAGTAATTACAAGTAACTTTTACTTATAATTAAAAACTGTACTTATACTATTTGTGTATTACACTAGTACAACATTGAACACTAGTACAGTTTATAACACGTTCATAAACTCGTCAAATATTTTGTTGTATTATTTTATTCGTGATTTTTTTAAAAAATTTTCATAAAATTTTAACCCTGTACTACCTTTGAAACAGCAATCTGTTATACAATAACAGAAACTCTTTTAAATTATACTTAAATAGCTAATGACAGATTTTTTTTATCATAAATTTTAAACTGTACTACAACGATTTTTGTTTAGTAATTCTAGTACAAATGAGTTATTTACCATATTTTTCATATATGTCTTTTTGTAAATTATTTAATTTTTGAGTATAAAGATTTAATTGATCATTATATTTAATGACATCTTTATAAATATGATTTGTATCCTTTGTCTCACTCTTTACATCTTTTAAATCAACTTTTTTCTGAGATAATAAGTTATAAATCGAAAGATCCGTTTCCATTGCATCTTTATATTTTGAATTCAATTTATCGTATAACTCAGTTCTTTCTCTCCATGTTTTTATAAAGTTATTAACTTCATTACGAAACTGTTCATCCTTCGTTTCAATATTTATTGTTTGAAGTTCTTCAATTTTTATGTCTATATCGTGAATTAATTTTGACTCCTCGTTTACTCGTTCTTTCCGTTCATTTAATAAATTGATTGCTTTTTTGGCCGACTCTTGTCTTTTATTTACTTCGCTAATTTTATATAAATAAATTTTTTCATAATACTCCAATTCTTTTACTTCTAGTTTTTGAATACGTTCTCCAGCTTTTTGAAATTTCTGTTCCTTTTCTGCAATTTGACCTAGTTGATTTATAACTAAATTCCTTTGTTCAGCTTCAGAAGTACAACCCGTACAAAGGATAAATAAAATGCTTATTAAAAGAAATAAAGCATTGAATTTTTTATACATAATTTCACCCAATTTTTTTCATTTATTATTTTCATGTTGCATCTTTTCAGACTTTTTATACGTCCTCAAAAAATAATATGGTCACATACCCACACACTTTATGTAGTTTTTCATAATTTGTAGTATCCGCTATATGCGGAAACAGTTTAAAGGGAGGTTATATTATGTACGGTGGTTACGGATACGGAAAAGGTGGATACCCTGGTTATGGTTACGGCGGATGTGGATGCGGTTATGGCGGTTTCGCATTAATCGTTGTTCTATTCATTTTATTAATTATCGTTGGTGCAGCTTTCGTTTTATAATTCACACTAACAGCCTCTATTATTAATGTATAACCACAAACTTTAAGGAGCGATATTATATTGCTCCTTTTTCCATTGTATTGTTGGTGACTGACAATTTAAAAAAGATTTGTTAGACTAAATTAATAATACTAGTGAATAGTACATACTTATATTTAAGGAATTAATTAGACAGGAGTGAAATTCATTTGATTACAATGAAAGATATAATTCGAGAGGGCGACCCTAGATTAAGAGAAGTCTCGAGTGAAGTAAGTTTACCTCCATCAGATGAGGATATTAATTTAGCTAATTCATTATTAGAGTATGTTATAAATAGTCAAAATCCAGAAATATCTGCAGATTACGGGTTACGTTCAGGTATCGGTTTAGCTGCACCACAAATTGGCATTCTTAAAAGAGCCATAGGTGTTCATGTTACTGACCTACAAGGTAATTTATTTAGTTATGCATTATTAAATCCTAAAATTATAAGTCATTCAGTTGAGGAAGTTTATTTATCAGGTGGTGAAGGCTGCTTATCTGTTGATCGTGATGTCCCTGGATATGTTCCACGTTACGCAAGAATAACAGTAACTGGCTTTGATACAAAGTTAGGAGAAGTAAAAATTCGTTTAAAGGGTTTACCAGCAATTTGCTTCCAGCATGAAATTGACCATTTAAACGGAGTAATGTTTTACGATCGTATTAATAAAACGAATCCTTTTTCTCCTCCAGATGGAGCTTCACCTTTAGAAAGAAATTAAAAAAAGAGCGATTGAAATCAATCGCTCTTTTTCAGAGTGTTGAAAAACAACTTAGTCAATAGATCTAAGCATAAAATTTTAGAAAAAATCCCCTTTGTAGGAAAATTGTTACAAGGGGGATTTTTTATGTACTACTATCAAGAGAA
>NZ_NESS01000006.1 GCF_002128425.1 Gottfriedia acidiceleris
CAGGTGATTATTGCGAAGAGGTCACACCCGTTCCCATACCGAACACGGCAGTTAAGCTCTTCAGCGTCGATGGTAGTTGGGGGTTTCCCCCTGTGAGAGTAGAACGTCGCCTGGTAAACAAAAACATCAGCTATTAGGCTGATGTTTTTTTATAATCAAATTTGTAAATGTAACTTCATATTATGACTTTACATAAAGAGAGAAGATATCAAAAGCCTAAATGATAACCTTAGGGATCACCAACAAATTCGGATAAAAACTAACAAGTTAATTTACTTTTGCAAAAATATTAAAAAGTAATTAACACTAGGCAAACACCCTTATTAATAAATCTACATAACTTAGATTGAATGGAGGGAAAAAAATGAGAGGAAAAATACTCAATTATTATGCAGGAGGTAATACTGCAAAAGGGTTTTATAATCTCTATGACTCAGCTTTAGAAGATTTAGATAAACTATTCATTCTAAAAGGTGGTCCAGGTACTGGGAAATCAACATTAATGAAAACTATTGGAGATGTGGTTGTAAATAAGGGGATCGATATTGAATATTTACATTGTTCTTCAGATACAAATTCAGTTGATGGCTTAATAATCCCGAAATTTAAAATAGGTATAGTAGACGGAACAGCACCACATGTAATTGAACCAAAAGCTCCCGGGGTGATAGAGGAATATGTGAATTTAGGTGTTGCTTGGGATTCTAAGAAATTATCAGTACAAAGGGAAGCAATACTATCACTAAATGATGAAATTTCTAAAAAGTTTCAAACGGCATATGACACATTTGCGGCTTCCTTAAGGGCTCATGATGAGATTGAAGAAATTTATATTTCTAATATGGACTTTGTAGAGGCTAATAAACTGACTAACGAATTGATAATGCTTTTTTATAATAGTGACAATAATACTGAAAAAGATTCAAAGGTAAAACATAGATTTTTAGGTGCAGCAACTCCAAGTGGTGCAGTTGATTATATTCAAAATTTAACAGAAGACATTGAAAAGCGTTATTTTATAAAAGGTAGAGCTGGTTCTGGTAAATCAACAATGTTAAAGAAAATAGCGGCTGCTGGAGAAAAAAAAGGTTTTGATGTAGAAATATATCATTGTGGATTTGATCCAAACAGTCTAGATATGGTAATTATCCCTGAAAAAAGCATTGCGATCTTTGACAGTACAGCACCGCATGAATATTTTCCAGATCGTGAAAATGATGAGATTATTGATATGTACGAAAGATGTATTACGCCGGGAACAGATGAGAAATACGCTGATGAAATTGAAAGAACAACCAATTCATATAAAGAGAAAATGAAAGAAGCAATTTCTTACTTGGCAGAAGCTAAAGTACTTAGAGACGAATTAGAAGCTATTTATATTGAAGCTATGGACTTTTCAAAAGTGGATAAGATTCAGTCTGAACTAATAGAGGAAATTGAAAGTATAATAAAAAATTAGTATTATCTAATTTAAAAAAGGTGTAACCGCTTAGGTCACCTTTTTTATTTCTAAAGAAAATAATTATTAGTTTAAAACATAGGATTAAACTGAAAAAATCCGACTTATTTACAACAAAAGATGGATTCAAAGTAACAACAACTCCAACTAAAGTAACGGATCTTAATAAAAGTCAATAATTGAAAAAGCTATCTTTCCTATTTATTATAGGGATAGATAGTTTTTTTGTTCTACATTTCTTATTCGATATTAGAAATCCGAATAAGAAATAAAAAAATTACAGTTGCTATCAGTAATTTAATAAAAATAGACATCATAGAATGTAAAAAACTGTGTAAAACACGAACATTAAAATATTTTTTAAGAAAAACATTCATATTTTGTTGAAAAAAGAGTTATAAATTGTTACTATAGAGATAGGAAATTTAGCAAACCTCATATAAGTTTGGGAATATGGCCCAAAAGTTTCTACCTAGTAACCTTAAATTACTGGACTATGAGGGGAAGTTAATCACACGTGTACGTTATTTGTATGCGCCTAAGTAGATTATCTTTCTCACCATAGAGGGATATTTCTATTTAGGCGTTTTTTGTTGGAAATTTTTTATAAAAATAAAAAAAAGCGAATAAACTTGGGGGATAAGTAGATGAAACCGTTAGTTGGGGTCATTATGGGGAGTACAAGTGATTGGGAAACAATGAAACATGCTTGTGATGTGTTAGAGGAGCTAAATATTAGCTATGAGAAACGAGTTGTTTCGGCACATCGTACGCCAGATTTAATGTTTGAGTATGCAGAATCAGCTAGAGAGCGTGGTATTAAAGTAATTATAGCAGGTGCAGGCGGAGCTGCTCACTTACCAGGTATGGTAGCAGCAAAAACGACACTTCCAGTAATTGGTGTGCCAGTACAATCAAAAGCTTTAAATGGATTAGATTCGTTATTATCAATTGTACAAATGCCAGGTGGAGTACCTGTTGCAACTGTTGCAATTGGTAAAGCAGGTGCGACGAATGCAGGATTACTTGCTGCTCAAGTATTAAGTATCCAAGATCATGAAATTTGTTTAGCATTAGAAACTCGTCGTGAAAACACTACTAAACAAGTTTTAGAAAGCAGTGAGTCACTATGAATAGTAAAGTAATTCTACCAGGACAAACAATAGGGATTATCGGCGGAGGCCAACTTGGAAGAATGATGGCGCTTTCAGCGAAAGAAATGGGCTATAAAATAGCTGTTTTAGATCCTACTCCAAACTCGCCTTGTGGGCAAGTATCTGATATAGAGATTACGGCAGAATATTCTAATATAGAAGCAATTAAACAGCTTGCGCAAGTAAGTGATGTTATAACATATGAATTTGAAAATATTGATGTAAATGCTCTTGAGTATTTAGATGAACATTCCTATTTACCTCAAGGTAGTGAATTATTAAAACTAACAAGAAATAGATTAACTGAAAAAACAGCTATTCAAAATTTAGGCATAAAAGTTGCTCCATTTCGTTTAGTAGAAAATGAAGAACAATTTTCTGAAGCAGTCACAGCAATCGGTTTACCAGCTGTTTTGAAAACGACAACTGGTGGTTATGATGGAAAAGGGCAAGTTGTTTTAAGAACTGAAGAAGACTTTGTAGAAGCACTAGAACTTGTTAAAAAACAGCAATGTATTCTTGAGGGTTGGGTTCCTTTTGAAAAAGAATTGTCAATAATTGTCGCAAGAAATAGTAATGGAGAAGTAAGTACGTTTCCAATAGCAGAGAATGTTCATATAAATCAAATTCTGCATACTTCAACAGTACCGGCAAATACCTCAAACTTTGTAATAGAAACAGCAGAGAACTATGCAAAAAAAGTTGCTAGCTCATTCCATCTTGTAGGTGTTTTAGCCATCGAGTTATTTGTAACAGAAGATGAGCAAGTTTATATTAATGAATTAGCTCCACGTCCACATAATACAGGACACTATACGATGGAGGCAGTTGAAACTTCACAGTTTAAGCAGCATATACGAGCGGTTTGTAATTTACCATTGGGTAATACGGAATTACTAAAACCAGTAGTAATGGTGAATATATTAGGTGAACATGTTGAAGAAGTATTGAATGTAATGCAAAATGATAGTACATTAAATGTCCATCTTTATGGTAAAGACGAAAGCAAAAAAGGCCGTAAAATGGGACATATTAATATAATGGCAGCATCAACAGAACTAGCGATGCAAAAAGTAAAAGAGTTAGGAATTTGGGAACAGAACCCAGTGGAGGTAAAAATATGATTGAACGTTATTCACGCCCAGAAATGGCAGCAATTTGGACAGAAGAAAACAAATTTAAAGCTTGGTTAGAAGTAGAAATATTAGCATGTGAAGCATGGGCTGAATTAGGAGATATTCCTAAAGAAGACGTAAAAGTGTTACGTGAAAAAGCTTCTTTCGATATAAACCGAATTTATGAAATTGAAAAAGAAACACGTCATGACGTAGTTGCATTCACACGTGCAGTTTCTGAAACATTAGGTGAAGAACGTAAATGGGTACATTATGGCTTAACATCAACTGACGTAGTAGACACGGCGCTTTCATACTTACTACGCCAAGCTAACGATATCTTATTAAAAGATTTAGAGAACTTTATCGGAATTCTTGAAACGAAAGCTAAAGAACATAAGTACACAGTAATGATGGGACGTACTCACGGTGTACATGCAGAACCAACTACTTTTGGACTAAAACTTGCATTATGGACTGAAGAAATGAAACGTAACTTAGATCGATTTAAGAATGCGATTGAAACAGTTCGAGTAGGTAAAATCTCAGGCGCTGTTGGAACATACGCAAATATTCCTCCGTTTGTTGAAGAATATGTTTGTGAAAAGTTAGGAATTCAAGCAGCTCCAATTTCAACTCAGACATTACAACGTGATCGTCATGCTCACTACATGGCAACATTATCTTTAATTGCAACTTCAATTGAGAAGTTTGCAACTGAAGTACGTGGATTACAAAAAAGTGAAACTCGTGAAGTTGAAGAATTCTTTGCAAAAGGTCAAAAAGGCTCTTCTGCAATGCCACATAAACGTAATCCAATTGGATCTGAAAACATGACAGGATTAGCTCGTGTAATTAGAGGCCATATGGTTACAGCTTATGAAAATGTATCACTTTGGCATGAAAGAGATATCTCACATTCATCTGCAGAAAGAATCATCTTACCAGATGCAACAATACTTTTAAATTACATGTTAAATCGATTTGGAAATATTGTTAAAAACCTGACAGTATTCCCTGAGAATATGAAACGTAACATGGACCGTACTTACGGATTAATTTATTCTCAACGTGTACTTCTTGCTTTAATTGAAAAAGGAATGTCACGTGAAGAGGCTTATGATACTGTTCAACCAAAAGCAATGGAAGCATGGGAAACGCAAGTACAGTTTAAAGAGCTTGTAGAAGCAGAAGAAAAAATTACTTCTTTATTATCTCAAGAAGAAATTAATGATTGCTTTGACTACAGCTACCACTTAAGTCAAGTCGACACAATTTTTGAACGCTTAGGATTAAATTAATAAATATTGTTTGGCTAAGATTAGAGAAAAAAATTCTTAGCCAAACAATTCAAATAACAGATAAAGCATAAATTCTATTGGGTGTTTAAATGAGGATATGGGAGGCATTGTTAGCATGGCAGAGCAAGTAATGTTGTATGAGGGAAAAGCAAAAAGAATTTTCTCAACTGAGAATCCTGAAATTGTAAGAGTTGAGTACAAAGATTCAGCAACTGCATTTAACGGTGAAAAGAAAGCAGAAATTGCCGGTAAAGGTCGCTTGAATAATGCAATTACTAGTTTACTATTTTCAAAGTTAATGGAATCAGGTATTGCATCTCATTTCGTAGAAAAAACATCAGAACTTGAACAACTTGTAAAACGAGTAACAATTGTACCAATTGAAGTAGTTGTTAGAAATATCGTTGCTGGTAGCTTATCGAAACGCATGGGATTAGATGAAGGTGTTAGGTTAGAAAAGCCAATCATTGAGTTTTATTACAAACGTGATGATTTAGGTGATCCAATTATTAATGAAGATCATATCGCTGCACTTAAACTAGCAACAACTGAAGATCTTGAAACAATTAAAGAGATTGCTCTCCGTGTTAATGATGTACTAGTAGAACAGTTTAATGCATGTAATGTTCGTTTAGTCGATTTTAAATTAGAGTTTGGCAAATTAAATGATGGAACAATTTTGTTAGCAGATGAGATTTCACCAGATACTTGCCGATTATGGGATAAAGATACAAACGCGAAATTTGATAAAGATGTATTCCGTAGAGATTTAGGTAACTTAACAGATGGATACGAAGAAATTTTAAAACGCTTAGGGGGATTATCATGTTCAAAGTAAGAGTATTCGTTACATTAAGAGAAAGTGTTTTAGATCCACAAGGAAATGCAGTTAAAAACGCACTTCATAGCATGAATTTTAGCGAAGTTCAAGATGTTCGTATCGGTAAATATATGGAATTATTAATTGATAAAAATGTTGCAGATTTAGATACTACAGTAAAAGAAATGTGTGAAAAGTTATTAGCAAACATCGTAATTGAAGATTACCGTTATGAGGTAGAGGAGGTAGTCGCACAGTGAAGTTTGCAGTAATTGTGTTCCCGGGCTCAAATTGTGATGTTGATATGTATCATGCAATCAAAGATGAGTTAGGCGAAGAAGTAGAATACGTATGGCATGATTCAACGAATTTAGATGAATTTGATGGTATCTTATTACCAGGTGGCTTCTCATATGGAGATTACTTACGCTCTGGCGCAATTGCAGGTTTTGCAAACGTGATGGATGCTGTGAAGAAAGCTGCTGCTGAAGGTAAACCAGTATTTGGCGTTTGTAATGGATTCCAAATCCTAACTGAAGCAGGTCTGCTACCAGGTACTCTTAGACGTAATGAGAAATTAAAATTTATGTGTAAACAAGTAGAGCTAGTTGTTGAAAACAATGAATCAATGTTTACAACTGGTTATGAAAAAGGTCAAGTAATTACTGTACCAATCGCACATGGGGAAGGAAATTACTATTGCGATCAAGAAACATACGAATCACTTAAAAGTAATAATCAGATAGTTTTCCGTTATCAAAATAATCCGAACGGTAGTTTAGATGATATCGCAGGAATTGTTAATGAAAAAGGAAATGTATTAGGTATGATGCCACACCCTGAGCGTGCAGTTGATGTATTATTAGGTAGTGCAGACGGACTTCAACTATTTCGTTCGATTGTAAGAAACTGGAGGGAAAACCATGTCGTTACTTCTTGAGCCAAATCCAATTCAAATTGAAAATGATAGAATTTATGCCACTATGGGCTTAACTGATGAAGAGTTTCAATTAATCAAATCAATTATTGGTCGCAATCCGAACTATACAGAGCTTGGATTATTCTCAGTAATGTGGTCTGAACATTGTAGTTATAAAAACTCAAAACCTTTATTACGCAAATTCCCAATCAGTGGTGAGCATGTGTTACAAGGACCAGGTGAAGGAGCAGGTATTGTTGATATTGGCGATGAACAAGCTGTAGTATTTAAAATCGAAAGCCATAATCACCCATCTGCAATTGAACCATACCAAGGTGCTGCAACTGGTGTAGGTGGAATTATACGTGATGTATTTTCAATGGGAGCACGTCCTGTTGCACTTCTAAATTCTTTACGATTTGGTGAATTAGAAACTCCAAGAGTTAAGTATTTATTTGAAGAAGTAGTTGCAGGTATTGCTGGATATGGAAACTGTATTGGTATTCCAACAGTTGGTGGAGAAGTAAACTTCGATCCATGTTACGAAGGCAATCCTTTAGTAAATGCAATGTGTGTTGGATTAATCAATCATAAAGATATTAAAAAAGGTCAAGCGCATGGTGCTGGAAATACAGTAATGTACGTTGGTGCTTCAACTGGTCGTGACGGAATTCATGGTGCAACTTTTGCTTCTGAAGAGTTATCTGATGCATCTGATGAGAAACGTCCAGCGGTTCAAGTAGGCGATCCATTTATGGAGAAGTTATTACTTGAAGCATGTTTAGAAGTTGTTCAAAATGACGCTCTTGTTGGTATTCAAGATATGGGCGCAGCTGGTTTAACATCTTCATCTGCTGAGATGGCTTCAAAAGCAGGAATGGGAATCGAGATGAATCTTGATCTAGTTCCTCAACGTGAAGCTGGTATGACAGCTTACGAAATGATGCTATCAGAATCTCAAGAACGTATGTTATTAGTTGTAGAAAAAGGTAGAGAGCAAGAAATCGTAGACTTATTTGAAAAGTATGATTTACATGCTGTATCTGTAGGACGTGTTACAGATGATAAGATGCTTCGCTTACTTCATAAAGGTGAGGTTGTAGCTGAATTACCTGTAGATGCTCTTGCTGAAGAAGCTCCAGTGTATCATAAGCCATCAACTGAACCTGCATATTATGGTGAGTTCCAAGCGATGGAAAACTATATTCCTGAAATTAGTGATTCAAAAGAAACGTTAAAACAATTACTTTCTCAACCTACAATCGCAAGTAAAGAGTGGGTTTACGGTCAGTATGATTATATGGTTCGTACAAATACAGTAGTTGCTCCAGGTTCAGATGCTGCAGTAATCAGAATTCGTGATACAAAAAAAGCACTAGCAATGACAACTGACTGTAATGCACGCTACTTATATTTAGATCCTGAAGTTGGTGGGAAAATTGCAGTAGCAGAAGCAGCTCGTAATGTAGTTTGTTCAGGAGCTCGTCCACTTGCAATTACAGATTGCTTAAACTTCGGAAATCCTGAAAAACCTGAGATTTTCTGGCAATTAGAAAAAGCAACAGATGGTATGAGTGAAGCTTGTAATGTATTAAGTACTCCTGTAATCGGTGGTAACGTATCATTATATAACGAAACAAATGGTGAAGCAGTTTACCCAACACCTGTAGTTGGTATGGTAGGTCTAATTGAAGATGTCGAGCATATCACGACTCAAAACTTTAAAACTGCTGGCGATTTAATTTATGTAATCGGTGAGGCAGAAGCTGAATTTGGTGGAAGTGAGCTTCAAAAATTATTAAATGGCAAAATCTTTGGTAAAGCACCAAGTATTGATTTAGCGATTGAATCTAGTCGCCAAGAGCAAATTCTTGCTGCTATTCAAGCAGGTGTAGTTGCTTCAGCACACGATATTTCTGAGGGTGGTTTAGCTGTAGCGATTGCAGAAAGCACATTTGGTCCGTCAGAAGTCGGTGCAACTATTACGATTGAAGGAAATGAGGTTGTTTCATTATTTAGCGAAACTCAATCACGTTTCTTACTTTCAGTTAAACCTGAACATAAAGAACAATTCGAAGCATTAGTAGATGCAAAGTTAATCGGTACAGTTACAGAAGAAACATCAGTAACAGTTCGTAATGAAAAGAATGAAACAGTTCTTCATGCTTCAGTTGAGGAACTGAAACAAGCTTGGAAAGAGGCGATCCCATGCTTGCTGAAATAAAAGGACTAAACGAAGAGTGTGGAATATTTGGAATTTGGGGGCATACTGATGCTGCCCAAATCTCCTACTATGGTCTTCATAGCTTACAACATAGAGGCCAAGAAGGAGCGGGAATTGTTGTAACTGATGGGAATGAGCTTGAAGGTGCAAAAGGGCTTGGATTAATAACAGAAGTTTTCAGTAAAGGTCAATTAAATGATTTACACGGAAAAGCTGCTATTGGTCATGTTCGTTATGCAACTGCAGGCGGAGGAGGCTATGAAAATGTTCAGCCTCTATTATTCCAATCGCATACAGGAAGCATTGCTCTTGCCCATAATGGTAATTTAGTAAATGCTTCAAGATTACGTAAAGATTTAGAGATGCAAGGTAGTATTTTTCAAACTACTTCTGATACTGAAGTACTTGCTCACTTAATTAAACGTAATGGCTCTGCTCCATTAAAGGATAGCATTAAAGCATCTTTAAATATGATCAAAGGAGCTTTCGCTTACTTAGTTCTAACAAAAGATGCAATGTATGTCGCACTAGATCCAAATGGTTTTAGACCATTGGCGTTAGCTAAACTAGGTGATGCTTATGTTGTAGCTTCAGAGACGTGTGCATTCGATGTAGTTGGAGCGAAATATATTCGAGATATTAATCCGGGAGAATTACTTATTATTTCAGATAATGGGGTCGAAACTGATCAGTTTACTTCATCAGTTAATCACACAATTTGTAGTATGGAATATATTTATTTCTCTCGTCCAGACAGCAATATTGATAATATCAATGTTCATGCTGCACGAAAAAGTATGGGGCGTGTATTAGCAAAAGAAGCTCCTGTAGAAGCAGACGTAGTAATCGGTGTTCCTGATTCAAGTATTTCAGCAGCAGTTGGTTACGCAGAAGAATCTGGTATTCCATATGAACTTGGCTTGATTAAAAATCGTTATGTAGGTCGCACATTTATCCAACCTTCTCAAGAACTTAGAGAGCAAGGGGTTAAGATGAAACTTTCTCCAGTTCGTTCAATCGTAGAGGGTAAACGTGTAGTAATGGTAGATGATTCAATCGTTCGTGGAACTACAAGCCGCCGAATCGTACAAATGTTACGTGATGCAGGTGCAAGTGAAGTTCATGTTCGTATTGGCGCACCGCCATTGAAAAATCCTTGCTATTACGGTATTGACACTTCAACAAGAGAAGAGTTAATTGCCGCAACTAATACAATAGAAGAAATATGCGAAGAAATTGGTGCAGATTCATTAGAATTTATTAGTCTAGAAGGATTACTAAATGCTATTGGTAGAAATCATGAAGGACCAAATAGAGGTCAATGTACTGCTTGCTTTACAGGGAAATATCCAACAGTAATCTATGATGAAAATGAATTAGTACATTCTCATAATTAAAATAAAAAAAATAGAGGCGGCGAGCAAAGTCGTCGCCTCTTTTGAATTGAATCTATTCATAAGGAACTGAAAGGGGAAATCATCACATGGCGAATGCATATAAACAAGCTGGAGTAGATATCGAAGCTGGCTATGAAGCAGTGAACAGAATGAAGAAACACGTTCAAAAAACAATGCGTCAAGAAGTTCTTGGTGGATTAGGAGGATTTGGAGGAATGTTTGATCTTTCCAAGTTCAACTATAAGGAACCAGTTCTTGTATCAGGGACAGATGGAGTAGGGACAAAATTAAAATTAGCTTTCCAAATGGACCGTCACGATACGATTGGCATTGATGCAGTCGCGATGTGTGTGAATGATATTGTGGTTCAAGGAGCGGAGCCTTTATTTTTCCTAGATTACTTAGCTGTTGGGAAGGCTGTACCTGAGAGGATTGAACAAATTGTAAAAGGTGTATCAGATGGCTGTGTACAAGCAGGTTGCTCATTAGTTGGAGGAGAAACTGCAGAAATGCCTGGTATGTATCCAGAAGATGAATATGATATTGCTGGCTTTGCAGTAGGGATTGTTGACAAGCCAAAACTTGTAACAGGACAAAACATTAAAGAAGGAGATATCTTATTAGGAATCTCATCAAACGGTATCCATAGTAATGGTTATTCTCTAGTTCGTAAGGTTTTATTAGAAAAAGGTGGATTAACACTTGATCAACATATTGATAAATTAGGTCATACTTTAGGCGAAGAACTGTTACGTCCTACAAAAATTTATGTAAAACCAATCTTAAATGTCCTTAAAAAATTCGAAGTAAAAGGTATGGCTCATATAACTGGTGGCGGATTTATTGAAAATATCCCTAGAATGTTACCAGAAGGAATTGGTGCTGAAATTGATTATGGTTCATGGCCAATCCAACCAATCTTTGATTTATTAGAAGAGATTGGTGAATTAAAGCGTGAAGAAATGTTTAATATTTTTAATATGGGTATCGGTATGGTTCTTGCGGTTAGTGAAGAGAACTTTCATGACACTATTAAACTATTAGAAGAAGACGGAGAAAAAGTATTTATTATCGGAAGAACAAAAGCAGGCGAAGGTGTAACCTTTGGTGGAGGTTCTCTGTAATGAAGAAGATTGCCGTATTTGCTTCAGGAAATGGTAGCAACTTTCAAGCCATTCTTGATGCAACTAAAAGCGGAGAAGTGAATGCTGAAGTGAAATTACTTGTTTGTGATCGTCCAAATGCATTTTGTATCGAACGAGCAAAGCAAGCAAATATTCCATCATTTAAATTTTCAGCGAAAAACTATGAATCAAAAGAGCAGTATGAAGGTGAAATTATTGCCCATCTTAAAGAGTTAGATGTCGAATTTATCGTATTAGCTGGCTATATGAGATTAATTGGTCCGACAATTTTAGACTCATTTCCTGGGAAAATTGTAAATATTCATCCTTCATTTCTACCATTATTTCCTGGAAAAGACGCAATTGGTCAAGCTCTCCTAGCTGGTGTCGAATCGACAGGTGTAACCGTTCATTATGTCGATGAAGGAATGGACACTGGTCCAATTATTGCACAAGAAGAAATTCTAATTGAAAAGGGAGATTCTAAGGAGTCTCTTGAGCAAAAGGTTCATAGTGTCGAGCATGTTTTATATGTGCAAACACTTAAAAAATTGTTTAGTTAACTAGATTAGATATAGAGCATGGAAATCGATTAGATAGGGGAATGTATCATGAAAAAACGAGCTTTAGTTAGCGTTTCAGATAAACAAGGGATTATTGAATTTGTAAGTGGATTAATTAAACATGATTTTGAAGTTATTTCAACAGGTGGAACTTTTAATTTATTAAAAGATGCTGGATTAAATGTAATTGGTATTTCAGAAGTAACTAACTTTCCAGAAATTATGGATGGTCGTGTAAAAACATTACATCCTTCAATTCACGGAGGTTTACTAGGCGTTCGTTCAAATGAAGAACATATGCGTCAAATGAACGAGTTAGGTATTCAGCCAATTGATTTAGTTTGTGTAAATTTATATCCGTTTAAAGAAACAATCATGAAGCCTGATGTTACATTTGAAGATGCAATTGAAAATATCGATATCGGTGGCCCTACAATGCTTCGTTCAGCTGCTAAAAATCATGAGTTTGTATCTGTAGTAGTTGACCCAACAGATTATGAAGTAATTTTAGCTGAGTTAGCTGAAAATAATACAGTTTCTATTGAAACGAACCGTCGATTAGCTGCTAAAGTTTTCCGTCATACAGCAGCTTATGATTCATTAATTTCTAACTATTTAACAGAGCAAGTTGGAGAAGAAAATCCTGAAAGCTATACTGTTTCTTACGAATTAAAGCAATCTTTACGATATGGTGAAAATCCTCACCAAAAAGCAACATTCTATCGTGCGCAGGTGCCAACAGTTTCATCTATTGCTTATGCAGAGCAATTACATGGTAAAGAGCTTTCTTATAACAATATTAATGACGCAAATGAAGCATTAAATATTGTACGCGAATTCTCAAATCCAGCTGTTGTCGCTGTAAAACACATGAATCCTTGTGGAGTAGGCGAAGGTACTACAGTTGAAGAAGCTTATGATCGTGCTTATACTGCTGATCCAGTTTCAATTTTTGGAGGAATTATCGCGACAAACCGTGAAGTTGATGCTGTTACAGCTAAGAAAATGCATGAATTATTCTTAGAAATTATTATCGCTCCTTCATTCAGTGAAGAAGCTTTAGAAATCTTAACGAGTAAAAAGAACTTACGTTTATTAACAGTGGACTTAGAAACTAAACCTACATTTGCACCTAAATTAACGACAGTTCATGGTGGGTTATTACGTCAAGACATGGATACATTTGGATTAGATGATGCAACGATTTCAATCCCTACAAAACGTCAACCGACACAAGAAGAGTGGGAGAATTTAAAATTAGGATGGAAAGTTGTAAAGCATGTTAAATCAAATGCGATTGTTTTAGCGAAAGATCATATGACAATTGGTGTTGGTGCAGGTCAAATGAATCGCGTTGGAGCTGCAAAAATTGCGATTGAACAAGCTGGTGAAAAATCAAATGGTGCGGCGTTAGCTTCAGATGCATTTTTCCCGATGAATGATACAGTAGAAGCAGCAGCTAAAGCTGGAATTACAGCAATTATTCAACCAGGTGGATCAATCAAAGATGAAGATTCAATTAAAAAAGCTGATGAATATGGAATTGCAATGGTCTTTACAGGGGTTCGTCACTTTAAACATTAAGAAATAAGGAGATGACAAGATGAAAGTATTAGTCATTGGTCGCGGAGGCCGTGAGCATACAATTGCTTGGAAGGTAAATCAATCGGAGAATGTAACGGATGTATTTGTTGCTCCAGGAAACGATGGAATGATTGATGTTGCAACACTTGTCAATATTGATGAAAGTGACCATGAAGCACTTATTGCATTTGCAAAAAAGGAAGAAATTGATTTAACAATCGTTGGTCCTGAAGTTCCTTTAATGAACGGAATTGTAAATGATTTTCGAACTGCTAATTTAAAGATTTTTGGACCAACTAAAGAAGCAGCAATTATCGAAGGAAGTAAAAGCTTTACAAAGGATTTAATGAAAAAGTACGCTATTCCGACGGCAGCATATGAAACGTTTACTAATTTTGAAGAAGCAAAAGCCTATATTGAAAAAGTTGGAGCACCGATCGTTATTAAAGCTGATGGATTAGCAGCTGGTAAAGGTGTAGTTGTAGCGATGACAATTGAAGAGGCAATCATAAGCCTTCATGACATGCTACTTGATGAAAAGTACGGTGATGCAAGTGCATCTGTTGTAATTGAAGAATATTTAGAAGGTGAAGAATTCTCGCTAATGTCGTTTGTTAACGGGAATAAGGTTTATCCTATGGTAATCGCTCAAGATCATAAACGTGCTTATGATGGAGACAAAGGACCTAATACGGGTGGTATGGGTGCTTATTCACCAGTACCACAAATCTCAGAGTCAGTTGTTGAAAAATCTTTAAAAGAAATCGTATTACCAGTTGCAGAAGCAATGATTTCTGAAGGAAGACATTTTACTGGAATACTATATGCAGGTTTAATGTTAACAAGCCAGGGACCTAAAGTAATCGAGTTTAATGCAAGATTTGGGGATCCAGAGACTGAAGTTGTATTACCTCGTTTAGAGAGTGAGTTAGCTGAAGTGTTATTAGGAATATTGAATGAAGAAGAAATCCATTTAGAATGGTCAGATGAAGCTGTTGTTGGGGTTGTACTTGCTGCAAATGGATATCCTGAAGTTCCTGAAAAAGGTGCTGTTATAAATGGATTAAACAGTGTAACTAACGATACAATGGTTTTCCACGCTGGTACAAAGCTTGAAAATAATGAATTTGTAACAAATGGTGGAAGAGTATTAATCATTGCACATAAAGGAAGCTCAATTAACGAAGCTTGCGAAAATGTATATAAGCAAATTGATACGATTCAATCAACTGGCTTATTCTATCGCCACGATATAGGGCATAAAGCAATTAAAGTAAATAATTAATAAGAAAGGGTCGTCATTAATTATAAATGACGACCCTATTTCTTGTTAGAATAAGAACTAGTGTTCTATTTTTATCTATACAATCTACACCATATTTGATAAACTACTTTTATGAAGGTTGAATGTAATCTTCGAATGTATCTCCCTCGTCGTGTTTATCTGCCATAATCATACATTTCTTACCAAGAGCAGTCATTGGGCAAAAACGTAAAACTCCCTCGGCGACTTTCATGGCACCGATTATGATCAAAATGATTATAGAATTACTACATCTTCTGCGTGTGAGCTTTGCTGTGCCATAAGCTAAAATTGTCAAGCCAGCAGTTATACGTATAAGTGCATTTATAATACTAATATTTGGTCTCAACAGTAACTCCCCTTATAATAAGTATCAGTGACTACATCACTCTTTACCATTTTTCCCTTTAATTGTTTCAATATCATAGGAAACAATTAGCATTAATTACTTAAAATGGGGACGCAGGGTTACTTTTCCTTTTTAATAAGATACAATACATTTATATTTTTGATAAAAAGTACTTAAATAAATAGTTTAAAAACATTTCCGGAGGACAAAATGTACGATTATTCACAATGGAATCACATATTTAAATTAGATCCAAACAAAGAAATTTCTGATGATGAATTAGAAAAAATTTGCGAGTCAGGAACGGATGCAATTTTAGTTGGTGGGACTGACGATGTAACGTTAGATGCCACGATATCTTTACTAGTTAGAATAAGACGTTATGCAGTACCATGTATTTTAGAGGTATCAAATCTTGAAGCTGTAACTCCAGGTTATGATTTTTATTTTATCCCAACAGTTTTAAACAGTACCGATCCTAAATGGATTGTAGGTATGCACCAACAAGCTATGAAAGAATTCGCCCATTTAGTACATGCTGAGGAATTAGTAATGGAAGGTTATTGTATTCTAAATAGTGAATGCAAGGCGGCGAAGCTTACTAGTGCAGTGACTGATCTTTCAGTAGAAGATATTATGGCTTATGCAGAGGTTGCTGAGAAATTATTAAAATTACCGATTTTTTATATAGAATATAGCGGCACATATGGTTCTCCTCAGGTTGTAGAAGAAGTATCAAAAGTATTAAACAATACGAAATTATTCTATGGTGGGGGAATTTCATCAGCTCAAAAAGCAATTGAAATGAAGCAATTTGCTGATACGATTGTTGTTGGGAACATTATATATGATAACTTACAAGAGGCTTTACTTACTGTGAAAGCTGTGAAAGAAGGAGCGACGAAGTAATGAAAACAGCAGAAGAATTATTGCATGGTTTAAATCCAATGCAAAAAGAAGCCGTTAAAACGGTTGATGGCCCTTTATTAATTATGGCTGGAGCAGGTTCAGGTAAGACTCGAGTACTAACACATCGAATTGCATATTTATTAGGTGAAAAAGGTGTCGCTCCTTGGAATATACTTGCGATCACATTTACAAACAAAGCAGCTAGAGAGATGCAAGAGCGTATCTTTAATCTAGTTGGAAAAGATGCAGAGGATATTTGGATTTCAACATTTCACTCAATGTGTGTTCGTATCCTTCGTAGAGATATTGATCGTATTGGCTTTAATAGAAGTTTTTCTATATTAGATACAACTGACCAATTAACGGTAATAAAAAATATCCTGAAAGAGAAAAACTTAGATTCAAAGAAATTTGATCCACGTAGTATTCTAGGAACAATTAGTAGTGCAAAAAATGAACTGCAAACTGCTGCAGATTATTCAAGAGATGCTTTTACTCCGTATGAAAAAGTTGTTGGGGAAATCTATGCGTCTTATCAAGATCGACTTCGTAAAAATCATTCATTAGACTTTGATGATTTAATTATGATGACGATTAATTTGTTTGAACGTGTTCCAGAAGTACTACAATATTATCAACGAAAATTTCAATATATTCACGTAGATGAGTATCAAGATACAAACCATGCACAATATAAAATAGTTAAATTACTAGCTGAACAATTCAAAAATATTTGCGTTGTAGGTGATTCAGACCAATCAATTTATCGCTGGCGTGGTGCGGATATTTCTAATATTCTTTCATTCGAAAAAGATTACGAAAAAGCACAAGTAATTCTGTTAGAACAAAACTATCGCTCGACTCAAACGATTCTTGATGCAGCTAACGCAGTTATTACGAATAATTCAAATCGTAAAGCGAAAAAGCTATGGACAGAAAATGGACAAGGTACTCCGATTCATTATTTTAGAGCTGCCTCTGAACAAGACGAAGGATATTTTGTAGCTGGGAAGCTAGCAGAGTGGAAGAAAGAAGGCATTCGTCAATATGGCGATGTTGCAATACTATATCGTACGAATGCACAATCACGTGCAATGGAGGAAGTTTTAGTTAAATCTAATATTCCTTATAAAATGGTCGGCGGAGTAAAGTTCTATGATCGTAAAGAGATTAAAGATGTTCTTGCTTACTTAAGATTTATTGCTAATCCAGATGACGAGATCAGTTTTTCAAGAATTATTAATGTGCCAAAACGTGGTGTAGGTGCGGCGTCTGTAGATAAAATTATTAACTATAGCATTATGAATGACTTATCTTTATCGGATACATTAGAGCAAATTGATTTCGTTGGATTAAGTGGGAAAATTACGAAAGCAGTTGGAGATTTCCATGCTATGACGAAAAACTGGCAGCAGATGCTAGATTATTTATCAGTAACTGAGCTAGTTGAAGAAGTACTTGATAAAACCGGTTATATCCAAATGTTAAAAGATGAAAATACAATAGAATCTGCATCTAGAATTGAAAATATTGAAGAGTTTTTAACAGTTACAAACGCTTTTGAAGAAAGCAGTGAGGATAAAAGTTTAGTATCATTTTTAACTGATTTAGCATTAGTTTCTGATATCGATCAAGCGGATAAAGAAGAGTCCCAAGCAGATGAGGTAATACTTATGACGCTTCACTCTGCAAAAGGATTAGAGTTCCCAGTAGTCTTTCTAATAGGTTTGGAAGAAGGTATTTTCCCACATAGTCGTTCTTTAATGGACGAAGAAGAAATGGAGGAAGAAAGAAGACTTGCATATGTAGGGATCACACGTGCGGAAAAAGATTTATATATTACGAATGCTCAAACACGTACACTTTATGGTCGCACTAGTGTAAACCAAGAATCTCGCTTTATTAATGAAATACCTGATGAACTATTAGATCGTGCAAATAAGAAAGTAGTAACTGAGCGCCGTGCTGTATCTAGACCAGCAGTGGCAATGAAAACAACAGGTGGCGAGTCACTTGGTTGGCGAGTTGGAGATAAAGCTTCTCATGGTAAATGGGGAATTGGTACAGTTGTAAGCGTAAAAGGAGAAGGTGAGGCGATGGAGTTAGATATTGCTTTCCCAAGCCCTGTAGGTATTAAGCGTTTATTGGCAAAATTTGCTCCAATTACGAAAGCATAGAAGGGATGGAGTGCTTATGGATCAAAAAATCAATGATAAAGTTGAAGAACTAAGAACAAAATTAAATCAATACAACTATGAGTATTATGTATTGGATCAGCCATCAGTGCCTGATGCCGAGTATGACTCACTATTACATGAACTAATTGGATTAGAAGAACAATATCCTGAAATTGTAACACCAGATTCTCCATCTCAACGTATAGGTGGACAGGCAATTGATTTGTTCGAAAAAGTCGTTCACAGTCATCCTATGTTAAGCCTTGGAAATGCGTTTAATGAAGGAGATTTAAGAGATTTCGACCAAAGAATTAGACAGGATTCAGCGGGGGTTTCTTATGTTTGTGAACTTAAAATAGACGGTTTAGCCGTTTCCCTGCAGTATGAAAATGGATTGTTTGTTAAAGGTGCAACTCGTGGTGATGGTACAGTTGGGGAAGATATTACGCATAATTTAAAGACGATTAAAGCAATTCCATTAAGACTATCTGAGCCCATTTCAATAGAAGCTCGTGGTGAAGCATTCATGCCAAAAGCTAGCTTCGAAAAGGTTAATGAATCGCGTGAAAAGAATGGTGAAGAATTATTTGCTAATCCAAGAAATGCAGCGGCTGGTTCATTACGCCAACTTGACCCTAAAATTGTTGCAAAGAGAGATTTATCATTTTTTGTTTATGGGTTCCCTACAGCTGAGGAATTTTCAATTCAAAAGCATAGTGAAGCGTTAGACTATCTTCATAAGCTTGGATTTAAAACAAATACGTACCGTAAAACATGCCATACAATTGAAGAAGTAATTGAATACGTTGAGGGATGGAAAGAAAAACGTCCATCCTTACCTTATGAGATTGATGGAATTGTAATAAAAGTGGATGAATACAGTATTCAGAAAAAGTTAGGATCTACAGCTAAAGTACCAAGATGGGCTATTGCATTCAAGTTCCCAGCTGAAGAGGTAGTTACAAAATTAGTAGATATCGAATTAAGTGTTGGACGTACAGGTGTGGTAACACCAACTGCAATTTTAGAACCTGTTCGTGTTGCAGGTACAGTAGTTAAACGTGCATCGCTTCATAATGAAGATTTAATTAAGGAAAAAGACATTCGAATTGGTGACTCAGTCGTTATTCGCAAGGCTGGGGATATTATTCCGGAGGTCGTAAATGTACTATTAGATCGTCGTACTGGGGATGAACAGCCTTTTGCAATGCCAACTCATTGCCCTTCTTGTGATCATGAGCTAATAAGAGTACCAGGTGAAGTAGCACTACGTTGTGTAAATCCTTTCTGTCCATCTCAAATTCGTGAAGGATTAATTCATTTTGCGTCTCGTGATGCAATGAATATTGAAGGTTTAGGCGAAAGAGTAGTAGCACAATTATTTGATGCAAATTTGATTAAGACATTTACAGATCTTTTTCTTCTAACGAAAGAACAATTATTATCATTAGAACGATTTGGAGAAAAGTCAGCAGAAAAATTAATTTCTGCGATACAAGCTTCTAAAGAAAATTCACTTGAAAAATTATTGTTTGGATTAGGTATTCGTCATGTTGGCGCAAAAGCAGCAAAAACATTAGCACAGCATTTCCAAACAATTGATCGAATTATGGAAGCATCGGTTGAGGAAATAACCGGAATAAATGAAATTGGTTCTAAAATGGCCCAGTCTATTAATGATTATTTTTCACAAGACGAAGTGAAAGAACTTATTTCAACGTTTAAATCTGTTGGCGTAAATACTGAATATAAAGGAATTCAAGTAGAAAATATTAATATGGATTCTCTTTTTGCTGGTAAAACAGTAGTATTAACTGGTAAGCTAGAACAGATGACTAGAAGTGAGGCTAAGAAACAATTAGAAGCACTTGGCGCAAAAGTAGCAGGAAGTGTGAGTAAGAGTACTGATTTAGTCATTGCAGGTGAGGCTGCTGGATCGAAATTAGATGCTGCACGTAAATTAAATATCGAGATATGGGATGAAGAAAGAATGATTAAAGAGCTTCAACCACAATAACTATTACAATCAATTAGAGGACGGATTAATGAGGTATTAGTTCGTTCACTTAATAAATAGAAGGTGTGAGTTAGATGAAAAAACGTATAGGGATGCTCCTATGTTGTTTTTCGCTCATCTTATCTGGCTGTTCATTATCAATAAAGAATGAAGATAAGGTTGTACAAGAGAGCAATAACAAAAAAGGGGAAGACGCAATTATACCCCGTTATTCAATTTCAAATGATTATTACAAGACAATACTTCCATTTAAGCCGAGTAAAACAAGAGGTGCTGTCGTAGCAAATATCGATAATAGACTTGATATTAGTGAATTTGAATTAGGTTTAATGCGAATTGTACAAGAGCAATATTCAACAAAAGATTATTTGTATCAAGAAGGACAACTATTAAGTAAAAAAACAGTGGAATCATGGCTGAACAGGAAGTATACTCCTGCTCAATTTAAACAAAAACAAGATGCTCTTAAGAGTGCAAATTTAAAACCGAATTCGATTACAAATGATGGATTGAATCCGATTCAAACAGACACAAAAAATATTACTGAAGATCAAAAAGCTAAACAGGCTCCGATTTTTTTAAATTCTATTTTAGAACAGGATTATCTTAAAAAGGACGGAAAAGAAGTTAAAGTTGAGGGAGTAGCAATTGGTTTAGCAATGAACTCTGTTTATTATTATCAAGAGGAACATGGCTACCCAAGAGAGCTTAAAATTCCTCAAGATGAAATGATTAAACAAGGTAAAGCGATCGCTCAAGAAATTTTAACGCGAGTGCGAAAAATGGATGAATTTAAAGATATTCCAATCACATTTGCTATTTTCCGTCAGCAAAGCCAGTCATCTGTTGTACCTGGAAACTATGTTGCTATGACATCAGTTTCTGGAAATGATTTCTCGATTAGTAATTGGGATAAAATAAATGAGAAATACTATTTATTCCCTTCAGCTGCTGCAACGGCAGATTACCGAGATGATGCAATGAAAATGGTCAATTTTAAATCAGATATAGAAAATTATTTTCCGAATTATACTGGTGTTGTAGGCACTGGATTTTATAAGGATAATGAATTAATACAACTAAAAATTGATATACCTATGCAATTTTATGGTAAGGCAGAAGTCATAGCTTTTACTCAATATGTAGCAGGACTTATGATGGACCATTTCCCTTCATACTTAAAGGTTGAGACGAATATCTACTCGTCAAATGGACAGGAAGCGCTCATCGTAAAAGAAGTAGATGCTAAGGAACCAAGTGTGCATATTTATAACTAAAAGGAAGAGGACCACTCTTCCTTTTTTTATTTAAGGGAAAAATCTGTAAGCGTTTCAGAATTGAAGTATATATAGGAATATTGTATTATGTAATTGTGAGTTTTTTATTTAGTAGTTATTCTACTAGCAATTGACTGAAAAAACTGATAGAAAAACGGTTGCAGTTATTGCTATTTTCAAACTAAAGGGGGATTTATTCAATGGTTATACCTTACAAACATGAGCCATTTACTAATTTTGGCTTAGAGGAAAATCAAGAACAATACAAACAAGGGTTAGTAAAAGTTTCATCTTATTTAGGTGAAAAATATCCACTAATCATTGGTGGAGAGCGTATCTTTACAGAAGAACAAATCGTATCTGTAAATCCTTCAAATCATAAAGAAGTTATTGGATCTGTATCTAAAGCAAGCCGCGAATTAGCTGAAAAAGCTATGCAAATTGCTGATACAACTTTTAATACATGGAAAAAAGTTAAACCTGAAGTTCGTGCTGATATCTTATTCCGTGCGGCTGCAATTATTCGCCGTCGTAAACACGAATTCTCTGCTTTATTAACGAAAGAAGCTGGTAAACCTTGGAATGAAGCAGATGCTGATACAGCTGAAGCAATTGATTTCTTAGAGTTCTATGCTCGTCAAATGTTACAATTAAAAGACGGAATTCCTGTTGAAAGCCGTCCTGGTGAATATAACCGTTTCAACTACATTCCATTAGGAGTTGGTGTTGTAATCTCTCCTTGGAACTTCCCATTTGCAATCATGGCTGGGACAACTGTAGCTGCTGTAGTAACAGGTAACACTGTTCTATTAAAACCAGCAAGTACAACTCCAGTAGTTGCTTACAAATTCTTAGAAGTATTAGAAGAAGCTGGATTACCTGCAGGAGTAGTAAACTTCGTACCAGGTAGTGGTGCAGAAGTAGGAGATTACTTAGTTGATCACCCACGCACTCGTTTCATCAGCTTCACAGGTTCTAAAGAAGTAGGTATCCGTATTTATGAGCGTGCTGCAAAAGTTAACCCAGGTCAAATCTGGTTAAAACGTGTTATCGCTGAAATGGGCGGTAAAGACACAATGGTAGTTGATAAAGAAGCTGATTTAGAATTAGCTGCTAAATCAATCGTTGCTTCTGCATTCGGTTTCTCTGGACAAAAATGTTCAGCATGTTCTCGTGCAGTAATTCACCAAGATGTGTATGATCAAGTTCTTGCTCGTGCAATCGAATTAACAAACGAATTAACTGTTGGAAACCCAGAAGACCGTTCAACTTACATGGGTCCAGTTAATGACCAAGCTGCTTTCAATAAAGTAATGAGCTACGTACAAATCGGACGTGAAGAAGGCCGTGTAGTAACAGGTGGAGAAGGAGACGATTCTACTGGTTGGTTCATTAAACCAACAATCGTTGCTGACGTTAAAGAAGATGCTCGCTTAATGAAAGAAGAAATCTTTGGACCAGTTGTTGCATTCTGTAAAGCTAAAGACTTCGATCACGCATTAGAGATCGCTAACAACACTGAGTATGGTTTAACAGGTGCTGTAATCTCTAACAACCGTGCAAACATCGAAAAAGCACGTGAAGATTTCCACGCTGGTAACTTATACTTCAACCGTGGATGTACTGGTGCAATCGTTGGTTACCAACCATTTGGTGGATTCAACATGTCAGGTACTGACTCAAAAGCAGGCGGACCAGACTACCTAGTACTTCACATGCAAGGTAAAACAACTTCAGAAATGCTTTAATAAATAGAGTAAAGGTTTGTTTTATTGACATCCTTTATAAGAAGAAACCCCACAGAGAAACTAATTTCTTTGTGGGGTTTCTTTGTATTACTATTCATTTCATGTCTATAGTATGTCTAAAAATTGAATGTTTTTCGAAACATCTAATTGTTCCGTAGTAAATACAATCAAGCAATTAGTATAATTATTAAAGAAATTTATTAAAAGTAAAGAATGTCAGAGGACTTTGAATATGAACCCTAAAAACGATTTTTTTAAATCCTACGACTTTATTATGCTAATTTTATTTTTTTGTCTGATGCTTATTAGTATTGTTGCGATCTATTCAGCTAGTAAAAGTGGCCAGTATCAGGGCGGTTTCGTAATAAGGCAAAGTGTTTTTTATATAATTGGACTTACAATATCAATATTTATAGCGAAAATTGATCTTAATCGTTTTGATGTTTGCGCCATAATTAGGTATTTTTTTAAAAGTTTTTTGTGGAATTATTCACAATCAAATACATAATTTAACAAAGCGGCTGTAACAGTACTAATTATAAATTTAATACCATGAAGAGCGTAAGTAATATTACGCTCTTTTTCTTATATTCAATACATTACTTCTAACTAAGCCCTTCCCCATATTATTATGCTATAATTTTAAATAAACGATAGTGAACAGAGAGAAGGGATTCCATGCAAATTTTACAGAGAATTATTCAATTAGTAGATTCAATTCCTTTAGGAACTCGTGATGATTGGGACTCTTATTTTTTAGGACAGGCATTTATAACTTCTCTTCGTTCAACATGTGGAAGTAGAAGAGTTGGAGCAGTTATTGTAAGTGATAATAGAATAATTGCTTCTGGGTATAATGGTTATCCAAAAGGAGCTAAGCATTGTATTGATGGAGGATGTCCACGCTTTGTTGCTCGTCAAGAAGGACTATTAGATAGTGGTAAATACTCAGATCAGTATCCTTGTGATGCTTTCCATGCTGAAGAAAATGCGATTTATCAACTAGTTCAATCAGGAATTCAAAAAACGAAAGGTGATAATTGGACAATTTATTGTACAACTGCACCATGTCGAGCTTGTGCGAAAATGATAAATGGAGCTGGGATTACTAGGGTTGTATATAATGTAGGCTATCCGGATGATTATTCAATTGAGTATTTTAAAAAATATGGAATTGAACTAACAAGAATCCCTACTGAATAATCGTTAATCCATATTTAAACAAACGTTTGATTTATTTTTATAAGTAGGTTAATTCAAAATTTGATGTTCAGACTGTTTGGAAACGAATGTCTTTTTGAGGTATGTGAACCTGATAAGGAGTGCAGTTACCGTAGATAGTAATAAGCACTTCAGTTAGGTGATCAAACGAAGAAAGCGGGCGTTTGGCGAGCAGTCTGTAATTATTTTACTTGGATTTAAGTGGAATGTTGCCCGACACATGGGAAATTTGGTATTATCAGTATATTGTATGTTGTGCGAATAATATGGAGGTGCATATAAATGTCAAAAATTACAATGGAGCAAGTTAAGCACGTTGCTCATTTAGCACGTTTAGCGGTGACTGAGGAAGAAGCAGAGAAGTTTTCAAAACAACTTGGAGCAATTTTAGATTTTGCTGAGCAGTTAGGTGAACTTGATACAACGAATGTAAAACCTACTACACATGTTCTAAAAATGCGTAATGTATTACGTAAAGATGAGCCAGGTAAAGGTTTACCAATTGAAGAGGTACTGAAAAATGCACCAGACCACAAAGATGGACAAGTTAAAGTACCGTCAATATTGGATTAAGGGGGGATATTAGAATGTCATTATTTGAATATACAGTTTCAGAATTACATAGCAAATTAAAATCAAAAGAGATTAAAGTAGAAGAATTAGTAAATGAATCTTATGAGCGAATCTCTGCAGTTGATGGTGAAGTAAAATCATTTTTAACTTTAAATGAAGAGCAAGCGCGTTTGCAAGCGAAAGCACTAGATGAAAAGCCTTGGGATGAGTCTCGTGGAATTCTTTCTGGTATGCCTATTGGTGTTAAAGATAATATCGTTACAAAGGGTCTTCGTACTACTTGTGCGAGTAAAATTCTTGAGAATTTCAATCCAATTTATGATGCGACAGTTGTAACGAAATTAGCACAAGCTGAGAGCATTACGATCGGAAAATTAAATATGGATGAATTTGCAATGGGTTCATCTAATGAAAATTCTGCGTTCGGTGGCACTCGTAACCCTTGGAATACTGATTATGTACCAGGAGGAAGTAGTGGTGGATCTGCAGCTTCAGTAGCTGCTGGAGAAGTATTATTCTCTTTAGGTTCTGATACAGGTGGATCAATCCGTCAACCAGCTTCATTCTGTGGAGTTGTTGGTTTAAAACCTACATATGGTCGTGTATCACGTTCTGGTTTAGTAGCATTTGCTTCTTCTCTAGATCAAATTGGTCCAATTACTAGAAATGTAGAAGATAATGCACTATTATTACAAGCAATTTCAGGATTAGATGCAAGTGACTCAACTTCAGCAGACGTAGAAGTTCCTGCATTTACTAAGGCATTAACAGGTGATGTAAAAGGTCTTCGAATCGCTGTACCTAAAGAATATTTAGGTGAAGGTGTTGGAGAAGAAGCTCGTGCATCTGTAATGGCTGCTTTAAAACTATTAGAAAGCTTAGGTGCTACTTGGGAAGAGGTTTCATTACCACATTCTAAATATGCATTAGCTACATATTACTTAATTTCTTCATCTGAAGCATCTGCTAACTTAGCTCGTTTTGACGGTATTCGCTACGGTCATCGTGCAGCTGATGTAGAAAACTTAATTGATCTTTATAAGAAAACTAGAGCTGAAGGCTTTGGAGATGAAGTTAAACGCCGTATCATGTTAGGTACTTATGCATTAAGTTCTGGTTATTATGATGCTTACTATAAAAAAGCTCAACAAGTACGTACATTAATAAAAGAAGATTTCGAGAAAGTATTTGAAAGCTATGATGTTATTATTGGACCAACTACTCCAACACCTGCATTTAAAGTAGGAGAAAAAGTAAGTGATCCATTGACAATGTACGCAAATGATATTTTAACGATTCCTATTAACTTAGCGGGTGTACCTGCGATTTCTATTCCTTGTGGGTTCCACAATGGTCTACCATTAGGATTACAAATTATTGGTAAACATTTTGATGAGTCGACTATTTATAGAGTTGCCCATGCATACGAGCAAGCAACTGACTTTACAAAACAAAGACCACAACTATAAGGAGGCGCGGGAAAGATGAATTTTGAAACGATAATCGGTTTAGAAGTACACGTAGAATTAAAAACAAAATCAAAAATCTTCTCACCAAGCCCTAATGCGTTTGGTGCAGAACCAAATACAAATACTGGTGTAATCGATTTAGGCTATCCAGGTGTGTTACCAGTATTAAATGAAGAAGCCGTAAACTTTGGAATGAAGGCTGCAATGGCATTAAATTGTGAAATTGCAACTGAAACAAAGTTTGACCGTAAAAACTACTTCTATCCTGATAATCCAAAAGCTTACCAAATCTCTCAATTTGATAAGCCGATTGGTGAAAATGGATGGATTGAAATTGAAGTTGGTGGCAAAAAGAAACGCATTGGTATTACTCGCGTTCATTTAGAAGAGGACGCTGGAAAGTTAAATCATACTGATGAAGGTTATTCATTAGTAGACTTTAACCGTCAAGGAACGCCATTAATTGAAATCGTTTCTGAGCCTGATATGCGTACTCCTGAAGAGGCTTATGCATATTTAGAAAAACTAAAATCAATTATTCAGTTTACTGGTGTTTCAGATGTGAAAATGGAGGAAGGGTCACTTCGTTGTGACGCTAACATCTCATTACGTCCATTCGGCCAAGAGGAATTTGGTACTAAGGCTGAATTAAAGAACTTAAACTCATTTGCTTTCGTTCAAAAAGGATTAGAGCATGAGCAAATTCGTCAAGAAAAAGTATTATTATCTGGTGGAATTATTCAACAAGAAACACGTCGTTATGATGAAGCTACAAAAACTACACTCCTAATGCGTGTTAAAGAGGGATCAGACGATTACCGTTACTTCCCAGAACCAGACTTAGTTGAATTATACATTGATGATGAGTGGAAAGAACGTGTTCGCAGTAGTATTCCTGAACTTCCTGACGCTCGTCAAAAACGATATGTAGAGCAACTAGGCTTACCTGCATACGATGCAATGGTATTAACATTAACAAAAGAAATGTCTGATTTCTTCGACGCTACTGTAAACAATGGTGCAGATGCAAAATTAGCTTCTAACTGGTTAATGGGTGAAGTTTCAGCATACTTAAATAAATCACAAAAAGAGTTACATGAAGTTGCTTTAACGCCTGAAAACTTATCTAGTATGCTTAAGTTAATTACAGACGGTACAATCTCTTCTAAGATTGCGAAAAAAGTATTCACTGAGTTAATCGAAAACGGTGGAGACGCGAATGAAATTGTAAAAGCAAAAGGCTTAGTACAATTATCTGATGAAGGCGCTCTTCGTAAAATCGTTATTGAAACTCTTGATGCTAACCCACAATCAATTGAAGACTTTAAAAATGGTAAGGACCGAGCTATTGGTTTCCTAGTTGGTCAAATGATGAAAGCGACTAAAGGTCAAGCGAATCCACCATTATTAAATAAGATTTTAATGGAAGAAATTCAAAAAAGATAAGGCTTTAAATACAAAAAACTACGGGCTATACGCTCGTAGTTTTTGTACTGTTTAAGGTCAAAATGACTCAATAATATGGTTGGCTTGTTGGTGCATACAAAAGGATATCCACTTTACTGTTGGATCGTTATATAATCCTGTTATATGTATTAATAAAGAAAAACAACCAGCACCTAATATGTTCCCAATATATGTTATCAGCCATAAATGTAACACTTCTAGCCAATTCATTTTTCCTCTAATTGCAGTATAAGCAAAATAAAATATGTTTCCTATGAATAGGTCGGCACCACCGTATGCAATTAGAAGAATGGCGACAGAAATTGTTATAGCAGCCATTGGGTAAGCAAAAGGCGTATGTGCGGCATGAAAAAAGTTACCTGATTTAAATGCTACGATCACTCCGAAGCCTATAAACATACTAGCCATTATTGCTCTTAATAAAAAACGCAAAACACTATCACGATAAATTTTTAATTTTTTTAGAGCAAAATACTCTACATTCAAGAACGGTTTGTTTTCCATCTCATTATCAATCCTTAATTCTACTTTAATGTATTTATTATCAATATGTACTATAATGATTAAGTTGTTCAAAACGATTGGAAAATATAGCAAAGAAACGAATGTAATATAAATTTAATATAATATTGTCTATTCAATCTGGGTTTGAACAAGCTTTAGAAAGGTAAAAATAGATAAGTAAATGGAAAAAGTTTACTACAAAAACTTTTTAGGTTAGGATATAAGTTAGAGAACTTAAATAAATAAGTAGGATGGTTAATGATGAAACGTGCTAGAATTATCTACAACCCTACTTCTGGTCGTGAAATTTTTAAGAAAAAGCTTCCCGATGTGTTGCAATTGTTTGAGCAAGCTGGTTATGAAACCTCTTGTCATGCAACAACCGGTGCAGGTGATGCGACGATCGCAGCAAGAGAAGCGTGTGAACGAAAATTTGATTTAGTTGTAGCTTGCGGTGGAGATGGAACACTTAATGAAGTCATTAGTGGATTGGCAGAACAAGAATATCGACCAAAGTTAGGATTAATCCCAGTTGGGACAACAAATGATTTTGCTAGAGCAATTGGTGTGAATGTTTCAATTATGGAAGCAGCTGAAGTCATAACAAATGGGCAAACTGTACCCCTTGATATTGGGAGAGTGGATGATAAATATTTTGTAAATATTTTAGCTGCTGGTAAAATTACAGAATTAACATATGAAGTACCTAGCAAACTAAAAACAATGCTAGGACAACTAGCATATTATTTAAAAGGTATTGAAATGTTACCTAGAGTTAAGCCTACACGATTAAAAATTGAGTATGATGGAAAAGTCTTTGATGAGGAAGCATTTTTGTTCTTATTATCGAATACAAATTCTGTTGGTGGATTTGAAAAAATTGCACCTGAAGCAAGTATCAATGATGGACAATTTGACTTATTAATCTTAAAGAAATCAAATATAGCCGAAATCGTCAGAGTATGTGCTCAGCTATTAAGTGGCCAGCATGTACAAAATGAACATGTTCTTTATACTAGAGCAAGCCATTTGAAAATTATGTCTGATGATAAACTACTATTAAATATTGATGGCGAGTATGGTGGAGAAACACCATGTACTGTTGATATGCTTTACAACCATCTAGAAATCTATGTACCATAATAAGTGAAATAGTAGTAAATACTAGAAAAAGTAACCACGGTAGTTAACGTGGTTATTTATTTTGTATAATGAAATGGTTTAATAAAAGGTTGAAAGGTAGGTAAAGGACTTGTCGAAAAGAGTGTTACCTGTAGAAAAGAATCAATTAATAGATGTTGAATTTATCGATTTAACTCATGAAGGACATGGAGTAGCAAAGGTGGATGGATATCCGATATTTGTACCTAATGCACTTCCAGGTGAAAAAGCACAAATTAAAGTGCTAAAAACAAGTAAAGGTTTTGGATTCGGTAAAATTATTGAATTCCAAAAAGAAAGTCAAGTTCGAGTTGAACCAATTTGTTCGATTTACAATCAATGTGGTGGCTGTCAAACTCAACATATGAGCTATGAAGGCCAGCTTGAGGCGAAACATAAACAAGTAGTAGAAGTTGTAAAACGAATTGGGAAACTGGATGATGTAGTAATTCATCCAGTTTTAGGAATGGAAAATCCATGGAGCTATCGTAACAAAGCACAAGTTCCAGTAGGGGAACTAGAAGGTGGACTAGTTGTTGGTTTTTACCAAAAGAGAAGCCATGAAATTATTCCGATGAATGAATGTTATATTCAAGGAAAAGAAAATGATGAAATGATTCAAGCTGTGAGAGATCTTTGTGAGGAATTAAAAATTGAGCCATACGATGAAGTTGGCCACAAAGGACTATTGCGTCATATTATGGCACGCTATGGATACTATACAAATGAATCAATGCTAGTTCTTGTTACAAATAAAGTGAACTTTGCTCAAAAAGATGAATTAATAGCAAGGATCGTTGAGAAATATCCAACAATTACAAGTATTATCCAAAACGTAAATAATGAAAAAACAAATGTGATTCTTGGAAATCAAACAATCGTATTATATGGAAGCGAAACAATCAAAGATAAAATTGGTGACATTACTTTCGAAATTTCAGCTCGATCATTTTATCAAGTGAACCCTACGCAAACTAAGGTCTTATATGATAAAACACTCGAGTATACAAATTTAAATGGTAGTGAAACCGTTATTGACGCATACTGTGGAATCGGATCAATATCCTTATTTTTAGCTCAAAAGGCTAAAAAAGTTTATGGAGTAGAAATTGTACCAGAAGCAATTGAAGATGCAAAGCGAAATGCCATGATTAATGAGATGACAAATGTTGAATTTGAAGTAGGGAAAGCGGAAGAAGTTATCCCTAATTGGTACAAGCAAGGAATTACAGCAGAAGTATTAGTTGTAGACCCTCCAAGAAAGGGTTGTGACGAGGCTTTATTAAATACAATCATTGATATGAAACCAAGTAAAGTAGTTTACGTATCTTGTAATCCTGCTACATTAGCAAGAGATTTACGAGTACTTGAAGACGGCGGTTATAAAACATTGGAAATACAGCCAGTGGATATGTTCCCACATACTAGTCACGTGGAAGCCGTCGCGAAATTAGTACTTAAAGAAGGTAACTGACCCTGGTGCATTGTCAATGATGAGGCATGGTATAAGTGTAAAAGAAACAGGGGCAGCGTTATTTAATTTTGGGATAAAGAGTTTGTCTTGTATCCCATAATGAGAGGATTGAATGTAACTATGATAAATAATTTTTGGCGTGATTTACCACGACCATTTTTTGTACTTGCACCGATGGAAGATGTAACGGATGTTGTTTTTCGCCATGTAGTGAGTAAAGCAGGTAGACCGGATGTGTTTTTTACGGAGTTTACAAACTCAGATAGCTATTGTCATCCAGAGGGCATGAAAAGTGTGCGTGGACGTTTGATATTTACTGAGGATGAACAGCCTATGGTGGCACATATTTGGGGGGATAATCCTGAATATTTCCGTCAAATGAGTATTGGTATGGCAAAGTTAGGATTTAAAGGCATCGATATTAATATGGGCTGCCCTGTACCGAATGTAGCATCGAGAGGAAAAGGTAGTGGCCTAATTCTGCGTCCAGATGTAGCAGCAGAACTAATTCAAGCAGCAAAAGCAGGCGGACTTCCTGTCAGCGTGAAAACGCGACTTGGCTTTAAGGAGGTAAATGAGTGGGAAGAGTGGTTAACGCATATTTTAAAACAGGATATTGCCAACCTTTCTATTCATTTACGTACAAGAGAAGAAATGAGCCAAGTAGATGCGCATTGGGAGCTAATTCCGGAAATCAAAAAATTACGTGACCGCATCGCACCAAATACGCTGCTAACAATCAATGGAGACATTCCTGACCGTCAAGTTGGGCTGCAGCTTGCTGAAAAATATGGTATTGATGGGGTAATGATCGGACGAGGCATTTTTAAAAATCCTTTTGCTTTTGAAAAAGAGCCAAAAGAACATAGCAGTAAGGAGCACCTTGATCTACTAAGACTGCAGCTTGATCTTCAAGATCAATATGCGGAAGTATTGCCAAGGTCAATCACAGGGCTTCATCGTTTTTTCAAAATTTATGTCAAAGGATTCCGTGGAGCTGGTGAATTAAGAAATCAATTGATGAACACGAAATCAACAGATGAAGTGCGTGCATTGCTCGATAACTTTGAGGCAAAGAATCTTGATGAAGTGGAACTGTAAAAGTGTCAGCCCTTGTGTTCCCAATTACTGCCTACACATCTAAATAAAATTAAAAAGTACTCTCTAGAGTAGACGCTTTAAAAGTCTAACTATAGAGTACTTTTTTTATTATATTTTAAACTCCAAATCTGAAAGATCAAAATGAATAAGTGGTTTTTTTCCTTTTCATGTAGAAAATATCCACCTAGTAAATGAGAAATGTTTACTTTACAATTAATGCAACTATACATCATCACAAAATTGAAAATAAGATGAAATAAGTAACATTTAAATGAATGAATTAAAGACTAAATGTATAAATAGATTGATACGATTTACATGGATTAAGGTGACTTATTAGCTTAACGAAAGGATGTATCAACAGATAATGAATAGATTGATAATCGGAATGGATGGCGGAGGAACAAAAACGAGAGTTATGGTCAAAGAACAACTAGATGGAGAAACGTTATTTGATCAAAATTTTGGGATGTCAAATTATAACAATATCGGTGTAGAAGGGCTTAGACCAGTATTTAGTCAAATATATGAATCGCTTAGTTCTATTTTTGGAGAGCGTTTACAAAATGCGATTCTTGTACTAGGCTCTGCGGGAGTAGATCGACAGAAAGATATTGATATTTATTTGAATGCATTAAAAGAAAGTGGTTTTACTTGTCAATTAGAAGTAGTGAATGATGCAGAAATCGCTCTTGTTGGTGGAAACGGAGATCGAAAAGATGCATTAATAATTGCTGGAACAGGTTCAATTGTGATAGGCGTAGACTCAAAAGGAAATACATTACGCTCAGGCGGATGGGGTGGATTAATAAGTGATGAAGGTGGAGGTTTCCAAATTGGTTTACGTGCAATCACAGCTGTTATGAATGAGTATGACAACGTTATTGCTCCTACATCATTTACTGAAAAACTACTCGCTCATTTTAAGTTGAATTCACCAGAAGATTTTATGGACTTATTATACTTGGACGGTTCAATACCCGTTGATAAGGTAGCTTCATGTACACCAATCATTCTAGAATCATGGGTAAAGGGAGACGAAGCTGCGTGTACAATTGTTGAAGGAGAACTAGATAAGTTGGTTCGTTTAGTCATTGGAATCAGCCGACAAATGGGATTAATTAATTTCCGTCTATCTGTCGCAGGAAGTTTGCTGACAAAATCAGCTGAGTATTTCAATACGCTAAAAGAGAAGTTAAGTGTGGCGTTACCACAAGTAGAACTTTCTACACCTCTATATGATCCAGTCTTCGGTGCTATCATTATTGGCGAAAAATACAAGTAATTCAAAATAAATTTAGTAAGGAATGGCGATCAAATATGCGTGAAATAGGAATTAGTGTGTATCCCAACTTTTATCCTTTGAATCAAATCAAAGATTATTTAGAAAAGGCTAGTTCATTAGGATTTAAAAAGGTATTTGTTTCACTGATTTTAAATAATCATGGTTTTGAAGGTGCACGAGATGTCAATGCGGAAACCTGGAATGAATTACTCAGTTACTGTAAGGAACTTAATATGAATGTGTCAGCTGATATGAATGATGAAGTTTTCAACGAGTTGGGTTGTACATTGACCGACCTTACAGCTTTACAAAATATGGGGATCACAAGACTCCGCATTGATGGAGGGTTTACGAGTGAAGAAGTAGCAATTCTTTCAAAAAATAAGCAGGGAATTCAAATAGAAGTTAATGCTTCAATGTCTTCTTCCAATAATCAAAATGGAAACGCTTTACGCGAATGTCGTGAGTTTTTAGAAACAATAGAAAGAGAAGGAAATATTGGACAACTAACAGCTTGTCATAATTTTTTCCCTCTACCAGATACAGCATTGTCTTTAGAGGACATACGCTCAATTAACAATATGTTTGCTTTATTCGGTGTACCAGTAGGAGGTTTTGTTGCTTCACAGCTTTCTCCTAAAGATTTACACCACTTAGGTCATGGAGTTTGTACAATTGAAAAACACCGCTTTTTGCCTAGTCATATTGCCATGCTAGAGTTATTTGCAAATGGTTTTAATGATGTACTAATTGGAGACTCGTTTGCAGATTTTTCAGAGCTAAATGAAATGGCTAGATGTTTCAAACAAGATTATATAGAAATTCCAGTAGTTTTTAATCAGTTTGTTTGCGATCAGACAAAGGTGAAAATTCAGGAACAGGCTCTTTTTTCAAGAGTGGATCAACCTGCAAGTCTTATTCGTGCAACTGATACAAGAGGGATGGAAGTACCTCACTGCTATTGTGCACCAAGAGGGAAATATACAGTTTCTATTTTAAATAATCGAAGTGCGCAATATGAGGGAGAGGTACAAATCTCATTGAAAGATTTAGGACAATCTGTTGAGCATAATGTCATTGGATTTGTTCATCCTTTTGCACAAGATTTAATGCCTTATCTACTAGCAGGCAAAAATAAATTTCGATTAGTTGAATATAAGTAAAAATTTTTATAATCGAGGTATTAGAATGGTAAAAAGTGCAGTAATTCTAGCGGCAGGAAAAGGGAGTAAAATGTTTCCTTTCAATGCAGTTCGTTCTAAAACAGCAATAAAAATCGGCGGTAAACCATTAATTCGTTATAACATAGAGTCCATTGTAGCAATGGGAATAGAAGAGATTGTCGTTGTTGTTAATGAGGAATATCAAAGAGAGATAGAGAATCTTTTATTCGATATAGAAAATGTTAAATTTGTATCTGAACAATCAAATTTAGGAAGTGCAGAAAGTCTAGTAAGGGGAGTTGAGAAACTCTCAAATACTAAAGAATTTCTCGTTCTTTATGGTGATACGATCGTCGAATATAAAGATCTCGAGCGATTAGTAAATTCCAACAAGCCTACAGTATTGTTAAAAAAATTAGAAGAGTCATCAAGAAATTGGATCGGTGCGAGTATAAAGAACGGTTTCGTTCAGTCAATCGGTGCGCACTATCGCGGGGACAGTATTACCCATCAATTCGCAGGATTTCTTTTTGATGAGTCAATAATTGATGAAGTGAGAAGAACCCCCGATTATTTTCCGAATGTAAAAGTAGGTGTTGGCGTTCCGAAAGAACGATACATCGAAGCTGCACTTTTAAAATCTCTTGAGAAAATAAAATTACAAGTGATTGAGTGTAATGGCCATTTCTTTGATATAGACAAGCCTTGGCATATGTTAGAAGCAAATGAATATATGGTGAATCATTTTTGTAATGCAATACAAGAAAATGACCTAGCGGAAGGTGCGACGATTTCTGAAAATGCAACCATTCATGGTCACGTAAAGCTTGGTAAGAATTCCTCAATTGGTGATCGAGTTGTCATCCACGGTAACCTAATTGTTGGTGATAATACAATCATTGATAATGGTGCGATTTTCAATGGCAATGCGGTTATTGGCGATCATACTGCCATTCGTAATTATTGTATTATTTATGATGGAGTTTCAATTGGATCACACTGTATATTCGACCATTGTGCAGAGTTCCTTGGTGGAATGGTAATGGATAAAGTATATCTATACCACTATGGCGAGTTTTATGGCGCAATAGGCAGTCATACGGATATCGGGGCAGCAACTGTTTGCGGAACATTACGCTTTGATGACGGTGAAACTGAGCACGTAGTAAATGGACGGAGAGAAATACCTTTGCATTTCTCAAATGCAGCTTATCTTGGTGATTATTGTAGAACCGGTGTGAATACGATTATTATGCCTGGTTGTAAAATTGGGGCTTATAGTGTTTTAGGTGCAGGTGCAATCATCGATAAAGATATCGAACAAAATAGCCTTGTTTTTGTAAAACAAGACCTGGTTATTAAAAAATGGAGTGAAAAGAAGTACGGGTGGTAATTTTATTAATTTAATAAAAGAAGGTAGAGGAAATATGGAGAATTATTTTAAGTATGTGATGTCAAATCTTGAAAAACTATTTACGACACAGAATCAAAAAATTGACGAAGCGGCAACGTGTATTTTTGAAGCCATTCAAAATGGAGGACGCTTCCTTGTTACTGGCTCTGGTCATTCACATATGTTTGCAGAAGAATTTTATGTAAGAGCAGGTGGGTTTGCTGGGGTCTCTCCAATTTTGCCGAATGAGTTTTTTTTACATGACCACCCATTAAAAAGTACTGTAATTGAACGAATAGAAGCTTATGCAAAGGTAATATTTGATTTATACAAAATATGCTCAAAGGATATTCTTGTGATTGCATCGAATTCGGGAAGAAATGGCATGACTGTTGAACTTGCTAAAATGACTCAAGAATGTGGTGCAAAGGTTATTGCTTTTACCAATCCAAACCATCCCGAAGGACCACAATCAAGACATAGTAGCGGAAAATATCTTTGCGACTTTAGTGATGTAGTTATTGATAATTGTACTGGACCTGGAGATGCTCACTTTTTTGTAGAAGAGGCAAATACAGGTATGGGGGCAACATCCACTATAGCTGGAGCCTTTGTTGCTCAAACAATTTCTATATTAATAGCAAAAAAATACCATCAAGCTGGATTAAAACCGCCTGTGTTTAAAAGCTCTAACGTAGATGGTGGAGATGAATGGAATAAAGAGCTGTTTGCTAAGTATTATGGTGTTTAATTATTAATTGAATAACTAGTAAAAAGGACCTTGAAATAAAAGGGACCTAAAAAGATTTATCTAAAACTTATTGACTCATATTTGCGTCCCCAGTTTTTGGGTGCGCTTTTTCGCGTTTGAACTGATTAAAGTGTTTACCTCGCATTACGGAATTTCTAATACATTGTTAAGAAATGCTTAAAACAACCAAAAGTGTAGATTCCTTTAGCATAGGGTTTTTAAAGCTATGATTAGGATTTTTTGTATACAAAAGAATTAGAAGTGGTTTGTGTTAGTAAAATGTACCTGTATTTAACTGTAGGACATAGGACGTATTATTACAGTAGAATATAGCGTGATATATGAACTAGACGTATTTGTTTTAAATTGCGAACTATTTTGGAAAAATTCAAACTGTTAAATAGATTTGTTGGAAAGTAAACTTAAAATACTAGATTAGGCATCTAGGGTGGTGAGGTAATGTATGCGAAGAGATTTAATTTTGCAATATTTGTATCAAAAAGGAAAATCACTAACTTCACATGAACTTGAATCAGAATTCGCCATTTCTAATCGTACTTTACGAAACGAGTTAAAAGAATTAAACGCGATTGGAGAAAAGTCCGGATTTGTGATTCAGAAAAAACGAGGTGAAGGCTATTTACTTCATGTAGAAAACCAAGAGTTGGTTCAAACGTATATGAAAGAAATAGACGGGGCATTAGCTCCAGACTTACCTCGTGTTCGAGTGAATAATATTATTATGCTTTTGCTTCAAACGACTGAGTTTCAAACGATTGATATGTTTGCTGATAGTCTAATGATTAGCAGATCGACAGTATTTACAGACATGATTGAAGTTGAAAAGCAAGTAAGGATTTTTGATTTAAAAGTAGAAACAAAATCACGCTACGGAGTTCGTTTACTTGGGGATGAAACGAATTTTAGAAGAGCGTTTTCCTACTTCCTAAGTCAAAAAGAAACAGGTTTGTTAAAGAAGTCAATTTATCAAACTTTTGAGAAAGCGTTTCCATTTGAGGAAATTCGAGCTGTTTTGAGTGAAGAAGTACAGAATAATCAACTGAAATTAAGTTATTTTGCATTAGAAAACATTTTAGTGCATATCCAAGTACTCTCGTTTCGAGTAACTCAACACAACTTTATCTTGCCTAATCAAGAAAAAAAGTTAGATGTTTCTCTAATCAAACCATCGTTTATGAATATAGCAAGGAGAATTTGTGAAATTCTTTCTGAACTATATCATGTTGTATTGCCTGAGAGTGAAATTATCTATTTAGCTGCACACATAAGTGGTAAATCTAGTGTAGACGATATTGAAGAACATGAAAAAAATGACTTAAAACAAAAACTAAAGAATTGTTTAGAAAGATTAGATCAAACATTCTTAACTCAGTTTTCAGGTGATCAGCAACTTTTAAATACGCTGATCATGCATATGTATCCATTGTTAAGAAGATTATATTTTAATTTAAAGCTTACGAATCCATTGATAGACGATGTATACAGTAGGTATTCAGATGTGTTTATGATTGCTTTAAATTTTTCTGAAATGATAAAGGAAATATGGGGATTCGAACTTTCTAGTGACGAAATGGGTTACATTACAATGCATCTAGCAGCTCACGTGGAAAGGGAGAAGCAAAAACAATTAAGTTCCTATAAAAAAATTCTACTATCTTACGGATTAGGAGCAGGATCGGCTGATTTAATGAAAATGAAACTTGAGACACTTTTTCAAGGGGCAATAATTGACGTCGTTTTGTATAGTGAGCTACAATCATTAAATTTAGAAAATTATGATTTATTAGTTTCATCGACTTCGATTCCTTTTGACAATCTTTCAATTCCGTATATTCAAGTAGCACCAATACTAACTGAAACGGATGTCCAAAGAATTCGTCGTACACTGACTAGATACCCGGCTAATAAAGTTAAAGAAGATGTACCTACACTTTTATCTTTATTTCATACAGATTTGTTTTATATAGAAGAAAGCAAAGAGTTGTTTGACTACAAAGACTTTATTAAAGAAAAGGCAAATAGAGTTGTTGAACTTGGATTTGCCGCACCTAACTATCCTGCTTTAGTTGTCGACCGTGAAGAAAAAATATCGACAATACTGCAAAATGGGATCGCTGCGCCACATGCATTAAAAATGGTTGCGATCCAGGATTCAATCAGTGTGGTGATTTTTAAAAATCCGCCAACAATCGATGGAAAAGTTGTACAAATCCTATTCTTAATTAATCTTCGTGCCGGAGACTTGTTTTTACACAAAGAGTTAAGTCGATTATTTTTACATTTAATGGATCACCCCGAGACGAAACAGAAAGTATTAAAATCAAATAATTTCAATGATTTTCAGTATGAGATTTCAAAAATCTTGTTCCAGTATGGCTCGTAATGTTGAGGAAAAAAAATTTTGAATTGATAATTAAAAAAGGCGATATAGAAGAATAAATCAAAATTAAAAAGATAATTCATTTGGAGGAAGATAAATGAAAAGAAATAAATGGATTTTAGGTAGAGCACTTCCGGCTTCTGTACTAGCTGCATCAATGTTTGCAACTCCATTTAGTGGGGTTGTTGTAAAAGCTGCACCAACTATATCAACTCAATCAGTAGCGCCAATCTCAACTGGCACTAAAATTTTTATGAATACGACACAAATCACTCATGCAAAACCAAGTGGATTAGATACAACAAAGCCAGTAAAATGGACAACTTCTGATCCATACGTTGCATATGTTGACACGATTGGTAATGCAAAAGGTGATTACAGCGGAAAGATTCTAGGTGTTTCTGGTGGTTCTGCAATTATTACAGGTACTGGAGTTGATACTAAAGGTAACACTGCAACTGTGAATATTACAGTTTCTGTAGTAGAGACACAATCATCTACTAATCTAGAAAAGGTAGTTTACTATTACAATGCAGGAGACTCAAATATTCCGGCTGCTCTTAAAGAAACAAAGTGGGAAACAACAAAAATTCCTACTGCACCATCAGGAGCTAAATTCCCATCTAAAAGCTATGTTGGCTATGTAAATGGAGAAAAGGGCGTAAAATGGCTGGTTTCAAAGGATACATTAATCAAGTCAAACGATAAAATTATTCTTGGTGATGATAGAGCTCATGGAGTAATTTCTGGGATCATATCTGATGCAATTACACTTTACGATCCAAACTTAGCACCAGCAGATCAAATTCAATATCTACAAGGTGGACGATATATACCTCAAACTGGTGAATCTTCTGGTTCCGGTACGAATAATTCAGGTTCTGCTGCAACTTTTAATGCTAAAGAAGTGATTACCAACATTATGCCTGATGGTAATAATGGACTTTGGGTACTAGGTGAAAAAGGTAATGCAACACATATCGTTAGAAAGCAAATGTCACTAATGGGTAAATCTTTACTACAAACAGAGATTTCTAGAAACTATACAGACAGATTTGGATTCCAATCTGGTAGTATGTCTTTCTCTTCTACAGCGGATATGATTAAGGCCCTTATGACAGCCGATAAAGACGCAGCTAGAGCAACAGGCGATACAGACAATGACGGTCTTTGGACGACAATGTATGCTTCTGGTGAAATCTGGAGATACAACTACATGAAGAAAAACTTCGGAGCATCAGATGAAAGAACAAAAGATGCAAAAGCATCTGCTATTCGTGCAGTTGAATCAATCGTAACGCTTGGTTATGTATCTGGTACACAATTAAAAGTAACATCTAAAAACAATGTAAACGACTATGTGTATGTTGTTAACTCTTATGGTGGAAACGTATCAACGATTGTTGCAGCAAAAGAATGGCTTGCAAAGAACGAAGGAAAGCCAGTTTACGTTGATGAAAATGGGAAATATACATTAACTGACACAGGTCGTCCTGCTGCATCGGGCTTCTTTGCTAGATCGTACAAAGTTAGCACGAGTAACAATGGTGCTACAGTTCCAGAAGCTGAAACTTGGGATAATGCATGGATTAAAAAGAAGGCAGGACAAGCTAAAGATATCAATGGAAAAACAGTTTACTATAATGTCGCAGGTTCTTTCAAAAATGGAACTAGTTCTGCTCTTAAAGCTTATGACACAGTAGCAGTGCCTCCACGTTTAACAAATATATTTGCAAGCCAAAACGAAGGTTTTGATGCTGATACAAAAGCTTTAGACTCAAATAAAGTAGTATACAAAGCAACAACATCTACAGATGAATTAGTAGGTCATTATTTTGCGCTTGATTTAGCATATAAAGCGTTCAAAGACGAAGATCCAGAACTTGCAGCGCTTATCAAAAATAATATGATTAACCACACAAATGCACTAATTTTAAACAATTATTTCCAACTGACTGTTAATGGTGAAAACCCGACTGAATCTCGTTTTAATGAGGGACTTCAAAGCGGAGAAGTAAATGGATTAAACGTTCCAAATGCTCCAACTAGATGGGCAAATTTGAACCCTGAATACCTTGATGGTAATAAGGATGCATGGGGAAGAGACGCCGACTATGAAGATGGTCCTTTAAATGCTCAATTACTGTTACAAGCACTTGCAGTTGCAAAAGATTTTGGCGGATATACTCATGAAGAAAAAGCAATCCTTAAAGCTCAAGGTGTAAATGTAATTGAACCACTAGATTTTGCAAACGAATACAAAGTAATGAATGGCCAAAAGGCGACAACAAAAGCTAATGAACACAATGATTTTGAAGTAAGATATCCAAAAACATATAACTCAAAATCGATGCTTGATATGACTTTACAATATCTAGCTAGATACTTTGGTATTGCTGCGCATAACGGTGATGATATCGGTATAAGCGGTGTAACTCACGAATCATATATGAACTATTCTGATGAAGAAGAAGAAGCACTAGCATATTACACATTATCTCACCATGCTGATAAATATAACGGTGACGAAATCTTAGAAGGCATGAACCAATGGTGGACAAACGAAAAGAGAGAGAAAAACCCGTTCATGTCAACTTTCTACGCTGCTTCACTAGGAGCATTGAAAGCTAAAGGGATTGATATCGGAAATGCAAAAGTTGACCTTGCAGGTGCAAATTGGCAAATGACACGTATACCTAATAATTTCATGAACTGGGATGTACTTTCTGCAAACAGAAATGACGTAACACATGTAGCACCAAACCTTATGGTTGACCAACTAATTCCACGTGATGAAGTGATGATGTCTAAATACAACACAAACATATTCGGAACGATGGATAGAAGAACAATCGACTCTGGAAACAGTAGAACAATGGAGTCTTCAACTGTAATATCAATGCCTTACTGGATCACTCAAAACCCTGAAGATGCTGCTAACGTAGAAGTTTTAGGATCAAAAGTGACTACACCAGTTAATAAAGGTACTGAGAGCTTAGATTATCCAACTAACATCGCAAAGATGAATCCTCATGCGAAATATAATGAAGATACACATACATTTACGATTTATGTCGGTGACTCAGTTAAGCTGGATGCAAAAACAACGGGTTATATTAAGAATGTGTCTTGGGCAACAAATGCATGGGATCAAGCGGGATACATCAATGGATTACCAACACAAATTAATGCTGATTCAAATGTATCTGGAGTGATCGACTTAAGAAATATTGCAACTTACGGTGATGAAGGAAACGTAAGGCCAACAGATTTAAGTGTAAATGGCGAGTACTATGGTTCTTATGCAACTGGTTTAAAACCAGGAACATGTACGGTTTCGGCGTATGTTATTGATGGATTTTTTAGAACGCCTGCTAAAATAACATACACAATCAATGTTGTAGACCCTAAGAAATCAGTAGGACCAAGTGCTCCTGCTAAGCTTGACAAGAATTCTTTTGCCTATCCATCATGGTTAAAAAATGCAATGGCTGAGTCTAACTTAAATACGGATGGGAATAAATTTATAGAAGTTAGTTACGAATCATCTTCACCAGACGATGTAGCCGTTGACAGTGAAACTGGGGTTGTTACGTATAAAACAGATAAACCAACTAAGATCACTGCAACTGTTGTGTACTCTGCAATGACAATTGATGGAGAACCTAGATTTGAAACTGATAGCCACGTGATGACTTTTGTACGCACTTTATATAAGGATGCGAAATAAACAGTTTCATAGATTCACAAGGTGGTTCAGTTATCAAATTCAAACTTTAAATCTTAAATACTAAAAGAAATAATAAAAGGATCTTGGTATATGAGGAAATCCTTGATTTGCCAAGATCCTATATCCTTAGAGAGGGGATAAAGAAATGAAAAGTAATTTTTTTGAGAAAAAATTCTTACCGATCGCTTCGAAAATAGGTAATCAAAGACACTTACTTGCTTTGCGAGACGGTATTATGTTTGCCATGCCACTAATGATCATTGGTTCATTTTTCATTATCGTAGCTTGGTTAGAAGCAGATTGGTATCAAAACTTCATGTCAAAAGTATTTGGCGAAAATTGGAATGCTTTCGGAGATATCGTATATAACGGTTCAATGGGGATAATCGCTTTAGTGGCAGTATTTGGGGTAGCTTACTCCTTAGCAAGTAGTTATAAAGTTGATAAAAAGAATATTGATGGAGTTCCAGCTGGCGTATTAGCATTAGCAAGTTATTTAATTGTTAATATTATGAGCACGTTTAAAGACGGGAAGGAAAGTGTATCAGCTTGGTCACCTGATCTATTTGGTGCACAATACTTGTTCGTTGGATTAATTGTTGCAATTATTACTGCTGAAATTTATCGTTTCTTCTTACAAAAGAAGATTATCATTACGTTACCAGATACTGTACCGCCAACAGTTTCACGTTCATTTACTGCTCTTATTCCTGGTTTCGTGATTATCCTTTTCTTCTTATTAGTTCGTTACGGATTTAGTCATACTGGTTGGGGAGATTTTGCAACATTTATTCATAAGGTTGTGACACAACCATTTACCATTTTAGGTTCAACTTATCTTGGTACACTTGTCGCATGTTTAATGGAACATCTTTTATGGAGCTTTGGAATCCACGGTTCATCGATTATTACGTCTGTTATGGAACCAATTTGGATTACAAATGCTGATGCTAACTTAGCAGCAGTTAAAGCAGGTAAGGAGTTACCACATATCATTACGTATACATTCTATGAGAATGGTATCTGGATGGGTGGTTCTGGAGCTACTTTACCAGTTGCGATCTATATGACGTTTTTAGCGAAGTCAAAACTTCTTAAGAAGGTAGGACGTCTAGCGATTGGACCTTCTATATTTAACGTAAATGAGCCAATTATGTTTGGTGTTCCAATTGTTTTAAATCCATTTTTAATGATTCCTTATATTCTAGCGCCAGTAGCAGTATTAACAGTTACGTACTTTGGTACGGCAATGGGAATTTTCCCACATACGACTGGTACAATCATCCCATGGACAACCCCATACTTCATAAGTGGTTATCTTATGACAGGTGGTAAGATTATGGGTGTAGTCATGCAATTGGTAGCTTTTGCAGTGGCTTCGCTCATTTGGTTCCCATTCATTCGCATGTGGGATAAGAAAAATTTAGAATTGGAGAAAGCTAGTAAATAATACTCCGAGACAAATACATGGATAATTGATTAGAAGAAGGGACTACAACTATGGAAAATCGACAAAAAATTATTACTTCGTTTCGATTAAAAAGAATCGGTGCCTTTGTCATTGATGCAATAATTGTTTCGATCATCTTGTCAATTGTATATCGAATCACAGGACTACCAAACTTTCCAGGGGTTCTAGCAAATATGATTGAGCTTCAAAAAACAGCGAGAGGTTCTGTTGGACAAGATGCAGCCGTAAAGGTAATGGCCCTTTTTAATCAAGCATTTCTCCAATCGCTTTTAATCTATTTTTGTTATGAAGTTATAACGACCTTATTATTAAGAGGATCAACAATTGGAAAAGTAATCTTTCGATTGAAGTTAACACGTGTTAATAACAAAAAGGGAAAGCTTCCTTATGTATTATTAGTGATTGTTAGAAGTTTCTTTAAATTTTTGACAATGTTTATTTTTCAAGGTATCCCGTTCTTCTTATCCTTTATTAGCATGTTTACTAATCAAAAATCATTAGCTGTACACGATCGAATTGGTCGATTTGTCGTTATTAATAAGAACGAAGTATAAAAACTTACTAAAGAAAGAGGAAATTACCGTGAATATCTTACTTTGCTGCGCTGCTGGCATGTCAACAAGTCTAATCGTTTCAAAAATGGAAAAGGTTGCTGAATCAAAAGGGATTTCAGCACATATATGGGCAGTTTCTGAATCAGTTGTTCGTTCAGAAATTGAAGAAGCTGATGTGTTATTGTTAGGTCCACAAGTACGTTTCCTTTTAGAAGAAATGGAAGAAATCTGTGAAGAGAAAAATATTCCAGTTGAAGTAATTAATATGATGAATTATGGCATGTGTGATGGTGAAGCTATATTAGAGCAGGCTATCAACTTAATAGAAAATAAGTAGTACTTATTGTTGAGAATTGACTCTTCTGATCTTTGCTTAAACAAAATACGATGAATACCTTAAAGGTTTAAACATTTTAATGATAACCATAGGGATATGACGATAAAGAATTTATATTAATAAAGAGAGGAGGTCAGTTTTATGGTGAAAAATGAAACTGAAATTTTCACACTGATTCTTCATGGTGGAAATGGTCGTAGTGCAGCTATGGAAGCGATTCAAGCAGCAAAAAAACAAGACTTCGATTTAGCGCGCAAGAAATTGAAAGAAGCAGGTGATGCTTTAAATGAAGCACATCATATTCAAACAACGCTTATTCAATCAGAGATAGGTGGCACTCAAACGGAGATTTCACTTTTAATGATTCATGCTCAAGATCACTTAATGAATGCAATGACTGTAAAAGACTTGGCAAAAGAGTTCGTTGACATGTATGAAAGGGGCCTAAAATAATGTCAAAGAAATTTAAAATCGTGACAATAGGTGGGGGCTCAAGTTATACGCCAGAATTGGTTGAGGGAATTATTAAGCGTTATGAACAAATCCCAGTAACAGAGCTGTGGCTTGTTGATGTCGAAGCGGGTCGTGAAAAATTAGAAACAGTTGGTGCACTTGCAAAGCGTATGGTCAAAAAAGCTGGAGTACCATTGGAAATTCATCTTTCGTATGATCGTCGAGAAGCTTTGAAAGATGCCGATTTTGTTACAACGCAGCTTCGTGTTGGACAACTAGCTGCACGTGCACTGGATGAAAGAATTCCACTTAAACATGGCTTAATTGGTCAAGAAACAAATGGTGCAGGTGGATTGTTTAAAGCTTTACGTACAATTCCTGTTATTTTAGATATTTGTAAAGAAGTTGAAGAACTATGTCCAAATGCTTGGATTCTTAACTTTACAAACCCTGCAGGTATGGTAACAGAAGCAGCATTAAGATATTCAAATGTTAAGAGATTTATAGGCCTTTGCAATATACCAATTGGAATGGAAATGGGTATTGCAAAACTATTAAACGTAGATCACTCACGTGTGCGCATTGATTTTGCAGGACTAAATCACATGGTATTTGGAACAGAGGTTTATTTAGACGGAGTTAGTGTAAAAGAGCAAGTACTTGAAATGATTATGGATCCTGCTAATGCTAGTTTTGTAAAGAACATAGATGCAGAGGAATGGGCACCAGAATTCCTAAAAGCAGTCGATGTCATTCCTTGTTCATATCACCACTATTATTATAAAACATCTGAAATGCTTGAAAGAGCATTAAAAGATTTTGAGTCGAATGAAACGCGTGCAGAAGTCGTACAAAGAATTGAAGCATCTCTATTTGAAAAATATAAAGATGAAGCGCTAGATGTAAAACCGCCTGAGTTAGAAAAACGTGGTGGAGCTTACTATTCTGATGCGGCTTGTCGTTTAATTTCATCTATTTATAATGATACAAAAGATATCCAACCAATAAATACGATGAACAAGGGCGCTATTTCAGGCTTACCATATGATGGTGCTGTAGAAGTTAGCTGTGTTATTACAAAAGATGGTCCAATTCCACTGACAATCGGGGAATTACCAGTTCCAGTTCGAGGATTAATTCAAACGATTAAATCTTTCGAACAGACAGCAATTGAGGCTGCTGTAGAAGGAAGTCGCGAGAAAGCAATTCTTGCATTGACGATTAATCCACTTGTAGCAAATGATAAAGTAGCTGTAGCCATCGTTGACGAAATGCTAGAGGCACATAAAGAATATTTACCGAGGTTTTTTAAATAAAATGAATGATGTTTAAGGCAGCGAACCAGGTGTGGGCGCTGTCTTTTTTATTTTTTGACTTATTTAAAGCCCTTCTTAATACTTATTTAATTTGGGATTTCAAACACCTAAATTTACTATAGAAGTCTTACAGTATTTTTTCATATTTTTTAAAAATTTATGAGTATTTATCTAGGTACATAAATAAATCTAGAACTTTAAGTCTATAAAATACATACTTAAAACGCTAATATTATACAAAATTTTACATATTTTTATGAAATGTACAATAAAACTTTAAAAATTTTAAAAATATTGGGAATTTTATAAAGGGATTTTGACTCAATTAAAAGAATAATTAATTTATCTATTATTCCTTAAAAAAACTTTTTAAAAAATTATTAAGAAAGTATAGGTATTAATAGGATCAATTAAGATGAAAGGAGATATTAGGGGGGATCTGGAATAAACCTAGAGGTTGGCATGTTCTTATTTGAGAAATACGTCAATAAATCTGTCGATATACCTCGAATGACACAGGGGAAGTTTTATACTAATCTATTTTTTTCACTTAAATTTTCTTGAAAGGAACTGAGAAATGAATAACAAAAAAAATCGTAAAATAACTACATATGCATTAGCATCTGCTCTTGCTCTTTCTAATTTAGCTTTTGTTTCACCAACTTCAGCTGAATCATACCGACCAGGTGATTTAGCATCCAAGTTGGAACAAATTAAACAATCACAGGAAACAAAAGAACTACAAAATAAAAACAAAGTATCTGATGCAAAAGCAAATTTAAAAGCGTCAGATAAAGTTCGCGTTATCGTTGAAATGGATGGACAGTCACCAGTTGAATACGCAACAAAACAAGGGAAATTGTTTAAGGACTTATCTGAAAGTCAAAAGTCTAGTCTTTATGCAAAAGTAAATAGCCAACAAAGTTCGGTAAAATCAAAGCTACAATCAAAAGGAATCAACATTAATTATAAAAAACAATTTTCAACTGCATTTAACGGTTTCAGTGGTGTAGTTGCATATGGTGATGTAGCAAAAATTGAAGCTACTTCAGGTGTAAAAAATGTCTTTTTAGCGAATGAATACAATCGTCCTACAGCTGAACCATCTACACCAGATATGACGAAGAGTCATCAATTTATCCAGTCTAAAGAAACTTGGAAAGATACTGGTTTTGACGGTAAAGGTATGGTTATCTCCATTATTGACACAGGGATTGATCCTACACACCGCGATTTCAAATTAACTGATCCTTCAAAAGAAGACTTAACAAAAGATTCAGTAGCACAAATTGTAAAAGATAAAGCTTTACCAGGTAAATTCTACACTGACAAGGTTCCTTATGGTTATAACTATTATGACCAAAACAGTATCGTTACGGACCTTGGACCTGGTGCTTCAATGCATGGTATGCACGTAGCAGGTATTACAGCCGCTAACGGTGACGAAGCAAACGGTGGTATTAAAGGGGTTGCACCAGAAGCGCAAGTTCTTGCGATGAAGGTATTCAGTAATGACCCAAGCTATCCATCTACATGGTCTGATATTTATCTTGCAGCTATTGACGATTCTATTAAACTAGGTGCAGATGTATTAAATATGAGCCTTGGATCTGTAGCATCTTCTTATGAGCCAAATAGTGCAGAAGATCTTGCAATTACTCGTGCAGTTGATAATGGTATTGTGTGTGCTGTTTCTTCTGGTAACTCTAACCATATTGGTTATGGATGGGGAGATCCTCTATCACAAAACCCTGATATCGGTGTAACAGGTGCGCCTGGTCTGAATAAAGATACAATCTCAGTAGCAGCTTCTGGAAATGAAGCTTATCTGTATGAACATGCGATTACTGTTGATGGTAATAATGGTCTTAGCGTTGTTGGTAAGGGAATCGATGCTTGGAAAGATCTATCAGATAAATTTGGTGGAAATATTCCAGTTGTAAATCTTGGCAAAAAAGATGGGAACTACAAATTAGGTGGACCAGATGACTATAAAGGTGTAGATGTTAAAGGGAAAATCGTATTAGTAGCACGTGGTACATATACTTTTGCTGATAAAACGAAATATGCCGCTCAAGCCGGCGCAGCAGGTATTATCGTATGGAATGCAAACAACGGTACTCAATATGCTGACCAAGGCGGATGGGATGTTCCGATGATGCTTGTTAACTCAAAAGCAGATGGTGAAGCATTATTTAATTCGATTAATGGTTCAGGAACAATTCATGTTAACCAAACAGCTAAAAATGAAAGTCCTGAAATGGGCCGTATGACTGGCTTCACTTCATGGGGAGTTACACCTAGCCTTGAGTTAAAGCCAGAAATTACAGCTCCGGGTGGAAATATTTACTCAACTGTTAATAACAACCAATACGAAGTAATGAGCGGTACTTCAATGGCAGCTCCACACGTAGCTGGTGGTTCAGCATTAGTACAAGAGTACTTGAAAAATGATAATCGTTTCAGTTCGTTAAGCTTAAGTCAACGTACTCACTTAGCGAAAGTGTTATTAATGAATACTGCAAAAGTTATTAATGATTTAGATGGTCATCCATTCTCCCCACGCCGTCAAGGTGCAGGTATGATGCAAATTGAAAACGCTGTTACAACACCAGTTTACTTCTATAGCAAGGCAACAGGTGAAGCTAAGTACGAATTGAAGGATTTCCAATCTAAGCAAGTATCAATGACTTTTACAGCTAAAAATATTTCTGATAAAGATGCTGAATATAAAGTTGACACAAATGCGTTAACAGATGAATTCTATAAAACTGCTGATGTTGATCGTAATGCGCTTCAAACAGGTGCATTAGATGGTGCAAAAATAGATGCTCCTGAAACGATTAAAGTTCCAGCGGGTCAATCGGTTGATTTCACTGTAAAAATTGATTTAACGAATGCAAAAATTCCTGGATTCGATAAAGATGATAAGAAAATTTTAGTAGATCTTCATGACAACATTTTTGTTGAAGGATCTGTAAATCTTATCGGTACAAATGGCAATCCAAATTTAACAGCTCCATACGTAGGCTTCTACGGTAAGTGGGACAGTTTGCCAATCGTTGATGGATTCAAAGATCTTGGTGAAACTCGTTATTTTGATTTACAACCGTATTTTAAAAAGAATTATAATATCGATGATGCACATGATATGACAACTGATTATGATAGTACATTCTTGGAAGCTGCTCCTGGAAAGGATGGAAAGAATTATTTCGCGTTTTCACCAAACGGCGATAACAGTGGTGATGATATTAATGCTCTTCCATCATTCTTAAGAAATGCATCAGAAGTACAATATAATATCCTTGACAAAGACGGTAAATTCCTTCGCCGTTTAAGTGCTCAATCTGACGTTACAAAAAATGCCTATGACAATGGTAAAGGCACACCGTTTAAGGATAGTGAGTCAACTATTTGGGATGGTAAAGTAAATGGTGCAGTTATGCCGGATGGTTTTTACAATTACGAGATTAAATCTGTAATTGGCTACGATAATGCAAAGTGGCAGTCTAAGAAGATTCCTGTTTATATTGATACTCATGCTCCAACTATTAAAGCAACTTATGATCCTGATAAGAAAATTGTATCTTGGGAAGGGTCAGATGAAGGAACTGGAGTCAAAGTATATGGTATTTTCGTAAATGGAACACTAGAAGGCACAACTGATAATACAAAATCTTCTTTTGATTTATCAAAAGCTCCTGCTAAAGCTTTAGTAGAAGTAGTTGCTATGGACTATGCAGGTAACGGGGTAGAAGATATTGCTACAATTGGTGACGTAGATCTTCCATTAGTATATATCACTGACGGATCAAAAGATGATAGTGGTGAATATATTCCAAACTCACCAGAGCCTTGGGGAGCTTACAGTGATAATACAGTTCCAGTTAAAGGTTTCGTAACAGATGATATTGGTATTAAAACAGTTAAAGTTAACGGAAAAGAAGTTCCAACTACTTTTGATACTAAGACTGGACACTACAACTATTCAACAACTGTAACATTTGACCAAGATGGACCGTTCACTGTTCAAGTAGAAGCAACAGATTTTGCTAACAAAAATTTCTCAGTTGCACGCCATATTTATGTTGATACTCACGCAGCAGAAATTAATGTACTAAACGCTCCTACTCGAGTGAATAAAAACGTAGATGAAGTTACATTTAAAGTAAACTTAAAAGATAACTACAGCTACTTAAACTTCTTCGTTGGTGAAAACCATGAGTTTGAAGTTCCATTAATTAGTCCAGTGGATGTTGTAAAACCACTAAACAAAGATCATGAAGTAACTGTACCATTAAAAGAAGGACAAAATAAAATTACGTTAAGAGCGACTGACCTTGCTGGTAATGAAACAGTGAAGGAAGTAGTAATTAATCGTGCAGATGCTCCGATTAAAACTGGTTGGGTAGTTGAAAATGGCAAAAAATACTACTACAATAGCAAAGGTGTTAAAGCAGTTGGTTTAACTACAATCGGTGGTAAAAAATATTACTTCGATAAAGACGGAGTAATGAAAACTAGTTGGGTAGTAATAAATGGAAAACGTTATTACTTCGATAAATATGGAGTAATGAAAACTAGCTGGTTAGTATTAGGTACTAAACACTATTACTTTGATAAATACGGAGTAATGAAAACTAGCTGGTTAGAATTAAATGGTAAGAAGTATTACTTCGATAAATACGGAGTGATGAAAACTAGCTGGTTAGTATTAGGTACAAAACACTATTACTTTGATAAATATGGAGTAATGAAAACTAGTTGGTTAGTATTAGGTAATAAACATTATTACTTTGATAAATACGGAGTAATGAAAACTGGTTGGTTAGTATTAGGTTCAAAACACTACTACTTCGAAAGTAACGGAGTAATGTTTACTAATGGTTGGAAAAAAATAAATGGTAAATATTATTACTTCAACAAATCTGGAGTAATGGCAGTAAATACTACAATCGGTAAATATAAAGTTGGTAAAGACGGAGCAAGAAAGTAAAAGGTAAGCTTTTAATTTAAAAGCTTACTAGAATTAGGAAAGTTTTTATGCATGTATTCGATTTAATTTCGAATACATGCTTTTTTGTTTAGAACTGGATTTATAGGAATGCAAAATGAAGAATGCCACAAGAAAATTAATTCCCTTGTGGCATTCTTCGTTTTTAGTGGCTTATTAAGTGCCGTTCTTTTGCTACTTTAGCTTATTTTAGATTTATTATTGTTGTTTGACGTCTCTAATGCACTTCTTTTCTTACCATACAACATATAAATAACAAGTCCTATAGCCATCCATACAATAAAACGAATAAATGTAATGCCTGGAAGACTAGCAATTAGATAAGCTGAGAATCCGATCCCGATTATAGGAATAAGTGGAACTAATGGTGTTTTGAACCCTCTTTTTAAGTCAGGACGTTTTACACGTAATACAATAATAGAAGAACAAATTAATATAAATGCTGTTAACGTTCCGATATTAACTAATTCGGCAACTTCGTTTATTGGAGTAACGCCAGCTACAAAAGCAGTAATTAAACCAATTATTAAAGTAGGACGATATGGAGTTTTATACTTAGGATGTAATTTGGTAAACCATTTTGGTAATAGACCATCTCTACTCATTGAGAACCAAATACGAGATCCAGCAAGCATAAATGAGAACAATACTGATAGAATACCTGTAATAGCAGCGGCAGAAATGATTATTGTAATCCACTTCATTCCGATATTACTAAATGCTTTTGCTACAGGTGCTGCATTATTAAGTGTTTCATAAGGAGCCATACCTGTAATAATAAGTGACATTGCAACATACAAACATAAAGCGACAGCTAATGATATGATAACTGCAAGTGGTAAATCGCGTTGAGGTCTTTTTGCTTCTTCTGCTGCTGTAGTTAATGTGTCATAACCGAATACAGCAAAGAATACTAGAGCTGCTCCACTCATTACGCCATGAAAACCAAAAGGCATGAAAGGATGCCAGTTAGCTGAATTAATATGAAAACTTCCTACGCCAATAACTAATAGAATAATACCTAATTTGATGATAACCATTACAGAATTAAATTTAGAACCCATTTCAGTTCCTAATGTAAGTAAGCCCGCAATTCCAAGACTAACTAAAACGGCAATTAAGTCAACTTTGTGACCTGCTCCAGTACCAGGTGCGCCTTGTGCCCATACAGGAATATGAACACCCATTTGTAGTAAAAACTCTTGCATGTAGCCAGACCATCCAATGGCTACTACTGCAACAACTAGGGCATACTCAAGTAACAAATCCCATCCGATTAACCAAGCTGTACCTTCTCCTAAAACAGCATAGCTGTAAGTATAGGCACTTCCGGCTACCGGTATTAATCCAGCAAATTCAGCATAACACAATGCTGCTGCTGCGCTAGCTAAACCAGCAATAATAAACGATAAGAGAACTGCCGGACCAGCATGTTCAGCCGCTGCTACACCAGTTAATACGAAGATACCAACACCTATGATACCGCCTAAACCGATGGCAGTCAGTTGCCATAAACCTAGAACGCGCTTAAGTCCAGTATTTTTAGCCCCATCTCGTTGAAGCTGTTCAATCGACTTTTTCCTGAAAAAAGCATTCATCCAAAGACTCCCCCTTTTTGTGAATTATCTGTATTTTTAGTAAATAGCACACTGCTTAAAAGAGTGCGTAGTAACTAATCAATTTGTATCGGGAGAGAGTGATTCTAATTCCCAAAATTGATGGAGGAAAGACTGTTAATCCTCTAAATTTTCCGTAAGCGTTTTCTAATGCAAATACGATAAACACTTAAATCGATGTATGGAATGGGAAGCATAATCCTTTCCTACAAATATATTTTTTGTATTGTAACATAGTTCAATAATCCTACGCAATTATAGTATGAATGTTTTAAATATTATATTTTGAGCTAATAAAATATTAATTCTAATTAATTTAATGGAAGTTTGTGCGAAAATACATAGATTTATCAAGGCATTCTGTGGCTTTTTTAGTAGACTCTACTAATTTGAACTTTCTGTTAAACATTCAAACATAATCGATAAATTATTTTTCGGATATTAAAATTTGAATATTCCGAAATAATAAAAAATACTTGAATCATCCTTTTAATTTAATCAAAAAGACAAATAAAAAGGCTTATTAAAAAAAACATATTAAATATTTATGATTTTCTAAAAAATCTCCTTGAAACACTTTTTAAAAAAATAGACAATAGATATAGGAGAAGTTCGTATTAAGTTATTGGCAAGATTAGGAAGGGGTATAGTTATGGAATCCGCGAAAAGAATTGACGAGGAAAAAGAACAAGAACTAGCAAAAGTAATTACGCCACGTCAGAAGAAATTTATTTTAATAGGGATCATTGTTCTTTTAATCGTTTCTGTGATTCTTAGCGTAGCAGTAATAGAAATTAAAAAAAGTAAATCGAAAACATTACAGTTTATCAGTCCAGCGGTAAAAAGTTTTACGAAAACTGAAACAGTGACCGGCCGTGTAGTACAAAGTCATACTGACACGATTTTTGTAAATCCAGCTAAAGGTTCTATAAATGAGATTTTTGTTAAAGAAGGAGATACTGTCACGAAAGGGCAAAAACTTTTTTCTTATGAAGATACTACTATAGCAGCTGAAATAGGACAAGCAGAAGTAAATAAGAAGCTAGCAGAAACAACTGTTACGCAGAAAAGCGAACAAATTTCCTCATTAGAGAAAGACATTCAAAATGCAATTTCGGTGTCATCATCTAATACAACTGGTGTAAATACAAATACAACAGATGAAAATGCAACAAATACAACGAATACACCAGAAATTCAATCGCTACAAGCTCAACTTAATACTGCAAAAGAAGAGCTTAATGCGGCACAGCTAAAAGTAGAACAATATACACTTGAAGCTGAAAAACTGAAAGCACAACAAGAATCTTTAACTGTTAACAGTAATAATGATGGGGTAGTACTTAACTTGAACAAAAGTATCGGTCAAGGCTATAAAGCGACAGATAAGCAGCAAATCTCAATTATGCAAATTGCTTCAAATGAACCATTTCAAATTGAAGGAATGCTAACCGAAGAAGAGAAAGCAAAAGTTGAGCCAGGCCAATCAATTAAAGTCAGTTCAAAAGTTATTGCCAATAAGAGCTGGAAAGGAAGTATTTCAGAGGTAAGTAATTATCCTATGAATGATACGTCCACGAAGCAAGATAAGAATACAAAAAAAGAAGCTATACCATATTACTCTTTTAGAGCAACGCTAGATTCACAAGAGAAATTATATCCAGGCTACGAAACAAAGCTTGATATTATAGTGCAGTCAAAAGATTTATTAGCCGTACCTGAAACGAGTATTAAAGGATCAGGAAAATCAAAATATGTGTATGTACTTAAAAAAGGAACTATTTATAAACAAAAAGTAAAAACTGGACAAAAACAAGGGAAATATGTTGCCATTCTTAAAGGAGTAAAGGAAGGGGATAAAGTAGGGAAAAATCCTTCCTGGACTGTCCGCCCTGGAACTAAGATTGATTTAGATAAGTAATAGAATAGACGAGCACTATAGAAAATGCACTTTACTATAGTGGTCGTCTATTTATTGTCTCGGACTGTTGACAAGCACAAAGAGAGAGCTAGTTATAAGCTCTCTCTTTCTTAATTTATAAAAGCGTTTTCAAAAAAAGATTAAGCATTTAACTTTTGTGGAGGTTGTTGAACAGCGCGTAGTTCAGTTGCTTCTTCTTTAATAGAGAATAAATAAGCGATCAATCCTAGGAGAGCCGTAATGATTAACATAATAATTGAGGAAGTGAAGTTGCCCCCCGATGAATCACGTAACCAACCCATAATATAGCTAGAAAAGCCACCCATTAGATTGGTAAATCCGATTAAACCTGCTGCACGACCTGCAGTCTCTTGCGTTGAATATTTTACTAAGAACATGTTACTAAGATGGAAGACACCACCTTGACATCCCATTGCAAGTCCCATGCAAACTCCTGCTAATATTGGATTTGGAACAAGAACTGCCGTTGTTAAAAATATGGCAGTCAGTGAAAATAATATTGTTGCCATTAAGCTTGGGCGTCTTGTTTTATCGGCAAGAAAGCCACATGCTAGAACAAATCCAAGTGCAAATAACCACGATAAAGAAGTGATACTTGTCATACCTTCACGCTCAAAACCTTTTGCCTCGATCAAATACGTTGGTAGCCAAATGCTTATTCCGAAGAAAAGGAAAGAACAGACTAACATACCAAACCATACAATCCAGAAACGATAATCTTGAATAAAATTTTTATTCCCATTTGAACTACTTATTTGTTCTACTGATTCAACTGGGCGTTGAATTAGAGCCAACTCCTCATTGCTAACCCACGGATGTTCGGCAGGTGTATTTCTTGTAAGAAAAATAAACATTGGAATATTAATTAAAAAGTTAAAGCCAGCGAGTAGAAAGAAAGCTGATTGCCAATGTAGTGATGAAATAACAAGTACTAATATGACTGCTCCTATTGCTGGTCCTAAATAGTTACCTGTAAGCCAAGATGCCTGAGCTCGCCCTAGCTCTCGTTTGTTGAACCAAGCAGAAATAAATTTTCCTGAAACAGGAATCATCATCCCTTCCCCAAATCCAAGAATAATTCGGCTTATAATAAATGCTTCATATGTAGTGGATAGTCCGGACGAGAACATAGTAAGAGACCAAACAAATAATCCAGCTATGGCCGTTTTTCTTGCACCAAATTTATCAATAATGAATCCCCAAAATAGATTCGACACTCCATATGCAATCGTAAAAACAAATGAAAGAAGACCAATTTTTGCATTTTTGTCAACACCAGTCATTCCGAGTGCTTTCAAAAACTCTGGATCCGTTTGTATGACAGAAATGCCAACTTTATCAATTTGTCCGAAGAACCAAAAGAAAAAGATTGGTAAAGCAATTAAAATCCATCTTTTTTGTCTATGTAGCATTAAAATTCTCTCTCCTTTTAAAATCAAGTCATTGCGTTTAAAATTTGGAAGGAAAAAGCAGAAACTACGTTTAGCTAATAGATATGAAGTTCAATAATTTGTGTTGAAACTCCACGTTTTTATTTTGTCTTAACTTGTATGATTCACTCCCTTCAAAAAAATGTAAACGTTTTAAATATAAAACAGTGTTTCATTTTTTAATAATGAAACTCTTTTAAAGATAAAATAATTAGAAAAGTTTGTCAATTGAGAATTTAATGAAATATTTTCCAGTTTTTATTTTAAATGCTACTAAAATATAGTTTACCTATGCACTGAAAAAATAGACTTATTGACATTAAATTCTGACAAATCTATAATTCAAGTGAAAAAACATGTTTTTTATATAAAACACAATGTTTTTAAATCATTATGTGATATTTGATTTAGTAGATTTGAGTAAAGTAAAAGTGGAGGTAATGTGAATGCCAATTAGTCATTTAAAAGAGTTATCGATTCATTACAGGGAATCTGGTGAAGGACAAGCCCTTGTAATTTTACATGGTTTGGGAAACAATTCTCAGTCATGGAAGCATCAATTAAGTGAATTGAAAGAGCATTATAGAGTAATCGTTTGGGATGCCCCTGGTTATGGTGGGAGTTCTGATCTAAAAGAAGAGTTTCGTCAATTTTCCGAGTTTGCTAATGTACTTAAAGAGTTTTTGGATAGTCTAGAGCTAGATTCTATCTATTTACTAGGTCATTCAATGGGCTCTGCAATTGCAATTGATTTTACGAGCCGTTTTCCACATATGGTCGATTCGTTAATTATTTCAGATGCAACACGTGGAGCAGCTGGAATAAGTAGAGAAGAAAACGAGAAAAAACTTCAAAATAGATTAAACTCCATTGAAAATCTACATCCAAGTGAACTTGCTAGAAAAAGAGTAAAAGCATTACTAGCTCCGAATGCATCAGCTGAGGTTATAAAAGAGGCTGAGCGCATAATGTCACAAGTACGTCCATCTGGTTACCGTTCTGTTTCCTACTCATTATCAAACTTAAACCAAATGGAGATTCTGTCTTCAATAACTGTTCCAACACTTGTTATGTGTGGGGAGTTAGATCAAGTAACTCCAGTAAGTGAATCACAAATATTCCACGAGTTGATTCCAAATTCAGAATTTGTTATCGTTCCAAATACAGGGCATTTATGCTATCAAGAAGACCCTAAACTATTTAATCAATCCGTGTTAAACTTTTTAAAGAAACAACCGATAGGTCAAAAATAATTGAATCTATGTATTAGGAGAGGTTTGCTCGATGGATAATGTAGAAAAAGAAAAATATAGCGCAAATTCATTAGTAAGAGGTTTAGAAATTATTAAGCTTTTTAATGAGGAACATCCTAGTTTATCACTTTCTGAGATTGCAAAAAAATTAGGGGTAAGCAGAACGGTACCTTATCGATTACTTTACACACTGCAGTCAATCGGATACTTAACACAGGATGAAAATACGAAACAATATTCATTAACTCCAAAGGTTCTTGAATTAGGATTTAGTTATATAAATAGCCTGAAAATACCTGAAATTGCACAACCTTATATGGAATCATTACGTGATGAAATAGGTGCTTCTTGTCATTTGTCTATTTTAGACGGACATGAAGTAGTTTATGTAGGGAGTGCTCCAGTTAGAGGGGTTTCAGCAGTCAATGTGAACATTGGTTTAAGATTACCAGCTCATGCAACTGCAAATGGAAAACTACTTCTTGCGTACGAACCGAAAGAAAGTCTCATGCAGCTGTTCCAAGTTACAAATTTAACACCATATACAGATAAGACTTTGACGACTCCTGGGGAGTTTATGGATCAATTAGAAAATATACGTCAAAATGGCTACTCTATGACTAGCGGAGAGTTTCATCAAGGTATCCATTCCATCGCAGCGCCAATTTACGGTAGAACAGGAAAGGTTTTAGCGGCCTTGAATATCGTAGCCACTGAATTATCTTATCAAGAAGATTTTATGAATAAAGTAGCACTGCCTAAACTACTAGATGTCTCTGTTTTACTATCAAACTATATGGGTTACAATGGCAGAGTTTCAAATTAGGTAAAATAGATTAAGTTAAAAATATGGGTTCCTACACTGGAGTCCATATTTTTTTTGCTTAAAAAACTAGTTAAAAACATTGAAAATACAGTGTTTTTACTAATTCGATTTTTATAACATATCAAAATTTTCTAAAAACTATGTTGACACAAAAGAAAATCCATCCTAGAATTATTTTATAGATAAAACACTGTTTTGTATATGAAACAAACTAAAAGTTACATACAAAACATTTTGTTTAATAAAAGACCAACAATACAGGGAGGAATTTTAAAATGACAAATGAAACTTTTTCAGTTAAAGAATTTGAAAAAAAATACGTGGCTCGCTTAGAAGACCGTACGCTAGATTGGAATGTATTAAAGTTTCAAGAGGAAATCGATCCTAGATATAAACGTGCTCAAATGCGTTATATTGGACGTGGCGCGACAGCGAATAATGACTCAAATGTAGTTGCAGCAGAACATTTTACATTAAGTACAATGGTTCTACCTCCTGGCTGTATTGGGCCTTTGCATCTTCACGATGATGTAGAAGAAGTGTTTTTCATTCTTGAGGGAGAAGTTACTGCTTTAATTCAAGAAGTTGGTAAAGATGAAGTACATGAAATTAAATTAAATGCTAGAGATTGTATTAGTACACCTCCTGGCGTTCATCGAGGCATTCGAAACGATGGAGATACTGAAGCACGTATGTTAGTTATGCTTGGTGCAGTGAAACCAAACTTACCAACATATCCACAAGGAAGTGCACTTGAGGACCTTCGTAAACAACGCGCTAAAGAAAGAGAAGCAATCATCAAAGGTTAATTAAAAAAATTGAAAAGGGTCAGCTGCATTTTGAATAAATTGCAGCTGCCTTTTTCAATAGAGTTAATAAAAGAAAGCGCTTTATATAGATGAATGGGAGGGATTGTTGATGCTAGGAATTACTCATTTAAGACATATAAGTTTGATCACACCAAACTTTGACGAACAAGTGAATTTTTACGAAAAGGTTTGGGGTTTAGATCGTGTAAGTGTTTCAGATGACAATATCGCATATTTTCGAGGGGCAGGACCAGAGCATCATATACTAAGCCTTCGTGAAGGAGATAAATGCGGTTTACACCATATCGCATTTGGAATGGTTGATAAAAATGCAGTGGATCGTGCAGCGGAAATCTTACATTCAAAAGGTGTACATATTATTGAAGAACCGGGTTATTTGGATGAAGCAGGGGGAGGATATGGACTTCGATTTGTTGATCCAGAAAACCGTGTAATCGAACTTTCTGCTTGGGTAGAGGTTCAAACATCAATTTGGACTAATAAAAATGTTGACCCGGTTAAATTAAACCATGTAGTTATGAATACAAAAGATTTAGATATGATCGTGGAGTTCTATACAGATGTGCTTGGATTTAAAGTGACTGATTGGAGCGAACATCAAATGTCGTTCTTAAGGTGTAATCGAAAACATCACTCGATTGCATTTAACCAAGATGCACACTCTTCAGTTAATCATATTGCTTACGAGGTTGATTCGGTAGATGAGCTGATGCGAGGCATTAGTAATGTTAGGAAAGCTGGACTAAGTGAGCTATGGGGCCCAGGTCGACATGGTCCTGGTAATAATATCTTTTGTTATTTCCAAGATCTCGGTGGATTTGTCATGGAATACACATGTTATCTTGAAACGATTGAAGATGAGGCGGAGTGGAGAGCGCGAGTTTGGAAACGTGTGCCACATTTAATGGATCAATGGGGAATTGCTGGTCCACCAAAACCAGAGGCTCGTAAAGCTATGGGCGGAGAGCCGGACACTGGCTGGGTAGATACAATGGTTAAAGTACGTTAAAGAGTTTATATAAAATGTTTTAAGTAATACGAATTACATGAAAGTTTTAATAAGGGGTTGAAGGGATGGATCTTGGGTTAAAAGGAAAAGTTGCAGTAATTATGGGCGGCACTTCTGGTGTCGGGCTGAAGACAGCCGAATTATTTTTAGGAGAAGGTGCTAAAGTAGCGATTTGCGGAAGAAGCAAAGAGCGCGCAGATAAAGCATTAAATCATTTACACTCATATGGCAAAAGCGAAGATCTATTTGCGATGACTTGTGATGTTACATCAAAAGAGGAAGTTAACTCGTTTATTCAACAAACAGCAGAAAAATTTGGTGGAATTGACACGTTAGTGAACGCAGCTGGTCAAAGTGTAATGGGGCATTTTTTCGATATTACGGATGAACAGTGGCAGGAACAGATTCAGTTAAAGTATTTTGCAATTATTTATGCAGTTCGTGCAGCTCATCCTTATTTAGTAAAAAGAGGAGGAGGCAGAATTATTAATATAAATGCAACTTTAGCAAAAGAACCTGAGCGTCATATGGTAGCAACAGCAGCAACACGTGCAGGACTTTTAAATTTAAGCAAAACGTTGTCTCAAGAATTGGCATCAGACAATATTTTAGTAAATTCAGTAAGTCTTGGATTAATCCGGACTGATCAATGGGAACGAAGAAGATTGAAAAATGCTCCTCATATGGATCCTGAAGAATATTATAGAGACCTCGCGATAAAAAGAAATATTCCACTAGGTCGTGTAGGTGAAGCGGAAGAAGTTGCTAGTGTAATAGTATTTCTTGCTTCAGACAAAGCGAGTTATGTAGCTGGTTCTACAATTGAAACTGCAGGTGCAATCGGTAAAGCACTTTAAATAAATTATTAGACAAAGGTAGGATACTAAGATGAAAAATCAAGAAGAAATTGTATTTACTACTGCGGATGCCGTCGTAAAAGAGTTAGTTCAAGCAGGCGTAGAAGTCGCTTTTGGAATTGTAAGTATTCACAACATGCCCATCTATGACGCGATTTTAAGGGATGGAAGAATCAAACTAATCTGTTCACGTGGCGAAAGTGGAGCAGTAAATATGGCAGATGGCTATGCTCGTGCAACAGGAAAATTAGGTGTTGTTATTACTAGTACAGGAACAGGAGCAGGAAACGCAGCTGGTTCATTAGTAGAAGCTTGGGCAGCCGGAGTTCCACTTCTTCATCTGACGGGAGAAGTAGCATCACCTTATCTTGGAACTGGTAAAGGGTATATACATGAATGTAAAGATCAGCTTTCAATGATGAGCGGTGCATGTAAAAATGCTGTAAGACTTAGAAGACCTGAACAAACAGCAGGAGTAGTAAGAAAAGCAATTGAAGAAGCATTAACTGCTCCAACAGGACCGGTTACATTAGAAATTCCAATCGATTTTCAATCAGCGATTATTGAGGATGTTTCGATTAATAAAGCACATATGGATGTTTATAAACAGCAGTTAACAACAGTTATACCGGAATCAGCAATAACTAAAATTTTAGAAGCACGTCGTCCAGTTATTTGGGCTGGTGGCGGTGTTATTTCTGCTAATGCGTCAAAAGAGTTAACAAATTTGGCAGAAATTATCGGCGCAGCTGTTATTACTAGTCAGTCAGGAAAAGGCTCGATACCAGAAGATCATGAGCAATGTATAGGTCATTTTGCAGCCAATGAGTCTACTAAAGAGTTTTTGAGAAATACAGATTTATTAATCAGCGTAGGAGTACGCTTCAGAGGAAACGAAACATCAAATTGGAAAGTAACTGTCCCTGAAGAACATATCTCGATTGATGCAGATTTTAATGCAATTAATCGTAATTATAAAGCGAAAATCGGGTTAGTCGGAGATGCCAAGGATATTTTATCGGCTCTAATTAATAAAATCGATGAAAAATCAGTTTCGGTTTTACCATCTTATATAGAAGAAGTACGTAACTTAAGAAATGCAGTACGAGGACAACTTCGTAAAACACTTGGTCCGTTTGAACAATTTGTAGATGGAATGAGAGAGATTTTACCGAGGGATACAATTTTAGTTCGAGATGTGACAGTACAAGCAAATGTATGGGGTAGCAGAATATTCGATATTTACGAACCTAGAACATCTATTCATGCATCCGGTGGAGGTATCGGTCAAGGTCTTCCTACTGCTATTGGAGCACAAGTAGGTTGCCCTCATCAAACAGTCGTACTGATGGCTGGTGATGGCGGATTTATGGTTAATGTAGGTGAAATGGTGACTGCAGCTGAAGAAAACCTGCCAATTATTATTGTGTTATTTGATGATTCAGGTTATGGAGTTCTTCGAAATATTCAAGAAGCAGCATACGGGCGCCAAGTGGCAGTGAATTTATTAAGTCCAGATTTTGTAAAACTAGCTGAGTCAATGCATTTTGAAGCAGCACGTATTGGTTCAGGAGACGAATTTGTTAATGAATTAAAGAAAGCAACTGAAAGAAGAAGACCAACAATGATCGTTGTCGATATGGAAGCAGTTGGACCTATGGCTATACCATTTGGTGGACCTCCAGGAGCAGCTGAAAGTTTTAAGCCAAAAAAATTATAAAGGGGATTCAGTATGATTTCGACATATCCAGTTGTATCAGGAAGATATCTCATAAATGGTGAATGGAAAGAAATAAATGAAACAGCTAGTATCATTAACCCTGCAAATAAGTCGGAAGTAATCGGTAAAGTTGCGTTATGTACTGAAGAAATCGTAAACGAAGCAATTGATGCAGCATCGACAGCATTTGAAGATTGGTCACAAAGTGAAGTTGAAAATCGCGTAGAAAGAATGAAAGTAGCGGCGAAGGAACTATCTAAAATTATTGAAGAAAATGTTTCATTATTTGTACGTGAAAATGGAAAAACACTTGTAGAAGCAAAAAAAGACTTATTACGCTGTGTTGAAGTGATGAATGGTGGAGCAGATGAACTACTTAAATGGTGGAATCCGGAGTTACTTCCAGGAAATCAGAAAGTTCAAGTACGAAGAAGAGCTAGAGGGGTCGCGGCAGTCATTACTCCTTGGAATTCGCCAATGATTTTAACATTTAAGCGAGTGATTCCAGCAGTTTTAGCAGGGAATACAGTGGTCGTAAAACCAGCTACAAATTGTCCACTAACAATTATGACTTGTTTAAAAGTAGTGGCTGAACATTTTCCACCTGGTGTAATTAATATTGTAACAGGTTCAGGAAAAATGATTGGTGACAAGCTTTGTTCTGATTCACGAGTTCGTACGATTGCTTTTGTCGGAAGTACACAAACAGGTAAAGATATTATGAAAAAGTCTTCAGGAAATCTTCAAAAAGTTTATATGGAGCTTGGTGGGAATGACCCGGCGATTATTTTAGAGGATGCTAACTTAGATGACGAAGCAATTAAACGATTAAGAATGAGCATTTTACGAGCAGCAGGTCAAGTTTGTTCAGCTATTAAGCGCGTATATGTACATGAAACTAGATATGTTGAATTAGTAAAAAAATTAAAGAAAGAATTTGAGCGAATTGTTGTAGGTGATGGTATTCAACCTGATGTAACAATGGGCCCATTAAATAATAAAGCTCAGTATGACTATGTCAACAGATTAATCGAGCGTACTGAAAAAGCAGGTGCCAATGTAATAACAGCTGGGATTCAACTGAATCCTGAAATGTGGGATCAAGGATACTACATCTTACCAACAATCGTAACAGGTGTTGACCAGCAAAGTGAGATCGTTCGTACAGAGCAATTCGGACCTGTCATTCCTATTTTACCTTTTTCAACGATTGACGAAGTTATCAAACTAGCAAATGACAGTGAATTTGGTTTAAGGGCTTCTGTTTGGACTGAAAATGAAGAATTAGCGGTTGAAATGGCAGATCGCTTAGAAGCAGGTGCAGTTTTTTATAATAACCATACTATCTTTAGTGATTTAGCATTGGATTTCCCAGGGTTAAAAGAGAGTGGTGTTTCAAGAGAAACGAGACATTGTGGATTGGAATTCTTTGCAGATTCATATGGATTTGCAAATTGAGGAAGGTGAATACACGTGAGACTTGGTCTAATCGGGTGTGGTAATATTGGACAATTTCTTCTTCAAGCAATTAATAAAGATGGCATGTTACCTGGCGGAAAGATTGTTTCAATTTATACACGTTGTGAAGAATCAGCGGTTCAGCTAGCTAAAGAGTTTGAAACAGAAGCTTATACAGATGTAGATGCGCTTCTTCACTCTAATATAGATTTAGTCATTGAAGCTGCAACAGTAGAAGCAGCAGAAGAATACGCTATTAAAGTTCTTGAAGGTGGAAAAGACTTATTGTTAAGCAGCATTGGGGTAATGGCTGATTCTGTTTTTGAAGAAAGAGTTCGAGATGTTTGTACAAGATGTGGTGTAAACGTTTTCTTACCATCAGGAGCAATCGGTGGATTGGACATTTTAAAGTCAGCAAAAGCTGTGAATGGTCTAGAGACTGTATCAATTACAACTAGAAAACCACCTGGAGCATTATCGGGAGAAGTTTTTGCTAAAGAAACGATTTTGTTTGAAGGCTTTGCAGCTGAAGCAATTAAGCTATACCCAAGAAATATAAACGTAGCAATCGTACTATCATTAGCTGGAATAGGCTCTAACAACACGAAAGTAAAAATTATTGCTGACCCGAATGTGATAAAAAATAGCCATACAATTGAAGCAGCTGGTGCGTTCGGAAAACTGAAACTTGAAATCGAAAATGATCCAATGCCAAATAATCCTAAAACAAGTTATTTAGCAGCGTTAAGTGTTTTGGCAAAGTTACAAAACAAAGATAAATATGTACAAGTTGGTTAGATAAATGAAGGGAGAGTGTGAGCGTGATTAAAACAGAAAAAACTTTAGATGAATTGTCAAAAGAGCAACTAGTAAATTACTTAAATAAAACCGTCAAACCAGATGAAGGAATCATCCCTGCATATCTTCTAGGTGATAAATCGGTTTACGAATTAGAACATGAAAAAGTATTTTTAAAAACATGGATTTTTCTAGGTCATGAATCTGAAGTCCCAAATCCGGGGGACTTTATGACACGTGAACTTGCAGGTTATTCGATCATTATCTCACGAGATAGTAATGGTGAAATCAATGCATTTTACAATATGTGCACTCACCGTGGTATGAAGCTGTGCCGTGCTGATAAAGGAAACAAGACTTTATTTACATGTCCATATCACGGGTTTAACTTTAAAAATACAGGTGAGCTTGTTGGGGTACCGCTTCAAAAAGATATTTATGGTGAGAGACTCGACCGATCAAAAATGGGTCTTCACCAAGTGAAGCTAGAATTATATAAAGGTCTTTTATTTGGAAACTGGGACGAAAATGCAGAGCCTCTTGAAGAATTTCTCGGTGATTTTAAGTGGTATTTAGATATTGTAGTAGGACGTGCAGAGATGGAAGTAATTGGAGCTCCGCAACGTTTTATTGTTAATTCAAACTGGAAAGTCGGTTCTGATAACTTTGTAGGTGATTCCTACCATACGATGGTTACTCACGGTTCAATTGCCAAATTAGGTATGGTACCAAATGCAACATACTCGAAGCGTGGTTTTCAAATTCACACTGAAAACGGACATGGATTAAACCTTGGAACACCAAACCCAGACTTTGCTTTTCCTGAAGAATTAAAGGATGAATATAAAAGTAATTTGTCAGAAGAACAATATGAAGTTTTATCAAACTTAAAAAATATGATTGGTAATGCTTTTCCGAATATGTCATTTTTAATATCTCACACAAAAATTAAGGGCGAATTAATTTCGAATACTTCAATTAGAATGTGGAGACCAATTAGTCACAATAAAATGGAAGTAATTGCTTGGATGCTAGTAGAAAAAAATGCTTCTCAGGAATGGAAGAATCGATCAAGAGATTCCTTTATCTTAACGTTTAGCCCATCTGGTATTTTTGAGCAAGATGATACTGAAGTTTTCACAGACATAACAGAAGCTGCTCAAGGTCCAATGCCATTTCAAAAGAATTTAACTTATAACTATACAATGGGACTACATCGTGAACCTGTCGATTTTATCGGACCAGGTGTAGCCTATGATGATAAATTTACAGAAGCAAGTCAACGTAATTTCTACCAGTACTGGCTTGAATTAATGACCAAGTAATAAAGGAGGGAGGAAGGAAATGAATATTGAAAAACTATTAGCAAAATTAGAATTTGAACAGTGGTTAATTGATGAAGCAGAATTACTTGATGATATTGAATTTGATGAATGGTTTCGTTTAATGCACTCGAATTTAATCTATCAAATGCCTGTACGCGTAAATAAAGAGGGAACACAACGCCCAGACTATTCAACTGAGATGTTTACTTTTAATGATGATATTGAATTATTAAAGCTTCGAGTAGATCGATTGAAAACCGACTATGCATGGGCTGAAATTCCTCCTTCAAGAACCCGCCGTTTTGTAAGCAATGTAAGCGTAAAAGAGTTTGTTAAAGAAGAGAAGGCAGTGGTTAATAGTTATTTACTGATCTATCGAAGCCGTAGCACAGATATTCACTATGATTTAATTTCTGGAGAACGTAAAGACGAGTTTACATATGAAGATGGGAAATGGAAGCTTTCCAAGAGGGTATTTATTGTAGATCAAACAACAATTAATACTAGAAATCTTGCAATCTTTGTTTAATAGAAGAAAGGTGGCTAAGTGATGTTATTAAAAGATAAAGTAGTGTTAATTACAGGCGGCGCATCTGGAATAGGAGCAGCCGTTACGAGACGATTCGTTCAAGAGGGAGCAAAGGTAAGTATTATAGGTCGCTCACTTGAAACACTAGAGCAAATGAAAGAAGAATTTAATGACAATCTCCTTATCATTCAAGGTGATGTAAGCAAATATGAAGACAATGAGCGAGCTGTAAAAGCGACAGTTGAACAGTTTGGTAAACTAGATGTATTTATTGCGAATGCAGGCGTTTTTGATGGCTTTGCAAAATTTGCTGATGTGACACCCGAAGCCCTTTCAGAGGCATATGACTACCTTTTAAATATAAACGTAAAAGGCTCATTTTTTGGTGCAAAAGCAGCTTTAGAGGAATTACAAAAAACAAATGGTAATATTATTTTTACTGTATCAGGTGCAAGCTTCTACCCAGACGGTGGTGGAGTTTGGTACACGGCTAGTAAGCATGCTCAAATTGGTTTAATGCGTCAGCTTGCTTTTGAACTAGCACCAAATATACGAGTAAATGCAGTAGCACCAGGGGGAACTTTAACAGCACTAACTGTCATCCCACCTTTACGTACTTTTACTAAATCTGTAGATAATGATACGAAAGCAAGCAATATAAAAAGAAGAAATCCACTTCAACTAGCACAAATGCCTGAAGATCATGTTGCAGCATATGTACTTTTAGCATCTGATCAGTCACGAGCGATAACTGGTGAAGTCATTTCTAGTGATGGTGGATTATCAGTTCGTGGACTTGGTTAAGGGATTATTGATAAAACATAGGGTGTCTTAAAGGGGTGACTTTTTAGGGACACTCTCTTTTTTATTATTGTTAATAAAATTGTAAGGGGTTGGTAGTAGTTTAAACAGTATATATACGTTTTGGTATATAGATACCAGTTATATGATAAATCGTATGGAAGAGTTGTTACACGCTTGTTTTCATAAATACGCTTATCGGCAATAAAAAAAGGATCTTCACTTGTTATTATCCCTTTATAGTAGACAGTCAAAAGAAAGGATTGTACTGTCTACTATGGAGGGGATTTTTTTATGGGGAAAATAAGAAAAACTTATTCTAAAGAAATTAAGGTGAAAGCTATTGATTTGTATTTTGAGAAGGATATGGGGATTAGATCAATAGCTAAAGAACTAGGTATAGGATTTGCGACTATTCAAAGATGGATAACACACTACAAACGAGAAGGAATCCAAGGTTTAGAAGAAAAAAGAGGAACATCAGACAGCCTACTTAGAAGAAAAGCCAAACGAGTGGCAGAGGCTTGGCTTTGCTAGAGCAATTATTACAAAGCCTGAAATCCTTATTTTAGATGAGCCATCATACTTTTGGTTCTAATAATCTTTAAGCATTCCATCCCATCAATTTTCGGAATCATAATATCAAGTAAAATTAAGTCAAAATATTGTACTTCTACTATCTGTAATGCCTCTTCACCATCAAAGACGGTGGAAACTGCATATCCATGTTTCACCAAAGTATCCTTTATCATCTCACTAATGTAGTGATCATCTTCTACAATTAAGATTCGATTGATTATAATCCCATCCTCAACTTTTATTCTGGTTTTTCATAAAAACTATATTAATACACTAAAATACTCCCAAGATAAAAATATCTAAGGAGTACTAGAATACAATATTTTACATGTAAATTTCTCCACTTTTTGAAATCCAGTAATTTTTATTTTTTTTGATATTCTCTACATTACACATTTTGTATGTGACTATTAAAAATAGTGGAAACCCTCTTATTGAACAAATAGTATAAAAAGACTCGACGGTTGGCTTATTAATTTTTCAGGTTCAATTTTATATAAAAAACTCTTTCACAAATACCAAACTAACATTACCACAAGTATTCAATATTTATCGGGCTTTTCCCTTCGTTAAATAGTAGACCGACATATTTAGTAGTATAAAGCTGTTACCCTTAATTCTAAGACTTTTGAAAGAGCTTCAGTTGTTTCATATAATCAATAGCTTTGGTTTTATTCTTTTTCTCAGAAACATATTCTGCTTCATTTTTAAATCTATAATAGTTATTTAATCTTACTTCTAAGAAAATGCCTTCAGAAACTGCTTTTTTAACTGCACACTTTGGCTCAGTTGTATGAGTACAGTTGGAAAACTTACATCTAATCGATAATTCCAAAAGATCTTTGAATTCATTTTCTATGTTTTCTACAGAATCTATAATTTCTGATACTTTTTTTTCGTTCAAAACGGAACAAAAAATCGCCTTTTTTTGTGTTACATATGTTTTATGAGACTGGATAGTTCAACAGACTTTTGCGTACAACGCTTTATAGCTGAAATGATAGCTGTTCTTAAGCCTTTTTCCTCTAATATTGCTACAGCTTCTATTGTCGTTCCACCTGGAGAACAAACCATGTCTTTCAATGCACCTGGATGTATTCCCGTTTCCAGTACCATTTTTGCAGAGCCTAATACAGCTTGAGCTGCGAATTTATATGCTTGATTTCTTGGCATACCATCTAATACAGCAGCATCTGCCATGGCTTCTATAAACATATAGACATATGCTGGCGAAGAACCACTAACAGATGTTACAACATCCATTAATTTTTCGTTTACTATCTCTGTTTGGCCAAAACTATTAAAAATGTTTAGTATATCCTCTAAATCTTTTTCTGTAACCATTTCATTAGGACATAACGCAGACATTCCTTCTCCAACAAGAGCAGGTGTATTAGGCATTACTCTTACAACCTTTAACTTTTTATCAAAAGCTTCCTCAGTACTTTTAATGCTTTTTCCTGCAGCGATAGTTACGACTATAACATCGTTTTTTATCTGTTCGTTTATTTCGTTAATTACTGATGAGTATAGGTCTGGTTTGATAGATAAAATTAAAATGTCAGCATTTTTAGCTACCTCATTGTTGTCAGTAGTTGTAGTTATACCATATTTTTTACTAGCATTTTTTAAATTTGTATGGTTTAAATCTGAACAAATTATTTTATCCGAAGGCACTATATTTTTGGTTATCATCCCTCCAATCATAGCTATCCCCATATTTCCGCATCCAATGAATCCAATTTGTTTATCCATATTTACTCAATTTTGCTCCTTCTAAAATAAATTATATCGGTTTGAAATTATTATTCTGAAAAAATTGATAATATCCCATGCAATATAAAAAAACATTTTAAGAGAGTACATTGTTTTTTGCAATATAAAAAAATATAGAAATCAGTTTTATTCTGTATGAAACGCGTATATTCTAAATAATTTAGTATCTTTGTTATATATTAACTAATCAAATTTTAAATCATGTTGAAGATTAGTAATACATCACTATTAACAACGTAATGAATATAAAAAAACTTATGTTTAGACATGAATTTCACTTTATGCTAAGAGATGTTTAGAAAATTAATTTAATTTAAAAAATGCCTCTTGACATAAAAACGCACTATATTGCATAATGTATAAAAATCAAATTGAAAATCGTCGAAGGGAACTAGTACATATATCTTCTTGCGAAAGAGAGTGGAATTCACCGGCTGAAAGATTCCTCGTATAGAAAGTATCGAACCTATCCCTGAGTCTTAAACGAAAGTTTAGGCGTATACCTTCGTTATAGGTGTCAAGCGGATATATATATTTATATCAATAAAGGTGGTACCGCGGAACAATGACTGTTTCGTCCTTTTTATTAAGGGCGAAGCGGTCATTTTTATTTTGCTCTTTATTGCTAAATAGCATGTTAGAAGATTAATTTACAAAAAATTCGCATTTAGAATAGGAGGGACAAAAGTGAAAAAACAGCGAATTGTCGTGAAAATTGGAAGCAGTTCCTTGGCAGTTAATCATGGAGGTATCTCTGAGGAACAGCTTTCTGATCATGTTGCTGCTTTGGCGCAATTGAAACAGGAAGGACATGAAGTGTTGCTGGTTACATCTGGGGCAATTGCTGCAGGTTTTTCTGCTCTTGGGTATCCAAGTCGACCTGTAACAATTAAAGGGAAGCAGGCTGCCGCGGCTGTAGGACAAAGTCTGTTAATGCAGGCGTATACGGAGGAATTCCGTAAATATGGTATCGTTACCGCGCAGCTTTTGCTGACGAGAATTGATTTTTCTAGAAAAGATCAATACAGTAATGCATATGCCACTTTAGAAGAGCTACTAAATCGTTCCTCTCTTCCAATAATCAATGAAAATGATTCAATTTCTTTAGAGGAGCTGACTTTTGGTGATAATGATATGCTGTCAGCTTTAGTGAGTGGGCTTGTTTCGGCGGATATGCTCATGATTTTTACGGATGTGAACGGTTTATATGACCAAAACCCTCAGAAAAATGCGGACGCGAAAAAGTATTATTTCCTCCCTGAGGTTACGGAAGAAATTGCTTCTCTTGCTGAAGATGCGGGCTCAAAACTTGGGACTGGCGGTATGAAATCAAAAATCGATGCTGCAAAGACGGCACTATCTCTTGGAGTGAGTGTATTTATCGGAACAGGACGTGGACAGGAGAAGTTTTTAGATGTTTTGAAGGGTAAAGGTGATGGAACGTATATCGGTAATGCTCCTCAAAAAGTGATTAAGATGAACAAGCAATGGATCGCGCTACATTCGCTTGTTAGTGGACAAATTGAAGTAGATGCTGGGGCAGCCTCTGCCATCATTCATCATGGAAAAAGTCTTCTTCCTGCTGGTGTTACTAATGTGTCTGGGTTCTTTCGAGCGGGTGAAGTTGTGGAGGTCATCACACAACAAGGACTCTTGATAGGGAAAGGTCAATGTAGATATAGTGCAGAGGAACTACAGGATATAAAAGGGATGCAAAGTCACGTCATTCAGGCTCAAGGCGTAAGACATAGCTATGAAGTCATTCATAGGGATAATTGGGTTTCATTTTAAGAATAGAGAGGATCCGTTCAAGTGAAGAGGGCGGAATCCTCCGTCCTAAATCTGATTGATTCACCTAATATCTATGTAGAAGAGTCTTGGATGATCGTTCCAAGTTGTCAAAGTTAAACATGCCTCAAGTTTTTATATTTTGAATCTTTAAAAGGAGGAAATGAAGATGAATGAAGTATTAGAAAAGGGACAAAAAGCGAAAAAGATAGCTGGAGAACTTGTTCTCAAATCCACAGTTCAAAAAAACAAGGCACTTGCTGCGATTGCGGATCAATTGATAATAGAAACACCCTATATTTTGGAGGAGAACAAAAGAGATATTGAAGTAGGTAAAGCAAATGGAATGTCTGCTTCTATACTTGACCGCCTTACGCTGAATGAACAGCGCATTATTGATATGACAGAGGGTATCCGGCAGCTAATTGATTTGCGTGATCCTGTTGGAGAATGTGTAACCACATGGGAAAGACCGAATGGATTGTCTATTCAAGAAATGCGTGTGCCACTAGGTGTTGTCGGGATGATTTACGAAGCGCGACCGAATGTAACTGTGGATGCGGCCACAATTTGCTTGAAAACAGGAAACGCAGTGATCTTGCGTGGCAGTTCTTCCGCTACTTATTCTAACAAAGCCATCGTAGCTGTCATTCACCGAGCTCTTAAACAAACGAGCTTGCCTCCAGAAAGCGTACAGCTCATTGAAGATACGTCACGATATAGTGCAAAGCAGCTGTTTACATTAAATGAGTATTTGGATGTTCTTATCCCAAGAGGTGGCAAACAGCTAATAGATACTGTAGTGAGAGAAGCGTCTGTTCCTGTATTGGAAACAGGTGCGGGAAATTGTCACATTTTCATTGATGAAACAGCGGATAAACAGATGGCATTTGATATTATTATAAATGCAAAAACACAGCGACCATCTGTATGTAATGCAATTGAAACAATTATACTTCATGAGGAGTGGGCGCACCGATTTGGTACCGAGCTCTTTTCTTCCTTAAAGGAAAAAGGAGTAGAGCTACGTGGAGATAAGAAGGCACTGGCTATCGATTCTTCTATTGTACCTGCTTCAGAAGAAGACTGGGGAACTGAATTTTTGTCTCTCACGCTGGCAGTCAAAATGGTCTCCTCTGTTGAAGAAGCTATTAACCACATCAATACTTATGGATCCATGCATTCCGAAGCGATTATTACAGAAAGGGAAGAAAGTGTGAACAAGTTTTTCACGTCCGTAGATGCCGCGGCGCTCTACCATAATGCTTCGACTCGCTTTACTGATGGTTTTGAATTCGGCTTTGGTGCAGAAATCGGCATCAGTACGCAAAAGCTACATGTAAGGGGACCAATGGGGCTTCCTGCATTGACTTCTACAAAATACGTGATTCGTGGAAATGGACAAATTCGGAGATAAGGAATGTAGGGAAAGAGGCAAATCCTTATGATGATCATAAACGTCAAGTAACTCCAAAATATACAATAAAAGTTGATTTTAGAGTTATTTTTTGTTTTCTTCACTTTTTTTCGGCACTCTGCATCTAGACAGTAAATTTGTTGACTACGGCAAGACTCTAACAATTTCTTTTATATTATTTAAATCGGTTCTGGTGCAAATGATATGTAAATTAGAAATAGTAGTGATTCTGTTGCAAAGATTAATAAACTTGATATTAATTATTCAAATCCTGATGGATAATTATATTTGTAGAAGTAATCCTAAAAGATTATAAAACTAATATGCCATCCTTAAAAAGGGTGGCTTTCCTAGTATTATCCAACTTATCTAGAACACTTAATATAAAATAAGCTTCGCATATAATTAAAGTTAAACGCGAAGTTGTTTATTGAGTATATAAATGTGGTATAATGAAATATGAATTTACATAATTTAGGAGGTAAATCTGAATGATCCCTCAAGAATTGCTACAAAAAATAACAGAGACATTAATCAAAAAAATTAATCCATATGCTATTTTCTTATTTGGTTCTGCAGCTCAAGATCGTATGCGACCTGATAGTGATTATGATATAGCATATCTTAGTGATTCTAAATTAAGTAATTATGAACGATTTTTATTATCACAAGAACTAGCTAATATTATAAATTACAACGTTGATTTAATAGATTTAATCAATGCTTCAACAGTATTTCAAGCTGAAATTATACATAATGGGAAAGTAATATACTGTGCAGATGATGAACGGAGAATAAATTTTGAAATGAAAACCTTAAAGATGTACGCAAAATTGAATGAAGAAAGAATTGAAATCTTAAAAAATATCAAGAAAAGAGGTTCAATTTATGAATAATCAAGTAATTTTAAATAAAATTTCTACAATCGAACGTTGTATTTCTAGAATAAATGAAGTTTATGAAAATAACCCATTGAATCTTAATGATTTTACTAAGCAAGATTCTATTATTCTAAACATACAAAGAGCTTGTGAAGCGTGTATTGATTTAGCTATGCATTTAGTGGCGGTTAGAAAACTGGGAATTCCACAAACAAGTCGAGATGCGTTTGATTTATTAGTAGCTAACTCCCTGCTCTCTCAAGACCTTTCAACGAAATTAAAAGCAATGGTTGGATTTCGAAATATCGCTGTGCATGATTATCAAAGCGTTAACCTTGATATTGTAGAAAAAATAATTGAGAATCATCTTGTAGATTTTAAAACATTTACACAACATATCATAAAAATTTCAGACACTTTTTAATCATTATATTATGTAAATAAGTATGCGTATAAAATGGATTATTTGCGAACTTTGTCGAAGAAAGTAAGATAAGGAATGATACTATGCATCATATATCAAAAACACTTAAGGATATTGAGCAATTTGAAGTGAAAACGAAAAATTTACAACAAGAAAAACATCTTCATCAATTAAAAGCTCTGCTACCTTCTCTTCCACCATACGTGTTTAAGTACTTTCAGAATAATCGTAAACGATCAGCTACTACTCTATTTAACTATGCTAATGATTATAAGTTATTTTTCAATTTCTTAGCCGATAATACTTGGGTATTAGATAAACTAGATAAAGATGTTATCTCACCTGTTGATATACCTATTTCGATACTAGCTGAACTTCCTCTAGAAGAAGCTGAAGAGTATCAGGGTTATCTTGATGGTAAATACGAACCAAGAACTGTTAATAGACGTATTAGTGCACTTAAAAGTTTATTTAATTATTTAACACAAAAATCAGAGGATCCTATAACGAAAGAACCATACTTTTATCGAAATGTTTTTGCAAAAATAGAGACTACTAAAGTAAGTTCAGATCCCGCGAAACGTGCTGATTCTTTTGAACATAATATCTATAAAGGAAATGAGGATTTACGTTTTTTGGATTTTGTTGCAGCTGAATATGAAAAGTCCCTTTCCCCTATCCAATTAAGATTTTTCCAAAGGGATAAATATAGAGATTTGGCCATCCTATCGCTCTTTTTAGGCAGCGGATTACGATTGTCTGAATTAACATTTTTACAATTAGAAGATATAAATTTTGAGGAAAACTTATTAGGAGTTTATCGTAAGGGGCAATCAGGAAAAGTATATGTCACTGTAAGTCCAAGAGCTATGGATGAATTAAAAGAATACTTGCATACAAGAGCAGAAAATTATGGATGTGCTACCGATGAAAAACATGTATTTTTCACTAAATATAAAGGAAGTTACTCACCCCTATCTACTCGATCGATTCAGGATCTAGTAGAAAAATATTCGAAAGCATTTAATGTAAATAAACGTTTAACACCACACAAATTACGTCATACTTTCGCAACCAAGCATTGGACAGCAAATAAAGATTTGATCGGGCTGCAAACACAATTAGGGCATACATCAAGTGAAATAACCTCTAGTTATACCCATGTTGGCAAGGAGAAACAACATAAAAATCTAGGGAATATGGATGAACTTGAAGAATAATAGTTCTGGAGTATAAAACTGTTAAGGGATGATTATTATTTTCAATAACCCAATAATTTTCTAATTGCTATTTTAATCAGTTTAGATTTATCTTCTTTTTCACGATTTATCTTCGAAGCCTTTTTTAAAAGAAAGATTTTGAAGATAATTATCATCATCATTTTTAGTGTTAACATCAATAACATTGTCATTATTGACATATATTTTAACTTCTGTATCTTTGTTTTTGTATATGAATATCTAGTTTACATAAAGATTCTTATCGGCAATTAAAAAAGGACCTTCACTTTGATATTATCCCCTTATAGTAGACAGTCAAAAGAAAGGATCGTACTGTCTATTAAGGAGGGGATTTTTTTATGGGGAAAATAAAAAAAACTTATTCTAAAGAAATTAAGGTGAAAGCTATTGATTTGTATTTTAAGAAAGATATGGGGATTAGATCAATAGCTAAAGAACTAGGTATAGGATTTGCGACTATTCAAAGATGGATAACACACTACAAACGAGAAGGAATTCAAGGATTAGATGAAAAAAGAGGAACTTCTGACAGTCTACTTAGAAGAAAAGCCAAAATAGATAATGAAAGTAATACCGAAAAAATCAATCGATTAGAAGCAGAGAATGCCTTTTTAAAAAAGCTATTAGCTGCGAAAAGGGGGCTGGTAAAAGAAGGGAAAAATCATTAGAATACAGAATAATTCATGAGCTAAAGAAACAATTTCCTATCATGATCTTATGTAAAATAGCTGGCGTTTCAAAGAGTGGATATTATAAATGGTTAAAACGCCAAAGTAACCCTTCAAATAAGGAATTGGAAGATCAAACTATTGTATTAAAAATCATTAAATCCCAAGAAGATCCTGATATTAATTGGAGTTATGGTTACCCAAGAGTTAAAACATGGTTAAAGAAAACGTATGGTTTGAAAGTTAATCATAAAAGACTTTATCGTTTAATGAAAAAGAATGGAATTCAAGCAAAGATAAGGAAAAAGAAGTGGAGATATTTTGGACGTAAAGAAAAATGTGTTGTTTCAGAAAACAAACTAAACAGAGAATTTTCAGCTACACGCCCTAATGAAAAATGGGTAACAGATATAACCTGTTTACAGTTTAATAGAAAGAAAATCTATTTATCTGCCATCTTAGACCTATATAACAATGAAGTTGTGTCATACAAGATAAGTGATAGAAACGATCTAAAGCTAGTAGCTGATACTTTAAAATCAGCCATAAAAAAAAGAGATGTAAAAGGACTCCTACTACATAGCGATCAAGGATTCCAATACACCTCAATAAGATATAATCAACTATTATCAAGATACGATATAAAAGGAAGTATGTCCAGAAAAGGAAATTGTTTGGATAATGCTTGTATAGAGAGTTTTTTTAGCCAATTTAAAACTGAATGTTTTTACCGATATCGATTCAAAACTTCAAAAGAAGTAACAGCAGCAATTAAAAAATACATGAAATTTTATAATAATAAACGTTTTCAAAAGAAATTAAGCAACCTTAGCCCCACTGAATATAGGGCTATGGCTGCTTAATTAGCGTACCTTTTATTTATTGTCTACTTGACAAGGATAAGACCACTTTGAAGATCCTTTTTTCTGTCTGATAAATAACGTATCAAAGGTTGCTACATGCAAAATATTTAAAAACAGTTCTACAAGCAAGAGCTAGTAAAACATTAACTCCAGCTGCCCCTAAACAAACTAGTAAACTAGAAAATTGACAAGCCCACCAAAGCGAAGAGTGATCAAGAGATAAAGTAGAAATACCATCTTTCATTGGTACTTCTTGTTTTTCAACTGTAACTGTACCTTCACGCATATCATTAATTGTTCCATCAGAAGTTGCACGTAAGTTTCCTTCTGAATCATAAGATTTTAAAGTAAACGCATCTTGGTTATTTAAACCTTCTGACTGGATATGAGTAACTCTCACGATCTTTTTATCTTTTGGAGTTATAAATACTTGAACAGCATTATTTTGATCTTCACCAACTGTTCCACTTACAACAACTACGTCTTCAGGAAATTTTTCTCCTGCTTCAAATAACATAGCTTGTCCATCTTCAATTTTTTTACTAGATACATTGTTTTTATAAACATCAGATTTAGATGCTTGTTTTATGTACTCTTTAGCAACCTTATCTTGTAGAGCAGTACATTTACAATCCGTTGCTGCTGCTGTTGCATTAGGTCCTAATCCAAAACTAAAAAACATACAAATTACAGATAAAACTATCATTGCTTTTTTCATTTCTAGAAATCATCTCCTGATATAATTTTTACAACATTCTAAATACTAGTATAATAGATTACTATTTTCCATGTTTTTCCAAAAAATTGATACAAAAAAGGTATAACGATATCCGTTATACCTTGTAGTTCTTAGATTTTAATGTCTTATATATTATCAAATGTTGAATAATAATTAAAATAGTTAAAGTAATCATATAGCCAATTAAGAAATAGTCTATATCATTCCTTCTAAAAAAGAAAAATAATGCTAATGGAAGACACATCCATATTCCAATAGTTACCCATAAAAGCTGTTTAATGTTATCTTTATTCCAGTTTTTATGTCTAATTACCAAAATATTTCCAAACAAAAGCATTACCAAACCGATTATACCTAAATATACACTTAATGTTTGATCTGTTAATAATAAAGCTAACTCTGCTAATCCCATAACAATAAGCGCAGACTTATATCTAAATTTAAAATCCATATTATCTGTTGGATCATGCGTTAATTTTTCTTGATTATTTTTTATGTAATCATGCGCAAGAACCTTAGGGTTGGGAAATTCACTTAAAGAAGATTCAATTGCAACTTGTTCTGTTACCCCCATTGCTTTTTTTTCTTCTATTAACGAAAATAGATGGTCTTCAATCTCTGTAATACAATTATTTTTTTCTTTATTAGGTAAAGAAGACAATTCTTTCTTTAAATCATTTAAAAAATTATTTACTAAAGTGCTATGCATAAATTACAACTCCCTTTCCAAAGTTAAAACAGATTCGTATACTTTCTTATAATCCTCCAACCTTTGGAATAGCAAATTTTCTCCTTCCCCAGTGATTCTGTAGTACTTTCGAGCTGGTTTACCTTCCATTTCCATCCAATAAAATGAAATTAAATTAAGAACTAGTAATCTCTTAAGTATTGGGTATATTGACGCCTGAGAAATTGAAGAAAACGGAAGCTCATTAAGACGTTTTACTAATTCATAACCATACGAATCTTTTTTTTTCAAAATCAATAAAACATTTAATTCGAATGTTCCTTTTTTAAGTTGGTTTATCCATTGATCTTCATTTAATGTTTTCATATTCTTAATATATATTATCAAAACATATATTTCAATGATATATATGTTTTTTTATTAAAACAAAAATATCCTTGTGCATTTCCTTATGAATGAAGTATGCAATTCTAGTTAACATAAAAAATCTTGACGGTAGTAAACAAAAAGCCAAACCCTTCTGCGGCAAGGGGTTAGCTTTTATGTGTTTTATCTAGCTATGCAAATTTTATACGTTGTTGATTTTTTAACATTTGTAGGGGGCAATACAACTAATGTATTCTCTTATTCTTGTATAAAATCATGCATAAAAAGAGGCCAATAAAATTCCCTTTAGAAATGATTTAAAAAGAAGGAATTTTAGGCCTTTTACTTTAAAAATATTAAAAATTACTGTCAGCAATTAATTAAAACCAAAAACGTCTTCTACTACTTTTTATCATATTCCACATTTCTCTTTGGTGAGAAGGATCTTGTGGGTTTACATTACAGTTCATTAGCCATTGAGCTGCGTTTTCACGTTGTTCCTCAGTTATTGATGTACGACAACAATCTGATAGTCTATCAATCATATGACATGCACCTTCTCGGCTTCTTAAATCATTGCTACGATATGATCGAAGAATACTATAAATACGCGGAAAATAGCGAGGATCACAAACTTTACCACAAAATTCTCTCATTAAACTTGGGTCAAGACTTCCCATAAAGCCACTCCTTTATTGTTTAAACCATAAACTTAAATGACATACACACAAATAACAATGTATTATATGCAATCAAATAAAATATGGACAAGGCGTTTAACTAGAAAGCGTTAATTAGTCACTTGTCTTATACTTTTTTAGATAATGGCTTAAAGTCAATAAGGGCCAAATATAACGATAGCTATGGTAATTTATATAAAAATGGCCTGGTAATCCTCCACCTGTTGGATAGGTCAATCGCCTATCATGGACCTTTAACCAGTTTAAAATGTTTAAAATTCCATCGTCAATTTCACTAGTAGGGTAATCGTTGATCGAAATAAGCGTATCAACTACCCATGATGTATGAACAATTGTCGAAAAGGATAGTGGGATATACTTTCTTTCTATATCGCTTTTACAAGACTCACCCCAGCCACCATCCTCATTTTTTATATTGAGTAGCCAGTTGTTAGCTTTTTGAATGCTAGCATGGCTTGAAGGGATACCGACCGATTTCATACCAGTAATTGCAGCCCATGTTCCATAAATATATGAAATTCCCCAACGACCGTACCAGGAACCATCTTCGTGTTGATGATGGATTAACCAATTAACTCCATCTTCAATTCTTGGATGAACCATATTTAATTTTAATTTAGAACCTAGAAATTCGATTGTTCGACCGGTCAAGTCCGCCGTAGATGGATCAACTGCAGTATCAACAAAATTTTGGATAGGGAAAATGAGTTTTAAGTACTTATTACTGTTTTTTTCAAATGACGCCCATCCTCCGTCTTTATTTTGCATATCAAATAACCATTTCACTCCGGCGTTCCAGGATTTTCTATAATTGACATCTATTAAGGAGATATTAGTTGTAGCTCTTAAGACTGCTTGTGTATCATCTACGTCAGGGTTTTGAGTATTGCTCTCTGAAAATCCCCATCCTCCTAAATAAATCTTATGATCTTCTTCGACTACTGTATGTTGGAGGGAGACTAAGTAGTTTGAAGCGGCCACGATTGCTCTGTCATTTATTGGTACACCTGCCTCCTGTAATGCGTAACTAGTAAGTGCTGTATCCCATATTGTTGAAGGGGAATTTTGGATATGAAGGGAATCTTCCAATTCGAATAGGAAAGATTTTATGCCTAAAACAGCATTTTGTATTACGGGAGAAGTAACTTGATAGCCTAATGAAAGAAGTGCATAAATTCCAATAAAAGTGGCGCTGGCATAACTTGATAAAGTTCCATCTCCTTCAATACTTTGAAGAATATATTGCTCAGCCTTTTTAATACCCACTTTGGATAATGACTTAATAAAAGGCATTTTAAAATTTGGAAATTTCCTTTTTTTTCTAATCTCTTTAATTTTTTTGTTCGTGAACAAATGTTGTATAGATGGCGTCCATTTATTTTTAATCGTAAATTTTTTATGTCCTAATAGTAAAAGTGGTGCAAAATGGAATCGAACATAAGAACTAAATTTAAAGAAGGAGAAAGGAAAAAACTTTGGTAAATTCATTAAAAGGAGAGGGACTGGAAAAAACCTGGGCCAAGGGTACAACCCATGTAATGCGAGCATAAATTTTGTTGAGACGTGTACACTCTCTAATCCCCCATTTTGGAGAATGAATTCTTCTGCTTTCTTCATTTTTTCATCAGTAATTTCTATAAAACCAGAGAATAGTAATGCAGTGTATGCCTCTACAGTTACTGATAAATTTCCTGAATCATCATCAAAAAGCTTCCAAGCACCACTTGAGTCTTGCTTTATTAATAAACGATTTACCAGTTTCATAATTAATTCTTCATCATGACATTCAATCGTTCTTAAAATAATAATCATATAGGCATCTGTCATAGGACCGCTTTCGAAACAATATCTCCATGATCCATCATCACTCTGATCCAATTTAATTTTGTCCATTAGACTATCTATTTCGGCTTTAACTTTCGCTGATAAATGCATTTTTAATCTTCACCGCCAACTGATTGTGATACATATTTTTTTCACGCTAATATATGGTAAATTGGCAGCAGAGAATCGTACTCGACGTTATTGCCAATTTTAGGAATTAGGTATAAGTGTAACTACGCCTCTGACTTCTCCTAAAAGGATCGTCAGTCGACGAGTTTTCTTTATATAAATATGTAAATGGCCACTGGTTGGGGCGGGCAACTATCTGTACAAATCTTTTGTTAAGAAGTTAAAGCAGTTAATTAAATTTTTGAATACATAGGTCAAGTGAAAAAAATAAAAAGGAAGTAGCTCAAAAAGCAAGAATACTAAAAAATAGCCTCTATTTAAATTTCCAATATTTAGTAGTGTGGCTTTTTTCGTTTTATATAAAGAAGGGTGGGGAAAAAGATGGATCGAGATTACTTAATTAAACCATTGCTTGGCCAGCATTACCCTATGATTTCTCATGGAAAGGGTGTGTACCTATTCGATAAAGATGGAAATCGCTACATCGATGGTTCATCTGGTGCAATTACAGTAGGAATTGGTCACGGTGTTGAAGAGATCATTGATGTGATGACTGAACAAGCGAAGCAAGTATCATTTGTTTACCGTTCACAGTTTACAAGTGAACCTGCAGAGAAGCTAGCAAAGAAGCTGAGTGATATTACACAAGGTGATTTAAATTGGACGTTCTTTGTTAATAGCGGTACTGAAGCAACAGAAACTGCTATGAAACTAGCGATACAACATTACCAAGAAAAGGGAATGAAGGGGAAGAATAAAATCTTATCACGCTGGATGAGCTACCATGGCATAACAATTGGAGCCTTATCCATGTCGGGTCACCCTTTACGACGTCAACGTTTTGTACCAATATTGGAGGATTACCCTTCAGTTTCACCACCGTATTGTTATCGCTGTCCTTTCGGCTTAGAACATCCATCTTGTGATTTAGCATGTGCATCCGAATTAGAAACAGCCATTGATCGAATTGGCCCTGAACATATTGCAGCATTTATTGCTGAACCAATTATCGGTGCTGCAGGTGGTGCGATCGTACCGCCTAAAGGATATTACCAAAGAATTAAAGCTATTTGTGATAAGTACGATATTTTGCTAATTTCCGACGAGGTTATGACCGGCCTTGGACGTACCGGAAAAATGTTTGCAATGGAGCATTGGGGTGTCCAGCCTGATATCGTAACGCTTGGAAAAGGATTAACATCTGGATATACACCGATGGCTGCAACAATTGCTAGCGATCGAGTTATAGAACCAATTATGCAAGGTTCAAAGGTTGTAATGAGTGGACATACATTTAGTGCCAACCCACTATCAGCTGCAGTTTCATTAGCTGTTATTGAATATGTTGAGAAACATAATTTAGTACAAGCCGCAAAAGAAAAAGGTAATTACCTGATGAACAAGCTCCAAAGATTAAAAGAGGAATTTCCGTTCATAGGAGATGTTAGAGGAAAAGGTTTATTAATCGGCATTGAATTTATTCATGATATAAAGTCGAGTTCTTTTATTCAAAAAGTAATGAATAAAGGTTTACTTTTATACCCTTCCGTTGCTGGAAAAAACGGAAAAGAAGATTGTGCTTTCATGATTGCACCACCTTTAACGATTACTTATGAAGAACTGGATGAATTGCTTCAAATTCTTACAGAAAGTTTAAAAGAATTGGAAAGGGAACAATCCCAACTAACTTTGGCAGCTAAGGGGGAAATTGTATGAATTTAGTTGAGAATACTTATAAAAAAATAACAACACTGGAACAAATCCATCAATTTTTTCATGATGAAATGACACTAATGGTTGGAGGATTTGGAGGAGTAGGTTCACCGCCAACTTTACTTCAAGCATTATTTGAAAGTGGAGTTAAGGATCTTCACTTGATTTGCAATGATACTGGATTTCCGGATATTGGTATCGGAAGGATGGTAAGGAATGAAAGGATCAAGTCAATTGTGACATCACATATAGGATCGAATCCGTTTGCAGGAAAGTTAATGACAGAAGGTAAGCTTAATGTAGAATTTTCTCCGCAAGGTACTTTAGCAGAGCGTATCCGAGCTGGAGGAATGGGGCTTGGAGGAGTATTAGTTGATGTAGGTCTTGATAGTATGGCGGAAAACAGTAAAGAGAAAGTATCTGTAAAAGGTAAACAATTTCTAGTTGAAGAAGCACTTAAAGCAGAAGTTAGTATTATTTTTGCGAAGAAAGCTGATCCATTTGGCAATTTGTTTTTTGACAAGAGTGCAAGGAATATGAATCCTCATATGGCTATGGCAGGAGATATTACGATTGTAGAAGCGGAAGAAATCGTTCCACTTGGCTCGTTGGATCCTGAGGAAATCGTAACTCCGGGTGTGTTTGTTGATTACATAATTTCATCAGAAGGAGTGAACTGGAAATGGGCATGGGAATAGACTTTCGTCAAAAAATTGCAATGCGAGCTGCTAAGGAAATAAAAAACGGAATGATCGTAAATTTAGGTATCGGAATTCCATCCATTGTTCCTGATTACTTACCGGAAGATGTACATGTTATGTTTCATGCGGAAAATGGCGTTATGGGAATTGGACCGAGTCCTGAAAAAGGAAAAGAAGATGAAAACTTATGTAATGCAGGTGGTTTCCCGATAACGATCTTAAAAGGTGCTAGCTATTTTGATAGTGCTACTGCTTTTGGCATTATACGAAGAGGTTTACTAGATTTAACAGTTCTAGGAGCATTACAAGTTAGTGAAAAAGGAGATTTAGCTAACTGGATTGTACCTGGAAAGCGTGTACCAGGAATAGGTGGTGCGATGGATTTAGCTCAAAAAGCTAAAAGAGTAATAGTCGTTATGAATCATACGGATAAAGCTGGGAATCCAAAAATTGTGAAAGAATGTAGTTTGCCATTAACTTCAAAATCCTGTGTAGACTTAATCATAACGGAAATGGCTGTTATTGAAGTTGTCAATGACACTTTAGTGCTTAAAGAACTAATGAGTCCATATACTGTAGAGGATGTAATCAAAAATACTGGTGCAGAACTAGAAATCAGTACGGATTTAAAAATGTTTATATAGAAAAGGGTGAAGAGGATGAGTCATTACAAAAAAGTTATTCAAGATTATATAAGTGAGCATAAAGCTAAAACAATTGATCTTCTTAAACAGCTAGTTATGGAAAATAGTGTCTCTGGTAACGAGAGTAAGGCACAAGCAATTGTCCTTGAAAAATTGAGAGAGCTTGAATTGGATTTAGACGTATGGGAACCAGATCTAAAAGAAATGAAAGAGCATCCTTATTTTATTTCTACAAGAGATAGTTTTACTGGTAGTCCTAATATTGTCGCTACGCTTAAAGGAACGAGCGGAGGAAAGTCCATGATTTTAAATGGACATATAGATGTTGTTCCAGAAGGTAATATTCAGCAATGGACTTACCCACCTTACAGTGCAACCGTAGTGGATAACAAGCTTTATGGGCGCGGGGCAACTGACATGAAAGGTGGAAATGTTGCGCTAATTTTAGCAATTGAAGCAATAAAAAGAAGTGGAATTACGCTAAAAGGTAATGTCTATTTTCAAAGTGTAATTGAGGAAGAAAGTGGTGGAGCTGGTACACTTGCTACAATATTGCGAGGATATTCAGCTGATGGTGTTATTATCCCTGAACCAACAAATATGAAGTTTTTCATTAAGCAACAAGGATCAATGTGGTTCCGTCTCAATGTAAAAGGTAAGGTAGCACATGGAGGTACTCGTTACGAAGGTGTAAGCGCTATCGAAAAAAGCGTACTCATCATTCAACAAATCCAAAAACTTGAGCAATTACGAAATGAGCGAATAGCTGATCCATTATATGATGGAGTACCGATTCCAATACCAATTAATATAGGAACAATTCATGGGGGAACATGGCCATCTTCTGTATCTGATCTAGTTACTTTAGAAGGTAGATTTGGAGTAGCACCAAATGAAAGATTAGAAGATGCGAAAAAAGAATTTGAGAATTGGATTAGTAATATGAAAGATCTTGATGATTGGTTCGTAGAAAATCCTGTAGAAGTAGAATGGTTTGGAGCAAGATGGGTTCCTGGTACTGTTGAAGCTGATAGTGAATTAGTGCAAACTTTGCAACGAAACTACCTAGAAACAATGAAACAAAACCCAGTAGTTGAAGCTGCGCCATGGGGAACTGATGGAGGATTATTTACACAAATTTTAAATATACCGATGATTGTCTTTGGACCAGGTGAGACAAAAGTAGCGCACTACCCAGATGAATTTATTGATTTAGATCAAATGTTTTTAGCAGCAGAAATCATTGCTTGTACATTAATTGACTGGTGTGGAGTTGAAGGCCAACAACATGAAGGTGAGGGAGCATATGAAAACGAAAAAGTATTATGAAACAATTAAGATTCAACAGGAAAACTACTATTTCGAAGGTGCTTTGGATTACTTTAATGAGCGAATTCGAGTTGATTTCTACTTAGGGAACGTATCGCTACTAATCGAGAGAATAGAAAAACTAGCAAAAGAAAACAAATTTACTAAGTTAATTATTAAAGTAAGAAGTGAACATTTATATTCCTTTTTACAATCAGGATACATGATTGAATCTGCACTGAAAGGCTATTTTCAAGGTAGTGATGGTTTCTTTGTTACGAAATATGCTAGCCAGGATAGAAGAAATAGTCTTTATTGGGCTGCTGGAGATGACATTTTAGATGCTGTTTTAAAGAGTGATCGTTCAAAAGAGAAAGTAATTCCTGACGATTATGTTATACGAAGAGCTGAAAAAAATGACTCAAAAAAACTTGCTAAATTATATGGTCAAGTTTTTAAGGTATATCCTACACCTTTAAATGAATCCACTTATGTAGAAAAGACGATGGATGAAGGGACTATTTATTGGGTTTATGAGAAAGATGGAAATATTGTAAGCGCAGCATCTGCTGAAGTTGACTTCGGACAAAGAAATGCCGAGCTTACAAATTGTGCAACACTTGAAGAGCATCGTAAGCATGGATTGATGAAGGAGTTAATGAAGAAGTTGGAACAGGATTTAGTAAGCCAATCAGTTTATTGCTCTTATACGATCGCACGGGCATTATCATATGGAATGAATGCAGCCTTTCATCAATTAGGATATAAGTATACTGGAAGAATGACAAACAACTGCTATATTTTTGATAAATTAGAAGATATGAACGTATGGGTGAAGGATCTTTCAAAAGTAGTCTTTTAATGTCAAACTGCCGAAAAATGAGCGTGAAATTGCCAGATTTCCGGCAGTGAAAGGATGATTATGAAATGAACGCAACAATTCCAACTAATCAAATGATTAGTGCCATCTTAAACAGTATCGATGAATCAATTCACGCAGTCGACAAAAATGGAATGACGATATTTTATAATCAAGTTGCGGCTGACCATGATGGTGTATCAGTTGAAGAGGTTCTAGGAAAGCATGTACTAGAAGCTTTCCCTTCTTTAACGAAAGAAACAAGTACTTTACTGAAAGTACTAGAAACAAGGCAACCGATTATTCAACAGCCTCAACGCTATGAAAATATTAAAGGCCAATTCATTGATACAGTTAACACGACAATTCCAATCATTTTGGATGATCAACTGATCGGTGCTGTTGAAATTGCAAAGGATTATTCTACTATTAAATCACTTGGTGAGAAGGTTTTAGACTTACAAGCGAGGATTAAACCGCCAGTTAAAAAAGGAAAAGCTAAACAAGTTCATTCATATACGATTTCAGACATATTAACGGATGACCCTGCTTTAATGGCTGTTAAGAGTCAAGTTGAAAAGGTAGCAAATGCAGACTCTGCAGTACTGGTTGTTGGTGAAACTGGAACTGGAAAAGAGCTTTTTGTACAGTCAATTCACCATATATCAAATAGAAGTGAAGGCCCTTTTATTGCTCAAAACTGTGCTGCTTTACCAGAATCATTACTGGAAAGTATATTATTTGGTACGACAAAAGGTAGTTATACTGGAGCTATCGATCGAGCAGGTTTATTTGAACTTGCAGACGGTGGAAGCTTGTTTTTAGATGAATTAAATTCGATGCCTTTAGAGCTCCAAGCCAAGCTACTAAGAGTACTAGAGGATGGAGTTGTTCGCCGAATAGGTGATCAAAAGACTCGAAAAGTTAATGTAAGGGTAATCGCTGCAATTAATGAATCACCTTTAGATTGCGTTCAGAACGGTATTATGAGACCGGATTTATATTATCGTTTGAATGTGTTTTCTTTGTTCATACCTCCGTTAAGAGAAAGGAATTATGATATAGAGTTGCTCACATCTCATTTTGTTGAGCAATTTAATGAACGCTTCTCAAAGAATATTCGAAATGTAGAACATACCGTATTTGAGCTATTTCACCAATACAATTGGCCTGGTAATGTCCGAGAACTAAAGCATACGATTGAGCATGCGATGATTATGGCAGAAGGGCATACTCTTACGGTTAAACATCTACCAATTCAACTACAGCAGATTAAGAAAAGTACTGAGACAAAAGGAGTTCAGCCTTTACGTTCTGCAATGCAAGAAATGGAAATTTCACTTATAAAACAAGCATTGCTACAAACAAATTCCAATATTCAACAAGCCTCAGTACTACTTGAAATACCTAGGCAAACTCTTCAATATAAGATTCAAAAGTTAAATATCGTAGTATAAACTACATTTTAATCTTCTAAAAAAACTAGTTTTAGCACTTCATTCAATAGCCAAGCCGCCTAATTTTAGGCGGTTTTATTATTTTTAATTCCTCTTGGGAAGAAACCATCTTAAGATTTTAGCTTTAAAAAATAAAAAAACAGGCTGAATAGTTTGAATTTTCTATATTTGTGGCGATTTTATTAAATAATTGTAAATTTTTGGCACGGCTCTTGCTATATATTAAAACAAACAGTTTGAAAGGGGATGTAAGTATGGTAAATGCAGTCTATGCTCCAAAAAGACATTGGAAAGAAGTTGAATTATGGAAAGATGTAACAGATGAACAATGGAATGATTGGGTTTGGCAACTTACAAATACCATCAAATCATTGGATGAGTTAAAGCAAGTAATTAACCTCACGCCAGACGAAGAAGATGGGGTACGAATTGCGACAAAAACAATTCCACTAAATATTACCCCATATTATGCATCGTTAATGAATCCGGATGACCCACGTTGTCCAGTTCGTATGCAATCAGTTCCAATCTCTGCGGAGATTCATAAAACTAAGTATGATTTAGAGGACCCTCTTCATGAGGATGAAGATTCTCCTGTACCAGGTTTAACACATCGTTATCCAGATCGTGTCCTATTTTTAGTAACAAATCAATGCTCAATGTACTGTCGTTACTGTACTAGACGTCGCTTCTCAGGACAAATTGGAATGGGAGTGCCAAAGAAACAACTTGATGCTGCTATTAATTACATTAGCAACAATCCTCAAGTACGAGATGTACTTATTTCAGGTGGGGACGGTCTTTTAATTAACGATAATATTTTAGAGTATATTTTAAAAAATTTACGTGAAATTCCACATGTGGAAATTATCCGTATTGGTACAAGGGCACCTGTAGTATTCCCGCAACGTATTACTGAAAATCTTTGTAATATCTTAAAAAAATATCATCCAGTTTGGTTAAATACTCACTTTAATACTTCAATCGAAATTACAGAGGAATCGAAACGAGCTTGCGAAATGCTTGCAAATGCTGGTGTACCTTTAGGAAACCAAGCCGTAATCTTGGCTGGAATTAACGACAGTGTACCAATTATGAAAAAGCTAATGCATGATTTAGTTAAAATCCGTGTTCGTCCGTATTACATTTATCAATGTGATTTATCAGAAGGAATTGGACACTTCCGTGCGCCTGTTTCAAAAGGTTTAGAAATTATGGAAGGATTACGCGGCCATACTTCTGGATATGCAGTACCAACATTTGTAGTAGATGCGCCGGGTGGTGGAGGAAAAATTTCTCTTCAACCAAATTACTTAATTTCTCAAAGTGCTGATAAAGTTGTTCTTCGTAATTTTGAAGGTGTAATTACTACTTATCCAGAACCACAAAATTACGTACCAGGTAGAGCAGAAGCATACTTTAAAGAAATTTATCCTAATATGGATGAAAAACGTTCCAATGCAGGAATCGCAGGATTAATGAATGAAACAAAATTCAATCTTGTACCAGAAGGTTTACAACGTATGGAAGTTCGTAAAACATATGCAACAAACCCAGAGCATGCTTCTTTGAAAGATAAGCGCGATAAACGCGACGAATTAAAAGAAAAGAAATTCCAAGCACAGCTAACAAAAATCCAAGTTAGTGAAAAGCTAGTAGGAAGTGCACAAGGAGACGCTGAATGATGAAATGTCAGTGGTGTGAATCAGCTAACATAGTTGAATCAACAAATACGGTCTACTGGGAACTTCCTGATGGTACTAAGGCAATTGAGATTAAAGAAACACCATGTATCATTTGCTTAAATTGTAAAATAACATATCAAACAGATGATACTGTTAGTGCGATTGAGGAGCAATTATACTTAATCGATACTAAGCTGCTTGGTAAATCAACTTCATATAATGGGTTGATCGAGCAAGAAAGATTACTAAAGAGGAATTATTTTGACTTTTCCAAATAAGAAATGAGAAGCGACCATTCGCTTCTCATTTTCTCTAATGTTCAAACTTTTCCTAAACAACCGATGGATGTTTGAAAAAAAGCAGAAAATTATCGAATCCAAAAAACGACTGAAAAGGAGTATTTTAATGAAAAATACGGTAAACACAATTACAGTCATTGATTCTGAGAATCATATTCCTTCTATGCCTCAAGAGTTAAAGCGTGGATTAAAACCACGCCATATTACAATGATTTCACTAGGAGGAACAATTGGAACAGGTCTATTTTTGGCAAGTGGAGGTGCAATCCATAATGCAGGACCAGGTGGTGTTCTTGCGGCGTACATAGCGATTGGAATAATGGTGTACTTTTTAATGACAAGCCTTGCTGAGATGGCTACATATATGCCAGTTGCCGGATCTTTTAGTACATATGCAACAAAATTCGTTGATCCTGCACTTGGTTTTGCACTTGGTTGGAATTACTGGTATAACTGGGCAATTACTATAGCAGCTGAATTAGCTGCAGTTACAATGGTTATGAAATTCTGGTTACCACATACATCCTCACTTTTATGGAGTTCATTATTTTTAGCTATTATCTTTCTGTTAAACTATCTGTCTGTTAAAGGTTTTGGGGAATCAGAATACTGGTTTTCTATTATAAAAGTTGTTACAGTAATCATTTTTTTAATTTCGGGATTTTTAATGATTTTTGGCATTATTGGTGGAGAAGCAGTTGGGTTTAAAAATTTTACAGTTGGTGATGCTCCATTTCATGGTGGATTTATGGCAACGCTCGGAATTTTTATGGCAGCTGGCTTCTCTTTCCAAGGTACAGAGTTATTAGGCGTAGCAGCAGGAGAGAGTGAGGAGCCCGAGAGAAATATTCCTCGTGCGGCCCGCCAAATATTTTGGCGTATTTTATTGTTTTACGTTTTATCTATATTTGTAATAGGTCTACTAATACCATACACAAATCATAATCTAGCAAGTGGTGACGTAGCTGTTAGTCCATTTACGCTAGTTTTTGATAAAGCTGGTATTGCATTTGCAGCGTCTGTCATGAATGCAGTTATCTTAACAGCGGTTTTATCAGCTGGAAATTCAGGAATGTATGCTTCAGCTCGAATGCTGTGGGACATGGCTCGTCAAGGGAAAGCTCCAAAAGCATTAGGTAGGCTAAATAAAAGGGGTGTACCTGTTAATGCACTACTGATTACAGCGGCAGTTGGTACATTAGCTTTTTTAGCATCTTTATATGGTGACGGAGTAGTTTACATTTGGTTACTTAATGCTTCAGGTATGTCTGGTTTTATTGCCTGGCTCGGCATAGCGATTTGTCATTATAGATTCCGTAAAGCTTACTTAGCACAAGGGAAGGATTTAAATGACCTACCGTATAAAGCGAAATGGTTCCCATTCGGACCAATATTTGCATTTGTACTATGTGGAGTCGTTATTCTTGGACAAAACTATTCAGCATTTATGGGAAACACAATTGACTGGAATGGTGTACTTGTTTCATATATAGGTTTGCCATTATTCCTTGTTTTGTGGATCGGATATAAACTCATAAAAAGAACAAAAATTGTTCAGCTTAATGAGTGTGATTTGGAGAATTGAGCCTGATAGATATATTTTACTAGATAAAAAAGCTTTTAATTGTAGGGACTTTAATAGTTTGGAGATGTAATTCGCAATTGAATTGACATCTCTTTTTTATTTTATCAGCATGACTTTATAGCACATATGCAACAGTAGTTTCGAAAGTACTCTGCCATTGCTATTTGGAATAAACTAGCAGATCAAGATAGTAACAAATACCCTGGTATTTGTAAGTAGATAGCAATTTTATACTCTCTGAGAATCAAAAAATAAAAATTTCTTGTTTATAAATATAATATTTTTTATAATTATCTGTATCTTATAAGTAAAAGGATTGTTACTGCAATGCAGGCAAAACCTAGATGATCAATGTCTTGATGTTAAACATTGATTATTTAGGTTATTTTTATTTATAGGTAAAAATGTAGTTAAATTGACCGATAAAAAGAGAAGATATAGTATAGAAATAATAAATGATTTCGAAAATAAACAGTCGCAAGAGAGGTGAGATAGATGATCATCCATAAAGTGATTAATAACAATGTCGTAAGCGTATTGAATGAGAAAAATAAAGAAATGGTTGTTATGGGAAGAGGGTTGGCCTTTAAGAAAAAACCAGGCGATCCTGTTGATGAGCAACTGATTGAAAAGGTTTTCAAGTTGGAAAACAAGGATTTATCGGAGCATTTTAAGAAGCTGCTTGAAGAAATTCCTTTACAATATATGGAACTATCAGATGAAATTATCCGCTTTGCAAAAGAGACATTGGGAAAAAAATTAAGTGAAAGTATTTATGTGTCTTTGACAGATCATATTCATTTTGCTTTATATAGACAGAAGAATGGGCTGGAAATTAAGAATCCTTTACTTTGGGAAGTAAAACGATTGTATAAGGAAGAATTTTCGGTTGGTAAACATGCATTAAATATTATTGAGCAAAAAACAGGCATTTGTTTACCTGAGGATGAAGCAGGTTTTATTGCTTTGCATGTAGTAAACGCGGAATTGAATGAGGAAATGACAAACATTGTAAATATTACAAAGTTCATTCAAGAAATATTAACTATTGTAAAATATCATTTTAAAATCGAATTTGATGAGGAATCTTTAAACTATTATCGGTTTGTCACACATCTAAAATTTTTTGCTCAAAGGATTTTTAGTAAAACTTATTTAAATAATGAGGAAGACTTTCTGTTTAATACAATCAAAGAGAAATATAAAGATGCCTCTATTTGTACAGAAAAAATCAAAGATTTTGTTCTAAAAAAATATGAGTATGAATTAAGCACTGAAGAAAAACTTTATCTAACAATTCATATTGCCCGCGTTGTAAATAGAAATTAATTTTTTGATGAAAGCGTTGACAATGTTGATTTACAGTGATAATATCAAGTTATCAATTAAATACATCCGATTTTATAGGATTGTTACTGGTCGTGCAGGCAAAACCTAAATTGTCGTCTCTTATGTTTTTCGAGGCGTGCAGTTTAGGTTTTTTGTTTTATAAGGACACGTTTGATCCGGACAAAGTGACTTGAGGCCGGGCCAGTTTACATATCGTTGTATTTGATTAAAAACTAAATAACAAAAATCAGGATTGTTACTGGTCATGCAGGCAAAACCTAAATTACAAGTGTGTATTGTTATTTTTACATGCATCTGTAGTTTAGGTTTTTTATTTTTCTAAAATAATAATTCAAAAAAACTATAATATTTTTGGAATTTTCCATAATTTGAGGAGGGGTATTTATGGATTATAAGAAAACTGCAAGTGAGATTATAGATTTAGTCGGTGGGGAAAGAAATATAACCAATTTGATTCATTGTATAACTAGGCTTCGCTTTAATTTGAACGATGATAGCATTGCAGATAAAAACAAAGCTAAAATCGAAGCGATTGAAGGTGTCATGGGAGTAAACAGAAGTGGTACTCAGTTTCAAGTAATCATAGGAAATGATGTTGTAAAAGTATTTGATGAAATTAATAAACTTGCCAATATTAATTCTGGTAGTTCAGAAGGCAATAAAAAGACTAAAGGAAAAGGAATAGGAAGCATTTTTGATGTAATATCTGGAACATTCGCACCAATATTACCTGCAATCACTGGAGCAGGTATGATCAAAGCAATTCTTGCTATTCTTTTGACATTCCACTGGATTTCAGACAAAAGCCAAGCTTATATCATTATGAATGCTATAGGAGACGGTGCATTCTACTTCATACCGTTCTTAGTTGCTTTTAGTGCAGCCAAAAAGTTTGGGTCCAATCAATTTGTTGCAGTTGCCGTCGCTGGTGCCATTATGCATCCATCCATTACAGCGTTATTAAATAGTGGCAAACCAGTACACTTTATCGGTCTACCTGTAACGGCTGTAACATATGCATCTTCCGTTATTCCGATTTTATTAGCAATTTGGATTGCATCTTATGTAGAAAAATGGACTGATCGCGTAACTCCGAGCATGGTTAAACTGATTATTGTACCAACTGTTACTTTATTGGTAATGGTTCCAATCACTCTAATTGCTGTTGGTCCACTAGGTGTAATCATTGGTAGCGGTCTTTCAAAAGGTGTTACTTTCTTATATGCTCATACTGGCATTTTTGCAGGTCTTCTGCTTGGAGGTACATTCTCTTTAATCGTTATGACTGGAATGCACTATGCGTTTCTTCCGATTGTAGTTGGAAACTTAAGTACAAAAGGATACGATACAATCCTTCCAGCTATGTTTATGGCTAATATGGGGCAAGCTGGAGCGGCTTTTGCAGTATTCTTAAAATCAAAAAATAAATCATTTAAATCATTAGCACTTTCAGTTAGTATGACAGCTTTAATGGGTGTAACAGAACCAGCCATGTACGGTGTAAATATGAGACTTAAAAAGCCATTCATTGGGGCATTAGTCGGTGGAGCAATCGGTGGAGCTTACTATGCATTGATGGCCGTTAAATTATACGTTATTCCAAGTAACGCTGGTCTTCCAGGAATTCCTTTCTTTATTGGTGAAACATTTGTTTATGCGTTAATCGGTTTACCAATTGCGTTTATCGCAGGTACAATTGCAGCGTACTTTATTGGCTTCGAGGATGTAGAAGTAAAAGAAGACAAAAAAGAAGAAAAAATTGTAAATGAAGTAAAAAACGTTGATCAAAACCGTATCCAAGAAGTAGTAAGTCCTTTAAATGGAAAAGTTGTACCTTTAACGGATGTTAAGGATGCTACATTTTCAAGTGAAGCTTTAGGGAAAGGTATTGCCATCGAACCTCAAGAAGGAAAAGTCGTTTCTCCTGTAAATGGAGTTGTTACAACTTTATTTAGAACGAAGCACGCGATTGGCATTACATCTGAAAATGGAATTGAAATTCTAATTCACGTTGGAATGGACACAGTTAAATTAGATGGGAAATTTTTTACAGCACACATTAGCCAAGGGGATGAAGTGAAAGCTGGAGACTTACTAGTTGAATTTGATTTAGTAAAAATAAAAGAAGCAGGATATGAAGTTACAACTCCTATCGTAATTACAAATAGTACTAATTATCTAGAAATAAATGCAGTAAATAAAGAAAACGTTAAAGAAAATGAAACACTTTTAACGATTTGTGGTTAATTTAGAAAACGGTTCTGACTGTTGAATTTAAAGTTTGCAGTCAGAATATTTAAATAAAAAATATGGAGGAGAACATTATGACAAAAATTAACTATTCATTTCCTAAAGGATTTTTATGGGGAGGAGCAACTGCTGCCAATCAATTAGAAGGTGCTTATCAAGAAGGTGGAAAAGGGTTAAATTTAGCAGATGTTATGCCTGGAGGAAAAGTAAGACTAAAAGTCATTCAGGAACCAGGGTTTGATTTTAAAATAAATAAAGAAAAATATGTCTATCCAAATCATGATGGAATTGACTTCTATCACCGTTATAAAGAAGATATTGCACTTTTTGCAGAAATGGGATTTAAAACATATCGTATGAGTATTGCATGGAGCCGTATCTTTCCAAAAGGTGACGAATTAGAGCCAAACGAAGAAGGTTTAGCTTTCTATGACCTTGTGTTTGATGAACTAAAAAAATATAATATTGAACCGGTTGTAACAATTTCTCACTATGAAATTCCATTACACTTAATTACAGAATATGGTGGTTGGCGTAACCGAAAAGTAATCGAATTCTTTGATCGATATGCAACAACATTATTCGAATACTATAAAAACAAAGTAAAATACTGGTTAACTTTTAACGAAATTAATGGTGCAACGCATTTACCACTATTAGGTCTTGGTTTTTCACCTGAAAGTAAAGAAACACAATTGCAAGATAGCTTCCAAGGGCTTCATCACCAATTTGTAGCAAGTGCATTAGCTGTAAAAGCAGGACATAAGATTATCCCAGGTAGCCAAATTGGTTGTATGCTTGTGTATGTTCCAACTTACAATTACGATTCAAATCCTGAAAATGTAATGTATGCACTACAAGAGTCTCGTTTGTGGAATAATTACTGTGGCGATGTACAAGTTAGGGGAGCATATCCAGCATTTGCAAAACGCTACTGGAAAGAAAATGGTATTAAATTAGACATTCAAGACGGTGATTTAGAAATCATTAAAGAAGGTACAGTTGACTTCATCTCGTTAAGCTACTACATGTCACGTACAGAGAAAAAACATAAAACACCTGAAGAAATTGGCCAAGGTAATTTAGTTGGCGGAGTTAAAAATCCATTTTTAAAAGAAAGTGATTGGGGATGGGAAATCGATCCAACTGGTCTTCGCATTGGATTAAATCAATTATATGACCACTACCAAAAACCACTCTTCATCGTAGAAAATGGTCTTGGTGCATACGATCAAATTGAAGAAGATGGTTCGATTAACGATGATTACCGTATTGATTACCTACGTAGTCATATTCAGGCAATCGGTGAAGCAATCGAGGATGGTGTTGAACTAATGGGTTACACTCCATGGGGATGCATTGACTTAGTCAGTGCGTCTACTGGTGAAATGTCTAAACGTTACGGCTTTATTTACGTAGATAAAAACGACGATGGAAGTGGAACGTTAGAGCGCAAAAAGAAAAAATCATTTTATTGGTACCAAAATGTCATTCAAACTAATGGAGAACAACTTGATTAATTAAAGATATAAGTAATAACGTACATATTTGTAAATGAATATGTACGTTATTTTTATATTAATCTATTATTTCCTCAACATAAAACAACCACTTTATCAATATTAATAGCATGTTTCGTAGTGAAACTAAAACGTATTAGAAAAAGAAATAAAACAAATCACTGTTGTTATGATTAACAGTTTTTTCTTATATAAGCTCTTAATAAAAATAATAAACTTTTAATTGAAAATTTTCAGAAATATTATTGACTTTATGGGACTTATTCACTAATATAATGTTATATAACGTTATTATATGTTTTGGATGGTATTAGTATTTTATGTTCGTAAAAAAAATTTAACTAAACTACTAAGGGGGAATAAAGAGATGAAAAAAGCACTATTTAAAAAGGTAAGTGGGATTGCATTATCTGGTTTACTTGCAATCTCATTAACAGGTTGTGGAACAGCTGAAAAAACAGCATCAAAATCAGGATTAGAAGGAATAAAAGAAAAAGGAAAAATTGTTGTTGGTATGATGGCAGCTACACCTCCATACGAATTCCATACTGTTGATGGCGGAAAAGATAAAATTATTGGTTCTGATATTAAATTACTAGATCAAGTATCTAAAGATTTAGGTGTTAAATATGAAATTAAAGATATGGACTTTGATGGTTTATTAGTTGCTCTACAGAGTGGGAAAATTGACATGATCATATCGGCAATGAGTCCAACAGAAGAAAGAGAAAAAAATGCTGACTTCTCAAATGTGTATTATAAGGATCGACATGTAATGATTGTTCGTAAAAGCGAATTGGACAAGTATACAACTAATGATAGTTTAAAAAATGCGAAAATTGCTGCAATTAAGTCGTCTGTACAAGAACAAATAGTAGAAAAGCAATTTCCTAAAGCTGATTTAAAACTATTAGGAAAATCAACTGAATTAGCGATGGACTTAGCTGCTAAAAAGGTTGATGCAGTTTTAGTGGACCGTCCAACTGCTACTCTACTTGTAAAAAGTAATCCTAGCTTAGCGAAAACAGAACTTCTTTTTGATGACGATACAGCAGGTGCAGCGATCGCAATGCCTAATGGCTCAGATAAAGAAGTAATGGATGCAGTTAATAAAACGATTGAAAGAACAAAGCCAGAATATGAAAAATGGTTAACTGATGCAATGACGAAAGTAAAACAAAATTAAACTAGCTTATAAATACGAGGCAAATGAAAGCGTTTTTCTGAATTTTTAATTAAAACCGTTTATCACATATAAAACAATACTCAAAAGGGGGGAGTCGTTTGAATTTTTCATTCCTTGGAACCTATTATCAATTTTTTATAACAGGAATCTATATAACAATCATTCTTGCGTTGATAGCGGTTGTTTTAGGGAGTATCCTTGGCGTTGCATTAACCTTATTAAGACGTTCTAAATATAAAGTCATTAAAGTAATTGGTGATATTTATGTAGAATTCATCAGGGGTACACCTCTTCTAGCTCAAATTTACATTATTTATATTGGTGTACCTGCACTTTTTAGCGGAATGGATATACCAGACTTAGCAGTAGGTGCGATCGCTTTATCGCTTAATGCTGCAGCCTATATTTCAGAAACGATACGCTCTGGTATTGAAGCAGTTAGCAAAGGTCAAATGGAAGCAGCAAGAAGTTTAGGGATGAGTCAAAGAACCGCAATGTTTGATATTATTATGCCTCAAGCATTTAAAAATATATTACCTGCTCTAGGTAATCAATTCATTGGAAGTATTAAGGATTCTTCAATCGTATCGGTTATTGGAGTAGCTGAGCTAATGTATGAAACGACTATTGTTAGAGGAAACACGGCATTAGGTTTAGAACCAATTCTTGTAGCTTCTCTTGGCTACCTAGTATTGACATTTACTTTGTCGAGGTTGCTAGGGACTGTTGAAAGGAGGTTGAAGACTAGTGATCGTCGTTAATGATTTACATAAGAGCTTTGGAAAAAGTGAAGTTTTAAAAGGAATAGATATAACAATTAATAAGGGAGAAGTAGTTGTTGTAATAGGTCCTTCTGGTTCTGGTAAAAGTACGTTCCTAAGATGTCTCAACCTATTGGAAACACCAACAAGTGGAAACATTTTAGTAAATGATCAAGATATTACAGCTAAGAAGGTCAATATAGACAAAGTGAGAGAAAAAATGGGAATGGTATTCCAGCAGTTTAACCTTTTTCCACATAAAAATGTTTCTCAAAATATCTGCCATGCTCCAATTAAAGTTAAGGGGTTAAAAGCGCCAGAAGCAAAGAGTTTAGCAATAGAGTTATTAAAAAAGGTAGGTCTAGAGGAGAAGATAGAAGCATATCCATCATCCTTGTCTGGCGGCCAACAGCAGCGGATCGCCATCGCAAGAGCACTGGCAATGAAGCCAGAGGTTATGTTGTTTGATGAACCGACATCTGCCTTGGATCCAGAAATGGTTGGAGAGGTTTTGGCAGTAATGAAAGGCCTAGCAAAAGAAGGAATGACCATGGTAGTTGTTACGCATGAAATGGGTTTTGCTAAAGAAGTGGGTGACCGTATTCTGTTCATTGATCAGGGGAAAATTTTAGAAGAAAATAACCCGAAGGAATTTTTCGAAAATCCAAAGCACCCAAGAACAATTGATTTCTTATCAAAGGTATTATAAGTGAGGTTAAATGATGAAAGTAATAGGCTTAGGTGACAATGTTGTAGACAAATATGAACATATTCGGACGATGTATCCTGGTGGAAATGCATTAAATTTCGCAGTATACGCGAAAAGGCTTGGTGTAGATTCAGCATTTCTAGGCGCTTTTGGAACTGACAAAGAAGCTGAACATGTGCAGGAAAGCATTAATCAAATAGGATTGGATACCAGTCATAGCAGAATTTATGAAGGTGAAAATGGTTGTGCAAGAGTTGACTTGAAAGACGGAGATCGAGTGTTTATAGGTAGTAATCGCTGCGGAGTGTTAAGAGAACAAGGATTAAATTTAACGGTTGAAGATTTAAACTATATTAAAGAATTTGATTTAGTACACTCAGGCTTATATGGATTTGCAGAAGAGGAGTTACCAAAAATTAAAGAATTAGGTGTTCCTATTGGCTTCGATTTTTCATCTGATTTTACGGAAAATAAAATAAACGAAATCGCTCCATTAGTAGATTACGCCTACTTTTCATCTAGTCATTTAACATTAGATGAAATGCTGAATCTTATGTTAAAAGTATCAAGTTTGGGATGTAAATTGGTGCTGTGTACGATGGGAGAAAAAGGAGCTTTATTATTTAATGGAACTAAATTTTATATACAGGAACCAAAGCTTGTAAAAGCGACTGACACAATGGGAGCAGGTGATTCCTTTATTACTAGTTTCATGGTGAACTACTTAAACAAACTGAATGATGGCGTTTTAGATGAAAATCAGATCATTATTGAAAGCCTTGAAAAAGCAGCTGACTTCTCTTCAAAGCAATGCCTAGTTGATGGTTCATTTGGATATGGGAAGGTTTATGAATAATGGGATCAACACCATTAATAAGTAGAGAACAAATAGCCGGGATGAATATCCATTATATGCGCTACTCATTGGATTATTTTTTGGATGCTCAAGTGAAAGCGGGAATTAAAAGCCTGGAATTTTGGACAGGTGTTCCACATTATTATTTAGATCCAATGACTTACTCTGATTGCAAAGAACTAAAACAAAAAATTAACTCAAGGGGTTTGGAAGTAAAGGTCTTTACACCAGAAAACTGTATGTATCAATATCAGTTTGCAGCTTCCAAACCAGAAATTTTTGAAAAAAGCTTTCAATATTTTTCAAACGGAATTAAAGCAACGGCTGAATTAAGCTGTTCAATCATGCAGTGCAATTCGGGATGGGGCTACTATGATGAAGATCGTGAAGAAGCTTGGAAACGATCAAGAGAGATGCGCTCAAGGTTAGCTGATGTAGCACAACGTGAAGGAATTACATTAGCGTTGGAAAGCTTGCGTCCAGAAGAATCTAATCTTGTCATTACTGTAAATGATGCTAAAAGAATGTTTGATGAAATTAACCATCCTAATTTGAAGATTCTCATCGATACGACGGCAATGGGAGTAGCAGGTGAAACATTGCAGGACTGGTTTGATATTTTTGGAAGCGAAATTGTCCATATGCATTTTGTTGATGGAAATCCTTATGGACATCTTATATGGGGTGATGGTACTCACAACTTGAAGGAATTTTTGATGACGCTTAAAAAGAACTGTTATACAGGTTGTTTAGCGCAAGAAATTACGGATGCTAGGTATTTTAAAGACCCTGCTAGTCACGATATTAGAAATATGAAGGCTTTTGAACAATTTATGTAAATCTATAAAAATTAACATTATTGGAGGAGAAACAAGTGGAATTAAAGTACATAATTAACCAAATCCAAGAAAAACAACCAAATATAAAGAGTGTATTTTTTGTAGGCTGCGGTGCTTCAAAGGCGGACTTATACCCAGCAAAGTATTTCTTAGAAGGAAACGCGAAGCAAGTTCGCACAAGCCTATTTACAGCAAATGAGTTTAACTACGCTACTCCAGTTTCCGTTGATGAAACGAGTATCGTCATCACATGCTCATTAGGAGGCACTACTCCGGAAACTGTCACAGCCACTTCAAAAGCAAAAGAGCTAGGAGCACATGTAATTGCGGTTACACATGTTGAAGATGCTGCTATCACGAAAGATGCTGATTATGTTGTTTACCATGGTTGGGAAGCAAACTATGCAGCTAAATTAGAAAAAATGACGAAGGTTCTTGGCCTTGCTGTTGAAATTCTTAACCAATTTGAAGGATATGAGTATTACGATAAAATGTTAGATGGCTTCTCAAAAATCTATGCTCTAATTGAATCATCGGTAGAGACTGTCCTACCACAAGCAAAAGCATTCGCTGATGCATACAAAGATGAGCCTTATATTTATGTAATGTCTAGCGGAGCAACTTATGAAGTAGCTTACTCTTTTTCAATCTGCTTACTAATGGAAATGCAATGGATCAACTCAGGAAGCTTCCACGATGGCGAATTCTTCCACGGACCTTTCGAAATCGTAGACAAAGATGTACCATTCCTATTATTAATGAATGACGGCCACACTAGAGCAATGGATTCAAGAGCACTAGAATTCCTAAATCGCTTCGGTGCAAAAACGACTGTTGTTGATGCAAAAGACTTCGGATTAGGCTCCCTAATTGCAAAAGAAGTAGTTGACTACTTTAACCCAATGCTAATTACTGGTGTAATCAGAACATATGCAGAACAATTATCAATTGCTCGTAATCACCCACTGACAAAAAGAAGATATATGTGGAAATTAGAATACTAAACTATCATTCTATAATAAAGCCAAACAGGTATCGTTTAAAGCGATGCCTGTTTGGCATGGTGATATGAATTGTTAAAAGCGGAAATAAAAAGCTAAAACTGCAAATAGAATTGGAAAGGTGCAAATAAAACTCCATAAAGAGTGAAGTCTTCCAACTATTGAAAAAGAAGTTGATGAACCCTTTATGAGTAAGTAAATTACGTAATTTTGGTTTTATACTTACTCATGATCCTTTATGAGTAAGTTAGTTTCATAATTTTGTTTTTAAACTTACTCATGCCCCCTTTATGAGTAAGTTAGTTTCGTAATTTTGCTTTTAAACTTACTCATGCCCGCTTTATGAGTAAGTAAATTACGTAATTTTGGTATTGAACTTACTCATGCCCCCTTATGAGTAAGTTAGTTTCATAATTTTGCGTTTAAACTTACTCATGACCCCTTTATGAGTAAGTTATTTTCGTAATTTTGCTTTAATACTTACTCATGACCCCTTTATGAGTAAGCTTCAAGCTTTTTTACTTACCCATGACCCTTTCTTGAGTAAGTAACCATATCTGCACCAAAATTGACTATGTCATATTACAACACAATAAAAACTTCTCCGTCATAAACAGAGAAGTCTTTTTATTACCATTTACGTTGTAATTGTCAAAGCAATTAATTCAGTGCGTGTTTTAAAGTTAGAGGTATGGATCGGGATTTTATTTTCATCATAAACGGTTTTATCAATATTAAATAATGTTTCACCAAGTTCACAATCTAAATATTCTGCTTCGAGCTTTCCAGCCGGCACTACAGTGATAACTTTGTGGGTAGTACAAGCATTCATGTCTACATTATATATTTTTTTTAGTACTTCATAAGTTGAACTATTTTGAAGGAAGTGAGTTGTTAAATTAGGGAAACGTTCCAACGAATAGTGAGTTTCATCAAGTGTAAAAGGGTAGTCATCAATAAACATTAATCGAACGAGCCTTAGTATAGGAGTATTAATTGCAATATGTAGCGATTCTGCAATTTTAGGAGTAGCTTTTAATTCTTCACAAACAATAATTTGTTTGGAAGGATTTTTACCTAATTGTTTGTTAAAGTCTGTAAAACCATCAACCGAAACTAATTCTCTTGCAATTTTAGATCGCATGACAAATGTTCCTTTTCCTTGTTTACGCTCTAGTAAGCCTTCATCGGTTAAGTCCTGGATGGCTCTTCTAACTGTTATTCGGCTGACACCATAGATTTCACATAGCTCTGTTTCGTTCGGTAGTCTCTCACCTTGTTTATATACTTCTTGCAAAATGGAGTCCTTAATTATTTGTTTTAATTGATCATATAAAGGCGTTGAAATTGAATTATTTAGTTTCATTTGTTATATGGTCCTTTCGAGCGATAAGTCATTATATAATATTATATAATGAAAGTGTTTTCATGTATATAACAATTTCGCCGTATTAATTTAAGATTATTAATTTTCAGAATAGTTATTGACTTTATGTGATCTAACCGTTACTATAACGTTATATAATGTTATATAATATATATGCGGAGGGATAAAAATGGAATTGAATTATGTCATTTCTCAAATTAAAGAAAAGCAGCCAGAAATTAAAAGTGTATTTTTTGTAGGATGTGGTGCCTCAAAGGCAGAATTATATCCAGCAAAATATTTCTTAGAGGCTAATGCAAAACAACTTCGTGTCAGTCTTTATACTGCAAATGAATTTAATTATGCAACTCCAGTATCTGTAGATGAAACAAGTATCGTTATTACTTGTTCACTAGGTGGATCAACTCCAGAAACGGTTGCTGCAACTACAAAAGCAAAAGAATTAGGGGCACATGTAATTGCCGTTACATATGAAAAAGAATCAGCAATCACAAAAGATGCGGATTATGTAGTCTACCATGGCTGGGCAGCTAATTATGCAGCGAAAATGGAAAAAATGACAAAGGTTTTAGGTTTAGCAGTTGAAATCTTGGATCAATTTGAAGGCTACGAAAATTATTCGAAAATGCAAGTAGGATTTAACAATATATACGATTTAATCCAACAATCTGTTACTACAGCTCTTCCACAAGCACAGGCTTTTGCGGAAGCTTATAAAGACGATCAAGTGATTTATGTAATGTCTAGCGGCGCAACGCATGAAGTAGCGTACTCCTTCTCAATCTGTCTACTAATGGAAATGCAATGGATTAACTCAGGAACATTCCACGATGGTGAGTTCTTCCATGGACCGTTCGAAATTGTAGACAAAGATGTACCATTCTTATTATTAATGAATGATGGTAGAACAAGAGACATGGATTCTCGTGCTCTTGAATTCTTAAATCGATTCGAAGCTAAAACGACTGTGGTAGATGCAAAAGATTTTGGTTTAGGTTCTGTCATTCCAACAGAAGTAGTAGATTACTTTAATCCAATTTTAATTTCTGGTGTATTACGAGTGTATGCAGAGCAACTAGCTAAAGTTAGAAATCATCCTTTAACAAAAAGAAGATATATGTGGAAGTTAGAATACTAATCTACCATTTTTAATTAATAAAAAGCCGATCTCCACTATTAGGAGCATCGGCTTTATTTATTACTTAATTTACAAATCTAAATCTTTCTCTAAATTAATACCAATTTTACCTTCTTGTATTCTAGATCTAAATAGAGCCCAGTAAATAACAATTCCAGCAAGAAATAAATATAGGATAACCTTTGTAGTTGGTAGGAAATCTTTTGGCAGTGTTAAAATACCAACTTCAAATACTAACCAAATAATCGCAAGAATCGTAACAGGAAGTCGCCATTTTCCTAACTTAAAACCATCTGCATCCGGTAATGTCTTAATTTTTGTAGCGTATGCGATGACAGTTATTAAGTAAATGATAGCCGGGAGTGCCGCAGACGTACCTATTAATAAAGATAATTTTCCAAAATAAAATACAGCAATAATGCCTAGCACAGAAACTAAAATAATCGCATTGTACGGTACATTATGTTTCTTATCTACTTTTTTAAATACATTTGAAGCGAAAAACACATTGTCTCTTGAAAGGGCGTAAATAAGTCGTGAAGCAGAAGCCATTATTATTAATCCGCAAGCAAATATCGACACAATAACTAATGCAAGGAAGAAATCAGCAACTGCAGTGCCCAAACGTGATTGTAAAATATCAGAAATAGGAGAAGCAGAAGCCATGATTCCATTAATATCTTTAATTCCCGAAGTAACAATAATTAAGAAAACAAAACCAATTACACCTGCAAGTAACATTGAGTAAACAATAGCTTTAGGTACGGTTTTTTTAGCATCAACTGTTTCTTCTGCTAGATTTGCTGCTGCTTCAAAGCCTACTAAAGTATAAGAGCCCATTACGACTGCTAGTACAAATGCTGTAAAATAGCTTCCATTTGAACCAACCTTGTGAGCAGTATAAGTTAATAATGAAAAATCTGCTCCTTTGAAAAATAATACAAAGCTTAAAATAATAATAATCCCAATAAATCCGATTACTTCTGTATAGACAGCTGAATTGTTAATGATCGTAGCAATCCTTACACCGTAAATATTTAATAATGCTTGTATAACGATTGTAATTAATACGACGGTTGTAAGAACTGTAGTTGTACTCTTAATACCAAATAAATCAAGAAAAATCGGTGCTACACCATAATCAACGGTAGGTACAACGATAATTAAGTAACATAACGCTGCCCAACCTGTAAACCAACCAAATCCTCGATTCGTTAAACGGCTAACCCATTGGTATACATAGCCACTTAAAGGAATTTTGCTCGATAAATCTGCAAATATTAAAGCTACAAGTAAATGTCCCACCATTACAAATGGCCATGTCCAAATTCCAGCAGGCCCGGCTGCTCCTAAAGCAAGGCTATAAGAGCTAAAAATACCAGTTGTAATTGAGATAAACGAGAACGCAACTGCAAATGAACTGAAAAATTTTAATGATCGCTGTAATTCCTGTTTGTAGTTAAACGATTGTAAAGCATCTGAATCAATACCTTGTTTACTCATAAATCATCTCCTCCAAATTCAAAATTTATTAACAGAATTTTCTTATAATTAAACTCATAGTTAGTCGGACTTGATTAACTAAAAGTATTATTATCGATCAATTACAAAATGTACATATTTTGCTCGAACCTAACATTGGGCAGAGTGATATTTTACAGTTAACAATGCAACTTCCGTGCCAGTCTAATAGATGGTACTAATTTCAGAGATTCATAAAAAAAGAGAATTAGATCCTATGAGGTCTTGAATAATGTATGCAGGAATGAATAACAACTAGGCTGATCATAAAAGTAGATTATAGGGAAAGGAATTTCGCTTTTTCTATCAATACTTAATAATTTCAAAGCAATAGTAGGTGTTCTTTATAACGTTTACAAAAAATTAATATTTTGGCATAAAACTTGCAGTTCTAAAATAAGACTTATTTAAATATTCAAAAAAAGGAGGTTTCTGTCGGAAAAGTAAGAATTATAAGGAAGAGTATTTATGGTGTAAGCGCTTAATTTGAGACGAAGGGGATATGATAGGTGGAAAATAAAACACAGTTAAAAAGATCCTTAAAGTTATGGCAAGTAGTTATGATGGGGTTAGCCTATATGACCCCAATGGTTGTTTTCGACACATTTGGAATTGTATCTGATATTACTGATGGTCACGTACCGAGTGCATATATTATAGCTTTAATTGGAATGTTATTTACAGCTGTTAGCTATGGTAAATTAGTAAGAGTATTTCCTGAAGCTGGGTCTGCATATACTTACACCCAGAAAGCGATTAGTGGTCACTTAGGTTTTCTAGTAGGATGGTCATCATTACTAGATTACTTGTTCCTACCAATGGTAAATGCTTTATTAACTAAAATTTACTTAAACGCACTTTTTCCAAATGTTCCAACTTGGATTTGGGTAGTTGGATTTGTAGGGCTAGTTACTTTCTTAAACTTAAGAAGTATAAATATGCTGGCGAATTTCAATACTTTCTTTGTATTAATTCAGCTTGCAATTATGGTTGTCTTTATCATTCTAGTAATCCAAGGCTTACATCATGGAGAAGGATACGGTGAATTCAGTATTAAACCAATTTTTAATGCAGGAATGCATTTTGGTTCATTAGTAACCGGTGCAACAATTCTTTGCTTCTCATTTTTAGGTTTTGATGCTGTTTCTACTTTATCAGAAGAAGCAATTAACCCTGCAAAAACAATTCCTAAAGCAATTCTATACACAGCTCTTTGGGGAGGAGTAATTTTCACAGTTACAGCATTTTTCATTCAATTATACTATCCAGATATATCTAGATTTAAGCATCCAGATGCTGCATCACCAGAGATTGCATTATATGTAGGAGGTAAATTATTTCAGTCAATATTCTTATGCATTACCTTTATTAATACACTTGCTTCTGCATTGGCGTCACATGCAAGTGTCTCACGTTTGTTATATGTAATGGGACGCGATAAAGTTTTCCCAGATAAATGGTTCGGATTTGTTCATCCAAAATGGAAAACACCAGCATTTAACGTAATTTTCGTTGGTGCGATTTCATTATCAGCAATCTTTTTCAACTTGGTAACTGCCACTTCATTAATTAACTTTGGAGCATTAATGGCATTTACTTTTGTTAATTTATCAGTCATTAATCATTTTTACATTCGAGGAAAGCACAGATCTGTCAAAGGCTTCTTTTCTTATCTGATTTTGCCTTTAATCGGAGCCGCATCTGTAGCAATCCTATGGTTCAACATAGAAAAAAGCTCGTTAATAATGGGAACAATTTGGTTCGTTATTGGTTTATTATATTTAATTTATCTTACTAAGGCATTCCAAATCGGACCTCCTAAATACGAAGAAGAAGCTGCAGTGTAGTAAACGCACAATGAAGAAAAGCCACAAGGTAATTAATTTCCTTGTGGCTTATTTGTGTTTGGGACCACTCCTTAATACTTTGTTCGCATTTCCCTTTTCCTAGTTCATGCTTATTGAGTAATTCAATTATGAATAATGATTAATGCAAAATTGAATAATTCATGCATTTAATCATATAACCACTAAATGATCGAGTTTGGTTTTTGACGAAAAAAATGACTTATAAGGATCATTTTAAAAAATATAAAAAGTAATTAAAGTCTAATGATTGCCTTTCTAATAAGCTTTCGTCTGTTTTATCACTTCACAAAATTATGAAATGAATTCAAGTTGGCACAGGAATTGCTATTAACTTTTTAAAAATAACTAATGAGGTGTGTAAAATGAGCTCAAATTTAACTGAAGTAGAACAAAATGAAAAGAGTAGTGAGCAAGTAGAGATAGATGATTCCCTTCAGGAGTTTAGAGAAACGTTAAATGAAGCAATCGGCATCATGAACTATCCGAACCAAGTATTTGATTTCCTTAAAACACCAATGCGATTTTTAGAATTTAGTATTCCCGTTCAAATGGATAATGGTGAGACGAAAGTATTTCAAGGATATCGAGCTCAGCATAATGATGCACTAGGACCTACAAAAGGAGGAATCAGATTTCATCCAGATGTAACGCCAGAAGAAGTAAAAGCATTAGCAGGCTGGATGAGTTTAAAGTGTAGTATTACTGATTTACCTTATGGAGGAGCAAAAGGTGGGGTTGTTTGTGACCCAAGACTTTTAAGTATGAATGAGCTAGAAAAATTAAGTAGAGGTTATGTAAGAGCTGTAAGCCAAATTGTAGGACCTACTAAAGATATTCCAGCACCTGATATGTATACAAACGCACAAGTAATGGCTTGGATGCTAGATGAGTATGACCATATTAGAGAATTTGATTCGCCAAGCTTTATTACTGGTAAACCGCTAACTTTAGGAGGATCAGTAGGCCGTGAGACGGCAACATCAAAAGGAGTATTTTATGCTCTCGAGTTAATTAGTGAATTACAGAAAATCGAGATTAAAAATATGAAGGTCATTATTCAAGGTTTTGGAAATGTTGGTAGTTACTTAGCACAATACTTACATGAAGCTGGAGCAAAGGTTGTTGGAGTTTCAGATGTACTCGGAGCAGTTTATGATCCAAAAGGTTTAGACATTCCATATCTATTAGACAATAGAGATTCATTTGGAGTTGTATCTAGCCTGTTTAAAAATGCGATTTCTAATCAAGAGTTATTAGAAAAAGATTGTGATGTTTTAATACCGGCAGCAATAAGTGGAGTGATTAATAACCGTAATGCAGATAAATTAAAATGCAAGATTGTTGTAGAAGCAGCGAATGGACCGACTACTAAAGAAGCTCTAGAAATTCTTGATCAAAAAGAGATTTTAGTCGTTCCCGATATTTTAGCTAACTCAGGTGGAGTAGTTGTTTCATATTTTGAATGGTGTCAAAATATGCAAGGTTATTATTGGACTGAGAGTACTGTAGATGAGAGATTAAAAGAAAAAATGACAGATAGCTTTTTAAAAGTTTATAAAACATCACAAAAATATAATGTAAACATGAAAATAGCAGCTTATATCGAAGGCATTCGTAAAATCGCTGAAGCTTGCCGCTTGAGAGGCTGGGTAAAATACTAAAACAAAAGGAGAGATTAGAATGATTGATATTATTTCTGAATCAACTGAAAGACAGCTTGTACACCATTATTGTTTATTAACGCAGAATAATAGATATGATTTATCAATAGCCTTTTCAAGTCACTTTTATGGAAAGTCAATGGTTACATCAATACAATCTAGTAAAATGGCGTTATTATGTTTAGAAGACATTAACTCTGAACATTATTGGGCTCCTAAATTAGGTATTGCTGAGGAGGATATTTCAGAAATCCAAAATTTCTTTAGCATGGTTTTACCATCAAAACACATTTGTGAGTTATAATATGAGAATTTTTTTAAAAGAAAACTAGCCGATTCGCAAGCTTTAAGGTGAAGACAGAGGCGTAGTTGCACTTATACTTAATTCCTAAAATTTGCAACTGCGTCGAGTCACCTTCATCGCTGCAAACTTATATATTCTTAATGTGCAAAAAAGGAGTGAGCTTATATGTATTATGGAGTCATTGTCAGTGACTACCATGGAACAGTTGAAGAGACTGCTATTCAGAAAGATTCAAGAATTTATGAATGGGAGCCGTTATTCTTTATTAAAACTACAGATGGAGTTACAAAGGTTATTCATCAAGGAATAAGCGGTGAAGTTGTTTCATTGGAGGTCTCAAATGGAGACAAAATAGTTCCTGGAATGGTTCTTGCGTATGTTAAAGAGGATTTGTTTGTTACCGCTAGCGATTAAGTTGGGTGTGATTAGTTTAAGAGATGTACTCAGATGACAACAAAGACTAATATTTTTTGATTTTAGTTTCGTGTTCTCTTTTCAAACAAATAAAGGGGTGTCTCTTGTCAAATTGACCTAAGGGACTGCCCTTTCTTTTTGTTTATTAATAAATTATAATTTTAGATTTTTACGATAAATTTAAAAATTCTGCTAAAATAGGAATGTATAATGGTTTAGACATAAGGGGGGAAAGAAATGTTATCAATTAATGAAAAACAAATAAGACCAGTCATCGCAATAGATATCGATCAATTTAAAGAAAATGATGAAATTGATTTATCCAAAATAAATGAACCCTTTTTATTCTTACGTAAGCAAAATAAGATTGTTAGCTATGTACAATTAAATAATATTATTCAAGGTAATAATAAAAAGAAAAATATAGCAATTTCAAAGATTACTAGTTCTTCTCAATCAATAACTAGTGTATGTCGTTTAAGTGGGCAAATTTCATTAACAGTTCTATTTCAAATTATTGGTGAGCCGATCTCGATTGTAATAGAAGAGGAAGATATGCCAGTAGGATACATACTTCGTGAAGATATATTAGCGGAGCTTTTCAAACAAGACAATAAAAGCGTGGATTTGTTGAAAAGCATTTTAACATCGATACCGATGGGAACGTTTGTAGTAGATAAAAATAAAGTTATTATTAATTGCAATGATGCTGGGTTAAAAATGATTAAATCAACATCGGAAAAAGTAATTAATACAAAAGCAGAAACTATTTTTAGCAGTGAACAAATTGAAAATGTATTTGCTACTGGTAAAACAATTCTTAATCAACTTCAAATAAATGACGATATGGGCGTTCTTGTCGATTATAGCCCAATTTTCGTTGATAACGAGGTTGAAGGCGTTGTTATTGTCGTACAAGATCTCCCAATGGTTGAAGAAATGGCCTCTGAAATTGAATACGTAAAAGATTTAAATAAAGATTTGAATGCCATTTTATCGAGTATTTATGATGAAATACTTGTTGTAAACCATAAAGGAGAACTAATTCGTTATAGTGAGAATATAATTCCTGGATTTTGGAATGTAGATTTAAAGGAACTACTTGGAAAGAGTATATTAGAATTCGGAAACCAAGGACTTTTTACGCCATCTGTTACAAAACTAGTTTTAGAAAAAAAGAAGAAAGTATCAATTGTTCAAGAAACAATGAATGGACGTAAAGTACTTGCAGTAGGTAATCCGGTTTTTGATGAGAAGATGGAAATCGAACGTATTATTATTGCTTCTAGAGATATTACAGAAACTTCACGCCTTAAAACGGAATTAAAAGAAATGAAGAAGATTTCTGAGCAATATAAGAAGGAACTTGAAGATATTAAGAGTAAGGATTCTTTTGTCAAAAAACTGATTTACTGTAGTCCAAAAATGGAGCAAATCATAAATCAAGCGAAAAAAATTGCTGATTTTTCTTCAACAGTGTTACTGCATGGTGAGTCTGGTGTAGGTAAGGAAGTAATTGCACAGGCTATTCATCAATTAGGAAATCGTTCTTCAAAACCGTTTTTAAAACTAAATTGCGGTGCAATTCCTGAAAATCTTCTGGAAAGTGAGCTTTTCGGCTATATTAAAGGGGCATTTACAGGAGCGGATCAAAATAAAGACGGCTACTTTAAGCAAGCAGATGAAGGTGTTTTATTTTTAGATGAAATTGGTGAAATGCCATTGCATTTACAAGTTAAATTACTTAGAGTACTTCAAGAACAAGAAGTAATTCCAGTTGGAAGTACAAAGCCAATTAAAGTAAATGTTCAAATTATTGCTGCTACAAATAAAAGATTAGAAAAAATGGTTGAAGAACGGACATTTAGAGAGGATTTGTATTATCGACTAAATGTTATACCTTTAAATATTCCACCATTAAGAGAAAGAATTGAAGATATTTCATTATTAGCCTTCCATTTCTTACAGCAATTAAATGAAAAATATAATAAGAGTTTTCATCTTACTCCAGATGCAATCAATGTTTTAGAATTTTACTCATGGCCAGGTAATGTTAGAGAACTTCAAAACATCATAGAAAGATTAGTCGTCTCTGCTGAAGATCAAATTATTAATGCAGAGGATGTTAATCAGTTCTTACCAAATAGCTATGATTTTAATAAATCTAAACCAGTAATTAATAAAGTAATTCCTCTTCAAGAAGCAATTGATTATGTTGAGGAGCAACTTATTGTGCTTGCGATGAAGCAATATAAAACAACGACGAAGGCTGCACAGGTTTTAGGAATTAGTCAGTCTTCCGTTAGTCGTAAGTATCAAAAAATAATGAATGAAAAGAATATGAATAGTGACTTTATGTCATTTAAATAAAAAAAACGCACTAAGTGCGTTTTTTATTTCTCTAAATCCCCTATATTTTCAACATTACTATCAATTACTTCGGTCATACTAACTTGATCCCTCGAGATACTGAATGCCATGAATATGATGATGAGTCCCACTGCAATACATGTTCCTGCAAGCAACATAATATTCCTCCTTTCATGGTGTTTTAGCCTATGCATTGAATTTTCTTAATATGTCGTTTTATAGAAATAGTTTTAAAAACGTTTAATTAACGTAGAATTTTTACGAGTTTTAAAGATTATGCAAAGTGTAATAGTGTTATGCAAAATTGAATAATTATTGTACAGGTATTGGAGTAAAACCCTTATAAATTAGGTTTATAAAAGTTGGCACAGTTCTTGCAATCTAATAAGTTGTTAAGAAATTAAGGAGGGTTTATATACAATGGTCGATGTTCAATTTAAAACAATTGATTTAAAGATGTTTATTAATGGCGAATGGAAAGATTCTAGCAATCATGAGAAACGCCCTGTTATTAATCCAGCAAATGGAGAAATCATTGCATATGCTCCTGAAGGAACGGTTGAAGATGCGAAAGAAGCAATTGATGTTGCTCGTAAAGCATTCAATGATGGAAGATGGTCTGATTTATCTGCTCAAGAAAGAGCAACTTACTTATTTAAAATTGCAGACAAAATAGAAGAATACCAAGAAGAATTAACTAAACTTGAAACTTTAGATAATGGAAAACCAAATCGTGAAGCTGGCTTCGATGTAGCCGATGCAGCAGCTTGCTTTCGTTATTATGCAGGATTAATTACAAAGCCAGATGGGTTTACTTATCATGTAGCAGATCCTATGCAGGCTATGGTTGTTCGGGAACCAATTGGAGTATGCGGGTTAATTGTTCCTTGGAACTACCCGTTATTAATGAGTATATGGAAAATAGCTCCAGCATTAGCAGCAGGTAATACAATTGTTTTCAAACCATCAGAAGTAACACCAGTGACTCCTAAGAAATTATTTGAAATTTTTGAAGAAGTTGGTCTGCCACAAGGTGTAGCAAATATGGTTATGGGTGCTGGCCCAGTAGTTGGAAATGAAATCGCTGCCAACCCTGATGTAGACATGGTTTCATTCACAGGTGGAACAAAAACAGGTAAACATATCATGAAAACGGCAGCTGATACGATGAAAAAAGTGTCACTTGAGCTTGGTGGTAAATCTCCGAATATTATTTTTGCTGATGCAGATTTTGAAACGGCTGTAGATTATGCTCTATTTGGAATTTATGCAGGTTCAGGTCAAGTTTGTTCAGCTGGATCAAGAATTTTAGTCGAAGAATCAATTTATGATCGCTTTGTAGAGCGCTTTGTTGAACGTGCAAAGAAAATTAAAGTAGGTCCTGGGGATGTAGCCGGAACAGAAATGGGACCACTAGTTAGTAAAGAGCATTTAGAAAAAGTTTTAAGCTATATACAAATAGGTAAAGAAGAAGGCGCAAGACTTGCTTGTGGCGGAAATCGTATCGAAAAAGATGGTTTAGAAAAAGGTTACTTTGTTGAACCAACTGTTTTTGTAGATGTTGAACAAAATATGCGCATCGTTCAAGAAGAAATTTTTGGTCCAGTAGTATGTATTCAAAAATTTAAATCTGAAGAAGAAGCGTTAAAACTTGCAAATGGAACTGTGTATGGTTTAGCGGGTGCTGTCTTTAGTAAAGATGGAGCGAAAGCTTTAAGAGTAATCAAAAAGCTACGTTCAGGTATTACTTGGATTAACTCATACCATCCAACGTACAATGAAGCACCTTGGGGTGGTTACAAACAAAGCGGTGTAGGACGTAGCTTAGGTACATTTGGGCTAGAAGAATTCCAAGAAATTAAGCAAATTAACATTAACTTACAAGTTGAACCAATTGGATGGTTTGCAGAATAATTTTAGGCAGTTATAAGAAGAGAAATATAGGAAAGAAAAAAATAGACAAAACGACTATAGGAGTGAACAAAATGAGTATCAACTTAAAAAACGAATTAAAAAGTGAAGAAAAAAATGTAACCGAGTACATTAATAAGGTTTTAAGTTTAATAGAAAAAGAGACTGTTACAGAAGAAGATGCTGCATGGATTACAAAGGAAACAGTTGATGGATTTAGAGAGCATGTAAACCCAGGTTTTCTTGCTTACCGTAAAACTGTTACTGAAGGCGGACAATTTGCATCTGTTGAATGGTCTGATAGCGGCTCATGCTTTAAAGACGTAAATGGTAAAGAGTATATTGACTGTTTAGGCGGATTTGGAATTTATAATGTTGGGCACCGTCATCCAAAAGTTATCAAAGCTGTTACAGATCAGTTAAAAAGACAGGCACTTCATAGCCAAGATTTATTAGATCCATTACGCGCAATGCTTGCTAAAATTTTAGCAGATATTACACCTGGGGATTTAAAATACGCATTCTTTACAAATAGTGGTACTGAAAGTGTAGAAGCGGCATTAAAGCTTGCAAAAATGTATAGTGAACGCAGTACATTTATTTCAACTACACGTGCATTCCATGGAAAAAGTTTAGGTTCTTTATCAGGTACTGCAAAAGGCATGTTCCGTAAACCATTTTTACCGCTAATTCCTGGATTCCGTCATGTTCCATTTGGTGACATTGATATGATGAGAAAAACATTTGAAACTTGCTCCTTAGTAGGAGAAGATGTTGCTGCAGTTATACTTGAGCCAATTCAAGGTGAAGGTGGAATTATTCTTCCTCCTCCAAACTACTTAAAAGAAGTTCGTGAGCTATGTGATGAGTACGGAGCATTATTAATTTTTGATGAAGTTCAAACAGGTATGGGCCGTACTGGTAGAATGTTTGCTGCTGATTTATATGAAGTAGTTCCAGACATTATTTGCCTTGCGAAAGCATTTGGTGGCGGGGTTATGCCAGCTGGTGCAGTAGTTGCAAAAGAAGAAGTATTTAAAAGCTGGTTCCCAAATCCATTTATGCATACAACAACATTCGGTGGAAATCCATTAGCATGTGCCGCTGCTATTGCTACAATTAGCGTGCTACTTGAAGAAAAATTACCTGAAAGAGCAGAGGTAGTTGGGGCATACTTCTTAGAACAATTAAAAGAAGCAGCAAAAGGTCATGAAGATAAAGTCTTAGAAATTCGTGGTCAAGGTTTAATGATTGGAATTGAGTTCCATCAAGATGAAATTGGCTATGAAGTTTCTAAAGGAATGTTTGATAAAGGTATCCTAGTTGCTGGTACATTAATTAACTCAAAAACAATTCGTATCGAGCCTTCTTTAAAAATTAGCTATGAAGAAGTTGATACTGTAGTAAATGCATTTAAAGAAATTTTATCTACTATTAAAGCTTAATCTTCTTGCATGTCATGACTTTAAAAATCATGACATGCTTTTATTACAGACAAAATCGTTATAGATAGGATGGTGTAATAATGGCAGATCGTAAATTCGTTAAAATCCAAACATCAATTCCAGGACCAAAATCTCAAGAGTTGGTTGCTCGAAGAAATAAAGTGGTTCCAAAAGGGATTAGTAATAATAGTGAAGCATTTGTAAAAAAAGCAAAGGGTGCACTAGTTGAGGATATTGATGGAAATACATTTATTGATTTTGCAGGGGCAATTGGAACGATAAATGTAGGGCATTCCCATCCTAGAGTCGTAAGGGCGCTCCAATCTCAAGCTGGTGATTATATTCATACAGGCTTTAATGTCATGATGTATGAATCTTATATTCAGCTTGCAGAAAAATTGGCGGATCTTTCACCTGGAAGTTTCGATAAACAAGTAGCGTTTTTTAATAGTGGCGCAGAAGCTGTTGAAAATGCAGTGAAAATTGCAAGAAAATATACGAAGCGTCAAGGAATCATTTCTTTTACTAGAGGATTCCATGGTCGAACATTAATGACAATGACGATGACAAGTAAGGTTAAACCTTACAAATATGGATTTGGACCATTTGCTCCGGAAGTGTATAAAGCACCATATCCATATGTTTATCGTCGTCCAGATCAAATGGATGAAAAAGAATATAGTAAATTCATCATCGAACAATTTGAACAGTTTCTCATTGCAGAGGTTGCACCAGAAACAATTGCTGCTGTCGTAATGGAACCAATCCAAGGTGAAGGTGGCTTTATTGTTCCTGATATTGATTTTGTAAAAAGGGTTAGAGAAATCTGTACGCAATATGGAATATTATTTGTAGCAGATGAGATTCAAACTGGTTTTGCTAGAACAGGTAAATATTTTGCAATTGAGCACTTTGGAATTGAGCCTGATTTAATTACAATTTCAAAGTCAATGGGTGCAGGGGTTCCTATTAGTGGCGTTATCGGTAGGAAAGAAATTATGGAAGCTTCTGATGCTGGAGAAATAGGTGGAACATATGCTGGTAGTCCACTTGGATGTCGTGCAGCATTAGCAGTACTCGATATCATTGAAGAAGAAGGATTAAATGATCGAGCTGTTGTAATTGGCGAAAAAGTTAACGAAAAAATGCGCAGCTGGGCTAAACAGTTTGAACAAATAGGCGATATCCGTGGAATTGGTGCAATGTGTGCAATGGAGATTGTGACAAATAAGAAAGATAAAACACCAGATAAAGTGACAGTTGGAAAGATTGTAAAAGAAGCAAACAATAGAGGGTTAATGTTATTAAGTGCAGGAATCTTTGGTAATGTTATTCGATTATTAATGCCACTAACAATCACGGATGAACAGCTTGAAGAGGGACTAGATATTTTACAAGAGTCAATTGAAGCTGTATTAGTACCGGAATTTCAATTGGAGGTAAACTCATGAGCCAAATTAAAGAGAAATACGAAGTCTACCCAATGTATATAGATGGTACATGGGTTGGAAATGATCATGAATATTATACGAAGGTTACCAATCCTGCAACTGGTGTAGTTGTAGGGGCAATTCCAACAGGTGGTACATATGAAGCTAAATTAGCTGTTGATGCTGCTCATACCGCCTTTAAAACTTGGTCAAAGAAGACAGCAGAAGAAAGATACCATTTATTAATGAATTGGTATCGTCTGATCGACGAAAAGAAAGAAGAAATTGCTAAATTAATGACAATAGAGCAAGGTAAACCATTAAAAGAAGCATTAGGTGAGACAGTTTATGCGAATGGTTTTATTTCTTGGTATGCAGAAGAAGGTAAACGTGTATACGGAGAAACAATTCCAGCATCACAGCCTAATAAACGAATTCTAGTTAGAAAAGAGCCTGTAGGGGTAGTGGCAGCAATTACGCCGTGGAACTTTCCTGCAGCAATGATTACTAGAAAAGTTGCTCCTGCACTTGCAGCTGGTTGTACGACAGTTATTAAACCAGCTACTCAAACACCTTTAACTGCACTAAAGCTTGCAGAGCTTGCTCATGAAGCGGGAATTCCAAAAGGTGTAATTAATGTCGTTACTGGTAAATCATCCGAAATTGGTGATGTATGGCTTAAGGATCCTAGGGTAACGAAAATTACATTCACTGGTTCGACTGAAGTTGGTAAAACGCTAATGAGAGGAGCAGCGGAGAATGTCAAAAAGGTGTCATTAGAACTTGGTGGAAATGCACCATTTATTGTCATGGATGATGCTGATTTATCAAAAGCAGCGGTTGGCCTAGTTCAGTCAAAATTCCGCAATGCAGGTCAAACTTGTATTTGTACAAATCGTATTTATGTACAAGAAAGTGTAGCCGAAGAATTTACAGCGTTATTTACAAAAGAGCTAGAAAAATTAAAAGTGGGTAATGGATTAGAAGAAGGAATTGATGTTGGCCCACTTATTGATCACGCAGCTTTAGAAAAGGTAAAAACACTAGTTGAAGATGCTACTAAAAATGGTGGGAAAATCGTCTTTAGTGGTAATAAACCTTCAGAGGAAAATGGATATTATTATGCACCAACTATTTTAACTGGAATTACGGATGAAATGGCATGTATGAAGGAAGAAATATTTGGTCCACTTGCACCAATTGCTACGTTTAAAACAGAAGAGGAAGTAATTGAGCGAGCAAATAATTCAAATTACGGTCTGGCTGCATATGTGTATACGGAGAACTTAAGTCGTTCTTTCCGTGTTACAGAAGCACTTGAGTACGGAATTATTGGACTAAATGATGCCCTACCTTCTGCTGTACAAGTTCCATTTGGCGGTTATAAAGAGAGTGGCCTTGGAAGAGAAGGCGGTCACTTTGGAATTGAGGAATTTTTAGAAGTTAAATATATTTCAATTGGGTTAGACATCTAATAAATCTACTGTTAATACAAAGCGCAGTTGTAAGCCAGTTAAACATTCAATTCAACTATTGTAATTGATCGTTTACTGGCTTATTAACTAGATTAATAGAGGTGGGAAATTTGCCGGGTGCATTACATGGAGTAAAAATCATTGATTTAACAAGAGTACTAGCTGGGCCTTTTTGTACGATGATCCTTGGAGACTTAGGAGCGGAGATTATAAAAATAGAAAGTATAAATAATGGCGATGAAACAAGGGGATGGGGGCCACCTTTCGTTGGAGGTGAAAGCGCTTATTATTTATGTGCAAACCGCAATAAACAAGGCATTACTCTGAACTTAAAAAGTGAGCAAGGTAAAGAGATATTAAAAAAGCTAGTTTCAGAGGCTGATGTAGTTGTTCAAAATTTCAAACCTGGAACAATGACAAAATTAGGTTTTGGCTACGAGGATTTGAAAAAAATAAAAGAAGACATAATATTAGCATCTATTAGTGGGTTTGGCAGTGAAGGGCCGAATTCAAGTTTACCAGGATATGATTATATCATCCAAGCGATGTCTGGATTAATGAGCATTACTGGTGAGAAAGAATCAGAGCCAACAAAAGTAGGTGTAGCCATTTCGGATGTTTTAACAGGTCTATTTACATGTATCGGGATTTTAGCCTCACTTTTGCATCGAGATCGTACAGGAGAAGGTCAAGAAATCGATATTTCATTGTTTGATTCTCAGCTAGCCGCTTTAGTAAATGTAGCTAGTAATTATTTATGCAGTGGAATTATACCTAAGCGAATGGGGAATCAACACCCAAATATCGTGCCGTATCAAGTCTTTACTGCAAGTGACGGTGAATTAGTCATAGCGGTAGGTAATGATGAACAATTTAAAAGGTTTGCTTTACTAATTGATGAACCTATTCTTTTGGAAGAAAAATTTAAGACAAATACTGTCCGTTTACAGCATCGAAAACAAATAGAGCTATTAATTCAAAATAAGTTAAAAACAAAAAGTAAAAATGAGTGGAAACAATTATTAGATCAAATTGGAATCCCAAATGGACCAATAAATAATGTGAGTGAAGCCCTACAGTCAAAACAAGCTAAATCGAGAGAAATGGTGTTAGATGTAAACCATCCTTTTATAAAGGATTTAAAATTAGTCGGATCACCGTTAAAGTTATCAAAAACACCAATTGAAGTGTTAAGACACCCACCCCTACATAGTGAGCATACAGAAGAAATAATAAGTAAGCTAGGATATTCCCGAATTGAAATAGAAGAAATGAAACGGAATAAAACAATTTGAGGAGGAAATAGTCATGGATTTTTTATTATCAGAAGAACAAATTAGTGTAAGGAAAGTAGTCAGGTCATTTGTAGACAGAGAGATTATCCCTTTTATTAAAGAATGGGATGAAAAAGGGCATTTTGAAGCTAATATTCTAAAACGACTTGCAGATTTACAACTAATGGGTGTATGTATTCCAGAACAATATGGTGGAGTAGGAATGGATTACAATACTTTAGCAATTGTCTGTGAAGAATTAGAACGTGGAGACACTGCTTTCCGTACTGCCGTTTCTGTACATACTGGTTTGAATAGTATGACATTACTACAATGGGGAACTGAAGAACAAAAGAAAAAATATTTAATACCTCAAGCAGAGGGCAAGAAAATTGGAGCATTTGGACTAACTGAACCGAATGCTGGCTCAGATGTCGTTGCAATGTCGACTACAGCTGTAAAAGATGGGGATAGCTATATTTTAAATGGTTCTAAAACATGGATATCATTATGTGATGTAGCTGACCATTTCTTAATTTTTGCGAAAACAAATCACGACTTAAAGCATCATGGAATATCTTGTTTTATTGTAGAACGTACATTTGAAGGCGTTTCCACAAAAGCGATCAAAGGAAAAATGGGTATTAGAGCAGGGAATACTGGTGAAGTATTTTTAGATGACGTAAGAGTACCTGCTGAAAACTTATTAGGTTTTGAAGGAGAAGGCTTTAAAATTGCCATGTCTGCGCTTGATAATGGACGATTTACAGTTGCTGCTGGAGCTTGTGGTTTAATTCAGGCTTCACTTGAAGCGAGCGTAAAATACTGCCACGAACGAAAAACATTTGGCAAAGAAATAGGAAAACATCAATTAGTTCAACAAATGATTGCAAAAATGTCTTCAAACCTTGAAATCTCACGTTTATTAGTTTACAAAGCTGGTTGGTTAAAAAATAGTGGAAAACGTAACACTCGAGAAACGTCACTAGCAAAATGGATTTCTTGTAATGCCGCAAACGAAGCTGCAAACGATGCAGTTCAAATTCACGGGGCGTACGGATTTTCAAATGAGTTCCCAGTAGAGCGCTACTTAAGAAACTCAAAAGCACCAGTCATTTATGAAGGAACTAGAGAGATTCATACAATTATGCAAGCTGAATATGACCTTGGCTACAGAGAAGACAAAATCCTAAGAAAAATGCTTCCATCTTGGCCATTTGAAGAAGTTACAGTTGAAACGGTGAAGTCTTAACATAGAATTTGTTAAATATCTAAATACTTTGAAGCTCAGCTTAGGCTGGGCTTTTTATAATGGAGTTTAGTTTAGACTGTTCAATAATTTATATTTGATTATTATTGGTCATATAACTTCTAACGATGTAAAGGAATTTAAGAGAAAACTGTAGAAGAAGAAAAAGATTGAAACGCAAGGATGCTAGACTCTTATGGGAAATGCGGGAAGCCTAAAGACCTTAGCTGGCGCGCCGAGGAGACTCAAGAATCGACCCATGGAAAGCAAGAATTCCGGAGTGGAAATCAACAACATCTTTTATAAAGCAACAAATATTAATTATCACATTCAAATAAAAGGAGTAGTTATCCAATATGAACATAACAACAATCGGATTCTCAAAAAAATCATTAAGAACCTTCTCATCAATGCTCCAACAAAATAACGTAACTCATCTAATTGATACCCGACTACATAACACATCACAACTAGCAGGATTTGCAAAAAAAGATGACCTTCATTTTGTAATGGATTTATTAAACATTCAATATACGCATGACACTGATTTAGCTCCAACAGAAGAATTACTGAAAGCAATTAAGAAAAAGGAAGTCTCGTGGAATGATTTTGAAAAAGACTTTTTGTCCTTAATACAAAATCGTAAAATCGAAACAAAAATTAACGACTTTATAAGCAACGGCGGCGTTCCATGCTTTTTGTGTAGCGAAGAAAAACCACACCATTGTCACCGCAAATTAGTTGTAGAGTATTTAAGAGAATTTGATAACCGATTTGAAATTATTCATTTATAAATCCGAAAAGACTGTCCGTTAAAGACAGTCTTAATTAAATCCCAGCTACAGATGAATTATGAACGTAAAGTAGTTTTTATTTGATGGAAAACATCGTCAACATGATCTAATTCTAAAATGATTTTATCGTATTTGTGATTGTTTAAAGTTAAAACTAAATTCCCTTTGTTAGTACTTGTAGCAACAAAATAGTTCACGCCGTCCTTTTTAAAATAACCATATTTATTTGCACCAATTTGAGTACCGTATATTTTCCATAGAAATTGATGGAGATCCTCTATCTTAACATCTTTAATATCACCATATCCTACTTCGATTGTATGTTTTAATCCTAAAATTGTTTCAAAACTAGAAAGTGTAATAATTAATTTATCTTCTTCAAATAAAATTGTTTTCATAAAAATCCCTCCTTAATACTTATACGACCCGGAACTTACTATCGTTCATTTTAATACAATTTAGAGGGATTCTTTTTAATGAAATAGTTTAACAACAAAACTAAACAAACGTTTAATTAAATTTAATATAATGCACCGATTTCCTTGATTTTAAAGTATACGGACTTGGGATAGTAAGCTTCGTATGAGTAAAAAACGAAAAAAATTGAACGATAAGATAATTTTTTTTCATAGCTAGTAAATGCTAGGGAATGATATCATCATATTGACTATTTTCAAAGAGGTACGTGAAATGGATCAGAAAGTTCAAACTTATTTTGAAAACCTTGAATCAAAAGACAAGAATTTGCAATACGAAGCTTTTAACTATATTATTTCCGTTACAAAAGAGAAAGTGGATTGGTCATATGAAGTATGGGACCGTTTAAAATCGGAGCTAACTCATAAAAGTATTCACAAAAGGTCAAGAGCCGCACAATTTCTCTCAAATTTAGCGATTAGTGATCCAGAGAAGAGGATGCTAAACGATTTTCCTGCAATTTGGCAAGTTACATATGATCCAAAATTTGTTACGGCAAGACACACTTTACAATCAATATGGAGAGTAGGTTTAGCTGGTCCAGAGCAAAGAGCAATCGTCCTTGATCATTTAGAAAAACGTTATTTAGATTGTAAAGAAGAGAAGAACCATACACTAATTCGGTACGATATCATTCAATGTATGAGAAATCTGTATGACGCGGTTAAGAATGAAGAGATTAAACATAAGGCTTTAGAATTAATTGAAACAGAAGAGGATCCAAAGTATCGAAAAAAGTATATGACAGTGTGGAAATAGAGGTCTATTTGGGACTATTGACAAAATGGGAAGGGAGATTTAACTCCTTTCTCATTTTGTCTTTTATAGGTTAATTCATCTTTATCAAGTGATTTATCCATGTTTTTTCTTTCGCTTGATTCCCTGCAATCTACTTATTTTTTGTTGTCCATCTCCGCTGGTTAAACATTATAACGTTATATTTACTAGGTTGACTTTCTATGATATTGTGAATATATGAAAAAGAAATAGCAATTTCTTATACCTTTTCAGTTCAATGATTGAAAGCGTTTACTATATAACTTAAGTAACCTAAATACACATATGTATCTTTGATGGATATCTAACCCGTAATAAGTCACTTTGGCGAAAAAGTTGTGCAAACAGTAAGCTTCTCCATAAAGCTCTGAGCCATGTATTTTTACTTTTTAATAGTATATTTGCACGAAAACTTTTTATAAGTGAAATAGATAAGAAGGGAGGGATGATGAATGAGTAATATGCATCCTCGGTCAATTTTTATACTACAGGAATTTCTTAAAACAAAATCAGTAATTAATGGAAATTACCTTTCGAAATTTGCGAACGTATCGTCTCGTACGATTCGAGCGGATATAAAAATGTTAAATGTGTTCATTCGTGAACACGGTGCGGTTATCCAATCCTATAGAGGGAATGGATATCAATTGGAAATCCTAGATGAAAATTCATTTTATTCGTTTATACAAACATACCATCAAAAGTATATCGGAAACGATTCTGATGTCCCTATCGACCAAAAAGGACGAGTTATATATATCATAAGAAGATTGCTCGGTTCTCCAGATTATATAAAGCTAGAAGACTTGGCAGAAGAAATTTTCGTTAGCAAATCTACAGTGAATAATTTAATAAAAGATGTGAAGAAGCTATTGGGAAAATATAAATTAATGCTGGAAAAACGCCCAAACTACGGCGTATGCGTAAAGGGTGATGAATTTAATATCCGTTCTTGCATGTCCGAGTATTATTTCAATCGCGATATCCACACACCGCTTATGCAAAATGTACAATATATGCTGAATCTGTTCAAATCCTTTGAAATAGAAATGGTCAATGAGATTATGCTTCGTTCCCTAAAGGAAAAAAACATGGAATTATCCGACCAGGAGTTTGAAAACTTACTAGTGCACATTTTAATTTCTATTGAAAGAATACGGAGTGGCAGTGTAATAAAAGAAATAAATATAGATACGAAATATATTGAACATTCAAAGGAATATCAGATTTCTTGCAAAATGCTGTCAGAGCTGGAAAAAGCATTTTTTATTCACTTTCCATATGTAGAAAGCATTTATATAACCATCCATTTAATGGGAACAAAGGTGGCAAGCTATTTGGCTTTCGACGTGCCTTCCAAAGAGGAAACAGTGGACCATATGATACAAGAAATTCTTCAGGCTATTTTTGAAGAGATGAATATAGATTTACAGCATGATGAAGAGCTGAAGCTGAATATGGCGGAACATTTATATGTAGCATTAAATCGTATCAAATATGGTCTGAATGTGAGAAATCCAATAATTCAGGATATCAAAACACAATATCCCTTAGCGTTTGAAGCCGGCTTAATTGCATCCAAAGTGATTAGCTGCAAGATAAAAAAAGAAATTGAAGAAGGCGAAACCGGGTATTTGGCCATTCATTTAGGTGCATCCATCGAGAGGCAGAAAAAGAACAGAAAACAAAAGCGCTGTTTAATCGTATGTGCAACAGGAAAGGGAAGTGCCCAGTTGCTTAAATATAAATTAATTGAGCATTTTGGAGGATCATTGGATATTGTCGATGTTGTAAGCTATTATAATTTGAAAGATTTTGTATTAGAGGATCAGATTGATTTTATAATCAGTACTGTGACAATCGATAATGATATTTCTGTGCCAGTTATAAAAGTAAATACAATACTAGGTAAAGATGATGTAAGCAAAATCAGGGAAAAATTATTCCAACAACACAGCGGGGATATCAGTAACCATGTAAAGAGTGAATTAGTCTTTTTACAGCAGCAAATGAATTCGAGAGAGGAAGTCATCCGATTTTTAAGTAGCAAAATCGTTGATTTACAGTTGGGAGACGATTCCTTCTGTGCTTCCGTGTTGGAGCGAGAAGTATGTTCTTCTACAGCCTTCGGCAACCTTGTAGCAATTCCGCACCCTATCAAAAATATGAGTCAAGAGACGTTTATCGCGTTTTGTACCTTGGCTAAGCCAATTGATTGGGGAGGAACACCTGTACAATTGGTTTGCCTATTTAGCATAAAGCAAAACAATAAGAGTGATCTTCAATATTTATATGATTTCCTATACAACATTCTCGATAATAAAAGTACGGTAGATAAAATAATAGGTTGCACCAGTCAAAAAGAGTTTAATAAATTGATAGATGTTAAATAGCCTAGTTTATATATAGAAAAAAATTTTCGGCATGCTATTTCAAAACTTCCGTTTCTAACGGAAGTTTTTTATATTTAGCGGAAATGGATTTCGAATTAAAATACAAATATCAAGAAAACGCTTTTATAAATATCAGGAGGTAAATATGGAAACTAGCTTACCAATCAGTTTTCAAATTATTTTACATGGAGGGAATGCACGCAGTTTATCATTAGAAGCAATCAGATTCGCCAAGAATGGAAAGATGGAAGAAGCACTGGAAAGTTTGAAACAGGCGAAAGAGGAATTAGGCCTTGCACATCAAATACAAACTACGCTTATTCAAGATGAAGCCGCCGATAATAAAACTGAAATCAACTTACTCCTAGTCCATGCGCAAGATCATCTGATGAATGCAATCACAGTAAGGGAACTTGCAGAGGAATTCATTTCGTTATACAAAAAAATAGATACAATGCAAATGCCTTTATAAGGTCTTTTTAAACAACAGTTTTGTTACATAAAGAAGAATTTATATTCTAACTTTAAGCAATTTTTAAAAGGAGAGATTTACTATGAAAATTTTATTATGTTGTGCAGCAGGTATGTCCACTAGCATCATTGTTAAAAAAATGCAGGCTTCAGCCGAGATCCAAGGAAAACAGTATTTGATCAAAGCAGTTGACCAAGGCAAAGCAGAAGAAGAAATAAAGGATAGTGATGTCGTGCTTTTAGGGCCACAAATCCGCTTTTCACTGCCAAGATTTCAAGAGCTGGGCAAGCAGTATAATGTACCAGTCGAAGTCATCAATCAAATGCACTACGGAATGTGTAACGGTGAAGCCATTCTGAAGCATGCTGAGTCAATTACTTCCAAAGCATAAGAAGATGGTAATTTTTTGTGGATGACTTGATATAACACAGCAAGATGGACAAAGCTGGATATCCTAAGCCTACGGTTGATCGGAATTTCAAGATAATCATCATCGAAAAACACACTAATCAAGTTAGATCGTATTGATGAATCATTCAAATAATTAAAAGGAGATTACAAGGAGATGAATAAACTATTCGGCTTTTTGGAGAATAAGATAGCTCCATTCACTTATAAGATTGGGTCACAAAGGCATTTATTAGCAGTACGAAATGGCGTGATGTCTACGCTCCCACTGACAATTGTTGGATCGTTTTTTGTGCTATTTCTAAACTTCCCAGTCGATGCGTTCAGTCAATGGATCGCACCGCATAAAGCTGCTCTCGATATTCCATTTCGTTTTACGGTTGGTGCCATGTCATTATATGCGGCATTTGGCGTAGGATCAGCATTGGCGGAATCATATAAATTGGATCAATTGAATGCTGGCTTTTTATCAATGCTTGCATTTCTAATTTCCTGTGTTGTGCCTGTACAGGTCACACAGCCAGTAGAAGGGGTCATCGATGCTGGACGTTGGCTGCCTATCAGCAGTTTAAGTGCCGGATCATTATTCGGAGCAATTGTTACATCTTTAATTACTGTTGAAATTTATCGGTTTTTAATAAAACACAATATTACTGTAAGGATGCCGGACAGTGTTCCGCCAGCAGTCGCAAAATCGTTTTCTGCCCTTATTCCTACTTTTGCGGTTGTGTTTGTTTTTTGGACTATTCGTTACGGATTTAATTTCAATATTAACTCATTCATTACAACTTTGATTTCTCCGCTTAAAAATATATTAGTAGGTAATAGTTTACTTGGCGGATTACTAACAGTTTTCTTAATCGTATTTTTCTGGTCACTTGGCATTCACGGTCCAGCAATTTTGGATCCGCTCATTCGTCCGATGTGGGATACAGCAATCCTTGAAAATGCAGATAAATTTGCACAGACTGGAAATGCCCACCACCTACCATATTTATTTACAGAACAATTTCTTCAATGGTTCGTATGGATTGGCGGTGCGGGATCAACCTTGGCTCTTGTTGTTCTGTTTATGTTCTCGAAAGTAAAATATTTAAAAGATTTAGGAAGGTTGGCTTTTGTTCCAGGATTATTCAATATCAATGAGCCTATTATCTTTGGTGCTCCTATCGTGATGAACCCTATACTTTGCATTCCGTTTATTGTTACGCCATTAGTGACGACGACGATCTCTTACTTTGCAGTAGTTTCTGGTTTCATTCCAATGATGATGGCAAAATTGCCATTCACAATGCTAGCGCCAATTGGGGCTGTTATTAGTACAAACTGGACCTTTTCGGCAGGTGCCCTTTCTATTCTAAACTTCTGTATCGCATTGGTCATATACTATCCTTTCTTTAAAGTGTTTGAAAAAAAACAAATGAAATTGGAAGAAGAAGGGAGACAAGCAGCCTAAGATGATTCAAATGATAAGTGCCGTTTTCACATTAATAATAGCTCATATTTTATTCGATCGTTCTAACTTTGGGAGGAAGATTACTCCTTGGGCATCGATTGGGATTTCTATTTTAGCTATCGGTTTATCCATTTTCATATTTATACTCATCGGCAGCAAGTTTGTTTCTATCATAATTGTCACAACTGTATTTTGCAGTGTGTTCGTTTCAACAAGATATAGAGACTACGTTACAAGGTTGACTGCTGACAGAAAATTATAGTCAATTAGGAGGAAGAAAAGGTAATGACAAGAAAACTAGGTGTTTCCATATATCCCGAACATTCAAAACCTGAAAAAGACAAGGAATATTTAGCACTAGCTTCTCAGTACGGATTCGAACGAGTTTTTACTTGTCTTCTTTCTGTGAATAAACCAAAAGAAATTATTATGGAAGAGTTTATAAATATAATCGCGTATGCAAAATCCCTGGGGATGGAAGTTATTTTGGATGTAGCGCCAGCTGTTTTCGAAAAGCTGGATATCAGCTATGATGACTTAAGCTTCTTTGCTCAACTAGGTGCGGATGGAATCCGACTGGATCTTGGTTTTGACGGACTAAAGGAATCAAAGATGACATATAACTCATATGGGCTTAAGATTGAACTGAACATGAGTAATGATGTCGACTATCTAGAGAACATACTAATGCACCAAGGTAATAAGTCTCTGCTGCTCGGTTGTCATAATTTTTATCCGCAAAGGTATACAGGTTTGCCATATGATTTCTTTATAAAATGCAGTGAACGATTTAAAAAGCATGGAATCCGCACAGCAGCATTTGTCACTTCTCATCACGGCAATATCGGCCCTTGGGACATTAATGATGGCTTATGTACAATAGAACAACATCGTTCCTTGCCAATTGATGTACAAGCAAAGCATTTATGGGCTACAAAGTTAATTGACGATGTCATAATCGGAAACGCATATGCAAGCGAAGATGAACTGCAGCTACTTGGATCCTTAAATCGTGATTTTGTGGAACTAAAAGTAAAGCTTCAACCGGAAATATCTGATACAGAGAAGAACATCTCACTGGGGGAGCTTCACATAAGACGTGGGGACATTAGTGAATATATGATTCGTTCGGTAGAGGTTAGGAAAAAATTTGCTACTGAAGATTTCCCAATTCGCAACAGCATTAAGCAGCAAAAAGGGAGAATCTTCATCGGAAACAATAGCTTTGGAAAATATAAGGGGGAGCTCCAAGTTGTGTTGAAAGACATGCCGCTAGATAGTCGGAAAAACTATATTGGGGATGTTGTGGAGGAAGAGCATTTCCTTATTGATTATATTCAGCCTTGGGGTACTTTTGCCTTAAAGGGTGAGGAATAATACTGGTTTCTCGTAAATAGATTGATAGAATGTGCTTTGTGACATAAGAGAAAACAAATGAAGACTGCATTTTCAAAGATGATCCAACTAGGACATCTCTTGAAATGCAGTCTTATTCACTCCAACATTTTTTATGATCAGTAGTGTTAAATTCATTATCACTTAACAAATAAAAAAACGAATTCGTTTAGAATACGTTTTTGGAGTATTTGCTTAGCAAAAATTTGCTAAAATTACGCTTCCAGATAAAACCGTAATGTTTTAATTAATCTTGAAAAAAAGACATCATTTTTTCAAGATTAATTCATCATCTGTTTAATTAATTCACGATTTCGTTTTTTAAATACTTCGTTATGAGATGAAACCATTGCTGACCCACTAGCATCTGGTTGGATATATTGCTTCGCTTTATTAACGGCATTAGCAGCGTCTTGAAATGCACCAGCAATTAATTGTAGCTTTCCTTCATGCATTAGAATATCTCCAGCTGCATAAATCCCCTCGATTGAAGTTTCACTCGTTGTATTGCCTTTAATATAGAAATCTTGAACCATTTCTACTTTTATTTCACTGTTATTTAATAAAGAAGTATCTTGTTCATAACCGTGGTTTATGATTACCTCATCGATAGCCAAATGAGATAATTCACCAGTTTCATTATTTGTAAGTTCAACCTTTTCAATCTCTTCATGGTTTTCACCAGCGATTAATTTTGTAATAGATGTATTGAAAAGACATTCAACTGAACTATTCATTAATTGAGAGACTTGTGCTTCATGACCCTTTAGAGCATCTTTTCGGTAAGTTAAATAAACTTTCTTAGCAATTGGCTCTAATTCATTGGCCCAATCAATTGCAGAGTTCCCACCGCCAGAAACGATTACAGTTTTATTTTGGAAATGTTTAAGTGATTTTACTGTATAGTTTAAGTTTGAGACTTCGAATCTTTCTGCACCATCTATTTTAAGCTTTGTTGGATTTAAAATACCGCTTCCAACTGCAACAATAACTGTTTTAGAATAATGTTTTTGACCTGAAGCTGTATGTAAAACAAAAATGCCATTATCGTCACGAGTGATTGTGTCGACTTTTTCATTTAACACAACAGTAGGATCAAACGTTAATCCTTGCTGAACAATTTGACCGATAAACCTCTCGCCAGGGATTGGTGGTTGTCCTCCAACATCCCAAATCATCTTTTCAGGATAACAATGAACCTTACCGCCTAAATCAGGTTGAAATTCTATTATTTTTGTTTTCATTTCTCGTAAACCACTATAAAAAGCAGAGTAAAGTCCAGCGGGACCTCCTCCGATTACTGTTACATCATATAGATCGTTCATGTTCATTCGGTTCTCACTCCAGAATATTCTGTCATTGATTATCATTCTCAGTAAAATATAAACCATTTTTGAGAATTTTTCAATGATTTCACTAAAAAATAATATTGACAATATTAGTAAATAGACTTATATTTACCTAGTAACATTTATTGATAATAATTATCATTATCACTAATATTTGAAATACTAAATGAATGGAGGTCCGTTTATGGTACGGTTATATACTAATGAATTGACCATTGGTTATGGTGATCGTTTGATTGTAAAAGACCTTAATATAAAAATTCCGGATAAACAAATTACAACAATTATCGGTTCAAATGGATGCGGTAAATCGACTCTTTTGAAGGCGATTACAAGAATCATCTCTCATCAATCCGGAACGATTATTTTAGATGGGGAAAACATTGCTTCAGAGAATACTAAATTACTAGCTAAAAAAATGGCGATTCTTCCTCAAACACCAGAGAGTGCAAGTGGTTTAACAGTAGGTGAACTAGTATCTTATGGTCGATTCCCATATCAAAGTGGTTTTGGCAGATTAACAAAAAAAGATATTGAAGTAATTGACTGGGCACTTGAGGTTACAGGAACAAAGGAATATAAATACAAGTCAGTTGATTCACTTTCAGGAGGCCAACGCCAACGAGTTTGGATCGCAATGGCGTTAGCACAAGAAACTGAAATCATTTTCCTTGATGAGCCTACTACATATTTAGATTTAGCTCACCAGCTCGAAATTTTGGAGTTGTTACAAAAGCTGAATCAAGAGCAAGAACGTACGATTGTAATGGTTTTACATGACCTAAATCAGGCAGCTCGATTTGCTGATTATATTATCGCACTTAAAGATGGAGAAATCGTAAAAGCAGGTTCTTGCGAAGAAGTCATTACGCATGAAATTCTAAAAAAAGTTTTTTCAATTGATACAGTAATTGGAAGAGATCCAAGAACAAATAAACCAATGTGCGTTACATACAATTTACTTAAGGGAGAAGAGAAGAATGAAGAAAATCTTAATACCATTTCTTTTAATATTCGTGCTAATTATTAGTGCATGTAGTAAAGGAGCACCAAGTACAGAAGGCTCTAAGAATGAATCAAAAAAGTCTGGAACTATTACATATCAATCTCAAAATGGTCCAGTGAAAGTCCCAGCAAACCCTAAACGTGTAGTAGTGTTATCTTCGTTTGCAGGAAATGTAATGTCTTTAGGTGTTAACATTGTGGGAGTAGATTCTTGGTCTAAGTCGAATCCTCGCTGGGCTGAAAAATTAAAAAATGCTGAAGAAGTTTCAGATGATAATATCGAAAAAATTATTGAGTTAAATCCAGATTTAATTATAGGTTTAGATAATGTTAAAAACCTTGATAAATTAAAGAAAATCGCACCTACTGTAGTTTATACTTACGGCAAAGTAGATTACTTAACTCAACATATTGAAATTGGTAAATTATTAAACAAAGAAAAAGAAGCTAGGGCATGGGTGGATGATTTTAAAGCACGTGCACAAAAGGCCGGTGAAGAAATTAAAGCTAAAATTGGTCCAGATGCAACAGTTTCTGTAATTGAAAAATTCGACAAGCAGCTTTATGTATACGGTAACAACTGGGGTCGTGGAACAGAAATTCTTTTCCAAGAAATGAAATTAAAAATGCCTAAAAAAGTTGAAGAAAATGCATTAAAACCAGGTTATTATGCAATATCCTTAGAAGTACTTCCTGAGTTTATGGGTGACTATGTAATCTTCAGTAAATTTGATCAAACTGATACTTCTGTCGAAAAAACAGATACTTATAAAAATACACCTGCAGTAAAGAATAAGCACGTTTTCGAAGTAAATGGAAGTGAATTCTACTTTAATGATCCAGATACTTTAGATATGCAATTAGAATTCTTTAAAAAGAAATTTTTAGGTGACTAACACAAATAAGAGTAGGAATTTTCTATGATTCCTACTCTTTCATTCTATACAGAGAAGATGAGAGGCTAATGACACAAAAAAACAAAGGTTCTGTTCCATTCTTTTTTAAACTTATATTGGGGATAATTATTTTTATAGTGATGTTTGTAATTGCGATTGTATTTGGTGCAGCGGATACAACTGTTCGTGATGTATGGAATTCGATTTTTACAAACATGAATAGTCAACAAATTTCTATTATTAGAGAATTACGTTTACCCCGAGAGGTAGCAGCAATATTTGTAGGGGCAGCTCTTGCGGTGGCAGGCGCTATTATGCAAGGGATGACAAGAAACCCACTTGCAGATCCAGGTTTGCTAGGCTTAACGGCAGGAGCAAATGCAGCCTTAGCAATAACAATGGCATTTCTACCAAAAGTAAATTATTTTGGGATTATGATAGCTTGTTTTATTGGTGCAGCCGTTGGTTCGCTAATCGTTTTTGGTATTGCTACAGCGAAAAAGGGAGGCTTTTCTCCATTTCGGATTGTATTAGCAGGGGCGGCAGTTACAGGCTTTTTAACTGCTATATCTGAAGGTGTAGGGATTTATTTTAAAATATCTCAAAATATTTCAATGTGGACTTCGGGTGGACTAGTTGGTACTTCATGGGGTCAAGTAAAAACAATTACGCCTTTTATTGTAATAGGAATCCTAGTAGCAATTTTCTTGGCACGTCAATTAACAATACTTAGCTTAAACGAAGAGGTTGCTGTAGGTTTAGGTCAAAATATCCCAAGAATCAAAGTAATCTTATTTGTAGTAATCGTTTTACTAGCTGGAGCAGCAGTTGCTCTAGTAGGAAATATGGCATTTCTAGGTTTAATGGTACCTCACATGGTACGTGGGTTCGTCGGAACTGATTATCGATTTATTATACCGATGTCTGCTATTTTTGGAGCAACATTCTTACTTTTGGCAGATACACTCGGGCGAACAATTAATATACCTTATGAAACACCAGTTGCAGCGATTGTTGCAATGATTGGCCTTCCTTTCTTTTTATTTATTGTACATAAAGGAGGCAAAGAATTTTCATGATACAGCCTGCTATTATTAGAAAACAAAGGTTAATTCTGTTGATACTCTTTATACTTATTCTCTTAACAATGTTTATAGGAATGGGTATGGGGTTTTCAGCAATACCATATAGTAGATTGCTTCCAACATTTTTAGGTGATGGTACATTTAAAGAAGAGTTTGTGATCTTTTCAATTCGATTACCTAGAATGATTATAACTTTAATGGCGGGAATGGCACTTGCATTATCTGGTGCAATTTTGCAAGGAGTAACACGAAATGATATGGCAGAGCCTGGAATACTAGGTTTTAATGCTGGTGCAGGAGTAGCTATTACAGTATTCTTTTTATACTTTCCAATTGAAGCAGGTTCGTTTGTTTATTTAATCCCAATCGTTGGATTTTGTGGTGCCATTGTAACGGCAATTATTATTTACCTATTTTCTTATAAGAAAAATTCAGGATTACAACCTATAAGACTAGTTTTAGTAGGTATTGGTTTCTCGATGGCTCTTTCAGGAATCATGATTGTATTAATTTCATCTGCAGAACGTGCAAAAGTAGATTTTATTGCAAAATGGTTAGCAGGTAATATATGGGGAACAGATTGGCCGTTTATTTGGGCATTCTTACCTTGGCTAATTGTATTAATTCCGTTTACTTTATATAAAGCAAATACATTAAACCTTCTTAATTTAAATGAGCCTGTTGCAATTGGTGTAGGGGTTTCGTTAGAAAAGGAAAGAATTATTTTAATGTTAGTAGCAGTTGCATTAGCTGCATCTGCAGTTTCAGTAACAGGAGGAATTGCGTTTATCGGATTAATGGCACCACATATTGCTAAAAGCTTAGTTGGACCAAGAAATCAATTATTTATACCCATCGCTATTTTAATTGGTGGATTATTACTATTAGTTGCCGATACAATCGGAAGAAACTTAGTCGATCCAGAAGGAATACCAGCAGGGATTATAGTAGCTCTAATCGGTGGACCTTACTTTGTATATTTAATTCTAAAAAAGACTTAAAGACCAAATAAATGAGTTCAGTTGCTCAATAAAAAAAGACATTGTCTGAACTACACTATCGTTCAAACAATGTCTTTTCTTTATTCTTAAACAGTTAATTCTTCGTTTAAGTATTTAATTTGTCCATCTTTTAAAGATTGAATACGAGCAAGAGATTCTACTCGATAACCACGATTACGCAAAATCTTTCCGCCATCTTGGAATGATTTTTCAATTACGATTCCAAAACCTACTGTTTCTGCCTTCGCTTGTTCTATAATTGAAAGTAAACCAAGAGCTGCTTGTCCGTTTGCTAAGAAATCGTCTATTACTAATACTTTATCACCTTTGTCTAACCATTTATGAGAAATAGAAATTTCATTTTCTTCTTTTTTTGTAAATGAATATACTTTTGAAGTGTAAACATCTTGCTGCATTGTGATTGATTTTTTCTTACGAGCAAAAACTAGAGGGACATTTAAAGCAAGTGCTGTCATTAGCCCAGGTCCGATACCAGAAGATTCTATAGTAACTACTTTTGTTATTTTTTCTTCAGAAAATAATCGCGCAAATTCTTCACCAATTTCTTTCATTAAAACAGGATCCATTTGATGATTTAAGAAAGCATCCACCTTTAATACATCATTTGCTAAAACGATTCCTTCTTGTTCAATTTTTTTAAGTAATAATTCCATAATGATCCCCCTTAATCTAAACAAAAAAACTCAAAACATGTACTTCACTGTATAAAATGAGTGAAGTAACACATTTTGAGTCTTTCATTCACTAGAGCAAAATGTCAGATGTGTTACCACTCATAGTCGGTAAATTTACGGTTAACCGGTAGAAACTTGTGAGCCATATCCTCACTATTATACGAGTGAAATTTATAATTTTAATGAAACTATAACATGTTAATAGATTCTGGTCTAGCAATTAATAGGTGTAAATTATTAGCATTATTGAATCCTACTTAATACAATTTACAAATAAACTTAGTGAACTCCGTTACTAAATCCTGGTCATAAACAGTACCACTTAGCTTTTGAATTTTTTTTAACGATATTTCAATTGAACATTTCTTTCTATATGAACGGTCATTAGTTAGTGCGTCAAAACTATCAATGACTCTAACTACTTTCGAATAAAAATCAATTTCGTTACAACATAAACCTTCATAACCAGTCCCATCAATATTTTCATGATGATAACGTACAGCATTTAAAATTTCATTATCATATAAAAAATCTTTTAATAAATCATATCCATAAATTGTGTGGTTCTTCATTAGATTCCACTCGAAATCAGTAAGAGGACCTTTTTTTGCGACGATTGAATTTGGTATTTTAAGTTTACCAATATCATGTACATAACCAATAAAATGTAATTGATTGGAGTGATGTAAAGAGAGATCTAAATATCTACTGAATTTATACGACATTTCTCCCACACGCATCCCATGTAAGAAAGTATCATGATCAAGTTGACTTAATAGGTCAACTAACTCATTTGTGACTAATGTTGGCCTTTCTTTTATCATAAAATCACCTTTGAATGCTTATTCAAAATAAAATTTATTTTAATAAATGTTCGATATGATTAATATCGCGCTGTGACAGAGTAGAACTAATTACCACAATTGGAACAATTTCTATATCAATTTGAAAATCAGCAATGATCAAGTCCAAACATAATTCACTAATCGTTTCAGGACTCAGTTCACCTTTTTTGAGTTCAACAAATTGGATTTTATCTCCAAATTCTTTTATTAGTTTAGCTGTTATATACTGACGTACACCATAACCTTCACTACTTAATAGTAGAACCCTCTTTTTTACTAATGATAATTTAATGATTACTGCTTGAATATTTAAAGTTATTTTAGCAATTACTTCATTATTTACTTCGGGGTATGAAAGGGATTTACACCAATTACGAAATACAGTTTTTACTTTATAAAATAACTCCGGATAACGCTTTTTAACATAATCAGAAATTAGACAAGAGCGATCAATTTTACCGTTTAAAAAAAGAACTAGGGAAAGTGCTTTAAATTGTTTTTGAAGAGTGAGAATAAAGTCATTTTGATCATGTAGTTTTATACTTAGCTTTTTTTCGAGCATCGTAACGAGCTCATATAATTCTAAGTAATGTTTTTCATTTTTTTTATGATAGCTGTTTATTATTTTATCTTGGCGTTCATCACCACAAGAGAAATAAGGGTATGCGGAAATCATTAGAGAAAGAGCGTTAATTTCATTTAATGGAATTGATACTTTATAAATGTTTTGTAGTTGCACACAAATATCAGTTGCAATCGAAAAGAACTTCGAATCTTTAATATTGTTAGAAGGATTTAAGTCCAATTTTATATCACGATCCATTCTTTGAAGCATCGTACCAACATAATATATATATCTATATAAAGTAGGTGGAAATAAAAGTAAATTATTTTTTTCAGCTGACCTTGTAACTACTTTTTTTATGATAGAAAACGATAGTGAATCATAAGGCCATTTATTCGTATAGGAATATAGACCATATAGAACGTCACAGCATAAGATTCTTTTTTGAAGCTCATTACCTACAATTTCAAGAGGTGCACGCTTTAAACTTAAATTATATGATTTCAATAAAGTGTCTACTCTTTCGAGAATTTTATAAACAGTATTATGATGTGTATATAATACTTTGCCTAAATCATTAATATATTCAATCTCTTTGATTAGAATAAACATGATTACTTGAAGCGATAGAGAATTCTTTACAAAGAGTGAACGAATTTGATCAAGCGAGGAATTAATTGGATTTTTTATATAAATACCTTTTCCTTTTATCGTTTCAATATGCCATCCATCTGGGAATATTGCATTAATTATTTGTATATCAGTTCTAATTGTTTTCTCAGTACAATTTAAATTTTTAGCAAGCTCCTCCGTTTTGAACCATTTTTCTTGACTGCTTAAAACATCGATTAAGTGTAATCTTCGTAAACTCGCCTTATCCATCTCATCTCCTACTTTGATCTAAAATAATTTTTTTACTAACTAAAATAAATCAACATTTTTTGTGATAACACTCACATAAAATGTTGTTGAGATAATGTTTTCAAAATTATTTTAAACTTTGATGATTGTTAAGGATATGACTATTTTTACCGTTAAAAACGGTAAAAAATATATACTAATCGACAATGTCCCTTTAAATGATGAAGAGCATGCGTCGATTAATGAAATTTTATATATTAACTGTTTTTACCTATCAAAAAGGTAAAAATTATCATATGAAACTTTAATAAGCAAGGCTATAATTTGTTTTGAAAAGGAACTCGGTTAATTTGTGATTTTTTTCGGATGTGATCATGATTGGTGCTCTAAATTGAGAAATGAGGAGGGAAATGATGGTTATAATAATACTGCTTTTTATCCTAGGAAAACTTTTGCTAGTTCAGTCTTTTTTACATAGTCGAATTACTTTGTTAGGAGTATTATTTAGTATTTTTATTGTTGTTTTGCTATATTTACTTCCAATCTTTTTAAAATTCAATAAAAGAGAACGATATATTGGTTATAGTTTTACTTCATTAGTGGTTGGAACAATATTATTAATTTGTACTGTTTATGAAAGGTATGCTGTTTTTGTTTCTTACACTCTAAATCAAAAAGAAGAAATCTCCAACTCAATATTCTCTTTTTTTATGATAGGTGACTTATTTTTCATTTTCGATTTTTTATTACTAATGTACTTCTTACTATTTAAAGTACATAAAATAAAAATACGAACAAGTAAAAATAATGGTCAATCAGATTCTCCACTTAAAAACATTACGCTTAATGAAGATTAAAGAGTATAGAAAAATTGAATGACTTACGAAAACCTCACTTTTGAAGTGAGGTTTTTTGCATTTTTAATCAGTTCGTAAGTTTACTAAGGAGTAATAAATTGGGCAATTAAATCGGTAACAATGCCCAAGTACTCAACATATTTTGTTGTTGAGAGTCTGCGTTTTAGTAGATTCAAATTAGGGACTCGTATTTATTTTTTATAAGTACGTTATATTTTTATTCGCTTTCAAATTTTATGTAGGAGGTTATAAAAATGTATGATTTTCAAAGAGAGCTTCAACAATTAAACGTTGATCAGTTTCAAGCTAGTCAAGTAGTTCCATGGGATTATAATCAGTATCAAAACCAAGATGCTCGAGTTTGCTTTGCATGCTTTTTCCCTATTTTTAGTTGTTTTGGTTGTGGAGGTTGCTTCGGTTGTGGAGGCTGCGGAGGTTGTTTCCGTTGCGGAGGCTGCGGTCGCTGTCACCGTTAATTGTAATGTTGCATAAAAACTATGAGTCTATATAGACAATCAACCCCTACTGATCTTTGTAGGGGTTATCTAGTTATGTTATGACATAAGGAATACAAAATATACATAGGATTATGAAGAAAGTATTTGTGAAATTCAATATACAACTCACGGAATCGAAGGGGTTGAAAAGGATGTCAAAATTGAATCCATCTGCACGGCTAAAGGTTAACCGAGATACTTTTTTTGTACCTGATTCAAATGGAGGTGTCTATTTTAGGAATAACTTAAGTTCATTTAGAATGGAAGGTGCTTCTGTTTACCAGTGGATCGAAAAGTTACTTCCTATGTTTAACGGTGATCACTCATTAGACAATTTAACAAATGGATTGCCTGACCAATACCGAGATAGAGTATTTGAAATTGGTGAAATTTTATATAAAAATGGCTTTGCGCGGGATGTAAGTAAGGATCATCCACATCAATTATCTGAAGATATTTTAAACAAGTATGCAAGTCAAATTGAGTTTTTAAATTGTTTTGGGGAGTCTGGGTCCTATCGTTTTCAAACCTATCGCCAATCCAGAGTGTTGGCAATTGGTTCTGGAACAATTGTCACTTCGCTAGTTTCAGCATTATTAGAGTCGGGGTTAGCGAAATTCCATCTTTTAATAACAAGTACAGAAAATAACGATAAAAAACGTATAAAAGAAATTGTAGACAATGCACAGAAGACGGATAGTGAAGTCGAAGTTGTATTAATGAAGAGAGAGAAGCTTTCCTTACAAGAGATTGTATCAACTTTTGATTCGATTTTATACGTATCAGAAGATGATCGTGTTTATGAGCTTAAAATGCTTAACGAGATTTGTAAAAGAGAGAAAAAGAGATTCATTCCAGCTATTTCTTCACAAAAGATCTGTATGGCAGGACCACTAGTGACTTCAGATTCTGAAGCTTGCTTTGAATCAGCATGGAGAAGCGTTCATCAAAACATACTCTGTAAAGAGGAAGGCAACCAACCATTGTCTTCAATTACATCGGCAATGTTGGCAAATATAATGGTGTTCGAGCTATTTAAGGATATTACAAAGTCACGCGAGACAGAAAAAACTAATCAGGTTTATATTATTAATCAAGAGACGCTAGAGGGCAGTTGGCACACATTCTCTCCTCATCCACTAGTGACTGGGAAAGCAAAAGCTAAAATAGTTCGTAATTTTAAAGAAAAGCTAGAGCAAAACAAACCTAGAGGAGATCAAAGTAAGTTATTAACTTATTTAGGTCAGTTCAATTCACAAGAAACGGGATTATTTCACGTTTGGGATGAGGGCGAATTAAATCAACTTCCGTTAGCTCAATGTCGGATTCAAGTAGTAGATCCTCTTACAGAAGGCCCTGTAAAACTATTAACAAGTACGATTTGTACTGAGTTAACTCATGAAGAAGCACGAATAGAGGCGGGGCTTACTGGAGTTGAAATGTATGTATCCCAAATTGCCGGTCAACTTATTAAGAACTCAGAGACAGATGTTGTAGAGTCTGTAGAACCTGGGGAATACATCGCAATAGCTACTGGTCAAACTTTTTCAGAAAGTATTTGTAGAGCCCTAAAAAAATATTTGTCTGAAGAGCTTAATAAACAAACGAGTGTTCATAAAAATCATATTCAGGAAATAAACGCGATAAAAATTGAAGATGATTGTGCTCAATTTTATTTACAAACATTAAATACAATACATGAATCTCCAAAAATAGCATTAGGAAAAGAGATTTGTGGATTTCCAGTAGTCTGGGTTGGTACAAAAAAAGGTTGGTATAGAAGCGTTGGTTTAAATTTAACGATTGCCTTACAAGAAGCACTTAAACAAGTACTTAAGGAGTCACAAAATAAAACCCCACTACTTGCATCAACAGCTATCCAGAGTTCGTCAGTTTTAGTGGAAGAACAGCAAATACCCGAAATTTTTATTCCTGAATCTAATCGTGCAAAACATACTGATTTATTAATCTCAGCGATGGATATTTTAAAACAGAATAATATGCAAATATTAACATTGGAGTTTGTGCTTGAATCGATTAATATAGATGAACTTGCGGGAGTTTATGGTGTCTTGTTAAGAGAGGTGAGCTCGATTTGAATTCAACGGTTACCATTTTTGGAGAGGGATTATTAAGTAAATACACATCAGAAATTCTTTTAAATAAATATAAAATAGTTCACCAGAAAGATTTAGAGTCGAAGGTTTCTGAGGATACTAGTTTAATACTTTTTTTGGATGACGCATGGAACCCTAAAGTATATGAAAAAGCAGATGAAATTTTTAGAACAGGAACTGTTCCATGGCTACGTGCTTGTGTTTCATTTGGAGAAGGTGTAATCGGACCTTTAGTACATCCAGGGCAAAAAGGATGTATAAAGTGTGCCGATTTTAGACGTCTAATGGCTGGTAGAGAGCGCAGAGAAATGCTAGAAATAGATCATCAGTTATTAGATGGTGATGGAATATCGGACGATGTATGGGGAACAAGAACGGGACTTTTACAAATGGCTTACTTAATTGCTGCTGAAGTAGAGAAATTTATGAACGGTAAAGAAACTCGTCTAGAGGAACGAATTTTTTTATTAAATATGAAAACATTCAAAAGCTCTAATCACTTTTTTTTACCAAACCCGCTCTGCCCAATATGTGGTGAATTAGAAGATGATACTTCTGATTCGGCGATTATTTCACTTGAGCCTAGTATGAAAGTTTCTCCAACTAGTTATCGTAGTCGTTCAATGGATGAATTAAAAAAAGTGTTAGTTAATGACTATTTAGGTCAAAAGACAGGTTTTTTAAATGGTAAGGCATATGATCTAACCACTCCATTTGCAGATGTGGTTGTAAACTTACCGTTACTTCAAGGGGATGAAGGTACAGCAGGACGTACATTATCATATGAATCTAGTGAATTAACTGCCATTTTGGAGGGCCTAGAAAGGTATTGCGGTCTTACTCCACGAGGAAAAAAAACGGTAGTACATGATAGTTATAACAACGTAAAAGATTATGCAATTAATCCCGAAATTGTTGGTACGCATTCAAAAGAGCAATATGCTCTGCCGCATTTCCCATTTAAGGCGTTTAATCCTAAACGGAAGATCGATTGGGTATGGGGCTATTCATTTATGAAGGAAAAGCCGATTCTTGTACCAGAGTTGCTTTCATACTATAGTCTAGGGTGCGGTCACGGTTATGTGTATGAAACTTCTAATGGATGTGCTTTAGGAGGCAGCTTAGAAGAAGCTATATTCTACGGTATTTTGGAAATTGTTGAACGGGATTCATTCTTAATGACTTGGTATGCTCAGTTGCCTCTTCCTCGACTTGATCCAAAATCGGCTAAAGATCAAGAGCTCGATTTAATGATTGAACGCATGCGCTTGGTCGGAGGATATGATCTTCATTTATTTAATTCGACGATGGAGAATGGAATTCCAAGTATTGTTGCCATTGCAAAAAATCGAAAAGAACATGGATTAAATCTCATTTGTGCAGCAGGTGCTCATCTAGATCCGGTTCGGGCAGTTAAAAGCGCAGTGCATGAGTTAGCTGGAATGATGTTAACATTGGATAAAAAGTTTGAAGAAAATTACGTTCAAAATATGAAAATGCTTTTAGATAATAACCTTGTTAAGCAAATGGATGACCATGGAATGTTATATGGTTTACGTCAAGCAGAGGAGCGTTTGAAGTTTTTATTAGATGATAACCGTCCATTAAAAACTTTTGAGGAAGAATTTAAATGGAATACGAACCATCTGGATTTGACGAATGATCTTAAGGATATTCTTCAAGTATTTAAACAATTAAATCTTGATGTGATTGTAGTTGATCAAACTACACCTGAAATCAAAAGAAATGGATTATCTTGTGTAAAAGTCTTAATTCCAGGGATGTTGCCTATGACATTCGGCCATCATCTAAAGCGATTGAATGGACTTGATCGAGTGTTGAAAGTTCCTGTTAAAATGGGCTATACGAAGAAGCCGCTAAAGCCGGAGCAGCTCAATCCATATCCGCACCCGTTCCCATAGGTGGTGTATTAGGAGGTAATTGGATGAGTTTACAAACATTTCTACACAATCTTCATTTTGATATTGAAAAGGCAAATCAATCGGATTGGGAAGTTGATTGGGAAGATGCTCCTCTAACTTATAAACTTTATAAAGATTTACCTACTATTCCACTTTCTCTTAACGTTCCATTATCCTTAAAAGAAAAAAGGAACGCATTCGAGCCGAATTTAGATGAAATTGGCTATTTTCTATGGTATGTATATGGATTAAACCAATTAGCTCAAACAGCATTTACTTCCGGTTCCAACGAAATAGTTAATATGATGTCTTCAAACCGAAGATTCATCCCCTCTGGTGGAGGATTGTATCCGAATGAATTGTATATATATCTTAAGTCCAATCAAGTTTCTTCGGGGATTTATCATTATGATGTAGCTAGGCATTGCTTAGTTTTATTAAGAGAAGGAAATTTTGATTCTTATGTATCAAGAGCTTTAGGAAATAGGTGTGATCTACCAAAGTGTTTTAGTACTATTTTTATTTCAACAATGTTTTGGAAAAATTTCTTTAAGTACAATAATTTTTCTTATCGGCTCCAAGGGTTAGATTGCGGAGTACTAATTGGACAGATTTTAGAGATGGCTCAATGCTTTGGGTTTAAAGCTGGAGTATATTACCAGTTTCTAGATCAAGCTATCAACCACTTAATCGGTGTAAACGAACGTGAGGAAAGTGTGTACGGAGTAATTCCGCTCTCTATTGAAGAATCTACCTTGATTTCAAAAGATAATATAAAAAGTAAAAATTACAATTCAACGGATCTAAGCAGAGAGTTACAGGCAATTTCACATAAATATTTAGTAAAATCGAAAAAGATTAGAGAGTTCCCGATGCTAATTAAACTGAATAAAGTATCGATGATCGAATCGACTCAAACATTTAGAAAAGTTGATGAAAGTGTGGACTCTTTAGATGTACGACATCGAATAATTTTACCTAAAGTGGATCGTCTATCCTATGATTTAGCTAGCGTATGTAAAGAACGGTTTTCACCTGAACTGGACTATGTTTTACGTCCTGTTAGTCAAATAAACTTAGCAACATTACTTAAAGAGGCGACAGCATCCTTCTCATATATAAATGATTTAGATGACTCCTTTAAAACAAATAAAAACCGGCTAAAGTTATATTTATGTTTGTATAACGTTGAAGGGATTAACAATGGTGCTTATTATTATGATGATCAAACGCATACGCTAGTACAAATAAAATTAGGCGATCATCGTATGCAACTCCAAAGTGGAATGAATGCTCCTACCGTCAATTTATTCCAAGTGCCAATCTGTATACATGTAGTGGATAATAAGGAACATATAAAATCAACACATAGTTATAGAGGCTACCGGATTCAACAGATGGAAGCTGGCATAATGATTCAGCGTTTACTAATAATCGCATCAGCATTAGGAATGGGGGGGCATCCACTACTTGGATATAATGTAAAATTATGCGATGAGTTATACCAATTAGAAGAACTAGGAAAAACAAGTTTAATTCAAATTCCAATAGGTCATTATCGAAATCGACCTTGGTTAAAAGGAAATTTGCATAGTTAATACATTTTGGTTTTAAGATTGTTAATTAAAAAGTTCAAAACTAAAACAAGGATACTTTCTGGTATTCTTGTTTTTTTGTTACAGTTTATAACATATATAAAGAATAAACTTAGAGAGTAAATTTTGAAGTAATGAATCTACAAAACCCAATGGTAGCGCGGGCTAAATGCTCAATCGACATATATAGACATACAAAAGTCTCGGAAATTAGATCGAATAGTTCTTTCGAATTAAAATTATATAGTATACTTAATTTTAGTTATTATCTAAATATAAAATAAAAAAACCTTCCAAAAGAAGGTTTTTTATTTTTGAAAAAATTTAGCGTAAAAATCCCCAAAGAAGAATTGGCGTAATTAAAAAAGTATAAAGTAAAAACTGAAGTATAATAATCGGTGCAATTTCTTTAAAATCTTCAGCCCAAAATTTAGCAACACCAGCAGTTATAGCTAGTTCTAATAAGGGACCAAAGCAAATTAACCATTTCATATTTTATTCTCCTGTATATAGATTCTTGGATGGATTTGCCTTTTTTGAGAAAATTCTTCCTAAAAAAATCTTTAAACAAATAGGTTATATGTCTACCAATAAAATTATATTAACACAATTTTAAAATTGTTATAAATACTATTTTTTAACATAACATATAATTAAAAAAAATGTCAGATTATAAAACTTTTTGTATAATTAAATCGTCTATTTTAAGTAAAACAAAATATAAAAATTTTTATGGTTAGGTTTTGCTTATTGTTTAATGTTGATTTTTAGTAGTTTGATTAAAAGAATTCGTGACGATACTAGAGCAATACAACTTTGATCAACTATTAAATTTTTTCGAAACAATCAATTGAAGAAATGATAAAAAGGATAGAAATAATAGGAGGAGAAAACCATTGTCCAGAAGTGAAAAAAATCGTAGAAAGAAACCAATTATAGGAATTGCAATTTCTTTAGTATTAGTAGCTGGTGTTGCAGGTACACTTTATGAAAAAAACAAAGAACCTAATACGATTGTTATAAAGAAGAATGCTAAAGTTAAAACAGATATTGTAAAAAATGATAACGTACTTAATTTTCCAGATTATTATAAAACAACGAAAGAAGATGAATCTGGATTATTAGAAGTGTTAAACGTTGATTCAAATTTAGTATTAGTTAATAAAGATCGAAAGTTACCAGATGGTTATGAACCAAACGATCTTATCTATCCATCAATAAAATTAAATGGAGCAGTAAAAGAAAAAACTAGAATGAGAAGCGAAGCTGGACATGCATTAGAGAAGTTATTTGCTGGTGCATCTTCAGATGGTTATACGTTAACTGCAATATCTGGATATCGTTCGTACGATCGCCAAGTTTCTTTATACAATAATTACATTTCTACACATGGCGAGGAATGGACTAAAGCATATAGTGCACTTCCAGGAACGAGTGAGCATCAGACTGGATTAGCGATAGATGTTTCTTCACCGTCTTTTGGTAATGCTTTAGAAGTTGATTTTGCTAAAACGCCTGAAGGAAAATGGTTAGCAGAACATGCACATGAATACGGCTTTATTATTCGTTATCCAGAAGATAAAGTAGACATAACAAACTATCACTATGAGCCATGGCATATTCGATACGTTGGAAAAGAATACGCTACTTATTTATATACGCATCATCTTGCACTTGAAGAAGCGATGCCAGCTAAAAAATAATAATAAAAAGGCATGTCTCATTTAGTTTGAGACATGCCTTTTACTATCTACTGATTGATTAGTGTATTCGCCATACTTAATGCTTTACGGGTTTGTTTTTGTTTAATGTAATAGTTAAACAATTCTTTTTCCGACTGATTGATTAAATAAACGAAACCTACTTTTTTGAAAAATGGTAATGAATATTCGGCCAAGTATTGATGATATTCTTGTTCTTTTTTCAAGATTAAAAGGTCTAATAAGGTGAATAGGTTGATAAAAAGTTTGTCGTTTTTCTTGATAGCTATATCAAGCCCTTCACTTACAAACTGTAATAACTCACCCTTAGGTAATAGTTCACCATAGTATGAGCTTCGTATAAATCCTTCTAGAGAAAGTAAATACGGTACAGACTTAGAATCTTTCAATTTCATAGACTCAAAATAGTATTTTTTTGCTAAATCATAATTTTTTCTTCGGTAATATTCGAAGGCCAAATTATGATACACCCTTGCTTTTCGGTCTGATGATCTACAAATTTCACAGCTTTGAATTAAGTTTTCAAATCTTTTAATCGTCTCAGTAAATTCTTCATTATCTTTAACTTGTATTAGCATAAGCATTTCTGAATCGATTACTCGAAGATAGGAATTAATATTTTTAAAATACTGACGTGCTTTGTCAGCATAAAAATAAGCCATTACGGGCATTTCATTAGAATGGTAAGCTGATGCTAAATGATAATAATATTCTTCATTTGTATACTCTGCATTATTAATTTTCTTCAAAACTTTCATAGCAAGTAAAGGTTCATGGTTCGTTAAGTGATAAATACCTAACACATGTCTAAAAAGATTTATTTCATAAGGTGACAATTTATGCTTCATTTTTTTTATTTCATCAATGAGCTCTTTTGCTTCATTCATTAAATTACGAATTAATAAATATCTGATACGAAGTAAATTATATTGATTAATATAATTTGAAATTTGAATCAACTCTTCCTGCTCAAGTTCAAGGTTGATTTCTTCTATTTCGTCGAATAGCTGCATTACAATAGCCTGCTGCCAACTATTTATACGCATTTTTATATTTTTTAATTTTGAAATCTCTTTTTCGATTTTTATTCCAAGTCGATCAGATAGTAGGGTTATTATTTCATGTGCATACTCAGTTTGAGATCTTTCTATTTTACTAATATGAGTACTAGAACAAATTCCTTTCCCTAACTGTTCTTGTGTCATCTGAGATTTTTCACGATAATATTTTATGATTTTCCCCTCATACATAACAAATTTCTCCCTTTAGAAAATCTTTTTATTAAAAGTTTGAGCAGTAGAAAACCAGCAATTCCCCCAAGTGAATAATAAAAATTTCTATTGAATTTAAATGATTTTCTTCCAAACATAATCTATAAATCAACAAATTTAGTAAAATATGAGACTTTAACTGTAAAAAGAATAATTAATTATGATTTTTAATGGCGAAAAATAGAATATAAATGAAAATTTTGTTTGAAATAACCCCCATTTACCATGAAAAATAGCTAAATTACAATTAAATTGTTAGACTTATCTAATTATTCTAATTCTTATTTTAACATTTTTTTTATCGGATGAATGATATAGATTTATCCACTTAATCATTTTTTTACTTATTTAACTAAAGCAAGTAGAAGGGAGCATGCAAATGAAGATTAGAAAGAAGAAAATGCTAAACGTAATGGTAACAAGTGTATTAACTACAAGCTTTTTTACATCTTATTTAATACCTCAAAAAAAATCTTATGCAACTTCGAACTCTGTAGAATCCACCTTAAAGGGACTGACAGATGAGCAAAGACAATCGATTAAGCGCTTAACACCTCAAGAAGGCTTTGTAATCGATCCTAGTTTATTATCTTTAAAAGATAAATCCGCAAATATCATTGTTGAACTGAAGACTTCTCCAATCGAAAATGATCAAAATGGGAAATTAAAGGAAGTATCCAAAAGTAAGAAAGAAAAAATTAGAGGTGAACAAGAGTTCTTTAAAAAGCGTTTAATGGAAATATGGAACAAGAAACATCAAAAAGCAGAAGTAAATCAGCTAGCTAAAGAGAAAACAAATCAATTTCAAATCAAACAATCATTTGAAAATGTATTTAATGGAGTGGCGATGACAATTCCTACAGATCAAATTAATTTGCTTCTTGAAACAGGTGTTGTCAAGCGAGTATGGAAGGATAACAAAGTTAGTGTGCCGATCAATGAGCTTAATGATAATGCATCTACAAAAAATAAAAGTATTCCACCAGCTTTACCACTTTTAGGTGTAGATCGTTTACATAACGAGGATATAAACGGAAAGGGGATTAAAGTAGGGGTACTTGATACAGGTATCGATTATAACCATCCGGATTTAAAAGATGCTTATAAAGGTGGTTATGACTTTGTAGATAATGACACGGATCCAATGGAGTCTACACCTGCTGATCTTGCCAGTTCTGGTGAGCCTGCAGAAGTTGATGGTCGTCCATTTGTTACAGAGCATGGAACGCATGTAGCAGGCACGATTGCATCAAACCCACGTAATAATGTTGAATATGCGATGACTGGTGTTGCACCAAATGTTGATTTATATGCATATCGTGTTTTAGGTCATTATGGTTCTGGATATGATTCTTGGATTATTGCTGGAATAGAAAAGGCCGTAGAAGATGGCATGGATGTGATTAATCTTTCTTTAGGAAACAGTAATAATTATTCCTTAGATGCTACAGCAGTAGCGATTAATAATGCAGCTTTGCAAGGAGTAATTCCTGTTGTAGCAGGAGGTAACGCAGGTCCTACGCCAGGTTCGCTAGGCTCCCCTGGTTCATCACCGTTAGCTATTACTGTTGGAGCAAGCGATGTTCCTACAGATATACCAACTGTACAAACGAGTATAGGTAAGGTTTCTATTAAAAATGAGCTAATGGCTCACGGCTTAGGGAAAGATTATTTAAGCATTATGAATAAAAAATTGAATGTAGTAGATGTAGGAATCGGTGCCGAGGAGGATTATGCAAATAAAGATGTAAGTGGCAAGGTGGCGTTAATATCACGCGGTACTTTATCTTTTGATGAAAAAATCCGACGTGCTCATGAAAAAGGAGCTGCAGCGGTATTAATTTATAACAATATAGAAGGAGAGATTCCTTTCTTCTTAGGTGAAAACTTTGGATATGTACCAACCTTTAAAATGAGTCAAGAGGAAGGGAAAAGTATTCTTGATGAACTTAATAAGAATCCGGATGTTAAATTAAAAATGACAGATTTACAGTCAAATATGACATCTGGTGACGTATTAGCAGACTTTAGTTCTAGAGGACCTGTAAATAATAATTTTGATATTAAACCAGATGTTGTGGCACCAGGGGTTTCTATTTTCTCAACTGTTCCAGAATATATTAATAATCCCGGGGAAGAAACTGATTACTCAACTAGTTACGCGAGCATGGATGGAACTTCAATGGCTACACCGCATGTTGCGGGTGTTGCTGCATTATTATTACAATCCCATCCGGAGTATACTGTTGCAGATGTAAAAGCGGCACTAATGAATACGGCGGATCCATTAAAAGGAAGAACATATAATGTAAACGAAGTTGGCGCTGGACGAGTAGATGCTTATGAAGCAGTTCATAACACGACTTTAGTAGAAGTACAAAATAAAACATACACACTGGATGAAAATGGATTTAAAAAGCAAATCGATGATGTATCAGGTTCATTACCTTTTGGAAGTATTACACAAACAAGCGAGGAACAAAATCGAACTACATCAATTAGTATTAAAAACTTAAGCAATAATAATGAAACATATCATACAAGAGTAGAATTTTTAACGATCGATGATGTTTCAAAGGATGCTAGTAAAAATGGAGTAAAACTCGAATTGCCTTCTAACGTAACTGTTAATGGAAATGAAAGTGTCAATATAGACGCCAAAGTAACAATACCAAAATCTGCTGAGTTTGGCATATATGAAGGATATATTTATGTAGAAAATGAATCTAAAACGGAGGAGTATCAAATACCTTTCCATGTTCGATATGCGACAAGCGGCTTTGCAAAGGTTGATTTCTTTAAGAATGCAATAACGAATGACCTAAGTAACTTCCACCCTGATATACTACCTTTTACACCAGTTACGATTAGATTAAACAGTGAAATGAAAAAAATCGATGTTGTTGTTAGCGATCTAGCTGGAAAACCAATTGGACTCTACGGCACTTTCGATTTAGAAGGTGCAAATGTTGATACGGACTACTTAGTCATGTACGGCTTTTCAGGTGATGTAAAATTATTTACAGGTGACCCAAATAAGCCATTATCACTAGAATATGAAACATTAGATGAGGGTAAATACATTGTTTCTTATATCGGAACAGATGCAGATGGAAAAACCTATAAAGTAGACAATGATATGGTAATTGATAATACACCTCCAAAAGTAGTATTTGATAAAAAGACAGGCATCAATGAAATTTCAGATGCAGATTTAACAACTGAAACAAACCCAATGGATGGTAAAGACTACAAAGCTTACTGGGTCCACGGGAATGTATATGACGATACAATTGATTATTTAAAGAGTAGAGGACATGATTTAACCCAAGAAGCAAATACAGTATATGCTTATCAGGATTCTTCATGGCCGACAGCACAATTTTTCCCAACTAAAAATGGTGACTTCAAGTTTGGTGTATTACCAGAAGAGTATGCAAATTACCCTACAAATATAGCAATTTATACTTATGATTATGCATCAGCTGGAAATCCAGTTTTCCCAGATTTTACGATTATTAATAAAGGCGATCGATATTCAACGATTAATACAAATTCTAAAGAAATAACTCTTGGTTCTGAGTTTACAAGTACATTTACTGTCCACAATGCAAAGGATTTAACAAGTGCCGATGCGACAATCAATATTCCTAACTATTATAAAGTCATGAGTGTAAAGCAATCGAAACAATTAGATGAGTTAATGAAGAAAAATAATTGGAGTATTCGCATTGGAAAACCAATAGTAACAGAGGACACCTGGTCAAATATTACTACATTTTCAGTCGACATTAAGGATAAAAAGACAAACTTACCGGTAAAAATTAATGGGAATATTGACTTATTAGATATTAATCTAAAAGTAGTCAGTGACCTTAACTATATGAGGGAGAGTGGATTTTATTATCAAGAGTCAACATACCAAACAAATGAAGGAAATAAAGTTACGTTACCGACATATGCTAATCACTTTAAATTCATAGCCCGACACTCAGTAGTAGAAGGATATTTCCACGGTGAAGCAGTTAACTTTTATAACTATGATTTAGATTATTCGAAGCTAGGTGTAAAAGCATATGTAGTAGACAAAAAAGGTAAACAATATAAAGCTGATATATCAGAAAATGGCTATATGACGATCTTAGATATTCCGGCAACTACTGATGATTATACATTCGTAGTTAACATTCCAGGACACTATCAATATAGTAGAAAAATTAAATTAAGTAAATCAATAGATGGAAAAGTCCAAGGTATAGACTATATCGCTTATACTGATACTGCAGCAGCAGGAGATATTAATGGAGATAATGTAATCGACATTTATGATGCTAAGCTTATTGCAAATAAAGCTAAAGAAACCGGCGATAAGTTGAAGGAAGATCTAAATAAAGATGGAGTTGTTGACATGCTTGACTTCAATTATGTTGAAAAGAACTTCATGACAACAAATCCATATTTCCCTACATCTATTAAGCCAGTTGAAAAAGTAGGTAAATTAACGTTAGAAGAATTGAAAAAGGCCTTTAACTAGAGTGCAAGATTAAGTATTTCGCGATATACAGCCACAAGGAAGTTACCTTGTGGTTTTTTATCGTTTTAAAGAGTTTATTTGACACTCTATTATGTTGAAGCCATAGTCAAGTTAATAAATAGTAGGAGTGAACCAGTATTAATACATTTTTAAGAGTATTAGGTATTAGTTTATTTATTATTAGCGATCAAGGTTTAATAAGAGGCATTGTACCTTGGTTTAGTAGAGGTGAATTTCATTTTAAGTTTATTTTACTATTCGTTCCGGAACATTATGCTTTACTTTCATATATCATTATTCTCATAGTTGGGCTTGTTTTGATATCTAATACTAAAAAATTTGATGATGAATAAGGAAAAATAAAACACAAAGAACCACAAGGATTACCTTGTGGTTTTTGGTCATGTATCTAGTTTAACCGGTTTTACTTCCAAGATTCAATTGAACTTATTAGTAATGAAGCAAATACTTTTGCACCATCTGGTTTTAAATGAACGCCATCTGGAGAAAAATATGAATTATGATTTGCGCTAGCACTGTACCAGTCTACAACTCTAGTATTTGGATATTTACTTGAACCTGCTCTTAATGTTTTATTTACAATTGATTCCCAAGGTCTAGGTACTCGTGTGTTAACGAATAAAATTTTTCGATCTTTTCCAATTAACTCTATGAGAGAAGACATTTGTTTTACGGTGAACGGACCGTTTGTACCTAGCTCTATGACAACAAAATTACCAAGCGAATTTGTGTTTTTTGCTTGTTGAATAATGGAAGATGCTTCAGTAAATTGTCTTCCAATTTTAGCATTTACCGATAGAGATGAGTATGTTTTTTTAAGTTCAGGAATTGAATTAATAACGACAGAGTCTCCAACGATAAAAACGCTATTTTTTGAATCAACCGGTTTATTCGTTTCAGCAGGTTTATTATTATTATTTGGAGTTTGATTGTTATTTACTCCTGGTTTAGGATATTCGTTTGTTTGACCATTGTTATTTTGCTTATTTGTATTGTCGGTAACTGGCTTTTCATCTTTATTTGCTGGCTTTTCATCTTTATTTGTTGTTTTTTCATCTTTATTTGTTGTTTTTTCATCGTCATTTTGCTGAATTGGCTTAGTTGCCTGTTTATCGTGATCAACTATAGTTGTTGAAGGAGGTTTTTTAGTATCATTTTCAACAGTCTCAGATGATTGCTTTGATACGGATTGAACCGATTCAATTTCTGAGCTTGCTTTTACACCTTTCGCGTCTGGAAGAACAGATAGTCCAATGCTTGCAATACCAGATAGTAAAATAAACGTGCTAATAATAACAATATGTTTGTAAAAGAATTCTTTCAAATTAATATTTCCTGCGAGGAAGTTCTTCCAAAGTATACCTAGTTTACCTTTTCTAATTGGATCTTCAATGTAATGATAGGATAGTGCTGCAAGAACAAATATTAAAGTAATTTGAAAAATTGCTCTAAAAAGTGAAATATCGCCAGTGTTAACCTTAGGGGAAAATAAAATAATTACAGGATACTGCCATAAATAGATTCCATATGAACGTAATCCGATCCATTTTAATGGTCTCATTGCTAGGAATCTACCAATCTTACTTGTAGGGTGAGCGATTGCTGCAATTAGCATAGCAGCGGAAATAGACAATAAGAACATTCCTCCGTGATAAAGGAAACTATCATATTGATTTGTTTTACCGACCATAAGAAGAAAAATAAGTAACCCAGTAATCCCAACTGTATCAATTAAAATCTTTCCAGAGGTTGTAACGTTATTTGTAAGTTTTCGGCTAGGCCATACTAAAGCTAATGCAGCCCCTATTAATAAAGAAAAAGCTCTCGTATCAGTACCGTAATAGACCCTACTAGGATCACTACCTGGATGGAATAATATCGCCATCAGTAATGCAGAAACAATTGCACCAACTAATGTATACAAAAATAGACGATCTTTATTTTTAATATATTTTAAGCCTAATAAAGTAAGGATTGGCCAAATAATATAAAACTGTTCTTCAACTGCTAACGACCAAAAATGATTTAATATTGACGGATTTGCAAATGACTCAAAATACGAAAGATGATGGAAAATATACCACCAATTACTGTAATAAAAAATTGCAGCTACTGAATCTTGTTTTAAATTTCCGATCATTGATGATTTGAATAAGGAAACAAATGCAATGACGATTAGTAGTAATGTGAACATTCCAGGTAAAAGTCTTTTTGCGCGGCGGAACCAAAAACTTTTTAAGTCGATCCTTTGATTCATAGCCCACTCGGCAATTAATAGGTCAGTTATCAAATAACCTGAAAGTACGAAGAATACGGTTACTCCTAGGAAGCCACCTGTAGCCCAAGAAAAATTTAAGTGATATGCAATGACTGATAAAACTGCCAAAGCTCTAAGCCCGTCTAATCCAGCCATATAACGAAACTGTTTATTTGTTTTAGACATAAGCATAGCCTCTTCGTTTAAACACTTCGTAAACGATTTCTCTTTCAAAATAATACTGAGCGCTTATATAATTTAATTTCTTAACTGTCTGAACCGCGAAGTTCATTACTAATTTCCCCTTCCCCTAATCTACTTATTTATGTAGTCTTATTTATCTATTTGGCTTTTGTTTAATGTATTTATTTTTCCTAAAAGAGAGCCAAATCTCAAAATTGAGAAAGGCTCTATAAATTATTTGTTATCTTATATAATGATGACCAACTAAAATTTTTGAAAGAACTTCAGTAGGGATCGTGAATTCAACAACACCCATATAACCAGGGGCAACTTCGTATTTATCAAATGAAATAACTAGCTTATGATCTTTATTTATATAAAAATTTTGATTGTCTTTAATGCTTACGAACGGATCAATTGAATAATCAAGATTTGCTTCCGGTATCCAGTATACCTTACTTTCATCATTTTTCATCTGATCTTTCATTTGTTCTTTTATGTTTTCACTAATTATTTTCACATATGATTTATCTTTAAAAAGAATAGGTAAAGACAATAATATTTCCTTTTTCTTATCAATTGTGTCAAATTTCATAGTTGTTGAGGAAGAAGCAGCAGTATTAACAACATATCTTTCAATGGACAATATGTCCTCATTATCTGTTTTAACTTCATAACCACTATCGATTCCTAAGTGTGCACCAGAATCTTTTTTTACAGATTCCGTTTCTTTTATAAACTGAGCATATAGCTTCTTATTTTCTTCTAAGTATTTTCTGTTCAAGCTTTGCTCTAAATCTTTATTTTTTAAATTATTAACGGCAGGGACTTTTAAATTTGCCTTATAGGTTGGTTCATCTACAGTATATTCAGTAAAAGTTAGTACATTAACAACATTTCCAAGTATTGGAACATTCGATAATGTCTTTGCAAAAGTTGAACTAGTATTTATTGATAAAACAAATAGTGCAGCGGTTAAAAAACCTGTAATTGACTTTAGAGGGAATCTTTTTTGAATGGAACGATTAATTGCTTTTTTAACAATAATGTCCAAATTATCAGGGATAGGGACGTTTTTATAGTCCGATCTTAATTTTTCTAATTTTTTATCCAACTAATTGGCCTCCCAAAAATAAATTCATTTCATTTTAATCCGGAGTATTTCTAAAGCTTTATATAAACGAGTTTTTATTGTATTTGGACTTTCCTGTAAAATTTCAGCAACTTCTTCGATCTTTAAGTCTTCGAAATACCTGAGGACAATTACAGCCCGATATTTAGTTGGCAAAGATTCTAATGATCTTTCTAAATCAATATCTGCATAATTATCATCCTGTCCTGAAGAAAATAACTCAATTGTTTCTTCATCCATTACAGTTACTTTTTTTTGTTTTCTTAAAAAATCTAATGATGTATTTACTACAATTCTATAAAACCAACTTTTTAAAGATTGTTCATTTTTTAATTTATCTTTTGAGGAAATGGCTTTATGAATAGAATCTTGTAATATATCCACCGCATCTTCTGAGTTTTTAACGTAGCTATAAGCTAACCGATAAAAATCGTCTTTATTATTAATAATAAAATCTACAAGTTCCTTTTCTAAGTTTGTTTTCCCCTTCATTTAAAGAGCTCCTTTTTTGAGATACGTATCTAAGAAGGTACACATTATAAAAGACGTATACCTATTCGAAAAAGTTTTATAAAATATAAAAAATATTTAAGGAAATTTTTACTAAAAAATAACCACAAAGTTTAATGGAAATAAGGCCTAAATTAGTAGTATACAGATGGCATACATATTCGTAAACAATCTATAGACAATAAATCAAAAAAGAGTGAAGGAGTACCTTATGTTCTAATCAATTAGCGTTTTAAAGTTTAAAAAAATTAAAACAAAAAAAGCAAGGGTCTTAAAACCTTGCTTTTTTACATGCTGTTGAAAAAGAAACTTTGTTAATTACGATGGAATTTTATTACTGATAAATAAGTTGTGTGATCTTGATTTCCACTAAAGGGTTCTCGCTTTCCATGGGGCTTGAAGCATTAATTTTAGTAGTGCTTTTTCTATAAAAACTATTTATTTACATATTGAGATTATAGATAATAGAAATAAGAGTCTGAAAACTAACTGTACTAATCTTACTAATTTAGTTGGAGGATATATGATTAAAGAACACTATAATTTCAACCCATTTCCAAAAATAGACACGGACCGATTAGTTTTAAGACAAATGAATAATGAAGATCAATATGAAATATTTGCATTACGATCAAATACAAAGGTGTCTCAATATATTAACAGACCGATTGCAAAAGAGGTTGATGAAGCACTTCAATATATCATGATGATTAATGGAGGAATTAAGCGTAATGATTGGGTTCTTTGGGCAATTACGCTTAAAGAAAGAGATCAATTAATTGGTACAATATGCTTGTGGAATTTTTCGATCGAGCAATTAAAAGGGGAAGTTGGATATGAACTTTCACCTGAACTTCAAGGAAAAGGGGTTATGCAAGAAGCATTAACGGCAGTGTTAGCATATGGATTTAATACACTTAAATTAAAAGTCATTGAAGGATTTGTTCAGTCAGAGAATCAAAAATCAATTCAAATTTTAGAGAAAAATAAATTTATTAATAAGGGCTTAGTAAATAGGGAATCAATTAATGAAGAAGACATACATTCATACATTTTTGAATTAACGAATGAAATGTATTACTCTTAATTTTGTATTCGGATAGATGCTGAGTCAACACATGTTTAAACAAACGTTTGAATAAAAAAGTAGTCACTTTATTAGCGACTACTTTTTTAATTTAAATTAACAATTTTTAAGTTTTTTGACTGAAGATATTCAATAATTTGTGGTAGAGCATCTAAAGAAGGTTTAGATTCGTGAAGTAGAATGATACTTCCAGATTCAGTGTGGCTTTTAACATAATTTATAATTGTATTTGTATTACGGTTCTTCCAATCCTCAGTATCTTTATCCCATAAAACCATTTTAAACTGATGTTTTTGCATTAATTCAATAGTTGCTTGGTTTTTTGCACCGTATGGTGGTCTAAAGAGGATTGTGTCTTGCTTTGTAATATTTTTTATTAAGTTATTTGTTCTAACTAGATCATCTTCCTGCTTTTGATAAGATAGTTTTAAGAAGTTATTATGGTGCATAGAGTGGCTTCCAACTGAGTAACCGTTAGAATATGCGTATTGTACACAATCAGGATATCTTTGAACGTTATCTCCGATGTAGAAAAAAGTACCGCCAACTTTGTATTTTTTTAAAACATTTACTATTTCTTTCGAATACTTCGATGGACCGTCATCAAAAGTAAGAGCTACGCTACCTTGTGGGATACTATAGCTAACTACATTGTTTAATTTTACAGTCGGATAAATTGATTGGACAGGTTTATTGATTGGTTCCTGTTTAATTGCATATCTAACATCTGGCTCATTTGATTGCACATTCGGTTGAGAAACGTTTTTAATAGAAGATTTCGTTGGATCTTGTTTATGCTGATTTGGTTTTATTTGTTTTTCTGGAGTTTTAGTATTTTGTGCTTTTGAAACACTTTCAGCTTTTGCTGGTTTTTTTCCGCAAAATAAAGATTCTGATTTACAAGTTTGACTCTTATAACCTATTAAACTGATCGATAAAACACTAATAGCAGCAACAGTAAGCCAGCCATAAAGTTTATATCGTTTCGAATTACCCTTTTCTTTTTTGGAACTGGACCGACTAATTGATAAATAAGGTAGATCAATTAAAATCCTAAGATCCTTCATATTTTTTATGGAGTGAAGTTGAAGATGATATTCTTCTGAACAAGTAAAGTAGATTTTTTCACTCTCATTATTGTTTGACTTAGTTACAAAACTAGTAAACTGATTTTTATCCTCTTCCCACGTACTACATAAAGAAAGGCTAAACTTATAGTTTTCATCAAAAATAATTTTTGATTTCATAAGATTGGCCGTTTCGTTGTCAATTTCCCAATGAAGTTCTATTTCTTGGTTAAATAATAGTTTAATATGCAAAAAGGATTTATCGAATTTTTGTTCGATTGATAAAAGCTCAATAAGTTTTTCATTGTAAATTGACATAGCTTCCTCCTATCTTGTAAAGAAATCATTAATTTTCGTTTATTCTTAGACGTTAAAGACTGATCTGAAAATATATCTTTTGTCATAAGTATTTCTACTGTTTTTCTTAAAATATATTAGTCTATAAGGAAAATAATAAGTAAAGATTTTCCCTATTGAGAACAGTGTTTTTAAATACATTAAAATGTGTCGAATATTAAATTTACCTTACATTTTAATTGTAAAGTACTGTAAGAAATTGTCAATTGAAGATTTGAAATTAGTCCCTAAGGTATAAGAGAGTAAGATTGAAAAGTATAGAAAGAACCATTTTATATTTTTTAATAGATTGAAATGGCGTCTCCTTTGAGGCGCTTTTTTTGTGTAAATTAAGAGTACCAACATTGGATAAATAATCTGAGGATATGATTTAGTGAAATTGACATTTTTCAAACAATGGCATAATATGTTTGTAAATAAATAAACATTTTAAAAGTTTGTTTGGTAAATAATAAACAAAAAAAGGGTTGTGTTTGTTGAGTGGAAAATTTAGACGCTTTTTGGAATGCCGAAATAGAAGAATTAAAACAAGGATTTATCGAAGAGGAAAATCATTATTTATGTTTACTTTGTAGTAAAAGAATTGAAAAAGGAATTATTTATCAAGATTCTGGAGTTTTATATGAAGCAAAAAAATACATGAAAGTTCATATAGAACAAAATCATGACTCTGTTTTCGATTATTTAATCCAACTAGATAAAAAGCTAACTGGATTAACAGAGCATCAAAACCATCTTTTACGTCTTTTTTATCAAGGGAAGAGTGATACAAACATTCAAAAAGAAACTGGTATCGGTAGCGCTTCTACGATTAGGAATCATCGGTTTGTTTTAAAGGAAAAAGAAAGACAAGCAAAATTATTTCTTGTATTGATGGAGCTTTTAAAAGAAAAGGATCAACATGCGCCAAGTTTTTTACCATTCCATAAAACAGCAAAAATGGTCGATGAACGCTATAACATTACAGAGGATGAAATGGAAAAAACCTTAAAAAAATACTTTCCGGAAGGCATAGATGGACCATTGAAGAAATTTCCGTTAAAGGAAAAACAAAAGCTTATTGTTCTGAGAGAAATCGTTAAAAGATTTTCACCAAATAAGACATATACAGAAAAAGAGATAAACGAAGTGCTGATAGCTATTTATCCTGATTATATCGTGTTAAGAAGATACTTAATCGAATATGGCTTTATTGATCGAAAGTCGGACGGAAGTAGTTATTGGTTAAAAGTTTAGTAAAAGAAAGGTTGTTTAAAAATGAGTAGAAAAAAAGAATTAAAAATGCAATATAAAGAAACGAAAGTTCAAGCAGGTATTTATCAAATTAAAAACATAAAAAATCAGAAAATATTCATAGTAAGTACTAAAAATTTAAAAACAATTAATGGAAAGAAATTTGAATTAGAGGCAGGGTCTTGTACAAATAAAATTCTTCAACAAGAATGGAATGAATATGGTAAAGAGTCATTTGTATTTGAGGAATTAGAAATACTAAAGGAAGAAGACATTAGTCCATTAGGGATAAAGGGTGATCTAAAGAGACTCGAGGAAAAATGGTTAGAAAAACTCCAACCTTATGGTGAAAGAGGATATAACACATACAATAACAAGGGTGATCAGGCTTGATTACATCAGAGATTAATCCTCAGGAGCAAAAAAAAGTAAAATTTACTTTATTACGCCCTATGATTATGTTTCTAATTCCATTACTCTTAAGTAATATTATGCAGTCAATTGGCCAAGTTTTTAGCATGATTATAGTAGGCAATTGGTTAGGAGAAAATGCTTTAGCTGCAATTTCGGCTTTCTTTCCAATATTTTTCTTTTTAGTATCATTCATTATTGGAATTGGCTCTGGCAGTTCAGTTTTAATCGGTCAGGCACATGGTGCAAAGCTTGAAGAAAGAGTAAAAGCTATTGTTGGAACCTCTCTTACTTTTACTTTTTTCCTCGGTGTAGTGCTGGCTATAATCGGTAATATTATTATTGAAAAATTATTGAGATTAATAGGAACTCCTGAAAACATACTTCATACAAGCACACATTATGCTGCCATTTTATTTTGGTCGATTCCCGTGCTATTTATCTATATGGTATATACAACCTTAATGAGAGGTGTTGGGGATTCGAAAACACCGTTTTACTTTCTTATATTAAGTACAGTTTTAAATGTTGCACTTTTACCACCATTAGTATTTGGTTGGCTAGGCATACCAAAGCTGGGAATTTATGGGGTAGCTTATGCATCAGTAGGTTCAACGGTTATGACATGTATAGTTCTATTCACATACTTACACAAAACGAAACATCCCCTGCGCTTTGATGCTTCAATAAGAAATTATTTAAGGATGGATCCTGGACTTTTAAAACTAATTTTAAAACTAGGTATTCCAACGAGTATAAATATGGTATTTCTTTCGATTTCTGAGATTGCCGTTATTACATTTGTTAATCAATATGGATCAGATGCTACTGCTTCCTATGGGGTAGTAAATCAGTTAGTAAGTTATGTTCAAATGCCATCAATTTGTATTGGTATTGCAGTATCAATTTTTGCTGCTCAGTCAATAGGAGCAAATCAGTTTGATCGATTAAACCAAGTTATTAAAATAGGATTATTACTTAACTATGTGCTAGGTGGCATGCTAGTATTACTCACCTATTTTTTCTCAAAGCCTATTTTAACTTTGTTTCTAACGAATAATAGTACTGTACAAATAGCAAATAGCTTATTGATGATTACATTGTGGGGATATTTAATACTCGGACATTCGTTTATTTTAACGTCTACAATGCGAGCAAGTGGAGCGGTACTTTGGCCAACGCTTATTAGTATCCTCATAATATGGTGTATTGAAGTACCTGTAGCATATCTTTTATCCCATTACACAAATCTCGGATTAAAAGGAATATGGGTCGGCTATCCGGCAGCTTTTATAGTTGGACTTGGATTAAACTTTTTATATTATAGATTTTCATGGAGAAAGAAACGTATAGTCCGTTTAGTAAATTAATTTGACATACATGTAGTTGAACCACAAGGTTTTCCTTGTGGTTTTTTGTTTTACTTACACTTTCTATGGACTTAAGATTCTTCGTATACCTTTATTGTTATAGGAACATACTTTTATAGATACAAATTAAAATGCAATTTTACGGATTGTGTTCATAAAATCGTAACATTATCGGTCATTTGATTAGAATAATTAATTTCATTGGACAATAAGATATTACATTATAGGGGGGATTCAAGATGGAGTTGGATAATGTCACACTCAGTAGATTACTAACAAGTATGACACTAGTATTTCACATTATTTTTGCAACAATTGGTGTAGGAATACCCTTAATGATTGCAATTGCAGAAGGGTTAGGAATCTTAAAAAAGGATCCACATTACACGCTAATGGCAAGAAGATGGGCCAGAGGTTACACAATTACCGTTGCAGTTGGAGTAGTGACTGGTACATGTATTGGTCTACAACTATCCTTATTATGGCCGAGCTTTATGAGAATCGCGGGTCAAGCAATTAGTTTTCCATTGTTTATGGAAACATTCGCTTTCTTTTTTGAAGCAATATTCCTAGGTATATATTTGTATACTTGGGATCGATTTAAAAAGCCTATTTATCATTGGTTGATAATTTTACCTGTTATATTAGGTTCAACGTTGTCAGCATTTTTTATCACTACAGTAAATGCGTTTATGAATACTCCACAAGGCTTTACATTGGAAAATGGAGCAATTAAAACGGTCGATCCAATTGCCGCAATGTTTAATCCAGCTGCTCCTTCTAAAACTTTACATGTAATTGTTACTGCTTATGTTGCATCTGCTCTTATATTAACGTCGATCGCCGCTATTCAACTATTAAGAGGAAAGAATACGGAATACACACGAAAAGGGCTTCGACTAGCCGCAACGCTTGGATTAATTTTTGCCGTTTTAACAGGTGTCACAGGAGATGTTTCAGCAAAATTCCTTGCTAAATATCAACCGGAAAAACTAGCAGCAATTGAATGGCATTTTGAGACAGAAAAAGGGGCAGATTTTGTCTTATTCGGAACGTTAGATGATAAAACACATGAAGTAAAATATGAAATTCGAATTCCTAAACTGCTAAGCTTTTTATCTTTCTCAGATTTTAATGCACCAGTAACTGGATTAAATGAATTTCCTAAAGATGAAACTCCACCTTTATTCATACATTATTTATTTGATATTAAGATGACCTTTGTTGGCTTAATTATATCGATGACTTTCATCTTTGTTGTTTTCTCTATTAAAAAGAAAAATTGGATGCATAATAAATGGCTTTTACGTGGACTAGCGTTGACTGGACCATTAGCGATGATCAATATCGAACTTGGATGGATGATTGCCGAAATTGGCCGCCAGCCATGGATATTAAGAGGATATATGAAGGTTTCACAAGGAGCCACAACTGCCAAAGGACTAGGCAGTATGTTTTGGTTATTTTTTGTATTGTATGTATTTTTAGGAGTCTTTTGTACAATCGTTATTCGAAAAATGTTCATTCATAATCCACCCGAAGATGAACTTAAATATCGTTTTAAAAAATAGGCTCTGTTTAAAATTCAATTAAAAAAACGCTCATTAAGTTACGATAAGTAAATTTTGTAGCTTGAAAGTGGAATTTGAGACAAAGCCAATGAATAGGAGGGTGAACATTGAATATTGAGTTATTAGGAATAATCGTTTTATGGATATTTCTATATGGATATATCATTATTGCATCAATTGACTTCGGTGCTGGATTCTTTGCTTATTATGGAAAAGTAACGAAAAAGGATCACTTAATAAATAATTTGATTAGTAGATATTTATCACCTGTTTGGGAGATAACGAATGTATTTTTTGTATTTTTCTTTGTTGGCATTATAGGTTTCTTTCCAAGTGTTGCATTTTACTATGGAACGGCCCTATTAATTCCAGGAAGTATTTCGTTGGTTCTATTGGCAATAAGAGGATCATTTTATGCCTTTTCTAATTATGGATCCAAGGAAAACAAAGTTTATTTGTTCTTATATGGAGCGACTGGCCTATTGATTCCCGCTTCACTTTGTACGGTTCTAACCATTTCTGGAGGAGGGTATATAGTTGAAAAAAACGGAGTCGTCCAATTTTTAGCTAAAAACTTATTAACAAGTATCTACTCTTGGAGTGTTGTAATCATTGCAATCATTTCAGTCTTATATATTAGCGCAACATTTTTAACCTATTACGCAAGTAAAGCGAAAGATGAAAGTGCGTTAGCAATATTAAGACAATATGCTTTATTTTGGACCGTTCCAACGATCCTATCAAGCTTTCTTGTTTTTGTAGGATTAAGAGATAATAATATTAGATTTTATCAAAATATAGTTAATCATTATTGGTGGATGTTTTTATTATCATTAATTTGTTTTTTAATAGCTTCATCATTAATTTTACTAAAACGAAATTACGGAACAGCCTTTATATTTGTAATGCTCCAATTCTTCTTTGCTTTTTTCGGCTATGGAGCAGCGCACTTGCCATATATTTTAGACCCATATATTACCATATACAATGGATACACCAATCAAACATCCGGTACAATGCTAGTAACTGTATTTGTCTTAGGGCTACTACTGTTAGTCCCATCGCTATTGTTCTTATTTAAACTATTTTTATTTGATGCCGAATATGTTCAAGGCAAAAAGTAAAGTGGGGTAGATAAAATGCACTCTTCTAATAAACACGAAAAGCGACTTGTGATTTTATGTTTTATTGTAGCTTTTATAATGGGATTATCTTTTATTAGTAAATTTTTTCATTGAATAATGAATAAGAGAGAGGCGCCAATATTTTATCGATATTGAGGCGTCTTTTTTTGATGTTGAAATATTTTGGACCTTTGTTAAATAAGCTGAAACTGAAATAAGAATGAGGATTGAGGCTGTAAATAAACTGATGGAGCTGCAAATAAAGAAGGCAAAACTACAATTAAATTAAGTGAAACTACAATTAAAAATGTCATAACTGCAAATAAAAAAGGTGAATCTGCAATTAACATGCTAAATTCACCTAAAATGAAGTCGATCATACATTAAATCCCGTTCATATTATTTAGCTATTTTGAGAAATCAGTGAATCTAATCAAAATCATTTAAAAAATAACGTGGTTTCCGCTACATTCATGCACTTTCTAAAACTTTTCCTTCTTTTACAAGTAGCGTACGAGTCGAAACATTACTTGCGAATTCCATGTCGTGAGTAATGACAAGAATGCTCATTCCGTCATTTGCTAATTTTTTCATAATCTCAGCAATTCCGTTAGTTAGTTCAGGATCTAGTGCTGAAGTAGGTTCATCAAAGCAAAGAATTTTTGGCTGTAGTGCACACGCTCTAGCGATAGCTACACGTTGCTGCTGGCCACCGGATAATTCATTTGGTAATGATTTTGCTTTATCACTTAGACCAACTTGTTCTAATAAAACCATTGCTCTTTTTGTAGCTTCTTCTTTATTCATACCTAGTACAAGGGTAGGGGCTTCAATAATATTTTCAATTACTGTTTTATGTGGGAATAAATTATAGTTTTGAAAAACAAGTCCAACGTTTTTTCTAACTTTTAAAAGATCTTTTTTAGATTTTATCATTTGGCCATCTATTTCAATTGATCCGCCATCGAAGCTTTCTAAACCATTAATACAGCGAAGTATAGTCGTTTTACCTGCTCCTGATTGTCCTAATAGAGTAACGATTTCTCCTTTATTAACTTCAAAAGAGACTTCATTTAATACGGTTTGTTTATTAAACTGTTTTGTTAAGTTATTTACTTTTAACATTTTTAGTCTCTCCTTATTTATAATATGAATATCGATTTTCTAATCGTTTGAATAAATTCGTTAATATAGCTGTTAGTAGTAGATAAATAATACCAACGAAAACAAGAGGCAGCAGTGATGCGCTTGTATTAGATGCGATTTTAGCTACTCGTAGCATATCATCAAGTCCAACAACATAAACAAGAGCTGAATCTTTTACTAGAGTAATTACTTCGTTTGAAACAGGAGGTAATACTTTTTTAGTCATTTGAGGCAGAATAATTCTTTTAAAAGTTTGACTGCGACTCAAGCCTAAAACCTCTGCTGCTTCATATTGACCTTTATCTACTGATTGAATTCCTGCTCTGAATATTTCCCCAAAATAAGCTGCATAATTAAGTGCAAATGCGATAATAACTGTTGTAAAACGGTCAAAGACAATTCCGACTAGTGGTAAACCAAAAAAGATAAAGATTAATTGTAAAAGTAGAGGTGTACCACGCATTAATAAAATATAAGAACTAATAATTGATTTGATTGCTGTAATATTCGAAAGTCTTCCAAGCGCAATGATGATTCCAAGTGGAATTGCTAACGCTAGAGTAATTAAGAAAACCTCTAGCGTTACTTTTAATCCATCAAGCATGGATGGTAATAAAGATGTAATTTGTTCCATGATCGTAAGCTCCTTTTTATTTCAATGTACCGAACCATTTTTTATAAATTTTGTCGTAAGTACCATCTTTTTTCATAGCACTAATTTCTTTGTTAATTTGTTTAAGTAAATCAGAATCATCTTTTCTAACGCCAATTCCATACTCTTCTTCACCAAAGTTATCTTCTAAAATTTTGTATTTGTTTTGACCTCTTTTGTTCATGTAATATTTAGCTAATGTTTCATCCGCTACAACCACATCTACACGTTTTGATTCTAAGTCCATTAAAGCTTGGTTGTTATTTTCATATAATACAGGTTTACTACCGTTAAATGATTTTACTAAGTTTTTATCTTTATTAACTGCATCTAAAGAACTTGATCCTTCTTGAATCCCAACATTTTTACCTTTTAAATCTGATTTTGTTTTAATTTTTGAATTTGCTAGGGTGATAATAACTTGTCTATTTTTTAAATATGCATCTGAGAAATTTACTTTTTTCTTGCGCTCATCTGTGATTGAATAGCCGTTCCAAATTGCATCAATATTTCCTGATTTTAATTCAGTTTCTTTCATTGACCAATCAATTGGTTGGAAAGTTACTTTCATATTTTCACGTTTAAATACTTCTTTTGCTAAATCAATATCAAAACCTACAACCTTACCTTTATCATCTTTAAAACCCATTGGTACAAAAGTATCATCTAATCCAATGACTACTTCGTTTGCATTCCGTTTTTCTTTTCCACAACCAGTTACAACTAATATTGAAATCATACAAATGATCATTGCTGACATTAATTTTTTATTCATTTTACTCTCTCCCTTAAAATATTCTTGAAAAACAAAAAACTCCCGACCTCTAGCTATATGAAATAGCTAGAGGACGGGAGTATTACTCACGTGGTTCCACCTCTATTTATTGATACCTCACGATACCAACCTCTTCAAGTGCAGCAATTAAGCTATACTCTAGCACGATAACGGGTGCAGGGAATCCGGAAACAGTCTACTACCAAAAAGGGTTCGGTGCTCAGCTCAGAGATGTGTTCAAAATATTGTCTTACGCCCCTCGCACCAACCGGGAACTCTCTGGTTAAGAACTTAATACTTTTACTATTTCTCATCAATGCTTTTAAAATTAAATTTTCAAATATGTTCAATACTGCAGTCTTTATAAAATCAAACTAGTTTGTTTTGCGATGAACAAATAATATTACAGATTACAAACAACTGTCAACAAATTTTATTTAAAAAAACTTTGATTTTGTCAAAACTTGGGTAGGAAATTTCTCGGGAAATATGGAAAATTGTCGATTGAATACTAATAAATCTGATTGGGATTGTCAAATATTATCAATTCACATAAATAACATATACTTTATAAATTATGATTAAAAAATATGATAAATTTTAATTAAAATTAAGAATAAGCGGGATATCACTCGTTCTTGGCAACTAAATAAGCCGAGATGATTTTATCTAAGTAATTCAAAGAAGTAGCCATGCGGTTTAAGAGCATAGGGGGCTATTTCTTTTTTGTTACGTTGATAATACTAATTACTAATTGGATCAATGCAACGAAAAAAGTCATTGTTAAGATAATTTCTTTATATTTAACAAAAAATTCATGTCATCAAAGTATATCTAAAGGATCGTATGATATAATAAATATATATTAAAAAAGAACGAGTGCTGTAACACTCGTTCTTGGCAACTAAATAAGCCGAGATGGTTTTATCTATTAAAGTATTACTAAGAAGTAGCCCATGCCAGGTCAAAGCATAGGGGCTATTTCTTTTTTGTTGCGTTAATAATACTAACTACTAATTGAATCAATGCAACTACAAAGGTCATTGCGATGAAGATTAGAGTAAGTATTTCAAGTGTTTGCATTGGCATCACCTCCTTTCTACAAAAATGCGTAGAAAAGAAGATAAAACCAATTCCCCTATGCTATTTAATTGCCTGTTTTTATTATAATAAAATAATTATGATTAAACTGAAGTGATAATATAAAATTTAAACAATTTCATGAAGTTTTAGAATGATTACAATTCTGTTCGGTTGGTAAAAATTGAACAGAGTGTTGAAATATTAATATCTTAAAAATTATTGTATGATAGGATTATAGTTTTTTTAGAGCGATATATGTGAATATAGATAAATTGAAGTAGGAGAGTAGAATGAGAAAATTTAAGAAAGTTTATATAGAAATTACAAATATATGTAATCTGAAGTGTAATTTTTGTCCGAGCCCTACGTTGGAGAGGCCGTTGAAGTTTTTGGACGAGAAGGCTTTTACTCATGTTGTAAATTCGGTAAAACCTTATACGGATCATATTTATTTTCATTTGATGGGTGAGCCGTTTTTAAATACAAAGCTTGGTAGATTTTTGGACATTAGTCATGAAAATGGTTTGAAGGTTAACATAACAACGAATGGTACGTTAATTAATAAAGTAAAGGATTTATTAATTGAATCCAAGGGTTTAAGACAAATTAATTTTTCACTTCATAGTTTTGAGGCGAATGATTTAACGAAGGATTTGCACGATTACGTTGAAAATATTACAAATTTTATTAATGAAGCGAATGAAAAAAGTGACATGATCTGTGCAATTAGACTTTGGAATATGGATAGTGAAGAGTTAAGAGCAAGTAACTCATTGAATATTGATATATTAAATTTACTTGAGGAAAAACTAAACTTAGATTTTTCTTTAAGTGAAAGACTTCAGGAAACACATAATATTAAACTACGCGATAAAATTTATTTAAATATGGCAGAAAAGTTCCAATGGCCAGATATGGGTAATGATATCATCGATGAAAATGTATTCTGCTATGGTTTAAGGGATCAAATCGGAGTATTAGTTGATGGAACGGTAGTACCATGTTGTTTAGATAGTGAAGGTAAGATTCCATTAGGGAATATTTACGAGACATCATTAGAGGATATTTTAAATTCTGAACGTGCAAGAGCGATTTATGATGGTTTCTCAAGACGATGTGCAGTGGAAGATTTATGCAAAAGATGTGGGTATGCAAAACGACATAAAAAGTAATTTTTGGTAAAAAGCGCTTTCTTTTTAAAAGAAAGTGCTTTCTTATTTAAAACCCAAAAAAAGCTATATTAATCCTCGGAATTTTATAGTAGTATAGTTTAGTCTGTTTAAAATTTTAGGAGGATTTACATTAATGAAAGACGTACAACAAATTAAAATAACTACTGCAGATCCATCTGCAATTGGTTTATTCGGTTTAGCAATGGTAACGCTTGTTGCCTCAACACAAAAATTAGGAATTACTGATGGTGTTTCGTTAGTATTACCTTGGGCGATTTTTTTAGGTGCTATTGCACAATTATTTGCGAGTATCCAGGATTTTAAACATAATAATGTATTTGGCGCAACAGCATTTGGAGCATATGCTTTCTTCTGGTTAGCTGTTGGTACTACTTGGTTAATCCAATTAGGTGTTTTTGGAGAAGCATTAATGAAAGCAGCTGATGTTAAACAACTTGGTTTTGCTTTTGTAGGGTATTTAATCTTTACAATTTTTATGACAATCGGTGCAATGGAAACACATAAAGTATTATTCATTATTTTTGTATTAATTGATTGTTTATTTATTGGATTATCATTAAGTACATTAGGATTTATGGAAGAAGCTACACATACTTTTGCAGCATATAGTGAATTAGGTATTGCAATTATGTCATTTTATGGATCAGCTGCAGCTGTATTAAATAGTCACTTTGGAAGAGAATTTTTACCTGTAGGTAAACCATTTGGTATTTTTAAAGCGAAATAATGAGTCAATCTGAAAATCAATTTTCAGACTATGTCCACACACTAAAACCTTTACTATTTGAGTAAAGGTTTTTTTTATAAATATTAGTATGGTTTGATTAGAAATGACAGATGATAATATCGTGCTTTTAAAGTAGTTTGGACAATTAAATTGAAAGGTGGTAATTCGTTTGACAACACTATTGTATATTACTGCACATCCTCACGATAAGTCTACTTCATACAGTATGGCGGTTGGTGATGCGTTTATCGAGAGTTATAAAGCTGCACATCCTAATGATCAAGTAGTACATATTGACCTTTATAATGAAACGATTCCTCATATTGATGCTGAAGTATTTGCAGGTTGGGGGAAACTTCAATCTGGAGGATCTTTTGATACACTATCTTCAGGTGAGCAATCAAAAGTAGGAAGATTAAATGAGATTGTAACCCAATTTGCTGAAGCAGATAAATATGTATTTGTAACACCTTTATGGAACTTTTTATTCCCACCAATTATGAAAAACTATATCGATGCAATTTGCGTTGCTGGTAAAACTTTCAAATATACTTCTAATGGTCCTCAAGGATTATTAGGTGGTAAAAAAGCTTTGCATATCCAGGCACGTGGCGGAGTTTATTCAGAAGGTCCAGCAGCAGGTCTTGAAATGGGACATCGCTATATTGGAACGATAATGAGCTTCTTAGGTGTTCAAGATTTTAATGGGATTTTTGTAGAAGGTCAAAATCAATTCCCAGACCGAGCACAAGAAATTAAAGAACAAGCAATCCAAAAAGCTAAGGAAACTGCAAAGGACTTTTAAAATGTTCACTACAAAAAAACTCACATTTTTGTGAGTTTTTATTTTGGGAAATAGTAGATTGTTGGTTTTCTTCATTCATTTTCATATTGCCAATTCGGTAAATAAATTCGAAATATTGATCCTTCGTTTTCCTTACTACTTACTTTAATCTTACCTTTAAATTTTTCGATAATATTAAAGCAAACAGTTAATCCAATCCCTGTGCCTCTTTCTTTTAGTGAGTAGAAGGGAGTACCGAGCTTTTCAATTGTTTCTTGAGACATTCCAATTCCTGTGTCTATGATTTCAATAAGTGCATATTCATTTTCCTGTAAGAGATTGATCGTAATTAGTCCACCGGTATCATGCATTGATTCGATTGCATTTTTCATCAAATTAACGAGAACTTGCTTGAATTCGATTGGATTTATTTTCGTATATAGTATTTGATTAAAGTTTAATTTGAAACAGCTGCTTTGACTATTTGCCATCGAGGCAAGTAAATCAGTTACATTCAATATTTCTTTATTTACTTCTACGACTTGGAGCGTTTCGGTTTGAGGTTTTGCTAGTGATAAATAATCATTAATAATGGTTTGAGCGTATTCTAATTCTTTTAGCATCGTATCGACATAGTATTTTTCGTCTGAGTTCATTGTTTTTGTTTTTTGAAAAAGTTGTGCGAAACCTTTTACGACAGTAATTGGATTGCGAATTTCATGTGCGATCGTTGCAGCTAGCTGACCAATCGAATTTAATTGTTTCGCCTGTTGTATTTCCTTGTGATTGGCTTCTAAAGCTATGACCTTCGTCTCTGTTTGTAAAAATACAAATAAGAGTATTAATTGTATGGAAAGGAATTCTAAAATATTGCCGACAGGATCTAAAGCTATATAAGAGTACTTTTCTTTTAGATTTGAAAATGAGATTAGTAATACAAAGGTAGGTCCAATTAGAATATTTAATACCCAACCGATATAAAATGCTATGCGATTATACAAAAAGATCGTAAAGATTGGGATGATTGCTACAAAACTATACATTGTTGATGTGTCTGGGTATGTCCAAAATTTAATATACACATAGATTGAAGAAATGGTCGTAAATAATACTTTTGAAAATGTGTTATTCTTTTTAAGAAAATAAAATAAAGAAAAAATAACAACGAATAACAAGATAACTTGAGTAATAAGTTCAATTGGATGATCCTTAAAAGTTAAAGGAGAGAGTGTAATTCCTACTAGTAATAAAGAAGTGAGTGAAGCCATAAAAAAAATATAAATTCGACGGCTTCTTTTGTTGTAGTACTCTGTATTTTTCATGCTTCAATCTCCGTTCTGAAAAGAAACTTTCAATAATATTCTACACTTTTCAGAAAATTATTAATAGATAAATTATGACAATATTAATATAAAAGAGACCAAAAAATTCTTTTTGGTCTCTATTTAGAAAATGAAATAGTAATCGTAACAATCTCAGATGGGTTACCTGTTCTAATTGGAGGTCCCCAAGTTCCAAATCCTGATGAAACGACAAAGTGTGAGTGCTCTTTTTGTAAATAACCCCAATCAACTTCGTAAAGTCGACGGGTAATTAAGTGATTTGGCATAAACTGGCCGCGATGTGTATGTCCGGACACTTGTAAATCTATGCCTAATTGAGTTGGGATTTCTAAATGATGGGGCTGATGATCAAGTAAGATAATTGGTTTTGTATGATCGATTCCTTCAAGTAGTTCATGTAAATCTAAGCGCTTTTTACTTGCAAGGTCTTTACGACCGACGATATAGAAATTGTTATCAACTAGTTCTTTCTCATCTAATAAAATGCAAATACCAGCATCTTTTAAATGCCGGGCAAGTAAATCTAAATGCCCACCATAATAATCATGATTTCCAGGTACGGCGTATGTGCCAATCTTTGGTTTTAACTTTTTCAACGTTTGGACCATATTTTCCTCAACAAAAGGGGTAATATCTTCGTCAATTATATCTCCAGCAATCAAGACTAAATCAGGAGCAAGCTTATTAATTTTTTCAACAAGAAACTCTAACCTTTTATTCGTGACTAATGTGCTTAAATGTAAATCCGAAACTAGTACGATTGAAAGCTCTTTGTATTGTTCATTTGTTTTTTCAACATGGATGTCATAATGAACAATCTGTGTGTCTAGTGCACTTTTTCTACCTTTTACTATAAGGTATGTGATACATAATATGACAATTGTTCCAAGTATCGCAGTTATACTACTTGTCTTGAAAGATGTAAATTCTCTTAAAATCAGTCCAATTAAATCAGCAACGATGATAAAGAAAATTAAATAATAAAAGATGGCTAACCAGTATGCTCCTATTTTATGAAGCGGTTTAAATAAAGAAGTAGGAAGCTTACTCTTTAGTACTCTTGAAAGAATGTACGCAAAAGTTATAAACAGAAATATGATCCAATAGATTATTTCTATTGTTGGATTCGTCCATCTATTTAGAAAAGCATTAATATAGCTCCACCCATTAAGACCTATGTAAAAATTAATTAAGAAAAAGAAAATCATAACCAAAATAATATTTAATACGATTCTTTTATTCATATTGATCCCCTTCATACGATAGTGGTAAGGTACTTCTAGTATAAATGTTTAAACTTATAAACGCACTTATTTAACTTTCTAATAAAATGAAAAAAATATTAATCGACAAAACATGAAAAATAGTGGTAGTTAATAGGGTAAAATAAAGGATTTTTGGAAGTTTTGTCGTATTATTTTTATGTTGATTATATTTGGAAAATTTAGAATCTAGTGAGGATAAAAACGTGTTAATCGAAAAACTTTTGCTACATGTTTTAATCATATTAAGTCCAATATTAATATACAGTATTATTTATGAAAGGCATGGCTATAAAGATAAAATTTATCTATTTGGCATGTTTCAGGCTGTAGCAGGCTTTTTTTGCATGGCCTTTCCATATCCTGCATATGGGCTATTTTGGGATTTAAGATATATTCCATTAACTATTGCCTTTCTTTATTGCGGCTATCGTTGGGGGATCGTGACTTTTTTAGCGATCTTATTAGCTAGAATAATTTTAGGTGGAGACGCTATCATTTTTGGTATGATCAGTATCACCTTATCCTCACTAGGATCTTTCATTTTATTTAAATGGTTTTGGACATTCAGGCCTAGACAGAGAATAATTGCAACAGCTCTTATTAGTTTATGGCCAGCTTTAGTTCAACTAGGAATCTTATTTTCTTTTTTATTCGTAAATAAGATTAGTTTTAAAAGCGATTACAGACTATTTGGGTTAATTTTAATTTTTATTGTAATAGAGTTAATTGCAATCACTTTAGGAGCAAAACTGATTGAAACACTAATTGAAAATAAAATATTACATAAAGAAATCCAAAGGGCTGAGAAACTCAATACGTTAAGCGAAATGGCAGCTTCTATTGCCCACGAAGTTCGAAATCCACTTACTGTCGTTAAAGGTTTCCTACAATTAATGCAAGAAAGCAAAGACAATCAGTCTATTGAGTATTTACCGCTAGTATTAAGTGAATTAGGTAGAGCGGAAGGAATCATTAATGATTATTTAAACTTTGCCAAACCACAATTTGAAAAAGTAGAAACGTTCAATTTAAAGCAATGCGTTTCAGATGTCGTCACCTTATTAGTTCCTTTAGCTTTAAAGCAAAATGTTAAATTAAAAGGTGATACAGAGGTCGAAACATTTATAAATACGGATAAAGATCAATTTAAACAAGCACTAATAAACCTAATTAAAAATGCTATTGAGGCAACTGACTCAGGTGGGTTTGTACATACGAAACTCCACGAAGAAAAAGATAAAACGGTCATTACGATTAGAGATAATGGAAAGGGAATGACTAAAGAACAACTTTCACGTATTGGTACACTATTCTATTCAACTAAAGAAAAGGGAACTGGGGTAGGAACAACGGTTTCTGTTCGAATCATTGAAGCAATGAACGGAACAATCTCCTTTGAGAGCAGCGTTTACGAAGGAACAAAAGTAACGATTAAACTACCAAAAGTTGAACCTAAAGATCGTTAACTAATGGAAATCAATTGGTTGGAACATAAAAAACGCTTAGAATTTAGACTAAGCGTTTCTGTTAATATGAATGGTGTCCTTAACGTTATTTCTTTCTAGCAAACCAAACTGTCCAACGGTCTTTTTCAATAATAGAAGATTGATGCAGTAGCTTATTACTGATAAATTTTACTAGTTGATTTAGCTCTTCATCAGTAAGTTCATGAAGGATTGATCGGCCTGTTCTGAGTAATAAATCACTCCGAAGTGAATCTAGATTAGTATACATACGTCTTGTTTCCCAGAGTTTTATTGTATTTTCTATATGAAACCCAGCTGACTCTAATGTTGAGTTCATTACTTGTGTATCATATCTTCTGGAAATTTCTTTCGTTTTCAATTTTGGGTATAGATCAAAAAAATAACCGCGTATATGGCTATTGTCTCCAGGAAGTAAACAATCTCCTGGCGTCCGGTCTTGTACGATTAATATTCCATTCTTTTTTAGTAAACGATTTGCCTCATTGAAACAGGCATTTAAATTATCTAAATGATGTACTAAAGCTCTTTCCAAAACTACATCATAATTCGAAGATGGAAGTTTAGTATTATATGCATCTCCTTTTCTAAAAGAAATGTTACTGTAGTCTTTACAATTTTCAGCAGCACCTTTAAGCATTTCCTCTGAAAAATCTACCCCCGTAACGTGGTTTACTTTTAACGTAGTGAGAGCTTTCGAATAAATCCCTCCTCCACAACCTATATCAACTACATCTTTTCCAAACAAATCGATGTTATCCCTCATTAACTGAATCCAAGATTGATCTGCCTCTCTAGTTGTATAAGTCTTTTTATTTTGTGCATCGTGGAAGTTGATGGTCATTTGATAACCTCCCTAAAATTTGATTCAAAGAGTCTTTACTATTAGTATAGACGAAGATATTACACTGAATAATATCAATAAGTTATTGGCATTAATAAGATATTTTTATTAAGAAAAGCGTCAGAGAAAAAAGGAATGGTGAAAATGGAAGGTACAATAGAAAGATTTGAAAGCTTAAGAACTGAACTAATGAATCACTATGAAGCATCGAAAGGAAGTATTTTTGGACATAAAGGATTAAAAATACAAGGCAAAGTTTTTGCGTTCTATAATGAACCAAATATGGTTGTAAAGCTAAATCCGGAAGATGTTGAAACAGCATTAAAATTAAAAAGAGCAAAAAACTTTGACCCGTTGGGTGGTAAACCTATGAGAGAATGGGTTGAAATTCCATACGGAGATCATCAGTGGTTTGATTATGCGATAAAAGGTATGACATACGTTAAAAGTTTACTAAAAAATTAATAGAAGGATATAGATAGAGATTTAAATCATAATCTATCACTTTAATTTTAAGGGAGAATGATATAAGTGAACAATCGTAAAGTGGCAGTCTCTTGGAGCGGTGGGAAGGATTGTTGTTTAGCATTAGATTTACTAATTAAAAATAAATATGAAGTGGCTTGTCTAATATCAATGGTTTCAAAAAAGGATGAAAGGAATCATGCGCATGGGACTCCGCTTAATTTCTTACAAATGCAAGCTGATGCAATTGGAATTCCTCTTGTCATGATTGATTCGGCAGGTAAGTACGAGGAGTCAATGATTAATGGATTAAAAACAATAAAGGAGCAATTTGATCTTTCTGCAATTGCATTTGGTACATTATATGTCGAGGAAGATCGACAATGGAATGAACTAGTTGCAACCAAAGCAGGACTTGAACCGATTTTCCCGGTGTGGATTAAGAAAAGTGAAACCACTAATTTACTAGACCAATGGATCGCGACTGGATACGAAGCAACTATTTGTAGGGCAAGAGAGGATATTTTTGATTCTTCAATAGTAGGTAAGGGTTTAAGTAAGGATTTAAAAGATCTATTCATTAGCAAAGAAATCTGTTTAATGGGAGAGGGCGGAGAATATCATACGTTTGTAACGGATGGACCACTATTTAAAGAACGCTTAAATATAGTAGATGCAGATACAATTCTAAATAGTGGATTATGGTCTTTAAATATTAAAGAAATACAAACAGCTATTAAATAGATTTCTAGAGATGGCATATAGGGTAGACCAGGAAAAGCTGCGAGCGTAGGAAGAACTGCAATTTAAAAATACTAAAACTGTAAATAAAAAGCCTAGTACATTCAATTAATAGCCAGAATCAACATAAATTTTCTAGATTTAAATGAGGTCAACCAAAAATAAGCTAAAATCACTTAAATAAAATCAATTTAGGTGACTTTAGCTTGTTTTATTTTTGAGCATTTGTATTTAAGTACCAGTCAGCATATCGCTTAATACCTTCACTAATTGATACTTTAGGTTCATAGTTTAAATCATTTTTAATTTTTTCGATATTTAATGTATAGTCATAGCTTAAGAAATATGCAATATGCTTGGAAACTTTTGGTGGTTTGCTAGTGATCCTCGCAATTATTTCTGAATTCAACGCGATAAATGACAGTAGTTTTGGTGAGATATTTTTTATATGCAACTCTTTATTTAAGGCAAAGAAGAGTTGCTTAAGCACGTCAATAAGATAAATAGGTTGATCGTTTGTAATATTATAGTATTCACCATTAAAGGCATTATCTACATTCATACAAGCTATGATCATATCGACAACATTATCGATATAAGTAAAGTCCATTAGAACTTGTCCTTGATGAACTAATGGAATTCCGCCATTTTCATTTATCTGTATAAATCTTCCGAAAATCGTATGATCGAAAGGACCGAAAACTTGTCTAGGTCTTAGTGATATTGCCGGTAGTCCTTTTTCAATAGCATCTTCAATAATTAAATCTGCCATGTGCTTTGTTTTAGCGTAGTAATTAGAGTGTTTTGATGGTAGCGGGTCACTTTCTTTAACATTTTTACGACTCTCACTAGTGAAGTACACACTTGGTGTCGAAATATTAATAAACTTTTTTAAATCTGTTGACAGTGCAACATTAACAATATTCCTTGTACCAACAACATTTGTTTTCTCAAATTCAGAAAAAGGTCCAAAAGGTGCTGCAAGTGCAGCACAATGGATTACATAATCTACATTTTTTATATTTTCTTCTAATAAGATGGTATCGTTTAAATCACCTTTAAGAAAGGTGACATTATCCATATCAATGAAAAATTTAGCTGCTTCTTCATTTCTTCCAAAGGCTACAACGGAATATCCCATATCACTTAATTTTTTAGTAGTATGTTTTCCTAAAAAACCTGTGGCACCACTTATGAAAACTTTCATTATTCCACCCCAAAAAGAAATTATTGTCGCTCAAAGTTTATGAATCTAGTTCCTTGGTAAGTTAGTTTTCCAGTATCATTTTCTACTAATTGACCATAAATAAACCCATCAACTTGAAATTCAATTCTGTCTCCGGATTCGACCTCAAGTGTAACATAATAATGTGTGGAGGAATGAGCGAACTGGTTCGTATTATTGCGCTGAATGTAATCTATTCTTTTTGAAACTATTTTTGCTGGGACAATTAATTTCGGTTGTTTATTATTATAATTCCATTGCTTTAATCCCTTTATTAGTGCAAAAAATATACCTGCAAAAACGAAGACGAATATGATTGGAAATACAAAAGCAATAATTTTAAAAATATCAACCCCTGCATCAAACCCTGACATTTCTAAGACCCCCTTTTAGTTTATTGTATGGCTTTTACTTCTTAATTGTTTTTCTTTAAATTAGACTATATATATAGTTTATTAAATTTTCTGAAATCAAATCAATGGAAAATATAAACTTACTTCTTTCATCTAGCAAAATAAATTGGAATGTGTATAGATTAACGTTAAAATATTTTAGTGAATTTTATTTCTTTTATTATTTAGATATAATTCTAGAATTGATCATTTAGTAAAAAATGTAAAATAATTACTATTGATAATCTAATAGAACTACTATCCAAAAAAAGCTTTAAATTAAGCGGAAATATCGTTATTTTACTTATATGAGCATTAATTGTGACAGAATAAAAAACTAAGTAAAAAATCTTTCCATTTTAGTAAATTTTAGTTAGATTAATTATTGACCAATAATATCCATGGGAGTAGGATACTCTTAATAGAACTCTTTTTTCTCTCTATTATGTTTCCTTTGCCAAGGTAATAGTTATTACTAGCATAGATGCTAGCAAGATTGTTATCTACTAACATTAAGAATTTTAATAAAACCGTGATAATAAATGAGGAAACCTAGGTAGTGAGGAAATACAGTGTTAGATGATTCAAGATGATCGAATAGCGGTTAGGATTATCATGGAAAATTAGTTTACAGGAGTGATAACGAAATGAATGTTAAGGATTTAGTATCAGTTTACAATCAGTATTACAGTCATTCTAGTTTACGTGTTTTTTTTGTATCAGGCCATTCTGACGAAATAGAAGAAATTACTGATTTTGATAGAAATGATCAGCATACTCCACAAACATTTGGTATTTATGTGATTTTGTCTAGAACAGAGTCGCAGCTAATTAAATTAGTATCCTTAAATTTTGAAGATTTAGGAATCGTTGAAATTTCTTTAAATGATTTAGGAGACGAAATAAAGCATGACTGGACTAGCTATTTAAAGAAGGTGATAAGCTATTTAAAACAAGCAGGTTATCGTATTAATAGGGGAATGGATATACTTATTTACAGTAATCTTCCAAATGAAGTAGGATTATCCTCAACTAGATTAATTGAAGCTTTGACAGGTACTATGTTAAAAACTTTATATGAATAGAATCAAGAACCCACATCTATATTTTCAACAACTAAAAAGTAAATATGTTTACTCCAGAAAAATTAAATTCTCCTCATGTAAATTATAATATTTCAAAACTACATAAATAAAACTTAATTATAAGATCTTTATTAAAAGAAAATAAAATATGTAAAAAATTCTCCATATTTAATGAATAACCGTACAACCTTCAACTGTTAAAATTAATTAAAGTAATAGTTTCGAAAACAATTCAGATTGGAAGGTTACGAGGAGAGTTGTAATGACTACAATTAAAGAAATTGCGGAAAAAGCGGGAGTATCAATTGCTACTGTATCAAGAGTGCTTAATTATGACCCTGCATTATCAGTAAGTGACGATACAAAACAAAGAATTTTTGAAACAGCAGAAATGCTTTCATATAGGAAAAAATCAAAGGCAAAAAAGAATATTGCTAAAATCGCACTTGTAAAAGGTGACAATGGAAATGAAGAATTAAGTGATTTATTTTATATGCTTGTTCGATTTGGAATTGAAAATAAGTGTGAACAACATTCTTTGCATATTTCTACTTTTTTTCGGGGAAATGAAAAGGGGATGTTTGATGAGCAAATACTTGGTGTGATTGCAATAGGTAAGTTTGATGATCATCAAATAAGCTCATTGAAAAAAGTTTCCAAAAATATTGTGTTTGTTGATTTTTCACCAGATGAAGAGAAATACGATTCTGTTGTTACAGACTATGAGAATGCTATTATAAAAGTTTTGGATCATTTTATTTCGCATGGACATCAAAAAATTGGATATATTGGTGGACGTGAGTACGATAAGAAGCTAGGTCAGAAAGTTAATTCTCGAGTGAAAACATATAAAAATTATTTAGAGGAAAAGGGACTCTTTCGAAAAGAGAATCTGTACTTAAGTGATTTTACTGCTGAAGCAGGATTTAATTTAATGAAAAAGGCAATCCGAGAACAAGGTGGGGAATTACCAACAGCTTTTTTAATTGGTTGTGATACGATGGCTGTCGGATGTTTAAGAGCACTTCATGAAGCAAAAATACAAGTGCCCGAACGTGTAAATATAATCGGAATGAATGATTTTGTGTTTTCAAAATATCTTTTTCCAAGTTTAAGTACTTTAAAGGTATACACTGAATTGATGGGTGAATCTGCAGTAGATTTATTAATGGAAAGACTTTTAGGTAGGAAAGTAGCCAAGAAAGTGATTGTTCCAACGACGTTAAAGGTTCGTCAAAGTAGCCTTTAATGCAGAAAGATGTGAAATTTGTAAGATAATTGCTAAAAATTAAACATTTTACTTTTAATCCTAACTCTTTTTAGTATAATTAAAAATTAAAAGGAGTGGGAACGTGAAGGTTGGGTATTTAGGTCCCGAGGCGACTTTTACACATGTCGCAGTTCGGTCTGTTTTTAAGAATGATGAACATATTGCTTATTCTAGTATTCCAGTTTGTATGGACAATGTAGCTGAAGGTGAAGTTGATTTAGTTGTCGTTCCAATTGAGAATTCGGTTGAAGGATCCGTGACTACAACAATTGATTATCTTGTACATGAACAGCCATTAAAAATGGTTGGTGAAATTATTATACCGATTAGACAACATTTATTGATGGCAAAAGGACAAGCACACCGAGTAAAGGATATTGAGGTGATTTATTCTCATTCACATGCATTAGCTCAATGTCATACTTTTTTACATAATCAGTATAAGTATACAAAGCTAGAACCAGTAACTTCTACAAGTGCTGCAGCTAAAATTGTTAGTGAGCAATCTAATGAGTGTATAGCGGCAATTGCAAACGAATTTGCGGCAAAAAAATATGGATTAGAAATTGTTGCTTCAGATATTCATTCTAATTCGTATAACCATACGAGATTTATTGCTTTACAAAGACAAGATGCTAAAGTGGAAACAAATTATTTTGAACCTAAACATACTAAGGCAACTTTAGTAATAAATATGCCGGAGAACCGCGCTGGTGCGCTTCATCAAGTGCTTTCTGCATTTGCCTGGAGACAGATTGACCTTTCAAAAATTGAATCTCGTCCGACGAAAACTGGATTAGGAAATTACTTTTTCATTATTGATGTTGAGATGGGGTATGATGATGTTTTATTACCTGGAGTTAAGCAAGAATTAGAAGCTTTGGGCTTTAGTGTAGAAATTTTAGGAAGCTACTCAACAATCTCATTATAAGAAAAGAGAAGGTTTATGAGCCTTCTCTTTTATATTTTTTATATTTACATTAGTAGTAATAAGGGTAAGGAGGAGGACAATAGTATCCTGGAGGACAGTATGAGTATGGATAACCATAGCCATAACCATATCCACCGTAGAATGGGAAAAACGGGAAAAATGGAAAAAATGGACGGAAGAATGGACGGCCAAATCCGAATCCAAACCCTGGTCTACCAAATCCAAATCCTGGTCTGCCAAACCCGCCATGAAAGCCTCCAAATCCACCGTGACCAAATCCACCGTGACCAAATCCGCCACCAAACCCATGAGGACGATATTCGTGTTCATTTTGCATGTTAACAAAACCTCCTTTGCTTATGAGTCTTACATATTCAAAATATGCAGGACAAATGTGGAAGGTTTGGGCACATTTCATTTTAAAACGTACTGTATAATTAAATTTCCTTAATATAAAAATTTAACATTATCAAAAGTTAATCGTTCAATAAATTAAACTTACGAATACGATATTGTAAGTTTTGTCTACTAATGCCTAATTTTTTTGCAGCTTGTGTAATATTGCCATTATGATCATTTAAAACATTAATAATATGTTGTTTTTCTTTGTTCAATAAAGTATTTTTTAAATTTGATTTTTCATCTGTTGATTCTGATTGATGTAATTTAATTTCTCTATTTTGTTGGGCAATTGGTGCGGAAATTGTAGTTCTTTTTTCATTAAAAAATCTAGATGGTAAATGTGTAGTAGTGATAGTTGTTTCATTTTCTACTAAGTTCATTGCCCCTTCAATCATATGTTCAAGTTCGCGTATATTTCCTGGCCAGTTATGATTCAGGAAGAAATTTGCTACATTTACATCTAAATTAGTTACCCGGTGGCCGAAAAGACGATTATATTTTTGAATAAAGAAGTTTGCTAGCAATAATATATCATCGAAGCGTTCACGTAGTGGCGGAAGAAATAATGAAACGACACTTAGACGGTAATATAAGTCTTTACGTAAATGATTATTCGCGATTGCTTCAATAGGATCTTCATTTATTGTAGCGATAATTCGGACATCTAATTCTTTTTCGTTAATCTCACCAATTCTTCTAACTTTACGTTCTTGAATAACCCTTAAAAGTTTAGCCTGTAAGTTAGGGCTAAGTGAATTAATTTCATCTAATAATAATGTACCGCCATTTGCCTCTTCAAATAATCCAGGTTTATCAATTGCTCCGGTGAATGCTCCTTTTTTTGTCCCAAAAAGTATACTTTCAATCAAGGATTCTGGAAGTGCGGCGCAGTTTTGAGAAATGAATGGCTTTGTTGCTCTTTTGCTAGCATTATGAATACTTTGAGCGAATAGTTCTTTACCTGTTCCAGTTTCTCCTACAATTAAAACTGATGAAGAAGTTTTGGCGGATCTTTTTGCATCTTCAATTATGCTTTTAAATGCCCCGGATGTTCCGATTAATTGTTCAAATGTATAACGAGTATTTCGATTTTGTAAAATACCTTCTTGCACAGATTGCTTTAATTCCGTCACGTCACGAACCATTTCAATAGCTCCAATAATTTTATTTTCTTTCATTATTGGGTAAGTATCATTGATTGTCGTAACTTCTTTTCCCTTATTATTAAAATAAGATTGTTTAATATTTTTTCGTACTTTACCTTTTTGAAGGGCTTCAAGTAAGGTGCTCGATTGGTTTTTTTGAAATGTGAAGACATCTAAAAGATTTTTATGTAAGACATCCTCTTCATTCATCATTTCGATTTCCATCATTTTGCGGTTATACACCATTGTATTTGCTTCTTGATCAACTACATGTATACCGATATCTATTTCTTCTAATATTAATTGTAATAATTCATCAACAGCTAAAAAGTTTTGTTTATCATTTTTCATATAATTCTCTCTTTTCATTTTAACAATTGAATAATTTGCACTTCTTACTATTTTTGGTAAGATTAAAAGGCAGTTTTTTCCTAATGTGCTAATTTTCTTTGTTTAATCGTTTTTTGCTGCAAATATTCTATGCATATTTTAATTAATTTTGCACCATAATGCAAAAATATTTTGCGGTTAATTGAAAACGGTATCATGTTTAAGGATGAATAACGCTGAGAATAAGTACATTTTGTGAATTTTAATTTACTTAACATGTTTGGCACGGAAATTGCTTATTATTTTAGTAAGACTAAAAATTAATCAATATTGGGGGAACTCAAATGACAACTAATTCTCAAAAAATCATTGACCAAACAAATCAATATGGTGCTAAAAACTATCATCCACTTCCAGTAGTAATCTCTAAAGCTGAAGGTATTTGGGTTACAGATCCAGAGGGTAACAGATATTTAGATATGTTAAGCGCATATTCTTCTGTAAACCAAGGACATCGTCATCCTAAAATTATCCAAGCTTTAAAAGATCAAGCTGATAAAGTTACATTAACTTCTCGTGCTTTCTATAGTGAAAACATGGGTGAGTGGTATGAAAAGGTAGCAAAAGTTACTAACAAAGATATGATTTTACCTATGAACACTGGTGCTGAAGCTGTTGAGACAGCTATTAAAGCTGCTAGAAGATGGGCTTATGATGTTAAGGGTGTAGAAGAAAACCAAGCTGAAATTATTGCATGTGTTGGAAACTTCCACGGACGTACGATGGCTGCAGTTTCTTTATCATCAGAAAAAGACTATCAACGTGGATTTGGACCATTCTTACCAGGAATTAAGTTAATTCCTTATGGCGATATTGAAGCATTAAAAGCTGCAATTACACCAAATACTGCTGCATTCTTAATTGAACCAATTCAAGGTGAAGCTGGAATTAATATTCCTAGAGACGGATTCTTACGTGAAGTAGTTGAAGTTTGTAAAAACGAAAACGTATTATTTATTGCAGATGAAATTCAAACAGGTTTATGTAGAACTGGTAAAACTTTTGCATGTGATTGGGATGAAGTAATTCCTGACATGTACATTTTAGGTAAAGCACTTGGTGGCGGAGTATTCCCAATTTCATGTGTTGCTGCAAATCGTTCAATCTTAGGCGTATTTGAGCCAGGTTCTCACGGATCTACATTTGGTGGAAATCCATTAGCTTGTGCAGTTTCTGTAGCTGCTTTAGAAGTTCTTGAAGAAGAGAAGTTAGCTGAGCGTTCAAATGAGCTTGGAAACTACTTTATGGAAAAATTAAAAGAAATCGATCATCCTCATATTAAAGAAGTTAGAGGACGTGGATTATTTATTGGTGTTGAACTTCATGTACCAGCACGTGTTTATTGCGAAGCATTGAAGAAACAAGGTTTATTATGTAAAGAAACACATGATACAGTAATTCGTTTTGCACCACCATTAATTATTTCAAAAGAAGATTTAGACTGGTCAATTCAACAAATTAACGAAGTATTTAGCCAATATAAAGCAACTGTATAAATGGAGCGATAAAAATGACAACTACAATCCCACAAAATGAAGTACAAAACAAAATCAAAGAAGAAGGCAGAGAATTAATTGAGTCTACTCAAGAAGTAATCTCAGAAGCACTTCATAAACTTGGTTATTCAAAAGAACTTTATGAGTTATTAAAAGAACCATTACGATTTTTAACAGTTCAAATTCCGGTAAGAATGGATGATGGCTCAGTGAAAATTTTCACTGGCTATCGTTCACAACATAATGATTCTGTAGGTCCAACAAAGGGTGGAATTCGATTCCATCCTGAAGTTAATGAGGACGAAGTAAAAGCTTTATCAATGTGGATGAGCTTAAAATGCGGTATCGTTGATTTACCATACGGTGGGGGAAAAGGCGGTATCATTTGTGATCCAAGAAAAATGTCAATTTTTGAGTTAGAGCGTTTAAGTAGAGGATATGTTCGTGCGATTAGCCAAATCGTTGGACCAACAAAGGATATTCCTGCTCCAGACGTATATACTAACCCACAAATTATGGCTTGGATGATGGATGAATACAGTAGAATTCAAGAATTTGATTCTCCTGGATTTATTACTGGTAAACCTCTAGTATTAGGTGGATCAGAAGGACGTGAAACAGCTACAGCTCAAGGTGTTACAATTTGTATCGAAGAGGCTGCTAAACGTAAGGGAATCGATTTAAAGGGTGCTAGTGTCATTGTTCAAGGATTTGGAAATGCGGGAAGCTTCTTAGCGAAGTTTATGATAGAAGCAGGTGCAAAGGTAGTCGGAATTTCTGATGCACTTGGCGCATTATACGATCCAAACGGTTTAGATATTCATAGCTTACTAGAAAAAAGAGATAGCTTTGGAACAGTAACTAACTTATTTACTGATGTAATTTCGAATAAAGAATTACTTGAAAAACCTTGTGATATTTTAGTTCCAGCTGCAATTTCAAACCAAATTACAATTGAAAATGCTCACAATATTCAAGCATCAATTGTAGTTGAAGCTGCAAATGGTCCTACTACTCTAGAAGCTACTAAAATATTAACAGAGCGCGGAATTTTACTAGTTCCAGACGTATTAGCAAGTGCTGGTGGAGTTTCTGTTTCTTATTTTGAGTGGGTTCAAAATAACCAAGGTTATTACTGGTCTGATGAAGAAGTTGCTGAAAAACTTCGTGAAAAAATGGTGCGTTCATTTGATAGTGTTTACCAAACATCAGTTAACCGCAAAGTAAATATGAGATTAGCTGCATATATGGTTGGTATTCGTAAAATGGCGGAAGCTTCTCGTTTCCGTGGATGGGTTTAATAGACTAATAGGCTTGCTCCAGGTGGAAATTCCATCTGGAGCACTTATATTGTATTGACAGATAATAAAATCTATTTTTATAATTAAGATATTATTTTAGCACAATAATTTGTATACGCTTTCAGATAAATTCTGAAAATTTAGTCTTAAAATACGTTGGTTTAGGGCGCTTTAATGTTTATTAAGGAAATAAGGGATATAATATTCTGTTATATCAGAATATTATAACTTATGCACACAATTTACATCTAGAGGAGGGACTTTCATGAAACAACAAGAACAGGGGTTAAAAAAAGAGCTAAAAAGTAGACACTTGTTTATGATTGCTCTTGGGGGAGTAATTGGGACAGGCTTGTTTATGGGATCAGGCTATACAATTAGTGAAGCCGGCCCAGGTGGAGCAATATTAGCCTACTTAGTAGGTGGATTAGTAATGTATTTAACAATGCTATGTTTAGGAGAATTAGCAGTTAATTTACCAGATGCTGGTTCTTATCAAACTTATGCAACTAAATATATCTCACCAGCGTCAGGCTATGTAGTTGGATGGATGGCATGGTTAAACTGGTCGGTAACAATCGGTTTAGAGTTAATTACAGTTAGTATGTTAATGAAGAGATGGTTTCCGGATGTACCGACTTGGATTTGGTGTGTAGTATTTGGTGTAATATTATTCTCAGTAAATGCACTTTCAACGAAATCCTTTGCTGAAGTTGAGTTTTGGTTTGCAAGTATTAAAGTAGTAACAATTGTTCTTTTTATTATTTTAGGTGGAGCAGTAATGTTTGGAATTGTACCAATGGAAGGGACAAAGGCTCCAATGCTTTCTAACTTTACAGACCACGGCGGACTTTTCCCGAATGGCTTTTTAGCAATTATGGTCACAATGGTTGCAGTTAACTTCTCATTCCAGGGAAGTGAATTAGTAGGGATTGCAGCTGGTGAAAGTGAAGATCCAGCAAAAGCTGTACCTAAAGCAATTAATAACACTGTATGGCGAATTCTAGTATTCTTTATTTTATCAATATTTGTTTTAGCAGGCTTATTCCCTTGGGAGAAAGCTGGCTTAGTAGATAGTCCATTCGTAGTAGTATTTGATAACATCGGTATTCCATATGCAGCAGATATTATGAACTTTGTTATTATTACAGCAGTTCTATCAGTTGCTAACTCGGGTTTATACGCAACATCACGTATGATGTATTCAATGGCTCAAAAAGGAATGGTTAGCGCTAAATTAGGTAAATTAACTAAAAATGGTGTACCTTTAAACGCTTTAACTTTTAGTATGTTCTTTGGGTGTTTATCACTATTAAGCGGAATTTACGCAGAAGACACGGTTTATCTATGGTTACTATCAATTGCAGGATTTGGCTGCTTATTTGTTTGGGCAAGCATTGCACTTTCAAACCTTTTAGGCAGAAAGAAATACATTCAAGAAGGTGGGAAAATAGAGGATCTAAAATACAAAACGCCTCTTTATCCAATCGTTCCAATCGTTGCATTAGTTTTAAATGTAATTGTAATAATTAGCCTTGCATTTATCCCAGACCAACGTATTGCATTGTACTGCGGTGTTCCGTTCATGATTTTATGTTTAATCTATTACCATTTCTCTGCTAAGCATAAAATTGAAAAATACGAGCAAGAAGAGAGTCAAAAAGTAAGTTAATAATAATAGTTTGATGTTGTCTCAAAGATTGGTGAAAACTCGCTAGTAAGTAAGCTTTACTAGCGGGTTTTTTGTGTTTTCTTGAATTGTGGTAGTGTTGTTGATCAGGTTTAGCAATAGACAGGTCAGGTAGTTCAGAACTTTATCAACAATGTTTACATATCGTTCATGCTTTTTGAAATTAAATCTACAATCTCTAAATCCCACCATCTTATGTATAAAATCACTGCTTTATTAACAATGTTCACAGCTTTATCAACAAAGTGCATAGTTTGTTCGTATAATCGTTAATACTTTTTTGTCTTCGAAGAGGAGAGCGGCTACTTATCCACTGTTTTGATAAACGTATTCCTGTTTTTAATTGCTCCTGCGTTAAATATTAACAAATGTTCGCAGGCACTTGTTAATAACTCTTACTAATTCAATACAAATAGGAAGGGGATCATTACTTATCCACATTTTTAATGTTATGGCTATTCAAAAGGTATGAGTTATACACAAAAAAAGAACTGTCTCAAAAGTACATAGACTTAAGAGACAGTTGCATTTTTATTGCTTATTTATTTTTTTCAGACTCTGCATTTGTTACAGTGATGTCTTGTAAGTGACCTTGGAAGCCTTGACCAGCTGTTAAGTCGTAGCCTTTAACGCGCTTATTAACTCCTTCTAAACCGAAACGGAATAGAGTAGGGATAACTGGTACTTCGTCATTTACAAGCTCTTGCCATTTGTCGTATACTTCTTGACGGTATTTTTCATCAAATGCTTTTGCTGAAATACCTTCTTTTAACAGTTTATCATTGTCGTCATTAACCCAACGAACGTAGTTGAATGGTGCATTTTTAGCCCAAATTCCAGATGGGTCTGGGTCAGAACCTGTTCCCCAAGCTGCTGCGAAAATATCGATTTTTGGATTATCTTTTTCTACCATATCGTAGAATGAGTTGAACTCATGTAAACGTCCATCTAATAATTGAACATCTAAGCCAACTTCTTTCCAAGATTGTAAGTAGAATTGTGCTAATGGTTCAGCGATATCGCCACCACTCATAGAAGCGAAGTTGATTTTAAATGGTTTTCCGTTTGGATCTTCACGTAAGCCATCTCCAGTTACATCTTTGTAACCAGCATCGTCTAGTAATTTTTTAGCTTTTTCAGGATCATGAGTATATCCTTTTAATGCTTTATCAAAGTATTTAGGGAATGATGGTGGAATTACAGATGTTGCAGGCACTCGTAATCCTTTATATAATTTTTCCCCAACTGCTTTATTATCAAGTGCATAAGCCATTGCTTGACGTACACGCTTATCTTGGAATTTTGGATTATCCATTACGTTTACACCATTTTTCGCATCATAATGACCTAATTTAAATCCGATGTAAGAGTAAGCTAACTCTGTTTTACCGATTAATTGGATATTTTTTAATTTTTTAGCTTGATCATATTGGTCAGCTGAAACAGAAGCGATATCGATATCTCCGTTTGCTAGAGAAGATGTAGCAATAGTTGGATTTACAACTTTTAATAGTACACTGTCAAGTTTTGGAGCACCATTCCAGTAGTCTTTATTCGCTTCAAACTCTACAGCTTCACCTGGAGTGATCTTTTTAATTTTAAATGGTCCAAAGCCGATAGGAGCTTTACGAATTTGATCAGATGATACTAATTTATCAACTGGAACATTAGCTAAATATTTTTTAGGTAGTGGGTATGTCCATAATCCAGTAAGTACTGATGGGTTTGCTTCTTTAAAAGTAATTGAAATGTTGTGATCGTCAATTACTTTAACACCAGAGATATTTTTTGCCTTACCGTTATGATATTCTTCCATACCTTCAATCATAGACATTTGTGAATCATAGCGTACACCAGTGTATTTTGGGTTACCAATTACAAGGTAAGCGTACTCTAAATCTGAAGCTGTAACAGGATCACCATTATGCCATTTTACATTATCGCGAATTGTTAAAGTAATCGTCTTTTTATCGTCGCTTAATTTGTATGTAGCAGCACCATCTTGGTCATAAATATAGTTTTCGTCAGTTGAAAGAAGTGGCTCATCAAAGAATTGAAGAACTTGAGAATCTGGATCGCCTTCATAGAAAACTGTATTTAAGATACCTTCAAATGGCGTATCAGATACTAATCCGTATTTTAATGTGCCACCTGAGATCGACTTTTTGCTATTAGATACTTTAATTGGAAAAGCTGCTTGGTCGACTTGCTTAGTTGTAGTCGAAGTCTTTGTGTCGCCGCCTTTACATGCTGAAAGAATCATCATAGATACTGCCATTGCGCTTAATACTTTCGTAAAATTTTTTGCATTTTTCATATTTCCACTCTCCTTTAATGTTAATTAACCTCTTCTTTGTCTTGCATCAGCTGCACGCTTTAGCGCTTCACCGATGAAATTTATACTCAGCATGAGCACTAAAATCATGCACGATGCAGGTAACCATATCCACAGCTTATTTTGTAATACATCAGGGTTTGTTGCATAACTAACAAGTGTTCCTAAACTTGGCGTGCTTTCTGGTAAACCAAAACCAAGGAAGGTTAGACCAGATTCGATCCCAATATTTCCTGCTAGGTTTAAAGTGAATGCAACAATAATTAATGAGCTTACATTTGGTAAAACATGTGAGATAATGATTTTCCAGTTTGGCGTGCCAATTGCTTTAGCTGCTGCCACATAATCTAATTCGCTCTCTGATAATACTTTTGAACGAATTAACCTTGCTTTACCTGTCCATAAAAAAAGGCTCATGATAAGGACAAAATTTATGATAGAGAATTTAGGTACAACTGTTACGAATACAATAATTAGCATTAATGTTGGTAAGGATAAGAAAAAGTCAATAATACGCATTACGACACTGTCAACCCAACCACCAAAATAACCAGCTATTAAACCTAATGTTAGACCTAGTAGATTAGTAATAATTGTGATAAAAAATCCAATCGTAAAAGAATTTTTTGTCCCAATTATTAGTTGTCCAAATACATCACGTCCCCCGTAGTCAGTACCTAACCAATGAGCAGAAGAAGGGGGCTGATAGATTGATAGAAAGTCAACTTTAACAATTTGGTCTTGATCTAGAACAATGGAAGTGCCATACACAATTATTAATATTAGGCCAAGCACGATTAGAGAACCTAAAGCTAACTTATCTCGTCTAAATTCTGTCCAGATGACACTAAAACCAGATGGGCTTTTTCGTTGTTCTGCAATATGAGTTTGATTTTCGATTTTTAATTCCATAAATTTCACCTACCCTATTCAATCCGTATACGTGGATCAACGATGCTTAGAATAATATCTGAGATTAATGTTCCAAAAAGTGTTGCAAGACAAGTCATTAAAACAAGCGCATTTACAACTGTAAAGTCACGTAACATAACGGATTTAACGAAAAGCTGCCCAATTCCTGGATATCCGAAAATTGACTCTAAAAATACTGAACCAGCTATTAAACCGGTAATCTCATAACCTAAAAATGCAGCAATTGGTAAGAATGAATTTCGTAAAATATGTCTAGAATAAACTTTTGCTTCAGGAACACCTTTTGATCTAGCTGTTCGTACAAAATCTTTTACTTTCGTGTCAATAATTTCACTGCGTAAGTATTGGGAAATTCCAACAGTTGAAATAAGTGCACCTGATAAAGTTGGTAAGACAAGATGATCTAATTTACTTACGTAATAAGCAAAAGTTCCGTTAGCAATTTGTGGGTCTACGCTACCGCCCGTAGGAAAAAGATCAAAATAAAATCCAAAAATAAATAGCATAACTAGACCAAAAATAAATAGTGGGGTAGCAAAACCTAAATAGTTATATCCGGTTATCAGATTATCCGCCCACGTGTCGTTGTAGCGTCCACTAATAATGCCAAGTGGAATTGCTAGTAAATAAGTCACAATAAACACGCAGAGGGCAAGTAAAACAGTATTTCCAATACGGTCACCAATTACATCAACTACATTGATTTTGTGTGTATATGAAACACCAAAATCTCCTTTTGCAACATTTTTAATCCAATGATAATACTGAACATAAGCAGGATCATTTAAACCCATTTCTTCACGGATTTTTTCAATTTCCTGTGGATTAGCTTTTGGGTTAATCGATCGACCAGTTAATGCATCACCTGGCATTGCTTTAGCGAGTGCAAAGATTAGTATACTCAGAATCAGAAGCTGAGGAATCATGATGAGTATACGGCGAATGATAAATTTCAACATATTCGTTACTCCTTTCTAAGGTAATGCTACTCGATGAGTATCTGAGATTGGTTTTAAATCAAATGGTCGACCATTTCCATCAAAGTAAGAAGAAGCATTTTGTTGATATTCTTGTCTAACTGCTTGTCTTTCTTTAATTTTTTCTTCTCGAACTTCTGGACGAATATCTGGTATTGCCGCAATTAAGCGTTTAGTGTAGATATGTTGTGGGTTGTTTAATATATCTTCGGTAGTGCCTTCTTCAACAAGTCTGCCTCTATACATAACACCAATTCGATCACATAAATGGCGAATAACGCCTAAGTCATGACCGATAAATAAATAAGTTAGTTTGAATTCTTCTTGTAAATCTTGTAAGAAATTAAGTACTTGTGCTTGTACTGAAACATCCAAAGCAGAAACAGGCTCATCTGCAACGATTAATTTAGGTTGTAAAGTTAAAGCTCTTGCAATCCCAATTCGTTGACGTTGCCCACCAGAAAATTCATGTGGATACTTATAGATTGATTCTGGTGATAATCCGACTTTATCAAGGTAGTAAAGTACTTTTTCACGCTCTTCTTCAGCAGTTAAAGTTTCAAAGTTTCTTAAAGGTTCTGCAACTAAATCAATAATTCTTTTTTTAGGATTTAAAGAAGAGTATGGGTCTTGAAATATCATTTGAATCTCTTGGCGAAATGCTCGCAGCTGCTTTTTATTTAAGGTTATTAAGTCATTGTCTAAAAACTTAATACTTCCATTAGTCGCCTTAGTTAATTGAAGAATTGCCTTACCTGCAGTAGATTTTCCACTACCTGATTCTCCGATTAAGCCATATGTTTCGCCTTCGTTTAGTTCAAATGAGATTCCATCAACAGCTCGAACATGATCTACAACTGTTCGGAAAATACCACCACGAATGGGGTAATGTACTTTTAAGTTATCAACCTTTAATAGAGACATTTACGATCGGTGCTCCTTTCTCGTTCTTGAAATGGAAATGCTTATAACAAGAACAACGTACATAATGATTTGGTTTAACTTCGTGCAAGATAGGTTGATTTTCATGAGCATAAGCTTGAATCCAAGGGATACGGTGGCTGAATCGGCAGCCAGTTCTAGGTAGTTTATCTAATGGTGGCACAGTACCTTCAATAATATGAAGTCTTTGATTTTTTGAATGAGTAGTAGGAATAGAGTTTAATAGTGAGCGTGTATATGGATGTAATGGATTATTTAGTATTTCTTCAACTGAACCAGTCTCAATAATTTGTCCAGCATACATTACAGCAACACGGTCTGCCACTTCTGCAACAACACTTAAGTCATGCGTAATTAAAATAATCCCTAGCTTCGTTTTCTTTTGTATTTCTTTTAATAAATCTAATATTTGAGCTTGTATCGTTACATCTAAAGCAGTAGTTGGCTCGTCTGCAATAATGAACGAAGGGTTACATGCAATCGCGATTGAAATCATAGCACGTTGTCTCATACCACCAGATAATTCATGTGGATACTGTTTATAAGTAACCTCTGGCTTTGGAATTCCAACTTGCTCTAGTAACTCTATTGCACGCTCCTTTTTTTGTGAACGGGAAAGATTAGTATGGAAATCTAAATTTTCTTCAATTTGTTTACCAATTGTCATTAACGGATTTAGGGCAGTAAGAGGCTCTTGGAAAATCATTCCGATTTCCTTGCCTCGTATTTTATTCAATTTACTATCATTTAGCGTTAGTAAATTTGTACCCTTGTAAGAGATCGATCCCTTCATTTTTGTACGATTATTTGAATGTAATCCTAGAATTGATAGGGCTAATGCACTTTTGCCGCAGCCTGATTCACCCACAATTGCAAGAACTTCATTTTCATGAACAGTCAGTGATACATCATCAACAGCAGGATAATATTGGTTGTTTATACGAAACGATGTCGTTAAATGTTCAATTTCCAAAAGAGGTTTTGACATTTCGTGTCTCCTTTCGAGATTTCATGAGCTTAATTGTTGTTATATTTAGAATTTTCATAAGTATAATATTATTACGCGAATGTTTCAATATGAAAACATTTTCTGTAATATATAGTCCTTTTTGACTAAAATTCATTCTAAATTCGTCTTAACTAGTAAATAAATAGGGAAAAAATGTAATTATCATTCCATAGAAAGGTTGATAGATTAAATAATATAAGGGAGAGTAAGGAAAAAATATAATGAAAACGTTTACAAAAATATTGTTTCAATAGATAAAAGGATGTGTTTGAAAAAAAGGAAGAATAAAAGGGGATTTTGTCAGAAAATGTATTAATTTTGTGGAAAATATAAGTTGGTTAAGTAATTTGTAGTTTGAAGTTCCTAGTTCATAATACCTGTTTTTACATAGGAAATAAGAAATGTTATTAAACATTATTAATCTATTTAACGTCATTTTAGCTACAAATTAGAAATGTAAAAAGCAGCGTAAAGATAAAAGGATGAATAATCCAATTTATTTTACACTGCTTTTCTTAATTTAATCTTAAGTTTTAACTCAATTTAAGTAGGCTGTTAACATCCAAACATGCTTTGCAAGTTGTTCACGAATGGCTAATAGTAAATCATGAGTAACTGAATCATTTTCAAACTCTGCAATTTCCATACCATCTTTTAATTCTTCAATTAAATAATTATAGTCTTTAGTAATGTCCTGAACCATTTCATCAGAAGTGATATTTTTATTTGCTTCTTTAAGACTTGAAGTATCAAGATATTCTCTCATTGTAGCCAGCGGTTTTCCACCAATTATTAACACTCGTTCTGCAAGCTCATCAATATGTAAACTTGCTTCATTGTAAAATTCCTCAAATTTAGTATGTAGAGTGAAAAAATTTGGACCTTTTACATACCAGTGATAGTTATGCAACTTTACAAATAGAATATTCCAGTCTGCTATTTGCTTGTTTAGCACATCAACAGTCGTTTTTGAGATGGATGATGTATCCATTAAAATCCCTCCTCTAAATGATGTAAAAGATTAAAAAACCATATACACCATCTTAACTGATATTGAGTAAGAATAGTCATGGTAATATTTGATAGCTAAGACAACAATTAGTAAATTTAACGTTAAATTGTCAATGCCTTTTTATATTGATCGTCTAATTTATTGCTTTAATAATTTCCATACCCAAAGAAGTACTCATAAAAGGTTCATGAGTAAGTAAAAAAGAAAAAAGATGAAAAAAAATGACTCATAACAGGCTCATGAGTCATTTTTCAACATATGAAAAGCCCATCAAAGGATGGACTTTATTAAACTATGAATGTTCATTTTTAATAGGTTGGGAAAGTTTTGGATCAATTCGTAAGCTATCTTCCACATTTAAACCATTTTTCAATAATAAAAATAATGCCCAAATCATACCAAGAAGAATAATAACGAAAAAGAAAAAGATGAGTACATCATAAGCCAATGTAAAAACCCCCTTTAAAAATTTTCCGTAATTATATATATGAATGTAGAAAGGGACAGATAACCAGATTTCACAAAGTGTTCAAAATTTAAATGCATATTTCAAAATATAGAAGAGTATGTGTACGAATAGCTTCGTTCAACTTTAATCGAAGTCTGTAACATTACTGGCTGTAGCAGTTCTGTCGAAAGTGCTAATTGCATCTATTTATAAGAAATAATAAATGCAAACAAGTGAAAACTTAACGACATTACCGTTGCAAAAGGTAAAAAAAGTGGTTGAGCTAACAAAAATAACTATGTTACATTTTTCACATGAAGGAGCTAACAATGAAAGTACTAAAAAAAATTGTTTTTATTTTATTTTTCATTAATATTAATAATTTTCATGCAAACGCTGCTGAAATGAATTTTGCTGTGTCAGCTGTTATTCCAACTAATCAGATTGATTCGAGCAAAACATATTTTGATTTGAAAATGAAACCCGGCCAAAAACAAGTACTAAAAGTTCAAATAAAGAATGACACAGATAAAAGTGTAACGATTCAAACAAGCGCTAATTCAGCGATTACAAATAGTAGTGGTATTCCAGATTACAGTATTTCAAATCCAAAAGTGGATAATACATTAGAAATCCCATTCGCTAATATAGCTAAAGTAAATAAAGAGACGATAATTCCAGCAAGAAGTGAAGAATCAGTAGAAATTACGATTGAGATGCCAAAGCAACAATTCGATGGTGTCATATTGGGAGGACTCTATTTTAGTGAGAAAGAAGAGGAAGAACAAGCTAAAAAAGATGATGAAAGCGTACAAATTAATAATAAATATGCGTATGTAATTGGTGTTGTATTAAGAGAAACAGATAAAGTAATCAAGCCAGATCTAAAATTAAATGACATTAAACCAACACAAATCAATGCACGTAATGTTGTTACGGCTAACTTGCAAAATATCAAGCCAGCTATGTTAAAGAATTTAAGTGTAGATGCAAAAGTCTATAAGGAAAAAGGAGTAAATGTCCTTTATAAAACAAAAAAAGAAAATTTAAGAATGGCTCCTAATTCGAACTTTGATTATGCAATTAAGTGGAAAAATAATGCGTTTGAACCAGGTAAGTATCGTTTAGAAATGAAAGCTACAGCCGGAGACCAAACTTGGGAATGGACAAGAACCTTCACCATTAAGGAAAATACAGCTAAAAAATTTAACACTTCTGCGGTAGAGATGGAAAAAGATTATACAATGAGGATCATAAGCGGTATTATATTACTTTTTTTACTATTGATATTTACGTTCTTATTACTTAGAAAGACAATAAAAAAAGATCAAGATAAATGAAATATGATTAATTTGGAGAGGAAGAAATAGATTGGTTAGAAAAAGAAAAAGACTTTTTAAAGCAACTGTTTTTGCTTCTATTTTTGGAGTGATAGTGAGTGGTATTCTACCAAAATCAGCAGAATTACAAGGATTGTTCAAAAATAATATTGCTCAGGCAGCAACACTTCCAAATTTAGTAGAAAACCCTACATTTAATTTAGATCATCAAACCACTACTATTCCAAACTGGGCATTTACGGGGTATTTTAATGAGGGACAGCCTGCTGAACCCTTTCTGTTTGATTTGGTAGAAGATGATAACGGTTGGTATAAAGTACCAGGTAGCCCTAAATCAAAAGCCTATGTTCAACCTTCTGGTGATGGAATTTTATTAAAACTATTGAACACTGACCCATCTCAAGAGTTTATAGCTATGAGACAAAGAGTTAAAACAATTCCAGGAAAAACTTATACTGTAAAGTTGTCTTTTAGTCTTATTGAAAATACCAATGACAAACTAAGATACGACTGGTTTGTAACTGACAGAGCAACATCCACCGATTTAACTGACAGAGGATATAGAGAGTACACAGGGTCTCAAAACGCAACCACAACTTTTACTGCGATGGGAACTGAGTCTAATTTTGTTATTAGTTTCGAAGACTATGCCCTAGGTCCTAATGATGGCTATTCAATCTTTAAAATTGAAAATGTTTCTGTAACGTTATTAGATTCGGGGGCACCAGAAATAACTGCTGCAAATATTATCACTCCAGAAGGGTATACAGGTGGTACGTCATGGACAAATCAAAATACAACGATTCATTTTACAGCAAATGATGATAATGGAATCGATCCAACAACGTACGAAGTTTCAACAGATAATGGTAACACATGGAGCACAGATGGTTTAAGCAATGGCACTACAACAGGCGTTAACTATACAGTAAAAAATGAAGGAATAACGAATATTCAAGTACGAGTAAAGGATGATTCCGGAAATCAAAGTAATCCAGTAACAGACCAAGGTTCAAGGTTAACGGTTAGTATAGATAAACAGGCACCCATTACCAATTATGTTGAAGGACAATTATATAACAATAATACCGCAGAAAACATTATTTTTAGCGACACTTTAAGTGGGATTAATACAGCATTTCTAGATGGTATAAGTATTACTACTGGGGAAGTCAATCCAGCAGATGGCGCACATAACTTAGTGATTACTGATCATGCTGGTAATAAAAAGGATATTAACTTTACAGTGGATAAAACTATTCTTCCTCCGGTGGTTAACCCAATTACGGATGTAAGTACAAGTATCACTGGAACTGCAGAAGCGAATAGTTTTGTAAAGATTAAATTACAAGATCAATCAATTCTCACTACGACAGCTCGAGAAGATGGTTCGTACTCGGTAGCAGTAATACCGAAGACATTATTTGCTGGCGATTTAGTGAGTGTAACTGCAACCGATGTAGCAGGGAATACGAGTGCAGAATCAAATGTTACAGTAACGGCAGAATCAAAAAATCCGGTCGACCCAACAGACCCAACGAATCCAGTAGGACCAGTCAATCCAACTGATCCAGAAGATCCTCATGAGCCAGGAACAAAGAGTGCATTAAGTATTGACTATGTATCAAACTTCCGTTTTGGTAATCAGGAAATTTCTGGTCAGAACAAAGTTTATACTGCACATTTAGATCAAGTAAAGCAAGCTTCAAATGATTCGATAATTCAAGTACCAAACTTTATTCAAGTAACTGATCAGCGAAGAACGAATACAGGATGGAAGTTAACAGTTCAACAAAATGGCCAATTCAAGAGTGGGAGTAATGAGTTAACAGGTGCAGAATTAAAATTAACGAATCCATTTTTAAATTCATCCACTGCTGACCAGTATAAACCAGAGGCGAATACAGTAACATTAAATCCAAATGGAGCTCCTCAAGAGGTAGCTTTTGCAGATCAAGGTAAAGGTCTTGGAACATGGACAATTGCATATGGACAGAATAAAACAGAAGGTGCGAATAGTGTGGCACTTTTCGTACCAGGCGCGGCTTATAAAGTAGCTGGAGCACAATATAAGACTTCATTAACTTGGACATTAGCAGATACACCACTTTAATATTAAATGTAAGACACCTCCTGTAAAAACCATTTACAAAATGTTTTTTAAAATAAAAAAATTTATAAATATGGAGGAATTATTATGAAAAAAAATACTAAATTAGGAATTGCTTTATTTGGTGCATCTTTAATGTTAGCTAGTAACGCGTATGCAGCATCAACTAATTTTAGTGGTAATTACACTGCTTTAGTGGACACCGTAAATACTAATTCTGTCACCGACGGTACATTAACAATGAATTTAACTCATTCAAGAGATACAGCTAAGACAAGTGGTTATGATTATAAAGTTACAGCTCAACCATTAGTAAAAGGTATTTTAGGTTGGGGAACAGCTGGAACAAAAGCAAGATTTGCTACGAGTACAAAATCAAAAACAGTAAAACATGTTTTCTCTGGCTTAAAGTCTGATTCATATAGACTTAGATTTGAATCAAACAAAAGTGATGGTACTAAATTTTATGTAAGTGGTAATTTCGATTAATGAAAAAATACCTAATAAATACAATATGGATAATTTTAAGTGTAGTCTTATCGTTTTTAATTTGTTTTTATCTTTTCGATGATCTACTATTGGAATTCTATCCAGTAGCTTCTCAATTAATATATCTATTAATGCGATTATTTATTGCAATGGTACTATTAATTTTTACAAAAAGGCTCTTCCAAAAAGATAAAAAAATAATTGATAATACAGTATTGCTTATGGCTAATTTGTTTTATTTCATATTCCTAGTCGCTATCTTATTTTTAGGAAGAAATTCAACGTCAACAGGCATAAATTTCGTTCCTTTTAGAACAATAATTAGCTATTTAAATAATGATATGAATGATTCACTAAAGATTTCTAATCTATTAGGAAATTTATTGTTATTAATGCCTTTAGGTATCATATTAAAAACAAAAATAAAAAGTATAAAGTTATCTATATTAACAGGTGTTATAATTTTATTTTCAGTAGAAATTATACAATTTATCTTTAAAGTAGGTAGTTTTGATATAGATGATATGATATTAAACTCCTTTGGCTTATTAATAGGTTATTTAATATATCAATATAAACAGAAGGCCTATAAATAAACGGTCATAGAAACAACACTTGCCAATATAAAAAGAGACCCCCTTGAAGTAGGCAATAATTTCTACTCTAAGGGGTTTTCATTTCTTTTTAAATTATGCTGCTTGATTTCGATTCTTTTTAACATGAACAAGAACTGGCGCAGAAGAGAGTAAGATGATTAAAAGAACTGCACTAATAATAAAGGAAGGAACCATGTACCAAGCATTATATACTAATGAATAAAGTGAAACTGGAGTTCCTTTTGGAGCGTAAGAACCGTAGAACACAATTCCAGCAATAAAATGGCAGATGAAACGAGCTAACGAGCCGATAAAAGTTCCTAATATGATATAAGCTGCTGCACTTTTTTTATTGCCGTTTGCTAAATTATTTTTTATTTGTTTATAGACAAGACCAGCTAATCCGAGACTTGTAAATGCTGCGATATAATCTAAAAATACTTGTATTGGATGAACAAAATATAGTTTTGTTACAATTTGTAGAGCTGCTAGTAATAGTCCGGTAATTAAACCTTGTTTTAATCCCCAGCGGAAAGCAATTAGAAAAACTGGAATCATTGATAATGATACAGAGCCTCCTTGAGGTGCAGTAAATAATGGTAAAAAATCAAAAACGATTGCAAGTGCTGCACACATTGCTATTTCCGCCATTAATTGAATCTTTGATGTCTTCATTTATATTTCCCCCTTTATCTAGTGGACAACTGATGTAGTCAAACACATATAAATAATGAATTTTTAGCGAAGAGTCACCAACATTCCAATGTCTAGTTCCAAATGCTGTGCCCCTAGAGGTCATAAGTCAAAGAAATGTGAAGTTAAAAATCATTCTTCCCCAGTCTTTGCCTTATGCTTGCCGGGGCAAAAGCGAGTCGCTTCCACATTTCAAATTAGGGAGTTTACAGTACTAGGAATAAATAAAAAAGCAACACTGGTAGCATGATGATCCCGGCGTTGCTTTTTCATCGTGCCACATCCCTACGTTAGTACTAACTAACAGGTTCAGAGGGTAAGAATAGCTAATCTATTCACTCTCAGCCAAATGGCTCCCCTTGTGGTTTAGCTTACATTTAGTTGTCTTTACTAAATATAGTCAAGGTGATTTAAAAATACAATTAATTTATCCATAAAAATTAAAAAAAATTGGCTACTGTTAGTGGAATCTATGTAAGAATCGCTATAGACATTAACAAAGCTAACTTTTTTAGATCGTCATTAAAATTATTTTTAAAAAATGAGTGTAATCATAGCTATTATGTAAAAAATAAGCATTATAACTTTTATCTTATTTATACTGGTCATAAATTATTCACAGTGGCTTGCTTTTCATTTTAAAATTTACCGTGTAGAATGAATACGAAAGAAACAGCTAAATTTTGGCAGAAAGTGTAAATAATTTGAAGGAGACATTGAGATGATTCAAGTATTATTTGTCTGTTTAGGTAACATTTGTCGTTCGCCAATGGCTGAGGCTGTTTTTCGTCATTTAGTGACAGAAAAAGGGTTAGATAAACAATTTATGATAGACTCAGCTGGTACTGGAGATTGGCATTTAGGTCACCCTCCACATAAGGGAACACAAGGTTTATTGAGTGAAAAAGGTATAACTTGCGAAGGTATGAAAGCTCGAAAAGTGACAGAAAATGACTTTAAATATTTTAGTTATATTGTTGCGATGGATGCACAGAATAAAGAGGATTTAATGAATTTAGCAAGAAATAATTGTATAGGAGAGATTTCACTACTTTCAGATTATGTTCCAGCATCAATGTGGAAGGAAGTGCCTGATCCATATTATACGGGTAATTTTAATGAAGTATATGACATCATTACAGAAGGATGCTCTCATTTACTTCAGCATATTTTAAAGCAACACCAATTAACAGTTTAGAGGAGGATGTAGAATGTCAAAACGTAACAAAGCTTTACGCAATATTCTAGTCGGAGTCGCAATTGGTGCAGGAGTTACTCTACTTAACAAGGAAAATCGTGAGAAAATCTCACGTAAAGGAAGAAGTGTAACAAACAAATTAAATCAAATTAAAGAAGATCCAGAAATCGTAAAAGGTGCTGTCCGTAATCAATTAAGAGTTGTACAAAACTCAGTTGAGAAATTAGAGGGCAATGTACAGCTTGTAAAAGATAAATGGATCGAAATTAAAGATTCTACATTAAATAAGTTTGATAAAGGCTCTTCTAAAGTAACTGAAAAAGCAGTTGAAGCTGTAGAAGAGAAAATTGAAGATTCAATTGATCTAGAAGAAGGTAAATCGCAAATTTCTGCGACTTCACTAGAAGTAAATCATGAAACTGAAACTTCTGATACTGACGAGCAGTTAGAAGCTACTCTTGAAGGTATTGAAGATTTAACTGATGAAAATGCAGATGAAGTACAAGAGAAAGTAGAATCAATTTTATTGACAGGTAATACATCTAAAGAATAACAATTGAAGGTGTCAATTTGATTAACAAAAAGAATTCTATTGTAGCATTTGTTTGGGATTTAGTAAAAAAGTGTATGGAAGACGAAATAGTATCTCGTTCAGCGGAGCTAGCATATTACTTGATGCTATCTCTTTTTCCATTTCTACTTGTTTTAACACAAGTCGTAACCTATTTACCACTTTCTACTAATGAAATACTGTCATTCTTAAGTCAATATGCTCCGCCAGATGCAATGGCCATTATACGAAGTAACTTAAAGTTAATAATCGGGCAATCACATGGTGGAGTGTTGTCAGTAGGGGTAATTGCGACGATTTGGGCTGCTTCCAATGGGATTAATGCAATCATCCGGGCACTTAATGATGCGTATGATGTAGAGGATAAACGAAATTACTTTGTCACAAGAGGGGTTTCAATTCTTTTAACCATTATTATGATTTTTGTTATTGTGTTTGCATTATTAATACCGGTGTTTGGGAAAGTAATTGCTAAGTCTGTATTTGAATTTTTAGATATATCTCAGGATTTCTTGTATACATGGAGCTTAATTCGTTGGTCTCTAAGCTTTGTAATCCTAATGATTGTATTTACTGTTCTTTATTCAATAGGACCGAGTAAAGTTGTTCACATTAAAAAAGTATTTTTTGGTTCATTATTTTCAACATTTGGATGGATCATTTCTTCATTTGGATTTGCTTTTTATGTTGATAACTTTGGTAATTACACAAGTCATTACGGTAGTTTAGGTGGAATTATTGTCTTGATGATTTGGTTTTTTATTTCGGCAATGGTCGTCATTATTGGTGGAGAGCTTAATGCATTAATAAAGCAACGACAATATGGTAAGCACAAAGCTAAACCAAAATTAATTGACCCAAATAATCCGAATCCAAAATAATTTCTTCTATAATATAATGGAGTTTTCTTCCATGAGTAGTCTTATTTTAGAGAGGTAAACTAGAAAAGACTTCAAAAAGGGAGGAATTTTAAAAATGAGTAATAATAAGAAAAACCATAATGATAAATCGAATAAGAAGCAAAAAAGTAGCTCTCATCCAAAGGGCAAAACTAGCGGTTCTGCAAACGGACATAATGATTATCATTAATTTTTAGACTGACTAGAATACTCGCTTTTCCTGCTAAAAGGCTCATTACTAGTTCAGTTTAAAAGTAAAAGCATCGTACAATGATTTTGTACGATGCTTTTTTTTAATCTCTTAATAATCTTAATGAGTTAAGAATAACTAAAATTGTACTTCCTTCGTGACCGATTACTCCATAAGGTAAATCAATGATTTGTAGGAAATTCGAGCAGATTAGGAATGCGATTATGCTTAGTGAAAAAATAATATTTTGTTTTACGATTTTGTTCATACGTTTTGATAAAGTGATTGCTTTTGATATTTTTGTTAAGTCGTTTTTCATCAGAACGACATCTGCAGTTTCTAATGCAACACCAGTTCCACCACCCATGGCAATTCCTACATTTGCAGTCGCTAGAGCAGGGGCATCGTTTATACCGTCACCAACCATTGCAACTTGACCATAGTGGTCTTTTAGCTTTTTAACAATTGATACTTTTTCATCCGGTAAGCATGATGCAAAATATTCATTGATTTCACTCTCGGCAGCAATTACCTTAGCAGTTTGTTCTGAGTCACCAGTTATCATGACTGTTTGAACACCTAATTTATTTAAAGTAGATAAGGCTTGCTTCGATTCGTTACGAACTAAATCCTTTAATGAGAAAATCGCAACAACTTTATCTTGAGTACCTACATAAACGATTGTATTACCTTCTTGTTCCCACTGTTGTTCAAAATGAATGAGAGGATTTTGTTTCATCGTTACGAACTCTTTTTTACCTACTCTATACTCAGTACCATTTAAAATCGCTGATACACCGAAACCAGGGTGGTCATCAATTTGTTCAAATGACGAAGATACTGTAATTCCTTGTTTCGTTGCGTATTCAACAATGGCTGCAGCTAGCGGGTGAGTAGAGTATCTTTCAATTGAAGCAACAATCGATAATAACTCTGTACGATCAAAATCTTCTATTTTCTCAAAACCAGTTACTTCAGGCTTACCAATTGTTAGAGTACCAGTTTTATCGAATGCGATTGCTTTTAATACACCTAATCGCTCTAAATGAATACCACCTTTAACTAGAATTCCCGACTTTGCTCCATTCGAGATTGCAGATAAAACAGCTGGTGTAATCGATGCTACTAATGCACAAGGTGATGCGACAACTAGTAAAATCATTGCTCGATAAAATGTTGTTGTCCATGACCAATCTAAAGCAAAATGCGGTAAAAACATCATGAATAATACAGCGATTAATACGCCTTTAACATAAACACCTTCAAATTTTTCAATGAATTGCTGAGAAGGAGTTTGTTCACTTTGAGCTGTTTGAACAAGATTAATGATTTTTTGGAAAAGAGTCTCATCACTATGTTTCGTAATTTCAACTACTAGCGTACCTTTAATGTTGATTGTTCCTGCAAACACTTCATCGTTTAAGTTTTTAACAACAGGAACTGATTCACCTGTAAGAGCAGCTTCATCTACTAATGTTTCTCCTTTAACGATCTGACCATCAGCAGGAATACGTTCTCCAGCTTTAATTAATATATAATCACCAATGTTTAAATTTTTAATGCTGACAACTTCTTCAACTTCATCGACTAAACGAATTGCCGTTTGTGGCTGAAGAGATAATAGTGAAGAAATCTCTTTATTTGTTTTATTTAACGTATAGGTTTCAAGTGCGCCACTTAAAGCAAATATGAAAATCAGTACGGCACCTTCAGTCCAATATCCAATTACAGCTGAACCAACTGCCGCAATAATCATTAGCATTTCAACGTTTAGTTCCTTTTCAGCAATCGTATCTTCAATACCTTCCTTTGCCTTTGCGTATCCTCCAATACAAAATGCTAAAACATATAAAATAATCGACATGATTGAATTATCGTTTTTAACGAATGAAGCACTTAGAATTAATACACCGGAAACTAAAGCGGCAATTAATTCTCCATGTTTTGAAAGAAATGATGTAGATTCCACATGGTCGGCTTCATATGTAGCATGAATCGTCGTAACTTTTGGACTTGCTTCCATAGTAAATACCCCTTTCTTATTTTCAATTGAGAAAAATAATCAAATTCACTATCCTTATAAAACGACGAAAGCTGCCGTCCTAGGACAGCAGCGAACATTTTATAAGACCTTACTATTTATTTAATCTCTTAGTTGTGTAGTTAACAGATTTCTTAATTAAAATAATTCTTATTAAATATATATTACCACATTACTTTATATGTGATATAAAAAATTTACTTTTAGATTAAAAATTTTTTAATGAATGTGATGGAGTTGTGAACTAAGTTGTAGTTGTAGGGTGAGCAGGGACTTCAATTAAGAAAAAACTGACCGTTCCCAAAAATGAAATAATGAAGATTGAACATGAAAGCCCAATAGTTAAAAAATATCTTAGAATATAAGCATTGCTCAATCTAGCGCAGTAAACGTTTAATAAGAATTGAGTTGATATTCATCTATTGGAGGATAAATATATGCTAAGAAAGTCTGCAGGTTTTAAAAGAAGTATTGAAGAGCAACGAGCAAGATTATATAAATTAACGATCCAAAAGGAGTACACAGACCCCGAGGTTGTTCTCATTAGCCAACAGCTAGATAAAGAAATTTACAAGTTGCAGGTTTCGTGTAATAAAATCCCCAATAAAGAATAAGTGAAATTTAAAATGTAAAGGATTGAGTTTCGTATCTCAATCCTTTTTTATTATCATAAACAAAGTAGAAAATGCGGATGATTAAATAATAAATTACAAATAAGTAAGGAATGTTACAAAAAATAGTAGTTTTATTTAAATTTCTTAATTGAAATGAAACGTTTTGTTTTTGGGGTGCTTTGGTTTTTTAATTTTAGTAATATTTAGATTAATTATAATAATTTAATTATATGTTTCGTAATTTTGGTTTAGGTGATAATAATAATAGGTTGTCTTATAGATCTAATCTAACCACGGAAGCTTTCTTTAGGAATCTATCATTAAATCAATTTGTAACGAAATATAAACAGCTGGGGGAATATTATTGCACAGGTTCATGGGGCGTTACGCAGACTTAATTATTCATTTCTTTAATGGAGATAATTGGCACAATCTAGCTGATTTATCATTAAAAACGGGTTACTCTAAAAGTACAATATGGAGAGATTTGGATTTTTTAGAGACCGTCCTTCCAGTTGGATGGCAATTTGAGAAGGACGATGCCCGAGGAATTTTTTTGAAAAAGCCAGAAAATGGAACTTTAGAAAATTTACTTGGACAAATAAGAGATCAAAACGAATACCTGCAAATTTTGAAATTAATTATTTTAAATAATGGAGTAGATATTTCTCAAATAACTGAAAATGTCCATATAAGTCGATCAACAGCATATAGACATCTTGAAAAAATAAAAGAATTGATTAGAGAATCAGGTATTTCCTTATCTGTAAGTCCTTTTAAGTTAGAAGGAGATGAAAAGGTAACACGCCATTTTATCTTAGGTTTTCTACAATTTATGGATTTTGATCCTGGATTGGATAATATGATTGATATTAAAAACTTTCAATCAAAACTATTAGAGTTAGGTAGTAAATATTCTGTTACTTTTAAGACTGGTGCGCTAGATCGACTTACATTGTATTTATTTATATCTAATTTACGAGTTTCAATGGGATATTTTGTAAAATTTCCATTAACTATTACAATAAATAATATTGAATCAAGGTTTATGGATTTTGCTAAAGAATTAGTTCAATTTATGGTTAAGTGTCCAAATAGAGAGCTTCAATTACAAGAAATATACTCATTTGTAATTTACTTAATGAGTGAAGAAAAACCACCAAATCGCTCGGAATATATTAAATACGCTAGAAGTATTTTAAGAACTAAAAGAGGATTGCCTGTCGTTGAAACATTTAACATTCTCGAAGAACATATAGGATTTAATCTTTCAGAGGATGAACTAATCGTTTATTATTGGTTTCAGAAAATAAAAAGAATGTTAATAGAGACTGAATTTGGCATTGGTATGGGAAGTGGATTTTTACTACAATATGTTCGTTACTTTGAATCGAATCCGTTTTATAAAACTGTCGAGGAGATTGTAACTAAAATTTGTATTGAAAATGATTTAAATCCAAATGAACATGATATTTTAGATTTCTTTCTTCTCGTTCAAACTTCTTTATTGAGGAAAAAAAATCGGTTTTCGATAAAAACTGCTTTAATTAGTAGGACAAATATAGAAAAAAACTATGTAGAATCAGTTCTAAAATATCACTTTTGTCATGCTTTAAATATTACTAAAACGGATGCATTTACGAATGATTATAGACAAAAGTATGACGAATATGACTTGATAATTACTACGGATTCAAAGGTTAGTGATTTTAATCACGTTCCAAGTATAATTATTTCAGCTATACCATTACTTTCCGAAATAAATAAAATACGTGAATTTATTGTTGAAAAATTTGCCGAACTATACGGTATAGATTCTTCAATAATTTATCCGTTTACTGATTTTAACCATAACGTCGAAATGAATGATTAAATGATAAAAATTAGAATATTGCCTTCCCTTGATTCGAGGAAGACAATATTCTAATTTTTTTATCTCTAAGAGAGTGATAAGTATTTTTACAATGATTGTGTAACATTTTTAATAATGAATGACTGTTTTTCAACTTCAACACCTCATCAGTACATTTAGTATTTTAAATGTACCATTACGACGTTCCCGTAAAGATTCTAAAGTAAAATATTAAAATGCATTTTTGGGACGAACAAATCCTCTTTTACTAAAGTATTAGATCCTTAATCACTTTTTTCACTGCGAATCATACATATTTTCGATTTCTTTTGTGAGATAAAGTAATTCGTTTAAGAAATTTTAGTTATTACTTTTTTATGTAATATGTAATCATAGCGTTTACCAAACAAGTAATGTTTGAATATGCCGTTTAAGAAAATATGAAATGAATGAGGAGAGAGAATACATGGGAGAAAAGAAAATTTTCAACTTCAAAAAGATAGTTGCAGGAGGTGTAGCAACAACTGCTACAGTAGTTTTATTTGCAACAAACAACGCATTCGCTGCAATAAATCCAACAGATATTTTATCAAGTCCAGACGGAAAAGGAGCAACGACTTATGGACACGTAAATATTGTACCAGGGGATGGAACAACTGGACCGGTTGATCCGGTATTACCTAGTGAACCAAACGGAGAAACAGGAAATACTGGGGCATTAACAATTGACTATGTAACGCCTTTAGAATTTGGTTCACATCAAGTGCAAGGTAGTACAATCATTGTAAATGCAACTTCTAAAAATCCTAACGTTCAGGTTACAGATGTTCGTGCAACAGGTGCTGGATGGACATTGCAAGTTACGGCTTCACCATTTGTAGAACAAAATGATAGTTCAAAAAAATTAGTCGGTGCGACATTAAGTTTCCCTGCTGGTGAGACATTGAGCACGGCTGGTAATATAAGTGAAGCACCTACAATGCGTGCTATCACACTGAATACCGAACAATCTTCATCTGATATATTAATGTCAGCTCAAGCAAACCAAGGTATGGGTACTTGGGTAGATAAATTAGATCCAACTCAAATTAAATTAAGTATACCTTCCGGAAACTTCGAGGGTGATTATGTTTCAACTTTGAATTGGACGTTATTAGATGCTCCACAATAAAAAACGATGAGTAAATAATGGTGATATTTACCATTTGTTAGTGAAAATTAAACTTGGATAATGTATTGATTGTCCAAGTTTAATTTTGTTAATAACAACATCTTTGAGTATACAGGAGGTAAGGATTGAATGAAGAAGTGGTTCGTTATTTTAATGGCTGTATTTATTGGAATAGGTTGTTTTTTTAATCAAAATGCGGTCTATGCTAGTTCCATGAATTATTCGGTTAAAGCCGATATTCCTGAAAACCAAATTAATCATAAAGTTTCTTATTTTGACTTAAAACTTGGCCCAGCAAAGAGCCAAATAATTTCATTAACAGTACAAAATCAAGGAAACAATCCAATTGAATTAATGATAGAGCCAAATACAGCTATTACTAATCAAAACGGAGTAATCGATTATAATCGACACAATTATAAAAAAGACTCGTCTCTAAAGTACGCATTTTCAGATATTATTTCCAGTAAACAAAAAGTTGAATTAAAAGGTAAAGAAACAAAGAAAGTATATTTTAAAATACAAATGCCAAAAGAGTCATTTGATGGAATAATATTAGGTGGTTTTTATATAAGTAAGATAAATAACGAAGAAGAAACAATGAAACAAAGTAATGTCCAATTAAAAAATGAATTTTCATATGTCATAGGAGTAAAGCTTTCTGAAACAGAAGCAAGTGTACAGCCTGATTTAAAATTAAATAAAGTAAAAGCAGGTTTACTAAATTATCGAACTGTAGTGACAGCGAATATACAAAATACTGAAGCTACGATTATTAATAACCTTAATATAGAAGCAGTCGTTTCAAAAGAGGGAGAAAAAAAGAGTCTACACAAAAGTAAAAAAGAAAATTTATCAATGGCTCCAAATTCAAATTTCGACTTTCCTATTAGTTGGGATCAACAAGAATTAAAGCCTGGTAAATATCATTTATATATTACTGCGAATGATAAAAATCATGTATGGAAATTTGATAAAATGTTTGAAATCAAGGATAAAGAGGCTGAATTAAACAAGCATGCAGTTGAGTTAGAAAAAAATAATTCTATTAATTATATAGTAATTGCACTAATGTTGCTAACTGTAATCACTCTTATATTTTGGTTTAGAAAAAAGAAAAAAGAAGACGAACAATCATGAAAAAGTTCGTTAAAAAGTCTTACGTTATTAGTTTATTATGTTTAGTTACTTTTAGTGTAAATATACCAAGCTTTATTTGGATGAAACCTATACAAGTAGAGGCGGCAAATGAAAATAACCCTCCTTCAAAAATTAATTTAAATAGTATATTTACGACTCCTTCAGGTTCGAATAGTTCTGTTATTGGAGAGAATATTGTTCAAATTACACCAAATACCACTTATCAAAGAGGGGGAATTTGGTCAACTGTAAACAATAAAATGGATTTAACAAAAAATTTTAGTTCCACTATGTATATGTATTTTGGAAATCAAGGATCCAATGCTGGAGATGGTATGGCGTTTGTAATGCATAACGATCCAAATGGTACGAATGCCCTTTCTCCTAATACTGGCTCTGGTCTTGGAGTTTATGCTGGACAAACAAACGGGGCCTCGAAGACTAATGGAATACAAAAAAGTTTTGCCATAGAGTTTGATACATTTGTAAATAATAGTAGCGCAGATGGTTATTTTGATACAAATGTTACGGCAGGTAATCACGTTGCTTGGAGTTACCCAGGTAAAAGTGAAACCTATATAGATTACAATATATTATTAGATTTTAGAAGGACGATGAAGCATAATAATGTAGATGGAAATGTTGGCGTCCAATTTGTTCCGGGAGGCTTATCAAACGATAAATGGAGAAAATTCACTATTAACTGGAATGCATCTACTTCTAACCTTACTTATCAATTGGAGGGACTAGCTCCTGTGGTAGTACCAATAAATGTACAAGATGTATTCGGATCAACAAGTGTATATTGGGGGTTTACCGGTTCTACAGGTAGTAGATATGAATTGAACCGAGTTACCTTTGAAAGTGTACCTGGACTTGTCAATGCAGAAGTAAGTGAAATAATTACAAAATCCGATGGATCAGTAGTAGAAGATAATTCCTTAGTTTTGCAAGGAGAAGAATTAACTTATACAATCAATGCAAAATACCTTTCTGGTAAACAGGATTGGCAAAATATTATATTGAAAACCTTGTTGAATAACTATGTTACCTATATTCCTAATACTTTAGAAATTAGTGATGGAAGCAATGACATTACACTAAACGATGAAATCTGGAGTAGTAAATCATTAGAAGTTAATTTACCAAATTTAAATACGACTAAAAACAGTGTAACTTTAAAATTTAAAGTAAAAGTTAATAGTGTCACAAAGGATACGCTAGTTTCAGAAGAGTCCTATTTTGAAGGAGATAATTATATTGCGCATACTGGATTAAGCCAATATATTATAAAAAAAAATCAAGCTCCTATAGTGAAAATCAATGATACAGTACCAGTTCATTTACTGGTAGGAGCAGATTATGATGTAAAAGGAACATGGGCTGACGAAGATAATAATACAAATTCTCTTTATTATATGATAGATGGAAACCTCTTGAAAATTGAGAGTGTAGACAATGGCGGCTCTCCAATTTCTCAAGATTGGAGTTATTTAGTAACATCAGATAAATTAAAATTAGGTGAAAATACGTTCCAAGTTTATTCTAAAGATGAGGAAGGTGTTATTTCTACGCAAGAAGAGTTAAAAATATTTGTAGAAAGTCCTCCAACTATTTCCTTAAATGAAGCGAATCATCAAGTTCCATTAGATTTTGGTGATAATTTCACTTTAAAAGGAAGCTGGAGTGATAAAGACAGTGAACAAATAGATTTATTCTATGTAATAGATAATGAGGCTCCTGTGAAATTTGCTTCTAATGTACAAAATGCATCTAGTAAAGGAGAATCTGTTGAATTTCAATATACAATTCCAAGTGAACAACTATCCTTAGGTACACATGAGATTGCTGTCTATAGTATAGATGATTCAAATCGTCAATCAAATAGTATGAAGTTATCTTTAAATGTTATAGGCGACCTGAGGTTTGAAACAGTATCAAATAATGTTAGTTTTGAAACCGTTAAGATATCTGATAAAACAACTATTTCATCACGAAATAATGATTGGATAATAAATATAAAAGATACTCGTGGTCCTGGTTACCAATGGCGAATGACCGCAACCTTAGCAGAAGAATTTTTAAATGATGAGGGGCAACTCTTGAAAGACGCATTAATTTTTATTGATGACAAAGGAGTAGAGACAACGATGAAGCTAGGAGTACCGATAAGCGTCTTTGAAATGGAAACAAAAAGTCAACAAAACATTTCGGTAAATTGGGAAACAAACCAAGGACTGTTATTAAAAATTAATCCATCTGTGCATGCGGGTAATTATAACGGAAAAATAGATTGGACGTTAGTTGACGCTCCGTAAAAATATTATGTAAAACTAGTAAAAGAGCCCGAACCAAAAAATTAGGGCTCTTTTTGTTGTTTTTATAAATCCCATTATCTTATCTAAAATCAAAAACGTTTAATGTCTAAATAAAAATAAACCATTTCAACGTTGAAATTTTATGAATAGAGACATCTGTTAAAATAAAATAGGAAAAATATTAAAGAATTTTAAGCATCCAACCGATATTTATACAGTAAGTACAATTTAATCCATATAAAAGTATATCAATAAAGATAAGTAAAAAGCAGGTGGAGATTTTGAAAAAAAAAATTATACAATCAATTGCAATCATAGGATCTGTTTCATGTATTAATTCTATGGATCTAGTAGAAGCGGATGCAGAAAGTACCAACACAAATCAACCTAAAGTTTTAATCTCATATGTTGATCATTATATCTCAACAGGAAACGGAGTACGTATTCGTTCAGGGGCAGGAACGAATTATAGTATTTTAGGTAGCGTAAATAAGAATGCTAAATTAGATGTCAGATCTTTCTCAAATGGTTGGTATAAGATTATTTATCAAGGAAGAATTGGTTACATAAGTGGCACATATGTTCAGAAACAAAAGAATAATGAAGATAAAAAACCAGTTATCAATACGGTTAAATATAGTGTAACAGTGAACAGATTAAATATTCGTTCAGGTGGTGGAACGAATTACAATATAATAGGTAGTGCGACTAAGAAGCAGAAGGTAGAAGTTATTTCAACTTCAAATGGTTGGCACAAAATAAACTATAAAGGAAAAATTGGTTATATTAGTGCAGCATATACTGAAAAAGAAAGTGAACATTCAACTGTTACGACTAGTAATGAGCAAAATATGATTTCTTTTGCAAAACAATTTTTAGGAGTTCCTTACAAGTGGGCAGGAGTGTCTCCTACGGGATTTGATTGCAGTGGTTTTATTTATTATGTCCTTAAGGAAAATGGTATGCCGTATGGAAGAACAAATGTATCAGGTTATTGGTACAATAATACTTCATTCCAAAAAGTGACAAATTCAAAACCAGGTGATTTGATATTTTTTCAAAACACATATACATATGGTCCATCACACATAGGAATCATGTTAAATAAAAATGAATTTATTCAAGCAGGTAGTAGGAATGGTGTATCGATTTCTAATATTAATGACTCATATTGGAAAAAGCATTTCTTAGGGTATAAGCGAATAAAATCATAAACAATTTTTACAGAGTTTTATCCTCATAAATTACTTTTATAAAGATTTCCAACAATTGTCTTTAACATCGGGGCTGTCGCAAAATCAAACCAATAGATAGGAATGCCCCATAGATGATAGAATAAACTGTATTCTATACAGAGAAAAAGACATATGGAGGGAAACAATGTCTGCAAAGAGATTTTTTACACATCCTTTGGGAGTGATTGCATCAGCGGTTATTACAACTTTTTTATGGGGAAGCGCATTTCCGTTTATTAAGCTAAGTTATGAGCACTTGCATATTGAGAAGAATGAAATATGGAAACAAATGATTTTTGCGGGTTATCGTTTCTTTTTGGCCTCATTGTTAATTTTAATATTCTTTACGATAATTGGTAGAAAGTTAACTTTTAAGCGAGATACTTTTTTTGTAGTCGGAAAAGTAGGTTTGTTTCAAACGTTTTTACAATATGTCTTGTTTTATATTGGATTGAGTTTTTCAACGGGAGTACAAGGTTCGATTATTGCTGGAACTACTTCGTTTTTTCAACTTTTAGCAGCGCATTTTATGTATAAAAATGATCGTTTAAACTTGCGCAAGATTCTTGGTGTAACAGTAGGCTTTGCGGGTGTAATTATCGTGAATATTACAAAGGGGACTCTTTCTTTACATTTAGGAATTGGCGAGATTTTATTATTATTTGCAATGGCGTTTGGTGGCTATGGTAATGTACTTGCTAAGGAAGCGGCAAAGAAAGTGGATGTTGCCTATTTAACGGCATATCAAATGATGATTGGTTCAATTGGATTGTTATTAATTGGTGGTTTAACGGCAGGATTTTTACCATTCCACTTTGATTTAAAAACTTTTGGCATGCTAGTATATTTATCGGTCCTTTCAAGCGTAGGTTTCATACTTTGGAACAATGTCATGAAATATAACCAAGTTGGAAAAGTATCAATGTACTTATTCTTAGTTCCTGTTTTTGGTGTCATTTTATCATCAATCATGCTGAATGAAGTGTTATCTTATCTTGTATTTATTGGTTTAATGATGGTTACGTCAGGTATTATTATTGTGAATTATCAAAAGGATCAACGTAGCACTCATATGAAGAGTGCGTCTTGACTTAGAATAGAATGCATCCCGAATAAAAGCAACTCTACTTATTAATAATAAGGTCGAGTTGCTTTTTTTTGTAGATCGTTATGAAGGGAGGTACATAGTTGTCAAAGTTTGATAAAGCAATGAATAAAGAAGTTGAAACAGTTGTAGATGATGCTACTGACTTTAAGGTCTCCTATCGAAAAAAACGTAGAAATAGTGGAAGTTTCATCGTATTTGTTGGTCCGGCTTTTCTAGTATTTGCAGCTTTAGTACTTATTCCATTTTTAATGGGTCTGTATTATTCCTTTACAAACTGGAATGGAGTAGTCGGAAATATCCATTATGTCGGTTTTGATAATTATAAGTACATATTTACGCAAGATGCAGACTTCAGACAGTCTTTTATTATTACCACAAAGTATACGTTTTTCGCTGTGATCTTAACGAATTTGATTGGTTTTGGCTTAGCGCTATTAGTTACGAAAGGGCTTAAATCAAGAAATATTCTTAGGACGATTTTCTTTTTACCTAATTTAATAGGTGGTTTATTACTCGGGTTTATTTGGCAATTTATTTTTAATAAAGGGCTCACTTCATTAGGAGCTGCGCTAGGTATTGATTCTTTCATGCAGTCATTGTTAGGTACTGCAAATGGAGCGTTTTGGGCAATTATTATTGTAGCGATCTGGCAAGGTGCTGGATACATCATGATTATTTATGTAGCAGCACTCCAAGGAGTACCTCAGGAATTGATTGAAGCAGCTCAAGTGGACGGCGCCGATCGTTTTACAACTTTAAGGAAAATCATCATTCCAATGGTAGCACCAGCTGTAACTGTTTGTTTATTCTTAACAATCTCATGGTCCTTTAAAGTATTTGATCAAAATTTATCACTGACTGGTGGTGGACCATTTAAATCGACAGAAATGCTTGCGTTAAATATTTATACAGAAGCATTTGTAAACAATCGATATGGATTAGGGGAAGCAAAAGCAATTGTTTTCTTCGTTGTTGTCGCAGCTATATCAATTCTCCAAGTGTATTTAACGAAGAAAAGGGAGGTTGAAGCATAGTGGAACATGAGCGTTATAACGGACTAACGTTTTTGCTTGAGCTATTTGGGATCGTTTTAGCAATATTTTTCCTAATCCCTTTTTACTATGTATTAGGAAACTCGTTTAAATCCTTTGCAGATATTTTGCAAAATACATCATCGCTACCTAAAACTTTCGATTTTACAAACTACTCACAAGCAATTGTCATTATGGATTTCTGGAGAGCTCTTTTGAATTCACTAATTGTAACAGTTGCGAGTAATGCATTAATCGTACTATTTTGCTCAATGGCAGCTTATAAACTGGTACGCACAAAGCATAAAATTTCAACGATTATTTTCTTTATTTTTGTTGCAACAATGGTCATTCCTTTTCAATCAATTATGATTCCACTTGTTAAAGTTGGAAGTACGCTTCATTTAATGAATAGTCATTATGGACTTGTTGTGATGTATTTAGCGTTTGGTTCAGCACTTTCAATTTTTCTCTATCACGGTTTTATAAAGGGTATTCCAATTGAGCTTGAAGAAGCAGCGATTATTGATGGATGTTCACCGTTTATGGTTTTTTGGAAAGTGGTATTTCCTTTATTAAAACCGATCACCGTAACAATTGTGATTTTAAATACTTTATGGATATGGAATGATTTCTTATTACCGTCTCTAGTTTTGCGTGATGAAGAGCTACGCACAATCCCACTGGCTACTTTTTATTTTTTTGGTGCGTATACGAAACAATGGAATTTAGCACTTGCCGGATTAGTTCTAGGCATTACGCCATTATTGATCTTTTTCTTCGCTGCGCAAAAGCAAATTATTCGTGGTATTACTAGCGGCTCAATAAAGTAAGTTAAGGAGGATTATATGAAGAATAAATTATTTAAGTCGGTTGCAGTTTTATCGACTAGTATGTTGTTATTTACTGGATGTAATAAAAAAGAAGAAACGAAAAAGCCTGGTGCTGGTGAAAAAATTACATTAAATATTTTTCAGTTTAAAGCTGAAATTGCAAAAGATCTTGAGGCTTTAGCGAAGGAATATGAAAAGGAAAATAAAAATGTAACGGTAAAGGTTCAAACAGTAGGTGGAGGAGCAGATTATGGGGCAGCTTTGAAAGCTCAATTTGCATCAGGAAATGAACCGGATATTTTCAATAATGGTGGATACCAAGAGGCTGTTACTTGGAAGGACAAACTTGAGGACCTTTCAGATCAAGATTGGGTGAAGGATTTATATCCGGAAACTGAAAAACCGATGACAGTTGATGGAAAATTACTAGGAATGCCTATGAATACTGAAGGCTATGGATTCATTTACAATAAAGATTTATTTGATAAAGCAGGCATTACTCAATTGCCAAAAACATTAACTGAATTAGAGGCAGCAGCAAAAAAATTAAAAGACGCTGGCATTACGCCGTTTTCAGTTGGATATGGTGAATGGTGGATTTTAGGAATTCATTTATTAAATATTCCATTTGCACAACAACCAGACCCAGACAAATTTATCGCTGATTTAAATGATGGTAAAGTAAAAATCCCTGATAATGATAAATTTAAGCAGTTTATAAAATTATTTGATTTAACGATTAAATATGGAAATAAAAATCCATTAACAACAGATTACAATACACAAGTTACAAACTTTGCTTCTGGAAAAACAGCTATGATGCAACAAGGAAACTGGACACAAGGTATGATTGATGGAATTACACCAAACATGAAACTTGGTCTATTACCAATTCCGATTAACGATGACAAAGATGCAATGGACAAAATCCCTGTCGGTGTACCGAATAACTGGGTAGTTAACAAAAATTCAAAAAACAAAGAAGAAGCGAAGAAGTTCTTAAATTGGATGGTTTCTTCTGATACAGGTAAAAAGTATATTGTTGAGAAGTTTAAATTCATCCCAGCAGTTAAAACAATTGAAGGAAAAGGCTTAGGACCAATTGCTGATGATATTCAAAAATACTCAGCTGAAGGCAAGGTGCTTTCATGGAACTGGTTTAAGTATCCAAATGGTGCAACAAACGAATTCGGTGCCTCAATGCAAGCTTATGTTGGAGGACAAAAAAATCCACAGCAATTACTTCAATCACTTCAGGACACTTGGGATAAGTTAAAGAAACAGTAGAACAGAAATAACTTATGGACAAACCTTATTTCGAAATAATTTCGAATGAGGTTTGTCTTTTTTTATGCAGTTATTTAACGTGTATTTTTATTGTGATTATTTATTGGAAGATTTTATGTGATGAACAACATTAATTATCGTGATATAGTAAATATCGTTATGAAAATAAATGAAATTCCTGAGTTAACCTAGATAAATAGATTAATAGTAAGGGAGAGTAAAATATTTATGAAAAAATCGATTAAAAATGTTATTTTATCAACTGCGATTGTCTTTTCTTTAGGAACAGTAGTCGGACCAGCGAATGCTGCTACTGTTGCTACAAAGAAGCCAGCAATACAAACGATTAGTCCAGTGAAGCTTCCAGCAAGTGAATCAGTTAAAAAGATGGCACTAGAAATCACTTCATGGTATGAAACTTCATCATCTGGAGCTGATGCATTTGGAGCAACAAGTGGTAATTTTGACGGAGCCGGTTTATCTTTTGGTGCGCTTCAAGAAAATTTTGGAACAGAAACTTTACAACCAATAATGAAAAATATGTTCGCAAATCATAATGATGTCATCCTAAAAGCTTTCAAAGGAGATAAGGATGCTTATAATACATTTAAAGATGTAATTATGAACAAAACGACAAAAGAGCAGGTAGCATGGGGAGATTCAATAAGTGACCCTAATAATAAATACCAAGTTGTAGAGCCTTGGAAGACTTATTTTAAGAATCTAGGTACAAGTAAAGAATGTATCGATGAACAAATTAATGCTTCAAAATGGTACTTCGATCAAGCAGAAAAGTATTACAAAACATTCGGATTATGGACAAAAAGAGGATATGCATTAATGTTTGATCTATTTGTTCAAAGTGGTGGAATATCGGATGAAACGAAAAATTTAATTTTAGATGACTTTAAAAAAATTGATACAAAAAATATGACAAAAGAACAAATCGAAACGAAAAAAATGAATATTATCGTTAATCGTCGTGCTGCAGATGTAAATGCACAATGGAGAGAAACATGGAAATCTAGAAAATCGGTAATTGCGAACGGTAGTGGTAAAGTTGTTGGTTATGGTGATTTCTTTGATGTAACTCCGTATGGTGCTACGTTAACACATGTTAATAAATAAATTATTTGATGAGGGAGTCCGAATTTGGACTTCCTTTTTAATTTGTCCACTGATTAACTTTCATTTTTTTTATAAGAAATATGTGATTTGACTTTCTTTGGGAATATTAAAAAAGAAGTATACACTAGCTTTTTTAATAAAATAATTTCTTAGGAGAGATCAGTTGTGAAATGGTATTTAAAAGTATTAAAGAATTATGTAGGATTTCATGGTAGAGCGAGTCGAACTGAATACTGGATGTTCTTCTTGATTAATGCAATTATTACTTTTTTACTTAGTTTATTAGATAACTTTGCAAATACAGATAACATGATTTCAGGAATTTATGGTTTGCTTACCTTGCTGCCATTAATTGCAGTCGGTGTTCGCAGATTACATGACATTGGTAAAAGTGGTTGGTGGTATTTAATTAGTTTAATTCCGTTTATAGGATCAATTATTTTATTAATACTCGCTTGTTTTAAAAGTGAAAATCACGAGAATCGTTTTGGACCAGTTCCAAGATAAGATTAAAATTAATAATGTTCATTGGATAGTAGGAAAAGACTTAAATGTACCATATTATTTCTTAAATAAAATGATCATTGAAATTTTATACCCAATGTATGTCCCTATAGTATTTAAAATAACATCATCTATATCTGAGGTTCTAAAAGACATCATAAATTGGACAACTTCTATACTTGCCGATAAAAATAAGCCAATTAGGATAACTTTTTTTGATCTCTTAATGGATGTCAAAATAAACCCAAATGGCACAAATAGAATGATATTTCCAAAAATATTAATTATAAATTGTTTAATATCAAACACATTAAATATGTTGATGAATGGGATTAAATTTAATCCACCCTCAGAAACACCTATTCCTAAGGAAGCAACTGGAAAAAATGTAAACCTAAAAATAAACAAGAGTGAAAAAATTAACAGTATTTTTATGAACATAGGTTTCAAAATAAATCTCCCAAAAATGTTTTAATTAATAATAAGTTATTATACATTAATCATTTTGTATTTCCTCAATAAACTTTTCATTAAATGATGATTGCATTGGCCCAACACCGAGATATTCAATCTTAATACCCGCCTAATTTTAGGCGGTTTTTTGTGTTAATTCAAAGTATATTGTCCTATTATTAAAAATTAATAATGTTACAAGGGTATTAAGAATAGACTTAAATGTACCGTATTTACTTCTTAGGAGGGATCCATCGTGGAATGGTATTTAAAAGTATTAAAGAATTACGCAGTATTCAACGGAAGAGCTAGAAGAACAGAGTATTGGATGTTTTTTTTGTTTAATGCCATTATCACTATTATACTTTCATTTTTACAAAGCCTTGCTGATATCGATAAAATATTAACAGGGATTTATGGTCTTTTGACTATTCTGCCAAATTTAGCAGTAGGCGCACGCAGATTACATGATTCAGGTAAAAGTGCTTGGTGGCTGTTAATTGGAATCATTCCGTTTATTGGTACGATTATTCTTATTATTTTCTTCTGTCTGGATAGTGAAGAGGGAGATAATCGATTTGGAGCGAATCCTAAGTAGTAGAGTAAAGTGATAAGAGTAAGACCGCCTTGGTATAGGCGGTTTTTTGTGGTTTTATCTAATTTCTTATTAGTTCACTAATAGTTCACTAATAAGAAAACAATTCTAGATAGAAATATGCTAATATAAATTTGTGAAAATTTTCACAAATTTAATAATTGGAGGAGATACATATGTTTTGCACTGAAATAACTTTAGGGGATATCGAAAAAATTTTGTTTAATTATTTAATTGAAAATGATTTAAATTATGAAATAGGTTCAAAAGACTTATCTAATTACTTATTTAATCAATTAATGTTTGAGAGTGATCAAAATTTAAGAAACCATACAGAATACAAAGAGATACTTGCATATGCAGCAATGTATATAAATGAATTCAGTAAACATGAATATTTAGAAATTCACCCCGTTTTTGATATGGGGAGACTATCAAATTTATCAATTTCCGAAATAATAGAAAATAATAAAAATAAAGAAGAAGTTGCTAAAAATAATATTAAAGAATCCTTAAAAGCAGCAGCTTCTTGGAATATTTCTAAGGCAGTTAGTTACGCTAGATCATGGGGGAAAGGTCGTAATTCTGAGTATGGAAACTATACATATGACTGTACAAATTTCGTATCTCAAATTTTATTTGCAGGTGGAATATCAAAGACTAGACCAAGTAATCCCCCGAGCGGGACATATGGAACTACAAAGTATTGGTATAGTGATCAAGTATCTAATCCAGGAGGTTACCCAATAAAAACTATCAGGAACTCTACATCTTGGGTTAGAGTAATTGATTTTTATGACTATTGGGGACCAAAGGTGACTGATAAGACCCTATATACACTTAAAGATACGATAACATACGCAGCAGTGGGGGACGTTATTCAATATAAATATGCTAATACAGGTGAAAGATGGCATAGTGTATTTGTTACATCTAAAACTTCTTCTACAGTAAAGGTAACTCAACATACCAGAGATGATATAGATTTTGATATTCGAGAAGCAGGAACATCAAATCGAAGTTGGTCGGTATTGAAATTTTCAAATTATTAGTGATAAAAAGGGTGTTTCTATAATGAACACCCTTTAATTATACTTTTTATTTTTAAAAAAATGTATTTCAATCTTATCCTTTATAGAAATAATATGTACTATTTCACCGTTCTTTGTGAAAACCTCTCGTGTACCAAGGGCATCTTCTTTTACTTCATTCCATCCCCGTAATTTTAAAATTAATTTATAAGAATTTGGAAGACCATGAATATCAGATGTCATTTTCCATTTGTAGACAACATATTGATGTTTGTAGTCAATTTTGGACTGAATTGCAGTTAACGGAATTGGGAAACCCTTATGTAATTTAGATGGTTTGTGAGCAATGAAAAATATAATAACGATCAAAAAAACGAATATAAATAAAAACTTCTTATGTAATTTATTCATTCAATATTCCCCCTATTTTATAGGTCTATAAACATTTTATCATTATTATTAAATTGTTTATTTAGAAGTAGTAAGTAGATTATGAAACTTTTATGAATATACTCTCAAGCAAAATTTTTTTTCAGAAATAAACAGGTCAAAGACTAAGTAGAAATTATTTAAACATAAAGTACATCTGGTCAATATATTCCACCCTACTGTTCAAATGAATACGTTTTCACAACTTGAGTGGTATTTTATGATGATAGTGGAGGTGTTACAGATGATTGAAACGAAAAAAGTGATTGATACAAATTTAACAGATGCCAAGACAAAGAAGTCATCTAAAAAATTAAGAGATTTTTTAAATTATCTTACGTTTGTAGGACCAGCAACTATTGTTTTTGCAGCGATCGTGTTAACGCCATTTTTAATCGGCTTTTTCTATTCATTTACTGAGTGGGATGGTGTAGCTGATTCTGCTAAGTGGGTCGGACTTGAAAATTATAAATACATTTTTACAAAAGATACAGATTTTATTCACTCGTTTATTTTAACGGGTAAATATACATTATTCGCTGTGATCTTAACCAATGTGATTGGTTTTGGTTTAGCGTTAATCGTAACGCAAAGCTTAAAGAGTAGAAACATTTTAAGAACAGTCTTTTTCCTTCCGAATTTAATCGGTGGGTTATTATTAGGTTTCATTTGGCAGTTCATTTTCAATAAAGGTTTAATTTCAATTGGACAATTATTACATTCAGACTTTTTACAAAGAGCACTTTTAGGAGAAGAAAAAGGTGCGTTTTGGGCAATTGTCATCGTAGCAGTTTGGCAAGGTGCGGGATATATAATGGTTATTTATGTAGCGGCGCTGCAAGGTGTACCACAGGAATTAATTGAAGCAGCACAAATTGATGGTGCCAATAAATTCCAGGTGTTACGTAAAATTATTATTCCAATGGTAGCACCAGCTGTAACAGTTTGTTTATTCTTAACAATTTCATGGTCATTTAAAGTGTTTGATACAAACCTTTCATTAACAAATGGTGGACCATTTAAGTCTACTGAGATGTTGGCTTTAAATATTTATACTGAAGCTTTTGTTAATAATCGTTATGGATTAGGTGAAGCAAAAGCGATTGTATTCTTCGTAGTCGTTGCGTTAATTTCAGTTATTCAAGTATACATTACGAAGAAGAGGGAGGTTGAGGCATAATGCTAAAAGAACGATATACTGGCCTTACTTTTATATTAGAAATAGCGGCAATTATAGTTGCTCTCATCTTCTTAGTTCCTTTTTATTATGTATTAGGAAATTCGTTTAAATCATTTGCTGATATTTTACAAAATACATCTTCGCTTCCAAAAAGCTTAGATTTTACAAACTATCAACAAGCCATTCAAATTATGAATTTCTGGAAAGCACTAATGAATTCGTTAATCGTGACAATCGTTAGTAATGTTGTCATCGTCTTTTTCTGTTCGATGGCAGCTTATAAATTAGTTCGTTCAAAAAGTAAAATTTCAAATATCATTTTCTTTATCTTTGTAGCGACAATGGTTATCCCATTCCAATCAATTATGATTCCATTAGTGAAAGTTGGAAGTACTCTTCATTTAATGAATAGCCATTGGGGATTAGTAGTAATGTATTTAGGTTTCGGTTCAGCGTTATCGATCTTCTTATATCATGGTTTTATTAAAACAATACCAATTGAGTTAGAAGAAGCAGCAATTATTGATGGATGTTCACCGACGATGGTTTTTTGGAAAGTAGTTTTCCCACTATTAAAACCAATTACGGTTACAATTGTCATCCTTAATACATTATGGATTTGGAATGACTTCTTATTACCATCACTTGTCTTAAGAGATATGGAGTTAAGAACGATTCCTCTTGCTACATTCTACTTCTTTGGAGCATATACAAAACAGTGGAACTTAGCATTATCTGGACTTGTTTTAGGGATTACTCCATTATTAATTTTCTACTTTGCAGCACAGAAACATATTATTAAAGGTATTACAAGCGGTTCAATTAAATAAGGTGACATGGGTGGAAGCTATCAATATATTCCACCCATCATGTCAATATAGACTATCTATAGTTAGATATTTTTGAATGTATAATGAAAGCGTATTCAAAATAAAGAATATTGAGACGGGGGTTTTTAGTAATGAAAAAGATGCTAAAGGTAGCAGCAGCGTTAACAACTTCAGTGATGTTATTCTCTGCTTGTTCTGGGGGATCTTCAGACAAAGCTTCAAATGATTCAAAGGATAAAAAAGTAACATTAAACGTATTCCAGTTTAAAGCTGAGATTGCGAAAGATTTAGAACAAATGGCGAAGGATTACCATAAGGAAAATCCAAACGTAACAGTTAAAATTCAAACTGTTGGCGGCGGTGCTGACTATGGTGCAGCATTAAAAGCTCAATTCGCTTCAGGTAACGAGCCTGATATTTTCAACAATGGTGGATTCCAAGAAGCAGTTACTTGGAAAGATAAATTAGAAGATCTTTCAGATCAATCATGGGTAAAAGATTTATATCCTGGTACTGAAAAACCAATGACAATCGACGGCAAACTTTATGGTATGCCAATGAATACTGAAGGTTATGGCTTTATTTACAATAAAGATTTATTCGCAAAAGCTGGTATTACTGAAGCACCAAAAACGTTAAGCGAATTAACTGCTGCAGCAGAGAAGCTTAAAAAAGCAGGCATCACTCCTTTCTCTATCGGATACGGTGAGTGGTGGATTTTAGGAATTCACTTATTAAATATTCCTTTCGCTCAACAACAAGATCCAGATCAGTTCATGAAGGACGTATCTTCTGGTAAAGTGAAAATTCAAGACAACGAGCAATTCAAGCAATTTATGAAACTGTTTGATTTAACAGTTAAATACGGTAACAAAAATCCTTTAACAACGGATTACAACACGCAAGTTACAAACTTTGCTCAAGGTAAAACTGCTATGATCCAACAAGGTAACTGGATCCAAGGTATGGTTGATGGCATTACTCCTAACATGAACTTAGGTGTATTACCAATCCCAATCAACGATGACAAAGAAGCAATGGACAAATTACCAATGGGTGTACCAAATAACTGGGTTGTTAACAAAAACTCTAAAAACAAAGAAGAAGCTAAAAAATTCTTAGAGTGGATGGTTACTTCTGATACAGGTAAGAAATACATTGTTGAAAAATTCAAGTTCATTCCGGCACTAAAAACAATTGAAGGTAAAAACTTAGGACCAATCGCTGACGACTTATTAAAATACTCTTCTGAAGGTAAAACATTATCTTGGAACTGGTTCAAATACCCAGACGGAGCTACAAATGAGTTTGGCGCATCAATGCAAGCTTACGTTGGAAAGCAAAAATCTGCTAATGAAATGTTAAAATCTCTTGAAGATTCTTGGATGAAATTAAAGAAATAATTTGATTAAGATATCCTAACTTCCCTATTATTTTATAAATGAAGATACCCACAAGGAATTATGATCCTTGTGGGTTTTTCTGTTATAAAAGTTCAGTTCACTTTGCACATTTACTGTCCAAAAAGTGTTCCATCCACAAATAAAATTAACTCCTTTTCCAAATCTCCTAAAATAGCCAGTCTTTATATTTCAAAATATTTTAATGTATTAAGACTAAAATCAAAAAGGTAAAAACTAATAAGCGTCGAATATTTAATAACACTACAAATAGTAGCATTTTTCGTAAGTGGACTTCACCTATTACTTGTAGTACAATTCAGAATAAATAAGCATATTCTTGGACAACCTATTCATATACTTATAGCATATATGGATTGGAGGTTTTTCCGATGAATGAGAAAGAAGATGAAAATATGCCAAACAAAGTACAGGATCCAATTAAACCAACTGAAAAACCACAAACTATTAAATCTATTTATGACAAAATCAATGCTCGTAATGGCGAAGCTTTAGAGAGATTGAGCAAAAACTAAGTGAGCGCAGATTTCATTTATCTAGATGTAGCATTTGTTGAAGAGCTGCATGATTATGCGTTAAGAGATTACGGTGGTATTCCTGGACGTGATATCTAACGACTTGAATCTGTACTTGCATTACCTTCATCTGGTTATGACGGATATGAACGCTTTCTAACGTTACATGAAAAAGCGGCAGTTTATTTGTATTACATTGCAACTGGTCATTGTTTTAAAGATGGTAATAAACGAACAGCATTTTTGGCAGCCAGTGCATTTTTGATGATAAATGGATACGATTTAATTGTAGATAATAATACAGTCTTTAGTTTTATGATTAAGGTTGCTGACCGAAATCAAAGGCCCAAATTTGAAGAGGTAGTACAATGGATTGAAACATATACTGTTTAATGACAGGTGTGTATTAATCCATTTTTTTGTATTTAGTAATTAGCCTTCACTTATTATTGTGAAGGTTTTTTTAGTAACAGAAAAGCCGACAATCAAAACATTCGTTAGTACTTTTTACCGATTGTTTCATCCTTATAAGGGTATGATTCCGTCTATAACTCTGATAAACTAGATAGTAGAAGTGCAAACGTTTCCACAAAGGATGTTGTCATGAAAAATAGTATTCGAAGTAAGCTTATTATCTTATTATTAATCGCAACGATCATTCCATTTGGATTATCGATTGTCGCAAATTATTTTTATACGAAAAATACCGTCACAAAGGACTTTGTGAATACGAACTATGATTTATTAAATCGGAGTGGGAATGATTTATTGAACTACTTCAATGAGATTCACGGTATTCCATTGTCGATCTATAGTAATAGACCTTTTTTGTCTGTTTTAGAAAATGGTGCTTCTACTTATATTGAACAGAATTCGACTGAAATTAATCGAAGTTTATTAGGCCTTTATTTTTCAAGAAGAGAAATCGAGCAATTGCATTTATATTTAACAAAAGGTAAGGATGACTACACAGTATACAATGCAAAGGTGAGTAGTCGAGGGAAATTGTATAATTTCAATCAAATTCCCACCTATCGAAATTTAAGTTTTTCGAGGGACGCATATTATATTCAACCTACTCATCCAATTCAAAATTATAATAATTTATCTGATTTTCGAATTGAGCCAGTTAAGCAAGTAGTATCGCTTCATTATTTTTTAAATAATGTTACATCCAACCAATGGTTAGGCTTTTTATCGATCGATATTGAATTAAGTAGGATTAATGAAATTTTTGATCGTATTTATAAAAAAGGAGAGGAACATCTTTTTGTTGTTGGTGATGGGAATGTTGTTCTTTATTCTTCTGAAAAAAAACTGATTGGTAAAAAGTTAGAAACAAAATGGTATAAAAAAATTAGTTCAGATCAGTCAGGTGAAACTAGTTTTGATTGGAAGGACAAGGACTTTAGTGGGGTCTATGTATATGACAAAATAAGAAGCAATCATCAACAATGGACAATCATTAAAAGCATTCCTTATAAAAATCTCTATCACAACTCGAATCAATTGTTGAAAATTACAGTTACACTCGGGGCAATTTCAGTCTTATTAGTAATCATTTTAACAATTATCGTATCCTTTAGATTTACACGACCAATCCGAATCTTAATTCGAGATATGCAGCGGATTGAAAAAGGAGAACTTGCTGTTTCTTTTGATACGTTAGGAAATGATGAGTTTGGTCAGTTAGGTAAACATTTTACTTCAATGGTCGATACGTTAAATGATTTATATATAAAAGAGTACAAGCTTCAAATAGAGAATAAAACGAATCAATTGAAAGTACTTCAGTCTCAAATTAATCCGCATTTTTTATATAATGCGTTGCAGTCAATTGGAACTCTTTCATTAAAAAATGACGGAATTAAAGTGTATCGATTAATTATGTCACTATCAAAAATTATGAGATATAGCATGAAAAATAACGAAGATTTTGTAACGCTTAAGGATGAATTAAATCATATAAAAGATTATTTATCGCTTCAAAACGAGCGGTACGATGGCAAATTTGTTTATAACCTGGAAGTCGATGAAGGGTTAAACAAAGTAAAAATGCCAAAAATGATTTTACAGCCAATCGTCGAAAATTTCTTTAAACACGGCTTTGAAAAGCAACAAAAGCTTGGTGAATTAAATATTTCGATTCATAGACAACAAGATAATCGTTTAAAAATAGTCATTGCTGACAATGGTGAAGGTGCATCAGAAGAGGAATTAGAAATCATCAATTCATCGCTAGCAGTAGGTGGATTAAATACGAACGAGAGTATCGGTTTAAAAAATATTTCTGATCGCATTCATTTCTATTATGGTAAAAAGGCAGAAGTAAAAATAGAAAGTGTGAAGCATGAAAACTTTGTTGTAACGATAATCTTACCTATTGAAATGACAAGAGGAGAAGTTAATCATGAAGGTTCTACTAATAGATGACGAAAAGCATGTAAGAGAAGGTGTAAAACTTCTTGCAGATTGGGATGCAATTGGTGTTACTGAAATATTAGAAGCAGAAAATGGAGCGATTGCTCAAGATATCATTATAAAGGAAAGACCGACAATTATATTTACTGACTTAATGATGCCAGAGCTAGATGGTAGAGGTTTATTAAAGTGGCTTCATTCAGAAAATATCAATTGTAAAGTAATCGTTGTAACAGGATATGATGACTATCATTATATGAGAGAAGCCATTCAGTTCGGTGCGTCTGATTATTTATTGAAACCAATTGATCCGGATATATTGAATGAAACTTTAGTAAAAGTAGTTTCAGATTGGAATGAGAAAGAAAAAGAGAGAATTGATGCATTGAATGATTTTCGTTTGCTTCAGGAAGTTTTACCTGTTTACAGAGACAAACAATTAACAAATGCAATTTACGGAAAAGAATTTAATCAAAACATGTTAAACCAATTAGGATACGAAGAAGGGCAAACTTTACATGTTTCTTTACTAAAATTACGAAATCTAGAGACATTCAAAGATATATGGCCGGAGGATTTATGCTATTTTGCTCTGTTGAATATTGTAAATGAAGTTCTTCAAAAACAAAATGGAGGAATCGCATTTCGTAATTTACAAGGTACAAAGGAGATTTGTTTACTATACTGGGGCGAGCAAGTAACTGACAGTATTCAACATATAGCTAAAATTTTATCAACAGTTGTGCCTTTTCCGTTTCACTTTGCAATCAGCAAAAAGTTAACGATTGAATCAATCCAATTTGGGTACGAAGAAGTTGTAAACGTTCTACAGCATGTAAATATTTTGGAAAAGCGAGATGTACCAGTTTATTCTTATGATGATATAAAAGAGTATCATCCGATTAATTTAGTAGAAATCATCAACTTGTTTGAACAAATGGTTGAGAAGCAGGATATTTATATTTACGATGAAGTCATTCAACTTTTTAGTAAACGAATAGCACAGAAGAATTATCTTCCTTTTGCGCAGTTACTTTCATTGCATCAGGAGTTTCTAATCTTTCTAAATCACTGGATTAATAAGTTATCACTTCAAACGATTCAGGAAGTGAATCTAGAATTGTTCTGGAATGCGAAAGGGCATTTTGAAATTGGTGATTATGTAGCGACCCAAAGAGAAAGAGTACAGTCGATTATTCAAGAAAAGAATCAAACGAACCAAGAACTGAATAGTATAGAAGCAATTGCAAACTATATTCAACTTAACTATGCTGAAGAAATTTCACTTCAGGAGTTTTCAGAGAAATTTTATTTAAGCCGTGAATATATATCCCGTAAGTTTAAACAAATTTACGGTGTGAATATATCAGATTATATTGTTTCAATTCGAATCGAAAAAGCGAAGGAATTATTGAAGTTTCCAAATTTAAAAATCTATGAAATAGCTGGGAAAATCGGCTATCAAGATGACAAATACTTTCGAAAAGTGTTTAAAAAAATCGTTGGGATGACCCCAAATGAATACCGAAATTTGAATGATTAGTAAAAAAGTTGCAGGAAATCCTTGGAAACTGGGGAATTAGTAATTAGATATTTATTCTATGATTTATTCTATGTTTTGGGGGATTAAAAAATGGAACAGGCAGTTGAAAGAGTTTTTACAAAAGAGATTTTAACGAATGCAGCATCACAATTTGGTATAACAGTAGAAGAAAAACCAGTCGGAGAGTTCGAGAACTATTTATTTAAAGGTAAGCTGGCAGATGGAACGGATCGCATTTTACGGTTAACGCATTCATCTCATCGCTCAAAGGAAGATATTGAAGCAGAACTTAAGTTTTTAAAATATGCTAGAGAAAACGGAGCAAATGCAGCAGGTTCTTTAACTTCTTTAAACGGTAATTTAGTAGAAGTCCAAAATGCAAGTGATGGTACAAGCTTTTACGCATCAATGTTTGAATGGGCAGATGGTCAATTAGTTGATCGTACAAACCCTGCTGTGTGGAATGATGATCTAATGTACACATGGGGGAAAACAATCGGAAAGCTTCACGCGTTAACAGTTGATTATCCAGTAACAAATCATCGTGAACATTGGGATGAAGAAGCATATTTAAATGAAATGCTAGCGGACGAAGAGCTTGGGGCAAATACGAAAGAATTAATCGAAGAAATTCAAAGCTATGAAAGAAAAAAAGATTCATACGGACTAATCCATAGTGATCTACATCTTCATAATTTCTTCGTAAATGATAAAGGTGAAATAACGGCTTTTGATTTCGATGATCTGCAATATAATTATTTCATTTCAGATATCGCAATCGTCTTATATTACACTGCGTGGGGCAGTAAAGCATCATTCGAAGAAAAATCTAATTTCGCAAAAAGACAACTAGAAATCTTTCGAAAGGGTTATGAAACCGAGTATGTATTAGATGAAGAATGGTATAGCCGAATCCCTGCATTTTTAAAATGTCGTGATATTACGCTTTATCATGTATTAAATATGAAATACGAAGAGAAAACGCAAAGAGTCATTGACCTTTGTGAAGAACTAAAAGATCGAATTATAAATAAGAAAACGATTATTGAACTTTAAAATGACAAAAAGCTACGATTCAAATACGAATCATAGCTTTTTTTTATATATATTAATGGGGGGTGAGTAAGATTATTTGTGTGTAGCTTCTTCTATTTTATTAATATTGCTTTCATATAGATCATCTTGTAATGGGATATAGCCAACTTGCTCTGCTAAAGTTGGGGCATTTTCATTTACAAATTTCAAGTAGTCCAAAACGACAGGACGTTTAAGTGAGTTTTTATTTACATAAGTGTAGAGTTCACGAGAAAGTGCGTAAGTCCCGTTTTTAATCTTCTCTTCAGTTGGTAAAACTGCTTTACCTGTTTTTGGATTAACGATTGGTACGATTTTTAATTGATCTTTGTTTTCTTCATAGTAAGCATGACCAAAGTATCCGATTGCGCCTTTTTCACTAGCAACATCAACTACAAGATTTTTATCATCTTCTGACGTTTGAACATCTTTCCGTTCACCAGCTTGGTTTAAGATTGTCCTATTAAAGTATTCGTAAGTTCCTGACTCACTACCAGGACTGAAGAATTTAATTTCTTCCTTTGGCCAAGCTGAGTTTAGTTCGTTCCAAGTTTTTATTTTGCTTTTTACAGACCATAACTTTGCTAATTGATCAACTGTTAATTGATTAACAAAATGATTGTCCTTATTTACTACGACGGATAGACCATCGTAAGCTAATTCTAATTGAATATAATCAATTTTATTTTGTTTAGCGATTTTAGCTTCTTCAACTGTTATTTTACGTGATGCATCATTTATATCAGTTATTCCATTTGCGAATTTTTTAAAACCATCAATTGTACCACTATTACCTATTGATATAGTTACATCAGGTTGTGCAGAAATATATTGTTTTGTTATTGTTTGCATAATCGGGAAAACGGTAGATGAACCGTCGATTAGGATGCTACCAGTTAATTGATTTTCAGATGAACTTGAATTAGAATGATTGGCATTTCCACAAGCAGCTAAAGATAAAATAGCTGTGATTGCTACGACGAATAAAAGTGCTTTTCTTAGTTGCATCTACAGTTTCCCCCTCATTGTTTTTACTACATTTCTTACAATATCCCACAAAGGTTAACTTGCTTTTAACGCTACGTAAAGAATTTGTAAAGGTATAGTGAAAGTCCCCCTTTTTTGTTAATAACCAATTAAAATGACCGTATAAACAGTAAAAATGGGAGAGATATACGGTGGAGCAAATTGTCATCATCCAAGATCAAAACGAGATTGAACATGTGCTTCAACAAAGTAAACAATTCGGATTGGTTAAAATCAGCACATATCGATATGGAGAGTTTAATGAAGAAATACATCTAGGTTTCTTAAAAGGTTGCATAGTATTAATGAAAAGCCAAGTTTTGGACGAGTTTATTCCATTAATAATGAGAATAAGACGGATAACAGAAATACCGATCATATTATTAGTTGAAACATATGATTCATACGAAGCAGCAATCTGTATTGAAGCTGGAGCGGATCAATATGTTAAATATCCGATCCATCCAAGAGACTTGTCCGCAAGAATAAAAGCAGTTATGAGGAGGGCAGGCAATGAAAAAATTGAAGAAGACAGAGAAAAAGTATTACATTTTGGAGAAATTTCCTTCTATTTAAATAGAGAAGAGGTTTATAAAAATAAAACGAGGATCGAATTAAATGGTAGGGAATACACAATTTTACTTTTTTTAATCAAAAAAGCTGGCTTTATTGTAACAAGAGAAGAATTAATGGAAGTCATTTCTGTTTATAAAAATAGAAGATTAATCGATATTTATATTCATAGTTTACGACATAAGATTGAAGAACTTCCGAATTATCCTAAATATATTAAAACAATTAAGGGGAAAGGCTATCGGTTTGAAACGCTTGTTTATTGAATAGGAGTGTAATTTAAAAGCTAGGTGGATTCTTTTTAAGGATGCCATTTAGCTTTTTTTACTTTTATAAGGCAGAGGTTCAAGTAGATAGGGATTGAAAATTTTATTGTTTTTATTAAAAAAGTTGATTGATATTTAACAAGAGACGAATTTTTTTATTGAATTTAAATAAATAAAAAAATTTATGAACAAACCCAAATAAACAAAATGACTAAGGAAAAAGAGATTGAATTTTAAACGCTTTCAAAACTTAAACAACAAAAATGGCTAATCTGTTTATTTACCATATATTGGTAATAATAAAATTTCGATATAACAAAAAGATGCATAGAAAATACTCTTTTAAAATTTTTTGTCTCAAATTGAGGAATATAGTCGGAGAAGTAGGATTTTTGGTGTTTTTTGTAAAATCGAAAAAATGAGGAAATGTAAGTAACTAGAATCAGTATTTACCAACGAAACGTTTGTAAATGGAAAAGCTAGGTGAATCCAACAATAGGATTCACCTAGCTTTTTATTTTATAAGTGCAGTAAACCAAAGTTGTAAGATCTTACTCAGCGTGATGTAACATATACGTATAAGCCGAGTCGTAAAGGTGCTCTAAATCAGCATCAGTCATGAAAACTAAGTCCTCAGTTGAAAATCCTTTTGTTAATTCCAAAAATTGAACCATGTTTTTACGCTCTTCTCTACTCATCATTAACAACACTCCCTTTGATTTAATTTCGCTTCCAAACTGTGTTAATACAGTATATTTAATTAATAATTATTATATAACAGAAAAACCAAAATGTGCTAGTTATTTTTCACAAAAAATGTAAAAAAAATTTTAAAATTGGATTAATCATTATTCAGAATGTAACGTATAAATTATTTTAGTATAATATCTGATATTACATTTTTTGTTAATGTTTGTAACATAACTAGACCAGTTTGTATGTAATGGTAAAAACGGTTTCATAATTCCACAAATTTCGCCTATATAATGGAAAAATTAACTAAAATTTACAAATGCTACATTAAGAATACCTTAACATATCGTTAAGTAATTGTTATACTATGTAATATTGAAACTAATGCGATATTTTAATAGAATAGTAAATAGTTATATTATTAGGAGGAAATGATGGAAGAGACGATTAGTTTACAAGAATTATTCGGCGTTATTAAGAAACGTCTAATTATGATAATTAGTATTACAGTTGTAGCCGCAGTAGTTACAGGTGTCATTAGCTATTTATTTTTAACCCCGATTTATCAATCTTCAACTCAATTATTAGTCAATCAAAAGGAAACAAAAGATTCATCGATTTACCAGAATAACCAAGTACAAACAAATGTTCAATTGATCAATACATACAATGTCGTTATTAAGAGTCCAGCTATTTTAGATGAAGTTATTAATCAATTAAATTTAGATTATACAGTTGCAGAACTGACTAAAAATATTACAGTTGCAAGTGAAAAAGACTCACAAGTGTTTACTGTTACAGTACAGGATCCAAATCCCGAACAAGCTCGAGATATTACAAATAAGATTGCAGATGTTTTCCAGAAGAAAATTAAATCTATTATGAGTGTAAATAACGTAACTGTTTTGGCAAAAGCAGATTTAAGTGAAAATCCAAGCCCTATAAAACCTAATAAGAAGTTAAATATTGCAATTGGTTTTGTTGTAGGATTAATGCTTTCTTTTGGTATTGCATTCTTACTTGAGTACTTAGATAACACAGTAAAAACTGAAAAACAACTTGAAGAACTATTAGAATTACCGATTCTAGGTGTTATTTCTGAAGTGTCAAAGGGAAAAGTTACTCCTAAAATAAATTTAAAATTGGGAAAGGGTGCGTAAAATGGTTAAAAAAACAGCTAATGAAAAATTGAAAAGATTTCTTATTACATTAACAAACCCTAAATCACCATTTGCAGAGCAATATCGAACAGTTCGTACGAATATTCAATTTTCTTCAATCGATAAAAAAATAAAATCAATTTTAGTAACATCTTCAGAACCATCTGAAGGTAAAACAACGACAATTGCAAATTTAGCTATTACGTATGCACAGCAAGAAAAGAAAGTTCTTTTAGTAGATGCCGACCTACGTAAACCGCAATTGCATTCTGATTTTAAGTTAGAGAATTTTAAAGGTTTAACAACTGCAATCGCACAAGAAAAGTCCTTAAAGGACGTTATACAAAAAACTGAGATTAACAATCTATCAATTCTGACTTCAGGACCTATCCCACCAAATCCATCTGAACTATTATCTTCAGAGAAAATGAAAAATTTGATTGCACAAATGTATGAACAATATGATGTGATTCTTTTTGATGCTCCTCCATTGTTAGCAGTTACAGATGCTCAAATTATTTCACAAGTTTGTGATGGAACGATTTTAGTTGTTCGTAGAGGATATACGGTAAAAGAAAAAATTAAAAAAGCAAAAGAATTATTAAAACTAGTAAATGCCAATATTCTAGGTGTGGTTTTAAACCGAGCGGAACAGGAAAAAGACAGTTATTACTATTACTACGGTAATGAGAAATGATCGATCTTCACTGTCATATTTTACATGGTCTAGATGACGGACCAAATACAATGGAAGATAGTATTAATATGGCTCGAGCTGCCGTGGAAAATGGGATTCATACAATTGTTGCATCACCTCATCATCAGAACGGACGTTACAATACAGACAGAAAAGAGATAGTAAAAAAAGTAGAAGAGTTAAATAAAGTATTAAAAGAAAAAGCAATACCTTTAACGATTTTACCTGGGCAAGAGGTAAGGCTTTATGGGGAATTGATTCAAGACTATGAGCTTAATCGAATTGTTTCAATTAATGATGGAAGGCGCTATTTACTATGCGAACTTCCATCATCCCATATACCACATTTTACAAATAAGTTGTTATATGAGATGCAAGCAAATCGAATAATACCGATTCTAGTACATCCTGAACGAAACAAAGTTCTTATAAACGAACCAGACGTTCTTTTTGAATTTGTCCAAAAAGGGATATTAACTCAACTAACTGCTTCATCAATAACTGGTAAATTCGGTAAAAAAATTCAAAAGTTTGCTTTTAAATGTATTGAAGCAAATTGGATACATACGATTGCATCAGACGCACACAATACGAAAAATCGGAATTTTGAATTAATTGAAGCGTACGAGATCATCCGAGAAAAGTTTGGAATAGAAACTGAGTTTCAATTGAGGGAAAATAATCAGTCAATTGTAAATGGTGACATTCTTTATCCAGAAGAGCCACTTAAATTAAAACAAAATATTTTTAGTCGTTTACTAGGAATTTAATAAATGATAGGTGATATCTCCTTACCGTTATCAATGGAGGTACTCGGCTATATTGTGGTAGATGATTAAATTGATTAGTTTTCCATTTATCTTAAATGCAAATAGACCTCATGAAATCACTCAAACTAAAGGTCTATGCGTATTTTAGAAAAGGAGTTACAAACTTGAAATGATCTGCTTAGACGCCAGTCGTCAGAGGTATAGTGTGAGGAGGGGTTAGATGCCCCAAATTAAATTTGATTTAAAAGAAAATAGAGTTTCTTCTTGTGTATTTATTCACATGGATATAGAAGTGGAAACTTTATTAATTGGGGAAAAGAGAGAGATGGAGGGACTTTGAAAATGAAGAAAGTAAGAAAAGCAATTATTCCAGCTGCGGGGTTAGGAACACGTTTTTTACCTGCAACAAAAGCAATGCCAAAAGAAATGCTTCCAATCGTAGACAAACCAACAATTCAATACATTGTTGAAGAAGCAATTGAATCAGGAATTGAAGATATCATTATTGTTACAGGAAAAGGAAAACGTGCAATTGAAGATCATTTTGATTATTCATATGAGCTAGAACAAAATTTATTAGAAAAAGAAAAATATGCGTTATTAGAACAAGTTAAAGCTCCATCTAATATCGACATTCATTACATTCGTCAAAAAGAACCAAAAGGATTGGGGCATGCTGTTTGGTGTGCACGTAATTTTATTGGTAACGAACCATTTGCAGTATTACTTGGAGATGACATTGTTGAAGCTGAAACACCAGGATTAAAGCAGTTAATCAACCAATATAACCACACTTATTCGTCTGTAATTGGTGTACAAACTGTTCCAGAACAAGAAACACATCGATATGGAATTGTTGATCCGATTATCCAAGAAGGCAGAAGATATGAGGTACAAAACTTTGTTGAAAAACCAGCACCTGGTACAGCACCCTCTAATTTAGCAATTATGGGTCGTTATGTATTTACACCTGAAATCTTTATGTTCTTAGAAGAACAAACAATTGGTGCAGGTGGCGAAATTCAATTAACAGATGCGATTGAAAAATTAAATTCAATTCAGCGTGTATTTGCATATGACTTTGAAGGGAAACGTCATGATGTAGGTGAGAAATTAGGATTTATTAAAACGACTATAGAGTTTGCATTAAAGCATGAAGATTTAAAAGAAGATTTATTGAAGTATTTACATGACATGTTAACAGTAAATATTAAATAAGGATGGATGATCAGATTGAAAGCAATGAGATTTGAACAATCAGAATATGCTTCTCAACCACTCTTATCGAAAGAAATACTTGAAAAAAGAAGGATCTATTTGTTTACAAAACGATTAATGGATTTAATTGGAGCGATTTTTGGACTTCTATTATTATTACCAATTTTTATAGTAGTAGCAATTTTTATTAAGTTAGAAGATCCGAAAGGTCTGGTATTCTTTTATCAAACTAGAGTCGGTAAAAATGGAAAAGAATTTAAAATGTATAAGTTCCGTTCAATGGTAACGGATGCAGAAGAACGATTAAAAGACCTTCTAAAATACAATGAAGTTTCTGGTGCAATGTTTAAAATGAAGGACGATCCTAGGATTACTAGAATCGGTAAACTTATTCGAAAAACATCAATTGATGAGTTACCTCAACTCTTTAATGTTCTATTAGGGAATATGTCACTAGTTGGTCCAAGACCACCACTTCCTAGAGAAGTTGATGAATATACAGATTATGATAAACAGAGATTACTCGTTACGCCTGGTTGTACTGGACTATGGCAAGTAAGTGCACGGAATAGTGTAGGTTTTGATGAGATGGTTCAACTTGATTTAACTTACATAAATAATCAATCAATTATTTATGACATTAAGATTATTTTAAAAACGATTAAAGTATTATTTGGTTCAAACGACGCATTTTAATGAGGAGAGAGAAAAGTGAAAAAGGATTCGAAAATATATGTAGCTGGTCATCGTGGATTGGTGGGTTCAGCAATTTTACGTAAATTACAAGAAGAAGGCTATACTAATTTAGTATATCGTACTAGTAGAGAACTAGATTTACGTGATTTTAAAGCAGTTGAAGAGTTTTTCGCTGAGGAAAAAATAGAATATGTTTTTCTAGCAGCAGCTAAAGTTGGAGGAATTGTTGCAAACAATGAATACCCAGCCGATTTTATCCGTGACAATATATTAATTCAAACTAGTGTCATTGATGCTGCTTATAAAAATAATGTGCATAAACTATTATTTTTAGGAAGTACATGTATATATCCCAAAATGGCACAACAGCCATTAAAAGAAGAATATTTATTAACCGGTGAGTTAGAACCTACAAATGATGCCTATGCGGTTGCTAAAATTGCAGGGATTAAAATGTGTGAATCATATAACCGTCAATATGGTACGAAGTATATTTCTGCAATGCCCACAAATATGTATGGACCTAATGATAACTTTGATCTACACACTTCTCACGTACTACCAGCATTATTACGCAAATTCCATGAAGCGAAAGAGAATAATAATCCAACTGTAACTGTTTGGGGAACAGGAACGCCATTACGTGAATTCTTATACTCAGATGATTTAGCAGACGCTTGTATTTTCTTAATGCACAATTACGAAGGAAACGAAATCGTTAACGTTGGAGTTGGGAAAGACATTTCCATTGGTGAATTAGCAGTGAAGATAAAAAATGTAGTGGGATTTGAAGGAGAAATCGTATTTGATTCAACAAAACCAGATGGGACGCCACGTAAATTAGTAGATACAAAAAAAATTAATTCTTTAGGTTGGACGGCAAATACCTCTTTAGATGAAGGATTAGTTAAAGCATACGAAGCATTTTTAGCGCAATTTCAACTAATGAAGTAATTAGACAAGGAGAAAAGAGAAATGACTATGAAGAAAAAAGCTTTAGTAACTGGCGTAACAGGACAAGATGGGTCTTACTTAGCAGAATTTTTATTAGAAAAAGGGTATGAAGTACACGGTATTATTCGTCGTAGTTCTTCTTATAACCAAGAGCGTTTAGAGGATTTATTTAATGATGAAAAATATTCGTTTATGGCCCATGATAACTTTAACTTACATTATGGTGATGTAACTGATACATCAAATGTGATTCGTTTAATTAGCGAAATTCGTCCGGATGAAATTTATAATTTAGCTGCACAATCACATGTTCGTGTTTCTTTTGATGTACCTGAATACACTGCAGACGTTGATGCAGTTGGAACATTACGTATTTTAGAAGCAGTTAGAATGTTAGGGTTAACGGAGACTACGAGAATCTACCAAGCTTCTACTTCTGAATTATATGGAAAAGTACAGGAAGTTCCACAAAAGGAAACTACACCATTTTATCCACGTTCTCCATATGGAGTAGCTAAAATTTATGGTTTCTGGATTACGAAAAACTATCGTGAATCTTACAATATGTTCGCTGTAAACGGAATCTTATTTAACCATGAATCAGAACGTCGAGGTGAAACTTTCGTAACTCGTAAAATTTCACTTGCAGCAGCACGTATCGCTCAAGGTAAACAAGAAAAATTAATGTTGGGTAACTTGGATTCTTTACGTGACTGGGGTTATGCAAAAGACTACGTAGAATGTATGTGGCTAATACTTCAACATGATAAACCAGAAGATTTTGTTATCGCAACTGGTGAAATGCACACTGTACGTGAGTTTGCAACTCTAGCATTTAAACATGCAGGAATTGAAGTTGAATGGCAAGGTGAGGGGATTAACGAAAAAGGTATTAATAAATCAACTGGGGATGTAATTGTTGAAGTTGATCCAAAGTTCTTCCGTCCAGCTGAGGTTGATCAGTTATTAGGTGATCCTACAAAAGCTAGAACATTACTAGGTTGGAATCCGACTAAAACTTCATTTGAGCAGTTAGTTGAGATCATGATTACTCATGATATGAAGAAGGTTGAGAAGGAAGATCGAGTTAAGAAGATGTTTGATTAAAGCAGGTAATATTACCTGCTTTTTTAATTTAGCAAATTACTTAATTGCACATAGCTCAAAAATAGAATTACTATATTGAATGTTCTTGAGTTATGTACAGTTAAGAAATAAAAATGACTATTTTAATTTTATGGGGGACATATGGGTAAAGAAAATATTTTAATTGTGCATAATTTTTATCAGATTCCTGGTGGTGAAGATTCAGTAGTTGAAAATGAGAAAAATCTTTTGGTGGAAAAAGGGCATAATGTTTTTTTATATACTAGACATAATAATGATTTGAAAAATAAAGGCATTTTCGGAAAACTATTACTTCCTTTAGAAACAATATTCTCAATCAAAACTTATTTTGAAATTAAAAAGATAATTAGAAATAAAAAGATAGATATAGTTCATGTTCATAATACATTACCACTTATTAGCCCATCCGTTTATTATGCTGCTAGACATAGTAATGCTACAGTAGTTCAAACGATACATAATTTTAGATTAATGTGTCCTGCCGCTACTCTAGTTAGAAATAATTCAATATGTGAAGCTTGTATAACTAAAGGACTATATTCTGCAGTTAAATATAACTGTTATCGAAACTCACGTATACAAAGCTTAATTTCAGCATTGAGTCTAGGCTTTCATCGTTTTATCGGTACGTATAAAAAAGTTGACGGTTATATCACTTTGACAGAGTTTAATAGGAAAATGTTGGAAAGAGTTATACCTAAAGAAAAAATCTATGTGAAGCCTAACTTTGTAAAAAATAAGTATATAAAGAGTAATAAAAGCTCGAATTATTTTTTGTTTCTTGGAAGACTCGATGAACTTAAAGGAGTAAAGCTACTGGTTGAGGCATGGAAAACAATTAAAAATACTAAACTTTTAATTGTTGGTGATGGTCCATTAGAGAAAGAGCTAAATGATATTATTAAAAATTATAATCTTTCAAATATAGAATTATTAGGTTTTAAGAAAAAAGATGAAGTTATGGAACTAATTGATAACTCAAAAGCTTTAGTAGTTCCATCACAATGGTATGAAGGATTTCCAATGACAATTGCTGAAAGTTTTTCTTTGGGGACTCCAGTTATTGCAGGTGATATTGGGAATTTACCAACTATAGTAGAAGATTACAAAAATGGTTTGATATTTAAGTACAACGATATTAATGATCTACGAAATAAAATTAATACTTTAAATGAGAATAGCGAATTATTAGAAGAGTTATCAATGGGTGCAAAGGATAGTTACAACCAAAAATATAATTATGATAAAAACTATAAACAATTATTAAGAATTTATAATACATGTAAGAGAGGACATTTAAGCAATGTATTATGATGAAAATAAATTAATGACTACTAATATTTTAGGTGTCAACGTTAATGTAATAAATATGCAGTGTACTTTAGAATTTATAGAAAAAAATTTAAGTAGAATAAAAGGGAAATATATTTGTGTATCAAATGTACACACAACTGTTATGTCTTATGAAAATGATGACTATTGTAATATTCAAAACGAGGGGATAATGGCTCTACCGGATGGAAAGCCTTTGTCAGTAGTTAGTAAATTAAAAGGTTTTAAAAATGCTGATAGAGTTACTGGTCCAGACTTAATGGAAGAAATTTTTAATATTTCTTATGAAAATGGATATAAACACTATTTCTATGGTAGTACAGAGGAAACTTTAGAAGAGTTAAGAAAAAAACTTTTAAAAAAGTACCCTAATTTAAGCATAGTAGGGATGTATTCCCCTCCATTTAGATCAGTAAGTATCGAAGAGGATAATGAAATAATAAAAAATATTAATCAGTGTAATCCAGATTTTATTTGGGTAGGATTAGGTGCGCCTAAACAAGAAATTTGGATGAATGAACATAAAGATAAAGTTAACGGTCTAATGATAGGTGTAGGTGCTGGATTTGATTATCATGCGGAAAAGTTAAAAAGAGCTCCTATCTGGATGCAAAAGTCGAGTCTAGAATGGCTGTATAGATTAATGCAGGATCCAGCAAGGTTATTAACTAGGTATTTTAATACTAACATAAAATTTACAATGTACCTTTTTATGAATTTAGTAAAAAAGGTATATTAAATAAGGAGTATGAGATGGTAAGTGAATCATTTAATAATACCAATAATTTTGTTTTAGAATTTTTTAATGAACTAAATAAAGAAAATATAAAATATGCTATTTTGCGTAAATACGAAAATATATATGTAAATGAATTTAATGATATTGATTTTTGTATAGAAAAAAATAAGCTTAAAGAAACATTTAGTGTATTAAAAAGATTATGTAACTACTATGGTTGGTTTGTGTTTAATACGATTTATAAAGATGGCTTAGTGGCAATACACTTATATAAAATAGTTGATAATAAAGTTGAAATTGTTCACTTGGATATCTTCGAAGATATTAATTGGAAAGGATTAACTGTATTAACTAATAATGAACTCTTAAATAATGTGCTAATTTATAAGGACTTAAATATTATAAGTAAGGACAATGAAGCGGTTATTTGTTTATTATCAAGGTTTCTTTATCACGGAAATATAAAGGAAGAATATAAAGACTTTATACATTCAAACTTTATACTTAATAAAGAAAAAATATTAATAACATTAGAAAATCTATTTGGTAAACGATTATCCAAAGAAATATATAATAATTGTATTTCTAAAGAATGGGAAGTTCTTGAGAATAATGTTATTAATGTCAGAAAAAAAATAGTTCAAAAAAGTATATTCAATTTAAAAAATAATTTACTTTTCATGAAATCTAAATGGATTATCAATAATTTCAAAAGAATATCGAATCGAAAAGGAATATTTATTACTTTTTTAGGTACAGATGGCAGTGGGAAAAGCACAGTCATAGAAAATATCCAAAATCAACTCTTTCAATCGTATCCTAAAAGTTCAATTAGTTATTTTCATTGGAGACCAAAATTAATTTTAAATGAAAAAAAGGAAAACATCATTAAGTCTAATTCTGAAAATCCACATGAAAAGCCGCCTCACAATAGGATAAAATCATTTATTAAGTTTATGATTTTTAATCTAGATTATATTTTTGGATATTTTCTTTTAATTTATCCTAAATTAGTAAAGAATCATATGGTTATATTTGATAGATATTATTACGACTATTTTATTGATATTAATAGATATCGTATGGATATTGATGAAAGATGGATAATATTTGCAAATAAATTTATTCCTAAACCAGATGTTACATTTCTATTAGTTGGGGATCCAATCACAATCTATAATAGAAAAAAGGAAATTCCATTAAATGAAATAGAGAGTCAAATTAGTAAGCTGAAAGAGAATAAAAACTATTTTAATAATAATAAAATTATTGATGTAAATAATTCTATAGAAAAGGTAACGATAGAAGTTTGTAATGAATTATTACAGTCATTACAAAGAAAGGAACTAGCATGAACGTTTTAGTTTCAGCATATGCGTGTGAACCTAATAAAGGATCTGAACCTGAAGTTGGCTGGCAATGGATAAAGAAATTAGCGATAAATAATAAGGTTTTTGTCATAACAAGAACTAATAACAAAAAAAATATTGAAGAGGGATTAAAAGACTATAAATATAAGAATAATATTCAATTATATTATTTTGATTTACCTAATATATTTCTTAAGATAAAGAAGTTTACTAAATCAAACATTCTTTATTATTTCTTATGGCAATGGGGTATTTTAAGTTTAGCTAAAAGTATATGCACCCAAGAGAAGATAGATATATGTCATCACGTTACTTTTGTAACATTTAAAGTATTTAGTTCATTAGCTTTTTTAAAAAAACCATTTGTTTTTGGGCCAGTTGGTGGAGGAGAACGTGCCCCATATAAACTATACAAGGGTAGTAGAAAAAGGGATATTTTTAAGGAAGTTTTAAGAGATATTGATATTGTATTAGCAAGATTAAATCCATTAAATATTTATACAATGATGAGGGCAAATAGAATATTAGTAACTACTAAAGAAACTTTGAGCGTACTTCCTAAAGTTTTTTATAAAAAAACGATCGTATACCAAGCAATTGGAATTGAAAGTACAGAAATAGCTGAGCCAAAAATTAGATATAACGACTCAAACCTTAAAGTCTTATTTGCTGGTAATTTAATATATTGGAAAGGTATTAATATATTAATGGATTCTTTTAAAAAATATATTAAAGTTAATCCAAATGCAAAATTATTAGTAGCTGGCGAAGGAAATCTACTAAGTGAAATTAAAAAACAACTTCAAGAAGATGGAATAGAAAATAATATAGAATTATTGGGTAGAAAAAAAAGGGAAGAATTATTTAATCTATATAATTCAGTAGATTTATTTTTATTTCCCAGTTTACATGACTCAGGTGGAATGGTTGTATTAGAAGCTATGGGCAGAGGTATTCCAACGATTTCTCTTGATTTAGGTGGACCGGGAGTAAATGTTGATTCAAATACTAAAATTATTACCAATGGAAAAAATTTAGATGATGTAGTTGAAGAAATTTTGAATATTTTAATAAAAATAGAAAATAACAAAGAGTTTTATAATGAATTAAGTCAAAATTCTATAAATTTAGCTAAAAAGAACTTTCTTTGGGAAAATAAAATTAAATTTATGGAAGAGCTATACAAATTGATATTATCGGAGAAAGATAGAACATGGAAGTATTAGACATATTAGTAATAGAGGAAAAGAGAAATAAAAATGAAAGCACCCATGTTTTAATTTTATTTAAGGGGAAATTTAAATATTTTATTAGTAATGATAAAAACGGAGATAAATATTTAAATAATGCATTAGTATCTTATTCAATGAAACATAATTTGTTCAAATATATAATGAAATTAATACCTGATAAATTGAAAGTGAAAATTGGTATAGCAAAATACGTTAAATTGTCATTTAACGAAGCAGTATCAAAGGAAATAGCATTATTTAACAGTTTGAAGAGTGAAAAATTAAATTTTAATGTATTAGTTGGAACCTACGGTAAACATCAAAAATTAGTTTTACAGTTATTTGACCAGGGAGTTATTAATTACCATAAAATTGGAACTCAAAATTCGAGTAATCAGTTAATAAATGAAATAGAGTTTTTGGATAAGTATGATAACTTAATTGGCCAAATTATGAAGTTACCTAAACTAATCTCTAGCGAAATAAAAAGTAAGATATTTTTAATGAGTACATCAGAGTTTAATGGTAAAAGAGTATACCCTAAATTTAATAGGAAAATATATTTATTATTTAAAGATGTAACATCAATTAAAGAAATTAAAAAAGATCAAAATGGAGTTTATATGGCTTTTTCACATGGAGATTTTGCGCCATGGAACATGAGAAAAATCGATGATAAGATTTTATTATTTGACTGGGAATATTGTGGATTTAGGTTTTATGGATTCGATATGATTCATTATATTTATCAAATTGAGACATTGTTAAATAAAAGAGAGCATGAAGTAGCATTAAAAATTGCAATTAAATCTGTAAAAAAATATGATGGTATCTTAAATCAGATGAGTGATAATTTGTTAACAAGATTATATGAAGACGAAAAAAGAAAAATATACTAGAGGTAAACTTATGAAAGTTGCAATAATTCAAGGATCTGTCTCTCCATATAGAGTTGACTTATTTAATTTTTTAGTAAAAAATTTTAGTTATAAATATGAATTTATAGTATTGTATGCAGCTAAACCAAAAGCATTTGATAGAAATTGGACGATTGATGAAAAAAATATGTTAAATTCACACTTTTTAAAAAGTAAAGCAATAAAAATCAAAATAGGCAAATTCAATAAATATACTAATTTGCCAATAGGAGTACAGTCAAAATTAAATGAAATTAATCCTGATATTGTAATAGGTGCTGAATATAATCCCTCTACACTTTTAGGTTATCTTTGGGCAAAAAAACATAATAAAAAGTATATTTCATGGTCAGATGGTACATTGCAATCTGAAAAAAATATTAATCCTATTTCAAAAAAAGTAAGACAAATAATATGTAGTAATTCAGATGCTTTAATAGCAAGCAGTACTCAGACAAAGGAAGCTCAGAGATTTTATGGTGCTAATAGTAATAAAATATTTATTAGTTACTTAACTGTTGATTTAGAGAAATATATTATAAAAAATAAGAGGAACAATACTAATAATCTTCTTTATGTCGGTAGATTAATAAAGCTAAAAGGATTAGATCTTCTATTTAGAGCTATTTCAAAAATCGAAAAAGAGTATACATTAACAATTGTTGGAGAAGGTGAAGAAAAGGAAAAGTTGATTAATTTGTGTAAAGAGTTACAAATTGATCAAAAGGTTTCTTTCCTTGGATATAAAGAAGGAAAAGAGTTAAGAGAGCTTTATGCTAATGCTGATTTATTTATATTCCCATCTCTAAATGATTGTTTTGGTTTGGTGCTTATTGAAGCGCTATGTGCAGAATTACCTTTATTGACATCAAAGTATGCTGGCGCAAGCTATGATGTAATTAAAGATAATGGTTATATCTATGATCCTTATGACCAAGATAACTTTTTAAGAAAATTAAGAGATATTATAGATAATAAAGAAAATATTGATCAAAAAAGATTTAATTCTTTAGAGTTAGTTAATAAATTTTCATTTAATAACGTAAGCAAAGAATTTATAAAAGCTATTGAAAGTGTGAGCATTTAGAATGATAAATATCTTAAAAAAGGATAATTTTAGTAAATTTATAAATTTATTACTAATCTTATGGGCCATAGTAATAAGTGCGATTTCTGCAACCTATGATACAAAAATCATATTAGCAATTGCAATGATAGGATTATTTTTCTTAGTACTATATTTTCCATATTACACGCTAATTATTTTAATACTATTAAATGAAAAGTTATTTTATTTTGTATCAGATAACCCGTTTCATATTTATATTTTTGGAGTAATTATTTTTGCTTTATTTGTATGTTTGATTAAAAGGAAATTTTCTAAAATGCAGTTTTCATTTCAAATTTTATTTTTAGTTTTATGGGTCATTTTGGAGATAATAAATGCAAATATTATAATTTCACAACCAATAACTAAAGGTATTATAGGTATATTAATGTTTTTTAAATATTTATTATATTTCTATTTTATGCTGTATTTTAATGCGAAAAGTATATCTAGAGTAAAAGATATTTTAATAAATACAGGTATTATTGCTGCAATAATTTATATTGCTCAGGCTATTGTATATCCCAAAATTATTTTCTTGGATGTTATTTTTTCAATTCGAGATGGAAATGTAAGGTTTTATGAGGGGATGTCATTAGTAATTTTTTCATTATTCATGTATTTAGATAGTTGGCTTAAAGGTAATAAAAAAGGTATTTCTAACATCCTGTATTTATCAATCTATGTAGTTTATTTTCTATTTGTATGTAATACAAGAAATGTTAATATAGCATTAATTGGAACAATAATAATAATATGGATAATTAATTCTGACTTTAGAACAAAAGCTAAAAAAATAGTAGTAGGGTTAGCTGTTTTTTTAATATTAGTTGGGATCTCAATATCCCTTAATTATATCAATTTTCAATCTAGTGTAATTGATGAAATAGCTCATGGTACAGGTTCTATTGGTTTTAGATTTCAAGAAATTAATTATTATCTTCAAAAGTTTTTGGAGAAACCTTTGATGGGTTGGGGGATTTATAATGATTCTTATATAGATTCCTATTATTTGTTGGGAAGGGATAAAGGATATTATACTGGAGATATAGGCATTCTAGGATTTGCTTTTCAAGTTGGAATTTTTGGTATACTCCTTTTCTTAAGTTTTATTTTTTATATAAGTAGAAGAGTAGCAGTTAATGAGAAATGTAATAAAAAGAACTATATATATATATGGCTTATGATAATATTTATTTTATTATCATTGCCTTCTGGTTTTTACTTACAAGATTCTTCTACGATACTTTATATAGTTTTATTTTTAGTAATTTTTGAAAAAGAATCAGTTTTTGATTTAGAGCAAGGTGATAAAAATGTTTAAGAAACTTACTAAGGATTTTCTCAATAGAAAATTAAGAAATTATAGATTTATAGAGAATATTAATAAAAATTATATTAAAGATCAAAAAACGATTTTATTTATATATTTAAACAATAATTATTATATAGACAAATCTAAAAATGTTGCTCATACAAATATATTTGAAGCTCAACAAATGATAAATGTATTAACTGAACTAGATTTTTGTATTGATGTAGTTAATTGTATGGACAATATGGCTAAAGAAATTTTAAAAAATAAAAAGTATGATTATATTCTAGGAATAGGCAATTTGTTCTATGAAGCATGTAAATCTAATAAGGAAGCAATAAAAATATTATATGTTACAGAGAATCCACCGTGGATTTCTTATGAAAAAGAAAAAGAGAGAATAGATTATTATTATTTTCGTAAGAATAAAAAAGTACACATATCCAGAAGTGGTGTGTTTTATAAAGACAATCACTTTGAAAACATTGATTTTTGTATCACTTTAGGAGAAGAATATTATTATAAAGATTTCCCGTTCAAAACTTATAGATTACATCCAACATATCTAGAAAACAAAGAATATAAAATTAGTAATAGAGGCAATGCAAATAAAAATTTTTTATGGTTTGGTTCTAATGGTGCCGTTCATAAAGGTTTAGACTTATTAATAGATATTTTTACTGAAAGAAATGATTTGAATCTTTTTATATGTGGATTAACGGATAAGGATAGGAAAATATTAAGAATCAATAGTGAGAATATTTTTGATATAGGAAAAATCGATGTACAACAAAAAGAATTCATTAATATATGTGATAAATGTGATTTCATGATTTTTCCATCTTGTTCTGAAGCTACATCCACAGCGGTTTTAACTGCAATGCGACATGGATTAATCCCAATTGTATCAAAAGGAATTGGTTTCGATAAATTTATTGATCATTGTATCTTGTTAGATGATTATAAAATTGAATATATAAATAGTGTAATTGATGAATGTTTGACGCTTGATTATGATTATATATTCTCTAGAAGAATGGCAATACAAAAGTTTACAATCAATAAATTTAAATTAGAAGAATTTACAAATAATTTTAAAAAAATTATGATAGAAATTTGTGATTAATTTAGATAATATCCTTTAAAATCATATGAACTAATTAATTTTTATTCATGAAAAATTAATTAGTACAATAAAAAATTGGCTACGGTATGAGACGTTGCCAATTTTTTTATTAATTTTAATAGAAGTACGAACTTAACTAAAATATAGAACAAATGGGATGTTCTAAACTAGTTAAAAGTAGCTAATGGTTTTAATTTGGAAAGTTACCTTATTTAAGGGTGGTATTTTTGAAATGAATTATAATATAGGAAAAAATAATCTTATTAATTACACTTTTAGATTACTAATTTTACTTTTAGGCTTTATAAGTGTAAGGATTACAATTGATTATCTAGGTAAAAATTTATATGGTTTATGGGCAACAATTATCTCAATTATTGGTTGGATTAATTTAACAGATTTAGGAATAGGAAATGGTTTAAGAAATCGTCTAGGCGAAGCATTAGCAAAACAAAACAAAAAAGAGGCAAAGCAATTAGTATCTACAGCATATATCGGAATTACTATAATAATGTTAATTATTTTTATAATTGCTTCTATTATTCTATGTGTATTATTTTCAATGAATAAAATCTCTCAAGGCTTATTAACACCCATTTTCATTACTCTAGGAGGCTTTTGCTTAAACTTTATTTTAGGTACATGTAGAAATATAGCTTATAGCATACATCGAAGTGGCCAAGTGACAATTACTCAGTTTATATCAGCAATATTATCTGTTTTGGGTACAATTCTAATTTCTAAATTTAGTGAAGAGAATTTGATCTTATACTCTATAGTTAGTTTTTTGGCTTTATGTATTTCGAATATAATTCTAACTATTTCTATTATTAATAAAAGAAATGAATTAGTGCCTAAAATAAGTTATTTTAACAAAAGTAAGGTTAAAAATATTATGAATATCGGCATAAAATTCTTTCTCTTACAGATTTACGTATTAATAATGTTTTCTACAGATAATTTTATAATTAATAATTTTATTAATAGTAGTGCTGTAGCTGATTTTTCTATAATTAGTAAAGTTTTTAATTCAGGAAATGATTTATTTTCAATTATGTTAATTACTTTATGGTCAGCTGTTACTCATGCAATGACAACTAAAAATATTAGTTGGATAATAAAAGCAAGAAAAAAATTATTGCTTATGCTTATACCATATTCTATGGGGTGCTTATTTGTTGGATTTTTTTTAAATGATATTACTAGAGTTTGGTTGGGTAGAAGTGATGTAAGGTACGATTTCTTTACTACTAGTATTTTTATTATCAGTGGTGTTGTGTTAGCTTGGAATGCAATAAATGTAAATATACTAAATGGGATGGGAAAATTAGATTTACAATTGAAGCTTTGTATAGTTGCTGCAATTTTAAATATCCCTTTATCAATCTATATGATAAAAGTATGTGATTTTGGTATGGGAGGGGTCAAGCTCGCTACACTAATTTGTCTTTTAATAACCGCCATACCTCTATCGATACAGGTTAGTTATGAGTTGAAAAATTTTCAAAAATAGAAAGGAAGTTATAAATTGTATAAAGTAAGTATTGTGATACCGATTTATAATGGTATCGAGAATACCTTAATATGTCTAAATTCATTAAGCCATATAAAGTATATTAATTATGAAGTAATTGTTGTAGATGATGGTTCTACGGACAATAGTTCAGAAATAATACTTAAGAATTATCCTAAAGTAAAATTATTATATGGAGATGGAAATCTTTGGTGGTCTGGAGGGGTTAATAAAGGCATAAAATATGCCTTAGAAAACGGAAGTGACTATGTTTTACTACTGAACAATGATAATTTTATTGAAAATGATATTTTGGAAATATTGATGAATGTAAGTAATAATTACCCTAATTCAATTATTTCGTCAGCTGTTTATGATTCGAAAAATAATGAGTTAATAGATGCAGGAGGATTCTTTTCTTTGAAACAAGGGTTAAAATTATACAAAAAGTATGAAGACGTTAACCAATGTAGAGAGATAGAATGGTGTGGAGGAATGGGAGTACTGATTCCTAAAAATATATTTGAAAATATAGGCTTATTTGATGATATTAGTTTTCCACAATACTATGGTGATGCTGATTTTATGTATCGGGCAAGAAAATTACGATATAAAATATTAAGTGTGCCATTTAGTAAAGTTTATAATAATGTAGAAACAACTGGGTTAAGTGCAAAGATAGCAAACTTTAAAGATTTAAAAGATGTCCTATTTAGTATTAGATCTAACAATAATATAATCATTAACTGGAAATTCTATAAGAGACATTTTGGTGTATTGAGAACAATTTCTGTAATAATTAGTAGATATTATTATATTATTGGAGGGTTTACAAAGAGATTTCTTAAATTTAGGATTATTAAGGGAAGTTGATTATGAAAAAAGTAGGGATTTGTATATGTACTTATAAAAGGGATACATTACTCTTAAAACTAATTGATTCACTCATTAATCAGACGACTAATATTAATATTAGCTTTGATATAATTATTGTGGATAATTACGGTAAATCAGACATTGGAAATATTTTAAAAAATATCGACACAAATATTAATATTATATATCAAGTCGAGAGTCAAAGAGGAATTTCGTATGCTCGAAATAGATGTATTGATGTAGCTTTAGATAACAATTACGATTATATAATATTTATTGATGATGATGAAGTTGCAAGTAGTGATTGGCTATATAATATGATAACAACTGTTCAGAAGTTTAACTCAAGTGTAGTAAAAGGACCAGCAATTACTATATATAATGATAATACCAGTAAATGGATTAAAAATACTAAATTTTTTGATGAAAAATTATCATCAACTGGAACGGAATTACATCATTGTGCAACGAACAATACTCTAATTTCTACTTCAATATTAAGAAAGCACAAATATAAATTTGATCCTAGGTACAATCTATCGGGTGGAGAGGATACTATGTTTTTTAAAAAAATGGTAATAGACGGCCATAAAATAGTATTTTGTTCAGAAGCAAAAGTTTACGAAAACCTTCACAAAGAAAGACAAAATATGAAATATATGCTAAAAAGAGTTTATGTTAATTCGATTTCATATATAAAAATTGAAAAAGAGTTAGCTTATAGTAAAAAAGATATATTTCTTAGAATAGTTAAGGCAATAGTTCATATATTAACTGGAATTGTTTTTTTTCCAGTATTAATATTTAAAGGAAAAACTGGAGTATTTTATTCTTTAAGTTATTTAATAAAAGGTATTGGCCAACTAAGTGGTTTTTTCAATAAAAATGTAAAATTGTATTAGAAAATTTTTCAATAATGATTTATAACTAACCGCTAGAGTAGAATCTAGTGGTTTTTCTTATACTTAATAAATAAGGATTTCTAGAATAGAAATCAACATATGTAATATTTATCTGGTTGGCCAGATAAATTGTAAATTTAGGAAAAGATTATTATAAAGAATATATAAATAATTTCAAATAGTTAAATTAATACAATTAATCAGAGGTGAGACACTATGCGTTTAGTCCTTTTATCAGGTGGGTCAGGAAAACGACTTTGGCCACTATCAAATGACTCACGATCAAAACAATTTTTAAAAGTATTGTTGAATGAACAGAATGAGTTAGAATCAATGGTTCAAAGAGTCTGGAGTCAATTAGCGAGCTTAGGAGTAGCTGGAAATACTGTAATCGCGACAAGTAAAACACAAACAGAAATGATTAAAAGTCAAATAGGTGAAGAAGTGAAAACAATTGTTGAACCGGAACGGCGTGATACATTCCCAGCAATTGCACTAGCTTCTTCTTTTTTATTTTCAGAAGAACTTGTAGATGAAAATGAAATTGTTGCAGTGTTACCAGTTGATCCATACGTTGATAAAGCATTTTTTAAACGTGTTTTAGATTTAGAAAATATTTTGAAAAATTCTGATGCAGATTTGGCATTAATGGGAATTAACCCAACTTATCCTTCATCAAAATATGGATATATAGTTCCGTCAACGGTAAATGATGGGGTTATCCAAGTAAGTCATTTTAAAGAAAAGCCTTCTGAATTAGAAGCAGAAGAATTAATTAATGATGGCGCAATATGGAATAGTGGCGTATTCGCATTTCGTTTAGGATCAATGTTAAAAATTCTTGAAGAAAAAGATCTACCACTTGTTTATAGCGAATTATCATCAAATTATAGTAAACTACCAAAAATTAGCTTCGACTATGAAGTTGTTGAAAAAACAGATAAAATTGTTGCGATTGGTTACGAGGGCTATTGGAAAGACCTAGGAACTTGGAATACGTTAACTGAGGAAATGGGTTCTGATACACTAGGACAAGTTTTTAAATGGGGTAATTGTGAAAATACTCATGTCATTAATGAATTGCATATTCCTGTAACAGTAATGGGGATTCAAGATGCTATTGTTTCGGTTGGTCCTGATGGCATATTAGTTTCTGAAAAAATGGCAAGTCAGAAGATCAAAGAAGTTGTTGAAAATCTAGATCAGCGTCCTATGTTTGAAGAACGTCGTTGGGGTTCATATCGTGTACTTGACCAAATGGTATATGATAATGGAACACATAATGTAACCAAACGAATTAATGTGAAACCCGGAAAAAATTTAAGTTATCATCGTCATCAGCACTGTGAAAAAGTTTGGACGATTGTAAAAGGTGAAGGAATATATGTTATTAATGGACAAATAAATGTTGTTCGCGAGGGTGATGTATTAACTATACCAGTTGGATATTTCCACTCATTAAAAGCCATTACTGATTTAGAATTTATTGAAGTTCAAACGGGTTACCCAGTTGTTGAAGGCGACATTGAACGTAAGTATTTAGAGTGGTTAGAAATCGAACGTGAGTGCTATAGTACGCTAAGAAAATAATTAGTATTAAATATATTAACTTTATTAAATTTAATATATTAATATAGATTGGAGAATTATTTTGAAATTTTCGGAAATATATTTATTGACAAGAGCTATACCGAAAACAATTTATTTTAATTTTAGGTATTTTAAATTTCGTACAGCAATTAAGATGCCAGTTTTGATATCTCATAATGTTCGTTTATTAAAGACTAAAGGTAAAGTAATTATCGAAAATTCGAATCCAACTTTGTTTGACATAAGAATAGGTTTTGGAGATGTTGGAATATTTGATAAGCAGAGGTCAAGAACGATCTGGGAAAATAGTGGAGTAATAATTTTTAAAGGTAGAGCATCGATAGGGCATGGTTCAAAAATATCGGTTGCTGGATTATTAGAGATTGGTAATAATTTTAGAATTTCTGCTGAAAGTTCAATTGTTTGCTTTAAACAAATTAGTATTGGCCATGATGTATTAATGTCATGGGAGACATTAATAATGGATACAGATTTTCATATTATTAAGAACCATAAAGATGAAATAATAAATAATGATAAAGAAATCATAATTGGAAATAAAGTTTGGATAGGATGTAGATGTACAATTTTAAAAGGTACTATAATAGGGGATGGCAATGTTGTTGCAGCAAATAGTGTAGTAACTGCTAATTATAATAATGAAAACTCTATTATTGGTGGGAATCCTATACGAACTTTAAAAGATAAAATTTATTGGATGGCCTAATAAATAGAAACATTAAATTTAGGGTAAAAGTTGAATATGAAAACAATTAGCTATTATATTTCAGACTACGGGTACGGTCACGCTTCGAGAAGTATTGCCGTTATCCGTAATTTTTTAAATAGAACATCAGATGTTAGAGTAATTATTTGTAATTCGTTCGCTATAGAATTTTTAAAAGAATCTTTAGCTGACTATGGTGAACGTGTTGTTTTTCATGAAGTTCAGACCGATATCGGATATGTGCTAAAAAAAGACTCACTTGAACCAGACCCTATTAGACTACTAAAACAACTTCAAGCTTTCTATGAAAATTGGGAAGATATAGTTGAAAATGAGTTGGAATATTTTAAAGATAAAGTTATTGTTGGCATTTTAACAGATATATCACCGATAGGTATAGAGGTAGGATCTCGACTAGGAATCCCGACAATAGGTATCTCAAACTTTACTTGGTATTCTGCTTACAAAGATTTAGTAGATGAAAACCAGTTAGGAAGATTAAGAAATTCCTATGAGAAAATGGATTTTTATTTTGCGCTTGCTACAAATCAAGAGAAATTGGGCAGAATTGACCAGTTGGATTTTTCATTCTTTAGTAGAACGATAAAACAAGAAGAAGTAAATCGTATAAGGAATTTTGTAAATCCACAAGGTAACAAAAAGGTTGTTTTTGTTGGCATAGGTATGAAGATAGATGTACCATTAATGGGTTTACCAGTTTGGTCTAATAATGAAAACGTCTATATTGTTTCCTCAAATGTCCAAGTTGAAGGAGAAAATATTTTTAAAATTCCTTTCAACTATACAGAATCACAAAACTATATCGCAGCAAGTGACATTGTTATTACGAAAGCAGGCTGGGGTACAGTTAGTGAGGCTGTAAATCTAGGAAAGTCATTATATGTCATTGACAGACAGTCCTTAAATGAAGATCGCAATACAATTTCTTATTTAACAAATCATAATTTGGCTCAAATAATCACTTTAGAAGAATTATATAAATTCAAAGATTTACCTATTCGAGAATCAATTAAAAGTAATAATGAAGTAGATCTTATTGTAAATAAATTTTGTGAAATATTGAATATTAAGTAATGAATCCTAAAGCCATCTAGAAATTCTAGATGGCTATTGTTTTAGAATAAATGAGGAAGGATTATGTAAATGGACTTATTACTAAAAAAACAGGATCTTTTCTTTTTTAATCCTGTATTTCAAGAACGTATTTGGGGTGGAACTCAACTAAAAGATATCTTCGGTTACGATATTCCTAACGATAAAACAGGTGAATGCTGGGCAATTTCAGCGCATGAAAATGGTCCAAGTATCGTAGTTAATGGTGAATTTAGTGGATTATCTTTAAGTGAACTTTGGAACCAACAAAGACATTTATTTGGAAATTTACATTGTGAGAAATTCCCACTATTAACAAAAATATTAGACGCAAAGGAAGATTTATCAGTACAAGTTCATCCTAATGATACATATGCTCAAATCAATGAGAACGGTGAGTTAGGAAAAACTGAGTGCTGGTATGTTCTTGATTGCGAAGAAAATGCTGAATTAATACTTGGCCACAATGCTCAATCAAAAGCTGAGTTTCTTTCCGCAATTAAAGAGAACAGATGGGATGAAGTTCTTCGTCGAATTAAGATAAAGCCGGGAGATTTTTTCTATATACCAAGCGGAACAGTACACGCAATTTGTAAAGGAACATTAATCCTAGAAACTCAACAAAATTCAGACACAACATATCGTCTGTATGATTATGATCGACGAGATGATAATGATAATTTAAGAGAGTTACATATAGAAAAGTCAATGGACGTCATTACTTTTCCTCATGTAGATGCTAACTCCCTAGAAAATGAGTTTGAACAAGAAGGTACCTTAATTACAGAATTTGTAAACAATGAATTCTTCTCTGTTGAAAGATGGGAAGTTACAGAAACTACTACTCTCTCAAATAATAATCCTTTCATTTTAGTTAGTGTAGTTGAAGGTGAAGGCTCTATTACTATTAATGAGGATACATGTTCTTTAAAAAAAGGTGACCACTTCTTAATTCCATGTTATGTAAAGGAATTTACTGTTGATGGTCAAATGGTTTTAATTACATCTCATGTGTAATAAGGAGAAATTTAAGGTCTTTAAGTAATTGGCTGCTTCTAATTTACAGTCAATTTTATATTTTTTGATAATAAGAGGTAATAATATATGAACCATATAGATCAATTTAATAGATGGTACAACCATCCAACATTAGATACTGAATTAAAAACTCAACTAGAACAAATGAAATCAAATGAAAAACTAATAGAAGACAGCTTTTACAAAAACCTTGAGTTCGGAACAGGTGGCATGCGAGGAGAACTAGGCGCAGGAACAAACAGACTTAACATTTACACAGTAAGAAAAGCATCAGAAGGACTAGCACGTTTCATAGAAAACCAAGGTGAAGAAGCAAAAAGCCAAGGAGTAGTAATTGCTTACGATTCACGTCACAAATCACCTGAATTTGCAATGGAGGCTGCAACAACTCTCGGAGATCATGGAATTAAAACATATGTATTCGAAAGCTTAAGACCAACTCCAGTATTGTCGTTTGCTGTTCGTTATTTAGGTGCATTTAGTGGAATCGTTCTAACAGCAAGTCATAACCCACCAGAGTACAACGGATATAAAGTATATGGTCCTGATGGAGGACAATTGCCACCTGCAGAAGCAGATGCATTAACGAAATTCGTAGATCAAGTTGAAGATGAATTAACAGTTGAAGTAACTTCAAAGGAAGATTTACTTTCTAATGGCTTACTAGAAATGATTGGCGAAAAAGTAGATACTGCTTATTTAGAAGAGTTAAAGACAGTTGTTGTAAATTCTGAAATCGTTGAAAAGCACGCGAAGGAATTAAATATTGTCTTCTCTCCGTTACACGGGACATCAAACATTCCTGTTCGTAATGGATTAAGAATGCTAGGTTACGAGAATGTAACTGTAGTCAAAGAACAGGAGCTTCCAGATCCGAATTTTACAACTGTTAAGTCTCCGAATCCAGAAGAACACGCAGCATTCGAATTAAGTATTAAGTATGGTGAGCAAGTAAATGCAGACGTATTAATTACAACTGATCCAGATGCAGACCGTTTAGGTGTTGCTGTGCGTAACTCTGAAGGAGAGTTTACGATTCTAACAGGTAACCAAACTGGTGCATTAATGCTTGAGTACTTATTGTCACAAAAGAAAGCACTTGGTACATTACCTGAAAATGGAGTTGTTTTAAAAACAATCGTTACGTCTGAAATTGGACGAGTAATAGCACAAAGTTATGGAATTGATACAATCGACACACTTACAGGATTTAAGTTTATTGGTGAGAAAATTAAAGAATATGAACAATCTGATGAATACAAATTCCAATTTGGCTATGAAGAAAGCTATGGCTACTTAATCCGAGATTTTGTACGCGATAAAGATGCTGTTCAATCCGTATTGTTAGCTTGTGAAGTAGCAGCATATTATAAGTCTCAAGGTAAAACATTATATGATGGATTACTAGAAATCTTTGAAAAGTACGGCTACTTTCAAGAAGATTTAGTATCAATGACACTTAAGGGGAAAGATGGAGCTGAGCAAATTCAACAAATGATGAATGAGTTTCGTATGAACCCACCTAAAGAGTTTGCTGGTCTTGAAGTTGCAGTTATTGAAGATTATAAGGAAAGTACTAAAACGATATTTAAAGATGATATAACAAACGAGATCAATCTACCAAAATCAAATGTTTTAAAATACATTTTATCAGATGAATCATGGTGCGCATTACGTCCATCTGGTACTGAACCAAAAATTAAATTCTATTTTGGAGTTAAAGGTAATTCTTTAACTAATAGCTGTGAAAAATTAGAAGCAATTAAGAAAGATGTATTAAGTCGTTTTGAATAATAAAGAAATTAAAGCACAGTGAATCCTTGGATCCTGTGCTTTTTTATTTTTTGACTTAGATTAAAGAACAATTTTTTGTTAGGGAAAGACTGATTTTCAATATAAATAGAAGAAGCTAAAGGAGGAGATTTTCATGATTTTAGTAGTTGGTGGAGCCGGATACATAGGCAGTCATACAGTTAAAGAACTAGCTGATCAAAACTATGAAGTAGTTGTATTAGATAATCTAACAACTGGTCACCGAGATGCAGTAGATGAACGTGCAATTTTTGTTGAAGGTGATTTAGGTGACGCAAACGTTTTAGAGACGGTATTTTCAACTTATAAAATTGATGCCGTGATGCATTTTGCAGCTTATAGTCTAGTAGGTGAATCAGTAACGAATCCTTTAAAATATTACCAAAACAATGTTGGTGCGACATTAACATTATTAGAAAATATGATGAAGTTTAACGTGAAGAAATTTATATTCTCTTCTACTGCAGCAACATACGGAATTCCTGAGGTAGATGTTATTACTGAAGAAACAGTTACAAATCCAATCAATCCATACGGCCAATCAAAATTAATGATTGAAAAAATACTAGCTGACTTCCATAAAGCATATGGGCTAGGTTATGTTGTATTACGTTACTTTAATGCAGCGGGAGCTCATGCAACAGGATTAATTGGAGAGGATCATACTCCTGAAACACATTTAATTCCACTTGTACTACAGCATTTACTTGGTCAACGTGAGTCAATTAGTGTATTTGGAACTGATTACCGAACTCCAGATGGTACATGTATCCGTGATTATATCCATATTACTGACTTGGCATCAGCTCATATTTTAGCTCTAGAAAGTTTACTAGAAAATGGAGACCTAAATAAGACGTATAATTTAGGGAATGGTAAAGGATTTTCTGTAAAAGAGATTATTGAAACATGTGAACGAATTACAGATAAAAATGCAAATGTGATTTTTACTGACCGTCGTGAAGGTGACCCTGCTCAACTAATAGCTTCATCTAATAAGATCTATGAAGAATTAGGTTGGGAAACGAAGTATTCTTTAGAGCAAATAATTGAAACTGCCTGGAACTGGCATCAAAAGAATCCAAATGGATATAAGAAACAATTTATTATGAACTGAAGTTAACATGGCCTTCTTTAATGCGAGGGGTTATATTTTTTACTTTTCGAAAAATTAGCAAAAAAATTAGGCAAGCGACTATCAAATCAAGTAAGATAGAAATTAGGTAATTTTGTTTTTAGATTAAGTTCATAATTAAAGGAGAAAAATCTTGTCCAGATCACAAAAACAAGCAACTAAAAAAATGTCCACAGCAAAAAAAGTACTATTAATCGTACTTAGTTTATTAGTTGTCATCGGCTTAGGAATAGGCGGATATGCTTATTCAATCTACCATAATTTAAATAAGACATCAGATGCAATCTATAAAGACATAAAGAAAACTGAAAAACGTAAAGAAGAAGTAAGTGTTGAAAAGAAAGAACCTTTTTCAATTTTATTACTAGGTGTTGACCACCGTCCTGGTGATAAAGGTCGTTCGGATACAATGATTGTGTTAACAGTTAATCCGAATACGAACACGACAAAGATGGTGAGTATTCCACGTGATACAAGAACTGAAATCGTCGGAAAAGGTAAGCAAGATAAAATTAACCATGCTTATGCATTTGGTGGGATTCAAATGGCAGTTGACACGGTTGAAAACTTCTTAAATATTCCAATTGACTATTATCTTGAAGTAAACATGGAAGGCTTTAAAGATATCGTTGAAGCAGTAGGTGGAGTCGATGTAAATAATGACTTAGACTTTACTTATGAAGGTGTTCATTTTACGAAAGGGCCACTTCATTTGAATGGCGTTGATGCATTAAAGTATTCGCGTATGCGTAAGTTAGACAAACGAGGTGACTTTGGACGTCAGCTTCGACAAAGACAAGTTATTGAAGCGGTTGTTAAAAAGGGAGCAACGATCTCTTCTTTAACAAACTATCAACCCGTATTACAAGCGATTCAAAAAAATGTTGTGACGAATATTGGTTTAAACGATATGATTTCAGTTCAAAAAGATTATCGTGCGGCTGCGAAGAATATTACAGAAACTCAGATTACAGGTCAAGGTAAGCTGATTGATAAAATATATTATTTACTTGTATCTGAAGAAGACAGAAATAATATTTCAAAAGATCTTCGTCAGCATTTAGAATTACCTGCAGAATAATATTAATAATAAGAGCCATATTTTTAACGCTATGAAATGTTACCCGGATAATAGACTCTTAAAAAAGAGGTCAATTATCCGGGTATTTTTTTTCCTCATCGTTAACAACACTCCCTCTGATAAAAAACAGTTAATTTATTTTGTTAAACCTTAATCGTGAAAAAATTATATTTATATAATAACATATGTTACAATTTTACATAATGATTGTAATATGAATAGGTTTGAAAAGGTATTTAATCATTATAGTGCAGATAAACCTTCTATATTTATAGAAGTGTTAAACTAAATATTTTTAAAACTACTTAACGATATGTTAAGAAATTGTTATAATTAGGTCTATTGATAAAACGATGTTATTCCAATAAAATTATAAAGGTGAGATGTTACTGAGAGATTTAGGAGATTGAATTAATATTTGTTCAAAGAATACAATTGTCTGATTAGAAGATAGACGTCAGAGTAGATATCCTAGATTTTATTTGTTTAAATAGAGTTAATTGAATATGCAAGAAATTTTAATGTAGAAAAAAACAGGGGGACTTTTAATGAAAAAAGTAAGAAAAGCAATTATACCAGCTGCGGGGTTAGGAACACGTTTTTTACCTGCAACAAAAGCAATGCCAAAGGAAATGTTACCAATTGTAGACAAGCCAACAATTCAATATATAGTAGAAGAAGCCATTGAATCAGGAATTGAAGACATCATTATCGTAACAGGTAAAGGAAAACGTGCAATTGAAGATCACTTTGATTATTCATTTGAGCTAGAACAAAATTTATTAGAAAAAGAAAAATATGAGATATTAAAACAAGTTAAAGCTCCATCTAATATTGACATTCATTACATTCGTCAAAAAGAACCAAAAGGATTAGGTCATGCTGTTTGGTGTGCACGTAATTTTATTGGTAACGAACCATTTGCCGTATTACTTGGTGATGATATTGTCGAAGCTGAGACACCAGGATTAAAGCAGTTAATTGACCAATATAACAATACTTATTCATCTGTTATTGGGGTACAAACTGTTCCAGAAGAAGAAACTCATCGATATGGAATTGTAGATCCTAGCATGCAGGAAGGTAGAAGATATGAAGTAAAAAACTTTGTTGAAAAGCCAGCACCTGGTACAGCTCCTTCGAATTTAGCGATTATGGGTCGTTATGTCTTTACACCTGAAATCTTTATGTTCTTAGAAGAACAAACAATTGGCGCAGGTGGAGAAATTCAGTTAACCGATGCTATTCAAAAATTAAATTCAATTCAACGTGTTTTTGCATATGACTTTGAAGGAAAACGTCATGATGTTGGTGAAAAATTAGGATTTATTAAAACCACGATTGAGTTTGCTTTAAAGTATGATGATTTAAGAGATGATTTATTAAAATATTTACAGGACTTATTAACAGTAAATATTAAATAAGGATCGATGATTAGAAAAAAAGCAACGAGATTCGAACCAATCATTTTAAGCTCTAAATGATGGAAACTGTTGAAAAAAGATGGATTTATTTTTTACTTCTTTTGTTCTTATTTTATTATTACCAATTTTTATTGTAGTAACAAACTATTTTTATAAAATTAGAAGATGTGAAAGTTTCCAGTTTGCTTTTATCAAATTAGAGTATTAAAAATGGAAAAGAATTTAGAATGAACAAATTCCTCTGTTCGAGGGTTCTATCTATATTTTACCAAAAATGGTAAAATTAGCAGATAAAAACGAAGCGAGATAAAATAATTTTAGTTATTTTAATTGAAAATTAAGGTCATAAAAGGAGAAAACTCTTGTCTAGATCAGAAAAAAACTCAACTAAAAAAATGTCCACGGCAAAAAAAGTACTATTAATTGTAGTCAGTGTAATAGTTGTTATCGGTTTAGGAATAGGTGGGTATGCGTATTCAATTTACCATAATGTAAATAAGACGACGGATGCCATTTATAAAGGAATTAAGAAAACAGAGAAACGAAAAGAAGAAGTAAGTGTTGAAAAGAAAGAGCCTTTTTCAATTTTATTATTAGGTGTTGATCATCGTCCTGGTGATAAGGGGCGTTCGGATACGATCATTGTGTTAACGGTTAATCCGAATACTAATACAACTAAAATGGTTAGTATTCCACGTGATACAAGAACTGAAATTGTTGGAAAAGGTAAAGTAGATAAAATTAACCATGCTTATGCATTTGGTGGAATCCAAATGTCAGTTGATACAGTTGAGAACTTCTTAAATATTCCAATTGACTATTATCTTGAAGTAAATATGGAAGGGTTTAAAGATATTGTAGAAGCAGTAGGTGGAGTTGATGTGGTTAATAACTTAGACTTTACTTATGGTGGCGTACATTTTGAGAAGGGACCACTTCATTTGAATGGTGAGGATGCCCTAAAGTATTCTCGTATGCGTAAATTAGACCCACGAGGTGACTTTGGTCGTGAGGATCGACAAAGACAAATTATTGAAGCGGTAATCCAAAAAGGAGCTTCAATTTCTTCTTTAACTAACTATCAATCCGTTTTACAAGCGATTCAAAAGAATATTGTGACGAATTTCAAGTTAGACGATATGATCGCAATTCAAAAAAATTATCGTGCGGCTTCGAAAAGTATTAGTAAGTCTCAAGTGACTGGTGAAGGTAAGAAAATTGATGGTATCTACTATTATTTAGTTCCGCAAGAAGAACAAAACGCTATCTCAAAAGATCTTCGTCAGAATTTAGAGTTACCTGTAGAAACAAAATAATATTTAGTAAAATTTATTTAAACACTGTTAAAAAGTTTTTTTAACGGTGTTTATTTTTTTTTGATAAAAGTCACCAAAAAACCCACTCTTTATTCTCTAACTCACATATCCCCTAAGAATTTAACCTACACAACCCCTTAACTACCATCATAATAATATATATATTCCTAAATGTTTAGGAGGTCTTAACAATAAAAGGGATTATACTTGCAGGCGGCAGCGGTACTCGTCTGTATCCATTAACGATGGTGACTAGTAAACAACTATTACCTGTATACGATAAACCAATGATTTATTATCCATTATCTACTTTAATGCTAGCTGGTATTAGAGAGATTTTAATTATATCAACTCCAGAGGATCTGCCTCGTTTTGAGGCGTTATTAGGCGATGGTTCTCAGTTTGGGCTTTCATTGAAATATAAAGTACAGCCTAGTCCAGATGGGTTGGCTCAGGCTTTTATTATTGGTGAAGAGTTTATCGAAAACGACTCTGTTGCGATGATACTAGGTGACAATATTTATTACGGCAGCGGGTTGCGTAGTATTTTGAAGAAGGCAGCGATGAAAGAAAAAGGGGCAACAGTATTCGGTTATCATGTACAGGATCCTGAGCGATTTGGTGTTGTAGAGTTTGATGAGTCTGGAAAAGTTTTGAGTATTGAAGAAAAGCCCACGGCTCCGAAATCAAATTATGCAGTAACTGGATTGTATTTTTACGATAATCGTGTCATTGAAATTGCTAAAAGCGTAAAACCTTCCAATCGTGGAGAATTGGAGATTACTTCTGTAAATGAAGCTTATTTAAACTTAGGTGAATTAGAAGTGGAGTTACTAGGTCGCGGCTATACGTGGTTAGATACTGGAACGCATGAAAGCTTAGTTTCGGCAACGAATTTTGTAAAAACAATTGAAGAGCATCAAGGGATTAAAATCTCTGCTCCTGAAGAAGTTGCTTATATAAACGGTTGGATCGATAAAGAACAATTATTACATTTAAGCGAAGCGCTTAGTAAAACAAGTTATGGAAACTATTTACGAAAAGTTGCGGATGGAGAGATTAAATATTGAGGGGTCATTATCAATGAAAGTGACAGAAACTTTTATAAAAGGTATTGTAGTGATTGAACCGACTGTTTATGGAGATCAACGAGGTTGGTTTATGGAAACATATAATGATTCTAAAATGAAAGAATTTGGAATGGATTTACACTTTGTTCAAGATAATCAATCATTTTCTGCATTTAAGGGAACGTTACGTGGATTACATTATCAGTTGTCTCCAAAAGCACAAACGAAATTAGTTCGTTGTACAAAGGGTTCTATTTTTGATGTGGCTGTCGATATTCGCAAAGGGAGCCCGACATACGGTAAATGGTTCGGAATCGAGTTAAGTGCTGAAAATAAAAAACAATTATTCATACCAAAAGGATTTGCTCACGGTTTTATGACTTTAACAGATGATGTGGAAGTCCAATATAAAGTTGATGAGCTATATTCACCTGAATGTGATCGAGGTCTTATTTGGAACGACCCAGTTATTCAGGTGGAATGGCCAATCAATATTTCTCCATTATTATCTGCAAAAGACAAAATCGCACCATTATTAAAGGATGCTGAAAATAATTTCATTTATAAGGAGTAATCGAATGAAGATTTTAGTAACTGGTTACGGTGGGCAGTTAGGCTATGATGTCGTTCGGGCTTGTGAACAACATGGTTTAGTTGTAAAAGGAATCGGACGAAAAGAACTGGATATTACTGAAAGGGAATCAGTTTCTTCTATTTTAGATTCATTTAAACCAGATGTAATGATTCACTGTGCTGCCTATACAGCGGTAGATAAGGCTGAAGATGATAAAGAGAATTGCTGGAATGTAAATGTCGAAGGAACGAGATATTTAGTCGAAGCTGCGAAAAAGCATCATTCAAAATTCATTTATATTAGTACGGACTATGTATTTAATGGGAAAGGTGAAAGTCCGTTTAATGAAGATGATCAACCGGACCCAATCGGTTATTATGGCTTAACAAAGTACGAAGGTGAAAAAGTTGTTCAATCGTTAATCGAAAACTATTTTATCATTCGTGTTTCGTGGGTATTTGGCGTTAATGGGAATAACTTTATTAAAACGATGTTAAGATTATCTGAAACTAGAAATGAATTAACTATAGTAGGAGATCAAATTGGTTCCCCAACTTATACAGTTGATCTAGCTAATTTAATAGTAGATTTAATGAAATCCGATAAATATGGAATCTATCACGCAACGAATGAAGGTTTTACTAGTTGGGCTGATTTTGCAAAAGAAATATTCAAACAAACCGACCGTATAATTTTAGTAAAATCGATTTCATCCGAAGGCTATCCTACTCGAGCAGCTCGACCAAAAAATTCGAGATTATTAAAGCAAAAGCTAGTAGAAAGTGGCTTTCATGCTTTACCTTCATGGCAAGACGCATTAGCCAGATATTTAGTTCAATTAAAATCAAGTTCAATTCATTCAAGAGACGAGGTACAGTAATAAAATGAAAGTAGCGATTACAGGTGGTGCCGGATTTATCGGTGGCAACTTTGTTCAATATATGTTAAATAAATATCCTTCATATACAATTTACAATCTGGACGTTTTAACATATGCGGGTGATTTAACAAAGCATCGAACTATTGAAAAGAATGAGAATTATCATTTTGTAAAAGTTGATATTTCAAATCGTGAAGAGATTGTAAAATTATTTAAGAAAGAACAATTCGACTATGTCGTGCATTTTGCAGCTGAAAGTCATGTGGATCGCTCAATTGCAGAACCAGAAATATTCGTTAAAACAAATGTATTAGGAACTCAAGTTTTATTAGATGCTTCAAAAGCGATTAATCTTAAGAAATTTGTTCACGTATCAACTGATGAAGTGTACGGTGAATTAGATTTTGATCCTACTACATTCTTCACAGAAGAAACTCCATTACAACCAAATAGCCCGTACTCAGCAAGTAAGGCCTCATCTGACTTATTAGTTCGTGCATATCATGAAACGTTTGGATTTCCTATGAATATCACACGTTGTTCGAATAATTACGGACCATATCACTTCCCAGAGAAATTAATTCCATTAACGATTTCTAGAGTTTTAAATGATCAAAAAGTTCCCGTTTATGGTAATGGCGCAAATATTCGTGATTGGTTACATGTTCTTGACCATTGCTCTGCAATCGATTTAGTTTTGCATAAAGGAGAAAATGGTGAAATTTACAATATAGGTGGACATAACGAGCGTACAAATTTAGAAGTCGTTAAAACAATCATTTCAACACTTGGTAAATCTGAAGACTTAATTGAATTCGTTAAAGATCGTTTAGGTCATGATAAACGATATGCGATTGACCCTAGTAAATTAGAAAAACTAGGATGGAAGCCTATTTATCATTTCGATACTGGAATAGCTCAAACGATTCAGTGGTATATGGAAAATAAAGAATGGTGGGAAAGAATTGTTTCTGGTGAGTATAAACATTATTTTGAAAAGCAATATGGAAATAAATAATAAGCAAGAAATTGATGTAAAAAATATTAATTAATATTAAAGACTGCCATCGCAAAATTTGCAAAGGCAGTTATTTTTTTACATTTTTTTAACATGGATACTTATTTAGATTCACAAAAAATCGTTAATCTTAAATTAATAAAATTTTACCTTTTTTAATAAACACGTCTTACATGGAAACAGTGTTTATCTTATGTTCTGGAGGTTTGAAATGAAGAATAGTGAATTATTGAATAGTAGTCATGTTGATTCAACAACTGTAAATTTTAAACCAAGTTTAATAGAAGTTTCGACTGAGGATTTCGATGCTAATATTCTACGGAAAAATGAATTATTAATGAAAGAAAATGAATTCCTCTCAAATAAAGTGATGGAAATGGAAAAAAGAATGGAAGAGCAATTATTTCGTCAGTTAGATTTAATCGTGGAGCATGAGGAATTTATGATGGGGCTCGATGATTATGTTCTTGTAAACGAAGTAAAGCAGTCATTTGGTTCGTATGAATATGAAAAACTGCAAGAAGAATATCAAAAGCTACAATTAAATTATGAAACGTTTAGGAACTCAAAATTTGGAAAATTAGCAAGGAAGTATTGGAAGATATTGAAGTATTTAAAAAGAAAATGAGGGGTCATTCATGTTAAAAGAATTAATCGAAAAACAAATTACTAAATTACGTAATGAAAAATATGACACAAAGATGATGCTACAAGAATTAATGAATGTGGATGAACCCTTTTATTTTCAAAACCATGAGTTACTTCCATTTTCAGCTGATGATTTTACAGTTTCAAAAGGCATTCAAAAGTTTCAAAAAGAAAAGAAGACGCTATTTAATAACAAACTAATAAAGCAGACTGCGGTCATTGATTATAAAGATGAACAAAAATTAATGGATCTCCTTTTTAATGAGGGAAGAAGTCAGTTATATACTAAATTTGGAATCACAGGCTTTGTCAGCGGTAAGTGTGAGGTAGTTTGCGAATTACGATTGATAGATCATGAGAATAACGCTAGCACAATCAATTTTCATATGGATGAGTTAGTTGATCTATCTCAATTTAATCGAAATGAGATTCAATCTGCATCTTTTTCGATTTACATGACAGGTGCAGCCACACTCCATTTATTCCATGCTAAATTAATGGGTTCATATAAAAAGAGTACAATAGACAATCGTCACTTGAAGAAACAAAAGAAAGAAATTAAGGACTTTCGTGTTGGGTTTATTGCAGACGAATTTACGACACGATGCTTCGATTATGAGTTTCAACTTGTAAAAATCACTCCAGAGAATTGGTTGACTGAATTTAAAAAGCATCGAATTGATTTATTCTTTTGTGAGTCTGCATGGCTTGGAAACGATGGAGCTTGGAAGGATAAAATCGGTACGAAAAATCACAGAAATCATACGAAACTATTAAAATTAGTTTATTGGTGTAAAGAACACAATATCCCGACCGTCTTTTGGAATAAAGAAGATCCGTTTCATTACCAAGCTTTTATTGAAACAGCTAAACATTTTGATTATGTATTCACGACTGATTTTGAATCAGTTCAGAACTACGTGGATGAAGGCTGTGAAAATGTTTACTGCTTACCTTTTGCAGCTCAACCGAAAATTCACAATCCAATTGAATATATTACACGTAAAGAGAAGATCGTTTTTGCTGGAGCTTATTATGGTAAAAAGTTTCCTGAGCGTACGAGTGCGATGGAGAAACTAGTAAATGCTTCGAAGGAATATGGACTAGATATATATGATCGAAACTATCATAATCCAACAAGTCCTAATCAATTTCCAGATGAGTATAAACCATTTATTATTGGAAACTTAAAACAAAATGAAATCGATCTTGCATATAAAGGATATAAAGTAGCACTAAATGTAAATAGTATTACGAAATCTCCGACAATGTTTGCCCGGAGAGTATTTGAGTTACTGGCAAGTAATACCCCAATTATTAGTTCCCATTCAGAGGGAATTCATAAAATGTTTGGAGAGATTGTAACAGCTACAGACGATGAAAAACTGATGAAGGACCGACTTGCTAATTACTATACTGATGACACCTTTTATAAAAAAAATCGTTTACTCACATTGCGCAAAGTATTAGAGGAACATACTTATACGAATCGAGTGGAAGATTTATTCAATATTATTAATCTGCCATACGAAAAATATGATGAAACTGCTACATTAGTAGGTATTGTTCGAAGTAAAGCCGACTATGAAAAGTTAATGGCGATTTACAATAAACAAGGAATCAAACAAAAAAAGCTAGTGATTTTACTTGACTTGTTTGATGGCTATTTAGACATTTTTAATCAAAACAATCATGGGGAAGTAAAAACCTATCTAATTGATTATTGCCATCATTACTTTAGCTTGAATGATCTCGTTGATTCGAATTATATTGCTCCTATCAATCTAGACCATTATTATGGAGACAATTATTTAAGAGACTTGATGTTAGCTACTAAGTATACGAATGATACGATTATTGCCAAGGGCGCTGGAAATAGCTATAACTACGTAAATGATTGCCATATTGACGGGGCTTTGATTTGTAAAAAGGCGACTAGATTTATTCATCCAAGTGAATTTATAAAGCTTTTAGATCAAAAATCAACAATTGGACACTTCTCAAAAGCTGGGGTTCAATTTTTTGAAATTGATGAGTTTAATTTTTATCGAGATGCCTATGAACAAGCCATTAGCCGAGACAAAATTGAGAGAATTTTAGTATAAGGAGCTGTTTTTATGAAACTGGCGATTATAGGGCATGATTTAAAATTTATAAACGATGCGATTAAAAGGTTTGAATCTAGAAGTGATATTGAAATAAAAATTGATTTATGGGAAGGCCATACAATTCATCAAGTTGGAAAAAGCTTAGAAATCGTTAATTGGGCTGATGTTCTTTTTTGCGAGTGGGGACTTGGAAATGTTATTTGGTATCAGGAGCATAAAAAAGATCATCAAATATTAATTGTTCGAATGCACCGTTTTGAAATGAATACTCCTTTTCCAGAACGATTTGATTTTACGAAAATTGATAAGATTATTGCGATTTCTTCTTATATATATGAGGAATTCCACCGCGTTGCAAGGATTCCTAGAGAAAAGATGATTGTCATTCAAAATGGTGTTGATGTAGATAAATTCCATTTGCCTAAGCAATATGATGCAGATTTTCGAATTGGGTTACTTGGTTACGTGCCGAAGTTAAAACGGTTAGATCGCGCGCTTGAGATATTTGAAAAATTATACGAAAGAGACAGCCGATATACTCTTTCGATAAAAGGAAAGCACCCGAAAGAGTTTCCATGGGTATGGAATAATCAACAAGAGCAGGATTATTATACAAGTTTATTTCGAAAGATTGAAAAATCCCACTATCGTAATCATGTTCAGTTTGAAGAGTGGGGAGATTCAGCGGAATGGCTTGAGTCGATTGGTTTTGTTTTATCAGTTAGCGATTATGAAAGTTTTCACTTAGCACCAGTTGAAGGGATGGCTTCTTGCGCAGTGCCAATAGTATTAAATCGTGAAGGAGCTCGAACGATATTCCCTGATGAGTACATTTTTGAATCAATCGATCAAGCAGCACAGTATATTGCGGATCGTAGAAAAGGATCTAGGCAAGAACTAGTTGAGTTTGTGAAGGAAAATTACTGTATGGATAAAATGTGTTCAGAGATTTTGAGTCTAATTGATGAGTTACAAGTAAAATTAGTTCATTAATTAATTTTTGGCGCAGTGAATTCTTAAATAGAAGAATCTGCGCTTTTTTCTTCTATTATGATTCCATCGAGTATGAATGATTTTAAATGTGGGAAACTAAGTGTATAGACTTTATCATGATGAAATAGAATAGGAAAATTACTAGTTAAAGAACTTATTAGGAATTAAAACGATATTTTTTTATGGTAAAAAATGTTTTTATTTCTTCAGTTAAGATACAATAGATAGATACATATTCAATAAGCCAGTTTGTTTTTGAAAGGGGAAAGAATTTTGACTGTTAAAGTAATGACAATTTTTGGAACAAGACCAGAAGCGATTAAGATGGCGCCTTTAGTGCTTGAGTTAGCTAAATATCCGGATCAGATCGAATCAATTGTGACGGTTACAGCTCAGCATCGTCAAATGCTGGATCAAGTTCTCGAAATTTTTGAAATCACGCCTGATTATGATTTAAATATAATGAAGGATCGCCAAACTTTAATTGATGTAACAACACGAGGTTTGGAAGGTTTAAATAAGATAATGCAAGAAGTAAAGCCGGACATTGTATTAGTTCATGGTGATACGACTACTACTTTTATTGCTAGTCTTGCAGCTTTTTATAATCAAATTGCAATTGGACATGTTGAAGCTGGTTTACGTACTTGGGACAAGTATTCACCATACCCAGAAGAAATGAACCGACAATTAACGGGTGTCATGACTGATTTACATTTTGCACCTACTACAAAAGCTGCCCAAAATTTATTAGCTGAAAATAAGAGGGAAGATTCGATTTATATAACTGGTAATACTGCAATCGATGCCCTAAAAACAACAGTAAAAGAAGAGTATGCTCATCCTGTTCTAGATCAGATTGGGAATGACAGATTAGTCTTAATGACCGCGCACCGTCGTGAAAATTTAGGGGAACCGATGAGAAATATGTTTAAAGCGATTAAGCGCTTAGTCGAAAAACATCATGATATTCAAGTTGTGTACCCTGTGCACATGAATCCTGTTGTGCGCGAAATTGCAAATGAAGTATTAGGAAATGACAATCGAATTCATTTAATCGAACCATTAGATGTAATTGATTTCCATAACTTTGCTGCGAGATCTCATTTAATCTTAACTGATTCTGGTGGTGTACAAGAAGAGGCACCTTCTTTAGGCGTACCAGTTCTAGTTTTACGTGACACGACAGAACGTCCTGAAGGAATTGACGCTGGTACATTAAAGCTTGCTGGAACTGACGAAGAAGTCATTTATACGTTAGCCGATGAACTGTTGTCTGATGAAGAAGCACATAGAAAAATGTCTAAAGCATCTAACCCATACGGAGACGGCGAAGCTTCTAGAAGAATTGTTGAAGTGATTATTAAACATTTTAATCATAAAATAAAGTAATCATTAGCAAGGAAAGACTATCTTTGAAATTCAAGGGTAGTCTTTTTTCGATTTAAAAACTTGGCTCTGTTAAAGTAGATTGTTGATTTTCTTATTGAACTAAATAGCAGTAGAGTGGAAGAAGGAAAAAGGGTTATTAAATAGAATATCAATATTAATAATTTAAGTAAGAAAGGTATATTATGTTCGATATTTCAATTCTATTTCTATGTTATTTGATTGGTTCAATCTCATTTGCTTTAGTTGTCGGTAAACTATTATATAAAACCGATATTCGAGGTTATGGCAGTGGGAACCTTGGTGCAACCAATGTTTTTAGAGTTCTTGGAAAGAAAACAGGACTAATTGTTGCAATTGCAGATTTATTAAAAGGTACATTTGCTTGTTTACTTCCCCACATATTTAATTCTACGGTTAACCCCATTTTCTGTGGTTTATTAGCAATATTGGGACACGTATTTCCTGTTTTTGCAGGGTTTAAAGGCGGGAAAGCTGTTGCGACAGCAGCAGGAGTTTTATTATTTTTGACACCTTTAGGTACTTTGACAGGTTTTGTTGTATTTATATTAACTTTGACACTTTCAAAGTATGTTTCACTAAGTTCAATGTTAGCTGGAATAGCAATTTTTATATATAGCCTTATATTTGAGGATAAAGCCATTATAGTCCTTACATTATTTATTAGTGTATTAGTGATAATTTTGCATAGGCATAATATCAAAAGAATTAGAAAAGGAACTGAAAGCAAAATATGGTAAGAAAAAATAAGCCCTTCTAAAAATACAAGTTATTTGGTAAATACTAAAGAGCTGATAGTGAAAAACTGTACTTAAACTAACGGATGCGAGTTCTATAAGAGTTCTTAAAGGTTGTCTAATTAGACAACCTTCTTTTGTCCAAAAATCAACATTTAAATTTAACAGAGCCAAAAACTTAATAAGGGTACCTAAAAGGATGAACCCAGCTTTAATCATTACATAAATAAAAACGACTAAACCTTTTGTTAGAGTTAGTCGTTTTTGTTTTCGATGTGGTTTATAGTACTTAATCAGTCAACATCCTTTTTAGATTGTTGAATATAATAGTTCAATGTTTTTTCTAGTCCTTCATACAAAGTGTAGGCTGGTTTCCAATTTAATAATGAGTGTATTTTTTCATTTGTTAAATAGCTGTCACGAATATCGCCACTACGTTCATCTTCGTATTGAACTTCAATTTTTCGGTTAAGAATTTGTTCAGTAACCTCTAATAATGTATTTAAAGATGTTTTTATGTTTGTACCAACATTGCATACATCATTTGCTGGCTTTTCTCCTGCAAGGAAGTTTGCCGAAGCGATATCTTCTACATAAATATAATCTCTAGTTTGCTCGCCGTCTCCGAAAACCGTAAAAATAGAATTTGATAAGATTTTATCCATAAGAATACTAATAACTCCGCCTTCACCTTTTGGATCTTGACCAATACCATATACATTCGCATATCTTAAAATAGTAAAAGGGATGTCATATAGTTGATGATATACATTTATGTAATATTCAGGTGTTAATTTTGAAATGCCATAATAAGAAATAGGTTGTTTTTGATGGTTCTCATCGACTCCTAAATAGACCGGATTACCATAAACAGCTGCTGATGAAGCATAGACAAGATTTACTTCTTTTTGTTCTTTTAGTTTGCGTACAGCTTCTAATAAATTGATAGTACCTAAAATATTAATTTTTGCGTCTTCTAATGGGTTTAAGATTGAAAATTGAACATCGATTTGTGCCGCGTGATGATTGATGATATCCGGTTTTTCTTTTAGTACGATATCAATAAATTTAGAATTACAAATACTTTCTTCGTAAATAGTAACATTTGGTGGAAGAGTAGCTATGTTTCCACTTGAAAGATCATCTACAACTACAACTTGGTAACCTTTTTCTACATACGTTTTTACAAGATTTGAACCAATAAAACCAGCACCGCCTGTAATTAAGATCTTTTTCATAAAACTTCTCCTTAAATATGTACTAGCAATCATATATTTTTTTATCTATTAACTTAAATTATGATATTAATTTTACCATAGGAATACAAACTAGACCATGTAAAACCACTAGTACGGTAGTGCTTTCATTACTTAATTAAAGTTTGAATTAATCTTTTTGCTGATTGACCGTCTTGATATTTATTAAATCGATGATTAAACTCAGCTACTTTTTGAAGATTGAAGTTACCTTCTTTAATAAGGTTAATTATTTCATCTGTTGTTCTGACTATCGGTCCGGGAACAAACTCATCATAATCATAGAAAAAGCTTCTTTCATCTAAGTATTCTTCAAGGTCATATGCATAAAAGATCATAGGTCGTTCTAAAATTGCATATTCAAATACAAGTGATGAGTAATCACTAATTAGTATATCTGTCAGATAAAGAACTTCATTCATATCATGATTGCCTAAATCAATGACAAAATCTTTTGCTTCTTGTGGAATGACTATCCCTTTTTTGACGGCTGGATGTAGTTTAAGTACGAGTACATACTCATCTTGGAGCTTATTGGCCATTTGGATTAGATTTAATTGTAAATTAAAATTCTTGCGCTCTTTAGGGCTACCCCTAAATGTAGGAGCGTACGTAATAACTTTTTTGCCTTTCAACATCGGATATTTGTTGAAATATTTCCTTTTAATAGACTCTAACATTTCGTCATTATAAAAAAAGTCAGTTCTAGGTAAACCTAAAGCTAAAACATTCGATTCTGGAACGTTAAATGCCTCTGCATAAAAAGGAATAATTTCATCGCAAGAAACAATAACATTGGAATAGGAAGTATGTGCTTTAATTTCAAAATCCTTACTATTACTATCTTTATAGCCTACTGCACTAAGTCCAAATTTTTTGAAGGCTCCACATGCATGCCATACTTGAATGACTTTCGTATCTTTTCGTAAATTTACATTATATAGAGGTCTATGATAATCATTCAGGATTACATATTTAGCACGCCCAAAATCATAATACATTTTACATAACTCAGAGAAATTACGCTTTCTAATAAAGTGGCCAATAATTTTATACTCTGGTTTTGTTTTAATGAGTTCTTCGTAAATAAAATAATAAGAGTCTTGAAGGCCAGTTGATTTATTTGAAGCAAAAATAATCTCATTTTTCATTGGGAGCATTTTTGCAAAATTTAAGACAACCCGTCTAGCGAAGGCACTTTTTAAACGACTTGAGAATTTGTTTTTCCTTTTTTTATTTGCTTTCTTTCTGACCAGGCTATTAATAGGAGATAGACTATTTTTTTTAACGGCCGCAAAACAAGAGTATACTTCTAATTTATGTATAGAAGTTACTAATTGATGAGCCATTTCTGGATTTAAACGTGCTTCCCAAACTTTTAGTAAGTCTAAATGGATTCGTTTTGCTTCTGGACTCATAAAATGATATCGATTAACGATTTCATAAGAAACAATCCGAGGTATAGCTGGGATTTTGTTATAAAGATTAATATCAATTTTATTTATAAATTCCAAAAAAAGTTTTAAACTCTCAACTTGTGTCTCTGTCTCCATACTACGAATAGCACTGTTCACTGCCGGCCATATATCTGCCATTACGATTCTTTGGTAGTAATGCGCTTTTATTTGAATTCGTTCAAATTTATTTTCAATGTATTGATCCCAAAGAGGATCAGAAATTGATAGACTTTTTAAGATATCGTTTAAGACTTTAACAGAATTAACTCTGACAATTTGAGATAAAGAAATATTATCTTCAGCTTCTCTAGAGCGATAGTAATAAATCACTTTATCAACGGTGAAAATTTTATTTGCCTTTAAGTATGCTTCTATTATAAAAGGGTGGTCCTCTGTTACTTTAATATTTTTAGGAAAATTGATATTTTTGACGTGGCTAGCTTTAAATAGTTTATTACATGGTCCAAGAGAATAGAGTAAGCCAGGGGTTGAGATTAGTGACTTTTCTCCAGGTATATTTACTCCGTTACTAACATGACTGCCAATAAACCATTTTTGGGTGCTATTAAAGCTTAATGATTGCCCTGTAACAACTTCGGCATTTTCATCAAGAGCTGCTTGGTACATTGCTTCGATTGCATCGTGAGGCAATAAATCATCAGAATCGACAAAACCAATATACTCGCCTCTAGCAATCTTCTTTCCATTATTTCTAGCGATACCAGGTCCGCTATTATCTTGAATACCTAATACAATATTAGGATAAACTTTTGCATATTGCTTAATTAATTCAACACTTTGATCACTTGAACCATCGTCTATAAATATAATTTCTATGTTTTTAAGTGATTGATTAACTAAGGATGAACACGTTACTTCAATATATTCCTCTACATTATATACAGGGATGATTAAACTAACTTTAACGTCCTTTAAATCAGGGTTGATTATTAATTCAAAACTCATCAATTTTTCCTCATTTCAAAACGAATAAATAAAAGGTTTATTTCTTATTTAAAAGTAATTTTGTCAAAAATATTGGAAATTATTCCTTGTATAAGGATTTATGAATAGGTTAAGAAAAAGAAAAGGCAAGTAAACAGTTGAATCCACAGATTTCAATGCTTACTTGCCTTTATAAAATTATTTAATTAGCGTTTCTACGAATCTTTCTGAAGCTCGTCCGTCAGCTATTTCATTAAAACGTTGGTTAAATTCTTTCACTTTATTTAAATCAAACTGATCTTCTTGGATTAAATCGATAATCTCATTTGTAGTTGAAGTAATTGGACCAGGTACAAAATCATGATAATCATAGAAGAAACTTCTTTCTTTCATATAGTTCTCATAATCATATGCAAAGAAAATAACAGGTCTTTCTAGTAATGTATATTCAAATAATAATGAAGAATAGTCGCTTATTAAAATATCTGTCATTAACAGCACTTCATTAATATTTTCCTTGCCTAAATTCAATACAAAATCACGAGCAGATTCAGGAATTTTTACATTATTCGTAACTGCCGGATGCAATTTTAGTACAAGTACATAATCTTCGCCTAATTTTTCTTCCATTGAAGCTAAATCAAGTTCTAAATGGAACGTTTTTCGATCTCTTGGGTTTCCACGGAATGTTGGTGCATAAGTAATAATTTTTTTATCTTTTAATTTTGGATATCTATTTAAGAATTTTCTACGAACATAATCCTTTGTTTGATCGTCAAAGAAAAGGTCAGTCCTAGGTAGTCCTAAAGGTAAAACATTTTTTTGATCAATATTAAATGCCTCAGCATAATGAGGTACAACTTCATTAGTTGAAACAACAACTTTTGTATAAGGTTTATGAGCATTTGTTTCAAATTGTTTTGGATTACTATCTGCAAAACCTACTGCACTATGTCCAAACTTTTTAAATGCACCACAAGCGTGCCACATTTGAATAACTTCTGTTTCTTTTCTAAAATTCATTTTATAAATTTGGCGGTGATAGTCATTTAGAATAATATATTTAGCACGGCCAAATTGGTAGTATGTTTTGCATAAATCAGAGAACTCACGTTTCTTAAAGAAGTCATCAACTACTTTATATTGTGGGCGTTTCGTTCTAATTTCTTCGTAAATAAAAGGATATGAATCATCAAGACCTTTTGATTTATTTGAAGCAAAAACAATTGTATTTTGTGCAGGTAGTAAACTAGCAAACTTAAAAACTACTCTTCGTGCAAAGGCACTCTTAAAGCGACTCTTAATTTTATTAATACGTTTTCTGCGATCTCTTTTGCTAATATGACGTTGAATTGGTTTGATTGAATCTTTTTGTAATGCTTTTAAACATAACGATGTATCAAATTTTCTATTTGAGTTTTTCAAAGTGTGCATAGTGCCTGGGTTACTAAGTTTTACCCATTCTTTCAACCAGTTTAAATGCAATTCCTTTGCTTTTTGAGATAATAAACCATAATGAGGAACCAACTCGTATGATGTAATTCTAGTTAGAGAAGGTACTCGATTATATAATTTATAGTCAAGTGTTTTAAGCCAGTCATAGATTAATTGGAATGCTTCTTCTTGGATCGAAGCATCTTTTGAACGAACTGCACTCATAATGGCAGGCCATAGATCAGCTGTAACGATACGGTGGTAATAAACACCCATCACATCCAGACGCTCTAGCTCGTTTGGTATTAAATTATTCCATAATCGATTTGAATAGCTCAAACTTTTTAAGATATCACGTAAAACTTTAACAGAATTAACTCGTACTACTTGTGAAAGAGAAAGATTTGATTCTTCTTCACGATTACGGTAATGATAGATTACTTTATCAACTGTAAAAATTTTATTTGCTTTTAAATAAGCTTCAATGATAAATGGGTGGTCTTCTGTTACCCTAATATCAGTTGGGAATGACATATCTTTAATTAGACTAGATTTAAACATTTTGTTACAAGGACCTAATGAATATAAAAGTCCTTTATTTGCAACAAGCGATTTCGTACCAGGAGTATATACACCATTATTGACATGGCTAGCAATATACCAAGAACGAGTACTATTAAAGCTTAAAGAAGCTCCTGTAACTACTTCGGCATCCTCAGTTTTTGCTGCTAGATACATAGTTTCTAATGCATCCTCAGGTAATAAATCATCTGAATCGACAAAACTAATGTATTCACCTTTAGCTAAAGTCAACCCATTATTTCTTGCGACACCTGGACCTGCGTTTTTCTGTAATGCATAAAGTATATTTGGATATAAGCTTAAAAGGTCATTGATAATGTTTGGCGTATTATCAGTTGAACCATCATCAACTAATATAATTTCAATTGGACTTAATGTTTGCTTAGCAAGTGATTCAATTGTCTCTTTAATATAATTTTCTACATTATATACAGGAATAATGATACTAACTTTAGGTTGATCTACAATAGATGGTCTTACTACTTCAAAATTCATTTTGGGTAATTTCTCCTCATTATTAAAATAGTTTATGAGTTATATGATTAACATAAAAAAGAGGAGAGCAATATCCCCTCAAATTTACATTATATTTTCCATTCCATAACTGATTTTCCCCAGTTAGTTGTTAAATCACGTTCGAATGCATTATGAATATCATCGATACTACGAACTACATTTACATCTCCAATTAGAGTCTCTAAATATTCGACTACTTCAGGGTACTCATGAAGGAAGTTAACAGTTTCAACGAAGTCAGCGCGTCCGCTTCGACTACTACCTATTAAAGTAATTCCTCTTTCAAGGATCATTCGTGTATTGATTTCAACAGGATATTCAGATACTCCAAGTAATGGAATCGAGCCTTCAGGCTGAATATGTTCAATGATTTGTTCTACTGCGTATTGACTACCAATACCACCTACACATTCAAAAGCATGGTCGACTGTTACATCTTCAGGAACTTCATCAATTTGATACGTTTCATCTGCAAATGAGAAGTAGCTTAATTTTGAATGATTTTTACCAAATACATATACTTTACTTTCTGGATAGCGTTTTTTCAGGATAAGAGCAGTTATAAATCCTAAGTTTCCATCTCCCCAAACGCCTAAAACATCACGACGTTTATGTGCACGTTCTTCAAATCGGACAACTGCATGCATACTTACACTGATTAATTCAGAGAACGCTGCAACTTGTAAGTTTATGTCTTCTGATAATGCTACTACACGGTCTCTTTCAAGAAATACATAATCTTGCATGAAACCATCATAGCCACTCGAACGAAACTTACTTGTTTTTAAATAGTTTTCAGCAATTACATCATCAACCTGAGTAGGTGTATTTGGAATCATCACGACATGTGAGCCAGTTTTGAATTCACCTTTTGGGTCATAAACAACTTTACCAACACCTTCATGAATCAATGCCATTGGTAATTTTTTTGCCATCGCTTCTTTACCACGAGTACCAGTATAGTAGCGTTGATCTGCAGCACAGATTGATAAATGTGTCGGACGTACTACGATATATTCACCTTCTAAAGATTGTTCTTTATACGTTATCTCAATTTGTTTTGTTGAAACTAAACGATAGATTTGATTAATCATTTTGTTGTCACCTGATCCTTTAAAAGTGCATTTGCTACTTTTAAGTCATACGGAGTCGTAATTTTCATATTAAAAACTTCACCTTTAACTAGCTTTACGTCTACACCTTTTAGAAGACAAATTTTACAAGCATCAGTTAAAATCGCTTTTTGTTCTGAATCTAATTCAGAATAGTGTTTTGTAAGTAGATTAATATTAAAACTCTGAGGAGTTTGTCCTTGATACATTGTATTTCTTACTGGAATATCTGTAATCGTATCGTGATTTGAAGATTGAATAATTGTATCAACAGCCTCAATAACCGTATCAACAGCTCCATATTGTAAAGCAGCATCAATATTTTCTTCTATAATACGATGAGTTAAAAACGGTCTAACAGCATCATGAGTTACGATAATATCTTCATCAGTTATTTCAAAGTTTTGTTGTAAATAGCGAATACCACTCATAATTGATTCATTACGGTCGCTACCACCTTCAACAACAGCTATACGGTCGTTTGTACCGATATACTTTTTAATAATATCTTTAGTATGTTGAATCCATTCTTTTGGAGTTACAACTAAAATCTTTTTAAAGTCGTCGTTTAACATGAATTTTTCTATTGTATGGATAATAATTGGACGGTTATTCAGCGCAAGAAATTGTTTTGGCATACTAACATTTCCCATTCGGGTACCTTTTCCACCCGCTAATATTTCTGCATAAATCATTCATTTTCACCTGCTTTATTATTTTGGAATTAATATGTCAAGTAAGGATATTTTGTCTAAAAATTAGACATATTTTAATAAAATACCCAAAGTTTATAAAAACATTACAAAACATTACATTTCATGTATTGTTTCTTCAAATACAATAAGTATAATCATATCAAATAAAAAATAATTAGTCGACATTATACTATATTATTCGATGTTTTAGTACAAGTAGCTTCAAATAAAATTTTCCAATTTTAGAAAAATGGTAAAAAAGGTTGGTTTATGGTAAAATATCGTATATTTTGTCAAGTTAAACTAATCATTCATTCTATTCAGGAGGTAAGACATTCTTGGGTTTTCATAAAAAGAAGATTTTACTTATTTCACAACATTTTTATCCAGAAATAGGTAGTGCAGCAAACCGTATGAAAAATATTTACATAGAGTTAAAGGAAAAAGGTTTCGATGTTAAAGTACTAACATTAGAACCTAGATATCCTAGTCGTGAATTATATGAAGATAAACAATTTTGGAATGAGCCTCAAATCGACGAAAAGGATGTCATTCGAATTGATCCTTCTATAAAAAAACACTCTGGAAGTATTTTAAAAAGATTATATTTATATCTAGAAGTTATGGTACGATTTATTGGTACGATTTTTAAGCAAAAAGCTGAATTTGATTATATTTTTGTTACTTCTCCACCAATATTTGTAGGTGTGGCAGGTTTAATTGCTAAATGGAAGTTAAAAGCTCCATTAATAGTAGATATAAGAGATTTATGGCCAGAGTCACTAACGGGCGTACAAGTATTCTCTAATCCTTTAATCTTAAAGGTGGCATATAAAGTAGAAGAAATATTATATAAAAAAGCAACGAAGATCATTGTTAATAGCCGAAGTTTTATTCAATATATGACAAATAAAAATGTAAGCAAGGATAAAATTACATTTCTACCTAATTCATTAACGGAAAGTGAATTAGACTATAAGGAAGCTCATTTAGAAAAAGATAAGATAACCGTTATTTATACCGGGAATTTAGGCTTAGCACAGGATTTGCATAAGTTTATGAAAACTGCTGCAATGTTAAAAGAGAATCAATCAATTAATTTTTCGATTATTGGTTATGGGAAAAATACAAATGAAGTTAAGAATTATATTGATTCAAACGGATTAACGAATGTAACATTACATACCGCAAAATCCCGAAATGAAACTTTAAAACTTGTAGCAAGTGCTGATATTGCTTATGTAAGTTTAGTAAACCAAGAAGTGTTTAAAACCGTTTTGCCTGGGAAAATAATTGATTATATGTGTGTAAAGAAACCAATCATTGGAGATGTAGCAGGATATGCAAGTGAAATTATTCATGAAGCGAACTGTGGCATTATATTGAAAGAAGATACACCTGAAGAATTGGTTGAAAATATATATAAACTTGCAAATGATCCAAATCTCCGAAAAACTTATGGAGAAAATGGCTATCAATATGCATACAAAAATCTACGTTGGAAAACGAATATTAATGTGTTATTAAAAGTGATGGAGGAAATCCATGAATAAAAAGGTTTGTGCGTTTGTTTTTAATCATTTTACGAATGATGCACGCGTACTGCGTGAATGTTCTGCTTTAGCAGAAGTCGGATATGATGTTGATTTAATTGCTTTACATGATGATTCAAAAGAATTACCAAAAAGAGAACGAATGGAAGAAGGATTTAATGTGATCCGAGTAAACAATCGTTTACCATTTGGACTCTATCATCTTGTTCATTATTGTTCAAAAATCTTTCATTTAGTAAAAAGTAGTTTATTAATGAAACTAGTTGCTATTTTATTGATTTTACTAGGTTTATTTTTAAATGCAGTTGCAACGATTGTAATTGCAGGTGTAATCGTCCTTTTTGGAAATCGTTATATGAAAGTACTCTTAACAAGAGGCTATAATATTTTACAAATGATCTATCATGGTCTAAAAAGGGATTACGATATTTATCATGCGAATGACTTAAATACTTTACCTCAAGGAATCATTTGTGCAAAAGTATTCAAAAAAAGTAAATTAATTTATGATTCACATGAAGTACAATCTAGTCGATCTGGTTATGAGAATCCGATATTCGGAAAAATTGAGAAGTTTTTAATTAAATATATTGATGTGATGATTCACGAAAATAATACTAGAGCAAAATATACGCAAGAATTATATGATATTCCATATCCTGAGGTAATTCACAATTACCCATTTGTATCTAAGCCGGAAGAAAGTAATGCGATTAATCTTCATGAAAAACTAGGAATTAGTGAAGACGAACCAATCCTTCTTTATCAAGGTGGTATACAAAAGGGGCGTGGATTAGAATTAATTGTAAAAGCTGCACCTTTATATAAAAGAGGGATCATTGTTTTTATTGGTGATGGTAAGATAAAGCCTACTCTTTTAAAATTAGTAGAAGAGCTACAACTACAAGATCGAGTGAAATTTATTGATAAAGTACCAGTAGATGAATTGCTTAATTATACAAGAAATGCTTATCTAGGGTTTCAAGTATTAAATAATATAAATTTTAATCACTATTCAGCGTCTTCAAATAAATTATTTGAGTACATGATGAGCGGCGTACCAGTTGTTGCTTGTAGCTTTCCGGAGATCCAAAAGGTAGTTGAAGGTGAACATACTGGTGTATGTGTTGACTCCCACGATATTGATTCAATAGCTGAAGGTGTGAACTATTTATTAGACAACCCTGAAGTTCGAGACGAAATGAGCAGAAACTGTTTAAAAGCAAGACATAAATACAATTGGGATAATGAGAAGAAAGTTTTCATCGGAATTTACGAAAAAGTTTTATACGGTGAAAGGGCAATGGTAAGCTAAAAATTTATCGATTATGTGAATATTTTAGTAGAGAAGGTAAAAAGAACTAGGGATTATGCCATATTTCTTTTTACCTTTCTATGCATAGAGAGGTTAGCTAGATGACCAATTATAAGTTAAGTGTTGTAGTCATTAACTATAACAAAGAGAAATTTATTGAGGAAAGTTTACAATCTGTCATGAATCAGTCATTAAAAGATATTGAACTGATCGTTGTCGATGATGGTTCGACTGATAAAAGTAGTGTTTTAGCAGAAGAATTCACAAAAAAGTATCAAAATGCAAAGTTTATTAAACAGGAAAATAAGGGGCCAAGTGCCGCAAGAAATACAGGTTTATTACATGCAAGTGGGGAATATATTGCTTTTTTAGATGGAGATGACATTGCTTACCCAGATTCATATGGCCAATTATATTCTTTAGCAAAAAAATATAACGCTGATACGGCAATAGGTAATATTTTATGCTTTAATAGCGAAAAAACTTGGCGTTTAGATTATATGAAAGAAGTTTTTAAAGAAAATTTACCAGAAAATAGACAGATTCTAAAGAATCCTGAGCTACACCTTACACCATCTGCTAGTAATAAATTATTTAAAAAAGAACTTCTCGAGCGCGAAGGAATTTTATTTCACGAAGAACTACGTGTTGGTGAAGATTTATTATTCACAGAGAAATCTTTGCTACAATCAAACTGTACAGTTGTTTGCAACATCGATGTCATCGGTTATCGAATTGAAGACCCTGAAAATAGTCTAATTAAATCTGGAACAATTCAATTTTTTAATCAATTAGTCGTACTTCAAAAAGAGTTGCGATCTTATTTTGAAGAAAATGGTTTTACGGAAGAATTAATTCATATTGAAAGAAGACAGCTTAAATTCTTTATTAACTCAATTAATATAAAGGCAAATAAACTACCAGATCACGAGAAGTTGAATCTTGCTTCTGTTGGTAATGAATTTATGAGAACAATTCGAAATGAATCGATTAAAGATGATCTTAGTGCGGTACCAAAGTTTATAGCAGATACATTACGATTAAAAGATCAGCGAGCTTTAAAAATCTATTTATCCTTAAAATCAAACCCTAAAATGACGAATAGTAAGTTAAGAAAAGTAGTTTATCTCCTTTCACTATTCTCTTTAAGATACAAGTTTGTTAAATCTTAGTTAATTTAATGTAAAATAGAGTCGAAATGTGAAAATTAATTGTAAGATTAATAAGATAAATAGATATTTATTGAAATATAATTTCTACTAATTTAAAATGATGATTGGTGCTTTTCTAATTTATCTGTTTTTTAATTGAAAAGGTAAGTTATGGCGATTTAAGTTTTATCCAATTATCCAAAAAGTTTACTAATAATACGTTTACTATAATCTAAATATCAGTAAACTATTAGTGAAGCGAAAGAGTAGAAATTATTAAAATTTCTGAAAGAGGTTATAGTAAAATGAAAATTTGCACAATTGGACTAGGGTATATAGGATTACCAACTTCTGCTATGTTTGCGAAGTATGGAGCAACTGTTGTAGGTGTAGACGTACAAAAAAGTGTTGTAGATAAATTAAATTCTGGAGAAATTCATATAGAAGAGCCTGGATTAGGCGAAATGGTTAAAGAAGTAGTAGAAAAAGGATTTTTCAGAGCGTCTTTAACTCCTGAAGAGGCTGACGCATTTATTGTTGCGGTACCAACTCCAAATAATGATGATGAGAATAAATCATGTGATTTATCATATGTATTAGACGCGGTTCATAAAGTAATTCCTTATTTAAAAAAAGGGAATGTTTTAATCGTTGAATCAACAATCGCACCTAGAAGTATGGATGACTTTGTAAAACCACTAGTAGAACAAGCTGGATTTACTGTAGGGGAAGATATTTATCTTGTTCACTGCCCTGAACGTGTATTACCAGGCCAAATTTTACACGAATTAATTCATAATAACCGTATTGTAGGCGGTATTACAGCTGCATGTAGTGAAGCAGGCGCAAAAGTGTATCGTACATTTGTAGAAGGCGAAATTATTCAAACAGATGCAAAAACTGCTGAAATGTCTAAACTAATGGAAAATACATTCCGTGATGTAAATATTGCTTTAGCAAATGAACTGACAAAAATTTGTAACTCATTAGAAATCAATGTATTAGATGTTATTCAAATGGCAAACAAACATCCACGTGTAAACATTCATTCACCAGGTCCAGGTGTTGGAGGTCACTGTCTTGCTGTTGACCCATACTTTATTGTAGCGAAAGCTCCTGAATTAGCTGGTATGATCAAATTATCTCGTGATACGAATGTTTCTATGCCTAAATATGTTGTAGACTCAGTAAAAGAACTAGTTTCAGGTATAGATAATCCTAAAATTGCAGCATTTGGTGTGACATACAAAGGCAATGTAGATGATATGAGAGAAAGTCCTGCAATGGAAATTATTGAGTTATTGAATGAAGAGGGACTAAATGTCACAATTCATGATCCACATGTATCTTCTGAGAAAATTAATGTTTTATCTGCTGAAGAAGCTGTGGAAGATGCAAGCTTAATTCTTGTATTAACAGATCATAATGAATTTAAAACAATGGACTACAATAAACTTGCTAAACAAATGAAGCAAGCTGTCCTATTTGATACACGTAATTGTGTACCAACTTCAAGTGATTCTGATATGAAATTTGTTAATTACGGAACTTTATATAAAGAAATAAAAAAGAATGTGGTTGATTTATGAGTAGTATAAAAACAGTTTTACAAGAACATGCTAAAAACTTATCATTAATTTTTCGTCTTTCATCTTATGAGACGCGTAAAGAATATGCAGATAGCCAACTTGGCGTAATTTGGGTATTTTTAAATCCACTTTTTCAAATAGCTGTTTACTGGGTGACTTTCGGTACTGGAATAAGGGGAGGAGCTCCAGTTAATGGAATTCCGTTTCTTCTTTGGATGCTTTGTGGATTAATTCCGTGGTTCTTTATTAGTGCAGCAATCATGCAAGGTTCAAGTTCGATTTTTAACCGAATCGGAACAGTTTCAAAGATGAATTTTCCTTTAAGTATCATTCCATCTTATGTCGTTTTATCTAGGTTCAATACACATCTATTCATGATGGTCGTATTAATAATTGGTGTTATTTTTAATCAAGGTATCGATCAGATGAATATATTTGCTTTGATCTATTTTATGATTACCGGCCTAATATTTAATATAGCACTTGCATTACTAACATCTACTTTATCTACAATGGTTAGAGATGTTCATTTATTAATTCAATCATTTACTAGAATGCTTTTATATTTAACACCTATTCTGTGGGAACCAAAAGGATCAAATATTTTAACTCAATTAATGAAACTTAATCCGTTTTATTATATTGTAGAGGGATATCGTGGCGCATTATTATATGGTCATTCAGATATTATTTTCTCTAGTTATACTTTTTACTTTTGGGGTGTATTGCTAGTCTTTTTCATTATCGGCTCAATTTTTCATGTTAAATTCAGGAAGCAGTTTGTTGATTTCCTATAGAAGGTGAAATGTATGACAAAAAAAGTTGTTTTTAAAAATGTTACTAAAAAATTTAAAATTTATAATAAACCGACTGACAAACTGAAGGATTTATTCTTTGGTGGTAAAGGCGGAGAATATTTTCATGCGCTAAAAAACATTTCCTTTGAAATTGAACAAGGTGAAATTGTAGGGATCATTGGTTTAAATGGTTCAGGTAAAAGTACAATGTCTAATTTAATTGCTGGTGTAACAATGCCAAATGATGGCGAAGTTGAAGTAAATGGAGTTGCTTCACTAATTGCGATTCAAGCTGGATTAGATAACCGATTAACTGGTTTGGAAAATATTCGACTTAAAGGTTTGATGATGGGTCTTACAATTAAGCAAATTGAAAAAATCACGCCTGATATTATTGAATTTGCAGAGATTGGAAAATTTATTAATCAACCAGTTAAATCATATTCAAGTGGTATGAGATCTAGGCTCGGATTTGCCATTTCTGTAAATATCGACCCAGATATCATGGTAATCGATGAAGCATTATCTGTTGGTGATCCTACCTTTACAAAGCGTTGTTTAGATAAAATGAATGATTTTAAAGAACAAGGTAAAACAATCTTCTTTATTAGTCACTCATTAGGTCAAGTTAGAAACTTCTGCACAAAAGGCTTATGGATTCATTATGGAAAATTAGTTGAGTATGATGAAATAAATAAGGTATGCGATAACTATCAAAACTTCCTAACTGAATATAATAAATTAACACCTGCAGAACGTGCAAAAGACCGTGAAGAGAATATGCATGTAAGCCAATAACGTAAATAGACACTTTATGAATTAGATTTTCTTCATAATAGTGTCTATTTTAATAGAATTTTATAGAAATAAAGGTATAGAAAATAAGTCAATTGTGTTGGAAAGGAATATCATGGAATCCAAAAGTAGAATTCGAATTTTTATTGGTTATTGGATACCAGTTATCCTTATAGCCGGCATTATATTTTATTCATCAGCAACACCATATGAAAAACAAGATATAAGGCCTGAGATCAGTCATTTAACATTTTTATATAATCTAATGAAGCATTTTACATTTGTCGACTTTAGCTATGCTGGTCATGTAGTAAGCATAAAAGAGCTTGGAGTAGCTGGATTTACAGAGTTCTTTATTCGTAAATTATCCCATTTTTCAATCTATCTTTTACTTGCTTATTTTGCTACAAGATTAGCAAAGCTTTACGTGAAGAATTCCTTTTTCGTAGGAGTAATTTTTTCGATACTTTATGCAGCTTCGGATGAATTTCACCAATCCTTTACTGCAAATCGAACTCCGTTAGTACATGACGTAGTAATTGATTCAATAGGAGCTCTAATAGGGGCATGTTTATTTTTATTAATAAATAAGAAGCTTAAAGCGAAAGTTCAAAAAGCCATTCGAGTTTAATCGAATGGCTTCTTATGTATGAGACGAAGGCATCGTTTTATTTCCTGATCTGTTCGTAAAGAAATAAGTTTTCTTTGCCAAAATCCACATTATTTCATTTCCGAAACGAGATTCTTATAATATTGAACTAGCTTTATTTATACAACTGAGGTTATTAAACGTAAATGCCAGATTACTTAAACAAGGAAGTGCTATTTTTTTAGATAAAACGCTTCGATAAGGGAAAATTTAGACTGGATTTGAATAATTATATTTCATCAGGGGCTTGGTTTGACAAATCATTGGTATTGGCATAATTGTAATTGCATATTTTCATACAAAAGAACGTCATGAGTAAGCAAGAAATAGAGGAAGTACATACTTTTCAGTTGAACTATTTTTATTTATACCATGGTATAAATAAAGGATTAATATTCTTTTTAGGATCATTTTTAATTTTAATACCCATTTTTTCTTTGTGAAATCAAACTCTAAAATAACTAAACATAAAAAGCACATCGTAAAGCAGGAGATGTGCTTTTTTTGTCGAATGAAATTGAGATTCGTTAAATGAGCGTAGTATGAAAGGTGTGTATTACATGTTTTTTCTTCAAATGGCAGGCTTTCCAGGTTCAGGAAAGTCAACATTATCAAGATTGATATCGAAAAAGACAGGTGCGGTTGTTATAGATCATGATATTGTAAAATCGCCATTACTAGAATCATTAGGACCTAATGTTGATCCAAAGGAAGTAGGAAAAATATCATATGACATCGAATGGTCTTTAATCGATTTTCATCTTTCTTTAGGACAAAATGTTATTTTGGATAGCCCTTGTTTATATACAGAATTGGTAGAAAAGGGAACCTTACTAACAAAAAAACATAATGCTAAATACAAATTTGTTGAATGCTATCTCAATAATTTTAATGAAATTAATTATAGATTAAAAAAGCGGGAGCGAATGATAAGCCAAATACATGAGGTACAAAATGAAGAAGCATTTCATGAATGGGTTAACAATACAAAAAGACCTACAAATGATTATCTTATTGTGGAAACAGCAAATCCAATAGACAGTTATTTCGATAAAGTAATGAAATACCTAATAAATTGATTGTGCTTTTGAAAAGTTTAAAGAGGTAAAATTTTTTAAAAATAGAAATTAACATAATGTAGTAATAGAATTAAAAATTATTATTATGCGAGGTGGAGGTAAGATGAATCAATTTCTAGAAAAAAGACACTCAGCCTTACGAGAAGCAGAAAGGAAGGCTGAAGAACTATTTAGAGCGGTTGAAGAAAATGGTATATTACGTGATGGTGTAACAGAAAAACAAATAAATAAAGAAATTTATGAATTGGCATTTCAAATGTTCGGAATTAAAAAATATTGGCATAAACGCATTGTGCGAGCTGGAAAGAACACTCTATTTCCTTATAGAGAAAATCCACCAGATTTAACCGTAAAGAAAAGAGATATTATTTTTCTTGACTTTGGTCCGATTTTTGAAGATTGGGAAGCAGATTTCGGCAGGACATACGTTCTTGGAGAAGACCCAGTCAAATTAAAGCTTCGTAATGATATTGAACAGGCTTGGGAAGAGGGAAAAGCTTTCTTTCAATCAAGGCCAAATATCACAGGTAGTGAACTCTTCGCATATGTTTGTGATCTTGCAAAAAAATATGGATGGGAATATGGTGGTCCACACGCAGGTCATCTAATAGGTGAGTTCCCCCACGAACGAATTCAAGGAGAAGAAGTTGAGAACTATATTCATCAAGATAATAAAGTTCCTATGAGAGAACCTGATAAAAACGGTCAACCACGAGATTGGATTCTAGAGATACACTTTATAGATCGAGAGCTTGCGATAGGTGGTTTCTTTGAACAGTTATTAACAGTCAAATAAAAGTAGATCAAATAAAAATAATGACAAGTTTCTTTTTCAACAACAAAAAATCTTATCTAAATTCAATTAGATAAGATTTCTTTTTTTAAAGCTTTATAAAAGTAGGTTCTGTTCCTGCTTTTTCTACATACCCGATTTTAACTGGATTCATTTGAATGAGTACATAGTTAGGATCCTCGGGACCTTCAAGCCATCTAGACAATTCCTCTGTCCAAACTTTCTCTTCAGGACTAGCATTTTCAATTATTTCAGCACTTGCAAACATTTCAACAAAGTTATCATCTAATCGATCACCATCATGGCCAAGTAGTATATGTACGTTTGGATTCTTTTTTATATCTTCTACTTTTTGTGAATTCTTATTTGTAGCGATATAAGGTGTTAGGCCTTTAAAGAAAAATACCATGTAACAACTATGCGGAAAGTCTTCACGAATGGTTGTAAATATACCTAATTGTTTCGCTTTAAGTACTTTCAAAATATTTTGTTGAATCATTTTATTAACTCCCTCCTAGTTCAGAAGATGGGGAGGTAGAAATAGATTATACCAACCAAATCTCCAACTTAAGTAATTCTAGTTCTCGAGGTCATAATCCTTTGAACCATATAGGTAGAAACTAAACTTTTATAGATGATTTAGCCATCAACATTTTAAGTGTTTGTTAATTGTTTTACATTTAAACCTATTTTTTTAAGTCTTTTGCATATGATACTTAATAAGGATATTTATTTAGGAGGTTATTATGGCTCATCGTTTATTTTTTATTGTTACATTTATTGGTGTACCATTATCGGTAATTGGGAGCTTGATGCATTGGAGCGAGATTCTATTATTTATCATTTACTGTATAACGATTATTGCATTAGCTGGCATTATGGGAAGAGCTACTGAAAGTTTAGCGATTGCAGCTGGCCCGCGAATTGGAGGACTTTTAAATGCAACATTCGGGAATGCGGTAGAGTTAATTATTGCGATTATTGCATTACAAAACGGTTTAGTAGAAGTAGTTTTAGCATCATTGACAGGTTCTGTAATAGGTAACTTACTTCTTGTAGGTGGATTATCCTTTTTTGTAGGTGGACTAAAATTTAAGCGTCAAAGCTTCAATGTTTATGATGCTAGACATAATTCAGGGTTACTGATCTTTGCAGTAGTACTAGCCTTTGTCATTCCAGAAATGTTTTCTGTTAAAATGACTGCAAATGATAAGATGACACTTAGTGTGGGCGTTTCGATTGTTTTAATGGTTTTATATTTAGCAGCACTTTACTTCAAGTTAGTTACACATCGTGGGGTTTACGTAGCTAAAAATCAAGAGATCGTAGAAGAACACGAAGAAGCAGAGTGGGGAACATGGAAAGCAATGATCATTTTAGCAATCGCTACTGTAGCGGTTGGATATGTTTCAGAGAAGCTAGTCCACACGTTTACGACAGTTGGAGATAAGTTTGGATGGACTGAATTATTTATTGGTATAATCGTTGTTGCAATCGTTGGTAACGCAGCTGAACATGCATCTGCTATTGTTATGGCATATAAAAATAAAGTAGGCGTTGCGGTAGAAATAGCTGTCGGTTCTTCATTACAAATCGCTATGTTTGTAGCACCAGTTTTAGTGATTTGCTCATTATTTCTAGGTCATCGCATGCCTTTAATATTTTCAATCCCTGAATTAGTTGCGATGGTCACTTCAGTATTCTTAACAATTGCCATTATGAATGATGGAGATACAAACTGGTTTGAAGGGTTAACTTTATTAGCTGCTTATTTCATTATGGGGATCGGGTTCTATCTATTATAAAAACAAAAATTGAAGGTGGTAATACTTGAAAATAATAATAAGAATTCTATTTTATTTAATTGGATTACTATTTTTAACTTTAGGAATTAGTTTAGCTATTAAAGCTAACCTAGGAGCTAGTGCATGGGATGCATTAGCTGTTGGAGAGTCGAAAACCTTTGGCTTATCTGTTGGAAATTGGATTATCATTAACTCATCAGTACTATTGTTTGTAAATGCATTTTTACAAAAAAAAAGACCGGATTGGCTTGCTACAATTACGTTTATTTTAATAGGACGGTTTCTTGATTTTTGGCTAACTGTGGAGTCTGAGCATTTATTTGATTCTAATATGGTCACTAGATATATCCAATTAGTACTAGCCATTTTGAGTATGACAATTGGAATTGCGATTTATTTGCAAGCAAAGTTTCCTTTAAGTCCAATAGATGATTTAATGATCTCCCTAAATAAGCGGTTCGGAGTAAGCTTAGGAGTGGCGAAAACGATTGGTGAAGTGTTCGCTTTAGTATTAGCATTTCTACTAAAAGGTCCAATTGGAATCGGAACCGTCTTAATTACATTTAGTATTGGACCTATTTTGCAAAAGTTAAGAGGTCCAATAGAGAAATTATATATTAAGCTGACTTCATCGTAAAATTTTTCATTTTAAGGAATACATATATTTACATAAAATGTTCATGCTAAGAGTAATAATTTCCTTATTTGTGAAAGGGGCATGAATATGTCTAAATGGTTTAAGCCATTCGTTCTTTTTAATATAGCAATTTTATTTATTTCTTTAAATAATGGACAAACAACTTTTGCAGCTAATTCAGAAATTAAAGTCCCACGTTCGGCTGCAAATGTGACAAAAGAAAATACTTATCCTAATCCAACTCAGGACCTTCCAGAACTTCAACCAGGGGGATTAGCTAAGCAGTTATTAAATTCATCAAATGTAAAAATTGAGAATCCAAATCTAATTCGTATGTTTAATGAATCCTCTGTCAGTAAAGCACCATTTGCAGTAGGCTATAATGCGAAAATTTTCTTAGGAGTTTGGCCTTTAAATTACGAATCAAATGAGACAACAATCAATTGGCAATATAAAAAAATTAATACGAACTTTCTAGATAATAGAGGAGAAAAAGCGTACAAACGAATAAAATACTACCAAAATTCACAACAGATTGTTAAAGGTGGTTTAACTGCTAAAGTAAGGAATTCGGATGACGTGATTAATTTAATGATGCATGATGCATCAGAAAAAACAACTCTCCCACTAGCATTCCAAACAGTCGTTGGAGCAGGAACTAAAAATGAAAGAGTATATAATGTACCACCAAAGCAACTCGGCTATTTATATGCTTATGCTCCTGCAGTTAATGAAAAAGGAAAAGTCACATTTGGAGAAGTGTACTTAATCTTAAAAGGTAATAAAAGAACTCTACAAGTTAAGAATGTAGTATCACAAGGTGTAGGTGCATGGATTCCTGTTCAGGATTATGTTTCGTTTGGTTACTTTACTTCGCCGCACCCTAGATAATAGAGAAATCCACAAGGTAAATTATTTTCCTTGTGGTTTTTTTTGTTTGAACCATGCTTTGAACAAACTAGAGTTCAGTACACAAAAAAACATGCCACAAATATGACATGTTCCTTTTCCCGGAATTTAAATTCCTTTTAAAATCTTAGTACTTCTATTCGAAAAATCAGTTTCAGGATAATAGCTGTTTTTTACAAGAATATTAGGTCCTAAGCATTTAACTGCTGGACAATGACAGCTTAGTTCATTTGCTGTTTTTGATAATGTCCAAGTGTCATATGCTTCTTGTAATGTATGAGTTTGAATATTTCCAAGATGAGGTACATCACCAAAGTCAGTAACGATGATGCTTCCATCAAATACATTTACATTTAAGCGAGAACGACCATCAGGGTCATTTCGTAATGTTACGTTTTTACTATTATATAATCTCTGTATGATATCTAAATCGTTTTGATCATCGCTACATGGATAAAATGGCAGAGTACCAAAGAGCATCCAAATATTTTCATCACGCACACTAAGTAAAGTAGAAATTGCTTCGCGTAGCTCTGATTTTGTCAACACTTCTAGTGTACTAGCGAAATCACTGGCATACATCGGGTGTACTTCGTGTCGTTGGCATTTCATTTCTTCTACGATTTGACGATGGATTTTTTCTAAGTATGGAAGAGTACGTTTGTTAAGCATTGTTTCAGCGGATACCATAACGCCAGCATCAGCCAGGCGTCGGCTGTTTTCAATCATGTTTTCGAATAATTTTGCACGCTGCGCATAAGTCGGTTTACGATCCATCATCGCAAATCCAGCTTCTACAAATTCATCAACAGTTCCCCAGTTATGAGAGATATGTAACACATCTAAATAAGGAATTATTTTTTCGTATCTTTCAAAATCTAATGTAAGATTTGAGTTAATTTGAGTACGAACTCCACGTTCATGTGCATATTTCAATAAAGGCACAACATAACCGTTCAACATTTTATTAGAAAGCATTGGTTCCCCACCAGTGATACTAATACAACGAAGCTTTTCGATCTCTTCTAAGCGGTTTAATACTAGCTCAATTGGTAGTGGATTTGGATCTTTTGGTTGTAAAGTATATCCGACAGCACAATGTTCACAGCGCATATTACAAATCGTTGTAGTCGTAAACTCTACATTTGTAAGTATGTTTTTACCATACTCTTCAACATCTAAATATGCTTCCCAAGGATCATATGTAGGTGTTATTTGTTGTAATAATTTTTTCATTTGATTACTCCTTTAGGTACAAAACTGCACCCATAAGTATTAGATTAATTTAATTTTCCTCAACTATTATAAGAAAGAAAGTTAAGCCTTGTATAGAAATAACTTCCTAAAATATAAAAAAATGTCGAAAGTTTACGATATATAGGGGAAGAAGGTTATAATAAATATATAAATGAATTAGAAAGGACGATCATTTCATGTCAAACACAGTTGAACAATTATCTTATATTAAAGAACGTTTTAATTCAGTAATGGAAACAATTGAATCATTAGAAGCTGAAGAAGTAAGCTTAGAAGAGCTAGATCAATTATTATCAGTTTTAGATGACTTAGAAAGTAAATGTCGTGAAGTTAATCGCCCAGATTGAGTCCATTATAATGGGCTTTTTTTATTGGAAAGCGAAAAAAATGTGTACGGAATAATTGTGAGTGTCGCTCAATTAACTGTAGAAGTAGCTAAATATTTGCCCAAATCAGAAACTAATTCTGAAGGGCTTTTTTTATTCCGTTTATTAAAAATTGTATTATAATGAAAAGGGGAACATTCTGTATTTTTTATAAAGGGTTTAAGGGGGAGCATTAATGCAACACATACAAGAAAGTATTTATCAATTAATTGTAGAAACATCAACAAATCTACCAAAAGATGTACGTAAAGCAATCAGACAAGCTAAAGCAAGTGAAACTGCAGGTACAAGAAGTGCCATCGCATTGGAAACGATTACAAACAATATTATGATGGCTGAAGGCGATGTTTCACCGATTTGCCAAGATACTGGTATGCCAACTTTTAAAGTGAAAACGCCAGTTGGGGTAAACCAACTTGTGATAAAAGAAGCAATTTACGCTGCAATTGAACAAGCTACAAAAGACGGTAAGCTTCGTTCTAACTCTGTAGATTCTTTATTTGGTAAAAACAGTGGTAATAACTTAGGACCGGGTACTCCTGTTGTTAAATTTGAGCAACACGAGGGTGACTATATCGACATTCGCTTAATCTTAAAAGGTGGCGGATGTGAAAATAAAAACATCCAATACAGCTTACCATGCGAACTTGAAGGACTTGGAAAAGCAGGTCGTGATTTAGATGGTATCCGTAAATGTATTTTACACAGCGTATACCAAGCACAAGGACAAGGCTGTAGCGCAGGTTTCATCGGAGTTGGTATTGGTGGAGACCGTACTAGCGGATATGAGCTTGCTAAGGATCAATTATTCCGTTTATCTGATGATGAAAATTCAATTCCAGAGCTTAAAGCAATGGAAGATTACATTATGGAAAATGCGAACAAGCTTGGCGTAGGAACAATGGGCTTTGGTGGAGAAACAACTCTACTTGGCTGTAAAATTGGTGTGATGAACCGTCTACCTGCGAGCTTCTTCGTATCAGTAGCGTATAACTGCTGGGCATTCCGTCGTTTAGGAATGAAAATCAATCCTGAAACTGGTGAAATTTCAGAATGGCTATATCGCGAAGGCGAAGAAATTAGCTTTACAAATGAAACGGATGACACGACTGAAGCACCTCGTGAAGTGAAATTAGTCGCTCCAATTACAGAAGAACAAATTCGTGATTTAAAAGTTGGAGATGTCGTTTCAATTAGTGGCATGATGTACACAGGACGTGACGCAATCCACCATCATTTAAAAGACCACGATTGTCCAGTAGATTTAAATGGACAAATTATTTACCACTGTGGACCTGTAGTATTAAAAGATGAAGATGGCAAATATCATATTAAAGCAGCTGGTCCAACTACAAGTATTCGTGAGGAGCCATACCAAGGCGATATCATGAAAAAATTCGGCATTCGCGCTGTAATCGGTAAAGGCGGAATGGGTGCAAAAACATTAAAAGCTCTAGAAGAACATGGCGGCGTTTACTTAAATGCAATTGGTGGAGCAGCACAATACTACTCACAATGTATTAAAGAAGTAAAAGACGTAAACTACCTAGAGTTTGGTATTCCTGAAGCTATGTGGCACTTACAAGTTGAAGACTTCAAAGCAGTAGTAACAATGGATTCTCATGGTAATTCATTGCATAAAGATGTAGATAAGAGTTCACTTGAAAAATTAGCTACTATGGCTGAGAAGGTATTTTAATAATTTTAGTTTAGGGAGCAATGTCATTTTTATGACATTGCTTTTTTTGTACAAATAAGTAGTTAAATTATGAAGAAAAAATCTAATTTTAGGGTAAATTAATTAAAATTGAATGGTCCTAAGTTCCGAATCAAAAAACATCTTAATTCGAAAGCATCTCCTTTTCAACAAAAATCCTTGCTAGAAAATTTTAGTTTTCTAGCAAAAATACACCATTTCTTTTCATATTTCTAATTTATTTACAGATACTAATTTTAAGTGAGGTGAATGAATTGAAAAAAATTATTGTATATATTCTTACTTTCTTCTTAGTATTTCCTAGTACAACATTTGCTTATAGTAATACGCCACACGGCTGGGGAATTGTTCGTGCGAAGAATGAGGTTCCACCGGATGCAGGTGAGCAACTTAATAAATTATTGTCAAATACGGGGTCAGTTTATTTAGGGGATACTACCAAAAAAGATGTTTATTTAACGTTTGACAATGGCTATGAAAATGGTTTTACACCAAAGTTTTTGGATGTTTTAAAGAAACATGGTGTACATGGGACTTTTTTTATAACGGGGCATTATATTAAGGAAAATCCTGAATTAGTGAAACGAATGGTAAATGAGGGGCATATTGTCGGAAATCATTCATGGAGTCACCCTGATATGACAACCATAAGTGATCAAAAGATTGTAGAGGAATTGGAACAAGTGAAAATTGCATACCAGGAGTTAACTGGCCGAACAGATATGAAATATTTCAGACCTGCAAGGGGCGTTTTTAGTGAACGTACTTTGCAACTAGTTAATAAACAAGGGTATGAAAATATTTTCTGGTCATTGGCATATGTCGATTGGAAGGTTGATCAACAAAGAGGTTGGAAATATGCTTATGATAATGTGATGAAAATGATTCATCCTGGAGCAGTTATTTTAATGCATACTGTATCAAAGGATAATGCAGAAGCGATGGATGCAATTATTACTGGCTTACATAAACGAGGGTATCAATTTAGAAGTTTAGATGAATTAATGATGGAGAGAAGCGGATTTGATCCGAACTTTTATCTACCTAAAAAATAAAAGGCTAATGATTAAGTAGTTTTACTAGAACTACTTTAATCATTAGCTTTTTTGTGCATCTACGTCGCCTAAAAGGCTAGTCAGTTCTTTAACGGTTTGCGATTGCTTCGTAGTTTAATTTAGCATGTTGCTTAGGTGTTTTAATTACAAATGGATTTTCGACTGTATTTTCTAAGAATTGTTTATCTTTATTAGCGAATTTTTTTATTCCGTTAATAACTTCCTCTTCTTCAGATACAACCTCTCCAAAAAGTAAGTCTTGTGTAATTGGTCCTTGATTGTAATGCTCATAGTAAAATCGCTTATAGTCAAATTGATAGAAAATAACTGGTTTTTCCATATATGAAAAATCAAATGAAACTGTCGAGTAATCAGTAATTAATAAATCTGATCTTTTTAATAGAGATTGAACGGTCTCTTCACCTTGACGAATCACTTTTATCCTTTTATGGAAATTTGGTACATCCTTCATATAAATTTGAGTCTGGTAGTGCGGATAAAAGATGATATTTAAATCATTTTTTTCTAGTATTTGATGTAATTCGGGATTACTAAGTAATGAAAAATAACGGTTAAAGTATTCAGAGTTCATTAATTGCTGAGTACTTTTATTCCAGTTTCTCCATGTTGGCATGATTAAAATGGTTTTCCCATTTCCTGTATTTTCAAGCGCATCCCATCTAGCCAATCCAGTAACGGCGACTTCATTTTCAGCATAACCGAATTCGTTAACAATATGATCTTTTTCAAAATCAGATGAAACGATAAACAATGAATAGCCCATTCGATTTTTATTCAGTACATGATTTACTCGACTTACTCCAATAACGCCATGTTGAATAAGGATTTTTTGATTTTGCTGCCATTCAGGATGGCATTTTAAAACTTGTAAGTACTCATGGGTGTACATGTTTGCACGCTCTGAATAGGCATTAATCGTTTTATCACATGTTAATAAATAAAGTGTGTGCTTTAAACTTCCATATTGGACAATGTTTCCGAATTCCTTTATATATTCGTAATCCTTTGCCTTTTTATCAATCAAATAATAACAGTTATCTCTTATTTTATTTTTCTGAATGTACTTGAATAAATGGTATGAATTATCTTGTGCCGTATCTTTTCGTTCTCCAATTAACCAAATATGCTTATTTCGATAATATCTTTGGGTTAAACGGTATAAGTAAAAAATAAGGAATGACTTCCATTCTCTTCTAAGTACAAGTAACCCAAATTCATAAACGATATCACGGAATGATTTTTGGATTTTTGTTTTTAATTTTCCGAGTAAGCCTGTTTTTTTGATTCGAATGTGTAAATTTTTCTTTGGAAAATAAGGTACGATACTATGTGTTTTAGTTGTTGCTGGTTTTGAGTTTGCCTTAGTTGAAAAATAGAAAATATGAAGTGGTTTTTTTAATGAAATATCTCCAACTTTTACTGAAATAAACACTTCATAATCGCCATCTGGTAATATTTTACTTAGCTCAATTGTAGTTGTTTTATAGCCACCATCATTATAATTGATACTATTTTTTGAGAAAAGATAAGACAAATCAGATCGTTCAAGAGTTTCGAGTGTAACTGTAATTAATTGACCATTTGATTTATTTTTAAACTGTAATTCCTTAATAGAATTTAAATTATTAATTTCCTCGATAAATGCGAAGCCACCAACTTGCAAGCGGTCACCTCGTAACGAAAGGATTTCAATTTTTTGATGTAAATTAAATTCCTTTATTTCTAGGTATTCTTTATATTTTGGAAAATACTTTGCAAAATAATGATAATATTTTCCCTCTATCATCACTGCGCCTTTTTGTAAGGTACGATCTGATAATAAACTCATCAATAAATGAAATTCTTCTGGATTTTGATTTAGAAAAATTGTATAAAATACTTTACTAATTTTAGAAGTATTATTTTCCATTAGATTTTTAGACAAGTTTTTAGCAAAATCCGATGAGATCCTTAAAAGGTCATTGTACTGTTCAGAAGGGAAATAGTATGCCTTAGTCAGTAAAGACGTTAAATAATAATCCCATAATTTTTTCTCAACATGCGAGTAATGAGAGGTGATATCTTTCAGATTATAATAGTTTATTAATTCTGTTTGAGTAACGAGAAGGTTATCAAAAAATTCTAAAGTACTAGTTTGTTTAATGACATCACTATTTGTTAAATCTCTCACTTTTATGACGATATCTGAAGTTACGTAAACTTTATTTGAACAAATAAAAGATTGTTGAGTAAATAATAAATCTTGTTGTTCTGTTAAAAGCTCATTGAATTGCAATTGATTGTCGATTATTAAACTTCTTTTAATCATCATATTTTTAATAGAAGGATTTAACAGAAGTTCTGGATGTTTATGAAACTCACGTAATGTTGGTAAATCTTTTTTTATGATAGATTTTAATTCATGGTGCTCCCATTTTCTTGTACCATTGAATAATTGGATATTTCCTAAAGCAATATCAGTTTGATCTTTTTTGGCACTATTATATAAAAGTTCATAGGCTGAAGGATTTACAATATCATCTGCATCGATAATTGCTACAAACTCTCCAGTAGCTTCATGTAAACCTATGTTACGTGCTTTGTTTTTTGCCATTAGCTCTAATGATATAGAGCGAAAATTTTTATGTGAATTTGAATATTCCTCAATTATTTCTTTACTATTATCAGATGAACCGTTGTCAATAATAATCATTTCAATATCAGTTAATGATTGACTTTGTAAACTGTTTAAGCAATCTTTTAAGACATCTTCATGATTATGGGCAACAACGACTACACTAACTTTGGCTTTTTCCATAATAGTCTTACCTCACTAGTCTCTACTTTCAATTAAATAGTTTATCATAAATTATAACCTAATGCGTCTTCGAAAGAACATAATTTACGAATGGTAAGTAGGTATTGTACTTGTATTGTTTCCAATTATTTATAGAGTTATTTTAAGAAAGAAGAGAGTAGAGGTAGAGCTGAATAATAGTTTTTTAAGAGAGAAGCCTCAAAAAAAGATTCAAATAATTTTAATTCAACTATTGACTTTGATAATGATAATCGTTATCATTTAAGTATAGCAAATATCAACACCGCTGTAGCGATATTTGATAAGTTTTGAAACCTGATTGGACTTGAAAGTTTCCCCATTCCCTTAAAATTTAAAGAGCAAAGAAAGCTTGACTAGTCCCCAAGCTTTTTTTGTATTTTCAAACTGTTGACAAGCGCTTGCAATTATTGTGAAAATTTTGGATTTTGTACTGACTAGAGATCTTTCTCTAGTTTTTTTGCATTTCACACAAATTTTCTTAAGCGGTACTTGTTATGCTATAATACACTTCAGAGTAATTAAGGAGGAACGGGTGAATGTGGAAGGAAGAGGTTGCTTTAGAAACACCATATCAATGGGAAGAAGTTTTAAAGAGATTAGAGCATGAGCCAACATTTACAGTACATTCTGCTGAAAAGCGGTTAAGCATTCCGCTTTATATTGATGGGGATCAAGCAGTTGTGAAGGTTAAGAAAATAAATGATGCTCCCGTACGGTTTGAAGTCATTAGTGAACATGGAAATAAAGAGAAAATACTCGAAGAAATTGCTACTATTTTGCAATGGCAAACAGAATTTGAAGAGTTACATCATCATTTAAGACAAACTACAATATCTCCTCTAATCGACCTTTTTGGACATACACCAATTACCGTTTCGAATGATCCTTTTGCTTGTTTAATTACATGTATTATTCATCAACAAATACAGCGTACATTTGCAATCCAAGTAACAAAACGATTTGTTCGAATGTATGGTGAAAGAATTGGTAATTCGTGGTTTTTTCCATCACCTGAAATAATTGCTAATTTAACGATAGATGAGTTAAGAGATTTGCAGCTTAGTACTAGAAAAGCTGAATATATGATTGGAATTGCTAAAGCTTGGAGTGAAGGAGTTTTAAGTCATCAAGATTATCGGACATTATCTTCGGAGGACATTTCAAAGGAGTTAATCAAGCTTAAAGGAGTCGGTCCTTGGACAGTTGAAAACTTCTTATTATTTGGTCTTGGTAGAAAAGATATTTTCCCGGTTGGTGATGTTGGCATTCAAATCGCACTTCAAAAGCTTTTAAATTTAGATGAAAAGCCTTCGAAAGAAATAATGAATTATGTAAAGGAGCAGGTTTCTCCGTTTGGAAGCTACGCGGCCCTTTATCTTTGGAAGAGCATAGAATAATGGAGTTGTCTATATGAGTAATCAGTTAACAAATAAATTAGAAGTAGGACAATCTTTTCCTATAACAATTAAACGTATTGGGATTAATGGTGAGGGTGTCGGTTACTTCAAAAGACAAGTAGTCTTTATTAAAGGAGCATTACCTGGTGAGGAAGTAGTCGCAGAGGTAACGAATGTTCGCAACGGTTTTGCTGAAGGGAAAATTCAACGTATTCGAAAAGCATCGCCAGATCGTGTAGAGCCGACTTGTAAAATCTACGAAAAATGTGGTGGCTGCCAAATTCAGCATGCAACCTATGAAGGACAACTTCGATATAAACGCGACATTGTCATCCAAGCAATGGAAAAGTATGCGAAAGATTTACTAGAAAAAACACCAATTAAAGAAACGATTGGTATGGAAAATCCTTGGAATTATCGCAACAAAAGTCAGCTTCAAGCTGGGCTAGAAAAAAATAAAATAATTGCTGGATTATATACACAAAACTCTCACAATGTTGTCGATATTGGCCATTGCCCAATTCAACATGAGGATTTAAATAAAATTACAGGTAAAGTGAAGAAAATTTTAACTCGTTTAAATATCCCTGTTTATAATGAACGAAAAAATAAAGGGGTAATCCGAACAATCGTAGCACGAGTTGGTTTACGTACAGGTCAAATCCAATTAGTACTTGTAACTGGAACGAAAGATTTTCCTCAGAAAAATGAATTAATCAGTGAAATTAAAAAGCGAATTCCTGAAGTTACAAGCTTAATGCAAAACATTAATAATCAAATGACTTCAGTGATCTTTGGTCGTGAAACTGTTTATTTAGCAGGTGAAGAAGTAATTGAAGAAAAGCTTGGAGACTTATCATTCGAACTTTCGGCAAGAGCGTTTTTCCAATTAAATCCTGAACAAACAGTTAAGCTATATGATGAAGTCAAAAAAGCAGCTGCACTTACTGGAACAGAAAAAGTAGTAGATGCTTATTGTGGAGTAGGGACTATCGGACTATGGCTAGCAAAAGACGCAAAAGAAGTTCGAGGCATGGACGTAACGAAAGAAGCAATCATAGATGCGAAAACAAATGCTCTAAGCCATGGATTTACAAATACGCACTACGAAGCAGGTAAAGCTGAACAAGTATTACCAAAATGGTTAAATGAAGGCTGGAAACCAGATGTAATCATAACTGATCCACCGAGAACTGGTTGTGATGAGGAGTTTCTAAATACGGTATTAAAAATTAAACCGAAGAAATTAGTTTATGTTTCTTGTAATCCTTCTACTTTAGCTAGGGATTTAAATGTATTGAGTAAGAGTTATGATGTGAAGTATTTACAGCCTGTTGATATGTTTCCGCATACTGCTCACGTGGAGTGTATCTCGCAACTCATTTTAAAAACTAAGTAATAAATACTTTAAAAGGCAGCGTCCCTTTCATGGTACGTTGCCTTTACACATTTTTTAATGCATTTGCAAAATTGTAGTGTATATCAATACTACCATCAATTCGATATTCAATTTTCTTTACAAAAATATGGAGTATATTTGCTGTAAGCTCTTTTAGTGCACTCGTTTAATTTGTCTTTAAGGTTGTGTAGATGATCTTCGTGTGCAATTTCTTCTATCTGAGAGGTAATATTTAGTATTTCATTTTTATGTTTATTAACTTTTAGTTTAAACATTTCTCTTAGTTCTTCAAGCTCTTCTTTTGAAATTTCCTTCTCTAGAAATAAATCATAGTACTGAATCTTTTTTGTAAATTTTCGAATAGTAGTTTCAAGAGTAGAAATTTCTTTTGCTAATAGCTTCCTTTTGTTATCAATTTGCTTCCGAAGTACATCATCTAGTTGATTTTTATTAAGCTCGTCAAATAGATTAGATAAATCATTTAATATCGTTTCACATAAAGTTTTCTCTTTTATTGCTTTACTATTTTTACAAAATATATTTCCATACTTTATGCTTCCACCACATTCCTTAATTACATTCAACGTAGCAGTAGAAGTCCTTGTTCATGTTGATAACATCTTTTGTACAGAAAGAAACAAGAATAGAATTGTTGAGAAATTTTTTTTAGTTTAAGTGTCTTTTGGCACACTCCACATATAACGGGTACAGAAGTAGGCTGAATAGCATCAAGCTTTTGTAATGTCTTAAATAATTATCAAAATAAGGAGTTATTCTTTTTGGGATTTGATTATATTTATTTAAGGCTATATATGGATCAACATGATTAAGCTTAACTTTTTTATTTATTAGGTCATGAGCCGCGTAAAAAGGATCTAGAATAATAGAAAGAAATTTTTTAGGGTTAAGTTTAAATTGTTTATATGCTGTTTCACAAGTTCCAAAAATTCTTCCTCGCTATTTACGAGTTGAAGTTTTTCAAATAAAAGTAATATCGTTTCTTTTTTATCCGGATTGTAAATATGACATTTTTTATCCTCACTTCTAACAAATCCATATTTTTGTGCAGGATAAGCTCTTCTGACTTCACTTGATTTTCTTGCTATATTTTTCCCATCCTCTTCCGCAAAAACAAAAAGTATGCCCCCTAAAAGCGCACGATTAGTAGATTGAATATGTTCAGAAGATGTATAAATTATTTTAACTTTATGCATAAGTCAAAAAACAACATAGAATCTAGGAATTTACGAAATAATCTTGTTCGATCAAAAGCATAAACAGTATCCACTTTATCGGCTTGTATTAATCTAATTACTTCTTTCATTTTCTCTCTTTCGTGATAGCGTAATTTATTAGCTGAAACACCTTTTTCCTCAATAATTAGAATTAAATGATCAGGAATTAATGAACGGTAAATTTCATCAGCTAAAATTTGCGATTTTATATCCTGTTGATTTGTACTAACACGTCGCATGAATACATGGTATTTTCCACTAAAGTAAATATTTTCTTGAATATCAATCATTCCTGGTTCCTTACATCGTTTGATAAAGTCGTGCTTTTTGGGTTGGTGAAAGTTTTAATTCATCCATCAAGACTTTTTGGATTAATAAAAACACCCATTGTTGTAAGGGTTTCAAAACTTTTTTCAACTGGCTGTAGAATAATTCGTTTTTTAGCCATCTAACCACATTCACCACCAAGCATCGACAATTTAAAGTGGGTTTAATTTTGATGATTAGATAAAATTTCAAGTTCTATTTCTAAAAAACTTAATTGTTCATATTTCTGTACAGTTACAGAACGTTTATTAGAGATGATAGTAGTTGATGTCCCTGGAAAAATTTTTTTGATTTGTTCCAATGAAAGACTAGCATTCTTCATTATTTTTCACCTTCATTTTTTTGTATTCTAGAAAACTAGTAACCATAAAATTAGATATTAAGTCTTGTTCTACAGCTATTCTCAATTTTTCTTCAATCGAACTGGCATTTGATAAATAGTACATGGATTAGCAGATATAAAAATTGCAAAAAAGATAAAAAATTTTGTAATCAACTGCATATCAACCTATTAGGACGTTTTTTCTGTTGTAATTGTCATTTTTATTTGATTTAGGAGGTTAGGAGAAAATGTAATGCTAAGAAAAGGTAAAATGTTCTTCGTAAAGTAGCATAAGTGTTTTGGAAACTTCATTAAGAAAGGTATCTATTGTCTAGTATGTTTGTTTGTGAGGAATTTTAAAGGCGTATTGAAAGGAAAATAAGTTAAATGCAATTAATTTTATATAAAACTTAATAGGTATTCAATCAATTTCTAAAGAAAGTGGACCCCATAATTGATTCACATTTTTTTCAACAATAATGCAACTGGTTTACTTTTTTTTCCATTTTTTCCATTTTTTTCTATATTTTTTCAAAATATTATGGTAGTATATATTTACATTTAAAATAGAATATTATTAACACATTGACTAGTCTGAGAATTCGAATTGTGTGAAAAATTTTAAATGTATATTTTAATAACTTATATATGGGGGAATAGACAATGGAGAACAAACTAGAAATGGAAAACTTAGTTCAAGAATTATGTTTTGAGGAACTAGAAAATTACGTAGGAAATGGAGCACTTACTAAAGCACAATGTACAGCTATCTGGCTATCTTGTGCAGGTGGAGGAGCTTACGGTTGTGGCGGTGGAGCAACTTCTTGTGAAATTTATAGAAGTTACTGCTATTAATAAAAAATTTAACTATTAATTATATAAATTCAATTAAAAAGTGTACATATGAAAAGCTTCTTATATTTAATATGTTTAAGAGCTAAGCTTTTAAATGAAGTTATATAATTCCAAAAGAAATTTCATTATATATTGATGAAATTTCTTTTTTGATTTTAAATAAAAAATTTATAAATTAAAGGAAAATGTAATATGTATAAGAATAACTTCATACATACAAAACAACTTGATAAACATGACTGTGGACTTGCGTGTATTTCTTCAATTCTAAAGTTTCATGGTCTTTATTATGGAATAGATTATTTAAGAGATCTTACTTTCGATAAGAAGGGATATAGTTTAAAAGACTTAATTTCCGTTTTTAATAAATTTGATAATTTTACATGCAAGGCACTGAAAATTAATAAAGAGAGACTAGTAGATTTTTTAGAACAATTTAAAACGCCCTTTATTGCTTTAACAAAAAATGATAATGAAGGACATTATATTGTTGTATACCAAAAAGAGAAAGATTATCTAATTATAAGTGATCCAGAAGAGGGAAAGATTTCTAAGATGCCGATTAAAGAGTTTAACAATATCTTTTCGGGAATAATATTAAGTGTTGAGATTACTAAAGAAGTTTCTAATACAACAAATAAAATACATAATAAAAAAACATTTTTTCAGAGAATAATAAAAGAAAATGTATTTTCTTTTATTATAGTATTTCTTTTATCCTTACTACTTGTGGGATTAACAGTTGGATTGTCCATGTTTATGAAATTTGTCGTAGATCTTATTATTCCAATGCACTTAGATTCATATCTACCTTATTTGGGGGCAATATTCGTAGCTAGTAGTCTACTTCGTGTATCGTTAGATTATATAAGAAATCTATTTATATTAAAAATGTCTAACAAAATAGATAAGAATATATCTGAAAAATATTTTAAAAAAATAACTAGAATGCCAATTAACTTTTTCTTAAATAGGGATGATGGAGAGATTATTTCAAGGTTTAATGATAGTGCGTATATTAGAAATATTCTTAGCGTAAATATTGTATCTGCAGTATTAGATATCACTATAATATTAGCAATTAGCGTTATCCTTTTTAAGGTAAATAGCATTTTATTCTTTACATCCTTATTACCTTTACTTCTATTACTGTGTCTAACAGTTCTTTTTTATGAAGTCCTTGAAAATAAAAATAAAGATTTAATGGTAAGTAGAGCTAAAACTACATCTTTTTTAGTTCAATTTATCAAAAACATGCCAACTATATACTCGCTCAATAAGAAAAGATATTTTTCAGATTCATTTGAGAAAATATTTAATGTACAGCTAGATTCAACAATGAAAGAATTAAAAGCGGTAAATAATAATAATACGTTAAAATATTTGATTCAAAGCTCAGCTTCTATAATTATATTATGGATTGGATCCCAACAAGTCTTAAATGATGCACTTACACTAGGAAGCTTATTATTTATTAATTCGCTCATTCTATTTTTAATGAATTCTTTAGATAGATTAATAAGTGTACAATCAGAACTACAAAAAGCATTCGTTGCGACAGATAGATTTTTAGATATTTTAAATTATCCGATAAAAAAAGAAGAACAAATAAAAAAAATGCATCCTATTTCTGAAATACAATTTCGCAATTTTTCCTTTAGCTTTGATAGTTTTAATAAAATTATCGAAGATGTAAATTTCTCAATTCTCAAAAATGAAAAAATTGTATTAGTTGGTGAAAGTGGGGTAGGAAAAAGTACCCTTGCAAAAACTTTGGTCAAATTTTATGAGGTCGAAAAATCAAAGATATGTATAAATAATATAGATATTAATGATATAAATGCTGAAGAACTAAGAAAAGAAATTATTTATTTAGACGAGAATCCATTCCTTTTTAAAAGTAGTATTATAGAAAACTTATGTATGGGAGAAAACTTCGACAAAAAAGATATCATAAAAGCCTGTGAAATTGCAGGAATTTATAATTTTATAAATACTTTACCAAAAGGATTTGAATTTTACTTAAGTGAGCATGCTGCAAATTTATCTACAGGACAAAGACAAAGATTATCACTAGCAAGAGCTATTCTTCATAATCCGAGTGTTTTAATCTTAGATGAATCACTTAGTAATGTAGATTCAGAAACCTTTAAAAAAATATACAATAATTTATCTGAATTAGAATGTTCTATTCTATTTATTACTCATAATCCTGAAATTATTAATCATTATGATAAAAAGTTTATTTTTAAAGATAAAGTCATAAAAGAAAACTTTGATAATTTAAATACTACAAAGGTGGTAAGTGTATGAAAAAATGGTTATTTATTATTAGTTTACTAATTGCTTCTATTTGTATAGTAGGTATTATTTCACAATCGAGTAGTTTAGATAAGCCCCTTTACAAAAATATAAGCTTAAAACAATATGAAGATAAAATTAAATCGAATTCCGAATTTGTTATTTATATTCATAAGACAAGTTGTCCAGGATGTGCACAGATGAAACCAATCGTAAACAAAATAATAAAAGAAGATCATATTAAGCTCATTGCAATGAATGTAGAAGAAGATAAAAATTTTGATATATCTTTCTTAAAAGATCAAAATCTTACTAAAACACCTACCTTCTTACATTATAAAAATGGAAAAGAATTAGCACGATTAGAAGGAGTACAATCAGAAAAAGTTTTAAAAAAATTTTTGAAATATGATTAAATTTTTCGTAGGAGGAACACTTTTTGGGGGACTTAAAGAATCTTTTTAAAAATTTAAATTTGAACTTTCCTGGTTCTTCACTTTTAAAAGACATACATCTTATAAGAGAAATTAATACAATTAATTATATAGAAGTGGATTATACAGGAAGTCTAGAGGAAATGGTGGAGAGATATGAAAATCTAAAATCTCCTTCTATTACTTGTGGAATATTAACCTTTAATGAGGAAAGATGCATAAAAAGATGTTTAGAAAGTGTTATTGATGAGTTTGATAAGATCATTATTATTGATTCATTATCAACAGATAATACCATAGATATCATAAAGCACTACTTTCCAAGTGTGGAGATCCTTTCTGAAAATTGGATAAATGATTTTTCTTTTCATAGAAATAAAGTTATTGAGCATGCTTCTTCTGATTGGATATATTTTATTGATGCAGATAATATTTATGATATAAAAAATCAGGGAAAAGCTAAAAGAATAGCAAAATTAATCGATTTTTTAAAAATTAAATGTGTTGTTAGCCCTATGATTATTGAACATAATGGTCATATATATACAGAAACTAGAAGATTATTCCCTTTAAAAAATAAAATTCTATTTAAAGGGAAGGTACATGAAGAACCAGTTTTTATTGATAATACTATACCTAATCATATGAGTGTAGATATTTATGTTCATCATGATGGATATAGTCCTAAAGTAGTTAATCAAATAGAGAAGAACCAAAGAAATATTGCATTAACTAGAGAAATGATAAATATAGAACCTAAAAATCCTAAATGGTTATTTTTTTACGCAAGAGAATTAGAACAAGCTAATGACGATAGTACTTTAATTAAAAATGTACTATTTAATGCATTGGATTTATATAATTCTAGTTCAGATAAACGATATTATCTAGACACTATGTTGCTCCTGTGTAAAATACTTTTCCTAACTAGGGACTTTAAAGAGTTAAGTGAAATATTAAAATCATTAGAACAAACTTTTCCAAATTGTTTAGATATAGCTTACTATAAAGCAACCCTATTTTTTATAGACATACAACTAAAAGTAAAAAAACTAATAAACTACTTACAAATAAGTTTAGATAACTCTGAAGAAATAAAATATAGTCTTATAAATTCAACTAATGATCATATTAAATATTCAATATTAAAATTACACTGTTTTTTAGGAGAATGGGAACAGTCAATAAGTATCTATAAAAATTTAGAATCCGAAGAAATTAAAAAAGAGTATTTAGACTATGTAAATGACTTAAAAGAAAAACTAAACGAGGTTTTATAAGGAGATATTACTATGAGAAAGCTTACATCAAAAGAATTTTTAATAATTTCTCTTTTAATCTCACTATCAGCGACCCTAGGAAGTTTATATTATAGTGAAATTGTTAAATTAGTTCCTTGTGATTTATGTTGGTATCAAAGAATTTTAATGTATCCCATTCCATTAATTACTATCATTTCTATGATAATAAAAGACACTAATGTTAAATATTACATTAGAATTTTAACTTTCCTTGGAATTTTAACAGCATCCTATCAATATATTATTCAAAATCTACATCAAAAGAGTGCTTTTTGTAATATTACTAGTGACTGTACGACTATCCAAGTTCAATATTTTGGTTTTATAACACTACCTTTTATGAGTATCTTAGCTTTTTCATTAATATTTATTTGCTCTTTCTTCATAAAAAGGGATAAAATGGAAAAAAAGTGGATTTGAAAATTCTTTATATTTAACTATAAGAATCTATATAAAAATTATATAAATAAAAAACATGGAAAGAGGATTTCAAAATATGTTTACATTAGGAATTGACGTAAAAAAAACAGAAAAAGAATTGATTATTAAATGGCAGCTGACAAAAATCAATATTCCATTAGAGGAAATTATTGGAATTTCAGAGGATAGTACTTATGGTGGAGAAGATAACAATGCAATTCGAATAGGGTCACCATATGGTACAACTAATCGAATTTTAATTAAAACAACAAAACAAAATTACATATTATTTACTAACAATAACTTTAAAGTTTTAAATGAAATAAAATCATGAAAAATGAAAACATGTATAGAATAGAGAAGTCATAATAACAAAACAAAATATAAATAATTTCTAATTTTATTGATTTAAACTATACAATAGATATTTTATACACCTAGTTAACATAAAGATTTTTTTCAAAGGTTCTTCGATTGAAAATCCTTTTTTAAATCAAATTGAATATTGTTAATGAGACCAATTGTATTAGAAAAAAGAATAAAGGACCAGAAAAATAATTAGAAGATGAGCCAAGTGGTGAGGCAAAAATATTTATTTTAGACTTTTTATTAACAAATAAAAAACATTTCATTGAATGGAATTTCACAAAGGAAAATTATTATAAAAATTATTACTTTTTTACCAAAGACAGAACAGTGTTTAATCCCGATATTATGGATCAAATAAATATCCCTCCCTCGGTAGCTAGATATATATATTCTAATCGCATTTTGGCGAAAATAATTGAACGTATATAATGTATAGTGTTAATTTATATAAATATGGATGTAACTCACTGGCATCTCAAGTGTTTCCACATGCACTCTACACATGTCTATATAATCCTGTAACACCTTTTATAAAAACTTGATACAATATTGGAGCATTTTGAAGTTTACAAATGAACGTTTTGAAGAATTTGAAAAAGAAAATAAAGTAATAAAAAAATGTTAACTGATAGTAATACAATTTTAATGCAAGCTGTGACGGATGATAGATTTAATTTATTTTTTGAAAGATAGAAAAACAAATTAAAAACAAACCAAAAAAGAAATCTATACGATTAGTCACCTGTTTATTTTTGTAGCTTAGAAAACAAGATTCTAATATAAGTGATCCACCTAAAATGCACATAAAAATTATTTTTAAATCAATATTTTGAGGTTTAATAATAAAAAGACTACCTATCATTACTGCTATAAAAAAAGGTTTTATTTTTTTTGTCAAATAAGTCATCACAAACACCTTCTAAATCTATAGATTAATTGTTATATTATACCATAAAATAGTTTGATAAATATTGTGACAAAAGTACATAAAAACGTCATTTATGGAACATTTTTCCTCCAAATATTTTGTTAACATTAAAAGTGAATAGTTAAATGTTAGGAGGAAATCATGACAAAATTAAGAATAACCGTACTCTCTGGAGCAATTTTGACATCAACAATTGCTCCAAACTTTGTAAATGCAGAAGAAACTCAGCTAGTACAGGAAGAAGCAAGCAACATAACTGATGATACGATTTTCGTCGATGAATCAGATAAACTTGAACAACTTGAAGCTGAAGCATTAGCTACACCTGAAACTCCTGAGAAATCAGCTCGTATGGTAGTAAATGATGGATATCAAGATTATACTTATGCAAAAACTGTTTATGGTACTACAAGTGCACGTGACGGATTCGTAGCAGCAGTTGCAACTACTCTGATTAATGGATTACCAGGAGGTTATTATATAAATAAAGCAAAAGCTGTTTGGAATGGTATATTAGTTTTCCTTGGATTTGGTAACTATACCCCTAAATATCTAAAAGCGGTAATTTATGTGAAGAATGACGCTTATTTCAACAGGAGTAAAATAATTTATTATTCATACTCAGACAGCAAACGTACTAAATTAATTAGTAAAACTACTAGATACCACTCAATTCAATTAAAAGACTATAGATAACCTAACTAAAAAAAGGCTTATAAAGAAATGTATAAGCCTTTTTCTTTTTTAAGCTATTGGGTTGAGCTAGTCCCATAAAATACGAAACTTATTTTAGTAGCTGTGTTTCACTCGGCTACTAACGGTTCAGCTATTTTTTTGTATCACAGTACATAATGACTGGAAAATACTATGTATCTCCAATTCTTAATCCCACATTGAATAGCTGAAAAATCCCTCTGAGAGAGCTTCTGCTTCTAAATAAATTCGTAAAAAAGAAAGAGCAATTCTTTTGCTGTTAAAGGTGTATTGAAGCTGTTCAGAAGTCTTTAATTAAATAAAGTTTTTTTCAAAGCATATATATGATACTAGTAAAAATAGGTTAAAAGTGAATCATTTAAAAGTTGATAAACCAATACATTGAAAATAATAGAGTAGAAGAGGGGAGATTTATATAATTATTGATTGCCATTTTCATGTGGATGAATCCATGCTGACTTTAGAAAAAATGATAGAGGGGATGGATAAAAATAATGTAGCAAAAACTGCTCTTATCCCCCCAATGAGTGAAACAATGTTTGAATCAGATAGTACCATTCAGTATCATATACAACGATTATTCCGTTTTCTAATACTTAATACACCTCAAATTGGTCACAAGCTTTATGATAGTCTTGTAAAAGATGGTTATTTGAAACTTTATGGAAATTCATATAAGATTTTTAACAAGCCGAACAATGATATCGTGGCTACTGCAATTGCAAGATTTCCAGACCGATTTCTAGGTTGGGCAGCAGTGAACCCTATGATTCCTAATTTTATGGAAGAAATAGAATTCTATCTTAAAAACCCTAGTTTTATTGGGGTAAAAGCTCATCCATTCATGCATGGTTATAGTATTAAAGCTCTTGAACCAGTTGCTGCTTTATGTGAATCAAAAGGTGTACCTATGATTATTCATCTATCTTCTGAGAGTGATTCCTATAAATATCTACCTGAAAATTTTCCTAAACTTAAATTAATTTATGCTCACGCTGGTCTACCATTTTGGAGAAAACTATGGAAATACGTTAAGGAACAACCAAATGTATATGTTGATACATCAAGTGATTATCTAAATCCGTCAATTGTAAAACAAGCGGTAGAGGTATTAGGTTTCCGTAAAGTTCTATTTGGCTGTGACGGACCATATGGAATGAAGACTTTTAATGAATATGACTATTCGGACAAGAAAAGCTGGATTGAATCCCTTCTAATTCCTGATAACGAAAAGGAATACATACTCGGAAAAAACTTTTTAGGATTAATTCAATTAGGAAATTATCTTTATTAAATGAAGGCAACAATAATCAAAAATAGGTCTACCAAAATCGGTAGACCTTGTTTCTAATTAGTTGGACTCACTAATCGTTTTATTAATAACATCTATCACATAGTTTTTTGTGTTTTTGTTGATTGAACCGCCATCACCTTTAAAAATCGTGGTTTTGGTTGTATCAGTTGGTTCAATGTGTACTGGTACTAGTGTCTGACCGTCTTTTAGATTAAAAGATTGGGTAAAATTCATCTCATTATCAACAGTTACTTTTTCCCCGTTGATGGTAAGGTTAGCTCCTTTAATAGAATTCCCTTTGAGAGTTAAAGTTGAACCATTTACATCAATTTGGCTTACTACAAGCGGCTTATCAATCCAGCGTAAAATTGTATCTTGGACAGTCATTTTGTTGCCACCTTGGTTTGAAACAACTATTTTCATATCAGTTCCAGTCGCACCGTAACCATAGTAACTGATATCATCGTCTGATCGATCAGATGGTGTATGGTCTGCTAATCCTTCATGATCCCAAGTGTTGTCTCTCGTATATTTATAGGTAATTTCAGTTCCTTCTTCAAGCTCAACTGTATATTCCCAATCCGGTGTAACTGCGCCATTTCGGCTCATTGACCATGCACCTGTATTCCAACCATTTAAGCTGTTAGGTATATTCATTTGTGCTGACAATGGAGTGTCATCTGGTGCATGCACCTTAAAGGTGACTTGTACCATGACAATATCTGGTGTGACAGTTACAGTATTTGAATCCACGTAGTTCCCTGCCTGATCAAAGACGCGGATTTGGTAATTATATGTTGTACCGTTTGTGACCTGATAATCACGGAAGGTAGTAGTGTCCCCGTTTACTGAAGTAAGTATATGACCGTCACGATAAATGACAGTTTTATATGGCTGATCTGGCTGCGTAAGTTTCCAGTTCAAGTTAACCTGACCAGATTCTTGAATTGGTGTTTCCACATTGACCTTACTAGCAGGGGGAGTAGTATCTAAAGTGCTACGTGTATAATTCACTTCTTTTGTTTCAGAGTATACCCATGTATTTCCTAAATCAGGTGTAAAGGCCATTCGGTATTCATATTGGCCAGCCTCTAATGGTGTGAAGCTACCTTGAAACTCATTAGCTTGATTTTCCTGAGTCTGACCATTATATAGAGCTTGGTATGACTCCCAAGCAGTCTGGCCTTTCATTCTTACTTGAAGCTCGGCCTTAATTCCTTCAGCTGGTCCTGTTTCTGTTGCACCTTGCAAGTAAAAAGTTGCTTTAACATTAGAATCAAGCGCTAAATTCAGCTCCTGGTTGGCTAAAGCTGTCATATTGGACACGCTAGCTTTGCTAACATCGTAATGAGGCACGAGACCAACTGAAACAGCAGGTTCAGATTCGTTCCCATTAGAATCTACAGCAGTTACAGAAAAATAGTAGTTGCGCCCATTATTTAAATCTGAAATGGTTACATTAGTGTCTTTAGTTTCTTTTACTTTTGTCCATAATCCGCCAGCAACAGTTGTTTGATAAACATTGAATTTTGTGCCAGTTCCTGTCCAGCTTAACGTAATTTGTTTAGAGCCTACAGTACCGATTACATTTTTAACTGACTGTGGATTTTTCACGTCATTACTAGAAAGTAACATTCTTCCTGATTCAGCAGGTATGGTCAATGTTAACTTGCCATCCTTCACAGTAGCAGCGTATTTTTTATCTAATTGGTCTTCTAGACGGATTCCGTTTGCAATCAGCTTTTTTGTGTCAACATCAACAGTTCGTTCAGTTTTCCCTCTATTAATGATGATAAGAGCTGATTTTGTACCTTTAGTACGAACGTAAGCTAATACATCGTCTTTAGCATAAATATGGTGAAGATCTCCATGACTAAATAAATCGGAATTTTTACTACGAATTTGACCAATATTTTGATAATGTTTAATCAAATCTTGGTTTTCTTTTCCCCATGGATACGTGCGGCGATCATCTGGATCTTTTGATCCCGTTTGACCTGCTTCATCTCCATAATAAATGGTTGGTGCACCTGGATAACCCATTTGAAGGATAGAGGCTAGCTTTAATCGTTTCACACCTTCATTGTAATTATAGTTCGGATCTTGTTCAGCTCTGTTATAAGTATCTGTTCCATTGCCTAGTAGGAATATAGCTCGTGCTGTATCATGAGATCCCATTAGATTCATAAGAGCATAAAAAGCTTCCTTTGGATAATCCTCTTGGACAGCAAGGAGTGAATTTTGTGCATTTTCTGCATTACCATTTTTTAAATAATCCAATATGGCACCTCGGAAACGATAATTCATTACGGAGTCATATTGATCTCCTAAGAAGTATTTGGAAGCATCATCCCAAATTTCTCCTAGAATAAGTGGTTTTTCATCTTTTTGAAGAGTTTGTCCTGAACCTGTCATCTTCTTGGATTTAATTTCTTTTCGAAATTCCTGCCAAAATGAGCTGTCTACTTCATTCGCTACATCTAAACGCCATCCAGAAGAACCTCGATCAATCCATGATTTGCTTACAGAGTCCTTATCATACATTATATAGTTAGCTAATGCAGTGTTGTTAAGTTCACTAGGGTGATCAACTTTTGAACCTTCTTTTGATTCAAATACTGGGAGACTGTCATAGCCCCACCAACCTTCATACTTATAATGTTCTCCGGTTGAAACACCGTTAACTTTTTCGTTTGGAACTTTAACATTTTCAATATGGAACCAGTTTTCAAAACCGTACGGGCTAAAGGACTGGCCTTCGGATAGAAGTTGCTTTTTCGCATTCTCTTTGGCAGTAGCCTCGGACAATTTTTCATCATTCATCAAATTATAAACACGAGACCAATATTCATAAGCGCCAACTGTTTTATATTTGTTATAGCGGTCAAAATAGATTGAATCGTCAGAGACGTGGTTAAAAACACCGTCTAAAATTAAATGCATGTTACGCTTCGCTAATTCTTTTGTGAAATCCTTAAATTCTTTTTCTGAGCCAAACATCGGGTCCACTTCTTTGTAATCTGTTGCATCATATTTATGATTAGATGGTGCAAGAGTAATCGGATTTAAATAGAGTGTGTTGACTCCCAGTGATTGAAGATAATCAAGCTTGGCTTTGATTCCAGAAATGTCTCCTCCGTAAAAATCGTTACTAAACTCGCCGTCTCCAGTATACGAACCACTTCCTTTTTCATTCGGATTGTCTGGTAAGCTTGACCAAGAAGTAGGATGTTCGATTTGTTGATTACCACGAGCTCCAATTTTATCCTTTACATTGTCATTTGACTTGTTGCCGTTATAAAAGCGATCAGGAAAGATTTGATAGACTACAGCTTCTTTCATCCAATCTGGAGTTTGATACTGCGGGTCATATACTGTCAGTTGAAAAAGACTTGCATTTTTATCTACAGTTTTTCCAGTATGACCTTCTTGTGTGTCTTCACCATATTCTGCGGTTGTATCTTGATCTCTGACAATGAACTTATACCCATAAATACCTTTGTCTGCTAGAGTTAACATAGCTTCCCAGTACTCAAGATCACCTTTACCATTTGTATTTGACCATCCTACATTTTTCATAGATAAGACTTTTGTTGTACCTGAATTATAGTTTTTTACATAGAGGCTCGCGCCTGTTAAGTCACCTTTCTTAGCCGAAATCCTGAAAGTGACAGGCGTCTTAGCAGCAACAGCCCCAAATGGCTTTCGGTATACTACGTCCCATGAATCATGATAGAGGGCGTTCTGATCAATCCAGCCGTCAGAGCCTGTTGGCTTATAGTCTGTATATACTTCTTTAGTTTGATTATTATAGAAAAATGTAATAGTAGTTTCAGAGAGTACATTTAACTTCAGATTGGAAGTAGGGTAGGACTCGGTCCAATCTTTTCCCAGTACAATCTTATATTCGTATGTACCACTTGGCACTTTTGTAGTGAACGAATAGATATTTTTGAAATTATCATCCTTTAAAAATGCTGTAGAGTCCGCTGGGCTCCAAGCTGCCCCTGCATTAATTGCAGGTTGAATTGTTCCAACAATGCGAGGTTGTCTTTCTTCTACTAAAGAGGTGTAGTGCGTGCTGTCTGTAATTGAATGAGTGTTATCATTATAGTAGAAGGTAACATCTTTTTGTTCAGACAGTATTAGTTTAATGTTGTTGCCACCAGGATTTCCGTCTTCACCGTAATTTTCTGACCAGTTTCCACCAATAGCGATTTTGTACTCATATTCACCAGCCGGTAAAGTACCATTAAATGTATAAAGACCATTACCTTTATAAACCATTTCTGTTTGGTGTGAAGATGGGTCCCAATCGCCTGAATTTCCTAACAATTTTTGAAAGCTTCCAACAAGTACAACTTGCCTAGCCATCGTTTCTGCTGCTTTTACAGTTCCATTTGTAAAAAATCCCGGAACCATCTGGAGAACTAATCCTAATACAGTGACGAGCGATAATATTGATTTCTGTTTTCTCCTCATGAAAAAACCCCTTTCTTCTCTCTAAATTAAGAAAACGTTTGTACAAAAGTTGCATCAAAAATATGTATGTAGGTATTGCTTAGTTTTGCAAACGTTTGCACAAATTGTTTTCAAACTAATTATAACTTTTTATTAACACAAATCAATGGAAAATGGCTAAATAATACAAATTTTCTGAATAAAATATACCTAATGACAATTCAAGATAGGGTTCATATGAATTTAAATAAACTGGCTGATAAAGGGATAATAGCAGTAAATGAAACGGTAGAAGATTTGTGGAATAGTAAATTTGTAAGTCAACTAATAGAAATAGATGATATTAGAGAAGTAGTAGAGTAGGGGAGCTTTTTCCTATTCTGTATTTGAAAAAGCAAAAGATGTAGGAATTGAGATCGCGAAGGAATACATATAAAGGAGATAGTTGGAGTGAAGTAGAGAAGAGAAATTGTTTGCACACGGTATGGCTGTATAAGCAAAAGATGTAGCAAAAATTTATTGGGATAAATCTACGAATGTGTAGAGCAAAATACGCTCACAGATGCTAATTTTACTATTTGAGATTAAAAAATAATAGAGGAGAGTAATGAAAGAGATTCATAGCTCAAATACAAAAAGATGCGCTCCCAATTAACAATCTGGGACCGCGTCTTTTTGTGTCTATTAAAATGATTACTTATTACTAGGAAACGCAAACGATAAGCTACTATTTTCACTAGGAGTCAACCAACGCTCCGAAATCGTCTTCGTCTTTGTATAGAAGCGCGCTTGGTCAGGACCAAACATTTGCCCGTCGCCAAATTTTGAGCCTTTAAAGCCGGCAAAGTTATGGTAACCCACAGGAATTGGTATTGGTACATTTACGCCGACCATACCAACGTCAATTTCAGTCGTAAATTTCCTAGCGGCTAAACCATTGTTTGTAAAAATCGTTACGCCATTTCCTAATTCATGCTGGTTGATTAATTTAATTGCTTCTTCTAAAGAATCCACACGTACAATATTACGAACAGGGCCGAAAACTTCTTCATCATAAATTTCCATGCCTGGTTTAACATGATCCAGTAAAGTTGGAGCTAGGAAGAAGCCTTTGTTATTTTTAGTAATGTCTTTATTACGGCCATCACAGACGATTTTCGCACCTTCTTGTTCACTGCGATCAATTGCTTTTAGGATAGTCTCTTTCGCTTGTTGCGATATAACTGGTCCATAATCGGCACTTTGAGTGTAAGCTCCAACTTTTAACCTATTAATCTTTTCTTCTAAAATTTCTACTAAACGATCAGCTGTTTCTTGTCCTACAGGCATTAATGTTGAAATTGCCATACATCGTTGGGAGGCGGCTCCATAGCCTGCACTAATGAAGGCGTTCGCTACTTGTTCTAAGTCGGCATCTGGCATGACTACCATATTATTTTTACCACCACCTAAAGCAACAACTCGTTTGCCATACTTAGCGCTTGTTTCATAAATATAACGTGCAACAGGTGTGGAACCAACGAATGAAATTGCCTGTACTGCTGGGTTTTCAAGCAATTCATTTACTGCTTCTTTATCTCCATTGATTACTGTCCAAATTCCATCTGGGAGACCAGCTTTTGTCCATAACTCACTAATATATAAAGCTGTCATAGGTACACGCTCAGAAGCTTTTAAAATTACAGCATTCCCAACTGCTACTGCCATGCATGTTTGTGCAAGTGGCACCATAATTGGAAAGTTGAACGGGGAGATTGCTGCTACTATGCCCAGTGGATACTTAGCAGAATAAGCATTAATTTGTCCACCTACATTTACTGAATACTCGCCTTTCATTAAATGAGGAGCATTAATAGCTAAATCTACTGATTCTATCCCTCGAGTAATTTCACCCATTGCATCTTCTTCTGTTTTTCCGCTTTCTGTACAAATTAATTCGATTACTTTATCTTTATTTTCCATTAGCAAGTTTCGGAATACCATTACAATTTCTGCACGTTTAGCAACACAGAGGTCACGCCAAGCAGGAAAGGCTGCTTCTGCTTTTTTAATTGCATATTTCACTTCTTCTACCGAAGCTAATGGAACTTTGGCAATAACTTCGCCTGTTGCAGGATTGAATACATCTTGGAAACGACCGCTTTTACCAGCAAGTATTTTTCCATCTATATAATGTGTAAGTTCTTTTACCTCAGTAATATTTGTCATCTTCTAGTTCTCCTTTCAAAGTTCAGCTATCATTTCTATAAATCACGTTAGAGTGCGTTTTATCTTCCATTACTTTTGATTTTATAAAGTTTCATTTATTGCTTGCGTTAAGCCAGAAAGAATGAAATCTTTTTCCTCAGTTGTAATATTTAACGGAGGAGATAGTGTTAATACATTGTTATAGCCTGCTACTGTTACACCGTTTTTACCAATAATTAGTCCTCGTTCTTTGCATTTAGCAATTACTTGATTGACTTTCTCGATATTTAAAGGGTTTTTCGTATATTGATCTTCTACTAACTCGATTCCGATTAGTAACCCTTTTCCTCGAATATCACCAACGTGAGGGTGGTGTGAAATGTTCTCTTTTAATTCATCAAGTAGAATCGCACCCATTTTTGAAGACTGTTCAAATAAGTTTTCACGTTCCATAATTTCTAGGTTTTTTAGGGCAACTGCGCATGCAACTGGTGAACCCCCGAATGTGTTTACATGGCGGAAATAGTCATAGTTTCCGTTTTTAGTAAACTCTTCATAAATTTCTCTCTTTACTGCTGTTGCTGAAAGTGGCATGTATGCACTCGTAAGTCCTTTTGCCATTGTAATGATGTCAGGTTGCACTCCGTAATGTTGATGACCGAAGGCTTTTCCTGTGCGTCCAAAGCCGCAAATTACTTCATCAACAATTAATAGGGCACCATGTTTATCGCAAACTTCTCTGATACCTTTTAAGTAATCTTCAGGAGGCATAATGACTCCACCACCAGTAATAATTGGCTCTAAAATCATCGCCGCAATTGTTTCTGAGTGTTCCCATGTCATGATTTCGTCTACCGCTTTAACGGAAGGTAATTCGCTAGCATTCTTAAAGCCATCCTCATTGTAGCGATACTGATCCGGTGCTTTCACATGAATAAACCCTGGTGCTAAAGGTTCGTATTTATATTTGCGCTCGGCTTGCCCTGTTGCAGCGAGTGCTCCCATCGTGTTCCCATGATATGCGCGGTAGCGTGAAACAAACTTATATCGATTTCCTTGTCCTTTTTGCTGAAAATACTGACGGGCAATTTTAAATGCTGTTTCATTTGCCTCCGAGCCGCTATTAGAAAAGAAGACTACATAATCTCCGCCTAGTAATTCATTGATTTTTTCGGCAAGTAAAATTGCAGAAGGATGACTAAGAGATAATGGTGTATAGTTGTTCTCTAGAAGCTGGGCATATGCTGCTTTTGCAATTTCTTCTCTTCCATAACCAACATTTACACACCATAATCCAGACATTGCATCTAAATAACGATTACCATCAATATCTGTTAGCCAAGCTCCTTTAGCTTTTTGAATAATAGTTGTAGCTTGCGGGTTATATGGCTTCATTGCATGCCATAGATATTTCTCATCTTTTGAAATCAAATTTTCAGCTATACGAACATTTTCCATTTGAGCCACTCCTTTAGTAATTTGTTTATCTGTCTTTATTGTGAAGTTTTTTAACGCAATTATCATCAGACAGAATGTAAAATGTTTACTAAAAACCGTTTCACATATTGACACTTTGTTAAGTAAAAAATCCCCTTTATTTCATTCAGGCAAACAAAATTGACTTGAGTGAAATAAAGGGGATTTATAAAGCGAGTTATTCAATAAAATAGCTGCAGATATGAAAAGCCGTTTATAAAGAAAGTTTTTCTAAGTCTGTAAATTGAAAATTATCCTGAGTAGCCAGCAACATTAACTCAACAGCGAGCCGCTTTGGTGGAAGCATATAGTCAGTTCCTATTAAACTTTCAATCTTGGACAACCGATGATATAACGTTTGACGGACAATAAATAGCTTTTTAGCAGTCTCATTTTTTAAACAATTACATTGCAAATAAACTTGTAATGTTTCGATCAAATTTCCATTATTTTTTGCATCATATTCATAGAGGGGATATAAATAGTTCTTTGCTAAATCCATAATTGCTTTATTTTTTTGCATTTGAAGAATTAATTGATGTAAGTAGAGATCTTCATAAAAATAAGAAAGTTGAAGAGCGTTTTGGCGGATTAATAATGTATCCTGTGCAGTTTCGAAACTTTGGTGTACTAATTTATAATCATTTACAATCTGACCAACAGCAGAAGTGACATTTAAGTCTATATAATTATTATTCATTCTGAAGTTCTTGATTTTTTCAATGCAGTCTAAAATACGCTTTTTTGTATCGTATCCGTAAATATCTGCAATGATATAAATCAGTCTTTGCTTTTCCTCCAATAAAAAGATAACGAAGCCTTTATTTTCAAAAATATTACGGGAGTATAATTTATAATAATTTAAATCGTATTCTTTTTTTGAAATCTTTATGTGATCGATTAAGACGAAATAAGCGCAATCTACTAAATTATGATAGCTTTGTTCTTGTAAGAAGGAGGTAATGGTGGAATCTTCGAATGATCCATTTAACCAAGATTCTAATAATACGCGGGAGTAAATAGTTTGTTTCTCTTCTATGTATAGACTGCGTAACAAATATTGAGATAAAGCGGTTACAGTTCTGTCTAGTACTAATAACTCGAATTCATTTATAGTACGGTTCTCGGTGAAAATACATACCTCACCATAGCTTTCCTCTAGTATGTTTACTTCACATTTTGCAAAATGTTTTCTTTCGTTTTTCTTTTCGTATTTGTCTCTTAAGTTCATATACATATGCTGTTTTTCATTTGGAATAAAGGAAGGTTGCTGACCGTTAATGATAAATGCAACGTTAATATTTAAATATTTATAAAGCCTCATTAAAATATGTTCGTAGTGAGTAATTTTCAAAGTTAATTTGTTAATCTCTTGCGAATAGTTTTCCAATCGTTTAATCATTTCATATTGTTGATTAATTAACATACTATGTATTTCTTGTGTGATCTCTATAAATGGGACGATTTCTTTAAACACGATAATTGGGAGATTATTCAAATTGGCCAGCTCGATTACATTATTCGGTACAGTTTGTATATGTTCACCAAATTCAATACATAATCCGGCTGCTTCTTTACTAATTAGTTGCTCTACAAATTCGAAAAGCGTCTTTTCTTGAGTTAGTTGTATTCCAGTCGTTAATACTAATTCATTGCCTTTAATGAAGGTACCAATTTCTTTTGACTCCAGTATATGTACCCACTTAATAGTATTCAAAACCCCGCTGCGACCAGCTAGAATTTTTGCCTTTTTGAAATGTTTTTTATCAAATAAATCTTGAATCTTAAGTGAATAAGACAATATATAGCCTCCTCTTTAGAAAAAGGTTTATCAATGCTTTATACAGAAAATATAACATAATGTAAAACGACAAAGGGAACTTTTTTACATTATGTGCATATCGAGCGATTAAAAAGCTATGTTATATTTTTTGTATATTCATAAAATTTAGATAAAGAGGGTGTGCGAATGAAAAAGACAGCTTTATTAAATGGTGAAGTGATTACAGTAAATAGTGAAAATGAAGTCTTTGAAGCATGTCTGATCGAAGGGAATAAGATTGCAGCTGTAGGAACAACAGAAGAAATAAAAAAATATATAACTGTCTCAACACAAGTCATTGATTTGCATGGAAGATCTGTTTTACCAGGTTTTATTGATGCTCATATGCATCTTTTTTTATACGGAAATACATTAATGCACCTCGATTGTAAAAATCCCGCAATTAATTCGATTGAAGAGCTAAAAGATAAATTAGCTGACACCGTTAAAAATACTAAAAATGGACATATAATACGTGTCTTTGGATTTAATGAGTTAATGGTAAAGGAACAACGATATCCTACGATTGAAGAACTTGATGAACTTACACAGGAACATCCGATTGTTATTACCCGCACTTGTGGACATATTGGGATTGTTAATTCAACTGCCTTAAAGATCGCCAAAATTGATACAAGCACGCCTAATCCAAAAGGCGGAACAATCGAAAAAGATAATAACGGCAAGTTTACTGGTCGCCTCATTGAAAATGCCTTTTTAGAATTTAATCAAAATGTGACTTATAGTAATGAAGAATTATTTAATGCACTAATGAAAGCACAGGAACAATTATTTGCTTATGGTATTACAAGTGTCCATGATGCCGGTGGATTCGATGAAAATAGCTTTCGAATTATGCAAATTGCTTCAAATAATAAGCAATTAAAAGCTCGAGTTTATGCATTAATCGGCAGTTTGAACGATTGCGAGAATTTTACTAAAAATATGTTAGCAGCTGGAGTACTGACGAATACAGGAAATGCCTTTTTCAAAATTGGACCAGCTAAACTTTTCACTGATGGTAGTAGTACTGGCCCGACAATTGCAACTCGTGAACCGTACACAAGTGATGGCAATAATTACGGTTATTTACAGTATACAGAAGAAGAACTTTATTCTATCTTTTCCCCAGCACATCGAAATGGCTATCAAATTACAGTTCATGCTCAAGGTGACCGAGCGATTGAGCAATATTTGAGTGTCATCGAAAATATCTTAAATGAATTTCCACGTGATGATCATCGTCACCGTGTTGAACATTTAGGCGTCTGTCCACCTGATTTGCAAGAAAAAGCCAAGGCCCTAAATGTCATTCCTATACTCAACCCTTCCTTTCCTTATGAATTCGGAGAAAGTTATATTCGTAACTATGGTGAAAGAACCAATTATATGTACGCGGCAAAAGATTTATTGAACAAAGGCATCATCACAGCGGCTGGTTCAGACGCTCCGATCACGACAGTTAATCCCTTAGTTGGCATATACACAGCTGTTACTCGTTTAACACGACAAAATACAGATTTTGGACAACAACAAAAAGTATCGCTAATGGATGCGATTCGAATGTATACGTATAATGGGGCTTATGCAAGTTTTGATGAAGATTCTAAAGGAAGCATAGAATCAGGAAAATTGGCTGATTTAGTTATTTTAAATACTTCTATATTAGATTGTCAGGTGGAAGATTTACTCGAAGTAAAAGTAGACTCGACAATTTTAAATGGTGAAATAGTATATGCAAATCAATTGGAGGAATGGAGTGTGGGTAGCAAGTGAAAAAATATTCACAATTATTACTGATTGTTCCTTTTATAGGAATGTGTGTCCTTCTACCATTAGCTAATCGTATAGAACCCTTTTTTTTAGGAGTGCCATTCTTACTATTTTGGATTGTATTATGGATGATTCTATCATCTGTTATTCTGTTCATCGTTTATAAATTAGATTCTACCAATAAAGGAAGTGAATTTGAATGAATGTTGCCTTACTAATTATCTTCTTTATTGGGGCCGTTGCATTATATTTAGGGATTCGCGCAAGTCGTGGGAAAGAAATGAATGTAAATGAGTTTGCGGTAGGTAATAAAGGATTCGGTACAATATTCGTATTCTTATTAATTGCTGGTGAAGTTTATACGACTTTTACTTTTTTAGGCGGCAGTGGCTGGGCCTATTCAAATGGTGCGGCAGCATATTATGTGCCAGCTTATATTTGCTTGGCTTATGTACTTTCCTATTGGATTATCCCAAAAATTTGGCGTTTTGCAAAGAAGAATAATGTTATTTCACAGCCTCAATACTTTATGAAAACCTATAATAGTAAGGCTTTAGGTATGGTTGTAGCTTTCATAGGTTTAATCGCACTTGTACCGTACATCGTAATTCAATTAAAAGGATTAGGGATTATCGTTTCCGAAGCTTCTTATGGTGTTATTACGCCATTAATTGCTTCTACAATCGGTGCAGTTATTGTTGCAATTTATGTTATTAACTCAGGTATCCATGGATCTGCTTGGAATGCGGTATTAAAAGATATTTTAATCTTATTTGTCATTGTATTCTTAGGTATCTATATTCCATATCATTATTTTGGTGGTATTCGACCGTTATTTGAAGCTGTCCAAACAGTTAAGCCAGAAGCTTTAACATTCGCATCTGAAGGTTATAGTATGCCTTGGTTTATTTCAACAATTGTTCTTAATGCATTTGGTTTTTACCTTTTACCACAATCTTTTAGTGTTGTTTTAGCAGCTAAAAGTGAACGGGCATTAAAGAAAAATGCGATCACATTGCCTTTGTATACAATCTTAATTTTATTTGCCTTCTTTATTGGATTTGCCGCAATCATTCAAGTGCCAGGATTACAAGGGCCTGAAGGTGATCTTTCTCTATTACGTCTTACTATGAAAACATTTGATCCTTGGTTTGTAGGAATTGTTGGTGGGGCAGGACTTTTAACTGCATTAGTTCCTGTTTCTGTAATGGTTATGTCTGGAGCAGTAGGGTTAATGACTGGATTTTACAAATTAATTAAGCCAAACTCAAGTGATCGTCAGCAACTGAATGTATCTAAATTATTTGTTTTATTTATTATTTTAGTAGCGTATGTATTTACTATTACGGGCGGAGAAGCGTTGGCTGTTTTAAACATTATGTCATATGGTTTAATTACTCAATTAGTGCCAGCATTGATCTTCGGTTTCTTTAACACAAAACTAATGAATAAGTACGGTGCGATTGCTGGTGTTATTACAGGGGTTTCCATCGTATTATTTAATGCAATAACTTCATTTAAATTAATCAATATTTTTCCTACTATTCCAAGTTCAATAAATGATATTAACATTGGATTTGTAGCAATTAGCATTAATATTATTATCAGTGTGGGCGTAAGTTTAGTAACTAACGCATTGGTTGAAAGAGAAAAGGCTGAGCATGGATCAGAAGAAATTGCCCAATAATTAAAGGAGGCGTTCACATGATAAAGACGAATGCTAATCGACTTCAAAAATTAATTGAGTTGTTTAGTGAATATGGTAAAACGGAAAACAACGGAGTCACTAGACTAGCATTATCTGCCGAAGATATTGCTGCAAGGAAGAAATTTCAATCGTTATGTGAAGAAGTGGAAATGACAGTTAAATATGATGATATGGGGAATATGTATGCAACATTACCGGGTAAGGAAAACTTGCCGCAGGTCGTAATAGGTTCTCATATGGACTCAGTTATTAAGGGCGGACGATTTGATGGCGTGTTAGGTGTACTCACAGCTTTAGAGGCTGTCTATACAATAAGAGAAGAAAACATCGAATTAGACTACCCGATTACAATTGTCAACTTTACGAATGAAGAAGGGGCAAGATTTGAGCCATCACTAATGTCTTCTGGAGTACTGTCAGGTAAATTTGATAAAGAGAAGATGATTGCTTCAACAGATAAAAATGGAATTTCTTTTGCTCAAGCATTAAATGTAAGTGGTTTTGAAGGTTCTGAAACAAATCGTTTAAAAGAAGCCAGAGCTTATATCGAACTACATATTGAACAAGGACCTGTACTCGAACGTAAAAACTTAGATATCGGTGTAGTAGAAGGGGTACTAGGAATGGTATGCTATGAAATCTCTGTTTTTGGTGAATCAAATCATGCAGGTACAACTCCTATCAGCATGCGCAAAGATCCAATGTTCACTGCTGCTAATTTAATTGTAGACTTACAAAAACAACTACAGAGACTAGATTCAGATCTTGTTTATACAATTGGTCGTATGAATGCTTATCCTAATATTCATACGGTCATTCCTTCAGAAGTAACCTTTACTTTAGAAGCGAGACATCAGGATCCTGGGGTCATTGCAGAAGTAACTCGAATGGTGGAAGAGTTGCCAGGAAATATAAGCGGTTGTCCAATAAAATCTACACGTCTATGGGATCGAGACACAGTAGATTTTAATGAAGAAGTAGTCAATGCTGTTGAATATGCTTGCAAAGAGTTAGGGTATAAAGAAAATCGAATGTATAGCGGTGCTGGACATGATGCTCAATTCATTGCTTCCTATATCCCTACGGCTATGATTTTTGTGCCAAGTGTAAATGGGTATAGTCACCGTGAAGATGAATTAACTTCATATGAGGACTGCGCTAAAGGGGCAAATGTTTTACTGAATACCGTATTAAAATTATGCGTTGAAAAAGTGAATAAATAGGTTTTTCTTAAAACTAGTAGTGACAAATAGTAATGAAAATGGACGGAAAGAGATCGTTCATTTTCATTTTTTTTATGTCGAATTCTATTTCACACTAAAAGTCTTATTTTTATCTTTATTTTGTTAACTTAAAACAACTTTACGTATTATTTACAATCGTTTAAAACTACGTTAATTATTCTTTTCTATAGTTAGAGATGTAGAAAATAATAATTTTCCTTAGGAGGACAAACAATAATGAAACGTGGATTAAAATTAACATTTGCAGCAATGACTATAGCAGGTATGTTAGCAGGATGTTCTAATAAAGATGAAAAAACAACTGGCAAGACAAGTACAGATGATAAAAAAGTAGAATTAACAGGTACAATTGGTGCTGCAGGATCAACAGCATTACAACCACTAGCTGACGAAGCGGCTACTGAATTTATGGCGAAGTTCCCACAAGTATCAATTACAGTCCAAGGTGGCGGTAGTGGTACTGGTGTAAACCAAGTATCAACAGGAGCAATTCAAATTGGTAACTCAGATGTACCAGCTGCTGAAAAATTAGAAGATAAATCTTTAGCAAGTTCATTAGT
>NZ_NESS01000007.1:0-1544 GCF_002128425.1 Gottfriedia acidiceleris
CCTGTTGCTCCCGCTGGACCTGTTGCTCCTGCTGGGCCTGTCGCTCCGTCTGCTCCTGTTGCTCCCGCTGGACCTGTTGCTCCTGCTGGGCCTGTCGCTCCGTCTGCTCCTGTTGCTCCTGCTGGGCCTGTCGCTCCGTCTGCTCCTGTTGCTCCTGCTGGGCCTGTCGCTCCTGCTGGACCTGTTGCTCCTGCTGGGCCTGTCGCTCCTGCTGGGCCTGTCGCTCCGTCTGCTCCTGTTGCTCCTGCTGGGCCTGTCGCTCCTGCTGGACCTGTTGCTCCTCCTGGACCTGTTGCTCCTGCTGGACCTGTTGCTCCTGCTGGACCTGTTGCTCCCGCTGGGCCTGTTGCTCCTGCTGGACCTGTTGCTCCCGCTGGGCCTGTTGCTCCCGCTGGGCCTGTTGGACCTTGTGGACCTGTTGGACCTGTTGGACCTGTAATTCCTGTTGGACCTGGAGGAGCTGGTGGTACTGTTGGACCTGGTGGGCCCGGTGGTACTGGGTTAGGTGACCCTGGTGGGCCTGGTGGTAATGGCAATAGATACACCTCCATAAAATATTTTGACGTACACTTTATCATATTTTTGTTGGACAAGTTTGTTTGGATAAAAATACTAATCACGAGAAAAAATTTCAAAAAAAATTCTACTTACTAGTTTCCACCTTATAGATAAATAGAAACTAGTAAAATAGAATAGTAAAATAATTCAATACTTTTGTTTATATTTAGTATTTACTCAATTGTAAGTCCTGCACTTGCATAACCATCAATTGTTCCATTTGATGTCGATTCAGCTGAAAATACTATTAATAAACGGTCACCAGCTGAAACTGGTATTGACAGTGGTGCAACATCGCTTACACTTGTACCTGGTACAGCACCAGCTGGAAGAACTGGTAACGGTATTGCAGCAACTTGAGTAAAAATAATTGAAGGAGGAGTAGAAATATAAACTCTAGCTGTAATTGTTGATATAGTAGTTAATGGTATAGTAACCGCTACGCTAAATAACGAAGCAATTGAAGTAATTGTTCCGTCTCTTGGAACAGACAGTGCAAAGTTTAAGTTTTGTCCTGCTCCTCCAGTTAAATTAATTGGATTACCTATTACTTCATTTACAGTACCTGAGTCCCCGAATCCGATAAGCCCTTGATCGGATGGACCTCCTCCCACTACTGTTGTTAATGCTAATGGATTACCTGAAGCAAATGGAATAATAGCACCTGCTCCTGTTGCCCCTGCTGGACCTGTTGCTCCCGCTGGGCCTGTCGCTCCGTCTGCTCCTGTTGCTCCCGCTGGGCCTGTTGCTCCGTCTGCTCCTGTTGCTCCTACTGGGCCTGTTGCTCCCGCTGGACCTGTTGCTCCGTCTGCTCCTGTTACCCCTGCTGGGCCTGTTGCTCCTGCTGGGCCTGTTGCTCCGTCTGCTCCTGTTGCTCCTGCTGGGCCTGTTGCTCCTGCTGCTCCTGTTGCTCCTGCTGGGCCTGTTGCTCCTGCTGGGCCTGTTGCTCCTGCTGGGCCTGTTGCTCCTGCTGGGCCTGTTGCTCC
>NZ_NESS01000007.1:1554-256506 GCF_002128425.1 Gottfriedia acidiceleris
TTGCTCCATCTGCTCCTGTTGCTCCCGCTGGGCCGGGTACTCCTGCTGGACCTGTTGGACCTTGTAGACCAGGTGTTCCTTGTGGACCTGCTGGACCTGTTGGGCCGGGTACTCCTGCTGGACCTGCTGAACCTGTAGGACCTAATAGTCCTGGTATACCTTGCGGGCCTGTTGCTCCGTCTGCTCCTGTTGGGCCAGCTGGGCCTGTTGGGCCAGCTGGGCCTGTTGGACCTGTTGGACCTGTTGGACCAGGTGGGCCTCCTGAAGGTCCAGTTGGACCTGTTGGACCTGTTGGACCAGGTGGGATTAATTCAACTGGTGGCATTGGTCCCATTGGTCCCATTGGTCCCATCGGCCCCATTGGTCCCATCGGCCCCATTGGTCCCATATGACCTCTTGGACCTCTGTCACCATCATCTCCGTCTTTACCTCGCTTACCTCTTTCACCTCGAGGACCTGTTGCACCTGTTGGTCCAGTAGGGCCCATAGGTCCTATTGGTCCTATTGGTCCAATTAAACCATTTGATTCATTTGAACCAAATGAATAACTAGGTGAGTAAGGAGAATTTGTTACAGGCGAATCTGAAGGATCTGTATTTAGTGACATATCTGGTTCTTCTGGTTGTTGTGATGGTTGTGGAAATCGTGGTGGTAATGGTGGTAGTGGCAAAAAAATACACCTCTCATAAAAATTTTAATTGTACAATTTATTGTATAAAAAAAGGACAAATTGGTTCATTCACACCATAAAAATGAGGCAAAAAATAGGTGAATACTCTATTAAAAATATCTAATAGAATATTCACCTATAAAGAAAACCGGAAATCTAGGATTTCCGGTTTCAAACGTTTATTATTAATTGAGTATGCTTTGTTTTAGTCCTAAAACATTGCTTTCTATTTATAATTTACAACTCGATTTAAATTCTATATCGTCAATAGAATAGAGTAATCTAATTTAACCTCTTAGTTGAGCATTATGTGTTTCTTCTACTGCTTTTAATACTTTTGAATGAGCCTTTGTTACTTCTTCATCCGTTAAAGTACGTTCTGGATCGAAATATGTTAATGAGAAGGCAACTGATTTTTTACCAGCTTCCATTTTATCACCTTCGTATAAATCAAAGATTGTAGCATCCTTTAGAAGTCTTCCACCAGTTGAACGAATTGTAGCTAGAATATCACCAGCAAATACTTTCGAATCAACTACTAAAGCCATATCTCGGTTCATTGATGGGAAACGAGGAATTGCATTGTATAAAATATCATCAAATTCAGTATTTAATAGCTTCTCAAGAGATAATTGGAATACATAAGTTTCTTTAAGATCCCACTCTTTTTGTGTAACAGGATGAACTTGACCGATAAAACCAATCTCTTCTCTGTTTAATAAAATACTTGCAGTACGTCCTGGGTGTAATTCTTCTTTCTTAGCAGCAAGATAAGTTATTTTATTTGATAAACCTAATTCATTAAATAAACCGTCTAAAATACCTTTAACAACATAGAAATCCACAGCTTTTTTCTCGCCTTGCCATGCATGTTGCAACCATAAACCAGTTAATGCTCCTGCTAAATATTCTTCTTCATGCGGAAGCTCATTCTTTTCCTTTGTTAAGAATACTGAACCTGTTTCAAATAATTGAACATTTTCTTCTTTACGTGCAACATTATATGCAATAGCATCTAGTAAATGTGGCACTAAACTGAAACGTAGCTCACTGCGTTCTTCACTCATAGGTAACGCTAGACGTACAGGTTCTGCATCTACTGTTTCTAGCGCAAAGCGTTTAACTTTATTATTGCTTGTTAAAGAATACGTTACAGCTTCGTAAAGACCTGCATGCTGTAAATATTGACGAATTTTTCTACGTTTTGCTTGATAAGGTGTTAATTGTCCACGACTAGCAACACCTGTTGGTAAAGTAGCAGGAATATGATCATAGCCATATAGTCTTCCTACTTCTTCAACTAAATCTTCTTCTATTGAAAGATCGCCACGACGACTTGGAACAGTAACTGTAAATACTTCACCTTTCCCGGTAGCTTCTAGTCTTAAGCGACGGAAAATATCTTTTACTGTCTCAGCATCAATTGATGTACCAAGAACACCATTAATCTTACTTACAGAAACTGAAACTTCTTTAGCATCTTCAACTAAGTTGTCGGCAATTACTGTACCTTCAACAATTGTTCCACCAGCTAGTTCAGCCATTAACTGAGCAGCACGTTCAGAAGCAGGGAATGTACGTGAAGCATCAATACCTTTTTCAAAACGAGCACTTGAATCGCTACGTAAGCCTAAGTCTTTTGAAGTTTGGCGTACACTTTGACCCCTGAAAACAGCTGATTCAATTAAAACGTCTACAGTTTCCGCATCAACCTCAGTACTTTGACCACCCATTACACCTGCAACTGCAACTGCTTCTTTCTCTGTTGCGATCACTAAATTATGTGGCTGTAATGTGCGCTCTTCACCATCAAGTGTAACGATCTTTTCGTTTTCTTTCGCATGACGAACGATAATTTGATTACTATTTAATTTGTTAAAATCAAACGCGTGTAATGGTTGACCATACTCAATTAAAATATAGTTCGTAATATCAACCACATTATTAATTGGACGAATACCAGCACTCATTAAACGAGCTTGCATCCATAATGGAGAAGGACCAATTTTTACACCTTTAACTAATTTAGCACTATAATATGGTGCATCTTCTTTTGATTCAATTGAAACTGAAACATAATCAGCAGTCTTAGCTGATTCAGCGCTAATTGCCGGAAGTTTCACGTCACGATCTAAAATTGCAGCTACCTCATAGGCAACACCAATCATATTTAAGCAATCAGCACGGTTTGGTGTTAATCCAAGTTCTAATACTGCATCATCACGATATAGTACGTCTAATGCATCTGCTCCTACTTCAGCATCACTTGGTAAAACAAAAATTCCATTTGAGAACTCTTTTGCAACTACTTTGCCTTCAATTCCTAATTCTTGAAGAGAGCAAATCATTCCTTCAGAAACTTCACCACGTAATTTTGCTTTTTTAATTTTGAAATTCCCCGGTAAAACAGCGCCTACCTTTGCCACGATCACTTTTTGACCTTTAGCAACATTTGGTGCGCCACAAATAATTTGTACTGGTTGCTCTTCTCCAACATCTACAGTACATTTTGATAATTTATCTGCCTCTGGATGTTGTTCACGTTCCATTACATAACCAACAACAACATTTTTAATTCCTTCTGAAAGATGATTTACACCTTCAACTTCAATACCTGCTTTTGTTATTAATTTTGCAAGTTCATCTGGTGTAACACCACTTAAATCAACGTATTCTTGTAACCATTTTGTTGATACAAACATGTTTTGTCCCCTCCTACCTTACATTTGTTGGAATTGCTTTAAGAATCTTATATCGTTCGTATAGAAATGACGAATATCATCAATACCATATTTTAATAATGCAATACGTTCTGGACCCATACCAAAAGCAAATCCTTGAACTTCTTTTGGATTATACCCAGCCATTTCAAGTACGTTAGGATGTACCATTCCCGCACCTAAAATTTCAATCCATCCAGTATGCTTACACATGTTACAGCCTTTTCCTCCACATTTCATACAAGAAATATCCATTTCTACTGAAGGCTCAGTAAATGGGAAAAAGCTTGGGCGTAAGCGAATTTCACGATCTTCACCAAACATTTTTTTCGCAAAAAGTTGTAAAGTACCTTTTAAGTCACTCATTGAAATGTTTTCGCCAATTACAAGACCTTCAATTTGCATAAATTGATGAGAGTGTGTCGCATCATCGTCATCACGGCGATAAACTTTACCAGGACAAATAATTTTAATTGGTCCTTTTTGGCCATTTGCTTCCATTGTTCTAGCCTGAACAGGTGAAGTATGTGTTCTCATTAATGTTTCTTCAGAAATATAGAATGAATCTTGCATATCACGTGCTGGATGACCTTTAGGTAAATTTAATGCTTCGAAATTATAATAGTCTTTTTCTACTTCTGGACCTTCTGCAATTTCATATCCCATTCCAATAAATAAATCTTCAATTTCTTGAATAACCGCTCTAAGTGGATGTGCTCCACCTGCGTGAACTGGTCTTCCTGGAAGTGTCACATCAATTGATTCACTTTCTAATTTTTCATTTATTGCATTTTGTTCTAATACAACTTGCTTTGCTTCAAGTTTTTCTTGGATTGCCGCACGTACTTCATTAGCAACAGCTCCCATTTTTGGGCGCTCTTCAGGAGATAAATCCTTCATTGCTTTCATTGCCTCAGTAATTGGACCTTTTTTTCCTAGATAGGCAATTCTTATTTCATTTAATGCTTTTAAATCTTTTGCATCTTCTATTTGCTTAATTGCTTCTGCTTGTAAAGAAACTAAACGTTCTTGCATGAATAATCCTCCTATTCAAATTCATAAATTTAAACATAAAAAAACCTCGCTCCCAAAAAAGGGACGAGGATTGATCGCGGTACCACCCTAATTAACAGTTATTATTAACTAAAAACTAACTGCTCACTTCATTCATATAACGATCTACTTAGATAGACCGAGTCGCCTTTACATTTTAAAAATGGTCCCGGCGCTAGCTCAAGAGGTGAATTCAATTTGGTCTACTATAAAAGTGCTTACAGTCTACGGCACCTTTTCCCTAAAATAGAGATTCAAATTTACTCTTCTCTGTCAAAGCTTTTTATGTATTAAATTTTCTTAATTAATTATATTGATTTTTTTCAATTAATGCAACTGCATAAAAACAATTATTTACTATAATGAATTGATTCATTTATTATGACCAGAAAACTTAAAAGTAGGCTTCAATTATTTTCAATGCCTCACAAACTATACATTAGAATCCCTGCAGCAATGCCAACGTTTAATGATTCAGCTCTACCATAAATCGGTATATATAGATTTTCATCAGTTAATGAAAGTAATGTTGAATTCACACCTTTACCTTCATTTCCTACAATAATGGCAAAACGATTTGTAGTTTTAACTTCATTAAATGGTTTTGCGTTTTGAAGAGATGTTCCGTAAACAATTATTCCTTTATCTTTTAAATTAGAAACTGCTTCAACTAAATCACCACGTAATATTGGTAAATGGAATAAAGATCCTTGTGTTGATCGAATTGTTTTAGCATTATAAAGATCACTCGTACCTGAGCCTAAAATAACGCCATCAAAACCAGCAGCATCCGCAGTTCGAATCATTGTTCCAACATTACCTGGGTCTTGAACTTCATCAATTAATAATAATTTTGACACTTTCTCAAAATCAATTCTTACATAAGAAAATTCAATAATTGCAAAAATACCTTGTGATGTTTCTGTTTCACTTAACTCCTTACTAACCTCTTTTGATATATATGTAATATCAAATGACCCCGTTGAAAAATTAGAAGGTAAATCAATATCTTCACTGATTAGTAAATGGAGGATCGGTGCATCATGCTTAATTGCCTCCTCTACTAAATGAAAACCTTCTACGATAAATTGTTTAGCTTTATCTCTTCCTTTTTTTGTATGTAGTTTTTTCCAAGCCTTTACAGAATTATTTTGTATGGAATCAATTTGTTTCATAAGTTTCCTTTACCTTTCATCGTATATCATATCGTTTATCATACATAAAATCGTTTCCGTTTACAAATACTACATAAAGCTTAATATGAAAGGAGAATCCAAATGAATTTTAATATTCGCGGAGCAGTTCTTCACAATATTTCAGGTAATAAAAGTGATCAATTAGAAGCAACAATTGTAGATGCTATTCAAAGTGGCGAGGAAAAAGTATTACCTGGTTTAGGTGTACTTCTTGAAGTTTTTTGGAATCACGCTTCTGAAAATCAAAAACATGAACTACTTACAGTATTAGAAAATGGAGTAAGTCAGTAATGTAGTCTGTTAAAAACATAGAAAAGGACTAACGTTAACATCGTTAGTCCTTTTATTTGGCTATTTCGTTTTACCCTTTAAATCATCAATCGAATTTATCTTCATATATTCTGGTACGACTAATCCTAACTTTGTCCCTTTTAAATTTGGACCAAGATCGCTTAATTGTTTTTTATATTCATTCATGTAATCTTTGTGAGTTGTCGGAAGCCAAGCTGCGACCATTGCATCTGCACTCCCATCTGCAATACCTGCAAACATCGGTCCTGCTTCAACTTGTTTTAATGTGACGTCGTATCCTTCGTTTTCTAGAACTTTTCCAATGACATTTGTACTAGCAACTTCAGATTCCCATGAAACATAAACTAGACTAATTTTTTCACCATTTCCTTTTGAAGAATCCTTCGTCCAATTATTAACTTGATTTTGATGCTTTTTAATCCATTTCTCTGCTGCTTTCTCTGGTTTCATACCATCTTGAATATCACTCATCACTTCTTCCATATCAGACGGTTTCCAAGAAAAGTTATCTAAAATTGTATACGCACCAGGAATGTCTTCTTTTAATCCTTTTCTGACTACTGTATGAATTGATTCATCTTTACCAAATGACCCTTTTGGATCCTCTAAATACTTTAACTTATATTTCGAAAACATCCAGTGTGGTGTCCATCCAGTAACAATAATGGGTTCTTTATTTTCATATGCCTTTTTCAATTCAGCAGTCATCGCTGCTGAAGATCCTTCTTTTAAAGTCCAGTCCTTTAAGCCATAATCCTTCATCGCTTTTTCAGTTGCTTTCATTAACCCAGCTCCTGGATCAATTCCGGTAATTTCATAATTAACTTGTGCACCTATTTTATTTGAAGATGTTTTTTGATTTTTACTACCTGTAAATGCAACTGAAATGGCGGAAATACAAAAGATTAATGCAATTAATCCATAAACATATTTTTTGGCAAACTTTTTCCCATAAGCAGGTTGACGAAGATTTTGAGAAATTCGATCAAGAATAATCGCAACGATAACAATTGATATTCCTGCCTCGAATCCTTCCCCTACTTTAATCTGGGTTACAGCACGATAAACTTCTGCACCTAAGCCTGGAGCGCCTACAAGTGAAGAAATAACGACCATCGATAATGCAAGCATAATACTTTGATTTATACCCGCTAAAATTGTAGGTGCTGCTAAAGGTAACTGTACTTTAAAGAGTCTTTGCCATGTTGTTGATCCAAAGGCATTGGATGCTTCGATTAAATCATTTGGAACCTCTCGAATACCTAAATTCGTTAAACGTATTGTTGGTGGTATTGCAAAAATGACAGAAGCTAAAATACCAGGAACTACACCAATTCCGAAAAAGAGAATCGCTGGAATTAAATAGACAAACGCTGGCATTGTTTGCATAAAGTCGAGTATTGGTGTAAGCACTTGTTTCACTCGATCGTTTTGCGATGTCCAAATCCCTAAAGGAATTCCAATTACAACCGTAATAACAATTGATGATAAGATCAATGCTAACGAATCAATTGTAGCGTCCCAAAGTCCAAGATTATCTATTAATAACAATCCAAGTAACGTAAACAGTCCAACTGTCCACCTACTTGTGTAAAAAGCAAGTAATGAAATTAATAATATTAGAATAATTGATGGGCCAAGTCCTAAAACTTTAACAAGGTTATTTAAAAGGGTTTCTGTGATGTTGGTTATAGCACCAAATAGAGGGTGGAAAGTTTTAATAATCAAATCTACAATTTTATCAATCCATTCTGCTAATGGAATTTTTGGAATACCCATATGTTTAACCTCCCTTTATATTTAAATCGTCTGTTTTACCCGCTAATGCACCGATAACTGCACCACGGATAATAACGCCTTTTAATCGATTATTTTCATCTACAACAGCTAATGGAAGAGCAGAAGTTGCAAGAGCTCCGATTACATCCGTTAATAAAGTATCTTCATTAACAGTCACAATGTCTTTTTGCATAGCTTCCTCTACCGATTTATTTTTTATAAGAGCATTTGAAGCGTCATCAGCTGTAATTGCTCCAAGTAGCTTTTGTCTTCGATCAACAACAAATATACTTGAATAACCTTGGTCTCTCATTACTTGTAAAGCTACACGTGGTCCACGGTCAGGCGTAATTCTTTCAGCACGCTTCTGCACATGAGCCGCCGTTAATACTTTTGATAAGTCTACATCTTCTACAAATCGTTCAACATATTCATTTGCTGGATTTACCATAATCTCTTCAGGAGAACCAATTTGCATGATGTTACCATCTTTCATTAGAGCAATTCTGTCTCCAATTCGAAGGGCCTCATCGAGGTCATGTGTAATAAAAATAATCGTTTTTTTCATCGTCTCTTGCAGTTCTAATAATTCGTCCTGCATATCTTTACGAATTAATGGATCGAGCGCACTAAATGCTTCATCCATTAATAAAATATCCGTATCGCTCGTTAGTGCCCTTGCAAGTCCAACACGTTGTTGCATACCACCACTTAATTGTGATGGGAATTGATGCTCATATCCTTTTAAGCCAACTATTTCTAATGACTTCATAGCTTTTTCTGTTCTTTCTTCTTGAGAAATATTTTGTATTTCTAAACCATATTCAGTATTTTCAAGAATTGTCTTGTGCGGAAATAGCGCAAAATTTTGAAATACCATACTAATTTTTTTACGACGGACATCTCTTAACTGCTGAGGATTCATTTTTACAATGTCTTCATCGTCTATCATGATTTGTCCAGTAGTTGGTTCAATTAATCGATTTAGCATTCTGATCAAGGTCGATTTACCACTACCTGACAGTCCCATTACAACAAAAATTTCACCTGGGAATATATCAAAGCTCGCATTATTTACCCCGATTGTTGAGTTTGTCTGCTCTAATATTTGCTTTTTTGAATATCCCTTTTCTAGTAACTTTATGGCGTTCTTTGGAGACTTACCGAAAACCTTTGTTACGTTTTTCACTTTAACTTTCGCTTTCATTAACTCACCTCAAAACTTTATTATTTATTATGCTTTTCCATATTTTAAATAAGGATTCACTTTATATAAAAAAAATTAGCCAAGTACTAATAAGTCTTGGCTCCTTAATAAACTCCATATACAAAATTGGAGTCTAAAATATTATTTAATAGCATTAAAAAATCCATAAGAATTCATTTTTAAAACTCTATTTCCGAGTATCCATATTTGAAAAGCGTGTATTCATGATAACAATAAGATATGACAAAACTATTTCAAACTAGTTAAAGGAATAATACAATTTATTTCAGTTCGATAACGTTAAAGGTAGAAAAACTGGAAAAAAATGGTTGGGCAGTAGCAAAAAGACGGTGTCTAGAAGTATATTCAATCCAAATAAAATCTTGGAAACTGAAATAAAAAAGAGTAGTTAAAAAATTCAGTATAGCTGCAAATAAGTGTGAGAGAATCGCAAATAAAATAGAAAAAGAGCAATTAAAATCGCAAGAATCGCAAATAAGATAAAGAAATACCCATACCGGTTAAGGGAATACGACTTAAAAATAAGATAAAATTATATACATTATGGAAATTTTGCAAAATTACTTAATTTTTTATCTGATCGGTTAAAAAATGGATAGAAATCTACTATTTTTTTCTACAGGAATGATTGTTAAATCAACTACAAATGAAAACATCTCCGTGATACCCCTCTGAGACAATATATGTGTTCGTAATTAAACTAAACTAAAAAAGGCGCCCCATGTGTCAGTTAGCCTGACTGATGCAGCAGCCCCTTTTTCTTAGTTATATGTTAAACGCTCTACTGTTTCGCGATCTAATCGTTTGATTACTTCTACAATTAATTTAACTGTATTTTCATAGTCATCACGGTGTAGGATACCAGAATGAGAATGAATATATCTCGTTGGAATTGTGATTGCTAATGCTGGAACACCTTTCATAGTAAGATGCATTGAACCAGCGTCAGTTCCTCCGCCAGGCATTGATTCATATTGATATGGAATTCCAATTTCATCCGCTACATTTACTACAAATTCACGTAAATCTTTATGAGACACCATTGATGCATCATATAATACGATTTGTGGGCCTTTGCCTAATTTACCTTGTGCTTCTCTTTCAGATACACCTGGCATGTCACCTGCAACACCGACATCTAATGCAAAACCGATATCTGGTTCAATTTTATATGTAGATGTTTTTGCACCACGAAGTCCTACTTCTTCTTGTACAGTTCCAACTCCAAATACAATATTTGGATGTGCTTGACCTTGTAATTGTTCTAAAACGTCAATTGCAATAGCACAACCGATACGATTATCCCAAGCCTTTGCTAATAATAATTTTTCGTTTTTCATCGTCTGGAATTCAAAATACGGAACAACTTGGTCTCCAGGACGAACCCCAAATTCTAATGCCTCTTCTTTACTTGAAGCACCAATATCAATAAACATATCCTTAATATCTACTACTTTTCTTCTTGCTTCTGCACTCATAATATGAGGCGGCTTCGAACCAATAATACCTGTAATATTACCTTCTTTAGTTGTAATGGTAACACGTTGAGCAAGCATTACTTGCGACCACCAGCCACCAATTGTTTGAAAACGTAAAAATCCTTTGTCATCAATTTGTGTAACCATAAATCCAACTTCATCAAGATGTCCAGCAACTTCAATTCTTGGACCATTCGGGTCTCCGGTCTTAACTGCAATTAAGCTACCTAAGTTATCAGTTACAACCTCATCAGCAAGTGGAGTAATATATTTTCTCATTACTTCACGTGGTTCATGTTCAAATCCAGCTACGCCGTTTGCATCCGTTAGTTCTTTTAACATTTGTAACTTTGCATCTAAAGTAGACAAACTCATCCATCCTTTTTTTTATTAAGATTATGTACAAATAACATTATACAATTTGGTATTCCTTTTGACAAAATTTTTAGATATTTCTTCGACCCTCGTATTAAAACATATAAATTTTATATTAATTTTCTCCAATTTATTTGTGGGGTATAATAATGAAGCTTACAAATTATTACTAGATTTTTAAAATAACCATCTGGAGATTAATATGATTACAACTTCTGCTTTATATAAAGAAGCATTTTACTTTATATCTCAATGCTATAAGGAACTCGATAAATCCGATCAAATAGAAAAACGATTAAAAAGTATCGAAGCTGAGATTCGAGATACTGGCTTTTACACTCATACTTATGAGGAGTTAGAGCACGGTGCGAAAATGGCGTGGCGCAATAGTAACCGCTGTATCGGCAGACTATTTTGGGATAAGCTTCATGTATTAGATGCTCGCCATATTAACGATGAGAAAAGTTTAGAGCACGACATATTGCATCATATAAAATATGCTACAAATTCAGGTAAGATTCTCCCTACAATTACAATTTTCAAACCAGATCTAGGAACAAATAATTCTTTTAAAATCCATAATCACCAGCTTGTACGATATGCTGGCTATGAAACAGAAAATGGAATAATTGGAGACCCAAAATCGATCAAGTTTACAAAGGAATGTGAGAGCCTTGGTTGGAAAGGTAATAGAACTAACTATGATATTTTGCCTATTGTTTATTCCCTAGACAATCATGAACCAAACTTTTTTACGATTCCGAATGAAATCGTACTTGAAGTACCGATCGAACACCCTGAATATGATTTTTCCTCTCTAAATACTAAATGGTATGCTGTTCCGATGATATCAGATATGATTCTAGAGATTGGTGGTTTATCTTATAGTGCTGCCCCTTTTAATGGATGGTATATGGGAACTGAAATCGGTGCTCGAAATTTTGCTGATGAATTTCGTTATAATCTTTTGCCTAAAGTAGCAAAAATTATCGGCCTAGATACAAAAAGAAATAGTACACTATGGAAAGATCGTGCACTAGTTGAATTAAATATAGCCGTTTTATATTCATATAAAAAAAATGGTGTTAGCATTGTGGATCATCATTCAGCTGCACAGCAATTTTTCCAATTTGAAAAACAAGAAGAATCATGTGGACGTGACTTAACTGGGAATTGGAAATGGTTAATCCCTCCTATGTCGCCTGCTACAACAGATATATTTCATAAACGATATGATGATACAACGTTTAAGCCAAATTTCTTTCCAAGATAATCATTGACTATAGATAAAACCTTAATGGACTGACTCATTTGTAGTTAATTCATTAAGGTTTTTACTTTTATTTGATACAATATTAAGTATCAGCATAATTTTCTAAAAATTATATAAAGGAGTAATTCAATGATTCTATTTCAAAATGACAATATCACAGTATTTCAAAGTGCATTATATCAAACAAACTCAACCGTTGTAACAACCGACGATTGTATCATTATTATTGATCCAACTTGGTTACCACACGAAATAAATGAGATAAAAGAGTTTGTTGAATTAATTAAAAATGAACGTCCAATTTATTTATACTTTACACATGGAGATTTTGATCACATTATAGGTTATTATGCATTTCCTAATGCAAAGACGATTGGTAGTGAAAATTTACACAACCATCCTGAAAAAGAAATTAAACTATCTAAAATTCGTCAATTTTACAATGATAATTATATTAATCACGCCTGGCCAATTCAATTTCCAAAAATTGATTTGATTATTAGGGAAGATGGTCAGGAAATTAAAATAGGACAGACAACATTAAGATTTTATCATTCTCCTGGTCATACTAAAGATGGTTTATTCCTCTATATTGAGACTTTAAGAATATGGATTACAGGGGATTATTTATCTGACTTTGAACTTCCAATTGTATTTGATAGTGTAACAAGTTATTACAATACTTTAGATAAGGCAGAAGAACTTATTGGTAAGTTTGAATTGTCATTGTTAGTGCCAGGCCACGGTCAAGTTTCATCAAATAAAGTAGAGATTGCTGCACGAATTGAGCTAGGTAGAAGTTACTTAAAAAGACTTCAAAAAGCTGTACAGAATAATAATGAGGCAGAAATAAATTCATTAGAAAAAGAGTTTTTATTTCCATCTGGGTTCACAAAATATTGTCATGAATCAAACGTTAATAACATGAAAAAAGAATTTAGTTTCGTTTAAGAAATCTATTCAAATAAAGAAAACTTGCCGATTGGCAAGGCTTAAGGCGAAGACAGAGGTTTAGTTGCACTTATACTTTATTCCTAAAATTGGATACCACGTCGAATTCACTTCCTCGTTGCCAATTTATACTTTAAAGTGAAAAAAAATCCTTAACAAATGTTAAGGATTTTTTAAATGAAATTATTTTAGGTTAGCTTTTGCAGCGTTTGCTAATTCAGCAAATGCTTTTTCGTCAGCAACAGCTAGGTCAGCTAACATTTTACGGTTAACTTCGATACCTGCTAATTTTAATCCGTGCATTAAACGGCTGTAAGAAAGTCCGTTCATACGAGCAGCCGCGTTGATACGAGTGATCCATAATTTACGGAAATCACGTTTCTTTTGACGACGGTCACGGTAAGCATACATTAATGATTTCATAACTTGTTGGTTTGCAACTTTGAATAATGTATGTTTAGAACCGTAATAACCTTTTGCTAATTTAATAACCTTTTTACGACGAGCGCGTGTAACTGTACCGCCTTTAACTCTTGGCATATTGTTTCCCTCCTAGATATCTATCTAATACGTTTATCGTTCTTATTTCATGTTTGTAAGCATAAAGCGGATACGTTTGAAATCGCCTTTGCTTACTAATGAAGCTTTACGTAATTTACGTTTTGCTTTTGTAGATTTGTTAGCGAATAAGTGGCTAGTGTATGCACGACCACGTTTTAATTTACCAGATCCAGTCTTTTTAAAACGTTTTGCTGAACCACGGTGAGTTTTCATTTTAGGCATATCGTGTTTCCTCCTCAAATAAATTACTTTTCGTTTTTAGGTGCTAAAACTAAGAACATACTACGACCATCCATTTTTGGGTGTGACTCAACAGTTGCAACTTCTGCACAAGCAGTTGAGAAACGATCAAGTACTCTTTGTCCTATTTCCTTATGCGTAATAGCGCGTCCTTTGAAGCGAATAGACGCTTTAACTTTATCGCCTTTTTCTAAGAACTTAATTGCATTACGAAGCTTTGTGTTAAAGTCATGTTCATCAATTGTAGGACTTAAACGAACTTCTTTCATGCTAATAATTTTTTGGTTTTTACGGCTCTCTTTGTCTTTCTTTTGTTGCTCGAAACGGAATTTTCCGTAGTCCATAATACGACATACAGGTGGTTTTGCCGTTGGTGCTACCATCACTAGATCAAGATTAACATTCGAAGCTAACTCAAGAGCCTCTTGTTTTGTCTTGATTCCAAGTTGATCTCCGTTAGGACCAATTAATCGAACTTCACGAGCACGAATTCCATCGTTTACCATCATGTCTTTGCTAATAGTAAAACACCTCCAAGGTATTGTAAGAATGATCTTAATTTGTATCGTTGAAGCAATCATAACCCAACAAAAAAGTGTGGGTATATAAATACACCCACACTGACAGTATCAAAGTAATTAATGATTCTGTTACCTGATAACAGCATATGGCGTCATCCAGGTGAGAAGCGGGTGCTTCTTCTTCAACAAATAAGTATTCTTTTCTTTCGTTACTATAACATAGCGACATGATGTTGTCAATATTCGTATGCTTTGTTCGCAACGAAATTTATTATATCAAAGAAACTTATTTATGACAATGCTTTTTTTTATTATAAATTTTCATTTCAGCTTTTCCTTTGAAAACTCTTGTAATGTATGTATTAGGACTCTTTCTTGAAAGATATTTTGAAGTGTTATGATTAATGAAATATCGACTGATGAAGTGTATAAATGAATTCTTTTAGGTGCAATTGCCGTTAAGGGCAAAATTAATTCGTTGTCTATATATTCCCTATTTTCCACTTGTTTACCATATTCTTTTAACATATCTTTAGAAATTGGTAAAAATAGATGATCATATACGCTAAACTTTCCATCAAACACTATATGCACATGAGGAATAAGCGCATCCGTTTTAAGTACTTGCTGTCTTAAGCTCTCAATAAGATTCTGGTATTCGTTTTCTAATTTGTATTCATCTATTGCAATTTCACAAACGTAGGCTAACTGCTTATAATATTCCTTCAAACGAAATGTAATAAATGAATCGAAGCTAAAATTTACTCCATCTTTTAAATACTCAGAAAGTGCATATGAAACTAAATTCTTACTTCTACGAATTTTTTTCTGGTTTGGTATGCTTCTTCTCGTTCCTCTTAATAATGACTGTGCAATAGGTATGATTTGACTTTGCTCGTCTTCCTCATAGAAAAAAGATGTATGTAAAATGGATTGAATCCATTTATCTTCTTTTTGAAGTAAAATAAATTGTACTAGTGTCGGAACTAAAATACTTTTTATTAAATCTTCAGTGTTTTGAGGAAATGTGATTAAAATTGTATTGATTTTGTGTCTTCTTAAAATGTATGGTCTCGATTGCTTTTTTAAGCGTTTTTGTAATCGTTCGTAGACATAAGCTGCGTCAATGGGTTCATTGAAAAAAATTTCAATCACCCTGTTCCCCCCTTTCTAGCACCACCTAGTCCTATATATATTAAAGAAATAATTAAAAAATGACGCAAAATCACTTAGTAATTTGTGATTTTACGCCATTTTTTGTTTTTTTTATGAATGTCTTAAATTTGAACCCGAAATCTTAACTGGTTTTGCTAAAAATTTAACTCGATCTACAATACGTGCTGCTTTAACTCTTTCTTCTTCTCCGCGTTGAGAATATGTTAAGTGATGCTCTAACTGATTTAAATCAGCATTAGATGTAAAGAAAGTAGGCAATTTTTCTAGCATACGGTATTGAAGAATGGTGCCTAATATTTCATCTCTTGCCCAACTAGACATTTGTTCTGCACCAATATCATCTAACATAAGAACTTCCACTTTTTTAACAGCTTCAATTTTTTCCTCTAACGTACCTTCACTAATAGAGCTTTTTAGTTCACGTAAAAATTCTGGTAAATAAACAAGCATAGAAGTTATTTCTTCCTCTGCTAGTTCATTTGCTATCGCTCCAAGAATAAACGTTTTTCCTACCCCAAATGGACCATGTAAATATAAACCTTGAGCCATTTTTCCTTTTTCATAGTTCATAATAAACTGTCTTGCAGCAGAAATTGCTTCAAAACGGCCAGGGTCTTCTAAAGACAAGTTTGACATTGAAGCTTGAAGCACGTCCTTTGGTAAGTACATGCATTTTATCAATGACTCATGTTTTTTGCGTTTATCATTTTTAACACCATTTGGACAACGATCATATTGAACATCGATGCGTTTGCCTTGAATAATCAAGTGAGGATGATAACCATGCACCATATTTTTACATTCATTAAAAGATGGGCAATCTTCACAATTTACGCTTTGTCCAATATATTCATATAGCTTAACTAGGCTACTATCAATCATTTGTTCCGTAATTTCATTTTTGTGCTCATCTAAAAACGAAATTATTTTTGGGTGACTACGGACTTCTTGTCGCATTTTTTGAAATGTGTCCTGGAATTGTTTGTTTTTCATTAATGCACTAAATGCGTTTTGAATAGGTTCCATTAGCGTCCTCCCATTTAACGTTTCTTTTTATTTTTAAACATTTCTAGTTCTTTTTCTAATCGTTTTCGTTCTTCATCTATCGAAGAATCATTATTTTTATTTTGAGTTGCTTGTGCATTCTGTGAATCATTCGATTCATTTGATTGAAGCCAGTCAGGTACAATCTCAGTTCGAATTGTTTTATTTCGCCTATTACTTGAGCGAGCTTTAGCAGCAGTAGCACTCTGTTTAGTTTCTTCAAACTCTTTACGTGCAAGATCCATAGCCTGTTTAACTGTTATTACACCTTTTCGTGCCCAATGACTAGCTATCTTAATTACGTAATTTCTAGAAAGTTTTTTATCTAAACGGATCATTACATAATCAATTAACACATTTGCGACTCCAGGTAGAAGCTTTTGATCAATCATAATCTCTTCAATAATTTTCAAATCAGCTTCACTTGGTTCAGCTCCACCAGATATCTCCTTAAGGTACCTGCGAGGAGATATTGTTTCAAAGCAATGAATTAATTTTTCTTCTTGAGTTAATGGCTCCTGGACCATTTGCCTATGCTGGATTGGTTGAACCTTTTCTACGATCGTAGGCAGAGCTTCATGATGTTGGAATTGATACCAGTCCCTTGCTTCAAGTCGAAGAGTCTCAATATTAATTTTATTATTTTCATTTAATGAGCGCATAACAATCGTTTTCATTTGGATTGGATTTATTCCATATAAAAATGCAAGTTTTAAAATAGTTTCTTTTACTTCTGTAGTAAATGCTCTTTTTGGAACAAACGAATCAGAAAGTCCATCTAAAAATAAAGCATAGTCAAACTCTTCCATTTTGACAGATATTTTAATTGGCTGATTATCTTGTAAAATTCTAGTATCATTAGACGTAGAAAGATCGTTACTTTGCTGAATTTCATTTAATTGCTCAACTGTAATTGCTTGGAATACCGAATCAAATGAACGTGAAATCTCACGAAACCCTTCTTTCGAAAATGCTTGTCTACTAAAAAAGGTTTTAGTTCGTTGATATTGTGTTTTTCCAATTGTTTTAAATAGAAAGATATTTAGGATAGGGTCTTCGAAAAAAGAATGAGGATCTAGCGGAGATTGAAGCTCATAAAGAAGCTTTTTTGTACTATTTTCAAATCCTTCATAAACTTTAAGTAAGCCGATTCCTTCAAGGATTAATCTTTGTTCATAAATTGATTTTAAATTGCTTTTCATTCCAAGCATTAAAGAATGATGTGTTAACGTATTAGGATTAAGGTCCGTTTGCTCACATTCACTCCATAGTGTCATATATAAACTTAAAGCTTGACTACCAATTATTGGTTGATACAACATCGTCAATACTTGCCTATGAAAATTATGTAAATACCCAGCTGCCATTACAGTATAAGGATCCGCAGGTAGAACATCCATCCAATGTTGCTTATCAATAGACATTCAAACATTCCTTTCTTGTATCAAAAGAGCGAAGTATTATTCGTCTTTACCTCGCTCTTTGTTAATTAAATCTTTTAATTCATCAATGAATACATTAATATCTTTAAATTGACGATAAACAGACGCAAATCGTACGTATGCAACTTCATCAACCTTAGATAAATGCTCCATTACCATTTCGCCTAGAACTTCACTCGGAACTTCTGATGTTCCACTATTTTTCAGTTCTTTTTCAATGCTATGAATAATGTCTTCTAGCTGAGATAAAGAGACAGGGCGTTTTTCACACGCTTTAATCAGTCCCCTTAACATCTTATCTTTACTAAATTCTTCACGAGCTCCCTCTTTTTTTACAACTAAAATAGGATTATCTTCAACTCGCTCGAAAGTTGTAAAACGATGCTGACATTCTTCACATTCACGTCTTCTTCTAATTGAACGACCATCATCAACTGGTCTACTATCAAGTACTCTTGTCCCATTAAAGTTACACGTTGGACATCTCATCGTTATAGTTCAACTCCAAACACTTAATTGTTTAAACGTATTATTATAACTCTATACTATAACAAATTCAAAATAAACTAAAGTTTATTTCGTGCTGTTGAATAAGAAGTTGTTAATTCAATGGAAATATTTTTCACTATGTAAAGCTAGTTCATTCTCCAAAAGAAGAGTATTGAAAACTAGATGGTTTAATTAATCTAATTTTCGCTTCATATATAACCTAAACGAGGCATTATGCCATCCTATTTAAATTAATTTAAAAACAAAAAAGAGAGATGAAAAATCACCTCTCTCAATTTTCTTTAGTTACCATTTACAACTTTTACATTATCAACTTGAATGGGACCCATTCCTCTTGGTAACTCAACGTTTTCGCGAGTATCAGCTTCTAAAGCTTCAGCGATAAAGTTTGCAGCTACATTCGGATCAATTCTATCACCGCAAGTGTAAACATCAATACTTGCATAACCATGCTCAGGAAAACTGTGAATAGTTAAGTGTGATTCTGAAATGATTACGACACCACTAACGCCATGAGGAGCGAACTTGTGAAAAGCAACTTCACGAACTTCTGCACCAGAGCGTAACGCAGCATCAACAAAAGTCTCCTCAATAAATTTCATATCATTTAATTTTTCTGTATTGCAACCCCATAGTTCTGAAATGACGTGACGACCCATAGTATCCATATTCATTTCCCCCTTAAAATAATTTGTCATGACTTCTATTGCGAAAGTATGATCAACTACCACGGGGGAAAGTTAGTCCAAAGAGGTCCTAACCCTTTAAGTAATTAGTTATACTTTTAGAAGTTCACGAAAGTTAGTATACTTTTTTTAAATTTGAATTGCAAGATAAATTTTATTTTTTTGTTATTTACTAAATTAATTGTGAAGAAAATAAGTCTGGAAGAGCATAGATGCATGTATAACAAGGAAAGCAAAGCAGGCATATGTAGTGGTAATTAACGTTCTTTTTTCTTAGATATTAAGTCACATACATTCCTTCTATATAGTCGAAAATTCACATTGCCTCTTAATGTGACATACAACTTCAAAAAGACTAACCAGATAAACTAGTTAGCCTTTTGTATTCGTTTACAATTTTTTATAAGTACAATATTTTAATGATTAAACAGTTTCAAGCTTTTTTATTTTAGTTGCAACGATTGACACTAAGTCAACTACGCGTCTTGAGTAGCCCCACTCATTATCATACCAAGCTAATACTTTTACTTTTGTACCATCGATGACCATTGTAGAAAGAGAATCGATAATTGCTGAGTGTGTATTTGTATTAAAATCAATTGATACTAATGGCTCGTTACAATATTCGATAATTCCGTGCATTGAAGCTTTAGAAGCCGTTTCAAACACTTCATTAATTTCTTCAACAGTTACTTCTCTCTTTAAGTCAACAACTAAGTCAACAAGTGATACGTTTGGAGTAGGTACACGTAAAGCCATACCATGTAACTTTCCATTTAAATGTGGAAGTACTTTAGATAATGCTTTTGCTGCTCCTGTAGTTGTTGGAATAATTGATTGACTGCAAGCACGTGCACGACGTAAATCTTTATGTGGATTATCAATATTTTTTTGATCATTTGTAAATGAATGAACTGTTGTCATTAATCCATTAACAATACCAAACTGCTCATCTAATACTTTTACAACTGGCGCTAAACAGTTAGTTGTACAAGATGCGTTTGAAATAATATGATGATTTTCTAGGTCTAATTTATCATCATTTACACCGATTACTACTGTAATATCTTCATTTTTACCTGGTGCTGTTAAAATTACTTTTTGAGCTCCAGCTGTAATATGCATTTTTGCTTTTTCAGCATCATTAAATTTTCCAGTTGCTTCAATTACGATATCAACATTTAGCTCGTTCCATGGAAGTAACTCAGGATTTCTTTCACTAATTAATTCAACACGCTTACCATCAACGATTAAATGATCTGCATTTGCAATTACTTCACCATCAAACTTGCCGTGAACTGTATCATATTTAATTAAGTGCGCTAAAGTTTCAGAAGGATAACTTGCATTAATTGCAACGATATTATAATCTCCATTTTTAATTGCTTGACGGAAAACCATGCGTCCAATTCGACCAAATCCATTTATTGCTACATTTACCATAAGTAAACCCCCAATTAAGTTATACTGTTTATTATCTCCCTGCAATTAGTATAACACATAACTCGGATTTTGGTTAAACTATTTACATTATTTTATGAAATAATTTTATTTAATAGGTCTTTAACTTGTCTTTTTGTATCCTCAAAGTCTCCATTGTTATTTATTACATAGTCAGCTCGTGCCGCTTTTTCTTTTACTGGTATTTGAGATGCTATACGTAATAGTGCATCTTCCTTCGATAAACCATTACGATTCATCAAACGCTTTAGTTGATTTTCTTCCGACACTGTCACTACAATCACTTTTTCCACCAATTCAATCGAGTTACCCTCATATAAAAGAGGAATATCTAAAATAACAAGTGGTTCACCTTGTTTTATGTATCGATCTGCTTGTTGTTTCATTTCTCGTCTTACTTCTGGATGTACTATTTCATTAAGTTGTAAGCGCTTTTCTTTATTATTAAAAATAATACTTCCGAGAAGTGGTCGATTAATTTCTCCAGAATTTAAAAGAATCTCACTTCCGAAAGCTTCGATGATTTTTTTATAAGCTGGTTGTCCAATTTCAACAACTTTTTTTGCAATTACGTCTGCATCAACAATTGGAACATTTAATTCCTTTAAGAAATTGGAAACCGTACTTTTTCCACTTGCAATGCTACCAGTTAGTCCAAAAATTTTACCCATTTATTAATCTCCTTACACTTGATAAAGAGGACCAAATGGAATAAATCCATTCGGATACACTCTTTCATTTTTTTTACTACATCTTCATTAATCCAATCAATATTAAAAAGATACCTGGTAAAAAAGTTAACTTTTGAAGCCATAATGTTTTCGATAACACATTTCCTAATTTCATACCAAATAATAAGAATAAAGCACTTGCAGTAGATGTTACGAGTGCCGTCAATAGTGGAGAAAATCCAAGTAATGATGCACCTATACCAGCCCCAAAGGCATCAAGTGAAAGTGCAAACCCAAGTAACATTGCTTCCAATCCATTAATACTACCAGAACGATCTATGTCTGCAGTTGTAGGCTTCTTTAAAATTTTTACGACTACACCTAGAATTTCAAATTCCCAATCAATTCCTTTATCTTCTATCTCATTCTTTTCTTCTATATTTGATCCTTTATTTGATCGGTAAAATTGAAAAAGTACCCATAAACCTATACATACAAGTACAAATCCTCCGATTCTTTTTGCTATTATTGGTGAAAAAAAGTCTGTAATTGCATGCCCAATCCCCATGGATGTCATTAATATGATCCCTGAACAAGCTGCAATTGTAATAATTGATTTTAAAGGAATTTTTACTTTTCGAAGTCCATAAGTAAATCCAACACTGCAACTATCTAAGCTTAGTGCGCACGCTAGTAGTATTAATGATAGCATATTTACCATAAAAATAGGCCCCTCTCTTTCGTACTCTTGATATAGTATGAAAGAAAGGAACCTTATGTTAATTTTTTTTAGGCTGACAGACCGGACAAAAAGAAGTTCCTCTACCACCAACTGTTATTTTTTCGATTGGTTGGCCGCAATTATGACACTCTAAACCCTTTCGACCATATACCTTAATGATGTCTTGAAAAGTTCCAATTTTCCCTTGTGAATTTACATATGAACGAATTGTGCTTCCACCCAAATCTACAGCCTCTTGTAAAGTTTCTGTAATCGTTTCGGCAAGTAATTTTATTTGTTTAGGCTTTAAAGAAGCTGCTGGTGTTTCCGGATGAATCTTAGCCTTAAACAAAACCTCATCAACATAAATATTGCCTAAACCGACTACTAGTTCCTGATCTAATAGTGTGACTTTAATTTTTCGGTTTGTATTTTTAAGCTTTTTTCTCAAATAATCAGCAGTAAACTCATCGGAAAATGGCTCTGGGCCTAATTTAGCAAGTGGAGGTCCCTCGTTCTCTTCACCTTTATTAAATAAATGCATGGTACCAAATTTACGAACATCTTGATAGCGAAGTTCAGTACCATCTTCAAATAGGAAACGAACATGAGTATGAGGTGCTACAGGTTCTTCTTTTGGAAACACACGAAATTTCCCTTCCATTCTTAAATGAGAAACAAGTGTAAAATCACTTAATTGAAATAGAAGAAACTTACCTCGACGATTTATATTTTCTACTGTTTGACCTTTTAGTAAAATCTGAAACTCATCTACTTCATTAGGTTTCTTTACTATTTTTCCCCATGAGACGATTACTGTTGAGATTGTTTTCCCAACTATTAAACCAAGTAAAGTTCGTCTGACCGTTTCAACTTCTGGTAATTCAGGCATACAAAGTCATCCTATCTATTTATTTTGCTTCAAACCAAGAATCTCCAAAATTATAATCAACCTTTAAAGGAACTATAAGCTCTACTGCATGTTCCATTACTTCTGGTACAATTTTTTCTAAAATTGCTAATTCTTCTTTTGGAGCTTCTAATATTAATTCATCGTGTACTTGTAAAATTAATTTTGCCTGAAGCTTTTCTGCTTTAAGACGCTCATCTAGTAAAATCATAGCCTTTTTAATAATATCCGCAGCACTGCCTTGGATTGGGGTATTCATCGCTGTTCTTTCAGCAAATCCACGAACATTAAAGTTTGAACTTGAAATTTCAGGAATATAACGACGTCTATTTAAGATCGTACTTACAAACCCTTCTAGTTTAGCTTTTTGAACAATATCCGACATATAATCTTTTACTTTTGGAAAACTAGCAAAGTACTTTTCAATAAATGTAGCCGCTTCTTTTCTTGTTATACCTAATCCTTGTGATAATCCATAATCACTAATTCCATATACAATACCAAAGTTAACAGCTTTTGCTTGTCTTCTCATATTACTCGTTACCTCATCAGCACTAACATGGAAAACATCCATTGCAGTCTTTGTATGAACATCAAAGTCATTTTTAAATGCATCCATTAAATTATCATCTTGTGCTATATGAGCCAATACTCTTAATTCAATTTGAGAATAATCGGCAGCAAAGATAAGCCAGTCTTTTTTAGATGCTACAAAAGCTTTTCTAATTTTTCTACCTTCTTCTAAACGAATAGGAATGTTTTGCAGGTTAGGATCAATTGAGCTTAAACGCCCAGTTTGTGCTAATACTTGATTAAATCGAGTGTGAACCTTGGAATCAGATTCATTTATCACTTTTAATAAGCCTTCTACATAAGTAGAATTTAATTTTCCAACTTGACGATAGTGAAGAATTAATCGAATGATTTCATGTTCTGCCTCTAGTTTTTCAAGCACATCAGCAGAAGTGGAATAACCTGTTTTTGTTTTTTTACCAGATGGTAAATTTAATTTTTCAAATAATATTACACCTAATTGCTTAGGTGAATTAATATTGAATTTTTCACCAGCTAGCTCGTAAATCTTCTCTTCAAGTTCTTTTAGCGTATTAGCCAGCTCTGAACCCATCGTACGAAGAGTCTCTTCTCTAACTGTTACTCCTTCAAATTCCATATCACCTAAAATAAAAGTTAATGGTAATTCTAATTCTGTTAGTAGTTCATATTGACTATTTTTCCGTAATGATTCTTCTAACGTTTCTTTTAATTTGCTAATAGCAATTGTTTTTCGAACAATATATTCAGATAAAACTCCATCTGATGGCTTAGTTTGCTTTGCACCTTTACCGTAAATCGATTCTGCAGTTTGAATTGAAAAATCTATTTTACCATTTACTATATCAGCAAATTCTTTATTAGACTGGGCAGGGTCATATATATATGAAGCAAGTAGAGGATCGAAATTAACACCTTTTAAATTGATTCCTCTCCACTTCAGTGCAACATAAGCACCTTTTGCATCATATACATTCTTTTGAATATGCTCATCTTCAAGCCATTTTTTAAATAGATCCGACTCTAATCCTAATGCTGTTGGGATAAAGAAATGACCTTTTTCATTAGAAAGTCCAAATCCTTGAATTTCTTCTGTATGATAATTTTCACCAATCATTTCAACGATTAAGCTTGAATGATTAGCTAAATGTTTCTCTTCAATTGAATCTAGTACTTCAAAATTAATCTCTTCTAGCTCTTCAATCGATTCTTTAATATCCAATTTGGCTAATAATGATGTAAATCCAAGAGATTTAAAAAATTCCGCTACTTTATTCGTATCAACTTCCGGAACCGTTGTATCATTCACAGTTAATTCAATAGGAGAGTTTTTATTGATTGTAGCTAATTGCTTACTCATTAAGGCTTGATCTTTATTTTCACTTAAATTTTGAAGAAGCTTTGCTCCACTTACTTCCTCTATGTTTTCATAAAGACCTTCTACAGTTTGAAACTGTTTTAAAAGTTTAATTGCAGTCTTTTCCCCAATACCTGGGACACCAGGAATATTATCAGATTTATCACCCATTAATCCTTTCATATCAATAATTTGATCAGGTGTGATTTCATACTTTTCATGAATGGCAGCAGGAGTGAATTCTTCAACTTCTGTAATTCCCTTTTTAGTCATACTTACTGTGATACGGTCATCAACTAGCTGTAATAAATCTCGATCACCTGAGATGACCTTTACTTCATATTCAGCTTTAGAGGCTTGACCTGCAAGTGTACCAATAATATCATCCGCTTCATAATTCTCTAATTCATAACGTGCAATTCCATATGTATCTAATAGCTGGCGAACAAGTGGAAACTGTTCACTTAACTCTGGGGGAGTCTTTTGTCTGCCACCTTTATACTCTTTAAATGTTCTATGTCTAAATGTTGTTTTCCCTGCGTCAAATGCAACAAGCATATGACTTGGTTTTTCATCTTCAAGAATTTTTATTAACATCATTGTAAATCCATAAATTGCATTTGTATGAACACCTTTATCATTACTCAAAAGTGGCAATGCAAAAAAAGCCCTATAGGCAATACTATTCCCGTCAATTAATACCAATTTCTTCTTCAAAATAGATCCCCTTCCTATTACAATTCTCACTCAACTTTTTATGTATTATTTTTAATTCCTATTTTTTCTTTTCATAAAATTAATCATTTACACATTTCCTTGCTCTTTACATTTTAACATGAACTATAAATAAAAGAAAAAGAGGTCGTCTTTGATTCAGGTATATTAAAAGTTTTTATTCACTCAAACTAAAAAGTTGAATAATTTATGACTTTTAAGAATGAATCGTAAGACTACCTCTGTAATTAATTTAGATCGATTTCTCGCTCAAAAATTAGTTCAACACATGAACCTTCTATTGCTTGCTGATTGTTTACAACCTGATGAAGGCGCCAACCACTTTTAGCATAGTTCCCGACTACATCATAATAATGACGATTTGATGATTTAGTATTAACTTTTACAAATTCGTATTCGTACATCTTTATCCACCCTCCGATGTATGATTCAATACTCATAATTTCCCCAAAAATTATAAAAGTAATATGATCAAATAAAGAATACTAAGTCGACTGACAAGCTTTTTAGGTAAAGGTTGAGTCGTAGTTGCACTTGTACTTTTATTCCTAAAATTGGCTACCACGCCGCCAATTTATATTTTCTTAAAGTGCATCAAAAAAGGTATCCACTAGTATGGACACCTTAAAGAAAAAATAAAACCGTTTTAAGTATAAAAAATCCCGGAAGTATAACTACTCCCGGTTTAAGACAACTCCTTGGATGAAGGGGTTTTCATCATAACTATAACAATTTTTTATTAATTATAAATAAATACAATGTAAAATCAATGTAAATGTCACATCGAAATATTTTTGTTTAATGTTACAATGAATGATGTCCCATGGCCTAGTTTACTTTCAACTTCGATTTTGCCTTTATGAGCTTCGACAAGATGTTTTACGATAGCTAGTCCTAAACCTGTCCCTCCAGAGTTCCTACTTCTTGCTTTATCTACTCGGTAAAAACGTTCGAAAATACGAGATATTTCTTCTTTTCCAATTCCAACTCCTGTGTCATTTACCCTTAATACAATATGATCATTTGTTTCAGATGCAGTAATAAATACTTTGCCACCAGCTGGAGTGTAGTGGATTGCGTTATCCACTAAATTAATAATTACTTGTTTTAATCTTAACGCATCAGCATATACAACTAACGGACTATTCAAGTATAATTTGAAGTCTATATTTTTCTCTTCAGCTTTTTGATTAAGCATTTGCTGTACGTCTTCAATAACTTGTTTTGCAGATACTTCTGCAAGATCTAATTTAAAATTCTGTTGCTCAATTTTTGAAAGGTCTAACAAATCTTGAATAAGTGTCTGCATACGATCACTTTCCGTTAAAATAATCGATAAGAAGTTTTTACATAGCTCAGCATTTTCCATTGCTCCATCTAAAAGAGTTTCAGTAAAACCTTTAATAGATGTAATCGGTGTTTTAAGCTCATGAGATACATTTGCAAAAAAATCTTTTCGCACTTGTTCTAATTTCTTCAATTCACTTATGTCATGGAAAACAAGAACGATTCCTTTCCACTCGTGATTTATCCCAATAATTGGTGCACCATAAATTTCAAAATGTTTTCTTTCAATTGATAAGGGTAGAATAATTTGTTTTCTAACTTTTATTTCTTTTAAAAAAATTTCTTCCACAATTTCAATAACTTCTTTATGTTTAAATGCATCATAATAAAGCTCACCCAATATACTTCTCGAGTCAACTTTGAACGTTTCTCGATACGTTTTATTAATTAAGTTTACATGACCTCTACTATTAATTAAAACAACACCGCTCCCGATATTATGGATCAGTGTGTTTAATCGATCTTGCTGCATTTCTTGTTGGCTAGTCATTTCTTGTAAATTCTTTGCTAGTACATTCATTGCTTGACTTAACATTGTTGTAGATTCATTACTTTCAGTTAATGTTCTAGCTTTATAATTCCCTTTAGATAATTCAATTGCAACTTGTGTAATATCTTCAATTGGTTTTGAAAATTGATGCGAGTATCGTATGAGTAAAATTATGATGGCAAATAATACAAAACCTAATAATGAAAATAATAACATCCAAATACTACGATAAACCTCTTTGATAGACTTAGTAGAATAATCAATTATCAAAAATTGCTTATTGCCATGTTTGTCTGTTATTTTCTTGCCATAATATTTAGCTGCAGAATCTTTTTCGTTAAATTTAGCTGCACTCTCTACTTTATCAAGCCGTTCTAAATAAGATTTTAAATTTTTTGATGATATATTCAAATCCACATTCTCATTGCTAGATTTAGCGATAAGATTATAATGATCATCAAATAATATAATATCGATATTTAAGTCCTTTGATATCTTTTTTAACGTTTGATTCGATATATTCTTTGTTAATGGTGTATTCGACTCCATAATTGAGGCAATTAAGTTAGTCTCTCGCTCAATCCTTTGATCATAGTTTGTTAAATAAAAGGATTTAAATATTTGCCCTAGTACGATTCCTAATATAACAAGAATAACGATTATTATTGCTGAAAATCCATAGAGCAATTTTCGATTTAGATTACTCATTTAATCTCGGTTCCTCTAATTTATATCCTAGTCCACGAATTGTTTTTATATAAACTGGTTTTTTCGAGTCTAGTTCTATTTTTTCTCTTAAATGGCTAATATGAACATCGACAATTCGAGTATCTCCAGCAAAATCATAATTCCAAACAGCACTTAATAATTGATCTCGAGTTAAGACTCTACCTTTATTTTTCGTTAAATATAATAATAACTCAAATTCCTTAGGGGTTAATTCTAGTTTTTCACCTTGGAAATATGCTTCATAGTACTCAGGTAAAATTTTTAAATCAGCTATCATTAAAGTGTCAGTGTCGTCGTTTGATTGTACTGGTGTTTCAGTAATTTTAGATCTTCTTAATATCGCTTTAACTCTTGCAACTACTTCTCTTGGGCTAAATGGTTTTGTCATGTAATCATCTGCACCAAGTTCAAGTCCTAACACTTTATCAAATTCATCATCTTTTGCTGTAACCATTAAAATAGGAGTAGTATTTCTTTGAAGTCTTAATTCTTTACATACTTCCATACCATCTTTTTTAGGTAGCATTAAATCTAAAACAATTAATTCTGGCTTTTCCTCTATAGCCTTTTGTAAACCTTCTTCCCCATCAGTTGCTGTAACTACATGAAAGCCAGCTTGTTCTAAGTTAAATTTAATTAAAGTTAAGATATGCTCTTCATCGTCTACTACAAGAATTTTATTGTTCATTTCATATTCCTCCAGGTTATTGTTAAACCCTCATCCATTTGTATCTTATTTTATTTATCTATATCTACTTTTTAATCATACTAAAAATTCTATCAGACGTAAAACGTAAAAAGTAGGGAAATAGGACTGGAAATTGCATATGAAAGTAGAACAACAAAAAAAGAATGTCATTTGACATTCTTTAGGTTAAAAATTTTCATATAGTAAAGCGTTTGATTGGTTTACTGTTGGTGGAATAACTGTCAGTTTTCCATTTGCAATTTCTGTTTGCGTTTTATTTAAAACGCTTACATTAATACATACTTCATTTAAATCTAAATTAATTTCTACTACTTCAAAATGAATGGAGATTGTTTCATTGTGATATACATGTTGATCGAATTGAAGTTCTTTTTTAATAATATGACTTCCTGGGCCAGGTAAATGTTTTGTAACGGCTGCAGAGACTAACCCACTTATAATAAAACTTGGAACAATCGGTTTATTATATTTTGTTTGCGAAGCATAGTTGTATTGAGTATATAACGGATTTGTATCGCCTGTTAAAGCCAGGTATAAGTAAATATGTTTTTCATCAATATGTTCTGTTACAATTAACTTTTCACCAATTGAAATGTCTTCAAGTTTTCGTCCGATTTTTGCTTTTTTAGTTAACATATTAAACCCCCTGTTTATCTTAATATTTTAAAAATTCGATAAACAATAGCAAATTTCCTTCTTAATCGGCAAAATTTTTATAAAAAAACTTATAAAAAAATTTAATAATCTTCAGTCCATATTTTCCCCCTTATGGAAGATAAAATTCTATTTTTCACCTTAATAGCAATTTAAATACACAAAATTACGTACCGACGATTAACAAAAAATACATGCTGTTTGGTGCATAAAAAACTTGTACATACTTATATCGTGAAACGTCATTTCGGAAGCAATATTATTTGGTATAATTTAGTAGATAAAATGTTATTAATAAGTGAAAAGGAGAGATGGAAATGTCCTATAAGGTTGATTTTAAAAATGTGTCTACGGTTGGATTAGAGTCTTCCCCTGTGGCAGATGCACTTGCTGGTTTACGAGCTAATGAAGCACGTTATTTTATGAATAAGTACAAACATGAATTTACGGTTGTACCAGCTAGTGAAAGTCAGGAGACACTTGATTATGTGCACCGAATTTTGAAAGAAGAACGTGATATCGAGTTTGCTGCTAAACCTTTAGAAACTTCTCGTTTTCAAGTAGAAAATATTAAATTTGCATATGTCTTTTATGAGGATGGACTTTCGGTCAATGTTATGTATACGGTTGATGATCCTAAGAAGCGTGCTGTTGGTTTTAAACTTTCTGACGGTATGGAAATACCAATGGAGTTAGTAGAGAAGTTTAAGTTTGCTAGGCAGAAGTCTAAACTAGCTGGAACAATTCGTGGCTCATATTTTGTCATTAAAGGTGAATATTAATTAGGTAAAAAAATTCAAAAGACCCACAAGGTAAATTTTTACTTACCTGTGGGTCTTCTTTTTAAGCTAAAACGTTCATAACGTTTTTGACAGCAGCAACTGAGCGATCTAATGCTGTTTTTTCATCAGCAGTCAAATCTAATTCAATAATTTGTTCAATACCGTTTCCGCCAATAATTGTAGGAACTCCTAAGTATATACCGCTGTACCCATATTCGCCTTCTAAATAAGCAATTGTAGGTAACACGCGACGTTGGTCCTTAAGTATAGCTTCAACCATTTCTACTAAAGATGCTGCAGGTGCATAATAAGCACTTCCGTTACCTAGTAGATTAACGATCTCTCCGCCACCCTTACGAGTACGTTCAACAATAGCATCTAAACGGTCTTTTGGAATTAATTTTTCTAATGGAATACCACCAGCATATGAATAACGAACTAATGGTACCATATCGTCTCCGTGACCACCTAAAACAAATCCAGAAATATCTTTAACAGATAAATTTAATTCTTGAGCTACGAACGTTCTGAAACGAGCTGTGTCAAGAACTCCAGATTGTCCAATTACGCGGTGTTTAGGAAAACCAGCTTCTTTGTATACTGTATAAGTCATTGCATCAACTGGGTTTGTTAAAACAACGATTGTACAGTTAGGAGAGTATTTTACGATTTCACGAGTAACTGCTTTCATGATGTTTGAGTTAGTTGATACTAGATCATCACGGCTCATACCCGGTTTACGAGCGATACCTGCTGTGATTACTACTACATCTGAATCTGCTGTATCAGCATAATCACTAGTACCAATAATGTTAGCATCAAATCCTTGAACTGGACTTGCTTCAAGCATATCTAAGGCTTTACCCTTAGTAGGGTTCTCTAGTTGTGGAATATCCACTATTACTACATCCCCTAATTCTTTTTGTGCAAGCAAGAAAGCTGTTGTAGCACCAGTAAATCCAGCACCTACTACAGAAATTTTACGTCTACGAATTGACATACAAATACCTCCCTTTTGTTTACAAACACAATTTAATTATACAAGAACTGATTCCATATTTGAAATTAATTCGTTTGCAAATTCAGAACATTTCACTTCAGTAGCTCCATCCATTAGACGAGCAAAGTCATAAGTAACAACTTTCGAAGCGATTGTTTTTTCCATAGATTTAAGAATCATAGAAGCTGCTTCATTCCAACCCATATGCTCAAGCATTAATACTCCAGAAAGAATAACTGAAGATGGGTTTACTTTATCTAATCCAGCGTATTTAGGTGCTGTACCATGTGTAGCTTCAAAAATAGCATGTCCAGTTTCGTAGTTGATATTTGCTCCAGGAGCGATACCGATTCCACCAACTTGAGCAGCAAGAGCATCAGAAATATAGTCACCATTTAAGTTCATTGTAGCTACTACATCGAACTCACGTGGTCTAGTTAAGATTTGTTGTAAGAAGATATCAGCAATGCTGTCTTTTACTAGGATTTTACCAGCTTTTTCAGCTTCATCCATCGCTTTGTTAGCTGCATCTTTACCGCTTGTTTCTACAATGCGATCATATTCAGCCCATGTAAATACTTTATCGCCGAATTCTTGCTCACAAACTTCATAACCCCAGTTCTTAAATGCACCTTCAGTAAATTTCATGATATTACCTTTATGAACTAAAGTTAAAGATTTACGGTTTTCTTGAATTGCATAATTAATTGCTGCACGTACAAGACGTTTTGTACCTTCTTCAGAAATTGGTTTAATACCGATACCAGATGTTTCTGGGAAACGGATTTTATTAACACCCATTTCTTTTTGTAAAAATTCTATCACTTTTTGAACTGCTTCAGAACCTTTTTCATATTCGATACCAGCATAGATATCTTCAGTGTTTTCACGGAAGATTACCATGTCTGTATCTTCTGGACGTTTAACTGGTGAAGGTACACCTTCAAAGTAACGTACAGGACGTAAGCATACAAATAAATCTAATTCTTGACGTAGAGCAACGTTTAAAGAACGAATACCACCACCAACAGGAGTTGTTAAAGGTCCTTTAATTGCAATCATATACTCTTCAATTAAATTTAAAGTTTCTTGTGGTAACCATTCTCCAGTAACGTTAAATGCTTTTTCACCAGCAAGAACTTCTTTCCATTCAATTTTACGATTACCATTATATGCTTTTTCTACAGCTGCATCTAATACACGTGAAGATGCTGCCCAAATATCTGGGCCTGTACCGTCGCCTTCAATAAAAGGAATAATTGGATTGTTTGGCACGTTTAATTGGCCGTCTACTAATGTAATTTTTTCAGCTTGCATTACATGCTCCCCCTTGTATAAAAAAATTAAATTCATTAAAATACATGCTTTTGAGAGGAAGATTCCTCTTCCTCTCTTTACTATACCACTATTATTCGAATATTAAATACTATTTTAAGTATTCAATTACTTCTTTACGCACGCTCTTCAATTGGAATGTAAGAGTTTTTCTCTGGTCCTGTATAATCTGCACGCGGACGAATAATACGATTATTTTCATATTGTTCTAAAATGTGAGCAGTCCAACCAGACATACGGCTAATAGCAAAGATTGGAGTAAATAAATCATGTTCAATTCCTAAGCTGTGATAAACAGATGCAGAGTAGAAATCAACATTTGGTGGGATATTCTTTTGAGTTGTAACAAGGTCTTCAATTTTTTCAGACATTGTGTACCATTTTAACTCTCCAGTAATCGCACCTAATTGACGAGACATTTCTTTTAAATGTTTCGCACGTGGGTCCCCACCACGATATACACGATGACCAAATCCCATAATTTTAGCTTTAGCATCCATTTTCTCTTGAATGTAAGATTCAACATTTTCAATCTCACCAATTTCAGCTAACATTTTCATAACGCTTTCATTTGCGCCGCCGTGTAATGGACCTTTTAAAGCACCAATCGCAGCTGTAATACCTGAATAAATATCAGATAATGTAGCTACGCAAACGCGTGCAGTAAAAGTTGAAGCATTTAATTCATGGTCAGCATGTAGTACTAAAGCCTTATTAATCGCTTCTTCTGCAATTTCATTAGGTTTATCACCAGTTAGCATGTATAAGAAGTTAGCTGAGAATGATAAATCTTTATTAGGAGCGACTGGTTCAAGCCCCTGACGGATTCGAGAAAACGCTGCCACAAATGTTGAAATTTTAGCTTGAAGTTGGATTGCTTTAAGATAGTTTGAATCTTTGTCCATTGCTTCAGCATTTTTATCATACAATGCAAGCATTGAAATAACTGTACGTAATACAGTCATAGGATGTACATTTTTTAAATTAGTTGATTTTAAGTAAGTAATAACTTCTTGTGGTAACTCAGCGTTATCTGCTAATTGAGAAGTAAGTTCTTTAAGTTGATCCTTATTTGGTAACTTGCGATGCCATAATAAATATACTACTTCTTCAAAACTTGCATACTCTGCTAATTCATCAATACCGATACCTACATACGTTAATGTATCATCAATAATAGAACTTATAGAAGTCGTAGCTGCTACAACACCCTCTAAACCACTTTTAACTGTCATATTCCCCTCTCTCCTTTACGCAAAAATTTCCCTAGTATTTAATACATACATATACTGGTATAACTCTTTTAAAATACCGAGTATACATAGAAAGGAACCCTACTATCATTTATTATAAACAATAATCTGACTTTTGTGAATGAAAACAATTTACTAAAATATAATTATTATGCAATTACTTAATTAATTCTACAATCCAAATGAATAGATATGCGATTCCAGCTCCTATTAATGGCCCTACTGCAACCCCTTTAAATACTGCTACAGACAGTACAGTACCTAGTACTAATGCAGCTGTTATTTGTGGACTAGTAGCTAATAATTGTACTCCACCTTTTGCCAGCAGAGCCACGGCGATACCAGAGAGTAGTGCAATCCAGGCCACAGGAGTTTTTAATGCATCAATCAAATTTTTAAAACCGATTTCACCAGTCGCGATAGGTACTAATACAGCAATCGTAATAATCGTTACGCCTAAATTAATCCCTTTTGATTGCATGTAAGGAAATACTCGTTCTCCTAGAGGAGTATATTTTAGTACTAACAATACTATAATTGAAATAATTAAAGAGTTATTTTTAGCAATTGCACCAATTAATAATAAAACTAAGAGAAATATTGTCGATTCACTCATTTTGTTAGTATCCCCTTAATGTATAATTTATTAATAAATACTATCAAACTTTACTATTATAAAAAAATAATTCTTGATAAAATAAGACAAGAGGACTCATTTCACATTGGAAGGAGGTAAAAGTTTGAATAGAACTTTAGTTTTTCAGATCATTCGGTTTTTATTTGTAATCGCATGTATTATTTTAGGTCTTTACGTGGCACTATTCATCTCAAAACTTACATACCCTTTCATCATCGCATTTATCATTGCTTACTTTTTAAATCCACTAGTAAATTTATTAAACGAAAAAGCCAGAATACCAAGAGGAATAGCAGCATTTTTATCAATTATTTTACTATTAGCTGTTCTAGCAGGATTATTTACATTACTAATTACGGAAATCATTTCAGGTTCAACCTATTTAATTCAAGTTGTACCAGAAAGCTTTGAACGATTAATTTATTACGTTGAAAATATTGTTACTGATAAAGTGATTCCTTTATATGACTTAATTATGAGTAAATATAGTCAACTCGGTGCTGGGCAACAACAAACGATTCGCACAAATATCCAATCGATTGGCGATTCTGCAATAAATCTAGGTAAAGAAGCATTAAACGGAATTATTGTAGGGATTAAATTAGTAATCTCTTTATTACCAAATACTGCTACCTTAATATTCGTTTCTTTATTAGCAACATTCTTTATTAGTAAAGATTGGTACAAAATAAAAAATTTATTCGCAAAATATACTCCAAATCGAATTCAACATTACAGCAAAACAATCTTTATTGATTTACGAAAAGCTTTATTTGGTTTTATTAAAGCACATATCACTCTTATTTCTATGACGACAGTGCTAGTCTTAATCGGATTATTAATATTAAGAATTCCTTTCGCAATCACTATAGCCATTCTAATCGGCTTCATTGACTTACTTCCTTACTTAGGAACTGGCTTAATTTTCGTACCATGGATCTTATATACATTCCTGTCTAGCGATTATAAATTAACGATTGGTCTCGCAATTTTATATGGTGTCGTAATTGTTCAACGTCAACTTGCTGAGCCAAAAGTTCTATCTTCAAATATTGGACTACAACCACTTCCTACTTTAATCTCGTTATTTGTTGGTTTTAAATTTTTTGGACTACTAGGATTGATTGCCGGTCCAGTAACTTTAGTCGTTTTATCAACTTTGTATCGAGCAAGAGTCTTCCATGAACTTTGGTATTATATTAGAGGTTCAAATTAACTGAAAATCACATAATCTAAAATCAAATTTTTATATCTTTGTAAAATAAAACGAGAAAGCTAACTGCTTTCTCGTTTTTTGTCTCTTATAAAAATCTATTACATTTCCAGTGTTTTATTTCTTTATATATCCAGTCCAAACAACGTTACCTTTAAACTTTTTCATTACAAAATAAAGAAGTCGTTGAACTAACTTGATTCTAATTGGTTTAATTAGCAACACGATTGCAAATAAATCGGTAATTGGTCCCGGAATAAAAAATAGGAGGCCGATTAGAAAAAATGATAATCCTTCTATCATGATTAAATCCGGCATTTTGCCTGCCCGAAGCTGTTCTCCGGCTTGTTGTTTAACTGTAACCCAAACGGTTCTCATGATATAGATACCAATCAAAAGCGTACCAATTAGCCAAAGAAATACTGTTAGAGAACCAATTACTCTACCCAGTAGTGTTAAACAGATTAAATCAATTAATGGGATTAACAAAAGCCAACCAACAAGTTTTTTCATGATAGTTTCACCTCTTGCTTAAAATTAAAATATCTTTAATGATCTAATATGTCAAAAAATAAAGAGAAGGAAACTTTGTCCTTCTCTTTATTATATCTTAAAATATGCTTTTATGTCCTGTACTAACTATTCCTCTAGAAGCATCTACTGTAACTGCTTGACCATTTACTAAGATGTTTGTTGCATTTTCAACTCCAACAATTACTGGAATTCCTAAGCTAACACCTACTACTGCAGCATGGCTAGTTAATCCACCTTCTTCAGTAATAATAGCTGCTGCTCTTTCAATCGCTGGCATCATGTCTCTATCCGTACTATTTGTTACTAGAATACTTCCTGGTGTAACTTTCGAAACAGCTTCTTCACCTGTTTTTGCAATGACAACTTTCCCTGCAGCAGTTTTGCGACCAATACCTTGACCTTGAGCGATCACATCACCAACTACATGAATTTTCATCATATTTGTCATACCTGTTTCACCAATTGGTAATCCAGCAGTAATGATGACAGTATCACCATTTGAAACAAATTTAGCGTCTTGAGCCGCTTCCATAGCATGTTGTAACATTTCATCAGTTGAGTTTGCTCTTTCTCTATATTCAGTTTGAACTCCCCAAACTAAAGTTAAGCGACGACATATACGAATATCAGATGTAATAGCTAAAATTGGAGCTTTTGGACGATATTTTGAAATCATTTTCGCAGTATGTCCACTCTCTGTAGGAGCAATAATTGCAGCTACTTTTAAGTTTAAAGCTGTTGCTGCAACCGATTGACCAATTGCATCTGTAATTGTTCCTTTATTTTCTCTTTGACGCTTTTTAAATAATTCTTCGTATTGTAAGCTTTTTTCAATTCGAAGCGCAATTGAGTTCATCATTGAAACAGATTCGATTGGATATGAACCTGCAGCAGTTTCTCCTGATAACATAATTGCATCAGTTCCATCAAGGATGGCATTTGCAACGTCACTTGCCTCTGCTCGTGTAGGTCGAGGATTTCGTTGCATTGAATCTAACATTTGAGTAGCCGTAATGACTGGCTTACCTAAATTATTACATTTTTTAATTAATAATTTTTGAACGATTGGTACCTCTTCTGGTGGAATTTCTACGCCCATATCACCACGTGCAACCATTAAACCATCTGAAACTTCAAGAATTTCATCTATATTATCGATTCCTTCTTGGTTTTCGATTTTCGGTATAATTTGAATATACTCAGCTCCATGTTTACCTAAAAGCTCACGAATTTCTAAAACGTCAGAAGCTTTACGAACGAAAGATGCAGCAATAAAATCAACATTTTGCTCAATACCAAACTCGATATCACTTATATCTTTTTCTGTAATACCAGGTAAATTCACACGTACATTTGGTACGTTTACACCTTTTTTATTTTTTACTAAACCGCTGTTTAAAATTTTAGTACGAATATCATTTCCTTCAATACCAATTACTTCTAAACCTATTAATCCATCATCGATTAGAATTTTAGATCCAACATGTACGTCGTCTATTAATCCTTCGTAAGATACGGCAAACTTTTCTGCTGTACCCACTACTGGTTCAGTAGTAATAATAACTTCATTTCCAGTTTTTAATTCTGCTTGGCCACCTTCAAAATCTAAAGTACGAATTTCAGGACCTTTTGTATCTAAAAGAATCGCTACAGTTTTACCAGTTTTTTCTGAAGCCTCGCGAATACTTTTAATTCTTGCAGCATGCTCTTCATGAGAACCATGCGAGAAGTTTAAACGTGCTACGTTCATTCCTGCATTAATTAACTCTACTAACTTTTCTACCGATTCACTAGCAGGACCAATCGTACAAACTATTTTTGTTTTACGCATTTTTTACCCTCCAAATTTATATAAAACTCAAAACTATTACGAAATTTATGAAATCGATTGCTCAATTAAATCTACCTAATTAAATTGAAAGTTCTTGAGATAATTGATACATATCTCGATCTAATTCATGCTTTGTAGATAACGCTTCGATAATATCATGGTCAACTAACTTATTATTTTGGATTCCAACACAACGTCCACCTTTGCCCTCCATAAGTAGCTCTACCGCTCTCGCTCCTAAACGACTTGCTAGAACTCGATCCGCAGCACTTGGTGAACCACCACGTTGAACATGACCTAAAACTGTTACACGCGTGTCAAAGTTAGTTCGATCTTGTATTACTTTTCCAATCTCAATTGCGCTTCCGACACCTTCTGCAACTACAATGATACTATGTTTTTTACCACGCTCACTACCACGGTTTAATTTACTAATAATATCATCCATATCATAGTCACATTCAGGTATTAAAATCGTTTCTGCTCCATCAGCTAATCCTGCCCATAATGCAATATCACCTGCATTACGACCCATTACTTCAATTACATATGTACGCTCATGTGATGTTGCTGTATCACGAATTTTATCAATCGCATCAATAACAGTATTTAATGCTGTATCGAATCCAATTGTAAAATCTGTACCTGGAATATCATTATCAATTGTACCAGGAACACCAACGCAAGGATAACCATGTTCAGTCAGCTTTTTTGCACCCTGATATGATCCATCTCCACCAATAACAACTAATCCTTCAATTCCAAACTTTTTAAGTTGTTCAATCCCTTTCATTTGTCCTTCTAACGTTTTAAATTCTGGACAACGTGCGCTAAGTAGTTTAGTCCCTCCACGATGAATAATATCACCAACAGAACCTAATTCCAGCTTTTCGATATTTCCATTAATAAGACCAGAATAACCTTGGTATACACCATATACTTCTAGGCCATGGAAAATCGCTTTTCTTACAACTGCACGTACTGCAGCGTTCATTCCTGGAGAGTCTCCTCCACTAGTTAATACGCCAATTCTTTTCATTATGTATTCACCTCAATAATTTTACCTTATGCATTTATTCATTTAAATAAAGTACCATGTAATACATATTTAAACAATAGAAATAATGTGAACTTTTTCATAAACTTTTTTTAATGAATGAAACACTTTTAAAAGTATGACGACAGTCTTTATGCATATTGCTATTTTTTACTAATTTCTAAAAAAAATACAAAAAGAGCATGCTAACATATTGTTTCACACACTCTAGAAGTTAAACTAAATATTATTGGTTAAAAGAAATTTTTCCTAACTTTGCGTGTTTTTCATATCGTTGTTGAACTAGCTCTTCTTTATCCATAGTTAAAAGTGACTTCAATGTTTCGTATAAATACTTATCGATATACTTAGCTTGTTGTTCAACATCATTTTGTGCTCCACCTTTTACTTCAGGAATAATTTGGTCAACTACACCTAATTCTAATAAGTCTGGAGCTGTAATTTTCATTGTTTCAGCTGCTCTACGTGCTTGTGAAGCATCTTTCCATAATAATGCTGCTGCACCTTCTGGTGAAATAACAGAGTAAGTAGAGTTCTCTAACATCAGTAACTTATTACCAATTCCTAATGCTAACGCTCCACCACTACCACCTTCGCCAATTACAATACAAATAGTAGGTACTTTTAAGCCTGCCATTTCAAAAATATTTCGGGCAATTGCTTCACTTTGCCCACGCTCTTCAGCTGCTTTACCAGGATATGCACCTTTTGTATCGATAAACGCAATAATCGGTCTGTTAAATTTCTCTGCTTGCTTCATTAAACGAAGTGCTTTTCGGTACCCTTCTGGATGTGGCATACCGAAATTACGTCTAATATTTTCTTTTGTATCTTTACCACGTTGATGTCCAACAACAGTAACCGGTAATCCACGGTAAGATGCGATACCTGATACGATTGCAGCATCATCACCGAATAATCGATCACCATGACATTCAAAGAAATCTGTAAATAATCTATTAACATAATCTAATGTAGTTGGTCGTTCTGGATGTCTAGCAACCTGCACACGATCCCAAACTCCCATGTTACCGTATATTTCATTTTCTAAGGTTTTTAAACGTTCTTCTAAACGTCTGATTTCTTCAGAAAAATCAACATCATGTTGACTTGTATAAACCTTTAATTCATCTATTTTTGTCTTTAATTCATGAATCGGTTTTTCAAATTCTAACATAACCACTATTGCAAGACACCCCCTTGATGTAAGTTAAGGATTGTAAATAATTTTGAACGTAATTCTAATCGTGAAATAACTGCATCAAGCTGTCCATGATTTAAAAGGAATTCAGCAGTTTGGAAGTCCTCAGGTAATTCTTCACGGATTGTTTGCTCGATAATACGTCTACCAGCAAAACCAATTAATGCACCAGGTTCAGCAAAATTAAAATCGCCTAAAGATGCAAAACTAGCTGATACTCCACCAGTAGTTGGATTTGTCATAATTGAAATTGCTAAATAACCTAGCTCACTATGCTTTTTTAGCGCAGCACTAGTTTTTGCCATTTGCATTAAACTTAAAATACCCTCCTGCATACGAGCTCCGCCAGATGCAGTAAAAATGATAAATGGTAAACCGTCAGATGAAGCTCTCTCTACTGCACGAGTTATTTTCTCTCCCACAACAGATCCCATGCTGCCCATTCGGAATCTTGCATCCATAACCGCAATTACAACAGGAATTCCGTCGATTTTTCCTTTTCCTGTAACAATTGCCTCGTTAAGCTCTGTTTTTTTACGATCACCTTCAAGCTTCTCTATGTAATCAGGGAAGTGTAAAGGATTCGCAGAAATCATATTTTGATCAAACTCTTCAAAAGTATCTTCATCAATTAAGCTTTCGATTCTTTCGAATGCTGTCATTTGATGGTGATATCCACAACTATTACAAACTTTTAGGTTTTTTATTAATTCTTTTGTAATACTAATTTTTTTACATTTAGGACATTTTGTCATAACACCGTCAGGTAAATCTTGTCTCATTACTTCTGAAGGTATAGATGCATATTTTTTCTTTTTGGAAAATAAGTCTTTTATTTGCAACCTAATTCCTCCTAACTTTTTTAGTACTAAATACTAATAGGATACTATAAATGTTATACACTTTTTGTCAACATTTGTCGATAATATTCAGCTAAATTTCGTCATTCCAACCATTCTACTAACGTGAAATTTGTAGAAATTCTTTAAAAATTATATTATACAATTTTTATGAAATTCCTTTAATTTCCAACAATCTGTGCGCTTTTTTACCACATCTAAGTATTATATCAGATAAAAAAGGATAGTACTACATTACTTAATTTTAGTATTGTAATACTATCCCCATTAATATTGATATCTGGTAATAAAACTATTTAATTAAAGCTAGTTTTTTTGTTTTTTCTTCGATTTCTTTCGGGTCAACATTCAGCCTCGCAACCCCTGTTTCCATTGCAGCTTTTGCCACACTAGCAGCTACTTTTGGAGCTACTCGAGGATCAAATGGTGCTGGAATAATAAAATCTGGTGATAGATCCGCTTCACTTACTAAGCTTGCAATTGCATTTACCGCAGCAATTTTCATCTCTTCATTAATATGTGTGGCACGAACATCTAATGCTCCACGGAAAATTCCAGGGAATGCAAGAACGTTATTTACTTGGTTAGGATAATCACTTCGACCAGTACCAATTACTAATGCCCCAGCTTCTTTTGCATCTTCAGGCATAATTTCTGGATCAGGATTAGCCATTGCAAAAATAATTGGATTTTCGTTCATTGAACGAACCATTTCTTGAGTTACTGCCCCTTTTACAGAAACACCAATAAATACGTCAGCACCTTCTAGAACTTCTTTAAGGCTACCTTGTATTTTATCTTTATTTGTGTATTTAGCCACTTCAATTTTTACGCTATTCATACCAGTTGGACGACCTTCGTAAATCGCGCCTTTCGTATCACACATAATAATTTGGCGAACACCAAAACGATATAATAATTTTAGTATAGCAATACCAGCAGCTCCTGCACCATTTAGAACTACTTTAATATCAGCCATATTTTTATTCACTATTTTTAAAGCATTTACTAAACCTGCAAGTGTAACGATAGCCGTTCCATGTTGATCATCATGGAATATTGGAATATTTGTTTCACGCTTTAAGCGCTCTTCTATTATAAAGCAGTTTGGAGCTGCAATATCCTCTAAGTTTATTCCACCAAATGTAGGTTCTAACAATTTTACTGTTTGAATGATTTGCTCTACATCTTGCGTATTTAAGCAGATTGGAAATGCATCAACACCAGCAAAGCTTTTAAATAACGCAGCTTTACCTTCCATTACAGGTAATGCAGCCTCTGGTCCAATATTACCTAGTCCAAGAACGGCAGAGCCATCCGAAACTACCCCAACCATATTACCTTTCATAGTGTATTCATACACTCTGCTTTTTTCTTCGTAAATTTCTTTACACGGCTCGGCAACACCTGGTGAGTACGCTAAACTTAGTTCTTTAGCATTCGTAACCGGCACCTTAGAAACTGTTTCTAATTTACCTTGGTGTACTCTATGCATATGTAATGCTTCTTCACTTAATAATGACAAACTATTCACTCTCCCTAATGTTGTCGAATTGACTTTTTCAACTCTATATTTCTTAGTGATTTTCTCTTTAAAAGGTACAAATTTCTTTTTTGTATGATATCACATGTTAATAATAAATAGTTTAGAGAAGAATGTCTATTTCTTTAATACAACATTTGCATCTCCTACAATATTTCTTAACATCGAAAGACAATTCATAGAAGGATTCACATAATAGTGTTCAGATAATTGAACAGCTTTTTTATCTTCCTCATAGTAAAGCACAACTTTCGCATGCCCTTTAAACTTAGAGATCGTTTGCTGTATTGTGTAGGAAATATTTTTATTAGTATGTCCCGTTATTTTAATAAATAAAGTATACTTCTTTTGATCGTTTATTTCTTCCATTTCTTCGATTGTAAGAACTTCATTTATTATTAATTGTTTTCTTTCATCCCGTTCATCAACCTTTGCTTTAACTACGACTACTTCTTTTTCTTTTAATTTATGACGGTATTTTTCAAAAGCAGTCGGAAATACGACTCCATCGATCGAAGTACTTAAATCTTCAACTTGTAAAAAAGCCATATGCTGTTGTTTTTTTGTTTTTGTAACCCTTAAATCCTTAATATAGACAAAAAGTAGATGCTCTGTATCTTTCTTCATCATAATTGATGAAATAGTCGCGGCATCACTTTCATTAAGCAACTTCTCATATTGACTAATCGGATGACCTGATAAATAAGTACCTAAAGCCTGTTTTTCGAGTTCAAGCTTAATTGAAATCTTCATTGGCTCCACTTTAATAATTTCTGGTTTAGGAACAAAATCTTCATCAAGAAATAAATCAAATTGATCTTCATTTTCAGGTCTTACTATATCCACATAATCAAAAATCATATCAATATTTGCTAATAGTGTTGCACGGTCGAGCTCAAACTCATCAAAGCATCCTGAAAAAATTAAATTTTCTATACTTTTACGGTTTAACGCTTTTGGTGATATTTTAATACACACTTCAAAAAAATCTTTATATGGGCGTTTTTGTAGAATTTCTCTTACAGTTGCCATTCCTATATTTTTAATTGCTAATAAACTATATCGAATTCCATGCCCTTCAACTACAAATGCATAATCACTTTTATTTATTGAAGGCGGATAAATTGGGATTCCTTTTAACTTTGCTTCACCAATATAATTCGATACTTTATCTTCACTTCCTATAAAACTCGATAATAGAGCTGCATAAAATTCAAGAGGAAAATTTGCCTTTAAATATGCAAGTTGATATGCAATCATACTATAAGCTACAGCATGACTCCTATTAAATCCATAGTTAGCAAATTGGACAATTAAATCGTATACTTCATTTGCAACTTGTTCATCATAACCTTTAAGTATTGCACCTTCTACAAAATGAATTCTTTCTTCATCTAAAACTTCCTTCTTCTTTTTACTTACAGCTCTGCGAAGTAAATCTGCTTCACTTAAAGTAAATCCTGAAAGAGTTGAAGCAATTTGCATAATTTGCTCTTGATATATAATTACTCCATATGTTGGTTTTAATATTTTTTCTAAAACTGGATGAGGATACGTAACATTCTCCAATCCATGTTTATATTGAATAAATTTAGGGATTTGCTCCATTGGTCCTGGACGATATAAGGCGTTAACGGCTACTATATCTTCAAACTGATTAGGCTGTAATTGTTGCAGTACTCTTCTCATCCCTGATGATTCTAGCTGAAATACACCCGAAGTATCTCCCTTACTAAGAATCTCAAATGTCTTTTGATCTTGTAACGGAATTTCTTCCAAATTAATTACTTCACCTTTTGTTTCATAAATTAGTCGGCAAACCTCTTCCAATAGACTTAAGTTACGTAGGCCAAGGAAGTCCATTTTGACCAATCCAAGCTCTTCAAGTATCTCTGCAGGATATTGTGTTAAAAACACTCCATGATTCCCTTCTTGTAACGGGACAACATTTGTTAACGGAAGTTCAGAAATAATAACACCTGCCGCATGTATGCTTGTGTGACGTGGTAATCCTTCAACTTGGCAAGCTACCTCAAATATCCGTTTATGAATACCCGAATGTTCAACATGACTTTTAAATGCTTTTGATTGCTCATAGACATCTTTTAATGTAATTCCTAGTGATGATGGAATTAGCTTCGAATATCGATCTATTTCGGTTGGTGTAAGCCCCATTACCCTGGCAATATCTCGAATTGCTGCTTTTGCTCCTAATGTACCAAATGTAATTATTTGTGCAACATGCACATCACCATATTTTGAAGCTACATAATCAATCATTTCATCTCGTCGATGATCCGGAAAGTCAATATCAATATCAGGCATTGTAATTCTTTCTTCATTTAAAAAACGTTCAAATAGTAAATTATAATGTATTGGATCTACATTCGTAATTTTTAATACATAAGCCACTAAAGATCCCGCGGCGGAACCACGTCCTGGTCCAACAAATATTCCTTGTTCATGTGCATATTTTATAAAATCCCAAACAATTAGGAAGTAATCATTAAATCCCATCTTATTGATTGTATTTAACTCAAATTCTAATCTTTGTTTAAGTTCATCATTCATTTCCCCGTACCGTTCAAACAAACCATTTTCACAAACCATTTTTAAATATTCCAATGTTGAATATTCTTCAGGTACTGGATACTTAGGCAATAATGGCTGATGAAAAGGAATCGTTACATTACATACATCTGAAATATGTATCGTGTTTTGAAATGCTTCCTCTTCTTCAGAAAACAACTTCAACAACTCGGCTTTTGATTTAAAATAATATTCATTCGAATGTAATCTTGGTCTTGATTCGTCCGATAACTTAGTACCATTTTTAACTGAAAATAATGCATCTTGGATAAGTGCATCCTCTTTTTCAATATATCGTACGTCATTTGTAACAACTAAGCTTATGTTTGTTTCCTTTTGTACTTGCTTAATTAATGGATATAGCGAACGATCTTCAGGTAAACTGTGATCTTGGATACTGACAAAAAAGTGATTAAAAATTGATTGATACTCTTTTAAATGAGCAATAGCTCTTTCGATTTCTCCGTTCAATAGTAAGTTTTCAATTTCTCCCTCAATTCCTGGAGTAATTGCAATTACGCCACTACTATATGAAGGTAACCACTTTTTAGGAATTCCTTCTGGTGATTTTGTCCCTATAATACTTGTAAGTTTTAAAAGGTTTTGATAACCAGTCAAATCTTTCGCTAGTAAAATCATCGGATAAGACTGATGTTCATCCATTAAAATTGAGAGTTTCACCCCTATAATTGGCTTAATCCCTGCTTTTTTACACGCATGATAAAAAGGAATTACCCCGTACATGACATTTTCATCTGCAATAGCAAGCGCAGGATGTCCTTTACTAGCAGCAGCGTTAACTAATGCATCTATTTTACATGCGCTTTGCAATAAACTATAAGAACTTTGAACTTGCAAATGAACAAAACTCATCTACACTCCTCCTTACCATCTTATCAATATAATCTATTCTATCACAAAATGCGAACTTACATTCTATTTTTGTTCGTGAAAAATAAAACAAATCAATTATTTTAAACTTACTTTAATACTCATCATACACATAACAATTTGTCCATATATATTAATTGAAGGAGTGAGGACAATTGGAGCTAAAGTTGCCATTTATACCCGCATTAATTTCAATGTATTTTATTTCATTAGGAATCATAATAGGCGGATCGATCATTGGTTCAATCGGTTACTACGTCATTGGACAGCCACCACTGAGCAGCATGTATGATTTATCGATGAAACTACGAATTTGGGCAATAGTTGGAGCGATTGGCGGAACATTTGACACATTTTATAGTTTTGAAAAAGGATTATTTGAAGGAGAAACAATCGAATTTATTAAGCAAATTTTCATGATTATAGCCGCTATGGGAGGAACACATACAGGCACAGTTATTATCCAATGGTTTACAGGAGAACATGTTTAATGAAAGCTCCTCCAGAACGTCTTTCACACGCTTGGTCAAAATTTTTTGTAGGCATTTTTTTCGGGTTTATTATTAGTTGGCTTGTCTTTATTTATTTTTATGGTGTGACAGAAGAAGAGCAAGTAAAACAAATATCCGAATTAAAAATGCTCAATAGAGAATATTTAAGAAATAAAAATATATTCGTTGAAAATATAGAGCGATTGAACAAGGAAAATAAACGAAAATTAACAGTACAAGAAATCAAAGTTACAATATTAAACTACAAACAATACAATATAAATGATTTTACCAATCATCAACTTGTTAGTGATGTAAAGGATGACCTAAGTAATTTACTTACTCAAGATATAAAAAGCGTTTCTCAAAATCGGGAATTATTAAGACGCGCAATCGAAAACAAAGTTTATATTAAAGATGATCGGCGATTTAAACTTGAAATTGATACCATCTACTTTGATACAGTATTAGAAATTACACTAAAAATAAAAAGTACAAAATAATGAGAGGCTGAAAATTCTGATCAGCCTCTCAAATTTATTTTTAAAACTTTATTTTTCTTCTCTACAAACCTTTTTTAATTCTTCCACTACTTTTTCTGCATCTTCCCATGAAAAGACTTTCGCTCCAGATGCAAGCGGATGTCCACCACCGTTAAACATAGCGGCTACTCCATTTATAACTGGTCCTTTTGAACGAAGACGAACTCGAATTAAATCATCTTCTTCTAAGAAGATAACCCAAGCTTTTACTCCTTTTATATGTCCGAGTGAACTTACAGCCAATGAGGCTTGTTCAGAGTTTACATTGTATTCTTCCATAAGAGCCTTTGTCATGTTTATATGACCGACTCCTTCTTCTGTTAATTTAAAATTTTGAAGAACATATCCATTTAGATGAGCCATCTCAATTAATGTTTCGTACATATTGTCATAAATTTCATTAATAGAAAAATCTTTTTTTATCAATTGACTAGCTGCATGAAATGTTCTTTCTGTTGTACTTGGGAATAAGAATCTTCCTGTATCTCCAATAATTCCTGCATAAATTAGTCTTGCAGCTTGGTCAGTAACGACTAACTGTTCATTGCTACTCTCAGCAAGTTCAAAAATTAACTCACTTGTAGAGCTGGCAGTAGTATCAACATGCATAATATCACCGTATGGATCTACGTTAGGGTGATGGTCAATTTTAATCAATTTCTTTCCAGTTGTATACCTTGCATCATCTACTCGTTCAGTATTTGCAGTGTCGCAAACAATGACAAGTGCATCCTTATATACTTCATCTTCAATTTCATCCATTTTATATAAATACTCTAGCGATTGCGGTAGATATCCTACTACATATACTTTTTTTGCAGGATAGCTAGCTTTAATCATCTCTGCCAACCCGCACTGTGAACCGATTGCATCTGGATCTGGGCGAACATGGCGATGAATAATTATCGTATCAAATGAATGGATGTCTTTTAATATTTGTTCCTTCAACATTAAACTCTCCTTTATATGAAAACTTTTGAAATATAGTTTCTATAACTGTAAAATAGAATTATGTATTAGTTATTGAAAGGTGGAAGCTAAGTGAATAGCATTGCAACAATCGTAATTATTTCTTTTCTATTCTTCTTATTTTACGTTACCAAATTTTTCTTTACAAGCGAACTATTAACAAAAAAAATTGCAGGATCGCGTGCAAGATTAACTTTTGGCTTATTCTTGTTGCTTTACGGTATAAATCAAATGGTTGCAAAGCTTGAATTAATAACAATTTGTGTCGGGATTCTTTTCATTCTATTTGGTGCGGCAAATCTATATCGTGGATACTTACAAAATAAGCATTATAAAGCAATAGAAAATAAACAAACTGTTTAATCTAAAAGTAATCTAGAAAGTGAGAAAACTTACATGATGACAGAAGAACTATTTTCATCTAAATTTGATGAACTTGTAGAATTATCACATTCTAGTAATAAACTACAAAAACTACTTACTTTTGCAGAAGAATTAGAGAATCAAGAGGAATGGGGATATTTATATTATGTCAATATGGAATTAGCAGAAACTGCTTTTTCTATTGGTGAAATAGACTTATTTATTGATACGTTTTTATGGTGTTTAGATTTATATGATCAAAACGAAGAACGTATCGAGCAAGAGCAGATTTTATGGCTGTACAAATGGTTATTAGAAATAATACCTCAGTCCCTCAGATTCTCTTTAGAAGACATTCACCATTATTTCGAGGATTTTAAGAATCGATTAGTGATTGCTAATTATTCTTTAAGACCTTATTTTCAAGCTCTATTTATAATGAACATTTATTTAAATAAAATTGATTACGCCAAACAAAACTATCAACTATTTAAAAAATCTCCAAGAGATCATTTAAGTAATTGTGAAAAATGTGAAATGTATAGTGAAATGATTTATTTATTAAAAACTGATCATCTTCAAGATGCATTAAATTTACAAAATAAAATAATGAATAGCACAGTTGATTGTGACGAAGCGATTCACAAATCCTACTCAAAATTACTTCTACCTTTATTAGAAGAAAGCAAAATAGAAGAAGCAATAATCATCCAACAAAAAGCTTATTTTGTAACGTATAATCGCACAAAGTACATTCCTGAATTAAGTGAGCAAATGATTTTTTTAACTTTTTGTGATCCTGACAGAGCAATTGAAATGTTCTATAAACATGTTGATTTATGTGACAATCTTTCGAATCTATCATATAAATTCGAGTTTTGGCTAGCAGCTTTGTTTATGGCGGAAAAATTGAAAATAAATGAAGATGAATTTATTTATGATTTAGAGAAATTAGAGAAAATTGTATATGACTTAGCAAAAGATTTTGATACTAGAAACGAAAATAATGAATTTGTTAATCGAGTTAATAAACTACTTTCTAAAAATACGGGATGATATTTTCATAAACTTCAAAGGCAGGGAATTGTTTTCTGCTTTTTTATATGTAACTAAAAAAATAATGGAAGCCCAAATAGGGCTTCCATTTCTCATCGATCTAATAACTGCATCATCATTAATGCTTTGCCAACTAATATTCCTTGCTGAAATACTTCAACGTCAACTTTTCCAAACTTACGACCTAATTCTAAAACTTTTGGTTTAATTTCAATTACATCATCAATTTGAACTGGCTGTACGAAGTAAATTGTAATATTTTCTACGATTAAGTCCCCTTTTTTCATATCACGAACTGCTCGTTTACCTGCCTCGGTTACAATCGTCGTAAATACGCCATGTGACAGGGTACCAATTACATTCGTCATTTGTGGAGTTACGTTACATCTAATTGTAAATTCATCATTTTTTTGATCTTTATTATTATGAAATTGACTAGTAACGATATCATCAATTGTTTCTCCAACCTGAGGTTGACGTTGTAATTGCTGTAGTGCTTCAAGTACATCTTGACGACTTATAATACCGATTAAGTTATTTGATGTATTTACAACCGGTAGTAGCTCTATGCCTTCCCAAACCATCATTCTAGCAGCTGCCGCAACCGACATCTTTTCATTTACACTTATTGGTTGTCTTGTCATGACTTTATCAATTCTTTGGGTACGTTGTTCATGTATGATATCCTTCGAAGTTACAATTCCTATTAGTTTACCTCGATCATCAACTACTGGATATCTTCCATGGCCAGTGTCTCTATTATGTTCATACCACTTTTCAACATCATCTGATGGAGATAGTGTGGCTGTTTTTTCAGTTGGAATGAGTATATCCTCAACTAGTACTATATCTTTCTTAATTAACTGATCATAAATTGCTCTATTAATTAGCGTTGCAACAGTGAACGTATCATAACTAGAAGAAATAATTGGCATCTTCATTTCATCCGCAAGACGTTTTACACTTTCATCTGTATCAAATCCACCTGTTACTAAAACCGCTGATCCTTCTTTTAATGCTAATTCATGCGCTTTCACTCGGTTTCCGACGATTAATAAATTATTTGCACTAATATATCTCATCATCGCATCAAGTTGCATTGCACCAATAACAAACTTATTAAGTGTTTTATGTAATCCTTCTTTACCACCTAAAACTTGTCCATCAACAATATTAACAACTTCGGCAAAAGTTAATTTTTCAATATTTTCTTTTCTTTTCGTTTCAATTCGAATCGTACCTACACGTTCAATTGTACTTACAAATCCTTTGTTTTCTGCATCTTTAATTGCTCTATATGCAGTACCTTCACTTACACTTAAATCTTTTGCAATTTGTCTTACTGATATTTTATGACCTACCGGTAGTTGTTCAATATGTTCTAGTATTTGATCGTGCTTTGTAGTCAATTACCTCACCAAGCTTTCAATGGTTGTATTAATATTTTTATTAACTATTATATAACAATTCATACCATGAAAAAAAGCACGTTTCAACGTGCTTCTAATACTGTACTAATATTTTCTTCTGTGGCCTATATTACAATACCGAAATTGTCGTATTTGGCTCATGAATGAAACCATTTTTCTTTGGCAATTTTTCAAGGAATTCATTTGGGTCTACTTGGATTGGTGGAAATGTATTATAATGCATCGGAATTACTTGCTTTGCATTAATCCATTCTGAAGCAATTACTGCATCATTGATTCCCATTGTAAAATGATTACCAATTGGTAAATATGCTATATCAATATTTTCATATTCACCTAAAGTTTTCATACCTCTGTATAATGCAGTATCACCAGCATGAAATATTGTTTTACCTGCTATTTTTAATAAAACGCCTGATGGTGGTCCTACATTAATTATTTGTTTATTTTCTTCATCAACAATACTTGAACCATGGATTGCTTCTACTAATTTTAATTTACCAAATGAGAACTCTTTTTCTCCACCAATATGCATAGGGACGACTTTGACACCTTGCCACGAGATCCAAGTTGCTAATTCCACAGGAGCGATAACAGTTGCATCATTTCGTTTTGCTAGTTCAACTGTGTCACCTAAATGATCACCATGACCATGTGTTACATAAATATAATTCACTTTAATATTTTCTACTTTCACATTAGTATGTGGATTGCCGTTAATAAACGGGTCAATAATAATTGAATCATGACCATGTTCTACTAAAATAACACTGTGCCCAAAATATGTAATTTTCAAATGAATTCGCTCCTTTATTTTAAAATTCGTCTCTACCACATTTTAACAGATTATTTTCTATTACAAAAATAAGAAATAAGTTAACTATTTTACGAAATTCGATAAAAAATGATAAAATAAGAGTGTTATAAACTGTAAAGACTTTTTTTGTTTATTGCAGTAATTTGTTTTTAAGAAAGGATGTTACAAATGGAACACCGTATACAAAAACTATCAACTTGGTTAAAAGAGCAAGATATTCAACTTGGATTTATTACATCTACTGAGAACGTATTTTATTTAACTAATTTCCATTGTAATCCTCATGAGCGTCTTTTAGCTTGTCTTGTATTTCCAAATGAAGAGCCTATTCTTGTTTGTCCACAAATGGAAGTTGGACATGTACAAAATGCTGGTTGGAAATATGACGTAATAGGCTTTAATGATAGCCAAGATCCTTGGGCAATGATACAAGAATCATTAGCAAAACGTAATATTACAGTAAATCGTATGGCGATCGAAAAAGAACATCTTCTTGTTGGCCGCTATGAAAGATTAGTACAACTTTTCCCTGGAGTGCAATTCCTTGCAGCTGAGGAAAAATTACATGACTTACGATTAATTAAAGATAGTGAAGAAATTCGTCGTATGCAAGTTGCTGCAGAAGCGGCTGACATGGCTTGCCAAATTATTGTTGATCGTATTGCTGAAGGCAAAACAGAAATGGATTTAATTGCTGAAATGGAATACGAAATGAAGAAAAAAGGTATTTCTAAAACTTCATTTAGTACTTTAATTTTAACTGGTGCAAATTCAGCTTTACCACATGGAAATCCAGGTACAAACCCAATTAAAAAAGGCGATTTCGTACTTATGGACTTAGGTTTTATCGTTGATGGATATTGTTCAGATATTACTCGTACAGTAATGTTTGGTCAACCAAATGAGCAACAACGAGAAATTTATGAAACCGTTTTAAAAGGTCAACTTGCTGCAATCGAAGTAAGTAAACCAGGCGAAGTATTAGGAAATGTTGATCGCGCTGCTCGTCAAATCATCACAGACGCTGGATATGGCGAATATTTCGTTCACCGTATTGGTCATGGTTTAGGTATTGGTATCCACGATTACCCATCAGTAAATGATTCAAATACTGGTATTATTAAAACTGGTATGTCATATACAATTGAACCAGGAATCTATGTTCCAAATGTTGGTGGAGTTCGAATTGAAGATGATATCGTTATTACAGAAACTGGTGCAATGACACTAACGAAGTTCCCTAAAGAATTAATCATTCTATAATATGAATCAAGACGAATTAATAAATATTCGACAAGTACTTCCCTCAGATATCCCTATTATGCATAAATGGGAATGTGATGATGAGATTGGGAAACTTGTAGGAATAGAAAATCCACGTTCTTTAGATGAAATGGTACGAGGCTATGAAAAATACTTTGGCGGACTTAAACCTAATCTTCATTTGTTCACAATCGAATACAACGGTATTTGTGTTGGAAGAATCGAATTAGGAAATCTTGATCAAGAGAATAATCATGCCGCTTTTGGAATCGTAATAGGTGATCGATCAATGCAAAATCAAGGACTTGGTTCATTTGCATTAAATTATCTACTAAATTATGCTTTCAATGAATTAAAACTCATAAAAATATATGGTGAAGTATACGAATTTAATATCGCTTCACAAAATTTCCTTACAAAATTAGGCTTCCATTTAGATGGTATATTGCGTAAGCATGAGTTTTTTAAAGGCGCTCATCGTGATATGTATCAATATAGCATTTTGAAAGAAGAATATAATTTGAATCAGGAATAAAGAAAAGAATCCCTTTCTTCAGATGAAGATAGGGATTCTTTTTTAAAGTTTTTGAAGGATCGTATGTTGCAATGGAACCCCACCCATTGATACATTTCGTTCAATTAGATGATATTGTTTACCATTTATTATAAAAAGTCTATTCCCTCTGTATTCAACTGTTTTACCTTGGCTTTCTAGCTCAGCCTTCACAGCCTTCGCATATTCTTTTAGATCTATATAACGCTCATCTAAATCTAATGTAATATTTTGGTTACGATAACCCATTAGCCAGTTAAACCCAAAAACACCTGCGAACAGAATAATAAGTATAAAAATAAATTCCAATATACTCACCCCTTTTTACATAATTTGGAAATAACAATTTAATTTTACTATAAATATAAAGAAAATGTTATCTGAACCTAAAAATAATATAAAAAATCCCTTTACCTATATGGATAAAGGGATTTTTATTAATATATTAGTTTGTAGAAACAGATGTACCTTGTAATAAAGTAGTTGCTTCTTTGTATTCTAATCCGTGAGCTTCTGCTACTGCTTCGTATGTTACGTATCCATCAAGCGTATTAATACCTTTGAATAATGCAGTGTTTTCTAAGCAAGCTTTTTGATAACCTTTGTTTGCAATTTGAACTGCATAAGGTACAGTAACATTTGTTAATGCCATAGTAGAAGTACGTGGTACTGCACCAGGCATGTTTGCTACAGCGTAGTGTACTACTCCATGCTTCTCATATGTTGGGAAATCATGAGTCGTAATACGATCTGTTGTTTCGAAAATACCACCTTGGTCAATTGCAATATCAACTACAACTGAACCTGATTCCATAGATTCGATCATTTCTTTTGTAACAAGTTTTGGTGCTTTTGCACCTGGTATTAATACTGCACCGATTACAAGATCAGATTCTTTAACCGCTTCAGCAATATTGTAAGGGTTTGACATCAAAGTCGTAATTTGATGACCAAAAATATCATCTAATTGACGTAAACGATCTGGATTTAAATCAATCATCGTTACGTGAGCACCAAGACCAACAGCTACTTTAGCAGCATTTGTTCCTGCTACACCTCCACCAATGATTGTAACCTTTCCACGACGTACTCCTGGTACCCCACCTAATAAAATACCTTTTCCGCCTTTATTTTTCTCAAGGAACTGAGCACCGATTTGAGCTGACATACGTCCTGCTACTTCACTCATTGGAGTTAATAACGGTAATGTATTGCCAACTTGTACAGTTTCGTAAGCAATTCCTACTACTTTATTATCAATTAAAGCCTTAGTTAACTCAGGCTCTGGAGCTAAGTGTAAGTATGTGAATAAAATTAATCCTTCACGGAAATATCCATATTCACTTGGAATTGGTTCTTTAACTTTCATAACCATTTCATTATTCCAAGCCTCTTCAGCTGTTTCAACAATTGTAGCGCCAGCTTTTACGTATTCTTCATCAGTAAATCCTGAACCAAGACCAGCACTTGTTTCAATGTAAACAGAATGGCCATGTCCAACTAAGTTCATTACTCCAGCTGGTGTCATTGCTACACGGTTTTCGTTATTTTTTATTTCTTTTGGTACCCCAATACGCATGTTATTTCCCCCTGAAATATATTTAATTCGTGCCTCTTAGGATGAGTTCTATTTAGTAAAAATTAATACATTTTTATATTAACACAAAACAATAAAGCAGAAAATGAAAACGCTTAATTTCGTTTAATAATTATTAATTCAGACTCTTTTTTACTATAAATTATGCTTTAAAAATAGAATTGTCCCATCAATTCTCATGATAATGGAATATGTCTGTATTTATTAATGACATCTAAGCCACCAGTGACTTCAAATATATCACCTGTTATAAAATCAGACTCTTCTTTACATAAAAATTGCACCATTCTTGCTATATCTTCTCCAGTTCCAGATCTTCCAACTGGCGCAAGACCTTTCCCTACTTTACTTGCTTCATTTTGATTTGCTTCTTTCATATCACCAAAAATATCCCCTGGACAAATCATATTAGATGTTATTCCGTTTTCAGCTTCCTCATAGGCAATTGTTTTAGTTAATGAAACTAGCCCTACTTTAGCTGCACTAAATGCAGAACGATAAATCCACCCTGAAGCTGAATTGGCACCTTGAAATCCATAATTTATAATACGTCCATATTTCTGCTTTCTCATAATTGGAATAATTTGCTTTAAAAGATAAAACACGCTGTGCAAATTTCCATACATCAAGTATTCCCACTCTTCATCAGTGTAGTCAGCCAGTTTTTTACGGTTAAATAAATATGGGCCCGCATTATTGATAAGACAATCAACCCTACCGAATTTCTCCATCGTTTTTGAGACAATCTCATTAATAAATAGTTTATCGCAAATATCACCTTTTACAAAAAGAACACGGTCCAAAGAATCCTTCCATTCTTCTTTTCGCTCTTTGACAGCTTGTTCATCAGAAAAGTACGTAACAGTTACTGAATAACCTTCGTTTAAAAATGCTTCAGTTACTTTCTTCCCTAACCCCTTTGATCCTGCCGTAATGACAGCATGCCTCATAAAACTCTTCCTTTCATATCTAAATAATTTTATCTATTTGTGAAAATCATCTAGATAAATCAATCAATTGTATGTATTTGTAAGATTTATTCTAATTAATCTTTTTAATAGGTCTTAACTCAAAAAGCAATCCTTTAAAAATTATGTCATTATCCTATATAGAATATCTTTATTTTAGTAAGATTATTTTATTAAATGATAACTATGTTTTCTATTATTATGAATTATTTTCCTTTTATTTTAATAATTTTTATTTTTAGATTTTAGGCTATTTACATACAATTTTAATTTCATAAATCTAGAAATTTAAAAATCAGTATGTTTCACATATTTTTTTCAATGTATAATATAGTCATGAGGGGGAGTAAATAAATGTTACAAGATTATTTTTCATATGATGAACGATTAGGTATTTTTCTACCAAGCCTAAAGCTGGATTGGGAAGATTACTCTCGCGATCAACAACTAATGATTCTTACGGAATGGGAATATATCCGAGGTGAAATACCTGATCTAATTAAGCGTTTAGAGTTTTCGATTAATCATAAACAAGAACAATTAAATCATGAATCCAATTTTGCTTTGAGCTGTAAATTAAATTCTGAAATTGCAGAATTAGCATCTATTATTAATGATCTTTGGATTTGGTTTAGAAGTAACCAACAAATGTCCAATGATACAAAAATACATGGTTAAAAAGCTAACAATAAATTTGTTAGCTTTTTTTGTACCTCTATTATAAATTTCCTTATTCATTTTCGCGCTTTTGAATTTGTAAAAGCGTCTCTCCGATTGTTTTCAGTTCCTCTTTGAGTCGGATCGTTTCATTCGCAACTTTATCGGATGAGGTTTCTTTAATTTGCTTGCTAAGTTCGTCCATCACTTTTCGTAACTTCCCGATGGATTGTTCGAGTTGAAAACTTGATGTAGGCTTCATAATTGCCTCCTTGAATGGTTTTCTTTTAGCATACCACATACTCGTTTGCAACCAAACGGATAATCGATCAGCTAAGAGTAATAAGACAATGGAACATTATTTCGATATTGTCTCATTCAACAATCAAAAGAAGCTAACAGTTAATTTGTTAGCTTCTTTAAATTTTAATTTTTTTAATCTATAGGCTCCTGATTTACCCGTTCTGATAATATACGATATTGATAAAATTTCTTTGTATATTCTAATACGTTTTTTGTAAACGATTCATTCCATTTTGACCCTACAGTAACTCCTAATAAAGGAATACCGCCTAAAACCTTATTCCGTAATGAATGGATCATTAATAACTTGCACATTTGTAATAGGACTGTGTAATAAATCCCTTCGCCCTTAAATTCATTTTCCCAAGTTGCAAATACGTCTGAATCCTCATGCTTTAATATATCGTTCATTAAATTACTCCAAACAACATATTTTTCAGCCGATGGAAGGATTGCGCCTTGTAATACTTTTAAGCTACATTCCATCTCTTTTGGAATACTTACATCATATCCATAACAAAGGGCTATTTCTTGTACAGTTTTAAGATTAATAAATAACAATGCCGGTAAATCACCAAATAAAGCAAGCTTTGTATTAGTTCCACTAATTCCTCCTTGAACACTTGAAACTATTAATGCTTTCGATATTTCTTGCTCAGCTAAAAAATTCAATTGTCTTAATGGTAACTTTCTTAAATCACTTATTGTCTTAATATCACTTCTTAAAATTTGTGCTCGATTAAGTATATCTAATTTCTTTTCTTGAAACTGTTTTGTTGTTTGTATTAAAGATTGAGTGTGGAAAAAAGCAGTTGAAAAAAATTCATTAAAAGTATTCGAATAGCTCTGAGGTATTTTTTGGAGGAGAAAATTAGAAGCATTTTGATACATAAGTTCTAATTTATTTAAATTTTGCTGTTGTTGTTTCTTTTCAATCAAATCGTTAAGTTCAAGCCATAAATTATACTCTTTCATTTGATCCATACTATCACCTCGAATATAAAAAACGTAGAGCCAAAAAGTGAACTCAATTTAAGAATATGAGGTCATCTATTTTTGTATGCTCTACGTTTATGCTTACTTATTGATTATTTCATTCCAACTCGTACTACATCTCTTGCGATTACAACTTCTTCATTAGTAGGAATTACGATAACCTTAACTGGAGAGTGATCAAAGCTAATGAATGCTTCTTTTCCTCTAAAGTTATTTTTACTTGGGTCAAAATAAACACCCATAAATTCAAGACCTTCTAATACGGCTTGACGAATTTCTGGACCATTTTCACCAATACCAGCAGTGAAGATAATCGCATCTACACCTTTCATACGTGCAGCATAAGATCCTAAATATTTGTGAATACGTTCAATGAATACACTTTGAGCGATTTTAGCTCGTTTATTACCTTCTTCAGCTGCAGTCTCAATATCACGTAAGTCACTTGAGAATCCAGAGATACCAAGCATACCACTTTGTTTATTTAATACATCAAGTACTTCTTCAGCTGTTTTACCTGTTTTTTCCATAATAAATGGGATTAAAGCTGGGTCTAAGTTACCTGAACGAGTTCCCATTGTTACACCAGCAAGTGGAGTGAATCCCATTGAAGTATCGATTGATTTTCCACCTTCAACTGCAGCAATACTTGCACCATTTCCTAAGTGACATGAAATAAGTCTTAGCTCTTCAAGTGGCTTACCAATTAATTCAGCAGCTCTTTCCGTTACATACTTATGTGATGTACCGTGGAATCCATATTTACGAATACCAAATTCCTTATAGTACTCATAAGGTAAGCTATATAAGTAAGACTCTTCAGGCATTGTTTGATGGAACGCAGTATCAAATACAGCAACTGCAGGAACATTTGGTAATAATTCTTTAAATGCACGAATACCAACTAGGTTTGCTGGGTTATGAAGTGGTGCTAAATCTGAAAGTTGATCAATTTGTTGTTCAACTTCTTCAGTAATTAAAGCAGAATCTGTAAATAGTTCTCCACCGTGAACTACACGATGTCCAACTCCATGAATTTCATCGAATGAAGAAATAATTCCTAAACCTGTTAGCTTTTCAAGAAGCATTTTTACTGCAACAGAGTGATCAGCAATATCAGTTACTTCTTTAATTTTTTCCCCGTTTACAGTAATTACAAAAACGCTATCCTTTAAACCGATACGTTCTACTAAACCAATTGTAAGTACTTTTTCGCTAGGCATTTCAATTAATTGAAATTTTAATGACGATGAACCTGCATTAATAGCAAGAATATTTGCCATGTTTTTACATCTCCTTTAAACATGAAACTGTTATATTTTTTTAGCTGAAATTATTATAACACAAATTAGTTTACGTGTTTAAAAGTTCAATTATTGTAAATTTTCTTTAAACCATTCGTTCATTTGAAGCATAATATCTTCAACTGCCTTCATATTCGTTAACTTAGGAAAATCAACTAATAAAGCCTGTTTTGGCTTCTTCATATTTTCTGCATTTTTGCGGATTATTAATATACTTTTTTGATGTCTTTCGTCCTTAAAGGCAGATACTGGCAACTGTATCAATCCTTGAATAACACCTGTTTCATTAATATAGCTCTGTAATTGGGCAGATTGCTCAGAAGTAAATAAATGATTTGGAACTAGCGAGATGAAAAATCCTCCAGATTTTAAGTAGTTCATACTTTGCTCAATAAATAAATGATGAGCATAAGACATGCCTTCTTTTGCTTTTAAAGTAAACTCTTTTGCACGTTCAGCATTCGGATAAAAACCAATTGGTAGGTCACAAACAACAAGATCGACCGGGTCTACAAATAAAGGTGCTAAACTATCTTGATTAAATAGTTCTACTTCATGTCCTAATAAGTTACCCATCACAAATGCGATTCTAACAAGAACGTCGTCTACATCTATTCCAACAGATTCAGTAAACTTATCTTTTGAGGAATTTAAAATTGTTAATAAAAGATTTCCGGTACCAATTGCCGGATCTAAAATAGTTAAATTTTGTTTACCTTCAGTTAGTTTTCCAACTAAATAAGTAATAATAAAAGCAATACCGTCTGGAGTCATTTCATGGTTTGTTTGTACCCCTTGCTTCATACCTTTTAAAATTGCTAATTGAAATGCTCTACGAATACTCTCGTTATCTTTTGATGCCGATGTAAATTGAGTAATTGTATTCATAAGCTTATCTTTTTGTGAACCATTAATTTCTTCTTGTAAAACTTCTCCTTCAAAGAAATTTTCGCCTGTTTCAATTAATGCCTCTAAATAAGATATCTCTAAATCATCTTTTAAACACTCTGTCGATTCATCTATGTAATTAAATAAAAATTCCACCGAATTCTCTTTTACCATTTTTTATTCCTCACTTTCATAATAGAACAGTCATTGTTTTTCATTATACGTATGGCATTTAAACGTGTCCACTTTATTGAGCTACTCACCACTTAACACCTTTACTGGTTGTTTGAAGTGGGAGATTCTTGGGAACAGAGCATACTTGCTAGTGTTATTTCTTTGCCAGCAGAGGTTACTCTTATTTACCAAGCTATCCCCGTAGATTCCTACGGTTCTTTGCTTATTTATGCCAAAGCCAATGCTCGTAAGCCTTCAGCTAGAATATTTTTACTGGCATTTATATCTCGATCGTGATGTTGATGGCAAATAGGACAGGTCCATTCCCTGATTGCAAGTGATTTCTTGCAGTCTTTGTGCCCACAATCAGAACATATTTGGGTGGATGGGAACCATTTACTTACTTTCATGATTGTTTTACCATACCATGTAGCTTTGTATTCTAATTTAGATACAAATGCAGACCATGATACATCAGAAATCGATTTGGCTAATTTGTGATTACGTAACATTCCTTTCGTATTCAGGTTTTCGCTACAGATTATATCGTGGTTTTTGATTATTTCTGTACTCAACTTGTTAAGGAAATCATCACGTTGATTCATTACTCTTTCGTGTAATCTAGCGACTTTTCGTTTTTGTTTCTGATAGTTTTTTGCATCTAAAAGGTTAATCCCATTCTGTTTAGCATGTAACGCACGTCTTGAAAGTTTTCGCTGTTCACGTTTTAGTTTCTTTTCCATTTTGGCAGTAAATTTATTATTGTCAATCTTGCGACCGTCAGAAAAAATGGCAAAATCAGTGATACCTAGGTCTATACCAATCGATAATTTAGATTTCTCCATTGGTTGTACTTCTAGTTCTGCAAGAATGGATACAAAGTATTTTCCACTTGGATTTCTTCTAACGGTAGCATTCAGAACACGACCATGTAATTCGCGACTTTTAGCAAAGCGAACAAGACCAAGTTTAGGTAGTTTTATTTTGTTTCCGACAACGGCAATATTTCCGTTTGTTTCTTTTGTTGTATATGATTGAACTCGATTCTCTTTAGACTTAAAGCGTGGTGCGTTATTCAACTTTTTGAAGAATCGTGAATACGAATCTGCGAGGTTTTTCAGTGAGGATTGAAGAGCAATACTGTCAACTTCTTTAAGCCATACTAATGCTTGTTTCAACTTTGTTAATTCAGCAGAACAAGAATTGTACGTTAAACCTTTGCCAGTTTCTTTGTATGTGTCGTTCCATTGTCCTAAAAAGTGATTGAATACAAAACGACTACATCCAATAGTTTTTGCGATTAGTGTTTCCTGTTCATTAGTTGGATAGATACGAAATTTATATGCTTTTTTGACTAGCATTGTTTTCACCTCTCTTTATTACAACTACAAGATTGTAATATATTAAGAATACTGATTATCTCTATTTAAATTCATTGTAATCTCAGCCCTTCTCTTACTCAATAATGAATAGATCAATGAGATATGAAACGGGCAACAAAAAAAGCCTTTAGGCATACGCCTAACCGACATTCATCTACCACCTATTACTGGTATTTCACACCTTCATGTAATTGAGGAAGGAGTCTTCTTTCGGAAAATGATAAATTCTTCTATTAGAAAGTATTTGGTTTTTTCAATAAATTTTAATCCATTACTGTTAATTTAATTTTAATTGATGAATGTTTACTTTTATTTAATACAATTTGAACTTTTTATGTAGTTTTTAATTTTTTTGTATTGAACTGGAATTAATGGCATTATGACGAACAGTATCTTTTTCACGGAGCAATAATGAAAAGCATAAAAAAAGACCTCTTATATAGAGGCCCTCGTTAACTAATTTTTACTTTCTTCTTTACTAACGGCTTCTTAAAACGGGTTATATAGTTCAAAGATTTTGTTCCATGAACTAAGCGATATAAGTTTGTGATAACAGATAGTAATGTATATGGTTTGTATGCTAAGTACTTTGATTCCCATTTATTTGCAAATTTGCTTTTAAAGGTTAATAATCCTTTGAAATTATAAATTGAGTTACCATATTTAAAGATCATCTTTGCAGATTTTTCTACGATTGTTGATTTTGAATCTTGGCCAACGTTTGCTAAAGGGGCCATTCCAAGACTACAACTTCTAAATCCATTTTCTTTTGCCCAAAACATAATTGAGACAAAAAGCATATCCATCGTTCCATATGGTAATTCTTTTAAATATCTCATTAAATCAATTGTTATATTTTTGCCTTGAATCGGTAATGTCGCAAAAGCAATAACTTGACCATTTTTATCCCTTAAAATTCCTATAGGAAAATTTGAAACATAATCAAAATGAAATGAACCAACAGAAAAAGATAACTCTTCTCTTCCGTTTAACCATACATCCGAAACCACTTTTAGCTCTTGAAGTAGACCTATAGAATGTCCAGGCATAGCCACTTCGAATTGATATCCTTGTCGAATGAATTTGTTCCTTTTTGTTCTTAGTTTTGCTCCTTTTTTACCTGCAATTTCAAAATATTCTAGTTCAACTATTGCTTCTTCACCTAATTTTAACAATCGATAGCCAGCTTTTTCATACAGCATTTTTGAGCTTTCATCTATTTGATAAAAGCATGGAGTACATTTTATACTCCTAGAATAATTTTCAAACTCCTTTAGTTTTTCAAAAGAAATCTCTCCAATTGGATCACATAGAACAACTAATTTATTACTCTGTTTACGGTAAACAAATGCAGACTTTTTATCTTCTGAAAGAAATACTTTTTTATCACCAAGTAATCCTAAATGTGTTAATGAAGTTCCACCATATGTTTGAATAAGTTGTTGAATAATCTCAATTGTAGTTTTTTGATTTGATTCTTTTAAAATTTGTTTCATAATACCCCCAAAATAAAGAGTCAATTTTCTTTACAATTTCTATTTTACAAAAAATAATTCCTTGTGGATATCCATTCATTAGATTTTTTTAATAATGTATCATTTGGTAATATTTAGCCCCTCCTGTATAATTCAACTTATTAAAATATAATGGATGTGAGAACGAATGAATAAGAAGATTGGTTTTATTGGTTGCGGTAAAATGGCCCAAGCAATGATTGGTGGGTTAATTGATTCGAATGTAATTGAGAAGAATCAAATTTATGTAAGTGCAAGGTCTAATGAAACGCTTGTCAAAGTGAAAGATTTATATAATGTTCAAACGTTAAATAGTAATATCGATATAGCAAAGCAAGTTGATTATTTGTTTTTAGCAGTTAAACCTGATTTATATCCAACTATTATTGAAGAAATTAAAGAAGTTGTTTCTACTAATACTGTAATCATCACGATTGCCGCTGGAATTACTTTAGAGGGTGTTGAAAAATCATTCGGTAAAGAGGTTAAAATCGTTAGAACGATGCCAAACACACCTTCATTAGTCAGGGAAGGCATGAGTGTACTTTGTCATAATCAAATAGTAACTGATGAAGAGTTAAGCGAAGTAATGGAAATATTCAATAGCTTCGGAAAATGCGAATTAGTAAATGAAAAATTAATGGATGCGATTCCAGCAATTAGTGGTTCTTCTCCAGCATATGTTTACTTAATGATTGAAGCTTTAGCAGACGGAGCTGTATTACAAGGTATAAAGCGAGACCAAGCATATAAATTAGCTGCCCAAGCAGTCCTAGGAGCAGCAAAAATGGTACTTGAAACTGAATTACATCCTGGAGAATTAAAGGACCAAGTTTGCACACCAGGTGGTGCAACAATAGAAGCGATTGCCGAATTAGAAAAACAAGGCTTTCGATCATCTATTATTTCAGCTATGGAACGTTGCACTGAGAAATCGGTATCACTCGGAAAGTAATCTTCGTAGTCTGATACCCTAGTTGAGGCATTCATATTTGTGAATGTCTTTTTTAATGCCGAAAAAAAAAAGCTGCCGAGATCTACTCGACAGCCATTTACCTCTTAAAAGAGATATTGTTATTATTTTGCAGCTTTTACAGCTTCAATTGCTGCTTCATAATTTGGATGAGTTGTGCCTTCAGCAACATACTCAACGTAAGTAACAACATCATTTGAATCTACTACGAATACTGCACGAGCTAATAAACGTAATTCTTGCATTAAAACACCAAATGCTTCACCAAAAGATGCATCACGGTGATCTGAGTAAGTATGTACATTTTCTAAACCACTTGCAGCACACCATCTTTTTTGTGCGAATGGTAAGTCCATTGAAATTGTTAAAACTTCAACGTTTTCTACGTTTGATAATTCTTCGTTAAAACGACGAGTTTGTGCATCACAAATACCAGTATCTACAGAAGGTACAGCGCTAATTAAGCGTACTTTACCTGCTGAAGCCTCTAAAGTTACTGGGCTTAAATCGTTTGCTAAAACAGTAAAGCTTGGAGCTTTGTCTCCTACTTTTACTTCTTGTCCAATAAGAGTTACTGGATTGTTTTTAAATGTTACAGATGCCATGATATTTCCTCCCAAAGTTACAAAATGTTCACAACATTTATCTTACTGGAAGGAAACCTTTAATGCAATTAACTTTACTTAAATTTTATATTTAATCTAAATCTGTATCAAAATCTGGCTCATGTTTATCTGAATCATCTTTTTTCTTCATATATTTTTTTACTTTTTCTAACGCTTGTGGCGTTAAATCCATTAGCTTTTCAATTAAATGTGTATTTTGATCTAAGTGAAGTAGTTTAACACCATCTTTGCTTACAATTAAAAATGCAATTGGAGTGATTGATGCTCCTCCACCTGTACCTCCTCCAAATGGATGTGGACTTCTTACTTCAGCTTCCTTAACACCATCTACTAAATGGTAATTTCGAAATTCACTTCCACCAGCTGCAAAGCCAACCCCAACTTTTGATACGGTTAAGATTAAGCTTCCATCAGGTGTTGAAATTGGATCACCAATAATTGTATTTACATTAATCATTGCTGATAAGTTTTCCATTGCCGCGTGCATTAAGTCTCCAATAGGATGTTGACTCATTGTTAATCACCTCTAATTAGTTTCGATTGGATGTGTTACTTTAAAGTCTTTTCTAGTTTTCAAATATGCTTTAAGTAATAATAATCCCGCAAAGACAGCTTTTCGTACCGAAAATGAAAATCGAATCTTACCAGTAGTTTCCATTACGGATGTATAATAGTTCGGCGTGATATCTATAGTTGGTGGATGATGTAATATCGTAAATTTCTTTAATAAGTTTTCAAAAATTCCGATCGCACTATAAGCTGTTCCAATAGATATCCCTGTTAAAGCAGAATTTCCGACACCGAAATGAATATGATAAGTTAAATTGTAAATTTGTACTGTGTTTAAAAATTTTGTAATGATAGTATGTCCGTTGGAGTATAAATTTATGAAAAAATCAATTTGTTGTAAAACAGACAAATCTCTCTTTTTCTCTAAATCTGAAACGTCTTCCTTTACCTCTTTCGGTCTCTTTAAAGGAATCGTAAAAGAAAAACGCAATAGGTTATTCAAAATAGACAGTTTAATATTCATAAATCGTTCTTCATTTGTATAAACAGAAAGTATATTGACCCTCATATTTATAAAAAGCACGAAAAATATTAACAGTAAAACTACGATCGCAATAAAAATTAGAATCGAGTATATGTAAAGCAAAAAACCACCCTTTTTTGTATCAGTATGGGCAAACCATCTTCCGGATAAACAAAAAAGAATGGTAAAATTACATACCATTCTTTCAAGTAGTGAAATATAGGATAGCCAAATTAATAATACAAATACTTTTTGAACTTCGTTGATAAATCCGTGTTTTTAGTGGAAATGATAACTGCTAGGACAGTCCCGTTTGCCCTTTCATTACCTTACCCATGTTTCTTATAGACAATATTTCCTCGGCAAATAGTTTCATTACATTTTACATACAGTAGATCATCTTTTTCTAGCTCAAAAGGATTTTCATCAAATAAAATAAAGTCAGCTGTATACCCTTCTTTTATGAGACCTCTTTTGTCTTCTTGACGAAACGAAGCCGCACTATCTATCGTATAAAGTTTAATTGCTTCATATAAACTAATTGCTTCCTCGATATTATATGCTACCCCATCTTTTGCTTTTCGGGTAACCGCTGTATATATACCTTGCCACGGGTTGATTGTATCAATTGGAGTATCTGAACCATTTGCTATTGCGATTGATTCTTTTAGCAGTGATTTAATTAAATAAGCATATTCATTTCGGCTTTGACCAATACGTTCAACTAGCCATGGATAATCGGCATATAAAAATGAGGTTTGTACATCTACAACGATGTTTAATCCTTTCATTTCCTCTACTAATTTTGGGGATAAAAGTGCACAATGTATAAATCGATCTGGTAGCTTACTATGATTAGGATACTTTTTAACTACTTCTATAGCTTGCTTTACAGCTAGATCTCCAATCATATGGAATGCTATTGGCAATTCATTTTCACGCGCTTTTTTTGTAATTACTTCTAATTTTTCTGGAGAAGTCACTTGTAATCCTGTTATGCTTTGATCGTCTTCATAAGGTTTTTCTAATAGTGCAGTGCGACCTCCAAATGAACCATCAATAAACGCTTTTACACCTCCAAATGATACGTTCTTATTACCATTATGTAATCTTCCTTTGACTTCATCCAAAGTCGAATGATGAATTAATACATGAGTATGGAATGGAACTTCATTTAACAATTCCTCATATAAATCTATCACTAGATTTGCGTTTCCATAGTAGGATAAATCTTCTGTTACCGCTCCAACGATACCGTATTGATAACAATCTTTAATTGCAGAAATAATTGCTTTTGACAAATACAAATCGTCAGGTGCCGGCATCGCTTTTATGATTAAATTAACGGCTTCATCATACAATAACCCGTTTAAACGACCATCCTCTGAACTGCCAATTTGTCCTCCTTCGATTTGCGTATGTACATTTATTGATGCATGACTAATTGCAATCGAATTTACAAAATAGACATGTCTACAAGTTCTTTTTAATACAATTGGATTTGTGTTTGATAAACTATTTAAATCATCAATGCAGAATAATGCATTTGATTCCCATTCGTTTTCATTCCATCCTTCTCCGACGATCCACTCATTTGGGTGAGCGTCCTCTATAACACTTTTCATTCGTGCAAGCATTTCGTCATATGATTGACACTTTGACAAATCTACACGGTTCATCGCTTCACCATGTCCAATTAAATGTAAATGACTATCAATAAAACCTGGAAAACCGATTTGTCCATTACAATTAATTTTCTCAAATTCTTCACCTTCTAAATAAGAAAGTAAATCTTCATATTTTCCTGTTTTTAAAATGTGTTCACCTTCAGTAATGATTGAGTCTACAGTTTCCCCTTCACTTTCCATCGTATAAAATAAACCATTATGCCAAAGCTTCTTCATTTCATGCCACCATCCGTTCATTAAATAAAAGTTGTTTCATTTATTACTTTGCAAACATAAAAATCGTCCTAAAATCAAAAAAGAGGGAATATTCCCTCATTTTAACATAAGTAATTATTTAATTCGATTCACGTAATTGTTCCATCGCGCGTAATTCTACTCGGCGAATTTTACCAGAAGTTGTTTTTGGTAGTTCTTGGACAAATTCAATTTTTCGTGGATATTTATATGGAGCAGTAATTTTTTTCACGTGTTCTTGTAGCTCTGATACTAACTCTTCTTGATTTGTGGCATTTTCAGTCAAAACAACAAAAGCTTTAACAATATTACCACGTAATGGATCTGGACTAGCTACAACCGCACATTCTTTTACAAGCTTATGTTGCACTAACGCATCTTCTATTTCAAATGGACCAATTGTATAGCCTGAACTAATAATAATGTCGTCACTACGTCCATCAAACCAATAGTAGCCATCTTCGTCTTTCCTAGCTCGGTCACCTGTTAAGTAATACTCACCTTTTCTTTGTGCTTTTGTACGCTCCATATCATTATAATAATGTTTAAATAATGCAGGAGAGCTTAAATGTACTGCGATATGCCCCACTTCATTAACCCCAAGTGGATTTCCTTGGTCATCAACGATTTCAACTAAGTTTCCTGGCGTTGGAATACCCATTGAGCCTACTTTCGCTTTAATATCCTTCATCGTGCCGATTAATAATGTATTTTCAGTTTGTCCATAACCATCTCTTACATCAACATTGAAATGTTTTTTAAATGTGCGGATCACTTCTTGATTTAATGGCTCACCTGCTGATACAGCACTTCTTAATGCAGGTAATTGATATTGATCTAGATTTTCAACCTTTGCCATAAATCGGTATTCGGTTGGCGTACTACAAAATACAGTAATATTTTGCTCCTTAAGCAATGTTAGGAAAGTACCTGCATCAAATTTGCCCTCATAAAAGAACCCTGTTGCTCCGCTGCCTAATGTCGCTAAAAATGGACTCCATATCCACTTTTGCCATCCTGGCCCTGCAGTGGCCCATACAGTATCATCTTCAGTCACATCTAGCCAATTCGAAGCAACTGTACGAATGTGGGCAAATCCCCAACTGTGGGTATGTACAACACCTTTAGGATTTCCAGTCGTTCCAGACGTATATGAAATAAACGCTAAGTCATCACTTTTTGTTTCCACAGTTAATACATGTGCTCCACTAATTGCTTGGTCATTCAATGAAGTCCATATTGTTTGTTGATTATGAATAGTAAATAATTTATATTTTCCAGTTTTAGCAATATCGCTAAATGTACCTAAATATTCATCATGCGATACAATCGCTTTTACATCACCATGTTCAAGACGGTATTGAATATCCTTAACCGTTAACATTTCAGATCCTGGGATTACAACACATCCAATTTTTAAAATAGCTAAATAAACTACATAAGTCTCAATACATCTTGGCATCATGACAAAAAGTTTGTCCCCTTTATCAATGCCACTATTTTTGAATGTAAAAGCATATTGGTGAACTTTATTATAAAGTTCCTTATATGTTATTTGATGGGATTCTCCATTTAGGTCAACCCACTTTAACGCCACTTTATCAGTTGAAGCAAATTTTTCAATTTCCCAAACGAGATTATATACTTTTGGAGCGATTAAACTTGTACTGTTCATCTTAGTTAGTCCCCCTTTTGATCATTACTAAAATTATATTTTGAATTTTGCAAAATAGAATAATAATGGTTTCGTTAATTGTATAGTCAATTCCTGCTATTTTCCGACTATTTTTCAGAAAATTTAAACAGAAATCAACAAAAAAATAAACTACCTAAAAAAGATAGTTTATTTTCACGGTAGAACCAATACAGGATGCTCTCATTCTATGTAACGATACTTAAACTCCTTGTCACGTACCTTTTCCTGCAAATCAATCACTTTCAACTGTAATACTGTATGTACAAGTAAATGTTTCATTTGGATTTAGAATTTGAATACCTAGTTTATTTTTCATTTCTTTTACTGGGCCGATTTCATCTGCAATTCCATACCATGGCTCAATACAAAGAAAAGGTGCTGTTTGTGTAGTCCATATTCCAATGTATGGAAACCCTTCAAAATGAACTTTGATTATATTATTATGATTTTTCGAACGTATTGTCAGCACGTTTTTATTAAGTTTTTCAAATATTAATGCGTCATCCTTAAACAGTTCTCGAGTTAATGGTAAGTTTTTAATATTTTGAGCGATCAGTTCTCTTTTACCACTTCGATATGGTCCTTCTAATTTAATTGTTTCTAATCTTTCTTCTTCTTCAAACTGTAAGTAATAATCCTCAAAAGTTTCATCTTCCTTTAGAGGTATGTTAAAAGCTGGATGAGCCCCTATTGAAAATGGCATTGATTTTTGATCATTATTCGTTACGACATATTTAATAAAAACAGTATTGTTCTTAATTTTATAATTAATATTTAATGAAAATTGAAATGGATATTTTAAAAGAGTTTGTTCACTACTGATTAGCTCATAGTTGATCTCGTCTTCATTTATTTCAGTTAATTGGAAATCCATATCTCTTGCAAACCCATGTTGAGAAAGCTCATAGACTTTATTATCCACTTTATATTGATTATCAATTAATTTACCTACATTCGGAAATAAAACAGGTGCATGTCTCCCCCAATATGCTGGATTAGCATTCCATAAATAATTTAAATTATCTTTTTTTGTATAGATCCCCGTCAACTCTGCTCCCTGTGATTTAGTTGTAATTTTAATAAATTCATTTTCAATATTTGACATGAACAGGTCTCTCCTTTAATTTATTCCCTCTATTATAGCAAAGATTAATCTCAATATTAAATCTGCCGAAAAGTGTATAGCGATTTAGATTTCAGGCTACCTGAAAACATTTTCCTTTTGAGGCACGAAGCTTGTGAGAAGTGGAGTAACCTTTTGACGGTAATGAGCACCGCGCTCAAGCAGGCGAAGTAACGTAGAAAGCAAGCGTTTTGCATGTAGTCTGAACAAATAGAAAAGAGGTAGGTTTTACCCTACCTCTTAATCCATAATTATTTAAAATTCATTATCTTGAATATCCACCAAGGCTTTGTTCAGCCATTTGTACTAAACGTTTTGTGATTTCACCACCAACAGAACCATTCGCACGAGAAGTAGAATCTGGGCCAAGTTGTACTCCAAACTCTGTAGCAATTTCATACTTCATTGCGTCGATAGCTGCTTGAGCGCCAGGTGCTACTAAATTATTACTTGAATCATTTCTATTTGACATGTGTTGTCACCTCCTTGTGAGTATAGAGTGTGATAAAACGCATGTCTTCATTCATATTTTTACTGGTAATTTTTAGTAATTTTTATAAAAGCGCGTCGATATCGATTTCTTCTTCTTTTGTTGCCGTTTGATTTCGAATCATTTCGTTCTCAAAAATGATTGATTCTCTATTAACTACAGCTTCATTTATTAGTTCTGTAAAGTCAAAACGACTTTCAAAACGAGCCACTTTATCACGTTTTGGTTTTGTAGTTGGATTAGCTGGTGTAAAAATTGTACAGCAATCCTCATAAGGTCTAATACTGATATCATAAGTATCAATTTTTTTAGCAATATCCATAATTTCTAATTTATCCATAGCTAATAGTGGTCTTAAAACTGGATAATTAGTTACTTCATTGATTGTATGCATACTTTCCAAAGTTTGGCTTGCCACTTGACCTAAGCTTTCACCAGTTGCTAAAGCAAGTGCTTTTCGATCAACAGAAACTTGCTCAGCAATTCTAAGCATAATACGTCTCATGATTGTCATAGTGTAGCTAGCAGGCATTTCTTTATGAATTGCTTTTTGAATTTCAGTAAATGGGATAACATGTAAAGTTACTCGTTTACAATATCTAGTTAGTTTACTTGCTAAATCAATTACTTTTTGTTTTGCACGATCACTCGTAAATGGAGGACTTTCAAAATGAATCGCTTCTATTGACACGCCTCGTTTTAGCAACATGTACGCTGCTACTGGACTATCGATTCCTCCTGATAGTAATAACATAACTTTTCCGCCAACTCCAACTGGATAGCCACCAGCACCAAATTCTTCTCCACAAGTAATATAAGTTGCATCATCACGTACTTCTACTCGAACAGCTACATCTGGATTATGTACATCTACAGTTAAGTGTTCTGTATTTTGAAGTATATACCCACCTAGCTCGCGGTTTAACTGTGGCGTATTCAATGGGAATTGTTTATAACTACGTTGTACGTTCACTTTAAACGTTTTAACGCTATCACCAAGCTCGTTAATAGCTTCAAGAGCACCTTCTTTAATTGCTTCTAATTCAGTAACAACTTTTCTAGCATAACTAAACGTATGAATTCCAAAAACTTCTTTTAAATTAGCAGCAACTTTTTCATGGTCTTCACCATTTAATTTTATATACATACGATCACGAGTTGCAGTGATCTTAATTTTTTCAAAAGCTTTTAATCGATTTCGAACATTTTCTCTTAATATACTTGTAAATCGTCCTCGATTTTTTCCTTTTGTAGTCATTTCTCCATAACGAATTAAAATATATTCTACATTCATGCTGTTACCTCATTACTTTATATAAATTTTTAATTACTTCTTTAATTATCTTATTAAACTGCTCTACTTCATCCATTGTATTTTCATAAGAAAGACTTATTCTGACAGCACTACTTGCTACTTTCTCGCTTTTACCCATACTTTGTAATACACGGCTTATCTCAAAAGTTTTAGAAGAACATGCCGATTTTGTAGATATAAAAACATTTTCTTCAGATAGAGCATGTACAATTACTTCAGGCTTTAATCCTACAAATGAAATATTTATTATATGAGGAGCAAAATCTGATTGTGGTGAGTTCATCACTGCGCCGTCAATCATTTCCAAATGTTGAATAAGCTCATTTCTCATTTTATATAGGTGGTCTTTCATTGTTTTTTGTTTTTCTAGTGTGATTCTTAATGCTTTAGCCATCGAAACAATTCCTGCAAGATTTTCCGTTCCTGAACGAATCTCTCTTTCCTGTGAACCACCTGTCATTAAAGATGATAATGTTACACCATCTCTAATATATAAAATTCCAGTTCCTTTTACACTGTGAAATTTATGACCAGAAATAGATAATAAATCGATCGCAGCTTGTTTAATATTTAACTGTACTTTACCTACCCCTTGAACAGCGTCAACATGGAAAAATACTTTTGGATAATCCATTAATAACTGCCCAATTTCAGTTATTGGTTGGATTGCTCCTGTTTCATTATTTACATGAATGACAGAAACTAGTATCGTATCATCTCTTAACGCTTTTTTTAATTGGTCAACAGAAATAAACCCATCTTCGTTTGGGGATAAGTAGGTTACTTCAAATCCAAGATCCTCTAATTGTTTATAGGCTTCATAAATTGACGGATGCTCAATTTCAGTCGTAATCAGATGTTTTCCTCTTGAACGATGCATCATGGCCGTTCCTTTTATTGCTAGATTATTACCTTCTGTTCCACCTGATGTAAAGATGATCTCAGATGGTTGAACAGATAAAAGTTCTGCAATTTGGTTTCTAGCTTTTGAGAGTAATTGCTCTGAGCGTCCACCAAGCTTATGGATTGAGGACGGATTTCCAAAAAACTGTTCTGAAACAGTAATATATGTGTCTAACACCTCTTTATAAGGTTTAGTAGTCGCACTATTATCAAAATAAATCATTTTTTTTCGTACCTCCATATTGCTTGAGTCCATTTTTCATTATATCTGAAAACAGACGAAACCCCTAAGATTTTCATCTATAGGGGTAGTGTGTACTTTTGTTCATTTAGTATTTCTTGTAATTTATCGATTGCACCAGGTTCAACTTTTTCAATTGAAACAGCAGCTTCTTCTAGAGCTTCATTATATTGGAATTCTCTAAATAATTGCTCTGCCTTGTCCATTGACGTTGCCATTTGTACATTTGTACTTCTATAGCGATTTCCATATTGTATCACTTTTTCAACGAAATATCCTTGTTCAATCATATATTTCGTATCATTATAGCAATCATTTACAGCTTTTGTTGCTTTTTCTAGTAAAAATGATACATGCGTCATTTTTAATGGCTTTTTCTCTAATTCCAAATAAACAATTTGCATACTTTCTTGAGCATCTTGTATTTGCTTCATAGAAGAAACTGGCATACCAGGTAAATTAGAAATTTGAACAAGACGTTTGACCTCTAACATTAATCGTTTCATTTCAATTAATTGATCACGAGCTTGTAATTCATCTTTTCGAAGTGCTTTTAACATTTCAACATACATCAAATGAGATTCTTTAACATCTTCCATTTGCTTTTTTAATAAATCTAATTCTTCCCTTATTACAGAAAATGCAAGGTCTTGCTCTGCCACACGAATCTGCAATAATTCAAAGCGTTTTGTAATGATACTTACTTGCTTTTCAACCATTTTTTGAGCGTGAGTATCTTCATCACTTAATTCATAAATTTGCTGAACTAATTGAGTCTCTTCTTTTGTTTTTAAATTATCTTCTCGAATACTTTGAATTTCTTCTTGAGAAGTCCATATTTCTTTTTCTACTACAAATTTACTCTCTACTTCTTTTTCTAATAAATCATAGATTGAATCGACTTTTGTTTTTACGTATTCAAGCTTATCATTCGCTTCTGTGATTTCTAGTTTTTTAATTAATTCGACACAGTCGATACATATTTTTGAACATTCAATTGTTTCATTTTCTAATGCTTCAAAATCAAGCACATATCCGTCTGCTTTCATTTGCTTTAATCCATCAGTTAAATTATGTATTTGAGAAGGCATTGTAGTAGAAGATTCAATATATAAATCCGGTATGATTTGCATATTTGTTTTCAATATATGTACTTGATCTGCAATTTCTTTTACTAATACTCTTGCCTCTAAATAATTTCCTTTTTCAGTTGTTTCATTAAATAATTGGACTTGTTGTTTAATTTCATCCATCTTTTGTTCCAACTGAGTTTCAGAAATTGAATATAAATGACGATGAGTTAATAAAAGCTTTCTTTGCTCAAGATACTCTTGGTTTAACAATTCAATATCCGAATTATTTTGTTCTTCACTACCTACTAAGTCGCTTACTTCATTTAGAATTTTTTCAACGCTTGATTCTGCTTCACTTAGTCTTCCTTCAATTTCACTAATCCCTGTTTTTGCTTTCATGAAATGATATTTATTAATTGCCTCATCTATTACGTAGATCGAATCAGTTACTTTCGGTAAATAAGTTGTAACTAGTTCATCCCAATCAGTTCTCCATTTTTCAAATAGCTCTTCCGTTTGGCCAGTCATATTTAAGGCCTTTAGCTTTGAAAGTTCATCCGTAACGGGCTTACTCATTAACTGCATTCTCCACGCTTCAAGTTCATCGAGTTTTTTGAATAAACGTTGTCGAATTGTTAAGGCTACAATCATTAATGCGATAACAATACCTATTACGACTAAAATTACATAGAATGTCATTGTCATTTTCCCTGATGTACCTCCTCTACTTGCCATCTAAATCTATTTATCTGTACGTTATTTATTGAATTAATTAGTCACCCTTTATTTAGGTCATAGTTAATAATAACATGATAAAGTTGATTTTTGGCTTAATTTTTTCAATTTTTTCATATTTTTATCAAACTATAATAAATACTGTAAAAGCTTGTAGAAATTTCAGATTTTTAATCAACGAAAAACGCCTTTTTATTGTGATTTCCCACAATGAAAAAGGCGAACTTTTAGGATGAAAGTTCTATTCGACTAATTAAACTCTCATCCATATCTAGTAGTGATTCAATCCACTTCTCTACATACTCTTTATACCTATCAAAAAAATAAAGATCATTTTGTTGTATATACAGTACTTCATTTAAATAGATTGGAAATAGGTACGGTGTTGAAAGGAAGGATTTTAACTGGACGAAAAATACGGAAAATGGCATCGTTAGTTTCGAATTTGAAAAACGAATAGCATCATAAATTTGGGTAAAAGTATAACGCTCTCTTGCTAAATATGTCATCATAATTTCACGAATGAAGACAGAGTCCATTGTCAGCTCTCTGTAAAAAATCGAAGCATATTCCTTTTTTAAATAGTAATAATTAAGTACTTCACCAACAAGATTCATTAAAATTAAATTAGCGTTTTTATCATACAATGCCAAACAATGCTTATCTAAAATTTCAACGTATCCTTCTAAAAACTCTACTATAATATGTTCAAGTAAACCCTGTTTACCTTTAAAATAATATGAAATCGTCGCAATATTTACATTTGCTTTTTTAGAAATATCCCTAACAGAAGTACCATGGTATCCATTAATTTTAAATAACGTAAGCGCTGTCTCGATGACTTTCTTCTTTGTTGCAAGTTTATCTTGCTCCATACTCGTCACCCTCTTTTTACAACATGAATTCCTTTATTAATTAACGAAATTATAATAAATTCCTCTACAAATCGGTCGACAAAATTACCAGTATTCTTTCGAAATATGCTATTATATTTCACATGAAATAGGGAAAGGGGTCTACAAATGTTTCAAAAAGTCGAATATTCAGGTACGAAAGAACAACAATATACTACTCTAACAGCCCAAGTTAAAGCTTTAATAGATGGTGAACATAACTTAATTGCTAATTTAGCAAATACATCTGCCTTATTAAATCAGTTTTTACACCAAATAAATTGGGTTGGATTTTATTTAAAAGATGGAGATCGTGATGAATTAGTTTTAGGTCCATTTGTAGGTCTACCTGCATGTGTGCGTATACCATACGGCAAGGGAGTTTGCGGTACATCTGCCCAAACAAAAACTGTTCAAAGAATCGATAATGTTCACGAATTCCCTGGGCACATCGCTTGTGACGCAGCATCAAATTCTGAGATCGTTATTCCTTTAATGCATAATGGAGAAGTAATCGGAGTATTAGATATCGATAGTCCGGAATTCAATCGTTTTGATGAAATGGATCAAAAATACCTTCAAGCGATCGTAAATTTAGTTGAAGATACAATTAAATAAGAGAGTTTAATCTCAAAAAGCAATCCTTTATCGGATTTCTTTATTCTTATTATACAAAGTTAAGAATAAAACTGGCCTTGACTATTTTATACTATCTGGTTATAATATTCTTTGTGTAAAATAACGCAGCGTTGTAAGCACATGCTTGATATTTATTTTGTTCCTCTACTGTTAAAGAGGTGTCATCGCGTAACTCTGGCTGCTGGAGCGAGGATACATGAAAGCAAAATAAACAAGACTTGGGGCTACACGAACGTTTTTATTTTACTCCAAAATAAAAACTAAAGGAGGAGACAATCAATGTCTCGTTATACAGGATCTACTTGGAAATTATCTCGCCGTTTAGGCATTTCATTAAGCGGAACAGGTAAAGAATTAGAAAAACGCCCTTACGCACCAGGTCAACATGGACCTAACCAACGTAAAAAATTATCAGAATACGGTTTACAGTTAACTGAAAAACAAAAATTACGTCACATGTACGGTGTTAATGAGCGTCAATTCCGTCGCACTTTTGATATCGCTGGTAAATTAACTGGTAAACACGGTGAAAACTTCATGATCTTATTAGAAACTCGTTTAGACAACGTAGTTTACCGTATGGGTCTTGCTCGTACTCGTCGTGCAGCTCGTCAATTAGTTAACCACGGTCACATCATGGTTGATGGCAAACGTGTAGACATTCCATCTTTCCGTGTGAAAATCGGTCAAACTATCAGCTTACGTGAAAAATCACAAAACTTAGCTGTAGTTAAAGAAGCTGTTGAAGTTAACAACTTTGTACCTGAGTACATCACTTTCAACGCTGACAAATTAGAAGGTACTTTCAACCGCTTACCAGAGCGTTCTGAATTACCAGCTGAAATCAACGAAGCTCTTATCGTTGAATTCTACAACCGTTAATAATATCGCTTCTAGAAGTGATGAAAAACCTCAATCAAACTTGATTGAGGTTTTTTTATTATTTTACACACCGTTAATATGTAAAAAAAAGCCCTCGACTTTACTCGAAGGGCTACTTATGCGGAAATGAGAGGTGTATTAAAATAACCTTTTATATTATTTTAATTTCACTACCGCTAAGTCATGTTGCATTGCATTATTACCACTCATAGGATCAAATGCAATGTCACTAAGTCCAAATACATTTACTACAACATCACGATCTTTCGGATGAAGAATTCTTATTTCATAAGCAAATAAAGTTGCTGGAAGTTGGAAAGATCTAAATGTTCTATATTGATTTGGTGGAATTGTTACTGTAGATGGATCAACCATAGGAAGAATAACTGGTGAACCGCTAGACCAGTCAAACATTAAAACACTCACAGAACGAGAGTCATCCGGGTCAACATTAAGAGCTTCAACTGTTAAAAACTGAGTACTAGAATGTCTTCTTAGTACGCCAGTTGATAAAAATTTTGCCATCAACGTCACTCCTTTCATATTATTTGGACAAGCAAATCCATATAATATAAAATGCTTCATTCAAAAAAATGAAACGGACATTGGTACAAATTAAATTATAGTTTTAATAAAAATAATAGATTGTTTACTATAATTAAATTTGTTTATAATAAGTAGCTTTTAAAATAGATAAACATTCCCTTAAGTATGCAGTAGGTATAATTACTTTTGGTGTTCTTGCTGGAAGACCAACTACATTTAAGCCTTGCTTTTTGGCCAATTTTAAAGATCTAAATAAATGATAATCATTTGAAACAACGACTCCTTGAGCTTGATCATTGTTTATAAGTTTTTTGGAGAATTTCATATTCTCGTATGTATTTGTTGATAAATCTTCTTTTACAATTCGATCTTCTTCAATTCCTAATTTGATTAATTCAAGCTTCATACATTCAGCTTCTGATATCAATTCATCGTTTCCTTTTCCACCTGAAACAATAATTTTTGCACTTTTATTTTCCTTTGCATATTTAGCTGCTGTTTCAATTCGATAACGTAAAGCTCTAGTAGGCTTATCCTTTTTCAAACCAGCACCTAACACAATAACATAATCGGCGTCTTCCGGTACTTTATGCTGATATTGTAAAAAGCTATTTACACCGATAAAAACGATACAGAATACATAACTTAGTATCCCAATAATAATTGTATATGTAATTATTTTAAAAAAGCTCATTACCTTTATCTCCTTTAATAAAATTACTTTAACTATTATTTTATCGAATAATTAAGTGGATTACATTAAATTTTGGAATATTCCACTAATATTTAATATTTATACTGCAAATAAAAAATCCCCTATATGAAAAGAAATGGATATCCTTTCTTTCATATAAGGGATTGATTCAAAATTATTTATTCAATTATCTAGGATACTTTTCGCCCATCGGATTATGTTGATCCTTCGAAAGTCTCTTTTGATGAGCTTTCGTTTTTGCATCTACATGATTTGCATCGCTAGGACGATTTTTCTTTGAACCACCTGCTGCATGACTCATTTTTTTCCCTCCATTTAACCAGTTCGTACAAAAACTAGTTTACGTAGAAACAATTTGTTTATGCGGCATTTCTAGAACTTTCATCTTTATTTTCAACTTCTAATCCTTTACCCAATATAGCGGCTAACATACTGAATAATGGTGTAATAAATAGTACGAATGAAAACGGTAAGTAATCAATAACAGGTACACCTAATGTTGAAGCAAAAAACGCTCCACTTACACTCCATGGAACAATTGGATTAAAAAGTGTTCCGCCATCTTCTAATGCACGTGATAAATTTTTAAGTGGAATATTTTTTTTGATAAATACATCTTTTAATAATTGCCCAGGAAGTAGAATTGATAGGTATTGTTCTCCTGTTAGAAGATTTACCCCCATAGCAGATAATGTACTTGCAATAACAATATTTCCTTTACGTTTCAAATTAGATAGTGATTGAATTAATGTCTCAAATACTCTAAGCTCTTGTAATAATCCACCTAAAGCAAGGGCAATAAAAATTAATGAAACTGACCACATCATTGATTGTAATCCTCCACGGTTAACAATCGAATTAAGCATTTCATTTCCAGTATCTAATTGGAAGCCATTTTGTAATGTTGTAAACACTTTTTCAAGTGTTAAATCTTTTTGAATGAAAAATGCTAAAACTAATGAACTAACAATACCAGCCGACATCGTTGGTAAAGTCGAAAACCCTTTAAATGCCATAATAAAAACAATTAAACAAGGGATTAATAAAAATGGATTCACTTCAAAGCTAGATGAAATTGCTTTTTTCATTTCTGTAACTTGCGCCATATCTGTATTTCCATGACCCATACCGATGATTAAGAATAATATAACTGTAACAATTAATGCTGGAATTGTTGTATACGCCATGTGTCGAATATGCTCATTAACCTTTATCCCTAAAATACTTGGAACAAAATTCGTTGTATCTGATATTGGTGACATTTTATCTCCAAAGCACGCTCCACTAATAATTGCACCTGCTGCAATTGCTGGTGGAATACCCATAATATGAGCAATTCCCATTAACGCTACACCAACTGTAGCAATTGTTGTAAATGTACTACCAGTAAAACTAGCAACTATGATTGTAATAAAAATTGCACTAATCGCAAACCACTTAGCTGAAAGTACAGAAATTCCGTAAAATAATAATGTTGGTACTGTCCCACTTAGCATCCAAGAACCGATTAACAAACCGATCATCATTAAGATTAATGTAGGTGATAGTCCATTTTGAATTCCCTTTTTCATCCCATTTTCTATCTGTTCCCATTTAAATCCTTTAAAAAGTCCAAAAACTGCTAAACAAACAACACATAGTAAAAGTGGAATTTGTGGATCCGTTTTTAATATAACTAGACAACTAGACATAATAACTGTAAACAGTGCGATTAACGCACCTAATTCAATGTTTTTCATTTTAATACTCTCCCCTTATTTTATATATCCATATATACATGTTCACGATGTTTAACAAACCCAAGTTTCTCATAAAATCTTCTTGCATTTTCATTATCGATCCAATAATCTAGCTCGATTCTAGATAGGTTATTTTCACGTGCAAATGAAGCAATTTTATGAATTAAGAATGAACCATATCCTTTATTTCTTTTTTCTTCATTAATACTTATTTGATGAACATAGCCTAACCGAAAAGCTTTTTTAATCGGTCCTTCAGGTATATTTTTTACTTCAATCCAAGCATATCCAACCAATTCTTCAATATCTTTAACAACGAAAAAATGATGATCTGGTTTATTAACTACACTCTTGAAAAACTCAGTTATCTCCTCCAAATTGTGAACCTTAAATAAATCTGGAAACAATTCAGCATGTAAATTTTGTACATCTTCATTAAGTTTTGCCAATATTCGGTAATCTCTCGTTGCAATGATCTCCATGATTTTTCACCCTTTCAAAAAAAGACAATAAAAAATCGAGGCCCCCCTATTAAATAATAGGGACGACCTCGATCGCGTTACCACCCTAGTTATAAGAAGAAATACTATTACTAGTAAAAATCCTTATCACTCGAATCTGTAACGTAGATTTACGTTCTTCCCTTCGTTAGATCAACTAACTACGAAAAGAAAACTCCCGAAATGTAATTCATTTGATTGTGTAGACGAGTTTTCACCAACCACTCGCTCTCTGGACTACTTCCAACCAAACTACTGCTTTTTCGTTCACTGTTTGTTCAATATTATAATGTAACCAAGTGGTATTTCTTCTTACCACGACGAATAATAATAAATTGCTCTTCAATTGCATCTTGTTTAGTTAACACTGTTGCAACGTCTTGTATACGATCTCCATTTACATAAACCGCACCGTTTTGTACATCTTCACGTGCTTGACGTTTTGATGGAGAAATTTTTGCTTCAACTAATAAGTCTACTAATCCTTTTTCTGCTTCACTTAAATTAAATGAAGGCACGTCTTTAAAACCTTGTTTGATTTCAGCAGCAGTTAATTCTTTTACAGATCCACTAAATAGAGCTTCTGTAATTTTAATTGCTTGATCCAGAGCCTCTTCACCGTGAACAAGTTTCGTTACTTCAGCAGCTAATGCTTTTTGAGCAACACGTTGTTCTGGTGCTTCATTAAATTGTTTCTCAAGCTCTAAAATTTCTTCTTTTGTTAAGAAAGTAAAGTATTTCAAGTATTTAACTACATCACGGTCATCTGTGTTAATCCAGAATTGGTAGAATTCGTATGGAGTTGTTTTATCAGGATCTAACCAAACCGCTCCGCCTTCTGTTTTACCAAATTTAGAACCATCAGCTTTTGTTACTAAAGGTACTGTAAGTCCAAAAGCTTTTGAATCTTCTTCTGTCTTACGGATCAATTCCATACCTGCTGTAATATTACCCCATTGGTCACTACCACCAATTTGTAGTTTACAGTTATGGTCTTGGTATAATTTTAAGAAATCATATGATTGTAAAATCATGTAACTAAATTCAGTAAATGAAATACCTGCTTCTAATCGAGAGGCAACTGAATCTTTAGCTAGCATGTAGTTTAATCCGAAGTTTTTACCGATGTCACGTAGGAACGTAATAACGTCTAATTCGCCTGTCCAATCAAAGTTATTAACTACTTTAGCAGCATTTTCACCTTCGAAGTTTAAGAATGGTAGTAATTGTGTACGAATTCGTTCACTGAACATTTTTACTGTTTCAGTAGTATTTAACGTACGTTCTGCCTTTTTACCACTTGGATCACCGATCATTCCAGTTGCTCCACCTACTAAACCAATCGGTTTATGACCTGCAACTTGAAATCTTTTTAACATTAACACTGGTAATAAGTGCCCAATGTGTAAGCTATCACCAGTTGGGTCAAAACCACAGTATAATGAAACAGATTCTTCGCTTAATAATTTTTGTAGACCTTCTTCATCTGTCATTTGATTTATTAATCCACGAAATTCTAAATCTTGTAAGATATTTTCCATTTTTAGCCCATCCCTTCTATGCTCTATACGTCGTTTAAACAAAATAAAAAGTCCCTACTGTTAAACAGTAGGGACGAATAATTATAATCGCGGTACCACCCTAGTTGTAGCTAATAAAACTAGCTACCTCTCATACAATTAACGGTTGTTAACCGTTCTAATCCTAATTTGCATTATACAAATTTCGAAAAAGAATGCTCCAGGGTGTAATTCATGTCAATGTCTGTGCTAATTCTCACCAACCATTAGCTCTCTGATCCAAAACCATTCACACTACTAAGCCTTTCAACGCTCACTATTAAAATGTTATGAAACATTTATATCACAATTAAAACATTTAAGTCAATTGGATAATTAAATTTTTATAAATTTTATATAAATTGTCATCCAATATTTGAATAAAAATGCTTTATATCAAATAATATGGTTAAATATTAATACTAACATCTTTAAAAATACATATTTTGGAAATGGAGTGTTTTTTCTTGAAGAATAAAGGAATGTGGATTGCTTTAATTATTGTAGTCGTTCTAATCTTTATGGGTATCGGAAGCTATAATAGCTTTGTGACTCAGGAAGAAAATGTAACAAACAAAATGTCCCAAGTTGATAACCAACTAAAACGTCGTTCAGATTTAATACCAAACTTAGTAAATACAGTAAAAGGATATGCTACACAAGAGAAAGATGTGATTGCTTCAGTAACAGATGCACGCGCAAAATTAGCTGGTGCCCAAACGACGGCTGAAAAAAGTAAAGCTGATCAAGAATTATCTGGGGCGTTAAGTCGTTTATTAGTAGTCGTAGAAAACTATCCTGATTTAAAATCAAATCAAAATTTCCAAGCTTTAATGGATAGCTTAGAAGGAACTGAAAATCGACTAGCTATTGCTCGTAAAGATTACAATGATGCAGTAACTGTTTACAATCAAAAAATCAAAAAATTTCCGGGTGTCCTAGTAGCTGGACCTTTTGGATTCGAGAAAAAGGATTACTTCGAAGTATCTGAAAAAGATAAAGCTACACCTGAGGTTGACTTTAGTGGCGATGGTAATAAATGAGAAAATTTCTCACATCAATATTCCTAATAGGATTTCTTTTTTCATTTGCTACAGGGGCAAATGCTGAAATTAAAGTTCCTTCTCAAGTAGGAGACATTTATGTACAAGATTATGCAAATGTTCTCAACAGAGAAGATACACAAACTCTCATTCAATTAGGGAAAAAATTGGAGGACACTACTTCTGCTCAACTTGCGGTATTAACCATCCCAAGTCTCGAAGGAAATGATATTAAAGAATATGCTAATACAGCATTTCGAAAATACGGTTTAGGTAATAAAGAGAAAAATAATGGTGTTCTTTTGTTATATGCAAAAAAAGACAGACAAATAAGAATTGAAGTAGGATACGGTTTAGAAGGAGTTGTAACAGATATTAGATCTGGTAACATTCTAGATCAGAGTGCTATTCCTTATTTGAAAAAAGGTGAAGAATCCCTTGCAATAACAAACACATATAAATCACTATATAATGTTATTTTAAATGGATCTGAACAAACTGGTCATTCTAAAACAAGTAATTTATGGGACAATTTAAAAGTATTCATCATCATTGCGATTGTGATCGCGATTATCATCATTGATATGATGTTCTTTAATGGTGTACTTACTTATTTCATTTTGAATTTATTACCTGCCATATTAAACTCATCAGGTGGCGGTGGCCCAAGGGGTGGTGGCGGAGGAAGCTCCGGCGGTGGTGGCTCCGATCGAAAATTTTAAAACAACAAAAAACCATTGGATTTTTTCCAATGGTTTTCTTTTTTTATTAATCTTCCATCGTTGATAAATCACCAGTTGGAAGGTCTAACTCCCATGCTTTTAATACTCTTCGCATAATTTTTCCGCTTCGAGTTTTTGGTAATTTATCACGGAATTCGATTTGTCTAGGTGCTGCATGAGCTGCTAGTCCTAGCTTTACGAAGTTACGGATATCTTCCTTCAATTCATCTGAAGCAACATAACCATCTCTTAGAGCAACAAATGCTTTAATAATCTCCCCTCTTACAGGATCTGGTATACCAATTACACCAGCTTCTGCAATCGCAGGATGCTCGACAAGTTTGCTTTCTACTTCAAATGGACCTACCCTTTCACCAGAAGTCATAATAACATCATCTACTCGACCTTGGAACCAGAAATAGCCATCCTCATCCATATAAGCTGAATCGCCTGAAACATACCACTCATCATTTAAGAAATAAGATTGGAATTTTGCTTCATTATTCCAAATTGTGTTCATCATCGATGGCCAGCCCTTTTTAATCGCTAGATTTCCCATCGTATATGGAGCAACTTCATTACCGTTATTATCAACAATAGCTGCCTCAATTCCAGGGAATGGTTTACCCATTGAACCCGGACGAATTGGCATACATGGATAGTTACAAATTAATGAAGCTCCAGTTTCTGTCATCCACCAATTATCATGAATTCGTAAATTAAATACTTTTGCTCCCCAACGAACTACCTCTGGATTTAAAGGCTCTCCAACACTTAAAATATGTCGGAGTGAACTTAAATCATACTTCTTAATAACATCTTCCCCTGAACCCATAAGCATACGGAATGCTGTTGGAGCACTATACCAAACAGTTACACCAAATTCTTGAATTGTTTCGTACCAAGCATCTGGACTGAAACGACCTCCTAATATAACGTTAGAAGCACCATTTAACCAAGGTCCAAAAATACCGTAAGAAGTTCCAGTTACCCAACCAGGATCTGCTGTGCACCAATATATATCATCTTTTTGAAGATCCGTCACCCATTTACCAGTTTGATAGTGTTGGATCATCGCTTGTTGAACGTGAAGAACACCTTTTGGTTTTCCAGTTGACCCAGAAGTGTAATGTAAGATTAAACCATCATGACGATTTAACCAAGTAATTTCAAAATCTGTTTTCGCCTCTTTATAACGAGCTCTAAAATCTACGAATTTACCACCTTCCTCAACGTCATCGCCTATAAGGAAGATTGTTTTTAACGCAGGTAAATCATTAATTGGTACACGTGATAATAAGTCTGGCGTTGTTACTAATACCTTTGCCTCACTATCTTCTAAACGATCCTTAACAGCACCTTCCATAAATGCCTCAAATAAAGGACCAACAATAGCACCTAATTTTAAAGCTCCTAAAAGCGCAAAATACAATTCAGGTTGACGAGGCATGAAAATAAATACTCGATCACCTTTTTCAACGTCACCGAATTGTTTTAATACATTTGCAGCTTTATTTGAATTAATTTTCATTTCTTCAAACGTATATTTTTCATTTCGCTTATCATCTTTGTAATACAAAGCAACTTTATCTTTTCGATCAGAATTTGCATGACGATCGATAGCTTCATAAGCCGCATTATACTTTTGTGTTGTATACCAAGAAAACTCTTTTTCTACATCTTCCCACTTAAAATTTTTATAAGTTTCCTCATAGTTTTTTAAATTAAATTGTCCGTTTTTGACAGGAAGCGCTTCCACCTTCATATAAATCCCTCCTTGATATTCTCTACTATCATTATACAATGATAAGATTTAATTTTCAGTATTTTTAATAAATTAACCATTTATATGTATTAGACACTTACTGTTTTTTTTCCTGTATGTCTTTCCTGCAATTTTTAGTATGATAATAAAAAAGGTGTTTTCTAAAGGGAGTGATAAATATTGGATCACCCAAAAAAATATTTTTCAAAAACAATCCAAACTGGGCATGGTGAATTAATTATAGAGGGACCAGTCGAATCTGCCTTACTTGAAACATATCATTTTCATGAAAATTTAACTTCTTTTAGACAACCAGCACAGCAACATAAAGCAATTGTTGAAATTGCTAATCTACCTGAAGCTAGAATTATCATTGCTAGACTTGATCAAACAATAATAGGTTACGTAACTTACTTATATCCAGACCCACTTGAAAGATGGTCAAAAACAACTCTAGAAAATTTAATCGAGCTTGGAGCAATTGAAGTCATACCTGAATTCCGAGGTTTTTCAGTTGCTAAAAACATGTTAATTCTCTCAATGCTAGATGATTCAATGGAAGACTATATCATTATCACAACAGAGTATTATTGGCATTGGGATTTAAAAGGTACTGGTTTAAATGTATGGGAATATAGAAAAATGATGGAAAAAATGATGAATGCCGGTGGACTTATCCAATTTGCAACGGATGATCCTGAAATCTGTTCCCACCCAGCAAACTGTTTAATGGCTAGAATCGGAAAACGAGTTACAACTGAAGAAATTCAAGCATTTGATGCACTACGCTTTTTACAAAGATATATGTACTAATTGAACTTTAATCTCGAAAGGTAGGATTCAAAATAATGCTTATTCAAGATATTATGCGCAGTTCAAACATTACTTTAAAAAAAGAAAATACAATCGGTGAAGCATTAACAATATTTAAAACAGGAAAAGTTCGCCATATTCCGATCATTAATGTAGATGATGAAGTGATTGGAATCATTTCTGATCGTGATGTCCGCGATGCATTACCTTCAACATTATTTCCACAAGCATTTTCATCCGTGCTTGAGGTTCCAATTGAAAAAATTATGACCTCTAATGTCATAACTTGCAGTCCAATAGACTTTGTTGAAGAAGTTGCAACTTATTTCTATCAATATAAAATAGGATGTTTACCAGTCGTATCTAGCGGTAAATTAATCGGACTTGTGACCGAAATTGATGTATTACACACTCTAGTAACTTTAACAGGTGCTTATCAACCTAGCTCACAAATAGAAATTTTAGTCCATGATCATCCAGGTATATTAAGTGACGTTGTGAACGTATTTTCAAAAGAAAACATTAATATTGTAAGTGTCCTTGTTTACCCTGCAAAACAAGTGGATCATAAGGTTCTTGTCTTTAGAATTCAAACGATGAATCCACTTTCGATCATTCAAACTTTAAAAACTGAAGGATATAAAATTCTTTGGCCAAATGAAGTGAGTGAATCATGATGAAAAAGGATGCATACTTAGTATATAGCGAAGAATACCATGCATATCAATTTAACGAAAAACATCCATTTAATCCGATACGCTCTCAATTAGTTTATGAACTTTTAAAATCTAGTAATCTATTAAATGAAACTGACATTATCCCACCAAGATTAGCAACAGATGACGAGCTGCTCCTTTTTCATGATCTACAATTTATCGATCAAGTTAAAAAGGCAAGCCTTGAAGCCGTTAGTGCAAATATCGCTGAACAATTTGGGCTAGGAACTGAAGATACACCCATTTTTAAAAATATGCACGAGGCTAGTTCTTTAATTGTTGGTGGTACATTAACTGCCGTAGATGCCGTTCTAGAAAGAAAATCCAAGCATGCTTTTAATCTAGGTGGTGGCCTACATCACGGTTTCAAACGAAAAGCCTCTGGTTTTTGTGTTTATAATGACTGCGCAATCGCCATAAAATATATCCAACAGAAATATGGTTTAAAGGTTTTATATGTAGATACAGACGCACACCATGGCGACGGTGTTCAGTGGGCATTTTATGATGACCCGACTGTTTGCACACTCTCAATCCATGAAACCGGTAGATATTTATTTCCCGGTACAGGTGCGGTAACCGAAAGAGGTCAAGGTAAAGGTTTCGGTTACTCATTTAACATTCCAATTGATGCATTCACTGAAGACGAATCATTTCTATCAAGCTATAAAAGAGCATTAACCGATGTAGCTGAATACTTCAAACCAGATGTAATACTCACTCAAAACGGCTCTGATTCGCATTGTTACGATCCACTAACACATCTATGTACGACTATGAAAACATTCGAGGAAATCCCTAAAATCGCACATGAAATCGCTCATAAATATTGCGATGGAAAATGGATTGCTGTTGCTGGAGGAGGATACGATTACTGGAGAGTAGTACCAAGAGCCTGGTCACAAGTATGGCTAGCTATGACAAATCAACAACCAACTTCAGACTTAATACCGGATAGCTGGCTAGAAAAATGGCAGAAAATTGCTAATGTTAAGTTACCTAAAACTTGGACAGACAATCCATCAATCGTAAAACCAATTCCAAGAAAAAAGGAAATAGATGAATACAATGAACAAGTATTATACCGTGCACTAGAGCCATTGCAAGTTCAGCAAAAGAAGCCTTTTATTTAATTACAAAGCGTTGTCTGAGAGGGTATCTCGACAGCGCTTTTTATTTTTAGTTGAACTTTTCTACTAGGTTTTAATTCAAATCCGAATATCTTTCTTAGATAGAATCAGATAAATTTGCTAGTTTTACTTTAAAAATGGCCTTTTTTACACAAAATTGCTTTGATATACCCCAACCAGTATAGGTAATCTTCTTTCTTATTTGTGATTTTGCTAGTTTTAATTGCGATTCTCAGATTTTATTTGCAGTTCTACTCTTATTTGCAAAGCTACTCTACTCTCGTTTGCACCTATTCCCACGTTATTTGCGGTCTTCTATGCTTTATTTGCACCCCTTAAGTATCCCAATAAAAAACAAAAAAGCCCAGGACACATAATCCAAGGCTTCTCAAATAATTTACTTTGTTGATTGTCGAATTTGAAGATGATGAGGAAGAATAACTGTATGATCTTCCACTGTCTCTTTATTCATATACTTTGTTAATAATCTCATTGCAACTGCACCAATATCATACATTGGTTGAGCAACGGATGATAATTTTGGACGAACCATTAATGCCAGTCTTGTATTATCAAATCCGAAAACCTCAAGGTTATTCGGTACTAAAATTCCATGGTCTTGGGCACTATGGATAACACCAATCGCCATTTCATCAGATGCTACGAAAATTGCGCTTGGGATAATATTGCGCTCATGAAATGCTTCAAAAGCTTCACTTCCTGATTCGTATGTATTATCACCATAAGTTACTAAATCTTCATCGAATTCGATTCCATTTTCTTGTAAAGCACGTTTATATCCTTCTAACTTACTTAAACCGATAATATTCGTTTCAGTAGGACCGTTTACGAATGCTACCTTTTGGTGCCCTTTTTTAATTAAATAATCTACTGCATCAAATGCCGCCTGAGCATAGTCGATATTTACTGAAGGGATTTTATTAGCTTCATCATATGTAGTTGCTAATACAATTGGAACTCCAGCCTTTTCGTACTCTTCTTGATGAATATCAGTAATGGTTCCACCAATAAATAAAATCCCGTCAACCTGTTTCGCTAACATATTATTTATTAATGTAATTTCTTTCTCAACATTCTCATCCGAGTTACTTAAAATAATATTATATTTATACATTGTTGCAATATCTTCAATACCACGTGCTAGTTCTGCATAAAAAGTATTTGAAATGTCTGGAATAATTACACCAACTGTAGTTGTTTTTTTACTTGCTAGTCCTCTTGCTACTGCATTTGGTCTATATCCTAAACGGCTGATCGCTTCGTTTACTTTTTTTCTTGTAGTAGGTTTAACATTTGGATTACCATTAACTACTCGTGAAACTGTAGCCATGGAAACGTTTGCCTCTCGTGCTACATCATAAATCGTAACCGTCATATTCATCACTCCTCTATTTTATTCTATCTATTATGTAGTTTGTTTTTTATTTAGGTAAAATAGTCATAAAACGTAATATTCCACAAAAATAGTGCTTCATTCTATCTTATAGTGAAACGAATATTCGTTCAATAGACCTATTAGAAAAAAATGTAAATTATTCGTAGTTTATCACTATATATTGCTAATTTTAAACAAACGTTCACAAATTATTCAAAAAGCGCCGACTGATTTTGTTCAGCCAGCGCTTTTATGTTGATTATCGATTTATGAAAGAATTAACTTCAGACATAAATTGATCAAATTGATCAAAATTCATTTGCTGAGATGAGTCACTTAAAGCAGTAGCAGGATCAGGATGAACCTCTGCCATAATACCATCAGCTCCAATTGCTAAACCAGCTTTTGCTGCAGGTATTAGTAAGTCTCTTCTACCTGTCGAATGTGTAACATCTACTAATACTGGTAAATGTGTTTCTTGTTTTAAAATTGGAACAGCTGTTATATCTAATGTATTTCTCGTAGCTTTTTCATAAGTTCTTATGCCACGTTCACATAAAATAATTTCTTGATTGCCTTCTGACATGATGTATTCAGCTGCATAAATGAATTCTTCGATTGTCGCTGATAAACCTCTTTTTAATAAAATTGGTTTATTTACAGAACCCGCTGCTTTTAGTAATTCAAAGTTCTGCATATTTCTTGCGCCGATTTGAATGATATCAACATAATCTAATGCCATTTCAATATGTTCCGGGCTTACTATTTCACTAATAATAGCCAACCCATGGTTTTTACCAACTTCTTTTAAAATCTTTAAGCCTTCTTCACCTAGTCCTTGGAAGTCATAAGGAGAAGTACGTGGTTTAAATGCACCGCCACGCATAATTTTTATTCCTTGTTCCTTTAACACTTTAGCCACAGAATCAACTTGTTCATAGCTCTCAACTGCACATGGACCTGCAATTATAATTGGGCTTCCATCACCAATATTAACACCATTTACATTAACGATTGTGTTTTCTGATTTTCTTTTTCTTGAAACAAGGAGAACTTTTTTATCGTCTTCTTCTTGAAGCTCTAAGCTACTTTTAAAAATTTCTTTAAAAATATGTTGGAGAGTCGCCGTACTAAAAGGACCTTCATTAATTTCGGCAATATGATCGAGCATCTTACGTTCCCTTACTGGGTCGTAACGTTTTACACCTTGATCAATTTTTGCAATTCCAATTTTTTTAGCGATTTCGCCTCTTTTATTTAATAACTCAAATATTTGATGATTAATCTCGTCTATTTCAATTCTAAGTTGTTCTAAATCATTTTTAGTCAATTTAAATCCTCCTTGCAAATACCAATATCTCATTTGTTATTATGACACTTTATTGAAAGCTAATCAAAACATGAGCATTATTTTAAAAAAATGTTTTTTTAGTGAATATTTTGTATTCTCGTTGGGGATAGTTGCGAGACCAAAAAAAGAAGAGCCATCGAAGACTCTTCTTTTTTATCTTAAGAATTAGTACGACCCTCTTCTGCTTCTAATACTCTTTCCAACCATTCATCGATCAGCGAGTTGAATAAATTCTCTTGTTCTATTTGAAGATTATGGCCAGCTTTGTCTAAAATTGCAAATGTTGCTCTTGGGAAATTTTCAAGAATTTTTAATGCGTCTTTAAATCCTACGACTGAGTCTTGTAATCCTAATAAAAATATACTAGGAGCATTAAACTTAATTGTATCTATCTCAAATGAAAAACCGTAGTTAGTCTTTATTTTAGATAAGAATTCCTGATCGGCGATTGAACATCCGCTTACAATTTCGTTTTTATAGCGATCCCAAGTTTTTTTATTTAAAACTACATTGTTTGAACGAAAATCAGTTTCTTCAATTTCGTTTAATTGATTTATAAAAGTTTTATCTTCCACTATTTTTGTATGGCTTGGTAGCGACCTTTTCTCGAATTCCGGAATAATCATCGGACAGATAAATGCAGCACCTTCTACTTTTTCAGGTCTTTTCGCAATAATTCCTCGCGTTAAATATCCCCCGTAAGACTCACCTGATAATAAAAATGATTGATCTGGTAGGATTGCATCAATAAATCCTAATACGATGTTTAATATATCATCTGTCGTATTAATGTTTGCTCCACCTTTTGATTTACCCATACCTGGAAGATCAAAGTAAATCCTTTTATAACCTTCTTTATTCGTAAAAATTGGTTCCATACACCCCATCATTAACCTTGAGTCTGGAGTAAACCCATGAATCATTAATATCGGTTTTCCTTCTCCCTTTATTTCATAGTTAATGTCAGTATCATTTACGGTACAAAAAGGCATCTTTTTAACCTCCAATTTTCATAACTATTCAACTTTATTAATTGAAGTAATATCAATATTATGAGGCAACACAGCATGAACACCTTTAACATGGTTAACAATTTGAGTAATTCTTAAATCAACACAAACACTAGCTAGAGCAACCGCCTCTGTTTTTTCAATATCATAAAGCTCTTGAATTAACTCGACCATTCCATTTAAAGCTGCTTTAGTTGCTTTATTTAAATCTTCATCAAAACCAAAAGTAAGCCACCCAATTGGTGTTTTGGCTCTTGGCATACTAATATGTATGTCCTCTCTTACTGTAAGAGTAAGATTAACTTTATCAAAAGGAGATTCAATCGCTTGACCAGATACTTCTCCATCCCCTTGAGCAGCGTGCCCGTCACCTGCAGAAAAAAGTGCCCCTTCTACTGCTATCGGTAAATACACTGTACTTCCTTCTACCAACTCTTTACAGTCGATATTTCCACCACAATATCTTGGTGGTATAGTTGAATGCACACCAGTTTCAGAAGGTGCTGTACTTAGGACTCCTAAAAATGGATTTAATGGTACTGAAACTTCCATATCTTTAATTTTTGTTTTCGCTGTATTATTTTCTTCATTAATTAGCCAATTAAGTGTTATTTCTTGTTCTTCAGAAATACCTAATGCGTTATTTTGCCAGTTTTTTTTACCACCGGCACAATTCCATCCGTACCAGCCAGCTTTTAAATCATTTATTTTAATTTCAAGTGTCATCCCCGGTTTAGCACCTTCTACAAAAATTGGACCAATTATAGGATGACCCCATTCTTTTTCCTTTTCCCTTGACTCGAATCTTACTCTTTCTCCATTTTGATGCGAATAACCCCACCCGATATCAATCGTATTAAATTCAATCGAATCACCCGAACGAATGATTTGAATTGGTTCATATTCGTTACTAAAAGATGCATGCAAATGCTGATCTGATGTTTTAAACTTATATGTTTCTGGCATAATTATTCCTTCTTTCAACGTTCGATTTAGTATGGAAAAATAATTTAACTATATCTAAATTCTGCACAAAATTTAATTTCCCTTGTTTTAATTTTCCATTCTCATTACTTTTTTCCTATAAATCCAATGATCAGATCCATCAATTTGAATTACATAAGACTTTCGGTGTATTGTATAGATGAGATTTCCAAATTTAGGGATTTCTAATTTCATTATACTGGAGGAGTAAAAATGGCAATTACTTTTAAACAAATGGTTGCAGAAGCACGTAACAATGTACAAGGAATCAGTTCAGCAGATGCTCGTGAAAAAATTAATGCTAACCCTGAAACATTAGTAATTGATGTTCAAGACGCAGCTGATGCAGGTGCATGCGGATTAATACCAAGCAGTTTGAATATCTCACTTGGAATGCTACCAATCCGTGCTGATTTAGAATTACCAGAACATTTACGTGAGCCTAAATTAGCAGATCGAAATCGCCCTGTTCTTGTTACATGCGGCGCAGGTGGCCAAGCATCTTTAGGAGCTTATTTACTTAAAAAAATGGGATTCACCGATGTTGCGTATATTGATGGTGGAACTGCTGCGTGGAAAGCTGCTGGTTTTGACGTAGAGTAAAAAAACTGCACCTTAAGTTACGATTTAAGGTGCAGTTTTTTTATTTTTTTAATAAAGCTTTTTCAATTTCATCTTTCTTAATTGAAAAATGAGAAGTATTATAAACTGCTTCTCCATTTTCAAAAATAAATAATTGAGGAGATTCATGTTTAATTGTCGTTTTCTCAGCAATATAGTTAGATAACTCTCTGTCATCTTGAACTTGTAAATAATACAATGGCACATTCTCATATGCAGATGCAAATGCTAAAAATTCAGTATAAGCTGCATGACTAATTGGACATGTTGTACTATGCTTTAAAAACACAAATTTCTCTTCGTTGTTAATTAGTTCATCAAATTGTTGAATCGTTGATATTCGATTTACCATTTTTCTTTTTTCCCTCACGCTTCGTTTTATACTTTTCCCATATATCCATTGCTGTTGTTCCCCAATTTACTACTTGGGACATTTTTTCAGTACTTACTTTTACGGTATTTGATACATTATTAGCAGTATCTCGTACTTTTTCATTCATTTCTGAGATTGTAACTCCAACTTCTTCTACTGATTTAGCTAATACATCAAGGGATTTTGCTCGTTCACGCATATCCTTCGTAAGTTCATTTGAATTATTAATAAAAATTTTAGCTTCATTTGCTAAATGATTCGAAGTATGTACTAATTGAACAGCTTCTACACAAACATTATGTAAATCTTTTTGTGTTTCAGTAACAGTTTCCTCTATACCTCTAAACAATCTTTCAAGTCGGAATAAAGTACGACTAATAAAAACAACTAAGATTACAAATGCGATCACTGCAATTAATACGCTAACTGAAATTAAATCCATTCGAAAATGCCCCTTTCCTTCTTAGCCTTCCACAATTTTAATCACTTATTTCGTATTATACTATAAATTTTACCAAACACTAAACTAGTCGTTATACAAGTTTTCAAATTCTTTTGTAAAAAAAGAATACTATAGTAAACAAAACTGACTAAATAGTTTACAATAGGTATATAGTTATAATTATTGGAGGGAATTTTCAATGAAAGATCCACGTATTTCAAAATTAGCTAAAAACTTAATCAATTACTCTGTAAAATTGCAACCAGGAGAAAAAATCTTAATTGAAAACTTTAAGCTAGAAACTGAATTAGTTACAGCTTTAGTTAAAGAAGCATATGCGGCTGGTGGTTTTCCTTTCGTATCAATTAAAGATCATAAAGTAGATCGCGCATTATTAATGGGTGCTACTGAAGAGCACTTTAATAAAGTAGCAGAATACGAAGCAAATGTAATGAAAGATATGGATGCATATATCGGTTTACGTTCAGGTGTTAATATTAATGAACTTTCTGATGTGCCTAATGAAAAAACTAAAATCCATGGTAAAACTGTAGGTCAAAAAGTACATAGAGAAATTCGTGTTCCAAAAACGAAATGGGTAGTATTACGTTATCCAACTGATTCAATGGCTCAATCAGCAAAAATGAGTACTGAAGCATTTGAAGATTTTTACTTCAACGTATGTAATTTAGATTACGGTAAAATGGACAATGCAATGGATGCTCTAGTTGATTTAATGAACCGTACTGATAAAGTACAGATCAAAGGTCCTGGAACTGATCTTACATTCTCAATTAAAGATATCCCAGCTATTAAATGTGCTGGTGAAATGAATATTCCTGATGGTGAAGTATTTACAGCACCAGTTCGTAATTCAGTAAACGGTACGCTTTCTTATAACACGCCATCTCCTAACAATGGTTTTACATTCGAAAACGTTCAACTTAAATTCAAAGATGGTAAAATTGTTGAAGCAACTGCTAATGATACTGAGCGTATCAACAAAATCTTTGATACAGACGAAGGTGCACGCTTTATCGGTGAATTCGCAATTGGTGTAAACCCTTACATCTTACATCCAATGGGAGACATTTTATTCGATGAAAAAATCGATGGAAGCTTCCACTTTACGCCTGGTCAAGCTTATGATGAAGCATACAATGGCAACAACTCAAATATCCACTGGGATATGGTTTGTATCCAGCGTCCTGAATATGGTGGAGGAGAAATCTATTTCGATGATGTATTAATCCGTAAAGATGGTCTTTTCGTAATCGACGAATTAAAAGGATTAAACCCTGAAAATTTAAAATAATTTTTAGAAGAAGAGAACACGTATTTTTTAAAATATGTGTTCTTTTTTTGTAGGAAGATATCAGACTCACTCGTTTGATCTAATTCTGACTTGCACAATTATTGAGCTAGGCGAATATCTTGCTTTGACGAAGAAAGTATAGGGGGATTTTTCTTGATTCCAAAATATCCTTATTATAGTTACGAAGAAAAATGTGAACAAGTACCAAACACTTTTCCACCTCAACATCAAGATATGCAGCCTGGTTTGGAATATTTAATGAATCCTGTGCCAATATCAGATAATCCTGAATATAAGGGGAGCGGAAAATTGGCAGGAAAAGTGGCCATCATTACTGGTGGTGACAGTGGAATTGGTCGTGCAGTAGCAATTGGCTTTGCAAAAGAAGGAGCTAACTTAGTCATTGCTTACTTATACGAAAAAGAAGATGCCAAAGCAACGAAAAAGATAGTCGAACAGTATGGAAAAAATTGTTTACTAATCGAAGGCGATCTCAGAAGTCCCGATTTTTGTAATGACATCATAAAAAAAACGATTGAATCATATGGAAGATTAGATGTTCTTGTTATGAACCAAGGTGTCCAATTTCCTCAGGAAAGTATCGAAAATGTTTCTAATGAACAAATAGGACTTACTTATCAAACGAATATTTTTCCAATGTTCTACTTAACGAAAGCCGCCCTACCACATTTAAAAGATGGTAGTTCAATCATTTCTACGGCCTCTGTCACAGCTTATGCGGGTGCTCCGCTACTCATTGATTATTCGTCTACAAAAGGCGCAATCGTCTCATTCACCCGCTCATTATCTCTTCAATTAGCTAAAAAAGGAATCCGTGTAAACGCAGTCGCTCCAGGCCCGATCTGGACTCCGCTAATCGTTTCAAGCTATTCGGCAGAGTATGTGAAAACATTTGGTTTAGAAACAGCTATGAAACGGGCTGGTCAACCTTTCGAACTAGCACCTACCTATATTTATCTTGCTTCAGATGACTCTTCTTTTGTAACAGGCCAAGTACTTCATGTTAATGGTGGTATTATGACTGAAACTTAAAAGCAAAAAGAGAAGGCTCTTAACTGCCTTCTCTTTTTCATATATACAATTCCAAGAATACTAAATTTTCATATTTACTAAATTAAACTAAATTTATTACATAACTAACATTCATTTTTATTGAAATAATCTGTTACTTAATTCAATTATAAATATTCTAATTTTGACTCATCACATTTTATATTGTTACGAACCATGCATTATATAGCAATCGAATTGCTTCTTCAATCTCAGACTGTGATAAAATAGCAAATCCAAGTAAAACTGTATTTTTTGGATTAGTCCCTTCGCAATAGTACATTGAAACTGGATATACTTTAATATTTTTTTCAGCTGCTCTTTTTATTAACTCTTCTTCTAACATTCCATTGTGAACCTTTAATAAAATATGTAAGCCAGAATCTTCTCCTATCACTTCCACTTTATTAGTAAAGTACTTTTCTAACGCCGAGATAAGAGCATCTCTCTTTTTTCTGTATACAACTCGCATTTTATGAATATGTTTTTCCCAATGTCCTTCGTTTAAAAATCTTCTAATGATTTCTTGATCGATTCTTGAAACACTTTGTGTGTAAAATAAATATTGTGATTGATACAATTCAATTAGCTGTTTTGGCAACACCATGTAACTCATTCGTAATGATGGAAGTAAAGATTTTGAAAATGTTCCCATATAAATTACGTTTCCTTCTGTATCAAGCCCCTGCAATGCTGGAATCGGTTTTCCAGTGTAACGAAATTCACTATCATAATCATCTTCAATAACGTAACGTCCATACTCTCCTTGTGCCCATTGTAATAGTTGCATCCTCCTTTTTATTGGCATAATCATTCCACACGGAAATTGATGGGACGGGGTAACAAACATGACATTTGCATTGCAAGCTTCTAAATCTGCAATACAGATTCCCTCCTCATCAAGTGGAATCATTTCAACATTTTCTTCTCCCTTCTCAAAAACAACAAGCTTACGATGATATCCTGGATTTTCAACTGCAAAATGCTTTCCCTTTAGTAACTGAAATAAGATTCTTATTAAAAATTGTGTTCCGGCTCCTATTACAATTTGACTCGCTGAACATCTCACACCTCTTGATTCATATAAATATTTCGCAATCTCTTCACGCAAGCTGTATTCACCTTGAGGATGGCCAAGAAGTAGAAGTTCCTTATTTTCCAGTTGCCATACTTCATTTGAGATTTTCCGGTATACAGAGAATGGAAACGTCTTTGCATCTACACCCGTTTGTGTAAAATCATATTTAAATACTGGTTCTCCGTATGATACTTCCTTAACGACTTCTCTTTTTTTCTCCGTAAGTATCAGTTGCTCAATTTCACATACAAAATACCCCTTACGTGAAACTGATTCTATATACCCTTCTGCTAGAAGTTGTTCATATGCCGATTCTACTGTATTTTTACTCACTTCTAAATAAATTGCTAACTTTCTTTTTGCTGGAAGCTTCGTCATAGGAGGGATTTTCCCACTTCTAATTTCTGCTTTTATATACTCATACAATTGTACATACAATGGGAGATTTGTCTCCATAATCAAATTGGGTGTTAAATCTAACATTAAATCTGACCCCTTTATAAAACGAATTACTGATACTTCATCTAGTACCAGAGGTTATGTATAATTCCTTTTATCATGTAAATCTAAAAAAATCAATCTTTGAAAGGAGCATCATGATTATGCATATTAACAGACGACTTGGGCTATTTATGATTATTACAGGAGCTACTTTATGGGGATTATCGGGTCCATTGATTCAGTGGTTTTTTCAACGTACGACAATATCATCTATCGACTTTTTAGTAATTCGCCTCTTACTTGCTGGGGTCTTTATCTTATGTATCTTACTTACAAAAAAGCAAAATATATTTCGTATTTGGCAACAACCACATCATCTTTTACAACTTATTATTTTCTCTATTATAGGGATGCTCGGCGCACAATACGCTTTTATCGAAACAGTTCATATTAGTAATGCTGTTACCGCTACTCTATTCCAATTTTTAGGGCCCGTTCTAATTACTATTTATGTTGCAATGCAGCATAAAAAACTTCCTTCTACTATGCAAGTGCTATCAATTGTCTCGGCACTGATAGGCACATACTTTATTATTACAAATGGATCAGCCCATAATATTGTCATGTCTAAGGAAACTATTTTATTCGGATTGTTAACAGCTTTTGGATTTACCTTCTACACACTTCATCCTGCTTCCCTTATTAAACACTGGGGGACTACTCTTATTATTGGCTGGGGTATGCTAATCGGAGGTATTGCATTATTTATATACAATCGATCTTTTGAATGGAAAGAACTTTCTCAAACACTAACATTACCAACATTCTCTATGTTGATTCTAATTATTTTAAGTGGAACACTTTCTTTTCTTCTTTACATCGGTAGTATAAAATATTTATCAGCAACAGAGACTAGTATTCTATCAAGCATTGAACCACTTGTAGCAACTATTCTTTCTATTACTTGGTTAAAGGAACCTTTCGGAATATACCAACTACTAGGCAGTGTATGTATCATTATAGCTGTTATTTTCTTAACAATGCCAGAAAAAGAAACAAAATCCGCATTCACAACTGAACAAATATAATGTCAAATATAAAAAGAAGTCATACTAAAAGAAAGATAGAATATGCAAAAAAATATCTGCTTATTCTATCCTTCTTTTTCCTTCAATTAAAACCTTATACTACACTAGTAATATCAAATTGAACTAATTCAAAGGATCTACCTATAAGAAATCACAATTCTTATCCAATGCAACCTGATATTGGGTTCCCCGATAAAAAAAAGATAGTACGGATTATTAATCCTTACTATCTTTACAAGTAAACCTTATGCTGCTTTTTTACCATTAGTCAATCTCTCAATTAACATACTCACAGATAAATCACCCGTTGCATTTAACATTGTTGCCGGTGGGTCAATTATCGTACTAATTGCTGCTAGAATTGGTAATGATTCGACAGGTAATCCAAATAGAGAAAGAATTAACATTTCCCCGATCATTCCACCATTCGGAATTGCTCCCATTACCATACCAACAAGCAGTGCAATACCAATTGTTACAAGATAAATGTTCATGCCTGAAAAATTCATTCCAAATACACCAAAAGCAAAGGCAATTTTTACTACGCCACCCATAACGGATCCATCTTTGTGAAGTGCACTAGCTAAAGGAATTACGGTTTCTCTAACGTTTTTAGATACGCCCATTTTTTCAGCTGAATCAAAATTTGTTGGAATAGTCGCTGCGCTACTACATGTTCCTAAAGATGTTAGCGATGAAGGTATTACATTTTTCCAATATGTTTTGAAGCCATAACTACCGCCAGCCATAATAGCAACAATGCTATAAAAAATAAAGAAAAATAGAATAGCAGTTATATAATATAAAACAAATACTCTCCCATATGAACCTATTAGTTCTTTACCATATGTTGGAACAAGATATGCAAAATACGCTCCAAGTCCTACAGGTGCAAGATACATAATATAGTTAACCATATTCATGATCACTACATTACCACTTGATAATAATTTTTTTACAATGTCAGCTTTATCGCCAGCTTTATTCGTTGCTAATCCAACTAATACAGCAAATACGATGATCGCCAACATATTGCTTCTTGAAAATAAGCCAGAGAAATCATTAACTGTAAATGTGTTTACAATTTGCTCTGCTACTGAAACTTTCTCAGTTGCATCTGGTTTAACGATTGGTATATGAACGCCATGTGCAGGTGGATAAATTTTCATAACAACAAGCATAATAATAGCTGCTACTATACCAGTAAATAAAAATACCACTGACATATTTCGAATAATCTTACCGAATTTCTCTCCTCCGCCATTTGCAAAGCTTGAAGCTACAGAGAAAAATACAAGCGGTACAACTACTACGAATAATAAATTTAAAAAGAAATCCCCTATTGGTTTAAGGGCAACACCTACGCTTTCATTAGTATAACCGATGACTGAACCCATGATGATACTACTTAGTAAAATCAAAGGGAAAGCGTAATTTCTAAATGAAAATTTCATAAGCTTCCTCCTAATATAATTGCTACCTGTAGTATACCGAAAATTTGATAGTTTGTACTCCAATTTTTTTATAAAAACTACATATTCCTACATAAACATACAAAAAAGAACACTTTGTATTATCTACAAGTGTTCTCCTTTAATTAAAATTAAGAAATACTTCCTATACTTTTACAAGTATTCCTATTCTTTAATCCTACTTTTTTTTGATCCTATTATCTTAACACTTCATCAAAAGCAGCTGAAACTTTTTCAAACTCTTCTTCTGTTTCAATATCGTAAAACTCACCATCTTCTTCAACTTTTAAGAAGAAAACGTCAATATCCTCATCACTTTCTTTTTCTACTTCTTCTAGTAAACCAACAGCTATGTATTCATGGCCTTCAATCGTAATTGAGCCTAGTACTTCGTAATCTTGATCGTCTCCTTCATCATAACTAAGTGTAAGAATTTCGCCTACTTCAATCTTTTCCATAAATCTTTACCTCGCTTATTCAAATTCATTTTGCATAAAGAAAAACTTTATGTTCCTTTAGTGTAACAGAATGATGCAAAACGTTAAATTTTAAATACACTAAAAGCTTTTCTAAATCGTTCTACTTTTAAACCATTTTTTTCTTAGATTCAATTTTGTGGGGAAAAATTTAAAAAAATTCACATGAATATTCTTACCAATACTGTAATAAGATTTAGAACAACCTATTCTTATGTTTCTTTCAAGTTTATTAAGGTGGACAAGCTCTATGTCTTCAAATAGTAGATATTTTCTATATTTAAGGAGGATTACTGAATGTCAAAATTAATAATGGGTCAAGAACAAAAACTAACTAGAAGAAAAACTGTCAATTTAAAATCTTTCTTTCAACGTTTTACTAAAAACCAGTTAATTGATGAAACGCCATCACAACTTTTACATAATGAGCTAAGAAGTTTACAAAAACTTTTAGAACTAAAAGAAATTAATTTTATTTATGCCGAACCCGAATACATTGATGTGGCCATTATGGAACTAGAAGCAATACGTAAAAAATATAGTATTACTGTTAGACAATTAAAGGAAATACAATCTACTAGTGTTGTATGAAAAAAAGAGATAAATAGCATATTAGCTATTTATCTCTTTTTCTATTTTATTACCCCCTAAATTACAATTTTTCTGATTAAGAACTGACTTCATACTTCGTTTCGTATGTCTTAACTTTTTTAAACACATTGATGAAAATCGTTAAGCATGGAAGAAGCCATAAGAATATTGCATAAGGTAAATATTCATGTAACTTCATATTAATGACTGTACTACTCATGATTGCAAGAACATTCCAAGGAATCATTGCTGGAAATAATAAAGTTGTATCTGCCATCAACCGAGCCAATTCCTCTTTGTTATATTTATTTGACCAATGCGCTAAAAAAGATCGTCCCGTTAAAATAATAGGCATCGTTTGGTTACCTGCTATTACACATATAACAGCTGTTGCACCAATTGTTTTCAATGAATCAGATAACATTGAAGTTGAGGTCTGAAGCCACTTGTCTAACATGGGCTGAATGATATTAAGCTCCTCCAGTAACGCATTATAAACTCCTGCCACAGCAATAAACAATAGCAAGCTATACATATGACTTAGCCCTCCACCAAGTCCATTAATTCCGTGCCAAAAAGAATTCACAATTTTACTAAAAGAAATTCCGTTATACAAAGCTATTAAACTACCAGATAAAATACTAATGACATAAGAATAAATAATATTAATCCTAAACAAAACAAGTACAACTAAAAAGATCGGAGGAATAAATTGAATGAACGAAATGTCCTTATTGCTCACGACCGAATGCTGAGCCTCAGTAATTCCTTTGGCAAACTGTAAATCCATTACGCTAAAAAATAAGATTGTTACGATTACAGCAGTAATTGATGTATAGAGCATCGCTTTACCTTGTTTTTTGACAGTTGTTTCAAGAATATTAGCTAATAGTTGATGTGCGCTTGAAAAAGGGGAAGTTCGATCACCAACAAATGCACCTGAAATAACTGCTCCCGCCGATATCTCCACTGGAATATGCAGTAATATAGCACTACTAATAAGAGGAACTCCTAAAGCACTTAATGTTCCAATCGATGAGCCTAAAATCATTGAAAAAATCATTGTCGTTAGAAAACAAAATACAAAAAAATGATGTGGATTTATTGCCTGTAAAGTAATCGAAACCATTGATGTAATAGTTCCTGATAAATACCATGAAGGAAGTAAAAAACTAATTAAAAATAAGATAAAGAGAACTATTTTAACTTTACCGACTCCTTGATAGCTTAACTTCATTATATTTCTAATTTCATACCCTCTTTTAAAACTTAAGACGATTAAAAAAATTAATCCCGGTAAAATCCCAAATACTAAAGAGATATGTAATATAACGGAACTAATTATTCCAGACAAAGTTACTAATATAAGGAAACTTGCCCGTTTGATCGAATATTGATCCAATTCATTCTCCTTCTTTCGAACAGATTTATTACACAAAAAATGATTAAATTGTCATTCATAATTATATAAGCTTTCAAGTAATAATACACTTATATTTCAATTAAAAAGCACTACTTCAGACTAAGAAGTAATGCTCTTGATTGTTCTTACTAGTTGATGGCCATTTCTTTGGTCATTTTAATTACATTTTCATTAATGGAATATCTATAAATTTTAAGTACCCTATTTCTGTCGATTTATAAACTCTAATGAATTCTACCTTAAATGTTGAAGCAGGAATTAATTCTTTTATAGCTTTTTTTGCCATATCATTTAACTCTAAATTTGTTAACCCAAAATGCGTTTGACCAAGGGTTAAATGTGGGAAATATTCATCAAGTTCAAAATAAGTTTTAATTAATTCCTTCGAAGGTGAAACCGATTCAACTAATCTTTCGTGCAGTTTAGTTAATTCATCAGAATCAACGGACAAAAACAAAATATCTTCTCCAAAAAATTTTGGATTACTTATAGTAACTTCAAAGGGCAGAAAGTTTTCGCATTCCGTTTTTACCCCTTCTAACCATTTCATATCAGGAGTAAGTCCTCCTTGAGCCTTTACAGTAATATGTGGTTCGACACCTTCAACTAGTCTATTATTTTCCCACTGCTGTTGAAAATTTACGATTTTTTTCTTTAAATCATCTGGTGGCACAATTCCAATATAGTATTGCATCTAAATCCTCCTCAAAGTATCTTTAAGAGAATTATTTTTGAAACAGTTCAATTTAGCTTAAATATTTTCAAAAAATTAATCTTTAATAAAATTCCTTTAACTAAAATGCAAATCCGTTCCATATTGAACTAATTGTAATTTTCGCGCTACAGCTTGAGATGCATAGTTATCCCATGAGGTGCTATACAAAGCAGTTCGTCCTTGGCTTTGAATGTCCGCAGCCCATGCATTTGATACGATTAAACCGTACTCTTTTCCCCGAAAATCCTCGTGAGTATATACGCTTGCTTCAGCAGCTTCGGCTGATTGTCTGGCACTACAGCAAACCGACACGGCTATGTCATTTTCAATAATTGCATAACATGGTTCTTTAAGTTCTAGTTCCTCATATGTATAAGGAAATTTTGGTAATAAATAGTGTTTATTTGATTGGGTAATTTTTATTGCTTTAGAAGATACCTTGCCAACTGTTTGAAATACATATGCCGGACCAATCCATAAATTGTCTATTTGATAAGTTTTACTTAAAATCTGCATGATATTTACTAAAGGAATACTAGAGTTTGCGTCTAAGTCTTTCTCTAATTCAATTTGTTCCTCTTTTTTAAGACAATCTAAAAATCTTTTCACATTTCCCATTTTTGTGCTTCCTATATAAAATCGTGGTGCTGTTGTATATGGTGGTTCATTTATTTGTGTTATTTTTCCAACTTCATTGTGTTTAAATAATACGTTAATATGCATTTCCATAAGTTCTAGCTCTGATTTCAAAAGGATTCCTCCTAGCATAACAACTAGTTAATTTACACACTTTAATTATCTTAATTTTTTACTTTATCTTTTAATTTTTACAAATGTTCCCTTTTCAGACTTTTCAATTGCAATCTTATTCATTTTAGCAATGTTGTCAGATAAAAAAGATGATTGTTGGACAGTTTTTCCATCTAATGATACAGACAAATCGATGATCCTTCTTTTAGCCTTTCTATGAATATGATAATCCTGATCATTCTCTTCAAGCTCAACTTTTACATATAAATTGCTTATTAATTCCAGAATTTCTTTATCATTGCTTTTTTGAATTAATTCCATAATCTGCAAATCGTCCAATAATAAATCATTTAACTTAATAATTTCTTTTTGTAATGCAAGTTTAATAATCTTTGCAAGGGAATCGTAAGAATAGATGCTAATTGGACCTAAAAAATAATCAATAGCAAGCTTATAATAAATCCCTGTAAACCACTCTGCCATTTCAATAGAGTTTACGCAGATTTCTCCATTTACAATGATTAATGAATTTAAGAATGCTTCTATTTCATTTTTTGGTGTTCCAAAATATGTATGCATATCTCTTAATGTATAATCTATTCGATCTGCACATAGCTTAGGAAGCTCTTTTTCAAGTATTTCCCATTTATCTATATCAAAAATTTCTTTAATATCAATATGATATTTTTCAAGTATTGAAGGAATCTCTGAATCTAAAATTACTTTTTCAAAGATTGTTTCATGATAATTTTCTTCACTTAAATCAAAAACAAAATCAATAACATGAGAAAATGCTGTATGAGAAACATCATGTAATAAACCGGCTATTTGTTCTTTAACAGAACCCCCTAACCTTTTTATTAACAACATAACGCCAATTGAATGTTCATATCGAGTACCATTAAAATGATGATCCACTAAAAAGGTAGCACCAGCTTGATGAACTTTTTTTAACCGTTGAATAGGTTTTGTATTTATTAAGTCAACAAGCACTTGATCAACATTGTATTGTCCATATAGTTTATCGATCAAAATCATACTGTACTCCTTTTCAAATTATATTTGAAATTCCATTTCTTTAACATAAACAGCATTTCCAGTAATTTCTATGTCATAAGTCGAATTTACTTTTTTTACATTTACTTTTACGCGTCCGTCTTTCTGAATTTCCGTTCCTTGTTCAATAACTAATTCAATTGCATCATTAACATCATTATTAATATATTTTGCAAAATAAGCTCCCATAACCCCTGAGGCAGTTCCTGTAACCGGATCTTCAATCGTTCCTGAGAATGCCGAAGAAAAATGGCGAGCATGAAAATCTGCATTTGAATCGTATGTTTCTAAACAAAACGGATGAACAGACGCTTTTGGAATTTCATTCAAAATACTAGGAAAAAGTTGATTATTAGGTTTCATCTTATCAAATGAAGCTAATTTTTTTATCGGTAAAAGTAAATTCCAGGCACCTGTACTCCCATATAGAGTTGGTAGACTTGTATCGATTTCTTCTACACTAAGGCCAATTGAAGACGCTATGTCATCAATCGATCCTTTAAACTCTACAAACTCCGGTGCTTTTTGTTTCATCGATATGTAAAACTCATTATTTGAATTGTGTATAGTGATCGGTAAAGTTCCAGCCTTTGTTTCAATTGTTAATTCATTTTTAAATTGAATTATTCCTCTAGTGACTAAAGCATATATTACTGCCATTGTCCCATGACCACATAAATCCATTTCATGACCTGGTGTAAAATAACGAATTTTAAAATCAGCAACATTCGATTTTAAAAGAAATGACGTTTCATTAAATCCCACTTGTTTTGCAATAGCCTGCATTTCATTTTCAGTCAAAGAATCGCCATCTAAAACAACTCCGGCTGGATTTCCTTTATTTGGCTCTTTACTAAAAGCATCGTAATGGTATACCATAATATTTTTCATTTTCCCACCTCATTTAGGTTTATGTAATTCTATTTTCTAAAATCAATTTAACTTTAAAACTATTTTTAAGAGATTGTTACATTCAATTATTTAAATAATATACATTATTAAACTAGTTAAATAAAACGATTACATTTTACCAATATTTTTTATTAGAAAGTTGATAAAATAATAATATCACTAAACTTTTGGAGGAAAATATGTCATTATTCATAACAGCTTTCGGTATAAAATTTTTAGTATGCTTAGTCTTTACCTTGCTCTGTTTCTTAATTGCATGGCCAGTCGGATTATATTTTCGATACAAAGATGCACAGAAAATGAAAGAGGTATTACGTGACCAACCAATTAATCGACGCAATTACTGGTTTAAACAATTCTTTAAATTAAGTATATCGATAGTAGTTTTATATTTTATATCTTTTTTAATTGCACTTTATTTTGAAATGCCATTTTCATCTACTGCACCGTTTGTCGGTCTATTTGCTCTATTAATCATGCTTTATATTAAATTTGCCCCACGTACAACCGGTGAAGCAACACCTGATATTGATGGATGGCATACAACATCTGTAATCATCGATCCTGATGAATATTTTACTTCAACAGGAGCAACTATTATTTTTGGATCTTTTATATTTACAGCCTTTGAATTTATCAGCGTTCTATATTAAAATCTTTAGCCATTATTTTATATTTTTCCAAAAGAAAGCATTAATGATCAAACTGATTATTAATGCTTTATTTAATTACTATTTCGATTGTTTTATTAAATATTCTAATTCTTCTTCTATTCTACTTACATCAATTCTTTCAAAAAGAGGCTTTACTTCGCTAATCTTTACTAAAACCGGAGATATTTCCTTCCATTCAAAGTTTGGTAAATTTAGCATTTCTTTTATTTCATTACTCGAAAAAGGTAGAATTGGATGTAAAATTTGCGCCAAATTGGCAATTGCATATATACAACTCGCCATCGTATTATGACACTCGCTCAAATTCTCCTTAACTTGTTTCCAAGGCGCTGCTTCATCAAAATATTTATTGGCAGATCGGATAAATTCAAATATTTCCTCCATGGCTTTTTTGAAATTAGTCGATTCAATATGTGAACCAACAGCCTCATAAAGCCTTTTAATTTCAAATCTAATTGATTGTTCAATTTTTCCTTCTGGAGCTACACCATTATAGTACTTTTCAACAAACTTTAATGTGCGGTTTACAAAATTCCCATATGCTCCTAATAGTTCACTATTATGACTATAAATAAACTCCCTCCAAGAAAAATCAGTGTCTCTATTTTCTGGTGCATTTATTGTTAAAAAATATCGTATTGAATCTGGATGATATTTTTCGATTAGGTATGGCACCCATACAGCCCAATTTTTACTAGTGGACAATTTTTTCTTCTCAAGCGTCAAATATTCGTTTGAAACGATGTGAGTTGGAAGTGCCTCTTTCTTTAAACCAATTAAAATAGATGGCCAAATAATTGAATGGAATGGAATATTGTCTTTCCCGTGAATATAATATGATTTTGTTTCTTTGTTCCAAAAGATAGAGTCATCAAGACTTGTTCTAAGTGCCCATTGTTTACTTGCCGAATAATAACCAGACACTGCTTCGATCCACACATAAATTTTCTTCTTTTCATACCCTTTTACTGGTACGCTTACTCCATTTGGCAAATCCCTTGATACTGCTCGGTCATGAAGCCCTTCACTTAAATATCGTTCTGTTAATTGGATAGCATTCGAACGCCAGCTTCCACTCAATTTAGCAAAATCAAGATATTCCTTCAGCTCATCTTGTAACTTGCTTAATGAAAAATAAAAGTGTTCTGTATTTTTTATGGATGGAGGATTTCCACATAGCTTACATGTTTTATTTAATAAATCGAAAGGATCTAAAATAGCAGAGCAATAATCACACTGGTCTCCACGCGCATGCTGACCACAATTTGGACAATTTCCTTCTACATAACGATCTGGTAGAAATTGTTCAAACTCTTCACAATAGCATTGTTCAATTTCTTTTTTATAAATTAAGCCATTTTGTAATAAAGTTAAGAAAATTTCTTGTACAGTTTTATGATGATGCTCTTCGTCTGTCCTAGTATAAAAATCATAGGTAAATCCTAATTTCTTAAAATTATCCTCGAATTCATGGTGGTAACGATCTGCGATTTCTTTATAAGTTACATTTTCTTGCTTTGCTTTAATAGCAATAGGTGTCCCATTACAGTCACTTCCTGAAACGTACAATACATTCGCTTTTTTTAAACGAAAATATCTAGCTAAAATATCACCCGGCAGTAAAGCTGCAATATGCCCCAAGTGTAATGAACCATTTGCATACGGCCATGCTCCTCCAATAAAAATATCCAATCTAATTCCTCCTTTTTTATTAAATGCAAAAAACCTCGCCCCTATCTATAAAAGATAAGGACGAGGTTTGAGACCACGTGGTACCACCTTAGTTCACAAAGTATTTACATACATTTGTCTTTGCAAGTACGAAAAGCATAAAATGCTTCTATACTGTGACTTTGATAACAAGTGCCAACTCTTGTCGTAGCCTACTAATATAAAATATACGTTCAGTACAAAGCTCCGAGGCCATTGTTCAAATGAGTATTCATGCTTCTTTTCAGCTACCGAAGCTCTCTGTAAAAAATAACATCATTCTACTTTTCCTCTTCATTGCCTTTATTCAAATGTTAAAAAGATTTTATACAAAAGTGAAAGAAAAGTCAAACTATTACAAAACAATATAGTTCTTTATTATATAGTATAAGTTGCAAAATGAAAGTTAATTTATTTTCAAAGCTTTTTTGTCGAAATAAAAAGGAATAAAAGTGAAGGGATTCTCTGGAATAAAGTTAAATATAATCAATTATCAAAGCTTTAGGAGGAGAAAAAATGTCAAATTGGAAGACTGCATTATTTGAGTTACAAAAAACAGATATGTCTTTTTCAACATTTAATGAAGTAAGAGCTGATAATTTAGACTTTAATAATGTAAGCTTGGCGAATTCGAAATTTACAAATGCAAACATGAGAAATCTCGAATTAAATGACGTGAATTTATTTGGAGCTCAAATTTCAGATGTTAATTTATCTAATACTAAAATAAAAAATGGTAATTTAAGAGATTTAGTAATTGATCATGTACATTTAGCTGGTACAAGCTTCCGTAATATTGTCATTCCGGATGACATAAATCTTGATGATAAATCTAATTCTATTAAATTTGAGAAGTGCAATTTAAAAAATAGTCAGTTCACGGACTGTGATTTAAGTAATATCGAAATTAATAATTGTAATTTATCAGGATTTAAAATTAATGGCATTTTAATTGAAGATTTGTTAAATAGTTATAGTCAAAGAAAGTAGTGAATTAAATTAGGAATATCTCTTTTTACTTACTCACGAACCTATTATGAATACGGATTTTTATATTTTTGCTTTTTCCAAATATGTTATATTTCAACGGCCATTAAAAAAAGAATCTTTAATTAGATTCTTTTTTCGTGTCTATTTTGGTAATTTATTGTTCTTAATGGTCGTCCAGTACAATATTTCTATTTCCATTCCCTGTTAACTGTGCTTCGAACGCGTCAATTATATGCAAAAATCGATCTGCTTCTCTAAATACATGGTCTGCTAGTAGTGGGTGAATGATACTTTTAATTCTGCATGCTTCTATTAGGTCACGAGCTGTTTTCTTAAAATCTCTAAGTGATTTTACCGATACACGATTTTCATCAAGGAATTGGTCAAGTATAGGAACAGTTTCCGATTGTGGTCTCATTGATTCTAAATCTACGGCTTGGTATAGAAGCTGATCAAAATCATGGCTAAATTCCCTCGCTTGATCTACTAATTTTCTTTCTGACGGATCTAGTAAATGTCCGATAAATTTTGCATGATCTGCCATAATTCTTAAAAAGAAAACATTTTCCTGGATAATTGCAGCAGGTAGCGGTTGAAGTTGACCATTATTTAATTCAGTCAAGCGATTTGCAAAATAAGCTGCTTCTCTACTTGTATGGTCAACTAATAAAGGAAAGTTATTTCCAGTTATTTTACAAGTTAGGAGTAGATTAAGAATTTTTCGCTTATACGCCCAAATCATTGAAGCTGCTTGATGAACCTCATTATTAAACTGTTTAATTTGCTGAGGATCCGTTTGAAGCGAAAAAGATTGGGCTTTATTTCCAATCCCTTCAAAGATTTGATAAAATTGGTCTGCTTCTTGAATTAACTCAGTATCATCACAATTAAAGCCTAATTTAAGAAATAGGGAATGCTCTTTCATTATCCTTGACCAAAACTGAATCTCATCTAAAGAACGTGCTATAAATGCATCCGACAATCGGACCCCTCCTAACATAATTCATTTCACTTTCTAATATATTGTTGAAAAAATGAATTATTACAGATACGTCTTTATTAAGGTAGAATAGCTATTAGACTTCTAAAATTTATATTAAGTTTATAAAAAAAGCATTACTTCAATAGAAGTAATGCTAAATTAGTTATATACTCATAGATTATGATTTCAAAATATCATGATCAACATATCGTTTACCATCTAATTGACTAATAACATTAATCGCAACTTTTGCTCAATCATCTGCTGTAATAATTGTATGAACACTTGTTCCTGCAATAGTTCCCGCTGCCTATACTCCTTCAATATTTGTTTTACCAGTCGAATCTACATCAAATACGGTCTTTATGCGAGGTTCTGTTCCAGCTTTTGTGTTTAGTCCCACATTTTCAGCTAATTCCACACTTAAGCCTGTAGCTACAATGACTTGATTAGCTTCATACGTTGCTGTTTCAGTTTCAATATTGAAGCCATTTTCTGTACTCACCATTGTTTTGACAGTATTTTGGATAATTTCAGCTCCAAATTTTCTAATTTGATTTTTTCCTGTTTCTATTAAACCTGGACCTGTAATTTCTGAAACCCCATAATGATTTTCAATCCATGCTTTTTTCGTAATACTCTTGTCGTTGTCTAGAACTAAAGTTTTTTTACCAGCTTTTGCAGCAAATAAAGCAGCACTTGCTCCCGCCGGTCCGGCGCCGATAATTACGATATCATACATTTTTAAAGTACTGTTATTTTTATTCTGTCGTCGCCTTATTAATCCCTGCATAAATTAATCGCAAATTACTTAAACCCCGGGAAATTCGAGAGATCAGAATAATTAATCCATAAAAGTACAAACGCAATAATACCTAATAATAATATAGTAAAAGTTTGTTTAAACGAATCCTTAACACGGATATGTGATATTATTCCACCGATTGCCACAACACCTAATAATAATCCACCCGCTGGAACCCAACTTTCTTCCCAAAATCCAATAATCAACGCAGCTGCTCCAACTAATTCTACTAATCCTGTAATTACTCTAAACCATTGTGCTAATTTCAAGTGATTAAAACTTTCAACACTCGTTTTTGAACCAAAAACTTTTCCTAACCCAGCAATTAAAAACATAAGAGCTAATAAAATTTGCAAGATAATTGATAAAATATCCATTTTTTTATCACCCCTTTATTTATATATATGCAATTGAAAAAAGCACATATTACTAAAAAAGTAACTATTCAATCTAAAATTTTGATTAGAATGTTTATTAAAATCAGAAATAATGAGTACCTTATTCTTCTTTTTTATAGGCTCTGTTAATGTAGATTATTTATTTTCTTATTGGACTAAATGGGCAGATTAGTTGAATTAGGAATGTGAATACTTTTTTCGAATTATGTATTAAAATATTTAATACAGAGTAGAAAAGAGGCTAGAATTTAATGAAAGAAACAATCACTAAGTCAAAAATAGTTTTAATACTGGCAATCTTGTCATTTTTTGTACCAACAAGAGGTATAGTATTCGCTTCAATTGGTGTAACAATTGCTAGTATTAGTTTTGTTTTATCAATAGAGAATAGAAGATTAAAGCAAGAAGGGAAATGGTTTGCTCGCTCAGCTATGATTTTTAGTATTGTATCCCTATTATTACACTCTCCTCACGCATGGAGTATTGACAAGATACTTCAGTAATATCTTCCTTTGATTTTCAAACAAATGTGTAATAAAGTATACAACTAGTCGCACACGCATGCGTTAGTTGAACAACAATGGAGCTGAATGATTGTAGTTATTATAAAAGTGGGGTATAAACCTAACACAAAGTGAGAAAACGAGAATAAAATGGGATTATGACATTTAACTATATTTTGAAGGGATGTAATGTTGTGTATCGTATGCCAAACAATCTCAAACAAGAAACTTTGTCTCAGGTTCAACCTTGGGTACAGTATGGCTTAAAAGAAGCCCAAAAAACATCTATTCCTCATGCGATGATGGAAATTGCAGCTATTTCCTATCTGATGGGTAAAGGATATGATCCTCGGACGGCACATCAAATAGTTGAATCATGGGAAGTTGGTGAAATGTTTCGTCTGAGATACTAAATCTCTTTACTAAGATCTTTGTTTTAACGAACGGTTCACCACTGTGAATGGAATATAATTCTTATTCTATAGTAGATATGAATGTATTTAGTAATTTTCAAGCTAGCATAATGGTAATATTAAATGGACCTGCTCAAGTTTCACTAAAAAACCATAAAGTATTATGATTTCGAATCTTTAGGTGGTGAATTTGATGAGTGTATTCGATAACTTTTATCGTTCTCCAGGTCCAAGCTGCGGATGTGGTGGGCAGAGCAGTGGATATGTTCAAGGATATCCAATTTATAGCCAAAGTGGTTATTTGCATGGAGGTTATTATAATCCCTATGGAAGAAGATGGCAATTTATTCCAGGGATAGGATGGGTTGTAATCTAACAAAAAATATAACTGATTTGGAGAGCTTATCTCCTAATCAGTTATATTTTTTGTTAGGCATTGAGAAAAGTGGGCAACAGTTCAAAATATTGTACGCAACATAAATTTGTATGCGAAATTAGTAGAAAGTATCGCACTTAACGGCAGGTTTGTAGAAGAAGGATATTCCATTACGGAATAGAATATAAATAAAATGTTTGATAAGGGGGGATATAGTTGTCAATTTTAAAAGGAATGGGAAATTACATTATTCGTACGGGAAAAATAGAAGATGCTGAAGTAATTTTAGACATACAAAAATCGGTAATTTGCGAAAGTGAATATCTTATTGCCTATCCAGAAGAGTTTACTAAAACGCCATCACAACAGAGAGAATGGATACAGAGCATATTAGAAAATGAAAACGAAACTATTATTGTTGCAGAAAAAGATGATGAAGTTATAGGGTGGATTGTATTTGAAAGTACCCAAAACAGGAAACGATTGTCACATACAGGTTCTTTTGGAATGTTAATCAGAAACAAATACAGGGGAATGGGAATTGGGAAAATGCTGCTCCAAATTTTATTAGAATGGGCAGAAAACAATCCTTTAATTGAAAAAGTAAGTTTAGGAGTCTTTTCAACTAATCATAGGGCAATTTCTTTGTATAAAAAAATGGGGTTCATTGAAGAAGGACGTAAAATTAACGAATTTAAATTTGATGAAAATAAATATGTGGATGATATTCTAATGTATAAATTGGTTTAGTCGTTTATGACACCGAAGAAAATAGGAAAAAATATAGTAATTGTTCTAAAAGTGCAAGATTGTGAGAAAATGTACTCAAACTAACGGGTACTTTAGAAGTATAATAGTTTCTAAAGGTTGTCTAATTAGACAACCTTATTTTAGTTCAAAAATCAATATTTAAACTTAAGTGAGCCTTTTTATAAAAAATTTGATCAAAATAAAAAAGCAGTGTTACCTGCTATTTAATTTAGTACTTATAATTTTTTATCTAATTATTAAATTACATTTTAATCCTTAAAAAAGTCAATTCGATTCATAACATCTTCAATTGTAAATCGCTTTAAATAATCTAAAGCCTTGCGTTCGGCTTCAAATAATATTCTTTCTATTTCTAAATCTAATTGTTCCCCAGCTTCACCACAGTCAACTGAAACTTCTTGTTCTATGGGACCATTATTAACAGCAGTATAGATTTCACCTAATGTAATTGAGTCAATCGCCTTTTTTAAAATATATCCGCCTTCACGACCACCTTTGGACTCCACAATACCTGCTGAGGATAAAGATTGCATTACTCTTCGCATGAATGTCGCATGGGAATCCACTTGCTCTGCGATCATTGCACTTGATAACATACCACCACTATTTGCCAACCAAACTATTGCATGAACTGCTATTTTAAAACGAGGTGGACCAATATTGACACCTCTGTTTGCACTACTCATTGCTTTCCACTCCTATATTTACTTGGTTGAATGCTTATTAAGCAAATGATAGAACATTAAATTTTCATAGGCAATAGTATGGTTAGAAGAAAGGTATTAGCAATTTTTACCATTAATTACTCAACAATTTGTTCAAAGAAGATATTTCCTAAAAAATCGTAAATCTTTTATTATTAAAGACCAAAATGTTGCTTTGCTAATTCCCTATATCTCATTTCATCAATACCCTCTTTCGTTACTACACCGTTAATCCATTGTGTGAAAGATGTATTCGTTAAAGTTTTATTCCCCTCATTTGTCAGTTGAGTAATTAAAGGATTTTTATTAAATGGAGATTCCTCGTGCTCAGCGATAATTGTCTGAATCTCATTAAATTCGGACACATCTGAAATTATGTCGCGTGAATCAAATGCATATCCAATTCTCCAATTAGGATCTTTATGTTTTAGTTTTAACAGCAATACATAATCCCCGTATTCTGTGTCCTCTTTTTTAATTCGAAACTCACCATTACTAGAAGTTATCTTCTCACCGGTAAAGGGAACTGCTTTTAAAGGAAGATTCGCTCCAAATCCCGTATCAATTAAGTATGTTTCTTTATTTTGTGTTAATAGGATTGTGACATGTGTTCTTCCAAAAGTAGGATATTTTTGAGCAACATTGTCATAAACAACCCCTCTTGCTAACCTCACGTTAAAACCATTTTCAAGAAGAAATAAATACAGTAATGAATTCAATTCATAACAGAGACCGCCTTCATTTTTTACTAATAGTTTACTAATTAAATTTTCTCGAGTGATCCCATTCGTTTTATTTTCTATAATACAAAGATTTTCAAAAGGTATATTTTTTGCTGTTTTTTCAAGAATGATATTTAAATTATCAAAATTTATCACTTCATCATCTCGTAAACCAATTCTTTTTCGAAACATTAAATTAAGCTCGCTCATTAATTATTCCTCCTGCCTCACCAAACTTTTAATCAATAATACCATTTAAGTTTATAAGCTTAAAAAAAATAAGCTGCAAAAGCAACTTCATGGTGTTGAAAATTTAGACTGTCTCTTATAATCTCTTTTCAAAATAATATTGATTATACCCTTTTGGATGATCCTCAATTTTTCCAAATACTTTAAAACCGTGTTTCTTATAAAATTTTGGAGCTTGAAAACTAAATGTATCTACTTTAATAAGGCGACATCCATTTTCAATTGCAAATTCTTCCATTTGATTGATTAATTGACTACCAAAACCTTCATGTCTATACTCCTCTGACACCCATAAGAAGTCTATAGATAAATGGTGCCAATACATCCTTCCCGTAATTCCACCTACTATTTCCTCTTGTTCATTTCTAACGACAAAGCTTATATTTTCAGACGGTGCTACCAACTCATTTGGAAGGTTTTTAGCATTAAATTCAATTACTTTTTTTCTAATAAAATCACTATCCTCTTGAATCCATTGTTGTACTATTTTCATAATAATTTTACTCCCGTTATAAATATTTGTATTTTAGATCTTTTTTATAAATTACTGATTTCGAACTGCATAACCAAGCCAGCCAATTAAAAAATAATTTGGTGAAATTAATAGTAGCAAATACCAAGTATTATATTTTTTTCGCATTAGAAATACAGCGAATAAATATAAACCTGGAAATATTAATCCCCAAATAAAAAATAATGGCGTTGCTGCTAAATATAGTGACATTGGTGTGAATAAAAAGGTTGAAATGATAAGTAAGTAAGGTTTCTTTAAAACTAAAGATAATAGTGATAAGAAAATAGAGAGAATCGTAAAAGGCCAAAATAATATCAGCATATTTTACCTCCATATGGTAGTACATTCTCTAAATATCTCTATATTCCTTTAGTAGTAAAACTATTCTTAATCTAGAACCTAGTGTTAAGTTATAAATAAAAAAACCTTCAAAAATAAGAAGGTTTTAATCTTTATCTTATGGTATAATCTTCCAAAAGGAGTGAAATTAATATGCATAATGTGTTTTTTCCTCTATTTTCAATCATACCGATTTTGTTTTACATAGCACCTTTTGTTTTTATGATTTGGTTTCTTTTAAAATTCCTAAAAATTCAACAAGAAAAAAATCAAATTCTTAAAAGCATTTCAGATAAACTCGATCACTCAAATAACAATAATTCAGAAACTTGAAAGAGCGTATGCTCTTTCTTTTTTAATTTATTTTTTAGAAACTGGTATCCATATTTCACTTTTAAAAGTTGGTGACGTGATGTTCTTTTGTTCATTCCATAAAATTTCAGGACCTTCTACTTGATTGTAATTTGAAGATGGAAACCATTCAGAATAAATTCGTCCCCAAACTTCTTGCAATGCATCTGGAAATTTTCCAATCGCTTCGAATACTGCCCATGTAGATGCGGGAACTTCAAGTTGAATCAACTCCTTTGGACAGTCATTTGTAGTGGCAACACCAATATAATGATCAAGCTCTCCTTTTTCTTCCATTCTTCCTTCAGAAAAATTTGTTGATGCACTTATTATGCCACTCGGTTCAATATTTGAGAGTTCTTTTAGTTTCGTTATTTTTTCCATCGTTAAAGTTTTCCACATGGATGCAATTTCCGGATTAACTCCATTAAAAATAATCGGAACCCTCTTTTTTATTCCTACGATTTTAAATGCCTCTTTTTCTTCAATACGATAGTTCATTTCATTTCCCCCTTTAATTGACAATTGGAAGGTCATTCGTGGAAATGCTTTAAGCGAATTGCCGTTATTTCTAGCTTCCGACGGTTTAATTCCATGTAAATTTTGAAAGGCTCTCGTAAAGGAATCCGGAGAATTGTATCCGTATTTTAAAGCAATATCAATTATTTTTTTGTTATGATCTTTAAGTTCAAACGCTGCAACTGTAAGACGGCGACGACGTATATACTCCGATAGAGAAATTCCAGCAAGAAACGAAAACATTCTTTTAAAATGATACTCAGAACAAATAGCCCGTCTAGAAAGCTCTTTATTGTCAATCTCACTTGTCAGATTTTCTTCAATATATACTAGAGCATCATTCATATTCTTTAACAAATCCATTTCATAACCTCCTTCATCAATAGAATAACAGGAATTAAATGAACCAATCCGACATTTCATGCAATGTTATGTAGGGTGTTCGAACTTGCTATTTTTAAAGGGAGCCACATTAAGTAGCTCCCTAAATTTATAACCTATTACATCGATAATTTAAAGTCTTCTTTTACATTCAACTTCTTGTTAACTTTAACATAAACCAAAATTGCATTAAGTAGCAATAATGTACTTGTAACAAAAAATACGTATTTCACACCTAAATATGCTCCAATTTGCCCACCTAAAATGGAACCAACAAAAACACCTAAATATCCAGCTGACATATTAAATCCAAATACTCGACCAGTAATGGCATCTGGTGTAATTCGTTTAACTAATGTATTAACTGAAGGAGTTAACCCTGCCGTTGCCAATCCTAAAATAAATCGCAGCCCCATTAATTCCCAAGCGTTTTTTACAAATGCTTGTGGAATAACCATCAGACCTGAAACGATCAGTGCAACGAATATAACTTTATGCGGACCAATTCGATCTGAAATCTTCCCTAATCTAGGAGCAGCAATAATACTTGCCAAACCTGATGCTGAAAATGCCATACCTGCTAACAATGCAACATGTGTAGAATGAGCAGATAGCTGAGATATATAGACTGTTATAACTGGTTCGATCGAATAAAGAGCTATTGTTAAAACGAAAAAAGTAATAAACATTGTGATCATTAAGCTTTTATCGGGAATAATACTCCATATTTCCTTAAATTTAAGTACTTTTTTATTTTGGCGAGTAAATGATTCTTTTACAAATAATGCTGTTGTAATAAACGCAACCATCATGAGTCCACCTGTTACAAAAAACACATTTTGTAAGCCAACGGTCTCTCCGATATAACCACCAATCATAGGACCAAGTAATGAACCACCTATACTTGCAGTTGAAAGTGTACCTAAAGCCGACCCCGCATGTTCTTTATCTGTTTGCGTAGCAATTAAAGTTGTGCAAGCTGTACCGTAACCGGTAATGACACCTTGTAGAAGTCTTAAACCAATTAATATATAGACATTATGTGCGAAACCCATACAAAAAATAATAATTGACATACCAAGACTTGCTCTCAAGAGCATTGGTTTACGACCAAATTTATCCGCTGCCAAACCCCAAATAGGAGAAAAAATTGCTGAAATAATAAAAGTTACTCCAAAAGCAATCCCTGAAAATTGACTAATTAATGCAGAATTATGAACACCAAGCTTATCAATATATAGGGGTAATACTGGACCAAGTTGGCTCATCCCAATACTCGTTACAAACATTCCAAACCAACAAACAATCAAATTTCTTTTCCACAATAACATCATATCCCCCCTCCCTTTTTGATAAAAAATAAAAACAATATTAAAAAGTCCCTAGAATGAGACAAATAAAAATAACAATGAGTTTTATATACACTTAACACTAAACTATATTTTATAGTTTGTAAATTATATTATATAGTTTACTAATTATCATCAAAAGTGTTAAACTATTTTCTGTAATATGGACTCTCTTTAAAAATACTTAGTATTTAGGTATTGTATCATTATGGACATAAGTTGATTAGCAGTGGAAATCAACCTAAATATTCTTAAAAAAATACAATTTATCGAAAAACAACCTAAACATGAGACGGGAGCAAAAAAATGGTTCAAAAAAGAAATTTAACAAAAGAAAAAATTATTGAAGTTGCTTTTTCATTGGCTAATGAAATCGGACTTAATCAAGTTACTTTTCCAAAAATCGCAGAGAAATTAGATATTAAATATCCATCTTTATATAATCATTTCGCGAATATGGACGATTTAAAATTAAAAATGACGATTTCTCTTTTAAATAAATTAAATTCGACTTTAATGCAAAGATTAGTTGGTAAAAGTGGTGAGCAAGCGATTCGAGAAATTGCTTATGTATATCGTGATTTTGCATTTGATAATAGAACTGGTTATGGACTTTTTATGAATATCCCTAGTACAGAAAACGATGATGTTAAACGCCTTGCTAAGGAAACAACTGGAATTATTCATCAAATACTAGAGTTTTATATTACGGACCCTACTTTATTAATTCATCAAGGACGAGCATTAAGAAGCATTTTACATGGATTTGTCTCTATGAATTTCCTTGGATATTTCCAACATCCAGTAAATGTAGATGATAGCTTTGATGTTATGATCGATGACTTTATTTCTTCTGTTTCAAAAACACAAAAATAGACTTAATAAGTCAAATATAAAAAATGTGAACACTAAGCTAGAAACCTTATTAAAGATTTCTAGTTTAGTGCTCACATAAAAACAAAGGGAGGTGTGGTAAAAGGCATTAAGTGCTTTTACCATTTAAATGAATATAGCTAAAGGTATTGAAACAATTGAATTAGTAATGAACTTTATGGGACAAGAAAGAATGATTCACCCTACAGTACTATGGGATGATACGGAAGTCATTTTAGTAGATACAGGAATGCCAAAACAGATTGAGGAAATTCGTGAAGCGATTAAGAAAGCCGGCTTAGAATTTAATAAACTATCTAAAATAATCCTTACACATCAAGATATAGATCATATCGGGAGTCTAACCGAACTCCTAAAATCTTCGGATCAAAAAATTGAAGTGTTAGCACATAGTGAAGACAAACCTTATATTGAAGGCGATAAAACTTTTATTAAAATGAATCCTAAACGTATTGCAAAAATGATTGAGTCTCTTCCTGAAGAACAAGGTCAAAAAATTAAAGAGATTTTCAGTACACCACTTAATGCTAAGGTCGATACTACAGTATCTGATGAAGAAGTTTTACCATATGCTGGTGGAATTACTGTCATCTTTACGCCAGGACATACGCCTGGTCACATTAGTTTATATCATCATCAAAGTAAGACACTAATAGCTGGCGATGCGCTAACTTCAGAAAATGGTATAATCATGGGTCCAAATCCAAGTAATACACCTGATATGGAAACAGCTCTTTTGTCTATTAAAAAATTCACAAATTATGATATCGAAACTGTCATTTGTTACCATGGCGGAGTAGTAAATGAAAATGTAAATGAACAGCTTTTAGCATTAGCTAATTCTAACTAAAGTTTTAAATTGGGGCACCAATAAAGGTGCCCTTTTATTATTTGTTTAATGGATTTGTTTTTTACCATTAAATAAAGAACATATAATTAATACAATTAACATCCCTAAACAAACAAAAATACTTAATCTATTCTCTTCACTAAAAGCAAATGCTATACAACTTACACCTAATGCAATCGCCGTAAATGAAGTTATATATGGAAATCCCCAAACTTTGTAATGTGGTAGCTGAGTGTAAGTTTTACGTAGCTTTAATTGTGCTAAACAAATGCTAATCCATACTAATGATACTGTAAACCCAGGAATCGCCATTAAATATCCAAATACTCGATCAGGAGAAAAGTATGCAACAAATGTACCCGCAATTAAAATAATTGCACTAACAATAACTGTGTAAATCGGTACCCCATTTTTAGAAATTTTTGCAAAAACCTTTGGAGCCTCTCCTTCAGTAGCTAATGAATACATCATACGCGTACAGCCGTAAATTCCTGAATTTGCAGCAGATAATACTGCAGTGATTAAAACAAAGTTCATAATATGAGCTGAACCTTGAAAACCTACTGTTGATAAAACTTGAACAAATGGACTTTCTTGATTACCAATTTCATTCCAAGGAATTAATCCGCAAATAATCAAAATCGGAAGTGTGTAGAATAAAACGATTCTCCAAATAACACCTTTTATAACTTTTGGTATTACTTTTTCTGCATCTTTTGTTTCTGTTAATGTTAATCCAATTAGTTCTGAACCACCGTAAGAAAAAATGACAATTAATAAAGCAGAAAATACTCCTGACCAACCATGTGGGAAAAATCCCTTGTGCTGAACATAATTTTGTACATAACCACTATGATCACTTGGAATAATTCCAAATAAAATTCCAGCACCTAATGCAATAAATAAAACAATCATTGTAATTTTAATTCCAGCAAACCAGAATTCTATTTCGCCATATCGTTTCACATTCATAAAATTAACAATCACAATAAAAATTGCACTAATAAAACTTAAAGACCATAAAGACATTGAAGGAAACCAATATTGTAGAAAACTACCTGCTGCAATCACCTCAATAACACAAACAACTAACCACATAAAACAGTACAACCAACCAATTACAAAAGAAACTCTTGTACCAAACGCTTTACGAATAAATCCTTTCATATTCAAACCTGGGAACGCAATTGCCATTTCCGCGATCGCACTCATTACAACAAGAAGTAATAATCCTGCAAACAAATAAGAAAAAATAACTGCTGGCCCTGCAATTGATACAGTTTCTGAAGTCCCTTTAAATATTCCAGTGCCAATTGCTCCACCGAGTGCCATGAAACGGATATGTCTTGGCAATAAATTTTTTTGTAATTCCATATTCTATCTCCTCTTTCCTACTTGTTTATTTATAAAAAAAATCGCCCCTGCCACTAACGACAGGGACGATTTTCACCGTGGTACCACCCTAATTGCAGAATATAAATCTGCCACTTGTTTTATTTAACGATCTATGACCGTCTTTTTCTAATAAATGTCGACCTTTATTTCGAAAAAGAAGCTCCAGGATTGTAATTCATGCTTGTTTTTGTACTGATTCGCACCTTCCATCAGCTCTCTTAAACAGTGAAACAAACATTACTGTATTCCCTTCATTGCATTTTCTATATTAAGTTTTAATATAATAAAAAAGTCCCTACTGATAATATCAGTAGGGACGAATTATTCGCGGTACCACCCTAGTTGCAGAACTATTCTGCCTCTTAAAATTTGATAACGATCAAACTTGACCGTTTTTCCCTCAGTAAGAATTAAACTTTACTTCGAAAAAAATAGCTCCAGGACCGAAATTCATCCTTATCTTTGTACTGATTTCCACCAACCATCAGCTCTCTATTACATTGAGATAAGTACTACTTAAATTCCCTTCATTGCTTAAAACGATATTAAACTAACTTTAGTAACTTGTTTCTTTTTTTAATATGTTTTGTATTATAGGGCTTTTTTAATAATTCTGTCAACATTTTTTTATCAATTAATTCTACTACTCTATAAAAAAACTGGCTTAAATAGTTTGTTACCTAATAATTTAATATAATATAATTAAGAAAAATGGAGGGAATAAAATCATGCTAAACATAAGAAATGTAAGGTTGGAAGATTTAACCGAACTTGTAGAAATTGAACATCTTTGCTTTTCAGAAGAAGAGGCAGCAACAAAACAAGCATTCGAAAAACGCATTAAATTAATTCCAGATAGTTTTTTTGTAGCAGAAGAGAATGGTAAATTAGTTGGTTTAGTAAATGGCCCTGTAATCAATCAAGCCTTTATTACTGATGACTTGTTTAGCGAGATTAAAAAAAATCCATCAACTGGTGGTCACCAAAGCATTTTAGGCCTAGCAGTTACTCCGCAAAACCAAAATAAAGGGATCGCATCAAAATTACTTTCTCATATCGAAAAAATTTCAAAAGAAAGTAAACGTGATTCAATTACACTTACATGTAAAGAAAACTTAATTCAATATTACGAAAACCATGGTTTCATCAATAACGGTATTTCAAGCTCAACACATGGTGGAGTAAAATGGTATAACATGATTAAAAAACTGTAATGATTTTTTATGACAGACAATTAAAGGCTAAATAATATTAAGCTACCAACATTTCTTGTTTGAATGATCGGTAGCCTTTTTTGTTATGTCCAATATTAAACTAGATCCAATTAAAATTTAGTTAATACCTCATTTACATCTGTCCACTCATAAATTAGTAGATTCAATTCTTCTCCTGAAAATGTGATCTTATCTGATTTCTTTAACTCAGCACCATAATATTCATAGAAAAAGCGCGTTTTATTGTCTTCTAATACCTCGACGAATACCCGATTATACCCCCATTTTTGAAACTGAAGGAATAGTTGTTTCAATAATTGCTTACCGACTCCTTTACCTTGATATTCCTCAAGAAGATAAATAGATGTTAAATCACCAGAGTGATCGACTTGATTTCTCTCTCTTTTTCCACAATCTGCAAACCCTATAATTTCCCCATCATCATTTTCAGCAACAACCACATAATCCCCCTCTTTTGAAAGATTATGATTCCACAAATTTTCTCTTTGTTCATAAGATAACTTCTCTAAAAACTCGTTAGGAATTATATTTCGATAAGTAGTTTTCCAACTATCAACATGAACTTTTGCGATGCCTTTTGCATCTGACGCTGTAGCTTTCCTTATAATCAATTTTTCCACCTCGCACCCTGTTTTAAAAAATATATACCTTCTAAGTGGGGAAAAGTCCTTTATTTTATTCTAAAATTACTCCGTAGTAGCTTAAAAAGTAGGCAATTTCTTTGTTTAATTAATTAAAGTGGCAGTAATTTAGACAGTTTCTAAGCTTTAATTGCGATTTAGCCAATTTTAATTGTGATTCACTGTTTTTAATTGTGATTCTCTATTTTTATTTGCGATTACCAGTTTTTAATTGCGATTCTCTATTTTTATTTGCGATTACCAGTTTTTAATTGCGATTCTCTATTTTTATTTGCGATTACCCTTTTTTAATTGCGCTCACCAGTTTTTAATTGCAATTACCCTCTTTTATTTGGGATTCTCTATTTTTATTTGCCATTTACAAAACAAAAAAAGCACCACGACATAGGTGCTCTCTTACCTTTTCCGATTATACTTCTCAAAAGAAATTGACTGAACCTCATATTTCTTTCCATTCCAATCATATAAAAGCTTCAAATTTCCAATCGCTCCTCCGCCATCGGTTGAGATCATTACGACAGCATCGGCAACTAGTTTTTTCTTATCTACAATGTAATCAACCGGCACGTGAGTATATACACTATCGTCAGAAGACGTATCTTTAAACCCTAACGATTTCAAATTAACTTTATAAGTTTTTTGTTTAGTAATTATCGTTACTAAATCCCCTTTTTTCTCCATTTCCACAAGACGTTTAACTGCTTCAGGAACCGATTCAATTGGAACTTCCTTATATTCTTCGCTTTGATCATCGTTTTTACTAATTTGCAATAAATGAATTGGATCATTGAAATTATCCAATACGATAATGACTTCATTTTGTTTATCTTTATTTAAATCCTCACTAAACATTTTAGTACCATACTTCCCACTTTTCCACGTTGGGAAGTGATATAAATATCCTTCATTACCAATTTGAACGTCAAAATTTCGGTATTCTTTCCAATCTATTCGATCAGCAATTAGATAGATATTTTCTTGCCACACATCACTTGGGATCCCATTCATAACCACTCGTTCCGCTTGTCGTGCACTTACGGATGAACAAGTGAAAAATGTAAAAGTACTGATTAAAACAACGATTAAACATCTGTTCATCAAAACACCACCTTTACTTTTAAGGTGTCCTAATATGGAAAATATAACCTCAGGCTTAACTTGAATGATATATCCATATATCTGCTTCTCTACAAAAAAAGAGCCGCAAAAAGCAACTCTTGTAAATTAAGAATTTATTCCGGCTGTCTGTCCCTGCTCCTGCAATATTTCACCCTTAATTCTTCTTTCCAAAGCAGGAGTAATTCGTACAAATATAAGAATTCCGATTACACCTAAACTCGTTAAAAAGAAAGATGTCGCGAAATTCGATAAGTATGCACTTAGTGAAACAGTTATTGAGCAGATAAACATCGCTAAATTAAATGTTAAACCTGCAACCGCCATATATGAACTTCTTGTTTCTTCTGCTGGTAAGTTAGCCATATAGTTTTGCTGTACTGGTACTCTTAATACTTCTGCAACAGTTGCTATAAACATCGCGATAAATAAAAGCCAAATAGAGTTACTATATGAAATTACTGCATATCCACCAACAAATGCAATACAGCTCCAAATTAACGTTTTTCGATCATCCAATTTTCCTACTATTTTAGAAGCAAAAAGTGCCATTACGACTACCAATATCGTATTTTCTGTTCGTAGGAAACCATTCATCTCGATCCCACCAAACGTCCAGTCAAAAAAATGTTGTGTGTGGAAATCATTCGCTAATCGAATACTTATATAATTTGTTAATTGAAATTCCATTGAAAGCACTAGCAAACCTGCCAATACATAAAGAATAAAGAGCTTATCTTTAAAAACGTCACGATAATTTGAAATCATTTTTTGAGCGTGATGACCTATCGTTTTCGTTTCTGTCTTTTCAGTAACTAAGCTTTCTTCAACAAAGAACGTAATTAAGACCCATGTAACAAGTGAAGCAACTGATAGTGCTAATAATAATTCAAATAAATATGATTTAAATAAAAATCCTCCAAGCATACCACCAATCGCAATTGATAAATTGTTCGACCAGTACATGATTGAGTACATAAGCTTTCGTTCCTCTGGCTTACTCACATCTATTAACATTGCCTGATTAGCTGGCCCTGCTAGACCCCAACAAATGCTATTTAAAGTCATCATAAAGAATGTAATAAGAGGTGATGAAAACCAAGGTGAATTACAAAGCATCATCGTAATAAACGCGAGTAACCGAATTGTTTCGGCAAACACCATCGTCTTTTTTCGGCCAAACTGATCCGAAAAATATCCACCAAAAAAATTCATAATGATTCCTATAAATACATTTACAAGCAAAAGTAATCCTGCTTGTTTTACGCCAAAATGTTTTGATAAGTAAATCGCCATAAATGGAAAAACCATACTTCCAATTGACGAACTTAAGAATGATTCGAGTAAACGAATCTTTATATTTTTGTGAAACTTAAGTATCCCCATGCTTGTTTCAACCTCTCTTTAACTATTGAATCCCCTTCGTTTTAAACTAGTGCCGGATAAACCAATTATTTGCATGAAAATTCCCCCTTTTTCAATTTTTCACTTAATTAGCATAGCAGTTATTTTCGATTATGCCAACATGCAATCTTCATACCTTTTTCCTATATAAATGAGAAAAATTGGAATGCCTAAAGCAAACCAATTTCGACTTGTTGTAAAAAAACTGTAAGAGTATTTAGTAAGGCTCCTAATTTCAATAAAATAGCAGCGTTAATGATAACATTCGTTATAAGCTTAACGTTATCCTATTTTACATATAAAATTGTAAAAAATAACTAAATTAACGTTCGCTTAAAGCTACTTATTGAAAAATAAACCTAATTAGATTATCATCTAATTAGATAAGTATAAAAGTAGGTGTAAATTAAGTGCAATTAAGTAAAATTGTAGATTTCCATAAAGCTTTAGGTGATCTTACTCGTGTACGCATTATTGCTTTACTTCAGCAAGGTCAATTAAGCGGGCAAGAAATTGCTAGTAAATTAAGTCTTAGACCCCCAACAATTACCCATCATATGTCAAAGCTTAGAGAAGTTGGTCTGATTAAAGAGCGCCGTGATAAAAATACAATCTATTTCTCTCTAAATACTAAAATTTTAGAAATGAGTGCTAAGTCAATTTTTACAGTAGGAACAGGAGGAGATTCCAATATGGAGATGTCAGTTACTGAAAGTGAACGCTCAAGCATTATTAATAATTTCTTTACTAAAGAAGGAAAACTTAAAATTTACCCTGCGCAGCGAAAGAAGAAGCTTGTTGTTCTAGCTCATATGGTTAAAGGTCTAGAATTTGGTAGAGTTTATCAAGAGAAAGAAATCAATGAATATTTGAAGGAATTTCATGAGGATTACGCTACGTTGAGACGTGAGCTCATTATGTGCCAGTATATGTATCGCGAAAACAATCAGTATGAATTAAATCCAGTTGAATTATGGTGGTTGAAGTAAAAGGTATGTAAATAAATCTACGAGAATTTCCTATAAAATAGAAAAAAGAGATACTTTAAATTAAATTTAATTTAAAATATCCTTTTTTCTATTTATATTATTATTTACTTGGCTTTGTTGAAATATATTTCTTAACTACTTCCATTACATACTCCTGACATGCTTCAGCTGTAGTTGGATCATATTTACCGCCATTTGTTTTATTGTTTGATAATACACGAATTCCTAAGAAAGGTACATTATAGGCTTGAGAGATTTGAGCTGCAGCAGCGCCTTCCATTTCTTCTACTGAAGTACCATATTTAGTATGGAACCATTTAATGCGATCAACTTCATTGTTCCAAACGTCTGCAGATCCGATTGTACCTTCTACAACCTTACCTTTAGTGTATTTGTTTTTTACTGCATTTGCAGCTGCTAATAAATCTTTATTACCTTCGTAAAAACGCGGTTTTTCAGCGTTTGGATCTTCACCTGCACTACCTTCTGAAGCCATTAAGTCCATTGGTTTCCACTCCGTTGCATCTATTCCTTGGTTTTCGTCTTTCGTTTCTGTTTTTAAAGAACCAATATTAGTTGTATTTTTACCTAATACGATATCAAAAACATTTAAGTTTGCGTCATGACCACCAGATGTTCCTTGGTTAATAATTGCGACTGGTTTATATTTTTCAATAGCAATCGCTGTAGCAGCAGCAGTATTTTCCATACCTTTACCTGTTTTTGCTACGATAACTGGATAATGATCTAAAGTACCTTTATAAAATACGAAACTACCTGATTTTTCAACTTTTACATTTTTTAACTTACTCGCAAATTTTTCAGCCTCTATTGGCATTGGTCCCTCAATAACGATTGGTCTTAATGGTTTTGATTTTGCTTCTACAGTATTCGTTTTAACGTTATAACCTACAAATGCTGAAACTAATAGTGCAGATGCTACTCCTACTAAACCGTACTTTTTTAACATGTCTTTTCCCCCTGTTGTTTATCACACTCGATGTTTTAATCAAAAAAAAATGGTCTAGAAACAGTAGAACAATCTCTACCTTCTAGACCTACGAAAGTTAAAGTATAGATTAGCAATAAATAGAATTTAATGCTACACCATCATTATTGGTTACAAAAACGAAACCAAGTATACTTTAACCCGTAGTCTAGTTCTTTCATTGGGAACCAGGTAGAAACGCTCAGACCATATTACTGAGCATATACGAGTAATGTTTATGAATGATTACACTGCTAATATATCAAACTAGAAATATATTTTCAATATAAAATATGAACTTTTTTTATAAAAAATATTAAAAACGTTCGTGTTTTAACTAAAATCAAGAGCTAAACAATGAATAATCAGTTAAAAAAACAACAAATTTATTATTTTTTATAGAAATCCGAAATGAAATTTCAAATTTATTAAAACTCGAATTTTAGTGGTCTTAAAAATAGTTCCTCTAAAGTTTCTTTCGCATTTTTATGTTCAAAAATAATCTCAAACAATGCGTTGCAAATCGGTAATTCAACATCATATTGATTAGAAAGTTGTTTTAAAGCCTTGATTGTAGAAACCCCTTCAGCTAATTTATCAAACGGTTTACCTTCAACATATGCCTGTCCAAACTTTCGATTATGACTATGCATAGAAAATAATGTTGCCTCATAATCTCCTAAATGACTTAAACCATAAATTGTTACATCATTTCCTCCCATCGCTCTAATTAAGCGGGAGATTTCTCTTGTCCCTCTTGCCATCAGGGAACCTTTTAAACTACTATAGTTTAATCCATCTAGCATACCAGCTGCTATTCCCATGACATTTTTGGTTGCTGCTCCAATTTCATTACCAATCAAATCTTGACCATAATAAAAACGAATTAATTCACTATTAAATTCTTTCGCAATCTTTTTTGTTACCTCAATATTTTCAGAACCAATTACCATGCAATTAGGTATATTCATTACAAAATCTTGTACGTGACCAGGCCCTACCCAAACAGCTACATTGCAATTTTTCCCTACTTCTTCACTAAAAACTTGTGTGAGTCTTTTACCGGTGGTAGATTCTAACCCTTTCATACAGAGAATAAAGGTTTTACCTTGTATTTCATTATATTGACTTAAACGGTTTGCAAATTTTCTTAGCTCTTGGGCACTAATTGATATTATAATGACTTCTGCAAATGATAATGCACCTTCTAAAGAGCTCGTTAACTCAATTCCATCTGGTAGACTTAAATAGTCATTTTTTCTTGTCTGATTTAAGCCAATAAAATTTCTAGAATTTTCTCTTCCCCATAAAACTACATTGTGACCAGATCGATTAGCGTACCAAGTCAAAAAGGTTCCCCATCTACCGCAGCCCAATACAGATACATTCATTAAATTCTCTTCCTTCCAAAAAATATTTACAAGTAGTGTACAAACCTCTACAACCTAAAATAAGAAGTCTAATGAAATCACTTATTAGACTTCTTATTATCTTTGATTAAAAGTGTTTCTTGCTTATAGACTTAAATTTCATAAAGTCCAATTAATAAGTAACCCAGCATGCGTCAACCCACCGCCGAACCCATAAAGTAATACCTTATCCCCATATTTAAGTTTTCCTTCCTTCACTCCCTTTGCTAAAGATAAAGGAATTGTGGCAGATGATGTATTTCCACAATCGACTAAACTATATAAAGTCTTATCAATTGGAAATTCACTTCTTTCACAAATTGATTCAATCATTCTTAAATTTGCACTATGAGGGACAAACCAATCCACTTCATTTAACGAAGTTGCCCCGTTAGTTAGTACAGCTTGCATACCTTTTGGAACTGTAGTAACTGCCCATTTATATACCTCACGACCATTTTGAATAATATTACTGTTACAAATTATTTCTTCTCCAAACATTTGATTTGATAAATTTGAACAATATAAATGTTTGCCTTTTTCACCTTCTGAACCTAAATAAGAGGAAATGAAGCTAGGCTGGTCTTCATCATACTCTACTAATGCTGCACCCGCTCCATCACCAAATAAGATACAAGTAGTACGGTCTTCGTAGTCAGTTATTTTCGATAAGGTTTCTGCACCAACTACTAAAATTTTTCGATTTAATCTGGCCGTTATTAATCCATTTGCCATATACAAACCATAAGTAAATCCTGCACATGCAGCATTTAAATCAATTGCCCCAGCATTTTTTATCCCGAGCTTAGCCTGAATTAGCGAAGCAACACTTGGCGTTTTAAAATCAGGAGTTAAAGTACAAACGATAATCATATCAACATCTTCCACAGACTTATTGTATTTTTCCATTAAGTCTTTTATTGCCTTAAAGCTTAAGTCACTTGTGTATTCATTTTCTGTTGCAATTCTTCTCTCTTTTATCCCTGTTCGTTTTACAATCCATTCATCATTCGTTTCAACTATTTTTTCTAAGTCCTTATTCGTTAATACTTTTTCTGGTACATATGAACCTATTGCAGTGATACGAGCTTTCGATTTGTGCATTATAGTCACCTCAATCGTATTAATTAATTTCTTTTCAATATTATATCACCAGATATTAATACTAGGTACTAATTTTTATTAATTTTTACTTAAAAGAAAAAATTGATTTTATTTGGAAGTGCCAATATAGTGTCATAAACAAAAAAAGTTGCTATAGCAGCAACTCTACTTTCAAAAATAATTACAATTCTAAAGACATAAAAACACTATTAGGATCATCTTTATAATCAGCAAAAGGCTTACAATACTTAAAACCAAAGAGTTCATATAGTTTTTTTGCTGGATCGAATGCTCCCATCGAACCTGTTTCCAAACTTATTCTCTTATAGCCTCTACTTTTAGCCTCTTCGATTATGTGTTGGAGCATGCGTCTTGCCACACCTTTTCTTAAATGTGCTGAAGAAGTTCTCATCGATTTTACTTCTCCATGTAAAGGGTCAAGTTCTTTTAAAGCTCCACATCCAACTAATTCACGTTGTTCCCATACACTCCAAAACGTAATTTCAGGTTTCTTTAATCCTTCAAGATTTAGAGCATGTATGCTTTCAATTGGAGAATGCTGTGTCATACCTTGTAGATGCTCACTAATTAGCTTAGCAACTTCAGTTCCAGTTAAATCATCAACCTTAATTTCCACGTAAACACCACCTCATTCCTCTTTTTATTGCTATTATTATACTAAATTTTGAAAAACTTCTAACTAGCTTTTTAATCACAAAAAATTACTTTATTAACATTTAAATAAAATAGAAGTTTATGGAAAAAATAAGTAATCTAGAAAGTAAATCAAAAGACAAAAGAAGGAATTCAAATGAATCGTAAATTAAATATTAGTGGTTTTCAATTCTTTTGTATGATTTTTATGTTTGGGGTCGGTGCTTCTCCACCAGTCGAAATATATACTAGAGCTAAACAAGATGGATGGATTAGTTTATTAATAGGACTCATTGCAGCTTGTTTAATCTTTGCGGTGTATATTAAGTTATATTCGTTATTTCCTGAACAACCCTTAACAAAATATATTCAAATCATTTTAGGGAAATATGTCGGGAAAATATTAGCACTAGTATACATCTTATATTTTCTTTATGTTGCTGCACGGGCTTTACGTGATTTTGAGGATTTATTAACAATCACTCTGTATAATGCTTCTTCTTTAATTTCAATTGGATTAATCATGATGTTATTAATCATGTATGCAATTTCTAAAGGACTAGAAACATTCGCTCGATCTTGTGAATTTATCTTTATCATGATCATGTTTCTTGTTTTTATATTTATAGGATTTGAAATCATTGCAAATTTAATCAAAATTGATAATTTAAGACCCGTTTTAGAAAACGGATGGAAACCAATTTTTAAGGCTTTTCCTATTTCTTTAACAGTACCTTTTGGTGAGATCCTGACATTTACAATGATTATGCCACATTTAAGTAAACAAAATTTAGCAATAAAGGTAGGAATACCGGCCTTATTATTTTCGGGACTTATACTAACCTTATTTGCAGTATTAAATACAGCAATATTAGGCCCATCTGTTATTGAAAGAACAACCTACCCTCTTTTAACAGCAGTTAGTTATATTAATATTGCCGATTTCATTCAAAGATTGGATACTTTCATTGTTGTAATTGCAGTATGCAATTCCTTTGTAAAAATTACAATTTACTTTTATTGCGCGGTATCTGGAGCTGCAGAGTTATTTAATATAAAGAAAACTGACCAGCTAGTCTATCCTATTGGCATCATTACCATTGTTACTTCCTTATGGGTAGCTTCTAATTTTCTTGAACATCATAAAGAGGGAATCGATTTAGTACCTTATTTGCTTCACATTCCACTTCAAATTATTATTCCGATCAGTTTATTACTAATTCTTCTGTTCCAAGGGAAGCTAAAAAATAATAAAGACGATTTAAATTACAATTAACGGTTAAAAAGGCATAATAAAAAGGCCTCAGTTTCCATTGAGCCTTTTTGTTTATTATTTTATATTTTCAAATGTTAGATTACTGAGTAACCGTTATAGTTTTAGGCGTTGTTGTTACTTTAAAACCGTCTTTTGTAACGCCATCTACAGTAACTGTATATGTGCCATTTGATAGATCTTTATCTGGTGCCCATGTTGTCCTAAATGTATGCTCATTTTCGAATGTCGATGAATCGACAAGTTTTCCACTAGCATCTTTAATATTAATCGTCCAGTCCATTCTATTATAACCGAGAATAGAAATTTTAGCTGGGTTAGATTGGTTTACACCAGTAGATGGAGAAACGCCCCAAGTTACCATTATCATACTTTGTTTATTATAACTTTGATCTCCCCATGTTGTCCAAGCCATGTTTCCTGCATAATCAATAGATCTAAATACCATACCCTTTGGTTCTGTATTAACTGTCAAAGTCGTTTCGCCAGGTCTTAGTTCATAAAATGCTCCATTTACATAAATATCGGCAAAGTTAAAGTCGGTTGCATTATCTGTCGCATCAAATGTAATGACATATTTACCGTCTTTTGGAGTTACCTTAATATTAGAAATTTTTGGTGCAACTGAATCAACGATCATTGGCATTTTAACGGTTTGTGGTCTAGCGTTTGGATAGGCTAATGTTGTTTTAATTACATAATAGTAAGTACCGTCTGGAACAAAATTACCTGATAAGTCCTTCATATCCCATTGATATAAATTATAACCATAATCTTGATTAAACATCATGTTTTTATTAAATTTCCAAGGCTCTCCAGTTCCAGAATACTCACTAAAGTTACCTAGATATCTAAGTTGTTTTCCTTTTGAATTTTCAATAGATATCTCAGCTTTTTCTAAATTACGTAAAACGGCCATTCCACCAAAAATTCCCTTATCTATATAGTTTGGCGAGAAAGCAATATGGTTTAAATCGAAGTTTACTCCATTGTATCCTAATGGTGCTCCGCCTTCTGTACTATCATTCCAAAGAGCAGTATAACCTGCGAATGCATCTTTTTCCCAAGCAGGAGCATCGATATTTCTTGGTTCATCCCATTTACCATTGAAGCCCATATATGGAATTGATAATGGTACTGCTTTCGTTGAGTCCTTTGGTACAAGACGGACAAAGCCCTCAACAAATGCATTTTTTCTTAACATTCTAGGTAGTCGAATCTCTACATTTAGGTTCTTATCTTGTCCCGATTTTATTTTAAATGTAGCCCCATCTTTATTAGTTACCTTTTCACCATTTACATAGATTGAAGCACCTTCAATTTTTTTACTACTTAATGTTAAATAATCTTTTGAATCTAAAGTTCCATCACCATCTAGGTCAAATTGCTTCGTTTGAGTTGCATCTGTTAATAAGTCTACATTAACTGTGTACTCGTACTCTTCTTTCGGTTTCTTTGTTTCAAGTGATTGTACATTTAAGTTAAAGATTGCTCGATCGTTCTTAATTTCTTTTAATGCTACTGCCCCAGCTTGTTCAAGTGGCGTATCTTTTCTTGTTACAATAACTGGCGTATTAATTGCATTTTGAATTTGCATTAAACCAGAGCCTTGAACTCGTGGTGAATAAGGAACTTCACTATTTGTTTTTGGATCCATTTCGATTTTAGAGGTATTCATTAAAGCAACTTTAGCTTTTAATACTGTATCTTCTGAATGCATTAATCCTTTTTCATAAAGTGACTGTAATACTAAAGCTGATCCACCTGCAACGTGTGGTGTTGCCATCGATGTACCGCTCATCACTTGATATTTATTACCTGGAATTGTTGAATAAATATTTCCGCCTGGAGCCGACATCTCAGGTTTAAAATCTAATGTTGGAGTCGTACCCATTGATGAAAAATAAGACATCGTATCTTTATCAGGATTATCTACCCAATAATCACCGATATTTTTCATACTTACATATTGACCAGTAGGCATGTTACTCATTTTATCTAATAATGCTTGACCGATTGATTTACTTGTTGAAGCAGTCGGTGTTGCAGATCCAGTTACTGGTAAAGTTACATAATCAGGCCAGTTTGATGGCGGTATCATAATGATAGCCTTTGCTCCTGCAGCTTTTGCAGTAAATTGAATTGATGAAACAGTACTATAAGAATTTAAAAGCTTTACTACTGCAATGTAATTAGTTTTACCTTTTGGATAATCAGCAGCCGTTTTACCTTCATTGACATATACCAAATCATAGTTTGTATTTGGTAATAGATTATTAGAGACATTAAAAGCTTGTCCATATTGACTATGATCTTTGAAAGGTACTTCTAGGCTTCCATCCGAAATTGCATTCATATGAATTTTAGTATTTTCATAGGAAGCAACTGATAATGCGAATGGGCTTACACCTGGTGAACCAACCGTTCCAATATCAGGATCATCAGCATATGGTTGTATGGTTGAAGGAACTAATAAAGCCTTCGAACTATATGCTGAATTTCCAGCAGCCACTACAACTAGGGTACCTTGTTCTGTCGCCATACGAATTGCTTTTTGAATCGGATCATAATTTTCGTCTACGTAGCCTGCGTCACTACCTAAGCTCATGTTTATTACATCTGCGCCCATTTTAACCGCATGTTCGATTCCTGCAATAATATCATCTTCATATGCACCGCCACCATTATCAGAGAATACCTTTTCTGCTAATAGCTGTACCCCTGGCGCAATACCAGCAACTCCACCGTTAGAATCGTCACCATTAGCTCCAATTGTTCCCGAAACGTGTGTACCATGTGAACTACCTTTTGGTCCAGGAATAACATCTGTATCGTTGTCTGCCCAGTCATATCCAGATGGTACTTTGTCTGAATACCACGTTTCGTTTACATCTGTTGTATCTGCAAACTTTTGAAATTTATCATTTGTCCATTTTTCTTTCGCTTTAGCTACATCTGATAGTGTCATATCTTTATGAGTCCAATCAATACCAGAATCTACAACTCCTACTAATAGGCCTTCTCCTTTATAACCATATTGCTCCCATACCTTTTGAGCTTGTACTAATTCTTTACTTGCTGCCATATTTTCTTGGAATGTTCTAGCAACTACTACATGTGTAACCCCTGGAAGCGACTCAATATCTTTCAAATTCTTAAACTTTGTCTCTACACTGAATCCGTTAAATCCTTCAAAATAGCGGTGCTTAAGCTTCATCGTTTCATTTGATTTAGAAGCTTTTAATTTTGAGATTTTATCGATTACCTTATCTTGCTTTTGTTTAAATAAGGTTTTTTTATTTTGTTTTGTTATTTCACTATCATTCGGTTGATCAACTTCTACAATTAAATGAACAAGTTCATCTGGTTTATGGTTATTTAATTGTTCTTTCTTCTTAGCAGCCTCATAAATTGAATCTTCATTTTGAGCTGGTTCATCTCTTTTAAGTAACATTGGTTTAACTTGTTCAGAAATATCATCTGATGAATTAGTTTGAGGAAAAAAATGGTTGTTTTCAGCAGAAGCTGTAAAAGATGATAATAGTAACGATGTTAAAGCTGCAGTAGACAACACTTGAAACGCTTTCAATTTTCTGTTTTTCATTAACAACTCTCCTAAATTATTCTATTAATTATTTAAATCCACTTTGCTCTCAAATAGATTAATAGCTATATAATGTAAAAATATGGATTTACTCTTCACTCATTTTGTGGCCATTAATAAATACAATTCAAATTTTACATCTCAATTAATTAAACTGGTATTGGGGGAATTCTAACTATTTTTTAAGCATATTTTTCAATAATTAGTACATAGAATTGCCAAATAAACTTGATAAATATGTTTTTTCTTGGAAAATTTATGATTTTCTTGTCGAATTATATATTTTTAATGTAAAAATATTGGACTGAAAATTGGGGAAAATTAAATAAAAACCAGATAAAGTTATCAAACTTTTTACTACTTTGAGGATAAAACAGGAAAAAAAGACTATAAAACACAAAAAAAACATCGGAAAAACAATTCATTTTTTGTAATTTACAATGTGTAAAAAGGTTCCTATTTTTAGATTAGAAGTTATATAGGGATGGAACTTAGATGATTGTATAAAAAAAAGACATAGGTAACTGTTTAAATCAGTTCCAATGTCTTTTTCATACTAAACCTAAATTGGCTCTAAAGACTTTTGACAGGTAACCTATTAAGCTCATTTCCCCAGTGAAAAACCTTCAAACAGTTGACCCCCGAATGGATGCAAAATATCATTAACTAATTCAATAATAGGATTTTTATCACCAACTGTATAAAACAAATCAAAAGCTTCAACAAAGCGGTTTGCAAAATTTTCATTATACATTCTTACTGACCGTACAATCCATTTTGAAGAACCAATCCATTTACCATTTGTTCTTAAAACAAATTCGCTTACTTGTTCAGCCAGTGTATTTGCGATAAATATTTCTTCCGCCCTATTAGAGGAACCTATAAAATCATTTAATGCATCTGTAATAAAATATCGCTTTATTTTGATTGTTTCCTCTGTCCATTTTTCTGGACCTTTATCTAATAAATTATTTGCTTCTTTTTTAATCTCTTCAATTACTCCTTCATCTTTTAAGATAATTCCTTCTGAAACCATCCTTGGCAATGAAGGTCTAGCCCTTTTATAATCACTTTCAAAAAAATGTTTATAAGAAGTTAAGTTGTGTACAAAAACTTCTATATCCCAACCAAATTCTTTTAATGACTCTCTATATGAAGTGCTTAGGCTTTTCTCAAAAATAACGATATCAAGATCAGATGTTTCTGTTGCCTCGTTGCGGACTACGCTACCAGCTAATAATGCTCCCAGACAGTTTGGAAAATACTTATATAGAAATTGATGTGCTGCTTCAATAGGGTTTGACTTATTTAATTGATTCATTGTCATCTCCTTATAATTAAGAACTTTTTATTAATCTATTTTATCAAATTTTCCAGATTGTAAAAAAGAAAGCAAATAGTTTTTTACACTTTTATTACAATATTCTAATATTTCGACAATAAAGATTTCTTATCCTTAAAAAGTAGTTAAATAGAAAACTAAGAGAGGATGAGAGTTTTGTTTAAAAATTTATTTATTTTTTCTTTTATTGTATTGCTATCAGTAATTCCGATGTTTTCGTACAACAGTAAAACAATTTTTGCAGAAGAAACTACTAGTTTTGAAAAAAGTAAACAGTCTCAAATTAAAGTCATGTCTTACAATATTCACCATGGAGAAGGAACAGATACAATTTTAGATTTGAAGAGAATCGGAAATGTTATTAAGCAATCTAAAGCTGACATTATTGGTTTGCAAGAAGTAGATAACCATTTTTCAGAGCGAAGTAATTTCGAAGATCAAGCGAAGTGGTTGGCAAAATATTTAGGAATGCATTATACATATGCAGCAAACCTAGACTATGAACCTTTACAGGTAGGTCAACATCGACGTCAATATGGAACGGCTGTATTAAGCAAATTTCCAATTCTTTTTTCCAAGAATCATCTGCTCACAAATATCCCATATCCAGTAAACCCGACAGAACAGCGTGGTCTTTTAGAAACTGTCATTAACGTAAAAGGAAATCACATTCATTTTTACAATACTCACCTTGATAATAAAAGAGCAGAACAAAGAGATCTTCAAGTTAGAGAAATACTTGAAATAGCCAATCAAAACGAAGGTACAAAAATTCTAGTGGGAGACTTCAATGCGACACCTGAAAGTGCGGAAATGTTGAATATGACTGCGCAATATAATGATGTGTTTAACGTACTAGGTCAAAATGAGGATTATACCATTCCAGTAGAAAATCCAGATCGTCGCATTGACTATATTTTTACTTCTGATGACATCAAAATTTCATCTGGGGAAGTAATAAAAACAATTGCATCTGATCATTTACCAATCGCTGCCGAGCTTGTGCTTTCAAAGTAGAAACATTTTTAATAATGACCTAACGAAAAACTAGAAATATATCAAAATAGCATGTAAAAGACACTCAATAATGAGTGTCTTTTACATGCTATTACTAGTACAAAACCCTTCAATAATTTTATAAACTAGGATACGTAATTTTATATTTTTTTGACACCTCAATCAACTTCTGAAGTGTCTCAGCAGAAGGAGGTCCTGAAGGCTTTTTGAAATCTTTATGAAATAGTACAGATAATTCTTTTACAAATTGGTCAAAACCTGATGGATAAGCAGTAACTATAAATTTAGTTTCTTCCGATTGCACTTTAAATGTATGGGGTATGCCTCTTGGAGCAAAAACATAATCTCCAGCTTTTGCTAATATAGTTTGATCCCCTACAAAAAAAGTAATTTCCCCTTCTAATACATAAAACGTTTCATCTTCTAATTCATGAACATGTAGAGGTGGTCCTCCATCCTTTTTTCCGTTACAATGTAGAACACAAAAAACTCCGTTTGTGTCTTCCCCACTTACCAATATGGAAGTAAAGTCATTTAAAAAGAAGTATGTATTCTCTTCTGTAATATTCCGGTGCATAAAACTAGCTATGCTTTTTTGTTCAATGGTCATTTTCTCTACCTCTCTTCTGAACATCATTATGTTTAATGTACTAATTAATGATATTCAAAGAAAAATAGCTTATTCGTTGCTTGATAAAGTTAATGCCTCCTTTTTTTGATCATATCAATTTTCCAATTAAAAATTAGTATTTCAACAAGGATGTGAAAAAAGGCTAGCTCTGCTAACCTTTTTCTTTAAAAAACTATCTATTTATTAAATTAATTATTCGGATAAAGAATCTCATCAATAATCCCGTATTCCTTCGCTTCCTCTGCGCTCATGAAATAGTCACGATCTGTATCTTTAGCAACCTTTTCAACCGGTTGTCCTGTTCTGTCAGCAATTATTTGGTTAATATGCTCGCGTAATTTTAAAATTCGACGAGCAGAGATTTCGATTTCCGTTGCCTGGCCTCTTGCTCCACCTAATGGTTGATGGATCATGATTTCACTGTTTGGAAGAGCAAAACGTTTCCCTTTTGTTCCAGCCAACAAAAGCATCGCACCAAAGGACGCTGCCATTCCTGTACAAATTGTTCTAACATCAGGCTTTATATATTGCATCGTATCATAAATCGCAAATCCCGCTGAAGTCGATCCACCAGGGCTATTTATATAAAGTGAAATTTCCTTGTCAGGTGCATCTGCAGCTAAAAATAATAATTGTGCTACTACACTATTTGCTACGTGATCATTAATTTCATCACCGATAATAATAATTCGATCTTTTAACAAACGGGAATAAATATCATATGAGCGTTCACCACGATTAGATTGTTCAATTACATAAGGAACTGTAGTCATTTAAAAATCCTCCTTGAAAGCGTTAATTGGCTATGCAGCCATGCAGAGAGTGCTCAAAGGAGATTGAGTTCGAGTTGACTCAAAATTACGGACTAACATTTTAGGGCTCTCAACAATATTTTCTAAGGAAGGAATTGCTTGGATCAAGACTGTAGGGTCTTGGACTTCTAAAGCTATATGAAAAAGTTCGTCTAGCTTCTCCCGCTCTTCTTCGCTCCAAAAATATTCAACAGAAAGGGAGTCTTCTTCTTTGTTAGTTTTTTCTAGACGTTTTTTAGCACGATACAAACTAGATTTTATGGCTATTTCTGTTGTACCTAATATGTCTGCAATTTCCTTCGATTTATATTGAAATGCTTCTTTTAGAAAAAAGATGACTGCTTGTTTTGGAGTAAAATGCTTTAGTAAGAGTTCCACACTATTGATTTTATGATCAACTGAATGATTAGCTGCAATTTGAGAAAGTTCAAAATCAGGAATTGCTGTTTCTTCTTTTCTTTTTCGTAAAGTATCAATCCAATGATTGTAAGCTATCTTATTTAATAAAGCTGAATTCATTTTTTCTTTATTATAAAATTTTACTGCTTTAAAAAAGGCTTCCTGAGCGATATCGTCACCGTCCCATTCATTTTGGGCTAGAAAACGACAATAGCGTTGAAGTTTAGGATAATACTCCTTCCAATAGAATTCATCAGACTTTTCATCCTGATTTTCCTTTTCTATACTATGCAGACTACGCTTACTATACATTCATGTTCACTCCTTTATCAACACTCTCTACCTTATAAACGTTCAATAAGTATAAAAAGATACGGGGTCAAAAAGTTTTTTTATTTAATTTATGTAATATATATAAAAACTCTTCCATAATTATCCTTTGTTTTCTACTTTTAATGCATTTTAACATAATTACGAAAATCTCTAACACAAAAAAGCGTGAATTATTATTCCCCGCTTCTGTCTATGTCATGGCTCTCTTTCCTTAATTGGCCCCTTCTACTTCTTTTATTACTCCAATTACTGAAATAACAGAACCAATTGCTTGAATCCAGCTTCCTGTTGCTACCAATATTTCGGACTCAGTCGTTTCATTATTTTTTTTAAGATAGTCCTCATAATAACGAATATTTTTTTGCTTATTTTCTTCTTCTCTAATTTCAAATAACGCTTCTGACCATCCAATTGCCTGTAAGGTATTTCCTATAATTTGTGTTATGCCCCCTACAATGTTTTCGGATTGACCAGGAAATGGATCAAGCTCAATCACTTCTCCAATATTAACGCCTACTCCTAAAGCTTGTAACAAATTACCTGTAATGAATAATTTATAAGATGCTTCTTTTCGAATGTCAAAAACCAGTCCTGAAGTAACTGTAATATTCCCACTTGCTGATATTTCTTTTCCTACTGCCCTAATTACAGTCCCCTCTGCTTCATCATCAATACCATTTCCTGTAGCCTGCAAAACATTGCCTATTAGAGCTAAATCATCACGGACACTATTTTTTATAAAGTTGGACGGCGTAGAACCAATTGCAGCTGTAATTGTTCCGATTGATACAATCACAGAGCCCACTATAGCTTTTGATTCGCCTCCCATTTCATCCACCAACCTGCTGTATTAGAACCTTTATCGTAGTATTATGAAAGAAGTTACGATTGTGTGCCTATTTATAAAAAGTAAGTTTATTCTTGAATTAAATCGGATATTAAAGATGGACTGCGATCACCGATTTCATATAAAACTTTTATGGAATCATTCTGGATGTTTTTATTAGAAAGATTTTCGATAAGTTCTTTTACCGCATTTCCATCTTTGTGATCCACAGTTTGAATTGCTAGCTCGATATTTGGCTCCTCATCTTTACGATCTAAAGAGCTTGCTAATTTATCTATTACAGTCATGCATACTTCCATCTTTTAAGTTTAAATATCACTTTGATTATTATGTTACACAGTATGTACATTAGCAAAAACAGGTACACACCACTTTGTTATTAAAGACTTATTCAAACATAAATACATAATTTTTCAAGAAGAAACCATCCTATTGTCAGGAGGTGTGTTAATATGTCTGAACCATTACAACCAGGGAATAAAAAACTTCCAGATTTTAATGAATTAAATGATCGGATTATTGCTGAGCATGGTACAACAGGACCGACTTTAGTTATAAAAACAAATTTGGATCCTAAAGATTCTACTGTAGATAATCCGTATTATCGCAACGAAACGCATACACCTAAAAAACCATTTAAAAATTACTTTGAAGAATAATTTAAAAATGAGCTCGGTTTACACCGGCTCATTTTTTTTATAAAATCTGTCGATTGAATGATTTTACTGCTTACGTACATACTAAGAAATATATGGAAATTTCTAAAAGGAAAATGTTTATACTTTTCAATGTACTAGGAGGTATATGATTTTGAGTCCAACAAAAAGTATGTTATCGGTCTTTGCCTTAGGTGGAATTAATGAAATTGGAAAAAATATGTATGCTATTCAATATTTAAAAGAGATCATTCTAATTGACTGTGGTTCGAAATTTCCGGACGAGAGTTTATTAGGGGTTGACTTGATCATTCCAGATATTACTTATCTCCAGGAAAATCAAGAAAAGATTAAAGGCTTATTTGTTACGCACGGTCATGAAGACCATATTGGTGGAATCCCGTATCTTTTGAAGCAATTGAATATTCCGGTCTATGCAACTAGATTAACGCTTGGATTAATTGAGCTTAAATTAAAAGAGCATGGTCTATTAGGAGAAACTGAACTAATTTTAATAGACTCTGATTCGAATATTAAATTTGAACATTTTTCGATTTCATTTTTTAAAACAAATCATAGTATTCCTGATTGTTTAGGAATCGTATTTGAAACACCTGAAGGCACTGTTGTGCATACAGGGGATTTTAAATTCGATTTAACTCCTGTTAACAACCAATACCCAGATATTCATAAAATGGCTGAAATCGGTAGTAAAGGTGTTTTATTACTTTTATCAGAGAGCACGAACGCTGAACGGCCAGGTTCAACACCATCAGAACGGATTGTTGGAGAGCATATAGTAGATGCTTTTATGAAGGCAAAACAGAGAGTTATTATTTCAACATTTGCCTCTAATGTTCACCGTGTCCAACAAATTGTTGATGCATCGATTATCACAAATCGGAAGTTAGCACTACTAGGTAGAAGCATGGTAAATGTTGTACAAGTTGCGATGGAGCAAGGATACTTATCAATCCCAGAAGGTATGTTGATTGATGCAGATGAAATTAATAGTTTCGCACCAGAATCAATTACAATTTTATGCACAGGTAGTCAAGGAGAACCGCTTGCAGCTCTTGCTCGTCTAGCTAGCTCTAGCTTTAGAGGCGTTGATGTTTATCCTGGAGATACTGTGATTTTAGCTGCTTCACCAATCCCTGGAAATGAGCGAGGCGTTTCTAAAATTATCGATAATTTTTACAATCTCGGAGCAAATGTTATTTATGGTTCAGGAAGCTCAACAGGAATGCATGTTTCTGGTCATGCTTATCAAGAAGAGCTTAAGCTCATGCTTACATTAATGAAGCCAAAATATTTTATTCCAATTCATGGTGAGAACAGAATGTTACATCATCATCGTTCTCTTGCTGAATCTGTTGGTGTAGAACGAAAAAATATCTTTATTATTAAAAATGGAGATGTAGTCGATATTCTTCAATCAGAAGCAATACAAAGCCGAAGAATCCCGGCTGGAAATATTTATGTAGATGGCATGGGCATTGGTGATGTCGGCAACATTGTACTTAGAGATCGGAAACAGCTTGCTGAAGATGGCATGCTTGTAATCGTTATTACTATTAATAAAATGGAAAGAAAAATTATCTCTGGACCTGATACAATTTCAAGAGGATTTGTCTATGCTCGTGACTCTGAAAGTTTACTGAAGGAAGTAAACCAAATCGTTACATCTTCAGTAAATGAATTACTTGATGAAAACAAGCTCCAATGGGGAGTTATGAAGCAAAATATTAAAAAGTCTCTTGGACAATTTTTATTTACGAAAACGAGGAGAAAACCGATGATTTTACCAATAATCATTGAAATATAGAAACAAAAAAACTCCCTATTCAATATCAATAAGGGAGTTTTATTTTGATTGTTGTTTAATTTTAGAAATTAAATCGATTAAAGAACTATTTTCTTGATCAAAATAGTCCTGCATTGGACAACTACTATTTTCTAACCGATTTAGTACGAACGGGATCGTAAATGTTTCCATTTTTAATTCATCATTTACTTCATCCCAAAAAAGTGGAGTTGCAACTGTAGGTTTTCCCTTTCCCCTTGTAGAATATGGGCAAATAATCGTTTTACCTTTTGCATGCTGTACATAATCGATATAAAGGCGATTACCTCGATTTTTCTTTAATCTTTCGATCGTAAAATCATCTGGAAACTTCTCAATTAAATAATGTGCAATAAAAGATGTAAATACTCTTGTATCATCATAGGTGAGCGAGTTTTCTTTTATTGGAATATGAATTTGAATCCCTTTACTTCCAGACACTTTTGGGTAGCTTTTTATTTGAAATGATTCAAAGATTAACTTCATTTCCAATGCGGCTTTTATAGCTAAAGGAAATGCATCTGTATTAGGTGGATCCAAATCAAATACGATTTCAACCGGATTTTGGGCTTCATATGTTTGAAAAGGAATATGGTATTCAATAGCCAATTGATTTCCTAACCATAGCAATGTTGATACATCATTACAAATAACAAAATTATTTCCCTCTTGTTCTTCAGTTTTAATAAAGCTTGGAGCATAATCTGGACGATTTTTTTGAAAAAACGACTCACCATCTATCCCATTTGGAAAACGGATCGTTGTTAATAAACGATTTTTCAAAAACGGAAGGATATATGAAGATACTTGTGCCAAATATGATAGAAATCTTTCCTTGTTAATATAAGGTTCGTTCCAAATAACTTTATCAAGACTAGTAAGTGTTAATTCTTCCTCCAAATTAAGATTAGCCAAAAGTAAACCATCCCAAGTGCATTCATTCCATGCATGCTGTAATTGAAAAGATATAAATTTGGCATTTGTTAATTGATTGTTTTCTATACTTTGAAACTCAAGTTCAATACAGATCCCAGGCTCAACAAATTCTATATTACCTTTTTTGCTTTTTTTATTTGCTGCGATTGCTTTAATCAAAATCCCCTTCTCTTCCACGCTAAGACCACTAGAGAAAGACCCCATTTGTAAAATATCATTTTCTATTTTTAGTCCTACTAAAAAAGTTTCCTCTTTTAAATTGAAACCTAAAATAAAGAAATAGCCTGCATAAGTTTTATTACGTTTTTGAAAAAAGTAATTATTCATATCTTACATCCCCTAATCTGTAAGAGTACATTCTTTAGGATCTTTTTCGACAAACGCTTGGATACTTGGTTGTCTTAATGAATGACCTTCAGTCCATTCAATGAATTGAACTTTAACAGTTAACAACGGTTGAATCCATTGAATTTCCTTTATTCTTTTTGGTTGGCTACTGAATGGATTCTTTTCTATTTTTATCGTATTAATGACTGTAGTAAGGTCTTTCCATTCTGATTTCGTTAATTTCCCTGTTCCCACATGTCCTATAAACTCGAGCTGATTCTTTTCGTCATACAGTCCTACCAAAATAGAATTAACAATTCCAGAACGATACGTTACCCCACCGATTACAGCAATAATGTCCTTATAATTTTTTACTTTTTGCCACGCATTGTGCTTTCCATTGATCAAATATTTACTATTTAAATTTTTACATACGATTCCTTCTAAATTATGTTGTTTCGCCACCTCAAATAAAGCAACTCCATCAGTATTATTTGGAACTAATTGAATTTGCTCATTAGGTTGAATTGCTTCGAATAATAAATTTTGTCTCTTTTCAAGTGGTAATTGAGTAACCCATTCTCCATTGTAAAAAAGAATATCAAAAATCATATAGAAAATAGGTACAGCTTCTATTGCTGAATCAATCCGATCCATGCGCCTAATTCCATCTCTACGCATTACCTCATGAAATGAAGGATTACCATTTTGATCGAGAGCGATGACCTCCCCATCTAAAATGATTGACCTAGCATTCGTATAGGATTTTATATTTGTTAGTTCTGGAAAAATCTTTGTGCGATCATTTAATTTGCGGTTAAATAATTTAACTACTTTCCCATCAAAATAGGTTAGGATTCTTACACCGTCCCATTTAATTTGCGAAATCCACTCTGGACCAATTGGTACAATATCTGAAGAAATGGGCTCAAAAGGAAAAATTGGATTTAGCTCCATTACTGCCTCCTATTTAACTCGTTGCTTTTTTAGGTGCTTTTGTCTTAGGCTTTTTCGGAGGTGTTGCTTGTCCTTTTGTTCGATCAATACTTGCTTGTAATGCAGACATTAAATCAACAACATTTTTTTGCTCTGCCGGCTTCTCCTGCCCTGTCGCGATATAATCATTTTTATTAACTTTTTCTGAAATTAATAGTTCTAAGGCTGTGCGATATGTATCAGTATAGTTTTCTGGATTAAACGTTGTCGTTAGTTGTTCAACTAGCATCATACCTGCTTGTAATTCTCGCTCCGCCAATCCAGCTTTTTCAGGCACACCGCCAGGAAGATTTTCGATTGCTCTTATCTCATCTGGAAAATGTAATGTTTCGAGAATAATCGCGTTTTTATATGGTCGAATCGCAGCTAATCGTTGTTTGCTACGAATTGTAATTTTAGCAAGACCGATTTTCTTACTTTTCTTCAATATTTCTGAAAGTAAAGCATATGCTTTTGTTCCACCAGAATCCGGACCAATATAATATGTTCGATCAAAATACACTGGATCAATTTCTGAAAGTTTCACAAAATCAATGATTGATACAGTTTTCAGTTCAAATTCTTCTTTTAATTTATTCATTTCCTCTTCTGTTATTTCCACAACCCTACCATTTGGTGTTTCAAAAACTTTAATAATTTCTTCTGGAGTAACTTCATCGTCACAACTAGCAACTTTTTTATAAGAAATTGGTGTTTTACAATCCTTATGATATTGACGAAACTTTATATCCTTATCCTCAACTGCTGAAAATAACTTTACAGGGATTGTAACTAATCCCATACTAATTGTACCTTTCCATACTGTATGCATATATTCACTACCTTTATTATTTTTACGAATAGCTTTTGTTAAAAGAAAAGGTTTAATTCAATTTGCTTTTCTAGAATGTCTAAACATGAATTTCTAAAATAGAAAAGTTCACTCTCAATTAAGTGAACTTTTTCTTTACTTTTGGCATAGGTTCTTGTTTAGGCTTAATATACTTTATGGATAAAAAAAGACCAATTACAGCTAATAAGATGGAAAAATACATCATATAATTATCTGGTTTATTCATTAAATAGGCAAAAGCAGGTGGTCCTGCAGCTACCCCTACAAAGCGTAAAGAACTATAAAGAGAAGTAATCGTTCCTCTTTGTTCTTTTTCAATCCCTTCTGTTATTAATGCATCTAAGCTTGGTAACGACATTCCGATTCCAATCCCACTGATCAATAAACTTGTGATGATTATATAAATATCTTTATTGATGATCGGCATTACAAACGAAAGACTTATCAAGACAAATCCAATGACAATACATTTTTTCATAGCACCTTTTTGATTTCCAATTTTTTTACCTGTTTTATAAGATGTGTAGGATAAAGCAGCAAGCGGGATTGCTAACACGCAACCTTTCCATATTCCAACAATTTGATAACGTTTTTCTAATATTTTCGACAAATAAAAAAGCATTCCAAATAAAATGAACATTATAATGGCACCTAATATAAATATCGTATAAAGCCATTTGCCATTATTTCGAAATATTTTCCGAATTGATCTGATAAACATTTTAAATTTTTTCTTTCTTTTATCTGCTCTTTTTGATCTCATAGGTTGTTTTGGAGGATTTACAAATATTAAAATTAAAATAATGGATATCAAGCAAAGAAACGGTATTGATAAAAATGGTAAATACCAAATAACTGCTGCTAAAGCAGATCCAAGTATTGGACTTAGTACTTTTCCAAACGTATTCGAAGTCTCAACTAAGCCTAATCCTTTGCTTACTTCATTTTCATCCTTAAACATGTCTCCCACACATGGAATAACAACTGGCATAGCTCCTGCAGAACCGATACCCTGAATGATTCTTCCAACAATTAACCACGCATATGGATTTTCTAACTTCCAACAAACAATGCCGGCTAAAGCCCCTCCAATTCCCGCAATAATTAAACTTGGAATAATCACTTTTTTTCTCCCAAATAAATCCGATAAATAACCAGCTATAGGGATAAGAATGATTGCAATAACTGAATAAACAGTTATAATCATTGAAACTTTAAGACCAGATATATTTAATTGTTGTTCTAATTTTGGTAGTACGGGAATCAACATTGAATTACCTAAAGTCATTACTAGAGGTACTGTAGATAGAGCCCATAAACTCCGCATTTGTTTTTTATCCATATAACCTCCGCGTTTTGTGTAACTAAAAACAATCACAATCTTTATATTTCCCAAGTATCGTTTTTGGTCGAATTGTAATTTTTACTAATTACGATTTGATAGGTAAAATTGGGGGCAAAATGAAAAATATACCATTTGCAAACGGGGGATTATTTATGACTACTCTACAGAATTCAACTAATTATTTTCAATTAAATTTGTGGTCTGGAATTTTATTTGGACTTGGATTGGTGGCGTTTTTTGACGAAGCAGTTTTTCATCAACTACTTCATTGGCATCATTTTTACGATAAGTCTACAACAAGTATTGGGCTTATCTCTGATGGTCTTTTTCATGCATTTAGTTGGTTCGCAACGATTGGATCTTTATTTATGTTTGCGAATTTAAGAAGAAAAAAATCACTTTATATTAAAAGATGGATAGGCGGTGTATTACTCGGAGCAGGTTTGTTTCAACTTTATGATGGAACAGTTCAGCATAAATGGATGAAGCTTCATCAAATTAGATATAACGTCGATATAATGCCCTATGATTTAACTTGGAACATTACTGCTACAATTATGACTTTAATAGGTTGTTTTCTAATTCTTAAAACTCGAAATAAAGGTGGTCATTTTGAGAAATAATTTTACAACATACTTCACTTCATTTGATCTAATCATTATATTATTAATTTCACTTTTTATTGGTGGTTATTTAGTTGCTGCAATGAAATATAAAAAAATGGCATGGCCTAAATCACGTACTATATTATGGGTATCTGGTTTGCTTTGTTTATTAGTTTCTGTTATTGGACCAATTGCAAAACTAAGTCACCATCTTTTTGTTTTCCACATGATTATGCATTTGTTACTAGGAATGCTCGCTCCCTTTTTAATAGCATTATCTAGACCGATTACATTATTATTAACTTCAATAAAAACACACCATGCAAGGCGTGTTACACGTCTTTTAAGAAGTGCTCCTATTCGAATATTAACTCATCCTATTAGTACATTGCTTTTAAATATTGGAGGACTTTGGATACTGTATACCTCCACAGTGTTTAATTTAATTCATGAGAGCATCTTCTTGTTAATTTTTGTACATATCCATTTATTTTTTGCAGGATATTTGTTTACGATCTCAATTGTTGCCATTGAACCGATTTCTTATAAATACAGTTATTTCTTCCGATCATCAATTTTGCTTCTTGCATTAGCAGGTCATGCTATTTTATCGAAGTTGCTTTTTGCAAATCCGATAGACAATTTTGCCTTAAATGATGCTCAACAAGGTGCAGTCTTAATGTATTATGGAGGGGACTTTGTTGATTTGTTAATGATTACTGCACTTTGTTATTTCTGGTACAATTCATCAAATTCAAATAATACTAGAGCTTATATTTAATGGACTTTTTTGCCACATATAATCCTTCAAAAGATGCACAAATTATTAATGCATAAGGAAGGAGGGTTAAAGATGAATAAAATTTGTCTTACATTATGCACTGTATCATTATCATTTATAATTTCAGCTAATGTTCATGCTGCTTCAACTGGACCTGACGCTACCCAGTTAGAACCAAGCTATGATCATAATGGTAAACATATAAAAAGAGATTTTGACAATGATTTTAATGATCCAAACCACGTTGTAAATAATACGAAAAACACGGTTAAAGAAGGGTATTATAATACAAAAAATAATATCAAAAATACAACAAATGACATGTTAAATAACAATAATGGAGTAAATAATCCAGTCAATAATGACGGAAATTATTATCGACGAAATGTAAGTACTACTCCTACACCTGTTACTAACACTTTAAATACTACAGACAATACCGATAATAATCATTTCAATTATGGCTGGCTTGGGCTTCTTGGACTTTTAGGGTTTGCGGGTTTAAGAAAAAAAGAAAGAGTTGAATAAAATAAAAAATAAAAACCTTATTGGGGATTTCTCCAATAAGGTTTTATTTTTTGATTATGTTCTTTTGAATTACCTCTTTATAAGAATTAATTTTATGCTCCAACATTTTATTTGTTTCTTCTAATGTTTTTAGTTGATGTTCAATAGACTGTTTATGCTCAACTAATAGATCCAACCTAGCAAAAGATGTATGCTCACCTTCTGTATATAAATGTGCATACTCTTTAATCTTATTAATTGGCATTTGTGTTTCTTTTAGCTTTAGGACAAATCTTAACCACTGAATGTGTGATTCAGAATACAGCCTTTCACCATTTGCACTTCGATCAGGAAGAATGATCTGTTCTTTTTCATAATAACGTAATGTATGTGTGCTTATCCCTAACATCTTTGCGACTTCACCAATTGTATACATAAGTACCTCCAGTTTAAGTCAAAAATATTCAAGTAAAAAACAGTTTGACTTAGAGTTTACTCTAACCAGTATAATGAATCCGTAACTGATACACAATTAATTTAAATATAGTACAAACCATATTATTGGGAGGAATTTAGTTGAAAAAATATACTGTCATTACAGGTGCTAGTTCAGGAATTGGTTATGAATCAGCTCTTGCGTTTGCCGCACGTGGAAAAAATCTAATCATCGTTGCTCGTAGAACGGAAGAACTTGAAAAATTAAAGTCAGAAATTGCTAAATTGAATGCAGATCTTGATGTAGTAATAAAAACTGCAGATTTATCTGTTGTTAAAAATGCTTTTACTTTATATGAAGGCCTGAAAGAATATGATATTGAAACTTGGATTAATAATGCAGGTTTTGGTAATTTCGCTTCAGTTGGAGAACAAAATTTAGAAAAGATCGAGAGTATGCTTAATTTGAATATTGAAGCTTTAACGATTTTAACTTCTCTATATGTACGTGATTATTCAACAGTCGAAGGTACACAAGTTATCAATGTTTCATCAGGTGGAGGATATACAATCATTGGTAATGCCATCACATATTGTGCGACTAAATTCTATGTAAGTGCCTTTACAGAAGGGCTTGCTCATGAATTAAAGGAGAAAGGTTCGAAAATGCAAGCAAAAGTATTAGCACCAGCTGCAACCGAAACGGAATTTGCAAAAGTATCGTATGATTTAAAAGAAAATGTTAAATTTGAAGGCGTGCTGCCAAAATATCATACTGCAAAAGAAATGGCAGGTTTCATGCTAGACCTTTATGATAGTGAAAAGGTGGTAGGAAAAGTTGATGGAATTACTTACGAATTCCAATTATTAGATCCACTTTACCCTTATGCAACAAGATTAGAAAGACAGGAATAAGGGTAAAGCTTTTCCTTACCCCTAAACTCTGCATCCTAATTTTAATTTTCTAACACTAAATTTAAGTGTGGATATTTAGTAGCCCTATATTCTGAAGGGCTACTTTTTATGTATTTTTTAAATATACGACTAAAGTAATTCGAATCTTGAAAACCAATTCGTGTAGCAATTTCTTGCATAGTTAAATCAGTCATTTCTAAATAAAACATTGATTTTTCAATCCTTATTCTATTTAAAAAGTCAATTACACTAGTGCCAATTTCTTTTTTGAATAAGTGACTGAAATGATACTTACTTATGCAGCAATATTGAGCAATTTCTTCCAGTGTTATACTAGTTTGATGATTTTCTCTAATATACTTAGTTGCTTTACGAATAATAGGGGTCATCTGATTATTAAATGAATTGGCTATTTGAATCGTTAGCCAGTAAGCATATTCACAAACCTTTTTTACAAATTTATCATAGCGAATAATATGATATAATTCCTGGATTATTTGAGCGTTTTTTGACATGATGAGTGTTGCATTCACACCTGACTCTACAACAACTCTAGAGATTAACATAATTAAATCGACTACCTCAGTCTTAAATACGTCTTCATTTAATCGACATGCATTTGCTACCTTTTCAAGGAAACTTTTTAATTGATTGACTACCCCTTCTTCATCACCAATTCGTACAAGTGCTAATAATTCAATACGATCCTCGGTTGATCGTGCTCTTAGTGTATTTTCTTCCACTGGTTTAATACCACTATGGAATATCAGTTTGTTCCCTTGAAAGAAACGACCTGACATTGACTTTCTAGCCTCTTCAAAAGAGTGGTATAACAAATAAGGATCATTATATTTTTTACCTATTCCAATTGAAACTGTAATCTGAACCTTGTCTAATGAATTTTGAATTTCTTCTGCCATTCTATAAATCTTTTTATTGAACTCGATTTCACTATCTATATCATCTAGCTCAATTAGAAGTGCAAGCACACCTTCTTCTACCCAGTTCCATAAATAAGAAACTCCGATCGTCTGATCAATTTGATTTATTAGTTTATGGCCAATTTCTTGTTTCCACTGTATTGGGTTTTCTGCTGCTAAATCAGGATAGCGATCAATTGATATGACCATTACAACATTTGGATTAGTATTAATGCCACATCTTTCCTGAACTTCATCAAAAGTTCCTATATGGACGAGTGTACCAGAGAGTAACAAATTTGAAAAAGCTGATTGAGTAGCATTTCGATTCATCTTAATTTCTCCTTTTTAGCCTATGATTTTTCTTAGTTGAACATTTGGTAGTAAGTATCAAAATGATTGAGCATAAAAAAAGAAGCTGTCATACTCTTAGAGTATAACTGCTCCATTAAAAATTTCATAATTCCATGACCCCTATTTTCTCTTCAACAAGTTCAACAATATCTCCATCATGAATTTGATTACGAATTGTTTCTATATCATGATAAAAATAGCGATCCTCTTCAACTGCTGGAACTTGATTTCTAATTAACTGATATACACTTGCCGTTACCGGTGACGGTTTTAGTGAATCATGGAATTCTAGTGCTTGAGTGGAAACCATTAGTTCGATTGCTAAAATATGTTCAAGTTTTTTTGAAATCTGATAAGCTTTCCTAGCTGCGAAATAAGCAAAGCTAACAACATCCTCTTGATTTGCACATGTAGATGTATTATCAATCGTTGCGGGATGGGATAGTACTCTTATTTCATTAAGCAATCCAGCTGCAGTATATTGTGGAATCATATATCCATTGTTTAATCCAGGATTTACAACTAAGAAATTAGGAAGTTCACTTACATGGAAATTCACTAATCGATCGATACGACGCTCTGCAATCTTAGCTAAATTCGCCATACCAATACAAATAGTATCCGCATAAATTCCAACAAATGAAGCATCAAAATTTCCACCCATTAATGCGGTGCCATCTTCTTCCCCTGGCCAAATAATCGGATTATCACTTGAAGACTTCATTTCATTCTTAACATTTTCCAATGCATTTTTAAATACTTTTTTTACTGCACCATGTACTTGTGGTATACATCTTAAGCTAAGTGCATCTTGTAAGCGATAGTTTTTATACTTCTCTGCTATCTCACTTCCATCTAAAATCTTGGAAACAATTCTAGCTGTATTCATTTGTTCTTCATGTTTTTTTACTGAGTGTAGACGAGGATCTAAAGCTTTTATCGTGCCTTTAAGCGCTTCTAATGACATGGCACCACTGATATCTGCCGTTTTTACAGCTTGAATAGCATTATATATCGAGAGTATAGCGAATGCTGTTACTGAAGTAGTACCATTTAATAGTGCTAATCCTTCTTTACATTCAAATGTTACTGATTTTAAGCCTGCACGCTCCAATGCTTCATGCCCATTTAGAAGCTCGTCTTTGTACCAAGCTTTTCCCTCACCCATTAAAACCAGGGCCATATGCGCTTCGGGAGATAAATATGCTACCGATCCCTCACCAGGAACAAATGGTAAAATATCGTTGTTAAGAAGAGCAGCAATTAGCTCTAACACTTCAAATCTAACTCCTGAATAGCCTTGCCCTATATTATTTAGGATCATTAATTGGATTGCTCTTACTACTTCTTTTTCAAGAGGCTCTCCTACAGAAACAGCATGAGATCGGACAATATTTCTCTGAAGAGCCTGAGCATCTTCCTTTGAAATAATTTCTGTTACATTGCTTCCAAACCCTGTAGTTACGCCATACACTGCTCTTTCTTCTTCAAGAAATTTTTCAACTAGATTTCGAGAAGTATTTATTCTTAGAAAGTAGTTTTCTGAAAACGATACTTTTGCACCATAACATGCAACAGCAATCACTTCATTAACTGATAACTCATGATCTCCAAGAATAACCTCATTTATATTTTTTGGATGAATTAAATCGTTTTTGGTCATCAAAAACACCTCTTTACTATGAATGTATCAGCTTAACTCGTAACTGATTGTTTATTTGTCTCAACTAGATCATCTTCAAGTAATGGATTACTAGCTTCGTTTAATGAAAGTGATTTTGTCTCTGGAGCCCAAGCAATCGAAACAATTGTACCAATAAATAGAATAATCGACATTCCAATCATAGAAGGTGCCATCCCCATTGAGCTAACGCTTATCGGTAAAAGGAATGTCCCAATAGCTGAGCCTATTCGACTAACTGCTGTCGTCAAGCCAACCCCAGTACCACGAACCTCGGTAGGAAATAGTTCAGCAGGATACACTAATGTTAAATTGGAAGCTGCCGACATTACAAATGTAAAGATTGCAAACACAATAATTGCGATTGTATGTAGACCTTGTGGTAAAACTGTTAATGCGAATAATGAAATTGTTAAAATAATAAATGTATTAATTGTAAACCCTCTACGAGTTAACTTTTCAGTACACCAAACACCAGCTAACGCCCCTACTAGAAGGAACAAGTTTAGAACCATGTCTACACCAAACGTTTCTTCAAATCCCATTTTACTTAAAATAGTTGGTAGGAATGTATAGATTGCGAAATACGGAACTACCTGACACATATAAAAAAGTGATCCGAATGTTGTACGTTTCCAAAGCTGCTTATTGAATAAGTCTGTCATTTTGTATGCATGTTTAGAATGAGCGTCAACTGTTTCATCCATTACAGCATTTTCACCAATATACTTTCTTACAATAGCACGTGCTTCTTCAACACGCCCCATCTTTAATAACCAACGTGGAGACTCCGGCGTACCAAAACGTAAAAGTAAGACAATTAAACCAGGAAGTGCAGCACTCACTAACATCCAACGCCATGCATCTGGCCCTGTTTTTTCCAAGTAATAACCAACTAAATTAGAAGCTACATATCCAACTGTCCATAAAACGTTTAATGAAGATAATAACATTCCTCTATACTTTCTAGGTGCAAACTCAGCTAGTAAAGTAGAACCTACGGCATAATCTCCTCCGAGTGCAACACCGATTAAAATCCTTAAGGCAAAAAGTGTATATGGATCGTGAACAAAAAACTGCAGGGCAGATGCGATTGTAATAATAACAAAGTTTGCTAAATAGATTTTCTGCCTACCAATACGATCTGATAATCCGCCAAGAAACAAACTACCGAAAAAAAGTCCGATTAATGCGGAACTACCGATTAATCCTTCCCATACAGAATTTAATTTCATCTGTGGACCTAGGAGTGAAAGTGCCATGCCTATAATTCCTAAAGCATAACCATCCGAAAAATTCGATCCAAAAGTAAGTGCCGTAATCCGAATATGGAATTTATTAAGCGGTGCATCGTCCATCATAAATTTTTTATCCTTCAAAAGAATTCCCCCTTTTTTGACTTTTCAGATAAATTAAATTATAAAAAATAGTAAGTAATAAAATAACTACTTACTTAAACGTACCTAAAGCGCTTCCAAAAATTTTCATCATTTTTAATAAATTATAATTATTACTCACCAAATTATCTCTAGATAAAGTTTCGGATTACTAGCACAATCTTGCTGAAATGTTAAGTCCAGGGGATTAGGGAATCATGAGCATAATGAAGGTAAGAGGAAAAAAATTCAAAAGAATAAGAGATAGTTTTTTGGCTATCTCTCAGAACATAACGTATATATTGGTTTATTTGCAGTTTTCCTGATTTTTATTGCAGATTTGACTTATGTAATCCTCAAATTTACAATCTCTTGCTTAAAAAACGATTTAATGAAAACATACTCAAATCAAAAGCAGTTTTCTGTTTTGTTACTAGATCAGCAATAATCTCACCTACAACACTTGCAAACTTAAAGCCATGGCCAGAGAAACCTGTGGCAATAATTAAATTTTCGTATTCTGGATGCTGATCAATAATGAAGTGCTCATCCGGTGTCATTGTATATAAACATGTTTTACCTTTTACTAATCTACCATTTGCAAGCGGCATATACTCACTTAAGAAATTTCTCAGATCTGTTTCATCTTCAATGAACTCTCCAAATTCTCTGTTAAATTGATCTGGATCTATAATTTGTCCTCCATCATGTCGTCCAATTTTCAATCCGCTATTATGAAGAGTTGGAAAACCGTAATAATGTCGATCAATTAGATCAATTGTAAATGCTGGTAGCGAACTAGAATCGTATAGCTCCTTATCACATTCAAACCAACCAACTGTTTTACGAGTAGGTTTTAGAGGAATATGTAACCCAGCCTTTTCAAGTATTTTCCCTGACCAAGCGCCTGCACAAACTACAATTTTATCTGCTGAATAAATAGAATCTTTTGTACGCACTTGTGTCTTATTAGAGTCTACTTCAATATCCACAACAGGCGATTTTGTTTTAAGAGTACTACCTTCCTTAACATATAGTTCTCTATATGCTCGAATACACTCTTCACTGAAAAGAATTCCGGAAGATGTTTCTAAACAACCAATAAATCCTTCCGGTAAACATAAGCCGGGCCATCTTGCATTGATCTCATTATAATCCATTATTTCAAGCGGCAATGAAAATTCCTTTGCACTATTTATTACCTCATTTGTAAAAGTCGATCCAGATGCACCAGCACATAAAACGCCTGTTCTCGAGAATAATTGTTTTCCAGACAATTGTTCTAACTCTTCCCATAATGTTTGTGCCCGTAATGCTAAAGGTACGTATTCTCTACTTTCTCCATATGCATGACGAATGATTCTAGTATCGCCGTGATGGCTACCAAAGCTATGTGGTGGATCAAAAGAATCTATTAATAATATTTTCTGATTTCCTTTTGATAAATAGTATCCTGCTGCCATTCCCATAGAGCCCGCTCCAACAATAATTACATCATAGTGATTATTCAATCAACTCACTCCTTAGCTTCTTCATTCGTATGACATATTCTTTTTGTTTTTACAATATACCTTCTTATATCAGCGTTTTTAGTAAATCAAGTTTATTCTAAAAAACAAAAAACCCGTCTATGAATATTCATAAACGGGTTTTACAGTTTTTATAGTTTTTCGTATGCTGCTTGATATTTTTGGATATCTCCAGCACCCATAAAAATTAATACGCTATTTTTATGATTTTGTAAATTGCTGATATTGTCATCAGTTAATAGTTCAGCACCTGCGATTTTACAAGAAAGGTCTTCAATTGTTAAAGTACCTTTATCTTCTCTTGCAGAACCAAAAATATCACATAAGTAAACTTTATCTGCTTTTTCTAATGTACCAGCAAATTCATCTAAAAATTTACTTGTGCGTGTAAATGTATGCGGTTGGAACACTGCTACGATTTCACGATCAGGATATTTTTGACGTGCTGCTTGAATCGTCGCTTGGATTTCAGTTGGATGATGAGCATAATCATCGATTAACATTTGATCTCCGAAGCGTTTTTCACTGAAACGACGTTTTACGCCACCATATGTTAATAATCTTGCTTTAATAATATCAACATCGATTTCTTCATAATGGCAAAGCGCAATTACTGCTAAAGCGTTTAAAATACTATGATCACCATATCCTGTAATATCAAAAGTAGCGTAATACGTATTACGGACGAATACATCAAATGTTGTACCATTTGTATGCTTTTCGATATTACGAGCTTGGAAATCATTGTCCTCGTTAAATCCATAATACATTACAGGTACTTTGGCATAAATTCGTTGAAGATGTTCGTCATCTCCACATGCAATAATACCTTTCTTTACTTGATCAGCCATTTGTTGGAAAGCATCGAATACATCATCTACACTTTTATAATAATCCGGATGATCAAAATCAATATTAGTCATGATGCAATAGTCTGGAAAGTAAGAAAGAAAATGACGACGGTATTCACAAGCTTCAAATACGAAATACTCGCTGTCTTTTTCACCTTTACCAGTACCATCTCCAATTAGAAAAGAAGTTGGACGCGCACCAGAAACTACATGGGCTAATAAACCTGTCGTAGAGGTTTTACCATGTGCTCCAGTAATTGCAACGCTAGTAAATTTATTCATATATTCCCCTAGGAATTTATGATAGCGTGCCATCGGAATTCCCTTTTCAATAGCAGTTGCAATTTCTTCATGAGTATCAGGAAATGCATTACCTGCTATTACAAATTGGCCTTCTTTAATATTTGCTTTATCAAATGGTAAAATCGTAATATTTTTTTTTCGCAATTCATTTTCAGTGAAAAAGTGCTTTTCATAATCTGATCCCTGTACAGTCAAACCAGAATCATGTAATATTTGTGCCAAAGCACTCATTCCAGTACCTTTAATTCCTACAAAATGGTAAACTGTCATATTAAAAGAACCTCCAAAATCGATCACTAATACAACGGCCTATCTCTTAGACAGTATATGTGTGAATAAAAGAAATGGCATCAATATTTTATAAATTTGATGCATTGTTACTTTGCCGAGTCTAGTTATTTTTTTAATGATAACTAACTTAAATTTTTACGCAATTAGTATTATATCACTTTAACTCCCATAGGACTATTTATTTTAAGTCGCACTATGAGGAAATAGATGGAAACATAAATTTTTTAAGCCATCAACTTATATTAAAATACTATGAATCTTATATTGATTTTTTTGTCCCATTATTATCTGGGACTCATTTCTACCCTTTCTAATCGAGGGTTTTCACGAAGCTTTCTTCCAGCTTTCGCTTGTTGCACACCATTTAACTCGACATTATCACCTGTAAATCCTACATTAACTTTTAATAAACTTCCGCCTACACCATATAAATCTACTGGTACACCTTGTTTCTCGAAAGCTAAGATTCTTTCTACAGTAAATCCTCCACTTACTACAATTTGCACATGGTTATACCCTTCTTGATCTAGTGCATTTCGTAAAGCAAAAATTAATGGAGGATTTACACCTCTAGGGTCAAAACTTCCTAACAATTCTGGATTACCAATAAAATACTGATCAATCATTGTTTTCGATGTATCTACACGTACAGCCTTTAATTTACTACCAAATTCTCGCGCAACCTTTAATGCATCATTTATGACATCATTATTATAGTCTACTAAGACAATTAAATCATCTTGTGGATAAACCTCTGTGTATGCACGCGCAGCTTCAACAACATCACCATTATACATTTGTATCAGAGCATGAGGCATTGTGCCCATACCTTCATTGCCCCACCACTCATTCATTGCATGAGTTGCTTGTGCAGTTGCACCACCAATAAATGCAGCATAACCGTCTCCTGCTTGTGTCGTAAAATGATCATCACGATCTCCCATGAAAATAACAGGCTTTTTAATGCCTGCGGATTTTGCAGAATGTTTTACATTGTATACGTTGGTAGCAACAGAAGTACGTCTAGCCAAAATACCATCAATAATTCCCTCTAAATAGCCAAAATCAGCATATTTTCCTTTAATTGTTAAAACAGTTTCAAATGGTTCAATCATATCCCCATCCTTTAAAGAATGAACAATAAGATTTTCTGGATGATCAGCAAAAGTTTGTAAAATAGCAATTGCTTCATCCGTGCCACATAATACTGCATTATCTCTTTGGAAAAATTGCATTGTTACTTCAGTATCTGGCTTCTTTTTTCGAATGATCTCTCTAGTTTTTAAAAAGTATACAGCTGAAAACCAGCCTTCACCGATTCTATCGTCAAATTTAAATGTTTGGTTCGTTAATCGGCTAATTTTACCTTGTAATTTTAAATCTAATTCTTTTTCCATGAATCTTCACCTGCTGAAAAGTATCGTTCTTTTTTTTCTAGTATGGGTTAAAAAAACTTTAACATTCGTTACTTAATTTTTATCGATTTTCTAATTTATCACTCAGAACGAAACTCCTCTAATGTAATCAGTACATCACGAGGTTTACTTCCATTTTGATTCGATACAATCCCGTGATCAAACATTAGGTCAATTAATCTAGCTGCACGGTTGTATCCAATTCGAAAACGTCTTTGTAACATTGATACAGAAGCACCTTTTTGAACAATGACAAACTCCACTGCTTCTTCAAAAAGTTCATCATCAACATCCTGTGCGTCCGCTTTTGCTACAAGTTCCTCTTGATTAAATAAGTAATTCGGTTTTTGTTGGTCTTTAACAATCTCTACAACATGTTCGATTTCATCATCTGATACATAAACTCCTTGTAATCGAATTGCTTGAGATTTTCCATTATCTAAGAATAACATATCTCCTCGTCCAAGTAACTTCTCAGCTCCACCAATATCAATTATTGTTCTAGAATCTACTTGTGAAGATACTGTAAACGCAATACGTGTCGGTATATTTGATTTAATAATACCTGTAATGACATCAACTGAAGGTCTTTGAGTTGCTACTAATAAATGGATTCCGCATGCTCTCGCTTTTTGAGCAATTCGACAAATATAAGTCTCTACATCCCCAGGAGATACCATCATTAAATCCGCTAATTCATCAATAATAATGACTAAGTAAGGTAATTCATCATTATAAGCACCTTTTTTCTTCGCTAAATCATTGAATCGTTTTATATCTCTTGCCCCGGCATGAGCAAATAAATCATAACGTCGATCCATTTCATCACATGCCCACTTTAAAGCTGCAGTCGCGGCTCTAGCGTCAGTAATGACTGGCGAAATAAGATGTGGAATATGATTGTACGGTGCAAGCTCAACCATCTTAGGATCTATTAAAATTAATTTCACTTCATGAGGTTTCGCTTTATATAAAATGCTAACTAAAATTGAATTAATACAAACACTCTTTCCAGATCCCGTTGCCCCAGCAATCAAACCGTGTGGCATTTTTGAAATATCTGCATAAACAGGATCTCCACCTATATCAAGTCCAAGAGCAACAGTTAAAGGTGACTCGCTTTGCAAAAATTTATCCTGACTAACTAATTCTCTTAAGTAAACAGGCTTACTTTCTTTATTTGGTACTTCTATACCAATAGCACTTCGACCAGGAATCGGCGCTTCAATTCGAATATCTCTAGCTGCTAAGCTCAATTTAATATCGTCTTGTAAGTTCGTTATTTTATTTACTTTCACCCCAGGATCAGGCTGAACTTCGAAACGAGTTACTGTTGGACCCTGAGTTGCAGCAATTACTTTAGCTCCGACATTAAAATTCTGTAATGTTTCTTGAAGTAGCTGTTTTTGATCTTCAACCCAATCCCCATCATTAAATTGTTCAATTGGAGGCTCAACTAATAACTCTAATTCTGGTAATTCATAAAGTACTGGTGGCAATTCCTCTAAACCTTGACGTTCATCAGTCTGATTAATTTCTTCAGTTAAGTTCGTTTCTGGTTTGCTTTCTACATTTTCAAGAACTGACTGATTTTGAATTTCTTCAGGAGTATTTTCATTGATGATTACTTCATCATTTATTGCACTTGGTTGAACTTTCTCTGAAGATAAAATTCCACTTTGTTCAGGTAAACTAGCTTTCTCAATCATCTGCTCATTTTGATTTGCCTCAACTTCTTCATTTACCTTTTCTACTGTTGCAGCAGACTCATTTTGTAATTCACGAAGCTGCCTCATTATATTTGCTTTTCTAGAAGCCTCAACATCACTTCGAAGCATCATAACATTAAAAGGAAAATGGCGTTTTTTCTGACGTTTCTCAATTGGTTTAGGTTCAGTTTCCTCTTTATTAGCTTCTATTTCAGTCTTTATCTGTTCGTTAGAATTTGCAACGGAATGTTGATTAATTTCAACGGATCCCTCTACTTTAGAGTCAACAGTTGAACTTTCATGCTGAACCACTTCTTCTTTAATCTCTTTTATAACAACATCTGACTCGTCTGTTAATTCGGATTCTACTTTATACTCTTCATTATTTTGAATGAGTTCAGTACCTTTGTCTTCGTTTTCATCAAATTGGACCAAAGTCTCAACTTTGTGCTCATTCGACTCATTTTGTTCAATGACATCTTCCACATCTAGTTTAACAAGGGCATCTGCTTCATGTTGTACTTCTTCAATCTCAACTTCATTTTCAGCTTTAATTTTAATGGTTTCAAGCTGTACTTCTTCATCTCTCACTTCAACTTCTGGTTCAATTTGATAAGCCTCAAACTGTTCAACTTCATTTTTCTCTTCATTTTCGACTTCTACATGATGAATTTCAGGTTCTATATCCTCATTCTTCTCTTCAGCTTCAATTTCATGAGTTTCTAGTTGAACATCTTCAACTATCAACGCATGTTCTATTTCATTTTGATGAACTACATCACCTAGTTCTTCATTCTCAACTTGATTAGCTTCAGGTTGAATTTCTTCTTCTACTAGATTTAATACTTCAATTATTTCTTGATTTTGATTGACGAAACTCTCTTTTTCGAAAGTGTCGATTTCAACATTTTCAAGTACATTATTAACTTGAGAAGCTTCAACTCTAATTTCTTCGTTAGTTGAAGAAAGGTCAGAATCGGTAAAATTGTCTTCTTTTATCGGAGACTTTTGATAACCATAAATTGGTGAAATATATTCACTTGGTCGAAATGGTGTTTTTCTTTTTGGACGAAATACAATATCGACCTTTTCTTCTTTTTCTACTTTTGATGGTTCTTGCTCACTTTTTGAAATTTGATTTTTTTCAAGTCGACTAGATAAATTACTTTTATCATAGTGATTACTTTGAAAAGTATTTTTTACAAAATTATTACTCTGATTATATGTAGGTTTATATTCTTCTTTATTTAAACTGTTTGGTGACTTTTGCCAAATATCATCATTTTTTTGTTGTTTAAAAACTGGTTCAACTTTTGTTTCCTTTATCGGCTTTGGTGTCGATAATTCTTCATCTAATTCAATTGGAAATCTAAATTTTGGACGCTCATGTAAAGCGTTTCTCTTTTTTTCGATAGAGTGTGATTGATATAATTTCTCCTCAACAGGCTTTTCTTCAAACCTTTCTTCAAACTCTTCTTCAATCTCATTAAGGCTATTCGCCTTAAAAAGGCTTTTTAACCATTTCTTCATTTTTCTCACTCTCTCTATTTCTTTTCATACCTTTTATTTTACCATGTGACATAATGACAAAAAACACATTATTATTACAAATTGCGCTAGTTCAATCATATTTCGTTATCAATTATAAAATTTAAGCAAATTATTATTAAGATCTTAAAACTTTTATGATAAACATAAAAAATGCTAGTACCAATTAATGGCCTAGCATTTATTCATATATTATTTAGTTAAAAAAAGCTTTTCCAACTTCAGCATCAGCTTCTAGAACTAAGATTCCTTTTTCTTGTGGAGCGTCAGGTAGGTCAAGTTCACGTGCAGAACAAATCATTCCGAAAGAATCAACTCCGCGTAAATTAGCATCTTTAATGACTAATCCTGATGGCATTACAGCACCAACTTTTGCAACAACAACCTTTTGTCCTTGTTCAACATTCGGAGCTCCACAAACAATTTGTAATGTATCTGTTCCAACATCTACTTTGCAAATATTTAATTTATCAGCATTTGGATGTTTTTCTTTTTCAATCACATATCCAATAACGAATTTAGGTGAAAGGTCTAATACTAATGAATCGTTAAATCCTTCTTTTGCTAGTAATTCATTAACCGTATTAACAATGTGTTCAGTAATTGTAACGACACCGTTTTCTTGAACATCTACATAATTAGATGCCTCAAACACATTAATAGCAACCGTTTCATTCGTAACTGCACTATATACGCGTGCAATATTCCCTTTTCGTTCAACTTGACGATCTTCTGATGGAATTTGTTTTAATGTAATTAATAGCGTATCGCCAATTCCTTCTTTGTTATAAAAAATATTCACTGACTTCTTCCTCTCTATTGCTTCTTTTGTTTCCCTAAAATAAATACTGGCATTAGCTTTTCATTTTCGTAAGCAAATGACAATGATGTAATTGGTATTTTTCCACTTGCAAAGAAACTCATATTCATTTGCGCCATTATATCATAACCTATGTTATTTCGAATGTCAGCAAGGATTAGTACATCTCCATGAGGAATTCCTACTAATAATTCACCTTTTACTTTTGACTGAATTTCTTTTATAAAAGTATTGTTCAATACTCTACTTGCATCATATCCATCATTTGTACGGACAAAATAAAAAGTATTATCTGCAACAATATCTTCCTTTATTTGAACAGGCATTTTTCTTAAATTAAATAAAGCAATAGAATGAAGCTGCTCTTTTGTATAACCTGACTTTACTAATAAATTTTCATCAATTAGTTGATACGTTTTTTCTGAATCAATAGCATAATAGATTCTAGTTTCTGCGGTATGTTCATTCGTTACAAATAAATTTCCTTCTTCCTTTTCAGTTGGAAACGATGTAGCTCGAATAACTGGTCGAATTTGTTCTTCAAGAAATACAGTTTCGGAGTGCATAGCAGAAAGTGCTTCTTTTATATAATAAATTAATTCATTAAATGCCTCTTCACCATCTGCTTCATACTTTGCTACTGCACTATTTAAAGAAACACTCATCCCTTTACTACTTTCAATCCCTTCAATTCGAAGGTCTTCTTTTTCACGATCATAGATAAAACGCCAATCTTCATTTCCAAGGCGGTTTTCTATCATTTTTTTTAAGTCTAGTGTTGTTTTTTTAGCCAATTGTTTTACCTACCTTATTAGCCTCTTAATCCTTCAAGAAACTCTTCTACTTGTTCTTTTGTTTTACGATCCTTATTTACATAACGACCAATTTCTTCACCTTTATTAAACGCTATAAAACTTGGAATACCAAAAATATCGAGATTTTGGCATAGCTCAATAAATTGATCACGGTCTACATAATAAAACGTAAAGTCTTTATTTTCATCAATTATTTCTTGGAAGAACATATCTAAAAATCTGCAATCCGGACACCAATCTGCTGAAAATTGGAAAACCACTTTTTCTCCTTGTTTCACTTGTTCAAATTGTTCAACTGATGTAATTTTTTCCATTCTTTTTCCCTCGCTTAATTCGTTTTCTTTTATTTTATCTTATTTTTATCGATATGCAAAAAGGATGCCTCTCAATTGTTTTCTTCTTTTCGTTTCTTGAATTCATATTGTCCAAATAGTAATTCACAAATATGTTCAAAGATTTCTGTCCTAGTAATTCGGCCATTTGTAAATACTCCTACTGCCCCTTCTTTACTACGTATATCTTTTTCATTCGTATATCGTTCCATTAATACTGAAAGCTCAGTTCCATTTCTTAACTCATTAATAAATTCGCTAGGTAATAAAATTTTTGCACCGCTTGCTAGTATGACCTCATTTTCATATACAAGTGCTCCCCAGTTACAGAGGAAGAGTCGATCACCCTCAATAATTACACCGCCTTCCAAGCCAATGCCTATATCAGATTTTCCCTCCCGTTTGGCATTATGTGCTCGATTAATCGCACCTTCCATCGTTTCGCAGTCAGTCATTGGTTGGTTTGAAACATTGGATGGAACATTTAATCCCTCAACTTTAAACTGATTAAAGACTTTTTGTACCGCTCCTACTTTTGTCGGATTTAAAGAACCTATTATTATTTTCATTGTTGTAACTCCCATTCGCTGGTCTAATGTTTTATTAAGTTATTTAAATATATTTTTAATATACAATAAAAAAGACACTTTCAAAATGAAAGCATCTTAAAGTGACAACCTACTCTTTAAAAGAATGACATTATTCTATTTACTCGAGAGCTTTCAAACCATTTATCTTTGAACTACAAAAGTATCAATGTAATGATATATAGCGTGGGCAACACCATTTTCATTATTATTTAAAGTTGTTTGTATACAAATTGCTTTGATATCTTCTTTTGCATTTCCCATTGCAACACTATATCTGACTTTTTCGAACATCGAAATATCATTATTACTGTCTCCAATAGCCATTGCCTGATCTAATGAACCATTCAGTAAAAAAACTAATTTTTCTAATGCCAATCCTTTGGATGCAAAACGACTCGTAATTTCGATATTATGCTCTGCAGAAGACACAACCGTTAGCTCATTACTTTTATTAAACCGATTTCTAGCCTCCGCCAATTTTTCCTTATCAAACGTACAAACTAAAATATTATTAACTTCTTCATTTCGTTGTAATATTTCATGATATTGATCAACTAAAACATACCCAAACTGATCGAATTGTCTTTCAGCAACATTAACTAGTTCTTTCATTTCTTGATTTAAATCATTTCTTTTAAGGCTATTAATCTCATTTTGAAAACTCGCTCTTCTATCTTTAAGAGAATAAATGCTTTTATCTGTAAAAACTTCAAAATAATAATTTCTGTCATCAAGCCACTTTAATATCTGTTCAACATTCATTTCTGAGATTGTAATTGATGAAATACATTCTCCGCTTTTTGAATGGATTGTTGCCCCATTTGTTCCGATCACATATGGAGATAGCTTAGATCCTTCACAAATTTTTTGAACATCAAAATACGCTCGCCCCGTTGAAATAACGATTTCAATTCCATTTTCTCCGGCAAATTTAATTGCATTAATATTTTCTTCACTAATTTCATTCTCATTATTTAATAATGTGCCATCTAAATCTATTGCAATGAAGCTCATTGATTCTATCCCCTTTAATCCATTATGCTTTTCATTTAGTTTAATAGTGTTCAAAAATCGGATATTACCTAAAATTGCATGCTTAAGAAGGACAATAACGGTTCATTAATTGCGTTGTTGTCCATTTAACATAAAGAATAATGATTGTATAGACCTTTGTATTTAATTTGCTTGAATCCATTTAATTTCTTCTAATTTTGCATGCTCATTCCATTCTTCGGGAAATGAATGATCACACACGATTACATCAACTTTTTCAAGAGAACAAACTTTACAAAATGTATCTACACCAATTTTCGAGTAATCTGTTAATAAAATCACTTGCTTGGATACTTCCACCATTTTTCGAGATACTAGAGTTTCATGTAAATGATAATTGCTTACTCCATTGTGAGTTGAAACGCCGCCGGCTGAAATAAATGCCTTATCAATATTAAATTGACTTAATAATTGTTCAGTAATACTACCGCTAATTGATTGTTGCATTGGATCAACAATCCCACCAAGTAATAATATTTGTCCAGTAAACTTGTTTTGATTTAAAGACTCTGTTAACAGAGAAGAAACTGGTAATGAATTAGTTAATATTGTAATGTCTTTTTTATTTTCAATACACTGAGCAAATTCAAGCATTGTTGTGCCAACATCAATTGCGATTACATCTCCATTTGAAATTAGATCTATCGCTTTTTTTCCAATTTTTACTTTTGCTTCCTGATTCACCGTCGTTCGTTGTGTAAAAGGTGGTTCTTCATTTTGATAAACTGTTTTTATTGCTCCACCATACACCTTTTTTAACAAACCTTTTTCCTCTAATATCATTAAGTCTCGACGAATCGTCTCTTCTGACACATTAAATTGTTCCACTAATTCGACAACTTTAACTTTTCCTTTTTTATTAAGTTCTTTTAAAATCTCGTTTTTTCTTTCCTCAGGTAAAACAGACATTTTAATCCTCCAGAAACTTTAATAATTTATAAAATAACGCATTCTTCCTTTGGCACGATAATGTTAACATGCGCTCCTTGCTGGAACATTTCTCCTCGGTGGTTAAGATTATCTACAAGAAAAGAAGATTCTTCGGTTTTAACTTCGTATCTTAATACATTACCAGTCATAGTAACATCTGTAATAATTCCCTTAATTCCCCAGTTTCGTTGTAAATCCATGCAATCATCCCCTACTGCCACTATCTTTAATACTTCAGGTCTTATAGCTACATCATTTCCAATAAATTCATTACTACGAACAAGCTTATTGAAAACGTCCAACTCATAAACATTATAATTTCCGATGAATTTTGCTACGAACTTATTCACAGGAGTTGTATATATTTCCGAAGGCGTACCTGCTTGTACTACATTCCCATTATTCATCACAAAAATTCGATCGGACATTGTCATTGCTTCTTCTTGATCATGAGTAACAAAAATAGTTGTAATATCTAGTTCTTGCTGTATTTTTTTTAGTTCTTTTTGTAAGTTTTTTCGAATTTTTGCATCTAATGCGCTTAAAGGTTCATCCAACAATAGTACTTTTGGTTCCATGACAAGTGCTCGTGCTAGAGCAACTCTTTGTTGCTGTCCTCCTGATAATTGGTGAGGGTATGATTCTTCTTTACCTATTAGATCAACTAATTCAATCATCTTTTTTACTTTTACATGAATGTTTTTAGCTTTCTTCATTTTTATCCCATACGCTATATTTTCAAATACTGTCATATTTGGAAAAAGTGCGTAAGACTGAAATACCATTCCTACTTCACGTTGGCGTGGAGGTAAATTAGTTATGTTTTTCCCATCAATTAATATATTTCCTACCTCGACGTCTTCAAGTCCGGCAATAGAACGTAATAAAGTACTTTTTCCACATCCGCTTTGGCCTAGAAGCGTCACGAATTCACCTTTATTAAACGTTAAGGAAATATTATTTAAAACGACTTGATTTTGATATTTTTTAGTCACTTGATCAATATTTACGTAGCTCATTTAATTTCACCTTCAATTGCAGTATTTTTTAAATGACTTTGTCTTTTTAAAATAGACCACTTTTTCTTTAACACAACAGGCGTTTTTTTAGTTCTAAACGAGAGTTTTAACACAGTTCCCGTTAAGAGCATAATCACCAAATAATAAGTAATAACGATGGCACTTGTTATATGTCCGCTACTATTTAATTTATCAACAAGATATATTTGTAGAGTTTCAAATCTTCCTCCTACTAGTAAATTAGCAAATGCAAATTCACTGAATAAAAGTGCTACTGATAATAAACTTGAAACTAATATTCCAGATAAAATATTCGGAATTACAACAGTTCGAAAAGCTTGAAATTTAGTTGCACCAAGCAATTCTGCTGCATCTACAAGTTGAATGGCATTTAATGTTCTAAGACTATTACGAATACCTTGGTACATAAACGGTAGAATCGTTATAAAGTAAGCTCCAATTAATATCCAAGGCGTACCTGCAATTTGCAATGGACCATCAGAATATAACTTAATTAAACCAACTGCTCCTACTATAGGAGGAATTCCATACGGAAGCATCGAAATTGCTTGAAGAATTCCTTCGAATTTACTGAAATATACCGTTATGATAAAGATTGTTGGGAGCATGATTGAAACACTTAGAAAAACGGTTATGACAATTAAGATTAATGTTCGTTGAAAAGCACCAATAAATCGTCCATCCTGAAATAATTCAATATACCAATTTAATGTATAGCTCTCAGGTAAGATTGTATGGTCCCATTTATGTGCAATTGAAAATAAGAATGTACCGACTAACGGAATTAATAAATAGATTACAAGTAATCCGACGATCACTTTAAAAAACATCGATGATAATTTCATCGTAAATCCCTCCTAATGCGACGCATCATTCTTTCGTTAATCCACATCGCTCCAATCATAGTTGTTGCTAGAAGGACTCCTAGTGCGCTACCTAATTGAGGTTTTAATGCAACATCACTTGCGACAAGTGAGGCAATTTGCAATGACAATAAATTATAATTGCTACCAACTAATGCGTAGGCCGTTGCATAAGCCCCCATAGCGTTAGCAAATAAAATACTAAAAGTACCTACTATACTTGGTAAAAGTACTGGAATTCCGATTCTAAGCCAAAATGATATTGTTGATCCTCCTAATAATGCAGACGCTTCTTTCCATTGTTGTTTTATTCCTCGGAAGGAAGGATAAATCAACAAAATTGCTAGAGGAATTTGGAAATAAATATAGACAAGTATTAGCCCGGTCCATGAATATAAATTAAAATTAGAAAATAGATCCCAGCCAAGTTTTGCAAAAAGCAAAGTAAACAATCCGTTGTTTCCAAGTAAAATAATATATGAGAAAGAAAGAGGAATTCCTTCAAAATTTGAAGTCATATTAGCAATCATTAATAGACGATTTTGTATTTTACGTGAAAACTTTGTAAAAGAATAAGCCATGACAACAGCTATTAGAATCGAAATTACTGCCGAAATAATAGAAATGACGATACTATTTTTAATAGCTTGTAAGTAAAACTTACTTTTAAATATCGTTATATATTGATCTATAGTAAGATGCTTTCCATCATCAGCATAAAAACCATTCTTAATCATTGCCATCAATGGTCCTAATTCAAATCCTATTACAAACAATACAAATGGCAATAAAAGAGCTAATAAGTAAATCTTATGTTTTTTTATTTTTTGCAAAAATTCTCGCTCCCTTAAATTCTTTAAACATTAGAGAATTGGTTCTAACCAATTCTCCTTCCATTAAAAATCTTCATTTCAATAAACTTCATTTTTTTCCTTATATCCGGGTAATCGATAAGAAATCATCTTATTTGATGGCTCGATATTTAATAGTTCACAAACAAGTGGTGCAAAAGCCAACTGAGGAATTACTTCATCATAAACACCAGGCTCAACTTTCGGACTGATGATAAACAATGGTACATCTCGTTCGCCTGCTGTTATCCCACCATGATTTCCAGTTTCACTCATTCCATGATCAGATGTTATTAATACGTGATAACCTTCTCACATCCAAATCGGAAGAAGTTGGGCTAACAAACTTCCTATTTTTAAAATTTGTTCACGATATTCTTTCGATTCCGAACCATAAAGTTCTCCTTTAACATCTACACCTAATGGGTGTATGTACAAAAAGTTGGGGTCATATTTTCTACGTAAAGTTTCAGCATCCGCAAAAACATGACTGTCGGGATAATCATCATCCCAATAGAATTTTCCATATTGAATCGCATTAGAGAGATCATCTTGTTCTCGGTCTTCTATAAAATTAAATGGTGCACGATTATATAATTCACTTACCCAGTAATAAGATACCGCTCCGTTACTTAATCCATTTTCCTTTGTAAGATGAAAGATACTTTTTTCATTAGATAAACGCACTGCTTGATTCGATGTAATTCCATTTACAGATGATGCTGTTCCGGTCAATAACACTTCATATAATGGGCGTGAAAGGCTAGGAAGCTCCGATTTCATTTTATAAAGTGCTGCTTGATTTAATTCAACTAAATGTTGAAGGTACCCAAGAGCTTCACAAGCTTTGTCATATCTCATACCATCAACAACGATAGCTATAACTTTATTTGACATTTACTAACACCTCTTCTTGCCAGATTTGTGGTAAAGTTTTTGCGGTTTCTTCCCAAGTTTTAAAATCTCTAATTGGTTTTGCATTTTTGTACTGCTCTTTTGGAATCATTTTTGCAGCTACATCTTTTGGAAGTACTACGTCACGAATAGGACGTGCAAATCCTTTTGCTAAGTTGATTTGTCCTTCATCGCTTAAAATATATTCTCTTGTAGCCATAGCCGCATAAGGATGTTTAGCATATTTATTGATAATAGTTGAGTATCCACTAACCACTGATCCATCACTAGGTATAGATACATCAAATTGATTGCGATTAATAGCTTCTGCATATCCAAGCCCATTAAAGTCCCAAACAAGGGCTACTTCAACCTCTCCTTTTTCGATGTTTGCTGGTTTAGCATCTGTTAAGCTTAAACGACCTTGCTTTGCTAGCTTTTTAAAGAAGTCGATTCCTGGTTTGATATTTTTTTCATCTCCACCGTAAGCAATAGCAGCAGCAAGTACGGCCATTTGGTTTTGAGTACCACGTTGTACATCTCCAACTGTTACTTTATATTTTCCCTTTAAAATATCGTCCCAAGATTTAGGAGGTGTTTTTACTAATTCTTTATTTGTCAGAAAAGAAATTGTTCCTTGGTATCCAACTACCCAGTCGCCATTATCATCCTTTGCCCAATCAGGAATCTCGTCCCAGTAAGATGTTTTGTAAGGAATCGTTAATTTCTTTTGTTCTGCGATTGGGCCAAAAGACATTCCAACATCCCCAATATCTGCAGTAGCATTTTCTTTTTCAGATTCCATTTTTGCAATCTCTTCTGCACTAGACAAATCCGTATCAATATGTTTTAAATTATAATTTTCATTAACTTCTTTCCAAGTTTCACCCCAGTTAGCCCATGAATCAGGCATACCAACACTATTAATTTCACCTTCTTTTTTTGCTTTAGCTTCAATTTCATTAAGAGTTAATGAATTCGGATTTATTACAGATTCACTTTTCGTTTCCACAGCTTTTCCGCATGCTGTTAATCCTAGAACTGTCATACCTATAACAACACCTTGAATCACCTTAACCTTGTAACTTTTCTTCTTAAATTCAGTTTTCATTGTTTATCTCCTCTTAATAATGTGGTTTGTTTAATGTTTGTTACTGGTTATTACCGTTTAATCATAAGATACCATCGTAAAACCCACATTAACTGGATGTTAAGAATTTGTTAATAACATTTATATAAAACAGGGTTAAGCGTTATCGATTAATCGTTTAGGAAAAGATTTTATAAAACATAAAGGGGTTATTCTAAATAGACTTCTAAAACGAGGTAAATAATTTGCTGGTGAGGCTTTTTTTTGTATTGTGGTCATATTTTTTTTCGTTTCAAGTAATTGTGTACTATTGTTCCTTGTTTGGATAGGACTCGATATCAACAAAGTTCGCAATATGTTCTCTGCAATTAATTTAATGAAGTAATTTTTCACAAAAAAAAGAGAGTCTCAAAAGTCATTCGACTTATGAGACAGCTCTTTTTAATAATTACGTAATGTTTCAACAGTAGTTTTATCAGTCGCTTTAACAAGCTTTACAAGTAATTCCTTAGCAGCTAAATAATCATCAACATGAATAATTGATGCTGCAGTGTGGATATAGCGAGAGCAAATACCAATTACAGCAGATGGTACACCATCGTTTGAAACATGTACTCGTCCAGCATCTGTTCCACCTTGTGAAACAAAATATTGGTAAGGAATTTTATTCGTTTCTGCAGTATCTAAAATAAATTCACGGATTCCTTTATGCGTAACCATCGTGCGGTCTAAAATACGTAATAATACACCTTTACCTAATTGACCGAACTCTGATTTAGATCCTGACATATCATTAGCTGGACTTGCATCAAGTGCGTAAAAGATATCAGGTTTAATCATATTTGCAGCTGTTTGTGCTCCTCTAAGTCCAACTTCTTCTTGAACAGTAGCACCTGAATATAAAATATTTGGTAATGTCTCGTTTTGAACTTCTTTTAATAATTCAATCGCAAGTCCACATCCATAACGGTTATCCCATGCTTTTGCCATAATTTTTTTCTCATTAGCCATAGGTGTGAAAGGACATACTGGTACAATTTGTTGACCTGGACGAATGCCAATATTTTGTGCATCTTCTTTGTTATCTGCACCAATGTCGATTAGCATATTTTTCATATCCATTGGTCTAGCTCTTAACTCATCGCTTAATAAATGCGGTGGAATTGAACCAATCACTCCAATAACTGGTCCTTGTTCTGTCATAACTTGAACTCTTTGAGCAAGCAATACTTGGTTCCACCAGCCTCCTAGTGGTTGAAATCTTAGCATCCCGTTTTCTGTAATTTGAGTAACCATGAAACCAACTTCATCCATATGACCTGCCACCATTACAGTAGGTCCATCTTCTGTTCCACGTTTAACTCCAAAAATACTTCCTAAACGATCTTGCACAATCTCATTCGTATATTTCTCAAGTTCTTTTCTCATGAAGTGACGAACTTCATGCTCAAATCCTGGTGCACCTTGTAATTCTGTTAAAAATTTAAAAAGCTGTAGAGTGTCTTGATTCATAATTAAAGTTCCTCTCTGTACAAAACATAACTTCTTTTTTTTATTTTATCTAAAAATAACACATAATACCAATGCTAACCGTTGAAATGTTGCCCCGGTTTGACTAAGATAAGTAGTAGAATGTTTTTTCAAGCGCATAATACATAAATAGAGGTGGTATAAATGAAACTTAAACGCGTCTTAATTGGCTTAGGTTTAGGTGTTGCTGGTGGACTATATTTACAAAAAAAATTATCTTCACAATATATTCCAGCAGAAAAAGCATTAAAAACAATTAAACCAGTATTTCTTTCATATGGTAATGTAACTGGAACTTGGATTCATTCAGAACCAAAGTGGGCAGATTTACCTGATTATGAAGGTGATGTTTATGAAGGTGGTTTTACAGTAGTAGAATCTGATAATGATACTACAAACTATTCATTCATCATTAATGCTGTAAATGGTGAGCTAATTTCTGCTCAAATTGTTTAACCACAATAGCCAAATTATTTGGAGCGTTCGATCGACTGTAATACTTGTCCTTTGGCGCTCCATTTTATTGCTCTATATACATCGTCATGATAGAACGTAAACCAAGATTTTTTTTGCATACCAAAATTAACCCATTTTTCTTTTGCGTAAATAGATGTCATTGGGTAATCATCATATGCCATAACCCATAATGGTGACTGATGTGCATGCGTAGGCATTAAATCCCCCATATGCAATAATAGCTCATCTTCAGTTTCAATTTTTATAATACTGTGCCCATCGCTATGTCCACCTGTGTGAATAATTGTTATTTCATCTGTTAAAGAATACTCTTTTTCAAATGCAATTACTTGGTGCTGGGTTGCTTCCCAATTTTCTTTCCAATATGTATTACTTGAACGAATATTCGGATTTCTCATTTCATCCCATTCAATTTGAGATGTAATAATTTTTGCATTCGAAAATACAGGTTGGAATTCACCATTTTCAAATTTAGTTAATCCACTTGCATGATCAAAATGCAAATGTGTCATAATGACATAATCAATATCGTCTAGTTTTAATCCGTGCCTCGCTAATGATTCTTCTAACGCTGAATCCTCAGTAACGCCAAAATTTCTTTTTTGTTTCTCATTTAATTTATTAACACCGATGCCGCTATCAATGATAATGTTTAAACCATTTGTTTGAATAAATACCGGGTCAGTACGTAAAGGAATTTGGTTTTTCTCATTAACAATATATTTTTTTGACCAAAGCGCCTTTGGAACAACTCCAAACATTGCTCCACCATCTAAATGTGTATTTCCTCCAGTAAGCCACTGAATTGTACAAGTTCCAATTTTTAACTGTTCCATACGTATCCCCCTTCTTTTTTACTAGACTTAAATATTATACCACTTTTACGAATTTACTGAATATTTTAAGAGCAGGAATAGGTAAAAGAAGGGAACAATAGTGAATATGAAATGAAAATTCGTTTTTAGTTCGCGTAAATATAAATATTCATATTAAAGTTCGTGTGTTCTAGCAAAATAAAAAAGACTATCATGATAAATAGCTCACGATAGTCTTTTGATTAGATTAGTTTCTATAAGCTGCCTCTACTCGGTAAATACGATTACCTTTTGAAGAAAACTTTTCTTCGTATTCAGTCATAATATTTCCTTCAAAATCACTGTTATGAAGGTCTAAGCTTAAGAAATGCATTGTCATTCCATAGTTCGCCATACTCATGATTGAAAACTCGAATAAATCTTGATTATCTGTTTTAAAATGAATTTCGCCATCATTTTTTAAGATTTGTTGATACATATTTAAAAATGTTTTATATGTTAATCGACGTTTTTCATGACGAACCTTTGGCCATGGATCAGAAAAGTTTAAATAAACTCGATCTATTTCTCCGTCCTCAAAGAAATCCGTTAATTTTTGTGCATCTACATTTAACAGCTTTAAGTTTGGAACTTCAGCTTCAATTAATTTATCTAATGCATCAGAAATTACACTTGTATATTTCTCAATACCAATATAGTTAATATGAGGATTGGCCTTAGCCATACCGACCATAAAACGACCTCTACCCGTACCAACCTCGATATGAATTGGTTGATCATTTTGGAAAATTTCTTTCCATTTTCCTTTTTGTTCAGACGGATTTGGAATTACATAATGAGCATTTTGTTTAACTTGATCTGCCGCACCTGGCTTATGTCTTAATCTCATAAGATTTTACTCCCTCTCGATTTTGCAATTTATATTTTTTAAAAAGAAAAAACCAAGCACTATGGCACTCGGTTATTCCGGTATAGTATAAAATCATTTCTTGTAACACAAACTATTTCAAGTGTACTTAATAAAAAAAGGATGTGTATTTATGCCTTTAAATCATGAGCATCAATTAACAATTTTACGTGATATTTTAATGAATCACCAATCTGATTGCTGTGGAACCGTATCAGAATGTGAACAGTTAGAAAGACTTGTTCAATCCTTATTAACGAACGACCAAATAACAGATGATGTAAAAAGCATGTTAAATGATGTGTATTATTACAGTCAGTCTGGAAAGTATTCTTCCGATTTAGATCAGCACATTACAAATCACCAAAATCAACTCTCTCAATGGGTGACTGATTTTAATACTTATTCTTAATCTATATGACAATTTCCGAGGAAATTTTTATTTAATCTAATATTTTCTCAAGCAGGCTCTCCATTTTTTGAGTCTGCTTTTCATTTTCACGAAGAGTATACCATTTAATCCAAATGATTGTTTGAGCGACTACATACCAAGTCATTCGATTTAACAGGTCTTCGGTAAATTTTATTCCATAACTTCGAAGCCATTTTTCCCAATCGTTCTGTTCTACATAAGTGAATAAAAACATGCCCAAATCAAATGCTTTATCAGCAATGATTGCCTCATCCCAATCGATTAAATATAAATTATTAGTCGCCGTAAGTAACCAATTATGATGATTTAAATCACTATGACAAACGACTAAATCCTCTGGATCAAATGATGGCATATTTTCCTCTAAATATTCGATGCCTTTTACAATAATCTGACTTTGTGTAAACTCTTCAGTAAGATTACCTACGATTGTTTGCAGTAAATCCTGAGGTTCTAATGGATTAATCCCTAGCTTCGTTAACATATATAACAATTCTTTGGAAGAATGGATACGATATAAAAATTGCGCAACCCCTTTCGCAGAGAGCTCAAAAGGTTCTAGACTTCGTGCAATTACCCACTCTTGAGCAGTAAGTACATCACCATTTTCTAGTCTTCTAGTCCAAACTAATTTTGGTACAAAACCAGCTGCTGATAGAACTGCTAAAAAAGGAGAAGAATTTCGTTTTAGAAATAATCTCTTATCATTATTTTCAGCTATATACGCTTCACCAGTAAAACCACCGGCTGGCGAGATTGTCCATTCTTTTCCGAGTATTTCTTGTATAAGATTATCCATTGTTCTTCCGTTCCTTGTTGTTATATATGTTTGTATTTAAAATTATTTTATTACAAAAAAAGAAAGATAGCCTATTACAATTAGCTGTAATAAGCCATCTTTTACAAGTTTACATTGTTTAATTAGAATCTGCAAGTAGTTGCTAGTATTTTACTAATACAACAGTCGAAAGGGATGGCATTGGTAATTTATTACATTCCACTTTCATCCCTTTATTAACATAATGATTACTACCATCCCATACGTACTCCCAATGGTCCTCATTTCCGAGATCAATCGTAATGTCATTTAGACCATTATGAAATAACACCATTACTTCTTTAACACGATCTATCTCTTCTAAACCACTAATTCGGTAACCAATTATATCACGATGAATATTGACTGGCGTTACATACCTTTCTATTTCTTCTTTAAAAGAAAATCGGAAACATTTAAAGCGCTTTCGAATTGCGATAAACTCTTTAACAATCTCGATTGAAGATGCTTCACGTTCTGCTCTTGCCCAATCAATACTATTAATTGTGTCGCCTGAATTATAACTGTTTTCTATACCTTTTTTTGTTCGAAAAAACTCTTGGCCGCTATGAAGAAACGGTACACCAAACGAAAATATTACAATACTTGTTCCAAGTAAATGTCTTTTCTTTAGTATTTCTTCACATTCTTTCTGATTGGAAAGCTTTAATCTGTCCCACATAGTGTGATTATCATGTGATTCTACATAATTGATTGATTGATACGGCTCTTTAAATAAATTTATTTGATTATTAATCCCAACACTTCCTAAAAGTAAATCGGACAAATATTCATTATGAATATTATTACCTTGTATAAAGCCTATTTCTTGAAATGAAAAAGTACTTCCTTTTATACCATCTCGGAATTTATCATTAAAAAACCCAACCATTGGTAGTTGATGACTTTGGTTTATTGTTGCTTTTCGAGAAGATGGACTTAAAGATGTATTTAAATCCCAACCTTCTCCAAAAATGATTATTTCTGGTTTTAAGATTGTCAGTTCAGTTACAATTTGATTCATTGTATCCGTATCCAAAATTCCCATTAAATCAAACCTAAACCCATCGATGTCATATTCTTCAGTCCAATATTTTATAGATTGCAAAATAAAACGTCTAGCCATCAATCTTTCAGATGCAAAGTCATTCCCTACACCTGTTCCATTCGATGGTAAACCACGTTCATCTTGTCTAAAATAATATCCTGGTACAATTTTTTCGAATTGGCTAGTTTGTAATTCATAAACATGATTGTAAACAACATCCATAATAATCCGTAAACCATGTTCATGATACACCGAAATAAGGTTCTTTAATTCATTTATTCTTTCGATCGGTTCATCCGGTTTTAAACTATAACTACCTTCTGGTGCATTGAAGTTCAATGGATTGTAGCCCCAATTATAGCTTTGGAAAGGATTATTTTCATCTATTCCTTCAAAATCAAAAAATGGTAATAATTCAATATGTGTAACTCCTAGATTACAAATATAATCCAAACCTGTTGAAAAACCATTGTACTTAGTATCTTTTTCATGAAATCCTTCAAAAGACCCCTTCTTTTGAATCCCACTTAGTGGATGTGAAGTAAAATCTCGAATACTGGCTTCGTAAATAATACAATCAGTATACTTACTAGGCGGTGCACTATTTACTTTACTAACTTTGCTACTCTTTGATAAATCAATCACTACACTATGTTTACCATTTAAAGTAACTGCTTTTGCATATGGATCAACAGCTTCTCGCCAAATCAGATTCACACATACTAAAAAATTATAAACTAAACCGTCACAATCACGATTGACTACTGTTTTCCAAGTCCCTTTTCCATCTCGTTCCATTAACTTTTCAGTAAACTTCTCTTTTTCACCGTATGCTTGATAAATTCTTAACTTAACCTTTGATGCAGTAGGTGCCCATAATTTAAATTGTGTAGATTTATGCGTATAAATCGCACCTAAATCCTCTCCATCATAGGCATATTTTTCATCAAAGTCTCTCGAACGAATAACTCCACCTACTTGTAAATCTGTGCGAATACCAAATTCATCCTCAATCTCATACTTTTTTTCTAACAAAAGAACTTCAGTAGTCAAAACAGTATATTTAAAAAATCTATCAAACTCTATTCGAGATATGACAGGAAGCCTTGTTCTTTGGCCATCCTCTTCAATTAGTTCAAAATATGACTGCACTGTATGTTTGTTCGATTTGGGAATAATCATTGTTATTTCTTGAAATCCATCTATATAAGCTTCAAAAGCCCTTTTAATATGAAACAACGCTATTCACCATCCAGACTATAAATTTAAAACGTTTACATAAAAACGACGTATTTTCGTTATTTATTAAATCGATATGATTAGTCTATTCACAAAGAGTTAAAATGGATTCTAAACAAACACTTAATGAAATTACCCTTTTATTTTAAATGTCAATTCATTCTGTTTAAAGCTTCTTCAGAAAAGTATTCGTTAGTTTCTTGAAATATTTCTTATATTCGGCTCAACTCATCAATTTACTTTAATTTAATTGATTCAGCAATGTAGTAACTTGGTTTTTTAGAAGGTTGAATCTTATATAAAACGACTTCATTCACTTTGAATTTTAAAGGTTTCTCTTCCCAACTAAGTGGGATCTCAAATTTTTTATCAAACCTATCATTATATTTCTTTGCGATTGTAATATGCGGATTATATGGACGTTTATCAATTGAAAAACCGATTTTTTCACATATCTTACGAATTCTATTTTGCAACTCCATTAATTCAACGCTTTTCTTTAAACCAAACCACCATACACGTGGCTGTACAGTACTCCCAAAAATTCCTAACTGCTGAATTGACAAGTCAAAACTTTTATAATCGTTAAGTTCTTTTTGTAATTGATCCATAAGCTCTACACTTTTTGTATATGTAACTGGACCTAAAAATGATAAAGTAATATGAAAATCATCTTTAAAAGTCCATTTCTTTAAAGGTAATTTTGTATACCATTTTTTTGAATATTCATCTAAAATTTCTTTTATTTCTAATGGCAAAGGAACAGCAAGGAAATAATGTTCACTCAACTTACGCAATCTCCTTTTTATCAATCAAATTAGAGTCCTTTTTTAAGTATTGCATAATTCCAACTGCAACTATACTAAGCGATCCAAATAAAATATAAATTGCTTTAATTGAAAATAACTCTGATATAAATCCACTTATAAAAGTACAAAACCATTCTCCCAACCCTAAGCCTAAACCGGAATAAATTGTAACAGCCGTTGCTTTTAAAGAATCCGGTGCTTGATCTCTTACAAACTGGAGAGCTGCAGGAATAAATAATCCAACCGATAGTCCTTGTGTAAGGCAGGATAAGAAAAGAATCGGCATAGGAGGATTTGTAAAATAAAAATACCATCTTAATGCTGATACTAAAGCGGTTGCAATTAATATATTATATATCCCAAATCGATTAATTAATCGCTTGGCTACTTGTAAAAATGGTGCTTCACTACCTGCAGAAATTAGAAATGCAATACCAACACCTGTTAATGTTCCACCTAAAGATTGAATATATAAACCGAAGTAAGTATTATTTGCACTAATTGGTCCAAAAACTAAAAAGGCACAAATTAAAAATAGTAAAAATCTTTTATTAGATAGCAAAATCGGGACTCCTTTTAAGATGGGCTCCCTTTTACTAATTGTCGTAGCATTTGGAATAAAGATTGAAATACCTAACCCGACTAAAATACAAAATGCAAATACGAAAAATATAATGACTAAACCGAAAACTTCAGCTAATCTTCCCGAAACTAATACAGCAAAAGCAAAACCAATTGAGCCATATAATCGAATAGCTCCGTAATTCCCACCAATTTTTTGGACATAATTCAGTGCAATACTATCTGAAAGAGGAATTAAAGCACTTTGCGTCATTGATAACATGATAACAACAAATAAAAGCATGCCATAGGAAGTGATTGTAGAATAGAAAAGTGCGATTACGATTGTGGAGATTTGTGCTATAAGCAACATTTTTTTAGGATTAAGCGTCATGTCACTAACCATTCCCCATAGAGGCTGCGAAAAAATTGCAACGATAGGTGTTAAAGACATTAAAATTCCAATTTGTGAAGTTGACAAATCCAACACATTTTTAAAGTAAGAAGAAAGTAAAGGTCCTAGTGATCCTATTGCAAAAAATAAACAAAAATAATAGCCCTTAAAAATTAGTAAGATGCTATTTTTACGTGCTGGTAATTTGTTCAAAATAATTCTCAACTCCTAAAAGACATACTTAAAAAGGGGAGGAAATTTTCTCCCCTTTCAGACTGTTGGCAAACGATTTCAATCAGTCTGAAATTCAAATTTAATATTCAGACTGATGATAACGTATTTTACTTAACTAATTCAGCAATCGACTGTGCATAAATTGCAATTGCTTTTAATAAATCATCAATTTCAGCATATTCGTCTTTTTGATGAGCTACTTCTGGTTTCCCTAAGAATAATGGTCCAAAAGCTACACCTGCACTTAACGAACGTGCGTATGTGCCACCACCGATTGTTAATAATGTTGCTTCTTCACCTGTTTGCTCTTCATATACTTTTTGTAAAGTTTGAATTAATGGGTGGTCCTGTGGAACATGGTGAGGTTTCGAATTTTTAATTTCATTATACTCAAAGTTATATTTACTTCCACGTTCAGTAAGTGTTGAAATAACAAAGTCAATATCAGTTGTCACTGGATAACGTAAAGTTAAGCCAAATGAACCACCATTATTTTCTTCGTATTGCATAATTCCTAAATTAATCGTTAAATCTCCAGTAATATCATCATTAAACGCAACGCCCATGTTTTTACCGCGTGAGTCACCTTTAAAGTTTTCAACGATAAATTTTAAGAATCGATCAGCATTAACATTAAATTCAAATTGGTTTAAGAAGCTTGCTAATGCAATACCCGCATTCTTACCTTTATCAGGTTCCATTCCATGTACTGAAACGCCTTCTACTTCTAAAACTTGGTGTCCATTTTCATTTGAAAATTGAGCTTTACAGCCTAATTCACTAATGTGTTTTGTAAATGCTTCATGATCAAAATTTGATCCTGAAACAACCGCTTTTGCATAATCGGGTACCATATTTACTCTTCTACCTGAAGAGAATGATACTAATTTATATTCACTCTCTTTGTCTTCACTTAATTGCACTTGTTTGAAATTAATATCTAATATTCCCTTTTCAGCGTAAATAATCGGGAAATCTGCATCAGGAGCAAAGCCCATTGTTGGCATTTCTTCTTTTTCAAAGTAGTGATCAACACAACGCCATTGGCTTTCTTCATCTGTTCCAAGAATCATACGTACACGTTTATTAATAGGCAATCCTAATTCTTTAACAATTTTCATTGCATAATAAGCAGCCATAGTAGGACCCTTATCATCAATTGCGCCTCGTGCATAAATATTTCCATCTTTAATAATTGCATCAAATGGATCATGAGACCAGCCATCGCCAGCAGGTACCACATCTAAATGACAAAGAATTCCTACTAGTTCTTCGCCGCTTCCCATTTCTAAGTGGCCAGCATATCCATCAACATTTTTTGGAATAAAACCGTCTTTTTCACCTAAATTTAACATGTATGTAAGTGCTTCATTAATACCTTTACCCATAGGTGCTTCTTTTGATATTGTCGCTTCATCATAAACGCTTTCAATATTAAGAAGTTCAATCGTGTGCTTTAAATAGTCTTCTTTACGTTTTAAAACTTCTTCCATCCAATTAATTTGTGTCATAGAAATACCTCCTTTAATATAAATAGTTTATCATCTTTTAAAATTTAAACATAATTTATTCATAAATGGAACGAAAAAAGAAGGAATATGACACTCTTTGTAGAATATATTACCTTAAACTTGCAAAATGATTACGTTTGCGCAAATTTTCATTAAATTTTTGTATTATTTTCATAAATTTCGTTATGAAACTACTGAAAAAGAGTAAAATGAAAATATAAGCTAGTAAAATACTTAACTAACCTGTTATGAAACAATGCGGTAGGTAAAGGAGTGGTTTTTTGAATTCTGGAACTTCTCGAATGCTGACTCGAATTAAAGCCATTTACATGTATATTAGTGAAAATGGTACCGTTTCTACAAAAGACCTAGTGGAGGAGTTTGGTATTACACCTAGAACAATCCAACGAGATTTAAACATTTTAGAGTTTAATAATCTAGTTTATAGTCCAAGTAGGGGAAAATGGGCCGTAACAGGGAAAAAAGTAAAAGCTTCTTCGTAAAAAGAAAAACAAAAACCTATGATTGTCTTGTCTGACGTCTAATCAAGGGTTTTTGTTTTTCTTTTGACTCTCTATCTGAATTAAGAATTATATTAGTTGATATTTGTGTTTTAAGTTGCTCGCTATCCGTGGGAGCTGACCTGACCAGCACAAACACACAAAATGCTCTATTAAAAACTTATATATGTTTACATTTTGATTTACCTAAACTCATCTAAAAGTAACTCTTATTTCTCTTCATTAACCGACTTTAATAAATCAATCTCTTCATCAGTCAGTTCACGATATTCACCTAACTCTAAATCTTCGTCTAACTTTAAAGGACCCATTTCTAGTCTTTTTAAGTAAGTAACTTTCTTTCCTACTGCTTCAAACATTCTCTTAACTTGATGGAATTTACCTTCCATAATAACTAATTCGATCTCAGATTCTTCTCCGGATTTAAGAATTGTTAAATAGCCAGGTTTTGTTAAATAACCATCTTCTAGTGTTACACCTTTTTCAAATGCTTTAATGTCATCTTCAGTTACAACTCCATCAATCGTTGCATAATACTTCTTTGGCACGTGTTTTTTAGGAGAAAGTAATTGATGTGCCAAATGACCATCATTCGTTATTAATAATAAACCTTCTGTATCTTTATCTAAACGTCCAACTGGAAATGGCTCGAAAATGATATCTTCATATTCTAATAAACCAATTACTGTTTCATGCTCAGAATCTTCTGTAGCAGATATAACACCTGGTGGCTTGTTCATCATTAAATAAACAAACTCTTTATACTCTACTACTTCACCATTTACCGTTACAACCTGCTGATCAATATCAACATGCTCTTTTGGGCTTTTTACAATATTATCTCCGACTTTTACAACTCCTTGTTTTAGTAGAGACTTTACTTCTTTCCTACTGCCATATCCCATATTGGCTAAAATTTTATCAATTCTCATTAATTAACACCTTTTCTTTCTAAATAAAAGTTTAAGAAAACCCGCCGTTTGGCGAGCTTTTTGGCGAAGTCATTTTTCTTCGCTATCAATTTATACATCCTTAATGTGAAAAAAAGGTGAACCACTACAAAAGAAGGTTCACCATATATTTTTATCCTCTTTTTCCAAACTTAAAACGATTCTGTAAACGAGCTCCTAAAATAATTTCAAATAAGTTTAATTTGTATGCAACACCTAAATAAACTATAGCCCCTACAATTGCTCCAATGATGACAAGGAACATTGAAATCAATCGACCATCTTTATAAGTCCACCAGAATCCTAATAAGTATTCTACAGCATAAACCGCTCCGGCCATTAAGCCAGATAAGATAATCATAAAGAATATCCTTCTAAACACTTTATTGAAAGAGAACTGCGCATTTTTACGAATATAATAGAAATTGTATACGATTGAAAATAAATAGCCTAATGCGGTTGCTAATACTGCGCCATATGTTTTAAATAAATAAATTAATGGTACATTTAATACTATTTTTAAAATTACTCCGCCTATTAAACCAATAATCGCATATTTTTGTTTATCTAAACCTTGTAAAATGGCTACATTTACTGTGAATAATGAATACAATAAAGCGACTGGTGCATAGAAACCTAGTATACTTCCACCTAGTGTACTTTTTTGATAAAAAGCACTATAAATTGGTTCAGCCAAAACTGATATACCTACTACAGCAGGAAGGGTTAGGAAGAATACAACCTGATAGGTTTGGGTAATTTGACTTTGTAGCTTTTTATGATTGTTATTTACGAATGCTTCAGTTATAGCAGGAACAAGTGTTAAACCAAATGCCGTTGCTAATGAAACTGGAATCATTACTAGTTTGTGACTTGTGTATGAAAACATTACATAAGTATTCTCTGCAATATCTTTTAATCCAATTGATTCCATTGCTCTATTGTAAGTAAACTGATCCACTAACTGATATAACGGGATGGCAAGTCCAACAAATACATATGGGATTGAATAAGAAAATAATTCTTTAAACATTTCTACTTTAGTAGGGTAAATTAAACCTTTTGATTTTGGAAGAAGTTCGTCTAAATGAACTTTTCGCTTTCTCCAATACCATAGTAAATTTAAAATACCACCGACTGCACCAATGGTAGCTGCAAATGTCGACAAACCAACTGCTTGAGTAATTGTTCCACCCATAACTTTTAGAATGATATAACTTCCAACTAGTGTAAAAACAATACGTACAATTTGTTCAATTAGCTGAGAAACAGTAGTTGGACCTGTTGATTGATGCCCCTGGAAAAAACCTCTATATAAACTTTGAGAAGGTACTAATATTAAAGCAGTACTTACTATTCTCATAACAGTAACTACATCTTCTACACTATTACCCTTCGAATCTTTAGGAATCATAAGAGGTGCAATATAAGGTGCAATGATATATAACGTTAAAAACGAAAAAATACCTGTACATATTAAGAGTAGCTGACTTGCATGAAAGAGCCTTCTACTTGTTTCATATTCTTCAATCGCATTATACTTCGAAACGAACTTTGCTACAGCTAACGGAACACCTGCCGTAGCTATACTGATAAATAATGTATATGGAACGTAACCATAATTATATAACGCAGACCCTTTTGAACCAACTAACGCATAAAAAGGGAATGTATAAATCATTCCTAGAAATTTTATTAAAAACGTACCAGCAGTTAATATGAAGGTACCTCGTAGCAACTTTGAATCTGACATAAACTGCCTCCTACCAATTCTCGATCAAACTAACTAATCTATCTTACCATATCATATAAAAAGAAAAAATTAAAAAATGATAAGAAGTTGGAGCTTACTTGAAATAATGGTAAACTTACTAAAAGAAATTTGTAACGAAAGTAGTGAAATAATGGTTTATGACGTAATTGTAATTGGTGGCGGAACATCTGGTCTGATGGCCGCAATTAGCGCTGCTGAAAACAAAGCAAAAGTACTTTTACTTGAAAAAGGAACTAAATTAGGACAAAAACTCCTTATATCGGGTGGTGGTCGTTGTAACGTAACTAATCGCTTACCTATAGAAGAAGTTATTAAACATATACCTGGAAATGGTCGGTTTTTATATAGCGCATTCTCTATTTATAATAACGAGGATATCATACAGTTTTTTGAAAATATGGGAGTCGCATTAAAAGAAGAGGATCACGGTAGAATGTTTCCTGTTTCAAATGACTCAAAATCAGTATTAAATGCATTAATGCAAAAACTAAAAAAACATCATGTAGATATTCAAACGAATAGAACCGTTAAAGACGTACTCTATGAAGATGATAAAGTAGTAGGAATCGTATTGAATGATCGAACGGTCATTCATTCAAAAAGTGTTGTCCTTGCGGTAGGTGGTAAATCTGTTCCACATACAGGTTCGGCTGGTGACGGATATGCTTGGGCAAAAAAAGCTGGTCATACAATTACAGAACTATTTCCTACAGAAGTACCTATTACTTCTAGTGAAGAATTTATTCAAAATAAATCATTACAAGGCCTTGCTTTAAGAGGCATAGAATTAAGTGTATTAAATCCAAAAGGAAAAAAAGTTATTGCCCATAAAATGGACATGCTCTTTACTCACTTTGGAATATCGGGCCCTGCCGCACTGCGTTGTAGCCAATTTGTATATAAGGTGCAACAAAAGTCTAAAACAAAAAATGTATCGATGGCGATTGATTGTTTCCCAGAACAAAACGAGGAATCACTATTTCAAGAAGTAAACAGTATTCTAAAAGAAGAACCTAAAAAAGCGATTAAGAACGTACTGAAAGGTTATGTACCTGAAAGATACTTACTATTTTTACTTTCAAAATGTGGAATTGATGAGTCAACTCCTTGTAATGAAATTGCTACGATGAAATTAAGAGAGCTTGTCCAATTATTTAAAAGCTTCACATTTGTAGTAAACGGAACTCTTTCAATAGAAAAAGCATTTGTTACAGGTGGTGGTGTCTCAACAAAGGAAGTTCATCCAAAAGAAATGTCATCTAAAATCATGAATGGTCTTTATTTTTGTGGAGAAATATTAGATATTCACGGTTACACTGGTGGCTATAACATAACCGCTGCTTTGGTAACTGGTAGATTAGCAGGAGCATCAGCTGCGGATTACTCTCAAATGAATTTTTAACTTATAAACAAAGGACCGAACGAATACATTTTTTTCGCTAGGTCCTATAATTTTTACATATAGAAAAGCATAAGGATTGATTAAGAAACTTTATAAAAGTTAAACTGTTATTTCTCAAGGTTATAGCCATAATTCTATTCGAAAAACAATCATACTTATTTTCTAGTTTTAACTTATGCTTTTCAATTATTATATTTTTCTTTGGCACAAATTCACCGTCCCTAATTTAAGGTCAAAGGCGAGCGTTCGATTGTTCGTGTTGCAAGTTCACTAATAAATAGAATCGTCCATCCTCTTCAACATATCCCTCTGCCAATTGGAAAGTTTGTTTTAAATCTTTAAAGTAAAACTTTCCAATTAAATACTTTGAAGAATACAATTCCATATGCCCATCTTTAAATTTACCAATTATTTTATCGGTAATATCAATTTTTAATGTTTTAGGCAAATCAACCCCCTCCTTTCTAACAAGCAAAGACCTCAATGAAAAAATATATGAGGTTCTACTTTAATATATGTCACAACTCACGTGCTTAATATTCATTATGCTAAAAAACATTAGCCCAATTTAAGCCAAATAAATAAAAAAACCCAACAAAAACGTTGGATCTCAGTAGCTAGACAAAGTCTCAAAAATTTGGATTTAGACTGACTTTTTTTATTCTATCTCGCCTTCCCAGGCCATCATTCCGCCTTCCATGTTGATCGCCTTATAACCTAGCTCATTTAAATATTCACAAACATTCTCACTACGAACGCCTGCCTTACAAATAAAAATGTATTCAAATTCTTTATTAAAAACATCTAATTTGTTAGGAATTTGCCCCATTGGAATATGAACTGCTTCAGGAATTTTACCGTACTCAACCTCATAGTCCTCTCGTACATCTACTAAAAATAGCGTTTCCCCTGCTTCTAAACGCTCTTTAACATCATTTGCAGAAATCGAATTCATACTTATTCATCCTCCATATATTTATAGCAACATCTTAACAACTAATTATTATCTATGCAAAAAGTAAGTTTAATTGGATAAATTTTCAAATTACATAAAAGTAGTTCTGTATTATTTACAAAAGTCTTTAAGGCAAAGTAGACACAATTTTCTTGTCAACTTGAAGCCTTTATATAGGTTTCCTGGGCATAAATAAGCAAATTGATGTAATTTACTTATTCATAAGAGGGTCATGAGTTAATAAAAAAGCAAATTGATGTTTTTTTACTTACTCATAAGAGGGTCATGAGTTAAAAAAAAGTAAAATTGATGTTTTTTACTTACTCATAAAAGGTTCATGAGTTAATAAAAAAGCAAATTGATGTTTTTTACTTACTCATAAGAGGGTCATGAGTTAAAAAAAAGTAAAATTGATGTTTTTTACTTACTCATAAAAGGTTCATGAGTTAATAAAAAAGGAAATCGATGTTTTTTACTTACTCATAAGAAGGTCATGAGTTAGTAAATAAGGATAACAAAGAAAAAACCTCATAAGAGGTTTTTTCGATATAACTATTTAGTTAGCAACGATATTTACTAATTTACCTGGTACAGCTATGATTTTTCGAACTGTTTTACCTTCAACTTGTTCTTTAACTACATCGTCTGATAATGCAATTTGCTCCATTTGCTCACGAGAAGCATCTTTTGCAACAAGTAATTTTGCTTTTACTTTACCATTGATTTGTACTACGATTTCAATTTCGTCTTCTACAAGCTTAGCTTCATCGTATGCTGGCCATGTAGCATATGCAATTGAATCACTGTGACCTAATTTACTCCAAAGTTCTTCACCGATATGTGGAGCAACTGGTGCTAATAATTTAACAAAACCTTCAACCATTTCTTTTGGTAATTGGTCAGCTTTATATGCTTCATTAATAAACACCATCATTTGAGAAATCGCAGTGTTAAAGCGTAAACCTTCAAAGTCCTCTGTTACTTTCTTTACTGTTTGGTGATATGTTTTTTCAAGACTGCTAGAAGTAACACCTTCAACAATTTTATCAGAAAGCTCTTCGTTATCAGTGACAAATAAACGCCATACTCGGTCTAAGAAGCGACGAGAACCATCTAATCCGTTTTCTGACCAAGCGATTGATGCATCTAATGGACCCATGAACATTTCATATAAACGTAATGTATCAGCACCGTGGCTAGCAACTATATCATCAGGATTTACAACGTTTCCTTTAGACTTAGACATTTTTTCATTATTTTCCCCTAAGATCATTCCTTGGTTGAATAGCTTTTGGAATGGCTCTTTTGTAGGAACTACCCCTAAATCATAAAGGAATTTATGCCAGAAACGAGCGTATAGTAAGTGAAGAACTGCATGCTCTGCTCCTCCAATATATACATCAACTGGTAACCAATGCTTTAGTAATTCAGAATCTGCGATTACCTCGTTATTATTTGGATCAATATAACGTAAGTAATACCAGCAGCTTCCGCCCCATTGTGGCATTGTATTTGTTTCACGTCTTCCTTTTTTACCTGTTACTGGATCAACTACATTAACCCAATCAGTAATATTCGCTAATGGTGACTCACCAGTACCACTTGGGCGAATATCATCTGTTTTTGGAAGAATTAATGGTAATTCCTCATCAGGAACAACTGTCATAGTACCATCTTCCCAGAAAATTACTGGAATTGGTTCTCCCCAATATCTTTGACGAGAGAATAACCAATCGCGTAGACGATACGTAACTTTTTTCTCACCTGCTTTTGAAGAATCTAACCATTCGATCATTTTTTCAAGTGCTTCTTCTTTATTTAAACCGTTTAAGAAATCAGAGTTAACATGTTTGCCATCTCCAGCGTAAGCCTCTTTTTGAACGTCTCCACCTTCAACAACTTCAACGATTGGTAATTTAAATTTAACTGCAAATTCGTGATCGCGCTCATCATGTCCTGGTACTGCCATAACTGCACCAGTTCCATAGCTTGCAAGTACATAATCAGCAATCCAAATTGGAAGCTTTTCGTTATTTACAGGATTAATTGCATATGCTCCTGTGAAAACACCTGTTTTATCTTTCGCTAAATCAGTTCTCTCTAGATCACTTTTCGATTTAACTGAATCGATATATGCTTCAACAGCATCTTTTTGATCAGCTGTTGTCACTTTATTAACTAAATCATGTTCTGGTGCTAATACAACATAAGTTGCACCGAATAGTGTATCTGGGCGTGTTGTAAATACAGTTACTTTTTCATCGAATCCATCAACATTAAAGTAAACTTCTGCACCTTCCGAACGTCCTATCCAGTTACGTTGCATTTCTTTTAGGCTTTCAGGCCAATCTAATTCTTCTAGATCTTCTAATAATCGATCAGCATATGCTGTAATTTTTAAGATCCATTGCTTCATTGGACGACGCTCAACAGGGTGTCCTCCGCGCTCACTTTTTCCATCGATTACTTCTTCATTAGCTAAAACTGTACCAAGAGCTGGGCACCAGTTAACTGGAATTTCATCTACATATGCTAATCCTTTTTCAACCATTCTTAGGAAAATCCATTGAGTCCATTTGTAATAATTAGGATCAGTTGTATTTACTTCACGATCCCAATCATATGAGAATCCTAGTGCCTGAATTTGATTACGGAAAGTATTGATATTCTTTTCAGTAAACTCAGCAGGATCATTACCTGTATCTAATGCATATTGTTCTGCAGGTAGACCAAATGCATCCCAGCCCATTGGATGAAGTACATTATAACCTTGCATTCTTTTCATTCTTGAAAGGATATCAGTAGCTGTGTACCCTTCTGGATGACCTACATGTAATCCCGCTCCAGATGGATAAGGGAACATATCAAGTGCATAAAATTTCGGCTTGCTTGTATCGTCAGTTGTTTTAAACGTTTTATTTTCTAACCAATACTTCTGCCATTTCTGTTCAATAGTACCATGATTAAAACTCATATTATTGCCTCCTTTTTTCATGTATAAATGGCTCGGCTGTGGTCCTAGCGGTCTACAAATAAAAAAATCCTCCCATCCCAAAAGGGACGAGAGGATTTCCCGCGGTACCACCCAAATTAATGTAAAAATACATTCACTTGTTTCCGTAACGTGGAACACGACATTTATTACTTGGTAAAAAACCGTTCACAAATGTGGCTTATGGGCGAGTTCATGAATAGAATGGATTGACTTTCACCAACCGTCAACTCTCTAAACCTCTTCATATTCACTACTATTCCCAATCATAGCCGATCATTTAGATTTAATTTATACCATTTTATTATAACCAAAGAAAAAGGTCAATTATACATAGCCTATTTTTTAAGAAGCAAAAGTTTGATTTTCAACTTTTACTACTTTTTTGGCTAATCTTTCATAGAGCACAGAGAAGACCATGCTTATTAATAAGAAAACAACTAATATGATAAATAATACTCTCATATTAAAAGTATCAACAAGTGCTCCTCCAATTACAGGTCCAAGCATTCTTCCAACCGTCGCTGCACTATTCACAATCCCTTGATACATTCCTATACGATCTTTTGGAGCAAGCATATTAGCAATAGTTGGTACTGCAGGCCAGACAAACATTTCTCCAATCGTTAAAATAATCATACCTGTCATAAACATTGAAAACTGTTCGGCAGTGCTCACAAGTACAGTCGAAGCGATAAAGAATCCTATTCCAAACAACATTTGCTTTCTCATACTTAATGCAAATTTACGTATTGCAGTTGATACAATTGGTTGAGCTAAGACAATCAGCGCACCATTAACAGTCCATAACAGACTATATTTTTTTAATCCAATTTGTAGATTTTGCATTTCTGAAGCAATGGTAGTTTGCCATTGCACATAAACTAACCAACATAAAACGTACGCAACACAAACAATCATCAGAGCCTTCATGGAAGGAGTAAATGAAATTTTTTGTTTTTCTGCTTTTTCTTCATGAGATTCTTTTAATTGCTTAGGTAAACCAATATCTCTAAATCCAAATAAAGCTACTAAGAAGAAAACAATATATAATAGCAAATTAGCGGAGAAAATATAATTAATATTAAAATCTGCAACAATTCCACCTAAAGCTGTACCAATCGCAACACCAAGATTTTGAGCTACATAAATTGCATTAAAAGCTTTACGTCCACCCTCTGGCCATGCCGCTCCAACCATCGCATACATTGATGGAAATACAATACCGACTCCAAACCCTAATATTACAAAGAAACAACTGTAAAATGTCCAAGTATGATTAATAACCAAACCTAGAATTGACAAAAATGTAATACTAATACCAGTTAGGATTGACTTATATCCTCCAAACTTATCAAAAAGCCAGCCACCGAGCATATTACCAAATACACCAGCCAATGAATTAAACATTAAAATAAGCCCCGCAACAGACAAGGACTTTCCTAAATAAGTATGGATATATACTGTATTGAATGGCCATAAAAAAGAATTACCTGTTACATTTAAAATCATACCGATTAACAAAAACCATAGTTTTTTTGGCATCCCGTACTCCCCTCAAAGCTGTCCCTTTTTATCTATTTTTATCTCATTAACTCATTAATTGTAGAGGAGAATCTTCCTAGTTTCAAGAGAAAGAAACTACGTACGTAGAATGGGAAATTCAGGACAAAGTGGACAGCTAAGGAAATCATTATTTAATAACCTGAAATTACCAAAAAAGTTTTTGATTATTTTCCAATGAAGAAAGTAGGGAAATCTCTTACGAGACTTCCCCCTTATCAAACCGTACATGCCCTATTAAGGCATACGGCTTACCCATATGTTGTAATGATTATCATGAGGATGCATTCCAGGCGTTTTGCATCTTTTGGAGTCGAAGAGGGTTGTAATATTCTTCGCCGTTTTCTCTTGCTCTTTTAATACTGTTTTGTAATCTGTGTTTAGCTTTTATTTTCCATTCATTTAAATATTGTTCTTTTGTATAACCATATGCTTTATTTAAGTACAGCCAGTAGGAGGGAATCAAATTAATCTTCAGAAAGAATGTGTTATTCCATAAACTTTTCATTTTGTCCCCTTTTCTTTGGGTTGGATGTTTATGAATAAATGCTACTCGTAGTCGCTTTCTTATGTATCCATCTAAGTTTCGAAGTGTTCGTCTCGTCCATCTAGTTTGACAATGACTTGTCTGTCCTAGTTCTTCATTAGCCTTAATCGCTTTGATGATCGTCACATAATAATTCACTTTTCCACGTATAATTGGATTCACTCGATTAATCCACTCTTCTTTGTTCAGAGTTAATGTCTTTCGAGTCTTTTCTTTAATTTTCAAACGAAAGTCTTTGATTGATTCGTCTTTAGGAGTTACATGAAATATAGGTTTATTATCTTTCTTATTCGGTCTCCAATGATGAAATGTAAAACCTAAGAAATCGAAATCGTCCTTCTCAAAGTTGACTACTCTTGTTTTCTCTTTTGAAATCTCTAATCCTAATTCTTTCAACTTTTCTTTAGTTAAGGTCGCTGCCTTTTCGATTGATTCTTTTGATTTCGCAAACAAAAGAAAGTCGTCCGCGTAGCGGACGAATCGAATACCATTTAAATCCCATTCCCAATCAAGTTCATTAAGGTATACATTCGCTAGTAAAGGAGAGATAACACCACCTTGAGGAGTCCCATAGTCTGAGTGAATCAGTTTGCCTTCTTCCATATGCCCGACCTTTAGCCATTGTTCAATCAATCCTAAAGCTGTTCGGTCTGATACATATTTCTTCAGTATTCCAATTAGTTTCTTATGTGGAATATTATCGAAGAAACCTTTAATATCACAATCATAAATGTGATTGTACCCTTGTTCGATATTCCATAAGATAATTTGTAAAGCTCTCTGGACTCCTCGGTTTGGTCGGTATCCTACTGACCAACTATGAAATAAAAGGTCTTCAAATTTTGGCTGAAGTACGTTAACTAGACTCTGTTGGACAATTCGGTCCTCAATTGTCGGAATTCCTAAAGGTCGTTTCTTTCCATTCTTCTTTGGTATGTATACTCTTTTAACTGGTTGTGCTTTGTAGGTATTCGTTTTCAACTTTTCAAGTAGTGACAGTATATTTCCTTCTAAGTTAGATTCATAGCTTTCAATTGATTCACCGTCAATACCACCTGTACCTTTATTCGCTTTTACTTGTTCAAAGCTTTGAGTTAATCTACGGTCGAATAATAATTGACCATAAACACTGTGTAATTTAAATTTCCACTCTTGATTCATTACGTATTCCATGCCTTTCCTTGATGTTCATTCAAACGGTTTTACCTCAGTAACTTGATTGTTAACATTCCATCTCGTCCATGACTTGGAGCCATAGGTCGTTCCCCTTCCGTTCATTCGGTGTTATGGTCATCGAACTACTTCCGTATTATGAGAACGTCTGACTTCTCCACCCGTTCTTCATCACTTCGGATTACCCTTATAGATTAGAACCCTGCCTGTTCGGTAAGGTGGAGACCTCACGGGGTCATCGCATTTTCCTTCAAGACATACCCTGCACCATCACGTTATAAGCCATATTTTCTCGCTCTGACTTCTAAAGAAAATGCCGTTTTAGTGGGCTTCCTCACTTTTCGCAGAGTCGCCAACTTATCCCGCCGCCGTGCTTCACACTTCTTGCATTAGGGTCTATCTTTTCGCCTACGGGTCTCTCGATTTACCGCATCTCCTTCAGACATTACCTCACAATAATGCCCTAGATTAGACTTCTCGAGCTAGGTCAGTCTCCTCGAGGATGGATTTTCACCATCTGGAATTCATAATTTTATCTTTCATCCAGTCGTTACACCGAAGTGTCGTCTCTGTCTAGATAAAAATGATTGAAGGGTGCTGACTAGGTCAGCACCCTATGCGACTGCCCGTCGCACAAAAAGGAAGGCCCAGCCTTCCCTTTTCGCTCTTCCTATTCCCTTTTTGTTTAACCCTGTTTTGATCTTTGTGGTTGACCTTTTTTAGAATTATTCATTTTCACTTGATCTACTGCTGAAAGTTCACCTGAGAATTCTGTAATCGTTTTATTCTTTGTTTTTTGCTCAGGGTTATTGCTTTTTGATTTCTTTTTTACCATTTTTGGTTTCCTCCCAAGGATCGCATATTCTTGAACGTATTCTTGCATATTCTAATCTCCTTTAGTGCGGAGTAATAATCATCTGATGCTGTAGTTGTGTTAATTGTCTACGTAAACGATAGAACTCATCTTTATTTTCTGCATTTGCAAGGTTTGCAACTTTTTCAAGCTCTATAAGTGCTTCTTCAATCCCTGCCTGTGCTTGTGAATATTCAATATCATTATAATGCTCTTGTCTCATTCCAATTTCTAATTGCTCTACTGCGTAATCATACGCTTCTTTTGCTTTTTGTACTTGTTCTTGTCCGAAATTGCGATCTGTTATTCCCAAGAAAATACCTCCTTTGAGACTTTAATGAAGTATCCGATATGTAGGTTACCTCAAGGATAGTATTTCCGAACCTTTCAATCAGAGTACAATTATTTGTTTACAAATAAGAAAGGTTTTTCCATTTGGTTTTCTTAATAGAGCATGATAAAATCGATAATATTGACTTAAATTAAGGGAGGGATGAGGAATGATAAAAAACAATCCTTTTCCATATACAATAGATCATAAAAGATATCATTCGTGGAATTATCATTTAAGACAACAATTTGGCGAAAAAGTTTTTAAAGTTTCAATTGACGCTGGATTTGATTGTCCAAATAGAGATGGTACAGTTGCGTTTGGAGGTTGTACTTTTTGTAGCGCCTCTGGTTCGGGAGACTTTGCAGGCGATCGAGCTGAGGATGTTGTAACTCAATTCCATAAAATAAAAGATAAAATGCATGAGAAATGGCAAAACGGAAAATACTTAGGCTATTTCCAGGCCTACACAAATACTCACGCAACAGTAGAAGTATTAAAACAAAAGTTCGAACCAATATTAGAGCAAGAAGGCGTGGTAGGTTTATCCATCGCAACTAGACCGGATTGTTTACCAGATGATGTTGTTGAATATCTTGCAGATTTAAATAAACGAACTTATTTATGGGTTGAATTAGGATTGCAAACTGTTCACGAAAAAACTGCAAATATTATTAATCGTGCACACGATTATAAAACTTATGTAGAAGGCGTAGAAAAATTAAGAAAGCACAACATCCGTATTTGTTCTCATATTATTAACGGATTACCACTTGAAACTCCTGAAATGATGATGGAAACTGCAATGGAAGTTGCTAAACTTGATATTCAAGGAATTAAAATTCACTTACTTCACCTATTAAAAGGTACCGCAATGATGAAACAATATGAAAAAGGACTAGTTGAATTCATGGATTTTGACGCTTATATTAACTTAGTCGTTGATCAACTTGAAATCATTCCAAGTGATGTAATCGTACATCGTATTACTGGAGACGGTCCACCAGATTTACTAATCGGACCAATGTGGAGCTTAAAGAAATGGGAAGTATTAAATGCAATCGATCGTGAGTTTGAACGTAGAAATAGCTGGCAAGGTAAATTCGCAAATAATCGAGTACAATTAACATGATTTTAGATCGTATTTTACCGTACGCTAGAAAGCTTCTTCAATCAACTGTTAAAGAAGGCGATATTACCATTGATGCCACAATGGGTAATGGTCATGATACAGTATTTTTAGCAAAATTAGTTGGTAAAACTGGTCATGTATATGGATTTGATATTCAAGAATTAGCTGTTCAAAAAACGACTGAAAGAATAAATAATGAAAATTTAAGCAATCAAGTTACACTTTTACAAAAAAGTCATTCAGAAGTAAAAAAAGCAATCCCAGCTTCATTACACGAGAAGTTAAAGGGCGCAATATTTAATCTAGGGTACTTGCCTGGTAGTGATAAATCTGTTGTAACAGTACCCGAGTCAACAATTTCTGCAATTGAACAAATACTAGAAATGATGGCTCCAGAAGGAATTATCGTAGTTGTGATATATCATGGTCATGAAGGTGGACAAATTGAAAAAGATGCATTAATGAATTTTGCTCAAAACATCCCTCAAGACTTGGCACATGTATTAACTTATCGATTTATTAATCAAGCAAATAATCCTCCTTTTATATTAGCAATTGAAAAAAGGGCTTAAGAAAAAACTGTCTTATTAAAGGCAGTTTTTTCACGCTGTTGAAGAAGACCTTTGTCAATTAAGATGGAATTTTATCACTGATAAATAAGTTGTGTGAGCTTGATTTCCACTACAGTGTGCTCGCTTTCCATGGGGCGAGATTCTTTAGCCTCCTCGGCGTTCGCCTGTGGGGTCTTTAGCCTTCCCGCTAATCCCATAGGAGCCTGGCACCCTTTCGTTCCAATCAACGTCTTAATAAAAAAAAAAATATTTGTCATAATAATAACGTTAATTATGTTGCATTTTTGCAAGTTAGTTAAAAAAATATATTAAATCAATTGTCTTTCAATAAGAGACGATTAAAAGATCATATTTAAAAATATTGCAAATTGCATCGAATATCATTAAATGTTCGTATTTTTTATATTGACTACAATATATTTCAACACTCTGGAAAAAACTGTCTTACTAAAGGCAGTTTTTTTATTTTGTCCCCAATTATTTCAAAAGTACAATTATAGAATTTTGTTTTACCTCATCAAAATCATTATAAATATCTTAAAAAATCATTAAAAATTCATTAATGGTAAATTTTTCTTGGAAAATTGGTAAAGATAAAAAAATCAAAAAAAGAAAAGAGGTTTTCAAAATGAAAAAAGCTATTTTTGCAGGTGCAGTAGTTAGTCTTTTTACACTTAGTACAATTTCGGTAAATGCAGAAAACATCGCAGCAGCAAATTATTATGTACATCCACATCATGATCATGATGCAACTACAGATGATGGTGAGCATCATAGACATCACCATCATCATAACAACAAAGCAAATAAAATGTTAGAAAACCACAAAAAAGAAGTTGTTAAGTATATTTCAAATTATTTAAACCAACCTGAAGCAAATATAAATAAAGCTGTTGAGAAACATAAAATGCACATGAAGAAATTAATATTTATAGCAGTTGTAGCAAAACTTTCAAATAAACCTTTAGAAAATATCATCGCTCAAAAAAGCAAAACAAATTCATTTAAAGAAATATTAGATAATAATAATATTAAACGTGAGCAATTTTTTGAAGAAATGAAAAGAGTTCACCGAGATATTTTTACTCAAATTGAACCTACTAAAAATTAATTTAAACAAATGCGCCTATTAAGTCATTGTACTTATTAGGCCTCTTTTTATTTTATTCGTTTTTGATTGAAGTTTCATAAACTTATCAACAAGTTTTCTATTAAGAACATAACCACTTTAGAAAAAACATAAAATAATTTATCTAAAAAATTCACAAAAAATTATTAATAATATCTAATTACGGCGTATTCAAGAAATCAATTGAATATTATGTAAAGATATAACCACTTAATTGATGTGTTCATACAAACCAAATAGTAGTTGATTGATATAAACCAACTCTAGGGGCGTGAAGAGTTGACTACAAACCAAAACAATTTGAATAAACTATTTCGTAATGTTTTTCAGTTCATTTTACGGAATTCGAATTGGGTATTATTATTAATTGGATTAATTGCGTTCATCAATTACTGGTCAGTTTTTTACCTTGTTTCATTATATAGAGGATTTCATACAGAATCTTCACAAGTAAATCAGATGACACTTTGGGTAATTTATGGGTATTTTTATGGGTTTTTCGGGAGTATGATTTTAATTTATTTACACTCTTTCGTACTAAAATATATGTTATTTTTTCGAAAAATTAAAAGTGCCATTTCGTTTATACTCCTTCATTTTGCTTATTTTGTTTCGCTTATTTTATTAATTCTATTAAACTAAGTTTCTATTTAAATTGTTACCAATTTAATGCTTAAGCTTGTTTTCTCATTCAATTTTGGTTTATACTTAGGTTAAATTTAATGCATCGTTCGGAGGAGCCTGTCACGATAGGGATAAGTATGTTTTTTTACTTACCCTATTGTGGCAGGTTCTTTTTTTATGCGATCAGACAGGAGATGAATTTATGCTTTATGTGCAACTTGCGATTATATTGATTGCCTCTAAAGTTTTTGGGGATTTAAGTACAAAGCTTGGTCAGCCCGCTGTCTTAGGAAAGCTATTAATAGGGATCATATTAGGTCCAGCTGTACTTGGAATCATTACTGAAACAGAAACATTAAATGAAATGAGTGAAATTGGCGTCATTTTACTTATGTTTATTGCAGGTATAGAAACTGATCTTAATGAATTTAAACGAACTGGGAAAGCTTCTTCTTATGTAGGGATACTCGGAATACTGTTACCATTAATCTCAGGATATCTTTATGGAACTTCCATAAACTTAAGCCAATTTGAAGCTATTTTTTTAGGTCTAATCCTTTCTGCAACTAGCGTAAGTATTTCTGTGGCTACATTAAAAGAAATGGGTAAACTTAAAACAAAAGATGGTGCAACAATTTTAGGAGCTGCCGTAATTGATGATATTGTTGTCATCATAGCATTAGCATTTGTTATGAGTTTCAGTGATAGCGCAGTTAGTTTACCAATTCTTTTATTTAAAAAGTTTATATTTTTTACATTTGCCATATTAATCGGTTGGAAGATTATACCTTGGTTCCTAAAAAAGTTTATAAAACTAAACGTTTCAGAAACACTAATCTCTGCTGCTTTAATAGTTTGCTTCTTATTCTCAGCCTTTGCCGAGCAAACAGGTATTGCTGCAATAATCGGAGCTTATATCGCAGGTATTTCGATATCCGTTACTAAGTTTAAACAAGAAGTATTTGAAAAGGTTGAAACAATTGCTTACTCTGTATTTGTACCTGTGTTTTTCACTTTAATAGGTGTATCAGTTCAATTTACAGGGCTAAGTCATTCGATTCCGACTATTATTATTATAAGTATTATCGCTATTTTAACGAAACTAATTGGTGGAGCATTAGGAGCAAAACTAGCGGGATTCCCAACAAAAAATTCACTTGGAATTGGTTCAGCTATGGTCTCACGCGGGGAAGTTGCTCTAATTATGGCATCAACAGGTTTAGCAAATAATCTTTTAAGTAAAGAAATGTTTGCTATCCTTGTTATTGTAGTACTAATCACAACAATTGTAACTCCACCACTTATGAAAATATTTTTCTCTGAAAAAAAGGAAGCTTTAAATATAAACAGTAAAAGGGAGATGTCCCATAAATTGTAATACCAATGGTCATATTTGATTGCAATACAAAAAATACTAAAAACCCCACAAGGAAATTTATCACCTTGTGGGGGTTCTTTAATTATCGAAGTCTTTTAAGATAATACTTCTTTTGAGTATTCTTGTTTAAACTGATTCCTTCACTCTTCTATTACTCGCCTTTAACTCTTTTAATTTAAAATATAACTTAGCATTTCCATAGAAAAAGAATGATGTTAAACCACCGTTTTTAACAATCCCTCTTCTGATCCTTTTCATCTCGTCTGGTCCTGCCATTTTTTTATCGGCCAAGTAAATGCCTAGCAATCCTTGACATATCATTCGATGAAAACGATAGTCTTTTAAATCTTTTAAGGCTTGATCACTTTTAGTTGAAAAATACTCAATTCTATTTAACATGACATCTTTAGATGGGTAATAACTGCAGAAATTTAAATCTCCGCCTTCTTCGTCTTCCTTTTGATCAATAACATAATCTAGTAGTATATGAAGTCCTTGAACATAAGGGAAATAGCTCTTATAAACTTGTTCAAATAATTCTTCAGAAATCACTTCATTAAATGAATAAGAAACTAAACAAAAAATACCAAGAGTTGAACCTGCGCACGCAGAGAATTCATACCACTCTAAGTCAGAAAGTTCTGGTTGATATTTTTCAAACCAATTTGTTAATCTAGGAACTCGTTCTTCTTTTTTGACATGCTTATGTATTTGTAACTTACAATAATAATCAGCAAGTTGGACTAAGTACTCTTTAATTCCCTCATAATGCTTCGATTGACTTAAACTACTATGACACTTTGAAACTAGTGCACGTAAATATCCACCATCATCTTGTTCTTCTCGGAAACGATAATACATTTGATCTGATTTTTGACATTTTACTGCATCAATCATCGACTCATGTAGTGCTTCAAAATCAACTGGATCAAGCGAAGTACTACGATCGCATAAATTATCTAAGTAATCACTAATTGTTTGATATGCAACGATAAACTCTATTACTGGTTTTAAATTCTTTTCAGAAAGTAATGCTAAAATTGCACCACCTTCACAATGGAATGTTTTTGTATCAATACTCATTAATGCTTGTTTTCTAAGTTCTGGATCTGGGATTGCCGTTGCAAAATTTCTCCAATAGTTCAATTCCTGATGCACTAGAGGAAAAACAGCTTTATAAACTTTCGGCATTAATTGGATCGGATTTTTAGGTAGTGACATTTTTTCACTCCTCCCTATTTTTCATTAATTATATATAGTTAAAATAAGTTATACTCATATTGAAGTAAATATTATGGAGGTGAACTACGTTGCCTTGAGTGTTTAGACAATTTCAACTAAACAATCGTCGTATTTTTTATATGTTTGGCAACGGTATAGTATGATATTACCATACAAAGGGAAGCAACCCAAAATCGAACCATCTGCTTTTATCGCTTCAACTGCAACTGTTACTGGTTCTGTCACAATTGGATCAAATAGTAGTGTATTCTTCGGCGCAGTCATTCGTGGAGACGTTAATGATACAATCATTGGAAATGATGTAAATGTTCAAGATTTATCTGTTCTTCACCAAAGTCCAAAATGCCCCCTAATTTTAGAAGATGGCGTAACAGTTGGACATAGTGTCATTTTACATAGCTGTACAGTTAAAAAAAATGCATTGATAGGCATGGGTTCAATCGTTTTAGACGGTGCCGTAATTGGTGAAGGTGCAATGATTGGTGCAGGGAGCTTAGTTCCAGGTGGAAAAGTAATCCCTCCTAACACATTAGCGTTTGGTAGACCTGCTAAAGTAGTACGTGAATTAACAGAAGAAGACATCATTGATATGGATCGAATACGTAGAGAATATATTGAAAAAGGTCAATTCTATAAAAAAGTTGAAGAAGAAAATCTGTCGAAATAAATTTAGGATTTGTTACATATTGTGTTGCATTAATAGTGAAAAGAGAAGGACTGAATAAGCCTTCTCTTTTTTATTGATAGTTTTATTTAATTTCGGGTTCATCAGTATTAGCTCAGTTTATTTATGATTTGTAGTCTTATTTGCTTTGCAATTTCCCCGCTTCCAATCCTTTTAATAAAAATTTACATATCTAAATTATTCATTTACAAAAGCTTCTAATTAAATCCATAAACCCTTTTTATAATGAAGTTACAAAGATCAACATAATGGAGGATGAAATATGAACGCTATTCTTCAAAAGATTCACACATATGAATGTCAACTTTTTTATCGCGTTAATTCATTATTCCAGAAGCGTTACTTGAATTTTTTCTTTCGGAATATTACACATCTTGGCGGAGCTACTTTTACAATTGCATCAGTACTTATTTTATTACTTTATTCCAAAGGTGAATTGCATGAAGCATCAATCCTATGTTGTTGTACCCTTTCTCTTAGCCATATCCCTGTTCATTTTCTTAAACGATTTTATCCACGTAAAAGATCTTATCTAAAACTAGAAGGTACTTTTGTTCTAAAAAATCCTTTAAAAGATCATTCCTTCCCTTCTGGTCATACAACAGCAATTATTTCTGTTGCACTTCCTATTATGATTTATTTACCATTAACAGCATTTATTTTATTTCCTTTAGTTTTATGTGTTTCTTTCTCTCGAATGTATCTTGGCTTACATTATCCTTCAGATGTCTTTTTCGGAATTTTACTTGGTATATTTACTACTTTTATTTCACAATTTTTTATCTATCATTTGTGAGGAGGAGAAGTTATGAGAGTAGCTATTTTTACAGACACCTATATTCCTCAAGTGAATGGTGTTGCCAAAACTTTAAATCGATTTACAAATTACTTAAAAGATCATGGCCATTCCTACCATGTGTTTGCTCCTGAAGACTACGGTATATCTTCAACGGAAGATGTAACAAGATTAAAATCTGTACCATTTAAAATTTATCCTGAATGTAAAATCTCATTTCCAAACCTTTCTAAAATGAAAAAGACGCTCAAAGAATTTAATCCGGATATTATTCATATTGCAACACCATTTACTATTGGATTATGCGGTCTCCATATTGCTAAAAAAATGAAAGTTCCTTTAGTTGCTTCATACCACACAAATTTTGATCATTATCTTCAATACTATAACTTAACATTCTTAGAAAATATTTTATGGAAGTATTTAGACTGGTTTCATAAACCTACTCAAAAAATATTTGTTCCATCGAAGGATACATTCAATCATTTAGTGACAAAGGGCTTTAACAACCTCTCAATTTGGACGCATGGCGTTGACTGTTCGATCTTTCGCCCAACTCTGAATCCTAATGAAATAAAACAAAAATATAATATTACCTCTAAATATACGGTTTGTTTTGTTGGTAGAATTGCACCAGAGAAAGATTTAGAAACCTTATCGAAAATAATAAGCTATACTAAACAACGATTTAACAAAAATTTAACTTGGATCATCGTTGGAGATGGTCCAAAAAAAGAAGAATTGATCAAAAAAACTGGTACCGATCAAGTTATTTATACAGGCTACCTTCAGAAGAAGGACTTAGTTGAAATATACGGTGTGTGTGATTTAATGGTGTTTCCGTCTGATACTGAAACATTTGGTAATGTAGTACTTGAAGCAATGGCGTGTGGAACACCAGTGATTGGTGCAAATGCAGGTGGAGTTAAAAATATAATTAGAGATTATTCAACTGGTGTCCTTTGTGAGCCCCAAAACACATCATCTTTTTGCCAAGCAATTGAGGATTGCTTACAAGGAAGTGAAATGTTAAAGCATATGTCAAAAAAAGCAAGAGATTATGCATTAACACAGGATTGGAATAGCATCTTTAATAAATTAGTAATCGAATTTGAATTAATCTTCACACCACAACCGCCAATCCTCTTTTCTAAGAAGGCCTGAGAACTTTTCAGGCTTTTAATTTTCCGAATATTATAAATAAAAAAATAAGAATTCTTTATTTCCAAGTATCTTCTTAATCATCAACTTATGTGAATAATGAATAATTCAAAAACCAACAATACATATTGAGTAGTTACATAGCGACTATTGAAAAGTCGCTTTTACTTTTCGTACACACTTTTTCACTTTATAAAACTAGGAGGACAATAGATGAATATTTCATCGTCAAATAATAACTTTCAACTCTATGGTTTTAATAACTTAACGAAATCATTAAGTTTTAATATGTACGATATTTGCTTTACAAAAACAAAAGAAGAACGTGAAGCATATATACAGTACATCGATGATCAATATAACGCTGACCGTTTAACAAAAATATTGACTGAGGTTACACATATCATTGGTGCGCACATTTTAAATATTGCAAAACAAGACTACGATCCCCAAGGAGCAAGTGTTACGATTCTCGTTTCAGAAGGTCCAGTTGATAATCCATCATCTGAAACTTTCTCAGAATCTCCAGGACCCTTACCGGAGTTAGTAGTAGCAGCTTTAGATAAAAGCCATATTACCGTTCATACTTATCCTGAATATCATCCGGATGATGGAATTAGTACGTTCAGAGCAGATATTGATGTATCTACTTGTGGAGAAATTTCTCCTCTAAAAGCTTTGAATTATTTAATTCACCAATTTGACGCTGATATTATGACTATTGATTATCGTGTTCGAGGTTTTACTCGTGATGTTAGTGGTTATAAATTATTTATTGATCATGATATCAACTCAATTCAAAACTATATTCCTCAAAAATTAAAAGACATGTACCAAATGATTGACGTAAATGTGTTCCAAGAAAATATCTTCCATACAAAATGTAAGTTAAAACAATTTGATTTGGATAATTATCTTTTTGGCTATACAAAAGAAAAATTAGATGAAAAAGAAATCAAGGAAATAGAAGAAAAAGTGAAGTATGAAATGGATGAAATCTTTTACGGGAAAAACCTATGGAATGGTCCTGATGTGGAGGATATTGATGGATGATTGATCATAGTAAAACACCGCTTTTAACTGAATTAGTCCGATATGCTAAGGAAGACATCACGAGCTTTGATGTACCTGGGCATAAAAGAGGAAATTCACTCGAGGAATTAAGAGAACTTTGGAGTGATATGGCTCTTAAAATGGATGTTAATTCTTCAAAGCGTGTTGATAACTTATCGCATCCAACGGGTGTAATTCAAGAAGCCGAAACTTTATTAGCAGATGCATTTCATTCTGATCACGCTTATATGTTAGTAAATGGTTCAACTTCTGGAGTTCAATATATGATTATGAGCGCCCTTGAACATGGCGATAAAATTCTCCTGCCAAGGAATGTACATAAATCCGCAATAAATGCATTAATTTTAGCCGGCGCAAAGCCTGTATTTATTGAACCAGAAATCGATTATGAGTATGGAATTGTAAATGGTGTTTCAGTAAAATCTGTTCTTCATGCCTTAGATTTAAACTCGGATGTTAAAGCCATTCTTATTATCAATCCGACTTATTTTGGAGCAACCTCGGATTTAGAACAAATTATCGACATAGGCCATTCCAGGGGGATTCCTGTTTTAGTAGACCAAGCTCATGGTGCACACTTTTCGTTCCATCCTGATTTACCAAGTAACGCTGCCCTTCTTGGTGCTGACCTTGTAACTCTTAGTTTGCATAAAACTGGTGGTGCCTTAACACAAGCATCAGTTCTACTACATAATGATGGGATCATTACTAAAAATAGGGTTCGTTCTACAATTAATTTATTTCAAACGACATCTGCTTCTTATTTACTTATGTGTTCAATCGATGTTGCGAGAAAGAAATTAGTTTTAGAAGGTCACGAACGTTTTGAAAAATTACTCAATTTAACAAGAAAAGCTAAAGAAGAAATTAACAATATAAAAGGATTAAAATGTATAACTCGAGATTCTTATCGAAATGGAGTTGGCGTATTCGATTACGATGAGTTAAAACTTGTTGTTAAAGTGTCAGAATTAGGATTGTCTGGTTTTAAAGTATATGACATGCTTGCAGAACAATATAAAATTCAAATCGAGCTTGCAGAACCTAATGTCATTTTAGCAATTATCTCGCTAGGTGATAATGAAGACACGATTCAAACTTTAATTGATGCATTAAGGGATATTAGTGACCGATATTACGGTAAACTTCCAAAGCTTGAGACAGATATAAGTGTTGCATTAAAAAATCCTAAAATGGTTATGACTCCTAGGGAAGCGTACTATCATCCAAAACGTATTATTTCAATTCATGATGCTAGTGGCTTAATTAGTGGTGAATCAATCATGATTTACCCACCTGGTATCCCTCTTTGTATACCAGGTGAACTAATTTCATCCGAATTGATTCAGCATTATCTTTATTTAAAAGCAGAAGGAACAATCACAATCAACGATGATGATGATCCTTATATAATAAAAGTCGTCGATCGAAGTTTGGAGGAAAATTTAATGGATTTATGGTATACAGAAAATCACCAAGAAGATACGAAATTCTCCATAAAGGTTCAAGAACATATTCATTCTGAAAAAAGTGAATTTCAACAAATCGATTTCTTTAGAAGTGAAACATTTGGAACTTTCTTTACTCTAGATGGTTATATGATGGTTACTGAAAAAGATGAATTTATCTACCATGATATGATTACCCATGTATCAATGGCCGTTAATCCAAACATAAAAAAAGTGCTAATTATCGGTGGGGGCGACGGTGGTACTGCACGTGAGGTATTACGTTATCCAAATGTGGAAGTTGTCGATATGGTCGAAATTGATGAGCGTGTTGTAAGACTATGCCAACAATACTTACCTTTAACGGCTTCAAAATTAGATCAAGATAAGCGATTAACCTTATATTTTGAAGATGGTTTAAAGTTCGTACAAGAAGCTGATGAAGGTTATTACGATCTGATTTTGGTAGATTCAACTGATCCAATTGGACCTGGTGAAGGGCTTTTTACAGTTGCTTTCTATAACAATTGTAAACGGGTATTAAGTGAAGAAGGTATACTAATTAACCAGCATGAAAGTCCATATTACGCTAGTTACGCACACGAAATGAAACGTGCTCATTCAAAAATTAAAGAAACATTTCCAATTTCAAGAGTCTATCAATTCCATATGCCAACTTATCCATCTGGACATTGGTTATTCGGATTTGCTTCAAAAAAATACGACCCAATTAAAGACATTAAAGCTGATGAATGGAATAAGCTAGGGATCGAAACAAAATATTATAATACAGACCTACATGTTGGTTGCTTTATGCTTCCTACTTATGTAAAGAAACAATTAGATAATGAAGAGTAAATAGAGAAAACCAGCTAAAAGCTGGTTTTTTTGTTGAATTGCCATCGCGATCTACACTATTTAATTTTCCAAATTAAAAATGCTGCCCCAAAAGTACTTTGACTTTAAGGGCAGCTACATTTATTACAATTACAGAACTTCCTCATCCTTTGTTCCATTTAAAGTGAAACTTGCTGTTATGTTAGCATTTAAAGAATGAGCCACTGAGCAATATTTATCCTTTGATAATTTGATAGCTTTTCGAACTTTTTCAGTATCTAACTTTCCAGCTAAAATATAATGTAAGTGAATATCAGTAAATCGTTTAGGGTGCTCCTCAGCTCGCTCACCATCTACTTCAATTTCGAATGAAGTTAGTTTTAATCTCATTTTTTCAAGGATTAATACGATATCAATCGCAGTACATCCTGCAACTGCATTAATTAAAAGTTCAACTGGTGTAGGTGCACTATTTTCTCCACCTAAAGACTCGGCAGTATCCATTTTGATCTCATGGCCGGATGGTGCAATACCTGAAAAGGCTAACTTACCATCCCATTTAATACTTGTTTTCATTACTTATTTCCCCTCCAATTAATAGATTAATTCATCTATTATTTTTTCATTTCTACTACTAAATAATGTGAAAAATCTTTTGATTTTATTATAATATCTTCTTCAATTATTTTTGCAGCATCACTAGCTTCCAATAGTTCTCCATTCACAATGGCATTTCCTTCTAATAAGACTAAATACGCTTGTCGATCCTTTTTCATTTCAAAAGATATTTCTTCATTTTTATTTAATGCAAGCGAGTAAATATTTGCATCTTGATGAATTTTAATTGGGGCACTCCCTTCGACCGGAGATACCATATGATACCATTTTCCTTCTCTCTTTTCCCAATCTGAAATTAAATCACCGTAATTTGGAGTATGACCGGTTTTGTCAGGAATAATCCATAATTGAATTAATCTTAATAAATCCCTGCCCATATTGTGTTCACTGTGATATACACCTGTCCCTGCACTCATGTACTGTATATCGCCACGTCCAATTTCATGTTTATTCCCCATACTATCAGAGTGAGTTAAGTTCCCATTTATGACATACGTTATAATTTCCATATCACTATGTGGATGAGTTCCAAATCCTCTGTGTGCTTTTATAAGATCATCATTTAATACTCTTAATACACCAAAGTTCATATTATTTGGATCATAATAATTAGCAAATGAAAAATGATGAATTGTTTTTAACCAACCATGATCAGCATGGCCTAATTGCTTATTATTAATTTTTTCAAACATAGTTAATCGCTCCTTTTGTTTTTATCTTTAATTTGAGATATTACACGAAGAATAACCCATATAGACACCTCATTAATTCATTAGTTTAATCCGGTATTTTATATTTTAATTTACCGAACTCTTGACTATATTGTATCAAAAATTATCTTTAATTCAAGATAATTTTTGATAGAAAGTTTTTCTAAACTTTCTATCCAACATCTAAATATAGAAATCCATATGTGGTTTTGATTGTTTATAATATTCAATTCGATCTTGTAAAGTCCCTGTATGATATTCAAACTTATGTCCATCTGGATCAGTAAAATAAATTGAATTTTTATCACGTATATCTCTATCGCGGCCATTCAATATATTCACCTTGAGCTGAACTAGTTTATCATAAATTTTTTCAAAATCGTCTTCATCAATCGTAAAAGCCATATGTGTATACGATTGATGAATTTCTTTTCTAGGTATATCCTTTTCTTCATTTAAAGCAAGCCAAATGCCATTTAAGTCAAAATATGCTGTTGTTCGACCTTTTACTAAGAGAGTTGCATCAAATACGTTCCTATAGAAATCGATCGATATTTCAAGATTTGACACTGAAAATAACAAATGATTTATCCCTTTAATCTCCATACTACTCCCCCATTTCATAGCTATTAATTAATGTTTTACTAAATCCTCCATTCAAACCATTTCCCATGACCTTCTGTTTCACCAATTATTTCTTCATGCTTTACCCCATCAATGTAATAGTCAAGATGCAACATTCGATCCCAAATATTATTATATAGATGAAACAAATCCCTATTTTTACTAATACCTTCAATAGTTTTTAGTAAATTTTGTTTTCCCTCAACCGGTATTTGATTTGCAACATGTGTATGAAAAATACATAGAATTGAATCGCTAGATAATTGTTTAACTACTTCTGGAAGAATTTTAATTCCGTCTGCTTCTATTAAATTGATTTTATTTTCCTTTAAACAGTTAACGGCTTTTTCAAATAATTCTCTTCGTTCAAAATGCTCAGGCCAAATTAATGCTTTAAGCCATAAATAGTCTTCTTCGTTTGATAGATCATTAACGTGTAAATCTATCCCATATCGATCAACAATTGGAGGCGCTTCGTCTAATAATGGGAGCATTGTTGGAGTTTTATCTTTTACTTCTGATTGAATAAGAACTTTAGATTCTAAATTCGCATAAAGTTCTTCGCTTGAACGGTAAGAATACTTATATTGATCCCATAAGAGCTGAAGTCCCGCACTTGTTCCTATTTCGATTAATGAAATTGGTTTATTAACCTTTTGATATATATAGGAGAAGCATGGATAAAGATAGGCACAGCGTCCCACTTCATTCGTTTGGACAATTTTCGATTGAATTAGCTGAATAATTTCGTTTCTAAATTCTTTACAAAAATCCTGAAAATATATATATGATTCTTCTAATTCTTTAGGTGTCTCAACTAAACTTGGATAGAAATCCTTTAACGGATGACAATTCCCATTCATTAATAAATAATGAATCGCTCCTAATAATAAATTGGGAACAGGTTGACTATCTTGAGCAAAAGAACACAGTTCAAGTATCTCTTCGTCTTCTGCAATTTTTAATGATATATATTCATATAATCTACTAGAATTTTCACATTCAATCTTTGCAAATTGTTTGAAACGTTGCTTCAACTGATTAGTCATTTCAATCTCCTTTAATATTTTTATTTTTCAAACTTTTTAACTATTTAATTTTAACATAAGATATAATTTTCTTAATGTACTACTATCTCTTTTGTAGATTTTAAATAAAAACTTTGAGGTGATTAATTAATGATTAGACCAAATTCCAACGAATATAACCCACACTTTAAAGGTTATATTGAGCTAGTTCCTGAAGGTAATTTAAAAACTATTTTGAGGAGTCAATTAGCGGAATCAGTTAGTTTTTTTAAAGCAATCTCTAAAGAAAAATCTGAATACCGATACGCAGAAGGAAAATGGAGTATTAAGGAAGTTCTTGGACATTTAGTAGATACTGAAAGAATAATGTGTTATCGTCTATTGGCAATTGCAAGAGGGGATCATACACCTTTACCATCTTTTGATGAGAATGCTTATAATGAAAATGCACATTTTAATCGCCTCGAGCTTGATCAAATTATTAATGAATTTGAAACTGTTCGTCTATCGACTTTATCTTTGCTAGAAAATTTATCTAATGAAGCATTAGAACATGAGGGCATGGTTCTATATCACAAAACGACACCTCGTGCTATTGCTTATATTATTGCAGGCCATGAGTTACATCATTTAAAAATCCTCAATGAACGGTATTTTTAAAATGTAAAAAGAGCAGGAAAGTCTATTACCTTCTTTCCTGCTCTTTCTGTCTTTTTTCTTAAGCAAATCTACTCTGTAATCGATTTACTTCTGAGATTACTTTTTCTTCATCAATTGTTAAACAAATACGATCTTTTACAATTGCATTTCCATCAATGAAAACGTCACATACATCGCTACCACGAGCAGCATAAAGTAAGTGTGAATATGCATTACTTAATGGTTGTAAATGCTCTTTATCAAATGGATAAATAGTAATAAAGTCTGCTTTCTTATTTGCTTCAAGTGAGCCCGTATGTCCCATTCCTATCACTTCTGCGCCACCTCGAGTAGCCAAAGTTAATGCAGTTTGTGCTGAGAATTTCGTAGCATCTTTATACATCCCTTTTTGTAGCAGTGCAGCTATTCTCACTTCTTCAAACATGTCAAGATTGTTATTAGATGCTGTGCTATCAGTTGCTATACCTACTTTTACTCCGGCTTTTAATAAACTAACAACATCTGCAACTCCAGAACCCAACTTCAAATTACTAATTGGATTATGTGCAACTCGTACGTCATATTCTTTTAAGATCGCTCTTTCTTCAGCATTAAGAACTACACCGTGAGCCATAACAGTTGGTTGATTAAATACCCCTAATTTACGAAGGTATTCAACAGGTCTGTTCGAATAACGAGTTTCAATATCTTGAATTTCATAATCTGTTTCAGACACATGAATGTGCATCATTAAATCATTTTCTTTTGCAATACGCGCACTTTCTATTAGAGCTTCTGGCGTACACGCGTATGGACTATGAGGTGCAACCATCGTTGTTAGGCGACCATCAGCAAACCTTTTGTAGTCTTTTGAAAATTGTTCAGCACCTTTAAGATTCAATCTTTGCTCTTCATCTGTTCCAAAGCTAAATATTGAATATGAAAATGCTCCTCTAATTCCAGTTTCACCAATTGTCTCCATTACAACGTTTGGATCGATTCCATTAGGGTTAAACATATCTGAGAATGTTGTAGTTCCCGACTTAACCATTTCTAAAATACCAAGCTGTGCACTTACAGAAGCAATTTCAGTTGTATATTGTCTTTCGATTGGCCATATTTTCGTTTCTAACCAAGGCTTTAGCAGCATGTCATCTCCAATCCCACGTAAAAGCGTCATAAGAATATGAGAATGCGTATTTACAAGACCTGGCATTACCCATTTCCCTTGAAGATTAACTACTTGATCTGCATCGTTCATTAGCTCATCAGAATGATTTCCGACATAAGTAATGAATTGATCTTGTACAATCATCATACCGTTATTAAAAATTCGATTTTCCTGATCCATTGTAAAAAATGTAGCGTTTATATAGACTGTTTTCATTATTTTTTCCTCCATAAATCATTTTCAAAATTGAACGAAAATAAAAAAAATCCTGATTACGAAGAAGGATGTAGTAAATTACATTCTTTTTCGTAATCAGGATTTTACGGTTCCTGGTAGAGACCCTCATACCATATCAATGAGGTTATACATTTTCGTTATGCGTTTATATTAAAACATAATATATGATTAATTAATAAAGTTCAAGGATTTCTATAATTTAACAAAATAGAGGGCTATCATTTTTTATTTTTTTTGATGTTATAAAAGACAATACCGAAAGCAACACCCAATCCGATGCCTAGCCCAATATTATGATAAAGGACACCAAAAGCTGCACCTAGCGCTACTCCTATCGCAATGTATCTTGATCTGGCTTCCCATTTTTGATTAACCAAACAACATTCCTCCTGTTCAATATATTCTCTATTCTAATTTCCCAAGTATTCGGATGATCTTATGCATTGAGTAGTCTAAATCAAGTAAGTCTTCCTCATCAAGTTGTCCAATCCGTTCACAAAAAATATGATAAAAATCTTCCCATCGCTTAGTGACAACTGTTTTCCCTTTTTCAGTCAGTACAATTTTTACGCTTCGTTTATCATAAGCATCTTGTAATTTAGATACATATTCTTTTTCTTCTAATTTCATAATTAACGGTGTCATTTGCTGTTTAGAAATGCTTATATTTTGGGCTAGCTCTGTAAGTGAAATTCCTTCTGCTGATTGAAACAATTCTTCTAGTATATGACTTTGTAAATGAGTTAACTCGGATTGCTTATTCTTTAAAGAATTTTTTGAGCCTGGCTTGTTAAACTTATTAAAAACTAGTGGAAGTAGTTGGATAAACTTCTCTGCAATTTGATTTGGATTTGAATTCATTTTATTACAAACCTTTCTAGGTAAAAATTCCTAAATTGACATATAGTAAACAAAAGTTTATTATTTATTCGAGGTACAATATAACAATATCATATTTTATAAATAAAACCAATCCAACATGTAAATAAATATTTACTATTTAAGAAAAGGAGTGAAGTAGAGTGAATTCAAATGGATTAACTTTCGGTATCTATCCCCTTAGCGTAGCTGGCACACCTATAGGATTAGCTACAGGTCCAGAAGATAATTATGAAAAAATATCATCCGCACTTAGAGAGCTTAAAGGTAATGCAAATCAGCTTTTACCAAGATTGTATGCTGTCTATATGGGTCCTGAAACAGAGGAAAAAGTATTTAACGCTCTAAATCGGTACAAAACAGCAAATTTATTAGGTGATTTAACAATTGGTTGTCTTATGGATCCAAGCTTATCACTTGATTATTGGATAAATTTTGTTCGTAAAGTAATTAAAGAATATGGGAATTTCCTTTATTCGATTCAAATAACAAATGAGCCTAATTTATCGTTTATGGATGGATCGAAACCATATGTAATAGAAGCGCTTGTCCAAGGCGTACTAGCTGCAAAAGAAGAAATAAAAAAAAGTCATTTACCTATTAAAATTGGATTCGGTTCGGTTCCTGAGGGTGAAAAAACGATTCCACATTTTTGGGAAAATCTATTGGAAATTGGTGGAGACGAATTAATTCATTCAATTGATTATGTAGGTCATAATTTTTATATTGATGTATTTGAGGAACCACTAAAAATTGAAGAAGTTGCTGTTTCAGTTGAAAACATACTACGTAAATTTCGCGAAACATTGAATAGGAATGCTTTCCCTTCCACGCTTCCAATCCACATTACAGAGAATGGATGGCCAACCGGCAAAAATCCTTTTATACAAATTGAAAGGTCTTATGAACAACAATCAATTATACTTGAGAAAATTATTCGAACAGTTTATTCACTTCATCAGGAACTAAATATTACTCATTATGAATTTTTTGGATTAAGGGATGCTGATAGTTCAAAAGAAGACCTATTTCATCAATTCGGAATGATGAAGGACGATTATACTCCTAAGCCGGCTTATTTCACCTATCAAAAATTAGTGAATGAATTAAGCAAGTAAAATTCACCTCCTATAATGTTGAATGAAGTTAGTCAATTCGTTAAGACTAAAACAAGGATGAGTTTTATCGACTTACTACTATAAATGGAGGTAATAAAATTGAGTAAAAAAAATAAACCCCTCATTAATGAAGAGCAAATGAAAATACAAGCAGACCTTAATAATCTCGATCCAGGTCATTCCGTGGATGAGCATCGTAAAATTGAAACTGCAAACATCATTCTAGCTGGAGAAGAAATTAGACAGCAAAATGAAAATCTTTAAAAGAAATCCCTCAAAAGATCATTTTGAGGGATTCTCTGTGTAGAAAGGTGAAACAACAAAGAAGGCTAGCATTTGTCAACAGTCTAAAATCCCTCGAATGTTAATGACGACATTCCCTTTCTTATGTCCTTTTTCTACATAACGATGTGCTTCAACAATTTGATCAAGCGGATAATTTCGATCAATAACAGCTTTTAATTTATCCGCTTCAATAAGTGCTTTTATATAATTTAAATCTTCATAGTTCATATTTGCTACACCAAGTATGGCTTTTTTATTACTAATCAAATTACTCCAAATTGCTTGAAAATAAACTGAAAGCTTCCATACTGCACTTAATAAATAGACGCCATCTTTGTTAAGTAATCTTTTGCAATTTGAAAAAGAGCTTTTTCCTACCGTATCAAAAATAATGTCATAAGTTTTCTTACTGTTAGCAATATCTTCATTTGTATAATCTATTACATCATTTGCTCCTAAGGCTCTCACCAATTCTAAATTTGATGTACTACATAATGCGGTAACTTCTGTACCGAAATATTTAGCAAGCTGTATTGCATAGGTACCAACACTTCCTGATGCGCCATAAATAAGAACTTTTTGTCCATTTTGAATAATACTTTTCCTTAGAAAATGTAATGCAGTAAGCGCCCCAACAGGTACAGCTGCAGCTTGTTCAAATGACATATTTATTGGTTTTTTAGCTAGAACACCTTCCTCATGTAAAGATATATATTCTGCATTAGCCCCAAAAGTAATTCCACTATATCCAAAAACTTGATCACCTGTTTTAAAATTTCTTACGTTTTTACCAACTGTGACTATTTCTCCTGCAAGCTCACAACCTGGTATTTTATTTTTCGGCTTAGTGAGACCAAACATAATGCGTGAAGGCAGCCAATACATAAAAGGAAAATCAGAACTTCGAAGCTTTACATCTCCTGCGGTTACAGTTGTTGCGTGTATTTTAATTAATACTTCATCATCTTTTATTTTTGGTTTTTCAACTTCTTTTATCTGAAGAACTTCTGGTGGCCCATATTTTGTACATATAATCGCTTTCATAGGTTCCTCCATTACAAACTTTAATTTAGTCATTTAAACCTATGAAAAATGATTTTTAAGTATACCTGTATAGATTGAATAAACCGAACTAAACAAAAAAGACTGAATATAGCATATGCCATATTCAGCCTTAATCAATTAATTAAAGACCTGCTTCAGTTTTTAAAACTTCTGCTTTATCAGTACGCTCCCAAGGAAGATCGATATCTGTACGGCCAAAGTGACCATAAGCAGCAGTTTGTTTGTAGATTGGACGACGTAGGTCTAGCATTTTAATAATTCCAGCTGGACGTAGGTCGAAGTTGTTGCGAATTACTTCAACTAATTTTTCTTCTGAAACTTTACCTGTACCAAATGTATCAATAGCGATTGAAACTGGTTTAGCTACACCAATTGCATATGCTAATTGAACTTCAGCTTTATCAGCCAAGCCAGCAGCTACGACGTTTTTAGCAACGTAACGTGCAGCGTAAGCAGCAGAACGGTCAACTTTAGTTGCATCTTTACCAGAGAATGCGCCACCACCGTGACGAGCATATCCACCGTAAGTATCAACGATAATTTTACGACCTGTTAAACCTGCATCACCTTGAGGTCCACCGATTACGAAACGACCTGTTGGGTTGATAAAGAATTTTGTGTTTTCATCAATTAACTCAGCTGGTACAACTGGTTTAATTACAAGTTCTTTAATATCATTTTCAATTTGAGCTTGAGTAGCTTCTGGACCATGTTGTGTTGATACAACAATTGCATCAATACGAACTGGTTTGTTGTTTTCATCATACTCAACTGTTACTTGAGTTTTACCGTCTGGACGTAAGTAAGAAACTGTTTCATTTTTTCTAACTTCAGTTAAACGGCGAGCAATTTTGTGTGATAATGAAATTGGAAGTGGCATTAATTCAGGTGTTTCATTAACAGCAAAACCGAACATTAAACCTTGGTCCCCTGCACCGATTGCTTCAATTTCTTCATCTGTCATGCTACCTTCACGAGCTTCTAATGCTTGGTCTACACCTAAAGCGATATCTGCTGATTGCTCATCGATAGAAGTTAAAACTGCACATGTATCTGCATCAAATCCGTATTTTGCACGGTCATAACCGATTTCACGGATTGTTTCGCGAACGATTTTTGGAATATCTACATAAGTAGAAGTTGTAATTTCACCTGCAACAAGTACTAAACCTGTTGTAACTGAAGTTTCCGCTGCTACACGAGCATTCGGATCATTTGCTAAAATTGCATCAAGAATAGAATCTGAAATTTGGTCACAGATTTTATCTGGATGTCCTTCTGTAACTGATTCTGAAGTAAATAAACGACGTTGTGACATTGAGTCCCCTCCTAAATTGAATTGACGGATCTCTTTTTTCTCAACATAAATTTAGAAAAATTGTTCCTAAAACCTATGTTTCCCATTTAAGATAAAGATAACTCAGTGTAAATTACGAAATTGCCACTGTATTTAAGTTTTGAGCAAAAAAAAAGCCTTCCTCTGATTCATATTACAATGAGGAAAGGTTTCTTGGTTAATTGCCTTTCACTCTTATCGTCCAAGACAAAAAAAGTCTTGCATCAGGTTCAGCACCTTTCACATTATGTGAGGTTGCTGGGCTTCGTAGGGCCTGTATCCCTCCACCTACTCGGGATAAGAGAGTATCCGTATGAAAAGTATCATATTAAAATTTCACTTTGTTGTCAACAACTTTTTCATCATTACTTAGACATAATTCTACAATAACTTAATCTCTACATTCATTTCTATTTAATGGGAAATTACTAAATATTATCTTACAATTAAATAAAGTACTTCAATAAAATAAGTAAATTTTACTCAAATTTATTTTTTAATCAAATTCATAACACATTTTGCTAACTAATAGTATACACTATTAAAATAAATGTGTTATACTATTTATCGAGATACCTACATGGCAGACAAATTATATTTAAAGAGGATGGTATTAGTATATGAAGACAGTTGATGTAAACTTTGAATTAAACGAATTACTTACTAGTAATCAAATGTATAACCAACTAAGCGTTTCTGAATTAGTTGAAAAAGTTCTAACAAGACAAGAAGGAATTTTAACGTCAACAGGAGCAGTTAGCGTTTCAACAGGCAAATATACTGGACGTTCACCTAAAGATAAATTTATTGTTAAAGAGGCATCTGTTGAAAATTTAATCGATTGGGGTTCAGTAAATCAACCAATCTCTGCTGACGTATTCGAAAAATTGTATAGCAAAGTACTTAACTACTTAAAAGATCGTAACGAATTATTCTTATTTAAAGGATTTGCAGGTGCTGATACTGAATATCGTTTACCAATCCAAGTAATTAACGAATTTGCATGGCACAACTTATTTGCTCACCAATTATTTATTCGCCCAACTGAGCAAGAGCTTCAAACTCATAAAGCAGAATTTACAATTGTTTCTGCCCCTACATTTAAAGCGGACCCAGTAGTAGATGGAACAAATTCAGAGGCATTTGTTATTGTATCATTTGAGAAGAAAATAATCTTAATCGGTGGTACGGAATATGCTGGTGAAATGAAAAAATCTATTTTCTCAATCATGAATTTTCTATTACCACAAAATAATGTTTTACCAATGCACTGCTCTGCTAACGTTGGTAGCGAAGGTGATGTAGCATTATTCTTCGGACTTTCAGGAACTGGTAAAACTACATTATCTGCAGATGCAGACCGTAAGTTAATCGGTGACGATGAGCACGGCTGGTCAGATAATGGTGTATTCAATATTGAAGGCGGTTGCTACGCTAAATGTATCAATTTAACTTTTGAAAAAGAGCCACAAATTTTCTCTGCAATTAAATTTGGTACTGTGTTAGAAAACGTTGTTGTTAAATCTGATAGCCGTTTAGCTGACTATGATGATACAACTTTAACAGAAAATACTCGTGCTGCATACCCAATGCAAGCAATTCAAAATATCATTGAGCCAAGTGTTGCTGGACATCCGCATGCAATTATCTTTTTAACTGCTGATGCATTTGGAGTATTACCTCCAATCAGTAAATTAACAAAAGAACAAGCAATGTACCACTTCTTAAGCGGATTTACTAGTAAATTAGCTGGTACTGAGCGTGGTGTTACTTCTCCACAAGTAACATTCTCTACATGTTTCGGATCACCATTCTTACCGCTTCCAGCTGTAGAATATGCAAAAATGCTTGGTGAAAAAATTGAAAAACATAATGTAAATGTTTTCTTAGTAAACACTGGTTGGACTGGTGGAGAATATGGCGTTGGTAAACGTATGAATCTTTCTTACACAAGAGCAATGGTTCACGCTGCACTTGAAGGAGATTTAAATAACGTTGAAACTACTCAAGACGAATTTTTCGGTTTAGCAATTCCAACTCATGTACCAGGTGTTCCTGATAGTGTGTTAGTCCCATCAACAACTTGGGAAGATAAAGGGGCATACGATCAAAAAGCTTCTGAATTAGTATCAAAATTCAAAGAGAACTTCAAAAAGTTTGAAGGTTTTGATGCTAAATTAGCTGAACTTGGTGGACCTTTAAAATAATCTAATAATTAATAATGAAAGGCTGTCCAAAAAGTCAGAATCAATGACTTTTTGGCAGCCTTTTTTAGTAATAAAAAGCTATTTAAAAAGAAAATGAGCCGATTATCGGCTCATTTTTTCATTTCCATTAGTACCTCTCTCTATCTCTTCTTAACAAAAAGACGAATTTGATAAGGGTATTATTTTTCAGCTGGTTTATTACCCATAGAAATAGAGATACGATTCCAACTGTTAATTTGATTGATGATGAATACAAGATTTGCATATTCATTTTCGCTAAAGTGTTTACTGACACGATTATATAGTTCATCAGATACACCTTTATTCGAAATCAGTGTGATATGCTCAGCTAACTCTAAAGCTACTTTTTCTGCATCTGTGTAAAAATCGCAATCTCTCCATGCACTTATACAATATAAACGTTGTTCCGTTTCTCCTATTTCTCTTGCTTCAGCCGTATGCATGTCAAGGCAAAATGCACAACCGTTTATTTGTGAAACACGAATTTTAATCAGTTCACGAAGTTTATCATCTATCCCTGCTGATTTAATATACTTTTCCATTTCCATCATTATTTTTAGTGCTCCTGGAGCCAATTTTGAATAATTAATTTGTTTTTCCATTTTTAATTCCCCCTAAAAAAGTTAATTCTAAAAATAATTAAATTAAATGTAGATTTTCAAAATGTATAAAATGGCGACAAATTCAATCGCCGATTTATATTATCTATATTATTCTGTTTATCTAATAATGTCAAACTTCTTTTAACTTTGATCGAAAACAAAAGCAATTGTTTGACAAAGAAATAAAACATTTCTAAGATTAATTAAAAATAATCTCATTTATGAAGTAGGTGTTTTAATGCAGTATAGCGTTGGAGTTGAGTATGCACTTCACTGCCTTGTTTATTTAATTGACACTCCTTGCGATTCTCCAATTGGAATAAAAGAACTATCCTTCTTTCAAGGTGTTTCAGATACATATCTATCAAAGATTTTTAGTAAGTTATCTAAGGCTGGTATTGTCAGTTCAGTTCCAGGTGTTAAAGGTGGCTTTAAACTTGCCAAATCTCCAGAAGAAATTTCTTTTTGGGATGTAATTGAAGCAATTGAAGGTTCTAAGCCCATCTTTCAATGTAAAAACATTAAAGATAACGGATATCTTTTTAGAGAAAAAGGTTGTACTCCAAGTGCCACCTGCACGATTAATTTAGTCATGCTCTCTGCTGAAGAAAAAATGCATGAGTATTTACGTAGTAAAACACTTTCATGGTTAAACAAAGAATTAGAAAGGGTTTTACCTAACGAAATACGTGAAGATACTCGGAAATATTTTTCTAAGAGTGATTGATAAAAAACCTCTCTAATTTCCTAAAAAAGGAAATTAGAGAGGTTTTTCTTTGTTTTAAACCGAGCGTTTTTCGCACAGGCATTACTCCGCATTCACCCATTTTCTCCTATTGCATAGGCTAATTGTATATTTTCGATTAGGAGGGATTAAATGAAAATCAAATGGCTTGTTATTTTGTTTTTATTAGTTGCTTCTATTTTAGGTGCATGTTCGAAGGATAAACCTAAAGATGGTACCACAAAGGTGACAGTTGCAGAAGTGACTCATTCATTGTTTTATGCACCACAATATGTGGCCATTAGTGAAGGAATTTTCAAAAAGCACGGATTAGATGTTGAAATAACTACTACTGCTGGTGGAGATAAAACGATGACTGCTGTATTGTCAAACGGTGCAGATATCGGATTAGTTGGGCCAGAAACAACTATCTATGTATACGCTCAAGGCGCAAATGACCCAGTAAAAAGCTTTGCCCAATTGACCCAAACTGATGGAACATTTCTAGTAGCAAGAAATCAAACTGTACCATTTAATTGGGACCAACTAAGAGACAAAACATTTTTAGGTCAAAGAAAAGGTGGAATGCCACAAATGGTTGGCGAATATGTCCTAAGTAAACATGGGATTGATCCACATAAAGATTTGAATCTTATTCAGAATATCGACTTCGCAAATATAGCGAATGCATATGCATCAGGTACTGGTGAGTATGTTCAATTGTTTGAACCTACAGCAAGTATTATGGAAAAAGAAGGAAGAGGTAAAATCGTTGCTTCATTCGGCTTGGAGTCTGGAAAAGTTCCTTACACTGCTTTTATCGCAAAAGAAAGTTATTTGAAGAAGAATGCGAAAACGGCACAAAAATTTACAGATGCAATTTATGAAGCAGAGCAATGGGTTGATACTCATTCTGCAGAAGAGATTGCAAAAAGTGTTGCTCCATTCTTTAAAGATACTCCTTTAGACATTTCAATTAAAGTTATTGATCGTTATAAGTCTCAAAATTCTTATTCAACAAATCCAATATTAGAAGAAGATGAGTGGAATAATCTTCAAAATATCATGAAGAACTCTGGCGAATTGCCAAAAGAAGTCCCACACTCAGTTTTAGTTAATACAAAATTCGCCGAAAAATCTACGGAGAAGTAGTAGGTTAATAAAATGACTTATCTAACAGTTAATGATATTTCTCATGTATTTTTATCGAAGGAAAAAGCAATTAAAATATTGGATGGCTTAACGTTTGAAGTTGAAAAAGGTGAATTTGTATCTGTTTTAGGTCCAAGTGGCTGTGGAAAAAGCACACTATTATCGATCATTTCTTCATTGCTTACACCATATGACGGATCAGTAAAGTTTAAAGGTAAGCCTTATGATATAAAATCGGGAGATATTGGTTACATGCTTCAGCATGACTATTTATTCCCTTGGAAAACAATTAGAGAAAATATCTTTTTAGGTCTTCAGATTCTAGATAAGGATACCGAAGAAAATAAACATCGAACGCTAGAATTGTTGAATGAAGTTGGATTAAAGGATTATGAAAATGCATACCCAAGAGAACTATCCGGTGGGATGAGACAACGCGTTGCATTAGTGAGAACTCTTTCTACAAGCCCTTCAATTGTATTATTAGATGAACCATTTTCCGCTCTAGACTATCAAAATAAAGTAAAACTTGAAGAATTAGTTTTCAACTTATTTAAGAAGTTAAATACAACTGCTATTTTAGTAACTCACGATATTGAAGAAGCAGTCGCAATGTGTGATCGCGTCATTACGTTAACAAATGCTCCTACAAAAATATCAAAAATTTTCAATTTACCAGAAGAATTACGTATTTGCTCCCCTTTTGAAACACGACAACAATCACTCTTTTCTTCATATGTTTCTGCGATTTGGAAGGAGTTGGAGAAACGTGGATAAAGTAAATGACGAACTAAAATCCTATCACGCCAGTATCATCAAAAAAAATCGCCGTAAAAAGCTACTCATATTTTTCTTCCAACTATTAATTATAATTATCTTTTTTATAGCTTGGGAGCTTTTAAGTCATAGAAAAATAATTGATCCATTATTGTTTAGTTCACCTACTAAAATTTACGATTTACTCATCGTAAAATTGGGTGATGGCTCTATTTATCACGATGCCATAACTACAATCACTGAAACGCTTGTTGGATTTGTTTTAGGAACAATTATCGGGGTCATTTTGGCTATCATTCTTTGGTGGTATCCATTTGCCTCAAAGGTACTTGATCCATTTTTAGTAGTCTTTAATGCTATGCCAAAAGTCGCGCTTGGTCCAATCATCATTGTAATTTTTGGTCCCTCATATTATTCCATAATTGCCATGGGGATCATTATAAGTTTTGTCATAACAGCGCTGGTTATTTATCAAGCCTTTTTACAGGTAGATGAAAATTACGTAAAAGTGATTAAAAGTTTCGGAGCTACAAAAACTCAAATCTTTAAAAATGTCATCTTTCCTGCTAGTATACCTACTGTCATTTCAACATTAAAAGTAAATGTCGGTTTAGCTTGGGTAGGAGTGATTGTCGGGGAGTTCTTAGTTTCAAAAAACGGACTTGGCTATTTAATCGTTTATGGCTTCCAAGTTTTTAACTTCACTCTTGTTTTAATGAGTGTATTAATCATAAGTGTGTGTGCTGGTTTGATGTATATTATTGTTGAATATATTGAGAGAAAAACTTTAAAGAAATAATGTGAGATAAAGGTATAGGAAAAGTTTAATATAAAGAAGCTTACTTAATGTAGTAAGCTTTTTTAATGCTGTTGAAAAAGAACTTTGTCAATTACGATGGAATTTTATCCCTGATAAATAAGTTGTGTGTAATTGATTTCCACTACAGTGTGCTCGCTTTCCATGGGGCGAGATTCTTTAGCCTCCTCGGCTGGCGCCTGTGGGGTCTTTAGCCTTCCCGCTAATCCCATAGGAGCCTGGCACCCTTTCGTTCCAATCATCTACTTAATAAAAAAGAATAATCTAAATGAATTTCCCTTTATTAATCTAATTGTAAGTGATACATAATCAACGTCTTACAAATCGTTATAATTAAAAAGCCTCAAAAAAGAAATTTGTATATAATAATAACTTTAATTATGTTGAATTTTTGCAAGTTAGTAAAGAAAACATATTAAATTTATTGTCTTTCAATAAGAGACGATTAAAAGATCATATTTAAAAATATTGCAAATTTCATCGAATATCATTAAATGTTCGTATTTTTTATATTGACTACAATATATTTCAACACTCTGTAAAAAAAGCTCACCTTATAAAAGTGAGCTTTTTTTAGTATTCAAGTAACTTAAGCTTTGTGAAAATACTTCGTCACGCATGATAAAACTAAATCGGCGATCTTTTTTTATGTTTGGTGGAAATTCGTCTAACAATACAGGGCCGTTTGTTTCAAAATAGTGCTTTTGTGTTAAAAGTTCTCCTATTTCGGCAAAATAAATATTTTTTATGATAATTTTGTCCTTACCTGTAACACGGTATTGCCCTAAATAATTAATTTTAGATACATTTCCACCTGTTTCTTCTAAAACTTCACGTTTAGCTGCTTCTTCAGGTGATTCGCCTTCTTCGACTTTTCCGCCTGGGAATTCGTATCCTCTTCTTTGATGGTCTGTGAGTAACCATTGGTCATTATACTTACAAATAACCCAAACATGTTTTGGAGCGTGTGAAAATGGATGTTTCTCAAACGATAATTCAACTGTATTATGGTAAAAATCTTTAAATATGTACATTTTAACCTTCCTACATTCATACTTGTTTATCCATTGTACTATTTCTAATAAAATGTTTCATCATTATTGAAATAATATTCCTCAAAACTTTATGAAAATATTTGATTGCCTTGCAAATTGGACCGTATACTATATCATAGTAGTATAACGATTTTAGGAGGATATAATATGACTGGAGTATTTGTTGTTAGTGGAATTATTATCGTTGTTGTATTCGGTGCTTTCGTTCTTACTGTAAATAAAGGCTATGGTGTACAACATAAAGTCGATAAGCTAGAAGACGTAAAAATGAAAAATAACCATGATGAGAAATAATTCTAGCAGACGAAAGGTTTATATATGAATAAAATTTTAATTGGAATCATTAGATTTTATCAAAAATGGATTTCACCTGCAACGCCACCATCATGTAGATTTTATCCAACTTGCTCTCATTATGGATTAGAGGCACTTCAAACCCATGGTGCACTAAAGGGCTCATATTTAACGACTAAAAGAATTCTTAAGTGTCACCCGTTCCATCCTGGTGGATATGATCCGGTACCAGAGAAAATAAATAAGGAAACAAAAAAAAATACGGTCAAAGAAACTTGAAACGAATGACAAGTTTAATTTGATCGTATTTTTTATTTAAGTATATTTATAAATCTTTTTAGAAATACTTCGGACTCTCTCTTCATCCACTTCTACCCCTAAACCAGGGCGAACTGGTACTTTAACTTTTCCATTTGTTAATGCTACTTCTGGAAAAATGAGATCATGCTCCCAATGTCTAGTAGAAGCTGAAATATCTCCAGGTATTGTAAATCCGGGAAGAGAGGCTAATGCAACGTTTTGAATTCTAGAAATACCTGTTTCAATCATACCGCCAACCCAAATTTGAATATTCTTTTCCAAACAATAATCATGTATTTCGATTGATTTAGATAATCCTCCGACTCTACCAGGCTTTACGGTAATGATTTTGCAGGCTTTTAATTCATACGCAATTTGAACATCCTCTAAGGAACATATACTTTCATCCAAACAGACAGGTGTAGAAATTTCCTTTTGAAGAATGGCGTGCTCGATGAATTGGCGTTCACCGAATGGCTGTTCAATCATTAACAGATTAAATTCATCTAATTTTTTTAGTTTCGGAATGTCTTCAATCGAATAATCTGAATTGGCATCAATCATTAGAGGGATTGTCGGATAGCTATTACGTATAGTTGATACAATTTCATAATCATTGTCCTTTGAAACTTTAATTTTAAATCGCTCATAGCCCTCTGCTATATATGCGCCAATTTGTTTCAACATTTTACTTGGCTCGTCTATACTAATTACAACCCCAACTGGTATCTCTGCCTTATTGCCCCCTAGTGCTTGTGCTAAAGTGATTGAGTGTATTTTACTATATAAATCCCAATATGCAGCTTCAAGCCCAGCTTTAGCCATTTGATTGCCTTTAAATTGATTTAATAGTTTAGCGACTTCACTTGGATGATTAAAATGTTTTTTTAATAGTATTGGTATAAAGAAATCCTGTAAAGTATGAAGTGCTGTTTGAATCGTTTCTTCTGTATACCACGGCTCTGAAAAAGCAACGACTTCTCCATAACCGATTCTTCCGTTTGTATCTAAAATTTTAACAATAATACTTTCACGTTTTTCATATGTACCATAGCTTGTTTTAAAAGGTATTTTTAACGGCTGTTCAATTAAAAATAATTCAATATGCCAAATCAACATGTTTATTCCCCTTATAGAAGCTTAAGTAGCTCTCTTCTAACTAGCTTGTTTGTTGCATTTCTTGGTAGGTTGTCTACAAAAAATATTTCCTTTGGAATTTTATACCCTGCGATTTTATCTCGACAATATTCGATTATTTCTTCTTGTGACGGAGGATTAGAGGATTTACTTACAACAAATCCTACAGGTACTTTACCCCAAGTCGGGTCTTCTTTGCCTGTGACACCAGCTTCAATGATATCTGGGTGCGATAATAATACTGATTCAATCTCTGCTGGATATATATTCTCACCACCGGAAATAATTAAGTCACTTCGACGATCAACTACAAATAAAAACCCATCCTCGTCCACATAACCCAAATCCCCTGTATATAGATACTCAGATGAATCAGTTAACCCGGCAAGTTTATAATACCCTTTACTCACATTCGGTCCTTTTACTACAATTTCTCCTACTTCTCCTGGTAAACAAGCTCGATGATCATCTCTTATTTCAAGCGTACAACCAAATAAAGCTTTACCTGCAGAACCAATTTTAGAAAGCATATATTCAGGAGAAAGCGTTGCAATTTGTGAACAAGTTTCAGTCATTCCGTATGTTTGATACACTGGCACATTTAATGCTGTTGCCTTTTGTAAAAGTGGTAACGGAGCCGGCCCTCCACCAAGTAAGGCTGCTCTTACGCTGTTTAAATCATTTGTACCCTCTACAATTGTTAAGAGGTCATTTAAAACTTTTGTTACAACAGATAGAATTGTTACAGTATGCTTTTTGACACAGTCCTTAATGGTATGTGCATCAGCTTTATTCGTTAACACGATTTTCATGCCATAAATTGCACTTTTATATACAGTAGATAAGCCACCCACATGGAACATAGGCAAACAAACTAGCCATACATCTTTATGATCTAATCCTAAGTTTAATACTGAAGCAATTGCACTACTCCAATGATTAAAATAAGATTGTAAAACTGCTTTTGGAAAACCTGTTGTACCAGATGTGTACATCATAGTTGCGATTTTATCTCCATCAAAATTAGACTTAATCGGAAATTCCTTTGATTCACTGTTCTCCAATTCATTTATATTTAACAGTTTAATATTTTTAGGAATCGTCATCGTATTTGATGTCGCTACGATTAAAAATTCAGAATCACTATTTTCTAATTGATATACTATTTCGTCATCACTTAATCTTATATTCAGTAAAATTGATGTTGCTCCAATATAATGAAGTGCATAAACAACTTCTATAAATTCAACGGAATTATTCATTAAAACAGAAACGTGAGATCCATCTTTTATGCCACAATGGTGAAATTTATATGCGAGATTGATAACTCGATCATGTAAATCTTTAAACGTAATTTCCTCCCCATTTGTTGCGATTGCTATTCGATTAGGAGTTAATCTGACTCTCTCAAGTAAAAAATTCGGAATTTGGTTCATCAAAACACTTCCTGACTTTTTATCAAAATGTACAAAAGTTCAATTAAAGAAAACTCATAGATTGGCGAGCCTTTGTGCGCAGACAGAGGCTCCGCTGCCAATTTAATTTCTTAATGTGCAAAAAAAGCTTGATGATTTCTCATCAAGCTTTTATCTTCTTTCAAATCAAGGAAAACGTGGGAATTTATCGAAATCAGGTGTACGTTTTTCTTTAAATGCATCGCGGCCTTCTTTTGCTTCCTCAGTTGTGTAATAAAGAAGTGTTGCATCTCCAGCTAGCTGTTGAAGTCCAGCTAAACCGTCTGTATCTGCATTCATTGCTGCTTTTAAGAAGCGAAGTGCAGTTGGACTTTTTTCAAGCATTTCTTCAGCCCATTTAACTGTTTCAGCTTCTAATTCTTCTAAAGGTACTACTTTATTAACTAATCCCATATCTAATGCTTCTTGTGCATTATATTGACGGCATAAGTACCAGATTTCACGAGCTTTTTTGTGCCCTACAATACGAGCTAAATAGCCTGATCCATAACCAGCATCAAAGCTACCAACCTTAGGACCAGTTTGTCCAAATTTAGCGTTTTCAGCTGCGATTGTTAAGTCACATACTACATTTAATACGTTACCTCCACCAATTGCATAACCAGCTACCATTGCAATTACAGGTTTTGGAATAACGCGAATTAGGCGTTGTAAATCTAATACATTCAGGCGGGGAATGCGGTCTTGTCCAACATAACCACCGTGTCCGCGAACACTTTGGTCTCCACCAGAACAGAATGCTTTTCCACCTTCACCTGTTAAAATAATAACTCCAATTTTTTCGTCGTCTCTTGCATAAGCAAAAGCATCAATCATTTCTGATACTGTTAATGGTGTAAATGCGTTATGTACGTGTGGACGATTGATTGAAATTTTAGCAATTCCATTATATGTAGAATATAAAATTTCTTCATATTTTCTTTCTTGTACCCATTCAATAGTCATGAAATTTCCTCCTTTTCACTTTTCAATAAAAACCCAATTACTATTGTAGCAAATTTTTCCGAATGTTCCACATGAATTGCATGGCCTGCATGTGGAATTTTAATAATTTCGCTATTTTCTAGCCTCTGGTTCATTTTCCCCATTATTAAGCAAAACTTTTCATCGTATTCTCCACAAACTAATAAAGTAGGTTTTTTAAATTGCTTCAAGTCACTCCATAGAGATGGTTGAATGCCCGTGCCCATCCCTTTTAGACTATTACTTAAGCCAATTGGTGACTGATTTATTCTTCCTTGTTTAATCTTTTGTTGTGACTCTGATGGCAAATTCTTTTGAGTTGAAAATAACGGAATGTTTTCCCAATAATTAACAAATACTTCAATACCTTCATTTAGGATCATTGAAGATAAATGATTATCTTGTTCGATTCGAGCTAATCTTTCATTTTCAGTTTTAAGACCAGCCGTGCAGCTTTCTAAAATAAGCGATCTAATTTTAGTTGGATAGGCTAAAGCGAAATAGAGAGCTAGTCTACCTCCCATCGAATAGCCTAAAAGATGCACAGAATCAATTTGCTTTTGTACTAAAAAATCATGTAAATCTTTAGCAGCAAACTCCATTCTATACCGCTCATCATTAATTGGACTATCTGTCTTTCCGTGTCCTAACAAATCAATTGCTACTACATGATAATTTAACTCTAGTTTACTGATTAAACTTCCCCATGTCTCATTTGAACCTGTGAAACCATGCAATAATAATATTGTTTGCCCTTGGCCAGATTCACTGTATGAATATGTGACATCATTTATTTTAATTTCCATGAACAAGAACACCTAATTTCATTTCTCGTATTCTGCTTTTACAATGCTCCAAACTTTTTGATGAAGATCATAATTTTCTTTACGATTTGTCTGAATTTCAATTACATGTAATCCATTATTCTTTTTAGATAATTCATCTTCAAGTTCAAACCAATTATAAATTTTAGTATGAACTCCACCGAAAAGAGCTGTTGCATGCTCGAAATCTAATCCTAAAGGAGTTCCGAATAATTCTTCGAAATGCTTTTCTTCTTTTGATTGTGGTAAAAATGAAAAAATTCCTCCACCATCATTATTAACAAGTATCACTCTTAAAGGTAAATGGTGTAGTTTAGAAAGGACTAGACTATTTAAATCATGATAGAAAGATAAATCTCCAATTAATAATGTTACACTTTCTCCAGCTGCTGCCATCCCTAATGCTGTTGCAATTGTCCCATCTATTCCATTTACCCCTCGATTACAAGCAATTTTTAACTTTTTAGATTGATTATGTAAAAACGTATCCACATCACGAATAGGCATACTGTTTGAAACAAACAATGTACTTTCTTCAAGTAAATTTTTTGCCAAAACTTGGACGATTTTCCCCTCAAAAAGTTCATCAAACTGTTCTGCTTGTTGTAGTCCATTTTTTGTTTTTTCATTAATTGTTTTCCATTTATTCAACCAATCTATTTCTAGGCTACTTGTTTTCTGATATGACTCTATAATTGCATCACAAAATTGAATATCATCACAAGAAATCATTTGAGTTGCTTTTAACGTCGGATCCCTCCATAAGTCTCCTTCATCAATTACAATTAGCTCACAATCTTTTTGCTTTTGTATATATTGGGTAAACGTTTTAGATACAGGCATTGCCCCGAATCGTAGTATAACTTCAGAATCAAGAGAATTAACAATTTCTTCAAAACGAAGAAATGTATCATATGTATCAATTACATTCGAGTCTTCATTACCACTAATCGTTCTTCCATTTGAAAGAGGATCACATAGAACTGGATAGTCTAATAAACTTCCTAAAGTTTTAATCTTCTTTAAGGCTTCTTCTCCAACATAAGGTCCACAAACTAATAAGCCTTTTCTTTTTGATTGAAAAAGCTTGGTGAACTCACTACTTGTATCGTTTGAAATTGTCGCAAGTGTTTCAATAAGTATTGTGTGGGCAGAATTTTTACGCTTTCCAGCTGAAAATAAATCATCAATCGCAAAATTTGGAACTAATGGTTCTCGAAGTGGCACATTCATATGTACGGGCCCCATTGGAGCAGTCACACAAGAACGGTACAGTCGATTAACGCTTGAACGTGCATACTGATACATTGCTTCAGAAGCCTCTGGTAAGGCTAGTTCAATGAATTTTTTTACAAATGAACCGTATAAACCAATTTGATTCATAGCTTGTGGTGCACCTATATCTCGAAGTTCATGTGGACGATCAGCTGTCAGTACGATTAATGGGATTCTAGATTCCTTTGCTTCAGATATAGCTGGCAAATAGTTAGAAGCAGCCGTTCCAGAAGTACAGATTAATACTGTAGGCTGTTTTGTACTTTTAGCGATACCTAAAGCAAAAAATGCTGCCCCTCTTTCATCTACTGCAATATAAGACTTTAATTTTGGATGCTCATTTACTAACATCGATATTGGTGTAGAGCGTGATCCTGGACTTATTACAACGTTTTTAATATTTAATGCGCTTATTTCATCTACAAGAGCACCAATATACTTTGTTAGTGCTTCATTATCTTTCATTTCGTAACCCTCCTAATGCATTTAGCATTGGCAGAAACTTTACACCAGTTTCAAAAAATTCTTCCTCTGGTTTTGAATCTTGTACAACACCACAACCGGCATATAATTTTGCTTTATCTTCTTTAATTAAGGCACTACGTATACCTACAGCAAAATCACCATTTCCATTTAAATCAATCCACCCTATTGGTGCACCATACCATCCCCGGTCCACAGGTTCAAGTTCACGAATTAGTTTACATGCCTCTTCCTTAGGAAATCCTCCAAGTGCAGGGGTTGGATGTAATGCTTGAATTAATTTAAATAAAGATACATGATTATATAATTTACCTTCAACCGGCGTAAATAAATGCAATAAGCTTTTCGTCGCCATTATTCTTGGTGATGAAGGTATTGATAATTCGTTACAATATTGTTGTAGCGTTTCTCGGATATAGTTTACAACAAAAGCATGTTCACCATTATTTTTTTTACTATTTAATAACCAATTGGCGGCTTCTGTGTTTTCTTCCTTAGTTTTTCCCTTTGCAGCAGAACCAGCAAGACACATCGAAGAAACTGTATTATTTTTCTTTGAAATTAATCTCTCAGGTGTAGCACTAATAAATACAGTATCTTTTAATTGATAAGATATTACATAGTTAACATTTCTTGTTGCTTCTAGTTCATATATTACTTTTGTTGAATTTACTTCTGCAGAAAATGTAGCATTTAAAGTTCGATTTAAAACAACTTTTTCTAATTTTTCGTTTTTCATTTGATGAATTGCTTCTTTTACACTCTGAATCCATTCATTTGGTTCATATTCATCTTTATTAATACATTCTGATTGTGTAAAGCTTGGTTGCTTCATTCCAAATCTTTCTAAAAAGTCATCATATTCTTTATATTGAAGCAATAAATCCTCTACTGAAGTTTGTTCATTAATTTCATAATTAGAGGTAATGAATGTCCCTTCGTTTGTAACCGTCACCATTAATTTAGGTACATAGAAATGAGAGGTACCAAAATCCTTCCAATCTTGATCATTTTTGTACTTATCAAAAAAAGAGAAACCCCCAAGAGCTATCGGTCCTGTACCAAAGCAATTTTCTTGCTCGATATACACTTGCTCTCCAAAGCGTTTCCATTCTTTTTCTATTGCAGAATACTGTTCTTCTGTACTATGATGAAAAGGAACTAAAGTACCAATTCCTGTGAGAATTAACGAGTTTTCTTGGTTTGACCAATAAAAGCGTTCAGTAAAACCCAATTCATGATAAAAATGGTAAACACTTAGGGGATGGATATTCATTATTTTTTCCACTTTACAAATGAAGCGTTTTGAACAAGCTTTTGCCTTTTGAAGAGAATGCTCAAAGAAGGCAGTCGATTCAAGTTGACCTGTTCTAAGCATAATAGTTCCCCCTAGCTTAAATATACGTTAAATACATGATATAACTAAAGATACAACGATGAATGTAGACTGTCAATTTTATGAAGTTCGTCCATACTTTTTTAAAGTAAAATGACCTACATTTTCAAATAATATTAAAAAGGAGGATGTTAAAATGCAACCAACTGTTCAATCTCCAACTTCCTCAACAGGTTTTAGAACATGGTGGAATTTATTAAGACCACATACATTAACCGCAGCGTTCATTCCTGTTGCGATTGGAACAATGTTAGCGCACATAGCTCACTCATTTCATTTACTTTTATTTCTTTCAATGCTTATCGCAAGTTTACTGATCCAAGCCGCTGCAAATATGATTAATGAATATTATGATTATAAAAGAGGGCTAGATCATGAAGGTTCTGTCGGTATCGGTGGAGCAATCGTAAGGGATGGTATTAAACCTTCAACTGTTTTAAATATTGCTTTTACTTTTTTTGGTATCGCTCTTCTATTAGGCATTTATATTTGTATTCAAAGTAGCTGGTGGATAGCAGTTATTGGACTTATTTGTATGGCGGCAGCTTATTTTTATACTGGTGGACCACTTCCAATCGCGTACACTCCATTCGGTGAGTTAGTAGCGGGCTTTTTTATGGGAGTAGTAATTATTGGAATTACTTACTATATTCAAGCTGGAAATTTAACATCAAATGTGATCTTACTTTCTATCCCTACTTCAATTACAATTGGAGCAATTTTAACAGCAAACAATATTCGTGACCTAGATAATGACAAAGAAAATGGACGTAAAACACTTGTTATCTTATTAGGTAAAAAGAATTCAATTATCTTTATTGGTTCTTTATTTGCAGTTGCATATGCTTTAGTTATTGTATTTGTTATCATGAATTTAATTACACCTTTTGCACTTATTTCTTTATTAAGTATTCCTGTTGCAATTAAAGCAACAAAAGGTTTTATAGGTAAAACCCAACCAATGGAAATGATGCCAGCCATGGCAGCAACAGCAAAAACAAATACTATAATGGGATTCCTTCTTGTTATAGGCTTAATAATTGGAAATATTTTTTCCTAATTAAGACAGATCAATTCCTCAAAAAACTTAATTCATGTTTTCCTCCTTTTTGAACAAAATATGGATAGTCATATTCATTTATTGAAAAGGGGGAGCATGATGCTTTCACAATCACAAATCCAAACATTTAAAAACGAATTACTGAAACAAAAAAAACATATAGAAGAAAGACTAAATGATCCAGCTTTTATACCATACTCACTTAGAGATTCTGTTGATGAGCTTTCACTTGCAGACAACCATCCAGGTGATTTAGGTACTGAATTATATGAGCGTGAAAAAGACATTTCCCTTCATGAGCATTTAAGAAACGAACTAACTGATGTTAACGAGGCGTTACAAAAAATTGAAAATGGAACATATGGTATATGCGAAGTAAGCGGTGAAGAAATACCTTTTGAACGTTTACAAGCTCTTCCTACAGCAAAAGCGATGATTGAACATACTCATGATCAGCATATTTCAAGTTCTAGAATAAGATACGATCGTCCTGTTGAGGAAGAAGTACTAAACCCTCCATTTAGTAGAGATCCTAAAGATCGATCAATGATGTATGACCCTGAGGACGCACTGCAAGATGTTGAAAGATATGGGAATTCTCAAACACCGTCTGATTTTGAATTTAATAATATTGATGAGTATGGAAGCACATTTACTGAGAGCTATGAAAATGTAGGTTATGTTGAGGAATTTGAAAACTTTATCGGTACTGATATTTACGGAAAAAATCGAACTGTTTACCCTACAAAAAAACATGAACAATATGAACAAGATCTAGATGACTATGAAGAACAAGCTTTAAATGGGGAATTATCTGAAATTGATGTAAAAGACATCGATAAGTACTAAATGAGTTAAACTTTCATTAAAAAAACGATCACTATAATGTGGTCGTTTTTTTTATATTTTTAAATTATATACATATACTTAATCAAGACAACTTAATTAGGAGGTTTTATGAATATAAAGTTAATTGTATTATTTTTCTCCTTATACTGCTTATTTTTTGTTGCTTCTGTTTTATTTCCGATCGACTATGATTGGTATAGCCATCTAAATAAACCTAGCTATACTCCATCCGGAAAAACAATCGGAATCATTTGGGCATTCTTATATTCATTCATATCTTTAAGCGTATGTATAATTGTTTCTTTAGGAGAATCCTTTAAAAAAGCAAAATGGTTTTATATTATATTGATTATTAGTTATGTATTTAACCAGTTGTTTAGCTATTTTCAATTCAAACAAAAAGATTTACTTTTAGCTACGATCGATTGTGGACTCGTCTTTATTACAGCAATTCTTTTAACGTTCATCGCCTATAAACTTTCAAAAACTTCATTTGTATTACTTATTCCATATTCTATTTGGTCATTATTTGCAACCTATTTAAACTACAACATCTACGTACTAAATAGATAGATTTCTAGATAAATATAAAAAGGCATCCTAAAAAAGGATGCCTTGAACATAACAAAAATTATTTTTTGTTTACGTTAGCTGCTTGTGGTCCACGGTTTCCTTCGATGATTTCGAATTCAACTTCTTGACCTTCTTCTAAAGTTTTGAAACCTTCGCCTTGAATTGCAGAGAAGTGTACGAATACGTCGTTTCCACCTTCAGTTTGGATGAATCCAAAACCTTTTTCGCTGTTAAACCATTTAACTTTACCGAATTCCATCGATAATACCTCCTAGAAATACATATATACACTATTAATGCGTGCATAAAAGAGGGATAAAGAAAAAGAACGTCATTGTCCAATCAGCTAAAGGATTGCTACAACATTGAAAGTGGTCAAAACTTCTTTTCGAGACAAAGAAAAATGAGCGTTACTAAAAATTTTGTAGTGCAAATGTATCGTTAATTTCTTACCTTCAAATAAATATGCAGTTAATAGTAACTTAAATATATCATATCTGAAAAAGTGCGTCAATGACACTAACGGTTAATTGAAAGAATTTTTTATATAATTCATAAAATTTATCTTCTATACATTTAGACCTAAGTGACATCCAATAAAAAAGTCATATTTTCTCATTAAATAGTCAAACTATATGAGGATTCTGTAATAATTTATCAAATTATTTTTTATTAAATAACTAGATTTTAGTATTAAAATATTTGTATAGTTAAACTAAAAGGAGGAATAAAAATGAAAAATTCTCATGAAGTTACATATAGGATTCATGGCCATGACATGCAGTTTGTACAAGTAGAGCTTGATCCAAAGGAAACAGTTATTGCTGAAGCTGGAGCAATGATGATGATGGATGATGGAATCGAGCTTGAAACAATATTTGGGGACGGTTCACAGCAATCAGGTGGATTATTTGGAAAATTGGTGGGAGCAGGTAAGCGCCTTGTTACAGGTGAAAGCTTATTTATGACAAGTTTTACAAACCGATCAAGCTCTTTAAAAACAGTCAGTTTCTCCGCTCCATACCCTGGAACAATTATACCGTTAGATTTACATGAGTATGGAAATAAAATTATTTGTCAAAAAGATTCTTTCTTGGCGGCAGCAAAAGGAACTTCAGTTGGAATCGAATTTAGAAAAAAATTGAGTACTGGCCTATTCGGTGGTGAGGGCTTCATCATGCAAAAGCTCGAAGGTGATGGTCTTGCTTTCTTACATGCTGGTGGTTCAATTTACCAGAAGACACTTCAACCAGGTGAAAAAGTTAAAATCGATACTGGATGTATAGTTGGGTTCACTGGTGATGTTAATTATGAAATTGAATACGTTGGAAATGTAAAAACTGCACTATTTGGAGGAGAAGGTCTATTCTTTGCTACATTACAAGGACCAGGAACAATTTGGGTTCAATCATTAACATTAGCAAGATTAGCTTCTCGAATTGGGCAATACTTACCAAATTCATCAAAAGAAGAAGGAAGTATATTAGGTGGCCTTGGCAATCTATTAGATGGTAATGATTAAATCAGGATACTAAAAAAGCGCTTTTTTGTTTACATACAAAAAACTAGTCAACGAAATCTTGACTAGTTTTTTTGTACCATTAAATAACTTCCTCTTCCACTGGTTCAGCTTCACGTAATTTGTAAGTAAAGGTTGGAGTATAATCATAATCCAACTGCATCTTTTTAACGCCTTCAATATAAGTTGATAAATGGTGACTATTCTTAATAGATCCTTTATTTAATGAAAAAGTGATTGGATGTTTCACTTGAACGTATTCTAAAAAAATTTTTAATGGCTTCACTTCTACTTTAAAGGGCGGGCTTAAAGGGACAATATCATACAAATTTACAAATCTTAAACTATGCCTAACATTTTCATCATAGTTTTCTTTAAACTTTGTATTTCCTACTTTTGGAGAGCCAAATGAATAGACATTCGGGTTACAAATTCCAGTCATTGCTAATTCATATCCTAATAACGTGGCCAATGAACCACCTAAGCTATGCCCCGTTATGAATATTTTTTGTGAAAGAGCCTTTTCCTTCACAATTGCTAAAAGCATTTCTCGACAAGATTGATAAATTGATAAAAACCCCGAATGGACACTCCCACCGTTCATCACATAAGGAAATAAGTCTTGATCAATTTTCAAATCAACTAACCAATCCAAATCTGATTTCGTTCCTCTAAAAACAATGATCACGGATTCACCATTTTCAATAATATAGCCAAACCATTCTAGCTCGCTAATCGCACATGCTTTAATTGTATCTACTAAAGAATAGCTTGCTGGAATCATAAATTTACCATCATTATCAAACTGAGCATATGCCTGTTCAATGCAAAGTAATAATTCTAAGGCCTTATCATAGTCAACTGAAAGGAATTTCACTGTATCTCTCCTTTCTCGCTTTTCATCATGATATGAAAAACCTCCTGGTAATAGAGGAGGTTAAGAATGGTGTAAAGTTCTTTGATGGATATTCCATATTTCTGAAGCGTATTGACGAATCGTGCGATCACTCGTAAAAAATCCCGACTTCGCAACATTGTTAAGACTTTTTATAGCCCAGTCCCTTTTATTTTGATACGTGTGATTGATACATTCATGAGCTTTTACATACGAAGAGAAATCTCTAAGTAAGAAATACTCATCATTATAAGACATAAGAGAATCAAAAATCGGTTCAAACTCTTCTCTTGGTAACGGAAATAAACCGTGAAGTAATTGATCTAATACCTTTTTTATTCGCGGATCATGATGATAATAGTCACTACTTTTATATCCACCGTATTGATAATAATTTAAAACTTCGTCAGCTGTAAGTCCGAATGTAAAAATATTCTCCTCGCCAACTTCTCTTAAGATTTCAATATTTGCACCGTCAAGAGTACCAAGTGTTAAAGCACCATTCATCATAAATTTCATATTCCCAGTACCTGAAGCTTCTTTACTTGCAGTTGAAATTTGTTCACTAATATCCGCTGCTGGAAAAATGATTTCACCTAATGAAACTCGATAATTTTCAATAAAGATAACTTTAATAAATTGACTTATATAGCGATCATTATTAACAATATCAGCCACTGAATGAATTAATTTAATGATTTTTTTAGCAAAGTAGTAACCAGGAGATGCCTTTGCTCCAAATATAAAGGTTCTAGGATGCATTTTAAAGTGTGAATCTTCCTTCAAACGATTATATAAATACATGATATGTAACACATTTAGTAATTGTCTTTTATATGCATGCATCCGTTTTACTTGAATATCAAAGATTGAATCTGTATCTAATGCAATTCCATTTGTATAGTGAACATAATTTTCGAGAACTTCTTTTCTCTTTTTCTTTACATTCATAAATTGTGATAAGAATACGTCGTCATTTTGATATTCTAATAGTTTCTCAAGATGAGTTGGCTCGTGTATCCAATCGTTCCCAATCGAATCATTTATTAAGCTACTAAGCTCAGGATTACATTGTAGTAACCATCTTCTATGAGTAATACCATTTGTTTTATTATTAAACTTGAATGGTTCATACTCATAAAAGAGCTTCATTTCTCTTTGTTTTAAAATTTCAGTGTGGATTTCAGCAACACCATTAACACTCTTACTACCTACAATAGCTAGATGAGCCATTTTAACGACTCCATGAGCAATAATGGCCATTTGTTCAATTCGATCCCAATCACCTGGGTATTTGTTCCAGAGCTCTTTACAATATCTTTCGTTTATTTCTTCTACAATCATATAAATCCTTGGCAATAAAGGTTTAAATAAATCAACTCTCCATTTTTCTAGTGCTTCCGATAAAGTTGTATGATTCGTATATGAAATCGTTTTAGTTGTAATTTCCCATGCTTCATCCCATGATAACTTTTCAGCATCGATTAAAATTCTCATTAACTCTGGAATCGCTAAAACTGGATGTGTATCATTTACATGAATAGCAATTTCTTCATGAAGCCTACGAATATTACCATACTGCTCCTTATATGAATCTACTATTCTTTGAATGCTTGCAGAGACTAAGAAATATTGCTGTTTTAGACGTAAAATCTTTCCTTCATCATGTGTATCATCTGGATATAAGAATTCTGAAACTGCTTCTGCTTCTCGCTTATATTTCATCAGTGATTTATTTGAGGAATGAGTAGACGCTTCAGCACTCCATAATCTTAATGTATTTACCGTGTTTGTATGATAGCCAATAATCGGTAAATCATATGGTACCGCTGTGATTGCTTCTGCACCATGAAGGCGGAATTCCAATCGATTTTTATTATTAAACGCTTCTACTTCGCCGCCGAATAAAACTTCTATTGCTTCGTCATCTCTTCTAACTTCCCAAACGTTTCCGTATTTCAGCCATTGTTCAGGTAGCTCCACTTGATATCCATCAACAATTTTTTGGTCAAATAGGCCATGTTTGTAGCGGATGCCACATCCATGACCAGGCAGATCTTGTGATGCTAACGAATCCAGAAAACAAGATGCTAGCCGTCCAAGTCCACCGTTTCCAAGACCAGCATCACTTTCAAACTCCTCAAGAGAACTTAGAGAAATTCCTAATCTCTCGAGGCCAGATTCACATAACTCTCTAAGCCCTAAATGAATTAAATTACTTTTCAAAAGCTTTCCTAATAAGAACTCAATTGATAAATAATAAACTTGTTTTTTTCGCTCTAAGCGGTATTGTTCACTCGTTCCTAACCAATTACCGCTTATATGTTCACGAATCATCGTTCCAAGTGTTTGAAACTGCTCTTGAGTAGTGCTATCTGCAGTACTCTTTCCATGCATACTTTCTAGTTTCTCTTTAAAACACCACTCAAACTCTTCCACACTAGAAAACATGGAATCACCTCGCCCTAAAAGATTTTTACTTTGAAGACTGCATATATAATTTCGCATATTCTTTAGCTGATTTTAACCAACTTGAATCTCTTCTAATTGCATTTTTTCTGACTGATTTCCAATGTTTTTTATCCTCATAAATACTCAATCCACGTTCAATTGTATGAAGCATATCGTGAGCATTATAGTTTGTAAAAGTAAAACCGTTTCCACTCTTCGTCTCTTCATTATATGACTGGACAGTATCATTTAGCCCCCCAGTCTCTCTTACGATTGGAACACACCCGTACTTCATCGCAATAAGCTGACCTAGTCCACATGGCTCAAATAGTGAAGGCATAAGGAATAAATCCGCACCTGCATAAATCTGATGAGCAAAACCTTCGTCAAATCCAATATAAGCTCTTACTTTATCGTAGTAGTTATGCTCCATTGCTTTAAAAAAGTTCTCGAATTCTTCATCACCAGAACCTAAAATGACTACTTGGACATTATGATCCATAATTTGAGGGAATACGTGTTGAATGAGATCGATACCTTTTTGACTTGTTAAGCGAGAAACCATTGCAATAACAGGAATATTTTCATCCATTTTTAATGCTAGTGACTCCTGCAATTTCAATTTATTTTCAGTCTTATTTTCGATTGTAAATTCATCGTAATTAGAGTGAATTTTTTGATCAGTAGCTGGATTATAAATTGTTTCATCAATTCCGTTTACAATCCCAAAAAGTTTGTGATCTTGCTCACGTAATAGTCCATCTAATTGCTCTCCAAAAAATTCATGCTTAATTTCTTCTTTATATGTTGGACTAACAGTTGTTACGAAATCACTTGAAATGATTCCAGCTTTCATAAAGTTGATACAATCGTAAAATTTTAAATAGTCATCACGAAAATATTGTTCATCAATTCCTAACATATCGTCCATTACTTCTTTTGAAAATACCCCTTGGAACTGAAGGTTATGAATTGTAAAAATAGATTTCATTTTTGGATTAATGTCTTTTAATGCACCGTACTCTTTCATGAAAAATGGGATCATTGCTGTATGCCAGTCATGACAGTGAATAACATCAGGTTTAAAGTCTAATTCTTTAATACATTCAATTGCAGCTAGAGAAAAGAATGCAAAGCGCTCTCCATCATCAAAATGACCATACAACTTATCTCGATTGAAATAGTACTCGTTATCAATAAAATAATAAGTTGTTCCTTCTACTTTCAACTCAAATAAACCACAATACTGTTTTCTCCAGCCTAGATTTATAGAAAGCTCTTTTACTAGCTTAGCTTCTTCTCTATATTTAGCAGGAATTAACGAGTAAAATGGAAGCATTACTCTTACGTTCATATTTAGTTTATTTAAATACTTAGGGAGAGCGCCTGCAACATCTGCAAGCCCTCCCGATTTAACAAATGGTACACACTCTGAAACAATATATAAAACATTTACCACTGAATCAACGCTCCTTGAACTGAACCTTTTTGAAGCACTACTGGCTCACTTAAGCTTCCTTTTATTTCAACACCATCTTCAATTCGGACATCTTTATCTAATATAACACCATCTAATATACAATTATCTCCAATGTTTGATTTTTGCATAACAACACAATTTCGAATAATCGTATTTTTTCCAATTTTCACAGCTCTTGAAATAATACTATTTTCAACCGTTCCTTCAATTTCACATCCATTAGCTACAATTGAATTTTTTACAATTGCTTCTTTTGAATATTTTGTTGGCGGCTCATCTTTAACCTTAGTAAAGACAGGATAAGATTTTAAGAATAATTGATTCCATATCTCAGGATTTAATAATTTCATACTTTGCTCGAAATAATCCTCAATTGTTTGAATGATTGCAACTTGTTGAGGTATTTCATACGCACTTAGCTCAACCTCATTATTTTGATCGCGCACAACATCCATAATTGTTTCATAGCCTTTTTCGTGGAAGTTTTCAAAAAGCTTTAACAATAACTCTTTTTCAAGTATATAGATATTTAAAGATTTACCGAACTGCTTTAACTCAGTAATCTGTGCATTTGTTTCGATATGCCTCTTTAAAACCGGTCTAAAATCCACTGAGCAAATCGTATAAGTATTTGCAACTACTACATACTTTTGAGTAGAACGTTGTAAAAATTGAATATGCTTTTGAATGAAATCGAATGTACCAAAAGCTCCATCAGTTGGCTCTGGCGTAAAAATAAATAGCCCATCCTTTTTACGATTTAAATCCCAGTGTTTACCTGAGCCTAAATGATCAATAATTGATCGATAAGGTTGATCAGGAAATACAGCGACACTCGTAATACCTGAGTTCACCATATTACTTAACATAAAATCGATTAAACGATATCGCCCTGCATAAGGAAGTGTTGCTAATGGTCGATGTTGTGTTAACGGCTTTAAAGATTCAAAATGTGTTGACGCCTCAATTATTCCTAGCATAGTATGTTTCATCAAATAACCCTCTCAATCTATTTTTCTATTTGAGGAATGAGCCACCTCTTATTCTTCGCTTGTAACTAAAATTACCTCTTCATAATCTTTCTCCGGACCTAACAGACTTCCATCAGGAATTACCATTCCAGGAGCTACTACTGCATTTTCAATTCGAACATCTTTTCCAATTACACAACCTGGCATAACGACAGAATCTTTTATCATACTGCCTTCTCCGATTGTTACTCCTTGGAATAATACAGAATGTGATATAAATCCTTCAACAACACATCCCTCATTAATTAGAGAGTCTTCAACGATTGCCGTAGGTGCAATGTATTGTGGTGGTTGATTTGGATTAACTGAATATATGCGCCAATCACGGTCATATATATTTAGTTCACTGTCTTCATTTAGTAAATCCATATTTGCTTCCCATAAGCTTTTTACTGTACCAACGTCTTTCCAATAGCCTTTAAAAGGATAAGCAACTACTTTTTTCTTTTCTTCCAATAATAGTGGAATAACGTCTTTACCAAAGTCATTACTTGATTCTGGATTGCGATCATCCATCTCTAAAAACTCTTTTAAAACATTCCATTTAAAAATATAAATTCCCATTGATGCTAAATTACTTTTCGGATATTGAGGTTTTTCTTCAAATTCTATAATATCCATTTCATCGTTTGTATTCATAATTCCGAAACGGCTAGCTTCATCTATCGGAACTTCGATAACTGAAATTGATACATCTGCTTCTTTTTCAACGTGATAGTCTAACATTTTACTATAATCCATCTTATAAATATGATCCCCTGAAAGAATCAACACATATTCAGGCTGATATTGCTTTATATAATTTAAATTTTGATAAATTGCACTTGCAGTACCTGTATACCATTTAACTCCAGATGCTTCTGAATATGGTGGTAAAACAGTTACCCCACCATTTAAGCGATCTAAATCCCATGCACTTCCTATACCAATATATGAGTTTAGTACTAGTGGTTGATATTGAGTTAGTACCCCAACAGTATCAATACCTGAATTTGTGCAATTACTTAAAGTAAAATCTATTATTCGATATTTACCTCCGAAAGCTACGGCTGGTTTTGCTAGTTCTTTTGTTAAAGAACTTAATCTACTCCCTTTTCCCCCTGCTAGTAACATTGCTACGCATTTTTTCTGAACCATTGCTGCTAATCCCCTTTCGCATTTTAACTGGACGAATGATTGTAAAACTATAGGCAGGTAATGCTATTTCAATACTATATGGTAAACCATGGTATGGTATTTCTTCTGATTCAATGGCAGAACGATTTATTTTACTATCGCCGCCAAATTGTATATAGTCACTTGAAAGCAATTCTTTATACCGTTGCTTTGCAGGTACACCAATTCGATATGTGTCATAAGAAATCTCTCTAAAATTACAGATTACGATGACATAATCTTCTTTGTTCTTTCCTTTACGGATAAATGAAAATACACTTTGATCTGCATTATTGGCATCAATCCATGAAAATCCATCCCAATGATTATCAACTTCATAAAGTGATTTATTTTTTTTATAAATAGATAATAATTCTTTGAAATATTTGTTCATCTTGGAATGATATTCATAATCTTTAATCATCCAATCAACTTGCTCTAAATCCTTCCACTCATCAAATTGCCCAAATTCACTTCCCATAAACAAGAGCTTCTTACCTGGATGAGATAAATAATAACCAAATAGTACCCTTAATTGAGCAAACTTTTCCTCATATGTACCTGGCATTTTATTTAGTAAAGATTTCTTACCATGTACTACTTCATCATGTGAAAAAGGTAAAACAAAATTTTCTGAGAAGGCATATAAAAACGAGAAAGTCATCTTATTATGATGATGCTTTCTTTCCGTTGGGTGAGTCTCCATATAAGTCAAAACATCATTCATCCAACCCATATTCCATTTAAAATTAAAACCTAGTCCACCTTCGTATGTAGGTGCAGTAACTAATGGCCAATCAGTAGAATCCTCTGCAATCATTAATACTTGTGGATCATGTTCGAATACCGCTTCATTTAATCTTCTTAAAAAGTGAGTTGCAAAAGGATTCTCTTCATTTCTATTTTTCCAATATAATATATTTGCAACAGCGTCTACTCGGAAACCATCAATATGAAAATATTCCATCCAATATAAGGCGTTTGAAATTAGAAATGATTTTACTTCTGGTTTTGATAAATCAAAATTCGCTGTTCCCCATACTTCATTTTCTCTAGCATCATAACCTTCATATTCATATGTCGGTTCACCATCAAACATGTATAATCCGTGAGAATCCTTACAAAAATGACCTGGCACCCAATCCATAATGACTCCTAATCCTTGCTGATGGCATTCGTCAATAAAGCTCATTAGCTCATGAGGATTTCCATATCGACTAGTAGTAGAAAAATATCCTACTCCTTGATACCCCCAAGAACGATCATATGGATGTTCGACTAATGGTAATATTTCAATATGTGTAAAACCATGATCTTTTACATATGGAATTAGTTCTGTCGCTAGTTCAGCATAATTGTAGAAGTCACCGTTTTCCTTCTTTTTCCAAGAGCCTAAATGTACTTCATAAATTAAAACTGGTTCTTCATATACAGACTTTTTAAATTTCTGCTTACGATATTTTGCATCATTCCATTTATAACCCGAAAGATCATAAACAATTGAAGCTGTGCTTGGTCGAAGTTCACTATAGAAAGCAAAAGGATCACTTTTTAATAAAATTTCACCATGTTTGGTTGAAATTTCATATTTGTATATCGTCCCATGACCAATTTCGGGGATATATATCGTCCAAATCCCTTGATCGTTCAACTTTTCCATTTTATGTTCAGAACCATTCCAATTATTAAAGTCCCCAACAACTGAGACACCTTTTGCATGTGGAGCCCACACTGTAAAAATTGTTCCAACTTTATTCCCCTTTTTTACTACATGTGCCCCAAAGCATTCATGGCTATGGAATAAACTTCCCTCGTGGAATAAATGTACATCAAACTCAGTTGGCCGCGTCAAAAGCAACATCCTCACCTCATTACAATCTCTTAAATTCTTCTATCTCTTAATATTCTACAAATATATATATTTACCTTGTTTTTATGCAAAAAAAATTCAAAAACATTTTTTGGAAAATGAATAACCATTCATGAAACCGTTGTCATTGTTGCACTTGTCGTAAAAATGTCGAATTTGTCGAACGAATAATATGGTATATTTATACATTTCACTTTAAAAATCCCTTGTAACAATTTGTAAATTTTTGATTTATCATAAAATTTCATACATATTTCACACTTTTAATACATATAAACTTTATATTAAAAAAGAATTGTAGAAAACTGTCGAATTGAAGAGGAGAGCTATTTTTGGAAAAAAATTTAGAAAGCCAGAATAAAATAGTTTGAATTTCAGATGCAAAAGTAGAAATAAAGTCTAAATCAAATTCACTTTATGCAGCAATATGGAGGTGGCATTTTTATGCCGGAATCTTTCTTGCCCCATTAATTTTGATACTTACAATAAGTGGGATTATTTATTTATTTATTTAAGCCACAAATTGAAAATGCAAGTTATCACGATCGATTATTCGTAAAGGTTGGAAGTAGATCAAAATGGTGAAATTACGACTGTTTTTATCAATCAATATAATGGAAAAATACTTGGTAACCTAAAAAGTGAGGATCGCTTCGTTAATAAAATTGTTAAAATACATGGGGAGTTAATGGCAGGCACAATTGGAGATCGTATTGTAGAAATGACTGCAAGTTGGGCAATGATACTTTTAGTCACGGGATTATATTTATGGTGGCCAAGAAAAAAAGAGAAAATAATGGGTCTCCTAATTCCTCGCTTTTCAAAAGGAAAAAGAATGCTTCTACGAGATTTACATGCAGTACCCGCATTTTGGTTTTCAATTTTTATTAGTATCTTTATTTTTACAGGTTTACCTTGGTCTGGCTTATTAGGTAACATTATAAATAAATTTGCTACAGCAACACATACAAGTTATCCAATTGGTTTATATGACGGAAATATTCCCTCTTCAAAAATAATTTCATAAGATGTTACAAAAGTACCATGGGAAGCGGAGAACTTACCAGTACCTACCTCAAACCTTATGAAGGCAACGTCTTTAAAAGTATCTGATATGATTTCTATCGCAGATGAATCTAATATACATAAAGGCTATACAATCACATTGCCAGCAAATGACAAAGGTGTCTATACTGTATCTGTCATTCCTCCAAAACCTCAGGACCAAGCAACGCTACATATTGATCAATATAGCGGAAAAATATTAATGGACTTGCGTTTTAAAGATTATGGAATGTCAGCCAAAATCATCGAGATTGGAATAGCTCTACATGAAGGGCATTACTTCGGAGTTACAAATCAACTTATCGATTTAATCATCTGTCTAGTATTAGCATCTACTACCATTTTTGGTATTTCGATATGGTGGAAAAGAAAACCTGCTGATAGAATAGGTTCACCATTGATCCCAAATGATTTCAAACTTACAAAAGGTCTTATTATAATAATTATTTTACTAGGTGCAATACTTCCTTTGGCTGGGTTATCACTTATTTTCGTACTAATAGTTGATTATCTCTTTATAAAAAGAATTCCTGTTTTGAATAAAGTATTTAGCTAAAAAAATCATTTTAAAATAGTAAAAGGATCTTCAATTTTACGAAGATCCTTTTTGTTTATTTGAATTGTTATATACTGGCCATGTTAGATCTGCATTCGCTTGTTTGATGTTAATACACGTAAACGAATGTCTGAAATCAAAAATACACCACATAAAATGACAAGAAAACCAAACAACATTCCTATTGTAATATGTTCTTTCAAAATAAGAGCTCCCCAGATCATTCCAAACACAGGTATTAAAAAAGTAACACTTAATGTTTTAGTTGGCCCAACACTATCGATAAGATAAAAATACAATAAATATGCTATGGCAGTACAAAACAATGCTAACCCTAGAACTGCCAAAATAGCAATTCCCGAAACTTTATCAGTAAATGCTGTGAAATTTAGGAATGTAAAAGGTAAAAGTAAAATTGCAGCACCAATTTGTTGACCAGTTGCAAGCGAAAGTGGTGGTACAAAGGCAAATGCTTTCTTTGCATAAACTCCTGCAATCCCATATGAAATAGTCGACAAAACCGCTAGTCCAATTGCTATTTTAACATCATAAGTAAACGGAATTGAACTCCATCCTACTAGCAAGATCACACCTATTACTCCTACTATTATTCCAAACCACTTTCGTATACCCAGCTTTTCTTTCGTCTATACCCAGAGAACCAATGCTGTAAATAATGGCGTCAACGAGTTTAGAATAGATGACATTGAGGCTGTTAGATATAATGCTGATGTTGCAATTAATGTAAATGGAATTGCGGCATTTAATGCCCCCATTATTAAATATTGTCTCCATCTCTTTTTAAATTGTAAAGACTTTTTAGTAATAACTAAATATAGCACTAGGGCAAATGCAGCAATTGTAACTCTTCCTTGTATTGTTAAAATCGGTCCAAAAACGGGTGAAGCTATTCGAATAAATAAAAATGAAGCTCCCCATAATGCAGCTAGGCTAAATAAAGCTATTCCATCTTTTAATTTCACTTATTTAGCCCCTTTCTAAATGCTGTTGGAGTGTAATTTAAATATTGACGGAACATGCTTGAAAAATGTGCCGAGCTTTTAAAACCGAGATTATGTGCTATTTCAGTTATTGTTTCCTCAGTATCTCGTAACAATCTCAAAGCTTCTTTCATCCTCAGCTTAGTTGCGTATTCTAACGGCGATAAACCTGTGGATTTTTTAAATAATCTTTGCAAATGAAATTTACTTACTCCTACTTCAATTGCTAACCGATCCAATGTTAAGGTATTTCGATATTCTTTTTCAATAAAATGTTGAGCCGATAAAATAACATCCTCTTCATTTGAGTGAAGTAAGTCAGGGCGACATCTTTTACATGGACGGTATCCATCACTAATTGCTAAAGAAAATGAAGGATAATACGATACATTTTCTTTTAATGGAGTTCTTGACTTACACGAAGGCTTACAACAGATTCCAGTAGACTTAACTGCATAAATAAATACTCCATCGTAGTTTTCATCGCATGATTCAACTGCATTCCACATGACCTGATTATTTAATCCGTTCATTTAATCACCTCATCTTTAGCTATTCACATTTTAGCACTGAGATAATGCACTTGCTTTCAATTTCTTGCTTTCTAATTTCATTAGATAATAGACCATCGTATCATTTTGAATAATCTTACAACCTTCTAATCCATCGTAAGTAACTTTATATTTCCCATTAATTCTGCCGATCTTAAAAAACTGATTAATCATTCAGTTAGTCCGTTTATTTTTGGATACAAAAGAGAAATGTAGTTATTTAATCATACGCTAATAAACTAACTTTTTCCTTTTCTGAGCATATATAATAGCCTCTAATTTGAGGTTCAAAGATCATTTTATTTAATAAAGCTCTAATTCAAAACAAGACGGCCTGTTCATCTTAAAACGAACAAGGAACCCTCTAATAAAATGAAGACAGACGTATTCATTTAAATATTGCTAACTATAGTTTAAAAAAAGACAAATAAAAAAACTCAGTTACCTGTGTTATCACAAATAACTGAGCTTTAGATATGACCCGTACGGGACTCGAACCCGTGTTACCGCCGTGAAAGGGCGGTGTCTTAACCGCTTGACCAACGGGCCAAAAAAAAATATGGCAGAGAAGAAGGGATTCGAACCCTCGCACCGGTTACCCGATCTACACCCTTAGCAGGGGCGCCCCTTGAGCCACTTGGGTACTTCTCTATCATATGGCTCCGCAGGTAGGGTTCGAACCTACGACCACTCGGTTAACAGCCGAGTGCTCTACCACTGAGCTACTGCGGAAAAATTAATTATAAATTTAATGGTGGGCCTAAATGGACTCGAACCATCGACCTCACGCTTATCAGGCGTGCGCTCTAACCAGCTGAGCTATAGGCCCATTAAATTTTATAAAAAGCGGGTGATGGGAATCGAACCCACGACCGAAGCTTGGAAGGCTTCTATTTTACCATTAAACTACACCCGCAAAATATGGGGCGACCGATGGGAATCGAACCCACGAGTGTCGGAACCACAATCCGATGCGTTAACCACTTCGCCACGACCGCCATAAAGAGTGCCGACTAGAGGACTTGAACCCCCAACCTACTGATTACAAGTCAGTTGCTCTACCAATTGAGCTAAGTCGGCTTAATATTAATTAAATTACTTAGTTTAGTTACTTATATAATTTGTTCCACTCAAACTTAGGTGTTGGTGTAGTAATCATCATAATGTCGTCCTTGTCTCTAATAGATAATTCAAGGAGTTTTTCGACAAGTACGCTGATGTTTCGCTACGAAGCTTATTCGTTCGTGCTCTACCAATTGAGCTAAGTCGGCTTAATATTAATTAAATTACTTAGTTTAGTTACTTATATAATTTGTTCCACTCAAACTTAAGTGTTGGTGTAGTAATCATCATAATGTCGTCCTTGTCTCTAATAGATAATTCAAGGAGTTTTTCGACAAGTACGCTGATGTTTCGCTACGAAGCTTATTCGTTCGTGCTCTACCAATTGAGCTAAGTCGGCTTATTATAATTGTTTTTTACTTAAGATGGTGGCTCGGGACGGAATCGAACCGCCGACACGAGGATTTTCAGTCCTCTGCTCTACCGACTGAGCTACCGAGCCATCTTAAATGGCGGTCCCGACCGGGATCGAACCGGCGATCTCCTGCGTGACAGGCAGGCATGTTAACCGCTACACCACGGGACCATTTGGTTGCGGGGACAGGATTTGAACCTGCGACCTTCGGGTTATGAGCCCGACGAGCTACCAGACTGCTCCACCCCGCGATAATTTGGATACTAACTATGTTAGATCCATTAATATAAAATTTAATAAAAATGGAGGAGTAAGAGGGATTCGAACCCCCGCGGGCTGTTACACCCCTGTCGGTTTTCAAGACCGATCCCTTCAGCCAGACTTGGGTATTACTCCATTATAAGTGGTGGACCTTGTAGGACTCGAACCTACGACCGGACGGTTATGAGCCGTCTGCTCTAACCAGCTGAGCTAAAGGTCCTTAAATAAGTAGCGGCGGAGGGAGTCGAACCCACGACCTCACGGGTATGAACCGTACGCTCTAGCCAGCTGAGCTACACCGCCATAATAAATTAATTTAAGTTTGTTCAAGTGGAGCCTAGCGGGATCGAACCGCTGACCTCCTGCGTGCAAGGCAGGCGCTCTCCCAGCTGAGCTAAGGCCCCATATTTTAAATGGTCGGGAAGACAGGATTTGAACCTGCGACCCCCTGGTCCCAAACCAGGTGCTCTACCAAGCTGAGCCACTTCCCGTTCAGAATTACAGGTGAAATAATATGGCGCGCCCGAAAGGACTCGAACCCATAACCTTTTGATCCGTAGTCAAACGCTCTATCCAATTGAGCTACGGGCGCATATTATAAATGGTGCCGAGGGCCGGACTCGAACCGGCACGGTTGTCACCAACCGCAGGATTTTAAGTCCTGTGTGTCTGCCAATTCCACCACCCCGGCAGTATATATGGAGCGGAAGACGGGGCTCGAACCCGCGACCCCAACCTTGGCAAGGTTGTATTCTACCACTGAACTACTTCCGCATATACTGATTAACAAGATAAATGGTGCGGGTGAAGGGACTCGAACCCCCACGCCATAGGCGCCAGATCCTAAGTCTGGTGCGTCTGCCAATTCCGCCACACCCGCATATTATTTAAATGGTGAGCCATGAAGGATTCGAACCTTCGACCCTCTGATTAAAAGTCAGATGCTCTACCTACTGAGCTAATGGCTCATAAAGAGTGCCGACTAGAGGACTTGAACCCCCAACCTAC
>NZ_NESS01000008.1 GCF_002128425.1 Gottfriedia acidiceleris
CATATATGGGACCAAATGAAAACTTCCCAGCAACAATGCCAGCATATATGGGACCAAATGAAAACTTCCCAGCAACACTACCAGCATATATGGGACCAAACGCAAACTTCCCAGCAACAATGCCAGCATATATGGGACCAAATGAAAACTTCCCAGCAACAATGCCAGCATATATGGGACCAAACGCAAACTTCCCACAAACAATGCCAGCATATATGGGACCAAACGCAAACTTCCCACAAACATTACCAGCGTATATGGGACCAAATGAAAACTTCCCACAAACAATGCCAGCTATGGACTATCCAAAGTTCCAAGGCGGACCAGTTGTTTCACCTTATGCTACTGGACCGAATACTCCAATGTATCGTGATGCATCTGAACCTTATTTTGATCCAAATTCGCAATTATTTACTCCTTATGCACAAAATCAGTCTTCATACGGAGTGCCATATTTTGAGGAAGATGAACAATAACGAATATAATTTGAAAAGGCAAAAGGCGATTAATTTTTAATCGTCTTTTTTTATTTTTTCTATTTTAATACAGGAATTAATTGGAGAAGAAATTAATTCCTCATGTAAAAGCCTTTAGAGACCACTTTTTGACTTAAAATGAGTTTCAAACCATCAATTAACAATTTAAAATCCACCTAAAAAGGTCAACCTAACTTTGTAATACAACATGAGTATTACAATTAGCTGTAATTAAAGGGAGGGTTTTATATTGAATAAAAAAGGTCTTATCGTTGCTACAGGTACGGTGCTAACAGCTTTAACATTATCTGCTTGTGGAACAAATAATAATGCTATGAATGACCACAAAAGAAATGTTGGTTATGAAAAAGTAGATTTCAATAGACCGACAAACCCTTATGCTGTTAATTATCGTTATGAAAACGTAAACTATCCAAATAATAAAGATTTTTTCACAAAGAAAAATAATCATTACGGAAATGATCGCATAAATGAAGGTTTAAGTAGTGAGTATTCTAATGATGGCGTAATCCATGACGGAACATATGGAAGAAATGTCAATTATACGAATAGAAACTACACGATGGATCAAGTTCGTTATACTAACGATTTAAACACAGCTCCTCTTGTACCGTATACAAATATTAGTACAAACACTAATATGAATGCAGGTGAACGAAAGTTTGCGGACCAAATTTCTAAACGAGTAGAACAAATGTCTAATGTAGCCGACGCAAACACGGTTGCTGTTGGTGATCAGGTTCTCGTTGCAGTAGATTTGGTAAATGAAAATGTTGATGAAAGCGCATTTCGATCAAAAATCAAAGACGCTTTATCACCATACACTAGTGGTAAAAAAGTTTATGTAACATTCGATGGAACAATTAGAAATAATTTAAATAACGGTTTAAATAACGTTCCAAAAGCCACTAAAAATGTATTATACGATACAAAAGAAAATGTTAAACATATGTATCGTAATGTAAAAAATGATGTTAAGGATGTAACTAATCCTAACCGATAAAACATCAATTTTTTACACTAAAAAGGAAGAAGCCCTTGCTTCTTCCTTTTTTCATGCAGTTGAGAAAGAATTTATCACTGATAAGTAAGTTGTGTGATATTGATTTCCACTACAGGGTGCTCGCTTTCAATAACATTTAGAACAATTTAAAAGCTCCAATCATTTTTTTCCCTTTCAACTCTTTAATTTGATTGTGAAAAATAAGTTCCTTTTAGTTCTTAGAATAGTTAAACAATTCGTTTGATGAGGGTTAAACAATATGGTAAAGTGATTTTTATATTGACCAAAAGTTTGAAGTGGTCAATTGGTTAATTAGAGAACTTGAGGTGAGTTTTTTGAAAAAGCAAAATATTTTACAAGCTGCCACAAAGTCATTTACCATTTTTGGCTATAAAGCAACTACAATGAGTCAAATCGCAAAACAGGCAAATGTGGGAAAGGGAACAATCTATACTTTCTTCAAAAATAAAGAAGAATTGTTTGATGAAATCATAAATAATTTAATTACTGAAATGAAATTTTTAGCAGAACAATCCATTCGTGATGAAGATTCATTCATCGAAAAAGCTCATAAAGGAATAGAAGTTTTTATAGCCTTTCATAATGAACATGAATTAACAATAAAGTTACTTCAAGAACAAAAAGAAATTGGAACGACTATTGTACATGACGCATTAAAACGATTGAATCAATCAATCATTTTATACATACAGAAAAAAATTGAAGAAGCAATAGCAAAGAAAGAAATCGTTGAATGCGATCCTGAAATAACTGCTTTGGTAATGTTTCGACTTTATACAACACTAAAAATTGATTGGGAGAAAGAGCACGAAGCATTAAGTCCTAAAAAAATTACTGAGTTATTTAACTTTTATATCCTAAATGGTTTATCAAAAGGATAGGAATAAGGGGCAATGGATTATAGGAGGAGAAAATTTTGATTTTTAAATTAGATAATAAAGATAAAAAAATGGCAAATTTAATTTTAAATGTACAGTTACTTGCATATAAGGTTGAAGCAAAGTTAATCAATTTCGAAGGGATACCTCAATTACAGGACAATGTCGAAAGTATTAGAAATTCCAAAGAAATCTTTATCGGTTATATGATTAAGAATGATTTAAAGGGATTTTTGGCATATTCAGAAAACGATACTGAATATCAAATATGTAGATTGGTAGTACATCCTAGTTGCTTTAAGCGGGGCATAGCTAGAAAATTAGTTAATTATTTTTTAAATGAAATTGCCAAAAAGAAAAAGGTAATTGTTTCAACAGGATCAGATAATTTACCAGCCATTAATTTATATAAAACTTCTGGATTTAAATTTCATCAGAAAATTGAAGTCGCTCCTAATTTTTTTATTTCTCTATTTGAAAATACACCTGATAATTAAAGATATAATTACAAATAAAAGGTTCTTTTTTAGTAGAAAGATGAAAAAGCTGAGTGATGAGGTTCAGACCTCTCCATTTGGGAAGTTAATTAAATATTAACGTTACGAAAACAGTATTTGGTGTTTTAAGAATTAAGTTTTTTCAAAAAGTGTTCATAATAATTATCAAATCTTTAAATAGTTAAATGCTAAAATTATATTGAGGTTTCATTAACATTATTTGTTAGTGAATCCAGCTATGTTCATTCCATCCCCCTTACCTAAAGACAACTCTTTAGGTTTTTTTGTTTAAAAGCTTAATGGTCATCTCAAGTTAAAAATATGAACATTTTGGATAAAGATAAATAGAATGGTCAAACTAAAAAAGCTTGTATGATTTTGTCTAAAGGAGTGGATGTTTGTGAAAAAGTTCATTTTATTATTTGTTTGTTTCCTAGCTTTGTTTATACCGGCACAAACTGAAACATTGGCAGCTCATAATGATGTTCATCATAGTTCTAACATTAAGGGGATTACGATCATTTTACATAAAGTTTATATAAACGGTGAAGTGATTGAAGAAATTTATATTAATCAACATAAAAAGCTAGGTCAAGTAAAGAAAGAATTTAAGGGTTGGAAAGTCATAGAAGAGAATGATGATCAAATCGTACTATTGAAAAAAATCAATGATCTTTCACCTACTTTGAAGTCGAAAGGTTACTTAGGAATAAATTCAAATGGTGTGTTGAATTTATATATTGGAGTGCCAAGTGGTAATAATATTATTGAATCTTTTTTTCAAATAGATACAAATAAATTAGAAGTAAATAAACAAAATCAGCTTGAAAAAGGGATTAAAATTTCGACTAAAAATCATTACGAATATCTATTACATTACTTAAAAGAGTATGAAAGAATCGTAAATTAAATTTTGGGATTCGACTATGGTCAATCGTAATCGGCTGTGTCTAAATGTTATGTAAATAAAGAAGCCACAAGGTAATTTCCTTGTGGTTTTTCAGTATTTCTATCGTTTAAGTCATTTTCTATGTCTCGAACTTCCTTTTTGCTCAATTCTTTTCCATTCACTTCGCAAAATTGAATAAACATATGTATCATGCGCTGTACTACCTTGTATTAAATACTCGCGTAGTAGACCCTCATTCGTAAATCCTATTTTTTCAAGAAGTTTTTGGGAAGGTACATTTTCTGGATAAACGATCGCTCCAATTCGATTTAATTGAAGAATATCAAATCCATATGATAATAATGCTTTTAAAGCTTCTGTGGCAAAGCCTTTTCTCCAATAGTCGGGGTGTAACTCATAGCCAACTTCAGCCCTTTTGTTTCGTTCTTGGTAGGCATTAAATCCACATGTTCCGATTAGTTTGTTTGTTACATTATTAATCATCGCCCAACGGATGCCTTGGCGCGTTTCATACATTTCTCTAAAATAATGAATTACGTCCAATACTTCACTACTATTTTTTAGCGCATCTAGTCCATAATATTTCGTGACATCTTCCCTTGATAAAATATTAAACATTCGATTAAGATCAGTGACTTTAATTTCTCTTAAATAAAGTCGCTCTGTAGTTAGAATTGGAAACATGTTCAAATCGAATGGCCTCCCTATAGAATTTCTTAAGTATCGAGTTTTAAAATGTTTATACATTTTTATATAAATTTTTAAGATAAATTATATGTATAAAATTTTTATTTTCGACAGCCGTCTATTTTTTTCCTTCTTCTATCTATGGTACAATGGAATACATGTAAAAAGGGGAGAAAACCATGTACGAATACATAATTGGAAAGATAGAATGGGTTGGACCAGAATATATAGTAATTGATCATAATGGAATGGGCTATCAATTATTTACACCTAATCCATATGTTTTTAGACCTTCAAATGAAATCTTAAAAGTTTATACTCATCTTTATGTAAGAGAAGATGTTATGATGTTATATGGTTTTAAAACATTAGATGAACGTACTTTATTTCAAAAATTGTTAAGTGTGTCAGGGATCGGTCCAAAAGGTGCCTTGGCAATTGTTGCGACTGGAGAACCAAATCAAATAGTTCATGCGATCGAAGAAGAGGACGAGGTATTTTTAACAAAATTTCCTGGTGTTGGTAAAAAGACAGCAAGACAAATGATCCTTGATTTAAAAGGAAAACTTGAAAAAGTCTTTGGAGCTGTTCAAGTCGATTTATTTACTGACATGGATGCTATTGAAGAGAAGGAAAGTGCAGCATCTTCATTAGATGATGCAATTGAAGCTTTAAAAGCATTAGGCTATGCAGAAAAAGAAGTTAAAAAGATTGTACCTTTATTAAAGAATGAGACACTTTCAACTGATGAATATATTAAAAAAGCACTTCAATTACTATTGCAAGCTAAGAGGTGATATAAATGGATGACCGAATTTTATCAAGTGAAAGTAGTGGCGAAGAATTTGATCAAGAACTTTCACTAAGGCCTCAATCATTAAGGGAATATATCGGGCAAGATAAAGTTAAAAAGAATTTGCAAGTCTTTATTGAAGCTGCAAAAATGCGAAATGAGTCTTTAGATCATGTTCTATTATATGGTCCTCCTGGATTAGGTAAAACTACTTTAGCAGCGATTATTGCGAATGAACTAGGTGTTGGATTCAAAACGACTTCAGGACCAGCGATTGAGCGTCCAGGAGATTTAGCGGCTATTTTGACTTCACTTCAACCAGGCGATGTATTATTTATCGATGAAATTCACCGATTGCCTCGTACAGTAGAAGAAGTACTCTATCCAGCAATGGAAGACTTTTTCTTTGATATCGTAATTGGAAAGGATGCAACTGCTAGGTCGGTAAGAATTGATTTGCCACCATTTACATTAATAGGTGCAACAACTAGAGCAGGACTGCTATCTTCACCACTTAGAGATCGTTTTGGTGTATTAAATCGTTTAGAATTTTATACAGTTGAACAGCTCGCATTGATCGTTAAAAGAACAGCGGAGTTATTTGGAATGGAAATTGAAAACGATGCTGCTTTAGAGGTAGCTAGAAGGTCGCGAGGTACACCTCGAATTGCAAACCGTTTATTACGAAGAGTTAGAGATTTTGCTCAAGTTCAAGGTAGTGGAATCATTACTTTTACGATTGCAAAAGACTCTTTAATTCAAATGCAAGTAGATGAAGCAGGTCTAGACCATATTGATCATAAATTGTTACTAGCTATTATTGAACGATTTCGAGGAGGCCCTGTTGGAGTTGATACGATTGCAGCTTCGATCGGAGAAGAATCTCAAACGATTGAAGATGTATATGAGCCCTATTTACTGCAAATTGGATTTCTTCAGCGGACTCCAAGGGGACGAATTGTTACTGATTTAACATACAAACATTTCGGTTTGCAGGTGCCAGAGAAATGATTGATTTGTCAAAAATTTTAATTACACTTGGAATTATATTATTAGTTGTTGGTTTGTTTATTCGTTTTGTTGGGAAACTTCCAGGCGATATTTTTATTAAAAAAGGAAATGTATCGTTTTACTTTCCGATTGTAACATGTATTATCATAAGTATTTTACTTTCACTTATTTTTTCACTATTTGGGAGAAAATAAGTGAGTAGGAATAAATAGAGTTTGGAGAAGGGAATTGTGGATAACCTCCCTTTTTCTTTACTCCTGAAATTTATGAGGTGTATAGAAATGGATGTAAATTTATTTGATTTTGATTTACCTGAGGAATTGATTGCTCAGACTCCTTTGTTGGACCGAGAAGCATCGAGACTAATGGTATTACATAAAGAGTCTGGAAATGTAGAGCATAAACAGTTTCCTGATGTGTTAGATTATTTACAAGAAGGCGATTGTTTAGTTTTAAATGAAACAAAAGTTATGCCTGCTAGATTATTTGGTGTGAAAGAAGATACAGGTGCTCAAATTGAAGTATTATTACTTCAACAAGAAGAGCAGGATGTATGGGAAACATTAGTCAAGCCTGCTAAAAGAGTAAAAGAAGGTACAATCATTCTATTTGGAGATGGCAGATTAAAGGCAGAATGTGTTGGTTCTAGTGATCAAGGTGGAAGAAAATTAAAATTCCAATACGATGGGATTTTTTATGAGATTTTAGATCAACTAGGTGAAATGCCATTACCTCCATATATAAAAGAAAAATTAGAGGATAAAGATCGTTATCAGACTGTATTTGCAAAAGAAATTGGTTCAGCGGCTGCGCCTACAGCAGGTTTACATTTTACAAAAGAACTTTTAGCTAAAGTTCAAGAAAAAGGTGTAAAGTTAGCATTTATTACTTTGCATGTAGGTTTAGGTACATTTAGACCAGTAAGTGTAGAATCGATTGAAGAACATGATATGCATTCGGAATACTACTATATGTCAGATGAAACGGCTAAACTGTTAAATGAAACAAAAGCAAACGGTGGTAGAATCATTACTGTTGGGACAACTTCTACTCGTACAGTTGAAACGATTGCTACAGCTAACAATGGTAAGTTTGAAGGATCTAGTGGTTGGACGTCCATCTTCATTTTCCCAGGATATAAATTTATGGGAATTGACGGGATGATAACGAACTTCCATTTACCAAAATCAACTCTAATTATGCTGATTAGTGCTTTAGCTGGAAGAGAACCAGTTTTATCTGCTTATAAAGAAGCAGTAGATCAAAAATATCGCTTTTTTAGCTTTGGCGATGCAATGTTAATACTTTAAGAATTGAAAGGAATCGAAAAATGACAGCAATTCGTTATGAACATATTAAAACTTGTAAGCAAACAGGTGCGAGATTAGGAATTGTCCATACTCCACATGGTTCATTTGAAACTCCAGCATTTATGCCTGTTGGAACTTTAGCCACTGTTAAAACAATGGCTCCTGAAGATTTAAAAGCAATGGGAGCAGGTATAATTTTAAGCAATACTTACCATTTATGGTTAAGACCTGGTCATGAGATTATTAAAAAAGCTGGTGGCTTACATAAATTTATGAATTGGGATCGTGCAATTTTAACAGATTCAGGAGGATTCCAAGTATTTAGCTTAAGCCAATTCCGTAAAATTGAAGAAGAGGGTGTACATTTCAGAAATCATCTAAATGGTGACAAATTATTCCTTTCTCCAGAAAAAGCAATGGAAATTCAAAATGCGCTTGGCTCAGATATTATGATGGCATTTGATGAATGTCCCCCATATCCTGCTGAGTATGACTATATGAAGCGTTCAGTTGAAAGAACAAGTAGATGGGCTGAGCGTTGTCTAAATTCTCACCAAAGACCAGAAGACCAAGGTTTATTTGGAATTGTACAAGGTGGAGAATATGAAGAACTTCGTAAACAATCTGCAAGAGACTTAGTTTCTTTAGATTTCCCAGGTTATGCGATTGGTGGATTATCTGTTGGTGAACCTAAGGATGTAATGAATCGAGTATTAGAGTTTACGACACCTTTATTACCGACAAATAAACCTAGATATTTAATGGGCGTAGGTTCTCCAGATTCATTAATTGATGGGGCTATTCGAGGAGTAGATATGTTTGACTGCGTACTTCCAACGCGTATCGCTCGAAATGGTACATGTATGACTAGTGAAGGTCGATTAGTTATTAAGAATGCAAAATATGCAGAGGACTATACTCCACTTGATCCTAATTGTGATTGTTATGCATGTAAAAACTATACAAGAGCATATATCCGTCATTTAATCCGATGCGAAGAAACGTTTGGAATGCGTTTGACTACTTACCATAACTTACATTTTCTGTTACAATTAATGGAACAAGTTCGCCAAGCAATCCGCGAAGACCGTTTAGGTGATTTCCGAGAAGAATTTTTTGAACAATACGGTTTTAATAAGCCGAACGCTAGGAACTTCTAAAATTTACATATTGAAAGGAAGATATGAATGAACTTAGGATCTTTAGGTGGAATTTTACCACTAATATTAATGTTCGTAATTTTCTACTTCTTACTAATCCGTCCACAACAAAAGCGTCAAAAACAAACAGCTGCTATGCAAGCTGGAATTAGTAAAGGCGATACGGTTGTAACAATCGGTGGATTACACGGATTAGTTGATGCGGTTAACGAAGAGAATAATACAATTACATTAAAAACTGCTGACGGATCACGTATGGTATTTGAAAAAAACGCAATTCGTGAAACAAGAACACAAGCTAAAGGTAATTAATTGTAATCGTAAAGAAACGCTAGTTCCAATTTGGTGACTAGCGTTTTATTTATATTCTAAGAAATCAAAATGATGTCCGAAGTCGATGCCAGTTCTACTTCGCCTAAAAAACTCGTCAATAGACGAATTTTATTTATTATAAGATTTATTACTTGCAGCATTCACTCCAAAAATTGAGCCTAACATACAAACGCCTAAGAAAATACCATGATACATTATTTGTTCTTGTGAAAAAGTTCGATCATAACCAAGAAACTGTACAAAAAATACAAAAATGGAATACGCTCCACTCGTTAATAATCCAAGAATCCACCCTTTTTCTTTTCCTTTTGCTCCCGTAACAAAACCACCAATTAACATAACGATAAATGATAGGATAAGAGTTGTTGTCGTGACACTTGCTTCTGTAAGAGAAGTTAGTTTAAGTAATAATGATAAAATCAAACTAATTGACAATACTAATAATAGAATAGTTAAAAAGCCAAAAGAGACAGCTACAGCTGTTTTTTTCATTCATATTCCCCCTTGTACACTCTTTTAATACAAGCATATTCATGAGATGAATTTTTAGAATACTTATAGGGCAATTACAAATAGTAAAATTATGAACAAAATTCTACTATTATTTTCTTTAGGGGAAATTAGTTGTATTTGGGCTCATATTTACAGGTATTAAGCGCTAACTTAATATCATGTTTTTGATATCAACAAGTTTTGGATGTGAGGGTAAGTAAAATGGAATTAGGTTCTATGACGATTCGTACCATTTCGATCTATTTAATTATTGCATTTTTCTTTCGGTTAATGGGAAAGAGAGAAATTGGAGAGTTAAGTTTATTAGATTTAGTAGTATATATATTGTTAACTGAAATAGCAGCCATCGGAATTGAAACCCACAATGAACCGATAATAAAAGTGATTTATCCAATGTTTTTAATTGTGGTTATCCAAATAATTTTTTCTCTAATCTCCTTAAAAAGTGTTATGTTCAGAAAAATATTAGATGGACATCCTGTATTAATCATTAGCAAAGGTAAAGTTTTAGAGAAAGAGATGAAAAAACAGAGATACACATTTGACGACCTATTACTCCAACTAAGAGAGAAAGATATTGGAGATGTACGAGATGTCGATTATGCAATACTAGAGCCTACAGGAAAATTATCAATATTTAAAAAGGAAATAAACGGTGATATAAATTATAGTTCACTCACATTTCCATTAATATTAGATGGTGTCGTACAAGAAGATAATTTAAATCAGTATCATAAAGATAAAGAATGGTTACTAGAGCAGTTGAAAGAACATGGTTATGATGGTTTTAAACAAGTATCTTATTGTAGTTTACGAGGCGGAGAAATATTTTTTGATAAGAAAGACGTTTAATGAAGATCAAGAGATAACAGTATCCTTATGTGGATTTCATCTAACATATACATATTAGGCAAAATAACCTGGATAAAAATTAATCAAAGAAAATAAAAATAAACCACAAAGTACATTAAATTCTTTGTGGTTTTGTTAAGGTTTAAGTAATTATCTCGTAATTAGCTTTTTAAAGAATGGGATTCGGATAATTTCGTCTTTCTTAACTAGGTTAAATAATAGAATTAATAAGATATACATTAATGTGACAACAGAAATACTTGCTAAGGTTTGTACTAATAAAGAGGATGAAAAAACTACATATTCCTTGATGAATTTTCCAACATAAATACAAATACCTAAAATGATTAGACAATAAACATAATCCTTAACGTAAATTGAAAAATTGATGGCCTTTAATACAGTGAAATAGTGTAGAACTGTTATTGTTACAATACTAATATTCATAGCTAAGGCAACACCGTTAATACCAAACTTTGGATTTGTTGCTAGTAATAAAATACTAGCGATTTTTACGACTGAGCCGACAAAGCTATTGATCATGGCTGAATTAGCAAGATTAAGTGCTTGCAATACAGCTTGTAGAGGACCTTGGAAATAGTAAAAAATAAAGCAAGGTGCTAATAGTAATATAAAATTCGTAGCTTGGTCACTTTTGTACATTAGCGTTAATATCGGTGAGGCAAAAACGTATAAAATAACTACAGACCAACCACCCGCAATCATTGAGTAGCGTAGAGCTTGCTGCAATCTTCTTTCGACAGTTACACGATCTTTTTTGGCCATTGCTTCACTAATCGCTGGTACAAGTGAAGTAGATAATGCATAAGTAATAAACGCTGGTAAAAGTAATAGTGGTAAAGCGTAACCTGCAAGTAATCCATATTGTTTAGTTGCAACAGCTGCGGTTACCCCTGCAATTGCTAAACTTTGTGAGACAACTATTGGTTCTAAAAACATTGATATTGAACCAATTAAACGACTTCCAGTTGTTGGAAGTGCAATGCTTAATAAGTCGCTAAGCGTTTTTCTTCCATCTTTAATATTGTTCTTAAATCCAGAAATGAACTTTGCATTTTTTTCTTTCTTAAAAACATAAAGCATATAAATTAAAGAAGCTAATTCTCCTAAAACAGAAGAGATAATGGCTCCACTAGCGGCAAATTCAACTCCATATGGTAAAAAAGTTTTAGTACATACAGCAACTAGTACAATACGAACAACTTGTTCAATAACTTGAGAAAAGGAAGAAGGTCGCATATTCTGTACACCTTGAAAATATCCACGTAAAACTGATGAGATAGCAATAATCGGAACAACTGGAGCGATTGCAATTAGTGGGTACATAGTCCTTGCGTCCGTTAATAAGTTTTTAGCAATAAAAGGGGATAAAAAGATCATTGCTGTTGTAAAAATAATACTTAAAACGCCAGTAATTGACATTGAGACAGCTAAAATCTTTTTTATCCGATCTTGTCTATTTTGAGCAACAGCTTCAGCAATTAATTTTGAGATGGCAATTGGTAAGCCGAGTTGTGTCAGTGTCATAACCAAAAATAGTGTAGGAACAGCCATCATAAATAATCCTACGCCTTCTTCACCCATTATTCTTGCTACTACAATTCGATTAAAAAATCCTAATATTCTTGTAATAAGCCCTGCAATAAGTAAAAAAAACGTTCCTCTTAAAAACGTTTGCTTTGTCATTACTTTTACCACCTTCTCAAACAGCCTAGAATGATTTACAATTATATATATGCAAGAAATGTAGGCAAGCATGACAAGTTAGTTCAACATCTAGGAAATGAAATGTAAAGGTCTAAAATCATTTTTCTAAAAATACAGAAAATTAGGGGGGAAGAGTATGTCGACATTTCATCAACAAGCTGCAGAATTTAAGCCTAAGCTACAGGTAGTAATTGAAAGTAAACTAGATGAATTTAGAATGCTTGGATTCGATACTGTCAGTGAGGATGACTTATGGGAATGCCTCGAAAAAACCTTATGGCGAAAGAAAGAGGATGAACCAAAGCTTTTTCAACTCGTAGAAGACATACTCTCATTAACTGTAAACGATTATATGAATTATATTCGAATCGAGGCATTTAAATCACCTACTTGGCAGTTTGGGGAGTCAGTTTAACCATTAATTGACAATAAAAAAATTGCATTTGTATAATATAAGAATGAAAACATACCATTTTCGTACTAGAACTTGAACTAGTTAGAGGAGGAAATTCACAACATGGTGAAGCGTAACAGAATTGTTGCTTTCTTCTTAATTATTGCTGTTTTAGCAGCAGTTATCGGAACAACTGTCTTTGGTACCGCGAAAAATATAAAGCTTGGTCTGGATTTACAGGGTGGCTTTGAGGTGCTTTACAAAGTTAAGCCGATTAAGAAAGGCGACAAAATTAACAAAAATGTTTTAGTAAGTACAGCAAAAGCTCTTGAAAAACGTGTAAACGTATTAGGGGTAAGTGAACCAAACATTCAAATCGAAGGAAAAGATCGTATACGTGTACAATTGGCTGGTATAAAAGATCAAGCTAAAGCACGTGATATTCTTTCTACTGAAGCGAATTTAACAATTCGTGACGTAAATGATAAGGTTCTAATGACTGGAGCGGATTTAAAAGAAGGCGCTTCAAAGCAAACATTTGACCAAATGGGTAAACCTAGTGTATCAATCACATTTAAGGATGCTTCTAAGGTTAAGGATGTTACAAGTAAAGTTTTAAAAATGGGTGCTCCAAATAATATGATGGTTATTTGGTTAGATTTTAAAGAAGGAGAAGACTCTTTCAAAAAGGAATCTGCAAAAGCAAAGCCTAAATTCTTATCTGCAGCAAGTGTAAATCAAGTATTTACCGACGATTCACTTTCTATTGTTGGTTCTACATTTACAGTTGAAAGTGCAAAAGAACTTTCAGACTTATTAAATGCAGGGGCTCTTCCAGTGCACCTTGAAGAAATGTATTCAACATCAATCGGTGCAAAGTTTGGTACAGATGCTCTGCATGAAACTATCTTTGCTGGAATTATTGGTGTATCAGTTATTTTCTTATTTATGCTTTATTTCTATCGCTTACCAGGTTTAATCGCAAGCATTATGTTAATGGCTTATACATACGTAACATTACTTGTATTTGACGGCATGAATGCAGTATTAACACTTCCAGGTATTGCTGCATTAATACTCGGAGTAGGTATTGCGGTTGATAACAACATTATTACTTTTGAAAGATTGAAGGACGAGCTTAAACTAGGAAAATCAGTTGCATCAGCGTATCGTGCTGGTAATCAGCGTTCATTTGGAACTATTTTTGATGCTAATATTACAACTTTACTTGCTGCGGTAGTATTGTTCATATTTGGAACAAGCTCAGTAAAAGGATTTGCAACAAGTTTAATTGTAAGTATTTTAGTAAGCTTTTTAACTGCAGTTTTCGGAACTCGTTTATTACTTTCATTATTAGTTCAAAGTCGATACTTAAATAACAAGAAAACTTGGTTTGGTATTAAGCAAAGTGAAATTCTTGGTTTAAATCATAATTTATCACATCCTCCTACAAAATATGATAAGGTCGATTTTGTAAGTATTGGTCGTAAATTTGTTTATTTTTCAATTGTTACATTAGTTGTCGGTGTCATTTTACTTTCAATTTTCCGACTAAATTTAGGAATTGATTTTGCAAGTGGTACACGTGTAACATTTGAATCTAAATCGGCAGTTACAAAACAAGTTGTTAATGATGAAGTTTCAAAAATGGGTTTAAAGCCTGAGAGCATTACCGTTTCAACAAATGATGCAAAAACAGGTTCAATCGTATTTAAAGGTGTATTAACAAAGGATCAGATTAATGATTTGAAAAAGGATTTTACGACTAAATTTGGGGTAGAACCAAACGTGAGTACTGTTGATCCAGTTGTTGGTAGAGAATTAGCAGCTAATGCCATTAAAGCATTAATTATCGCGTCAGCAGGTATTATTCTTTACGTATCATTACGTTTCCAATTCTCATACGCAATTGCTTCAGTAATTGCCCTACTACATGATGCATTTTTCATCGTTGTAGTATTTAGTATTTTTAGATTAGAAGTAGATATAACCTTCATCGCAGCGGTTCTAACGATTGTTGGTTATTCAATTAATGACTCGATTGTTACTTTTGACCGAGTTCGTGAAAATATGAAGCTTAAGAAGAAAATTCGTACTAGAGAAGAATTGAAAGAAGTTGTAAATGAATCAATTCGTCAAACTTTAGGTCGATCTGTTAAAACAGTTCTAACTGTCGTATTAGCAGTACTTGCATTGCTTTTATTCGGAAGTCATGCAATTCTTAACTTCTCACTTGCATTATTAATAGGTTTAGTCGTTGGAACGTATTCTTCAATCTTTATCGCTTCACAAATTTGGTTATTTATTAAAGGTCGCCAACTTGATAAAAACCAAGTAATCGATGTTGAAGAAGCTAAATAAACTTTAAAGAGTTAAAAGAGTATAAGCACATGCTTATACTCTTTTTTGTATTAAACTCATTATGAATTGAAGATACTAATATAATGTGTTAATAATGGTTAGTGTAATTTTTTTAGAGTTAGAAAAAGGGAAGTAGGTAAAGTATATGGAACAGGAAGAACGTTATAAAGAAGCCAAGAAAGGGGCTTATATTGGAATATATGGAAATTTACTTCTAGCAATTGTTAAAGCAATTATCGGATATATTGGAAATAGTAAAGCGTTAATGGCTGATGCAGTACATTCTGCGTCAGATGTGGTCGGTTCGATAGCGGTTTTATTTGGTTTAAGAGCTGCGAAAATGCCTCCAGACGATGATCACCCTTATGGTCATGGTAAAGCTGAATCTATCGCTGCAATTATTGTTGCTGTACTTTTATTTATCGTTGGAATTGAAATAACTAAATCCTCTATAACCGCATTTTTTAAGCCTGTTCATCCACCAGAATTAATCGCTTTATTAGCGGCTTTTATATCTATATTTTTAAAAGAATGGATGTTTCGCTATAAATATGCTTTAGGGAAAAGATTAAATAGTGACGCAATCATCGCTAATGCATATGAACATCGCTCTGATGTATACTCATCTGCTGCAGCTATGGTTGGTATTGGAATTGCGATTCTAGGTACTAAATTTAATATGCCAGTACTTTTATATGCTGACCCAGCGGCTGGTCTTATTGTAGCAATTATGATTTTAAAGATGGCATGGGATATAGGAGCAGAATCAATACATACGACAATGGATCACGTCCTTCATGAAGAAGATATTGAACCATATAAAGAAATCGTTAGAAATATAGAAGGAGTTAAGGAAATAAATACTCTTTATGCGAGAGAACACGGATATTACGTCATAATCGATATAAAGGTCTCCGTAGACCCATATATAACGGTTGAAGAAGGGCATAAGATAGGAAAAAATGTTAAAGCAAAGTTGATGGAACACAATGATGTGGAAAATGTTTTTGTCCATATTAATCCATATAATGATAAAAATAACTCTTTCATCCAATAAGTTTACTTTAGTATAATAGTACAGTTAGGGGTGAGAGTATTGTTAAAGTCAAAAGCACGTTGGAAACCGAAATTATCGAATCACCAAGAAGAGCAATTATTAAGTAAAGAATTACAGATTTCCCCTCTATTAGCTAAGCTACTTGTTACTCGTGGATTTAATACAGTAGATACAGCAAGTAAGTTCTTATATGAAGATCAAATGAACTTTCATGACCCGTTTTTATTAGAGGGTATGGATATTGCAATTGACAGAGTATTTCAAGCGATTGAAGAAAATGAAAAAATATTAATTTTTGGCGATTATGATGCAGATGGAGTTAGCAGTACTTCAGTATTGTATTTAACATTAATCGAACTAGAAGCAAAAGTAGATTTTTATATACCAAATCGTTTTACTGAAGGGTATGGCCCAAATAAGAATGCTTTTAAATGGGCGAATGAACAAGGTTACTCATTAATCATTACTGTAGATACAGGTATTTCCGCAGCAGAGGAAGTTAACTTTGCAAATGAACTAGGTATTGATGTAATTATTACGGATCATCATGAACCACCAGAGGTGCTACCAAACGCTATTGCTATTCTTCATCCAAAGCTAAGTCCAAGCTATCCTTTTAAAGAATTAGCAGGTGTAGGAGTTGTGTTTAAATTTGCTACCGCATTATTAGGTAGGGAGCCTGAGGAATATTTGGAACTAGTTTCAATTGGAACGGTTGCTGATTTAGTACCTTTAGTTGATGAAAATCGTTTAATCGTAAAAAAAGGTGTAAGGCAACTGAAGCAAACTAAGCGAGAAGGACTAAGAGCTCTTTTAGAAATTAGTGGAACTACAACAGATTCAATTACTGAAGAAACAATTGGATTTGCAATTGGTCCTAGAATTAATGCAGTTGGTAGACTTGGTGATGCTAAGCCTGCAGTAGATTTAGTTTTAGAAAATGATAGAGCACTTGCTAAAAAAAGAGCAGAACAAATTGAAATTCTAAATAAGGAACGACAAGAATTAGTATCACGTATGACAGAAGAGGCAATTAAGCAAGTTAACGAGCTGGATTCATCTTGTTCAAACAAAGTGATTATTGTAGCAAAAGAAGGCTGGAATGCAGGAGTAGTTGGAATTGTTGCTTCGAAATTAGTTGATCGCTTTTACAAACCAGTAATTGTTCTAAGTATTGATCGTGAGAAGGGAATAGCAAAAGGTTCAGCAAGAAGCATTGAAGGTTTTTCGCTATTTGAAAACTTAACAAAATGTAAAGATATTTTACCTCATTTTGGAGGTCATACACTTGCTGCTGGAATGACATTGGCAATTGAAGATGTCGAGTTATTAAGACATCGTTTAAATGAATATGCTGATCAAATAATGACAGATGAAGACTTCATCCCGTTAAAAGAAGTCGATTTAAAATGTCAGGCTAGTGAAGTTTCAATTTCATTTATTAATGAGTTAAATATGCTGGCACCTTTTGGGATGCATAATCCAAAACCTGTTTTAGAAATAAACGAGGTTGATGCTCTAAATATTAAACAAATCGGTAATGAAGGTGCACATCTTAAAGTACAACTAAAAGATGACATTACATTCCTTGATGCTGTAGGGTTTGGATTTGGACATGTTGCAAATGAAATTGCAAGCGGGTCAAAAGTATCTTGCTTAGGAATGGCTTCTATTAACGAATGGAATGGTAAACGTAAACCACAATTAATGATTCATGATATTAAAGTAAATCATTGGCAGTTATTTGATTTAAGAGGTCAAGAACCACACCGGTTAACTTTACCTATGAACGAAGAAAAATTTATATTCTTACATCAATCTTTAAATGAATATGAAAATTTAAAGACAAAATATCCTATTTCAAAGTTTGTTGCATATGAAGATGTACTAGACTTAGATGTTAATATACAAAATAATTATGTGATTCTACTTGATTTACCAAGTTCTGAAAATGATTTAAAAGAAGTTTTTCGAAATGGTTTATCAGAACGGATCTACTTAATTTTTAATCAAGAAGAATTACATTTCTTCTCACCAATTCCAAGTAGAGAAAGTTTTAAAAAATTCTATTCAATCTTAGCAAATACCAATCCATTTGACATGAACATGTATGAAGTGGCATTATGTCGTAAGATGGGATGGAAAAAAGAACAAGTCGATTTTATGACAAAGGTGTTTTTTGATTTAGAATTTGTTACAATAGAGGATGGAAAAATTCGTTTGTTGCCACAAACTGAGAAGAAAGATCTCTCTTTATCTAATACGTATGCAAAAAAATTAGCTAGTATTGAACTAGAACGTTTGTTTCTGTACTCAAAATGTGATGAATTAACTACATTTTTTCAAAATATGAAAAGTCATTTTTCCGAAAATGGGGAGGCACTTATTTAATGAATTTAAAAGATTATATTACAATTGTACCGGACTGGCCTAAAGAAGGCGTTCAGTTTAAAGATATTTCGTCATTAATGAATGATGGAAAAGCTTATAAAGAAGCAACAGATCAAATTGTAGCTTATGCAAAAGAAAAAAACGTAGATTTAGTAGTTGGACCAGAAGCTCGTGGATTTATCGTTGGTTGTCCAATTTCTTACGCTTTAGAAATAGGTTTTGCACCTGTTCGTAAACCAGGAAAATTACCTCGTGAAGTAATTAGCTACAATTATGATTTAGAATACGGTACAAATACGTTAACAATGCATAAAGATGCTATTAAACCAGGTCAACGTATACTGATCACTGATGATTTATTAGCTACTGGTGGTACGATTGAAGCTACAATCAAACTAGTTGAAGAATTAGGTGGAATCGTAGTTGGAATTGCTTTCTTAATTGAGCTTTCTTACCTAGAAGGACGCAAAAAATTAGAAGGTTATGATATATTTACACTAATGACATATTAATTTTTAACATATTATAATGTTATCTAGACAGGGTACTCTGATGAATCAGAGTGCTCTTTTTCTATCAAAGATTTGCAAAAAAAATTGAAATTTGACGACTCCTGCTTTACAAAAAACGAAATTTTCATGATAATAAAAGAAATAATGATTTAAGGTGATTAGATGGCTACTGAGCAAGTTTTGACAGCAGAACAGGTTTTAGAGCAAGCGTCCCATTATTTAAAAGAAGATGATGTGGCGTTTATTAAACGTGCTTATGAATATGCTCGTGACGCACATAGTGAGCAATTTCGTAAGTCAGGAGAACCATATATTATACACCCGGTTCAAGTAGCAGGTATCCTTGTAGGCTTAGAGATGGATGCTACAACCATTAGTGCTGGTTTTCTTCATGATGTAGTAGAGGATACAGAAGTATCTAAAGAGGACTTAGAGAACCATTTTGGCAAAGAAGTATCTATGCTTGTAGATGGTGTAACAAAGTTAGGTAAAATCAAGTTTAAATCGAAGGAAGAACAGCAAGCTGAAAATCATCGCAAAATGTTCGTAGCGATGGCACAGGACTTGAGAGTAATATTAATTAAATTAGCCGATCGCCTTCACAATATGAGAACGTTAAAACACTTACCTCAAGAAAAACGTATGCGAATTGCAAATGAAACGTTAGAAATATTTGCACCGCTAGCTCATCGACTAGGGATTAGTAAAGTAAAGTGGGAGCTTGAAGATACAGCGCTACGCTATTTAAATCCACAGCAATACTATCGAATAGTTAATTTAATGAAGCGAAAAAGAGCAGAGCGCGAGCAATATTTAGAAGAGGTTATTAACGAAATCTCAACTCAACTTGAAGACGTTGAAATTAAAACAGAAATTTCTGGACGTCCTAAGCATATCTATAGCATTTATCATAAAATGGCTAAGCAGAATAAACAATTTAACGAGATCTATGACTTATTAGCTGTACGTGTAATTGTTAATAGTATTAAAGATTGCTACGCTGTTTTAGGCGTTATTCATACATGCTGGAAACCGATGCCTGGTCGTTTTAAAGATTATATTGCAATGCCTAAGGCAAATTTGTATCAATCTCTTCATACGACTGTAATCGGTCCAAAAGGTGAACCACTAGAAGTACAAATTCGTACAAAGGAAATGCACCAAATTGCTGAATATGGTGTTGCAGCACACTGGGTATACAAAGAAGATAATGCAAATCTTCCTTCACAAAAAACGTTAGAAAATAAATTAAGTTGGTTCCGTGAAATTATCGAATGGCAAGATAATTCTACAAATGCAGAAGAGTTCATGGAATCAGTAAAAATGGACTTATTCTCTGATATGGTTTTTGTATTTACTCCAAAAGGTGATGTATTTGAATTACCACTAGGATCTGTTCCAATTGATTTTGCTTACCGAATTCACTCTGAAATTGGAAATAAAACAATTGGCTCAAAAGTAAATGGGAAAATGGTACCACTTGATTATAAACTTAAAACCGGTGATATCGTTGAGATTATGACATCGAAGCATTCATACGGACCTAGCCAAGACTGGTTGAAGGTCGCTCAGTCTTCACATGCTAAAAATAAAATACGTCAATATTTTAAAAAGCAAAGAAGAGAAGAGAATGTTGAAAAAGGCAAGGAATTAGTTGAAAAAGAAATTAAAGCTTTAGAATGTGATTTAAAAGAAGTTTTAACGTCTGAAAATTTAAAACGCGTCGCAGAGAAATTTAATTTCTCTAATGCAGAAGATATGTATGCAGCCGTTGGATACAATGGAATTACTGCAACACAGATTGCTCACCGTTTAACAGATAAATTCCGTAAACGTACTGAAATTGAGCTAGAAGACCGATTAAAAGAACTTTCTTCGGACCTTAAAAAAGCTCCATCACGTCGTAAAGATGCTGGTATTTCAGTAAAAGGTGTAGATAATTTATTAATCCGTTTATCAAAATGCTGTAATCCCGTACCTGGTGATGATATTGTTGGCTATATCACAAAAGGCAGAGGAATATCAGTTCATAGAAGCGACTGTGTAAACATGTTAAATGATAGTGAAGAAGATCGTTTTATTGAAGTTGATTGGGAGGAAAGTCCTACATTTGAGCGTGATTATAACGTTGATATAGAAATCTTCGGTTATGATCGTCGTGGTCTTTTAAATGAAGTTCTTTCAGTTGTAAATGAAACAAAAACAAATATTTCTTCAGTAACAGGAAAAAATGACCGAAATAAAATGGCAACTATTACAATGAGTTTGTCTATTCGTAATATAAACCACCTGCAAAAAGTTGTGGATAAGGTTAAACAAATTCCAGACATTTACTCTGTGAGACGTATTTTTCACTAATAGGAGGTTGCTATCTTGAAAGTATTATTACAGCGCACAAAAGAAGCAAAAGTCGTAGTAGACGGACAAGTAGTAGGTCAAATACCTAAAGGATTATTATTGCTAGTCGGAATTACGCATGAAGACACAATTGAAGATGTTAAATATTGTGCTGACAAAGCAGTTAACCTAAGAATTTTTGAAGATGAACTTGGAAAAATGAATTTATCATTAAATGATGTTGGAGGCCAGATTCTATCTGTTTCTCAATTCACTTTATATGGAGATACTAGAAAAGGTAGACGTCCAAGCTTCACAGATGCAGCCAAGCCAGAAATCGCAAATGAATTATACGAATATTTTAATTCATATTTACGCGAGCAAGGTTACGAAGTACAAACGGGTATTTTTGGTGCAGATATGGATGTAACATTTACAAACTGGGGACCAATTACAATTATGATTGAAAGTAAATAAGCTAATCTTTAACCTCCTTTTTCCAATTAAAAAGGAGGCATTTTTTTTTAGAATTAATTTTTAAAATAATAACTTCATATTGCGAATATACTGAAGTACACGGGTTCTTACAAAGAATTCAGAGGAGGTAATTATTTGGACATAATTACAATTGTGTTAATCCTTATCGCTGGTGTAATTTTGTTTACAATCCTCAAAAGCTTCTTTAAAGCACTTTTATTTGTCATTTTAATCATTCTAGTTTATTACGGATTAATGTATTTCATTGACGGGTCAGTTGAAAGCATTCAATCTAATTTAAGAATATTTCATTAGGCCATGGTGTGTACCATGGTTTTTTTAGTTGAGATGAAGATTTGTTGGATGTAGTACATAATAACTGGGAATGACAATTAAATACAAGGAATCGCAAATAAAAATCGAGAATCGCAAATAAAACCTTGTGATGGCAAATAAAAACTGGAAGTGGCAAATAAATATAGGGAAATGCAAATAAAAGCTGGTGATGGCAATTAAAAATAGGAATTGAAAAAAAGACCGAGAATCGCAAATAAAAACTGGAAGAGGCAAATAAATATAGGGAAACGCAAATAAAAGCTGATGAAGGCAATTAAAAATAGGAATGGCAAATAAAAACCGAGAATCGCAATTAAAAATCAGAAATCGCAAAATAATAACTGATATTCACAATTAAACTTAGTAGCTTTATGAAATTTGCAATAATATCATAAATTTTACTAATTAAAATCTCCTTTCAAGATTATCCATATTAAAAACTACTCTAATCTAATCAAATTCCAACTTTCTAAATCCATGGAACTAGATAAGTGCTGAACAAACTCAAGTAAAAGATTCCTTAAGTTTTCAATAATATTTTAATTGTTTAATCCATTAATATTTGGACATCCTATATAACAACATACTTGGAAGGAGACTGCAGCATGAGAATAAATAATCGTAATAGTCTAGGATCAGGTAGAAAAGGTGTCTTGAATATGGATTTTCATGAGTTTCAAAATAGAGGACAAGAATCCAATTCATTAGAGATGGCGAGTGAGTTTGGCTTAACTTTAAGAGAAGTGCGTGATTTAAAAAGACAGTTGGAGCGTTCGTAAAAAATTTTTAACTGTTCTTGACATTTGTTGTATCCGAACGTAAGATATTAAATAACATATTGATACATAGTAACATTCCATAGACGGAGAAAAGTAGGATAGGATCTCTTGGAGAGAGAGGAAGTGCCGTGGCTGAGAGCATTTCCACAAGTAGACTATTTGAAAGACACTCCCGAGGCTTTATTCTGAACGATTTCTAGTAAGAATAAACGTAATCGGCGTTAACGATGAAAGTGGGAGAACAGTTTATTGTTCTTCAATTAGGGTGGCACCACGGGCTTATAACTCTCGTCCCTACTGTTTTTATTTCAGTAGGCACGAGGGTTTTTTGTATTTATAAAGGTTTATTATTTAGGAGGATTTAAAATGTCGATTAATATTCCAAGAGGTACACAGGATCTTTTACCTGGTACGATTGAAAAATGGCAGTATATTGAAAAGTTTGCAAGAGACTTATGCAAACGATATAACTATAACGAAATTCGAACACCAATCTTTGAACATACTGAATTATTCCAGCGTGGTGTTGGAGATACAACGGATATTGTTCAAAAAGAAATGTACACATTTACAGATCGTGGAGATCGTCAATTAACATTACGTCCAGAAGGAACTGCGTCAATTGCTCGTTCTTATGTTGAAAATAAAATGTACGGAAATAGCAATCAACCTACAAAGTTGTACTATATCGGACCTATGTTCCGTTATGAACGCCCACAGGCTGGTCGCTATCGTCAATTCGTACAATTCGGTATAGAAGCTTTAGGTAGTAATGATCCTTCTATCGATGCAGAAGTATTAGCTCTATCAATGGAATTATATCGTGGTCTTGGATTGAAAAATGTTAAGTTAGTTATTAATAGTTTAGGTGACTTAGAAAGCCGTAAAGCACACCGTGAAGCGCTTGTGAATCATTTTAAACCGGTAGCACATGAGTTATGTAGTGATTGTAATAATCGTTTAGAAACAAATCCATTACGTGTTTTAGATTGTAAAAAGGATCATGATCACCCTTCAATGAAGACAGCACCATCGATTTTAGACTATTTAAATGAAGAATCTATGAACTATTTCGAAGCTGTTCAATCTTACTTAACAGCTATGAAAATTCCGTTTGAGATCGATGCAAATTTAGTACGTGGTTTAGATTATTATAATCACACTGTATTTGAAATCATGTTAGAAGGTAAAGGATTCGGTACAATTTCAACTTTAAGTGGTGGTGGTCGCTATAACGGATTAGTTGAAGAAATCGGCGGACCGAATACTCCTGGTATTGGTTTTGCATTAAGTATAGAGCGTTTAATATTAGCTCTTGAAACAGAAGGAATCGAACTTCCAATCCAACAAGAAATGGATGTTTTCTTAATTGGCCTTGGAGAAGAAGTGAAAAAAGAAGCGACTGCTATTTTATATCAATTGCGTAAAGCTGGTCTTGTTTGTGAAAAAGATTATCAAGACCGTAAAATAAAAGCACAATTCAAAGCAGCGGACCGTTTTAAAGCGAAATATGTAGCGGTTCTAGGTGAAGAAGAATTATCTCGAGGAGTCATTAATTTAAAAGACCAAGAGACTGGTGTACAAGAGGAAGTTGCATTAGACATCTTTGTAAAATACGTAAGCTCTAAATAAACAAATGGGGGAATTGAAAATGGAACAACGAACGCATTTATGTGGGGAACTAAGAGAATCCCATATCGGTCAAAGTGTAACACTTAAAGGATGGGTACAAAAAAGACGTGATTTAGGTGGATTAATTTTTATTGATTTACGTGACCGTTCTGGACTTGTACAAATCGTTTTTAATCCTGAAACTTCAGGTGAAGCTTTAGCTCTAGCAGAAACTGTACGTAATGAATTTATTCTTCATGTTCATGGGAAAGTATTATCTCGTGGTGAAGGTACAGTTAATACAAATCTTGAAACGGGAGCAGTTGAAGTTTCTGTTGAAAAACTTGAGATTATTAATAAAGCTAAGAATCCTCCATTTGCAATTGAAAATAAAACGGAGGTAGCAGAAGACCTTCGTTTAAAATATCGTTATTTAGATCTACGTCGTCCAGTTATGTATGACACATTTAAATTACGTTCAAAAATTACAAAATCAATTCGTGATTTCTTAGATGGTGAAGACTTCTTAGAAGTTGAAACGCCAATTTTAACGAAGAGTACACCAGAAGGAGCGCGTGACTATTTAGTACCTAGCCGTGTGCATCCAGGTGAGTTTTATGCATTACCACAATCACCTCAAATTTTTAAACAATTATTAATGGTTTCAGGCTTCGAACGCTATTTCCAAATTGCACGATGCTTCCGAGACGAAGATTTACGTGCTGACCGTCAACCAGAATTTACTCAAATAGACATTGAAACAAGTTTCCTTTCTCAAGAGGAAATTATGGAAATGACTGAAAGAATGATGGTTAAAATGATGAAGGAAACAAAAGGTGTTGAGTTAGTTACACCACTTCCTCGTATGAGCTATGAAGTAGCGATGAATCGTTACGGTTCTGATAAGCCTGATACTCGTTTTGGATTAGAGCTAATTGATGTTTCATCTTTTGCTAAAGAAAGTGGATTTAAAGTATTTACTTCAGCTGTTGAAAACGGTGGCCAAGTAAAATGTTTAAACGTAAAAGGTCAAGCAGCAAATTATTCTCGTAAAGACATTGATGGCCTTCAAGAATATGCTAGTCGTTATGGAGCAAAAGGTCTTGCTTGGTTAAAACTTGAAGAAGATGGTTTCAAAGGTCCAATCGCTAAATTCTTTAGTGAAGAAGAGTTTGCTACATTAAAATTAGCTGTAGAAGCAGAGGTAGGTGACTTAATTTTATTTGTAGCTTCAGATGCTTCAGTAGTTGCAAATAGCTTAGGTGCACTTCGATTAAAACTAGGTAAAGACTTAGATTTAATTGATCAATCTAAATTCAATTTCTTATGGGTTACTGACTGGCCATTACTTGAGTATGATGCAGAATTAGATCGTTATTTTGCGGCTCATCATCCATTTACTTCACCAGTTCGTGAAGATATTGAGAAACTTGATACTGACCCAGGTAGTGTAAAAGCTCAAGCTTATGACTTAGTATTAAACGGTTACGAGCTTGGTGGGGGATCTGTTCGAATTTACGAAAGAGACGTACAAGAAAAAATGTTCAAATGCTTAGGATTTTCTGAAGAAGAAGCGCAGGCACAATTTGGTTTCTTAATGGAAGCATTTGAATATGGTACTCCACCACATGGCGGAATCGCGTTAGGCTTAGACCGTATTGTTATGTTGCTTGCAGGTCGCTCAAATTTACGTGACACAATTGCATTCCCTAAAACAGCATCAGCAAGTTGCTTATTAACAAATGCACCAAGTGCAGTTTCTTCTGCACAATTAGAAGAATTAGCGTTAAAAACAACTGTAGAAGAGTAAAATAAAAAGGAAGGGTGAAGGAATTAATTTTCTTAATCCTTTCCTTTTTCATGTTGTTAGGTTAAGAAAAATTCTGTTTTTCTTTAATTCAAGCTTGATGTAAATAGCTTGTATCATGTATATTTAAATCATTGTAATCTGATTAAGATAGTGGGAGTTGAATAAATGTTACACCAATTTTCTCGTAATGAGCTTGCTTTTGGTAAAGCAGGTTTAGAGCGATTACAAAACAGTACGGTAGCTATTTTAGGTATTGGAGGCGTTGGCTCATTTTCTGCAGAAGCTTTAGCGCGTTCTGGAGTCGGCCGTTTAATACTAGTGGATAAAGATGTTATTGATATAACAAACGTGAATAGACAAATTCATGCATTATTATCAACAGTTGGAGAGCCTAAAGTAGAAATGATGAAGCAACGTATTCTTGAGATTAATCCTGAGTGCGAAGTAATTACACATAGAATGTTTTATACAGAAGAAACATTTGAAAAGTTTTTCGAAATTCCATTAGATTTTGTAATTGATGCTTCTGATACAATTACATATAAAATTCACTTAATTAAAGAGTGTCGTCGTAGAGGAATTCCACTTATTTCAAGTATGGGTGCAGCTAATAAGATGGATCCAACTCGATTTAAAATTGCTGATATATCTAAAACAACTCATGATCCTATTGCAAAGGTTATTCGAACTAAACTTCGCAAAGAAGGTATTCAAAAAGGGGTAACAGTTGTTTATTCAGACGAAAGTCCTATTGTTATTCGTGAAGATGTACGTAAAGAAATCGTGCCAGATGAAAATACAAAAATTCGTAAAGCAAAGATGCCACCATCTTCAAACGCCTTTGTACCATCAGTTGCTGGCTTAATCGCAGCTAGTCATGCAGTACGTGAATTAATAAAGGATATTGAAATTAAGCGTGTAGGTAAAGAATAACTAAAAGATGTTCATGCTGGAAACAGTCTGACTGTAGGAATTAATTTCCTACAGTTTTTTTATTTATTAATGTAAAAACTACCTTCAATAGGAGGTGTTTGATGTTGAATAGAGTGTTGAAAGTATTTTGTACTTTCGGATTATCTTTAACAATTTTAACTGCTTGTAATAGTACTAGTGACGTGGAAAAAGATCCAAAACAGCATAGTGTAGATAATTTATCCAATCGGATTAATGTTAAGTATAAAAAGCAAAATAATGTTGTCGAGAAAAATGGTAAGGTTGGCAATGATGGTGTTGTAAACGATATGGAATCCATTGAAATGAATAAAAGAAAGCCTAGTAAGTAAAAAAATACCCCCATTCAGATTGGGGGTTGCAGGGATTTTATAACTTTGTCTTTTGGGGAGTATGGCCCCATATATCCGTTTAGCGTGAGAAGGATTACATAGTTAAATCCTTCTCATTTTTTGCTTTATTTTTACGTCTTCTCACAATTTGGCGACCAATAATCGAAATTACTAAAAGTCCAACTACAAGAAGTAGAATTTGAATAGATGATAAGTTAAAGTATTTAGCACCAGTAATAATTAAAAGTGAGGATAACGTACCTTTAATAATAAAAAATATAATTATCCATAAACCGCCTTTTTTCCAATTCATTTCATTATACTCCTTACTAATGCATGCAATTTGTTACTTCATTATACAATAGTCCAAGATATAATATACTGTGAATGTTTTACATTATTTTGTCCAAAGTTATTCTGTTAGATTGACCAATACATTTTGTTTCTTTTGGATTAATGTTTTTAAATTAACAATTTTTTTGTTTAGATTTTCATTTTCTATTTTTATTTTGCTTACTCTTTCTTTTAACTGCCTATTTTGATCTGAAGCTTGAAGCTTTTGTTCAAAATTCATTAAAAATTGGATAATCATTTCTATATCTAGTGAATGATGATTTATAGTCTTATTAGATTCAGTAATTTCATTCGGTTTGTTTATTTCTTTAAATTGACTTTTTGATAATTTTCGGTATCTTGAAGCACATGCTGCTTTTGTCCGATTAATAATATTTGCTACCATTTCAAATGCTTCTTGCTTCGATTTACCTTTACATTCATAATTTTCAACTAGTTCAATTAATGTATTTTCATCTTCGAGTGACCATTTTGTTTTCGGAGCATTCATTTTTTCACCTTCTTAATTTCATCTATTATTATCTTCACCAAATAATTGTTTAGTAAAAAGAAATATTTTCAGGTGCAGATGAAAAATGTTTCCAATTCATTTACAATAGAAAAAAGAGTTATAAAGGAGGGAGAAAAATGAGTCATGAACCTCTAGCATACCGTATGAGACCAAGAACGATTGATGAATTAATTGGTCAGGAAAAAATTATCGGAAAAGAATCAGCGTTATATCGATTAATACATAACGGAAGAGTTCCTTCTATGTTAATACACGGGGAACCAGGAATAGGTAAGACATCGTTTGCCCATGCAATTGCTGGTACTGTTGATAAACGTTTTGTAACTGTAAATGCGACTACTTCTGGTAAAAAAGAACTTGAGGATATCGTTCATGAGGCGAAAATGTTCGGTGAGATCATTCTTTTTGCAGATGAAATTCATCGTTGGTCAAAGCTACAGCAGGATTATTTATTATCATATGTAGAAAGCGGGTTTATCACGTTAATTGGAGCAACAACGGAGAATCCATACCATGATGTTAACAGTGCGATACGATCTCGATGTAACCACATATTAAAATTAGAACCGCTCTTACCAAAACATATTTATAAATTACTAGATAAAGCTTTAAGAGATGAGGATAGAGGGTTAGGCAATCTGCAAATCCAAATTTCAGAGGAACAAATTTTAAAAATTGCTCATGGGGTAAACGGTGATGCAAGGTCATCATTAAATATTTTGGAATCAATTGTATACGGTTCTCCAAAAGAATCAGATGGAACGATTGTCGTACAAGATGAAATTATTGATGAATTTCTTCGTTCAAAAGGTTTTAATCATGATAAAAATGGAGACTTTCATTATGACACATTGTCTGGTTTCCAAAAGAGTATTCGTGGAAGTGATGTAAATGCAGCACTTTATTATTTGGCAAGGCTCATTGAAGCGGGCGATATAACGAGTATTATTCGAAGATTATTAGTTATTGCTTACGAGGATATCGGCTTAGCTGGCGATCCATGGAAGGTTGTACTGGCATGTGAAGCCGCAAAGCAAGTTGGATTTCCTGAAGCAAGAATTATTCTTTCAAATGCGGTAATAGAGCTTTGTTTGTCATCCAAATCTAATTCTAGTGTTACATCAATTGATCGAGCATTAAATGATGTGAGAAGTGGGCTACATGATGATATCCCAGCACATTTAAAGGATAGTCATTATGCTGGTGCCAAAGATATGGGGCATGGGATTGGATATATTTATCCGCATGATCATCCATTAGGTAATTTTGGCGGTTGGGTAAATCAACAATATCTTCCAGATCGACTTGTAAATCAAGTTTACTATAAACCAAAAGAAGCAGGTAACGAAAAACGTTACGGTGCCATTTTTGAAAAACTACAGCAGTTCAAGAAAAATCAGAATTAGTTCATAAAATTAACGAGAAGGTAGATTAAAAGCGGGGTTAGTCGCCTAATCTACCTGCTTTTTTAATATGATCCACTCGATCATGATTAAATTGATTAATAAACCTACCCATATATTAACGTTTAGAGCTTCCTCAACCATTCGTTCTCTTCCACCAGGTACATGCAATCCATTTAGCAAAAAGTAGGCTAATAAAATAAATGGCACTAAAACTCTACCACTAACTGCTACTAATGTGATTCCAAAACTCCGAGTCATCCAGATTTGATGGGCTATGTAATTTTTCTTCTTACTGCTATGAACACCTTTAAATGTAGTAAAAATCCAAAGTATAGCTAAAACAAGAAAAGACATTACTTTTGAAAAATTATCAATATACAAAATTACAATCAATGACAAAATTCCACTTATAAAAACACTAGTATAGTAAATCTTTCCGATCATTCGATGGATTTTTGGAGATCGAGTTCTAATTCTTTTTACAAACTGTAAGAATCCAGTAATTAAAGCAATAAATGCAAAAAAGATATGTGTAATTAAAGCAGGATATTGAATTGAAGTTGAACTAATATGGATACGACTTTTCTCAGGATCTATTAGAAAATAAGGAGTCATAAATGGAACGATGACACAAAGCGAAATAATAAATAAAATCCACCAACTTTTTTTAGAATACATAAACTAACTTGTCCCCCGATATTTAGTATGAAAATCTTATTAAGTAATATCATAACAACCTAATATGAACGGAACATGAATAAAAAAAGTCGAGACTCGAGTCTCGACTTTTAAGCACTAATATCATTTTCAAAAACCTCGATAGTTGGAGAATCAACTAAATGGCTTGTTAATAATTTTATCTCGAGGAAAAGTAGATCAGGTTTAATAAAAGTTGAAGGAATTGATAAAATTTCTTTGTCATCCTTATCATAGAAAACAATATAATTTACTTTTCGTTGATATGCTGCCGTTTTCCCTTCGTTTTTACCCCATTTTCGGAGTTCAATCGTCATTCGGTTTATCTTATGAAGCTCAATTGACTTCAATATATTTCCTATTTTTAATGTTAGTTGTCTACTAGTTAAAATTAATTTAGACTCTTTTCGTAGTTGAATTGTTGCATACACTTTATATAAGAAAATAAGCCATAGTAAAGCTAATAATAAAAAATAAATAGGATCATGATTTCCAAAAGCAGTTCCTGTTCTAACAGCTGTTAAAAATCCAAGAAAATAAGTACCAAAATGCCAGCTTGGTTTTGATTCCAAAATGACTTCTTGACCTAATTTATCGGTTTCCTCTTTATTCAATAATTCAAGTTGGGTTTTATGTTCATCCTCAGTGAATTTGTCCCATTTTGTAAATGCCGTAATTGTTTCATCATAAAATTTTGGACTAGGAATTTGATCAGAAATATAAGCTCCTACATATGCAGCCATCCAATCTTTTTCTTCCCAATTTTCTTGTTGACTGCGAAATCTAGTTAAATAATAAGTTACTTCTTGTTCATAATAGTTTGAAGTTTCATATCGTTTTACAACTTCTATTTCATCGGGGATTACACCAAAATCTTCATGAGCAATTAAATAAAGAAACAGTCTGTTTTTCACAAAACTAAGTTGATGTTCTTCCGTAAATGAGTAAATATTTTTCTTTGAAAATTCATTTAATTTTGTATAAAACCATACAGCAGATTCAATATTGTGAGCACAATAATCTAGGATTTCTTTTTCAATTTGTACGCCTTGTTCCATCAGTGATATAACAGCATCGACTTTTAGGTAAGGATCTTTATAATCAAGTGCTTCTTTTAAATATACATGAATACGATCGTCAACATAAAATTGCATTAATTGAAGGCAAATACCCATCTCTGTTCGAACGATTAGGTAAGATTCCTTCCAAGCCTGGTATACATATTTTAAGTTGTAAGCTTGATCATAATTCAAATATGAATCTCGTTTATTCTTGTAAAAAACTTTAATTTGTTCGATTATATAATCGTTCTCAGCAGATGTAAAAGGTAGAGAAATTGAATTCCTTTTACATAATAAAATCAGATGGAAAATTGAAACAGCAGTTTCTTCATTTTCGATTAAACGTATTAATTTTTTTACAAGTTCAGGAGCCCAATCTGTCTCTTCAAAAATGAATTGAACATCGATATCTAGCGAGAATCGATTACTATTTTTTTTAATGATTCGGATATAAGCATCTCTAGCTAACTCTGATTTTAGACTGATTAATAAATAGAGAGCTTGAAGTTTTGCTCGTTCACTATATGCTTCAAAATTCATTTCGATTGGAGTTATTAATTCTTGAACCTGGAACTCTGAACAAAATCCAACTAAGTGATAGCTTCCATCGTCCCAATCTTCTATTGATTTCGGGAAATTAGTTCCCGCTTCTTCTAATAAATAAATTAATGATTCAATAGAAGCACTTGATTGAAGAGACTTTCTAAGTTGGTCTATGCCTTTTGCACGCTGATATAGATCTTGGTGGCGTAATTGATTTACTATTTTCTTGAATTTTCTTTGTACGGCCAACTTAAAACCTCCTCTAGCTTCTTTTTAATACAAATATATCATAATAAGGGTAATGGAAAATAGTTAAATAGTCTTATAGTATATTTGCTTAAATAATAATACAGGACTTTTAACTTGTTTTTTGTCACAATTGGATAATTTTTACAAATTGTTTTGAAAATTTATTATAATAATAAGAACAAGCTGTTCATATTTTAATAAGGAACTTGTCCAATTCTAGCGATCATTTCGATTAATTTATTCTCGAAAAGAAAGTAGGAATTTTTTTTTGTACCTAAAAATTAGAATGGAGGATGAACATGGTTAAACTCTATGTCCTGGCGGTTGTCATTGGTGGAGTGACCGGATTTATTTTTCACATCCTGTTTAACAAAGGTACGATTATGCTTCCGGTGAGACGTAAGAAAGGCTTTTATTTAGGTTTTCTTGCAGATATTTTATTTGGAGCAACAGCCGCGACATTATTTGTTTCTTTATTTATACCAGAAAACATGTTAAAAGATATGCGTATGGTAATTGGTTACTGTATATTAGCTGGTCTCTCATCACAAAGCTTTCTTTTAAGTAGGGCACTTAACACTGAACGGGAAAGGGTAAGTTCACTGCATAATATTTCTAAGCAAATTGTGTAGTATTTTCAATAATGTACTTAGCAAAATTTGAAGGAGGCATGTAATGAGGCTAGTGCTAACACCTGAAGAAAAAGCTATTTATTTAGATTTATTAGAGGATTTATTAAATGCTGATACTGAATACGAAATAAAAAGTATCGAATTCCAAGTCATAAGCTTTTTGAAAAACATAAAAGAATCTAGGAAAAATGTTGAAGATTTCGATGAAAAAGCGGCAGCGGCTCAATTTGTACGTGCTGGTAAATTGAAAAGTTAAGCGATTTTTTAATTGACTTTTTTCAACAACTAAAAATTGGAACTCAAAATAGAGTTCCAGTTCTTTTTTTTAGTTAATTTTACTTTAATTGTTTGGATTGTTTGAACATTAAGTTCTTGAACTGGACTTGGTGTATCTAACACATAATCATTTTCTTTTAAATAATTTGATTCTAGTAATTTAAACTCCGTAGTTGCTCTTCTCAAATCTTTGTCTACCCCTTCCGAAAATAGTAAAGAGTTTACTATGTACCTTTACATACTCATCTGCTTTCGTATCGAATACTAGATTTCAATGTAATGTTAGATGTTAAACTTGTTGTACCGCTAGTAGTGAAACCTTGATTTAACAACAATTCGTGTATAAAAATATTGGGCGGATTTTTAGGATTAGTAGATTAATTGTGAAATGAAGTAGTATATTTAAATTTTTTGGTTTGTCAGGTAGTTAGTAAAACTTAAAATTCTTATATATTATTTTTAAGGTAGATATTGCACTTTTCCAATTGGTTTAGTGCATTTTTTTCTCCACATGTGAATTTATAGAATAAATAGTGTACAATAATTGTATTACTACAGTTTAAAAATAGGATAAATCTGATTAAAATAAGAGATACAGTTTATTGAACGGAGTGAATAAATGAAGATTTCAACTAAGGGAAGATACGGACTGACAGTTATGATTGAATTAGCTAAAAGATATTGTGATAAACCAATTTCACTTAAGAGTATTGCGAAAGCACAAAATCTTTCTGAGCATTATTTAGAACAAATTATTTCATTATTACGTAATGCAGGATTAGTTAAGAGTATTCGCGGAGCATATGGTGGGTATATTTTAACAAAGGAACCAAATGAAATTTCTGCAGGTGAAGTGATAACTGCACTTGAGGGATCACTATCACCAATCGAAAATCTTGAAGATGAAAATCCTGCACAAAGAGAGTTATGGACTCGTGTTCAAAAAGCGATTAATGAAGTGTTAGACCATACGAGTCTTGAGGACTTAGCAAAATTAGAATCTGATGATTTAAACGGATATATGTTTTATATATAATTTTAGTGCGTTCAAGTTTGATTGGAACGCTTCATAAAGAAAGGGTTTAATAAAAATGGAACGAATTTATGTAGATCATGCTGCGACTTCTCCAATTCATCCAGAAGTAATCGAAAAGATGGTTGTAGAAATGCAAGAAACTTTTGGAAATCCATCTAGTATTCATTCTTTTGGCCGACAAGCGAGACAAAAGATTGATACTGCACGCATGATTTGTGCCAATAGTATTGGAGCAAAAGTTAACGAAATTATTTTTACAAGCGGTGGAACTGAAAGTGATAACCTTGCAGTTCGAGGTGCTGCTTATGCAAATCAAAAATATGGTAAGCACATTATTACCTCTAGCATTGAGCATCATGCTATATTACATACATGCCAAGCTCTTGAAAAAGAAGGCTTTGAGGTTACGTATTTACCTGTTGATGATACAGGCCGAGTGAATGTAGAGGACGTTAAGGCTGCGCTTCGTGATGATACGATTTTAGTATCTATCATGATGGTTAATAATGAAATCGGAACAGTTCAACCAATTAAAGAAATTGGTGAACTTCTTTGTGACCATAAAGCTCATTTCCATACAGATGCAGTGCAAGCTTACGGCTTAATTCCTATTAATGTTGAAGAACTTGGTGTCGACTTTTTATCAATTTCATCACATAAAATTAATGGGCCTAAAGGTGTAGGTTTTCTTTATGTAAGTGAAAATGCAATCTTTACACAATTGCAATTCGGGGGTCAGCAGGAGCGTAAACGTCGTGCTGGTACAGAAAATGTTCCCGGTATTGTTGGATTAGCAAAAGCGGTGGAAGTTATTCACATTGAAAGAGATGACCGTGTAAAAAGCTATTTACGTTTCCAAGAAATCTTAATGAATGTTCTAAAAGAGAATGGAATTCAGTTTGAAAAAAATGGAAATGAGATGTTTTTTGCACCACATGTGTTAAACTTATCATTTGAAGATATTTCAATTGAATCATTTTTGGTAAACCTTGATTTATCAGGCATAGCAGCTTCAAGCGGATCTGCTTGTACAGCTGGTAGTATAGATCCATCACATGTTTTAGTTGAAATGTTTGGAATAGATTCACCTAAAATACGTTCTTCGGTTCGATTCAGCTTTGGTTATGGAAATACAGACGAACAAATCCGTATACTTGGAGAACGTGTATCTTCAATTGTAAAGCGATTAGTTAAAATATAAATTTTAAAAATGCGAGGGGATATATCTATGAACAAAAAAGATCCAAAAGACACTCGCGTAGTAGTAGGAATGTCAGGTGGTGTAGATTCATCTGTAACGGCATATTTATTGAAACAACAAGGATATGATGTCATCGGTATTTTTATGAAAAACTGGGATGACACAGATGAATTTGGCGTATGTACAGCAACTGAAGATTATGAAGATGTAATTGCAGTTTGTAATCAAATAGGAATTCCGTATTATGCAGTGAATTTTGAAAAGCAATATTGGGATAAAGTGTTTACTTATTTTTTAGATGAATATAAAAAAGGTAGAACACCAAACCCAGACGTAATGTGTAATAAAGAAATTAAGTTTAAAGCATTTCTTGAACATGCAATGACACTTGGTGCAGATTATGTAGCGACAGGTCATTATGCTGGAGTTGAGTTTCGTGACGGTGAATATAAAATGTTACGAGGCATTGATAGCAATAAAGACCAAACTTATTTCCTAAACCAACTTGGGCAAGAACAACTTTCAAAAGTTATGTTTCCACTTGGAGGCTATTTAAAGCCTGAAATTCGTAAAATTGCTGAAGAGGCAGATTTAGCAACAGCTAAGAAAAAAGACAGTACTGGAATTTGCTTTATTGGTGAGCGTAATTTTAAAGAATTTCTAAGTAATTATTTACCTGCACAACCTGGTGAAATGAGAACAATGAACGGGGAAGTGAAAGGTAAACATGATGGACTTATGTATTATACAATTGGTCAACGTCATGGACTTGGAATCGGTGGAAATGGAGACCCTTGGTTCGTAGTAGGAAAAGACTTAGAAAATAATGTTTTGTTAGTCGAACAAGGTTTTCATAATGAGTTACTTTATAGTAATGAAGTACTTGCTTCTGATATTAGTTGGACATCAGATAAACCAAAAGAAGGTACATTTACATGTACTGCTAAATTCCGTTATCGTTCTGAAGATAACGAAGTAACAGTTCACATTTTAGATGATAACTCAGTAAGAATTCTTTGCCATGAAAAAATTCGTGCAATCACTCCAGGACAAGCCGTTGTATTTTATGACGGAACAGACTGCCTAGGTGGGGGTACAATTGATCGTGCATTTATCGATGGTGAAGAATTAACATATTTAAGATAAATCTGTTTACCCCAATCGTAATGGTTGGGGTTGTTTTTTTGAATAAAAATAACCAATTAATCGCTATAATTTTGAAGAAACGTTCCTTTGAAATGTATTCGACGGTGTGATAGTGTTAAATAGATATCGTAAGTTTATAATATTTAGTAAGCTTAAGAATTAAAAAAATAAAATGGAGTTTATCCAAAATAATTAAAAGAAAATACATAGAGGTGTCACACATGAATAATTTTGAACGTGGAGTAGCAGCCCTGCAAGAGGGAAACTTAGAGGATGCAGCTAATTTTTTAACGAAAGAGATTGAAGAAAATCCTACTAATTCATTAGCGTATGTTAATTTTGGTCAGCTTTTACTATCGATGGGAGATGTAGAACGAGCTTGTCGTTTTTTTGAAAAGGCTTTAGAAATTGATCCAGAATTGGCAGCAGCCCATTATGCAGTTGGGACAGTGTATTTTGAAGACGGAAAGTTTGAAATAGCTAAAAAACATTTTCAACATTGTGTAAAACTTGGCATGAATGATAGTGATGTTCATTTTATGATTGGATTATGCTGTGTTAATAATGGAGAAGATCGTTTTGCACTTCCGTTTTTTCAACGTGCGATTGAGTTAGATGATAAAGATGTAGACGCATTATTCCAATATGGCCTTACTTTAGCAAAATTAGAAATGTTAGATGAAGCAAAAATAAATTTAGAAAAGGTTTTACAATTAGATGAACTACATGCTGATGCACATTATAATCTAGGCATTATTGCGATGTTTAATGATCAAGTTACAACTGCAAAAGACCATTTTAATAAAGCAATTGAAAGTCAAGATGATCATATGCTTGCTATGCATGCATTAAAAGTAATTGAAAATAAAGAAGAGGAATGAAGCTCTTTTAATTGTTTAAGATTGGGGAGGTGAAGAAATGCAAACCCAAAGTGAAATGGAATTGTTTGTTGATGAGACACCATATATTAAAGGGCATATCACGACAATCATCTTTTATAATGCCGAAAATTTTTATACTGTTGCAAAGGTAAAAGTGGTCGATACAAATTTATCAAATTGTGAACAGGAAATGACCATTACAGGCAATATTCCAAGGATGAATGAAGATGAAGCATATACATTTAAGGGGATTGTAAAAGACCATCCGAGGTATGGTAAACAATTTCAAATTTCTTCATTTGAAAAAGAGCTTCCATCTACTAAAAAAGGTGTTATCCAATATTTATCTTCAGATTTGTTTAAAGGAATTGGAAAGAAAACGGCTGAGAAAATCGTTGATCATTTAGGTGAGGATGCAATTAATAAAATTTTAGATAACTCTGATAGCTTAGAAGGAGTTCCTGGGCTGGCAAAATCCAAAGCTAAAGAAATTTATGAAACAATTCTATCTCATCAAGGGCTTGAAAAAGTAATAAGTTTTTTAAGCAGTTACGGTATTGGTACGGGCTTATCGATTAAAATTTATAAGACTTATAACGAATCAACTCTAGATGTTATCCGAACGAATCCATTTAAGTTAATTGAAGATGTGGATGGGATTGGGTTTGGAAGAGCAGATGAAATTGGACGAGCAATAGGTATTACAGGTAATCATCCAGATCGGATTCGTGCGGGTTGTATTTATATTTTAGAGCATTTATCGATGCAAGAGGGACATGTTTATATAACACAAGATCAGTTTATTGATGAAACTAGACAACTATTAATGAAACAAGATAAAGAGCTTGTCGAAGCAGTCGACATTTCTCGGGAAATGAAAAGATTGGTAGCAGACGGAAAGCTAGTAATGGAAGACGAGCGAATCTATTTAGCTGCTCTTTATTATGCCGAGAAAGGCATTGTAAACGCGATCCAAAAACTATTGAGCAGTGCTCCAGATTTAGGAGAAATGACTGAGACTAGATTTGCAAAAGAGCTAGAAGTACTTGAATCAAAAATGAATGTAAAATATGCACCTTCACAAGCGCAAGCGATTAAAAAGGCTATGGAGTCACCTATGATGGTCCTTACTGGTGGGCCAGGGACAGGTAAAACGACAGTTATTAAAGGAATCGTAAATCTATTTTCAACAATCCATGATTTATCACTAGATCAGCATTCTTATCCGAAAGATGACCCATTCCCTTATTTACTTGCTGCACCGACAGGTAGAGCGGCAAAACGAATGAGTGAAGCGACTGGATTACCGGCAGTAACAATCCATCGTTTACTTGGTTGGACAAGAGAAGGGGAGTTTAGCCATCACGAGGAAAATCCTTTAAATGGAAAATTACTGATCATTGATGAGTTTTCAATGGTCGATGTTTGGTTAGGCAATCAATTATTGAAAAGCATTCCAGAAGGCTGCCAAGTAATTTTTGTAGGGGATGAGGACCAATTACCTTCAGTTGGCCCAGGCCAAGTCTTAAAGGATTTATTAAACTCTGGTACAGTTCCAACAGTACGATTAAAAGACATTTACCGTCAATCAGAAGATTCCTCAATTATTACGCTTGCACATTATATAAAAGATGGAACAATTTCTGAGGATTTATTTGAACAAAGAAAAGATCGTTCATTTATCGGGTGTTCAAGTCAGCAAGTTGTTGATGTCGTTAAAAAGGTGTGTGAAAACGCCAATAAAAAAGGTTTTCCAGTAAGAGATATCCAAGTATTAGCACCGATGTATCGTGGTCCAGCAGGAATTGATGCCCTAAATGAAGGGTTACAAGAGGTGTTTAATCCAAAAAAAGAAAAGCAACGTGAAATGAATTTTGGTGATACAACTTTCCGTACAGGTGATAAAATTCTCCAACTCGTAAATGTTCCTGAAAACAATGTTTTTAATGGAGATATGGGTGAAATTGTGAACATTTTTTTCGCGAAAGAAAATGTAGAACAACAAGATATTATAATCGTTTCATTTGATGGAAATGAAGTCACCTATACTAGACCGGATTTTTCTCAATTAACACTTGCATACTGCTGTTCAATTCATAAGTCGCAAGGTAGTGAATTTGATATTATTGTGCTTCCAATTGTCAAAAGTTATTATCGAATGCTTCGAAGAAATTTAATTTACACTGCAGTGACAAGAAGTAAAAAGTTCTTAATCATGTGCGGTGAACAAGATGCATTTATTCAAGGCATTGGAAGAACAGATGATGGTCAAAGACAAACTACTTTATGTATGAAACTAAAAGGGATTGAAAATGGTGAAGTACATTTAAACGAAGATTTACCATTTCAGCTTTCAGATGAATTACCAAATCTTTCACCTTATGATTTCATGTAATTGACTAAGAATATATAGTGCAAGACGATTCCTGTACTAACGTATATTTTTATGAAAATTTGGTCACAATGCATAGAAACATTGCCTTTTTTAAGGCTAAGGGAGCGAGCGTTGTGATTTGTCCAAATTGTCATAGTAAAGACTTAGGGAAAATAGGTGTAAATCAATATTATTGCTGGGGTTGTTATATTGAACTAACAATTAATAAAGGCATCATTTACACCCACCAAGTTGAAGAAGATGGTACGTTAAGTTCGTTAGATGATTTATTTGACGAAGAGGATCGAAAACTTAGTATGTAGGAGTGGGTAATTGATGGCTAGAAAAAGCTCTTTATTAGGTTTAGGTTTAGGTGCAGGTGCACTTGCGATGAAATTAATGTACGATAACAAATGGCTTACTCAAAAGAATATGAAACGAATGAGAAAGTCATTGAAAAAGATGCTTTAATTTTTTAAGCACATGTCTATAAAGGCATGTGCTTTTTTACTGTCGAAAAAGAGTTTGTCAATTAAATTGTTGGATTGATCATTGATAAGTAAGTTGTGTGATATGATTTCCACTACAGTGTGACTCGCTTTCCATGGGGCGAGAATTCTTTAGCCTCCTCGGCGTGCGCCTGTGGGGTCTTTAGCCTTCCCGCTAATCCCATAGGAGCCTGGCACCCTTTCGTTCCAATCAACTTCTTTTTTAAAAAAATAATCTTAAAAACAATAGAATCGTCAATTGAACGAATGAATTACCCTTTATTGATCAAATTGTAACTTATAATGACGACTTACACATCTTTACAAATATTGATCGTCAAAAGAGAAAATATTATAATTTTTTCAAGTTAGTTCACCCAAAATCACTTGTTTATTTATCCTTGAAAAGAAGAGTTAGATTAACTAAAATCAACGAACTTATCAGTAATCATTACTTAGTTTTCTAATTATCGTTTAAAAAAGCTGTCTGCACATGTCTATAAAGGACATGTGTGCTTTGTTTTTCCTAGATTTTTTGTTCAACGTATTTCATCCAATCCTCTACCTGCTATCAATTCTAAAATTTTTTCATTGAAAATATAACCATGTTCTTTTATGATTTTAAAAAACATGGAAAAGAGATGGTAAATATGGGAGTGAGAGTTAAGGTTGTTAAAAACGATTTAAAGTATGCAGAGCAGGTATTTAAGTTATCATCAGATCCAGGTGTGAAAGATGTATTAGGAATAAAAGTAGATAATATTGAGGATACAATTGGATTTATTAACTATATTGTTGATCAGGAATTAGAAGGTAAAGTAATAAATCGGATAATATTGAATGAGGAAGATGAAGTAGTTGGTATAACAAGTTTAAAGCACATTGACCGAAGAGATGGAATTTGTCATATAGGTACTTGGATTGGGGTTCCATATTGGGGGCAAGGATATAATGAAGCCTCAAAAATTGAAATTTTAAAAATTGCTTTTAATGAGTTAAAAATGGACTATGTTTTTGCTGGTGCAAAAGAGTCTAATATTAGATCAAGACGTGCACAAGAAAAGTTGGCTTATATGACAATTGGTGTTGAGATGGAATTTCCAAAAGAACTAACAATCATTGAAAAAGAAGCAAAAACTAAATGTGTATTGAATGTAGTTAAGAGAGAAGAATTCCTAAAATTTTTAATACATCACATAATTTAATTGAAAACCTCCATACTATTATCAGTATGGAGGTTTTTTATGGACGGGTTAAAGTTAAAATGGATTTATCGGTTATGTTTAATTTTGTTAATTGGATTAGTTGGAATTGTTTTTTATTATTTAAAACCGGTTTATTTACATATTGTAATTAGTGTTTTAAAATCGATGGTTCCATTTTTGATTGGATTAATAATTGCCTATTTGTTACATCCAGCAATTGAATTCATTCATAAAAAAGGGATAAAACGAGTATTTGCGATTTTATTGATCTATTTATTATTTTTTGGGGGTTGTGTACTAGGACTTTATTTACTACTCCCTATTTTTAAACAACAATGGCAAGATATTTTAAAATCCTTCCCTAAAGTAATGGCATTATATGATACTTTTTTATCAAAAATAGAACGAAAGACTTCAAGAATGCCAATTTTTATTCATAATCGAATTGATTTAATGATTAATGGTGCTGAAAAATCAGGGTTATCATTATTGAATAAATCTGGAGAATGGATGAAGCAATTAGTAAATAATATTATTTCACTCTTTATCATTCCATTTATCGTATTTTACTTTTTAAAAGACTATAAGGTCTTATCGAATATGTTTTGGAAAATTATCCCTTATAAATGGCGATACGAAACAAAAGGTTTAGCAAAAGAACTTAATAATACATTTGGAAAATATATTCGAGGTCAAATACTTGTATGTTTTTTACTTTTCGTATTAGCAACAATATTTCTTTGGATTATTCGAATGAAATATGCACTAGTATTAGGAGTGATTATAGGCATAACAGATATAATTCCGTATTTCGGACCGGTTATTGGAGCTGTGCCTACTCTGTTTCTAGCCGCTTCGGAAGGGACAAGTTTATTAATTCGAGTAGGTATTGCATTAATTGTTTTACAATTGATCGAAGGGAACGTCCTTTCTCCGCTCATAATTGGAAAGTCAATTCACACTCATCCGGTTATTATTATGTTTTCTTTATTAGTTGCAGGTGAAATAGCTGGTTTTATAGGTTTGTTAATTGCCGTTCCAGCATTAGTCGTCATTATTTCAGTTATTCGCTATTACAGTAATAGAAAAGAACGTCTCTCAACTTGACTTTCATTTTTGACAATGATACTATTTTTTCATACAATTTATATTTGCAAAATTTTGAAGGAACAAGTATGTCACTAAACCATTTAAGCTTACGCAAAAGAGAGAAGTTTCCTAGGCTGAAAGAAACTTTAATGAAGGGTGACAGAAAAGCTACTCCTGAATGCAGCTAATCACTGACGCGTCAGACCACGTTACGGTCTCTTGAGGTGATGAATAGACTTCGAGGCAGTAATTTGCCTAAGCAATATGCTTTCTATTCATAATCAGGGTGGTATCGCGAGTACATCTCGTCCCTGTTTTAGGGACGGGATTTTTTTGTTTTTATAACATTATAAATTTATTAAATGGAGGTTAATATAATGAAAAAGCTAACTGCTGCTCAAATTCGCCAAATGTACTTAGATTTCTTTAAAGAAAAAGGTCACTCTATTGAGCCAAGTGCATCTTTAGTACCAGTAGAAGATCCAACTTTATTATGGATTAATAGTGGTGTAGCGACTTTAAAAAAATATTTTGATGGTCGAGTAATTCCAGAGAATCCAAGGATAACAAATTCACAAAAATCAATTCGAACAAATGATATTGAGAATGTTGGAAAAACAGCTCGTCACCATACATTTTTTGAAATGTTAGGTAATTTCTCAATCGGAGATTATTTCCGTGAAGACGCTGTTACTTGGGGTTGGGAACTTTTAACTTCATCTAAATGGTTTGGTTTTGAAAAAGAAAAATTATACGTGACTGTATATCCTGAGGATAAAGAAACGTACAATTTATGGATTAAATTAGGGTTAGACCCTGAGCATATTATCCTGTTAGAAGGTAACTTCTGGGAAATTGGTGAAGGACCATGTGGACCATGTACAGAGATTTTCTATGATCGTGGGACAAAATATGATCCAGAAAACATTGGGATTAAGTTATTAAAAGAGGATTTAGAGAATGATCGATATTTAGAAATTTGGAATATTGTATTCTCTCAATTTAATTCAAAAGAGGGCTTAGACCGCAAAGAATACCCTGAATTACCAAACAAAAACATTGATACTGGAATGGGCTTAGAACGTATGGCAAGTGTACTACAAGAAGTAGACACAAACTTTGACACTGATTTGTTTATGCCAATTATCAATGTAGTTGAAACAATCTCAGGTCAAAAATATCGAAATGGACAATTAGATCAAGATACTGCTTTTAAAGTAATTGCTGATCATATTCGTACTGTATCATTTGCTGTTGCAGATGGCGCTCTTCCTTCAAATGAAGGTCGTGGATATGTACTACGTCGCTTAATCCGTCGTGCTGTTCGTTTTGCTAAAAAATTAGGAATTGAACGTCCATTTATGTTTGAACTTGTGCCAGTTGTTGCAGAAATCATGGAAAGCTACTATCCAAATGTGAAAGAAAAAGTACCTTTCATTCAAAAAGTGATTAAAAATGAAGAAGAGCGTTTCCATGAAACATTACATGAAGGATTATCACTTCTTACAAATGTAATGAAGGATGCGAAAGCAAAAGGAAGTACTGTAATTAAAGGTGAAGATGTTTTCCGTCTTTATGACACATATGGATTCCCAATTGAATTAACAGAAGAATATGCAGAAGAAGAAGGATTAACAGTAGATCATGACGGTTTTGAAGTTGAAATGGAAAAACAACGTGAGCGTGCACGTTCTGCAAGACAAGATGTTGACTCAATGCAAGTACAAAGTGAGGCACTTCGTGAAATCAAGGAAACTTCAGCTTTTGTAGGTTATAGCGAAGGTTCAGTTGAATCTAAAGTTCTTGTTCTAGTGCAAGACGGAGAAAGAGTTGAAGATGTAGCAAATGGTGAAGAGGCTCATTTAATTCTTGATGTAACTCCTTTCTATGCTGAAAGTGGAGGTCAAATTGCAGACCGTGGAACTTTAACGGCTCCTGGATTAAAGGTAGAAGTGCTTGATGTTCAAAAAGCTCCAAACGGACAAAATTTACATCGAGTGAAGGTTGTTGAAGGTGCGTTATCAGTTGGTGCTAAAGTTGAATCAACAATTAATAAAGCTAACCGTTCAAGTATTGTAAAGAACCACACAGCTACTCACTTATTACACCAAGCATTAAAGGATGTACTTGGAACTCATGTAAATCAAGCTGGTTCATTAGTAAACCAAGAACGCCTACGTTTTGACTTCTCGCATTTCGGTCAAGTAACGGCTGAAGAACTAGAAACAATTGAAAAAATTGTGAATGAAAAAATTTGGGAAAGCATTCCTGTTCAAATTTCTGAAAAAGCAATTGCTGAAGCAAAAGCAATGGGAGCAATGGCATTATTCGGTGAAAAATATGGTGATGTAGTACGAGTAGTTCAAGTTGGAGATTATAGTCTTGAGCTATGTGGCGGTTGTCATGTTGATAACACAGCATCAATCGGTACATTTAAAATAATTTCTGAATCAGGAATTGGAGCTGGTACTCGCCGTATTGAAGCAGTAACTGGCAAATCAGCTTATGAATATATGCAAGAACAAATTGGTCAGCTAAAAGAAGCGGCTAGCCTATTAAAATCAAATACGAAAGACGTTGTTGCTCGTATTGAAACTTTACAATCAGATTTAAAACAAGTACAAAAAGAGAATGAATCACTTTCTTCAAAATTAAGCAATATTGAAGCAGGAAATATTAGTAATAACGTAAAAGAAGTAAATGGAGTGAAATTCGTTGCTGCTAAAGTTAATGGAGCAGATATGAATAGTCTTCGCACAATGGTTGATGATCTTAAAAATAAACTTGGATCTGTTGTTGTATTACTTGGTTCTGCGAATGAAGGTAAAGTAAACTTAATCGCTGGTGTCACAAAAGATTTAGTAGGTCAAGGATATCATGCAGGAAATTTAATAAAAGAAGCTGCTTCAATTTGTGGCGGAGGAGGCGGGGGCCGTCCTGATATGGCTCAAGCTGGCGGTAAGGATCCTTCGAAATTAGACGAGGCTGTTGCTTTTGTTGAAAAATGGATGAACACGATTTCAAATTAATACAAAAATCGTGTACAATAACAGAAATAAAAATTTTTAGCTGATTCGTAACTGCGTAATAAAAATGGTACAATGTAATTAGCTAAAAATATACGGATAAGTGGGGTGCTTTGTATGGATTCATTTGATAAAACGATGAAGTTTAGTTTGCAAGATGAAGGTCAAGATATACGAGTTAATGAAGTTTTGTTAAAGGTTCATGACGCGTTACAAGAAAAAGGCTATAATCCAATCAATCAAATAGTAGGATACTTACTATCAGGTGATCCTGCATACATTCCTCGTCATAATGACGCAAGAAGTATGATGAAAAAATTAGAACGTGATGAAATCATTGAGGAATTAGTTAAATCTTACTTACAACAACATCGTGGAGAATAATTAATGAGAGCACTTGGGCTAGATGTAGGTACTAAAACAATTGGTGTAGCTGTAAGTGATGCTCTTGGTTGGACAGCTCAAGGTATTGAGACAGTCAGAATTGATGAAGAACGTCAGAAATTTGGACTAGACCGACTAAAAGAAATCATCGATAGTTACGAAATCGAAAAAATAGTTGTAGGCTTACCTAAAAATATGAACGGAAGTATTGGAGAACGCGGTGAAGCTTGCAAGCGTTTTGGAAAAATGATTGAAGAAGAATTCAAACTTCCGGTTATACTATGGGATGAAAGACTTTCAACTATGGCTGCCGAACGATTTCTAATCTCTGCCGACGTAAGTCGTAAGAAAAGAAAACAAGTAATCGATAAAATGGCAGCAGTAGTTATTTTACAAAACTACTTGGATAGTATAAAGTGATATAGAAGAATGGAGATTGGCCGCACAAAAAGGATTACCTTACTTTGCGGCCCCTCCACCTATTCACTTTTATACTCATACATAAAAGGATTAAAATAATAGAGGTGATATAAATGGAACACGGTGAAGACAGACAAATTACAATCATCGATGAGGAAGGTAATGAGATTCTTTGTAATATTATTATGACTTTCGAATCAGATGATTATGGTAAATCATACGTAATCTATAGTCCAGTTGGACAAGAGTTTGATGAAGATGGAGATCCAATCTACCATGCATCTAGCTTCATTCCTGCAGAAGACGGTGAAGATGGAGAGTTATATCCAATCGAATCTGACGAAGAGTGGGAAATGGTTGAAGAAGTATTAAACACTTTCTTTGATGAAGAAGAAGGAGAATAATATTCTCGGATTCAAAAATGCTAATCACTTATAAAAGTGTTTAGCATTTTTTTATGTAGAAAAATTGCCGATTTTGCACTTATTTGTAGTATACTATAACGTGGAAAAGGAGGTAGGTAAGTTGTCATTTAATGATTTTGATAAAAATGGATACAAGAATACAAATAAAAAAAGCAAAGGTATGCTTATTTTTACATATTTTATTATTGCTTGTATTGTCGTAGTTGGAGCGGGATTTGCAACTTATAAATATATGTTAAAACCTGTTAATTCAGCAAACAAACAAATTAAGTTAGTAACCATCCCTGAAGGAAGCTCAGTTAATGATATTGCAGCAATTTTCAAAAAGAAAAACTTAATAAAAAATGCATCAATTTTTAAACTATATGTGAAGTTGCATAACAACGCTAGTCTAAAATCAGGGAACTATCATTTCAGTGAAAACCAAGGAGTAGCAACGATTGTAAACCACTTACAGGTAGGTGGTAAATATCAAGTTGCTGTTAAGGATTTAATGATTCCTGAAGGTTCTCAATTAAACGAGATCGCAGCGCTTATTGCAAAAGAATTTAAATTAGATCAAACAGCTGTACTAAAACAGTTGAATGATAAAGCATTTATTCAGGGACTACAAAAAAAGTTTCCTCAATTAATAACAAATGATATTTTTAAACCTGGAATTCGCTATCCATTAGAAGGGTACTTATATCCTTCAACATATATGTATGGGGATTTTACTCCAAGCTTAGAGGGTATAATTACACCAATGTTAACTGAAACAGTGAAAATATTAGACCAATATAAAACAGAAATGAGTAATAAAAAGCTTACTCCACATCAGACATTAACAATGGCCTCGTTAATTGAGGAAGAAGCCACTGGTACAACAGATCGAAAGTTAATTTCAAGTGTATTTTATAATCGTCTTAAAATAGGTATGCCATTACAAACGGATCCAACAGTTTTGTATGCATTAGGTAAACATAAAGAACGCGTATTATATAAAGATTTAGAAGTTAAATCCCCTTATAATACTTACTATGTTAAAGGGTTACCAGTAGGACCAATCGCAAGTGCTGGCGTTGATAGTATTGTAGCTGCTCTTGAGCCTGCCAAATCAGATTATTTATATTTCCTTGCTGATAAAACAGGGAAAGTAATCTTTACAAAATCGCTACAAGAGCACAATACTGAAAAAGAAAAGCATATAAAATAAAAAGTTGGAAATACTTGTATACGAAATATTAAATTCCTCAGTAGTATAAATAGTCTACTGAGGAATTTTGTAAATTTAAATATAGTGAAAGCGTTGCAACAATTCTTGGTACTAGCCAAGGGTCTTTTTTTTATGTTAGAATATTACGGGTCTAAAAAATTCAGATACTCAAGAAATTTTACTTACACCTTGTTTTTAGACAAGGTTGTATTTCTATTGGAGGCTTTATAAGCAATGAATGACGTTTTAGTTCGTCAATACTTGGCGAATTTTTATAAACATAGAGAACCTTTTATAGAAGAAATGGAAACTTATGCATTTGAGCATCATGTGCCAATTATGGATAAAGCAGGCATGGAATTTATGCTTGGTTTACTTTATTTAATACAGCCAACTTCCATTCTTGAAATTGGCAGTGCAATAGGTTATTCAAGTATTCGAATGGCAAAAGAGTTTCCAAATGTGAAGATTGTTACAATGGAGCGAAATGCAGAGAGAATTCGAAAAGCAAAAGAGTTTATTGAGCGAAGTGATTACAGTAATCGAATTCTACTTTTAGAAGGTGATGCTTTACTTTTAAAAGAAAAGTTGCCTGAAAACAGACAATTTGATGTAATTTTTATCGACGCAGCTAAAGCTCAGTATAAACGATTTTTTGAATTATATGAGCCTTTGTTATCAGACAGAGGTGTTATCATTTCAGATAATGTTTTATTTAAAGGCCAAGTTGCTGAAAGTGCGGAACTTGTTGATGATCGACGAAAGAAAGCTTTAATAAAAAAGATTCAAAATTACAATGAATGGCTAATGAATCACCCTAAGTATGATTCGACAATTATACCAATTGGTGATGGAGTTGCTATTAGTAAGAAAAGGGGAGTTAATAATGATTAAGCCAGAATTATTAGTTACGCCAACTAACCTAAATGATATAGATAAATTAGCCGATGCCGGTGCAGACGCTGTTATTATTGGTGAACAACGTTTTGGATTGCGTTTAGCGGGCGAATTTAATCGTGAAGATGTAAAAGAAGCAGTACAAATTGCACATAAAAAAAATGTAAAAGTATATGTTGCGATGAATGGTGTTTACCATAATGAAATTCTTGATGAAATTGAAGATTATATTGCTTTTTTAAGAGATGCAAATGTGGATGCAATTGTATTCGGAGATCCTGCAGTTCTAATGTCAGTACGTCAGATTGCACCTAATATGCAATTACATTGGAATACAGAAACAACGGCTACAAACTGGTTTACATGTAATTACTGGGGTAAACGTGGATCTAAACGTGCGGTATTAGCTAGAGAATTAAGCTTTGAGGCTGTCGCTGAAATTAAAGAGAACGCTAAAGTAGAAATCGAAGTACAAGTACATGGGATGACTGCTATGTTCCAATCAAAACGTTCACTTGTCGGTAACTATTTTGAATACCAAGGAAAGAATTTAGAAATCGTTCAACAAAAGAAATACGAAGAAAATATGTTCTTAGTTGACCACGAGCGCAATAATAAATATCCAATTTTTGAAGATCAAAATGGAACGCATATTATGAGTCCAAATGATATTTGTATTGTTAACGAGTTAGAAGAATTAGTTGATGCAGGTATTGATTCATTCAAAATTGACGGAGTCTTAAAATCTTCTGAATATATCATTGAAGTAACAAAACTATACAGACAAGCTATTGATTTATGTGTAGAAGACCGTGAAGCTTACGAAGAAATCAAAGACGAACTTTTCGACAAAATCGAAGCAATCCAGCCTGTAAACAGACCACTGGACACAGGATTCTTCTTTAAAGAAACGGTGTATTAATAGAAGTAGTTTAAATCATGGAATAGCAGGATTACCAGGGAATTCTAATGCAGTAATAGCAGTATGATAGAGCCTTGGACCATAGTCCTGTATTAAAGAGGAGGATTAATAATGGCAATTGGACAATTAGATAAAATAGTTGATGGCAAACGTGTAATCGTGAAGAAACCTGAGCTATTAGCACCGGCTGGTAATTTAGAAAAATTAAAAATTGCAGTAAGATATGGCGCTGATGCCGTATTTATTGGTGGTAGAGAGTTTGGTTTACGTTCGAATGCAGATAACTTCTCTTTAGAAGAAATGGCTGAAGGTGTAGAATTTGCAAATAAATTTAATGCGAAAATTTATGTAACAACAAATATATTTGCTCATAACGAAAACATGGACGGATTAGTTGAGTATTTACAAGGAATTGAAGCTGCAGGAGTTACAGGTATTATTGTAGCTGACCCATATATTATTGAAACATGTAAAGAGGCTGCTCCTAAATTAGAGGTACATTTAAGTACACAACAGTCTTTATCAAATTATCGTGCTGCACAGTATTGGAAAGAAGAAGGATTACATCGATTAGTATTAGCACGTGAGACAAGCTATGAAGAAATTAAAGAAATCAAGGAAAAAGTAGACGTAGAAATTGAAACATTTATTCATGGAGCAATGTGTATTGCTTATTCTGGCCGTTGTACTTTGAGTAATCATATGACTGCACGTGATTCGAACCGTGGTGGCTGCTGTCAATCATGTCGTTGGGATTACGATTTAGTTCAAACTGAGTCACAAAATCCGGATGCTTCAGAAAATGCTTTATTTGCTGAAGAAGATGCACCATTTGCAATGAGCCCTAAAGATTTAAATTTATTACGTTCAATTCCTAAATTTATTGAAATGGGTGTAGATAGTTTAAAAATTGAAGGACGTATGAAATCAATTCATTACGTAGCAACAGTTGTATCTGTATACCGTAAAGTAATTGATGCATATTGTGCTGACCCAGAAAACTTTGAATTTAAAGAAGAATGGGTTGAAGAACTAGATAAATGTGCAAATCGTGACACTGCTTCTTCATTCTTTGAAGGGTTCCCAGGAATGAAAGAACAAATGTATGGAAATCATAGCAAAAAAACAACGTATGATTTTGCAGGTCTTGTATTAGACTATGATGAGCAAACAGGTATCGCAACAATCCAACAACGTAACTACTTCAAACCAGGTGACCAAATTGAATTCTTTGGACCTGAAATTGAAAACTTCAAACAAACAGTTGGTGTAATTGTTAATGAAGAAGGAACGGAAGTAGACGCTGCAAGACATCCATTAGAGATTGTAAAAATTAAAGTGGATCAAAAAGTTTATCCTTACAACATGATGAGAAAAAAGTTAGTTTGATAAGAAAGAGGGATTGAAGTATGGGGAATAAGCCCATTGTAATTGGAATTGCTGGAGGGACTGGCTCTGGTAAAACTTCTGTAACAAAAGCAATCTATGATCAATTTAAAGGTCATTCAATTTTAATGATTCAGCAAGATTCTTATTATAGAGATCAAACGCATTTACCAATGGAAGAAAGATTGAAAACAAATTATGACCATCCATTAGCATTTGATAATGATTTGTTTATTGAGCATATAAAAGATTTATTGCAATACAAAGCAATTGAAAAACCTGTATATGACTATACAATTCATACAAGATCTTCAGAAACAATCCCTGTAGAACCAAAAGAAGTTATTATTTTAGAAGGTATTCTAGTATTAGAAGACGAGCGTTTACGTGACTTAATGGATATAAAGATATTTGTAGATACGGATGCTGACTTACGAATCCTTCGTCGAATACAACGAGATATTAAAGAACGTGGAAGAACAGTTGATTCTGTAGTAGATCAATATGTAAATGTTGTACGCCCTATGCATAATCAATTCTGTGAACCATCAAAGAAATTCGCAGATATTATCATACCAGAAGGCGGTCAGAACTTTGTGGCTATTGATTTAATGGCTACAAAAATTCAGACTATACTTGAAAGAGTAAGTGTATTATAATACGTTCATATGAGAGAATAATTCCTAAAAATAATTTTGGAAAGATGGAGAAGCGTTCACTTCTTCATCTTTCTATATAAAAGAATGCGTTTTCATAAGTTGAATGTTTCATTAATTATTCTCATACACTGTTTGTACAACTATATTGTATAAACATATATTAGAAGTTCTACATAAAGAAACGGTGGATACTAAAAGGAGTGTACAAAATGGCTAACGAAAAAAAATTCCCTATGACTTTAGCTGGGAAACAAAAATTAGAACAAGAATTAGAAAATTTAAAAACAGTAAAGCGTGCTGAAGTAGTAGAGCGTATTAAAATTGCTCGTAGCTTTGGTGACCTTTCAGAGAACTCTGAATACGATGCTGCAAAAGATGAACAAGCGTTTGTTGAAGGTCGTATTACAACTTTAGAAAATATGATCCGTAATGCTGAAATTATTACTGAAAATAATGATGCATCAGATACAGTAACTTTAGGTAAATCTGTAACTTTCTTAGAATTACCAGCTGGTGACGAAGAAACTTACACAATAGTAGGTAGTGCTGAGGCTGATCCATTTGATGGTAAAATTTCAAACGATTCTCCAATCGCAAAAAGCTTATTAGGTAAAACTGTTGGTGAAGAAGTAACAGTAAATACTCCAGGTGGAGATATGCAAGTAAGAATTATTGCTGTTAAATAATTTGATTTGTTTAACAATTTAATTGTTTGAAAAAAGAGCACCCCGTCTACACTGTAGATGAGGTGTTTTTTATATGCATAGACGGATAAAAGCCATATTAATTATATTTTCGTTACTATTTTCATTAATCGTATACAGATGTTTAGATATTGGTGTACTTCATCAAAAGAATTTTGGTCCACAAAAGGTAAATTTGATCGAACGAAGTGTAGCTCAAAGAACATTTCAGTTTCGGATCGATAATGGACGTGGAAAAATACTTGACCGGAATGGAAAATTATTAAGTGCAGCATACACGCCAAAAGTTATTCTATTTCCATTTTTAAAAACAATTGATTGGCCGATTGAAAAATTATCGTCGATTACAGGAGTACCAGTTGCAACAATTAAAAATCAGTTTAATGGTAAAAAAGAACCTTTTACATTAGAAGGAATTAAAGCAACATTAACTTCTGAAAAAATTGATGAAATAAATAATTTACATGTTTCTGGATTAATTTCCATGTTGTCTCAAGACAAAGACGATAAACAATTGGCAGAACACCTTATTGGTATAGCTAGAGAAAATAAAGAACAATATGAAAAACAATATGAAAGTGATCGTGATTATAAGCCTAAAGAATTTGGCGTAATTGGTTTAGAAGCTCAGTTTGAAGATTTCTTAAAATCTGATGGCACTTCAAATTTAATGCTCCATGTTGATAATTTAGGTAAGCCGATGTTTGGAAATGAAGTAAAATATGCGAAACCTAGTAATCCATTTTATCCAGTTTCCCTTTCTACAACACTAGATAAAGATTTACAACAAATTTTAGAACAAGCTGTTGACCAAGCAAAACTTCAAAAAGGTGCTGCAGTGCTAATTGACGTAAAAACTAACAATTTATTAGCCATGGTTAGCCGACCAAATATGAATTTCCAAAATTTATTTTCTACGAATGATAATACAGCGACTAATTATGCACTATTAGCTAGTACACCTGGTTCCGTCTTTAAAACAGTTGTAGCGGCTGCCGCAATTGATCAAGGAATCGTTAAAGAAAATCAAGTGTATAATTGCAATAATAATCTAGTTGGTAAATACGAAGATGAAGAGAAAAAGCGAAAAGGTAATTTAACTTTTCAACAAAGTTTCTATGAAAGTTGTAATTACACATTTGGGCAATTAGGTAAGCAATTAACTTTAAAAAATAAGGATATGTTTCAAACATATGCCAAAAAGCTAGGTTTAGATGGTCCAGTAGGATGGACAGGATCTGTCTATCATGAGGCTAATTTTAGTCAATTTCAAAACGAGGGGAAACCAACTTATTTTGTAGGAAACTATTTAAGTGATAAGCTCTTAAATACATCTATTGGGCAACAGGATGTGAAAGTATCCCCTTTAGCAGTAGCTAATATGATGGCTACCATTGCACGAGGTGGAAGCCCAAAACAAGTAAAAGTAGTAGATTCTGTATTATATAAAAATGGTACAGAAATGTTTAAGTTCCCAGAACAGACATTAGTTGATGATTATCTAGCTCCAGATTCAATGCAACAATTAAGAGAGCTACTCAGAGGTGTAGTTACGGATGCGAAAGGTACGGGAAATCGATATACTAGTTTGCCTTACACTTTAGCAGGGAAAAGTGGAACAGCGGAAACAAAAGTAGTAGATGGAAAAATAGTCGAACAAAACAAATGGTTTGCAGGTTATTTTCCATATGAGAAGCCAAGATATGCATTCGCAGTAGTTAGTTTAAATGTTCCAAACGAAGTTACATCTACTTCAGACACTGTTACAAATTTAATAAAATCTATAAATAACTTTGATAAAAGCCACACAAAATAGCTATTTTTAATTAATTAACTCTATGTTAAAATAGGGAAAAATTAGTTGTTTTTGGAGGATTTTGTCAATGTCTTCAATTGAACCAAACAAAAGGGTCCAAAAATTAAGACGAGTACGAAGAGGAAATTATTTTTTCCGCATATTACTTATTCCACTGCTTTTTGGAATCATCTATTTAGGGATAAAAATAACTTTACCGATCATTAATCAACAAAAAATAGAGCCTAACACTGCAGAAGCTAAGTTTACTACGATTGCTCAAGAACCGAAGCAAATGACAGATATACCGAATCCTTATCAAGCAAAATATCGTGATAAAGTAAATGAGATCATTAGAGATTCAATAAATGATGAAAATATTATAGAATCGACTGTGAAAGAATGGGTACCTAACAAAACAAGACAAGCTGAGCCTCATATAGTTCATTATAGTCATAGGTCTCAAGATTTTTATGAAATAGAAGAAGCGGTATCAAATGCGATTTCTTTAACAAAAGAAGATTATTCAGTTTGGCATCTTGGTCAAGGATACGATCAACAAAGTATAAAAGTATACGTTGCCACAAACGACTTAAGCTATAAATATGTAGTTTACTTACACTGGGTTGTAAAAGAAGGCTGGCTACCTATTTTGGTACAAGAAGTAAAAGAGTTAAAGTATTAAATGGACAAGGAATTGAGCCTATACAGGAGAAAAAGTTAAGCTTTAGACAAATGGAAAGCGGTCACCTGTATAGGAAATCAACGTTCTTCTTTTTAAGATTTAAATTGTTTTTTGTTGCATGCATTCTTAAAGATGAATGATATGTCTCTATATGGTAAAATGATTAAAGTTTGAAAGAGAAAGTAGGGAATTAAAGAATGAAAATAGCTATTATTGGAGCAATGGAAGAAGAAGTACATGTATTACGTGATAAATTAGACAACCTGAAAAAAGAAGAAGTTGCAGGCTCAGAATATAACATTGGTACATACGAAGGAAAAGAAGTGATTTTATTAAAATCTGGAATTGGTAAAGTTAATGCAGCAATGGCAACAGCAATTCTTTTAGAAAAATATCAGCCAGATGTTGTTATTAACACTGGTTCTGCAGGCGGACTTCATACTGATTTAAATGTTGGCGACGTAGTGATTTCAACTGAAGTGCGTCATCATGACGTTGACGTTACTGCATTCAATTATGAATATGGTCAAGTACCAGGTATGCCAGCAGCATTCCCTTCTGATGACAAATTAAAGTCTATCGCAAAAAAATGTGCTGAAAAAATTAATGGTATCCAAGTTGTTGAAGGATTAATTGTAACTGGTGATTCATTTATGAACGATCCGGTACGAGTTGACTTCGTAAAAGAAAAATTTGGTGATCTATATGCTGTAGAGATGGAAGCAGCTGCAATCGCTCAAGTTTGTTATGCTTTTAAAGTACCATTTGTTGTAACACGTGCATTGTCAGATATCGCTGGTAAAGAATCAAATATTTCATTTGATCAATTCCTTCATACGGCAGCTGTTAATTCAACATTAATGGTTGAGGAAATGATAAAAGCTTTATAAATCTTATAAAGAAAGATGTCTTATAGGCATCTTTCTTTTTTGTTCAAATAGATTGAGTGAGTACTCACTTTTTGTTGACTCGTAATAAAAAGTGAATTAAGATGTAAGTATAGAGTGAGTACTCACTCATTATGGATACTATGAAAGAAAATAGACTTGAACGGAGGAATAAGATGAGCGATGTTGTTCAAATCCAAAAAGTTGATCGTTTATTTGGAAAAAGAACTGTGCTAAAAAATATTTCAATGAACATTCAAGAAGGTGAGATTTTTGGGATTTTAGGCCCATCAGGTTCTGGCAAAACAACTTTAATAAAATTAATTGCTGGGATTGACAAAAGTTCAACAGGAGAAGTATTAGTTTACAATAAAAAAATGCCTAATTTCACAGTCCTTCCGTTAATAGGTTACATGGGACAATCTGACGCTTTATATAGTGATTTAACGGGAGCTGATAATTTAAGTTTCTTTGGTGCGCTATATAACTTAAAAGGTAAAGAACTTAAGTCCAGAATTAAAGAAGTAGCTGAAATCGTTGGTTTAGAGAATTCATTAAACAAGCAAGTTAATCAATACTCTGGCGGAATGAAAAAACGACTTTCTCTTGCAATTTCAATCCTTCATAAACCTACATTACTAATCCTTGATGAGCCAACAGTTGGAATTGATCCAGTATTAAGAAAGCAAATTTGGAATCAATTTTTTGATATGAAAAAACAAGGTACTACGATCATCATTACAACCCATATCATGGAAGAAGCTGAAAAATGTGAACGGATCGGATTAATTAGAGAAGGAGAATTAATCGCTTTAGATACAACTGAAAATTTAATCTCGCAATCAAAAACAGGCAAAATCGAAGACCTATATTTTAATACTGAGGTGAGCTCATGAGAGTCTTTGCTATTTCTAAACGAATAATAAAACAATTTTTAAAAGATAGAAGATCTCTTGCAATGATTTTTATTGCTCCTATCGTATTATTGTTTTTATTTTCGTATATTTTAAAACAGGATGATACTAAACCAACTTTAGCCTTAGTGGATGCCCCTCCAGCATTTGAGCAAATTGTGAAAGATTATGCGAAAGTAAAAAATGTAAATCCTTCAGACATTGAAGATAAATTGAAAAATATGGATCTTGATGGCGCTGTCTTGTTTAAATCCGGTAAAATAGTTGTACAGTTTGAAGGGACTGATAAGGCAAGAACTACTGCAGTAATGGATGCTATTCAATCTGCAGTTAAGGAAAACACACCTTCTAATCTTAAAATTGTAATGGACCCGATTTATGGTAGTAAAAATATGGAATCATTTGATTCAATTGGACCAATTTTTATTGGATTTTTCTCGTTCTTATTTGTATTTATCTTATCAGGTATTTCATTTGTAAGGGAACGATTAACAACAACACTTGAAAGATTACTTGTCACACCAGTCAAAAGATGGGAAATCGTAGTTGGTTATATTTTAGGCTTTGGATTTTTTGCTTTAATACAATCGATTATTATAACTGTCTTTTCAATCAGTGTATTAGATATGTATAATGTAGGAAGTGCATGGGAAGTCTGCGTAGTTAATATTCTTTTATCTCTTACTGCTCTTACACTTGGCATGCTGTTATCTGCATATGCAAATAATGAATTTCAAGTTGTACAATTTATTCCAGTAATTGCTGTCCCTCAAATACTTTTTTCAGGTATTTTCTCAACAGCGTTTTTACCAAATTGGTTCAAATTGATTGGGGACATTTTACCACTTACGTATGGGGCAGAAGCTCTTAGAGGTATTATGATAAAAGGGCAGTCGCTTTTCGATGTTGTATTTCAATTATTGATCCTACTTGGATTTTCAATAGTGTTTATTTCTTTAAATATATTTGCTTTAAAGAAACAGCGTTCAATTTAAGGAGTGTTACCAATTAAATTAGAAGAGTTTTTTCCAGAAGAAAAATTACAAGAAATGAATGAAAAAGAAATTAAAATTCTTGAAGCTGCAATTGAAATATTTGCAGAAAAAGGTTTTGTTAGTACGTCAACTAATGAAATTGCAAAAAAAGCAAATGTTGCTGAAGGAACTATTTTTCGTTACTTTAAAACAAAAAAAGATTTACTGAAAAGTATTATCAAACCTACATTAGTTAAAACAATTGCGCCTTTTGAAATGGATCGTTTTTCTAAAGCAGTATTTCATTTAGAATACGAAACATTCGAAGATTTTCTTAATGCGCTAATTAAAAATCGCATGGAATTTGCAAAGAAAAATAAAGCAGTTGTAAAAATAATCATACAAGAAATGCCTTTCCAAGATGATATGCAAGAAGAACTAAAAAGACTCTTTAAAGATAAAATGTACCCTAGAGTTGCTACTGTATTACAATCGTTTATCGATAAAGGTCAAATAAAAGAACTGCCGATTCCGACAGTACTCAGACTAATTATTTCAACTGTAATTGGTCTTGTCATCTCAACAATCGTATTAGAAAACACACCGTTTTGGAACGAAGAACAAGAAACCTTGCGCACGATCGAATTTATAAAGAATGGGTTAAAATAACTTAATAGCTGAGTTAGTGAAAACATTTAAAGAAGAAAGGGATTTTAAATAATTCCTTTCTTCTTTCTGTTGAAATAACTACAATTAGTAAGTTGTAATGTTTTATCAATAAAGTTTTAGAAACAAATCAACATAACCGATTTCTGTGACATTTTTATTTGTTTCTTTTTTGCAAGCTCAGCTCATGCCCCATGGAAAGCGAGCACTCTGTAATGGAAATCAACAAGATATTACTTATATTTTTGACAACTTCTTTTTGTTTTTCTTGTACTTACTAATCCCTACATATATTGCCTTTAATTACCTTCACTATTTTAGTATAAAGTATGTTAAAGTTATTAAGTCAACAAGAAAGGAAGGTGTAGTATTCGTGAATTTAAAAAAGCTACAGGCGAAGGTTAATGATTTTAAAACATTTGGAGCAATAACAACAGCATTGGCTACTTTTTTCTATATCGGGACTCTCCTTCCAAAGGACGGATTAACCCAACATAAAATATTAATAGTCGAAAGTATCGTGTTTACAATGCTGATTTTTGCATTAGGTTTCTTTTTAACATCTAATTATTTTAAACGAAAAATTCAAAACGAAGAGCAAGCATAAAACCACTACAAATGAATTCACTCCAATTGTTAGATCTGACTAACAATTGGAGGTCATATTCATCTGTAGTGGTTTATTTTTTATCTTTTTTCTTTTCTTTTTCAGCTCTTAAAAACTCATGGTACATTTTCATTAAAGCACGTTTTTCAATTCGCGAAACATAACTTCTTGAGATTCCTAATTTCTTTGCGATTTCACGTTGCGTTAGTTCTTTATCCATATCAATACCAAACCGCTGAATAATTACATCCTTTTCGCGGTCGTCTAGAATCTTAATATATTGCTTGATTTTTTCTAATTCCATATTAAGTTGAATTTGATCAACAACATCTTCCGTCTCCGTTTTTAATATGTCTAATAGTGAAATTTCATTGCCTTCTTTATCCTGACCTATCGGATCATGAAGGGAAACATCTTTTTTGGTTTTCTTTAGAGCACGTAAATGCATAAGTATTTCGTTCTCAATACATCTAGCTGCATATGTGGCTAATTTTGTTCCTTTACCTTGAACAAAGCTTTCAATCGCCTTAATTAAGCCGATTGTACCAATCGAAATTAAATCTTCAGCATCTTCCCCGGTATTTTCAAATTTTTTGACGATATGAGCAACGAGTCTTAAATTATGTTCAATCAATAAATTTCGTGCTTCTCCATCTCCGTTTGCCATACGATTTAAGTAAAGTGTTTCTTCGGCTTGAGAAAGAGGTTGAGGGAAGGCATTATTTTTAACATAAGAAACAAACACAAACACTTCTTTTAAGAAAAGACTTAAGGCGGTAAATAAACCAGGCATATAATCACTCCTAAGGAAGGTAAGGTTAGTTGTTATTTATATATTTATGTAATGTACAAATTCTGTGTGTCTGTACCATAAAAAAAATGTAAGTAGTATAAAAAAAATGTTGAAAATAGTAAGCGCTACCAATTCAGTAATAATGTATCTTTTTAAAAATCGTTACATATTCTAGAAAAAAAATGCATTGACAGTCTATTTAAACGTACTTTATAATCCTCATTAATAACTTTTTTAATGAATCTTTTGACAATTAAATATATTGCGTTGATAAGGGCACAGTAAGCATAACTTCCCTGTTTAAGAGAGCTGACGTAAGCTGCGAGTCAGTACATAAGGTATGCTGAATTACATTCTTGGAGCAATTTCTATTTTTTAGTTAATGAAAATAGAAACGGTCATTTTTGATCGTTAACAAAATGAAGGTGGTGAACGATTTTTGTTCACAACTAGGGTGGTACCGCGATTAATTAATTCGTCCCTACTGTTTATTCAGTAGGGACTTTTTGTTTTCATTTTTTACATACTTACTTTTTGATAAAAGAAGAGGTATTGGAATATTAATTTTAAAAATTTGAGGAGGAAAAAGAAATGAGTACAAACAATGAATTATTGCAATTACGTGACAAGGTTGATGAGATTAATTTAAAAATCGTTGAATTATTAAACGAGCGTGGAAAAGTTGTTCAAGAAATTGGTCAACAAAAGATTAAACAGGGTATCAAGCGTTTTGATCCAGTTCGTGAGCGTGAAGTTTTAGATATGATTGCAAATGTGAATGAAGGACCATTTGAAACTTCAACTTTACAACATATTTTCAAAACAATCTTCCAAGCAAGCTTAGAGCTACAAGAAGATGATCACAGAAAAGCTCTTTTAGTTTCAAGAAAGAAAAAGCCTGAAAATACAATTGTTAGAGTGAAAAATGATATCCTTGGTGACGGCTCTCAATCATTTATTATGGGTCCATGTGCAGTTGAAAGCTACGAACAAGTACGTGCAGTAGCACAAGCTATGAAACAACAAGGTTTAACAATGATGCGAGGCGGTGCATTTAAACCTAGAACTTCTCCATATGATTTCCAAGGGCTTGGATACGAAGGACTACAAATTTTAAGAGAAGTTGCAGATGAGTTTGATTTAGCTGTTATTAGTGAAATACTAAATCCAAATGATGTTGAAAGAGCTCTAGAATATGTTGATGTAATTCAAATCGGTGCACGAAATATGCAAAACTTTGATTTACTTAAAACAGTTGGTCAAGTAAATAAACCAGTTTTATTAAAACGAGGACTTTCAGCAACAATTGAAGAGTTTATAAATGCGGCAGAGTACATTATTTCACAAGGGAATGACCAAATTATTCTTTGTGAAAGAGGAATTCGTACGTACGAGAAAGCAACTAGAAATACATTAGATATCTCAGCTGTACCGATTCTAAAGAAAGAAACACATTTACCAGTTGTAGTTGATGTTACGCATTCAACAGGACGTAAAGACTTACTATTACCGGCAGCAAAAGCAGCTTTAGCAATTGGAGCGGATGCAGTTATGGCTGAAGTACACCCTGATCCAGCAGTTGCTTTATCAGATTCAGCTCAACAAATGAATATCCCACAATTTGAAGAATTTATGTTTGAGTTAAAAGACTTCCGTGCAAAACTTCAATCATAAATAATATTACTTTATGAAGGATAGGCGGTGAATGCCTTGAAAAAGAATGTCCTTTTAATTGGCACAGGACTAATCGGAGGCTCAATTGCCTTGGCAATAAAAAAAGTTCATGATGTAAATATAATTGGATATGATATAAACGAAAAACAACTTGAAATCGGTAAAAGAATTCAAGTTTTAGATGAAACCTCGGTACAGCTTAAAAACTGTGCCGAGAAAGCTCATCTAATCATTTTTTCTTGTCCTGTAGAGGAATCAATAAAATATATACATATGTTAAGTGAATATGAACTAAAGAATGATGTCATATTAACTGATGTAGGTAGTACGAAAAGTGAAATTATGAGACATTCAAAGACTCTTACAGATAAAGGTTATTGCTTTATTGGCGGTCATCCAATGGCAGGGTCGCATAAAACTGGCATCGAGAGTGCAAAAGTTCATTTATTTGAAAATGCATATTTTATTTTGACACCAAGTGAAAATACTCAATATGCGCAAATAGAAGAATTAAAAGAATGGCTTAAGGGAACAGGTTCACATTTCGTTGTAATAGATGAAGAAACACACGATCAAATAACAGGAGTGGTAAGTCATTTTCCACACCTAATCGCTGCTAATCTTGTAAAACAAGTTAAATCTTACTCGAAGGATGAGCCTTTAGTATCAGCACTAGCTGCCGGAGGGTTTAGAGATATTACTAGAATTGCATCAAGTAGCCCGAAAATGTGGACTGATATTGTGATTCAAAATAAGGATACATTGCTTTCATTAATTTCAAATTGGATTGATGAAATGAAACAAATGTATCAGCTTGTTGAAAGCCAGAATAAAGAAAATATCTTTCACTATTTCAAGGATTCAAAAGATTTTAGAGACAATATGCCAGCAAAAGCAAATGGAGCTATCCCGAGTTATTTTGATTTGTATGTAGACGTTTTAGATCGAGTAGGTGAGCTTGCGAACATCACGACAATCTTATCGATTCATCAAGTAAGTATTACAAATCTAAGGATAATTGAATCGCGTGAAGGTTTACCAGGTGTACTAAGAATAAGCCTTCAAACAGAAAATGACAGAGAGAAAGCTGAAAAATTCTTAAATGTTAATGGTTATGAGACGTACATTGTTTCATAAAAAAGTTAAGACTATATTTACACATTAAAGCACTTGTGAAGGTGCTTTTTTTTGTTAAAGAGCGACAACTAGATCAAGTTCTTTGCTAATTTACTAGAGTCTCTCTGACATTTCAAATAAAAATGAATAGTCAGTCTCTTTTGTGTACCAATTTTCTGAACTTTATATTATAATTTAGAAGGTTAGATTTTTAAATCGTTAAACATGGAGGGATATCAATGTCTCAGTTTGAAAAATCATTAGAAAAATATGCTGAACTTGCGGTGAAAAGTGGAGTTAATATCGTACCAGGTCAAACACTACAAATAAATGCACCAATCGGAGCTGCTGAATTCGTTCGTAAAGTTGTAAAATACGCTTATGAAGCTGGAGCTAAAAATGTAAACATCGATTGGAATGATGATGTAATTACTCGTACAAAATACGAATTAGCACCAGATGAAGTTTTTGCAGAATTTCCAGGCTGGAAAGTAACTGCTTTGGAAGAATTAGCTGAAAACGGTGGTGCCGTTTTATCAGTTATTTCACCAAATCCTGAATTATTAAAAGGAATCGATCCAAAACGTATTGCTACTTTTAATAAAACTGCAAATACAGCATTACATAAATATCGTGAATTCATGATGGCTGACCGCATTCGTTGGTCAATCGTTGCAATTCCATGTGTTGAATGGGCTGAAAAAGTTTATCCAAATGAATCAATTGATAAAGCAATGGATTTACTTTGGGATTCAGTTTTCAAAATTTGCCGAGTTGACAACGAAAATCCAGTAGAAGCTTGGGTTAAACATAACGATTTCTTACAAGAAAAAGTTGTTGAATTAAATGACAAGCGTTATAAAACATTACATTACACAGCACCTGGAACTGACTTGAAACTAGATCTAGTAGATAATCATGTTTGGAAAGGTGGCGGAGCAAATAGTGAAGATGGAAAATGGTTTAATCCAAATATTCCAACTGAAGAAGTTTTCTCTATGCCACATAGCCATGGTGTAAATGGTACTGTTAAAGCAACTTTACCATTAAATTACGGTGGAAATTTAATTGAGAACTTCTCTTTAACATTTAAAGATGGAAAAGTTGTCGATTTCACAGCTGAAAAAGGCTATGATACATTACAACATTTATTAGATACTGATGAAGGTGCTCGTCGTCTAGGTGAAGTTGCATTAGTACCACATGATTCACCAATTTCAAATACAGGTTTAATTTTCTTCAACACTTTATATGATGAAAATGCTTCTTGCCACTTAGCATTAGGTAAAGCATATCCAAACAATATGAAGGATGGAGAAAAACTACCTTCAGAAGAACAAGCGAAATTAGGTATCAACCAAAGTTTAACTCACGTTGATTTCATGATCGGATCAGCAGAATTAAACATTGATGGAATTAAAGAAGATGGTACAGTTGAACCAATCATGCGAAATGGTAACTGGGCATTTTAATCGTAAATAAAAATAGAAGGGGTGTCTCAAAAGATATGTTGAGATACCCCTTTATTTATACTATCTTAAATTCTTTGAAATTGATCGTTACTTCTTAAAACTGTTATAAAACCATCTAATATTGTATGACTAACTGAGAATCCTTTACGTTTATAAAACTCTAAAGCATCTTCATTTCCATTTGAAACATAGATAAAATAATCCTCTACATCATCAAATTGTTGTAACCAGTTCATTGACATCTTGAATAGTACAGAGCCAACTCCATATTTTCTATATTCTTCTTTTATGTAAAATTGTGATAAACATCCAACATTTTTTTTATGAACTGATGAAAGGTCAAAAAAAGTAGCAAATTCGCTTGAATATACTTCTTTTGGTGAAATATTTGAATAAACGTAACCAACGATTTGATCTTCATCTTTCACGATAACAATATAATTATGTATTGCTTTTTCTACTGAAGGAACCATACGTGTATCAAAATTCATACTATCAAACAATTCTGGTTTTTTCTTCGCTTTTGCTTTCTGAAAAGCCATTAATTCATTACATAAATCTCTGCATAATTCAATTTGATCCTCGTCAATCACTTTATAAGTTAAATTCATCCTGTCACCCCTCATTAAGATTGATTCTGATTTTAAATAAATTTTGTACGATTTAATTTTAATATATAAATTCGTGAAAACAAATGAAATAATCAGTTTTACCGTTTTTGGTATATAATGGAAGTGTCACCTAGAATCAATTCATCATTCTACACATAAAACAAATGGAGGATGAGAAAATGGAAGATCTTAAGTATGAGTTTTATATTGGAGCGAAACCGGAAGAAGTGTGGAACATATTTATTTCGCCAGAAGGAACGAAGGCAATCTTTTTTGGTTGCATTTTAAAATCAACATTTGAAGTCGGAGCGCAATATGAATTTATCGGACCAGGAGAAGATGGAGATCATACAGTGCATGTATATGGAAAAATACTAGCATTTGAGCCTCATAAAATGTTGAGCTATACGGAACATCCTGGCCCAGCCTACCGCGAAAATCATGCTGAATTAGAAACTAGAATTACACTTACACTAGAAGAGATAGGCGAATGCACAAAATTAACACTAATTAACGACCAATGGCCAGAAAATCACCCTTCATATGAAAATACGAAATCTACTTGGTCAATGATTTTAAGTAATGTAAAAACATTTGCAGAAACCGGTAAAACATTAAATTTCGGCTGGTAAAATTTTAAAAAATAAAAAACCTCTGGGATCAGAGGTTTTTGTTTATATGTTTTAAATTCCAGTTACTCAGTTTATCTTAATATATGAAAACCGATATATGCACCAACTATACTTATAATAGTAGATAAAATGATATAAGATAATGCAGTTTTATACTTTTTTGAAAGTAGTAATTGAATCGATTCGTATCCAAAGGTAGAAAAGGTTGTAAATCCACCTAATATTCCTACCCCAATAAACAACCAAAATGTAGTAGAAATCGATTTATCGAGGTATAAATAGTTTATTAAACCTAAAATAAAAGAGCCGAGTATGTTTATAACGAAGGTTCCAAAAGGAAAATTTGTTTTAACTTTTTTATTAACATAGTTTCCAAGGGCATAGCGAAAAATTGCTCCGATTCCCCCACCTATTCCAACAATAACAATCATGATGAGGTTTCTCCTTTTAATTTATTGAATTTCTCTGCCGCTTTAAAACCAAGATAAGCCAAAATTAATCCTATTAATAGACTTGAGAGGATATAGACTAAACTTACTAATATTTTTTTTTCATCCATCAAAACTACATTTTCAAGTGAAAAAGTTGAGAATGTAGTGAATGCTCCAGTAAACCCTGTTCCAATTAGTAAAGTATATTCAGGTTTTAATTTAACTTTAGCCATCGGTAAAAAGAAACCTAAAAAGAAGCAGCCAATGATGTTAATTAAAAATGTTTGAATTGGAAATCCATTAGAAAGTGGATGGATTGATAGACCTATTATGTAACGAAGAATTGCTCCGAAAAATCCTCCGATTAGTATATATAAATAATTCACTTTTTCACTTTCACCTCATAAATTCATTATAAAAACGCTCCTAGGAGCGTTTTTTTTGTTAGTTTACAATAAAAAAAGCAATAATCGAAACTAAGTTATTTAAAAAATGTGCAAAAATTGTAACTTCGATTTTTTTTGTTTTGATATATATTATCCCAAAAATTAAACCAGCCAAAGAATAGGAAAGTAATGCATAGATTGAAAAACCAGCAACCATATGCAATAAACCAAATCCAAATGAACTTACAATTAATCCAATGATCGGAGAATTTTTAAAAATCGAACCAATAATTAATTTACGAGTAATCCATTCTTCTTTAATTGGTGCAAGAATTACCGCAGAAATAATCATAAGGATTGGATTAGTACGCAACAAGCCTTCAACTGCTTTTTGATTATCTGGCGTATCAATTGAATAATTGAAATGTTGAAAAATTACATCGAGAAGATGTGATGATGCCAAAAGAACCACATATGCACCTAAAATGATTACAACGTCAATCACATTTATATTTATTCGTCTTAAAGTTAGAAGTCCCTTTTTCTTCGTATAATAATATAGCCATAATAAGCTGAGGAAACCAAAAATTGAATCCGAATAAATTGATACGGTGTTTATAAGATTATCAAATTGTTTTTCAGTAACACTAATATCCGCAACACTAACAAAAATCATACCCCATATTGAAGCAATCAAGATTAGTAAATTCAAACCAACAATAAATATTAAAAAATAGTAGCCAAGGGTTTTTAAGGCGGACTTACGTTCATTCGGAATATTTTCTGGAATGATTGTTTTATAGTTTAATTCATTATCCAAATCGGCTCCTCCAATTTTTTGATCTATGTTCACAAGCTTTCTAATTTCTAATTTACATTTATACTAACATATCCTATTTTATCTTAAATTTAAAGCTGAAAGAACTAGAAATAGAATAAATGAGTCTAATAATTTTAAAACCATTTTATTTAATATATGAAAGATTCATGACAATATATGAGAGCCGAAAAAATACCTTGTTTCTCAGAGTATTGAAATATATTAGAGTCAATATGAAAGATAAGAACATTTAATGATATTCGATGAAATTTGCAATAGTTTTAAATATGATCTTTTAATCGTCTCTTATTGAGAGACAATTGATTGATAATATATATTTTTAAAACTAACTTGCAAAAATTCAACATAATTAACTTTATTATTATGACAAAGTTCTTTTTTGTGGCTCAACAATTATAATGATGTGTTAGTCATTGATTAAAGGCTAAAGACCCCACAGGCGAACGCCGAGGAGGCTAAAGAATCTCGCCCCATGGAAATCGAGTACACTGTAGTGGAAATCAAGATTACACAACTTATTTATCAGTGATAAAATTCCACCCTAATCTACAAAGTTCTTTTTCAACAGCATGAGAAACAAGGTATCAAAAGATACCTTGTTTCTTAATGAAAGAATTATTTTTCAATTTTTCTATTATACTTAAATCTTAAATATTCTAATTCAGCTGTTCAACTTGATCTCTAATCATCTCCATTTTATAGTCTAATGAATTTACAGTTGCTGAAGCTTCATTCAAACTTTCTATAATTGCTTTTGGAACCTTTTTATTATATTTATAAAAAATCTTGTGTTCTAGGCTTGCCCAGAAATCCATTGCAACCGTTCTAATTTGAATTTCTACTTTTACTCTTTTCGTTTCAGAAGCAAGGAAAATTGGAATTTCAATAATCATATGAAAGCTTTTATAACCATTTGGTTTTGGGTTTTTAATATAATCTTTTATTTCTACTATATAAATATCGTCTTGTTGTTTTAATAGTTCATAGATCATATAAATATCACTAATAAATGAACAACTAATACGAACGCCAGCTATATCATTCATATAATTTTCCAGATTATATTGTGTTAGTTCTAAGCCTTTACGCTCAAGCTTTTCCATTATACTGTCAGGTTTTTTTAAGCGTGATTTTACGTGTTCAATTGGATTATGATTATGAGTTAAAGTAAATTCTTCATTTAAAATTCTAATTTTAGTATTGATTTCATCTAACGCAAATTTATATATTAAAAGTGTGTTAGTCCATTCACCTAAGCTTTGATCTTTCAACATAGGCAACCTCCTAATGTATATTACATCAGTATTCTACCAGCTTAATGTGAACTCAGTGTGAAATCTTGGTGAACAGTTAGTGACAAGTAAAGTAAAGGAATTTTAAGGATATTAGGAAAAAGGGAATAGTAAAGGGTAGAAATGGCAGGATCATTAGACAAGGATCAAAGATGTAGAGAACGCATGTAATATTATAGTAGTAAGTAATAGAATTTTGTGTTTTGTTAGTATTGGAATAATATGTTATAAATTTATATATATCATATTAGTTAGGGGTACATTGATGAAACAGAGTTTTTATCGTTTGTTTATAGAGTTGACGAATAATCGTTTTACTTCTGGTTTTTTACGTAAGTTTGCTACTTCTAGATTTAGTAAGGTGTTTATTAATCCTTATATTAAAGCGTTTAATTTAAATATGGATGAGAGTAAGGAGACTGTTTTTCCTACTTTACATGCATTGTTTACAAGAGAATTAAAGCAAAATGCTAGACCGATTCATGCTGGTGAAAGTGAATTAGCTTGTCCGGTAGATGGTGTGTTAGAGTCTTGTGGGAAAATTGAAATGGATATAAAATTTGTCGTTAAAGGAAAGACATATAGCATTATTGAGATGTTAGGTTCAAAGGAAATGGCAGATAAATATGATGAGGGTTATTATATGGTATTGTATTTAAGTCCAAGCCATTACCATCGTATACATAGCCCAATTGAAGGTGAAATTGTCTCACAATTCGAGTTAGGTGCTAAATCTTATCCCGTGAATAAAGCAGGATTAACGTATGGTAAAGATCCACTTTCAAAAAATTATCGAGTTATTTCAGAAGTATTATGTTCTGAAAACAATAAACATGTTGCGATGATTAAAGTTGGTGCTATGTTTGTTAACACTATCGTAGTAACCAAAAAAGAAAAGCGTTTGAAAAAAGGTGAAGAAGTAGGGTATTTTTCTTTCGGTTCTACAGTTGTTTTACTTTTTGAAGCGAATAGTTTTTCACCAAATTTGAAACTTCAATCTGGACAAGCGATAAGAGTTGGTCAAAATCTTGGTAAATTACACTAAAAAATATAAAGTATGCACTTTTTTTCACGAAATGAGAGCCATCGTATAGAAAGATGGTTCTTTTTCTGTTATTGTAAAGAGTGCTTGTATTTTAATTTCACTTGTATTATTTGCTTATATTGAAAATAATAAAAATGATTAAGATGTTTTTTTTATATAGTAATCTAGACCTCTTCGTTTAATTTCTTTTTCAATTAAATAAATGAAGGCCGGATCTAGCTGTAAACCAAGAGCTTTTTTGTAGGACTCAAGTAACAACTCATCATTTAATTTGTACATATTTTTTGCCCGGTTGGGCATTCACCTCCGAGTGAGAAAAGTTTTTTGAATTTCTTCGTAAACTTAATGTATCAAATTTTTAAATATAGAACAATCGTTCGTTTATCCACAGAAATAGGTGGATAAGTTGTGGGTAATTTGTTTATATATTCTGAAAAAGTAGGTTCTAGGACTAAGGATAATGTGTATAGTTTTATCCACAGATAGAATGATTGTAGTTATTTGTCGAAAGATTTTAAGAATATATTGAGGTGTAATAATGTTTAATAAATTTTTACCGAGTGAAACTGTTAATAATGTTTATGCTATTACGCCTGAGCATTTAAAAGGCTTAGGAATAAAGGGAATCATTACTGATTTAGATAATACGTTAGTTGAATGGGACCGTCCATTAGCTACTCCAGAGCTAACAAAATGGTTTAAAAGCATGGATGATGCAGGGATTAAAATTACAGTTGTATCTAATAACAATGCGGAGCGTGTTGGAAAGTTTTGTGATCCTTTAGGGATTCCGTTTATTCATCGTGCACGAAAGCCACTTGCTACATCATATAAAAAGGCATATAAGCAAATGAATTTAAACCCAAAAGAAGTCGTGATGATTGGAGATCAATTGCTTACAGATGTATTTGGAGGCAATCGTCAAGGAATTCATACTATTTTAGTTGTTCCGGTTGCAAGTACTGATGGAATTTGGACAAGATTTAATCGAATGGTAGAACGTAGAATTCTTTCATCTTTAAGGAAGCAAGGATTGCTACAATGGGAGGATAAAAAGTGAGTAATACAGAAGTAAGATGTATTGGTTGTGGAGTTGAAATTCAAACAGAGGATAAAGACAAGCTTGGATATGCACCTCCATCTTCATTAGAAAAAGAAGAGATTATTTGCCAACGTTGTTTCCGTTTAAAAAACTACAATGAGATTCAAGATGTCGAGTTGACTGATTCTGACTTTATCCGTATCTTAAATGGGATAGGTTCTAAAGACTGTCTTGTTATAAAAGTAGTTGATGTTTTTGATTTTTCTGGTAGCTGGTTAAATGGAATTAATCGATTCGTTGGAAATAACAAAATATTATTAGTTGGGAATAAGGCAGATTTAATTCCGAAGTCAGTTAAGAAAAATAAGCTTACACAATGGATGAGCGGAACTGCAAAACGTTGGGGACTTAAACCTGTAGGTGTGCATTTAATTAGTGCAGTAAAAGGCACTGGTATAGACGAGTTAGCTGAAAGTATTGAGAAGCATCGTGAAGGAAAGGATGTATACGTAGTAGGCTGTACAAATGTTGGGAAATCAACGTTTATCAATACGATGATTAAACGTTATAGTGAAGAAAATAGTAATATTATTACAACATCTCATTTTCCGGGCACAACACTTGATATGATTCAAATCCCACTTGATGAACAGAGTGATTTAATTGATACACCAGGTATTATTAATCATCATCAAATGGCTCATTTCGTTGATAAAAAAGGTTTAAAGATTATTACACCGAAAAAAGAAATTAAGCCTATGGTTTATCAATTAAATGAAGGTCAAACATTATTCTTTGGTGGGTTAGCTCGCTTTGATTACTTAGAAGGTGGAAGACGTTCTTTTACTTGTCACTTCTCAAACGAATTATCAATTCATCGTACTAAACAAGAAAATGCCGATGATTTATATGAAAGACAAGCTGGGGAATTATTAGTTCCACCATATGGAGAACAAATTAATGAGCTTCCTAAATTAGTGAAGCATGAATTTATGATAAAAGATGCTAAAACTGATATAGTTTATTCAGGGTTAGGATGGATCACAGTGAATGAACCAGGTGCTAAAGTTGTTGCTTATGTACCAAAAGGTGTAGCTATAACACTTCGTAATTCTATTATATAAGAATAATTTGGGGGCGAAGAGAAATGAAAGACCAATACTATGTAATCGGTCAACCGATTGGTCATTCAATGTCACCAACGATGCATAATGAATGGTTTGGCTCTAATCATATTTCGGGTCACTATTCTGCAAAAGAAGTTGGGATAACAGAATTGAAATCAGTTATGACAGAATTTCGTTCAACTGTTAAAGGATTTAATGTTACAGCACCACTAAAAGTAGAAATTATGCAGTACTTAGATGAAATTGATCCATTGGCAAAAGCAATTGGAGCTGTAAATACAGTTATCAATAAAAATGGAAAGCTGTATGGTAAAAATACTGACGGTATAGGGTATTGTAGAGGCTTATCCTATGTTTTGAAAAATCCGATTGAAGAAGAAAAGATTTTGATAATCGGTGCAGGCGGTGCTGCTAGAGCGATCCTTTATAGTTTACTGCACTTAGGTGTTAAGCATATTACAGTCACCAACCGAACGTTAGAAAAAGCAGAGGATCTACTAGATGGTAAATTGATGAATGAAGTCAATATTATGTCTATTTCAGATGCTGAAGAACATTTAGGTCACTTTTCTCTTATCATTCAAACAACTTCTGTTGGGATGAAGCCAAATGAAAATAGCATTCCGTTAGCACTAACGAATTTATCACCAGATGCAATTGTATCGGATCTAATATACAGCCCATTTGAAACATTATTCTTAAAAGAAGCAAAAGAAAGAAAAGCGACTATACAAAACGGACTACCGATGTTTATTTATCAAGGAGCATTAGCATTTCAAGAGTGGACTGGAATTTTTCCAAATACGATTGATGCTTATTCATTATTAGAAAGAAAACTTGGAGGAACAAAATGTTAACAGGTAAACAAAAAAGATTTTTACGTTCGAAAGCTCATCACTTAAACCCTATTTTTCAAGTAGGTAAAGGTGGAGTTAATGAAAATATGGTTAAGCAAATTTCAGAAGCGCTTGAAGTAAGGGAACTTTTAAAAGTAAGTATACTTCAAAATTGCGATGATGATCGTTACGATGTAGCTGATCAGCTAGTTGAAGGTACAAATGCTGAACTAGTACAAGTGATTGGACATACAATTGTTTTATATAAAGAGTCTACAGAAAATAAAACAATCGTATTACCTTAATATGTAAAATACCGTTAATTAGAGGAGAAGCGGATTAATGGATAAACAAAAAGCACTTACGATTGTAAAAGAAAAACTAACGAACGGGCGTTTTACACATACTATTGGTGTGATGGAAACTGCAGTTAGACTGGCCGAAAAGTACGGTGCTGATGTAAAAAAAGCAGAACTAGCTGCAATTTTCCATGATGTCGCAAAATGTATGCCAATTAAAGAATTAAAATCAATTATGGAAGAAAATAAACTTTCATTAAAGCTTTTAAAGTACAACAAAGAATTATGGCATGCTCCTGTTGGTGCATTTCTTACTGAACATGAATATGGAATTGATGATCAAGAGATATTACAAGCAATCACATATCATACAAGTGGTCATAAAGAGATGAATTTATTAGATAAAGTAATATATGTAGCAGATTATATTGAACCTAATCGTAGTTTTCCTGGTGTAGAGGAAGCTCGTGAATTAGCAAATCAAGATTTAGATCGAGCTTTATTATTTGCATTAAAAAATACAATTACATTTTTAATTGATAAAGAACAAACAGTCTACCCATTAACGGTTAAAACATATAACTCAATATTAAAGCAAATTAAAAGCCAGGGGGAATAAAAAGAATGAATGAAAAAGAACTAATGATGCTAGCTGTAAATGCTGCTGATGATAAAAAAGCTGAAGATTTAGTCGTATTAGATATGAAAGGAATCTCTGCAATTGCAGATTATTTCATTATTTGTCACGGTAATTCAGATAAGCAAGTTCAGGCTATTGCAAGAGAAGTAAAAGATCAAGCTCAGCAAAATGGAAAAGACGTTAAACGTTTAGAAGGGTTTGACGAAGCTCGTTGGGTTTTAGTAGACATCGGTGATGTTGTCGTTCATATTTTCCATCGTGACGAAAGAAGTTATTACAACTTAGAAAAACTTTGGGGAGATGCACCTTCCCTTGATGTTTACGGAGAGCTTCTTTCATGACATACAATCGCTTCGCGTATTTGTATGATCAATTAATGAATGATGTCCCTTATGAAAGATGGGTTCAATTTCTACAAAATGTATTTCAAAAATATGAAATGCCTCAGCCTTCAATTTTAGATATAGGATGTGGAACAGGTACTTTACCCATTTTATTAGCAAAATTGAACTATTCGATTAGCGGGGTTGATTTATCTGAGGAAATGTTAAGTGTCGCAATGGCAAAAGCAGAACAGGAAAAAGTTAATATCCCTTTTTTTCAACAAAATATGGTGGAATTAGAAGGGTTTGATCAGTTAGATTGTGTAACAATTTTCTGTGATTCACTTAATTATTTAGAAACAGAAGATCAAGTAAAACAAACCTTTAAAAAAGTTAATGAAAGTTTAAAAGATAATGGTTTATTTTTATTTGATGTACATTCTCCTTATAAAATTGAAGAAATTTTTGGTGAAGAGACATTTTTTATTGATGATGCAGAGTTAAGCTTGGTCTGGTCTTGTACGCAAGGGGAACATCCATTAAGTGTTGAACATGATTTAGTTTTCTTTATGAAAGAAGAAAATCGTGATTTATATGAACGGTTCGAAGAATATCACAATCAAAGAACACTTCCAATAAATACGTATAAATCATTGTTAAATGTAACTGGATTTGAAGTTAAAGAAATCTTAGCAGATTTTGATGAAGATGTAGATGATACTTCTGAACGAATCTTTTTTATAGCAATGAAAAAATAAAAAACCCTTTTAAGAAAATTCCTTTTCTTAAAGGGTTTTTTACTTTATTAGTCGTACAAAATTAAATTTTGTATTTTTGTTATGAATTGAGTAAAGCGGTACAATCATTATTAAGTTAATCAAAATTGCTCCTTTACACGCTCAATTTCCTTATCAAACTTATCATGTGTTTTTTTAAAAATTTCTTCAAATAAATCTCCTACTCGTGCTTCTAGTACTTTAATACCTTCTCCGGTAATTCCGCCTTTTACACATACCTTTTCTTGAAGTGTTTCAAGCGTAAAATGTTTTTGTTCAATTAGTTTTCCAAAACCAATAATCATTTCTTCTGCTAATATCGTGGCTTGCTCTTTTGAAATTGAAGTTTGACAAACAGCCGCATCGATAAATTTTTGAAGCAAGTAACTAAAAAATGCGGGTCCACAGCTTGCGATATCCGATGAGACTCTTGTGATATCTTCTGTAATCATCACTGGTTTAGATATGTTTGAAAAAAGTTCGATAATTTGCTCCTTACTTTTGGCCGTACACCTATTCCCGAAATTAACTAAAGTTACGCCACTCAATGCTTGATTCGTAATGCTTGGAATAACTCGTGCAACTTGACAAGGTAATATCGCTTCTAATTGTTTAACATTAATCGGACTAGTGATTGATATAACGCAATGTTTTTTAGTGAAATGTTTTTGTAAAGATGATAATAGCGGCTGAATTTCTAAAGGTTTTACACACACTATTACAATTTCTGAAGCGGCGATTACTTCTTTTGCTGTCTCAGCAACATTTAGATCAGGATATATATTTTTTAGCTCATAAGCTTTATACATTGAACGGTTTGTAACAGTTAACTCGGAGGGCTTCACGGCATTTGATTTTATAAATCCATTGAGCAAAATGGTGCCCATATTTCCTGTACCTATGATTCCTACGTTCATGAGTACATCCCTTCCTTTGCATACATTCTCTCCTACACTATATGAAGCAAGGTCGAAAATAATGATATAAGTTAAAAATGGAGGACTAATAATGAAAAAGTTAATTCATAATAAACTAGTTTGGATATGTGTTGTGATTGTCGGTATTCTAGTTGTAAATTTTTATCAAACCGAGCATAAAAATGAAGTTGTTTTGGCAAAACAATCATTTGATGAAAAAGTTGAAAAGAAGACCGATGATCAAAAGAAAGAAGTCAGTATGCCAGTGAATTCAAAAGTATTTATGGTTGATGTGAAAGGAGCAATACAAAAACCCGGTGTAATCAAATGTAAGGAAGGAGAACGTGTTTTTGATGTAATTAGATTAGCTGGAGGATTTAAAGAAAAGGCTGATGTTAATCAGGTTAATTTAGCTGAAAAAATATTTGATGAGATGGTCATTTATGTACCATTTATTGGAGAAGAAACGGATCAAACTATAGTTACTAATGAAGGGAATCAAACGAAACAAAATGAGACGATTGATATCAATCATGCATCACAGTCAGAGTTGGAAAAAATACCGGGGGTTGGTCCAGCAAAAGCAAAAAATATTTTAGATTATATTAATATAAACGGACCATTTACTTCAGTCGAACAATTAGAATCTGTAAATGGAATTGGAAAAAAATCACTTGAAAAAATGACTCCATTTATTGTCATTCGTTAAATTAATTTATTATGAGCATTTATCTAGCTTATATAGTTTTTGTACAAATAATTACAATCGTCTTTTTTAAAAGTTATAATTTATTCTTTCTATTAATATTACTCGTTTTAATGATTTTTTTAGCAGTAAAGAAAAAATGGTCACTTTTATTAATTTGTATTTTTTCGATATGTATAATGTCTAGTTTATGTTCTATACAAAACAATAAGATGAATTCCCCTAAATCAAAGCCCCCTCAAAATGTTCGTGGTGAGATCACATCTACTCCAATAATAGATGGTAATAAGGTTTCGTTTACATTTAAACTTCAAAAACATGAAATCTTACTAAATAGTTTTGCTAATTCAAAAGAACAATTAACGGTTTTTCAAAAAAGAAAAATAGGTGAAATATGTGAAGTAAAAGGTGAGATTACATTACCTTTAGAAAATTCGAACCCATACTTATTTAATTATAAGAAGTACTTATTAAATCAAGGAATTCATTGGATTATTACTGTTAATCCAAATAGTCTAGAGTATTGTAAAAATGGAAAACAAACGATCCTACAATCAATAATTTATAGTCGACATGCCTTAACTAAATATGTAGAGGTTAATTTTAACTCTAATACAGAAGGTTATATTAATGCTCTTCTATTTGGAGACCGATCAAAAATGAATGCAAATATAGAATCTCAATATCAAATAGTAGGAATTGTGCATTTGCTTGCGATTAGTGGTTCGCATATTAGTTTATTGAGTGTTGGGATCTATTTTTTATTAATTAGAATAGGAGTAACGAAGGAAACCAGTTTATTTATTACGATTATGTGTATTTTTTCGTATGGATTTTTAGCAGGTGCTTCAGCGTCAGTTGTAAGGGCAGTTGTTATTGGCGTTCTAGTTTGTTTTTCCAAGTTAGCGAAAATGAAAGTTGACATTTCTTCGCTATTATTCACTTCTTGTATAATCATGTTATTAGCAAAACCAAATTATATTGACGATATTGGATTTCAATTTTCCTTTGTAACAAGTTTTGTACTTGTTTTAACTTCGGATCAAATTTTAAATTACAAATCTTGGTATGCAAAAGCTCTCTATACATCGAGTATTACTCAATTAGTATCAATCCCTATATTACTTTATAATTTTCACGAGTTATCACCGTACAGTATAATAATCAACTTGTTTTTCATTCCTTATATTAGTTTTATTATTATGCCACTATGTATTATTTGTTTTAGTTTAAGCTTTATTAATCTAGAGATCAGCGAACTTTTAGCATTAATGCTAACATTCTTTATTAACATGTCAGATAAATTACTGAGTATATGCATGCAATTACCATTTATAAAGTTGATTTTTATACATCCTTCAAAAGGAATTCTGTTTTTATATATAGTGCTAATATTTTTAATTTTATATCTTATGGAAAAAGAGAAAACAAAGAAATTATCTATTAATTTCCTGATTGGATTTTTTCTTCTTATTAGTGGGCACTTACTTTATCCTTCTTTTAACCCTGTTGGAAAGATTATGTTTATAGATGTAGGTCAAGGCGATTGTATTCTTATAAAATTGCCTTTTAATAAAGGGAATTATGTTATTGATACGGGAGGGAAGGTAACTGGAAAAGAAGAAACGTGGATGAAGCGTAAAAAACCATTTTCAACTGGCAGTGATTTATTAATTCCAATTTTAAAAGGAGAAGGAATCAGTAAAATAGATAAATTAATATTTACTCATGGTGACATTGATCATATTGGAGGTGGAAAGGAGGTACTGCAATCATTTCACGTAAAACAATTAATCGTAGGTGACAAAACGAAATTCACTTCAGCAGAAAAAGAAAGAATTAAAATAGCTATAAAAAAGGGAGTCGAGATTAAAAAAGTAAGCGAAGGTATAGGGTGGAAAATAGGTCGGAATTATTTTCAAGTTATTTCGCCAATTAAAGATTATGTAGGTGAGGAAAACGAGGGTTCAATCGTTATAAAGGCATACATAGGTGGAAAGAATTGGATATTTTCTGGAGATTTAGATGAAAATGGAGAAAATCGACTGATCACTAAATATCACGATTTAAAGGCAGATGTCTTGAAAATAGGGCATCATGGGAGTAAAACATCTACTTCTGAAATGTTTATTAAAGCAGTTATACCTAAAATTGGCATTATATCAGTTGGAGAAAAAAACAGATATGGCCATCCAACAAAAGAAGTGCTTGATCGATTAAAAAAGAACAACGTTAAAATTTTACGTACAGATGAACTTGGTGCAATAACTTTCGAATTTAAAAAAGGACAAGGTACCATTTATACATTTAAAGCATATCGTAAAACAAACGACAGAAACCAAGAAGAAAATTAAAAAGACTGCCGAGGCAGTCCCATCATTTGATTCTATGTATTATCGTGCAACATACTCCACAATTGTTGCGATGATAAATAGAGTAGCGAAGAAACCAAATGAAACAGCAAAGCCAACGCCAGAATCTGTTGAATCATTACGTTTGCTTTGAACATTTTTTTCAAATGTATTCACAAATAACCCCTCCTAATTCAACTTTAGTATAAATCAATATAACTAAAAAATCCATAGTATGTTTGTTTTAGTTATACCGTTTTAAATGAAGAAACCGGGTCTTTATTTAAAACGTTAATATAAATTAGAGATTAGTATTTACTAATCTCTTCCTTCTCATGTAGGACATGTTATACTATACTAAGAAAATTAGTGTAGAGGAGCAAAACATGATTAATGATTTACATAAAAAATTGAAAAAGAACGTGTCGCCAATGTATTTATTGGTAGGTACTGAAGATTTTTTACTTCAAGAAGCGGAAAACTTAATCGTGAAAGCAGCTTTACAAGGCGAAATTGATGATTTTAACTATCAAACATATGATTTAAAAGAGGCTTATTTGAGTGAAGCACTTGAGGATGCTCAAACACCATCCTTTTTTGGCGGAAACAAAGTCACCATCATAAAATCATGTTTGTTTTTAACAGCTCAAAAAGAAAAAATTGTACAAGATATAGAACCACTATTTGATTATATTGAAAATCCTGCTCCTTTTACTACCGTCGTTTTTGTTGCTCCTTTTGAAAAATTGGACGAGCGAAAAAAAGTAACAAAAGCGTTAAAAAAACAAGTAGAGATAGTTGAGTGTCATCCTGTTGAAACGAGTAATTTAGACGGCTGGATTAAAGAGCGGTTCACTGGGGATGTAACGATTACTAAAGAGGCAATTGAAAAATTAAAGTTACTAGTTGGAAATAATTTATCGATATTAAAACTTGAATGTGAAAAGCTACAATTGTTTATTGGGTATGAAGGCGAAGTTGATGCAGATCTAGTAGAATTGATGGTGGCAAAAACCATTGAACAAAATGTTTTTTCTCTAATAGAAAAAACTGCAGTAAGACAGACGACCGAGGCACTTAAAATTCTTCATGAATTATTATTTATAGGTGAAGAACCGATAAAAATTGTTGCATTGTTAGCAAGTCAGTTTAGATTATTGTACGGAATAAAACAATTATCAAGTAGTGGATATTCAAATAATCAAATTGCTTCTTCAGTTGGTGTATCACCAGGGAGAGTGTTTTATGGACAAAAGCAAGCGAATAACTTTCAAGCAAGTGAATTGAAAGAAGCAATTAGACTAATTGCTGAAGTTGATTATAAAATGAAGACTGGTCAAGGAGATAAAGTTATGATCCTTGAGATGTTAATTCTTCAATTAAATAAATAATTGTAAGAAAATCTTAAATGATGATTAGTTTAAAGAATCAAATAACAAATCTAATGGCAGTCCAATAGCATTAAATTGGACTGCCATTTTTGATATAAAAAGGCTACAAATTTCAGTCTACAACTTTTGCAATTTGTTATAATATAGTAATTGTGAAATTTTACCAATTAGTGGTATGTGGGAGATGGGTGAATGGAGGAATTACCTAAAGAAATAAACATTATATTAGATACATACTTTCATTATTTTGATTTGAAATTACCAAATTTAATTGATTCTTTTTATCTTTATGGATCGATTACATTAGGTGCTTTTAAGAATGGGTTTAGCGATATTGATTTTATAGCTGTTGTTAAGCGCGATGTATCTGATGCTGATGTAAAAATACTGAAAAAAATTCATAAAGATGTGCAAAGAAAATTTCCTAATACAATTTTGGATGGATGGTATATTCTTAATGAAGATATACAGTCCATAAATGAAGAAGGAAATTTATGTATTCGTTTCAATGATGGGAAGTATCAAGGTTTACATAAATTTCAAAGGAACTCTATAGATGCTTTTCAATTAAAAAAATACGGTATAACTGTAAAAGGATTAAATATTGAAAAAGTGGATATTTCGGTAAATTGGGATACACTACTATCTAATATGAGAGATAATCTTAATTCTTATTGGATTAGCTGGTTAAACAACTGTAAGAAGTTCCCTACAATTAATTACTTGAGTTTATTTGTAAGCTTAAGAAGTATTGAATGGGGAATATTGGGAGTTTCTCGTCTTTATTACACATTTAAAGAAAATGATATTACATCAAAAGTAGCAGCAGGTGAATATGTTTTAGGGGCGGTTCCCATAAGATGGCATAAGATTATTAACGAGTCAATGAGATTACGAACTGATAATAAAAAATCATATTACAAATCAATTTATACAAGAAGAAAAGATGCAATTGACTATGTGGAGTTTATGATAGAAGAATGTAATAAACTTATTTGATAAACTATCCTATATATTTAATTTAACACATATGGTTCGAATGCAAAAATTATTTAAAAAACGTCCAGTGAAGAACTTTATTGCACGAAAAAATGGTGTCTCAGTTGAGACACCATTTAATTCATTACGCGTTCATAGCGTTAACTTTTTTAGCTAAACGAGACTTTTGACGTGAAGCAGCGTTTTTGTGGATTAGATTGCTGTTTACAGCTTTATCTAATTTTTTAGAAGCAGTTAATAAAGCTTCTTGCGCTTTTTCAGTTTCGTTATTAGTAACTAAAGCTTCAACAGTTTTCACAGCAGTACGCATTTCTGATTTTAGAGATGCGTTGTGAGCACGATGAGCCTCAGCTGTTTTTACACGTTTAATAGCTGATTTAATATTTGGCATACCTTTCACCTCCCGAATGCAGTCGAGAAATTTGCCTCGAATACAAATAGAACAAAACTTATTTTATCAAAACAAGTCCCATTTGGCAATAGAATTCATAAAGCTATTTTCGCCTTTTCAAAAGAAAAATAAACAACTCGTTTAGAATTGGTAACATCTAGCTAAACTAGTTAAGAAGAGAATTGTTAAATTTCGATGAGTATTGTGGAGGCTAGATAAATGAGTGAGTTAGATTTAAGTCAATATAGTGTTCGAACAGATTTAGCAGTAGAGGCAAAAGAGATGCTCGAGGAGCGTGAACAGACTAAGGAAGAAATTACCGGCGTGATCGTTAAAGAACGTGAAGCAGATGGTGTAAGTATCTCTCATGTTCATATTAAAGAATCTGCATCTGAAAAAATCGGTAAAAAGCCAGGGAATTATTTAACGCTTCAAGTTCAAGGTATTCGTGAACAAGATACTGAACTTCAAGAAAAGGTTGAAAAGGTTTTTGCAAACGAGTTTTCTGCTTTCTTAAAAAATTTAGGAATTACGGAAGATCAAACTTGTTTAGTTGTAGGCTTAGGAAATTGGAATGTGACTCCTGATGCACTTGGTCCAATGGTTGTTGAAAATTTAGTTGTAACGAAGCATCTTTTTGAATTACAGCCTGAAAGTGTTCAAGATGGTTATCGTCCAGTTTGTGCTTTATCCCCTGGTGTAATGGGGATTACTGGTATTGAAACGAGCGATATTATTTCGGGTGTCATTGATAAAGTAAAACCAGATTTTGTCATTGCAATCGACGCTCTTGCAGCTAGGTCCATTGAACGAGTTAATACAACAATCCAAATTACAGATAATGGTATTCATCCAGGTTCTGGAATAGGGAATAAACGTAAGGAATTAAGTAAGGAAACACTCGGTATTCCGGTAATTGCTATAGGAGTTCCAACCGTTGTTGATGCTGTTGCTATTACAAGTGATACAATTGACTTCATTTTAAAACATTTTGGACGTGAAATAAAAGAAGGTGACAAGCCAGCTAAAGCGCTAATCCCTTCTGGAATGGCATTTGGCGAAAAGAAAAAGTATACCGATGAAGATATGCCTGGTGAAAAGGAACGAATGGCATTTATGGGGATTGTTGGAACGCTTGAAGAGAATGAAAAACGGAAACTAATTCATGAGGTACTGTCACCACTTGGTCATAACTTAATGGTTACACCAAAAGAAGTGGATACATTTATTGAAGATATGGCAAATATTATTGCTGGTGGTATGAACGCTGCTCTGCATTCTAAAATTAATCAAGACAATATTGGCTCATATACTCATTAATATTTCGTAAGTGAGGAGAAACAAATGAAATATATGGTTCGGTATTTTACGCTAATTATAATTTTTTCTATAACAATTATTACTTGTATGCAAGTTGCAAAAGACGGAATAAGTAAAGTTACTTCGACTGATTACTACCATGTAGACGATGTAGTAAAAATCTCAAAAGAAGATGGGAAGGCTGGTCCAGTACTTTTTGGAAAAGATTACACGAAAGAAGGACTAGCAATTAGAGAAGATCATTTAGAAAGATTAGGGGCATTTAATTATTTTACAGTTGTTGGTAAAGGACTTTCCCGTTTTGTTACGTATGTAACTGAAAAAGGGGTTAAGATTGTTGAAAAAATTCCTTCTATTATTGATAGCTTGAATTAGACCTTCTAAACTTCATTCGACATATACTGCTAATAGAGATTGAATATTTCCCTATTTATTTGATATAATCAAAACTATCTATGCTGTCGAGAAATTTAGGAGTGATGAAATGAATAAAGAGTCAAGATCAGAAAGACAAAAGCGAATTAGAAACTTTTCAATCATCGCACACATTGACCATGGAAAATCTACATTAGCAGATAGAATTCTTGAGAAAACAAATGCATTAACTCAGCGCGAGATGAAGTCTCAGCTATTAGACTCAATGGATTTAGAGCGTGAACGTGGAATTACCATTAAATTAAATGCTGTGCAGTTACAATATAAAGCTAAAAATGGTGAAGAATATATTCTTCATTTAATCGATACACCTGGACATGTCGACTTCACTTATGAAGTTTCACGTAGTTTAGCAGCTTGTGAAGGCGCAATTCTTGTAGTTGATGCAGCACAAGGTATCGAAGCTCAAACATTGGCGAACGTATATTTAGCTTTAGATAATGACTTAGAAATCTTACCAGTTATTAATAAGATTGACTTACCAAGCGCAGAACCTGAACGTGTAAGACAGGAAGTTGAAGATGTAATTGGTCTAGATGCTTCTGAAGCGGTATTAGCATCTGCTAAAGCAGGAATCGGAATAGAAGAAATTCTAGAACAAATCGTAGAAAAAGTACCAGCTCCAACAGGGGATCCAGATGCTCCTTTAAAAGCACTTATTTTTGATTCGTTATTCGATCCATATCGTGGTGTTGTAGCTTATATTCGTATCGTTGAAGGTACTGTAAAAGTAGGTCAAAAAATTAGAATGATGGCTACAGGTAAAGAATTCGAAGTAGTTGAAGCTGGGGTATTTACTCCGCGTACTACACAACGAGACGAATTAACTGTAGGTGACGTAGGTTTCTTAACAGCTTCTATTAAGAATGTTGGAGATACTCGCGTTGGGGATACAATTACCCTTGCTGAAAACCCAGCATCAGATCCACTACCAGGTTATCGTAAATTAAATCCTATGGTATTCTGTGGATTATATCCAATTGATACTTCTAAATATAATGATTTACGTGATGCACTTGAAAAGCTTCAATTAAATGATGCAGCTTTACAATTTGAAGCAGAAACTTCACAAGCTTTAGGATTTGGTTTCCGTTGTGGATTTTTAGGATTATTACACATGGAAATCATTCAAGAGCGTATTGAACGTGAATTTAAAATTGATTTAATTACTACAGCACCAAGTGTTATCTATAATGTTTACACTACAAAAGGTGAGATGATTATCGTTGATAACCCTGCTCATATGCCAGACCCTCAATCAATCGATCGAGTGGAAGAGCCTTATGTAAAAGCAAAAATCATGGTTCCAAATGACTTTGTTGGAGCAATCATGGAGCTTTGCCAAAAGAAACGTGGTAACTTTATCGATATGCAATATTTAGATGCAAACCGCGTAACGTTAACTTACGAAATTCCATTATCTGAGATTGTTTATGATTTCTTTGATCAATTAAAATCAAGTACAAAAGGTTATGCATCATTTGACTATGAATTAATTGGTTACAAAGTATCTAAACTTGTGAAAATGGATATTTTATTAAATGGTGAACAAGTAGATGCTCTATCATTTATCGTTCATAGAGACGCTGCTTATGATCGTGGAAAAGTTATCGTTGAAAAATTAAAAGAACTTATTCCAAGACAACAGTTCGAAGTACCAGTTCAAGCGGCAATCGGACAAAAAATCGTTGCTCGTTCAACAATTAAGTCAATGGGTAAAAACGTATTAGCAAAATGTTACGGTGGGGATATCTCTCGTAAACGTAAGCTATTAGATAAGCAAAAAGAAGGTAAAAAGCGAATGAAAGCTGTTGGATCTGTAGAAGTTCCACAAGAGGCATTCATGGCTGTTTTACGTATGGATGATTAATAATTAATCGGAAATCATCGATTTATAGAATTGTTGATTACCTAAAGATGCCACCGTAATTTATTTACGGTGGTATTTTTACTTTTAAATTCATTATTTTTTAGTCATATAGTTATTAATAAAAAGTTAGTTGTAAATAATGATTAATAATAGTAAAGCGATTAATTCGACAAATTTAAAAAGAAGATATACAATCTAAAAAGTTAAATCAACAAAAGTCCCTGAATCTGCATCTTAGGAGGTATTAGATCAGGGGCTTTTCGTTACATAGAAAAGAGGAGAAGGTATGGCATCTTCCGTTTATATTCATATACCATTTTGTCAGCAGATTTGTTATTACTGCGATTTTAATAAATTTATGATGGACCGTCAGCCGGTTGATCAATATTTAGAATATCTAGAGAAAGAAATTGTTGAAAGTTTAAAAAGAAATCCGATTATAGATTTGAAGACAGTTTTTGTAGGTGGAGGAACTCCTACTGCATTAACTTTGCCTCAAACTCAAACGTTAGTAGATATGATTAATAAGCATATCATTAAAGGGAAAAAAGAAATCGAAATGACTTTTGAAAGTAATCCGAATGAAATTTCAAAAGAGAAGCTTCAGATTTTAAAAGATGGTGGAGTGAATCGAATTAGTTTTGGAGCACAAACATTTGATGAAGGATTACTTAAAAAAATTGGAAGAACACATTCACCAAATGAAATAGAAGAAGCAATTCAAACCGCCAAAGAAGTTGGAATTGATAATATTAATCTTGATTTAATGTACGCATTACCTGGACAAACAATGGAACAATTCGTTGATTCTTTAGATAAAGCAATGAAGTTACCGATTCAGCATATTTCAGCATATTCATTAATTATTGAACCAAAAACTGTTTTTTACATAGAAATGAATAGGGGCAAGCTTCAACCAGCCCCAGAAGAAGATGAAGCGGCTATGTATGACTTTTTAATGAATTATTTAGAAGAAAAGGGCTTTCATCAATATGAAATCAGCAATTTTGAAAAAAATGGTTTAGAAAGTAAGCATAATCTTGTTTATTGGAATAATGAAGAATATTTTGGGTTTGGTGCTGGAGCACATGGCTATATAAATGGAATTAGATATTCAAATGCTGGTCCATTAAAGAAATATTTTCAGTTGATTGATGATACTGGTGTCCCAATTGTTCATGAGCATACGGTAACGAAGCAAGAAAAAATGGAAGAAGAAATGTTTTTAGGTCTGCGTAAAATGCAGGGCGTTTCGGAAAGAAAGTTCCAAGAAAAATTTGGTTCAAACTTTAATGAAGTATTTCCGAACGTAATTGAAAAACTAATGAAAGATGGATTAGTCGAGATGAATGGAGTATTTCTCCGATTAACTCACAAAGGGAAGTTACTAGGAAACGATGTATTTCAAGCATTTTTACTTTAAAAGCAGTAAGCCAAAGAGCAGGAAAAGTGGATAAGACAAGGGACAATAGAATCGACATTATATATATAAAAATTTTCTAATCCATTGATCCTGCACTTCTTTATTCCTGCCCTTAACTTCTTGACATCGTATAAAGGATTTGTTAAGTTAATAATATATTTAGCACTCACTAGATAAGAGTGCTAATAGAGGTGATAAACATGTTGACTGAAAGACAGTTATTGATATTACAAATTATTATCGATGACTTTATTCGCATGGCACAACCTGTTGGTTCAAGGAGTTTATCTAAAAAGGAAGGTATTTCATTTAGTTCAGCAACGATACGAAATGAGATGGCTGATTTAGAGGAACTTGGTTATATTGAAAAGCCTCATAGCTCTGCAGGTCGAATCCCTTCTGAAAAAGGGTATCGTTTTTATGTAGACCATCTGTTATCACCACAAATTGTTAATGAAGATGATGTTCGTTCGATAAAAGGTATTTTCGCCGAGCGTATATTTGAAATAGAAAAGCTTGTGAAAAATTCAGCTGATATACTATCTGATTTAACAAATTATACAACAATTGCACTTGGACCAAAAGTTTCTGAAAATAAGCTTAAAAATATTCAGCTTATTCCTATTGGACCTAATACAGCAGTATCAATTATTGTGACGGACACAGGTATTGTTAAAAATCGAACAGTAACTATACCACCTGGTGTGTCTATGAGTGATATTGAAAAAATGGTAAATATACTAAATGAGCGACTAGTAAATGTACCAATTCATCAAATAAATGACAAGCTTTATAAAGAAATTGCAATGATTTTACGTACGCATATTTCAAATTATGAAAGTGTTATAAAGATGATTGGTGGCACTATTGACGTACCGATTGAACAAAAGCTGATTTTAAGTGGAAAAACGAATATTTTAGCTCAACCAGAATTTCATAATGTTGAGACGATGAAAGTATTGTTAAACATGATTGAAAAGCAAGATGAACTAAAAAGTATTATTCCTTTTGAACAGATGGGTTTGAGTGTCAAAATTGGTAAGGAAAATGAAAAGTCTGGATTAGAAAATGTAAGTATCATTAGCGCAACCTATTCACTAGGTGAAGATCAAATTGGTACAATCGCAGTATTAGGACCTACTCGAATGGAATACTCTCGAGTAATCTCATTAATGCATTTAATAACAGGACAATTGAATTTATTATTTTCATCTAAGGATGTTGAATAAATCCATTGTGAAAAGAAACAATGGATTACATATAAAAAAATAGGAGGTGAAGGTGACATGACAGAACGTCAGGAAGAACTTTTAAATGAAGAAGTAGTGAATGAAGAAACTACTGTTGAAGAACCTTCAATCTTTACAGAAGAAAATACAGAAGAGCAAACTGACAATGTGAATTCTACTGAGGAAGAGCTTCAAAAACTTCGTGCTGAAGTAGATGAGAAGGAAAATAAGTACTTACGTCTACATGCTGATTTCGAAAATTATAAACGTCGAGCACTTTTAGACCAACAATCTTTAATGACTTATCGTGCTCAAAGTTTAGTAACTGATTTATTACCAGTACTAGATAATTTCGAACGCGCACTACAAGTTGAAGCAACAGATGAGCAAACTGCTTCTTTAAAACAAGGTATGGAAATGGTTTACCGTTTGCTTGTTGAAGCTGTGAAAAAAGAAGGAGTAGAAGAAATCCCAGCACTTGGTGAACAATTCGATCCGAATGTGCATCAAGCTGTAATGCAAGAAAGTGATGCTTCTAAACCATCTAATGAAGTTTTACAAGAATTCCAAAAAGGCTATAAGCTAAAGGACAGAGTAATTCGTCCATCAATGGTTAAAGTAAACGAGTAATTAGTTAAGCGTCTATTTTAATCGCTAACTTAAATATAAAATTTATTAAAAAAACTAAAATATAACTTATGTAGATTTTAGGAGGAACATGCAATGAGTAAAATTATTGGTATTGACTTAGGTACAACTAACTCTTGTGTCGCAGTATTAGAAGGTGGAGAGCCAAAAGTAATTCCGAACCCAGAGGGTGGACGTACAACTCCGTCAGTTGTTGCGTTCAAAAATGGTGAGCGTCAAGTTGGGGAAGTAGCAAAGCGTCAAGCAATTACAAACCCTAATACAATCATGTCAATTAAACGTCATATGGGTACTACTCATAAAGAAAACATTGAAGGAAAAGATTATTCTCCACAAGAGATTTCTGCAATCATTCTTCAAAACTTAAAAGCATCAGCTGAAGCCTACTTAGGTGAAACAGTAACGAAAGCAGTTATTACAGTACCTGCATACTTCAATGATGCTGAGCGTCAAGCAACTAAAGACGCTGGTAAAATTGCTGGTTTAGAAGTAGAGCGTATCATCAATGAGCCAACTGCGGCTGCATTAGCATACGGTTTAGATAAAATGGATGAAGACCAAACAATCCTAGTTTATGACTTAGGTGGCGGTACATTCGATGTTTCAATCCTTGAACTAGGAGATGGAATTTTTGAAGTTAAAGCTACAGCTGGTGACAACCGTCTAGGTGGAGATGACTTTGACCAAGTTATCATTGATTACTTAGTAGCTGAATTCAAAAAAGAAAACGGTGTTGATTTAAGCCAAGATAAAATGGCATTACAACGTTTAAAAGATGCTGCTGAAAAAGCGAAAAAAGACTTATCAGGTATTACTTCAACTCAAATTTCTTTACCATTCATTAGCATGGGTGCTGCTGGTCCATTACACTTAGAGTTAAACTTAACTCGTGCAAAATTCGAAGAGCTTTCTCACAACTTAGTAGAAAGAACTTTAGGCCCAACTCGTCAAGCGATGAAGGATTCTGGCTTAACTGCTAGCCAAATTGATAAAGTAATCTTAGTTGGTGGATCTACTCGTATTCCTGCAGTTCAAGAAGCAATCAAGAAAGAAACTGGAAAAGAGCCACATAAAGGTGTTAACCCTGATGAAGTAGTAGCATTAGGTGCTGCAATCCAAGGTGGAGTATTAACTGGTGATGTTAAAGACGTAGTATTATTAGACGTTACTCCATTATCATTAGGTATCGAAACAATGGGTGGAGTGTTCACGAAGTTAATCGAACGTAACACGACAATTCCAACAAGTAAATCTCAAGTATTCTCAACAGCTGCTGACAACCAACCTGCTGTAGACATCCACGTTCTACAAGGTGAACGTCCAATGGCTACTGACAATAAAACATTAGGTCGTTTCCAATTATCAGATATTCCACCAGCACCACGTGGAATTCCACAAATTGAAGTATCATTCGATATCGACAAAAATGGTATCGTAACTGTACGTGCAAAAGACTTAGGTACTCAAAAAGAGCAAAACATCGTAATTCAATCTTCTTCAGGTTTAAGTGATGAAGAAGTAGAACGCATGGTTAAAGAAGCTGAATTAAATGCTGATGCAGATGCAAAACGTAAAGAGGAAGTTGATCTTAAAAACGAAGCTGATCAATTAGTATTCCAAGTAGAGAAAACTTTAAAAGATCTTGAAGGAAAAGTTGAAGAAGCGGAGGTTACTAAAGCTAACGAAGCTAAAGACGCATTAAAAGCTGCTTTAGAAGCTGGTAACTTAGATGACATCCGTACGAAGAAAGATGCTCTTTCTGAAATCGTTCAAGCTTTAACTATGAAACTTTATGAGCAAGCTGCTGCTGCACAGCAAGCTGCAGGTGGAGCTGAAGGCGAAGCGAAACAAGAAGATGTAGTAGACGCTGAGTTTACTGAAGTAAAAGAAGATAAATAACAACGAAAAGTGGAAGGCGTTTGTTCATTAAACGCCTGAAACTAGACAATATATATATCTAAAACATTAAGGGAAGTCAAAGTCAGGGTAGCCTTGGCTTTGACTTTTTTCTTTTTCTTTAAGAAAAGCACAGGATATGTTAAAATATTCTTTATGTGAAAGGAGCGGATTGTAACACTATGAGTAAACGTGATTACTATGATGTGCTTGGCGTGAGTAAAAGTGCATCACAAGATGAAATAAAAAAATCGTTTCGTAAATTAGCAAAACAATATCATCCGGACGTTAATAAGGATCCTGATGCACCTGAAAAGTTTAAAGAGGTGCAAGAGGCATACGAGAATCTATCAGACGATCAAAAACGTGCTCATTATGATCAGTTTGGTCATACAGATCCTAACCAAGGATTCGGCGGTGGCGGATTTGGCGGCGGCGGATTCGGTGGATTTGAAGATATTTTCAGTCAGTTCTTTGGTGGTGGCGGTGGTGGACGTCGTCGTGACCCGAACGCACCAAGAGCTGGGGCTGATTTACAATATACAATGACGATCCAGTTTGAAGAAGCAGCATTTGGAATGGAAAAAGAAATTGAAATTCCAACTGAAGAAACATGTCACACATGTAGTGGTTCAGGTGCGAAGCCTGGTACATCTAAAGAAACATGTAAACAATGTCATGGTTCAGGACAAATGAGTGTTGAACAAAATACTCCATTTGGACGTATTGTGAACCGTACAACATGTTCACATTGTCAAGGTACTGGTCAGATTATTAAAGATAAATGTAATACTTGTCATGGTGCTGGACGTGTGAAAACTCGTAAGAAAATCATGGTGAAAGTACCAGCTGGTATCGATGATGGACAACAAATTCGACTTTCAGGTCAAGGAGAACCAGGTAAAAATGGTGGTCCTGCTGGAGATTTATATATTGCTTTCCATGTTCGTGAACATGAATTCTTTGAACGTGACGGAAATGATGTTTATTGCGAACTTCCATTAACTTTTGCACAAGCTGCATTAGGTGATGAAGTCGAAGTTCCAACATTACATGGTAAAGTAAAAACGAAAATTCCTGCTGGAACACAAACTGGTACTAGAATGCGTCTAAAAGGTAAAGGAATTAAAGATGTACGTGGTTATGGTCAAGGTGATCAGCACATAATTGTAAAAGTTATCACACCAACAAAACTAACAAGCCGTCAAAAAGAATTGCTTGAAGAGTTTTACAATATTGGTAAAGGTCAAAAAGACGATAAACACGATTCTTTCTTTACAAAGTTAAAGCGTACGGTAAAGAATTTTGGCGAACAATAAGGAAGTTATTAATTCAGTACGTTAGTTAAGGTAAAAAGTGGAAACACTAAATAGAAGAAGTAATTAAAATGGCACCCTCTAAATCTGATAATGGTTAGAGGGTATTGCCAAGTAAAGAAGAGAGTATGAATGGAGTTGGTAGTTTATGAAATGGTCAGAATTAAGTATTCACACTACACAGGATGCGGTTGAACCGATTTCTAACATTTTACACGAAGCTGGTGCAAGTGGTGTTGTCATAGAGGATGTGTTTGATTTGACGAAGGAGCGAGCACAGGTTTACGGTGAAATCTACCAACTTAACCCAAAAGATTATCCAGAGGAAGGTGTAATCGTTAAAGCATACCTTCCTGTGAATAGTTTTTTAAACGATACGATTGACGGAATAAAAGAAGCTATTAATAATTTAATTTCATATGATATTGATTTAGGTAAAAATACATTTGCTGTGCATGAAGTAAACGAAGAAGATTGGGCTACTGCATGGAAAAAATATTATCATCCAATTTCAATCTCAGATCGATTTACTATTGTACCTTCTTGGGAAGACTATGAAGTCAAATCATCAGACGAATTAATTATTGAGTTAGATCCAGGAATGGCGTTTGGTACTGGTACTCACCCTACAACAGTTATGTGTATTCGTGCACTTGAGAAAGTGGTTAAACCAACTGACCGTGTCATCGATGTAGGTACTGGTTCAGGAGTATTAAGTATTGCAGCTGCTAAACTTGGCTCTACAAATATAGAAGCCTATGACTTAGACGATGTAGCAGTTCGAAGCGCAAGAGAAAACGTTGTATTAAACAAAGTTGACGATGTCATAAAAGTTGGGCAAGGTAACTTACTACAAGGAATCGAAGGTCCATTCCAAGTAGTTGTTGCGAACTTACTTGCTGAAATTATTCTTCGTTTCGTAGACGATGTATTTAACGTTCTAGAACCAGGTGGAACATTTATTTCTTCAGGAATTATTGGCGCTAAACAAGAAGACATCGAAAATGAGCTTAAACGAGTTGGCTTTGAAGTGAAGGAAGTATTACATTTAGAGGACTGGGTTGCAATTATTGCAAAAAAGCCAGGTCAAGGAATGTAATATGCAAAGATATTTTATAGAAGAAACGCAGCTTCAAAATGATCTTGTTACAATAACTGGTGATGATGCTCATCATATTGCTAATGTTATGCGTATGAAGCTAGATCAAGAAATTATTTGTACAGTTCCAGGATCATCAACTGTTCGTTGTACACTTACAAATATTTCTAGTGAACAAATAACGGCAGCTGTTGTAGAATATGTTGAGAATACAAATGAACTGCCAATATCAATAACGATTGCTAGTGGACTACCAAAAGGTGATAAACTAGAGTTAATCATACAAAAAGGTACGGAGCTTGGAGCATCTGGTTTTTTACCTTTTGCTGCAGCTAGGTCAATTGTCAAACTAGATGATAAAAAAGCTGGTAAAAAGGTTGATAGATGGCAAAAGATTGCAAAGGAAGCGGCTGAACAATCTTACCGATTTATTGTGCCAACTGTAGAACAGCCAGCGTCTTTTCAACAATTACTTAACTCAATACCGCATTATGACGCGTGTATTGTTGCATATGAAGAAAGTGCAAAAACAGGAGAATCAGCAGGGCTTGTACAAACATTCCAGTCATTGAAGGAAGGTTCACGATTATTAGTAGTGTTCGGACCAGAAGGTGGTTTGTCTGATAAAGAAGTTGATCAGCTAGAAGAAAAAGGTGCAAAACTATGTGGACTTGGACCAAGAATTCTGCGAACAGAAACAGCACCATTTTATGTTTTAGCTGCTGCCTCCTTTCATTTTGAATTAATGGGGTGAAGAAATGCCACAAGTAGCTTTTCATACATTAGGCTGTAAAGTTAACCATTACGAAACAGAAGCAATTTGGCAACTGTTTAAAGCAGCAGGCTATGAACGTACAGAATACGAAAGTAAAGCTGATGTTTATGTAATTAATACTTGTACAGTTACAAATACAGGTGACAAAAAAAGTAGACAAGTAATCCGTCGTGCTGTGCGCAAAAATCCAGATGCAGTAATTTGTGTAACTGGATGTTATGCACAAACATCACCAGCGGAAATCATGGCGATTCCTGGGGTGGATATCGTTGTTGGTACACAAGACCGTACTAAAATGTTGGATTATATCGAGCAATATCGTGTAGAACGACAACCAATTAATGGCGTAGGAAATATTATGAAAGCACGAGTTTATGAAGAATTAGACGTACCTGCTTTCACTGACCGTACACGTGCTTCATTAAAAATTCAAGAAGGCTGTAACAACTTCTGTACGTTTTGTATTATTCCATGGGCACGTGGTTTAATGCGTTCTCGTGATCCAAAAGAAGTTGTAAAACAAGCTACGCAATTAGTTGAATCTGGCTATAAAGAAATTGTTTTAACTGGTATTCACACAGGTGGATACGGGCAAGACATGAAAGATTACAACTTAGCAATGTTATTAAAAGATTTAGAATCAGTTGAAGGATTAAAACGTGTTCGAATTTCTTCAATCGAAGCTAGTCAAATTACAGATGAAGTAATTGAAGTTCTTCGTCATTCAAATATTGTAGTTAGACACCTACACGTACCATTACAATCGGGATCAGATACTGTCCTAAAACGTATGCGTCGTAAATATACAATGGCTGAGTTTGCTGAAAGAATTGAAAAACTACGTGAAGTATTACCAAACTGTTCAATTACATCTGATGTAATCGTAGGTTTCCCAGGTGAATCTGAAGAAGAGTTTATGGAAACATACAATTTCATTCGAGATAATAAATTCTCAGAATTACACGTATTCCCATACTCTAAACGTACAGGTACACCAGCTGCACGTATGGAAGATCAAGTTGACGAAGAAATTAAAAATGAACGTGTACACCGTTTAATTGAATTATCAAATCAACTTGCAAAAGAATACGCATCAATGTTTGACGGAGATGTTTTAGAAGTTATTCCGGAAGAAAAGTATACTGAAGATGGCGCAGAAGGCCTATTAATAGGTTACACAGACAATTATCTAAAAGTCGTGTTCGAAGGAACAGAAGACATGATCGGTAAAATTGTAAAAGTTAAAATCGCTAACGCTGGTTATCCAGTCAATAAAGGTGAATTTGTCCGAGTTTTAGAAGATGTAGCAGTTAACTAAAATAATAAAGAAAAGGATAGATAATCTGAGTTAATCAGGTTTATCTATCCTTTTTTATTTCAAAAATTCCCTCAAACTACCTGTTATTTTATGGTCATAATCCATACAAAATAGAAATACGGAGGTGATTTATATGACAAAACACAATCGAGAAAGAAATTCTGATGATAATCATATCCACGTTGCTACCAACTCATATTTAGACACAAGCGAGAACCGTTCAAATAAAGTAAATTACGATGAGGGCGGTAGCCCATACTTAGATACAAGTGATGATGCATCATCCGCGGCCAATACAAGACGCGGTGCCCCATATTTAAATACTTGAAAATGGTAGAAAGAGCAGGAAGTGTAAGATAATAACTTAAACTAAATAAAAACTTTTCGATTTGAAGTTTTTACTACACTTAATCCTGCTCTTAATTTATTGATGCAGCCTTATTTATATCTTCAATTTCAATTAATGGCTTAGAGTAACCGTTTTTTGCCATATTAATCATTGCTCGACCAACCTGTTCTGAAGTCGTTATTGAATTTGGGAAAACTTTTTTTAGGATTGGATAAATTGGTTTCATTACGTTATAGATGGATTGATATAGTTTAGTTTTGGATTGTATATCTTTATGTGGAATAATTGCTCCTGGACGGAACATGTAAGCAGCTTTAAAAGGTAATTTTAAAAGGTCATTTTCTGTTTTACCCTTTACTCTAGCCCACATTGTACGACCCTTCTCTGTACTATCGGTACCTGATCCAGTGACATAAATGAAAGTCATTTGAGGATTCAATTTTGATAGTGTACGTGCGATGGATAATGTAAGGTCATATGTAATTTTACGATAATCTTCCTCTTTCATTCTAAATGATGAAACACCTAGGCAAAAAAAACATGCATCAAATCCGGATAATTGACTTTCAATTGTAGATAAATCAAGCAGATTAGCATGCTTAATTTCATGGAATTTTTCATGCTGAATACCCGTAATACTCCGACCAACTGAATAAATCTTGCTAACAGATGAATCTTGTAAGCATTCTCTTAATACACTTTGACCAACCATTCCAGTTGCTCCAAAAAGTAAAACCTTCATAGTATAACCTCCATCATTTATTTTCATCGCTTTAGTCTCATGGGCAAATAATATATGATTCTTCCTTGATAATCAATTTATAACTGAAATATTATCATTCAAATTATGTAAGGAAATATTAAAAAATTATAATAAAAGAGGTCGTTGCTACCGAACTGAGATGAATTATCGACTGTAATAGGGGAATATTAAAATTTGTAGTTTTAAAAACTTATCATTAGAAAGATGGTGTCATCAATGAAGGAATTCGAGTTGGACAAGCCTTATTCTTCTGAGAGTAAGGAATTAAAAATTTTAAAGTATGGGAAAAAGGGTTTAGGGACAATTGTACTTTCGTCAATGCTTGCATTAGGTATGTCATCTACTAGCTATGCATTTGGTAAAGGTTCAGAAGGTCCAGATGTATATGTGGTACAAGGAATGCTGAAATCGATAGGTAGTTACTCAGGTAAGATTAATGGGCATTATAATTATTTAACGATAAAGGGTGTAAAATACTATCAAAAGACTCACGGATTACCTGTTACAGGTGCAGTAGATTCAACTACTTTTGCATCTATCATGCATACATATGAATCTGTAAAAGCCGGCGGAGGAGCTGGTGGCGCAGGTGAAGGCGGCGGAGCTGGTGGCGGCGCAGGTGAAGGCGGCGGTGCTGGCGGAGGAGCTGGTGGCGGCGCAGGTGAAGGCGGCGGTGAAGGCGGAGGAGCTGGTGGCGGCGCAGGTGAAGGCGGCGGTGCTGGCGGAGGAACTGGTGGCGGCGCAGGTGAAGGCGGCGGTGCTGGCGGAGGAGCTGGTGGCGGCGCAGGTGAAGGCGGCGGTGCCGGCGGAGGAACTGGTGGCGGCGCAGGTGAAGGCGGCGGTGCTGGCGGAGGAGCTGGTGGCGGCGCAGGTGAAGGCGGCGGTGCTGGCGGAGGAACTGGTGGCGGCCAAGTTGAACAACCTGGTAAAGGTAAAACAGAACAACCGCAACCTGGCAAAGGTGGAACAGAGCAACCGCAACCTGGCAAAGGTGGAACAGAACAACCACAGCCTGGTAAAGGTGGAACAGAACAGCCTGAACCTGAAAAAGGTGGTAATGAAAATCCACCACCAAGCAAGGGCGGAAATTAAGAACTCATAATTTGTTAAGAAGGTAGAGAGTTAATATAATATTTTACTTACATTTCAGCTAATAAAAACTTCAATATTAAAAAGAGCTAATCATATTTTGATTAGCTCTTTTTTATGACATATTTACTGTGTTTTTCTTGCTAAAAAATTGGATTGTAAAACCAAAAATAATAATCACAATCGAAAATAACAAACTCAACCAAATGCTTTGAAATTCACCTACATACGGCTGAACAATATAAGAAAGTATAATACTGATTATAATACTAAGTGGAATGTAATTACCGACCTTCCCCTTACTAAAGACAATTACTAAAATTGGAAATAACAATGCAGAATATACATTTCCCGAATAAAATAATAGTTCAATAATTTTTTTTGATTGAATAATTGTAGCGAAAAAGATGATTGCTCCAATAATCACGGATAGAAGATAAGCAAGTTTTATTTTTTTATGATCATTTTTTATTGTATGAAGTGGCTCTATTATATTGATAACGATTAAACTAGCAAGCGAATGTAAAACAGCACCAAAGGTAGAGGTAATCGCATTAAATGCACATAAAACAAAAAGTATGAAAAAAAATGGTGTTGTAATTTTATTTGCTAAACCAACTAATATTGATTGTATATCTGTAAATCCACCTGTAAATATAACAATAATAAAAAGACATGAAAATGAAAGTGGGAAAATACACCATATTAATCCGGATATTGAGAATGTTAAAGGAAGTTTTTTCGTTTCAATCATAAACAAACGGTGCCATGAAGTAATGTCAAAGAAAAACTGACCAAATCCAACTAATAAGCCTGAAAATAAAAAACCCCATAAATCGTAATGATCAATGACTAGCATGTATGGATGATATAATTTAATCCCATCATATACAGGCTGAACGCCCTCTTTTACGAAAAAATACAACGGAATTAAAATTGCCGCTGCAAACATTGTAATGACTTGGAATCCTGCTATTCCATGTATCATCTTTAATCCACCAAAACCTGCAAAAAGTACACAAAAGCATATAAAAATGAATATTTCTAAAGACAACGGTAAATCAAATAGAAAATGAAATAAAGTAGATGCAGTCATCGACTGTATATATAATATGTGTAAACTAGTTAAAATTAAAATACAAATCATAATCCAATAACCGAGTGGATGTAGTTTCTTCTTCAAATAATCTCCAATTGTTAAACCATCAGGATACTCCTGTCGAACCTTTTTCCCAATAAAACTAAATACAAATAAAGCAATAGCACCTAAAAATGCATATCCGATTCCACCAAATACACCATATTTAATCATCGATTCTGGCGAAGATAATATCGTAGTTCCTGTTACCCAACGTGCCAAGAGAGAAATAATTCCCATTCCCATTCCAATTTGAATAGGGCCTTGTACGTATTCTTTAAATGAACGTGAAATCACTGTTTATTTTCCTTTCTCACGATACTCTTTTGGAGTAATTCCCTCAATTTTACGGAATAAAGTACTAAAGTAATGCTGACTATTAAAGCCTGAGTTTTCTGCCACATCGGATATGTTCCAATTTGGATTATTTGTTAAAAATCGCTTAGCAGCTTTTATTCTATAGTCTATTAAATATTCTGAAAACGATACACCAACTTCTTCGTGAAATTTTCTACTTAAATAAGTATGATTCGTGTGAACCTCTTTAGCTACGTCAGAAAGAGATAGTTTTTCAGCGAAATGATCATGAATATATAAAAGAGTTTGATGTATTAAACTAGAATACTGGTTTGACGTATCAGTATCACTATATTTAGATAAAACTTTATATAATTCACTTTCAATGATTGGCTTTGTTAAATAATCTAGAACGCCGATTCGGATTGACTGTTGAGCATAATCAAAACTTTGATATGCTGTAACCATAATAATATCTACGTCCTTATTTTGTGCTCTAAGCTCTTCGCCAAACTCTAATCCAGAACGTCCAGGAAGATTAATATCTAGAAATGCTATGTTAATTTTATGATTTTGATTAATTGTTATTGCTTGGCATGCATCAGCAGCTTTATAAAACTTCCATAATGGAAACATATTTTTTATCAAATATTCCATTTGTTCAAGCTCTAATGGTTCATCATCTACTAATAATACATTCATTTCATTGTCCCTCCTTTACTCTTTAGAGTCATATATAAGTGGCCAAACGACTTTAACATTTGTTCCTGATTCATTTGATGTAATCAGTACATGTCCACTGTTACCAAAATATAGTTGTAATCTCTTTTTTATATTGTCTAATCCATGGCCTTCTTGATTAGAAAAAGAATTAGTCATTCCCAATAAACCATTATCAATTACTTCTAAACAAACTAGCTCAGAATCTTGATAGAATAGAATATTCAGTAAGGCATCTCCAACCTTTTTTTCTAAACCGTGTTTAAATGAATTTTCTACTAAGGTTTGCAAAATAAAAGGGGGGACTAGCGCATGATATAAATCTTTTGGACATTCTAACTGAGTTTTAAGACGCTCTCCAAACCGTAGACTTTGGATGTCTAAATAATATTGAGTATATTGTATTTCTTGATCTAAAGGAATTAATGGCTCTGACGATTTATATTTAAATTTTAAAAATTGAGAGAATGTTTCTAGAGCCCGGATTAATTCGGAGGTTCGATTTAAACGCGCTAAGCTTAATATGACATTAAGTGTATTAAATAAAAAGTGCGGTTGAATTTGTTGGTTTAATTTATTGTATTGAGCTTCTTGTAATGCATGCTCTAATCGAATTTCTCTATTTTTATTTTCAAGTAAGTCAATTCTTTTTTCAAAGATAAACAAAAATAATAAAGCAATAGCTCCCATAATAGGAGCTAAAATAAATAGCATAATTAGTAAAGTAAATCCCTCGTAACTAAGCATGAAGAACCTCAAATAGTTATTTTAGTAATATTTTTAATTTTTTTGAAAACTTTGTTTATAAGTGTTGAATGATGATTTCTATTAAAGAAGATGGTTGATTTCAACTACAGTTGCTCGCATTCTATGGGATGAGAGTGAGTATCCTTGTTGTGTTTCATTCCAAGGTAGTCCCAGCGCCTTCTCACATTTTCCATAGGAGCCTAGAACATTTTGTTCCGATTAACTTTCTATTTATAATCCTATTTAAAAACGATTTAATATTTTTAATAGAAGAAGGTTGATTTCCACGTTAATATAGCAGGATTAAGTTTATATTCACATCATTTCCTTCTCTTCACGCCTATAAGAATACTATTTAATTAATTATGTGACAAGCAACTTGATGATTTTGCTCAGATAATTTTAATTCAGGTACTTTAGTTTTGCAAATATCGATCGCGAAAGGGCATCTTGTGTGAAAACGACAGCCGCTTGGAGGATTGATTGGAGAAGGTACATCTCCTGTTAAGATGATTCGTTCTCTTTCATGCACTGGATTTGGCACTGGAATAGCAGATAATAGTGCACGTGTATAAGGATGCTGCGGATTTTCGAAAATAGATTTTTTATCGGCAATCTCAACAATTTTTCCTAAATACATTACCATTACTCGGTCAGAAATATGTCTTACTACACCTAAATCATGTGAGATGAAAAAAAAGGTAAGTGAGAATTTTTTCTGTAATGATTTTAATAAGTTTAATACTTGGGCTTGGATTGAAACATCTAGTGCAGATACTGCTTCATCACAAATGATTAGTTTTGGATCAACTGCAAGTGCACGTGCAATTCCGACACGTTGACGTTGACCACCACTAAATTCATGTGGGTATCGATCCATTGCTTCAGGTCTTAATCCAACATGTCCTAATAATTCCTCAATTCTAGCTTTACGTTGTTCTTTTGGAACGACATTTTGAATGGCTAATGCTTCACCTAAAATTTGTCCAATTGTTTGTCTAGGGTTAAGTGAGGCAAACGGATCTTGGAAGATTACTTGTAGATCCTTTCTTATTTTACGCATTTCTTTTTTTCCTAAGCTTAATAAATCTTTTTCTTTAAAATGAATGCTTCCACTTGTCGGCTCGTCTAATCTTAGGATGGCTCTACCAGTAGTAGACTTACCACAACCGGATTCTCCAACTATACTTAAAGTTTCTCCTTCATAAATGTGGAAGCTAATATCGTCGACAGCTTTTACATGATTAACCGTTCTTCCTAAAATGCCACCTTTAATTGGAAAGTATTGTTTTAAATGATCTACATTAAGGAGTATTTTTTTATCCACTAGTTGTAATGCCATTATTCAATCCCTACTTTCTCTTTGATGGAATGCTCTGTTTCCCATTGTGATGTGTACATCCAACAGCTGACCTCAGTATTTTTATCAATTGTTTGTAAATCCGGCACTGACTGATGACAAATTGCCTTTGCGTGTGCGCATCGAGGTGCAAAACTACAGCCTTTAGGCATATTGAATGGACTTGGTACAGTACCAGGAATTGTTGTTAATTCATCTTGATCCATATCAAGACGTGGAAGAGAGTTTAATAACCCGATTGTGTATGGATGCTTAGGACTATTAAAAAGTTCTTTTGCTGAAGTATATTCCACGATTCTTCCAGCGTACATGACAGCTACTTGATCGCAAGTCTCATAAACTACGCCTAAATCATGTGTAATTAATATAACTGCTGTACCGAGTTCCTTTTGAAGTGATTTAATTAATTCAAGAATTTGAGCTTGAATAGTCACATCAAGAGCGGTAGTTGGTTCATCTGCGATTAGCACTTCTGGATGACAAGCAAGTGCCATTGCGATCATAACTCTTTGTCTCATTCCACCACTAAGTTCATGTGGTTCTTGCTTTGCACGTTTTTCAGGAGAAGGGATCCCTACAAGTCGCAGCATTTCTACTGCTTTATCCCAAGCTTCCTTTTTGCTTAATTTTTGGTGAAGACGAATCGCTTCTGCAATTTGTTCGCCAGCTGAATAAACAGGATTTAAAGATGTCATTGGCTCTTGAAAGATCATCGAAATTTCATTTCCTCGAATGGAACGCATCTGTTTTTCAGTTTTTGCTAGTAAGTCTTCACCTTTAAAAAGAATACTTCCACCAGTTATTTTTCCTGGAGGAGAGGGTATTAATCGTAAAAGGGATAATGAAGTAATACTTTTACCACTTCCAGATTCTCCTACTATTCCAAGTGTTTCACCTTTTTTTAATTTAAAGCTAATTCCATTAACTGCTTTGCTAATTCCATCTTCTGTATAAAAGTAGGTCTGCAGATTATTAACCTCAAGAATTGTTTCATCAATTTTTTTCATGATTGTACCTCCCTAATTCAAGTCAACTCGTTTATTAAAGTATCGGTATAATATATCAACAGCTAGATTCATAAATACAAAGATGACTGAAGCGATTAATACGCCACCTTGAACCATAGGTAAATCTCTTGTTCGAATTGCATCGACTATTAATCTACCAAGTCCATTAATTGCAAAAACTGACTCTGTTAAAACGGTACCGCCAAGTAATGCACCAAATTGTAGACCAACAACAGTAATAACTGGAATTAATGCATTTTTTAGACCGTGTTTGTAAATAATGATATGTTCCTTTAAACCTTTTGCTCTTGCTGTACGCATATAGTCTTGACGAACAACTTCTAACATACTTGATCTAGTCATTCTAGCTACAATTGCAGCACCCCCTGCACCTAATGTTAATGCTGGTAGTACCATATGTTTAAACGTTCCCCAACCAGCAACTGGAAATATATGAAGATTAACTGAAAAGAAGTAGATTAGCATTAAACCAAACCAGAAACTTGGTAAAGAGATTCCTAGTAAAGCGACAATCATAATTGTAATATCAGCTACTGAGTACTGTTTCGTCGCTGATATAATTCCTGCTAACATACCAAGTACAACAGTAATGAAAATACTAGCAAGTGCAAGTTCTATTGTAATTGGCAAACGAATCATAATCTCATCTAATACTGGACGATTATTTCGAAGTGATTCGCCGAAATCTCCTTGAAGTACATGGTATACATAATCGAAATACTGAATAGCGACAGGACGATCAAGTCCAAGTTGATGACGAATCATTTCGATTGTTTGTTTCGTAGCACCTTCACCAGCAAGTAGAGTTGCTGGATCTCCTGGAACCATCTGCATGATAAGGAAAACGACTAAGCTTACACCAAGTAAAACTGGAATAGTTTGTATAATTCTTCTAACAATAAATAGAAACATTTACTTTCCTCCTTATTTTTTCATTCTTGGATCAAGAGCATCTCTTAGTCCATCCCCGAAAATATTAAATCCTAATACAAGTGTTGAAATTGCGATACCTGGAAATAAGGCGATGTGGGGTGCAGTGAATAAATAATCACGTCCACTACTTAACATAGCTCCCCATTCTGGAGAAGGAGGCTGAGCACCTAATCCGAGGTATGATAAGCCAGCTGCTGATAAAATCGCTGTTGCAAGTTTTAACGTAGCTTGGACAATTATTGGCGAAAGAATATTCGGAAAAATATGTTTAAAAATAATTGTTGCATCAGTTGCACCTAATGAACGAATTGCATCTATATACTCAAGCTTTCTAACAGATAATGTAGATCCCCTAACGATTCGTGCAAACGTTGGGATTGAAAAGATACCAACAGCTACCATTACATTAATAAGACTAGGACCAAGCGCACTAATAATTGCAAGTGCTAATAAAATTCCAGGGAACGCTAGTAAAACATCAACAACCCTCATAATAATTGTGTCGATCCATTTTCCGTAATAACCTGCTAATAACCCGAGAGTGATTCCGAAAATTGCTCCAAATAAGACAGATATGAAACCGACAGAAATTGAGAGACGACTTCCATAAATGATTCTGCTTAAAATATCTCTTCCTTTATCATCTGTTCCCATCCAATGTTCTAGTGAAGGAGTGTGCAGTTTGTTCATTAAATCAATTGCAAAAGGATCCTTCGGCGAAATGAGTGGTGCAAAAATAGCTACTAAAATATAAAAAAGTACTATATATCCTCCAACTAGTGCCAATTTATTTTTACTAAACTTCTTATAAAATACTTTCCATCTTTTTAGTTTTTGAGATTCTTTTTTTTCTAATTTGATTTCATTGTTATTCAATACAATCTCTGGTTTCATTCTTTTTCCCCCTTTTCTTTGTTTAAATTTATGCAAAATTGGAATTGAAGTAAATATAATGCGGAAAAGCAGTAAAGATAATTAAAAAACGAGTAAAGATTCTGAAAATATAAAATTTTATTTTTTTTTATAATTTGAATAAGCCTACGTACTCAGGAAAAATGGTGAATTAAGAGAATCATAGGGCAAGTATTAAGAGGAGGAAGAAAACAATGAAGAAAAAGACAGCTGGATTATTATTTGCATCATTATTAACAATTTCTACAGCGCTTGCTGGTTGTACATCTGACCAAACAAGCAGTAGTGCAACAGGAACAAAAGCAATAGCAGGAGGAACTTTGGTCGTAGCTAGATTATCTGATGCGACTACATTAGATCCACATTTTATTACTGATATACCATCAGCAAACGTTGTTTATGAAAAGGTATATGAAACTTTAGTTGAACCAGATAAAAATATGGAACCACAGCCTCTTTTAGCAACAGAATGGAAGCAAGTAGATAACGTGACTTGGGAGTTCAAATTACGTCAAGGCGTTAAGTTCCAGGATGGATCACCATTTAATGCAGATGCAGTTAAAACAAATTTTGATCGAGTGCTTGACCCAAAAACTGCATCACCTCAGGCTGGTAAATTTGAAATGATAAAAGAAGTTAAAGTGGTAGACGATAACACAGTTCAATTTATTTTGAAATATCCATATGCTCCACTTTTATCAATTTTAATGAGCAATGAAGGAAGTATTATTAGTCCAAAATCGATTAAAGAAAACAGTGATAAAATTGGACGAAATCCAGTTGGAACTGGTCCTTATGTATTTAAATCTTGGAAATCAGGAGAAGAAATTAAAATTGAAAAAAATAAAGATTACTGGGGAAATAAACCTAAAATTGATGGTGTAGTCTTTAAAGTAGTTCCTGAAGATGCTACAAGACTAGCGATGATTGAAACTGGTGAAGCACATGTAACTGACCAAGTGCCAGTAACAGAAATTGATCGTATAGAAGCTTCTGACACAATGGATTTATACCGTACAGATGGACTAGCTGTTGAATATTTAAGCTTCAATACAAAGAAAAAACCATTTAATGATGTTCGTGTCCGTAAAGCGATTGCACATGCAATTCAAGTAGATTCAATTATTAAAGGCGTATATAACAATGTTGGAACTAAAGCAAATTCAACAATGAGCCCTAAAGTTTTTGGTTATGATTCAAATATTAAAGGCTATGACTACGATATTAATGAATCTAAGAAGCTATTAAAAGAAGCAGGAATTAAAGACGGCCTATCTTTTACACTTACAACTAGTGATCGTAAAGAAAGAATAAATATGGCTGAAGTAATTCAATCACAATTAAAAGGTATTGGTATTAATGTAAAAATCCAAGTTCTTGAATACGGGGCTTATATTGATACAATCGCAAAAGGTGGACATCAAGTTGCGATTGGTGGATGGGGAAATGCTACTGGTGATGGGGACTATAACCAATTTAACTTATTTGATAGTAAATCCCAAGGTGCAGCAGGAAATAGTTCATTCTATAGTAACCCTGAAGTAGATAAGCTAATCGAATCAGCTCGTCAAGAAGCGGATAGTGAAAAACGTAAAGATCTATATGCTCAAGCACAAAAAATTGAAAACGAAGATGTACCATATGTTCCTATTCGTAACTATGAGCATTTAGCAGTTACTGGCTCAACAGTTAAAGGACTTTGGTTAAACCCAGCAAGTTATTTAATGCTTGATGATGTAACAGTGAAATAAGGAAATTAAAGATGAAACAGCATAATCATTTATGCTGTTTCAGTTTTTTGACAATATCCATCTAGTTTTAAACAGACGTAAGAACAGGAGGAGAAAAAATGATTGATTTGCTATTAGTTAATGGAACTGTAATCACAATGGATACACAAAGAAGGATTATCCAAAATGGTTCAGTTGCTATTCATAATGGGAGAATAGTAGACGTTGATTTGACTGAAAACTTGAAAACTAAGTATGAGGCTAAAAAAGTAATTGATTGTAGTCATCAATGTATTATACCTGGATTAATAGATGTACATGGTCATGGTGGTCATTCGATGTTTAAAACAATTGCGATGGAGAATATCGATTTTTGGATGCCGATTATGACGAATACGTATAAGCATTATGTGACTGATGATTTTTGGTATTACGAAGGAAAGCTATCTGCACTTGAACGTTTAAAAGCAGGTATAACAACAGGTGTTAGTGTATTAGGTTCAATGCCTAGATCTGATGATCCGATATTTGCAATAAACCATGCAAAAGCCTACAACGAAATAGGTGTTCGTGAAGTAGTTTGTACTGGTCCATGTAACCCACCATGGCCACATTCATTTAGTAGATGGGTTGATGGGAAAAGAGTTGAGAAAGAAGTAACTTATGAGGAAGTATTAAAAGGAGCAGAAGCAGTTATTGAGGCATTGAATCACGCAAATGATGACCGAACAAGAGCTTTTATAACACCGTTTGTAATCGTAACGTCCGTGGACCCTTCTTATCCGACTTCACCAGATCGACTTTACGGTTTAACAAAACATGATCTTTATCAAGCTAAAAAAATAAGAGAGATTGCTAGGAAATATAATACAAGAATTCACTCAGATGCATTTGGTGGAATGATTCATTTAGCAATTCAGGATAAAGAAAATGCGTTATTAGGTCCTGATGTTCATCTTCAGCATTGTCGAGGAATTTCATTCGATGAAGCCAAAATATTAGCTGAAACTGGTACAAATATTAGTGCTTCTCCTGGTTTTGGACAAGTTCATGCACGTACACCAATCACAGAATTAATTGAAATGGGAGCAACTGTTGCGATTTCAACGGATGGAACTTCCCCATCTACGAGTTTCGATTTATTCCAAGCAATGAGGAAAACACAGTTTGTACATCAAGCAGCACTCAGAGACTATTACTATTTACCACCTGGAAAGCTTTTAGAAATGATCACGATTGATGCAGCAAAATGTATTGGTTGGGATGATGAATTAGGTTCACTTGAGGTTGGAAAAAAAGCAGATGTCATCACAGTTAATCTTCATCAACCACATTTGACTCCAGAGTATATGCATGTTCATCGTTTAGTATTTCAAGCAGTTGCAAATGATGTAGACCACGTGATTGTTGATGGCAAACTAATTATGGAAGGTAGAAATGTACATACCGTTCATGAAAGCAAAGTGTTAAATGAAGCAAATGAAGAAGCTTTTGCAACGATTAAACGCGCTGGATTAGAAAAATATATGCAACCTACAAAGTATTTCTGGGGTCATGCTCGTGCTTATGTTGACGAGATGAGATATGTTGAAAACTAAAATAAAATGTACTAATTCGAAGGGAGAAAAAATGAAAACGAAGCTAAAGGGAAGATATGTAATTGGTTTTGATGGACGAGAACATGTCATATTGGAAAATGCAGAGATTGTATATGAAAAAGAAACAATTTTGTTTGTTGGAAAAAACTATTCGGATGAAGTAGATCAAGTGATTGACGTTGGAAATGCGATTCTTAGTCCTGGTTTTATTGATTTAAATGCATTAGGTGACATCGATCATGATATTTTGCATTTAGAAGCTAATTCAAATAGACAAAAAAACCTCCTTTGGTCTGAAAACTATGTAAAGAATGGGCATCATGAGCTAATGAGTGAGGAGGAAGAAGCATTTAAATCTTTATATGCATATTCTCAGCTTATTTTAAATGGAATTACTACTGCTATGCCGATTACGTCCGTATTTTATAAAAATTGGGCTGAAACATATGAAGAGTTAGAAGCTGCAGCGAATCATGCGGCAAGTCTTGGATTAAGAATTTACCTTGGACCAAGCTATCAAGCTGGAATTAGAATCGTAGAGCCAAATGGAAATATTAAAATTCATTGGGATGAAAAAGCGGGAGAAGAAGGATTACAAAGAGCAGTAAAGTTTATAGAACAATTCGATGGTGCATTTGATGGATTAGTAAGAGGGATGTTGGCTCCAGAAAGAATTGAATCGCAGACAGAAGAAATTTTATTAAAAACAAAATATTATAGTAAGCAATTGAACGTTCCAATCAAGCTCCATGCAGCGCAAGGTAGCTTTGAATTCAATACCATTTTAAAAGAACATGGTGTTACACCAATCAGATATTTATATAATCTTGGATTTCTAGGTCAAAATACAGGAATACCACATGCTCATTTTGTTGCGGGTTTTAGTGAAGCTAATTACAATTTTGAAGATGATATTTCACTTTTAAAAGAAACAAATACAACTGTTATCCATTGTCCACTTATTATTGGTAGACATGGTTCAGGGCTTGAATCGTATGCGAAATATAGGAAGGAAGGAATTAATATTGCATTAGGTACGGATACTTTTCCTCCAGATATATTTCAAAATGTACGTACTGGTAGTATGCTTTCAAGATTTGTAGAAAAAGAGGTTGAAGGATCTACATATGCTGACTTCTTCAATTCCATCACTCTCGGAGCAGCGGCATTTCTTAACCGTGAAGATTTAGGTCGAATTGCTGTTGGTGCAAAGGCAGATATCATTGCAATTGATTTAGATGGATTTCATATGGGAGTAACGGATGATCCAATTCGAACAATGTTTGTAAGTGGCTCTGGTAGAGATGTAAAACTATGTATTATTAATGGAAGAATTGTAATGGAAGATCGAATGATTCCGAATCTTGATTTAGAAGAATTAAAACAAAAAGGCCAATTGTATTTTAATAAGATGAGAAAAGGCTATATGGAAAGGGATTACGAGCAACTTTCAGAAAATGATTTATTTCCTCCTTCTTTTAAAAAGGTTGATTCAATTAAACAAGCAGAAGCAAAATCAAATTAATTGAAAAACTAGTAAAGAAACTGAAAAAACACGTAAAGATTTTCAAAATTAATTATCAGAATATTTTATATAATTAGATAAATATTTGAAAGACAAACTATAAGCAGGGAGGAATTGTCATTGAAATTAAAATCTGGAATAAGTAAATTTTTTCTAGTACTGTTTTCTGCTGTCACAATCACAGGCTGTTCATCTAATCAAGAAGTAGGTACGAAAGCAAATGGACAAACTAATGATTCAAAAGGTGGAAGCACGCTAGTAATTGCTCGATTGTCAGATGCCGAAAATTTAGATCAGCAATTTATGTCTACAATAAATGCAGCGAGTGTTACTCATCATAAAATTTATGAAGGTCTAGTCCAGCGAGATAAAAATAACGAAATTCAACCAATGTTAGCAGAGTCATGGAATCAAATCAATGATACAACTTGGGAATTTAAACTACGACATGATGTGAAGTTTCATGATGGTACGCCATTTAATGCGGAAGCTGTAAAAAAGACATTTGATCGTTTATTAGATCCTAAAGTTGCTTCACCAAGAGCTGTTGTATTCAAAATGGTAAAAGAAGTAAAAGTAGTTGATGAATATACAGTTCAATTTATTTTAAGTGAGCCTTTCTCGCCACTTCTTTCAATTCTAGCAAACCATGAAGGTGGAATTATAAGTCCTAAAACAATTGATAAATATGGTAAAAATATTATACAAGAACCAAATGGAACAGGACCTTTTAAATTTAAATCATGGTCCCCAGGCCAGGAAATTACATTAGTTAAAAATGAGGACTACTGGGGTAAAAAACCAAAGATCGACAAGGTTGAGTTCAAGGTTGTTCCAGAAGACTCAACAAGAATTTCAATGATTGAAACAGGAGAAGCTCAAATTGCAGAACCACTTCCAGTAGCAGTTATGAATCAAGTTGAATCATCCTCGGCTATGGAAGTGTACAGAAGTGAAGGTTACGGTACAGAGTATATCGGATTCAATGTAACAAAAAAACCGTTTAATGACGTACGTGTTCGTAAAGCTATCGCTCATGCAGTTGAAATGGATTCAATTATAAAAGGTGTATTTAACAATGTCGGTAAAAAAGCGAATTCAGCAATGGGCTCAAAAGTATTCGGATACGATGAGCAACTAAAAGCATACAATTACAATTTAAAAGAAGCTAAGAAACTATTAACAGAAGCTGGTTATCCAGATGGATTTGATGCAACAATCCTAACGATGGATAGTAAAGAAAGAGTAAATTTAGCAGAAGTAATTCAATCGCAATTAAAAGGAATTGGCATTAATTTAAAAGTACAAGTGATGGAATACGGTTCATTCGTTGAAAAAGTTAATAAAGGTCAATCAGAAATGTTTATTATTAGCTGGAGAAACGCAACAGGAGATGCTGATTACAATCAGTACAACTTATTCCACTCAGACTCACGAGGAGCTGCTGGAAATACATTCTTCTATAGCAATCCAAAAGTTGATGAATTAATTAATGCTGGAAGAAAAGAAAAAGACGAAGCAAAACGTAAAGAAATATACGCTAATGCACAAGAAATTGAAATGGATGATTCACCTTATATTCCTGTAAGAGTAATTGAAAATGTCGCTGCAATCTCAAAAAATGTAAAAGGCTTCTCAATCAGCCCTTCAGGATATTTAGAGATTAACGATGTGACGATTAAATAATCTAATTTTTCTGCAAGGGGAGGTTCACCCTGATTTAGGGGTGAACTTTCTTGCGTGTAGAAATGAAACAATAACTTACTCATAAAGGGTTCATAAGTAAGTAAAAACAGCAAAAGAGTGAAGATAACTTACTTTTAACAGGTTCATGAGTAAGTAAAACAGCAAAAAAGTGAAGATAACTTACTCAGAAGAGTAGGAGGCTCAAGAATCTCGCGCCATGGAAAGTGAGCACCTTGTAGTGGAAATTAAAACGCATACTTATTTAACAACAACACTTCAAAATGGTTTAGATCAATTGACTACAATAAGTAAAAATAACTTAAAAATACGTAAACATACTAAAATCAAAATATTTCAATCAGACTTATAATTAAATAGAATTAAAATTTAATGTTGGATGGAAGGGTGAGTATATTGTCAAAATCGTATTGGTTAACAAATGTGAGTCTGGAAAATGGTTTTACTTATAATGACAATGAAGTAATTAACGGAACTGCAACTGGAAAGTACAATGTTAAAATTGAAAATGGAAAAATTGCTTCTATCGAATTAGTTAGTGATTTAATTACTGATCAATTGCCACAATATGATGTGCAAGGCCTTCTAATGGTTCCTTCATTTAAAGAGATGCATATTCATATTGATAAAACTTATTATGGTGGACCATGGAAAGCGTGTATGCCAGCAACGAATGGTGTAAAAACACGTATTGAAGAAGAACAAATTTTATTACCAAAATTATTGCCAACTGCTAAAGAAAGAGCAGAAAAAATGCTAGATCTATTATTAAGTTATGGTGCGACTCATATTCGTACACATTGTAATATTGATCCAGTTATCGGATTAAAAAACTTAGAAGCAACTTTGCAAGCTTTAGAAGGATATAAAGATAAATTAACACATGAAATTGTTGCATTCCCCCAACATGGACTTTTAAGAAGTCATTCTGTCGAACTAGTAAGAGAAGCAATGAAATATGGAGCAAATCTAGTAGGTGGAGTTGATCCAGCTTCAATCGATGAAAATATCGAACGTTCACTTGAGACGATTATGGATATAGCAGTTGAATCAAATTCTGATATCGATGTTCATTTACATGATCCAGATCATCTTGGATTATTTACAATGCAAAGATTAGCAACATTAACTGAAAAAGCAGGTTGGCAAGGAAGAGTAACAGTGAGTCATGCAAGTGGTTTAGCAGATCTTTCTGTTCCAGAAGCTACTGCAATTGCTGAGAGATTTGCTGAATTAGGAATTTCAATTACCTCTACCGTTCCAATTTTTAGAACAATTCCAATTCCTTTACTAAGTGAAAAAGGTGTAAAAGTCGAATTAGGAAATGACAGCATTACAGATCATTGGTCTCCATTTGGAATAGGGGATAACCTTGAGAAAGTTGGACGACTTGCTGAACGATTTAGATTTATTGAAGAAAAAACACTTGCTAATAGTCTTGGATTTATTACAGGCGGAGTAACTCCTTTAAATAATGAAGGTGAAAGAGCATGGCCAAATGTAGGAGATGAAGCAAATATTGTACTTGTAGAAGCTACTTGCACAGCAGAAGCAGTTGCGAGAAGAGCAAAACGAGCTGCGGTTATTTTTAAAGGTAATGTTGTAAGTGGTTCAATTTCAAATCTTGAATCAACAACAGTTTAAGTTAAAGAGAGTGATTTAGATGAATCAATCATATTGGCTTAAGAATGTAAAACTTGATAGCGGATTTGTATTTGAAAATGGAAGAATTGAAAGTACTGAGACTACACTTTACAATTTACTAATTAACGATGGGAAAATTGAACAATTACAATTGGCTGATTTTCCATTACAAACAGATTTACCAGTTCAGGATGCGAAAAGTTTACTTGCTTTACCTGCTTTCAAAGAAATGCATAATCATTTGGATAAGACTTATCTTGGACTTCCATGGAAGGCTTGTATTCCTGCTGCTAATCTAGTAGAGAGATTAAATTTGGAAGCGGCCGAACTTGCTGAACTAGCTGAAACAGGTCAACATCGTGCTGAACAAATGCTTCATTTATTATTAAAAGGCGGCGCAACCCATGTTCGAACACATGTAAATATTGATCCGTATATTGGACTTAAAAATTTAGAAGAAATTCAAAATGCACTTTATACGTATAAAGGTAAAATGACCCACGAAATTGTTGCCTTTCCTCAGCATGGATTACTTCGCACAAATAGCAAATCATTTATGAAGACAGCGATGAGAGAGGGAGCAACAATCGTCGGAGGATTAGATCCTGGTGGTATTGATCAAAATATTGAACTTTCATTATTTGAAATGGTTGATCTAGCAGTACAGTTTGATGCTGATATAGATATTCATATTCATGACCCAGGCCATCTTGGTTTTTATACAATACAAAAACTAGTTTCATTTATTGAACAAGCTGGTTGGTATAATCGCGTAGCAGTAAGCCACGCATTTGCACTTGGTGATGTACCGAAAGATGAATCAGTAGAAATGGCTAGCAAACTAGCAAGCCTAGGAGTATCGATTATGTCGACTGTTCCGATTAACAGAGTAATGCCTCCTGTTGATTTACTACATTCAAAAGGTGTACATGTTGCTCTAGGCTGTGATGGTTTCTATGATTCTTGGTCTCCACATGGAACAGGCGATATGTTAGAAAAAGCAGGAAGATTAGCTGAGAGATACAATTGGAAAGATGAATACGGGCTATCTCAAACATTGCAATTTATAACTGGTGGTATAAAGACTCTTGATGAAGAAGGAAACCTGTTATGGCCAAAGGTTGGGGATGAAGCAAGTATGGTTTTAGTAGATGCATCATGTTCTGCAGAGGCTGTTGCAAGACGCGCAAAACGTACTGCTGTAATGAATAATGGAAATATTGTTTATGGTGGACTGAATTACGAATCAGCTTTGAAGTAAAGTGACAATTGAATACAAGAAGGGGTGAAATTCATGAAATCTAGCTATTGGTTAAAAAATGCTCGATTAGAAATTGGTTTTGAAAAAGAAAACGGAAAAGTGATCGGTACTGCTACTGAATTATTTCATCTATTTATTGAAAATGGAAAGATCACTCGAATAACAAAAGACGAAACGGATATTACTAGTGAATTTACAGTTCAAGATGCAGACGGATTACTTGTTTTACCTTCTTTTATTGAAAAGCATGTACATCTTGATAAAACATTAATGGGAGATGTATGGAGAGCTTGTACTCCAACTTCTAGTGTAATTGAACGATTTGAGAATGAAAAAATGGTTTTACCAACAATTGCTTCAAGTACGAAGGAGCGGGCAGAAGCTTTACTTGAAATCCTTTTAGCTTCAGGATCTACACATGTGAGAACGCATGTTGATATTTACCCAGAGGTTGGAATAAGAAATTTAGAGCAAGTTGAACAAGCATTAAGTAATTATTCGAACCGACTTAGTTCCGAAGTTGTTGCATTTGCTCAGCATGGATTATTAAGATCAAATGCTTCCAATTATGTTAGAGAAGCCTTAAGAAATGGGGCAGGAATTGTTGGCTCAGTTGATCCTGCTATTGTAGATCAAAATATTGAAGAATCATTATATCAACTTTATAATTTAGCGGTTGAAGCTGATGCAGATATTGATATACATTTACACGATCCAGGTCATCTAGGCACTTTTACGATGAAGCGTATAGTGGAATTTACTAAGCAAGCAGGCTGGGAAGGAAGAGTAGCAATCAGTCATGCATTTGGCATAGGAGATGTCCCAAGGGAAGAAGCGTTTGATCTTGCAAACAGTTTTAGAGACGCAGGAATTTCAATTGTCACAAGTGTTCCGATTAATAGACAAATGCCTCCTGTTGAATTATTAAATGAACGTGGTGTCGAGGTAGCAGTAGGTAATGATAATATTTTTGATGTTTGGTCTCCACTCGGAACAGGCGATATTCTTGAAAGAGCGGGAAGACTAGCTGAACGCTTTAGATGGATTGATGAAGTATCTTTAGCACAAACATTAAAATATATTACAGGTGGAAAAACGCCATTAGATACTGATGGAAACCAAGTATGGCCAAAAATAGGAGATTTGGCAAATCTAGTATTAGTAGAAGCGAGCTGTTCAGCAGAAGCTGTTGCTAGACGCGCAAATCGTAAAGCTGTTATTTATAACGGGAAGATCGTTAGTGGTTCTTTAAGTGAAGAAAGATTGATTCGTAAATAAAGAGAGCAATTAGAAAGAATAGGATAGAAAAATGATAAGTGGGCTTTGCGCTAACCCACATAGCTAGTGCTAAAAGGATGCAAAAAAGCCTCCCCAAGGAAAATAAACATCCAAACTATAAACTACCTATCCTGTCCGAAAAAGTAGGAACAAAGCTTTGGCAAAAGCCTAAATATTAGTAGAAAAAGGATCTCTAGAATTTTCTAGATTTCCTTTTTCATTTTTTCACATTAACGAAAGGATAAATTGGGAACTAGTTATTCGACGTCGTAGCCAATTTTAGAAATTAAGCTTCGCCTAAGGGGCTCGTCAGTCGACGAGTTTCATTAAAAAAATTCGAGAAAGCAGGCTGTAAAATGTTTCGTTCTTATCTATTATTACTTTTTTGTGTAATCTGTTGGGGAAGTAATTTTATTTTTGGATCAATACTAGTAAAAGAATTTCCACCAGTTTTATTGTCAGAGTTAAGATTGTGCTTTATATTACTATTTATGGCTTTTTATGCATTAATGAAGAAAAAGTGGAAAAAGATTAAGACAAAAGATTGGTTTATGATTGTTTTACTAGGGTTAATTGGTACTTGTATGAATCAATGGTCATTTTATGCCGCTTTAGAAACAACCCATCCTACAACTTCTGCATTAATCCTTGCGCTTGCTCCTCTTACTACATCTTTTTTAGCTTCAATATTTTTAAATGAAAGACTAACAAAAGGTTTTGTATTAGGTTCGATTATAGCTTTTATAGGTGTCTTTTTTGTGATTACAAACGGACAAAAGCTTCAAATTACAATTGGCTTGATTTGGATTTTTCTAACTATGCTCACGTTTTCAATCTCAATTATTATGATTAAAAAGCTTACGGAAAGCTATGAATCCACCACAATCACACTTTACTCTAATTTTATAGGCTTTGGAGGATTATTACCGATTGCGCTTTTATCAGAAACAACTGAGTCGTTGAGTAAGGATGCAATGCCTTGGATACTATTAATTGTGACAGCTATTGTTATGCATGGGATTTGTACTTTAATTTGGAATCATCAAATTAAAATTGTCGGAGCATCAAAAGCGGCTATGTTTCTTAACTTAGAACCTTTTGTTGCAATGCTAGTTGGATTGATTGTCTTAAAAAATGATATTACTGCATCACAATTTTTAGGTGGAGCACTCATTATTATTGGTGTTTTTCTTTCAACTTCATTAAAATGGAGAAAGGCGATTAAAGACCCAATCTATATAAAAGAGACAAAGAATTTTTAAGCAAGAGGAGGAGGAAACTATGAAAAACCTGAGAGTTTCTACTACTCTTTTTTCATCGGTTCAATGGCTATTTTTTATTTTTGCGAATACGATCGTAGTCCCTATCTCAATAGGAGCTGCATTTCATTTGCCTTCAGATGTTATTGAAAGTACGATCAGAAGTTCTCTGATTTTCACTGGTATTGCATCCGTTTTACAAGGATGGATTGGTCATAAATACCCGGTCATGGAGGGTCATTCTGGTTTATTATGGGGAGTTATGCTGAATTTAGGATTATCAGCCTCTTCGTTTGGGTTAAGTTATACAGAAATTGGTGGAGGAATGGCAACAGGATTTATTGCAGCAGGTATTGTTACATTACTTTTATCTGCATTTAATTTGATTTCATTTCTTCAAAAAATCTTTACCCCAATGGTTATGACGGTTTATTTATTTTTACTTTCATTTCAGCTTATATTTGTATTCTTTAAAGGAATGCTTGGAATTACGAATAAAGGTGAAATCAGTATATCAATCAGTATACTTTCTTTATGCATAGTATTATTTGTTAGCATTTTAAAATTAAAAGGTTCTCGTATAATTAGCAACTTTTCAATATTAATTGGCATTATAGTAGGATGGTTATTCTACTCGATTTTATTTGGATCAGATGCAAAAGAAGTAGGGGCAGCAAGTGCTCATTTTTCTTTATTCCCTTTAGGAGCACCAAATTTAGAAATAGGTATAATCGCGATCTCATTTTTTGCAGGAATTATGAATTTAAGTAATACATTTGCATCAATTAAAGCTGCTTCTGATTTGTTAAAAGAAGAAGCAAGTGAAAAGCAATATCGTTTTTCACTATTATTCACTGGCGGTTTTACAATTATTGCTGCACTATTTGGAATCGTTCCATACACTCCATTTACATCATCACTTGGATTTTTACAAAGTACACAAATATATGAAAGAAAACCTTTCATTTATGGGGGAGCACTACTAGCTATAATTGGTGTACTTCCTCCATTAATCTCATTTTTAGCAACTATGCCTGTAACAGTTGGAAATGCAGTATTATTTGTTGCATATCTTCAATTGTTTGGAACGGCTTTTAGTAGTACAAATGGAAAAGTATTTACTTCAGATACAATTTTTAGATTGGCAGCCCCAGTTTTAGTTGGTGTAAGCTTAATGAATATTGCACCTGGAACATTTGGTAATCTTCCAACGATTGTTCAACCATTTTTAACAAATGGACTGATTATGGGAGTAATTCTTTCAATATTATTAGAGAAATCGATTAACTGGAATCAGTTTGAGAAGGTAAAAGGATAAAAAAATGGCTCGGGGAAAATATACCCGAGCCTATTTAAATGCGGTTCTTACTTCTAATCGCAATTACATTAAACTGTTAAAATATATACTCTTATGCACCCATTTGATAGTTGAACAAAAGATAGGCTGATTTTAAATGGATAGAAAATCGAAGACGTTAGTTATTCACGTACCTGATTCTTGATGGTTTCACTTCTAAAATCTATTTTATTCTAGGTTTCCCAGTTGAACGTCTAACAATTAAATGAGGTTTGATTGTAGTTGATACAGAATTAATTTGTTTCTCTTTATTTTCAATCAAATTAATTAGATGTTCCATAGCCAGATTACCTAGAGATTGACTTAAATGAGTTCCTACTGTTGTTAATTGAATAGATGCATGGGCAGAAAACTCGATATTGTCAATTGCACCAATGCTGATATCTTCCGGTATTTTAAATCCTTTACTAAGTAGGAAATCCATACATGTTAAAGCGATAGCATCTGTGGCAGCGACAATGGCTGTTGGATATTCTATACCTGAAAATAACTCTTTACAGGCTTGTACGATGGATTCTACACTTGTATCGGTTGTTTTTATCCAGTCTTCACGAACCGCTAATTTATGTCTACTAGTCTCCATTTTATATCCTTTTAAGCGACCGTAAAAAGTAGAGGCTTGTAGTGGCCCACCTATATAGGCCAAATTCTTATGTCCTAATTCGATCATATGATCTGTAATTAATTCTCCAGCTTTTACGTTATCAATCTCAAAATAGTTTGTTCCACACGAATGTTTACGATTGAACGTCACATACGGTTTGCCTTCCAGACTTTCTAAAATGGGAAAAATAGAATCATTTAATAAAATAGAGGACATTATGATTCCATCAACAGGGGCACTTAAAACTTGGTTGTAAAGCATTTTATCGTTATCTATTTTATGGAAATAAACGAGCACGTTATATCCGTTTTTTGCTGCAATAGATACAATTCCGCGAGTAGATTCTTCATAAAATGGATCGTGAATATGTCCTGTGATTAACGCAATCATGTTGGTTTTTTTTTTCACGAGATTTCTAGCAATCATATTAGGATGGTAGTTTAGTTCCTTAATTGCTCTCTCTACTTTCGCTACTGTAGATTGTTTGATATTTTTAGATCCATTTAATACACGAGAAACAGTAGATTGAGAGACTCCAGCTAACCTCGCAACATCGTGGGACGAAACCAAATAAATCACTCCAAGCTCATAGAATAAAAATTGAAATAATAGTAAATTAATTTGAAAAAGGCAATCAATACAATCTGATATACGAATTCCTTTTACTGCCAAAAACAACATAAACTGTGTAAGTTTTCAGACACTATTCCTCATTATAGCAAATAAAATAGAATTTGATTAGGATTTTGACGGAAATAACGTGGTTTTTGAATACGTATTCATAAAATAAGGATGAAAACGGAATTATTATAGAGATTAAATTCCCAAATATATTGATAAAAAAGGATTGGATTAAAGGTATTCATACCGAAATCATTATAATTTGTAATCATACTTTGATAATCAAGGGATTTTTTGTCGAAAAATTAATATTTAAAAAATGCTAAATAGTAAAAATTGTTTGACACTTATTTATCGTGAAGTTTATTATTAATACGTATTCATAAATTAGGAGGGAAACATGAAACAGAATCTTTGGATTAACGGACTACATATGGAAACAGAACATTATTCAGAATTACTTTCTCCCTATTCAAGTGAAAAGATTTCAGACATTTCAATAGCGAATAAAGAGCAAATTCAAAAAGCAATACAAGCAGCTTATGATGCTAAAGAAGTAATGGCTAAAATGGCTTCTCATCAACGAGCAGCCATTTTAGAGAAGGTTTCGCAACTTCTTGAAGAAAATTTAGAAGAAGCGGCAAAAGTAATTGCTCTCGAATCAGCTAAACCGCTTATCTTCGCTAAAGCAGAAGTAATAAGAACAATTGAAACTTATAAATTTGCATCAGAAGAAGCTAAACGAATTCATGGAGAAACAATCCCCTTTGATGCGGCAGTAAGTGGTGTAGGAAAAATAGGATACACTGTTCGAAATCCAATTGGTGTTATTGGAGCGATTACTCCATTTAATTTTCCTATGAATCTAGTTGCACATAAAGTAGGACCTGCTATAGCTTCAGGGAATACCGTAGTATTAAAGCCAGCTTCACAAACGCCACTTTCTGCATTTTATGTAGCTGACTTGTTCAAAAAGGCAGGTCTCCCGGACGGTGCGTTAAATATTGTTACGGGACCAGGCAAAGTGGTAGGTGACGCTATTGTAGAAAGTGATCTAGTTAATATGGTGACTTTTACAGGAAGCTCATCAGTTGGAATTGCACTTCGGGCGAAGGCAGGGCTTAAGAAAACAACTCTTGAACTAGGTTCAAATGCAGCATTAATCATTGATGAGGGCATTGATGTAAAAAAGACAATTGATCGTTGCTTAATGGGTGCATTTTCGAACCAAGGGCAAGTATGCATCTCTTTACAGCGTATATACGTACACGAAAAAATCTATGATGAGTTTGTATCACAGTTTGCTAAAGCGGCTAGCAAACTTAAACTAGGAGACCCTCTAGATCCTGAAACATATGTTTCATCTCTTATTTCACCGAATGATTTGGATCGTGCTTTAAGTTGGATCGCAGAAGCAAAAGCACAAGGTGCGACTATTGCATCTGGTGGTAAAGCGCAAGGTAATATTCTCGAACCGACAGTTATTTTAGATGTAACGAGTAACATGAAGGTATCGTGTAATGAAGTTTTTGCTCCAATTGTTTCAATTTGTAAAGTATCATCAGTTAACGAAGCAATCGATGCTGTGAATGATTCCCGTTATGGGCTGCAAGCTGGAATATACACAAATAATGTTTCCAATGCATTGAAAGCAGCAGATGAATTGCACGTTGGTGGAGTAGTTATTAATGATGTCCCAACGTTCCGTGTTGATCAAATGCCATATGGCGGCGTAAAAGAAAGTGGAACAGGACGTGAAGGATTGAAGTATGCAATTGAAGAGATGACTGAAATGAAACTGGTTATTTGGCATAAGGGATAAATTAATTGCAGCGACTAAAATGATTTTATTTTTCAAGTGTATCGTCTAGCGTTATTGTTTTTTTAGACGGTACACGTTTTTAAATTTCTTTATCGGCTCTCAAACTAAAATTTGAAATGAAGGTATGGGGAGCTATAAATAATAGTAATGCTTGAGCCCTATTTAAAAAAGACTCAGTATTTGAAAAAGCAACTATCAAAGCAAAAATTATTATAAAAATGGAGGAATCAAAAGATGGGTAAGCAATTAACCTCAAAAGAATGGCAAGAAAACCGTGATAAATATGTAGTAAAAGGAGTTAGTAATGGAAATCGAGCAATCGCTGTAAAAGGCAAAGGAGCGACACTATACGATTTGGAAGGAAAGAAGTTTATTGACTTCGGTGCGGCGATAGGAACAATTAACGTAGGGCATTCACATCCAAAAGTAGTAGCTGCTATAAAAGAACAAGCAGAAAAGGTCATTCATCCTGGTTTCAATGTCATTATGTACCCGTCATACATTGAAGTTTGTGCAAAATTGTGTGAAGTATCACCAGGAAGTTTTGCGAAAAAAGCAATTTTACTAAACAGTGGAGCTGAAGCAGTTGAGAACGCTGTGAAAATCGCAAGAAAATATACAAAACGCCAAGCAGTTGTCACATTTACTCGCGGATTCCACGGCCGTACATTAATGACGATGACAATGACGAGTAAAGTAAAACCATATAAACTTGGTTTTGGCCCATTTGCACCAGAAGTATATCAAGCACCATATCCATATATGTATCGTAAGCCAGACGGTATGACTGATGAACAATATGAAGCAGATGTGATTGCACAGTTTGACCAATTCTTTGTGGCAACAGTTGCACCAGAGACTGTGGCGTGTATTGTCATGGAGCCGATTCAAGGAGAAGGTGGATTTGTTATACCACCAAAATCATTTGTAAAACATGTGCGTGAATTTTGTTCAAAACATGGTATTTTGATGGTTGCAGATGAAATTCAAACCGGTTTCGCAAGAACTGGAAAATTGTTTGCGATGGAACATTTTGAAATTGCAGCTGATCTTATGACTGCTTCTAAATCTATCGCAGGCGGTATGCCACTAAGTGCTGTTATCGGTAAGGCAGAAATAATGGATGTGGCAGATCCAGGTGAATTAGGTGGAACATACTGTGGAAATCCGCTAGCTTGTGAAGCAGCATTAGCAGTATTAGAAGTTATTGAAGAAGAACAATTATGTGAAAAAGCACAATGGATTGGAGACGTACTTGAGAACCAAGTGAAAAAATGGCAAGAAAAGTACAACTTCATTGGAGAATTTCGCGGTCTTGGAGCAATGTGTGCAGTAGAAATTGTAACAGATCAAAAATCAAAAACACCGAATAAAGAACTTACTACAAAAATTGCAAAAGCAGCAAATGAAGCTGGACTTCTATTACTTACTGCAGGTCTAGATGGAAATATCATTCGTTTTTTAAGCCCATTAGTGATAACAGAGGAGGAGCTTAGCGAAGGTCTTGCCATTTTAGAAAACGTTTTAGAAAACGAATTAGCTTATTGTTAAAATTTTGTTGAAACTTAAACGTTCAATTGTTTTCATATGTTCAAACTTTTTAAGAGTAACTTCCGAAGGTGGAGTTGAATAGGACATGCTCGAGTCTTTTAAAGAAAGGTTTTTATAAAGAGTTTTATATTAACACAAAAAAAGGATAGGGTGAATATGGAGAAACAAAACAAAGGTTTACAACAAAATTTAAAGAACCGCCATATTCAGATGATTTCAATTGGGGGAATCATTGGGGCTGGTTTATTCGTAGGAAGTGGGAATGTTATACATAGTGCAGGTCCATCAGCAATTGTTGCTTATGTAATAGCGGGAGTATTAGTTGCACTTCTTATGAGGATGTTAGGAGAAATGGCTGCAGAGAACCCAGATAGTGGATCATTTTCAACGTATGCAAAAGAGTCGATTGGCTCTTGGGCAGGTTACACGATTGGCTGGTTGTATTGGTTTTTCTGGTTGATTACAATCGCAATCGAGTCGATTGCAGGTGCAAATATTATGAATTCATGGTTCCCGAGTATTCCATTATGGGGATGGGCTTTAATTCTTACATTTGTTCTTACACTCACCAATATTTTATCAGTGAAAACATTTGGAGAGTTTGAATATTGGTTTGCTATTACAAAGGTAGTGGCGATTTCAGCATTTATGTTATTAGGTCTAGCGATTTTATTTAAATTTATCCCTACAATTCAATCTCCGGGATTATCAAATTTGACACAGCATGGCGGATTTTTCCCTAAAGGTGTGAGTGCAATATTAGGTGGGTTTATGACGGTTATGTTTGCATTTTTTGGATCTGAAATTGCTGCGATTGCTGCAGGTGAATCTAAAGACCCTCAAAAGTCTGTTGTTACTGCAATTAATTCTGTTGTTTGGCGTGTAGCATTGTTCTACATCGGATCAGTTACTATTTTAGTATTATTAATGCCATGGAATGACGCGAAATCGTTAAGTAGCCCATATGTAACGTTGCTTACAAATTTAGGGATTCCTGGGGCTGCAACCATCATGAAGATCGTTGTACTATTTTCAGTACTTTCTTGTTTGAATTCAGCACTTTACACGAATTCTCGCATGCTATATTCATTAGCGAAGCAAGGAAATGCACCGAGAGTTTTTACAAAAGTAAACAAAGGTGGATCACCATATTGGGCGGTCTGGGCAAGTTCAGCTTTCGCCTTCCTAGCAGCAATTTTTAACTTTATTTCACCAGATAAACTATTTTCATTTCTCCTGAATGCATCAGGTTCAATTGCTCTTCTAGTGTATATTGTAATTGCAATATCGCATCTAATAAAGAGAAGAGAAGCTGAGAAAAAAGGTAAAGTGTTACGATTGAAAATGTGGGGTTTCCCATATCTAACTTACATTTCCATCATTGCGATGGTCGTAATTTATTTCTCGATGTACTTTATGAGTGGTCTTCGCTCACAGTTCTATTTAACATCTTTAATCACAATTTTAGTAATTTCTTCATTCTTCATTTTTAAAATTGGAAAGAAAGAGAAAGTGGAATCAAAACATGAAGAATTGCTTATAAATAATTAATGAATGTGCTAGTTTAATATTAATGTAAAATGGCTGTCAATATTGACAGCCATATTTTATTCAAACTATTAACATATTATTTTTATTGAGCCTCTATACAAAGAAGTTAACTAATTTTTGAAGTTCTTTTGTTAATTTAGTACTTGTAGGACTAAGCCATCTTTTTGGAACAATCAAATGTTTGCAATTATTACTATTTAAATAGCTGTAAATAATTTGAGCTTCGTCGATTTCATCGCGGCTTACATCTGTAAATGATTTATCGTTATTGTTTTTGAAGTAAATAAGGGAGTTTGAATATATTTGTTCAATCAACCGATCAAATGAATTTTTTTCAATTTGAACCATATCACAATGCAATATTTGTGTCCGATGGATAAGAAAGTACTTAAATCTGTTGTTTTCTAATTGTTCAATTGTAATAATATTATGATTTTGTTCAGTAAATTCGATTAGTTTTTCTTTGCTAATTAAAGACTTAACCATTTCAATCCAATCTCTGTATTTTGCTGCAGCCTCAAAATCAAATTGTTCAGATGCTGATAACATAAGTTTTTCCATTTCTTCAAGTAAACTCATGTCAGTACGTGTAAGAAAACGAATCACTTTATTAATGATCATATTGTATTCTTCAAGCGCTGATCCACCTAGACAAACTCCATTACATGTCCCTAATGAATAATTTAAACAAGCGCTATTTTTAACGGCTAGATGGCCGCAATTAATTTTAAAGCATTCCTTAATGCCGATAACTGCTCTTTCAACATAGCTTCTGCTTGTGAAGGGACCAAATATTAATACATTCTCGCTTTCAATAGGCTCATAACTAATTTCAAATGAAGGAACCTTTTTATTTAAATTGATGACTAAGTAAATAAATGATTGCGGACTTTTCATCATACGATTATACATTGGTTTAATTTCTTTAATTAAATGACACTCTAGCATGAAAGCATCGAATTCAGTATCAGTCAATAAATAATTAAAATCCTTTAAATGAGTTACCAGTTTTTTCACTTTTGGTGAATGTCCTTTTGAATTTTGAAAATAAGATTGAACTCGTTTTTTTAAGCTTTTTGCTTTTCCTACATAAAGGATTTGTCCTTTTGAATCCTTCATTAAATATACGCCAGGGGACAACGGCAGATTTTTTACTTTTTCTTGTAGAATAATAGTGGTTCATCCCTTTTCTTGTAAGTTTAATCTCATTTTAACATGAGAAAGGAATGAAAAGTCAGAACAATTATGTGAAATAGCTTCAACAACACTTAATATAAAAAACATAATTTAAAGTCTTTAATACACGCATAAAATATCCACTAAACGCGTAAAAATTGACTACAGAAGATTTAAAGGAGAAGTGATTTTGATGAAAACGATCTATACGACATCCTCTTTCTCCAATTGGATTCTAGCTTGTATTGTTAATGTATTAATAATTTGGTTATGTAGTTTATTTGCTGATTTAGTCAACTGGAAGTATGTTGATATGGGATTCTTCTTATACTTTGTCATTCTAGTTTTCTATATTATTTGTTTAAAACTGAATGAAGGATTCCCAGCACTTTTTCGGAAATTTGTACTCCGCAAAAAATTCGAATTAGTTAATGTATCTGCTTATGAAGTAACTATTATTCTAGTAGCTATTTTTCACGTAGCAAGAGCGATTGTGATTTATAAAGATGCTCTTAGTAGTGTATTTTAATTCGATCTCATTGACTTCCATAAAAAAATGAGGTTTCTCCTAACAGTCTAACTTCTTAGGAGAAACCTCGTTTTTTATTTTAATGGAATAAACGATTTGAAAAGCTATAAAAAAAGAGCAGTAACAAATAAAGTTGGAGTATCGCAAATAATATTAGTGAATCTAAAATAACAAAAGAGTTATGATAAAAAAGCCTGAGCTGCAAATAAGTCTTAGAGTATCGCCAAATAAAGAGCCAATCTGTGCAAATAAATATCAGTTCACCAATGTGAAACTGAGTTTTTCGTTATTCTTGATCTACTAATTCATCAGGTAATATAAATTGACCATTTTCGTCAGAGTTAAAATCAACAACTTTAAAAATAGCATCTAAATTTAATGGCCCATATATATGAGGAAATAATTGCCCGAAGTTTTCTGTATCTTCATAGACGATTTTTGATTTTGTTTTTTCTTCATTAATGCATAAAATTTTTAAATCAGTTGCTCCTTTGAAGAATAAGTTTGCGATTTCAACTGTTTGTTCTAGAGTTGCGCAATGGATAAATCCTTCGTTATTTAGACTTGGAGGGGAATATTCTTCAGAGTTAATCGTATTTTGCCAATCTTTATTTTCGATAATATGTAAAATCATTTTGGTTCTCCTTTATTCATTACTCAAAATAGTATTTAATTTTTCTTTTCATTTCTTCTTTGTTTTCTGCAAACTGTTTATGTCGATGTCCATTTCCACCAGATGTATGTGGGAATCCGTATAAAATTGAGTCCGAGTTTAAATAATCATTTGTTGTTAGATAGGTTAGAACTTTTGAAACATTAACTCCTAACGGGATAATGAGGGGATGTTCTAGTCTTATGATTTCCTCCGCAAAGGTATTAACAATATATTTTTTAAATAGATCGGTTCTTAAAATATTCGGAGTTGAACCATTATAGTTTTTTCCTTTATAAAAAACAGGGTATTTAATAACGGAAGTAGTTTGAACTAAATGACTTGCTGTATTAAAAAGTTCACTAGTTGAATTTAATTCAAGATAATGATGTAATTCTAATTCATCTAACATAGCAATTAAGTTTTTTCGCATCGGTCCTTCGAAGCTAGAATTCTTTTTAACTTCATGTAAAATTTCTTCGTCATCCAACTTCTCATCTTTAAGTCTGATTACAGTAGAATAAGATTGTTTCATTTGATGTAAGCCGGGTGTAATCCCTACAATGATGACTTTAGCTCGCTCATTAATGTACTCAAAAGGAGCATAATAAATTTCTAAATTTTTCTTTTCATCTTTATCTACTAGAAATTTTTCATTTTTTAATGTACTAGTTTCAAGTGAAGGAGATAAAGAAGATATTAACTTTTTATATTTGTTAAATTTTGAATTGGCTAAAATCGCCATGTTTTTTCCTCCATCACAACTATTTTTAGTTCATTGTAACGAATGTCATCCATTAAATCCAACTATCTAGTAACTAAGTTTTTAAGTATAAAATAGGTTATTTTTGATAAAACTGATTAGCTGATAGTAAGCTGGAAATTTATGAAAGGCTGGAAGATTAAGTGGATTATTCTAATGAACAAAAAAAGCGTTTAAGAAAATTTAATTTACGTTCTTCCGTTATTCATACTGAAGGAAATTTAATAGAAAACTTCAACATTATTCAGAAAGTGTTCCCGACCTCTGACTTAGTAAAAAAAGATTTAGTTATTAGAGATAAACAGGCTATGCTTTGTTTTTTGTTTAGTATAGTGGATGAACAAAAAATATCTCAATTTATTAATACAATAAGTTCGAATACAGAAGAAATAGAATTATTCATAATGAATAATACTGTTCGTACGAATCAAATCTTAGAAATTGAAACGGCAATATTGGATGGTAAAAGTATTCTACTAGTAGAAGGCGATCCAGTCGCATTTGTTTATTCGACTGAAAAATTACAACAAAGACCGTATACGCCTCCAAGTATTGATAATTCTTTAAGAGGTTCAAAAATATCCTTTGTTGAAACTGATCAAGCTAATATTGCTTTACTTCGCAGATTTATTAAAAGTCGAGATTTTCAAATTAAGCAAGTTGAAATCGGGAATGAGAATAAAAGTACCGTATCAATTGCGTATATCGATGGATTAGTAGATGAAGATTTACTATCTGGTGTAGAACAAAATATTTCAAAGATAAAATTTGATTCTGTTTTAAATGCAAACCATTTAGCGCAATTAATTGAAAGAAATCCATTGTCACCTTTTCCTCAATATTTTACAACTGAAAGACCGGATGTTGCAGCTACGACGTTGCTTGAGGGAAAAGTAGTATTAATCGTAGACAGATCCTCTGAAGTTATTATTTTACCGATTAATTTTGCAATATTTTTTAAAACGATTGATGATTATTCAGCAAGATCGTTGGTTGCTTCATTTAATCGGATACTTAGAGTAGTTGCATTTTTTTTAACAATCTTTTTGCCGGGAATCTATATTGCAATTATTTCATTTAATTATGAGATAGTTCCTTTAAAATTACTTCTATCAATCGGGGAATCTAGGGCAAAGGTTCCATTTGATCCTTTATTTGAAGCCATTGTTATGGAGATAACTTTAGAAATGTTAAGAGAAGCAGCTATTAGACTACCAGCACCTATTAGTACAACAGTAGGCATTGTAGGTGGGATTGTAATTGGTCAAGCAGCCGTACAGGCAGGGATCGTTAGTAATATTATGGTAATCGTTGTAGCTTTAACTGCTATTTCATCATTTATTATTCCAAACTATGAAATGGCATCTAGTTTACGAGTCATTCGCTTTCCAGTTATGATCATGGCTTCACTATTTGGTTTAATCGGTTTGATTGTAAGTACAATGGTTCTTATGATCCATGGATTGAGCTTATCAAGTTATAACAAGCCTTATACTTTACCGTTTTCTCCGATTAATCGTGATGCATTTAAAGATACAATTATAAGAATACCATTAAACTATCTTTGGAAAAAACAAAAAAAACGTAATGAAGAATGAATGTTAGAAGGGATTCTTTCATGGTAATTACGAAGTCGAAAATTACACAATTTCAATTTATTTTAATGATTTTTGGTATTCAGGTAGGAATTGGCATGTTGTCTCTTCCAAGAGAACTAGCTCTAAAAGCAGGTACAAGTAGTTGGATTTCAATCCTTTTTGGAGGAATAATTTCAACAGCTATTAGCATTTTATTTTTGAAATTAAGAGAAAAGGCTCCTAATTTAAATTACGTAAGTTTTTTTACTTTTTATCTAGGAAAAATAATTGGATCGATAGTAGTCTTTTTACAAGCTATCTATTTCCTTTATGCAGGGTATCTCGTATTATGTAGAGCTATCTTATATATTCAATCCTACATTCTTCAAGAAACAAGAGTATATGTTTTATTAGTGTTATTTCTTTTTCCAACTTACCAGCTGATAAGAGGTGGAATTCATTTAATTGCGAAATATATAGAAGCAATTTCTCCAATTGCTTTTTTTACTTTATTCATGCTACTTTTCACACTTAAAGATGCTGATCTAAATTTTATTTTACCGATCATTAAGAATGGCTGGATGCCGATTTTTAAGACAATTCCATTAACGACAACTTCATTTCTAGGAATTGAGTTAATTCTAGTTTTTTATCCTTATTTAAAGTCGAAGGAAACAGCAATAAAGGGCGTTATTATTGGAAATGCATTAACAACTTTTACATATATTTTTGTAACAATTATTTGCTTTGTTATTTATAGTCCTTATGAAATCAAAATGACGTTTGAGCCTGTAATCGATATTTTAAGTATAATGGAATTCCAATATGTTGAGAGATTAGATTTTATTTTATTCTCATTATTTTTAATGATTATATCAAAAACATGGGTTACTTATATTTGGGCCGGTATGAATGGATTATCGGAGTTATTTAAATTTAAACTAAAACCTTTTATCATTATTATTCTTTTTATCGTAATACTCATACTTACATTTATTCAAGTACCGACGTTTACAAATACGACTTATCATTTACATTATATAATGGTTTCTGGATCATGCATTATAATCGGTGTACCAATCCTCTTATTGGTCGGCGGCTTAATAAAAAATAGGTTAAGTAAGGTGAAAATAAATTGAAATATTTTCGAGTATGTTTGCTTAGTATTTTTTTAATAATAGGCGTTTCTGGTTGCAGAGGGAAAATTAATATAGAAGATGTCACATTATCGATGATTTTAGGAATCGATGTAAATGATGAAAATAAAGTAGAAATATATATGGCAAGTCCGGTCTTTAGTGAGCAAACAAAAGAGAAAACTGAACATTTTAGTGTGCAAACTCTTTCTATTAAGGAATCAAGAAATTATTTTGATACCAAAGCTAATGGTGTAACTGGTGGTGGTAAAATTCAAGCAGTCGTAATAGGATCAAAGGTTCTTGAACATAAAAATTGGTTTTCGATATTAGATATGTTTTTTCGAGATCCAAAATTTCGATTAAATGCAGATCTTATTTTTATAAATGGCCCTCTTTCGGATGTCTTTAATTTAAACCCAAAGGATAAACCAGAGTTACCAATCTATATTCCACAATTATTACAAACAGCTGATTTTCGAAATGTTGCTTTTAGAACGTCATTACGAATGTTTCATCAAATGCATTATGAGAAGGGAATAACACCTTTTGCACCTGAACTAACAGTACAAGGTGATCATTTAGTAGTCAGTGGAACGACATTGTTAACAAAAAATGATTTGTATAATCGAACCTTATCAATGAAAGAAACACAAATGTTAAAAATTTTAAAAGATCATTTAGAAGGGCAATTAGTTTTTGCGTTGGATCTTAAAAAATTTAGAAGAGATAAAGATGATGTTTTTAAACAAGAAGAAACTAGTTTTTATATTAAAGATGTAAAGCGTAACATCGATAAAAAATATACAAATGGTCGCTATAGCTTTAATGTAAATTTGACAATGCCGATTATGATAGCAGAATCCCCAATAGGATTGACAAACGGAACAGAAAAAGTATTAAAAAATGCAATAGAAAAAAAGTTACAAAAGGATTTAAATCAATTAGTTCAATCTTTTCAAAAAGATAAAGTTGATCCAGTTGGATTTGGTATACTTGCACATTCATTTCAATACTCAGATTGGGAAAAAAATGAGAATCATTGGCTTGATACATATCAAAAATCGAATATAAAAGTAAAAGTTAAAATTATTGTTATCGATAAAGGAATAACACAGTAAAAGTAAAACCCACCAAAAAAATTTGGTGGGTTTTCTACTTTTATGCAGCTGCATTTTCAATAGCTACAGCTTTTCTTTGGATACGATCATGCAATACATAGTAAATGATAGTCGTCGATAATACAGCAATTGCAGTTATTACGTACATAATATGGAAAGAGGTTTTTGCAGAGACAATTCCAAGAACGTAAGAGCCAATCCCCATACCGACGTCAAAAAACATAAAAAATGTTGCTGTTGCCATTCCCTTTTTAGCTGGGGCAGCAGTGTTAATCGCTAATGTTTGAAAACTAGGTACAATTGAACCATAGCCTAGTCCGATTAATGCTGCGGAAAATAAAAAGATTGTTGGTACAGTTGAAAAACTTAATACAACTAGACCAATCGTAAATAAGATGATTCCAGGATAAACGATTATGTTTGCTCCTTTACGGTCAAATAGTTTACCAGTAAAAGGTCTTGATCCTAAAATGAAAATTGCATAAACGATAAAAAAGAAACTAGCAACATCTACAAAACCTAAATTTTTTGCGTATAATGTGATAAATGAAATGATACCACTGTAACCAAAAGAGATAATTGCTGAAGTAATTGAGATTGGTAAAGCTGAACGCTCAATTAATTGTGATGGTTTAATTCGAGTTCTTGCTTTTAATGTTTGTTTAGGAATCGCAATGATTAGACCGAAAATAAGAGATACAATTGCGAAGAAGCCACAAACAAAAAACAAAATATGGAAGGTGAAATGATTCATTAAATTAATACCAAGATAAGGACCAAAAACCATTGCAAGGATCATGGATGAACTATAATAACTCATACCTTCGCCCCTACGTGCTACAGGAACTATTTCAGCAACAATAGTTCCTGTTGCGGTTGTTCCTAGACCAAAAGCGATCCCTTGTGCAAAACGCAGTAATAGTAATAAAGCAAAATTATTTATAAAAGGATATAAAAATGTTGTCAATGTAAAGAAAACCAATGAAATGATTAGTATTTTTCTACGACCAATTGTATCAAGCCAGATCCCTGCAAAAGGACGAATTGCAACTGAGGCGATTAGAAACGAAGTCACGACAAGACCAACTTTACTTTCTTCTTGACCTAAATTATCAATCACAAAAATCGGCAATGTTGCCATCAACGTATAAAATACTAAAAACACAAAAAATCCACTTAAGCTTACACTTAGAAAATCCTTTGTCCATAAACGCTCGTTTTTCAAACTTATTCCCCCTGTTTAGTAACCTCCGACGCTTTCATATTGTTCATCATTTTTTGAAAAACTTGAAGTGCAATATCAAGCTCTTCATCGGATATATCTTTAATAACATCATTCTCAAATGAGATGATTTGTTCTTTCCAACTATCAAATTGATTTATAGCTTTATCAGTTAGATGAATCATTTTTTCTCTTTTGTCCGTTCCTTCTTTACGAACAATTAAGTCTAGTGCTTCCATTCTACGTAGTGTACGTGTCAGTGTAGGTGGCTCAATATTCAAATTCGAACAAATTGTTCGTTGAGTACATGGTCCATGTAAATGGATATAATGAATCACGGACCATTGTGCCAAGTACAATCCAGTTGGAACGAGATGCTCATTAAATGATTTTGAAAACTGACGTGTAGTTTGATTTAATAAAAAAAAGAAAGGCTGCTTTTTGCGCATAAAAAAGTCTCCTTAAAAAATTAGTTAGCTAGCTAATTAAAATAGTTGTCTAGCTAATTATATGTGAACAAATTGTGAATGTCCAGTGAATGAACTTATTTAGTATAAATTGAGCATAAGAGCAAATATTAAATGTAGAAAAATTTTACAAAACAGTTAGGACGGTATTTGTGATGGCAGAAGCAATACATACAACAAATGGGAAATCTCATAAAATGAAGATTTTACAAAGAACAATCGCTATGCTAGTAGGTGCCATACTTGTAGCCACAGGTCTTGAAATATTTTTAGTTCCAAATGATGTTATCGATGGCGGTATTACAGGTATTTCGATTATGATTTCTCATCTTACAGGACTTCCACTTGGAGTATTTCTATTTGTTTTAAACCTACCATTTTTTTATTTAGGTTATAAGCAAATAGGGAAAACTTTCGCAATTTCAACGATACTTGGCATTACTGTACTTTCCTATTTGACGAGTATGTTTCATCATATCCCCGCTTTTACAGAAGATATATTACTTGCAACGATTTTTGGAGGAATGGTTCTAGGGGTCGGAGTGGGATTAGCCATACGATTTGGTGGAGCACTAGACGGGATTGAGATACTGGCGATCATTATTAATAGTAAGGTTCCTTTTTCAGTTGGCGAAATCATTATGGTTTTCAACCTATTTATTTTAGGAGCAGCTGGATTCATCTTTTCTTGGGATCGAGCAATGTACTCAATTATTGCCTATTTAGTCGCCTTTAAAACAATAGACATCGTAGTAGAAGGATTAGAACAATCAAAATCGGCATGGATCATTAGTGACAAGAGTGATGATATTGGAGAAGCAATTCTTTTTAGAATGGGCCGAGGTGTTACATATATAAATGGTACAGGAGCTTATTCAGGTGAAACTACAAAGGTTATATATTGTGTTATCACTCGTTTAGAAGAAGCAGAATTAAAAACAATTGTCGATGACATTGACCCTACTGCCTTTTTAGCAATTTCGGATATTGCAGAAGTACGTGGCGGAAGATTTAAAAAGAAAAACGTACATTAGACTATTTGTCAACAAAAGCATTAAATATTTAGGTTTAAGTAGGAAGGTTCATATTGATGGACCTTCTTTGCTTTTATTCTCTTTCTATTTACTGTATTATTTAATTGATAACTGAAAATTTAGAAAACTATTTTTTGTAGATAAATTTATAATTTGATAGATTAAAAGGCTTAGAAGGAGGGGGAAGTTGGATGGAGAAGTTCGATGTGATTGTTGTTGGAGCTGGATTGGCTGGATTAGTTGCGACTGCTGAGATGGCCGATGCTGGGAAAAGTGTATTGTTATTAGATCAGGAACCAAAAGCATCAATAGGTGGTCAGGCTTGGTGGTCATTTGGCGGGTTATTTTTAGTAGATTCTCCCGAGCAACGTAGGTTAGGAATTAAGGATTCGAGGGAATTAGCTTGGCAGGATTGGCTTGGAACAGCAGGGTTTGATCGAGAAGATGATGAGGATTACTGGGGGAAGAAATGGGCAGAGGCATATGTCGAATTTGCGTCAGGTGAGAAGCGCCAATGGCTTTATGACATGGGGGTGAGATTCTTTCCAATCGTCGGTTGGGCTGAACGTGGTGGATATCTTGCAGAAGGGCATGGGAACTCAGTGCCCCGGTTTCATGTAGTATGGGGGACAGGTCCTGGAATTGTTGCTCCTTTCGAACGAAGAGTTCGAGAGCATATGAAAAAAGGTTTAGTGGAATTCAGATCTCGTCATCGTGTAGATCAATTACTAACACAAGATAGAGCTGTAGTCGGTGCAAGTGGTTCTTTATTAGAACCAAGTAATTCAGAGCGAGGAGAGGATAGTTCGCGTGAAGTAATTGGTAGCTTTCAGTATGCGGCTAAGGCGGTTTTAGTATCAAGTGGCGGTATTGGAGCGAACTTTGAATTAATACGCCAAAATTGGCCAAGTCGACTAGGTACCCCACCGAAAAAGATGATATCTGGTGTACCAGCACATGTTGATGGTCGAATGCTTGCCATTACTGAAAATGCTGGTGGTCGAATTGTGAATCGTGATCGAATGTGGCACTATACTGAAGGTATAAAAAACTGGAATCCAGTATGGAGTAATCATGGAATCCGTATTCTTCCTGGACCATCCTCAATTTGGTTAGATGCACGTGGAAAACGCTTTCCTGCACCAAATTTTCCAGGCTTTGATACTTTAGGTACACTACAAGCTATTCAACAAACAGGCTATGATTATTCTTGGTTTATATTAACGAAAAAGATTATTCAAAAGGAGTTTGCACTTTCTGGTTCGGAACAAAATCCTGATTTAACTGGCAAAAGCATAAAACAAGTAATGAAAAGGGCAACTTCAGGAATACCAGCCCCTGTAAAAGCTTTTATGGAAAAAGGAGAGGACTTTGTCGTTGCAGACACGTTAGAAGAGCTTGTTGAAGGTATGAATAAGATAACTGGGGAAAATTTACTAAACTATGATGATATCGAACGTCAACTAATCGCACGTGATCGTGAGATGGATAATAAATTTACGAAGGACTTACAAATTATTGCCTTAAGAGGAGCTCGAAATTATATTGGTGATAAATTAATTCGTGTTGCATCTCCTCATAAAATGTTAGACCCAAAAAATGGTCCGTTAATTGCTGTTCGATTAAATATTGTAAGCCGTAAAACACTTGGTGGACTTCAAACAAATTTAGATGGTAATGTATTAAATTCTTCAGGAGATGCAATTCCAGGACTTTATGCAGCAGGTGAAGTTGCTGGATTCGGTGGCGGTGGTGTACACGGTTATCGCGCAATGGAAGGAACGTTTTTAGGCGGGTGTTTATTCTCAGGTAGACAAGCAGGAAGAGCGATTAGTAGAGATTTAGAATGAAATAATGGGAATCTTCCGTCAATAAAGCGAATAGCAATCATAAATTGATTCAGTTAGGGGAAGCTAGAAGTCCATTCAGGCTTCTAGTTTTTTTCTTATTTATATTTTTTGTTGACTTAAACCATAATTTAGGTCGTATTCTATTCATGTCGACTTGAAAATTAAGCGTTATACAAAACGCACGAATTCTATAAATGTATAAAATATCAATTGATAAATAAATGGAAAAGAGGAGTTAAAATGAAACTATCAGGAAATACAATCCTTATTACAGGTGGAAGTTCCGGGATCGGTTTAGCTTTTGCAGAACGCTTTATAAAATCTGGAAATAAAGTTATCGTGACTGGACGACGTGAAAATGTACTTAAAAATGCAAAAGAAAAATTTCCAGAGCTTATTACACATGTAAGTGACTTGAACTCTGAATCAGAACGTGTATCTTTGTTTGAATGGGTAACAAAGTACTATCCAGAAGTGAACGTGCTAGTGAACAATGCAGGGATTCAACAGCGTTTTAATATCTTAAAATCAGATGCGAAGAACGATTGGAATTATTTTAATAAAGAAATCACAACCAACATTGAAGCACCTTTTCACCTATCTATGCTGTTTGCTCCATATTTTGCTACAAAAGAAGCGTCAACGATTATTAATGTTTCATCGGGATTAGCTTTTACTCCATTGGTCATTGCTCCAATCTATTCAGCAACAAAAGCTGCACTCCATTCTTTTACAATGAGTTTGCGTCACCAACTTTCCGACTCATCTGTGGAAGTAATTGAAATTGCTCCTCCGGCAGTTAATACAGATTTAGGCGGAGCAGGGCTGCATACTCACGGAGAGCCTTTAGATGAATTCGCAGATGGTATTTTCCAAGGATTGAAAGATGGTAAACAAGAAATTGGATATGGAACTTCGGTAGAGCGACTTCGTATGTCGCGAGATCAAGTCGATGAACATGTTACAAATATGTACAATATGTTGAAAAATACAATTCAATAACCATTTTTTTCAATAGTTTAATATATGAAAATAACAAAAGGGCAAATTCGTTAATTCGAATTTGTCCTTTTGTTGCTTTGTATTGGCTTTACATTATTCCTTATTCCTGATACCAAACACCGTATAGCATGTTCAATGTAAGGGTACGAATAAAAAGGGTACTTGAAAACTGAACAAAATATAAACATTGGAAAAGGAGTGAGAGTGTAATGGATAAAATGAAGAATATAGTCGGTTCCGATACACATGCTGGAATGGCCCAAAAAACAGTTGGTCAGTTTTTGTTTGATTGCTTGAAGCTAGAGGGCATTACAGAAATTTTCGGCGTCGCAGGGGACTATAATTTTTCACTACTTGATACGCTGGAGCGATATAACGGAATCCAGTTTATAGAAGGAAGGAACGAACTAAACGCGGGTTATGCTTCAGATGGTTACGCAAGAATCAAGGGGATTTCCGCACTTATTACAACGTTTGGAGTTGGGGAGTTAAACGCATGCAATCCGATAGCCGGAGCCTTTAGTGAGCATGTTCCAATCATTCACATTGTTGGTTCGCCAAAAGATAAAGATCAAAAAGAGCACAAGCTGATGCATCACACTCTAATGGACGGGGATTTTAGTGTGTTTCGCAATATGTATGAACAGATAACGGCCTATAGTGCGGTGCTAACACCTGAAAACGCTATGATTGAAATTCCATCTGCGATTCGCATAGCTAAAGAAAAGAAACAGCCTGTCTACCTCGTTGTGGCCGATGATTTAGTGGATAAGCCGATTATGGAGCGAATAGAGCCGAAACCACAGTTACAATCTTCAAATACAAAAACTCTTCAGGCTGCGGTAAACCATGTTCGTCAGCTGCTTGGATGTGCAAAAAAGCCTTTGATCTTAGTGGATGTAAAAACAATACGGTTTGGCCTTCAAGCTGCAGTTCTGCAGTTGGCAGACGCTATGAATGTACCAGTTGCGTCCACGATGTTTGGTAAAGGAGCATTCGATGAAACCCATCCTAATTATATAGGAATGTACTTAGGCTCGTTTGGATGTTCTGAAGTTCAAAGTACTGTAGAAAATGCAGACTGTATCATTGCGATTGGCCTGGTACAAGCGGATACTAACACCGCCAATTATACAGCAAAACTAAATTCAATGGTAACGATCAATATCCAACCGGACTCAGTCAAGATTGCTGAGGCGGTATATCCGAACGTTCTTGCTACTGACATGCTTGAAGCAGTACAAAATGTGGGCTATAAAGGGCAAGGATTGCCAGGAAAAGTGTCATTTCAATACGATCAATACAAAGTAAGTACCGATGAACCACTTAAGGCAGCTGGCTATTATCCAATTTTTCAACGTATGCTGAAAAAAGACGACATTTTGATCGCTGAGATTGGTACACTTTACAATGGAATGGCTGAGGTGAGACTACCGAGCGACGTTACATATATTGGGCAAGGCGGTTGGGGGTCCATCGGATATGCAACCCCTTCGTCGTTCGGTGCCAGTATCGCAGCTCCAAAACGTCGGGTGTTGTTGTTTACAGGTGATGGCTCACTACAGCTCACTGCTCAAGAAATCAGCTCAATGCTCTATTACGGCTGTAAACCTATCATCTTCGTCTTAAACAATGATGGTTATACGATCGAAAAATATTTAAATGTCAAAACTAAAAATCAAAAATACAATAAAATCCCTAGGTGGTCTTATACTAAGCTGGCTGAAGCATTTGGGGGCAATGCGTTTACAGCTATTGTCCGTACTTATGGAGAACTTGAACAGGCAATAAACCAAGCTGAAATTGAATGTTTCGAAAGACTTTGTATTATTGAAATGATTGCCCAAGACCCATTGGACGCACCAGAAAATATGAAAAAAATGTACAAATATATGGAGAAGCAGGCGATGCAACGCAGTCAAAAATAGTTAGTATATATATATAAAGTTGGAAACGATAAAAAGTTGATTCCAACTTTTTTTGATGTCCTTTATATTTCTCTTGGCTAGTTGTTCAAATAATCGAGTGATGAAAACTTTAATTTGCTTCCCTTATAATTGGTATGAAATTTAGTATGATTTTTCTCTTGACTTGAAATCCATTTCATAAATTAGATTGAAAGTAAGCCGATTTGTGTTTAATTAATAAAAGATTATATATTTAAGCAATAAACAATTAAATTTGTAAGGATCTTTCTAGTTTGAATGAGGAAGGGAAAATATATGTTGGAGGTGTGTGATGACAAATATTAACGATATTGCAAGATTAGCAGGCGTTTCTGTCTCTACTGTTTCGAGGGTCCTTAACAATTATAAGTACGTTGCTAGTGATAAACGAGAGGCAGTGCTTAAAGTTATTGAAGAAATGAACTATACACCAAATAAAAATGCAATTGATTTAATACGAGGAGAAACAAGGACAATAGGTGTTATTCTCCCATATAACAACAATCCAGCATTTGATCAAATTTTAAACGGTATACTGAACAAGGCATTAGAGAAAGATTTTTTGATAACGGTACTTCCTTCAAACTATCATAAAGAAAAAGAACTAGAGTATTTACAAAAATTAAAAAGCAAGCTGTATGATGGCATCATTATCACTTCACGAGCAAATGATTGGGAGACAATCATTCCGTTTAGCGAATATGGTTCAATCATAGCTTGTGAATATACGCAATACAAGGAAATTGGATGTTCCTATATGGACCGCTATTCTTCGTATGTAGATGCCTTTCAATTATTGAAAAACAAAGGACACGATGTGGTAGCATTCACAACAGCTAGGCTAGAAAGCAACAGCACGAATCAAATGATAGCTGCTTATACAAAGATATTTGGTGAACTTCAACCTGAATACCATCTATCTGAATGCCATTGTTTAGAAGACGGTTATGAAGCAGCAAGAAAATTTCTTGATTTACAAAAAAAGCCAACAGCTATTTATGCAAATGGAGATGAAGTGGCTGGTGGAATGTATATATTCGCAAAATCGCAACAATTGAAAATTCCCACGGATTTAGCAATCATTGGTCAAGAAAATCAACCAATTGGTATCGGTATGGGAATTTCTACAGTGGATCACCAATTAACGAAAGTCGGTGAACAAGCTTGTAGCCTTGTAATAAAGAAATCTAGAGAAAAAGTTAAAATACCTTATCGCATTGTAGAAAGAGATTCTGTTTAAAGCTTCATTATAAGAAAAGGGCAAGTATTTGATAATCAAAGATAAAAAAAATTTAGAAAAATGTGGGGAAAGAAAATGAGTAAAAAATTTATTGTTTTTGACATTGATGGAACATTACTAACAACTGAAATGAAATTTTTAGACAGTACGAAACAAGCTTTGGTTTCTCTTAAAGAAAATGGACATGAGATCGTGATCGCGACAGGAAGAGACTACACTTCTGCAATATCTATCGTCGACGAACTCGAAATTGATACTTATGTTTTATGCAATGGTTCAGTAGGGTATGTCCGTCATGAAATAGCGCATGAGGAAATATTTTCAAAGGAATCTATTATGAAGCTAATTAAAATTGCGAAGGAAAACAATGACCAGATTGTGTTTCAAACATTGAACGGATTAAAAAGACATTTTGAAGTACCAGGAGAGTCATTAACGAAAGCCTACGAAAGTCTAGGGTTGATTATCCCTGACTTTGATGAAATGTATTGGAAAGAAAACTCCATTATTCAAGCAATGCTTTTTTGTAAGACTGAAGATCTTCAAAAATATGATATCCACGAATTCCGATATGTAAGTTGGCATAAATATGGTTCAGATGTCATCCCTAAAGAAGGTTCGAAAGCAAAAACAATTTTGAAAATCGCTAAAGAAAATGGATTTAAGCGAGAAGATATCGTCTTTTTCGGAGATGGAATGAACGACATAGAACTAATGGAAATTTCAGGAATAGGCGTTGCAATGGGGAATGCTGAAACTGCGGTTAAAGAGAAAGCTAATATAATCACAGATAGTTGCAATGAACATGGAATTTATAATGCTCTTAAGAAAATGTTATTAATCTAGCAAGTGAAAGAATAAGATTAACATTGATAAGCATGAACACTTTATGAACTCGGACAAATATTATAATAAAGGCTAAATGTATGATTTTGAGGCCTCTTTTTTTATGTTCTGTGTATTTCTATGTTCATTATCACCCTAGACAAAACGAAGCATTTGTACATCTCATTAAATCAAAAAAAGAGCCTCATAAGAATTTTCACTTATGAGACTTCCTTTTCATTATTTAGGTAATTAAATTTTAATATACACCAACTGCATCAAATGCTTTATTAACAGTTGTTACTTCAGCAGAGCTTGCACCATATAGGTCAGCAGCAGATTGTACAAGTGCTGCACGAGCTTGACTAAATGTCGCTGAAGAAGTCAAGTACACTGTATTTGCACGGTAGAAAATTTTTGCTAGTTTATCATTACCGATACCTGAAACAGTCACACCATAATGAGTTCCACCTACTGCGATTAGGTAAGCTGCTTTGTTAATAATACTGCTATTTGTATGAACTCCTCCATTGTCAGATGTTCCAGTGTAACGTTTTGAGTAGTGATCTGGATCACCATATTTAGTTGGGTCACTCATTGAACGAAGTGAGTCACCTGAAATACCAGGAGTATAAATATCTTCACCAATCTCGTAATCTGGATTGTTATTATTATAGAACTCAATAACAGTTCCAAAAATATCCGAAATAGCTTCGTTTAATGCACCAGATTCATTTTGATAGATTAAGTTTGAGCTTCTTTCTGTAACAGCGTGAGTTAATTCATGAGCTACTACGTCAAGGCCACCTGATAAGTAAGTGAATGTTGATCCATCACCATCACCATAAACCATTTGAGAACCATTCCAAAATGCATTGTTATAACTACGGCTATAATGGACAGTTGATTTTAAAGCAGCACCATTACCATCATATGAATTACGTCCAAAGACAGTTTTATAATAGTCATATGTTTTTCCAGCATAATAATGAGCATCAACTGCTGCAGCTTCACTTGTGCTATTTAGTAGAGTGTCAGAACTTGTCCAAAGCGTACCAGGAAGAGTAGTACGATTAGCCCCATTATATGTGAAAATACCGTTTCCTCTAGTATTGTCTTGTAAATAATAAGTTGAACCAGATAAAGTCATATTTAGTGTTTTTGTATCACCAAGTACGCCTTTTCCTGTTGCCGTTACATTTGTACCAGTAACTGATGGTTTAGCAACTGATGCACCAACAGATTTACTAGGAGATTTACTAGCAGCATGGATGCTGTCCATTGTATCAATACTATTGTATTTATTTAAAATTTTTCCTGTTGAAGCGTCAATGAAATAATTATAGTTTCCAGGTTTTGGAGATAAGAAGTTTAAGTTTACTTGATAAGCATACGTTGCATTATCACCATTTGTATAAACTACTAGTTGAGCTGTAGGGTCTTTTTCATAGTTAGGAGTATAGCCGAGGTCTGCTTCTGCGATTTTAATAGATTTATTTGCGTTAACTTTTTTAGTAGATTTTAGCCCTTTTTTAGTATCTAAGTTTGGAATAACTGTACCAGAGAAAACTTGTAAAGTACCATTATCTCCAACTACTGCCGTTTGAGTTGATCCCCATACAGGAACACCGTTATAAACTTGTTGTAGATGAAGTGCGGTACCATAAGTATCTTTTTTACTCGAATTAACAATGAATGATTCTTCTGAAGACTTCGAACCGAGTTTGAACTTATCTTTGTTAGCATTTACATAAGATAATACAACGCTCTTTGCACTCTTAGTTGATGGTTTTGTCAGCTGTCCTGATATGAACTCAGGTGATCCCACTGTTTTGTTGTACTTGTAATTAGACAATACATTTTTTGGTGCAGCATATGTATTAGTTACTGATAAACTACTTGCCGCCAAACCTACTGATAATCCAACCGCTAAAACTTTTTTGTTCATTAAAAATTCCTCCCCTTGGTTAACAAATGTGGTATTGCGGAATTCATCGTATCATTTACAAAACTAGTTTATCAAACTACAAAATTCGTCATTTTTTGCATTTTGCAAGAAAAAAATAAGCGGAAATATCGAAGGAAAATTTGTTCTGAATATTTAAAATAGTTAAAAAGAATCAATTTTAGTTAAAAATTGGTAAAAAACAATCGAATTATATTAAGAATGTTTATATTTTTGGTTAATATTAACCCAAATAACTGGAGTTTAATGAGAGAAAAAGCAATGATTTTATTATTTTAGTAAATCATTTATTTCGTATTTAATTAAGAGGTACGCACAAACATCAGCAAATTTTAACTTCGACAAATTTAGCAAGCTTAGTGAACAAATTTTATCTGACCTAGAGTTGTTAAAAACTTATTACCAAGAAATATTAAATTTATTAGCAAATGTAGCCTCAAATCAAGATGAGTCCGTAAGTGAATATACTACAGGACAACTATCTACTTATTTTGGTGTAAGTGTTACGACCATAAATAACTGGTTTAACGATGGACGATTTATTAGCTATAAAAGAAAAAAACAAATGAACGAGCTAAGATAAAAGGAAATACTCTTTGGAAAACAAGGGCTGGGAAAGTCTATCCGGTTAAGAAATTGTGATGCTAACGGAAATATTATTATCAAGTATCATTCAGAACCACACCATGATTTAAAATATCAAACTGAAACGGAACCTTTTCATATGCACGTAAAAGTGAATGAATTAGATTTAGCAGCATCCAAAAGACTCCCTCAACCAAAACAATTAAGAGCAATTGATGATATTTTAATTAATATCGTTAATGGAAAACATTTAAATTACGTCTTTATTAAAGAATAATTTGTGACAGCCATAGATAAGTATAAAATCACCATGAAATTACCAAAATAAATAGAAAAAGCTAGTCAAAGGGTGATTAATTTGAGTATCGAATTCCAAGTCGGAAAAGATTACGAAAATGGTTCAATTAAAGACGTTTTACACGATTTAGGTTTTCAAGAAGATGGTAGAGAATTTAAAAAAGACGGAAAGAGATTTAGTTATGAAGGATGCGATAAGTATCAGAGCTATGTCTTTTCTGTGACGATGAATCAATTAAATTAAAGAATTTACTAAAGACCTTCCATTATGGAAAGGTCTTTTGTTTTTTCCTGAAAATTTATGAAATCTAATTGCAGCACTTGAAAACGTAAAAGCAAATGGCACGTAAAATAGTCGATCAATAATAAAAAAAAAGTTTTGATGACTAATTTGGGGAGTGCATTGTACTTTACTTTTTTCTCCTAGTACGAATGAATCTTGAAGTATCAAACAAATAAAACTTTAGAGGTATAATTAGTAAACATGCAAAATAGAATGATAGAAAGAACTAGTCCTAAGTAGGTTTTAATAATAGGACTAGTTCTTTTTACGAAAAAACGTTGTTCTATACAAGTAGGAGGGGCAATTATGAACTTTACAGATTATCTAATAAATGTAAAAAAACTAAATGAAGTAAAAGCGAGTCAATATAATCATAGACTTTCAACTTTAAAAAAATATAGAATTTATAACAATGAAAAAGTATTAAGTGTTCATATGCTAAAGAGGATTAAAAGTCTTTCTAAAGACACAACAAAACAATATTTAAGGACTATTAATTATCATATTGAATTTTTGAATGATAATTATAGGATGTAATAAATGTTCATTACTTCTATACTTAGTTTAATTGCGAAAAATAATGTTTGAAAGGACACTCTATAGGATAAAATCCTGATAGATTGTCTTTTTTTATTGAACAGTTATTGAAGGGAATGAGAGTAAACGTGAAGAATTTTTATAGAGTTAGTATATTATTTTTTGTAATGTTATTAATAATGTCAGGATGTAATGGGACTACAATTAATACGACTAAAAATATAGATGAGACAAAGGTGGCGAAGGATACAATGAACCCTTCTTTTTATGTAGATCCATCAATTGATTTTTCAACTAACCAAATGACTTCAATTATTATTGAATTCAAAACAAAGCCTGCTGTAGTGGCAGTTAAGGAAGCCGAAGCTGTGGGAGAACAACTTTCATTGGAAGAAGCGAAAAAGCAAGTAGAAGAAAGTCATGCAAAATTCCAAGAAGAATTAAAAACTCTTCTAGAGGATCAACATGTACCTTATAAGATTAGACATGTTTACAAGACTGCTCTGAATGGTGTATCAATGGAAATACCCGGAAAAGATATTAAACGATTATCACAATCTACAGTAATTGCAAAAATCTATCCAAACAAAAAAGTTCATATCATGCCTCCAGTTACACCATATAATCAAAAGTAAAATTGAGAAGAAAAAGAAGTTTGTAGGGAGATTTATTAAAAGTAGGGGAATTGGACAAAAAGTGATTTAGTAAAGGAAGGCTATTTTTTAATTTATTGATTTCATTTAGACTACTATAGTGTAGTCTTTTTGTTATTCTATAAATTTTGAATTTTTAATAGTTTTTATTCTACAAAAACAAAATAAATTTGCTATTATGATATAAAAAAGCTAGAAGTGAAGGTGAAACACGATGGAAATTCATTTAGTTGCAAAAGATGAGTTAGAAGCTTCAGGGATTCGGTGGGTCGTGGAATCGCACTTTACTGGTATTAACCTTGTTTCTTGGAAAACGATGGGAGAATTTGAAAAAGCTATTCAAAAACAACAGCCAGACCTTGTAATATTTGATATGGATCATTGGAAAAATGAGAGTGAAAGATTTGGTGAATTAATCCAAAAGTTTTCAATTCGTTGGTTAGGTATTTCATCTGAGCGAATATTTCAAACTGCCTATCTTGCATTACAGTATCGAGCGGAGGATGTATTATTTCGCCCATTTTCTCCTACTGATTTAATTAAGCATATTCAACAATTACGCTATCAAATTCGTAATAATGTAAGTTCCTTTACTAGAAACATAAATGAAGAAATAAGCTCACTTAATATAGATTATCCTGACCTTTTTTTGAATGAACGAATGTATGAAGGTCCAATTACGATGGTTGCATTTTTGACACCAAATTCAGGGACACTTCCTTTTGTCTATAAAGCATTAGAACGAAATCCTTTTACCGGGAAAAATCGTTTATTCGTAGGATCTGACTTTATTTTATGTGTACATGAAGCAGATGAAGAAGTGTTATTGCAGGACGAATATAATGCATTTCTTGCTCGTTGGAAAGAAATGATGGATGAACCACTTGCAATCGTAATGAAAGTAGGATCTATGGAAGAAACATTAAAAGATATTTTTGAACAAACACTTCAGCTAACACGAAGAATCTTCTTTGAAGGTTATGATATTATTTTGGCTGAAAATGAACCAATGCCATATCAAGAAAAGGATCCATTCCTTACACCTCTTGAGCAACGCCACTGGATTGAAATGCTAGAAAGAAGAGATGCAAAAGCAATTCGAGACTGGATGGAACGGGAATTTTTAACCTTTCAGCAGCCTTACCCAGATCCAGAAATTGTTCGAATCCGATTAACAAGTGTACTTGCACAAATAAGAAGATATATGAAGTCTAATAATCTTCAAAATGCATTATGGGAAGGTACTTATTATGATATTTTCCAAAAAATTGTACATGGACCGATCATTTATCAAATTGTTCAAGAATTGCTTGATTTTACAACAAATCTATTGCTACAAGGGCATGATTCACAGAAAGAAGGCCATCGTACATTAGTTGAGAAAACAAGAGAGTTAATTGAATCAAATTATTGGGATGCCGGATGGAGTTTAACGGAATGTGCTGATGCACTTCGGATTAATAAAAGTACACTAAGCCGTCGCTTTGCGGCCGAATCAAATCAATCGTTTAGAGAGACGCTCCATGAAGTGCGAATTAGAGAAGCAAAACGATTATTAGATGAAACAGACATACCACTAGATGAAATTTCAAGATTAATTGGTTATTCTCATCAATCATATTTTAATGCAAAGTTCAAACAGCTTGAGGGGTGTACTCCTTTAGTTTATCGATCTGGGTTGTAGGAAGTGGTTTCAAACGCTAATGTATTCCATCAAATGACTGCTATTTCTATAGTAGTCATTTTTGATATTAGTAATAATGTAACTGTCATAAAATTAAGTTTGTTAAACAACATAGAATAGCGGATTATCAATTAAGGAGTTTAAAGATGCTTTAAAAAATGATGGTAACTTACAAGGTTATTTATTTTAGTGTAATTGCAGCAAAAAGCATCGTCTTCATATTGATGGATCATAATTACCTTTTTTCTATTGACTAATTATTATAAAATGAAATTTTATGTAGATTAAAAAAATGAAAGGGGTTGCAATTATGAACGAATGGAACAAATTACTATTAGTTGGGGAACAAGATGGCGTAAAAGGAGATTTTAATACATTAATTTCAATGATGAATTATGTAAGATTTACAACTCTGGAAGCTATTAAAGATATTACAGTAGAGGAGTTAGATTATTTGCACACTCCAACAGGTAATTCAATTGGAATGTTACTAACTCATATGGCAGGAGTTGAGTATTGGTATCAACGTAATACATTTGAAAATCGAGATTTAAATTCAGAAGAAGAAGAGAAATGGTTACCTGGATTAGATTTAGATGATTACGCTAGAGAGACAATTAAAGGTAATGATGCCAACTATTATATAAATCTTTTAAATACAATTCGAGAAGATACATATGCAAAATTTAATACACTTTCAGATGAGTGGTTATATGAGCAGACAGAGTTTGGAAGAGCAAAAGCCACAAACTATTTTAAATGGTTTCATGTGTTTGAAGACGAAATTAATCACCGAGGACAAATAAGAATGATTCGTAAATTATATAAAAATGCTTAAAAATAGCCTGTATTGTTGATTAATTAATAATCAATGATACAGGCTAAATTTTTAGATTTTTCTCTACTATTCTCTCATATTAACTATTACAGATCATTAATACATTTCCATCCAAATCTTCAAAGTTAAAATAAGCAAATTCTCCAATACGTTCAATTTCTTTTACGATTGTAATATTATTTTCTTTCATAAAGTTATAAGCCGCGTCTATGTCTTTGGAATAGAAATTAAATATTACATTTTTTGAAGGTTCGAACTTAAAATTAGGATCAAAAGTATGATCATCTAATGTAAGTCCAGTTGTACCTGTTACTGGGATATTGAATACAGGGGATTCAATCTGGCTACTATCTACCGTAATACTAAGGAGTTTACAGTACCAATTAACTGATTCTTTTAAATCCTTAACATGAATAAAAACCGAGTTAACTTTGTTTGCAATTGGGGAAACAGTTGATTTCATTACGATTCCGCCTTTCGATTTAATCAATTTATAATTTCAACATTATTTATGTTAAACCTCTTTTATATTCATAGTTTCTTTTAAAATAATCAAATTAATTAATAGAATTTGAAATAATTTATAAAAATACAAATCAAAGTTAAGTGTGTTGAAATAAATTATAAAATAATCATCATTTTATAATAAAATATCGGAAAATTCGTGTTAGACTGAAAATATCACAACTAGGGGGTAATAATTTATGAATACGGTTACAGTCGATAAAGTAGTTAGATATAGAGGTACAGAATTAAATACAAAAGGCTGGCAACAAGAAGCAGTTCTTCGTATGTTAATGAATAATTTAGATCCAGATGTAGCGGAGCGTCCAGAGGATCTTGTTGTATATGGTGGAATTGGTAAAGCAGCACGTAACTGGGAGTGCTTCGATGCGATTGTTGAATCATTAAAGAAATTAGAAAATGATGAAACTTTATTAGTTCAATCCGGTAAACCAGTAGCAATTTTTAAATCTCATACTGATGCACCACGTGTTTTAATTGCCAACTCAAATCTAGTACCTGCTTTTGCTAACTGGGATACTTTCCACGAATTAGATAAAAAAGGTTTAATGATGTACGGTCAAATGACAGCTGGTAGCTGGATTTATATCGGTTCTCAAGGTATTGTTCAAGGAACTTATGAAACATTTGCTGAATTAGCAAAACAACATTTCAATGGCACACTTACAGGTACAATTACTGTTACTGCTGGTCTTGGTGGAATGGGTGGAGCTCAACCACTTGCTGTTACAATGAATGGTGGAGTTTGTATCGGTATCGATGTAGATGAAACAAGAATCGATCGTCGTATCGAAACTAGATATACAGATGTGAAAACAGATTCATTAGATGAGGCAATTCGTCTTGCTGAAGAAGCGAAAAAAGAAGGTAAAGCATTATCAATCGGTCTAATCGGAAATGCATCTGATATTTTACCAGAAATGATTGCTAGAAATTTTATTCCAGAAGTATTAACTGACCAAACATCAGCGCACGATCCATTAAACGGTTATACTCCATCAGGAATGTCTTTAGAAGAAGCTGCAGAATTAAGAGCTTCAAACCCAGAATTATATGTTGTTCGTTCTAAAGCTTCAATGGCAACTCACGTAAAAGCAATGCTTGAAATGATGGAAAAAGGATCTGTGACTTTTGATTACGGTAATAATATCCGTCAAGTTGCGAAGGATGAAGGGGTAGAAAATGCATTTGACTTCCCAGGATTCGTTCCAGCATATATCCGTCCACAATTTTGTGAAGGTAAAGGTCCTTTCCGTTGGGTAGCATTATCAGGTGATCCTGAGGACATTTATAAAACTGACCAAGCTATTTTACGTGAATTTGCTGATAATGAGCATTTATGTAACTGGATTCGCATGGCTCAGGAAAAAGTTGAATTCCAGGGCTTACCTTCTCGTATTTGCTGGTTAGGCTATGGCGAGCGTGCTCGTTTCGGTAAAATTTTAAATGATATGGTTGCAAGTGGCGAATTAAAAGCTCCAATCGTAATTGGACGTGATCACTTAGATTCAGGTTCTGTAGCATCTCCAAACCGTGAAACTGAAAGCATGATGGATGGATCAGATGCAGTAGCAGACTGGCCGATCTTAAATGCAATGATTAACGCAGTAGGTGGAGCTACTTGGGTATCAGTTCACCACGGTGGTGGAGTAGGTATGGGTTACTCATTACACGCTGGTGTAGTAATTGTTGCAGATGGTACAAAAGAAGCAGAAGCGCGTATTGAACGCGTATTAACAACTGACCCTGGAATGGGTGTAGTTCGTCACGCTGATGCGGGTTATGAGCTAGCTAAACAAACTGCTCGTGAAAGAGGAGTAAATATTCCAATGCTTGATAAAGGGACTGATAAGTAATGACAAAACCAATTTGGATTAAAAATGCAGCTCAATTAGCAACGCTTGATTCTGAAGTTAAAGGACCTCGTTCAAAGGAAGCAATGTCAGTCCTTGGTTTAATTGAAGACGGTAGCTTATGGATTGAAGATGGAGTAATCAAAGCTGTTGGTACAACAAAAGAAATTCAAGATCGCTATGCAGAAAAAATTCATGAAGCAGAAGTAGTTGATGCAACAAATCATCTAGTTACGCCTGGTCTAGTAGATCCACATACACATGTTGTGTATGGTGGAAGCCGTGAACGTGAATTTGAAATGCGTCTTGAAGGTGCAACATATATGGATATTATGAATTCAGGTGGCGGAATTCATGCGACTGCCCGCATGACTCGTGAAGCGACTGAAGAAGAATTAATGGAACAAACTATGAAACGTCTAGATTCATTCATTGCACACGGTGTAACAACTGTAGAAAGTAAAAGCGGTTATGGAATGGATTTAGAAACAGAATTGAAACAGTTAAGAGTAATGAAAAAATTAAAGGAAAAGCATGCAGTTGAATTAGTTCCTACTTTTATGGGTGCTCATGCAGTGCCGAAAGAGTTTAAAGGAAGAGAAGACGAATTCGTTGATCACTTAATTAACGACATGCTTCCAATAATAGCAGAAGAAAAATTAGCTGAGTTTAATGATGTATTCTGTGAAAAAGGTGTATTTACGCCAGAACAATCAGAGCGAATTTTAGAAGCAGGAAAAAAATATGATCTAATTCCAAAAATTCATGCTGATGAGATTGAACCGTATGGTGGAGCGGAATTAGCAGCAAAAGTTGGGGCTATTTCAGCAGAGCATTTATTAAAAGCTTCTGATGAAGGTATATCTGCAATGGCTAAATCAGGTACAATTGCTTGTCTTTTACCTGCAACAGCACTTTATTTACGTGAAGATGCTGCAAAAGGAAGAAAAATGATTGATGAAGGAGTAGCTGTAGCAATTTCAACTGACTGTAATCCAGGTTCTTCACCAACAACTTCTATGCCGCTTGTAATGAATTTAGCTTGTATTTCGATGAGACTTACTCCAGCTGAAAGCTTAACAGCAGCAACATACAACGCTGCATGTGCAATTAATCGCCAAGATCAAATCGGTTCACTTGAAGTTGGAAAGCAAGCAGATATCGTATTATGGAATGTAAAAAACTATCAAGAATTACAATATTTATTTGGTGTTAACCATGTGAAATCTGTATGGAAAAAAGGTATTAAAATTGTTTAATTAGTAGCAAAAAATGATAAATCATGGGGGTCCCTTCTGATAAAAATTAAATAGGAGGAACTAGCTTTAATGAAAAATAATTATAGATTCTTTATCATTTTTATGATCATTATGATTACGATTGTTAATTACATCGACCGAGGTGCAATCTCATATGCACAGGCAGAGATCATTAAAGAATTTGGATTAAGTCCTGTAAGTTGGGGTGAAATCTTAGGTTACTTTGGATATGGTTATATATTCGGAGCATTATTTGGTGGAGCTTTCGCCGATAAAAAAGGACCTAAATTTATGTGGTTACTTGCGGCAACTGCCTGGTCAATTTTTGAATTAGGTACTGTATTTGCTGGTAATTTAGGTGCAACTTTATTTGGTGGATCAGCTTTAGCTGGATTTGCAGTTTTCAGAGTATTATTTGGATTTGCAGAAGGACCTACCCTCTCAACAATGAATAAAACGATGGCTAACTGGGTTTCTCCGAAAGAAAGAGGGTTTGCAGTTGCGCTTGGTTTAGTAGGGACACCAGTAGGAGCACTGATCACTGCACCAATCGTAGTTGCTCTATTATCAGTTGCAAGTTGGAAACTGACATTTATTATTCTTGGGGTAGTTGGTTTAATTTGGGCATTTATTTGGTCTAAAGTATTTACAAACCTACCAGAAGAAAATCCAAACGTTACTAAACAAGAACTTGAGATAATCCGTTTGAATAATCCGGTTAGTGGAAAAAGTGAAGAAGAATCTACACCATGGTACTATTTTTTCAAAAATCCTACTCTAGTAATGAATGCAATTGGTTATTTTGCCTTTTTATATGTAAATATATTATTACTTACTTGGACGCCAAAATATTTACAAGATGAATTCGGTTTTTCATTAGCATCACTAGGAATCGTTGGAATGATTCCATGGATTGGAGCCATTTTTACAGGATTACTTGGAGGGAAAATATCAGATTCACTACTTAGAAAAACAGGGAATTTACGTATTGCTAGATCTTGGTTCACAGTTATTTCATTATTCTTTACAGCAATTTGTTTCATGCTAATTCCAACAGTTCAAAGTGCTACAGTAGTCTTAATCTTAATGTGTATTGGTAATGCATTTAACTATTTACCAAACTCAATTTATTGGACAGTAGTATTAGATACAGAACCAAAAAAAGCTGGAACATTTGGTGGAGTAACACATTTTATTGCAAATCTAGCTACAATTATTGCGCCAACCTTAACAGGTAGCTTAGTTGCAAAACATGGATACAGCGCAATGTTTATCGCAGCATCAATTGCCGTAACATTAGGAATGGTTGCAATGATCTTTGTTAAACCAGGTAAACGAGCAAAAACAGCTAGACCTTCGAATGATCTTGCTGGGTAATAACTTTTAAAAAGAGAAATTGTTTCGGCAATTTCTCTTTTTTGTTTTTTATTTTTTAATACGAATAGAAACTTAATTAGACTTGACATGCAACCTATTGGTTGCTTAATATTTAAGTATTGAGGAGGTTGAGTAAGATCGATCAGGTTTTTAAAGCCCTTGCGGATTCAAGTCGTCGAAAACTTCTTGATAAGCTTTTTATGAAAAACGGGCAAACATTAAGCGAATTATGTCAACATCTTGAAATGAGTAGACAAGCAGTAACCAAGCACCTAGTAATACTAGAAGAAGCAAATCTTGTTGTAGTTGAATGGCACGGTCGGAATAAACTTCATTATCTTAATCCTGTGCCAATTAATGAGATTTCTAAACGATGGATTAACAAGTACGAAAAAAATCATTTAGAAGCGCTTAGTGAATTAAAAGATAAACTTGAGGAGGGAAATAAATAATGAATAAACCACAATTTGTTTATGTTACATACATTGCAACTACACCTGAAAAACTTTGGGAAGCATTAACAAGTACTCAATTTACTGAAAAATACTTTTTCGGAACTGCAATTGAATCTGATTGGCAAGTAGGGTCAACAGTTTCTTATTTACGAAATGGAGAGGTTACTGATTATGGTACGATATTAAAATGTGAGCCAAATCACTTACTTTCATTTACTTGGAATCACACAAATGATCCGACGAATCGAAATGAACCCTCAATAGTTACTTTTGAATTGAAGGGGTTAGAATCGACAGTTAAATTAACACTTAAACATGAAAATCTTGAGCCTACTGATTTAGTGGAAAAAGACGATACGTTTGAAGGACTAAACAACGGCTGGCCAGCAATTTTAAGCAATTTAAAAAGCTTGCTTGAAACAGGTAATACATTGCCACCTATTTCTATTTAATATTATTGACATATAAGAGCTCAGTACACAAGGAATATATTGCCTTGTGTTTTTTTTTATATCCGAGTTATCAATATTGTGTTCGTTTTAACGGCATACCATCCATCCAAAGACAGCGAGAAATTTTTAAGTAATTTAATTTACATATATCGTATAATAAGATACAATCGTATTATACGATATAAGGAGAATCTACATGGATAAAGAAATTAAACAATTGAATCAACTATGGACTGATATTTACTATATTTTACGATATAAGCATAAAGAAAATATTACGCACCAAGGTGTAAGGATATTACAAATGATCGATAAAGAAGATGAGATTGGAATAAAGGATATTGCTGAAGGCATTCAAGTGTCACACAATACAGCATCAGAACATGTAAAACGTTTACTAGAAAAAGAGTATGTTTTTAAAATCCGTGGTGAGATGGATCAACGAAAAGTAATATTAAAGCTTAGCGATTTAGGTAGAGAAGTTTTACTACAAAATTCAAGTTTAAATGAAGAAAAACTTCAACAGCTTCTTTTTGAACAGATGACTGAACAAGAAAGAGAAAGTGTTTTAAAAGCTTTTCATTTAATGAAAGAGAGGGCTCAAAATGTACGCGATCATTAAAGTATTTACTTCAGCAATTATTATAGGAGTTATTACTGAAATAGCACGTCGGTTTCCTACACAAGGTGGTTTGATTGCAGCTTTACCGATCGTTAGTCTTTTAAGTCTTATTTGGTTAAATGTTCAAGGTGAACAAGTGCAAACGTTAAGCAAATTCGCTTATGGAGTTGTATTAGGCATTCCTGGTACAGTCGTTATGCTGTTAATTATTGGAGTTGCTCTTCAACATTCAATGCATTTAATTAGTTCAATCGGGCTTGGTATTGTTGGATGGGCTCTTTATACTTTTACTCAGGATTTAGTCGTAAAGCATTTGTTTTAATAGTGAAGCGCTATTTTGAGATTTTTTCAAATTAAATAAAAAAATAAACGCTAGTTATAGGAGAAAAAATGCTTAAAAAACTAAAAATATGGGCGAAGAAATTAAAACGTCAAATCTTCACACTTTATTTTGCTTATAAGCATGAGCGTGTTCAATTGTATGCAAAAGTATTTATAGCTTGTGTAGTTGCATATGCTTTTAGTCCAATTGATCTAATCCCTGACTTTATTCCGATTTTGGGGTATTTAGACGATGTTATACTTGTTCCTTTAGGTATTATTATTTCTTTAAAGCTGATTCCCGAAAATGTAAAAATAGAATGTGAAATAAAAGCAGAAGAAATGATGAAAAAAGGAATACCAAAAAATTGGATAGTAGGATCATTCATATTGTTAGTTTGGGTAGTGATTTTTATTTGGGCCATATTAAAGGTTTATCAATTATATAGTTAAAGTCAATTTCAGTTTGATTGTAAAAAAATTATATTTCTAAAACGACTGCCCTATGTAGAGGGGAGTCGTTTTTACTTTTTTAAGGTAAGTTTCAAAAAAATAGACAAAGACATTATGTGAATTACTCGTATAAATTACATTAGTTCATCATTCACTTTGACAGTTCTTTATTAGAGTTTACTAAATTAATATAGACACAAAATCTTTACAATAAAAAATGCAATTTTACAAGGATTGATAAAAGAATTAGTTATGAGATGAAAGCTTGCTTGAATATAAATTTAATAAAACCTATTTATGGAGGACTATTTATGGCTTTTGTAGCAATCTATACAGTTGGTAGGCTAAAACACCCATATGACCACTCTGCATCTCGTCAATTTTTTTCTGTAGGAAATGATGTCTTTCGTCAGGCCATGAAATCAGGACACATGATTGATGCGTTTTCATCTGATGGAATCTCTCTCCCTGAAGAAGCTAGTAAGGGGGACGGTTATCCAATTCTTACACTCACAGTATGGAGTAATCTAGAATCCTTATATCGTTTTACGTACTCAGGACATCATAAGCAAGCGTTGAAGGATCGAAGTAAATGGATGGAGCCTTATAAAGAGAAGCACCTTTCATATGTGGTGTGGTGGACAAAGAAGCCAAGCGATGTTTCATGGGAAGAGGCCTTTAAAAGATATGACTATTACATTCAAAATGGATCTACTCCTACTGCTTTTGATTTTAAGTATGCATTTGACGAATATGGTGAAGCAGTATCAATAAAGTAGGATATATTTCTAGATAAATTGTATCTTAATGATAAAAAAGTAGGAATTTTACAAAAATATAACAATTCCTACTTGATTTATAGGAATACTTGTATTAATATTTTCGTAAATTATATTATTAAATGAAAAGGGGGAGAAAAATGAATAACTTTCTTATCTGCGTAAATGTTGCTATTTTATTAGTACTTATGTATGGCTTGTATTTTATGCAAAAGAAGCATGTATCTTTTTCAAAACGTGTATTCGCGGGTTTAGGTTTAGGTCTTATTTTTGGTTATATTATTCATTTAATCTATGGAACTGAACATGACGTAACAGTTGGAACAATTGACTGGTTTAGCATTGTTGGTAGTGGTTATGTAAAACTATTACAAATGATTGTCATGCCGCTAGTATTCGTTTCGATTGTCGGAGCGTTTACAAAATTAAAATTAACAAAAAATATTGGTAAAATTAGTACCTTAGTTATTGGGATTCTTCTTGGTACAACTGCTATTTCAGCAGCAATTGGAATTGGATCCGCTTTAGGATTTGGACTTGATGGAATAAAACTATCTGCAGGTGCTGTAGAGACTGCTAGAATTACAGAATTACAAGGACGTGTTCCAACTGTAGAAGCGATGACAATTCCGAACCAAATTCTTGAATTAATTCCAAGTAATCCATTTTTAGATTTAACTGGTGCCCGTGCCACATCTACAATTGCAGTTGTAATTTTTGCAGCAATTGTGGGGATTGCCTACCTTGGAGTAAAACGTAAAGAACCTGAGACTGCAGAGTTTTTTGCTAAAATAATTGATACACTTTATAAATTAACGATGAGAGTCGTATCATTAATTCTTCGTTTAACACCTTATGGAATCTTAGCAATTATTACTAAAGTAGCAGCAACAAGTGATTATGATGCAATCGTGAAATTAGGTAAGTTTGTAATTGCCTCTTATGTGGCATTAATCGCAATGTTTATTGTGCATTTATTATTATTATCATTTGCAAAACTAAGCCCAGTAAGATATGTGAAAAAAGCATTACCAACTTTATCATTTGCATTTACATCACGTACAAGTGCTGGAACATTACCGATGACTATCAAAACACAAACAAAAGATTTTGGTGTTTCAGAAGGGATTGCAAACTTCGCTGGTTCGTTTGGGCTTTCAATCGGTCAAAATGGATGTGCTGGTATTTATCCAGCAATGTTAGCTGTTATGGTAGCTCCATCAGCTGGTGTTGATCCAACAAGTGCATCATTTATTATCTCTCTAATTTTAATCGTAGCAATCAGTTCATTTGGTGTAGCTGGTGTCGGTGGAGGAGCAACTTTTGCAGCGCTGATCGTACTTTCAGTAATGAATCTTCCAATCGCAATCGTTGGACTACTAATCTCAGTTGAACCTCTAATTGACATGGGCCGTACAGCTCTAAACGTTAGTGGAGCAATGACATCCGGTATCCTAACAAGTAAGGCTACAGGAGAATTCGAAAAAGAAGTTTATCAGCAATCTAAAGTTGTAGATGTTGTAGAAGCATAAATTTAATTTGTTAAAATGGATAGCCTGAATTGGCTATCCATTTTTTCGTAATTACATCAATAGAAAACCCAAGATTGAAATTCTGGATCAAATTAAGAAAACAAAAGAAAATCGATAGTAAAATATCAAACTTTACAAACTACGAATCTCGGCTTTATACTAAAAATAGTTGGAATTTTCTTTCGATTTTTAATGCGGTAATTTTGAAATTTATTTTCAAAAATTGAAACGAATAGTTCAACGATTAGGCTTGTGAAAGTTTGGCTATTTTATCTTAATGGGAGGAGATTTAAATTGACTCGAATTACTCGAAGAATTGTAACATCTACGCTATCACTTGCTTTGGCCACTACAACAGGGTCTGTCAGCTATGCTCAAACAAATGCAGAGAAAACCTCAATCCAGGCAGAGGTGAATGGAATGAAACAAATCAAACAGGGCGAGAACTTTCCCATATTGAGTAAAGTAAAACGACCTGAGGAAGTTGGATTCTCATCTGAGAAATTAAAACAAGTAGATGAATTGATTCAGCAGGACGTAAACAATGGTTTTCCAGGTGCAGTTCTAATGATTATCAAAGATGGGAAAATCGTAAAAAACACTGCATATGGGTATTCGAAAAAATACGATGGCCTGTCACCACTGAAACATCCTCAGAAGATGAAGACTAATACAATGTTTGATTTGGCATCAAACACTAAAATGTATGCAGTTAACTTCGCATTGCAACATCTTGTTAGTATAGGGAAAATAGACTTGAATTCAACTGTACAATCATACTTTCCAAATTTTAAAGATAAATCAACTGATACGATTAAAGGGAAGGATACCTTACGCTTAATCGATATTTTACACCACACTGCTGGTTTTCCAGCTGATCCGCAATATCACAATCCTACTGTAGCAGGTTCCCTATATACACAAGACCGTAATGAAACATTTGAGAAAATCGCTGAAACACCGTTAGAATACGTACCTGGTACGAAAAATATTTATAGTGACGTAGATTATATGATTCTCGGTTTTATTATCGAAAAAGTAACTGGAAAGCGGCTAGATGACTATGTAGAAAATACAATTTATAAGCCGTTAGGTCTAAAACACACTATGTTTAACCCGTTGCAAAAAGGATTCAAACCGAAAGATTTCGCGGCAACAGAGTTAATGGGGAATTCACGTGACGGTGTCATCTCCTTCCCAAATATTCGTACATACACAATACAGGGAGAAGTGCACGATGAGAAAGCTTACTACTCTATGGGTGGCGTATCGGGGCATGCTGGACTTTTCTCGACGACAAGCGATTTAGCGGTTCTGTTGCAAGTAATGTTAAACGGAGGTGGATATGGCAAAGTAGAACTATTTGATCAAAAGACGGTCGATCAGTTTTCAGCACCTTCAGATTTAAATCCAACATACGGTTTAGGGTGGAGAAGAAACGGCTCACCAAGTATGTCGTCTACGTTTGGATTGTATGCAAGTCCAAATGCGATTGGACATACCGGTTGGGTAGGCACGCTGACCATTATAGATCCAGATAATAATTTAGGAATTGTCTTATTGACCAATAAAAAACATACACCCGTAATTGATCCAGTAACAAATCCAAATAAATTTGAAGGAGATGACTTTGCAACTGGACAATATAAAGCCGTGGCGACTGCTGTGTATGAAGCATTAATTAAGTAATTGTTGAAATGGAATTTATCTCGTTCGAAAGCTTTGTTCATTTATTCTTGAATAGGAAAGAGAAAAATCTTCTAGATTGAATGATTTTTCTCTTTTTTATAATCCTCATAAAAAAGTCCATTAATAACTCAAAATGTTCTAGTCAGTGATATAAATCCTATTAAAAATATTATTGCAAATGCAACAATATTAAGTTAGATTTAATGTATAGATTTTTTTATTGCATTTGCAACAAAATGAATAGGGAGGTATTACGGATTATGTATATTCCAAAATATTATAAAGTTACAAATCCAAAGGAAATTTGGAATTTCGTTCAAAAAAACTCTTTTGGCACAATAATCACTACAAAACAGGGTAAACCAATTGCTACACATTTACCTTTAGGGCTAAGTAAAAAAGGTGAAGATTATTATATTACTGGTCATATTGCATATGGAAATCCACAATGGAGAACATTTGAGAACAGTAAAGAAGTGCTTGTTATGTTTCAAGGACCTCACGCTTATATTTCGTCTTCTTGGTACGAAGTTGAGGAAGTATCAACGTGGAATTATCAAGCTGTGCATGTATACGGTAAAGCAAGCATTTTAGAGAGAGATGAATTAGTAGATGAATTAACAATCATGCTAGAAAAGTATGAAAAAAATCGTGAAAAACCAGTTTTGTGGGATAAACTTTCTCCACAAATTTTAGAAAGTGAACTAAAAGGTATTGTTGGATTTAAGATTAAGGTGGATGAAATTCAGGCTTCATATAAATTAAGTCAGAACAGAAACGAAAAGGATTACCTTAATATTATTGATCATTTACATAAAGAAGAGGATCCATATTCAAAACAAATGGCTGAACTGATGGGAAAGAGATTTGAAGATTTATCTTTAAAGGAATGCTAGAAGTAGTAAAGATGGTTTTAAAATTTGAAATTGAACTAATACATTTCATTAATTGCATATAAAGAACTAAAAGCTGTCATTTAAGATAGCTTTTTTTTGGTTCAAAATTAAATAATTAAGTATGACAAAAAACATCAGTTAGGAGATGTGAAAGCAGATGTTGATTGTGTTACTTACGATACCAATTATATTAATAGGATTATTATGTTTATGGGTTTCAATTTTTAATAAAAAGAAGCTTATTTTTAAGAAAATATGTTATTTCTTAATAGGAATAACAATGTTAATTATCGCGATTTATCTATTGGATTTCTATTTGTTTTTTCGTTTTGAGTAGAGCAAGTGTTTTACTAAAGAATATTAGCTTCCATGCAACCCATCAAAATTATTTTAGCTAAACAGAAATATTTTTATGGAAGAGACAGAAGAATAATCAGAACCTATGGTAATATTAAATTACATATATTTCCAAATCCTTCAAAAAATGTTCTTAAGTTAAATTTATACCGAACTTTCTAGGTTAGCTAATAAAAAATATAAAAATACATAATATAAAAATACTAGTGAAGAGGAGTATAGAATGAAAGAATTTTTACAGCTTTTAAAAAAGGGTAATAAATCTGCATTATTAGCAGCCATTGTTAACGCGGTAATAGCGATATTAAAAGGAATAGGGTTTAGTATGACAGGAAGCGTTGCACTTTTTGCGGAGATGATGCATAGTGCCGCCGATACTGCAAACCAACTCTTTGTATTTAGCGGTTCAGCCTTAAGTAAAAAGGCACCAACAGATCGGTTTCCAAACGGATTTGGTCGACTTGTTAATTTAGTTTTACTAGGAGCGGTATTAATAGTAGGAATAATGGCGTATGAAACGATTGTCGAAGGAATCCAGCACATCATACATCCAAGCCACTCTTCAGGTCTGGCTATCACTTTAGCTATTTTAGGTGCTTCGGTAGTGCTTGAAGCATTTGTACTTTATAAAGCAATGAAAGAAATTAGTCATGAATTAGGAATAACAACACGAGGTTTTGGAGTAGTTACTGCGGCAATTTCTAATTTAGGAAAAGCGAGACCAGCTACAAAATTAGTTTTCTTAGAAGATACAGTAGCAACTTTAGGTGGATTATTAGCGATGATTGCTGTAATCATTGCTTACTTTACACCATTTCATCAAGCTGAAGGTATTGCTTCCGTCATCATCGGTATTTTGATGTTCCTTGTCGTTGGAAAAGTATTTCTTGATAATGCTGCCGGGGTAATTGGTGAATCTGATGAAGAAATGGAAGACAAGATTGGTGAGTTGGTAATGGAAGATCCAGATGTCAAAGATATTCAAGCTCTTACGGTTGTTAAAGAGGGTGAAGATTTACATGTTGAATTAGAAATTGAACTTGACCCAAATTTAACGGTAGCTCAAGCCGATGACATAAAAGACCGATTAGAAGAAAAAATTATGAAAGAAAAAGGTGTAACTGACGTAATTATCGAATTGGACGAAGATGACGGAATTCAAAATTGGACTGAAGAAAATAAAACGGAATTAATTGAAAAATAGTAAAGTTGGAACGGCAATACTTTTTTGTCGTTTCTTTTTAATTTGGAGAGTTTTGTTTAACTACCGTATTTTAAGGGAAAGGACTTGGTTATTTCAAGTCCTTTTTATATTATGAAAAAATAATATAAAATTAGCTTTCTAGTTGATTATTTAGTTCTGTAATATCCTCATTTATTTTCAATTCTTTTTCTTCTTCATCTGTAGTTACATTTTTAGGCATACCACGTTTGTATTTCTTCGTCTTAGTATCTTGAGTAAATCTTCCTTTATATGCTCCTCTGATTCCATATAACTTAGACTCTGTATTTATGGCATCTTTATCATCCACTAAAAAAGCGACCATATTTTGCCCGGCTTTAGAATTGGGTATACCTTCTAACGATACTTCAAGTTTTTCCTGTAACTCTGAATTAGATAAATTATTGAACTTTTTATCTAGACCGAAGTCTTTTTTTGAAATTATTCCTCCATATTCTAAAATCGATATTGTCTTTCCTTTTAAATTTTTATCTCCTAATAGAACATGTTTGATTTTAAAAGTTAGTTTAGTATATGGTCTTCCAATTCCATCATTATTTTTTATGACATACGGTTCTGAGGATTTTACTGTACCTTTTACGACTAAATCGGAATCTTTCATCAAGTCCTCAACTCTATCAAAGTTTCCAAAAAGTGATGCACTTGCAACTACAGTTTCTATTTTATTACTAGAAGGGTTATTTAATTGATTTTTTGAAGGATTAGTTTTTTTGTCATCTAAATTTTTTTTGAAATTTTTGTTTTCTTCTATCATGTTTGCGGTATTGTTTTGTTTAGTTGGTTTTTGATTATTTATATAAAAGTAAATTAGTGAACTAAATGATAAAGAAACTAAAACACTAAAAATAATTATATTTTTTTTCAATTCTATTTCCTCCTTATTTATAAATGGAATTGATTCCTTTAAATTGATCATTTACGGGAATATTGGTGGTTGACTGGTTTCCATTTTTATTCATTAAATTTCCATAAATATTTGTGTGATTTAAACCAAATGCATGTCCTATTTCATGGGCATGAACGAGTCATTTTTTCCAATCCGTTAATTTATTATAAGTTTCAGATTGTAAATCTATATATGCCCAGTACCAATCATTTTTTGAAGCATCAACATTTTTTTTTCCATACATAAAATATGTGATTCCAGCTACCCCATAGTCTTTAGCAGTAATTTTATATACATCAATAACAGAAGAAGATTTAGTAGTCGTTTCTCTAAAGGAAATTGGTGTTGTAATAGTTCCATAGATCCATTTATTCATAGCATCTTTAAATTTTTGCTTTTCTGAACCTAATGAACTATCTAGAAAATAATATTGTCTGTTTTGTCCATAATTACCTTCACCATTAACTAGTTTGTGGCCATATGTATTATAGGCATACGACGTTTTGAATGGGAAAGAGAAACTTGTTAATATACAAAATATAACAATTAAACTTGTAAATAATTTTTTCATACTCTCTCTCCTTTATAAATTTATTTTTTGAATAGACGTGGAATTAATTCCCTGTACATGTATATATTACCAAAATATACTTTTTGTATCGTACCATTAAATGTATTGTTTGTGAATGTTTTAACAAAATGTATTGTAGAGTGTTTGTTTTCTCATAAATCAATAGATTCTTAAAGGATTCAATCAAAAAGGAAAGAATTATATTAATTGTACAAATTTTTTGATGAAAGTTTGTTACGAAATTTATAGAGATATTACATTAAGATGTTAAAATACATGTTTTAGTTAAAGGTATATTAAGGAAAAATTATCAAAAAGATAACAAGTAGTTTTCTTGTATAGTAGTGTTAGGGGAATTAGGACAATTCTATGTCTTGAAGTGAATTGAATAATTCTAATCTACTATAACGTACATAAAAAGATAAATCTTAGAATGAAAATGAATGGTTCTTTGAAAAACGTGAAATTATGTAATCGGTATGACGAGGAGGAATGATCATGTTTGAATTTGAAAATATAGAACAGTTTGCAAGAATAAAAGTTATTGGTGTTGGTGGCGGAGGAAATAATGCCGTTAACCGAATGATTGAAGATGGAGTAGAAGGCGTTGAATTCATCGCTTTTAATACAGATGCTCAAGCACTAAAACAATCAAAAGCTGAAATTACAATGCAAATCGGAGCAACGTTGACACGTGGTTTAGGAGCAGGTGCAAATCCTGAAATTGGAAAAAGAGCTGTAGAAGAAAGTAAGTCACAAATTGAAGAAGTACTAAAAGGAGCTGACATGGTTTTCGTTACAGCTGGAATGGGTGGCGGAACAGGTACAGGGGCAGCACCTGAAGTTGCAAAAATTGCTCGAAAGCTTGGTGCTCTAACAATTGGAGTAGTAACCCGACCTTTCAAATTTGAAGGGAAAAAGCGTGCAACAAATGCTGAAGGTGGAATTAAAGCACTTAGAGAAGCAGTTGATACATTAATTATCATTCCAAACGATCGACTATTAGAGCTAGTTGATAAAAAAACACCGATGCTTGAAGCATTCCGTGAAGCGGATAATGTACTTAGACAAGGGGTTCAAGGGATTTCCGACTTAATCGCAGTACCAGGATTAATCAATCTTGACTTTGCTGATGTTAAAACAGTCATGTCTCATAAAGGGACAGCCCTTATGGGAATTGGTATTGCTAAAGGTAAAGACCGCGCTACAATCGCTGCTCAAAAGGCATTAAACTCTCCGTTACTTGAAACTTCTATTAATGGAGCTCATGGTGTTATCATGAATATAACTGGAGGACGTAACTTAAGTCTATTTGAAGTACAAGAAGCTGCAGACATCGTTGCCTCAGCATCACATGAAGAATTAAATATGATTTTCGGTTCAGTAATCGACGAAAACTTAAAAGATGAAATTATCGTAACTGTTATTGCCACAGGATTTGCGGACAAAGAAGAGAAAATGGTAAGAACATCTTCTAGACCAATAGAAGAAGCACCTAGCTTATACAATAGAGAGCAACGATTCCAACAAGATCAGAGATATCGTAATGACCAACAGCAAGATTACGCTCGATATAATGAGCCTCAAGACTACGGTCGATACACAGAACAGCAGGATTATAGCCGTTACAAAGAACAAAAAGAATATAATCGCTATAATGAGCAACAAGATTATGGTCGATATAATGAGCAAAATGATTACGGACGCTATAATGAACAGCAAGATTATAACCGTTACTCAGAGCGACATGATAATAATCGTTACACAGAACAACAAGATTACGGAAGATATAATGAGCAACAAGAATATGGCCGATACAATGAGAAGGAAGATTCAACTTCATACATTCCGGCGTTCTTACGTAATCGAAAAAACAGAAATAGATAGATTTATAGATGTAGAGAAGGACATGAGTGTTGATGCTCATGTCTTTTTATTTAAATGACAGTGAAGAAGTCAACACCTTAAAATTACTATTGTAGGACCATTCCATTCCATTTTACTCCGGTTTACATTTGATTTCTGCTTTAACTTCATTTCTATTTTTCTTCCAATCTAAAAATACTAATAATGGACCTGTACAAAAAAATAATACCTGTAACAAAAGAACATACAATTTATACTTATGAAACTCAGGACCAACTATTATCAATACCGTAAACATTATGTAAGAAATTATAATTAATGATTTTTTTGCTAATGTCATAATATTATCCTCCTGTTCCTATATGTTACTCCTGTTATTTACTGGTTCTTTTCACATAACCCCCATAAGCAGATTCAATCCCCCTAGTATTAACTTAGTACTTAATATTACCGCAGAAGTTAAAAATCGAATTAATCTTTTTCAAACTATCACCTTTTTTTAGTAAGCGTTAACAAAATTATCTTAACATTTAAAAAGGTAAAATTCACAAAAACTCAATGTTATTATTGTGAACTTTTCGTATTCTTTCAACAGCCATTTTTACTGCTATTGACCTATTCTTATATTATTTTTGAAAAAATTTAAATCTTCACCAAGACTCATCTTATGTCTTTAATTATAGTAATCTGGAGAATGAATTCAGAGGAAATAAAGGCTAGGTTATACTTATAACTAATAAAACTAGTATTTAACATTTCCAAATAAGCGGGTTGACCAAATTAATTAAGAATTAAATAGAAGTGAATAAAATTTTTAAAAAGTTAACACTGACATTCTGTATGTCAAAGCTTACTAAAAAATGTAAAAAGATTAAAACTTTTTTGGCTCTCAGTAGTCTAATATATAGAACACCGAGATGGAGGGATTGAGATTGCAGGATCATAGTCTAGTAGAAAGGGCTATCAAAGGAGATGAGCAAGCATTTTTATCAATTATGCATGAGCATAAATTGTCATTATATAAAACTGCACTAGCTTACTTGAAAAATAAAGATGAGGCACTTGAAGCAATTCAAGAAGTAACCTTTAGAGCTTACCAAAGCATAAAAACATTAAGAGAACCAAATTATGTAAAAACATGGCTTATTCGGATTATGATTAATTACTGTCAGGATTGTATAAAGATGAATCAAAGAGTAACCTTCGATGAGGAATATATTTCACAACAAGGTACGAACGAGGACTATAACTATATTGAGATAGAAGAAGCAATGTCCCAGCTTGATGATACACTGCAGCAACTATTACATTTGAAATATTTTCATGATGTCAAAATTAAAGATATCGCCATTATGTGGAATCGCCCAGAAGGTACAGTAAAGACTTGGTTAAATAAAGCATTGAGATCACTAAGAGGAATCCTTGAGGAGAAAGGAGAAAATGGCCGTGTTTGAAAAAGAAGAAAGAGAACTAAAAAATTTGAAAGAAATATACGAAAACGTCGACATACCTATACATGAAATTGATGAAGCCATACTAATTGGTTTTCAAAAAGCAAAAGAAACTAAGATGGTAAGTAAACCGAAGTGGAAATTAAGGATTTGGTCAATTGTTGTAGCAGCCGTTTTTCTATTGGGATTTCTAGGAAGTATACGTGTATCTCCTACGTTTGCTGATTATTTAACGAAAGTACCGGGCATGGAGAAAATCATTAAGCTTATTCGTGATGATAAAGGATTAATATCAGCTGTAGAAAATAAATATGCTCAAGAAATTAATATTTCACAAGAAAAAAGTGGAATCAAGGTAACGATTGATTCCGTAATTGCTGATGAGCAAGGAATAGTGATTTTTTACACGATTGACGCAAAAGAGCCACAACATAATTTTGAAATAAAAGAAGTGAGTCTCAAACCAAGTAATGGTGAAGAATTGCCAGAACATTCTTCATCATTTGATCTTCCAGTAAAAGATAAGTTAACTACTTATACTAGCAGGATTGAATATTATTTTGAGAAAGCAAACGAACAACATGATTTTAACTTAGATTTAAAGATCAAGAGTAAGGAAGTTTCTGAGCAATTTTCTATCCCATTCTCTTTAAAAAATCAAGAAAAAACAAACCAAATATACGAACCAAATAAAACAGTAATGATTGAAGGACAAAAAATAACAATAAAAAAAGTAACAATCTATCCTCTTCGAGTAGCTGTACAAGTAAAAATGGATCCAAGTAATTCTAAGAAAATACTAGATTTTACTGATTTTAAACTTCTTGATCAAAATGGTGAAGTGTGGTCTAAAATTACAAATGGAACTACAGCCAAAATTATTAGCGATAATGAAAGAATTATCTATTTGCAGAGTAATTACTTTAAAGATCCAAAAGAGTTATATTTGGATATTAGTAAGCTACAGGCAGTTGATAAGAATGAAGACTATATTTTAGTTGATACGGAGAAAAAACAAATTCTTAAACAGCCAAAGGGCAATTATTTAACTGACTTTAAAAAAGAAGGAACAGACTTAAAGTTCACCTTAAATACAAAAAAAGAATTTCATTACTCATTGGTTGAATCAATTGTTGATGTTAATGGAAAAGAAGTTCAAACTAGCGCAGCATCAACAGAATATCATGACGGTGGTAAACAAATAGTAAGAATAACAATTTCTTCTGAAAATTACATTAATCCATTAAAGCTTAAGCTAGCCTTTTATCCTGTATATATTCAAGGAGATGCTAAAATAAGGATTAAATAAATTAACTAATCGGACCAGAATAAAGAAAATAAAAAACGTAATCTTCTCTATTAAAACTAGAAAAGATTACGTTTTTTAAGTTGCTACAGACTATTCACCTTATTACAGTACGGTACAGGAGGATAGTCGTGTTTAAACTTTACAAAATCCCAAGTTCCGAGAAATTTTTTTGCGGCTTGGTAACCATTTGTGTAAAGTAGTTCTTTTTCTTTTTTAGTTAAACTGAAATCTGTGCTTGATATTTCGTCAGTAGGGATTTTAATTGTTCGTTCATTTACTTCTGCTGTTAGATGTCGAATGTCGTGTGCTTGCCGCATCGTTATAAATATTGATTTGTAAAATGAGATTGGGTTATGACCATCTAGCGGTTTCCCGATAATTTCTTCATCTATTAGACGAAATCCAAAAGTCGGCCATTCTTGATGGTCATCGAAAATCCAAATTGGAAAATTACTTAGAATTCCACCATCAACAATTAATATTGGGTAATCATAATTAGGAGTTTTTAGTTTAATTGGTTGAAAGAAAAAGGGAATTGTACCACTCATTCTAACTGCTTGAGAAATTGTTATATCTTTTGTAGATAAACCATAAGCAGGTAAATCATCAGGTAAAACGACCATTTTGCCATTACTAATATCTGAAATAATGATTTTTAATTTTCCCTCTTCTAAATCATCGAAATAGCGAATTCCTTTCTTTGATAATAAAGCTTCTAACCATTCTTCTTCAAAGTCATTTTTATATAACCCATTTTTAAATAAGATATTTAATCCCAATCCAATTAAAGGAATAAAGTGCAACCATGTTTTTGTGATAAATTTCTTATAATCTAGATGATCCATAATTTCCTTTAATTCTTTTCCAGTATAGCCACATGCTAGAAGAGTAGCAACAATAGCACCAGCAGAAGTACCTGCCAAACGCGCCCACTTATAACCAGCTTCTTCCAAAGCGCAAATAGCTCCAACATGTCCGATTCCTCGAACTCCTCCTCCTTCAAAGATACCATCTACTTTCATTTTGTTACACCTACCTTTCAAAAAATGGAATTATACTAATATAATATATGAAGAGTTCTTTTTAAATGTGATTAGCCTTTGATTCAGTCATATTTATGAAACAATTTATTTTTTGGGAAATAATCTGACAATCTTTGCAGATAAATTTAAAATTCTAAGGGAATCGATAACTAAAATAAATTTCGGATGAAAAATAAAAAAAGTTGCAGAAATAGTTATTTGATGAATATTTTAAATTCAATATGAAATACTAACAGCAATCTGATAGTTTATATCAGAAAATTATATTAAAAGGGGCTACATATCATGGCAAACAGATCTTCAAATCAATATGTTTCACCAAATGCTGAATCTGCAATCGATCAGATGAAGTATGAAATTGCAACAGAATTTGGAGTACATTTAGGTCCAGATTCAACAGCTCGTGCAAATGGTTCAGTTGGTGGAGAGATTACAAAACGTTTAGTTCAAATGGCTGAACAAAGTCTAGGTGGCTATTCAAGATAAGTGATTTAATTTGAGAGATGAGTTAATTAAAGGTAATTCGTTACCGATTAATTAACTCATCTCTTTTTGTATCTTATAAAAAATTTTACATAATTTAACTAAAATTAAAACTAAAGATAGAGTTAAAAGGAAGTAACTAGAAAATATCAATAAAATTTTAAAAATTTGTATTAATATAATTAAAAATGAGTCGATTTAAGTAGAGAGAAAATTAAAATAATTTGGTATTATTAAATTAAACTCAATGTAGATATAGAGAGAATTATGTTGAGTATATAAAGAGATAGAAATAAATGGGGAGTTGCAAGTATGAAATCAACTGGAATTATTAGAAAACTAGACGATCTTGGAAGAATTGTTCTACCTAAGGAACTAAGAAATACAATGAATTTAGAGAACAATGCTCCATTCGAAATTCATTTTGAAGAAGGTATGATTATTCTTACAAAATATGATGAAAATTCCGGTCTAAGTGGAATTGTCAGAAGACTTGATGACTTAGGAAGAATTGTTTTACCAAAGGAATTAAGAAATATGCTAAATCTAAATAAATATGAACCATTTGAAGTATTTATTGAGGAGCAAAGAATTATCCTTAAACAGTTTGTTTCGAGTAATGCTTGTATGGTAACAGGAGTTATTGATGAAAATAATTTCTCATTTGATAGTGGAAAGATTGTATTAAGTAAAAATGGTGCTGAATTACTTATTAAGGAATTGCAGGAATACATAGCTAAATAAAAAATCTCTAAAAGTGCTCTTTAATCTTTTCAAAGTAGAAGAGCACTTTTTTGTTTGAATTTAATTGTCCTTTCTAGAGTAATATAAAGAATCTCTTTTTTTTGTTTCTCAGCGATTTACTACAAATTTGTTAAAACCCTCTAAAATACACCAAGATAATAAGACACTACATAAAATAATAATTTCCATTGTTTACATCTCCCTTTCTTTGTTCTATTTTTAAGTTTTCTTAAGTTTTAACTGTCTTTAAATTTAAGATTGTATGTTCTGTTTTGTTTGGATGTTTTTATTATACACGAACACTTATTCTGATGTAAGTAGTTTTTTCGAAATTTTATAGATTTTTTGCGAACGTATAATCAGGTCGTTTGTTCGTATTTAGAGGTTCATTACAAAATTAGAATAGATTTATTAAATTTATATATATTTAGAGTTTAAAAATGATCTACTCTGAGTATTAGCAGAGTAGATCAGCGACAACATATAAGCTTAGGTTAAGCTAAAACAAATCTCTTTTTTATGTGAACTAAACTAGTGTTTTTTGTGCTCATTCTTGTTCAGAAAAAGTATGTTTCTTTCATAAATATGGTAGGATATGGTTATGGAAATGTTAGAAGGAGAAAGAGTATGGGACTAATAGAGAATCAAAAGTACTTCTTTGAAAAATATAAAATTGATGAACAGGATTTTAAAAAGTACTGTTTAGACTGGTCAAAATATATTGAAATTTATAATGAATACATATCAGAAATACCGAATCTTGAAACGGTAGCTACTTTTATTTCAGAAATACTCCGTAAAAATCCTGAAATTCATACAGTGAAATCTCGAATAAAATATCCTGATCATTTAATTGAAAAGATTATTCGAAAGACGATAAAAGGTAAAAAAACGGACCCGACTTATGAAATCGATGTTTCGAATTATAAATCTGAAATCACAGATCTAATTGGAATAAGAGCATTGCATTTGTATAAATATCAGGCTGCAGATATAGATAAAACAATTAGACAAAATTGGAATTTACATGAAAAAGCGACTATTTACCATCGCTTAGGAGATATGACGAGCGAACAGCATATAGAAGAAGAGAAGTTCCAGTTTTTAGTTCATGATGCCGGATATCGTTCATGGCATTATGTAATTAAGTCGCAAATGACAAAAGTAAATTATTTAGCTGAAATTCAAGTAAGAACGATATTTGAAGAAGGCTGGAGTGAAATCGATCATCAACTTAGGTATCCTTATGATTTAGATAATGAGATTTTAAATGAACAGCTTTTAATCTTAAATAGGCTCTCAGGTGGGGCTGATGAATTGGTTAATTCAATTCTTCATACTAAGATGACTATTTATCAACAAAACGAAGAAAAAGAGTTTCGTGATGAAAAAATTCAGGAATTATTAGACGAAATATCTAGTTTGTCAGAGGATGGAAAATTAACTGATGAGGATAAGAAGTCATTAGAAGAGAAAATTAAGCAATTAGAAGCTAAAAAGATTAAAGTAAATTATAGTAATTTGTTTAATAATCGCTCAGTTGAATATCACTTTAAACGAAGAATATTTCCTAGCGATTTTTAAGATGATTGTTATTAAGCTAAGGCTATATGCTTTGGCTTTTTGTATTTTTTTTCCAGAAAAATTTCTGTGATTTTTTAGGTGCCATTTCTTTTTTCCTAACATTAAATGTAATAACAGATCTAGTTTAGATTTTAAAAAATATGAAACTAGGTGGAATAATGGTTAAAAGGCCGATTTATAAGCAGGAATTTCTAAACACATTTAATTATGCAGACAAGAATTTTGATATTGTTTCCCTTAAAAATCTGATTGAACAATCCTTTGGAGAAAATAATGCATTGGATTTTAAGGAAACATTCGTTAGAGAGGATCAAATTGCAAAATTAATCATTGCAATGGCGAATTCTGGTGGAGGATCAATTATTTTTGGCGTAAATGATGATAATCACCCAGTAGGAATCCTGAAAGAAGAGATAAAGGATCCAACCGATTTTCAAAGAAAATTAAATGGTTATTTGCCTTCTATTTTAATTTATCATCTTCAACAAATTGATTACGACGAGAATGAAATGTACGGATATTTTAGTGGTAAAACCTTCTTCATCATTTATATCCCCGAGCAAAATCGATATATCCCGTTTATTGCCAAAAGAGGCTCCGATAAATTATTTACAGATAAAATCTATATTAGAAAAAATACTTCAAACGAAACCGCCACAAACGATGACTTAGAGATTATTTTTAGAAAAAGGCTCATTGAACAATATGAGGACTTATCAAATATGAGTCTAAACGAGCATATGGAACAATTAAAGATCCTTTATCGAATCGCTGCAATTAGTGGTGATACAAATAAAAACCAAAAGAGCCATAAAGAGGATTTTAGTGAATTTATTGCCAAAATGATTGAGAAGAAGAAACGGAAGATTGAGATTGTTTTGGAGGTTAGTAATATTGAGTGATAGCGAATTTTCTTTATGATCACAAAGAAAAGTACTGAATTATACGAACATAAAAAGTCTATAAACAAAACTTTAATCGTTTGTTTATAGCTTTTTTATTTTTCATATTAATTTCATACTTTGTCACTCTACTGGAATATATTTCATTTTATAATTAGCTATAAGAAATCTTGAATTTGGAGGCATAACATATCAATGACTTTATTTTTATTACTCATTTTTATTGCAGTTGCCGTAATTTTATTTAGGAAGAATCAGCTATCAGTTTTGATTGGTGAAAATCACAAACTTGTACTTAAATTGAAAAATACTAGTTGGATTCAAAATCATTGGATGTCAGGAATCTTCTTATTTTTTGTAAACGGAACTTTGTTTTTTATTACAATTATTTTGCTCTTTTTATTAGGATATCTTGATATTCCCTATTTTCATTTACTTGTGATGGTAGTGGCAGTCTTTGGAAGTTTCTTTTTTTGGATGATATTGAATAAGGCATGGCAAGGTACAAACGCAAACCGTATTAAAATGAGTATTTTAGGAAGTAGTTTTTATTTTTTAGGCTGTTTTCGTAAAGTTTGTGGCTTTTATAAAATAATGTATTAGTAAAGGAAAATTATTGTTAGATGTCGAATAATTATCATGGGTCCTTGTTCAACTAAATGGCAGGATAGTTGCTCAAGAAATCAGCTTTTTCGTAATAGAATGCAAATAGACCTAGGAGTTATTTCCTATGTCTATTAATTACTCTACATATTCCATAATATCACCAGGTTGACATTCCAAAACTTTGCAAATTGCTTCTAATGTAGAAAAACGAATTGCTTTAATTTTACCCGTTTTTATATTTGATAGATTTACAATACTTATATCAATCGCTTCAGCTAACTCATTAAGTTGCATCTTACGGTCGGCTAGTACACGGTCTAATCGCAAAATAATACTCATATATAACCTCGCTTATAATAGTGAATCGTATTCTTCTTGCAAATAGCATCCATATCGAAAAACCCCTGATAGAATTAAAAGGCAGACTCCAAATAATAATACAGGAACTTCTGAATAAAATAATTCAAAACTAACTCGGTGTTTTAGAAAAATTAAATCTTCGATAAAATCATATATGTATCCAATCAATGCTTGAACTACTAAAAGCCCTCCCATTATTCTTATACTAATAGCATTATTGTAAATAAATGGTTTTTGTTCCATAACATTTTTTAGAATTTGATTAAGATTTCTTAAAAGTAATGAGTTGGTTACTCCAATAAAAACACCTTGAATAGAGATAGAGAAAATAATTAGTTTGTAATTAAATGCAGAATAATTGCTTTTATGAATCCCTAGCTGAGTGTAAGCCAAAATTGTCTTTTCACTCAAATCACTGAAAAAAACTGAAGCAACAAAAAATGCAACTAACGCGGTTCCAATGTAGCAGAAAAAAGTAGCATATTTAGTAAGGCGATAAAGAAGTTTAGTTACTTTTAAATATCCCTTGATGAAAGAATCATTTTTAGTGTTCATCTGAGAACTCCCTTTTTGTTTTTGTTATTATCATAATAATTAAAATTTTAAATTAATTCAATAATATTTTATCGTTTATCATTAAAAAATTAATGAATTTTAGTGGTTTAATGTTGTTATAAATTAAATTAAATGTAGAGTGCTTGTTCAAATAAATGGCAGATTAGTACAATAGGGACTTTAAAATACTCTACTTATAAATGGTTAAATATGGTAAAATTCAAAGATGGATAATTAGATCAAATTTTAGGGATTTCTATGGTTTTATTGATCTTAATTTTTTCATTAATTTGAAGAAGAATAAACAAACTTTCTTGAATCCTATTTTTCTTATAACTGTATTATGAAATGATAATTTTGTTTATGATTAATCGATAGGAGTTAATATGCAGAAATATACCTACTCTCCCCCGAAAATTAAGGATTCAGTTAAATTAATTAATGTGATCGATGAACAGGGGAATGTGAGATTTAAATTCAAAAGAACTTATAAAAATCTTTTAGTAAGACTAATAAATTATTGGTGGAGTTTTGATTGGTTCACTCAAGTTGACATTTACTCAAATGATGGAGAACTAGTTTATCAGTGCAAAAAGACAACTAAGTGGGTTGGACATCCATATTTTCAAGTTTTGAATTTAACAACCAACGAGGTGTTTCAAATAACATATAAAACTTGGCTAAATATTGCGCCTGAATTCCTTATTACAGGTCAATCCAATGAATTTACTATGAAAAAAGAGGTAATGGATTGGGTAAGGTTCTATTATCAAGGTAAAGAAGTGGCAAGGTGGAAAATGAAAACTTCTGAATGGTTTAAGACATATTTAGAAATTGAAGAAGACTGTCCTATCCAAGACCCAGAATTTTTCATTTGTCTTTCTCAATGTATTTTTTATGTAGGCGATTAATAATGTAAAGATACAAAGGCTATTTTCTAAACCAATTTGCAATAAAAAAATTTAAACTAATGACATTCATTTTGCAAAGATAAATAATTTTCTTATTCAACTAACGCATGCTTTAGTTGAAGAAACGAGTATGAACTGGAGTGAAGAAGTTATGGGAAAAATTATTAATGAACTGCAAGATGGTGAAGGTATCACTCGTGAATACTATATTTTCATTCGTATCCTATCCTTTTTCACTTTAGGTAAGGTTCCCAAGATAGAATCAAAAAAGAAGAAACTAGAGAATCAATTAAAAGAACTGAAAAAAAAGAGATACAGAATATAATCAATTTTTACTTACGGTAATTCTCATTAATTTGGCATTCATTGAGCATGAAATACTACTCATTGAATTAGAAACTGAACTTGAAACTAATGCAACTAACGCATGCGATACTTCAATAGAAGATCGCTTTTTCTTATTCAACATAATGGCAGATTAGTTAAACAAGGTGTTTAACAATTAGTGTCGAATAAAACCCATAGGTAAAATGGGATTATATGGTAAATTTAAATTAAAAAAGGGAGGAAATAAAATGAAAAAAATACTCACGCTATTATTATTTACAATACTGTCTTTAACAGCATGTACAGAAAAAACAGATAATAAGGTTACTGACAATAAGACTACTAACTATAATTATAAGTTTATTGGAGAAAGTGAACATTGGGAAGCTGAATATATTTATAGAGGAACAGAAACACAAAAAAATGATAAAGATGTAATATCTTATTCTAATAAAGATAATTATGAACTCGTATTAAAGTATAAGGGCTCTTTAAAAGAGCTGTCATCTATGAAAAAATTAGAGTATTCCTTCAAGACAAATAGCTCTAGCGAGGAATCAAAGGCGGAATTCACTGAACCTCCTAAAGAAAGAGTATTTACTTCCCGAGGGGGTTCCGAAGGTGGAGCAAAAGTAGACAAGGATGAAGCCATACAAGTACACGTAAAATGGAATGAATCTGAAGAGTCATTTGAATTGCATAATAAAAAAAAGTAGTATGTAAAATATTACCTTATTCAACTAACTCATGCGATTCTTCAATAGAAGATCGCTTTTTCTTATTAAACAAAATGGCAGATTAGTTGAATAAGAAATGGATTTTTTTCCCAATAAATAATCGATAAATAAGTGATAAAATTAGTTAGTAAGTAAAGGGGAAGTATGGAATATGAAAGATATTTTTAAATCAATAATAAAGTAGGGATATAGTGGAAAATGAAAAATACATAAAAGACACACCAACGTTACTTTTATTTGGACTTATTTTCCTTATTATTTTTGGACTATGGTTAATAAAAAGAATAAGATCATACGATTTTAAAAATAAAAGTACAATATTATTTTTGTGGGAAAACTCAGATGCGATAGGTGGAGTCTTGGTTGGCATAGGTTTACTAATTATAGTCATTTTTTTCTAGTGAGTATGAAAAATAACATTAAAAAATTTTAGAAATATTCATTTTCCTTTACAACTAACGCAGTGCTTTAGTTTAAGAAAATCATAGTCGCAATTGCGGCTATTTTTAGTTTTATAAGATATGTTAGTGAAATTTGAAGGTAATATTTTTTTTGAATTGAAATATATAAATGGTTACTATCTTTTAGTGAGGTGGTTTTATGTGGGAAAAAATGTTATTGAATACAAGAAGAGGAAATTTTGAAGTATTTATAAAAGGCTCTGGTCAACCGCTTTGTATAACGCATTTATATAGTGAATTTAATGAATTAGGATATTATTTTGCAGATGAATTTACCGATGATTTTAAAGTTTATTTGATCAATTTAAGAAATGCGGGAAACTCAAGTATAGCTTTGAGAGATGAAGAATTAAGCATGAAAGAATCTTGCAAGGATTTAGAGGCAATAAGAATGGCATTAAAATTAGAGAAGTGGTGCTTTGCTGGGCATTCCACGGGAGGGATGCTAGGCTTATACTATTCGATTTTGTTTCAAGATTCAATAATCAAATTAATGGTTGGAGGAGCTTCAGCTTCTAACAAATATATGGAACAGGAGGGAAGTATGTATAGTCCTAAGAGTTCATTAAATAGCAAATTAAAAGAGATATTTACTGTTTTAAAATCAACCACTTCATCTATTGAAGAAAGAAGAAATGCAAATATAGAATGGACAAACTTATCACTCTATAAGTCTGAAAAACGAAGTGAATATTTTAAAAAGCCAAGTAGTGGAAAAGTTGTTCAGAGTAGATTAGATTATTATTCATTTAAAGAACTTCCAAAATATGATCTAACTAATAAACTAAGTATTATTAAAATACCATCAATTGTTTATTGTGGAAGATATGACGCACAATGCCCATTGTTTTTCTCAGAAGAGATTAACGAGCGATTATCTAATTCACAATTATACATTTTTGAGAATAGTAATCATGTACCGTATATAGAAGAAGTTGATAAATTTCATGAAATGGTATTAGATTTTAAATCACTTGATAAATGACCTTATACAACTAACGCAATGCGATAGTTCAATAACACGATCGGCAGCATTGCCGGTCTTTTTTTTGCTAACTAGCAGTATAGTTACAAAAGGAAGGATGTTAAATCAATATTTTGTTGAATATTACAAGTATTGCGACTATGATAAAAGAAGAGATGTAATGAAAGGGGAATTAAGATTCTACATGTGGACAATCCTTTAATGATTAATTTAGTAAATAAATAGAATTGTACTTGCCTGGTAGCAGGGGGAAGTCTGTCTATTTATTTAAATAATCATACAAGGGATGCATGGTGTGGCGTTTTAAACCCAATTACTAAGCAGATACCTTTGTGTATCTGTTTTTTTTTGAGGAAAATACATCTCTAAAATAGAAAAATCATTGCATCCCTATATAAGGGGGAGAAAATAATGACAAATACAAAAAGAATAATCGCATTAATTACAGGTGTAAGCAGCGAAAGAGATATGGGAACAGCTATTTGTCGCAAATTAGCTTCGAAAGGAATCGATATTTTCTTTACGCATTGGCAATCTGAAGTTGGTTGGGCGGATAAATTTCAAAAAGAGCTTTTAGAAGTGGGTGTTCGATGTGAAAGTTTAAGTGTTGATTTGTCACATGCAAATGCAGCAAATATATTACTAGATGCTACTTCAACTAATTTGGGCTTTCCATCGATTTTAGTTAATAATGCAGCGCATTCTACCAGCGATGGTTATTTGAAATTAAATGCAAAAACTCTTGATGATCATTATGCTGTAAATATGCGATCGACCTTCTTACTCTGTACGGAGTATGCTCGTCGTTTTGAAAAATTAAAAATGAATATGGGAAGAATTATAAATATGACATCCGGACAAGAATTAGGTCCAATGCCAAATGAATTGGCTTATGTGGCAACAAAAGGCGCAATTTCAGCTTTTACTAAATCCTTATCAGTAGAAGTTGCACGTTTAGGTGTTACAGTTAATGCTGTAAACCCAGGTCCAACGGATTCAACTTGGATGACGGAAGAAATAAGAAGGCACTTATTACCTAAATTTTTACTAGGACGAATTGGAATGCCTGAAGATGCAGCACGATTGGTGGCGTTTCTAGCTAGTGATGATGCTGAATGGATAACCGGCCAAGTGATTCATTCAGAAGGCGGATTTTATAGAGGTTAATAAATTGTTTTTTTTAAATGACAACTGCATATTTTAGTTGAACAGCATGAGTTACAGTTGTGGCTCTTTTCTATTAGGAGGAATATTTAGATGCCGAACCATGAAAATGAAGAAATGCTAGCAGGAGGGAACGTCTCTAACGTTTATCGTTCGGGAGATACTGTGCGACGTGAATTAAAGCCAGAGAGTCCCAAGATTCATAATCTATTAAAGCATTTAGAGAACAAAGGTTTCAGTTATGCACCTAAATTTTTAGGTATTGATGAAAAAGGTAGAGAAATATTATCATTCATTGAAGGAGAAGCTGGCAATTATCCTTTAAAAGAATACATGTGGTCTGATAGTGTTTTAATAGAAATAGCGAAAATGCTCCGTCTTTATCACGATTCCGTGAGTGACTTTTCATTTGATCATAGCTGGCAACCGTTAGATAATACTCCGCAACCTTTTGAGGTTTTATGTCATAATGATTTTGCACCATACAACACCATTTTTAATGATGAAAAACCAGTAGGAATTATTGATTTTGATGTTGCTGCTCCTGGTCCAAGACTTTGGGACATAGCTTATATTCTTTACACTTGGGTTCCTTTGAGTAGATTTTCTGTGTTGCCTACTGACAGTACAAAACAAAGAGTTAGATTGTTTTTTGATTCCTATGGTCTGGAAATAACAGAAGATTGGTTGAACATGGTTTTACTGAGATTAGAAGGATTATGTAAATACATGAAAAGAAAAGCGAGTGAAGGTGACGTTACTTTTCAAAAAATGATAGATGAAGGACATCTTGAACACTATCAAAAAGATATTGAATTTATTCAGGAACATGGAAAAGAGTGGATTTAAAGATAAGTTCTTGTTGAACTAACGCATGCTTTAGTTGTATAAGATTGTGCAAAGAATCTTTTTAATTAGGAGGATTTAATGAAAAAATTACAACCTCTTCGGATTCAATCTGGGTGGAAGGTTACCTTTAACTCTTTCGTGGAATTGGATCCACAAGAATTAATTGATGACGATGATGAAAAATGGTGGGAATTTAATGAGATTTATTGCAACTTGAAAACAATGATAAGAATCTTATTTTAGATTTAGGTTGGTATGGGGAGCGCAATTTGAATTCTGGATTTTTTAAAATAAACCTAATACAGAATCTTAACTGGGATAAGCCTTTAGTAGAATTTATCTCAAAGGAAAAAAATGAAATTATAGATAAAATTGAAGAGTGTATGAATTCTTATTGAACTAACGCATGCATTAGTTGATTAGAAGATTTATAAAATATATGAAAAGTGGTATTAATGATGATAACTGAAATGGATATTACGTGTCATTTATACGGTGATAATTTTTCGCCTAATAAAGTAGAACAATTAACTGGGCTTACTCTAATGAATAAGATTGAAGTTGGGGACATAAGAACAAAAGGAGTATACAAAGATAAAGCTTCTCCTTATGGTGATTGTGTATTATATCCACCTGAAAAACACAAACAAACAGACGATTACGGATTACTATGGCTTGCGGAGAATCTGTCCAAACATCTTGAATTAATTAAAAATTGCGGAGCAGAGAACATCGATTTGGTAATAGGCGTGTTTTATGATGGGCAGTGTAATTTTGTTTTAGATCCAAAGGCTATTAATATTATTGGAGGATTAGGGATTCCTTTACAAATAAGTTGTTACGATAGTTATTGAACTAACGCATACCTTAGTTAGATAGCAAGTCCACATTTACAGATAAGAGGATAAAAGAATGAGTAAATTATCTATAAAAATAGTAATTGAAAACAAAGAATATATTCTTGAAGAAGATAAAGAGTACATATTCGAATTTAAACCTGGTTATGAATTAGGAAATTCAAATAATCCATTTACAAAGGTTATAATGATGAATATAGCATTTGAAGGTGCCAATGGAGAACAATGTTTTTTTGTTTTTCACGAAGAAACAAATGAGGATTATCTAATTGGAAATGATGAACTATTATCAATCACATATATTTAAACCACTATGCAACTAACTGATGCGTTAGTTAAACAAAACTAATGAGCTGAATGATCAGAACAAACTCACCAGAGGAGGGAGAAAAATATTATGATATTGAAAAATATAATTATTTCTGCAATTATTTCTGTAATTGTTTCAGTCGTTCTTTTATCAATTTTCCGTGCTAGAGGTTTTTATATCCAAATGGACAATCTAAAAGGGTTTGTTCTATATTTTGTCATTTTCATTATTAGTCTTCTTTTTATGAAAAAAAGGTCTGCTCAATAGAGTACATTCCTTATGCAACTATTGCATGCATTAGTTGAAGATTAAGAGTTACTTAGGTGACTCTTTTTTGTTTAACTAAGGAAATCAATTTTATTTATAGAAGAGTTAATCTTATATGTGCTATATTCATTGAGTTAAGGAGGGATATAATGTACAACTTTTTTCAACTACATACTGAAAACTTTGATGAATGCAGGGAAACTATAAAAAATATTTTCTGGATGTACCAAGATATGATTAGAAGCTATGGAGGATTTGGGCATAATATTGATTTTGAAACAGTTAATTATGAAAAATTCATATTAGTTGAGATAATCGACGAAGGAATGAATGGTTTTAATGAAGAAGTTGAAATGTTAAGACAAGGTTCTTTAGTAGCCTTATGTTGTGAAGTCCAAGATATGCTTGATGAAATGCGAAGAGATGACAGGGTATACAACTTTATTAAAGAATTAACTACAATTCCTGAAATTAAAAAAATGCCATTTGAAAATGATGTATTAACCTCTATGTTGTTGGCATTAGAAGAAAAACCTGGTGATTATTGGGAAACTTTAGAATTTGGAAAACTTTTTTCAAAAAATCTAGAAAATGTTTATAAAAAATTTGTAATTAATTATTTTAAGCGTTTGTTAGTAGAAAGTGAAAGTCGGTTCTGAATACAAAATATTTTAATTCTTATTCAACTAAAGCATGCATTAGTTGAATAATGATCGACTGCTTTGGCGGTCTTTTTTATTTAACAAAGAAAGAGATTTGAAAAAGAACGAGTTAGACACTATTTTAAAATTTACTTTACCAAATCTTTGCGTTTGAAAAAGCTTAGTGATAAAAATGTTTAGATTTTAGAGCTAATAAATGGATTTACGAAAAATTTAATAATTACTCCACTCTTTTTTTAAGATATCTATCCTATTCTTAAAGCATAGGGAAATATTCAAAGATAATATTTCATGCTATAATTTTTTAAAAAGAAACTTGAGATTCAATTTTAAAGTAGGATAAAGGCTTAGATTATAAGTTTGAAAAAGAATTAGAAATTGAGGATTTATATGGGAAAATCAAAAAATAATCAAAATAAAATAACTGCTGGCTTGTTTGCCGTTTATTTATTTGCATTAATATGGATTATAGTCTTTAAA
>NZ_NESS01000009.1 GCF_002128425.1 Gottfriedia acidiceleris
AAATGTAGTTACTCATAAAGGGTTCATGAGTAAGTAAAAAAGCAAAAACGAGAAATGTAGTTACTCATAAAGGGTTCATGAGTAAGTAAAAAAGCAAAAACGAGAAACATACTTACTCATAAGAGGTTCATGAGTAAGTATAATAGCAAAAATCTAAAATGTAGTTACTCATTTCATGAATAAGTAAAAAAGCAAAAACGAGAAATGTAGTTACTCATAAAGGGTTCATGAGTAAGTATAATAGCAAAAATCTAAAATGTAGTTACTCATAAAGGGTTCATGAGTAAGTATAATAGCAAAAATCTAAAATGTAGTTACTCATAAGAAGTTCATGAGTAACTAAAAAAGCAAAAACGAGAAACATACTTACTTATAAGAGGTTCATGTGTAAGTAAATAAGAAAAAAGCAGAAAACGTCTTACTCATAAAAGTTTCATCAGAAAAGGCTATATTTCAATACCCTGGAAAAAGCTCTGTCTAAAAGAAACAGAGCTTTTTAAATTACTTTGAGTTTTCTTTATTAATTTGCAATGTAGCTAAACTAGCAAATTCATGAACAAGAGTTGCAGCTAAAAGTGATGTAATTTGGGTTGGATCATATGATGGGAGTACTTCAACGATATCAAAGCCAATAAAATTGAAGCCAGTTAATGAACGAATCATTTTTAAGGTCTCCATACTATTGTATCCACCTACTTCAAGTGTCCCAGTGCCTGGTGCACAAGATGGATCGACAAAATCAATATCAAAAGTTAGGAAACACGGAGTATCTCCAATAACTTCTTTCATTTGTTTTAAAATACCTTCAAAACCACGTTCATACATTTCCGGAGTAGTAATAACATTGTATCCAAGCTCATGGCTAGCATCTATATCTCCTGGATGATTCAACGTGCCTCGAATACCTAATTGGAATACCTTGTTTGGAATTAGAAGACCTTCTTCGTGAGCTCGAATAAAAGGTGAACCATGCCAATATTTTTCATCGTAATATGTATCCCAAGTGTCTGTATGCGAATCAAAATGAATCATCGCAACAGGGCCATACTTTTTTGCAGCAGCTCGTAGGTTTGCTAAAGTGATTGAGTGGTCGCCACCTAAACCAATTGGAATAATATTACTATCCATTAATTCAAACATTGCGTCTTCCATCAGTTTATAGCTTCGATGAATATTATGAGGAATAACTGATACATCTCCAATATCGATCGCATTGCTGTCGTCAAATGGATATACCTTATGAATCGGATGATATGGGAATAAAGTCATAGAAGCTTGTCGGATTGCTTGTGGAGCAAAGCGTGCACCAACACGAAATGAAGCAGCAGTATCAAAAGGCATGCCAACGATTGCTAATTTCGCATTTTCTCTTGCAGAAGGTAGTCTCATAAATGTTCCAGTTGTACAAAACTCAGGTTTTACATCAGGGGAAAGTGGATATTTCATAAAAATCATCTCCAAATTGTATAAATTTTTGATTATTAACTACCGGTAGTTAGTTTAATATGATTATAGTTCTTTAAATCTGAATAGTCAAACTATTTATTGGGAAAATGTTTATTTTTGAATTCAAAAAGGACTGATAAAAGAGAAACCCTTTATAAACCATAGCTCAACATTCTAATTATTTGATTAGCTCAAATCCATGGGATATACTAAGCGTTTTTGTAAATAATATGATTGTTAACAATTATATTAGGAGGAGAATTTTATGCCAAAGAATCAACAAGGTAAAGGTAATATGGGAACTAATATGCAATCAGGAACTAATCCGCAAAAAGTAAAACAACAAATTCAAAATGATGTAAGCCAAGGACAAGGAGCAATGACTTCACGTGAGGCAGGAGCAATGCGTGACTAAAAAAACCACTATATGTGGTTTTTTATTTTTTTTCGACTTGAAAATAAAAAAAGATGCAATCTATGCATCTCGAAAATTAAAGTATCACATATTTAGTTGTAAAATAAATTTGCAATTAAAACTAGTAAAGTAGATAGGATAATAAAAGTAATAATAAAATATCCTATAAATCTAATTGCTTTTGGCTTGTTTTCTAACTCTAAACTAGTCCTATTTAAAGGGCTCATACCATCTATTTTTTGCAGATCCTCTATCGGTGAATATATTTTGTGATCATCCAAGTAAATGTTGCCATCAGAGATTTCTGTTTCATGGGTTTTTTTCAAAATTTCACCTACTTTATTAGTTTTTTTGTTGATGCTTATACTACTTTATTCTACAACTAATAAATGAAAACATTTTTTCTAATTTAACTAAATTTTAATAAATCCAATAATATTTTATTAACTACTTTTTAAAAAAAGGTGAGATACCGATTAATCTAGAATAATTAAAGTACAAGGACAAACTTTAGAGATGGAGTGAGGAAATTATATTGAAAAGTAGGTTTGCTACATGTTAAATAAATTGAAAATTCTGGATTTTACTCGTCTTTTACCGGGTCCCTATGCAACTATGATTCTAGCGGATTTAGGTGCAGAAGTATTACGAATCGAATCTCCATATCATCCCGACATATTACAAACTTCACCTCCATTTGATGGAGACCAATCTGCCGCACATCAAACGATTAATCGTTCTAAAAAATCTATTACCCTTGATTTAAAAAGCGAAGAAGGTACTGAAATTATCTACAAGCTAGTAAAGGAGTACGATATTGTCATTGAGCAATTTCGACCCGGAGTGTTGGAAAAGCTTGGCTTAGGTTATGAGAAATTAAGGAAATTAAATTCGAAACTAATTTACTGTTCAATTACTGGTTATGGTCAATCAGGACCGTATCGAAATCGAGCAGGACATGATAACAATTATCTTTCATTAACTGGTGTATTGAGTTATTCGACAAGAAAGAATGAGCGTCCAGTTCCGATGGGAGTGCAAGTTGCAGACCAAGTAGGTGGATCATTACACGCGATTATTGGCATTTTATCGGCTGTTATTCATCGTGAGCAAACTGGTGAAGGACAGTGGATTGATATTAGCATGACAGATTGTACTTTTGCATTGCAATCTTTAATGGGATCTGGTTGGTTAACTCAAAAGATTAATCCAAAGCCAGAAGAACACCTTTTAAATGGAGGCGTGTTTTATGACTATTATGAAACAGCAGATAGTCGATTTTTTTCTGTTGGCAGTCTAGAACCTTCATTTCGAAAACAATTATGTGAAGCCTTAGGAATCATTCAATTTCTTCCTTATTCTTTTAGCGAGATTAAAGAAGAGTTGGATTTATTTAAAAACGAAATAAAGAATGCATTTAGTAAGAAAACGTTTAATGAGCTCATTGGAATTTTTAGTCAGTTTGATGCTTGCGTTGAACCAGTTTTAACATTTGAAGAAGCATGTAAACATCCTCAAGTAAAAGAAAGGGGGCTATTAGTTAAGGTCCATAAAAATGACGGAACAAATCAATTGCAAATTGGTTCACCTATTAAATCGTCAGTGTTTAAACCTACTTATCAACATGTTGGAGTAAAACCTGGGACGAATACAAGAGAAGTTTTATTAAAATTAGGATACGATGATCAAACAATTAATCAATTCATTGAAAAAGGAGTTATTAGGTCAGCTGATTAAATCTAAATTATTTAATATGGGGGTAAGCAAATGAGTTTTGGAAATGTATTATCGTTAAACGCACAAAGGCACCCAGATAAATTAGCATTAGTCTATCAAGACCGTACATACACTTACATGGAATTCAATAAAATGGTTAATCGTTTTGCATGGGGATTACAGAAACTAGGTTTAAAAAAAGGTGAAAAACTTGCTCTTATGATGGCAAACTCTGACTTGTTTGTGATTAGTTATTGTGCTGCTGTAAAAGTAGGTGCTGTTGTCGTCCCAATTAACTTCCGCCTTGTTTCACGAGAAGTTGAATATATTTTAGAGCAGTCGGATAGTGTCATTGTAGTTTGTGATTCAGAACTAGAAAAAGTCGTTTTAGATGCTTCAAAGTCTTCATTGAAAGTAAGAAATATCATTACTGCTCCAACAACTTTATCGCCGAATTGTTTAAGCTTCTTTGATGTGTTTTCATCTATTGACGAAGATCCCCAGGTAGAGATTTCAGGAGACGATGATTTTCATTTACTATATACTTCGGGTACAACCGGGCAACCAAAAGGTGCGCTTTTTGATTATAAACGAATTGAAAAGCTCATAAATGGATTGAGTGCGGTAATGGGGCAAAGCTGCCAGGATCGTTTTTTACATGTCGCTCCATTATTCCACTGTGCTCAGCTCGTAATTTATCTATTACCAGGGTTGTATTTAGGAATGACAAATATTATTCATCGAGATTTTAATCCAGTAAACGTCTTAAATGATATAGAAAAATATAAGATCACTTTATTTTTTGGTGTTCCAACAATGTATAACTATTTACAGCAAGTTCCAAATGCTGATCAATATGATCTTTCTTCAATAAAAAGATGTGCATACGGTGCAGCCCCTATGCCTCCTGAAATTTTAATGAAAAGTATGAATCTATTTAATACAAAACAATTTTTCAGCTTATGTGGATTAACAGAAGGGGGACCTACTGGCGTTTATCTTTCACCAGAAGATCATGAGCACCATTTAGGAAAAACAGGAAAAACACCTTTACTTTATACAGTTATTAAAGTAGTCAATAAACAAGATGAAGATGTTTTACCAGGTGAAGTTGGGGAATTAATTTTAAAAGGTGAAACAATTATGAAGGAATATTATAAAAAACCGAAAGAAACGGCAGAAACGATTAAAGATGGTTGGTTATATACAGGAGACTTAGCTGTAGTAGACGAAGAAGGGTATATTACATTAGTTGACCGTAGTAAGGATATGCTAATTTCCGGTGGTGAAAATATATATTCAGTTGAAATTGAAAACATTTTATACGAACATCATTCTATTTTAGAAGCTGCGGTGATCGGTACGCCTGATTCTAAATGGGGAGAGGTCGTAACAGCAATTGTCGTATTAAAACCAGGACATCGTCTAACTTTAGAGGAAATCAAAGTTTTTTGCCGTGAAAGAATAGCAGGGTATAAGATTCCTAGAGTAGTTGAATTTATTGAGCAGCTACCTCGAAATGCATCTGGGAAAGTTCAGAAGTATATTTTACGAGAAATGTATTGTGGCGCTAAGTCAAATTAGAAATTAAAAAGAGCTCAAACTAGAAGTGAAAGTTTGAGCTTTTTAATGTGGTTCTTAATAAAGACCAGTTGTATAAAGTGATGTGATCGTTTTTGCAATTTCTTTAATTGTATAATGCTGTTCATTTCGAACTATTTCCCATAAGTACATCTCATTTGTAAAAAACCAAGCTCGCGCGACTAGTTCGTGGTTTAACGCTTTTCTAGCTAAACCTGTTTCTTGTGCATATTTAATATCTATGGAGATGCGGTCTATAAACTTTTCACGAATCGATTTCCACTTGTCTGAGATGATTTCGGATACTCCAATAGCTTGTTCAAAAATTTGCATCATATTTCTCTCATCTTCTGCCATTTTTAGAAAAGAAGTAGCTTGTTTATTAATAATAGATTCAGCGGATTCTTTCGTTTCTGGAAAAAAGTGAGTTTCGGCAATTTCATAAAACTTTTCCATTACATTTTCCATCAACACAATCAAAAGCTCTTCTTTACCTTTAAAGTGAACATAAGCTGTTCCATAACCAATATCAGCTTTTTTTATCATTTGTGTGATAGTCGCCCTTTGAAAACCTTCTTCAAGAAATACTTCTTTAGCAGCTTCTAGAAGTTTTTGTCTTGTCATCATTGAACGTAATTGACGCTTAGATTCTGCTTTGTCATTACTCATACTACGATCCTCCAACATAAGTTACTTCTAGCATATAGGTAAATGAATAAAAATGGAAGAAATGACAGAAAAACACTGTACGGTTAATAAAAAACCTGGTCATTAGTTGAAACTTTTTTTATTATCTGAAAATATGACACTGTGTCATTGACATAATGTCAGTTAATTTGATATGATTTTTTCACAAATAGATTTATATAGTAGATTGATAGAGGAGGAACAGTATGAGTACGAAAGTTACTGAAACAAGTTTAGAATACGCAAAAAAAATGGACAGTCTTGATTCACTTAGACAGTTTAGAGATGAGTTTTACTTAAAACCTGGTTCAATCTATATGGACGGTAATTCATTAGGCCTAATTTCTAAAAGAGCTGAACGTACTTTACTAGAATCATTGGAAGATTGGAAGAACTATGGTATAGACGGTTGGACAAATGGAAATCATCCATGGTTTTTCATGGCTGAAAAATTAGGAGAAAAATTAGCTCCGTTAGTTGGTGCTTCTTCTGAGGAAGTAATTGTAACCGGTTCCACGACCGTTAACTTACATCAATTAGTTGCTACTTTTTTTCAACCAAAAGGTAATAGAAAAAAGATATTAGCAGATGAGCTTACATTCCCATCAGATATTTATGCTCTTCAAAGTCAATTACGTATACATGGGTTAGATCCTGATCAAGATCTTATTTGCGTTAAAAGTAAAGATGGACGTTATTTAGAAGAAGACGACATTATTAACGCAATGACAGAAGAAATCGCTTTAATTATTTTACCAACAGTTTTATACCGTAGTGGTCAAATTTTAGATATGAAACGCTTGACTGAAGAAGCTCATAAACGAGGAATTTTAATCGGTTTTGATGGTTGTCATTCTGTTGGATCAATTCCACATTCTTTTAGTGAGTGGGATGTTGATTTTGCATATTGGTGTAATTATAAACACTTAAATGGTGGACCAGGTGGTGTAGGTGGTTTATTTGTTAATCGTAAACATTTTGGAGCAATGCCGGGACTTGCAGGCTGGTTTAGTTCAAGAAAAGATAAGCAATTTGATATGGAGCACATACTAACTCCTGCTGAAACCGCTGGAGCTTATCAAATCGGTACTCCACATGTATTAAGCTGTGCACCATTAATAGGATCTTTGGAGATTTTTTCAGAAGCGGGAATTGATGCGATTCGAGAAAAATCACTTCGAATAAATCAATTTTTAATGGACTGTATTGAACAAGAATTACCAGACATGGGATTTTTCATTGGATCACCTAGAGAGGATGCACGACGAGGAGGACATGTAAGTCTTGAGCATGCAGAAGCAGCGCGTATTTGTAAATGTTTGAAAGAAAATGGTATTATACCTGACTTCAGAGCACCAAATATTATTCGACTTGCACCAGTTGCACTTTACACTTCTTACGAGGAAGTTTGGGAAGTTGTACAAACACTTAAGAAAATCATGACAAAAAAGCAATATGAAAAATTTAAAAATGAACGTGAAGTTGTGGCGTAAGTTTAGTTGGCTATTTAAGGGGACAAGGGGATGAAATCATGAAGAAATCCACCACTAATTATAAAATTGAAAACGAGCAAGAAAAAGGCTTAAAAAGAGAGCTAAAAACTAGTCAACTAACTATGATTGCAATGGGGTGTGCGATTGGGACGGGGTTATTCCTTGGAAGTGGACTAGCAATAAAAACTGCCGGACCAAGCGTATTACTAAGCTATGCAGTTGGTGCATTAATCGTCTTACTGCTCATGGGGTGCTTAGCTGAGATGACCGTTGCACATCCTACCAGCGGTTCGTTTGGAACAATCGCAGAAAAATATATTCATCCTATGGCTGGATATCTTGTTCGCTACTCATATTGGGTGGCGCAAGTACTTGCTGTTGGAGTAGAGGTAAGTGCAATTGCAGTCTACATGAAGTATTGGTTTCCAACTGTACCTGGAATCGTATGGATCGCCTTTTTTGCAGCAGTATTAATCTATATAAATGCTACAAGTGTTAATACATTTGCAACATTCGAGTATTGGTTTTCAATGATTAAAGTAAGCGCAATTGTTGGCTTTATCCTTCTTGGATCGTATGTTTTGTTTGGTTCATCTCACAACGGGAGTATTGGTGTAGAGAATTTAACAAATGATGGAGGATTTATGCCATTTGGTTGGTGGGGCATGTGGGTAGCTGTCTTTATTTCACTATTTAGTTTTCTAGGAACTGAAATGATAGCGGTTACAGCGGGTGAAGCAAAAGAACCTGATATTGCTGTTCCAAAAGCTCTTAAAGCAACAGTTTTTCGTTTATCAATTTTTTATGTATTAACAATTGCAATCATGCTCATCATCGTTCCATGGAAATCAGCGGGGGTTGATGAAAGTCCTTTCGTAAAGGTAATGGAAATATTAAATATACCTTTTGCATCAGGCCTTATGAACTTTATTATTTTAACGGCAGCCTTGTCAGCGATGAATAGCCAATTATATGCTTCAACTCGTATGGTTTATTCACTTTCAAAAACTAATCATGCGCCAAAAATTTTAGGAAAAGTAAGTAAAAAAGCTGTTCCGGTAAATGCTCTTGCAGTTTCAACCATTGGTATTGTAGTTGCCGGAATCGTAAATGCAGTACTACCAGATTCCTCATATGCATTTATGATGGGAATTTCGATGTTTGGTGCAATGTTTACTTGGATGACAATCTTTATTTCACATTTATTTTTTAGAAGGAAATGGGAACAGTCAGGCGGGCGGAAATTACCAGTAAAAATGATCGGTTTCCCTTACTTCACAATTTTAGGAGCTATTTTATTGTTGGGACTAACAATTACTTCTTGGTTTACTGGCTTTAAAATTATGCTTCAATTTGGAATACCATGGTTAATTGTATTATCGGTAGCTTACTTATTTATAAATAAAAATAAAGGTCAGAAAATTCAACATAACGATGAGGTATTTAAGCAGAAAGTAGATGAATTTTAATGAATAGGGGTGTCTCTCTTTTTTGAGACACTCCTTTTTTAATTTAAAGATTATTTCGAGAAAAGAGAGGAGAAAATAGTTAAAGTGCAGAATTTTGTTCATAAGATTTCTTTATGTTAGTTCGTATCTCTTTTTGAATATAGGTATTTTAGTAAATGAAAAAAGTCCTGTATTCATTGAAAAATCTCGAATGGAGTTGAAGGATCATTACTAGTAAAATAGAACTTGAAAATTTATCAATTGCGTATAAGGATCAAGGTAAGGGGAAGCCGATCGTTTTAATTCATGGTTTTATGGGAAGTCATGCATATTGGGAAGAAGTAATTCCACAATTAGCAGGGGATTATCGTGTGATAGCAATTGATTTACCAGGACATGGAGACTCTACTGCTATAAAAGAAGAGCATACAATTGAAGATTATGCAGATGTCATAAAAGATCTACTTGATCAATTAAACATTAAGCAAATAACGTTATTTGGCCACTCGTTAGGAGGCTATATTACACTTGCATTCGCGGAAAGATATTCTAATTACTTAAATGGATTTTCATTAATCCACTCTACTGCATATCCGGATAGTGAAGAAGCAAAAAAAGGTAGAGTAGCAACTAGTGATAAAGTGAAAAATGAAGGAGTGAAAAACGTAGTGGATGGGTTAATTCCTAAACTTTTCTCTCCAAAAAATATCCAAACTAATAGTGCAGAAATAGATCAAGCAAAACAAATTGGGTATAAAACTTCAGTAGATGGCACGGTTAATGCTTTAATTAGCATGAAAAATAGACCAGACCGAAATCATGTACTTAACGGTACAAAATTACCTGTACTTTTACTTGCGGGTAAAGACGATCAGATTATTCCGCCTGAAAAGACTTTTTCGATCGAAAAAGAAAATATTAAAACTGCTACTTTAAACAGTGCCGGGCATATGAGCATGTATGAGTCTCCTGAGGAGTTAGTTAACGAGATGAAGGATTATTTAAGTTCGTTTTAATGCTTAGGAAATCTTAAAAAGAATATTAAGAGCAGATTTAGGGAAGCTTTTAAAGAATAAAAAAGACTTTTCATCAAGAAACGATTCTTGATGAAAAGTTTTTTTTTTTATTCAACTATACGTAAATAACATGGTCATGTCGAGTGAAATACTGTTAAGATTATTAATAAGCATATAAAGTACTTGATAAAATAGAAAATCATAGTCATCCATATAAAAATTAGAGAAATTGGTAGGTGTAATAATGTATCGGATTGGACTGATCGGCCCAGAGTGGTCTTTAGAACGAATTTTAAGTTTTTCTAAAGAATATGAAAAGGAGTTAGAATTTTTCCCATTTGCATATGATGAGCCTGCGCAAACAAAAGAGATTGTAAAGAAACATGATCGAGATGTTGATGTCTGGCTTTTTTCAGGGCAATTACCATATAATATTGCAAAAAAAACGCTTCATTCCATTGAAAAATTATTGTATGTTCCTCATACAGAGTCATCTGTTTATAAAAGTCTGTTAAATATTATATATCTTAATGGTAAATTAATTAGGCAATTAAGCGTAGATATGCCAACATATTCAAATTTATTAGACGATGCTTTAGAGCAGTTGAATAAACCATTCAATCAGCTTTTTATCAAAAAGTTTGATGAAGAAGATATTAATTTAGAGGGAATATTACAATTTCACCTTGAATTATGGAACGCAAATAAAATTGAAGGTGTTTTGACTAATTTTCCATCTATTTATCAGGAATTAAAAAAACTTGAAATTCCAGTTGAATGGATTTCAACTAGTAAAGTTGATATTCGACATACATTAAAGCTACTAATAGAGAAAGTAAAAGGGCTTTATTTTAAAGACTCTCAAATTGGAGTAGAATTGGTTGAAATAGAAAATTATGAGAGTATTATAAGGAAATCAAAATCGCCTTATCATTTACAGCATATCGAACTTCGTATCAAGAATGTACTTCTAACACTTTGCGAACAATTAAATGGTTCATTGATTGAAAAAGGATATGGGAAATATTTAATTTATAGTTCTAGAGGTGCAATTGAAAGAGAGATTAATATGTTAGAAAATACGATTGAGCATTTATCATTAGAAGCTGATTCAAAGGTTTCTGTAGGGATTGGATTTGGTGAGACTGTTTTTTCTGCAGAGAAAAATGCGATTGAATCAATTCAACAGTCAAAAGAAATGAATAAGCATAAAATATTAATTGTACAAGAAAATGGTGAAATCATCGAGTCCCTTGGTAGTGAAGAAGAGATTACATATGCTTATCGAACAGATGACCAAGAGTTGTTGCAAAAGCTTAAACTAGGAAATATTAGTGTAAAGACATTTCATAAAGTTGAAAACCTTATTAAGAGAATGGGGTGGAATAATTTTACAACAAAGAGTTTAGCTGAGCAGCTTAATATGACTGAACGAAATGCTAGACGTATTGTAGCAGATTTATGTGAAGTTGAATTACTAGAATGCATAGGTGAGGAATCCTTATCTTACCGTGGGAGACCTAGTAAAATATATCGCTTTAAATAAACATTTCAAATTTGGAATGTTTATTTTTTGCATTAAACATTGTTAATATTTTGAATTTTTAACAAAAATATATTGTAGAAAACGTTTTCAAGTAATAAAATCAGTATATAAGGAAAATGACCGTAAATATTCCTTAAAAGAATTTTGAAAGAATCATGGAGGTTTAGTGATGAAGTATAATGTTTTTTCTGAATTAAAATTAGATGATGTAGTAAGTGCGATTAACGAAGAAGTAATTGGATGGAGAAGGTATTTACATGAAAACCCGGAATTATCATTCCAAGAAGAAAATACTGCTCAATTTGTGTATGACAAACTAAAGTCATTTGGGGGCTTAGAAATTTCTAGACCAACAAAGACTAGTATTGTAGCTAGACTAAAAGGAAATGATCCAGGAAAAGTGCTTGCAATCAGAGCGGATATGGATGCACTTCCAATACAGGAAGAAAATCAAATTGAATTTCGTTCTAAAAAAGATGGCATAATGCATGCATGTGGTCACGATGGGCACACGGCGATGCTATTAGGAGCTGCGAAAATCCTTTGTAGTTTTAAAGAAAAGATTAAAGGTGAGATACGATTTATTTTCCAACACGCAGAAGAATTACCACCTGGTGGTGCAATTGAGATGGTAAATGCAGGAGTGCTTGATGGAGTGGATATGATTATCGGAGCACATCTAGTAAGTAATTTGGAAACCGGAAAAATTGGTTTAAATTATGGCCCTATGATGGCAGGTGCAGACATGTTTAAAATTACAATCATTGGTGAGGGAGGCCATGCTTCTTTGCCGAATCAAACAATTGATCCAATTCTGATTGGAACTCAAGTTGTAACAAACATACAGCATATCATCTCAAGGAGGATTGATCCAATTGATACAGCTGTCATTTCAGTTACTCAATTTAATGGTGGTACAGCAGTAAATATTATACCTAATTTTGCTACTATTGGTGGATCTGTTCGGAGCTTTAACAATGAAGTTCGCAATAACATACCGAACTTGATTGAGCAAATAGTAAAAGGTATTACCGATGCTCATGGAGCTAAATATGAGATTGAATACCATTTCGGGTACTCACCGGTCATTAATGATAATGAAGTAACTAGTTTAATAGACAAAACTGTTTGTGAAATAGTTGGAGAAGAAAATCGTGAATTAATTAAACCAATAATGGGAAGTGAAGATTTTTCAGCATTCCTTCATGAAGTTCCTGGGACTTATTTTTTTGTAGGTGCAAGAAATAAGGCAGAGGGAATAGTGTATCCACACCATCATCCGAAATTTAATATTGATGAGAGAGCTTTAAAAGATGGAATAAAGATATTTGTCCAAGGAGCTATTAACATATTAAATAATTAAAATGAAGGAGAGTAGAGTATGAAAAAAATCTATTTACTTGGTTTTATCCCGGTTATTGGTTTTGTAATAGGTGCGTTGTTTTCGAATAAGGTTACTCCTTACGTACTTGGTATGCCATTTTTCCATTTTTCGATTGTACTTTGGTCACTTCTCACTACTGTATTTTTAGGTTTAATCTATCTTTTTGATCCTGCGAATAAAGAGGAGGCAATATAATGAATACAGGAACATTATTTATATTTTTATTTTTCGCTGTTTCCATCATTATTGGAATATGGTCAAAAAAAGGTAAAGAAATGAACTTAGAACAATGGTCTGTTGGTGGCCGGGGAATGGGAACGCTTTTCATCTTTTTATTATCAGCTGGCGAAATGTATACAACCTTTACCTTTTTAGGTGCAAGTGGATCAGCATACGGTGAAGGTGGTTCCATATTTAGTATCGTATCTTACGGATGTATTGCATCAATTATATCTTATTGGGCTTTTCCTGAGATTTGGAAATACTCTAAAAAACATAAACTAATATCTCAGTCAGATTTTATGGCGAAGAAATACAGTAGTCCAATTCTTGGAGTACTTGTTGCTATAGTTGGAATCGTCGCTTTATTTTGCTACTTAGTATTACAACTTAAAGGCTTAGGCTATATCGTTGAAATTACATCTTATGGCGTTATTTCTTCAAAGATGGCTATTTTATTTGGCGCACTCGGGGTTACTTTATTCGTCATGCTATCAGGAATTCATGGTTCAGCATGGACCTCTGTTTTAAAGGATATTTTAATTCTTGCTATCATTTTATTTTTAGGTATTTATTTTCCGATTCATTTTTATGGCGGTATTAAGCCGATGTATCAGGCGATTGAACAAGCAAAGCCAAACTTTACAATCCTTCCAGAACATGGGATGAATTTAACTTGGTATATTTCTACTATTATATTAAGTGGGATTGGGATGTATATGTGGCCTCACTCATTTCCGCCTATTTTTGCAGCGAAAAATGCAAAAGTTTTAAGAAAAAACGCAATCATAATGCCTTTGTATCAATTAATTTTATTATTTGCTTTTTTCGTGGGCTTTGCAGCAATCTTACAAATTAAAGGGTTACAAGGAAGTGATAGTGACAAAATATTATTGCTTCTTTCAAAAAAGACTTTTGATCCATGGTTCGTCGGATTAATAGGAGGAACGGGGGTATTAGCTGCATTAGTACCTGCTTCTTTGATTTTAATGGTAATATCCACATTATTTGTTAAAAATATTTATCAAGTAGTAGTTCCTTCTAAATCAGAAGTACATATTACAAAACTAATAAAATTAATTGTTCCTTTTATTACTTTAATTGGTTTATATTTTACTTTTAAAGGTGGTAGCTCTTTATTTAGTATTGCAATTGTGGCGTATAATTTTATAACGCAGCTTGCTCCACCATTTTTCTTAAGTTTAATGAAAAAGAACTTTGTAACAAAGCAGGGCGCTACAACTGGAATTATATTTGGTGGGGTTATTGTTTCAATTTTTGATTTAGGTGAAAAGACGTTTGCACAAACTTTTCCACACCTTCCACAATTGGTGAAAGACTTAAATGTGGGGATTATTGCCCTAATTATTAATGCACTTGTAATGGTTGCTGTTAGTCTTATTACAAGAAATAGTATGTCAGCGAATAAGCGGATAGATAGAGTAGTCGAGCAATGAGACATCTATAAGTAAGAAAAGCGTCGGGTCTAATGATCCGACGTTTTCAGTGTGTTGAAATATATTGTCGTCAATATAAAAAATACGAACATTTAATGATATTCGATGCAATTTGCAATATTTTTAAATATGATCTTTTAACCGTCTCTTATTGATAGATTAAATAACTTTCAAAAATTTAACATAATTAACGTCATTATAATGGCATATAACATTTTTAGGCTCAATATTGATAATGATTTGTAAATTATCTAGATTATTTTTAAGATTATTCTTTTTTATAAAGAAGTTGATTGGAACGAAAGGGTGCTCGACTCCTATGGGATTAGCGGGAAGGCTGAGACCCCACAGGCGCACGCCGAGGAGGCTCAGGTCTCGCCCCATGGAAAGCGAGCACACTGTAGTGGAAATCAAGATCACACAACTTATTTATCAGTGATATAATTCCAACTTAATTGACAAAGGTCTTTTTCAACAGCATGAAAACGTCGGGTCTAATGATCCGACGTTTTTTATGTTGTTTTGTCTTTAGTGACTCATGTACCGTTTCAAATTATTTTGCCGGTTATTTTATTCGTGACTTTAAAGATTTTAGAAAAAGTTATCTCTTTCTTAGTTTCACAAACATTGTTAGTCCAAAATAGAGAATGAAATAAAAAATTAAAATTTTATCAAGAGTCATAAAACCAACTTTATTATATAATAAATCGCTAAAATTAAATAATGTAGATCATATCCTTGTAATAATGTAAGTCCGTAAAAAATCAAGAAACAAAAAAGAAAACAAAATAAAATTCAATAATTCTTTCATTCTTAACACTGCTTTTTTGAAACTTATGAGAAATTCTAAAGTTTTAATCTTTAGGATTTTTAAATTAATTTTTGTGTTCTGTCTTGTATTTTATTAGGAAATTTAAAGTAAACTGTAATAGAAAGAAACTAATTCAAAAATCTTCAATATAAAATTGATTATTAAAGTAAAAAAGTCTAAGAATTATTAGTAGAAAATATTTTACTCCCTAATTTATTTAGTAGATTAGCCGTCTCTAAACTTGTACATATTCATAAATTAAAAAGTGGATAAGTATTATTTGGGAGGAATCATTTTGGACGCTTTTTTTAATGATTTAGTAAAAAAAGTTATTGCAAATTACCCATTAGAAGTAAAACATAGAACTTTAGAATACATTGATGAAAAAAAAGCTGAGTGGCCCATTGATACAAATATCGGTGAAGTATTATTGAAGAAAGTTTTAATTGATGAAAGGTATATTGAATTTATGATCTATGCAATTGACTATCTTAGAGATAATGGCGTATTTACACCAGAGGTATTAACAGCTAAATTAGGTGACGGTTTTGTAAGAATGGAAGATGAATATTTTATGTTATTTGAAGCTGTTAATGGAAAGAGTCCAAATTTTGAGAGTGAAGAAGATCTTATCTTGTTGATGAATGGGATTGCTTCTTTTCATAAAGCTTCAATAGGTATTGAATTAACAAATGAGAACGTTTCATCCATTCAAACAAATTGGAAAAATGAATTACAAACTAAATTTATAAAATTAACAAAATGGAAAGAAGAGCGAGCAAAGATAAAGCATCAAAATGAAATCGATAAGTTGTTTTTAAAAAATATAAATATGCTTTTAATGCAATGTGAAAAAGCTTTAGCAATAATTGATAAATATTATATAGCAGAAGTGGGAGAAGAGACCGCGAAAACATTATGCTACCAAAATTTTGATGTAAAAGATCTTACAATTGGAGAAGACGGGAATTTATATTTCTTAAATATGAGTTCATTAAAAATCGAATTGCCGATTCATGATATGAGAAGAATTTTAAATATCGTAATGAAAGAAGAACAAAATTGGAATCCAAAGTTAATGAAGAAAATAATTATCGCATATCAGGAGATGAATCCGCTATCATGTTCGCAGTACCAGTTACTTAAAGCTGATTTATTATTTCCTCATTTATTTTATGACATATATTCTACACATTACGAAAGTAAGGAATCACTTTTGGAGGATCCTAGTCTAGTATTAAAAATGAAAAAAATAATTACATTGGAATTAAGTAAAGAACGAATAATTTCTAACGTGTTATTACAAACAAATGAAGTACTAAAACTAAAACCTTAAAAATGATAAAGCTCAAATCCTGTTAGTTTATGGATTCGAGCCTTATTTTTTATTTGTTTTTTTTCTTTCCGATCATTCCATAGTCTCTTATTATAATATTAACATCGTAGTTTATTTTAGCTTTACTAAATCGTTCATCCCAATTCTTACTCATTTTTTTCCACTTTTTTGGGTATTGAATTCTTACTTCGTTTCCAAATCCAGCAACATCTGTTTTATAATCATTTTGAAGCTTGTTTGTAACATTTTCTACTATTTTTGTAACTTCCTCTTCAGTTGCTTTTTGGATTCTTTTAAGAGTTTTCTCTTGAAATGCAGGTCTTAATTTGGGATTCCAATATTCTGCAATTCTTCCTTCAGACTCAATTTTTACGTCGAAAGAGATTTTGTCACCTTTTATATGAGGTGTCACTTTACTTTTAACCGATTCAATTTGAAACCAAGTCGGACCATCAGATTTTTTTGTGTAAGCCTTAACTGCTCCGCCTCTACCTTGTGCAGTGATCCAATTAATCCCTTCTACTTCTTGTGTATTAAGAGTGCCAATCATTTTATTTTTCTTACCGTTAAAAATTGCACCGCCAGAAAATTTAGCACCTTTATCTGTGGTTTCTAATAATTGGAGGAGGAAGCTAGAACCAGAGTTCATTAATCCACCTATTTTTATTAAAGGTGTTTTGCTGACAATTTCTGAAGTCAATGATTTATTAGCAATTTCAACGATCCGTAATGAAGGGATGACATTTGGTTCCTTCGATTCTAGTGCTTCTGTAGCTTTGCCTTTTGAAATGAAAATCAGAGTACTCCCTCGAATATCTATATCTCGAAAATACAAATCGGTCAGCTCACGTAGCTTTATTTCTCTAGCAAGTTCTTCGCTAATTACAACACATTTTTGATGCGCCCCAAAAATGTATCCTTCCCTACTTAAAGTTGTTTCCCATCCAGAAGGTTCTAACGAAATGCCTTCCCCGATTACATTTATATAAGGTTTTGTAGGAACGCCTCCACCTGATTTTGTGGTCATTGCTTCAGGAACAACATATTGAAGAGTCGATTTTAATTTGCCGTTTTCATCTTTATCTATAGAAGAACCGACTATTATGTTTAAGTCCTCAATTGGTTTACTACTCCAGCAACCCGATAATAAAATTAAAAGACTTATATTTAAAATTGAAATGATCAAAGTTCTCTTATACTTACATTTTCTCATTTAATTTTTTCCTCACAAAAGAAATCACTAATAGGAGAATAGGGACAATACCAAATAAATAAAATGCAGTATTTCCGATTCTATCGGCCATTTTTAAAGTTTGATTTATATCTTTAGGAATCATTGAAATAATATAAATAAATGGTAATGTACCAAAGAGGAATGGATTCGAATTTTTTTTATTAAAAATTTGAGCCATTCCAAGGGTGCAAATATAATAGGCAATGATATATGTAGCAAAAATTTGCATAATCCAAATAACTAAAAGTAGTGAGTCAAAACGTTCTACAAATAGACCTTGTATATCGTAGCTGCGAATATAAGTAAGAACGGGCCAAGTTTGCAATAAAACACCATCTACCGAGAAAGCACCGACTACTGCTACCACCGTTATTGTATAAAAAACGAATGGAATACCTATTCCTAACATAATTGTTTTTGATACTTTCTTTTTATCCTTCATAAACATAAAGATAAATAAAATCACTTCAAAACCTGAAAAAGAAAGGGAAGTTGTTTTGAGTCCATTAAAGACAGGTTTAATTCCATTTCCTAGTACAGGACGTAGGTTGTCTATTTCAATAATTCCAATTCCTAATAAAATAACTAATAGAAAGAATAATACAGTGATTGGAAAAATAATTTCCAAAATTCTAGCGATTGGGTTAATCCCTCCTAGAACTAAATATAAACCAATCCACAAAAAGGGTATTAAAATAGCCCAAGTAGGAGTGCCTTGTAATAAGAATAATCTAGTAGTTTCTGCCATTACCCGAACCTCTAAAGCTGAAAGGCAAATATAATATATGATGATAATGATACTTAATGAAATACCTAACCATTTACCAATTATTTTTTGATTGAATTGAAAATATGTTTCGTTAGGATATTGTTTACACAACATAACTAGTAAAAAGATTAAACAGGTAATAAGCAAGCCCGAAATAATAACTGATATCCAACCATCTGGCGTTTTTACTTTGTCAGTAATCGTTCTTGGTAATATTAAAATACCTGCACCAAAAATAAAATTTACGATTAGCATCATAGTTTGATGCGCTGATATACGATCAATTGGCTCTGAATTCATAACTTAGTACTCCTCCTTTCATATTCTATTTCATTCTTCTTGTTCTTTTTGCTTGTAGGCTTTTAGGTCGATTTTTCATCATAAATAAAGGAGCTCTTACGATGAAATCTTTCCAATCACTAAATCGAACTGGAGCAACGGGACTTAAGTAAGGAACACCAAAGCTTTTGAGTTTAACTAAATGACTAAATACTAATAGGAAAAATAATATGACTCCATATAAACCAAATACACTTGCAAAAAGCATGGATAAAAAACGAAGCATACGAAGGGCAATTCCTACATTATATTGTGGTAATGTAAATGAGGAAATTGCCGTTACTGCAACTACAATTACCATGATTGTACTTACAATTCCTGCTTCAACTGCGGCTTGGCCAATAATTAATCCTCCAACAATTCCTAAAGATTGCCCAATCGGTTTTGGTAAACGAAGGCCGGCTTCCCTTAATACTTCAATCGAAATTTCCATTATTAGTGCTTCAATTAACGGAGGAAATGGTACGCCACCTCTAGTTGCTGCTATATGAAATACTAGCTTTGTCGGAATTAAGCCTTGATGAAATGAAATAAATGCAATGTATAAAGATGGAGCAAATAAAGCAATAAAACATGAAAGATATCGTAATAATCGAACTAAAGTAGCTGCCAACCATCTTTCATAATAGTCCTCAGGAGATTGTATTAACATCTGAAATGTTACAGGAGCAATTAGTGCAAATGGTGATCCATCTAATAAAATGGCAACTCGACCTTCCATTAAAGCACTCATAACTCGATCAGGACGTTCGGTACTTTGAATCTGAGGAAATGGACTTAAATAATCATCTTCTATTAATTGTTCAATATAACCAGAATCTGGGACTGTATCAATTTCAATTCTTTTAATTCGTTTTTTTACTTCTTCTACAAGTTGAGAATCAGCAAGATTTGTAATGTACGCTATAACTAATTCTTTTTTTGATACTTCTCCTATCTCAAATCCTATAATAGATAAATCTGGAGTTTTTCCAGAACGCCTAAGCAGTGCTGTATTATCAGATAAGTTTTCAACAAAGCCAATTCTTGGTCCACGTACTAGTGCTTCTGAATCTGGTTCTTTAATATCTCTTGATTTTGTTAATGCTTCACCGATTAAAAAGCATCCAGTTATACCATCTATTAATAATGCAATTGAACCAGATAATACTCCCAATTTTAATTTTTTATAAGTATTAACATCTTCAATTGTACAAACAGCAAGTGATTGCTCTTTAATATATTTTTTAATTTCATTTTGTTTAAGAGAGAGTCCATTTGTTTTTTGATCATTTGCAATTGCAGAAAGTCCAGCCATTAACTCGCTCATTATATGAGTTTGAATTAAGTCCGTATCTGATAAACCATCAATAAAAATAAGTGCAAGTTGAATTTCTGTTTCACCTAATAGAAACTCTCTAAATTTCACATCAGAATTATGTCCGATTTCATTAAACATCCGATCCAAATTTACTTGAAGATCACTGGACAAATTCTCATTACTATCTTGAGATTCATTATTTAGAGATTCCGTATTTTCTTGATTAACTTTGGATCTCCACCGCTTCATTTAAATCACTCTTTCTCCATAAAATGAACCCATTTGAAAAATTTTGATAAACCAACAGGAACGATAAAGGTAACAAAAGCTTGGATAAAAATCGGATACTCAGGTATTAGTGAAATAATCTTTTTAAACATTTAATCATCCTCATGTAAAATATAAATAAAGTTTAAAGGTATTATTTCCCATTGTAGGAAAAGAATGCAGAAAGATAGGAAAAGTAATATTCATATTGAAATAAAAACACTAGATAATGAAGCAGTATTTAAATAATTAATCAATTTTAATTAAATAATTGAATATTTCCTATTTTAAAAAAACGGCAAAATAGTATAATAAACCTAATAGATTATGTGCGATATTACCTAATTTTCTATTTTTTATCTAGTTAAAAGGTTGAATGATCAATTAAAAAAGATTATTACCGAGTATGGAGAGGAAAGCTTATGAATCAGATGCTTCTATATGATTTTCTTACATTAATGAAAGACAAAAATTGGAATAAAGCTGATTTAGCTAAATGCTCTGGAATCCATATTAGTGATATTAGTAGAGTTTTTAATAATAAAAAGCCACTATCTTTGCATTATTTAGATGCAATTACAGAGGCGTTCGGTTTGGCAGAAGGTCATTTTTACTCGAGCTATACACAATTATGTTTTAATCAGAATCGATATTTAGATAAACGAAGAAGTGTAGCGTTTATTTATAAATGTGCAATAAATGGATTTAAAAAAGAGTTAAACTTTATCATTTCTGAAATGTTAGAGGAAAAATCAAAGACAATACGGACTAAAAATTTACAAAATTTATTTGAGATTGCTGAAAAGTTATTTGCTGAAGGGAAAGAGAAAGAGGCGTTGCCTTTATATGAAATCATTATTCATCACATGCCAGATCAAACCGCAGAGGAAGTTGCTATTAGTTATTTTAGAAAGTACTATTTAATTAGATTAACAGAGGAAGGACCAGCTACTCTTGTCCATGTATTAGAATATGTGAGTTATATGCCAGATGATTTTCAGGAATTAACAATTTTATGGATTACGGCCACTTACTATATGTTAAAACAATGGGACAAAGTCCTTCATTATGCTAAGCGATTAGAAAAAATGGCAAAAAATGAAAAGCATTTTGGCTACGCATTAGTATATCAAGGTTTCGCTTTAAATAGGTTAAGTAATTCTTTAGATGAAGTGCTAGATATAATTAAAAAGTATAGTAAAATAAATGATTTTTTTGCAGAGGCTGCAATCGGTAATCGTTATGTTACATTACTTGATTTTGAAGAATTACATTATGTTGATGAATATTATGATTGGATTAAAGATCGAGATGATCTATATGTAGGAATTCCGAGAATTATAGAATCCTTTGTAAAATTAGGTAGATTGGAAGAAGCTTCGGCGTTAATCAATCTCCATGAAAATGTAATTAATGAAATGGCAAATAGTTCAAATTTATATAAACAGCAATTGTATTTGGACTTCTGCTACGCACAATCACTTTTAAAATGTGAAACTAAGCAATATATTGAAGGGTTAAATGAATTAATAAAGGTAGCTCGAAAAGTAAAGAATGCAGGAATAATAGAAAAATTTAAAATTTGCCTATTATCAATTTGGCACTATAGAGATCATTTAACAGATCAATTAAATGAAGATTATATCCAAATGTTAAGTGACGATCGGAATCGGACGAGTAATTTGTATGTAATGAGCCCATAAAACGGGCTTCTTTTTTTGCCATCAAACAGCAATTGAATTACTTAAAGCAAAATCCAACTGTTAACACCTAATAATAAATATTAATCGAAAACATTAGAAAGAGTTAAGAGTGCATTAGGAATTAGGTAATTTAGTTTGGGATCCAAAAAGTACTAATAACCACAAGGGAAATTGCAATCCTTGTGGTTATTTAAATTTCTAGATTGATTTTTAAATAGCTTTAGTTTATCTTTTTATACTCCTTAAACCATTCGACGAATTTAGCAATCCCATTTTCAATTGAAGTAGTTGGGCTAAAGTGTATGTCATTTACGAGCTGATTAATATCTGCATATGTTTCAAGTACTTCCCCAGTAACCATCGGCAATAATCGAATATTTGCTTTTATACCTAGTTGCTCTTCTAAAACCTCGATAAAATAGTTTAATTTCACGGGGCTATTGTTACCGATATTATAAAGCTTATAATACGAAGACGATTCATTTGGTGGTCCATTTTTAATGATTCTTACAATCGATTCAACAACATCATCAATATAAGTAAAATCTCGTTTCATATTTCCATAATTATAAACCTCTATTGGTTGTCCGTTAACGATTGAATTTGCAAATTTAAACAGTGCCATATCTGGTCTACCCCACGGTCCGTAAACAGTAAAAAAACGTAATCCAGTAGTAGGTAAATTAAACGTATGACTATATGAATGTGCCATTAATTCATTTGCTTTTTTTGTAGCTGCATATAAACTAATTGGTTCATCAACTCGATCGCTAATCGAAGAAGGAGTTTTTTTGTTATTGCCGTAAACAGAGCTTGAAGAGGCATATATGAGGTGTTTAATTTGATGGTTTTTACAACACTCTAAAATATTAGCAAAACCTACAAGGTTTGATTGGATATATGAACCTGGATTTTCTAAACTATATCTCACTCCAGCCTGTGCTGCTAAATTAATGACAAGATCGAAATTATTTTGTACAAAGAGATCTTCTAGTAGTTCCAAATTATCTATTGAGCCATTTATGAAACTAAAGTGTTTATATTTTTTTAAAAGATCCAATCTATCATATTTTAGACGTCTATCATAGTAATCATTTATATTATCAATTCCGATGATCTGAGAACCTTGTTCTAATAGTCGCCGACTTAGATGAAATCCAATAAATCCGGCACACCCAGTAATTAAGATGCGCTTAGTATCAGCTTTTTTAATGTTAAAAACCTCCTTATTTAACAAGAGTTGCAATATCATATGATGGATAAATCGACAAAGTTCGAATCCAAATCGAAATATGTATTTAACTAGATTAGAAGAAAATACTTTTTTAATAGAATACACATATACCCTCACAATACTTGGACAAAATCATATTATTACATTAGGTCTAATCACATTTAGAGCAAAAAAATAAATAAGCAACCATATATTACATTTCATTAAAAAGAAATGTGAATTTTTTTATGGGCTCTAAAAAGTAGGAGGGAGAAATTGAATAATATAATAATTGAGCCTTGGATCGTCGATGAGCTTATTCATGATGAATTCTATGTGCCTGAATATATTGAAAAAATTGGACTTGAAGTACTAAAGTTTTATGACCTTCAAGTAAATAGCATGCAAGTCATCACTACTAAAGCCGACAAAGGTGGAGCAATTTGGAAAATTGAAACGAACGATGGACCAAAAAGCTTTAAGCTTTTACACAGAAGACCTACGAGAAGTATGTTTAGTTTAGGAGCTCAGAAGTATTTAGTAGAAGTGCAAAAGGCAAGAGTTCCAGCAATCGTTCGAACTAGAGATGGCGAGGAATATGTAGAAGCTGGTGGAAAGCTATGGTTCGTTGCAGAATGGATAGAAGAATTGGCACCTGTTTCTAAAGATTTAGAAGGTGCTAAGCAGTTATGTTATGCACTTGGTGAGTTTCATCATTTAAGTAAAGGGTATGTACCACCGATTCAAGCAGAAATTGCATCAAGATTGCACAAATGGCCAAAAAGTTATGAAAAAATATATAACAAAATGAATTGGTTCAGAACGATTGCCTTAGCTTATGAAGAAATGCCTGCTAGTCAGGATTTATTAAATGTAGTAGATACATTTCAAGAACAAGCAAGAAAGAGTATGGAAGACCTAAATAATTCTAGTTACTTTAATATGGTGAATGAAGGTAACGCAAGTTGGGGCTTAGTTCACCAAGATTACGGATGGTCAAATGGTCAAATGGGTCCAAATGGAATGTGGATCATTGATTTAGACGGGGTTGCATATGATTTGCCAATTCGTGATCTTAGAAAACTAATATCTGGTACAATGTCTGATTTATTTGCTTGGGATGCTACATGGGTAAGGGAAATGATTAACGCATATCACGAAGCAAATCCAATCTCGAAAGAATTATATGAAGTATTAATGATTGATTTTGCAATGCCAAATGAATTCTATAAAAACATTAAAGAAGTACTATATGAACCAGAATTATTTTTAGGCGAAACGACTAAACAATTAATTCAATCAATCGTTGACTTAGAGCAGTCAAAGTGGGCAACATTGAATGAAGTTCGCAACGACTGGAGTGGAAAAGAATGAAAATATTAATGGTATGTACAGAAAACCTACCAGTACCTCCAGTTTTAGGTGGTGCGATTCAGACTTATATAGCAGGTAGTTTACCTTATTTAAGTAAAGTACACGATATAACAGTATTAGGTGTTAATGATCCATCATTACCAGATGAAGAAACAATCGACGGTGTAAATTATGTACGTGTTCCAGGGAAAGTATTAGAACTATATCGTGAAGGTGTAGTTCAATACATTAAAGGAAATCAATTTGATTTAATCCACATTTTTAACAGACCACGTCTTGTACTTCCGATTAGAAAAGTAGCACCAAAATCAAAAATCACATTAAGCATGCATAATGATATGTTTAATATTGGGAAAATCGCTGTTGATGAAGCGAATATGGTATTAGAAGAAGTTTCCAGTATTGTTACGGTAAGTGATTATGTAGGAAATGTCATTCGTGAACTTTATCCTCAAAGTGCAAATAAAATCAGAACAATCTACTCAGGTGTTGATTCTGACCGTTTCTTACCTGGAAATGATTCAAAAATGATTAGTACGAGAAATACACTTAGAAAAGAGTTTGGCTTAGAAAATAAAACGGTTATTTTATTTGCAGGAAGACTTTCAGAAAACAAAGGCGTAGACCGTCTAATAAGAGCATTACCAACACTTTCAAAAACCTTCAAAGATTTAGCTTTAGTCATCGTAGGAAGCAATTGGTTTAGTCAAAATAATGTTACGGACTATGTTGCCTATATTCGAGCTATAGCAAAAAAACAAGATGTACCAATTATTACAACAGGGTTTGTATCACCTTTTGAAATACACAACTGGTTTGCTGTAGCCGATTTATTTGTATGTACTTCATTATGGCAAGAGCCACTTGCAAGGGTTCACTATGAAGCGATGGCAGCTGGACTTCCAATTGTAACAACTGCTCGAGGGGGGAATCCTGAAGTCATTATTCCAGGTGAGAATGGATTAATCGTAGAAAATCCAGTCGATCCAAATGAATTCGCTACCAAAATCACAGAAATATTATCAAATAAAACTTTAATGAAGAATATGGGAAGAAAAGGTAGAGAACTTGCAGTTACTAAGTATTTATGGAGTCGTGTAGCGAATGAAATTCTATCTGCATGGAGCCAAACTGAATATGCTTCATCTATTTCTCCAGAACAATTAGAACAATATGAACCTCAAACATTATTTAAAACTGCAGTACAAAATACACAGTTGATCGAAACTAATAACAATGTATCTGAAGTATTAGAACAACCAACAACAGAAATCATTGAAGTAAAAGAGCCAACTGTTGAATCAAAAGTAGAAGAATCAGAAACTCTAACTCAGACTGAAACAGAACCAATGGAAAAAATCCTAGTTGAAAAAGCTAAATTAGTTCCAAGAGATAATGTAGTCGTAAAAATTGAGGATTATACCGCTAATACTAATCCAAGGGTATTAAAACGAATTAGAAGAGTAACTGATCAGGTTGTAAATAATGTAAATTCAAACTCAAACCCATACCCAAACCCATATGCAAATGAAGTAAGAAGGGTAGGAAATGGATCTAACAATCAATCTAATCAAGTTAATTCAGAACCTTTTGCATTAAAGAGAATTACAAGCGTCACTGAATTATATAGAAACAGAAATCGATAAAAATTTTCATATTATGGAAATTGTCTAAATAGAAAGAGGCTGTCTCATAAGGTTAAGGACTTTTGAGATAAGCCTTTTTTAGTTTGAAAATTGAAAGTCGATACCATGAACGATTAACATGGCTAAATTAATGCTTGAGCCGGCTAAATTAACGCTAAAACTTGTGTAATGAATGCCAATACCATGAATGGTAAACATGGTTAATTAAAGCTTAAACCGCCTTAATCAACGCTCATCCTAGTGCAATGAATGACTATACCGTGAATGGAAAATCTGTCTTAAATAATGCTAAATGGCTCAATTAATTTTCATGCCGACGCAATTAATCTTCAAATCGCCTAATGAATGTCAGACCGAAGTATTTAATACCAAAACACGAATTATATAGTACAAAACTAGTTCAAATAACACGGAAAATCTCTCAAATATATTTATATTGGTGCATGATTTCCTATAAATATTTCCTTGTAATAGATTGTTCCAGTGTTCTTATTTAAAAAAACTGAAGGTCAAAAAAAGCTAGTTATTATGTTCTAAACTTTCTAAACATAATAGGTATATATGGTGACAAGTCCTCCTTAAATTACATATAAAGTAGAATGAACAAAAGTTTGGAGGCAAGTTTAATGAAAATCCGCAAGGCTATAATTCCCGCTGCTGGTCTCGGGACTCGTTTTTTGCCGGCAACAAAAGCGTTGCCAAAAGAAATGTTACCTATAGTTGATAAACCAACTATTCAATATATCGTTGAAGAAGCTGTTGCTTCCGGCATTGAGGAAATCATTATTATTAGTGGTAGAGGCAAACGTGCAATTGAGGATCATTTTGATAAATCATATGAATTAGAAGAATCATTATCTCGAAAAAACAAGCTAACTGTTTTAGAAGAAATGCAGAAAATATCCAATATGGTGAAAATCTTTTATGTGCGTCAGAAGGAACCGAAAGGATTAGGAGATGCAATATTATGTGCTAAGAGTTTTATAGGAGATGAACCGTTTGCTGTTTTGTTAGGGGATGACATCGTTATGTCCAAAACACCTTGCTTACAGCAAATTATTAATGTTTACGAGAAATATAATGCCCCAGTTATTGCTGTTCAGACTGTACCTGATCAAGAAGTAAGTAAATATGGCGTTATTAAACAAAAAGAAAGTACTTACGATACAAATACAAACCTATTTCAAGTTGAGTGTCTAGTAGAAAAACCAAAATTGAAAGATGCCCCATCAAATTATGCAATTATGGGACGATACATTCTTACTCCAGAGATTTTCGATATTTTATCAACACTTTCTGTTGGACAAGGATGCGAATTGCAATTAACTGATGCGATTAATGAATTAAATAAAGATCAGTCTGTCCTAGCATTTAATTTCGAGGGGAAACGTTATGATATTGGAAATAAAATCGGATTCATAATGGCTACGATTGATTTTGCGATTAATAGAGAAGATATAAAAGATGAAGTGATTGCTTTTTTAAATGAGGTCATATCAAATAATGCTCTAAATATGAATATTCAGGAAGTGGATTAACTTGAAAATTTCTATATTAGGTACGGGCTATGTAGGTTTAACAACAGGAGTCTGTTTGGCAGAGATTGGTCACACAGTAACATGTATTGATATAAATGAACTTAAAATTAATAATTTATATGCAGGTATTTCGCCAATATATGAACCAGGGATAGAAGAATTAATAACTAGAAATATAGAGTTAGGAAAATTATTTTTCACAACCTCATATGATAAAGGCTTAGAAGATGCAAGTGTTATTGTAATTGCAGTAGGTACCCCTCAAAGAGAAGATGGGGCAGCAGATTTATCCTATCTTGAAAGTGCAGCGATTGATATTGCGAAAAATATTAAACAAGATGTAATTGTTGCTATTAAAAGCACGGTTCCGGTTGGAACGAATGAAAACGTAAAGGAAATTATTCAACAAAATTGTAGCAAAGATATTGTAGTTGACGTGGTCTCAAATCCTGAGTTCCTTAGACAAGGTTCTGCAATAAAGGATACGATGGAAGCAGATCGAATCATTATTGGTAGCAATAATCAAGAGTCTGCTAGAATTGTTGAAGAAATGTATAAACCGTTAAATGTACCAATCTTAATTACTAGTATTCGAAGTGCAGAAATGATTAAATATGCATCCAACGCATTTTTAGCTAGTAAAATAAGTTATATAAATAAAATTGCAAATCTTTGTGAAGCACTCGGTGCAAATGTTGAAGATGTGGCAAAAGGAATGGGTAAAGATAAACGAATCGGTGAAGCATTTTTATACGCAGGAATAGGTTATGGCGGTTCTTGTTTCCCAAAGGATGTTAAAGCATTACTGCATACAGCCGAATTAAATGGGATTGAATTTAGTTTTTTAAAGGAAACGATTTCGATAAATAATTTTCAACGCGAATTGCTCGTTAAGAAAGCTATTGAACGATTTGGTATATTAAAAGGGAAAAAGATTGCATGTCTAGGATTATCTTTTAAACCAGATACAGACGATATGAGAGAAGCACCTTCTATTAATATTATAAATTCTTTAACTAAATTAGGAGCAGAAGTAATTGCATATGACCCTGTTGCAATTGAAAACGCAAAAAAAAATCTAGGTAGCAATATTACGTTTGCTAGCTCAATAAATGAGTGTGTAACGGATACAGATGCAATTTTTATTGTTACTGAGTGGAGAGAATTTAGAGAACTTGACTTACCTAGCATACTAAATAAAATGAAGAATCCAATCATCTTTGACGGAAGAAACTGTATAAAGGAAGACAGAGTAAGAGATTGTGAGAAAATAGAATATTACCCAGTTGGTAAACCGTCTATCATTAAATAGAATAATTAAAAAGAAAAAACGACTTTCAATATAAATTGAAGTCGTTTTCGTGTTTTAAACAAAGTTAAAAAACTTGATTTTCAGACAGGACTGAAACGACTTTCAAACTAATTTGAAGTCGTTTTTATCTTATTTAGTCACAATTCTACTCATTTTGTTCATGTAATGGACGGTAAATCGTTTTGACAAATTTATGTTTAAGATAAGGGAGAATTTTTTTTCTACGATTTACTAATCTGCCTACAATTGCCTTTTTGTCTTCCTTTGATAATAACCAATCATCAGGTATTACTTCTACTATTTCTTCTAAAAGCAGTACCGGAAATCTTTGGATGATCTGCAGTTGTTCATTAAATTCTTCTTCACTATTTATATATTGGGACATGAATTGATGAGTTGAACTTTTCATTATATTTTGAGGCAAAGTTTCTAACTCCGAAGTTAACCAGCTATAGGAGCCAAATGCTTCAGCATGGTCAATGATCCAAAGTTTAAATTGATCTAAACTTTCTTCGCGAAGTAAAATATTTTTTCGAGTACGATCACCATTACATAGCCAATAATCAAATAAAATGATTCCAGCAAGCTGATTGTTATTTAAAATATTAGGAACTGATACAACTTGGTGACCATTTAACGTTTCAGGTACATATAAAGAAGCAAATTGAAACTTTGACTGCCTGACGTTTTCCATATCTATATCCGGTATTGTACTTGAAAATTCTTCAGGAATCGAAACGATTTGAGCAAAAGGAACTGGTAAATCTAAAAATCTAGCAATGCAATAGGCAACCCATTCGTTTGGTAATGTTTTCTCAAATCCAGACTGAAAATATTTCACAACATAATCTCTACCATCACTAAAGGTAATTAAATGAGCATTTGATTTTCCTTCTAGTTTTTTAATATAGGAAACTGGTTCAATCATTTTGAATCACATCACTATTCGTATTACCAATTTTTAACAGATATTCTCGATAAATATCGGCAACTTTTTGAATAGCAAAGTTTTGCTCAACATGTTTGATGGCATTTTGTGAGAGCTTTTGATGAAGTTTTTGATTATCAACGATCGAATAAATCTTCTTTACAGCATCCTGTACATCATGTCCTCGAAAAAGCATACCTGTTTCACCTTGGAGAACGATTTCCGAAATAGGCATTATATTAGAAGCAACAACAGGGACCCCACATGCCATAGATTCAATAAAAGTATTTCCAAATGATTCAACTTTTGTGGTTGCGATCGTGCAACCACCAGATTGAAGCACTTTTGCGTATACATGGGGCATTTGTTGATAAGGAATGACAGGAAACCATTTGATAATATCGGTTAGACCTTCTTCCTTCCAAATTAAAGAAAAATCCTCTCGCTGAACACTTTGAGCTCCTCCAATTAACCAGATTTCAATATCCGACCGTTCACTTTTTATCAATTTTGCAACTTCGATTAACATTGGCCAATTTTTACGTTTATCCACTCTACCGATACAGCACACAATTTTTTTATTGTTTGGTAGGATTGGAATATTTTCGTATGCGATTTCATCTTGTGTTAATGGATGGAAAAATGATGTGTCAACACCATTGTAGATTACTTTAATGGGGATATTATCTGTTAAGATGGAGACTAATCTTTTTTGATAATTTGATGGAACAATAATCGAAACAGGTTCAATCGATCTGAATTTCTTTAAATGAGGCTGTAGTTTCATAAGCTCGGGCGTACGTGCTTCTACAATAACTGGACCTTTATATTTAGCTTTTTGTAACCACTTATACGCTGATCCCGTATCTACTACAATGATTGCGTCATATGCATTGTTTTTAATAATATTAATAATTTCATTTTCGTCCTTCGTTAAATAGACCGGTGCAATATCTTCCATTATGTGTAATCCACCATGATCAGTTGTATATAGAAACTCGGTTTGAATTCCAAACTTTTTAAAATAAATTGAACGATTCCTCCAGCCAGCATTTACTCCACCAACTGTTAAGAGACGCCAGATTATTAAGACTTTCAAATTTTCCCCTCCTTAGTTTTAGGGTATACAAATAACTTTTAAACCTATTTGAAAACTTATTGTATACACGATTACGGCTTTTGACCGGATTCAAATTTTGAATAGTAGTCCTATTTTAGTTAATTCAAATTGAGGTAAATTGTAAGGGCAATTAACTACTAACTACAAATATTTATTAGGTTAAAAGCAGAAAAACTTACTTCTATTTTTCCTTGCTCCTAATTTAGGGATATGATAATGTATAATAAAAAGAAGTATTAACTGCAACTTTTAAAATAAATGAAGGATAAACTTCATTATCGGAAGGATTAAAAATAATGGAGCGACCAAATTTTAAATTGTTAGTTAAGGAAAAGTTTTCACAATTATCACCAGGGCAAAAAAAAGTAGCGACTTATATGATTGGAAATCTAGAGGAGTGTGCTTTTAAAACTGCTTTCCAAATTGGAAAAAAAGCTGATGTAAGTGAAACAACAGTCATTCGTCTCTCATATGCACTCGAATTTGAAGGCTTCAGTGATATGCAGTTATGTGTTCAAAATGAGTTTCTTCATTTAAATAAAGCCGATTTTATAAAAGAAAAAGAAGAGATTAAATATGCGGAAGTTCAAAATACTTTTACAAAAATTATTGAAAATGAAGTAAATATTTTAAGAAACTTATTACAACCTTCGAATCTAGAGGAAATTTCAAAAGCTGTTGAAGCAATTACCTCTGCTGATCAAGTATTAATAGTTGGTCATCGTGTATCCCACATAGCAGCATATTGGTTTTCGAATACATTAAGCACAATAAGAGGTAACGTAATGTATTGTTCACCAGCAGGTGACTTTTATGAAAAGTTTTGTAATTTAACAGAAAAATCAGTTGTTGTTGCATTTTCATTTCCAAGGTATGCAAAAGAAACACTTACAATTGCAGAATGTACGAAAGAAAATGGAGTAAGTTTGATTTCGGTTACTGATCGATTATTATCTCCAATTGGTCGAATTGCAAATATTGTTCTAACTACAGAAGAAAATGTAGAAAGTGGTTCTAACTCGATCGCATCAGTTATTAGCCTATTAAATTTAGTGATTGCCGGATTATATGAAAAAGACCAAAAAAGAATTCAAATGTATCAACAAAAATTGGAAAAAATCTATTCTACCTATGAAGTATTTATAGAGTAAAAACAGTTAGGAGAAAATCTTATGAATCCACAATCTTTTCTTGAGTGTAATAAAGAAAATATTTTAAAAACTTATCAAGATTTACATAAGCTAGCAGAGCCTAGTTGGCATGAAGAAAAAACAGCAAAGTATTTAAGAGAACGACTGATTGATGCAAACGTTCAGATCAAAACGTTTAAAAATCATTTTGGATTTATTGCTGAAATTAAAGGTCAAAATGATACAGTTGTTGCACTAAGAGCTGATATGGATGCACTAGTTCAAGAAGTAGATGGTGTTGTAATGCCAAATCACTCATGTGGTCATGATGCTCATAGTACGATGGTTTTATTTGCAGCGTTGGCTATTTCAGCAAGTGGAATGAAGCCAAAACATACGATTCGATTTATTTTCCAACCAGCTGAAGAAAAGGGTGAAGGAGCACTTCAAATGATGGAAGATGGAGCATTAAATAATGTCATTTCATTGTTTGGCGTACATTTAAGACCGGAAAGAGAAGTGCCTTTTCAAATGGCGTCTCCAGTGATCATACATGGCTCTGCTGAAACGATTAAAGGAACAATACGAGGAATTCAGGCTCATGCATCTAGACCTCAAGATGGTATTAATGCAATAGAAGTAGCTGCTGAAATTGTAAGTAAATTAAAACAAATAAATTTAAATACGAATATCCCTCATTCAATTAAAATGACGCAAATTCAAACTGAGAATGAAGCATCAAATACGATACCAGAAACGGTAAAGTTTTCACTTGATGTTAGAGCGCAAACAAATGATATTATGAATCAATTAAACGCTCGTACTGTTGAGGTTTTTGAGGAAACGATGATTGAAACAAAAGCGAAGATTTCGTGGTCTATGGAAGAATTTGTTCCAGCGGCCGTACAAAACGAACACGCAATAAAAATTACCGAAAGAGCCATTGCTGAAATGATAGGACGTGAAAACGTAGTGCCTGAATGTATTTCAAATGGGGGTGAGGACTTCCATTTCTATACAAGTAAATATCCTCAAATTGCTGCCACAATGGTCGGTTTAGGATGTGGATTAGCTCCGGGGCTACATCATCCTCATATGAGTTTTAATTTAGAAGCACTACATTATGGAGCGAAAATTTTAACTCAAACAGTTTTATTAGCATCAGAACAAGAACTATTAAGAGGTGAAGATTATGCTAAGCAAACTGAATCAATCTGAAGTTAATTCTGGAATTAAGATCCGTTCTCTTCATTCAATTGAAGAAATGGAGCAGGTTCGAAAATTAGAATCAAATATTTGGGGGGCTGAGGATTCAATTCCTACGCATCAAACAATTACAGCTGCAAAAAATGGCGGCTTAGTTTTAGGGGCTTATTTTGAAGATAAAATGATTGGATTTCAATATAGTTTTCCTGGATATGATGGACGAAATGTTTATCTATGTTCTCATATGCTTGGAATTGATCAAGAGTTTCGTAATAAAGGGATTGGAAAATTGCTTAAAATTGCCCAACGAGAAGAAGCTCTTAAACTCGGCTATAAACTAATTACTTGGACATATGATCCATTGGAAACGGCAAATGGATATTTAAATATTTCTAAGTTAGGTGGAGTTTGTAATACGTATATTGAAAACTGCTATGGGGAAATGGAAGACTTATTAAATAGTGGAATTCCATCTGACCGTTTTCTAGTTGAATGGCATATTGCAAAAAGGGAAGAGGAAAAGGAGAGTTTGAGACCAATTGATTTAAATGAAGCAGTTAAGAATTCTCTTATTAAATGGGAAGAAAATATTGACGGATTGCCAATGCCGATTCAAAACGATTCCTTTGAGATTAACGATTTAGCCTTTGTTGCAGTACCAAAAGATTTCCGAACAATTAGAGAAACTGATATAAAAATAGCAAGCCAGTGGCGAATGCTTACTAGAGAGTCCTTTAAAAAATTATTTCAAAGCGGATGGAAAGTTACTGGATTTTATAAGAATTCAGAATCAGATATGCCTGTTCATTTTTATGTACTAAAAAAATAGAAAAGTATTATAAAGGAGAGTTCGGAAATGAAAATTAATAAAGTAATATTACGCCATATGAAGCTAGATTTATTGCATCCATTTACAACCAGCTTTGGTACTGAGTACGACCGTGAGTTTATTCTATTAGAAGCAATAAGCGAAGACGGTATATCAGGTTGGGCTGAATCTGTTGCTATGCTTGATCCACTATATAATGAAGAAACTTTAAAAACAAACTGGCATATTCTAGAAGATTATTTAATTCCAATCGTTTTAAATAATGATATTAACCATCCAGACGAACTTTCCGAAAAGTATTTTTCACATATTCGTGGCAACTATATGGCCAAAGCTGCAATTGAAGGCGCAATTTGGGATATGTATGCTAAACAAGAAAATATTTCACTTTCAACTGCATTAGGTGGAACTAAAAAGGAAATCGAAGTAGGAGTAAGCATTGGGATACAAGATTCAATCGATTCAACAATTAGAATTATCGAAAACCGACTAGCAGAAGGATATAAACGTTTTAAATTAAAAATTAAACCAGGCTGGGATATTGAACTAATCGATAAAGTACGAAAAGTGTATCCAACTATCCCTTTGATGGCGGATGCTAATTCAGCATACACATTATCTGATATGGACCAATTAATTGCTTTAGATGATTATAATTTAATGATGATTGAACAACCACTTGCATACAACGATATAATCGATCACGCAGATTTACAAAAAAGAATGAAAACTCCAATCTGTTTAGACGAGAGTATTCACTCACTAGAAGATGCTAGAAAAGCACTAAAACTAGGAAGCTGTAAAATTATTAATATTAAAATCGGTCGAGTTGGAGGACTGACTCAATCAAGAAAGATACATGATCTATGCCAGGAAAATGGAATTCCTTTATGGTGTGGTGGAATGCTAGAATCAGGTATCGGAAGAGCGCATAATATTGCGATCACTTCATTACCAAATTTCATTCTACCTGGTGACACAGCAGCATCTGCATTATACTGGGCTGAAGACATTATTGAACCAGAAGTAACCGTAGAAAATGGAATAATCACCGTACCAAACAAACCAGGCATCGGCTACGACCCACACATGCAAAATATTGAAAAATATACAATAGGTACGAAAGTTTATAATAGGAATTAACTGCAAGAAGTATATAAAGAGAAAACACAAACCTCGTTAAGTGTAGGTTTGTGTTTTTTTGAGTGTTGGCTCATGACCCCTTTATGAGTAAGTAAATTTAATGATTTTGGTTTTATACTTACTCATGACCTCTTTATGAGTAAGTAAAATTAATGATTTTGCTTTAATACTTACTCATAACCCCTTTATGAGTAAGTAAATTTAATGATTTTGGTTTTATACTTACTCATGACCTCTTTATGAGTAAGTAAATTTAATGATTTAGCATTAATACTTACTCATGACTCCTTTATGAGTAAGTAAATAACCTGATATATCATTAATACTTACTCATGCCCCCTTCATGAGTAAGCAAATAACATCAATTACCTAAGGTTCGGGGTTTTTCTTTACTCTTAATCTTGCTAATTATCTTTATTCCTTTTCCTTGCTCTTAATCTTTTCCTTTATTCTTTTCACTTGTTCTTCATATTTTTCAATATCATTTAATTCACCTTTACCATAGCGCACAGAGTTATATGCATTGATTAGTTCATCTTCATTTAGTATTTGAATTCGCTCCAACCATTCTTTTAATGTTTCATTTTGGTTTCGACCCATCTTGTATTTAGATGCATATTTTTGAAGTTGAAAGATTAGTTTTCTCATTTGCTCTGTTGGGGAGGAGTGTTTGAAAAGACGTCTTTTTTTACTACTGTTCTCTGGTATTGCACTATATTCAATGTTGATTTCTTGTTGGAACGTATGTTTTTCATTACGTATAAATGCAAGTTTTCTTATGACTAGCCAAATTACGATTAAAGTGATAATTAGAATTAATATCCATACCCAAGTAGGAATCGACTCTAAAATGTAATGGTGATTACGAATATTTTGTGGAAGTTTATCTTCAGCACTTGAGTCGTGACTCAGCTTAATTTTTTTCTCTTTTATAGTGATATGATCTACATAGTTAAAGAGAGGAGTTCCTAAAAAACCAACTGCGCTAAATAAACCGTCTAGTAATTTAAAAATCCCCCATTTTAGAAAAGGTAATATTAACGTAATGATACCAGTAAGCAGGGCTGCTATACTAATAGATACGATAATTCCTCGATAGTTTTTAACGGTTTGTGTAGTGGCTGTTTGTTGCAAGTATCTACCTAAACTAAATAGAATTGTAAAAATGATTATGATCCATAATATCAAGTTTGTATGAGAGTATTGTGAAGTCCAGCCAAAAAAGAGGACTACCAAACTAGTTAAATAAAAAATGATTTGTAATTTATTCCTTTCTTCTATCCATAACGAAGTGTCTTTAAGAAAAGCCTCAAGACGAAAATATATAAAGCTAGCACATAAAATAGATGTAACTGAATTTAAACCAAGAGTATAACTAATTCCTCCAGAAATAATGGCTGCTAAAAACAGAATAACTCGGGATACTTGAGACTTTCGTAATGAATAAAGTAAAAATAGAATTCCAATCATAAAAATACAAATGATCGCCAAAGTAGGTGGCAGTTGATTTTTTGATTCATATATGAATAAAACGAATAAATAGAGTAATAGATATTCTAATGAAAAAAAGTATGCAGAAATTAAACGTAAAATCATTTCATTATCCTTTCGACTAATGTTGTCCAAATGGAACCAGCTTTGGACTTTCTAAATCATCTTGTAGATAATAGATACTTTGGCCCCGTTTTTGCATTTGGGAGAAATAGCGATCTCCATGCTTACAGAACGGGCCACATAAAATAACAACAGGAGATTTTCGTTGTTGCTTTTCTACGTAATGCAATAATCTATCGATTGGCTGTGTCATTCTTGCTCCATTAATTCGGGCAAGTATATCATAAGTTTTACTTAATTGAGATTTACCTCCACCAATAGGTAAATGATAAACAGGAACTCCACTTTCCATGTTCAAATTTAGAAATATTTCATAATTAATATTTTTTATTGCAGCGTATTGGACTATATAGGCTATATTGCTAGCAATTGATTCGATGTTTTCAATTATACTTAATCTAAAAGTATCATGACGAGTATCACGTAAATTTATAATAAATGTAATTGAATAGTCAGCAGTCCGTTCATAAATTTTCGTTTGAAGTACTTGAGTTTTAGCACTAGCTTTCCAGTGGATTCGATGAAATGAGTCTGAATATACATAGTCTCTTGTTCCAATCGGAGCTAAAAAATCTTCAAACATACTAGTATTCGTTACAAAACCACCATATGAGTTAGTTGAAATTATTTGGTCAATTTGAGGTACAGGAATTAAAGTAGGGTAAATAATAATTTCTTTATGTAAAAATGGTTTATAGGTTAAATATAGATGACCTAAACTGAAAAAGTTTGAAATTTTTAATTCTACTTGTTTAATTCTAGTAACACCACGTTTAGTAGCAGAAAGTGGTAATGTAATCTGAATCTTCTCGTTACCTTTTAGTTGAATAGGTAAAATTAGTTCTAAATTCGAATCGCTACTAACCGTTTTAAAGTTTATACCTTCTACTATTGGTTCCAATTTTATTCGAACTGTTGCGTTAATAATTGGTAACCAATTATTTTGGATTATCTTTATAGGCAAATTAATTTGTTCTCCAACTGAAACTCGAATAGGCTCCTTGTCGTTTTCGATTAAAAGGTGATCAGCAATATGTTTTAAATAATATCGACTCATCAGACTAATAATTATTAAAAATCCTCCTAAAAACATTAATAAGTAGGAAGATTGATAGAAATTAATGATTAGAAATATAACCCCAAAAATAATGAGGATATCAAGTGAATTTTTACCATGTATTTCTTTATTCCAAGTCATTTATTGACCAGCTCCAGCTTCTACAGGAACTTCAACATGATTTAAAACTGATTCAACAACTTGTCTAGCATTTTTCTTTAAGGATGCTTCAAGGGTCAAGACTAATCTGTGTGAAAGGAGATAGATCGCAACATCTTTCACATCTTGTGGAGTGACAAATGATCTATTGTTTATATATGCTTTACCTTGTGAAGCTCTCATTAATGCCAATGTACCACGTGGACTAATGCCAAGTTGAATATCTTCATGATTTCTCGTTGAATGAATAATATTTAAAATATAATCCTCTACTTCTTCCGAAATTGTAACAGTCTTCACTTGTTCTTTCATTTCATCAATTTCTTCTAAAGTTAGTACATTTTTTAAATTCGTAAATGGAGTATTTGAACGATATGACTTCATAATGCTTTTTTCTTCCTCGAATGTTGGGTATTCCAAACTAATTTGCATAAAAAATCGATCCATTTGTGCTTCTGGTAATGGAAACGTACCTTGCTGTGATTCGATAGGATTTTGAGTTGCTATAACGATAAACGGGTTTGGAAGAGGGATAGTTTCTCCATCGATTGTTACCTGACGTTCTTCCATTACCTCTAATAAACTAGCTTGGGTTCTAGGAGTAGCACGATTAATCTCATCTGCTAATAAAATATTCGTCATAACAGGACCGATTCGAAGTTGAAAGTCTTGTTCTTTTGGATGAAAAAATTGAATACCTGTTACATCACTAGGTAATAAATCCGGAGTAAATTGAATTCTTTTAAACGAACCGTTTATCGTTTTGGCGAAGCTTTTAGCTAATTGTGTCTTTCCAGTACCAGGGACACTTTCCAATAGAATATGCCCATTATTAATGAGAGCGATGAAGATCATTTCAACGACATCATCTTTACCAATTATAACTTGACTTATCTCTTTCTTTAGTTGTAATAACTTTTCTGATCTTTCCATTGTTCTCTCCTTATCTTTCAAACGTATTAAGAATGATTAAATATGAATTTTAATCTGTTTAAAAATCTAAAAAATTGTTGAATATGCTATTATTTTAAAGTTCAACAATTGTAAAGTCCAATAATTCTCAATTTTAAAAAAAGTATTATAGTAAACTATTAATATAGGTTGATATTTTTAAATAAACACTGTAAAATATAATGTCCGTTTGTTAAAAAATGGAAATTAGAGAAATACCTTTGGAAGAATATAGTTTTTTAATGATTATAAAGAGTATTAAAGAATGATATGGATAAAAATATGACTACATAAAGGTTCCGGATTGTTTTGTCTTTTCCTATACTTTGCATTCCATTGAACCTCGCTTTAACAGGAGAGAAAATGATGAAGAAAATAATTGTACTATTAGTAACCTGTATTTTTGCTTTAATGAGTGGATGTACAAAAAATAATCAAGAAGAACACAAAGTAAAAGAAAATAAACCAAAAACAGAACAAGTTAAAGAACCTGTTAAAGAAATCAATCAGGTTGTTTCGAAGGCGACTGTTGGTGCTGTGGGGGATCTATTAATTCATAATGAAGTTTATGAAGATGCTATGCTTCCTAATGGTGTTTATAATTTTAATAAAATGTTTGATGAAGTTAGAAAAACGATGGAAAAGCCAGATATTTTAGTAGCAAATCAAGAGACGATGATTGGTGGAAAGCAATTCGGATTATCTACGTATCCAGCGTTTAATAGTCCATATGAAGTTGGAGATGCACTTAAAGGGGCTGGGGTTGATTTTGTAACACTGGCCAATAATCATTCACTTGATCGAGGTGAAAAAATTATACAAAGTGCACTTTCTCATTGGAACGCTATTCATATGCCGTATACAGGTGCATTTAAATCACAAGCAGATCATGATCAAATTAGAGTGATAAGTAAAAATAATATTCAATTTTCATTTCTTGCTTACACATTTGGTACAAATGGGATTCCCGTCCCTAAAGGAAAAGATTATTTAGTTAATTTGATTGACCTTGCCAAAATACGTAGTGATGTTGAAAAGGCAAAGAAAATATCAGATGTGCTAGTAGTTGCCATGCATTGGGGTATTGAATATGAAAGAATGCCGAACAATACACAAAAGAATCTTGCAAAACAATTGGCTGATATGGGAGTTCAAATTATTATTGGAAATCATCCCCACGTCCTGCAACCACCGGCATGGATCACTGGAAAAATGGGGAATAAAACAATCGTGTTTTACTCATTAGGAAATTACTTATCAGCTCAAGATGAAATCTATGAGTTAACTGGTGGAATGGCTACAATTGATGTTATTAAAACTCAAACTGATCAAAATGTAAAAATTGAATTGGAAAATCCAAGCTTTTTTCCAACTTATAATTACTATCGTGATAATCGTAATTTTAAAATTATGTCTTTAGAAAATATTAATGATGTCCATCTCAAAAATGGCAAAATGAGATACAACGAAATAATGAACCATATGCGAACATATATAAAGGATTTAAAAAGTATTTCGGAGGTTCAATAAATTATAGTTTTTAATACTCAATAAAAAGGTAAATCTTAAATGAAAAGGGTGATTCGTAAATAAAAAAGGCAAATCGCAATTAAAAATTAAAAATTTAGATAAAACAGTCTCAGAATTGTTTAAAACGAAGCAAAATCATAAAAAACGATCAAAAAAATATAAAAAAAGACTTAATCTAGATTTATTCCCTGAATACGTAAAGCTTGTATACCTACAATACAAGCTTTTTTATGTTCTTCATTCATTAAATAAGTATTTTCTCACAAACTACTTAATAGTTGGGATTTATGAATAGATTTTGAAAATCTGATAATTAAAGGAAGTTGATTTGGTACTTTTCTCGACACCATGGGAAATGTGAGAAGCCATAGACCCTATAATAGTGAACACGACGGAGGCCCATACCCCGCCACATGGAAGTCTTTAAAAAATTTTTAAAAAAATTTGCAGGGTTTTTAAATTTGTCTTCGTCTAAAGTTATGGAAGAGGAAAAGAGGTGATGCAATGGAGTCGGATGAACAATTAGTAAGAAATATAGTAAAGGGGAATCATCAGCTATTTAGGGAATTAATAGTAAGATATCAATCAAAGGTATATGCAGTAGCACTGAAAGTTTCAAATAACCAAAAGGATGCTGAAGATATTTCGCAAGAGGTCTTTCTCCAATTGTATCGTTCTCTCGAAAACTTTAACGGGGAATCTAGTTTGGCCACATGGATTTATCGAATTACAATGAATAAAGCAATTGATTTTAAAAGAAAACAAGTTAAACAACAGGAAAATGAAACTAGTGAATTACTTTCTATTTTACCAGAGGAGAATTTATTATCACCTGAAGAAGCTTTAATAAAAACGATTGATAAAGAACTTATTCATTCATATTTAATTGAGTTACCACAAGCATATAGCGATGTATTGAAATTATATTATTTTGAAGAACTTACCTATGGGGAAATAGCTTTGAAATTAAATGTAGCTGTTAAAACTGTAGAATCACGTTTATATCGAGCCAAACGATTAATTAAAGACAAGCATAAAGGAGGGATCATTTGAAACATTTAACTTTTGATCAACTATTATCGTATCAACAAAAGAAGCTTTCAAATAAAGAATCTCTTTTGCTTAAACAGCATTTAAATGAATGTATCTCATGCCAGACGGAACTTGAACTTCTATATGAATTAGATGAGGAATGGATGAATCCACCTGAATTTCATTTTTCAGATGAGCTAGTGAACGAAATAATGAAACAAACAGAATCAGTACAGATTTCTGAACAAGCTAACGAAAAGACATTTAAAACTAATTCAAAAAAAGTTCGCTTGATCCATTTAGTATTGGCTGCTGCAGCAACATTTTTATTCTTCCAATTTCAATTAACTGAACGTATTACAAATTCAAATCGTCACGTTGTCCAAACGATTGATCAGACGTCTTCGTTAATTGAAAAAAGTGAAAAAATTAAACTATCAATTCCAATTCCAAAAATTTTGAAAGGAAATAAAAAATAATGGAGGTACAAACATTGAAAAAACGTAAAAAATTAGTTTATTTATTATCGATTTTACCTGGTCTTGGCCATTTTTATTTAGGATTAATGAGTCGAGGATTGCAGTTTATGCTGTTATTTTTCGGTACAGTATTTTTAACCCATTTAATTTCAAGCTTTGGATTTTTTATACCAGTTATCGTATTTTATAGCTACTTTGATGCACTTCAATATCATAGTAAATATCGTGAGGACATTGAATTGGTAGATGAGCCAATCGTAAATCATCAATTTAAATTTAATAAGTTTTTAATTGGCTGGGTACTAATCGGTTTTGGTTGCTTATCTTTATTAGAGAACGCTTCTGATTATATTTCTAGACATTACAATATCTTTATTGACTATAATTTAGTTCAAAATTTACTTATCAGTATTGTTTTTGTCGTACTTGGAATTAAATTATTAACTGGAAAGTCGAAAAAAGAAGTATGAGAAATTGGAAGGTTGGTACTATAACAGCAGGAATTATATTAATCGCAATTGGTTTACTATGGTTTCTACAAAATTTTATATCAATTCCTTACTCGAAGATTCTAATTAATGCTTGGCCAGTTGCTTGTATTTTATTAGGAATTGAAATATTACTATTCCATTTAGTTAGAAAAGAAGATTCGCTTCGTTTTCATGGATTTAGTATTTTTTTACTCATATTAATGATGGTTGTTTCAATTATATTTAGTATTGGTCATTTGTTTATGAAAGAAATTGGTTATACGTTTAAATCTAAAAATATTGAAATAAATGATTCACAAACTATTTCTCCATCAATTAATGAGGTTATTATTAAAGCTTCTGATGGAGAGATTAATGTAAATGGAACTGACTCAAGTTCCTTGAAAGTAAATGGTAACATACGAATTCCAGATAGAGATAAAGAAGGCAGTGGGAAATTAGCAGATTTTTATTCGGTAAAAACACTCGGCAACAAAATGTATATAGAGATTAGTAATGATCACAATCAGATCTTTCACTTTGATAATGATAGAGCGGAGCTAAATATAGAGTTGCCTAAAAGTATTTTGACAAACATAAAGGTAGATAATGGATCTGTAAACCTAACAAATAAAGAGAATAAAACAGTCATTAATTCAAATGACGGTCAAATTAATCTTGAAAATGTAACTGGAAACTTAGTTGCTAAAACTAGAAATGGATCGATTAGCTTAACGAACGCTAATTTAAAAAGTGAAAGTGAAATTGCAACAAATGATGGAGAAATCACAATTAAACATATTTCTGGTTATTTAAATGCAAATACGAGTCAAGGTAGAATTTCAATTGACCATGCTAATATGGAAGGAAAAAGTGAAATAGCGACTAATGATGGAGAAATTCACTTGAGTGATTTTAAAGGAGAAATTAATGCAAAAACAAATAATGGTGCAATTAATGTTGAGGAAGCATTATTAATTGGAGATAGCAAAATTACTTCTGATGACGGTGAACTTCAAATCGACTTATTAAAGAACAATAACGTTACAATCAATGCAGAAACAAATGATGGTAGCTTTAGTGGGAATATAGGTTGGAAATCTAAAAATAAAGATGAAAATCATACAAATAAAGCGATTGTTGGAAGTGGAGAACATCAATTAAATTTAAAAACGTCGGATGGATCAATTTACGTAAATAAAAATTAGAAGATTACTATATTTTAAGTTAAGGCCCCAAGCATTGCATGGGGCTTTTTTGTGTTTCTCCTTTATTTCTTGCTTAATGCATTAATGATTGTTTTTGTATTCCACTCCATCATACCTAAGTAAGTGTCACCAGCCTCACCTGGTTTGCCTAAGGAATCCGTAAATACTGTACCTGCTATTGGTATACTTGTTTCTCTTGATACTGTTTCCATACTACGTGGATCAACACTTGTTTCGACGAAAAGTACTTTTACATTTTTTTCTTTAATTAAATCAACAACATTTTTTATTTGGCTAGGAGTACCTTGACCTTCAGAATTAATTTCCCAAATATAGCCTGATTGTAACTGATAGGCTTTACTAAAATATTTAAAAGCTCCTTCGCTAGTAATGAGGAATCGCTTTTCTAGTGGTATTTTACTTAATTCTGTTAAAGTATTTTCATGTAGCTTTTCTAACTTTTGAATATACTTATCTGCATTTTTTTGATAATATGATTTGTTTTTTGGATCCTCCTTTATTAATGCATCACGTATATTTTTAGCGAAAATGACTCCATTTCGTATATCAAGCCACGCATGTGGATCTGTTTCACCTTCTAATCCATTTGATTCTAAGTAAATAGGTTTTACATTTTGACTAACCATATAAACTGGAGCTTCATTACCGGATTTATTGGAGCTTTTTAAAAGTTTATTAAACCAAGAATTCCCTTGTTCAAGATTTAAACCATTATAAAAAACAACATCAGCGTCAGTCGTCTTCATTAAGTCTTTTGGAAGTGGATCATATTCATGGGGGTTAGCCCCAATTGGAACTAAACTATGAATCTCGACTTTATTTCCTCCAATATTTTTCACAAGATCGTAAATAATTGAATAAGTAGTAACTACTTTCAGTTTGTTATGATTGTCGACATTTTTATTTGAACAAGCTGACAATGCCAATATGAATACTAGTATCAATGGTATTAGTTTCTTAAAAATCCTCATGAGCATTACCTCCTTTATTTACTTCTGAAATGAAATACTTTTTCTATTTTTCTTTGTCTTTATTAGTTTCCATACTAAGCCTTGAGATGGAGAGAAGAAGAAGGCTATCGTAAAGAAGAATGCTGCTACAAGTACAATTGTTGCCCCAGAAGCCAAATTGTATGTGAAACTAAAATATAGTCCAATTACAGATGAAAATATCCCTAACGAGGCAGCTAAATAAATCATGATCCAAAGTCGATTCGTTAGTAAGTAAGCAGTTGCTGCAGGTGTTATTAACATTGCAACGACAAGAATAATACCAACAGTTTGTAAAGAAGCTACAGTGACTAAGGTTAGAAGAACCATTAATCCATATTGAATCCATTTTGTAGGTAAACCGTAGCTTTGTGCCATCGTCGGATCAAACGTTGATACAAGTAATTCTTTATAAAATAAGTAGACTAGGCTAATTACAACAATACCGATACAGACCGTAATCCACATATCAGAAGAACGGACTGATAAAACATTTCCAAATAAAATATGATATAGATCTGCGCTACTTTTCATAAAAGTGACGAGAATGATTCCGACTGCAAATACTGATGTAAACATAATTCCAATTGCCATATCATGTTTAATGCGACTATTTTGACTAACAAATCCGATACCAATGGCCGTTAAAATACCTGTAACAACAGCACCTATAAAAAAGTTAAATCCTAACATGTATGAAATCGCAACACCTGGAAGTACAGCATGTGAAATAGCATCTCCTATTAATGCCATGCCCCTTAAAACAATAAAGCAACCAATGACTCCACAAATAATGCCTACAATTATTGAAGTAAGCAATGCTTTTTGTAAGAAATCATACGTCATTAATGCTTCAAAAAAATTTATTACACTCATATTAAACTTACCTTTCCCCTTTCAATTGAATAGAATGGATGATTTGTATACGCTTTAGAAATGACTGATGGATTAAGTACGTCTTCGACCGATCCATATTGAATTAGTCGTTGATTTAGTAATAATAATTCGTCAAAGTAAGTTTGAGCCTTAGTTAAGTCATGATGAACTACGATGATCGTTTTACCTGCATCACGCAATTCTTTTAAGATTGAAATAATTGTTTCTTCACTTGTCATATCAATGCCTACAAAAGGCTCATCTAAAAACAAAATTTCTGTATTTTGTGCTAATGCTCTTGCTAAAAATACACGTTGCTGCTGACCACCGGAAAGTTCTCCTATTTGTTTATTTTTATATGCTTCCATTCCTACTTTTTTTAAACAGTCAGTTGCAAGTAATTTTTCATTTTTTTTAGGCTTTCTAAAAAAGCCAAGATGAGGGAATGTACCCAATAGGACAACATCTAAAACAGTAATCGGGAAATCCCAATCGATATGATTTCTTTGTGGAACATATGCGATCAGTTTTCGATTTGCACGTATTGAACCTCCGTTAATTTTAATCGATCCTTTATCACGTGGAATTAATTCAAGAATTGCCTTAATTAATGTTGATTTTCCTGCACCATTCGGACCAATGATCCCAACAAGCTTACCTTGTTCTACTTCAAAAGAAACTTCTTGAATAACAGGATTTCCAAGATAGGATACATAAAGCTCGTCAATAGTAATTGAATGACTCATAAATAAACCTCCTTTTGCGCTTGTCTATATTTTTTGTGTTAGGGCAACTTTTTGATCGAAAAAATATTGATTTAAAGCATTATATGTAAGGGAATATTAAAAGATGATTAGAAATGTTTCCTTCGTACAACTTTTTTTGATTTATCAAAATTGTAATTGCTATCATAAATTTTGTAAAGAATAAAGTTAAGATCTTTTTTAAGTTAAGTAAAAAAAGCAAAAAAAAACCTTTAAATACAATTCGTATCAAAGGTAATATCCAGCTAAGGTAAGTGGACAGATTTTATATGACCTAGTTTTAGATAAACACTTTGTCCACTCGCAATGGAAAGCTCTAATTGATTATTTTCTACTTTATTTAAAAGCCCAATTTTCATTGGATCTGTTCCACCATCGAAAATCACAAGCTTTCCAATTTCTTTTTTAAGTTGACTTTCTAAAGATCTGTTTAAAGGAGTAGTAGATGGATGAACTGCTAGAGATTCATCGTTTAAATTATACGGAATAACTTTATGGTTATATGGTGTGATCCATTTTAAATGTGATAAAGAAATATACATAGTATGAAATACAGGTGAGTAAAACACTAGATAATCACTTAGTACGTTCATAATATACCCATGAAAAGTTATATTACCAGTTACATATATTTCTGAAAATATACCTTTTGCATTTAGTAAAATTTTACGATAAGAAATTGTCTCCATTTCCTGACTAATGGATGGTTCAAGAGGATTCTTTATTTTTTCTATTAAATCAATTTTTTGATATACCATATGGATATGCATCCAAGGAATATAATAATATTTTATGCCATTAAAAAGCACTAAAATATCTTGTCCTAAATCAGTAAGAATTCCTTCGAAAACTACATCTCCAGATAGTTTTACTGAAACTTGTTCTCCAAGTAATGTAGATACATCACTCACTTAGATCTCCTCCTAGAGGTAAAAGTATTGATTAATGTGCGAATACTAATTGTACCCAATAGTATAGTAGAAATAATGTAACGACCGTTGATAAAGGGATAACAATTATTGTGACGCTTAAATAATCTTTCCATTTTACTTTAATTTTATTTTGTTTTAATATGTGCATCCAAATTAATGAAGCAAGAGTACCAATTGGTAATAATAATGATCCCATGTCACTTCCGATGATATTAGCAAGGTATATCGTTTTTAAGGTGATTGGGTCAAGACCCATTTCAGTTAGCGTAATTGTTCCAATCATAAGCGCAGGGTGATTATTAAATAGATTTGATAAAACAGTTACTAAACCGCCCATAATAAAGCTCGCTTGGAATATTCCTTGGTTAACGATTGGTTCACATTCTTTTACTAAAAACTCTGTTAAACCAGCATTATGAAGCCCATAGATAATTACGTACATTGAAAATGCAAAAAGTAATATTTGCCAAGGTGTCTTTTTTAAAATATCTGTAGGCTTTGTTCTTAAATGGTACCATCTCCAAATTAATAAAATTAAGGATCCAAGTACCGCAACTAATTCAATCGGGATTGAAAAGTAAGATGCAACGAATAACAGACATCTCATTAAGAATACGAAGGCAAGAACTTTTAACATAAATTTTGTACGTTTCTTTTTCGTTTCAACTGAAATTTTTGTTTTTAATGGATGGAAGTTTTTTATAAAGAACGATTCTTCAATATCATCTGTTGAAATTGGAAGTTTCTCAGGTAATTTATTTTTTAGAACAACATACATGAGCACTGACATAAACAATAAACCTAATGTTGCAGGGACGAACATCATTGCTGTATGCATATAAAGCGTCATATGGACAATCTTTAAAGCGATTAAGTTTACAATATTACTTACTCCGATTGGAGCACTAGAAGCTGTCGCAATAAGTGCTCCAGATAATAAATAAGGAATTTGTTGGTGTGGTTTTAGACGAAGATTTTTTAATAGAAGGATTAAGATTGGAGTTGTAATTAAAATACTGCCATCATTGTTAAAGAGTAAAGTCATTAAAAAGCATAATAGTTGGATGTACCAATATAATCGATAACCTGATCCTTTTGCCAATGTAACTAGTCGAGCTGCTGACCAATGAAAGAACCCGAAGCTTTCCAAAATTACTGCCATAACAATTGTTGCGATAATTGTTATTGAAGCTCCACCGATTTTCGTAATAATGTCATATAAATCGTGTCGACTAACAATTCCAGTTACTAGAATGATTATTGCTCCAACTGAAGCAGGCCATGCTTCATGAATTCCTTTTGGTCTCCAGAATATGACAGCCATTGTCATAATGAAAACAAATGCTGTCATTGCAATTTCAAAATTCATTTTCATTCACCTTTCTCTAATCGGTAGCATTTTTTTGTGTCCTACTTGTCCGATTAATATATTAATATTCAATTTTAGTATTGATGTACTTAGTTAATAGACCATTTTTTTTAGTTTGTATATTTGTCCACATAGTTGAAATGTCCTGAAATGACATCGTCCTATAGGTACAGTTGCCTCAAAAAATTCAATTTTCAAAAAAAAATAGCCAGCTGTTAAGCTGACCATAATTATATTGGAATATCAATTAAGGAAATCTCTTTCCATTTATATAGTAACAATCTTCTTGATATGTACTAAATGCAATTTCAAACTCTGGAATATGTAAAGTGTTAATATGTTTCTCGATAGTAGCTGCAAAAAGGTCCCTAGTTTCGACTCCACGTTCAAACCACTTTACTTCAATAAATGGAAAGCCTTCTACAATTTCACCATTAAAGACTGAAGTTGAATGGATACAATCAATCGTAAAATTATCTGTTCCACACTCACAAACCTTTGCAAGTTCTTCGATTAATGGCTTACTAATTTTGCAAATATCATCAGTTGAAATCCCTTTAATTAATAATTGAGGCATATATGTCCCACCTTTTTTCTACAATTATAACTTAATTTACTTATGAATATGTTGTATTATATTTTATAAAAAAATACAATAATTGGTATTGATAATCATTTTCAGTTGTGGTAATCTAAGATTAATAAAAGAAGTTTAAGAAATAAGCCATTGTTTTTCTTAGTTCTTCGTTTGTATACACATTAAAAAGTAAAATGTGGAGTGCGACCCTAGAACCCCCCAACCCTATAGAAGAGAAGAACGTGCTAGGACAGTAGTTTTTCTCTTCACCAAATAAATAACCCTGTTTTTTGACGCAGATCATTCTGCGTTATTTTTTTTGTGTGAAAATACAGATTATTTTGTAAAAACCCACAAAAATTATTATACTAATTTACTAATATGTATGTTTCAAAAATGTGAACAAAAAGTTAATCATAATCTAATATTTGTCTAAAATGTGAACGTTGTGAATAACTGAACAATCACGTCGAAGCCTTGAAACATATAGGTTTTTTAGAAAAAATCATATTTTCAATTATGTCTAAAATGTGAACACTCTTTTTTTCCTTCCAAAATGGTAATTAATTGTTTGTTTTTTTAATTAAAGTATCTTACTATAACTGTGGACATTGTTTGTCATTTTAGTGACAATTTATAAAAATACTTATCTAAGAAATAATTCAAAAAAACTATTTTGAACTTTTACTTACGTTATAGGAAGGAAGAGCGAAATGAAAAAATTTCTAATGGGCATGATGATCATGCTGGTTGCATTAGTAATGGGTGCTTGTGACAAGATTACAGTACTTGATCCTAAGGGTCCTGTTGCTAAAACGCAAGCAGATACGATTATCTTCTCGATGTTGATGATGTTAGGAGTTTTACTAGTAGTTTACATTCTTTATATTGTTATTCTATATAAATATCGTGCTAGTAAACTTCCAAAAGATTACGAACCTCCTCATGAAGAGGGAAGTAAAACACTAGAAATTATTTGGACTGTCATCCCAATAATTATCGTTGCAGTTTTATCAGTAGTAACTGTTAAGACAACAAATGCAGTTGAAAGTGTACCAAAAGGTCATGAAAATGATAAACCACTTGTTATTTATGCAAGTTCTTCAAACTGGAAATGGCATTTCTCTTATCCTGAACAAGGAATTGAAACTGTTAACTATGTTAATATCCCAACAAATAGAAATGTAGAATTCCGACTATACTCATTCGGTCCTATTACAAGTTTTTGGATTCCACAATTAGGTGGACAAAAATACGCGATGAGTGACATGATCACTAAATTAAATTTTGTTGCTTCAAATGAAGGTTCATTCATTGGTAAGAACAGTAACTTCAATGGTAAAGGTTTTGCAGGAATGGAATTTGAAGTATTGGCAATGAATGATAAGGATTTTAACGGCTGGGTTAAGGACGTTAAAGAAACAGCTCCTGCTTTAACAGAAAAAGAGTTTAATAAATTACTAAAAATTGAGCATTTAGGTAGAAAGACATATACTTCGACTCATTTAGAATTTAGACCAGCTCCAGAAGGAAAAAATGCAGGACATCAACATGGTTCTATGAAGGATTCATCTGATCACCATGACATGGAGAATATGGAGGGGATGAAATAATGGGTTATAAATGGGATCACTTTTTTGTAACAGGTGAACCAATGATCTATGGCGCAATGGTGAGTATCGTTGTTGTATCTCTTGCTATTGTAATTGGTTTAACCAAATTTAAAAAATGGGGTTATTTATGGAAAGAATGGTTAACAACTGTTGACCATAAACGTATCGGTGTAATGTATATTCTTTGTGCATTATTAATGCTATTCCGTGGTGGAGTAGATGCGTTATTAATGAGAGCACAGTTAGCAGGACCAGATTTAAAAATATTAGATGCACAACATTATAATGAAATTTTTACAACTCACGGCTTAATTATGATTCTGTTCATGGCGATGCCTTTCATTATTGGATTAATGAACATCGTTATTCCTTTGCAAATCGGAGCTCGTGACGTAGCATTCCCTTATTTAAATGCAGTTAGTTTCTGGTTATTCTTTGCAGGTGCAATGCTTCTAAATTTAAGCTTTGTTATCGGTGGATCACCTGATGCTGGTTGGACGGCTTATTTCCCACTAGCAAGTAAGGAATTCAGCCCAGGTGTTGGGAATAACTATTACGCAATATCACTACAAATTGCTGGTCTAGGTACTTTAATGACTGGTATTAACTTTATCGTTACAATTTTAAAAATGCGTGCGCCAGGTTTAAAATTAATGAAATTGCCAATGTTTACTTGGAGTATCTTAATTACAAACGTTATTATCGTATTCGCATTCCCAGTTCTTACTGTAGCATTAGCTTTAATGATGTTCGATCGTGAATTTGGTACTCAATTCTTTACGATGGCACATGGTAATGATATGCTTTGGGCGAACTTATTCTGGATTTGGGGACATCCTGAAGTTTACATCGTTATTCTTCCAGCATTCGGTATATATAGTGAAATTATCTCTACTTTCTCAAGAAAGAATTTATACGGATATAAGAGCATGGTTGTCAGTATGATCGCCATTTCTGCTTTAAGTTTCCTTGTTTGGGTTCACCATTTCTATACAATGGGTCAAGGCTCTGTTGTAAATGGTTTCTTTAGTATTACAACAATGGCAATTAGTATACCAACCGGTGTTAAAATCTTTAACTGGTTGTTTACATTAAGAAAAGGTAAAATCGAATTTACCGTTCCAATGTTGTACTCACTAGCATTTATTCCGATCTTTACAATCGGTGGGGTTACAGGTGTAATGCTAGCTATGGCAAGTGCTGACTATCAATATCATAATACAATGTTCTTAGTAGCTCACTTCCATTATGTATTAATTCCAGGTACTGTTTTTGCGGTAATCGCAGGATTCTACTACTGGTTCCCAAAAGTATTTGGTTTCAAATTAGATGAAAAAATTGGTAAGATTACGTTCTGGACAATTATCGTGAGCTTTAACGTAACATTCTTCCCGTTATTCTTATTAGGATTAAAAGGTATGACTCGTCGTACGTATACTTATAGTGCAGAGTCAGGTTTCGGACCATTAAATATGATTGCTACAATTGGAGCTGTAGGTTTAGCGATCGGATTTATGTTACTTGTTTACAATATTTATTACAGTGTACGCTACGCACCAAGAGAAACAACTGGTGATCCATGGAATGCAAGAACATTAGAGTGGGCTACAAGCAGTCCAATTGCTCCTTATAATTTCGCAGTAATTCCAAAGGTTGATTCATTAGATCCATTCTGGAAAGCTAAAAAAGAAGGTAAATCATTACTTGAAGGCGAGATTACAGATATTCATATGCCAAGTAATAGTGGTATACCGTTCATTTTAGGTGCAGCATTTATGGCATTTGGTTTCTTCTTAATATTTGAATGGTGGGTTCCAATGATTGTATTTGCAGTTCCTATCGCGCTTTGCTTAATTGCACGTTCTTTCCAACGCGATCATGGCTTCCATATTCATAAAGAAGAAATTATTGAAACAGAGAAAAAATTACGAGGTGATCATTATGAACAGCAAGCCTCTATATAGTCTAGGTGAAGAAAGTTCTAATAAGATTCTAGGCTTCTGGATCTTTTTAGGAGCTGAGATTGCTTTATTCGGTACATTATTCGCAGTTTATTTCACTTTAGCAAATAACACTGGTACAGCACCTACTCAAAAAGAGTTATTTGAGATGAAAGGTGTAATGATTGAAACATTTGCCTTATTAACAAGTAGTTTTACGATTGGTTTAGTCGTAAACGCAATAAAATTAAATCACAAAAAAGCTTTCATAAGCTTCCTTGTTTTAACACTAGCTTTAGGAGCAGTCTTCCTAGGAGTAGAGATTACAGAATTCTTTACTTATGTTCATGAAGGAGCGACAATCCAAAGTAGTGGTGCATTATCAGCATTATTCGTATTATTAGGTACTCACGGTGCCCACGTATCATTCGGTATGTTATGGGGTATTGCAATCTTAATCCAAGTATCTCGTGAGGGTATTACAGAAACTACAGCAAACAAAACATTTATTTATTCATTATACTGGCACTTCTTAGACGTAGTATGGATCTTTATCTTTAGTTTTGTTTACGTGAAAGGACTGATTGGATGAGCGCATTATTCCCTAAGCATCAAGTGGTTGGCTTCATCCAATCACTTGTTCTAACAATCATAGCTTTAAGTGTTTACTATTTAGATTTACCATTTAATGTCTCATTTATTATTTTAATTGTAACTGCATTATTACAAGGTGGTCTGCAGTTAATCGTTTTCATGCATATGAATGAAAATGAAAATAAAGGAGTATTATATATCAATTTAGGTTACGCAGTATTTATTGCAGTAGCAATTGTATTCGGTACTCTTTGGACATTAGTTTGGGGTATGTAATATTAAAAAGCTCTTCGAAATTTGAAGAGCTTTTTTTTTGCTATTTTTAAGTGGATTTTAGATTTTCCTACACAACTTAATGAAGGTAGTTTAAATAAGAAAAATCTTTATAAAGCGATAGATCAATTTAAAAGCAGGTCGTCTAGCATTATATATAGAAATACGTAATAGAAGAATCCTAAAAACTTAAATTCTCATCTTAATCCATTTATTGAAGATTGATTGAATGAGGTACAAAATCCTAAAAAAGTAATGCGTCTATTACACAGCGAAAATCCAACTTTTTATTAATCGCTTTTATTAAAGACATCGATTGTTCACAATGTTATGAATAATTTATTAATTGTGATACTTATTTCTATTAATATAGGTAATAGTTTAATATAATGATTGCATAATAATTATCATATCTTGTTTGAAACGTAGTACAAGATACATAATTATTTGATATTTATTTACTTTAAAGGAGGAAAACAAATATGGAAACGAATGACACTTCTAACATTGCAAAGTGCCCGTTTAATCACGGTAGCACAACTACTCCTAAGTCAAGCGGCACAGTAAATAAAGACTGGTGGCCAAACCAGTTAAACTTGAACATTCTACATCAGAATGACAGAAAATCTAACCCTATGGATGAAGAATTTAATTATGCAGAAGCATTTAAAAAGCTAGACTATCAAGCGCTTAAGCAGGATCTTCACAATCTAATGACAAACAGTCAAGATTGGTGGCCTGCTGATTATGGACATTATGGTCCATTCTTTATACGTATGGCTTGGCACTCAGCAGGTACATATCGTACAGGTGATGGCCGTGGAGGAGGAGGAACTGGTACTCAGCGGTTTGCTCCACTTAATAGTTGGCCTGACAATGGAAACCTTGATAAAGCTCGTCGACTGCTTTGGCCGATTAAGCAAAAGTATGGTAACAAGATTTCTTGGGCTGATTTATTTATACTAACTGGTAATGTAGCTATTGAATCAATGGGCGGAAAAACATTTGGTTTTGGAGGAGGACGCGAAGACGTTTGGCATCCAGAAGAAGACGTATACTGGGGTACTGAAACGGAATGGCTAGGAGATAAGCGTTACACAGGTGATCGCGAGCTAGAAAATCCACTGGCTGCAGTTCAGATGGGTCTTATCTATGTTAATCCAGAAGGTCCAAACGGTAATCCAGATCCTATTGCAAGTGGTCGCGACATACGCGAAACCTTTGCACGTATGGGAATGAATGATGAAGAAACAGTTGCATTAATCGCTGGCGGGCATACTTTTGGTAAAGCTCACGGCGCAGGAGATGCTGCTCATGTTGGTCCAGAACCAGAAGCAGCTCCAATTGAATTCCAAGGCTTAGGTTGGTTAAGCACTCATGGCTCTGGTAGAGGTCGTGACACGATCACTAGTGGTATTGAAGGTGCATGGACTGCAAATCCAACAAAGTGGGATAATGGTTACTTTGATCTATTGTTTAAATATCAATGGTGGCTTACAAAGAGTCCAGCGGGTGCGTTTCAGTGGCTTGCTGTAAATCCTGAGGAAAAGGATCTTGCTCCAGATGCAGAAGATCCAAGTGTTCGTGTTCCTACGATGATGACTACAGCTGATATGTCATTGCGTTTTGATCCAGAATACGAAAAGATATCTCGTCGTTTCCATGAAAATCCAGAAGATTTTGCTGATGCATTTGCTCGTGCATGGTTTAAACTAACTCACAGAGATATGGGGCCTCGTTCAAGATATTTAGGTCCAGAAGTCCCAGAAGAAGTTCTTATTTGGCAAGATCCTATACCTGCTTGTGAATATGAAATAACTGATGCAGAGGTTGAAAAAATTAAATTAATGATCCTGGACACAGGACTTACAATCAGCGAGTTGGTAAACACTGCTTGGGCTTCAGCAAGTACTTTCCGTGGCTCAGATATGCGTGGTGGTGCTAATGGTGCCCGAATCCGTCTAGCTCCACAAAAGGATTGGGAAGTAAATCAGCCTGATCAACTTGCAAAAGTACTAAATGTACTAGAGGATATCCAAAACCATTTACATAAGAAAGTCAGCTTGGCCGACTTGATTGTACTTGGTGGTAGTGCCGCGGTAGAAAAAGCTGCACAAGATGCAGGTTACGATGTAAAAGTTCCTTTTACTCCAGGACGTGGTGATGCAACACAAGAGCAAACCGATTTAGAAAGCTTTGCAGTGCTAGAGCCTATCGCTGATGGTTTCCGTAACTATCAAAAGAAACAGTATAATGTAAGTTCAGCGGAGCTACTCGTAGATAAGGCACAACTGTTAGGTCTTACCGCACCAGAAATGACTGCACTTATTGGCGGCATGCGCGTACTAGGTACTAACTATAGTGGTACACAACATGGCGTGTTTACTGATCGGGTTGGCACACTTACTAATGACTTCTTTGTAAACTTGCTAGACATGGGAATTGCGTGGACACCTGTAGACGGAGACGTATTTGAAGGACGTGATCGCAAGTCAGGTGAAATAGTACGTACAGCAACTAGTGTTGACCTAGTGTTCGGTTCAAATTCAGTTCTACGTGCGATAGTAGAAGTGTATGCTCAAGACGATAACAAAGAGAAGTTTGTACGTGACTTTATAGCTGCGTGGGTTAAGGTCATGAATGCAGATCGTTTTGACCTTGTATGAATAAACATACATGTAAAAAGAAATCAATGACTAAGCAATCAGTGAAACACTATTAATAATATAAGTTAACAATTTATAAAAATCCTTCCTGAACATTCAGGGAGGATTTTTCATTTATATATACAAACATTAAATGAATTTCTATGAAAAAGTAGTATATTTTTATATAGATATATCTTCTCATCTCGTTGATAGATTGGTGGTTTTTGTTTATATAAATATGTTTTTAAAGCATGCAAAAGGCTGTCATATAGACAGCCTTTTTAGATTGTAAATATAAAAGAGCTTTGAAACATACATACTTATTTAAATTGATTTTTTTCGATCATTTGGCAGCATAAAAGCTACTAAACCTAATAGTGGTAAGAAGCTACATAAGTTCATAACGAAATTAAGGCTAGTTGCATCGGCAATTACACCTAATAAGACAGCTCCTAAAGCACCCATTCCAAATGCTAAACCAACTATTAACCCACTTACTAAACCAACTTTTCCAGGAACGAGTTCTTGAGCGTAAACAACAATTACACTAAAAGAACTTGAACTGATGATCCCGATTAAAAATAATATTGGAATAACTGCTAACAAAGAGATATGAGGTAATAATAAGGCTAATGGAAATGTACCTACTAATGAAAATAAAATCATATTCCGTTTTCCGAAGCGATCAGCTAGTGTTCCACCTATGAAAGTACCTATTACGCCTGCAATCATAAAGATAAATAAATATAATTGTGTGCTCTTAATCGATAAACCATAGCTTTTAATTAAGTAAAACTGATAATAATTACCTATGCCTGCAGAGTACCATGAACGTGCAAATGTAATAAATACTAGCAGTATAATAGCAAATTTTACAGCTGATGTAATTTTGATATTTTCACCTGACGACTGACCTTTACTTTTTAATTTAAACGGGTTTTCCTTTAGTTTATTTCGATACCATTTAGATACGTAAATTAATACACAAATTCCAATGGCAGCTAGAATCGTAAACCATGCAGCACCCTTTTGTCCTAATGGTACGAAAATTAGTGCTGTAAAGATTGGAGCTAGTGAGTTCCCTGTATTTCCGCCTACCTGGTAGATGGCTTGTGAGAGTCCTCTTTTTGAACCAGACGCTAAAAAGGCTACCTTTGAGCCCTCTGGGTGGAAAATAGCAGAACCTATACCGATTAGTAGAACTGATAATAATACAATAAATAAATTAGGTGCAAATGCTAAGCAAAGCATTCCGAGTAGACTGGATGCCATTCCAATAGGTAGGAGAAATGGTGAAGGCTTACGATCGGAAAAAATACCAAAAACGGGTTGCATTACAGAGGAAGTCATATTTAGTGCAAAGGCTATGAATCCAATTTCTGTATAAGTTAAATTCATTGTCTTTTCTAAAATTGGAAATATGGCTGGTACAACTGCTTGCATAGAATCATTTAATAAATGGCCTAAACTGATTGCAAATAAAATTTGATACATTGTTGACTGATTAATAACCTTTGTATTAACTGCTGGTTGCATAATATCCTCCTTTCTTATTGACGTATCTATCATAAACTAATCTTCGAAAAATTTACACAATTTTGACTCATACACTATTCATTAAACTTTATGCTGAATTATAATAGAAGAAATAAATTAAATTGTTTTTAATTAAGAAACTGGCCAAGTGAATTTTTTAATAAAGATGCTAATTAGAGTAATCGATAAGGAGTGTATAATGGACAACTATACTGCAGAGTTAATGAAATTTTTTAAAGAACATAAAAATAATAAAAATAGACCTGCAATGGAAGCTTATATGAAAAATAAATTTGCATTTTTAGGAATTAAAGCACCGGAACGAAATGCACTGTTGAGACAGTTTAGAATGAGTAATGGTGAACCACCAAATTTAAAATCAATAATCAATATTTGGAGCTTAGAGGAAAGAGAGTTTCAATACATTTCATTAACATGCTTAGACCGTCAGTATAAAAAAGCAGAACTCGAACGGATTAAATTATATGAACAACTAGTGGTAGAAAAGTCTTGGTGGGATACAGTTGATACAATTGCTGGACGATTAATTAGTTATCATTTTTTAATTTATCCAGAATTGATTGATGAGTACGCTAATAAGTGGATTTCTTCAGATAATATGTGGCTGAATAGAGTAGCGTTATTATTTCAAATGAAGTTTAAGGATAAAACTGATCAGGAGCGTTTATTTCATTACTGCCTTCTACTCATAGAAAGCAAAGAATTTTTCATCCAAAAAGCAATAGGTTGGGCATTGAGAGAATACTCCTATATCAATCCTAAAGAGGTTGAATTATTTATAAAACAAAATGATTTATCACCATTAAGCAAAAGGGAGGGATTAAAATATATTAATAAATTAAAGTAATGAGACTTGTCGATTTTCCGGGAAATAACAAATATTTTTAGTGAAATCTTCTACTAAATTAAGTCAGTTGAGACATTAGGATGAAAAGGTTATAATAGGTGCATTATTGTTTTTTCAAACCATTCCTCTTTTATGCGGAAGTGTTATTAAAAATTGAGTTATGTTACCTGTTCGAAAATTACTAAATGAAAAAAATTCAAAGGAGATTTAGTGTTCATGAAATCTACTTTTAATAATATTATAAAACTATGTCTTTGTTTTAGCTTAATTAGTAGCTTCTTTATTCAAAAAACTGTTCACGCAGAAGAAATAAAGTTATTTAGTGATAAGGCAATTTCAATATTGGCAGATAGTGGGGAAGTAATTTATAGTAAGAACGCAAATAAAGTTGATTTCCCAGCTAGCACTACAAAAATTATGACCGCCATGGTTATGATGGATCATTTAAAAGAGAATGATAAAATTCAAATGACAAAAAGAAGTATCCAAGAAGAAAAAAGTAATTCCCAAATTCTTTTTTCTGAAGGCGAAGTTTTAGATCGAAATACAGCATTAAAAACAATGATGATATTAAGTGCCAATGATTTAGCATATGCTATTGGTGAACGAGTCGGCGGAAATATGGACAACTTTGTAAAAATGATGAATGAAAAAGCTAAAAAGATTGGCGCAAATCACACAAATTTCATGAATCCAAATGGTCTCCATAATGTAAATCATTACACAACTGCACATGATTTAGCTTTAATAACAAAGGAAGCTTTAAAATACCCATTAATCATTAAAGCAATGGGTACAAAAGATGCTCATATTAATACATCTAAGCAAAAGAATGTATACATTTTTAATCGTGGAAAAATGTTTAAAAATCCTTACTTTTTTGCTGGGAAAACTGGATATACTGATTCTGCTAGGAATACTCTAATTGAAATAGATAAAAAAGACGGCCAAATGATTATTAATATTTTATTGCGCTCATCAAAGCCGCAATATCTACAGGACATTAAATTATTAGATTCCTATGCATTTTCAAGAATCCATAAAAAAACGCTTATAAAACAAAATGATTGGCAAAGAGAATTAAAAATAAGAGATGATTTAATTCAAACAAAAATACCGAACGATTTATCTTTTTTGACTGCGCTAGGCACGAATACAAACTACGATATTAAATTAAAACCATTATCTGTGATTGATAACACATACAAGGAAAATGGAATTTCTAAAAATCAAAAGCTTGGTACAGTTGAAGTATGGGCCAATAACGATAAGCTTTTAAGTACTGAGTTATTAGCTGCTAAATCGTATGACCGACCTACAATCCTTTCTATGAATACATTTATCATTGCAGGATCGGTAATTTTACTATTGGTTGTCATATTTTTTATTACAAAACCAAAAAGGAAAAGAGAATATATGTAATATAAAAAGGCGAATCGTATTTTTTACGTTTCGCCTTTTTGTATATTATTAAAGTAAGATTAGTTTTAGAATTTGATAGAAAATTGCAGCCACTGTTGCTGAAATTGGGATTGTAATAATCCAAGTAATTACCATACGTTGAGCAGTACCCCAGTTTACATCTTTAACACGTTGAGCAGAACCAACACCCATGATAGAAGATGAAATTACGTGAGTAGTACTTACTGGTAAATGTAATGCAGTAAATGTGAAAATAATAGCTGCTGATGATAAGTCAGCTGCTGCACCATTAATCGGGCGAATTTTCATAATCTTTCCACCAACAGTTTTAATAATTTTCCATCCACCAACTGATGTACCAATAGCCATTGCCATAGCACAACCGATACGTACCCATAGTGGAACATCTGCACCTGATGGTTCAATTTTAGCTGCAATTAAAGCGATCATGATAATTCCCATTGCTTTTTGTGCATCATTTGTACCGTGAGTAAATGACTGTAAAGAAGCAGTTAAAATTTGAACAAATCTAAATCCTTTATTAGTTTTAGAAAGGTTTGAACGTCTGAAAATAGTTGCTAAAATTGTCATAACGATAAAACCAAGTGTAATTGCAATGACTGGAGAAATTAATAAAGCTTCGATAATTTTAATAAAACCGTCAGCCTCTAATACGCCAAATCCTTTTGCAGAGACAGCCGCACCAGCTATGGCACCAATGATTGCATGAGATGAACTACTTGGAATTCCAAAATACCAAGTTAATAAGTTCCAAAATATACCGCCTAGTAAAGCAGCTATAACAACAACTAATCCACTTGAACCTTCTATTGTAACCGGATCAACAATACCAGTTGTAATCGTTTTTGCAACTCCTGTAAATGTAATCGCACCAATGAAATTCATTAGAGCTGCTATTAAAATTGCTGTACGTGGTTTCAGTGCTTTTGTTGAAACGGACGTTGCAATTGCATTAGCAGTATCATGAAATCCATTAATAAAATCAAACAAAAATGCAAAAATCACGATTAATATCGTAAGTAAAAATAAATGCTCCATTTTATAACTCCTTACGCATTTCGCATGATAATTTGCTCAAGAGTGTTTGCTACATCCTGTGCACTATCAGCTACAGATTCTAAACCTTCGTAGATTTCTTTATATTGAATAATTTTGATAGGATCTTTTTCATTCATGAATAATTGCTTAATAGAAGTACGTAATAATTCATCACATTGAGATTCGTAATCTTTAATTTTTATTGCATGAACTCGGATCTCTAATAATTTTTTATTTGAAAGTAATTTAACAGCAAGTAAAATTTCTTCAACAGCTTTTTGAAGAATATCAACGAATTTAACCATATAGTCATCAGCAGATGTGATTGAATACATTTCAAATCGTGCTGAACAATGTTCAAACCCATCTAAAACATCATCCATTTTCATTGCAAGTTGTAAAATATCTTCTCGCTCAATTGGAGTAATAAAAGTTTTGTTTAATTCAACGATTAAAGAGTGAATAAACTTATCACCTTTTGTTTCATATTCTTTCATTTCTTCTTGAAACTTCTTTAAGTCGCTTGCATTTTTTATTTTAAAATCAACGTAATACTTTGATGAAACGTGCAAGTTTTCAGCTATACTTAAAAGCTTTTCAAAGAATACATCCTTTTTTTGTCCAAAAAACATTATGATTCCTCCAACTAAAACATATAATTTATTATCACCTTCACTTTTGTCAGTTAATTTTAAATGTCAGAAACTATGTAAAAATGTCGAAAAAAGTAAAGGCCACGTTAATAATAATAATTGGTTTTTGAAATTAATCAATTAAAAACGTTTAATTAATTTACAAATTTACAATATCTTTACAATCCCTTAACAAAGTTAATATTTCGTTTCCTACACTAGTTAAATATAAATAATAGTATTCACAGAATTATTGACTTTATGTGAGTTATTAATTTAGCATTAGATTATACGTTTAAACTATTCGACTATAAAAGGATGTGATGATGTTGGAAAGCATATATAAGGCATCTGAAATTACACAATTAGTAACAAGGCAAAAAGCATTTTTTCAGACTGGTTCAACTAAAACTTCAAATTTTCGAATTGAACAATTAAAAAAATTATATAAATCAATAGTAGAGAAAGAGGAAGAAATAAAAATAGCCTTAAAAAAGGATTTAAATAAGTCTGATTTTGAAGCTTATATGACTGAAATAGGATTTACTTTAAAAGAAATATCAGAAGCAATTAAAAATATTAAAAAATGGATGAAACCTAAAAAAGTTAAAACACCGATTACACATATTGGTACAAAAGGATATATTTATAGAGAACCGTATGGAGTAACATTAATTATCTCACCTTGGAATTATCCTTTTCAATTAACGATGGCTCCGTTAATTGGTGCAATAATTGGGGGAAATACAGCAATCATTAAACCATCAGAATTAACGCCTAATACATCAACTATTATTAATAAAATAATTAATGAAAATTTTGATAAAGAATATATCGCAGTAGTTGAAGGTGGAATTGAAGAAAGCACGATATTATTACAACAAAAGTTTGATTTCATCTTTTTTACTGGCAGTGTTCAAGTTGGAAAAATTGTGATGGAAGCGGCAAGTAAAAATTTAACGCCATTAATACTTGAATTAGGTGGGAAGAGTCCAACAATTGTACATAACGATTCGAATATCAAACTAGCTGCAAAAAGAATTGTTTGGGGAAAATTTACGAATGCTGGACAAACTTGTATTGCTCCAGATTATATTTATGTACACAAATTAGTAAAAAAGGATTTTATTGAGGCATTAAAGAATGAAATTATTCAGTTTTATAGTGATAAGCCTTTGTTAAATAATGATTATACAAAGATCATCAGCGTTCGCCATTTTAATCGATTGGTTGACTTTATGAAAAATGGTCAAATCCTACATGGAGGGGAATATGATCAATTAACTCATAAAATTGAACCGACCCTAATTGCTGATTTATCTTGGGATTCCCCAATTATGTCTGAAGAAATATTCGGTCCTGTTTTACCGATTCTTACATATGAAAATTTAGATGAAGTAATTCATGAAATTAATCAACACCCTAAGCCATTAGCACTATATGTCTTTACAGAAAGTAAAAAGGTTGCTAATAAAGTAATTGAGAGAGTTCCATTTGGTGGTGGATGTGTAAACGATACCCTCTATCATATGGCGAATCCTAATTTACCTTTTGGAGGGGTAGGGGAAAGTGGTTCAGGAAATTATCATGGGGAGTACAGTTTTGCTGCTTTTACACATGATAAAAGTGTACTTTTACAAACTACTAAAATTGACTTGAAAATTAGATATCATACAACAAAAAACGCTTTACGGTTTATTCGTAAATTGTTAAAATAAAGGTTAATTGTAACCAGTTTATTAGCTCCTTGACAAAAGGGGCTTTTTATATGTTGAAAATAAATTATTCATTTTTACATAATAATAAAATATTAATATAGATGGGACGGGAAAATGAAAAATATAATTGAAATTGAACAAGTCGAGAAAAATTTTAGTGAAAATAATGTAATCGCTCCACTTTCATTAGAAATTTATTCTGGAGAATTTTTAACAATCTTAGGACCAAGTGGCTGTGGAAAAACGACACTTTTAAGAATGATTGCTGGTTTTGAAGAACCATCATCAGGTGTGATTAAACTAAATGGAGAAGCAATCAATAGTTTACCTCCATATAAAAGGGATATGAACTTAGTGTTCCAACACTATGCATTATTTCCTCATATGAATGTTGAAAGAAATATTCAATTTGGTTTGAAAATGAAGGGTATTTCGTTAGAAGAGCAAAAGGTCCGTGCCGACGAAGCGATGAGATTAACCCAATTAACTGAATTTAGAAACCGTAAACCTAGTCAGTTATCTGGTGGTCAACAGCAAAGGGTTGCAATTGCTCGTGCAATAGTGAACAATCCAAAAGTTTTATTATTAGATGAACCATTAGGAGCACTTGATTTTAAGCTTCGTAAAGATCTACAAAGAGAACTAAAAAATCTTCAACGTGAATTAGGAATTACTTTTATCTATGTGACACATGATCAAGAAGAAGCGATGAGTATGAGTGATCGAATTGTTGTTATGAATAATGGGAAAATCGAACAAATCGGAACACCAAAAGAAATTTATCAAAATCCAGCAAGCAAATTTGTTGCTACATTTATTGGTGAAAATAATTTCTTTGATAAAGGTGTGAAAGAAATTGCAGTAAGGCCAGAAAATATTAAAGTTTCTCATTCTACAAATGAAGCTAATATTTACTCAGGCATTGTAAGAGATGTAGAATTTGTTGGTACGCTAAATAAAATCTTTATAGATTTACATAAACATGAACAAACAATCATTGTCTATCAAATGCCAGACCAAACAAGTTTTTATAGAAATGATAAAGTTGAGATTAGTTGGAAGTCGGAAGATGAGGTGATTATGTATTGAGAAATGAAAAGTACATAATTGCACCTACGATTATCTGGCTATTCGTTTTTTTTCTAGTACCTTTATTATTAATTTTTGGATTTGCATTTATGAAAAATGGTATGTATGGAGAAATTGAAAAAACATTTACACTAGAAAATATTGTAAAAGTTTTTGACCCACTTTATTTAAAAGTTTTATGGACAACTTTCTGGATTGCTTTAGTAACTACAATAATAACACTTTTGATTGGATATCCTTATGCATATACAGCCACAGTTGTAAATGAAAAATGGCAAAGGATTTTACTATTATTAATCACAATTCCTTTCTGGATTAATTTCTTAGTTAGGTCATATGCATTAATTGTGATCCTTCGTTCAAAAGGGATTATTAACACATTATTAATCCAACTAGGGATTATAAAAGAACCTTTGCAGCTACTTTATAATACACCATCAGTCATAATGGGAATGGTATATACATTATTACCATTTATGGTGTTACCGATTTTTGTTGCCATTGAACAATTGGATAACCGAAAATTGGACGCTGCTAATGATTTAGGAGCTACTCCATTTCAAACCTTTATATATGTAACTCTTCCATTGACCATGAAGGGGATTTTTGCAGGTAGTATTTTAGTTTTTGTTGCATCATTTGGTATGTTTGTCGTTTCGGATGTAATGGGTGGATCAAAAGTTGCTTTAATCGGAAATGTCATTCAAAATCAATTCTTAGCAGCAAGGAACTGGCCATTTGGATCCGCACTTTCAATATTCTTAGTCATTACTTCAATCGGTTTAATAGGGCTATACTATTTAGCGACAAAAAATATTGGTGTTGGTAAAAGTAGAAGTAGAGGTGAAAAATAAATGAAAAAACCTATACTTATTGGATTTTCAACAATTATTTTAATTTGTTTATATTTACCAATCTTGATTTTAATTCTATTCTCTTTTAATAAATCAAAGATTAATGCACAGTGGACTGGATTTACGTTTGACTGGTACTTAAATTTATTTCAAAACCCACAAGTTGTTGATGCCTTTATGAATAGTTTATTTATTGCGATTGTAACGACAATCCTATCAACAATTCTTGGTACTATTTGTGCACTTGCCTTACATAAGCATAAATATAAATTTTCAAATTTTATTAGTGGGCTAGTTTACTTACCAATTGTCGTTCCAGATATATTAATGGGACTTTCATTACTAATACTATTTACTAATTTTCATATTGAATTAGGTAGTATCACAATTATTATTGCCCATGTCACTTTTTGTATTTCATACGTAATTATTCTTTTAGCAGCTAGACTTTCAGGAATGTCTTCTGATTTAGAAGATGCTGCAAGTGATCTAGGTGCTACACCTTGGCAAACATTTAGATTTGTAACTTTACCAGCGCTAATGCCTGGAATTATTGCTTCAGCACTTTTATGTTTTACATTAAGTATTGACGATTTTGTAATAAGCTTTTTTGTTTCAGGACCGAGTTCCACTACATTGCCAATTTATATTTATGGTATGGTTAAAAAAGGTGTAACTCCTGAAATAAATGCAATTTCAACGATTTTAATTGTTACAATTATTCTTTTAATGGTCATTTCTGAGGTTTATCGCACAAAAGGTATTAACAGTAATGAAAAATCGGAGAAAAAATCCTATATCGTTTAAAGTTAAAGTGCTTTCTAGAGACCCATTTTTAGGGCAAGTTCAACAAAACAAAATCTTCTAGAAATCAATCAAGGCATACTGGTTTTAGATAATAAATCTTAAGTACAGCCAAAATTTAAGGAGGTAGTCAGTAGGCATTATGAGTATATTTAAAAAAACTGCTACAATAATGGTTTCTTTAGGCTTAGTAAGTTTGCTATTATCTGCCTGTTCAGTTGGAAAAAAAGAATTAAATATTTATAGCTGGGCAGATAATTTTGACGAGAAAGTTTTAGAATCATTTGAAAAGAAATATGATGTTAAAATTAATTATCAGGTTTTTGCAAGTAATGAAGAGTTGTACGCAAAACTAAAAGCCGGTGGTTCGAATTATGATGTAATCCAACCTTCAGATTATATGGTTAAACTAATGATTCATCAAGATATGTTGGCTAAATTAGATAAAAGTAAGATGTCAAATTTAAATAATATTTCACCGGAATATACAAATCAAGAGTTTGATCCAAAAGGTGACTATTCAGTTGTTTACACTGGAGGATTAACGGGGATTGCCTATAATCCAAAATATGTAAAAGAAGATATAGATAGCTGGGATGATTTATGGAACCCAAAATACAAAGGACATGTTACTTTACTTGACGACAATAGAGAAGTATTTGGAATGGGATTAATTAAAAATGGCTACTCAAATAGTTCCACAAATGAAGACGAATTGCTAAAAGCATATAACAATTTAAAAACATTAACACCTAACTTATTAGCATTCGACACAGATACGGTAAAACAAAAGTTTATAACTGAGGATGCTTGGATTGGTCAAGTATGGTCTGGAGATGCTGCTTATATTCAAAAAGAGCTTAAAGATATTAAATGGGTTGTACCAAAAGAAGGATCATCAAGATGGGCAGATACTTTGGCAATACCAAAAGATGCTAAACAAAAAGATCTAGCTGAAAAGTTTATAAATTATTTATATGATCCAAAAGTTAGTGCACAAAATTATGAGGCAATTGGCTATGCTGATCCAAATAGTAAATCAGGATCATATCATTCTGCGGACTATAAACAAAATCCGTTTATTAACGTAACAAAGGAACAAACTGATGCAACCAACTGGATTAAGGACGTTGGGGACCAAACAGAATTATATGATAAGTATTGGACAGAATTGAAAACTGGAAAGTAATAAATTAAATACGAACATTTAATGATATTCAATGAAATTTGCAATATTTTGTAAATAAAATCTTTTAATCGTCTCTTATTGAAAGACAATTGATTTAATATATTTCTTTAACTAACTTGCATAAATTCAACATAAATTAACGTTATTATTATGACAAATATCTTTGAGGCTCAATATTTATAATGATTTGTAAGGTGTTGATTATCTATCACTTACTATTAGATTATTCTTTTTTATCTAGAAGTTGATTGGAACGAAATGGTGCCAGGCTCCTATGTGATTAGCGGGAAGGCTAAAGACCCCACAGGCGAACGCCGAGGAGGCTAAAGAATCTCGCCCCATGGAAAGCGAGCACACTGTAGTGGAAATCAAGATCACACAACTTATTTATCAGTGATAAAATTCCAACTTAATTGACAGAGTTCTTTTTCAACAGCATGAAAAAGGTTATCTCCTGCGAGATAACCTTTTTAATTTGAGATTAATTTGTTTAATAAAAATCGAAATTGGTCTCTCTCATTATGTGATAAGTTTTCAAATAATGATAGCCATAGTTCCTGACGGAAATTGAAGATTTCTTCAATTAGACGTTTTCCTTCATCTGATAATTCAAGCCATGTAACTCTACGATCACGGCTATCCCTTTTTCGAGTAATTAAATGATTATTAACCAATTTATTGACAGCGGTTGTAATAGAACCTGAAGATAATCCCATTTGTCTTCCAAGTTCTGAAGCTGTAATTTTTTGATTTTTATTTATTAAATACAGAAGTAAATATTTTGGTGGGGTTAAAGAGTTTTTTACTTCCTCATCAGTTTTTTGCCAGTTTTTTCGTACTCGAATCATTAAACTTGTTAAATCATCTAGAAGAAATTTGTCGTTTTCGGTTAACAACTCAAAATACACCTCCTAAATTATGATTTTAAGATGTAAATAAAATAGGTATTGTACGTATAGGTTACCCATTTTCTACATCATTTTCAAGAATGAATGGAATTTAGGCAAGATTTTTAAATTTGTCAAGTTTTGGCTGTATAGTATCTATAGTGTTTTGTAAATAGTATGATAAAAGACATTGGTAGGGGTGAAGTACAATGTTTAAGTATTTTAAGTTTAAAATAAATGATACTGTTCAATTTGTGAAGAACGATGGTCATTTCTATCGAGTGATCGGGTACAGGATCGAAAAAAGTATTTATTTAAATGATGAGTACAGTAGCATTATTTACGAACTCTTACGAGAATTTGATGGTCTACAAGTTGACGCTGAAGAAGAAGAATTAGTAAGCGTTTCGAACTTTGATGAGTTCTATGGTTCAATGTTTGAAAAACTAGGTACATTTACAATTAAGTTTGCTAAAAAACAAGAAGAAGTAAAGAAAACAAACATCGATGAAGCTTCATCTGTGGACGAGCTATTAGATAAATATAATGATTATCGAAGACTGGCAATACTATTTAAAGATTGTCTATATGATTTAGCTGCCGAAAATGTTCTAAATGAGCTCACTGATTTTTCTGAGTCAAAAAAAGATTACATGCATTAAGCATGTAATCTTTTTTCATTCGTTTTAATTGTAACAGATTTTTTTTGAAATTTACTTTCATAGACTAGTTCAGTTACTTTCGCACAGATTGCAACTGAAAGGATTGTATATCCTACTTCGTTCCATGATAGATAAGATAGTGAACAAAGAAGAATTACAGCGTCAAAAATAAAATATACTTTACCAATTGATATTTTTGATTTATTGCTCATTATAATTGTTATTAAATCATCTCCACCGGTTGCACCGCCACTTCTTAGAATTAACCCTAAACCAAGTCCAGCGAAAATTCCACCTAAAATAGCGGGTATCCATAGATGATTTCCAAAGTTAAATGTAATATTAGATGTTTTTTCAATTATAGAATAAAAAGCAGAAAATGAGATGGCTCCGATGGTAGTATTGATTAATAATTTTTTACCTAAATACAATCCAGCGATCAAGATAATCGGAATATCGAGTAGCAAAGTTGTGATTGAAGGTGATATATTTAATGCGTTTTTTACTAATAAAGCAATACCAATAAATCCACCTTCAGCTAGATTATTTTGATAATGAAAATGATACAGTGTAGTGGCTAAAATAAATGAACCAATTAAAATCATTAAGGTCTCACCCAAACGATTGTTACTCATTGTTATTTCCTCTTTTCGTAGTTAGTAGTTAAAAAGTAAAGTTATAAACTAACTACGTACATATAAAGCTCGTAGTTAGTTTTTCATCTTTCTAACTACAAAGCTATATATCATTGAAGAAATAACATAATCGCCTGTCAACCATAGTTTCGCCTACCTTCAGTTTTATTTTAGAGTTCTTTTGGTTCTCTAAATAAAAACCGCTAAGTGTAGGATAAGTCTTTACGTTGCCAAATGCTCCTTCGAGCAATCATGGTTACACGTCCTTTTTTCCAGTTTTGTTAGAAAAATCTAACAGGTGAAAAATAAGTTCTTTGAGAACTTATTCTTAATTTTATCATATGCGAAAATATTTGAAAAAAGAAAAGAATTAACAAAAATCTACAAAATATTAGAAATAGGGTTGTATTAAGTGGTTAGGAAACAGAGTTTTGTTGAAATTAACGATAGGAATTATGTGAAATATTTCACAAAATAGACATAGCATTTTAAATAAAAACAATATATATTATATTTGTAAATTATAATGTGAAATATTTCACATTATAAAATGATAATTGGGACTTAATGATTCTTAATTTGATTATTAATGTTCAACATCAGAGGAGGAGAGCCAAATGGCTGTTCAAGAAAAAATTATTAATGAAATTTGTAGCGCTTCTGAAATGGTAAATGAATTAGTCGTAAAAGGACAAAAAGCATTAAAGGAATTTGAATACTTTAATCAAGTTCAGATTAATGAAATTGTACATTCGATGGTTCTAGCAGGTTTAGAGCAGCATATGCCACTTGCAAAAATGGCAGTTGAGGAGACAGGGCGTGGAATTTATGAGGATAAAATTATTAAAAATATATTTGCTACAGAATATATTTGGAACTCAATAAAAGACAATAAAACGGTTGGGATCATAAATGAAGATCAGCAAACAGGAATAACAGAAATTGCTGAACCAGTTGGTATAATTGCAGGTGTAACTCCTACAACTAATCCGACGTCAACAACATTATTCAAAGCAATAATTGCAATTAAAACAAGAAACCCAATTATTTTTGCTTTTCATCCTTCAGCGCAAAAATGTAGCAGAGAAGCTGCAAGAATCGTTCGTGATGCGGCAATAAAAGCTGGAGCACCTGAAAACTGTGTACAATGGATTGAAGTCCCATCTATAGAAGCAACAAAGTGTTTAATGAATCATGAAGGAGTAGCACTTGTTTTGGCAACAGGTGGTGCTGGAATGGTTAAATCGGCTTATAGTACAGGAAAACCAGCTTTAGGGGTTGGACCTGGTAATGTACCATGTTATATCGAGAAATTTGCTGATATAAAATGTGCAGTGAATGATCTTATTCTTTCAAAAACATTTGATAATGGAATGATTTGTGCATCTGAACAAGCAGTTATTGTAGATGAAGAAGTATATGATGAAGTGAAAGCAGAATTAAGAGCAAATAATTGTTATTTTGCTAAAAAAGAAGATAAAAAGAAATTAGAAAAGCTTGTCATAAATGAAGCTACATGTGCTGTAAATAGTGACATTGTTGGTAAATCTGCATTTGAAATAGCAACGTTAGCTGGAGTAACTGTACCAAAAGATACAAAAATTCTTATCGTTGAATGTGAAAGTGTGGGTGTTAATGAACCTTTAACAAGAGAAAAACTAAGTCCGGTTTTAGCTGTAATAAAAGTAAATGGAAAAGAAGAAGGATTTAAGCGTTGTGAAGAAATGTTAGAGCTTGGAGGATTAGGTCATTCGGCAGTTATTCATAGTAATAATGAAGAAATTCAAAAAGAATTCGGACTAAGAATGAAAGCATGTCGTATTATTGTAAATGCTCCTTCAGCTCACGGTGGAATTGGGGATATCTATAACGCATTTATTCCTTCTCTAACTTTAGGCTGTGGATCGTACGGAAAAAACTCTGTATCGACTAATTTAACAACTGTTCACTTATTAAATATTAAAAAATTGGGAAGAAGAAATGTGAATATGCAATGGGTCAAACTACCACCAAAAATTTATTTTGAAAAATATTCAACTCAGTATTTAGAAAAAATGCCAAATATTAAAAAGGCATTTATTGTTACAGACGAAGCAATGGTTAAATTAGGTTACGTAGACGTGATTAAATATTATTTAGAGAAAAGACAAGAAAATATTAAGATTGAAATCTTTGCAGACGTTGAACCAGATCCTTCAGATGTTACTGTGATGAATGGTGCAGATCGAATGAAATCATTTGAACCGGATACAATTATTGCTTTCGGCGGTGGATCTGCTATGGACGCAGCTAAGGGTATGTGGATGTTTTTTGAATACCCAGAAACTACTTTGGACGGGCCTAAACAAAAATTCTTAGATATTCGAAAAAGAGCTTATAAATATCCTAAATTAGGTCGTAAAGCTCAGTTTGTAGCAATACCTACTACTTCAGGTACTGGTTCAGAGGTTACACCATTTGCAGTAATAACTGATAAAGCAAATAATATTAAATATCCTTTAGCTGATTATGAATTAACACCAGATGTTGCAATTATTGATCCACAGTTCGTATCAACTGTTCCAAAAAGCATTACAGCAGATACAGGTATGGATGTATTGACACATGCAATTGAGGCTTATGTAAGTGTATTGGCAAATGATTATACAGATGGATTAGCACTACAAGCGATCAAATTAGTATTTAACTATTTGCCTAAAGCATACAAAGATGGAAATGATATAGTAGCCCGGGAAAAAATGCATAATGCATCAGCAATAGCAGGTATGGCATTTGCAAATGCGTTCTTAGGTATTAACCACAGCTTAGCTCATAAAATTGGAGCGGAATTCCATATCCCTCATGGCAGAGCAAATGCAATTTTAATGCCACATGTAATAAAATATAATGCTAAAAAACCAACTAAATTTACAGCATTCCCTAAATATAAGCATTTCATTGCAGATGAACGTTATGCTGAAATTGCTCGTTTCCTTGGTCTACCAGCCTCAACAACTGAGGAGGGTGTTGAATGTTTAATTGCAGAAGTTATTAAGTTATCTAAGGAATTAAATATTAATATGAGCATCGAAGCACAGGGAGTTAATGAAAAAGAATTTAAAGAAAAAGTTTCATATTTAGCTGATCGTGCTTTTGAAGATCAATGTACTACTGCCAATCCAAAACTACCACTAGTAAAAGAATTAGAAGAAGTTTATATGAATGCTTTCAAAGGATGTTAATTAATACACATTATCATTTATGATATCTATTAATGGTTTTAACGTAAATGTTTTTAGCAATTTATTACCCCAACAATTTCTTCTACAGAAGTTAAAAATATGAGGTGCTAATATTTAGAAAACAAGTTCAAATAATAATTAATAAGTTTAATGTTCGATCTTAATTGATCTGATCTCAAACTGAATTGATAAGATTGTTTTTCAGAGTGTTGAAATATATTGTATCAATATAAAAAATACGAACATTTAATGATATTCGATGCAATTTGCAATTTTTTTAAATATGATCTTTTAATCGTCTCTTATTGAAAGACAATTGATTTAATATATTTTTTAACTAACTTGCAAAAATGCAACATAATTAACGTTATTATTATCACAAATATTTTTTTTAGGCTAAATATTTATAAAGATTTGTAAGACGTTGGTTATCTATCAATTACAATTAGATTAATAAAGCGAAATTCATTTAGATTATTCTTTTTTATTAAGAAGTTGATTGGAACGAAAGGGTGCCAGGCTCCTATGGGATTAGCGGGAAGGCTAAAGAACCTCGCCCCATGGAAAGCGAGCACACTGTAGTGGAAATCAAGAACACACAACTTATTTATCAGTGATAAAATTCCATCTTAATTGACAAAGGTCTTTTTCAACAGCGTGAAAAAGAAGCACCTAAACGGGTGCTTCTTTTTTGACTAATTTTATTTTGATATAATAGTCATATTGAAAGTGGTGATAATAAATGGAATTAAAGAAACTAAATCCTTGGTTCAAGGTAAAAATAGGTGAAGAGCATAAAAATCAAACAATAGAATCATATTTAAAAAATGCATGGCAGTTTCCAAAGAAGTTACTACATGAATTAAGGATGGCAAAAGGTTGTATGATAAACGGAGAAATTAAACCTTGGAATACGATCCTTTTAAGTGGTGACCAAGTTGAAATGCTTTTGTTCATAGAGGAGGAATATGGTGTAATTCCACAAGAACAATCTATTGAGATTTGCTACGAAGATGAACATTTATTAATTGCTAATAAACCGTTTGGGGTCGACACACATCCGAATGAACAAGGACAGTTAAATACATTAGCAAATGGCGTAGCATTTCATTACCAAGAAAATGGATTAAAAACAAAAGTACGCCACATACACCGCCTCGATAAAGACACTACCGGTGGAGTAGTATTTGCTAAACACGCATTAAGTAGTGCAATTCTAGATTCGATGTTAAGTCAACGTAAAATAAAACGTACATATACAGCTATTGTAGAAGGGAATGTAAAATCACAAAAAGGTACAATAGATGAAGCGATTGGAAGAGATCGACATCATCCTACTAGAAGAAGAGTTTCACCAAAAGGCGATAATGCTATTACACATTATAAAAAAATAAAGTATATATCAAAGTTGAATGTAACGATAGTAGAATGTCAGTTAGAAACTGGTCGAACACATCAAATCAGAGTTCATTTGAGTTTTTTAGGTCACCCGTTAATTGGAGATCTACTATATGGTGGGAAACAAAAATTATTGAATCGTCAAGGATTACACGCTAGTAATGTACAATTTACGCATCCTTTCACGAAAGAAATTGTATCAGTTCATATCCCATTCCCGTCGGACATAAAACAAATACTTAACGAAAAGTGAGATGAAAGAAATGTTATTAGAAGTAATTGCCACAAATGTAAAAGATGCAATTGATGCAGAAAGGTTTGGGGCAAATCGAATTGAGTTAGTTACTGGGATAAAAGAGGGAGGATTGACACCAAGTTACGCGACAATTAAACATGTTGTACAAAGTGTCTCAATTCCAGTACATGTAATGATTCGCCCCCATAGTCGTTCTTTTATATATGATCAGTATGATCAAGAAGTAATTTTAAACGATATTGAAGTATGTAATGAGCTTGGAGCAGCTGGTATCGTTTTTGGTGCTTTGACTGAAGAAAATACAATAGATGAAGATTTATTAAAAAAAGTAACAGCTCGTGTTAATGAGATGAATTTTACATTTCATAGGGCGATAGATGAATCGAATGATCTTCTATCAGCTATTGATACATTAAAACAATATCCTGAAATTACGCATGTATTAACTTCTGGTGGTGTTGCTAGTGCGATTGATGGAAAAGAAACGATAAAAAAAATGATTGAATTTGTAAATAAATCGAATATAAAAATTTTAGCAGGAAGCGGACTATCCATTGAAAATGTATCAGATTTCATTGATTATACGAATGTAGAAGAAATTCATTTTGGTTCTGGTGTTCGAAAAAATAACTCTGCAGTTGAAGTCATTGATCCTTCTTTAATGGAAAGTTTGCTAAGAAGATTAGTACGAGGATAAGTTAATTATTGTTTGAATACATCTAAATTAATTTCACATAATAAAAAAGTAGTCCGCAAAACGGACTACTTTAAATACAGCTTTATACAAATATTAGTTATTATTTACCGATAAATTGTTGAGTCCAAGCATTTGATCTTGAATCATAACCAACACCAATTTGGTTTAAGTTAGGATTTAAGATATTAGCACGGTGACCAGCACTGTTCATCCAAGCAGTAACTACTTCTTCAGGTGTTTTTTGACCTTTAGCAATGTTTTCTGCTGCATAGCTATAAGTGATTCCGAATTGTTTCATCATATCAAATGGCGATCCGTAAGTCGGTGAATTGTGGTCAAAGTAATTTTTGTCAGTCATATCTTGTGATTTTAAACGTGCTGTTTTAGATAATGTTGCATTAACAGTAAACGGTTTTAAACCAGCTTTTGTACGTTCAGCATTAGTTAATTCAACTACTTTTGATTCATAAGCTGATAATGATGCTGAATTTGACGGTGTTTCTGTTGATGGTTTAGACGGTGTAGTTGGTACCGTCGGTTTTGTTGATGGTGTTTCAGGTTTAGCCGGCGTTGTTGGTACTGTTGGTTTAGTAGATGGTGTTTCAGGTTTAGCCGGTGTTGTTGGTACTGTTGGTTTTGTAGTTGTATTTGAACCATTACCTTGTTTTAATTGAGCTTCTATTTGTTGTTTAATTGCATCTTGAAGCTTAGTCATATCAATACCAAATTTTGATAAATCTACTTTACCATTAGTAGTGTTTAAGCTTGGTAGATTAAAGTAGCTAAATAAAATATTATTTAAATCAGCTTTTTGAGTATATGATTTTGTATCCTTATTAATTGTATCCGCGTGTACTGCAGTTACAGGAGCACCCACTAGTAGAGTAGCAGCCAATGTTGATAATGAGATTACTTTTTTCATGTCTTATTCCTCCATTTGTTTGGTTATTGTCTCGCTGTACAAGTAATACTTTAGCATGAAAACGCATGACATAATTATGGGAAATAATGGTGAGCTTAATTTGAGGATTTTTTTGGTAGTACTGTTTTAATACAGAAACAAAATAAATCGTTGTTATTACAACTATATTACTAGAATAATATTAAACCAGTATCGTAAATTTTTGCTTAAAATTTCCATAAAAAAATTTTGAAGTTAAGAAAACGTCATATTTTCACGTTATATTACAGGAAGAAAAATCCAGTTTTGTTGTTATTCAGTTACGATTGTAATCATTCTGTAAAGAACGTATTGAGGGTGAATAATTTGAAATTATTTATAGATGATACTAGGCCATCACATACGGATATATATTGGCAAGATCCGTTTTAGGAAGCTTTATATGAATGCAAACATTAACAATTTAAACAAATCTGGATAGCTAGGATTTAGAAGAGAAAGCGGAATAGGCTTTATAAAGAGGGCTTATTGCAGAAGATTATCCTGTACCGTAGATCTATATAGCGATGAATTAAATGTTGTTTTTAAAATGGAGAATGAAATTTAAGCCACTATAATAGAAGAAAAGAAAAAACGGTTAAATAGGTTATTAATAAAAGTACACTTAAATTGAACTGCACCTCCAAATGTTAGTTGTGTCTAACATTGGGGTGCAGTTTAATTATTATTTTTCTTCATATTATAGAAGCAAAATATACAAACGAGACATTATTTTATTAAAACATGCTTTTCTAATGCAGTTTTATGCTTCTTATAATAATTTGTAATCACAGGGAGTATTTCTATAAAGTCTGGACATTTAATATTTGTGTTTTGTAAATCCGTTAATGTATTCGTACAATCGTATTCAGAATTACAATTAAAATAAGATAAAACTTCTTTTTCAACTTTAAGTAAGCGTCTAATGAATGGTATTGAGAGAAGAGGGCTTATAAATTTTATTGGAATAATTCCTACGGTAGATTTGTTTAAATAATAGGAAAGAAAGTTTGTATAAACATCTTGTACTGTGTATGGTGAAGGATCTGTAATTTGATAAGTTTTGCTGACTCCGATTTCTGTATGACTCAAATAGTAAACAGCATTAATTAAATAGTCGACGGGAATGAAATTACAATAAGCATGGTCCTTACCTATTTGTGGTATAGGTAAATAGCGCAGTTTTGTGAAGAAATTTAAAATGAAATATGGTCCATCGAAATTACTTGTTTCACCAGTTTCTGAATGACCAACTACAATTCCAGGTCTAATGATTGTTATTGGAAGTTGTTTTTTTAGTTTCTCAACTTCTATTTCCGCATAATACTTCGTTTCTTCATAAAAATTTTTAAAGGTTTGTCCCATTTCTAACTCGTTTTCATAAATTATACCTTCACGAGAACCTGAGACATAACTAGTACTAAAATAAGTATAACGATTTAAAGATTTCAGTTTAAGTGCAAATTCATTTACGTTAATGGTTCCTTTCACATTAACTTCATATGCAATTTTTTTAGGAACAGCAAGGTCGTAAATTGCCGCCAAATGAAATAAGTCCGTTATATTGTTCATAAGCACATTTAGGTTTTTTAAATTGAGTCCAAAGTTTCTTTTTGTGATATCACCACTTAAAAGTTCTATTTTTGACAGAGAGTAATCTGGATACTTTTGATCTAATGTAAATAAAAAGTCTCGGCATTGTTTTTCAGTATTAGGAAGAATGAGTAAATATATTTTTTGAAATGACATTTCATTATCAAGAATTTTGAGGAGTAAATGTTTCGAAATAAACCCAGGAAATCCAGTAATAAAGTATGTTCTTTCCATTCTTACCACCTACTTTATGTAAATTAATTATCTTTGTTTATTTTATTAAAGAAATATTCATTTAATGTAACATTAGGTTCAATTAAATTTGTGGCAGTATGTTTATTGAAGAAATTAATAAAGTCGCGCATATTTCCTACTTTTTATAATTTTTGATTTTAAACAAAATGCCCCTATTGTTATGATACTTTATAATAACACTTACAAAAACTGAAGTATGATTCCCACATATAATTAAATTAATATTTAAATAACAATAACAATATAATAAAAAACAATATAAATTTATTGATAAACGATAATAAGTGTACTAAAATCATATTATCATAAATCAGTGAGGTGCTTTAAATGCGTGTTAAACTAGGTTCAACTTTTTTCTTGAGAGTCGTTGCTGTTCTTATTGGAATTGCGGTACTTGCTGTGTGTATATATTGGTTACCTCAAGCAGCTATAAAAGATGCGAAAGTGCGTCCAGGAGATTACTCGATATATCCATTGTTAGTATGTGCGTATGGAATATGCATTACGTTTTCTGTTGCTTTGTATCAAGCATTTAAACTATTGAGCTATATCGATAAAAATAACGCTTTTTACGAGTTATCCCTTAAATCCTTGAAGGTTATAAAAAAATGTGCTTTTACAATCATTCTCTTCATTTTGTTAGGAATAGTTTACTTAAGGGTGCATTCTTATTTCACAGGTGATGACTCAGCCGGTCCGAGAGCACTAGGTCTAATAGGGATTTTAGCAACAGCTATCATCGCTGCCATTGTGGATGTACTTCAAAAGCCTTTAATAAATATCCTAGGAAAAAATAAATAAAAATGTGAGGTGTTTATTTTGAAAATATAATAACTTTTTTCACTATTTAGTTAAATGTGCCTTTTGTTGAATAATGGCACATTCTAAATTGTGTATAAGAATAAGCTTTTTACGATTTGATTTCGAAAAATAATTTTATATTATTAATAATCATACTGCCAAAATACACATTAGTTAAATGCAAGAAAAAGTCATTCAATATTTAAGTAAAACTTAAAATTTCAGAGGTAATATTAGTTTGTTCTAAGTGCCTCTACTGTGAAATAGTTGGATTTTTGGCAAGCTTCCATCAATCCTTTAAAGCGATGGTGAAAATTATTAACGTGCTGTATGTGGAGGATTGCTTTCTTAACTCGTTTATTTTGATTTAGATTAATAAATCCCCTTTGGAGTTAGTAAGCAAGAAAAAAGCTTGCCCAAACTGGACAAGCTTTAAATTTCAATTATTTAACTTGTTTTTTCAAGTCTTCAGCAACAAACTCTACGTTAGTCCCTACAACTACTTGTACGTTTTTATCGTCTAATTTAATAACTCCACGAGCACCTGCTTTTTTAAGAAGTGCTTCATTAACTTTAGAAGCATCTTTTACTTGTAAGCGTAAACGAGTTGTACAGTTATCAATATTAGTTAAGTTTTCTTTTCCACCTAAAGCTTGTAGGTATAAAGAATCACCAATTTCAGTCGTAACTTCATCAGTTTCAATTTCTTCGTCTTCACGACCTGGTGTTTTAATGTTAAATTTCTTAATTGCAAAGTAGAATACTACAAAGTAAATTACACCAAAGATTAAACCAATTAGAATTAACAGAATAGGCTTAGTTGCAATATTGTAGTTTAGAATATAGTCCATGAAACCAGCTGAGAATGTAAAGCCATCTTTAATTCCTAAAGCATTTACGATACCCATTGATAAACCAGTTAAGATTGCATGGAACGTATATAGTACTGGAGCAATGAACATGAAAGCAAATTCGATTGGTTCAGTAATACCTGTTAAGAAAGATGTTAAAGCAAGACCAATAAACATACCTGAAACAGTTTTACGTCTTTCTGGTTTCGCAGCAGCGATCATAGCAAATGCAGCAGCAGGAAGACCAAACATCATAATTGGGAAGAAACCAGTCATGAATGCACCAGCAGATTTGTCACCAGCGAAGAATCTGTTTAAGTCACCGTGAACTAATTTACCAGCAGCATCAGTAAAGTCACCTAAGTTGAACCAGAAAATTGTATTTAATACGTGATGTAATCCTAATGGGATTAAAATACGGTTTAAGAAACCGAATACTGCAGCTCCAATTGGACCAATATCAATAATCCAGTTACCAACAGAGTTAATTGCATCTTGAATTGTTGGCCATACATAACCAAATATTCCTGCTAATACAAGCATAGTAGCTGAAGTTATAATTGGAACGAATCGTCGACCACTAAAGAATCCTAACCATTCAGGTAACTTAATACCACTGAAACGGTTGTAAAGTAGACCAGCAACAACCCCTGTAATAATACCACCAAGAGCAGCCATATTTATATCTTTATTTATAGTAGTTGTTCCTGCGGTTAATACGAAGTAACCGATTGCACCTGCAAGACCAGCGGCTCCATTTCCATCCTTTGAAATACCGATTGCTACACCGATTGCAAAGATTAATGGAAGATTAGAGAAAATTGCATTACCAGCAGCCGCCATAAACGGAATGTCTAGTAGATCTGGTTGTCCAAAGCGCAGTAAAAGTCCTGCAGCTGGAAGAACAGCGATTGGAAGCATTAATGCTTTACCAATTCGTTGTAAGAAACTAAGCATATTATTTTCCCTCCGAAAATTATTATAATGATTACGCTTTCAATATTAACCTAAAAGCTTCAACTTGTCTATACAACTAGATAAGATAAAAATTGCTATTTTCTTCCAAAAAAATTAAAAATAAAAAGGGAAGAATCAAATCTTCCCCTATATTAAGCCATTTTATATAGTTTGTATTACTTCAATCAAAGACCTCTTAAATGACTTTCAGCTTGAGCAATTAAACGTTTAGTGATTTCGCCACCAACTGATCCATTTGAACGTGCAGTTGTATCGGATCCTAAAGTTACTCCGAATTCATTAGCGATTTCATATTTAAATTGATCAAGTGCTTGTTCTACACCTGGAACTAATAATTTATTCGTTCTAGTCATGATTATTATCTCCCTTTCTGTAAGTAATAGCTTACAATTCTATTTTTTACATTTAGGGTTTTATCATGCTTGGTAAATACAGTCATATTAGGGTTATGTTAACTTTTTAACTAACGCTGAGCCTTCAACGACAAGTACATTTTCTTGATTATATACATTTGTTTGAAGCGTTAATAATTTTTTATCCTCTCTTTTACGTACAACACTGACGATCACTTTAATTGTGTCATTAATTTTTACTGGTGCTTTGAAAAATACTTCTTGAGATAAGTAGATGGTGTTTTTGCCGGGTAGTTTAGTACCTAGTACTGAGGAAATAAAGCTGCAAATCAACATGCCATGTGCAATTCTTTCTTTAAAGATGCTTTCTTTAGCAAAATCATCTAATAAGTGAATTGGATTTACATCTGTTGAAATTGCAGCAAATTGTTCAATTAACTCTGCAGTAATTTTAACTTCAAGAGTAGCTTCGTCACCAACTGAAATGGAGTCAAAATGAACTTCCTGTACATTTCTTGCACTTTCGAAAACATTCATTTTGTTTCATCCTCTCCTTGATGAAATGCCTAGCTAATCAAGAAAATTGTTTAAATATTGATTATAGTTTTGTGAATGAGAATTCTTGTAAGTTTTTAAACCAATCTTCTTGAGTTTTTTTGAACTGTTGATACATGTCCGTCCAAGCAGTGTAAGGTGTGTTATTTAAAGGTTGTTTAAAAAATTGTTGGAAAAATTGTTGTTGTTGATTTGAAAATGTACTCATAGCTTGAAAAAATGGTTGATATGGGTTTTGATTCATATTTGTCCATAAAGATTGAAATGGAGAAAACTGATCAAATAATTTTTTCCAAGTTTTTTCATAAGTCTCTTGATTAATAGTTGGCTTAATTTCATTTAATAACTTAATCATTTCTTGGAACTGTTCGTAAGACTCTTGTTGTTGTACTTGCACTTGCTCGTTTAAAGTTTTCCACTGTTTTGCTTGTTCTTGAAATAAAGACTCTGTCCATTGTTGAATTTGAATTTGATTGTCTAACAAATATTGAAGCATTTTTTGAAAATTCTCAGCTGCAAGTTCAGTTTGTAATTCGATTGTTTTTTCAGTCATTAGTGTTTCCTCCAAAAAAATTTATTATTGAATGCATTGCTGCAATTTCAATCACCTTTAAAACTTTCGTCAGAGTTGCTAAATGGAAAGAATGAATTCGTGTAAATCGAAAAAAAGGTTTGGAGCATCTGATTATATTGTGTAAATGAATTATGACAAGTTTTTAAATATTCTTCTCCGGCATCTGTAATTGAATAAATTCGCTTTGCTGGACCTTCAATTCCATATTCCCAACTAGATTTAATATAGCTTTCTTTTTCAAGTTGTCTTAGAATTCGATAAACATTACTTGAATCAAGAGTAGTAAAGCCTAAATCAAATAATACTTGCATTAATTTATAGCCATGCATATTCCATTGCTTAAGGCTAAGAAGTAGAAAGGGAACTAAGAAGTTTTTAGGCAATGTGATCGATTCAGAAGTTTCATGTTTATTTTTTTTACTTGTTTCCTTTTCATTTGTCATAAAGTTATGTTCCCCCCTATATCGTAGTAATGGAATCATCATCCCTTAGGTGTAATTTACACTTAGTTAAATTTATTGTCAATGTATTTTAAATATAATGAATATTAAAAAACAAATTTCGACAGTAGATGTAGAAATATCGCGAAAATATTGGATTGTTTTGTCATTGGCTTGTTTTCTATACTTAAAAGTAGTGAGGGGGATTAAGATGTCAGAGCAAAATTATTCAGATCCATTGAAAATGTGGAAGCAAATGTATGATGTAAATGAAAAATACTTTGGAAAAATGATGAACGAATATGTTCAGAAAGAAGAATTTTCCGAGTGGATGGGTTCTGTAATAGATTTTAATCTATTCTGTAAAAAGATATTGAATGACCAATCAAAAACCTTCTTAGAGGCTTCAAATATTGCTTCCAAAGAAGATATCGCAAATGTAGCTAGCTTAGTGATTAATTTAGAATCCAAAGTAGATACATTAGAGGATCAATTATATTTAGATTCCCAACCTGAGTTAGATGTAGCAACTTTGAAAAAAGAGTTAGACATTGTGACGGTAAAACGAGATCTTACAAAATTGAAAGCTGAAACCAAATCAATTCATCAACAAGTTAGTGAATTAAAGTCTTCAATGGCTAACATAGAGCAACTTTTACAACAATTAACTACTAAACAACCAACAAAACAATAATTAGTTAAAAAAGGAGAAATGATAATGGATTTAGTAAATCGTGTAGCGATCGTAACAGGTGGAGCAAAAGGAATAGGAAAAGGTATAGCATTCGCTTTAGCAGAAAAAGGCGCAAAAGTTGTAATTAATTATAATAATAGTGAAGCACATGCAAAAGCAGTTGTAGATGAACTTTTTGAAAATGGTTATGAGGCGTTAGCGGTGCAAGCTAATGTTGCTGAATTAGATCAAGCGAAAGCATTAATAGATCGTACAGTTGAGCATTTTGGCCGACTAGACATTATTGTTAATAATGCTGGTATTACTAGAGACCGCAGTTTCAAAAAACTAAGTGCAGAAGATTGGCATGAAGTTATTGATGTAAATTTAAGCAGTGTATATAACACATGCAATTCTGCTTTACCATACCTATTAGAATCTGATAATGCACGTATCATTAATATTTCATCAGTTATTGGTCAGGCAGGCGGTTTCGGCCAAACAAACTATTCTGCTGCAAAAGCTGGAATGATTGGATTTACTAAATCATTAGCACTTGAATTAGCAAAAACAAACGTTACAGTAAATTCTGTATGTCCAGGATTTATTGAGACTGACATGGTTAATGAAATTCCTGAAAATGTAAAAGAGCAAATTAAATCTAGAATACCAAAAAGAAGATTTGGTACAGTTGATGAAATTGCTAAAGCTGTTATTTACTTATGTGAAGGTGGAGAGTACATTACTGGCCAACAGATAAATGTAAATGGCGGACTTTACGTTTAAGATTTATTTATAGATGACCTTTTTTAAGAACAAAAGGGGGGGAAAAGTGTGTTTAATTCACAAATGTTAGAAGAAGCTACGGAGTCGCTTCCGAGCGGATTAAAAGAATCATACAAAAGATTGAAGAAAACTGCAGATATTCTAATAAAGGAGGGAGAGCCTTTAGTAGGCCAATCTCCTAAAGAAGTGATTTGGACTAAAAATAAAAGTAAATTGTATCATTATATTCCAACTACAAAAAAGGTAAAAAAGACTCCGATCCTTCTGATCTATGCTCTGATTAATAAACCTTATATTCTTGATTTAACAAAGGGGAACTCTTTTGTTGAGTATCTTGTTAATGAAGGATTTGATGTTTACTTATTAGATTGGGGAACTTTTGGTCATGAAGATCGTCATTTAAAATTTGACGATATTATTCACGATTATATTGCAAAAGCTGTAAATAAGGTTCTTCGTTTTTCAGGTGCAAAAGAATTATCAATGTTAGGGTATTGTATGGGTGGTACTTTAACAAGTATTTATGCATCACTTTATGAAAATGCACCAATTAAAAACTTAATTTTTGTAACTAGTCCATTCGATTTTTCAGATACAGGATTATATGGAGCATTTTTAAATGAAAAATACTTTGCACTTGATAAAGCTGTTGATACATTAGGAAATATTCCTCCTGAAATGATCGATTTTGGTAACAAAATGTTAAAACCAATTACGAATTTTGTAGGACCTTATGTTACATTATTAGATCGTTCTGATAATACAAAATTCATTAAAGCGTGGCAGTTAATGCAAAAATGGGTTACAGATGGTATTCCATTCCCAGGTGAATCTTATCGCCAATGGATTAGAGAGTTTTACCAACAAAATAAATTATTAAGCGGCGACTTAGAAATTAGAGGAAGAAAAGTAGATGTATCTAACATTAAAGCTAATGTTTTAAATATTTCTGCTACGAAAGACCATATTGCGATGCCTTGCCAAGTTGAAGCATTAAATGAGCATATTTCAAGCGTAGATAAGCAGTATGTATCGATCCCATCAGGTCATGTATCAATCATGTTTGGACCTGTCTCATTAAAAACGACATATCCGACAATTGGTAAATGGTTAGCTGAAAGATCATAATTTCAGTAAATTTCTAGGAATCCTTCGTACTAAAAATTATATATATTACGTTAAAAAAATCTCACTTTTAAAAAAGTGGGATTTTTTTCATTCAACTGACAAAAACTACATTAAATATGATTTGCCTGAAAGGAGTATAGATGTGAAAAGTATTAGCGGAGTCTTGTATTGGCCTACGACTTACACTAATTCACATACCGAGCTAGAAAATATAATACCACTTGATGAAGACGTAGATTGTGATTTTGTAATAGTAGGTAGTGGTGAATCAGGAAGTTTATGTGCATATTTTTTAATTCAAACGGGTGCTAAGGTAATTTTACTAGATAAAAGAAAAAAAATTGTACAGGGGAGTACTAGTGCAAATACTGGGCTCTTACAGTATACAAATGACAAATCTTTAAATTCGTTTATTAATTCATATGGAAAAGAAAAAGCTGTTCGTCATTATCAATTATGTGTAGAGGCAATTAAAGGCATTGAAGAAATGTCAAAAACAATTGAAATTAATCCAGATTTTATAAAAAGAAAAAGTTTATACTTTGCTAGTAATTTAGATGGAAAAGAAATGATTGATTTAGAGTATAGAGTTTTAACAGAAAATGGCTTTAATGTTGAGCAATTTACTAAATCGCAAATTGAAGAAAAGTTTAATTTTACGAAAGAAGGTGCGCTTTACACAGGGGATGACGCAGAAGTAAATCCATATAAATGTGCTCATGGTTTACTGTTATATGCTATAAAGCGAGGATTGCAGGTATACTCTGATACCGAAGTATCTCGGATAAATGGTACAGATGAAGGGGTGCAAATATTTACTAAAAATAAACATACGATTCGAGCAAAAAAAGTTATTTTTGCTGGGGGCTATGAATCATTAGAAGTAAAAAGTGAGAAAAATGCTGTTTTAACTTCGACTTTTGCGATTGCAACACAACCTCTAGTTGAAAAAAATAATGCATGGTATGACAATTGTTTAATTTGGGAGACAGCAAGGCCATATTTATATCTTCGTACAACTGTTGATGGAAGAATAATTGTCGGAGGACTTGATGAACCTACATTAATACCAGAAAAACGTGAATCTATGTTATTTCATAAAAAAGAACAGCTTATAAAAAATTTAATAGAGTTATTTCCTAATTATAAAGATGCTAAAGCAGAATATTATTGGACTGGTGCATTTGGAGGAACACATACTGGCTTACCGATGATTAGACAATATAATGAATATCCTAATTGCCTTTTTTTAATGGCCTATGGTGGGAATGGAACGGTTTATAGTTATATCTTAGCTAAAATATTAAAAGATTTAGTTACCGTCGGATCTCATCCAGACGCATATCTTTATATGGATAATTAAAATTTAATTAGAATGATGATTGATTACCAATTTTATGTATAAAAAGAGTAAAGTAGTAAGAAAATTTAATAGGTAATAAAAGTTTAGGAGTGTATTACATGAGTTATCATGAAATGTTTACCGAATTGTTTTTAGGATATATAGCTCTTTTTATTGTCGTTAAAATTAATGGAAAAACACAAATTACACAAATAACGCCATTTGATTTGATTTCGTCACTAGTGTTAGGAAATATACTCGGGGATGGAATATATGATAAAGAAGCAAATCTACCTAAAATTCTTTTTAGTATTTTTGTTTGGGGTGCATTAATATTTGTTACTGAGGTCTTAACACAAAAGTCAATGTGGGCTAGAAAGTTCTTAGAAGGTGACGCATCGGTCGTTATTAAACACGGAGCAATTCAATGGAAAGAATTGAAAAGAAATCGTTTGGATACTGATCAATTGATGCAATTACTCAGAGCTAAGGATACTTTTGCAGTTAGCGAAGTTGCGTATGCTATTTTAGAAAATGACGGTACGGTTAGTGTCTTGAAGAAATCTAATTTTGACACGCCAACTAAACAGGATTTAAAAATTCAAATGGAAAAAGAATTCTTACCTGTCGTAGTAATAAGTGATGGGAAAATAATTAAAAGAGCTCTAAACTCTCTGAAAAAAGATGAAAAGTGGGTACATAAAAAACTTTCTGAGTCAAATTTATCACTTAAACAAGTTTGCTTTGCAGAATGGGATTCAAAGCAATTACATTTACATACGTATTAATATAAAAATTTGAGGATGAGAAAAATGAAATATTATATTTATTACTGTTTTGGAGGAACACATTCTTCACCTTTAGCTGCTGCATATCATTTGAAGCAATTACCTCTTGATCGCCAGCCTACAACAGAAGAAGTAAAAAATACCTACTTATTTAATAAATTAAAACCAAAAGATGGTGGAAAACTTTTTTATCACGGTGAAGATGAAAATGGAGACCAAGTGTATACAGTAGCAAAAAGATATACTAAAAATGTGCCCACTGCGATCGAAAGTTTGGGAAAGATTTTATTAAATGAAGAAGATAAAATTATTTTATCAAGTACATCGCCAACTGTACCATTAGCTATGACTTTAGGTGGCTTTACATCAAGATTTTTGCATATTGATTTTATAGGGGTACCATTACTCGTATTAGGAGCAAAGCAAACATATCTCAATTTGATAAAATTGGTTGAAAATACGAAAAGATATCACCACATAGCTGCTGAAAAGGTCACAGACTTATCTAATAAAAACTTCAACAAAGATTAAAAAATGGACGTTATTTAACGTCCATTTTTTTAATACGGCATCTTTAAGACATCCATAGCTTTTTTAGCATCGTTTTCGATTAACTTATTAATATTAAATACCGAATATTGACCTTGTTTTGATAAATAGCTAAAAATTTGAGTATGCAAATTGTTCACCGCTACTAGGTGCTTAATAAATAAATTATTTAAGTCACGAGTAGCTGTTTCTGTAAGTGCATGTGCATACATTTTTGTTAATACTTTTGTTGCTGATAATAAATCTTCAGCACTCATTTCGCTTCCTAATTTATCACTTGCTGCATCTCTTTCTCCAATTGTAATATTACTCATAAATTTAAGTAGTTCCCTCAAATTATTTTCAAACAAGGTAATAGAAGTTTTATATAATTCTTTTAATCCGGAATCTGTTATATTTTTTATATTTGTTTTAAGCTTATATAAATAATAAGTAGTTGTAGCAACAATCTCATGTAATTCTAAGGTCTCATGCCAAGCTAATGTTCTCATACTTATCCCTCCTTTTTTGTACATGTCTATTCAGTAGACTAGGATTATATGACGGATAAAAAATAGGATAAAGCAGTAGGCTCTTAAAAAGGAAAAGTTACAAAAAGAAATAAAGGAGGGGAGGGGTAGGTATACTACAACCATAAAACCTGCCCAATATATGTATATTGAAAATGTATTTCAACAGTTGAGCTTATGTGTAAAAAGTGTTTTAGAAATGATGGATCTAATTAATGAAGAAGATTTAAATTTTCGACCGGTTGATGATAAGAAATCAATCGGGGAGGTAGTCCAACATTTGTGTGAGCTTATTGGTGCTGATATGGAAATTATGAGAGGTGCAAGCAAGGAAAAGATGGTACAATATTATACCTTGGTCAAATGCAAATCAATAGTTGAAATGAAAAGTATGTTGCAAAAGAACTTACATGAATTAAAGGATTTCTATTTTAATATGAATGAAGAGGATTTAGTGGAAGAAACTACTTCATATTGGGGACTTCAATATTCTAGATTCGAATGGTTATTAGAGATTTTAGTCCATTTTACTCACCACAGAGCACAATTACATATGCTACTAGTCCAAAAAAAGGGCGATATCAATATCGCTCTTTTTTAAAGACAAAGTTAAGTAGGGTATTGAAGGAAATGATCATATCTTCTTCTATACCCTAAATATTGCACATAATCAGTCTTTTGTTTCGTGTTGTGGATGCATAAATTGTTTTGCGGGTTCTTCTCGCTTTTTTGATTCTAATAGGTCTGTGTTTTCTGCACTTGCCCAACCAATATCATTTGTTGGATGAACCCATTCGTCGCCTGCCATAACCGATGGATCAACATCGTCCGACCAATTATTTAATGGAGAGTTAGGAGAGCTATACTTACTGTCTCCAATAACTACACCCTTTGAATTTACAAAAGGTTCTTCCATTTTAATGTCTGTTCCTTTAAAAGAAGGAAAATTTGAAATATGGGGTAATGTATCTTCCATTACCGGTGAATCAATTTCGGTTTTGTCTTTTTTTCTTTTCATTAAATATCACCTCTACTTACAAATTATTATTTGCTAATTAGTGAAATCAATACAAAAGGACAATATTAAAAAATATTGTCCTGTTTTACTTATGCTTCAATTGTGAAAAATGAAGGTGATAGTGTTTTAGGAGAGAAATAAACTAGCATTGCATAATTACCAGTTCTATATTCTCCAGTTAATAGAAAATGTTCGATATCAAATGAAAGTGATTCAATCATTGTATGTTTATAGATTTCTTTTTCGTTTAAGTTAAGTGAAACAAATTCTGAACCTAAATATTCAGGATTTTGGATAACTCGTTTATAAATTTCCTTCGTCAAATCATGGTTTGATATTTCGTCCCACCATGGTTTGCGAGGTTTATATTTATGATTTAAGTAATAATCGATTTTCATAATATCTTTTACGATTGAATCATTTTTAATTTCATATTGAGTTAAAAACTCATTTAGACGCTTAAATAAATCTTCAAGCTGGTGGCCGATTCTTGACCAACCTCGTTCTTCCCAATATGAACCAAATAATTGGAAGAAATCAAATGGACTTTCAAACTCATTTTCAATTAAATATTCGATCGTATTATTTGTTCGATGGTCATTCCAATATTTTTCGAGTACGTCTTCAACTTGCTTAATTTTTACAATATCATCGAATGATAGTACATTATTACCTAATACTTCATACGGAGCATAATCCATATATACATAATTATGTTCATGTGCTCTTAATCGTACTCCAGTTCCTCTTAGCATTTTTAAGAACCCTAGTTGCAGCTCTTCCGGCCTTAATGCAAAAACGTCATTGAATGTTTGACGGAATGAATTGTAATCCTCTTCAGGTAAACCGGCAATTAAATCTAAATGTTGATCTATTTTTTCTCCATCTCGTACAAGTGTGACAGTTCTGCAAAGCTTTTCAAAATTTTGTCTTCTCATAACTAGTTCGTTTGTAGCATCATTTGTAGATTGTACACCTATTTCAAATCGGAATAAGCCTTTAGGTGCATTTTCATTTAAAAATTCGATGACTTCTGGACGCATAATATCACCAGTAATCTCAAACTGGAATACAGTTCCTTCCACATGTTCGTCAATTAGAAATTGGAACATATCCATTGCATAACTACGACTTATGTTAAAAGTTCTGTCTACGAATTTAAAAACCTTCGCTCCGTTTGCCATAAGGTAACGAATATCATCTTTGATAACCTCACGATTAAAATATCGAACGCCAACTTCAATAGAAGATAAACAAAACTGGCAATTAAATGGGCAACCTCGGCTAGTTTCGATATATTGAATTCTTTTACTTAAGAATGGTAAATCTTCTTTAAAGCGATAAGGGGAAGGAATAGTTGTTAAATCTATTTTTTCAGTTTGTGGTTTAATGATATTTTTTCCTTCATCTCGATATCCAATGCCATTTGTGGAAGTGAAATCCATCCCATTTTCAATTGCTTTAATTAATTTCTTTACGGTAATTTCACCTTCACCAATCGTAATGATGTCAATTTCCTTTACGCGATCTAGCCAATAATTCACATCATAGCTTACTTCAGGTCCGCCAACAAAAATAATAACAGAAGGATCAATTTTTTTATACATACGGATTACTTCAATTGTTTGTTCGATATTCCAAATATAGCAGCTAAAGCCAAGAATTTTTGGCTTGCGTTTATATAAGTCTGTAATGATATTAAGACTTGGATCTTTAATTGAATATTCTGCAAGCTCTATATTATATTCAGGTTGAGCATACGCTTTAATGTATCGAATACCTAAGTTAGTATGAATATATTTTGCATTTAATGTTGCTAAAACAATGTTCATTTATATACCTCGTTCTAAATTATTATCGATTTATTTTATCATAAAATAATGAGATTACTAAATTTTCATAAGTGAAATTGAAAATGAATGTTTTAGAAAATTATAGAGACATTTTTTTAGCACAAAAGCAAAGAAAAAAGATTCTAATTATTACATGAGATCAAATGAGGGGCACTATTTAGGAGAAGATTCGAAATATAATACTTTAATAAATAAGAGGAATCTGATTTATTTTTTTAGTAGATTTTCTTCACATTTTTTTCATAAATGACATATAATTCACTAAATACAAAAAAGTTTCCCTAGGGAAAGAAAGGGTAAGAAAATGAGTAGGAAAATTTTATTTTTTACGTATTTGTGTAATAAAATAGGAGTTCTGTCAAATCAGGATGTAAAAAAAGTACTAAATCATTAATTACTATCAAAAATGGATAAAAGTTGTAGAAAATTGATGATTGTTCATTTACTTAGAACTATTGACAATGAAGACCGACGCATGACATAATTTTATTAAATAGTATGAATAGTTTGAATTTTTGACGGTGTTTAAATAGATAGTCTAAATAAGTGGAGGTGTTAATATGAGTTTATTTTTAGAACAATGGAAAAAGCTTGCGAATATTAAATGTGATTTGGCTAAAAGAGATTGGTTTTATGGTACGAGTGGAAACTTGTCTATGAAAATTTCAGACGATCCATTATTATTTCTTGTAACAGCTGATGAGAAGGATAAGAGGGCACGCTGTGATGAAGAATTTATTGTAGTTAATAACCTCGGTGAACCAGTATTTGATACGGTATTAAAGCCATCACTTGAAACATTGGTTCATGCAAATATTTACGAAAAAACATCTGCTACTTGTGTGCTCCATGTACATACTGTAGATAATAATGTTATTTCTGAATTGTTTGGTAATGAAGGGCAAGTAGAGCTTGAAAATAATGAAATGATCCATATATTAACAAGCTCTTATTTTGAAAATAAAATAACAGTTCCTATCATAGAGAATGCACAAGACATGGAAACTTTTAAACGTGCATATACGCCATTTCTAACAAAGGATTTTGGGGGTGTTCTTGTTAGAAATCACGGGATCACTGTTTGGGGAAGAAGCCCACTAGAAACGAAAAAGTGGCTAGAAGGAATTGAATTTCTAATAAGTTATAAAGTAAAACTAATGATGATTCAAGGTCATAAAATAAAAGCAGGCAACTAAATAAAAGAAAAAAAGCTGAAATAGTAGTGGTAAATAAATTCCATTACTTTTCAGCTTTTTTATTTTATAATAAAATCATAGCTAATTTTGAAAAAGGATCTTTCTAGTAGATTGTGCAAAATAAAATTTTTTTAGAGTATACTGGAGATAAAGGAATTGAACAATTCTATTTGTTCTGTTCTACAATTAAGATAAAAGTTTTAAATAAAAATTTGCTTATACCATTTCACTTAAATCAAAATTAATCATTTTAAGCAGGATTTAATGAAAAGTCGTCTAATTTATTAAGCTATAGATAAAAACGTTAATTCATAACAAAAATAAACCTACTAGGTAATTTTGCTTAGTAGGTTTCATATTGTATGTATTTTAAATAATATAGATAGAATGAATAATAGAAAATAACTCGATTATTATGAAAAGATGTGTTAAAAAACATCCTGTAGAAGGGAATCAGTCTAATGAATGAATATCAACTCAGCCGTTTATTATTATCTATTTCATTAAAAAGGGAAGAAATGGTATATTTTGCGGAAACTAAAGGGTTAAACGAACATTTGACCTTAAAGGCCAGTCAAGAATTGGACGAGTTAATTATTTCATACCAAAAAAAATTACTAACTGAATTAAATAAGTCATTTTCATTGAAATAATCTTAAAATCAATTAATAAGTGTAAAATAATAATATAGAATGAACTATGTAAAAGAAATTAAAGGGGTATTATTATGGAAGAGACAAATAGAAAAGATATAGAGCTTTCTTTAAAGTTATTTATTGTATTATCGCGTGCTCATAGAAAGATAAATGATTCTGCAAACAAATCGATCGCTAGTTTTAATTTAAATCCAACTGAATTTGCAGTGCTAGAGCTCTTGTATCATAAAGGAAACCAACCACTTCAACATATTGGAGAAAAAATATTAATTGCTAGTGGAAGTATTACTTATGTAGTAGATAAACTTGAGAAAAAGGGTCTAGTTTATCGAAATCCATGTAGTGCAGACCGTCGAGTAATCTATGCAGAAATAACTGAAAGTGGAAATAAACTGATGGAAGAAATATTTCCAGTGCACGAAAAATTTTTACATGAACATATGAGTGATCTTTCTAATGAAGAAAAAAATTTCCTAATTCACTTATTGAAGAAAATTGGATACCATGGGTCTAACTAAAAAAGCTCTCATTTGATAGAGCTTTTTTTATTTTTAAACGATTATTTTTAAAATTATTTTGTATAAACACTTTATTATACTTGTAAAAACTAGTTTCTTTTGGAATTACATTATTTATTTCTATTTAACTAATTTTTAAATTTTCAGAAATTTATTTAGATTTAGGTTTTTTTACTAGAAGATTTTATATATAATAGCAATATCACAAAAAAATGGAGGGATTAACATGGGTTTTCAAGATTACCAGTATTCTAGACCAAATATTAAGAACTTTGGAGAACAATTTAAACGTTCACTACAAAATTTTTATGATGCTTCAACGGTCTATGAACAAGAATTAGCAATGAATGAAATCAATGATCTAAGAAATGAATTTTCAACAATGGAAAATTTATGTGCAGTTCGCCATTCGGTTGATACAAATGATAAGTTTTATGAGGATGAGCAAGCGTTTTTTGATGAGAACACTCCAATTGTTCAATCATATGGGCAACAATATTATAAAGCGTTAATTGGTTCACCATTTAGAGAGCAGCTTGAAGAAAAATATGGCCATCAATTATTTGCTTTAGCTGAATGTGAAGTGAAAATTTTAAGTGAAGAAGTAATTCCAGATTTACAGGAAGAAAATAAACTAACGACTGAATATGCTAAGTTAGTAGCGGCTGCTAAACTTCCATTTTATGGTGAAGTGAAAACGTTAGCACAAATTTCAGCACATTTTGAGGATAAAGATCGGGAGGTAAGAAAGGCAGCTTATGATACATACTTTGGATATTTCTCGGAAAATCAAGATAAATTTGATGAGATTTACGATAAATTAGTAAAAATTCGAACTCGTATTGCTAACAAACTTGGATTCTCAAACTTTATTGAACTAGGATATGCTCGTATGATGAGAACGGATTACGATGCAAGTGATGTGAAAAAATTTAGAGAGCAAGTTCTTGAAACAATTGTTCCAATCGCTACCGAATTAAGAGAACGACAAGCTAATCGAATTGGTGTGGAACAACTTTATTACTATGACGATAAATTCGAATTTGTAACTGGCAATGCAACACCAAAAGGTAGTCCTGAGTGGATTATTGAAAACGGTAAACAAATGTATGATGAATTGTCGAAAGAAACAAGTGAGTTTTTCAATTTTATGTTAAAGGAAAATTTACTAGATTTAGTTGCTAAGGAAGGAAAACAAGGTGGGGGATATTGTACTTATATTCCAAACTATAAAGCTCCTTTTATTTTCTCAAATTTCAACGGAACATCTGGTGATATTGACGTACTAACACATGAAGCTGGTCATGCATTCCAGGTTTATGAAAGTCGTAAATTTGAAACACCTGAGTATAACTGGCCAACTTATGAGGCGTGTGAGATTCATTCAATGAGTATGGAATTTTTTACATGGCCTTGGCAAGAAGAATTCTTTAAAGAAGATACACAAAAATATTATTTCACACATTTAAGTAGTGCAATTACTTTCATTAGTTATGGTGTGGCAGTAGATGAATTCCAACATGAAATCTACGCAAATCCTGAATTAACACCTGAGGAACGCCACGGACTTTGGAAGAGAATTGAAGAAAAATATTTACCTCATCGAGCAAATGATGGAAATAGTTATTTAGAAAAGGGTGGTTTATGGCAAAGACAGGGGCATATTTACCAGTCACCATTCTATTATATTGACTATACATTAGCTCAAATTTGTGCATTACAATTTTGGAATAAGATGCATGAAGACCGAAATTCAGCGTGGTCAGATTATGTTGGACTTTGCCAATTAGGAGGAAGTAAATCATTTTTAGGCTTAGTTAAAGAAGCTAAACTTGAATCGCCATTTAACGATGGCTGCATTGAGGAAACTTTAGAACCTGTTAGAAAATGGCTAGCAGGAGTTAACGATCAAAATCTATAAGTAATTACTCCGACTTATTAAAAGTCGGAGTTTTTTTATGTACAATAAAAGAGTAAAAAGTTGAAGTGATTTAGTTTTAACGAATGTTCTTTTAGTTGATGAAGTGCAAATAAAAATTGTAAAAGTATAAATAAATCTGAGAAATTGCAAATAAGATGGTCAAGTGAATTTTGTGATAGATATATTGATATATTACTCGAAAACTCAATACAATTAATGTCATTATCATTACAAATATATTGGATTACTATTTGTAAAGATGTGTAAATAGTCGGTAATATATCACTTGGGATTTGATTAATAAAGGGCAATTCATCCGTTCAATTGAATATTCTATTGTATTTTAGATTATTATTTTTTTATAAAGGAATGATTGGAACGAAAGGGTGCCAGGCTCCTATGGAATTAGCGGGAAGGCTAAAGACCTCACAGGCGGCGCCGAGGAGGCTAAAGAATCTCGCCCCATGGAAAGCGAGCACCCTGTAGTGGAAATCAATATGATACAACTTACTTATCAATAATTAATTCAGCATTTTAATTGACAAATTCATTTTTCAGCAGCACGAAAAGAGAAAGGATTAATACCTTCCTCTTTTATCAAATTTAATTATTAACTACTTTAGCAGTTTCCTCTGATTTAGCATGCTTCTTTGTTCTCTTAGAAAAGAACAGCTCATACACAACCGGAATAAATACTAGCGTTAATAAAGTCGATGATGTTAGACCACCGATTACTGTAATAGCTAATCCTTTCGAAATAAGTGTACCACTAGACGTTGTTAATGCTAAAGGTAGTAAAGCAGCTATTGTAGCAAATGCAGTCATTAAAATAGGTCTAAGACGTGTTTTACCTCCTTCGATGATTGCTTGGCGAAGAGGTAATCTTTTTTGTTCTATATTTTGTCCGATTCGATCGACTAGTACGATTGCATTTGTTGTTACGATCCCAATTAACATAAGTAATCCAATCATTACACTAATTGAAAGCGGTTCGCCTGCTAAGAATAGTGCAACAAATGAACCGATTGGTACAAATACTAATGCAGATAAAATAATAAATGGAATTCGAGCTTTTCCAAAAGTAATTAACATTGTTAAATAAACTAATCCGATTGCAACTCCCATTGCAACACCTAAGTCTTTAAATGTTTGAGTAGTATCATCACTACCGCCGCCACCTTTTAAAGTTACATCAGACGGTAAGTCTACATATTTTTTCACATCATTAATTACTTCATTTGTTACTTTTGCAATGTCTTTTCCTTTTATTTGAGCAGAAACTTTAGCAAATACTTTACCATCTAATTTTTGAACTGCAGAATATGTTTCAATTACTTTAACTTGGGCTACATCTGACAATTTAATTGGTCCTAATTTACCAAACAGTTTAATATTTTTAATATCCTCTACGGATTGGAGTTCTTTATTATAAGTTAATTGTACATTTTGATCTTTACCATCAATTTTTAATGTTCCCATATTAACTGGGTTTGTTTGGTCAGCAACTAAACCTAAGATCATTCCAGCAGAAAGACCATTTTCAGAAACTTTTTTCTCATCAACTGAAACAATAACTTGTTTTTGTTTTTCTGAGAAATTATTCGTAACATATTTTAATTGATCCTTCTTTTTCATATAGTCTTCAACTTTTTTTGCACTTTCTTGAAGTGCAACTAAGTTATTAGAATATAAATTGATGTCAACGTTATTATTTGATGGTGGACCACCAGAAGAGTTTTCTTGTAATCCTACTTTAGCACCTTGAACTTCTGAAGTTGCTATTTTTTCCATTTTCCTTTTTGTATCTTTAATAAATTGATCAACATCTGCACTTTGTTTTAAATTAATAAAATAGCTAGCTTTATTCTCAGTTTTTAAGCCAGTCATAAAGTCACGGCTACCAACACCAGTAGAAACTTCTTTAACTTGCTTCATATTTAAGAACATCTTTTCCATTTTTAATGAAACTTCATTTGTTTTTTCTAATGATGTTGATGATAGAAGTTCCAATGAAGCAATGATTGACCGTGAAGATTCATTTGGAATAAATGTGAAACCAAGTCTACCTACTAATGAGAATGAACCTGCAAGTAAAACAATAGCTAGTACAATGACAATCCATTTGCGATTTAATGATTTTTCGATCACTTTACCATACCATACTTGAATCTTTTCTTCTTTTTCTTCAGGTGGCACTTTCTTAAATGCATAGCGTCCTAAAATTGGTACAATTGTAATCGAAACTAACAATGAAGCAAGTAATGAAAAAACAATCGTTAAAGCAAAAGGTAGGAATATTTTACTCGTAAATCCACCTACAACACCTAAAGGTAAGAAAACTACAATTGTAGTAATAGTGGAAGATGTGACTGCTTTTAATATTTCTTTTGTTGAGGATATAATTAAATTATTTGAAATGCCCTCTTTTGACTTACGTATTCTTCGGAAAATATTTTCAATTACAACGATACTATCGTCAACTACACGCCCTATTGCAACTGCCATACCACCTAACGTCATAATATTTAACGTGATATCTAATTTAAGCAAGAAAATTGATGTAATTAATAAAGATAAAGGTATTGATATAATAGCAATAAATGTAGCTCGGAAGTTACGTAAGAAGATCAATACTGCTAATGAAGCGAATAATGCGCCTAATAAGCCTTCTTTAATTAAAGATTCAACAGATGACTTTACGCCATCAGCAGAACTATACCCAACTTTATATGAAATTTCATTTTTGTATTTATCTAGTACTTTTATTACTTTGTCAGCTACTTCAACTGTATTTGCATCTTGTTTCTTCGTAATTGCCATTGAAATAGCATCATTTTCGTTATAACGAATTAATTCGTATTTAGAGTCTACTGATTCAATTTTAGCGACATCTCCTAATAATACTTTCGGAGTTTGTGTATTTTGTTTAGAAGCAGTTGAAGTAAATGATGCAGGTTGTAATTCTAAATCCTTTAGTTTTTGAAGTGTATCTAATTTTTCTTCTACTCGAATTGGTATTTTAATATCGCCATTAGTTATTTTTCCAGCTGGGAAAGATAGGAATTTTGCATTAATTTGATCTTTTATACTTGTTAAAGAAAGCCCTAAATTTGCTATTTTTTGCTTATCAACTTCGATTGATAAAAAAGTTGATTTTTCTCCACCAATTGAAACACTGTTTACACCTTCAATTTTATTTAAAGCTGGTACGATTTCATCATTTATAGTTGTTTCGATATTTGAACCATCTTTTGAAAACATTGAGAGGTAATAAATAGGGAATGATCCAAACGAAAAACGGTCCACCTTTGTTGTTACATTTTCAGGTAAGCCAGCATCCTTTAATGTTGTGTTAATTTGTTGTTCAATTTTATCCATATCTGTATTAAACGGAAATTCTAAATTAATAACAGAAACGCTTTCGAAAGAAGAACTTGAAAGTGTCTTTATTCCTTCGATTGATTTAAATGAATTTTCAAGTTTTGTTGTAATCTGGTCATTTAAATCATCTGGTGCTGTGCCAGGGTAAACAACTTGAACAGAAATTGCTGGAAATTCGATATTTGGAAGCTCTTCTACTTTTAATTTTGAGTAAGAATATAATCCTCCAAAGATTAATAAAAACGAAATAATAAAAATTGCTACAGAATTTTTCAAACTAAACTTTGTCAAAAAGTTCATTTAATACCTTCCTTTCCATAAATAGTGATAAACAAATATAATCCGAATTTTCAATCTTTTAAATGCGTTTTTTCTTCCGAAAGATTTATACGATTTTATTGCTCAATCCTACTAAAAATAATTAACATAGATTTTCATTATTTGTGAAATGATAAGATGACAAGAAATTGATTAATTTTAGGAGTGATGAAAATGACAAAATCAAAAAAAGAAAAGGAACGATTTTGGAATGAAAGAAAGTCGAACCAACAGCCACACGATAAAGTAAAATCGTTTAAAGAATTGGACAAAGAAACAAAATAGACATCTCCTTTACTAAAGAGTAATTGGTACTAGATTTTACTATGTATTCCACTTATCACATTTTCATTTGTAATCATAAAAAAAAGTCCCGTGATATACACGGGACCTGAGACTGATTTGGTAAAGAATTCTAATGAAATTTTAATAGAATTGAAATATATGTAGTTCGGACCTTTTAAAATTTGAATATAAGCTGAATCTACTATTTTTAAACTATTCTGCTGTTATTACTATTTTATAATTTTTATGGTTTACGACTGTTAGCGGTTCCATTTCTAAATCTCTGAAGTTTTCCATTATGGATATGTCAACAATGACAGAATTTTTATTAACTTTTTGTACTCTACCTTTCAACCCCTGTTTAAACTCAATGATATTTCCTGCTTCTGCAATTTTCATGAGCATATCTCCTAACAAAGTTTTGACTTGACACCTTCTATAATGCATGAAAACGGTTTAAAGGTAAAGAGAAAATTTAAATTTTTTTACAATTGTGTCTTTTTTCATAAGAAATTATGTTTAAAAACCTTTTGAAAGGCAAAAATGGTTGTAGCACTTTCAGGAGGTTAGTTTGTTGAAAGAATGGTTTGAAGAGTTTGAAGTAGAAATTTCAAATGAAATTAAAAATTTGGTTAGTAGTAATACTCTAATAGGTGATCCGATTTTATTTTTTGAAAAAATTATTTTAGTACCATTTTTTGAAATGATTTTAGCGCTAGGCGAAGCTCATTCATCATACGAGTTTGCGAGTATCGGAACAGGAGTAGAAGTAATTCCTAAAGCATTCTTAGTTTTAAAAGATGGAAAAAGTGAAGTGATTTTAGTAAATAATAAAAATATGAATTTATCTGTTACAGAAAAAATACTTGATGTAACTATTTAGTTTCCAATAAGTACATTCTTTGTTAATGTTAGGTTTGAAGTTTATCTCTTGTAACCATCAAAAAATCAATCTACATAATAAAGGGTGATAATATGGAACAAAATGAATTTATCAATTTGATTGATCGGCTAGTTAAAGGTGAGATTTCAGAAATTAATGTTACAAAAGATGATTTTTTAACATTTAGGCAAATAATTGTTAATCGAGAGGACTTTAAACACTTTCGTGGGATTGCTCAACATGGAGGCCATGTAATCTATACTTACTTGGAAGAAGCTAGAAGTTAACTAATTTTTGTTTAAATCTAAAGTCAAAATAATATTATTTTAATTGTGTACTCATTAAAAGTTTGCGAAAAAAAAAAGTTTTTATAGCTTTTTTTCTTATTTCGCAAGGTGTTAATGAGTACTTTTTTTGTGAAAATGTTATGACCTGATTTGACAAAAAAATCGTTTTACACTTTATTGCACTCTTCTCCATAATTTGTTAAATTTCATATATTGTTTTATTTCGAGACATAATGTCGAAATGTTTATTTTATAATTTCAATACCTATATATTGTGTTTGTTCTAAAAAGGTAATACAATATGTAGGTATATAATATAAGTATTTTCAATATTCTTACATATTAACGAGGGTGATAATATGGTGATAGTTTACAGTTCAATGACTGGCAATGTTAAGCGATTTGTCAATAAAGTTAGAATGCCGTCAATCCAAATAAAAGATGGACTAAAAATTGAAGTACCGTATATTCTCGTAACTTATACTACAGGATTTGGTAACGTACCTGAAAACGTAAGTACTTTTTTGAAGAGTAATTCAAAGTATTTAAAAGCAGTTAGTGCAAGTGGTAATAAAAACTGGGGAGATTCTTTTGCAGCAAGTGCAGATAAAATAGCATCAGACTATCAAGTTCCAGTGTTATCAAAGTTTGAACTGTCAGGGACAAGTCGAGATGTACAATATTTTATTGAGGGAGTGGAAAAGCTTGAGACATATTGAGCTGAATAATGAATTGACGATTAAAAAAGATGGTTTTTTTGATCTCGCAAAAGATAAAGAAGCGCTTCTTTGTTTCTTAAAAGAAGTTGAAGATAAAAAGATTCAGTTTTCTTCATTAAAAGAACGCTTAAACTATATGATTCAAGAAAACTACTATTATAATGTTGAGATGGATTACTCCTTTGATGAAATAGAAAAATTGTATGAGTTAGTATACAATGCCGGATTCACTTTTCAATCATATATGGCTGCATCAAAATTCTTTAAAGATTACGCATTAAAAACAAATGATGGAAAGCATTATTTAGAAGGATATGAAGATCGAATTGCGATCGTTGCACTATATTTAGGAAGAGGCAATATTGAAAAAGCATTGAAATTAGCAAAAATGATGATTCAACAAAACTATCAGCCAGCTACTCCGACTTTCTTAAATGCTGGTAGAAGTCGTAGAGGCGAATTGGTGTCATGTTTCTTACTGGAAATGGACGATAGTTTAAATTCAATAGGATTTCAAATTAATACAGCAATGCAACTGTCAAAAATCGGCGGTGGTGTTGCATTAAATCTATCAAAACTTAGAGCTCGTGGAGAGCAAATTAAAGAAATTGATAACGCTGCAAGTGGTGTTGTTCCTGTTATGAAGCTATTAGAAGATTCGTTTTCATATGCTAACCAGCTTGGACAACGTAAAGGTGCTGGTGCATCATATTTAAATATTTTCCACTGGGACGTAGTTGAATTTCTTGATACAAAAAAAATTAATGCCGATGAGAAGAGTAGAATTCAATCACTATCAATCGGTTTAATTGTTCCAAATAAATTCTTTGAACTAGCAGAAAAAAATGAACCATTCTACGTATTCGCACCATATACAGTGTATAAAGAATATGGAATTCATTTAGATGATTTTGATATAGATGAAAGATATGAAGAATTATTAAATAATGAGCGAGTTAAAAAGAAAAAACTAGATTTAAGTGCACGTGACCTTTTAGTAAAAATTGCTGCGATTCAGTTAGAATCTGGTTATCCATATTTGATGTATAAAAGTAATGCTAATCAGCAGCATGCATTAAAAGATATTGGTGAAATTAAAATGTCTAATTTGTGTACAGAAATTTTCCAACTACAAGAAACATCAGTCATCAATAACTATGGTGAAGAAGATCAGATCAAACGTGATGTGAATTGTAATTTAGGATCATTAAACATTGTTAACGTAATGGAAAATAAAAAGATCAGAGAATCTGTACATGTTGGAATTGAGGCATTAACAGCTGTAACAGATATGACGGAAATAGAGAATGCACCTACAGTGAAAAAGGCAAATGAAGAACTTCATTCGGTTGGTCTAGGTGCAATGAATTTGCATGGATTTTTAGCGAAAAATGGAATTTCATATGAAAGTGCTGAGGCAAAAGATTTTGCGAATACATTCTTTATGATGGTAAACTTTTATTCAATTGAAAAAAGTATGCTAATTGCTAAAGAAACTGGTAAAACGTTTAAGGATTTCCAAAAGAGTGAATATGCTAAAGGTACTTATTTTGAAAAGTATACTTCAAAATCATTTGAGCCTAAAACTGACAAGGTAAAGGAATTATTTAATGGGATCTATATCCCGAATGAATTTGACTGGGTTACATTAAGTAAGCAAGTACAAGCGTATGGGTTATATAATAGCTATCGTCTAGCAATCGCGCCTACACAATCGATTAGCTACATTCAAAATGCTACTTCATCGGTTATGCCGATTGTAAATGTTATAGAGTCTAGAACTTACGCAAATTCAACAACTTATTATCCGATGCCATATTTATCAAAAAATAGTTTCTGGTATTATAAATCAGCTTATGATATTAACCAATTTAAGTTAATTGACTTAATTGCTGAAATTCAGCAACATGTCGATCAAGGTATTAGTACAATCCTATATGTAAACAGTGATATCTCAACGCGAGAGCTTGCTAGATACTATATTTATGCTAATAAAAAAGGATTAAAGAGTTTATATTACACACGTACTCGTAAATTGAGTGTAGAAGAATGTATTAGTTGTTCAGTATAAAAAGTAGTATTGGACTTTAGTATATAAAGAGTTCAATAGTCTAAATTGAAATCTAAATTAAATTACTTAATGATCTAAAATGAAAAGCTCGAATATAGAATGCTTTATGCTATTGTTCTATATCATCGAGCTTTCTTTATGATTAGGGGGAAATATGAATGAAAGCTGTTAACTGGAATAAAAAAGAAGATGATTTTAGTTTAGTATTTTGGAAGCAAAATCTATCGCAGTTTTGGACTGAAGAAGAAATTGTCGTTTCATCTGACAAAAATACTTGGAATACATTATCAAAAGAGGAACAATCAGCATTTAAAAAGGTTTTAGGTGGTCTAACTTTATTAGATACTAAGCAAGGCGGAGAAGGTATGCCTTTAATCTTAGTTCATCTTAAAAATTTACAAGCAAAAAGTGTACTAGCATTCATGGGTGCGATGGAAGAAGTACATGCAAAAAGCTATTCGCATATTTTTACAACTCTTGCTACAGAAGATGAAATTGAAGATTTATTTAAATGGGTGGACGAGCATCCAATTTTAACTAAAAAATCGGAATTAATTTCTTCTTATTATTTAAATTTATTAAAGCGCGATGTTTCGGATGAAGAGTTATACATGGCAATGGTTGCAAGTGTATTTTTAGAGAGTTACTTATTTTATAGTGGATTTTTCTTCCCGTTATACTTAGCCGGTCAAGGTAAAATGACTGCTAGTGGTGAGATTATTAATCTAATTTTACGTGATGAAAGTATTCACGGTGTATTTGTAGGAATATTAGCGCAACAAATTTATGACCAATTTACAGATGAACAAAAAACTCGACTTTACAATGAAACAATGTCATTATTAGTTCAATTATATGAAATTGAGTTACAATATACAGAAGAAATTTATTCTTCAATTGGTTTAGTAGATGAAGTTAATAAGTTTATTCGATATAATGCAAACAAAGCGTTAATGAACTTAGGTTTTGATTATTATTTTGATGAAGAAGATATTAATCCGATTGTTTTAAATGGTTTAAAAACGGATACAAAAAATCATGATTTCTTCTCTGTTAAAGGTAATGGGTATGTAAAAGCAGTTACAGTGGAAAAATTAACAGATGAGGATTTTGTCTTTGAATTTTAAATGTAAGGAAGTATGTAAATGAAAGCACTTGTTTTTAGAGAATTTGGTCAATCAGACGTATTGAAATACGAAGAAATAGCAACACCTAAAATTTCAAACGATGAAGTATTAGTTGAAATGAAGGCTGTAGGAGTTAATTTTGCAGATATTTATCGTCGTAAAGGAAATTATCATTTAGCAGGTGATCCTCCGTATATTTTAGGGTATGAAGGCTCTGGAATTATTACCGAAGTAGGTTCTGATGTAACGGACTATAAAGTAGGAGATCGCGTAGCGTTTGCAGATGTTCCTTTTTCGAATGCAGAGTATGTTGCTGCAAAGGAATCTCATATTGTACCAATTCCAGATGAAATTAATTTTGAAATTGCTGCTTCTATTATGCTACAAGGGTTAACTGCACATTATTTAATTAATGATAGTTATAAAATAAAAGCAGGTGATGTTGCACTTGTTCATGCAGTAGCAGGTGGTGTTGGTCAATTATTGACTCAAATGATTCTTTTAAAAGGTGGAGAGGTAATCGGATTAACCTCATCACAAGAAAAAAGGGAAAAAGCTTTATCAATCGGTGCGAAAGAAGTATTTTTATATACTGATAATTGGGTTTCACAAATAAAAGAGTTTACAAAAGAAAAAAATGGTGTAGATGTTGTATATGAATCAGTAGGATCTACAATAATGGATAGCTTTGAAGCAACAAAAGTCCACGGTACAGTTGTATTTTATGGAATGGCTGGAGGGGATCCAGTACATATTGATCCAAGAATGTTAATGGATACTTCAAAAACACTAACTGGTGGAGACTTGTGGAATGTTCTAATTTCAAAAGAAGAGAGACTACTTAGAAGTAATGAGCTATTTAATTGGATCGCAACTAAACAATTAATCGTACAACAACCTACTGTGTTTCCTTTAAAAGATGGTAAGCTTGCTCATGATCTATTAGAAAGTAGAAAATCAACTGGAAAAATCATATTATCTGTTTAATAACAAAGACCAAAACTTTGATGTTTTGGTCTTTGTTTGTAGACAAAATATTAAAAAATTGATTTTTAGACTGATTGAAAGCGCTTGGCGGGCAGTCTGTAAACTATTTAATTGGTAATGTAATTGTAAAAGTAGTTCCATTATTATCACTCATTACGCATATAGTACCGTTATGATTTTGGATTAGTTTTTTTGTTAAAGATAAACCTAGTCCAGTACCGTCATCTTTAGTTGAGAAGAATGGATCAAAAATATATGGTAAATCTGAAGGTGGAATTCCTGATCCATCATCTTTTAATGCAATATAAATAAAATCCTTATCAATATAAGTTGCAATGATAATTGTAAGCAGACCTTCTTTTTTAGCATCCAATGCATTATGAAATAAATTTAAAATAACTTGTACAAGTTGGTTTTTATCAAAGAAAATATGTGCTCCTGTTAATTCCTCAGATAGGTAGTATTCAATAGTAACATTATTTAAAACAGTCTCGCTAAATAATAGTTGTTTTATGTGATTCGATAAAAATTCATTAATATTAATAGGCTCTGGTTTATAGTTCGCATTCTTTGTAATAGATAAAAAGTCAGTAATAATTCCATTTGCTCTATCTAATTCTGGTATCAATAAATCATTAAACAATTGCTTATATTGAGGTGGAGCTTCTTCTTGCAAGAATTGTAAATAACCTCTAACAGTTGTAAGTGGATTGCGAACTTCATGTGCTATACCTGCAGCAATTCTACCTGACATTGCTAGCTTTTCAGAATCCCTTGCCTCGTTTAAATTATGAAAAACACCAATTACTCTCGAAATTTCTCCATTAATATCACGAATGATACGGGTATTGATAATGCCATAGTTAATATTTAAAATTTCCTTATTATAAAATTCTTCACCTGAATAAAGTGTTTGTAGTAAACAAATGTCTTTATCGTCTATTTTTAATAAATTTCTAATATGCCGTCCAATTAATTCGTATTTAGTAATTCTAAAATCAATCGCAACTTGTTGGTTATATAGCGTAATGATCCCATATTTATCGATAAATACTATGTGATGCGGTAAAGCATCGTAGATGGATTGTAAAGTTCTTCGACTATTAGATAAAAAGATAGAGAATTTAGTATGTAATGGAAGTGTTTCATTATTTGAATTACATAAACTTGTATTTCTAGTTAAATGATTCGAATTTGATAATTCACGAGTTTCATTTGAAAATATAGATCCGGAAGTTATTGTATTTAAAATTGTTTCATACGATTTTACTTTTTCTTCAAGCTCGGTTATTTTATTTTTTAATTCTTGTACTGTCTCGTTAATCATTTACACTATACTCCAATTTCTACTAAAATAAGATTATACTGTAGACATTATATCAAACTAATTCGTTTATTTTAATGAAAATTAGAAATAATTAATTAGTAAAGAAAGAACTAATGGGAGAGAAGTATGGAAATAAAAATTGGAGTTACTGGGTGGGGCGATCATGATAGTCTATACCCAGATCGGATTCACTCTTCAAAAAAATTGAGACAATATTGTATGCATTTTCCAATTGTAGAAATTGATTCTTCCTATTATAGTATTATGCCACAATCAAACTATCAAAAATGGGTAAATGAAACAACAGCTGACTTTTCATTTATCGTTAAAGCGTATGGCGGAATCACCGGCCATTCAAGGCAAAACTATTCTAAAGAGGAACAAATTTTACTGTTAACGCCATTTTTGGAATCAATCCAGCCTTTAATTGAAGCGAATAAATTAAAAGGTATATTATTTCAGTTTCCACCATGGTTTAATTGTAAAAAAGAAAATGTTGAATTATTAAGAACTTTGAAAAGTAAACTTAAAGGTCTTCCTACAATTTTAGAATTTCGTAATCAGTCATGGTTTTATCCTAGGTTTTATGAGCAAACGTTGAAGTTTATGGAGGATGAAGGATGGATTCATTCAATTTGTGATGAGCCACAAGCAGGTAATGGAAGCATACCAATCGTATTACATCCTACGAATCCAAATTTAACTTTAATCCGTTTCCACGGTAGAAATATATATGGATGGAATCATAATGGACAAGATAATTGGCGTGAGGTACGTTATTTATACCGATATAATGAAGAAGAATTATACGAATGGGTAGAACGAATTGAACAGTTATCTAAAAACACAAAAGAAATTTGTATACTGTTTAATAATAACTCTGGTGGAGATGCAGCGGATAATGCTAAACAATTAATGAAGCTGCTAGGTATAGAATTTGGGCCATCTTCTACCGAGCAGCTTGAATTATTTTAATTTGATTTTCGTAAAAGAGTTATGCAGCAAATATTAATAAGTAGGAATGCAACAAATGCCAGCATTGGAATTGTAATGAATCCAAACCAATTTAAATAATCTCCAGTACAAGGGACCGGACCACACTGTGTTGCTGTTTCCTTAAGTGCAGGAACTTTTTGAATTAAAATATGATAGATCGAAATACACATACCTATTAATGATAAAGGTAAAACATAAATAACATCTTTTATTTTATTTTTATAAAAAGCGATTCCTATTATAAAAACGATTGGGTACATAAAAATTCGCTGATACCAGCATAATGAACAAGGTGTCCAATGATTAATTACTGAAAATGATAAACTACCTAGTGTTGCAATAATACTTACAATCCAGGTGAAAAATAAAATTGATTGCTGTTTCTTCATTCCTTACCATCCTTAATTTGATTTTCGATATTGTTATTGTACCTTTGATTGGATGTAAAGTGGTATAAAAACGACGTTTGGTCACTAATATTTAATAAATTTAAATTTTAGTTTTTTTAAAGAGCCTGGCAATATTTTGGGCTTTTTGATTTTGATATAAAGAATATTTTAAAAGCTAAAAAAAACCTGAGATCATAATCCCAGGTTTTTTTAGCTATATTAAGCGATTGCTGCATCTAGAGCGATGACAATCATGTCATTAAAAGTAGTTTGTCTTTCTTGTGCAGATGTTTCTTCACCAGTGAAGATATGATCACTTACAGTTAAAACAGTAAGTGCGTCTACGTTATGTTTTGCTGCGATTGTGTATAATGCAGTAGTTTCCATTTCTACAGCAAGAACACCGTAATTAGCTAATTTTTCATACATGTCCATACTATCTCGATAGAAAAGATCTGAAGTTAAAATATTTCCTACTTTAACATTTAACCCTTTATTCACTGCACCATCATACGCTTTCTTTAATAAATCAAAGCTAGCACATGGAGAATAATCGAAACCAGGGAATGTTTGACGATTCATATTTGAATCTGTACAAGTCGTCATCGCAATAATGACATCACGAATTTTTACATCCTTTTGAAGTCCACCACATGTACCAACGCGAATCAAAGTTTTTACACCATAACTATTAATCAGTTCATTTACATAAATACCAATTGAAGGTACTCCCATTCCAGTACCTTGAACGGAAATTCTTTGGCCTTTATATGTACCAGTAAATCCAAGCATTCCACGTACATCATTATAACAGACAACATCCTCTAAAAATGTTTCCGCGATATATTTAGCTCTTAATGGATCACCAGGTAATAAAATTTTATCAGCAATTGCACCTTGTTCGGCACCAATATGTATACTCATTTAATGTTCCTCCTTAAAACTGTGTGTATATAGCCCATCAATTATCAGTATATTAGTTTCTACATTTAAATAAAAAACATTCTTATTTGTAAGCAACTTAAAGGAAAAAGTAAGATGGACGTAGTACATATTAAATATAGAAATACTCATAGACAAAATTAACCAATACAGATAATTTATGGCGAATTTTAATTATTGCACAGGTGATAAAATAATGAAAGAGTTTACAATTAGAATTTCAGCTTTCTTGAAATAACTAAAAATTATTAATTTTAACTAGTTAAGGGAGAATGATCTATGAAATTTCGTTTTATTGCAGCTCTATGTATAGCTATATTAATTATTCTATTAATTAGCAATCGCCTAGTTAATCATAGTATATTATCAAGTAGTAGTCAGGTTAGCCACCTAAAAGTTCAAAAGGTAAAATGGAATCTTACGACTAAAAAAAATTCACAAGAAGTAACCGTATCCTCTAGAGCTTTGAATGTGTTACAACGCGAAAAAATCAGAATATTTATTACGACAGATCAATTAAAATCTTATAAAGTCATTGAACCAGTATATAATGGAAATAATCAATTTACATTTAAGTATTCTTTTAAGAAAGACATTCCTTATTATGTTAGTATATTTTTAAATAATCAAACGCTTGATACAAAGATATTCCAAAAACAAAAGGACAAAAAAGAAGAAGTATTTCCGACAGCAATTTTAACGAAAAAGACTGATGATTATAGAGTTTCTCTACTATATACTTCAATTCTTCCAAAAACTAAGAGTAAAATTACATTTGATTTTGATCAATTTAAAAAACGTTCCAAATTTACAGATCAGCAATTTTATATTATGAATGAAGAAGGAACATATTTTAAGCTAATTAGTAATCCTAATAATTATTCAAAAGTAAACTATGAGCTTGATTTACCTGAAGCAGGAATGTATAAAATATTTTATGAATTTAAATTAAATGACGATCATAAATCATTTGATTTTATTTTAGACGTAAAAGACAAAGACAGCTAAGGAGTAAGAAATGCATAATTTATTAATGATTTCAAAAGTATTAGTTTTTGATTTAGATGGTACTTTGTATGATGGTACTGAGCACTACGATTACTATGCTAAATTACTAGCTAATGAAATAAGTTCAGAAAAGCGTGATTCTTTTTTAAAGGATTATAAAAAAATAAAAGATTATGACCATGCATTAACAATTGGAAAAATTTATGACTCAGAAAATGATTTAATCATATCGTTAGATCCAATTACATTGCAGCCAATACAAGTATTTACTTGGGAAGGGCAACTACTTTCTAAAGACGAACTTCCAGAGAAATATCTTGAAAAAATTAATTATGAATTACCATATATCCCAGTAGGTGATGGTTGGTGGATTCCTTTAGTAGCAAGTTATCACTACGGTGCAAGAGACGTATATCACTGTTATGATAAAACAAAAGAGTATATGGCAACAAAAGAGTTTAATATTCCTTATATAAGAGGATTAAAAGAGGCTTTAGAAAAGGTTAAGGATTCAAAAAAATTAGTATTGTTAACGAACTCTGATCGAGAAGATGTAACTAGATTATTGAAGTTACTTAATTTAAATGATTTATTTCATCTAGAAATTACGGATGGTAAGAAGCCATTAGAAACTGAAAACCATTTTAAAAATATCATGAATAAGTTCAATGTTATGCCACATGAAATTGTGTCAATCGGTGATAATTTCATTAATGAAATTTCTCCTGCTTTAAAATTAGGTATGCACGGAGTTTATATTACAAATCAAACGACCATACAAGTTAGTGACTCCTTGTTAGTTGTAAAAAAACTAGAGGAAGTATTTGAATAACTAAAAAAGACTGTAAGCGAAAAATTGCTTACAGTTTTTTTATTGTGCAGTTGGCAAATTTTTAACATTGATTTGAATTACAAATCCAATTTGAAGTATACTCAATTTCCAACTTATTTTTATGGGCATCATACATACTTTTGAAATGGCTATGAGAAAATAATGTTAGGAGGAAGTGTGAATGAACAAAAATCGAAAACGATACTCTCTCATATTTTCTATCTTTATTTTTTTTACTGCTTTTTTTAGTAATAACATAAATAGTGAAGCAAGAACTACAAATTACGGCTATATTACTCACCCATTATTAATTTATTTTTTTGATGTAGGTCAAGGAGATAGCATGGTTATGATTTTACCAAATGGTAAGACAGTACTGATTGACGGAGGAGATGTTGAACATGGTGGAGTCGTTATAAAAAAACTTAGACGACTACATATAAATGAGATTGATTTATTAGTCAGTACACATCCAGATATTGATCATATTGGTGGGTTATTAAAAGTAATGAATAGTGTTAAGATAACAAAAATCCTGGATAGTGGGAAAAAATATAATTCACACTCTTATTACTTATATAAGAAAGAAGCATATCAAAAGAATATTCCAATTAGTATTGCAAAGTTAAATGAAAAAATAATGCTTGACCCTAATGTAGACATCACTGTTTTAAATAGCGGGAAAAAATCGTATACGAATAATAATAGTTCAATCGTGTTGAAGGTTAAATATGATGACATTTCAATATTATTAACTGGTGATATTGAAAGAAAAGCCGAACAAAGATTAATTAAAAATGAGGATATCAATGCTCAAGTACTAAAAATTCCGCATCATGGATCATCGACATCAACTTCAGAAGCGTTTTTATTTGCTGTAAATCCTACAGTCGCAATCCTTTCATATGATAAATTTAACTTATTTGGTCATCCACATCGTTCAGTAATGAAGCGGTTAAATCATCTTGGAATTAAGCAATATACAACAGACCAGTTCGGAGATATCGAATTATCAACAAATGGTCATAAATTATATATCGAAAAAGAAGAAGTATTGGTAGATCCATGAAGGACAAAAACCAATACTTCTATTTTTTATGTGAATTATGATGAATAGGGATTTAAAGCATATCCAAATTTGTGATGTTTTTGTTAATTACTTATAAGTAGTATAGACAACTAGGAGTATATATCATAAAATAGTTATGAAGAAATCAAGGTACTTATATAAATGAATGTGAATGATGATTAAGTAAACACTACTTTCTATATTGGGACATTGGCGAAGACTTCTTAAGCAAAGGAAAGAGGAGAGAAAATGAAATCAATTATTAATGTAAAAATTTACACAGGTACAGAAGTAATTGAAAATGGTTATATTCGATACGATGAAAAAATTTCTTCTATTGGTCATATGAATGGTTACGAAAATGATGGTGAAGAAATAATTGATGGAAAAGGAACAGTTATTATTCCTGGAATGATTGATATTCATATACACGGTGCATATGATGTTGATGCAATGGATGCTGATCCAAACTCAATGGTAACTATGGGTAAAGAAATGATGAAGGAAGGAGTTACAACCTTCTTCCCGACTACAATGACACAATCGAAAGAAAATATTAAAAATGCTTTAAAATCTTTAAACGAGGCTAAAAAACTCGGTGCACATTTTGAATATATTCATTTAGAAGGACCGTTTGTTAATAAAAATAAAGCTGGAGCACAACCATTAGAATACATTATTAACCCTGACGTTGAACTATTTAAGGAATGGCAAGAAGCTTCTGGTGGATTAATCAAATTAGTTACTTATGCGCCAGAGGTTGAAAGTGCAAAAGAGTTAGAAGCAGAGCTAGAGCGGACTAATGTAGTTGGCACTGTTGGTCACTCTGATGCGATCAGATCAGATTTTGAAGGTAGAAATATTTTCCACGCTACACATTTGTACAACCAAATGCGACCAATGCATCATCGTGAAGCAGGAACAGTTGGCCATGTATTACTTGATGACCGAGTAATGGTAGAAGTGATACCTGATGGGATTCATATTCATCCTGATATGGTAAAGCTTGCTTATCGCCTAAAAGGTGCTAAAAAAATAAGTGTAATTACTGATGCGATGAGAGCAAAAGGGTTAGAGGACGGCAAATATGAATTAGGTGGACAACCTGTATTTGTAAAAAATAAAAGTGCAAGATTAGAAGACGGAACGCTTGCGGGCAGTATTCTGAAAATGGATGATGCATTCAGAAACATTATGGCATTTACTGGCTGTAGTCCTGAAGAGGCAGTACAAATGACATCAATAAACCAAGCTGAAGAGTTTGGTCTTAAACATAAGGGCGTATTAGAACCAGGTAAAGACGCTGATTTTGTGCAAATGACTCCTGATTTCTTCGTTATCGATACAACTAGACAGGGTAAAAATATGAATGAGGTGACTTTATGAACGTAATCGTAGTAAAAAATGCAGAAGAAATTTCAAAAGTAGCATATGAAAAAATGGTAAATGCATTTGAAGGGAAAGCGGAATTCACATTAGGATTAGCTACAGGTGGGTCTCCACTAGGTATTTATGAACTTTTCCGTATTCATAAACCAGATGTGTCAAATGTCATTACTGTAAATCTTGATGAATATGTTGGACTTGCTGAAGATGATCAAACAAGCTACCACACTTATATGGCAGAACAGCTTTTTAACCACTTAAATTTTAAAGAAAACCATTTACCAAATGGAAATACAAAAAATTTAGAAGAAGCTTGTAAAAATTATGAAGAATTACTACAAAAGCATCCTGTAGATTTACAACTTTTAGGTATAGGTGAAAATGGTCATATTGCATTTAATGAGCCTGGTACACCATTTGATACACCTACTCATATTGTAGAGCTTACTGAATCAACTCGTAACGCAAATAAAATTTATTTTGAGAACGAAGAGGATGTACCTACGCATGCAGTAACTATGGGAATTGGTTCAATTATGAGAGCGAAAGAGATCATTTTAGTAGCTTCAGGCATCAAAAAGGCTGAAGCAGTTAAGGAAATGTTAAATGGAAAATTAGATATTAACTGTCCTGCTACTGCACTTCAAAACCACAACAATGTAACGATTGTTGTTGATGAAGAAGCATACTCACTTAGTAATAAATAATGTTAAAACTAGATAAAAATTCACCGTTACCGATTTATTTTCAAATACAAGAGATTTTAAAGCTTAAAATTAACTCAGGAGAATGGAAACCAGGTGAGCGTATTCCCTCTGAGCAAACATTGAGTGAGATGTTAAATGTAAGCAGGATGACAATTAGACAAGCATTAAACAATCTTGTTAAGGAATCATTAATAAGTCGGAAACGTGGAATTGGTACGTTTGTATCCGTAAAAGATGGGATTGAAGTTGAAGAATCACTAAAATCATTAAGGAGTTTTTCTGAAGATATTACATCTATAGGATTGACTCCTACTAATAAACTTCTTGGATTTTCAACGATCGAAGCTGATGAATATTTAGCAGAAGTATTATCAATTGAAAGTGGATCTGAAATTTTTAAAATTGAAAGACTTCGTTTAGCAAATGATCATCCCATTGCAATCGAAACAACATATCTACCTAAAAACTTAGTAAATCGAATTGATGAAAAAGTATTGAATCATTCCTTATATGAATATTTTGAAGTTTCATTAGGTTATTCAATTAAAAAAGCTACAAAATGGATTAAAGCATCTTTAATGACAGAAAAAGACTCATTAATTCTTGAAGTAGCGGAGAATTCTCCTGCATTAGAATTACATCAAGTAACGTTTATTAATGAGGGAATACCACTAGAATATGTAAGTTGTATTTACCGGGCTGATCGCTATCGTTTTACAATTGATATTGACCGTTAAAAAGACTCTTTTTCGCGCTGTAAAAATGACTCCCATACATTATATTTCAATAGAAAAAGGGTGCTCCTAGTAGCACCCTTTCCTCTTACTTAATTTGTAAAACGATTTTAACTGCTTCGGCTACTGAAGGAACGATATACGAAGCATATTTTTTAACTTCATCGTCAGCATTTTCCATCGCAAAGCTATTAGGAGTTAGTTCAAACATTGAGATATCATTGTATGCATCACCGATACAAGCAATTTCATCGGGTTTTATTCCTAATTTATCAATTAGTATTTGAATTGCTGAACCTTTACTTACGTTAACTGGAACGATATCTAAGCAATTTTTAGCAGAAATAAAAGATGTTACAAATTCAGGTAGTTCTTCTTGTAATTCTTTTTGTAGTTCAAGTAAGTCCTCGTCTTCACCTAAAACTACATATTTTTTTGGTGTAATCGATTTACCTAAATCGGTTTTTAGCGTTTTTAGTTCAACTGCATTCATGCTAGAGTTCTTTTCAATTTCTTTTACTAAATCAGTTTTTTCTTCTATATAGTATGTTGAATTATCAGCTACATAGATTAAAAATTTATCGTGTGAAATCATTTCATAAACTTTATCGATTACACTTGGATGGAATGTTGCATCTAACAATGCTTCGCCATCATTTGAATAAATATAAGTTCCATTCATACTAATACGGTGAAAATTACCTTCTAAGCTTTCCATAATTTTTACGATTTCATAATCTAAACGCCCGGAAGCAAAACATAATAAAACACCACGATCTAAAAGGGTTTTTAAAGCTTCTACATCATGTTCAAATAGTTGACCTTGATGAAACATCGTCCCATCCAGGTCACTAACAAATAACTTAATCATTTTTCTTAACACCTACTCAATTTATATTTATACTTTTATATTTTATCCTACTATAATAGATTATGAAAAAAATATGATTAATTTATGAAACTTAAACTGGGTTTTAACTTTTTCAGAAAAATTATGTTATGATATAAAAGCGATTTTTTAAACTTGGGGGTGATAAAAAAAATGTCAGAGATGTCAGTATGTTACACAATCAAAAAAGTTCTTAATAATAATGTTTTAATAGCGAAAAATCCCGATCATACCGAAGTAGTTTTGCTAGGTAAAGGCATCGGTTTTAATAAAACTAGAGGAGATTTAATTTCCGAAGGTGTAGTAGAAAAAATGTTTATCTTAAAAGATGAACAAAAACAAAAACAATATAAATCATTAATCAACTTTATGGATGAAAAATTAATGGGTACGCTTCAGCAGGCGATTTATTTAATTTCTGAAAGAACGGGATGTACTTTAAATGAGCAAATTCATATTGGGTTAACAGACCACTTAATATTTGCGATCAAACGTATTAGAGAAGGCTATAATGTTGATAATCCGTTCTTACAAGAAACGAAAGCAATGTATCCAGAGTATTTTAAAATTGCACAAGAAGTTATTGATTTGATAAATAAAGAAATAGATATAAATTTACCGATCGAAGAAGTGGGGTTTGTAACTCTTCATATCGTTAGTAATTTATCGATGGAAGTTGTATCGGATGTAAATAAGTTCTCTCAAATCATTAAAGATTTAGTAATCTATATAGAAGAATATTTACAAATTGAAATTGATAAAGAAAGTATTCATTATTCAAGATTAGTTCGTCATTTGCGATTTTTAATTGACCGTATATTTCATGGTAATTCATCTGAAGAGTCACCAGCTTTGGGCATAATCTTAAAAAAAGAATATCCAGTATGCTATGACTTAGCATGGAAAATTTTAAAGTCAATCCAAGCTTCATTAAATAAAAAAGCAAGCGAAGCCGAAGTAATATACTTAACCTTACACTTAGAACGGCTTGTTCAAAGTAAAATTAATTAATAATTCAATTAACCTAATGGGAAATTTGGTTCTTTTAAGCATAGAAAATAAATATTTTAAAAAATAGGTAATTTGGCTTGAAATTTTTAAATTCTATAGATATAATGAAAGCGAAATCATAAAAAACATAATGAATATTGTACACATTAAACGTGTTACTGATTCGATCAGGCATGAGTTGAAAAAATGTGAATTATTATACTTGGGTAGGGGAAACTATATCCAGGATTCAATAATCTCATTTTTTCTGCTCATGCCTTTTTTGTTTGGATAAAAGGAGGATTATAATGTTTAAGAAAATCTTTGGAGTTTTACAAAAAGTTGGTAAAGCACTTATGCTTCCCGTTGCAATTTTACCAGCTGCTGGATTGTTACTTGCATTCGGTAATGCATTTCAAAATCCACAAACATTAAAGTACTTACCATTTCTTGACGCACACTGGTTCCAACTAGTTGCAAAAGTTATGGAACAATCTGGTGACATCATTTTCGGTAATCTGTCATTATTATTTGCAGTAGGTGTTGCCGTTGGTTTGGCAGGAGGAGAAGGTGTTGCAGGTTTAGCAGCAATCGTTGGATTCCTGATCATGAATAAAACAATGAGCGTGTTCAAGGATATTGGACATTTTGTCGTTTTAGATAAAGCTTTAAATATTGCTAAATTTGATGATCCATCCTATGCGTTTGTATTAGGTATCCCTACACTTCAAACAGGTGTATTTGGCGGGATTATCGTTGGTTTAGTAGCTGCATGGGCTTATAACAAATACTTTGAAATTGATTTACCTTCTTATTTAGGTTTCTTCGCAGGTAAACGATTTGTTCCAATTGCTACAGCAGCATTCTCAGTAGTACTTGGAATATTAATGTGTTTCATTTGGCCACCAATCCAACATGGCTTAAACGCATTCTCACATAATATGATCGATGCGAATTTAACGTTATCAGCATTCGTTTTTGGTGTTATTGAACGTTCATTAATCCCATTTGGTTTACATCATATTTTCTATGCTCCATTCTGGTTTGAGTTTGGTTCTTATACTGATAAAACAGGTATGGTTGTACACGGAGATCAAAAAATCTTCTTCGCTCAATTAAAAGACGGAGTAAAATTAACTGCTGGTACATTCATGGTAGGTAAATTCCCATTCATGATGTTTGGTCTACCTGCTGCTGCACTAGCTATGTATCATGAAGCTAAACCTGAAAACAAAAAAATCGCTGGTGGTATTTTAGCATCAGCAGCATTAACTTCTTTCTTAACAGGTATTACAGAACCAATTGAGTTCTCATTCTTATTTGTTGCACCAGTATTATTTGGAATTCACGCAATCTTTGCTGGTTTATCATTTATGGTAATGCAATTATTAAATGTAAAAATTGGTATGACTTTCTCAGGTGGTCTAATCGACTTCTTATTATTCGGTGTTTTACCGAATAGAACTGGTTGGTGGTGGGTAATCATCGTCGGTTTAGTATTAGCAGTCATTTACTACTTCGGTTTCCGATTTGCAATTAGAAAATGGGATTTAAAAACTCCAGGTCGTGAAGATACAATCGCTGAAGATACTACAAGTAATACGCCAGCTAATGAACTACCATATGAAATTTTACAAGCATTAGGTGGAAAAAGTAATATTTCTTCATTAGATGCATGTATCACACGATTACGAGTACAAGTAAATTCAAAAGATGAAGTAAATAAGGATCGTTTAAAATCATTAGGTGCTGCTGGAGTTCTTGAAGTTGGAAATAATATTCAAGCCATTTTTGGACCTAAATCAGATACATTAAAATCACAAATTAAAGACATTATGACTGGAAAAACACCAGTTGTTAGTAAAGAAGCACATAAAGAAACAGCTTCAGCAGTAGATACTACTATTGAAGAAGCGATTATTAATCCAATTGAAGGGGAAATAATCCCAATTACAGAAGTACCAGATCAGGTATTTTCTGGAAAAATGATGGGTGATGGATTTGCGATTATTCCTTCAGAAGGTACAGTTGTATCTCCGGTAGATGGCGAAATCGTAAATGTATTCCCAACAAAACATGCGATTGGTATTTTATCAAATGGTGGAAAAGAAATTTTAATCCATATTGGTATTGATACTGTAAAACTAAATGGTGAAGGCTTTGAAGTACTGGTATCACAAGGTGAGAAAGTAACAAAAGGTCAACAATTAGTTAAAATTGATTTACACTTTATTCGTGAAAATGCACCTTCTACAATTACACCGGTTGTATTTACAAACTTAGCTGAAGGACAACAAGTTGTAATTGAAAAACCAGGTAAGCAATCAAAAGGTGAAGTAGGCATCATTAAGATTAAATAAATCTAATTAAATAGACGAAAAATGTTTGATTTTAAAAGGGGTAGTATAGTTGACACTATGCACCCCTTTTAATAGAATATTTATAGTAGGCCAAACGTCTATACCAAAAATGTAGATTTAATCACAAAGGAGATAAATTATTATGGAAAAAACTTTTAAAGTAACAGCTGATTCTGGAATCCACGCTCGTCCAGCAACATTATTAGTAAATGTAGCAGGTAAATTTAATTCTGATATCAATCTTGAGTATAATGGTAAAACAGTTAATTTAAAATCAATCATGGGTGTAATGTCTTTAGGTATTCAACAAGGAACTGAGATCAAAATTAGCGCTAACGGTGAAGATGCAGAACAAGCTATCGCTGCAATCGATGATACAATGAAAAAAGAAGGTTTAGGCGAATAATGTCTTTACATATTAAAGGTATTGCCGCTTCTAGTGGAATTGCAATTGCAAAAGCATTTCGCTTAGAAAATCCTGAATTAAACATTGTTAAAAAACAAATTTCAGATATTGATGCTGAAATTGCTAAACTTGACAGTGCGATTCAAGTTTCTAACACTGAATTAGAAAAAATTCGTGATCACGCAAATGCTGAACTTGGAGAAGATAAAGCAGCAATCTTTTCTGCGCACATCTTAGTTTTAAATGATCCAGAGCTAGTTAACCCAGTTAAAGATAAAATTAAGTCTGAAAGTGTCAACGCTGATTTTGCTATGAATGAAGTTGCTTCAATGTTCGTTCAAATGTTTGAAAGTATGGATAATGAATATATGAAGGAACGTGCTGCAGATATCCGCGATGTTACGAAACGTGTAATGGCGCATCTTTTAGGCGTTACGATTTCTAACCCTGCTAATATTACTGAAGAAGTAATTATTATTGCAGAAGATTTAACACCATCTGATACAGCGCAATTAAACCGTAAATATGCATTAGGTTTTACAACTGATATTGGTGGTCGTACATCTCACTCAGCTATTATGGCGCGTTCTCTTGAAATTCCTGCTGTTGTAGGGACAAAAGAAGTAACAAGTAAAATCGAAAATGGCGTAATGGTCATTGTTGATGGATTAGATGGTCATGTAATAGTAGATCCTTCGAACGAAGAATTAGAAGAGTATAAAGCTAAAAAAGAAAAATTCGAGCTTCAAAAAGTTGAATGGGCTAAACTGAAAAATGAGCCAACTGTAACGAAAGATGGTCATCATGTTGAGTTAGTAGCTAACATTGGTACACCTAATGATGTAGAGGGTGTTATCAATAATGGTGGTGAAGGTGTTGGCCTTTACCGTACTGAGTTCCTATATATGGGACGCGATAACTTCCCATCAGAAGAAGAGCAGTTTGAATCATACAAATCAGTTCTTGAAAGTATGGGTGATAAACCGGTAGTAGTAAGAACACTAGATATCGGTGGAGATAAAGAATTATCTTATTTACACTTACCAAAAGAAATGAACCCATTCTTAGGTTACAGAGCGATTCGTTTATGTTTAGATCAGAAGGAAATATTCCGTACACAGTTACGTGCATTACTTCGTGCTAGTGTATATGGTAACTTAAAAATTATGTTCCCTATGATTGCAACTTTAGATGAGTTCAGAGCTGCAAAGGCTGTTTTATTAGAAGAAAAAGAACAGTTAGTAAAAGAAAATGTTCAAGTATCGGACAATATTGAAATTGGTATGATGGTAGAAATCCCTGCTTCTGCTGTTTTAGCAGATGTATTCGCTAAGGAAGTTGATTTCTTTAGTATCGGGACAAACGATTTAATCCAATACACAATGGCTGCAGACCGAATGAATGAACAAGTTTCTTATTTATACCAACCTTATAATCCATCTATTTTAAGATTAGTTAAAATGGTTATCGACGCGGCAAACAAAGAAGGTAAATGGGCTGGAATGTGTGGAGAGATGGCTGGAGATGCATTAGCTATTCCATTACTTGTTGGATTAGGCTTACATGAATTCTCTATGAGTGCTACTTCAATCCTGCCTGCTCGTAGTCAAATGGCTAAACTTTCTAAAGCGGATATGGAGATTTTAGCTGAAAAAGCATTATCTATGTCTACAGCTGAAGAGGTTGTTAACTTAGTAAATAGCATCTAATTTAAAACAACAGGGAAACCTGTTGTTTTATTTTTAAGATTATTGTATGTATAAAGACTAATGATAAACTGAATCGAAAAATTCCTACTGTTGACAAATTCGCTTCTTTAATTTAGTGTATGTTTAAATTATTAAACGAATAAGATTATTTTTGGATAATAAAAGTAGGTGGAAGATTTGAGTAAAGAAGCAATAGAAGTATTTAGAGAATGTATTCCCTTGTTCCAAGCGTTAAGCGATCCTTACAGACAGGATATTATTTTAATGTTATCAGAAGGTGAAGCGCTAACTGTTAATGAAATTACGGAAAAAACTTCATTATCTAGACCGGCTATATCACATCATTTAAAAATACTGCGTGATAATCAATTAGTACAAATTGAGCAAAAAGGTACACATAGATATTATTCATTAGCAATTGATTCTTCTCTAGAATTACTTAAGAAATTAATCAGTACTGTTGAGCAACATTGTTAATGAATCGTAATGACATAAAAGGGACTCCGACTTTTGTCAGAATCCCTTTTACTTTTCATTTATGATTAAATCCAAATAGACATTTCTTTTGCAGAAAAACGTGTTGTATGATGTCCAGGTACTTTTTCTTTACCAATGGCAATCAACATTGTTGGAATATAGCGATCATCAGTTAAGAAAGTTTCTTTAAACGCTTGTTCGTTAAATCCTCCGATTGCACAAGTGTTCCAACCTTTTGCAGAAGCAGCCATTATCAATTGCATACCAGCAAGAGAAGAATTCAAGATACCTTGTTCACGATTACGTTGCTCTGTTGCATAAGCATTTTCAACGTTTGCTTTTAATTTGTCTTTTGCTTCTTGAGTCATAAAACCAGCTTCCACTGCAGGTCCGAAAACTAAGTCAACATTTTTTGCTGATTGTGTGTCGGCTAATACAGCAATTACACATGAAGCATCTTTAATTTGACCTTGGTTATATGCAACAGGTAATAATTTACCTTGCGCGTTTTCACCATGGAAAACAACGAATTTCCAATGTTGTAAATTCCAAGCAGATGGTGCAGTCATTGCAGCATCAAGAAGTTCAGTAATTTCGCTGCTACTGATTTCAGTAGAAGAATCGAATACTCGAGTAGAGTTTCGTTCTTTAATCATTTCAAAAAATTGTTCATTTTTCATATGAAAATACCTCCAAAAATTAGGTGCATTAGATACATTTTTATGTACTTTTTTAATATAGATAGTTCCATTATTAGAGTCAACAAATTAGTGTTGAAATAACCTAAATTTAATTTGAAATAAGGTTTAGTTTTGCTTATTTTTTTATAATAATAGCTCAGGCTTTTTTATTAATATTTTTTATGTTAGTTTATTTATGGATATTAAAAGAGGAGTGTGTAATATGGAAGCAATTAATTTAAAGGATTTACAAGTTGGATTTATCGGAATTGGCGTTATGGGTAAAAGTATGGCAAAGCATTTAATCAATGCAGGTGCAAAATTACATATTTATAACCGTACAAAAGAAAAAGCAAATGAATTAATTGATTTAGGTGCAACTTGGTATGATACACCTAAAGAATTAGCACCAAATTGTCAGGTTATTTGTACGATGGTTGGCTATCCAAGTGACTTAGAGGAAGTATATTTTGGCGATAATGGGATCATCCAATCGGCTTCAAAAGGGACAACATTTATCGATTTTACAACTTCGACACCAACTTTAGCTAAAAAAATTGATGAGCTAACAAAATCAGTAGGTATGTCATCATTAGATGCACCTGTGTCAGGTGGAGATTTAGGGGCAAGAGAAGCTAGATTAGCGATTATGGTTGGTGGAGAAGAAGAAATTTTTCATAAAATGTCCGCATTATTTGATGTTTTAGGAAAAAATATTGCATATCATGGAAATGCTGGTAGTGGACAACATGTAAAAATGTGTAATCAGATTGCAATAGCTTCAGGTATGTTAGGAGTTTGTGAGGCCCTTGCATATGCGAAAGCAGCGGGATTAGACGGTGAAAAAGTATTAGGAAGTATTTCTACAGGTGCAGCAGGTAGTTGGTCATTATCTAATTTAGCACCTCGTGTTTTAAAAGGAGATTTCGAGCCGGGATTCTATATTAAACATTTTATAAAAGATATGGGAATCGCAATTGAAGAAGCTGAAAAGATGGAATTAAATCTACCAGGACTTTTACTTGCAAAAAAATGCTACGATGAACTGTCTAAAAATGGTTTAGATGAAAAAGGAACGCAAGCACTTTATACTTTATACGATCCGTCTCACCACATTCAATAATTTAATGAATAGAGGTTAACAAGTGCAAAATTTTCAACTTGCAAAGTTTTATCAACGATTAAGTGCGTTTTTATTCGATACATTTATCGTATCAGTAGCTTATGGGATCATTATCGCTATTATTACGATGAATCCTGAGAAGATATTAAGTCGTTTTAATTCTACATCAGGAAATTCAACGGTTGATTTAATCGTTATATCAATTATTATGATCATATTATTTGTAGTTGTTCCACAATTTAATAAAGGGATGACATTTGGTCAAAGATTTTTAGCTATTAAAATGATAAAAGATAACTATGAAGAAACGACAATGATACTATTTTTCATCCGTTTTATCTTTATAGCAGGAATATCAGTTCTATTTTTAGGTGTACCATTAATAGTTAATGTCTATTTAATGTTATTTAGAAAAGACCATAAAACAATTCAGGACTTGTTATTTAAAACAAGAGTAATACAAGCTAGATAAAAAAGCAGGGGAGGATTAAGAAATCCACCCCTGTTTTTTATTTTAATTTCTAAGACTAGTTACAAACTCTTCTAATCGATCACATGCAATTTCTAGTTCTTTCATTGAATAAGCATATGATAATCGAATATGTGAATCTCCATATTCAGAAAAAGCTTCTCCTGGAATAACCGCTAGATTATGTTTTTCTACTAGATTTAGTGCGAACTCCATGGAAGGCATATTGAATTCTTTAATTGATGGGAATAAATAAAATGCACCTTCTGGCTTAATACAGGGTAGCCCCATCTTTTCTAATCGATCAATCATATAATTACGTCTTATTTTATATTCCTTTGCCATTTCAATTGGAGAATCAATGCAATCTGTTAATGCTGTAATAGCTGCATATTGAGATATTGATGTAGCACATGATACGTTATACTGGTGCACTTTTAAGATTTCCTGAGCTAAATATGCAGGCGCATAGATAAAACCAATTCTCCAACCAGTCATAGAATGTGATTTGCTAAGACCGTTTATGACAATTGTCTTTTCTCTCATTCCAGGGTAACTTGCAATAGAAGTATGAGTCGAATCATATGTCAGCTCACTATATATTTCATCTGATAAAATGAATACGTCTTTCTGAGATAAGTAGTTAGCTAATTTCTCAAGTTCCTCTTTCGTTAATGTGACACCTGTTGGGTTATTTGGATAAGGTAAAACAATGCAACGTGTTTTTTCAGTGATTTGTTCTTCTAATAATTCAGGTGTAATTTTAAAACCACTATTAGATGTATCTACAAAGACTGGTTTTGCACCACAAGTTTGAATAATTGGTGCATAGCCAGGGTAAATTGGTGCAGGAAGAATAACCTCACATTCGTCGTTAAGAATTGTTCTAAATGTAACATCGAGTGCTTGACTAGCCCCTACTGTAACGATTACTTCGTTCGTTGGATCATACGATAAGGAATATTTTTTCTTTAAAAAATTTGAAGCAGCATTTCTAAGCGCAGGCAGTCCTGCATTAGGAGTATAGACTGTTTGATTTTGATTAATTGCATGAATAGCAGCTTCTTTAATAGGTGCTGGAGTTGGAAAATCAGGTTGCCCCAATGTTAATGCAATAACATTTTCATATTTTTCAATTTTTTGGGCAAATTTTCTAATACCAGAGATTTGAATTTCTTTTACACTTTCGTTTATATATCTTTTCATTTTAAATCCCTCAACTTATTATTTTTATATGTAAATTAAAACTTTTTAATCGAACTATTCAATGAAATTTCCTTCATTTTACCATATAATAAAAAAAGTATTTAGTAGTGAAATAATTTGATTGTCTAAAGAAGGTGTGTAAACTTGTTACAAGTAATAGGAATAACTAAAAATAAAGTAATCGATCGAAATATAACAATTGCAGAAGCAAAATCAAATAAATACTTATGGTATTGGGTAGATATTAATGAACCAACAGAAGATGAGATTCAACTATTATCAACTGAATTTAATTTTCATCCTTTAGCGATTGAAGATTGTTTGGAATATGTACAAAGACCTAAACTCGATTATTATGAAGGATATCATTTTTTAATTTTACACGAATTAAATAAATTAGACTTAGAGGAGACAGAACTCGATATTTTTGTAAGTGATCATTATGTCATCACATTTCATATACATAAAAGTCCGACCGTTCAATTAGTTTTAGATAATATTAAGTCAGATCGTCGAGCTTCGAAGAGTCCACTTCATTTAACTCATCGAATTATTGATGAGCTTGTAGATAGTTATTTTCCACTAATTTATCGTTTGGAGGATGAACTATCGGACCTAGAAATTGATCCTTTAAGGAAACAAGTAGATAATGCTGTAGAAAGATTATATGATATAAAATCTGATTTATCGAAATTAAGGAGAACGATTTTACCGACTCGTGATTTATTATATCGAATCCTTAACTCGAATCGATTTAAAGATATATCTGAACATCGTATTTATTTTGAAGATATACATGATCATTTAATGAAGCTTTCAGATATGATTGAGACAAATCGAGATTTAGCTTCCGATATTCGAGAAAGCTATTTTTCATTAAGCTCAGAAAAGATGAATAATATTATGAAAACATTAACAATAATATCATCTTTCTTTTTACCATTAACATTTATTGTAGGTTTATATGGAATGAATTTCCATTATATGCCGGAATTAACATGGAAATATGGATACTTATTTATCTTAATTTTAATGGGATTTGTAACGATTTTAATGTACATATTTTTTAAAAGAAAAGGTTGGTTTTAAGTCGTTAAGCACTTAAGCTTGACGACTTTTCTTATATTTTAGAATACTTTGTAAGAATGTGACGTTCTGTGTAGAAATGTTTTTTTTGAATTTTTTGTATTAATAATTAGAAGTTTAAATTACTATGTTATAATTTGTTGAAAGAAGGGGTGGGGGACACTTTAATGCTGCAATTAAAAGATTTATTAATTCAATTTGCAATCATAATCATTCCGGTCTTTTTATACGAAATGTTTTGGCTCAGTAGATACCACAATACAAGCCCGAAACAAAATAGAATATTAGTTGGATTGCTAACTTTTTTTAATATTTTTATTTGCTTGCTTTACCCAATTCACATTAGTAAAAGCATGGCTATTACTTTTAGTATTTTATTAATCTATTCTTCTATTTTATATGGTGGAAGATTGATCGGTACGATTATTATTTTAACAAAAGCAGTTTTTGTGTATTTACTATATGGTCTAGCATCTTTGAAATCTTTTCCTTTTGAAGTGATTTCGTGTATATTACCATTTATTGTTTCACCACATTGGGTTAGTTTTTCGAAACGAAAGAAATTTGCTTTAAGTATTTTAATGCCAATTTTATTTTCGTTCAGTATGGTCTGTTTGCTTTATTATGAAGCAACGGTAAATGGTATAAAAGAGTATCAATCAGATCAAACCATTTTTTCGGCGTGTATATTTTTTACTGTTTTAACAATTACAATGCTGTTTCACGTTTACTTAAGAGAGTTTTTATTTGAAAATGCTGAGATTCGTGTTCAAATGCAAAAATCGGAGAAATTAAATATGGTGAGTGAACTTGCGGCGAGTGTAGCTCATGAGGTTAGAAATCCATTAACGGTTGTAAGGGGTTTCATTCAGTTAATTGAGAATCAAGAAAGTGGAACGAATAGAGAATATATGAAACTTGTATTAGCTGAACTAGACCGAGCTGAAAATATAATTTCGGATTATTTAAATTTAGCTAGGCCTCAAATTGAAGAAAAGAAAATAATCAATATGACGGAACAACTGAATGAAGTTACAACATTAATGTCAAGTTACGCCTCACTACAAGGTGCTTTCTTACAAGTAAATGTAAATGAGGACATGTACACACTCGGAGATCGAGCTAAGCTTAAACAAGCAATCATTAATGTACTTAAAAATGGTGTAGAAGCTATAAAGGACACGAAAGGTTATATTAAGATTGAAGCAAATATTGAGAAGGTAAGAGATCGAGAGTACATACGAATTGTTGTTAAAGATAATGGAGTAGGTATGTCGAAAGCACAATTGGACCGTTTAGGACAACCTTTTTATTCTTTAAAAGAAAAAGGAACAGGTCTAGGACTAATGGTTACCTTTAGTATCATCGAAGCACATAAGGGAACGATAGAGTACTTAAGTGAAGAAGGAAAAGGTACTGAAGTTCATATTATATTACCTGCATATCATCAAGAACAGAGTGAAGAGGTACAATGAAAGAATAAAGAGAAGGGATCTTTTTGAAGCTCCCTTCTCTTTTCAAAATAATGAATCGATAAAACTTATAATCTTAATTGAATGATAAGTGCTAGATAATACACAAATTATTTTACTGACTTAGGTTTAAAAAAGAGTGATTTAATTGCATTTTTCCAGTCTCTTTCTTTTGAGGCAGCTACCATTTTCTTTGTTTCTTGTAATTCTCTAATCATTCTCATTAATTGAGCATCTCGACCAGATTCTTTTGTTTTAATTTCTTCAAACATTTGCTCTAATTTTTCATCTTTTTCTTCAATTACTGTTGCTAACCCTTGTAGCTCTTCACTTTTTTCTTCAACTGAATATAATATTTTTTCTAACTTTTGATCCTTCTCCAAGTTCTGCTTAATTAATGTTTGATTTTGATTTAGAATTTGTTCATTTTGATATGCTAGATTTGTAATTTGAGACATAAACTCTTCAAACATAATTTGATTAGAATTTGTCGGTACAAAAGTAGTAACATTTTCTTTTGAAATAATAGAATCAGTTACTACGTTTGATTCCTTTACATTTGAAAGAACTACTTCATCAGGTAGTTTTTTATTTTCCTCAAGTACTTGTTCAACAGTCATTTCTTCAAAACGATATTCTCCGACTTCTTCTTCTTCAAAGTTTTGATCTGTTTGCTTTGATAAAGTAGCCGATACCGTAATTTGCTCTTCTTTTTGTAATGGTTGATTTATTACGACTTCTTCAATTATATCTAATTGTGATAAGGATTCTTCAAACCTCTTAGCATCATCTTGTGAAAATGATGGCTCCACTACGACTTCATCAATTGTTTCTAATTGAGAAAGTGGTTCTTCTAAATGATTTGTATTTTGTGAAGTAATTTGACTGATTTCTGCTACTTCGATTTCTGCTACTTCGATTTTTTCTACTAGGGATATAGACGCTAACGGTGTTTCTTCTTGTAAAAGTGAATGACGGATTAATTCTGGATCAATTGTTTCGATTTGAGAAGTTACTTCTTCAACAATATGATCCTTTTTTACATCAAGCAGTTCCACGTCATTTTTCATGTCAAAATTTTTATGTATGTTATTTTCTAGAGGAATATTCGGGGTGCTAAGTGTAACGATTTCAGTATTTTTTTCTGTAATTTCATTCTCGATTGGAGGTGTTTTATTTTCATGGATTTCAGAAAAACTTTGAGCTGACAGGTTATTTAAAGCATATTCAACTGATTGTAAAAGATTTTCACTCGTTTGGTACACTTGAATAATCATTTGAAATAATTCGAAATCATTTTGATTATAAATCCTAGTATCTTGGTTCTTTGTAAAATGATATTCTTTTTTTTCTAGTTCCTTACTAATCTCTCTCACACGAGATTTACCTATTTTTAATTTCTTTGAAATGTCTTTACTTGTAAAAATTACTGACATTTGAGATCCTCCTGAAAAATATGTGTTTTTAGAACATTCAATACAAAGTTAAATTTTTCCTACCTAATCTACTTAAAATAATTCTACAATGTATAACAAAGTACATATGATTACTAAAATTAAAATCAATATATGAGGAAAAATAGTGAAATATAGAAAATATTACTTAAAAAATAGCATAAATTCGACTCAAAAATAGAGAGTGAAATAATGTTTAATCACTCTCAAACGAAAACTTTAAATTTGTAATCTAATCTATCAAAAAGTAGGGATAAAGTAATCTATTGATCCGAATTTGTCTGCTTATTTGTTTTTTCTAAACCTGCTTCTTGAAGAACTGCTTTTTGAGCTTGTCCTTTTTTACCTAAATAATTATGCTTTGCACCGAAGTATAAAATAAAAAGGAATGAAATTATATTAATTACAGCATCAATTTGTTCATTATTTAGGAATTTAAACCCAAAAGAATTTAGTAACAATTGAAGTGCAAATAAGAACCCAGCAACATAACGAATAATATCTTGTAAGTTATTATTACCGAACATATCAATCACCCCCTATTAATAGAGTATGCTTGCCCTAATAATAGGTGAGACAAATCTACTAAAATATGAGAGGAAAATTAAATGCAACAAGCGAAGAATAAATGGACACTAAAAATAGTAATCCTTTCATGCTGAATTTTTTGTTCATTCTAATAAAAAAGGGAAGGATTTAAAACCCTTTCATTTAAAAGGTCTTAAAATCTTCCCATTTAATCTATATTAATTTTATTTTCGTTAGTATTTTTGTTTCATCTTATTTCTCTTGCTTACCTTTATTTTTGCGAATTGGTTCACTCGGAAAAGTAAATGTAGAGTTATTTAGAAATGAAGAAGCTCTTAAAAATTGCCCTGGGGTGTTTCTTCGGTAGTTAGATCCGTTTTTGACATGATTTTCAGATTTAACATTTTGTATACCTAAGAAATGATGAAGTATTTTTTTTGCATAGCTTAATGACATGGATACTTTTGGGTTACGGTGAGTATTTTCTAATATTCCTAAATGCGGGAGAAGTTTAAAGTCTTCTTTTAACGGTGGTATATGAAAGAAAAAATCTCCACAAGCAATCAACACATCAGATTGTTGTTTACTTGACTTGGGGTTATTTGAAAAATGTAATCCGACTTTCTTAGCAATTCCTTTATCAATAAGCTTCAATATAGCTTGTCTTTTTAGTGAATATAGTTCACTTGGTTCAAGTGCTGTTTTAGCATGTTTATTTACAACAAATATTGCCTGAAAAATTTCTTCATTTGTAAAATTTAGTTTATTCAGGCTAGGTTCTTTCGATTTCATGCTTCTTGGTTACCTCCAAAAAATAATAGATATGAGTATATTATATCTTTAGTTTAAATTTTTTCAAATTAATTCTAGGAAGAGGTTATATAATAAAAAGCTAATCGAAATAATATTCATTAATACGACTAGCTTTTTTTATTTATTAGTATGGATATGGACCAATATTACCTGGTGTATTTAATCCCGCATTGCTAGGTAAATAAGCACCTGGATTTACAGGTGGGTAAGGTTGTTGGTATCCAGGGAACGCACCGTACGGAGGATATGCTTGATATGGTGGGAATTGTCCATAAGGTGGATAATAAGGTGGTCTAAACGCCAGTGCACCTAACGCGAATCCACCTGCTAATCCTGCTAACCCTCCTATTATTGGTAGTATTGGGAAAAAAGGGACAAAGCGTTGCTCGTTATGATCATAGTAGTAAGATGGGGAATGCGCGTCTCTATAATAATAATTCAAATTAGGGTGATAATGATAATTCATGTATTAACCTCCTCTCTTGTCTTCAATATTAGTGTATGGAGTACTAAAATAATTGAGCAAGTACCCATAAAAATAGGTAACCAACCTAGTATGGTGAGAACTGAGAGGTATTGTAATTCATGTTCGATTTGAATTTTTAATTTGCCCTGTAATTTCAATTGATACAATTTCGGGTGGAGTAAATAAACGAATTGGTAGTTTAGTTGTTCCAATTCCGTTTGAAACGACTAAATGACTGTTAAATTTACTTGATAGGGTGTAAACACCACGGTTGTATTTCTTTGCAAATGGAGGCATTATAAAGGACTTATATAATGGTAAAAAAATTTGACCGCCATGACTATGTCCAGAGAGCTGAAGATTTATCGGATAGTTTTTTGTCAGATCAGCAATATCAGGTTCATGTGCTAGAACAACTGTATAAGTATTTTTCTGAATGCGTTCTAATATTTTATTATATTGTTTGTTTCCTAGCATATAATCATCGAGACCGATAAATGATACTTTTTGTTTTTGAACGAAATATGTTTTTTCTTCGTTTTTCAATAAAATAAAATTACTTTCGGTTAAAAGCTCTTTGTATTGTTCAGTAAAATAACCTCCATGATCATGGTTACCATAAATTGCAAGTTTTCCTATTTTCGGATTAAGTTCTTTTAAAAGCTGAATAAGCTCATGTTTATACGAAAACTTTCGAATATCACTAACCAAATCACCAGTAAATAAAATAAAATCAGGCTTCATTTCGTTTATATTATTAACGATCTTTTTAAATCGCTCTAAATCTTTTTTATTATTAAAGTGAGTATCCGAGATTTGTATTAATTTAATAATAGTATTCGAATTTAACCGATTGTCTGAAAATGTTAAATGCTTAGTTCGAATTGATGTTGGTTCAACATAGACTGAGTAATAGATTGTACAAATTAATAGTAAAAAAAATGATATAGGTTTAATTTTCAATTGTGTCCCCCGACCTTTTTAAAAGAAATAAATACTACATACTATATTAAATAGTTTAATTGTTAAAAATATTCTCAAAATAATGAAATGTTGTTAAACTATAGAATACATAGGGAGTGAATCGAGTGAAGGATAAGGTTGTGATCGTTACTGGTGGCTCTAGTGGTATGGGGAAAGCAATGGCCATGCGTTTTGCAAAGGATGGTGCAAAAGTAGTTATTGCCGGAAGAGATTTAGATAAATTAAATAGTGCAAAGGAAGAAATTGAACAATATGATGGTCAAGTATTACCAATAGCGATGGATGTTCGAGATCCTGAATTAATTAAAAATATGGTAAATGAAGTTGATCAAACATTTGGTACAATAGACTTCTTAGTAAATAATGCGGCAGGTAATTTTATTTGTGCTGCAGAGGATTTGTCTGTAAACGGTTGGAACACGGTTATAAATATAGTTTTAAATGGAACTTTTTATTGTAGTTCTGAAGTTGGAAGGTATATGATCCAACATAAAATTAAAGGAGCCATTACAAATATTATTGCTACATATGCTTGGGATGCGGGTCCTGGTGTAATTCACTCAGCATCAGCTAAAGCTGGTGTGCTTGCTATGACAAGAACATTAGCCGTTGAGTGGGGTAGGAAATATGGAATTAGAGTCAATGCGATCGCTCCTGGACCTATTGAGCGTACAGGTGGTGCGGCTAAACTATGGCTATCTGAGGACTTAGAAAACCGCACAATTCAAAGTGTGCCACTAGGTAGATTGGGTACCCCAGAAGAGATTGCAGGACTTTGTGCATATTTATTTTCAAATGAGGCTGGTTATATTAATGGTTCTTGTTTTACAATGGATGGAGGACAGTCCTTACATCAATACCCATTTTAGAAGGAGGTTCAAAATGGATCCTTTAGACGTAATAAGTAACTTAGATAAAGTCGTACCATATTTTCAACCAATATATGGAGCCGATACACAACGTTGTGTAGGAGTAGAGGTTGTTGGTAGACTTAAACTTGAAAATTTACACAGCCTTGAATTCTTCTTTGCAAATGATTTGGTGCCAGATGACTACTTATTAGAGGTTGACAATCATATATTAATTCAAGCTCTCGATGAAGTTGTACAATCTAAATTTGATGGTGGTATTTTTATTAACCGTCATCCTTCAGCGCTTCTTTCAGATGATCCAGAAAATCTTTTATCGATTTTACAATCATATGAAGAAAAGGGTATACAACTAAATAAAGTTGTCATTATACTTCAACATCAACTTTTTTATGGTTTTGAAAAAGAACTAAAAAATTTAATTACATATTATCAAACGTATGGTATTAAATTTGCGATTAACAGCGTAAATGAGAAGCTAATTAACCTAGAAAAACTTCGATTTTTATCTCCAGATATCATTAAAATCGATTTTAAAATGGTTCAACAACTTCATACTTCATCATTTCAAGATTTATTAAATTCCGTAATTTATGTGGCAAGAAAAGTAGGGGCATCGATGTACTACGATGGAATAATTGATTCAATTCAATTAAGAAATGCATGGAAAAATGGTGGAAGATTCTATCAAGGCGCATATTTGTTTATACCACAACCTTCAATTAGTCAGTTGAATCATGAATGTGAGCCACTTAAGAATGATATCTTAAAATATATTCGAGGCGAAAAGAACAAATTAATTGCGCTTAGAGATATGACTAATCTAATACAACAAAAAGTTGAATCGGCAATTAATAAATTTAAATTAGGAGAGGATTTAAATTCTTTTTTAATGAATATATCAAGTGAATTAAATTCCTTTTGCTTTAGGATGTATATTTGTGATGAGGATGGTTTTCAGCAATCAGCAAACTTGTTTAAAGTTCAAGGTGAACAGTGGGAACTTCAAGAGAAGTATAAAGGTAGAAACTGGAGCTGGAGGCCATATTTTTTAGAAACCGTTTTGAAAATGCAATCAAATGATCAAGGACAATTATCAGATATGTACAGAGATATTGAAACCGGTGAAAAGATTCGAACGTTTTCTTATCCGATGAATAATGGAAACTATTTATATATTGACTTAAGTTATGATTTTTTATTTAAACATAATGAGTTACTTTTTTAATGACTCACTTATAAGATTTAATATGAAAATGACTGTCGCATGAAAAATGACAGTCATTTTTTTCTAGTTATTGCTGTAACAAAGGTAGTTAAATAATGCTATTTAAAATTACCCAGAATAAATTTTAATTTTTGAACATAGAGTGTTCGTTAATTTTATCAAAAATCGACGAATTCATATATATATGCCTAATTTTACATAAAAGTAGTGATTTTTCTCTGTCAACTAATGTAAAAAAGATTAGAACGATTCATATAGTAAAATTCAATAAAAAAATGATACGATTAGTAAAAGTTCATTTGAGGGAGGATTTTATTTGAGAGGACTTATTTCGAAAGTTCTTTTTGCATCGTCCGTCATGTTTTTTGTTTTTCATTTTATAGGGGTTGGGTAATAAGAAATTATTTTTAGGACAAGTCCTTTAAATAAACTTAAATAATGAAGTATAGATTGACAAAAAACACCTAAATGGACGTAAAAGGTTCATTTAGGTGTTTTTAATCTGAAAAGGAGTGTGAATAGTTAAAGGACTAACGTTTTTGTAATGCAGCTTCAATTTGTTCCAGCTGAACGCCTCTAATTATCTCATCTTTAATCATTAAAGTAGGTGTAGAGAATGAATCTAACTCAAACATCATTCTTTTTTTTGCACTTTCATCTTTTGAAACGTTATATTCAATATAAGTAACATTCATCTCTTTTAAATAATTTTTCAAAAATTCACAAGGAGGGCATCCATCTTGTGTGAACAATTCAATCTTCATAAACTAACCGACATCCTTTTTTATTTATTATCTTATAGCAATTGTATAAAACTATTATGACATAGAAAAATAATGTATAGAAAGAAATTTGTTTTTTAGTTGAAACGACTATTTTTCTTGAATTTATCTAGAAATACAAGTATTCTTATTAATGGACACTTACATAGCTGAAATCTATCAGAAGTTTTTTGGATAGAAATTGTAAGAAAGTAAAACCTATATTTAGGGAATGACACATGGTAGAAAGGAGTTCTAATATGTCTTTATTACTAGGAATTTTAGAACGCTTAGAAAGTTTAAAACAACAAGCTACGAACGGTGAGGTTGCTCAAAGATATTTTGAAGTTAACGGTGAAAGAAAGTGTAGCGTAAAGTATTCTGAGAAAAATGAAACTTTTGAATTAGAAGTATTTCAACAAGGTGAAAAACCACAAACGTTCCCATTCGATAATATCGATATGGTAGCAATTGAAATATACGAAATTATTTCATAAGAAAAGAAAAAACAAGCTTAGCTTGTTTTTTCTTTTTTTTTAATATTTTATTACAAAATAGTAAGGTCGTGCTAATCCCAAATTTTAATGAATACATTATTATGTATTTGTTATGAAAAGGGAGGTCATATATGTGAATAAAGATCAGTATCGATTTTACAATGTAAGTGAAAGAAATATGAGTTTTGATCATGTAGTTGATCGGCTATATCACTTTGTAAAAAGTGATCCTAATAAACAATATCGACTTTCCATTGGAACAGATTCTCAGGTTCATAGTAATGGAACTAAGTTTATTACAGCTCTTCATTTGCATAGAGTAGGAAATGGAGCTTGGGGATGTTTACATACTTGTTGGCATCACAAGAAAATCCGAAATTTAAAAGAGAAAATATTTTTAGAAACTATGTATAGCCAGGAAATAGCATTTTTATTATCGCCTTTTCATTTAGAAAAAATTTTTAGTCCTCTGCATGAAAATGCTAATTCGAATAATTTTAGTTTTGAAATACATTTAGATATTGGTACGGTGGGACTTACAAAAGAGTTTATACAAGAAATGACATCGAAAGTTAGTGCAATGGGCATCATTCCAAAGATAAAACCTGATTCTTATACAGCATTTAGTTATGCTAATAAATTTACAAAATAAGAAGTTTAAACTAAATAAACATTGATTAAAATGAGGATTAGGAGGGATGATGGATGCTAAGTGAACAAAATTTTACAGAAGATGAATTGTCTTTATTGGTCGACACAGTGATGAAACAAAATTATGCAATTGAACTCATTTCATCACAGATAACTGATATAGAAAATGGTTTAATGGATGCAGGCGAGGATCAATACGAAAGATTAGTACATTTATATCAAAAATTAAGGGATTTAGGGTTATGAAGACAAATAGAGATGAACGTTTAGATAATAAATTATTTATCTAAACGTTTTTTTGTTTTTTGAATAGTTATAGGTAAATAAGTAAATTTTTAAGAAAAGTTAAATTGGAAAGGGGTTACAAATCTGATAATATAGGGATGGGGACATAGTCCTTATTCGGATAAAATAATCTTTCGGATTTTTTCTATAGAGATGAATAGCAAAGTTATATGTGTATTTATTTGATGTTTGTTTATGACTGGATAATTTCTACCATTTTTTTAATACTTTTGCTTTTCTATTGGGGGACGATGTTTTTGATTAGTATTGATGGTTCACAATTTTTTGAACATAAAGTAGAAGAAGTAATTATTTCAAGTGAAAAAGTAGCTCATGTACAAATTGGTAACAGTTTGGAACATGCATTATTAGTACTTACGAAATCTGGATATTCTTCAATTCCAGTTTTAAATCCGAAGTTTCAATTACTTGGTTTAATTAGTACATCAATGATATTAGATGGAATACTAGGATTAGAAAGAATTGAATTTGAACGTTTAAGTAATATGAAAGTTGAAGAGGTAATGGGTACTGAAATACCTTTATTAAAAACGACTGATACGCTAGCTAAAGGGCTTGAATCTGTAGTTGATCATCCATTTGTATGTGTGGTTGATGATCATAATACGTTTGAAGGTATATTAACTCGTAGAGCGATTTTAAAACAATTGAATAAAAATGTAAGAAGATATAATAAGCATTAACGATTAAAAAAGTAAGTCATCATCAAATTGACTTACTTTTTTAGTATTGGTTTTTTAAGAAAAAGAAGAGTCTAAGTAATCTATATGTTTGAAGGCAAGGGGGAATTATGTGCAAATTGATGATATACGTTTAATAATTACTTTGTCTGAAGAGAAGAATATGAGGAAGGCAGCAGAGAGGTTGTTTGTTTCTCAACCAGCTTTAAGTCAAAGACTTCAAAATTTAGAGAAGCAAATTGGTAGTGAATTGTTTATTCGTTCTCAAAAAGGGTTGATTATTACTGCTTCAGGGGAAATTATATTAAATTATGCTAAAAAAATGGAAGAAACATATCAAACAATGTTAGAGCAGTTACAAATATTAAAATCCGATATTTCGGGTACTTTAAAGATTGCTGTTTCATCTGTTGTTGCACAATACTGGTTACCGCCAGTTTTAAAAAAATATGTGTCGAGCTATCCAGAGGTCCAAGTTTCACTCTTTACTGGTTGGAGTAGTGAAATAACAAATCGCTTATATGAAAATGAAGTTCATCTAGCAATTGTACGAGGAAACCAAAATTGGTTTGGAGAAAAGGAATTACTTTTTTCAGATGAATTATTATTAGTTGATACAAAAAAACATAGTCTTGAGGAATATAAAACTATACAAAGACCGTTTATTCAGTTTAAAAGTAATTCAAATTATTATCAGCTTATTCAATCATGGTGGTATGAGCATTTTAATTCATTGCCAAAACATGAAATTGTAGTGGATCAAATTGAAACATGTAAGCAATTTGTATTGAATGGTCTAGGCTTTGCTATTTTACCTTCATCTGTATTACATGATGTAAGTGATGAAAATATTATAAAAACACCTTTAATGACAAAAGAACAATCAGGTTTATATCGAGATACATACTTACTTTATAATCGAGATGCGATCAAATTAAAACAAGTAAAAGGATTTATAGAATCAATTCGAAAAAAAAATAAAGATTAAACGACAAAATGTTGCTAGTTAGTTACTAGATTTGATAGAGTATTCTTATTGATATTATAAAGGGGGCAAATCATTATGAAATTAATGGACGCAAATGAAATTATTGCATTTATCGCAAATAGCACGAAAAAAACACCTGTAAAGGTTTATGTAAAAGGTCAATTAGACAAGCTTACTATTTCTGAATCAGTTCAATCATTTATTTCTCAAAATTCTGGAGTTTTATTTGGTGAGTGGGATGAGGTTAAAGTAATTCTTGAAGAGCAAAAAGAATACATAGAAGATTATGTAGTAGAATCAGATCGTCGTAATTCAGCTATTCCACTTTTAGATGCTAAAGGTATTAAAGCTCGTATTGAGCCAGGTTCAATTATTCGTGATCAAGTAACAATTGGTGATAACTCAGTTATTATGATGGGTGCTGTAATTAATATCGGTGCTGTAATTGGAGAAGGCACAATGATCGATATGAACGCAGTACTTGGTGGTCGTGCAACAACAGGTAAAAACTGTCACGTTGGTGCTGGTGCTGTTTTAGCAGGCGTAATCGAGCCACCATCAGCAAACCCAGTTATTCTTGAAGACAATGTTCTAATTGGTGCTAATGCAGTTGTTTTAGAAGGTATTAAAGTAGGTGAAGGCGCAGTAGTAGCAGCAGGTGCAATTGTTACTGAAGACGTTGCTCCTTATACTGTAGTTGCTGGTGTTCCTGCTAGAAAAATTAAAGATATCGATGATAAAACAGTTTCAAAAACTGAAATTATTCAAGCTTTACGACAACTAAATCAATAATTAGAAGAAGTAAAGAATAGCGTAGAATTTATTTTTCTACGCTTACTTTATAGGCAATATACAAAAATATAAAAATAGACTGATTGAAAACGTTGTCTTTCGAGGTGGATGTCTGATGAAATGAGGAGCTACCATACTCGGTATAATGAGCACCACAAGCAGACGAAGCAACGAAGAATGCGAACGTTTTACGGACAGTCTAAAAGCGTAGAATTTATATTTCTACGCTTTTTTTGGAGGAGCTAAAATGGATTCATTTATTAAAATTAGAAGAGATTTACATTTAATCCCCGAACTTGGATTTCAAGAATTCAAAACACAATCGTATTTACTTGATTATTTATCAAGTTTAGACCAAGAAAGAATGATAATTGATACTTGGAGAACTGGTATTTTTGTTCGAGTTAAAGGGTTAAAACCAACTAAAACGATTGGTTACCGTACGGACATTGATGGATTACCAATGAAAGAAAACACAGGTTTAGAGTTTTCCTCGATTCATGAAGGCAATATGCATGCTTGTGGTCATGATGTACATATGAGTATTGCTCTTGGAGTTCTTACTAATCTTGTTAATGAACCAATAAATGACGATGTTGTATTTATTTTTCAACCTGCAGAAGAAGGTCCAGGTGGAGCGGAACCTTTACTTAAAAGTGAAGAATTTAAACCATTTAAACCAGATGTAATTTATGGTTTACATATTGCTCCTGAATATCCTGTTGGTACAATAGCAACAAAACCTGGTATGTTATTTGCTCATACTTCAGAGCTTTTTATTGATTTTCATGGCTTAAGTGGACATGCAGCTTTCCCTCATTTAACGAATGATATGATTGTTGCATCAAGTCATTTTATCACTCAAGTACAATCGGTTGTATCGAGAAATGTTAATCCATTAGACAGTGCTGTCATTACGATTGGGAAAATAACTGGTGGTACAGTTCAAAATGTTATTGCAGATCATGTTCGCCTAGAAGGTACGATGCGAGCATTAAGTGAAGAAGCGATGCTAAAATTAAAAAATAGAATTCAAAGTCTTGTGAATGGATTTCAAGAGAGTTTTCAGTGTAAAATAGAAGTAGATTTTGGAAGTAATTACTATGGAGTAATAAACGACGAATCGTTGACGAATGAATTCTTCAATTTTGCGAAACAATATGACGGTATTGAGGCCATCCTTGCAAATGTTGCAATGACAGGTGAAGATTTTGGTTATATGACAAAAGAAATTCCGGGCCTAATGTTTTGGATTGGAGTAAATTCCGAATACGGACTCCATAACCAAAAATTAAATCCAGATGAAAATGTTATACCTATAATGATTCAATTTATTTCTGACTTTATGAAACAGAAACAGTAATTATGAAAATGATTTTTAGTTAATAATAATTATAAATTAATATTGACTTTAAATAAGTAGTTTACTATAATATCACTTGTATGATAAATAGTTACATAAATATTGGAGGTAATAATGATGGCAGAACGTTTAGTAGGAAAACAAGCACCACGCTTTGAAATGGAAGCAGTTTTACCAAACAAAGAATTTGGTAAAGTAAGTTTAGAAGAAAACATGAAAAATGATAAATGGACAGTATTATACTTCTATCCAATGGACTTTACTTTTGTATGTCCAACTGAAATCGTAGCTATTTCTGATCGCTATGACGAGTTTGAAGATCTTGATGCAGAGGTTGTAGGTGTTTCTACAGATACAATCCACACTCACTTAGCATGGATCAACACTGATCGTAAAGATAATGGATTAGGTCAATTAAAATACCCATTAGGTGCAGATACAAACCACGCTATTGCTCGTGACTATGGCGTATTAATTGAAGAAGAAGGTATTGCATTACGTGGATTATTCATCATCAGCCCAGAAGGTGAATTAATGTACCAAGTAGTACACCACAACAACATCGGTCGTGAAGTTGATGAAGTTTTACGTGTACTTCAAGCTTTACAAACTGGTGGACTTTGCCCAGCTAACTGGAAACCAGGTCAAGCAACTCTATAATTCTAAACAATTAAGAATTAATGTCAAAGGTCTAACTTATAGTTAGGCCTTTTTAAACACAAGGACGAGCTACATCGAGCTAAAAAAAACTAAATAGGAGGACTATAAAATGAGACTTCGCTCACCAATGCCAGAATTAAACGGTGCAACAACAGTATTAAATGGAGAAATTCAAAAGGAAAACCTAATTGGTGACAAACCAACATTAATTCATTTTTGGTCTGTTAGTTGCCATTTATGTAAAGTAGCAATGCCAAACGTAAATGCTTTTAGAGATGAATATAAAGATCGATTAAATGTAGTAAGCGTTCATATGCCAAGATCTGAAGATGATTTAGATCTAGATAAAATTAAAGAAGTTGCCGAAGAACACGGAATTACACAAACAATTTTAGTTGATAACCAACATACAATTACAGATGCTTTTGAAAATAAATATGTACCATCATATTACGTATTTGATAAAACAGGTGTATTACGCCATTTCCAAGCTGGAGAAGGCGGAATGCCAATGTTAGAAAAGCGTGTTAATCGTGTACTAGATGAAGCGGCGAAAGTAGAATAGTTTTTAAATTATCATTACGTAGGAGACTTTTTTTAAGGTCTCTTTTTTTGGATTTCGGTAATCTTCATCTTGAAACTAGTAGAAAGAGTAGTTTGTAGGTATAATTAAAGAAAACTAATCTTTAGTTTAAGGAATTATTCTGTAGGAGGAAAAAAGTTTGGAAATTCAAACAATCGCAATCTTTATCTTATGGTTGTTTTTATATGCCTACATGATTATTGCTTCAATTGATTTTGGTGCAGGATTTTATGCGTTTTATACGATTACAACTAAGGAAGAACCAAAGTTAATTGGCTTAATAAATCGACATCTTTCATCTATTTGGGAGCTTGCTACATTATTTTTTATTTTCTTCTTTGTAGGTGTAGTTGGTATATTCCCAAGGGTAGCATACTATTATGGAGTTCCACTATTGGTTCCAGGTAGTGTAGCGATGATTTTTTTAGCAATAAGGGGATCATTTTATACTTTTCAGCAATATGGAGGAAATAGGAGTAAGTTCTTTTTAATTTTGTACGGGGCGACAAGTCTATTAATACCTGTTACATTATCTACTGTTTTAACAATTTCAGAAGGTGGATTTATTATTGAGAATGGAACAGATATACGATTTTACCCATTTAAATTAATTACGAATTCTTATTCTCTATCCGTTATGTTATTAGCTGTATGTTCAGTCCTATTTATTAGTGCAATGTTTTTAATTTATTCTGCAAACCTAATAAATGATTCGGAATCGGAAATTAAATTAAGAAATTATGTACTAGTCTGGTCATTGCCAACTATTATTTCGAGTATCATCGTATTTTTGTCAATGAAGTTACATAATAAAGTTCATTTTGATCGAATGCATAATGTATGGGAATTTTTTCTTATATCATTGATTTGTTTTTGTATAGCGATTTATTTTGTTATAAAAAGAAAAAGATATGGTTTAGCGTTTATTTTAGTATTATTGCAATATTTCTTCGCTTTTTTTGGGTATGGAATAAGTCATTTACCATTTATTTTATATCCTTATCTGAGAATCGAAACAAGTTTTGCTAAGAGTAGTTTGGCAATCGTACTAATTATTCTGTTTGTTTTATTTTTCATCTTATTTACTGTATATTTTATATTTTTAGTTCTTAATAAACCTTTTTTTATGAAAGTCTTTTTAAAAAGTAATGAAAAAAATGACTTTCAAGATTAATAATATAAAGAATCAAGTTTTTATTACTTTGTTCTACACACTCAAACCACAAGTTTTAAATTTTGTGGTTTTTTATTTAGGCTCTGTTATAAAAGATTGTTGATTTATATGTCTACTTGACAGGGTTAAGTCCATTCGGTGGGCTTTTTTTATTGCACTAACTGGCAGCTTAGTTGAAAAAGGGTATTAAAAAAGTGGATATTTTTGGTAAAATAGTAAGTATAGAAATAAAATATTGAGTAATAAAAAAATGAATAATTACCAAGGGGATATTTATGATTTTAAACTCAGAGTGTTTAGGTTGCAGACTATCTAACCAACTTGAAACAGTGAATATTGTATATGAAAATGAGTATGTTTGTTGCATTTTGGACATTGAACCTTTTAATGAGGGACATACTTTAATTCTTCCGAAAAAACATTTTTTAGATACCGAAGAATTAGATGTTGAAACAGCAAATGCTATTATGAAAGCATCTATGACCATTTCAAAGGCACTAAAAAAATTATTTCAACCTGATGGTATTACTATTTGTCAAAACGGTGGAAAATTCAACGACTTGACGCATTATCATATGCACGTCATACCGAGGTTTGTAGGAGAACCATTTTACTATGAGGAACAAAAAGATAATATCAAAGAAAAGGCTAAATTTATAGAAACGAAAAATAGGTTAAAAGATATGATCGAAAAGTTAATATAAATTTTATATATAGAAGAGGGATCTTATGGAAGTTGAAAAATTTTTTACGAATTTGCCTAAATTAGAAACTAATCGTCTTATTCTTAGAAAACTTACAAAAGATGATATTGAAGAAATGTTTTTGTATGGTTCAAATGAAGAAGTATCTAAATATGTATCTTGGGAAACACATAAAACTTTATCAGACACGAAAAAATTTATTGACTTTGTGCTAAATAAATATGAAAACAGCCAGGTTGCCCTATGGGGAATACAGTATAAGGGAAATGGGAAACTGATTGGAACAATCGATTTTGTTTGGTGGGATCAAAAACATAAAATTGGTGAAATAGGTTATGTCATTTCTCAAGATTATTGGGGAAAGGGTATCATGACAGAAGCTGCAAAAGAAGTTATTAAATTTGGATTTGATGAAATGGAATTGATTCGTATTCAGGCAAGATGTTTTGTAGAAAATATCGGTTCATCACGCGTAATGGAAAAAGTAGGAATGTCATTTGAAGGAATTATAAGAAAAGGGATGTTTGTCAAAGGCAAACATCAAGATCTAAAAATGTACTCTATATTAAACAATGAAATTTAAAAACGTATTACAACTCCTCAGTCAACAAAAGCATGCGTTAGTTGAACATTCAGATCGACCGTATAGTCGATTTTTTTATTTGGAAAAAAAGTCAAATAGAAAGTAGTATAAGGAATACTTGAAGACCTCTTAATTGGATATAAAACTTTAAATATTTTTTTTGAAACGTTTTGAAGTAGTTAACAGTCTAATTATTGTAAGGATAGGAGGGGTGACATGTTTTTGCAAAATAAAATTAATAAAGCAAAAAAGGGAGACAGTAAAGCATTTCAAGAGTTAATCGAAGAAGAGAAAGCTAAACTATATCGTACTGCGTATTTGTATGTTAAAGATGAAAATGATGCATTAGATATTGTTCAAGAAACTGTTTATAAAGCTTATATATCTATTAAAAAGGTAAAAGAAGTACAACATTTTTCAACATGGTTGACTCGAATCTTAATTAATAATGCGCTTGATTTTTTGAAGAAAAAAAGTAGACTCATTCCAATTGATAGTTGGGATAATTCTTCACTTGTCAGAGAGGAGCAACACGAAGAAAATATGGATCTTCTTCATGCAATAGATCAACTAAAGCCAAGATATAAAACAGTGATTATTCTTCGGTATTACAATGATTACACGATTAAACAAATTGCTGAAACGCTGAAATGTCCAGAGGGGACTGTGAAAACAAACTTACATCGAGCACTTAGTAAATTAAAAGTTGATCTGCGAGAGGAGTATATCCAATGAATGATTTCTCATCTAAATTGAAAAAAGAAATTCAGAACATTCAAGTTCCCAAAGATAAATTAAATACTGCAATCGAAGCTGGAATCAAGAAAGGAAAAAGAAAAAGTAAGCGTGGATATCAGTTTATTTACTTTAGTAGTGCGGCTGTATTAATGTTTGGTATTTTAGTCAGCTCAGCATTTATTTCTCCTACTATGGCGGAAGTAGTTTCTAAAATTCCTTATCTCAATCTTATTTTTAAATCTAAATCTTTAGACATGATAATATGGGATAAGCTGAATGAAAAAAGTTATAAAGTAAGTAGTGTAGGGGTTAGTTATACACCAAAGAAATCAATTCAGATAAGCTTAGAGGGTTCTGACCAATATTATGATGAGGTAAAAAACGAGGTCAAAAAGACAGTGAATGAAGTTTTGCAATCAAAAGGATACGATTCATATGCCATTAAAATTACTCAACAAAAAAACTTCAAAGATTACGAGTTAAACGAAGAAGAAAAGAAAGAAAAAAATTTACTTGAAAGTGAAGTTGCAAAAACATTAAAACAATTGAAGTATACATTTGATTCCGTATTTGTTGATCCAACGGAAAAGTCCATTTTTATTAATATAGTTGGTTCTAAAGATTATTATAAAGAAGTAACAAAAGATGTTCAGAAAGTAGCTTTTGAAACAGCTAAAACAAATCATTATCCTGGTTATAAAATAAAAGTAACTAGATTAACCGTAGAAATTAGTAAACCTGATAAAGGTGGTCTAATTGTACCTGTAATTTCTGAAGGACTGATGTCAAAAAAAGAATTTAAAGTTACAGGAGTCGGCTATAAAAGTAAACCACTTAAAATTATTATTAGAACTTCCATAAAAAGTTCTGATCCATTAGCTAAAAATCTTGGAGAAGAAATCGAAACAGAAATTAATGAGTTTCTAAAATCAAAGGATATCTCATCTGTATTAGGTGATGAAAAATATGAAATTATTATTTATAGTAAAGATAAAAATAAAATAAATTAAATTAAATAAGTTGTAAACTTGCCGCTCATTATCCATCATTGAGTTTTAAATACACTTGTTCAACTAAGGCATGCTTTAGTTGTATAACACCAAAGGCTGTTATGGCGCCTTTTTGCTCTAAATGTCAGGGTAGTTTTTTAGAGTGATGAATAAATAGGATAATTTGCTTTGGATATTTGAAGGAAACTACTGTTAAAATAAAAAAAATTGGTACTTTAATTTATTTTTTTTCCTTTTTATTAGTTTTTCCTGTGACTTTACCTTTGTATATGGTAATTGGAATGGGGTCGCGGGGGGACCTACCCTTGAAGCCTTGATTTTTGGACATTGATTAATAACCTTCTTTCCTAGAGAATGTAATTATCATTTCTAAAAGCGAGGTTTTTTAACGGAAAAAGTTGTGAAAAATCATATCTTGAATAAAGGGGGTTTTTCTATGACTCGAATAAAATACAATCAAAGTGATGTTGAATTATTGGCAAGATTAATCCGAACTGAAGCGGAAGCGGAAGGACAAAGGGGGATGTTATCTGTTGGTGCTGTCGTGATAAATCGAGCCTTGGTCAAGTGTTCAGATTTCAAAAATGTTGATACAATTCGAGAGGTCATTTATCAATATCATGGGAGCGACGCTTCCTTCGACGCGATTCAATCGCCATCTTTTTATCAAAGAGCGAAAGAGCCTTATTTGAAGCTTGCTAGACAATGTATACAGAATTGGCGACTATATCCTGCTGTGTATTCTTTGTGGTATTTCAATCCATCGGGTGCGGGAGTTCAAAATACCCAGTGTCCACCTAAATGGTATGGTCAGCCTTATGCGGGAGTTTGGAAGAATCATTGCTTTTATGAGCCGACTGGGGCGGAATGTGCGGAAATTTACAAAATATAAAATAAAAAAAATAAGTAGCATTGACTATATAGAGTGCTTAAAGAAATTAGATAAGAAATATCCAAATCTTAAGTTATCAAATGATATTAAAATTGCTGAAGAATGGATGTAAGGTTATTAAGATTTAGCTTATGCAACTAACGCATGCGTTCGTTACATAAGAATATTTTTAATAAGTTGGCTCTGTTAAACTAAAATGTTGATTTTTGCGTACTAAAAAAGACTGTTTTCAATAAGCAGTCTTTTTAATGCTTATTGAACTTAATTCGTATTTATATCTTCTAAACGAATTTCAACTACTTTATCCGCCAACCAAAATTCAATTATTATTTTATTCTTTTTATCAACATATCCTATGATGTTACACCCCTGCTCGACTCGTTTAAAATAATTTGGTCCATATAAAGAAATAATTTCTTCTTTTGAATTGCCTAATTTTATTCTTTTTATGGTTTCGAGTTCAGAATGACGTGACATATTATTTATATCACCAATAATAAGTCTTACGATTTCTCCTTTGTTTTTCCCAATTATGATTGAAGCCGTTTCTAATCCGTTGTTCCATAGATAGTAATCATAAAAATCATTATCTGCTTTTTCCAAAGGTTCTCCAAACCGTTTTGTGAAAGATAAACGATTAATATTATCGTGTAGCCCTACTCTATCGAAGGTTTCATTCGAAAGGTCTGTGGATTTTACAAATTTTGTATAGAATGGACCGTCTTCAAAGAAACTGTACGATTTAACAATCAAGCAAAATGCAATTAAAAAAATAAAAACGAAAATAATTTTTTTCTTCATATAATCTCCTAACATTAACCCTAAATGCATATATTTTACCATAAAATTCCAAATAATTATTCAACTATACTGCCATTTTGTTGAATAGAAAAAATCGACTAAACAGCCGATCATGTAATTCAACTAATGCATTGCTTTAGTTGAATAAGAATTAGCAAAGACCACAAGAATTTGTGGTCTTATTTTTTGTTTAAAAATTAACAATTTACTTTAACAGAGCCTTTATTTAAAAAAAGGGCTATCTCAAAAGTATTTTGACTTTTAAGATAGCCCTTTTTAAATGTACTAATTATTAAACTTCCATAATTATTGGAAGAATCATTGGTTTACGTTTTGTTTTTTCGTATAGGAAAGGTGATAAAGTATCTGTAATTTCATTTTTTATTTCTGACCATTGAGAAGTTTTACGTTCCATGATTTTGTTTAAATGAGTAGAAATCATTGCTTGTGCTTCATTTATTAAGTCGCCACTTTCTCTCATATAAACGAAACCGCGTGAAATGATATCTGGCCCTGCTGAGATTTTAAATTCCTTCATATCGATGCTTACGACAACGATTACAAGACCTTCTTCAGATAAAATTCTACGATCTCTTAAAACGATGTTACCAATATCACCGATACCGCTTCCATCAATATAAACATTACCAGAAGGTACTTTACCTGCAACCATAGCCTCATCTGCACGAAGAGCTAAAACTTCACCATTATCCATGATAAAGCAGTTTTCTTCAGGTACGCCACAGTCCATAGCAAGTTTAGCATGCATGCGCTGCATTCTATATTCACCGTGAATCGGCATAAAATACTTAGGTTTCATCAGTCTAAGCATTAATTTTTGCTCTTCTTGACCACCATGACCACTAGTATGAATATCATTTAATGATCCGTGGATTACTTCAGCACCAGCACGATATAGTAAGTTGATGGTTCGATTTACGCTCATTGTATTACCTGGAATAGGTGAAGAAGAAAACACGACAGTATCTCCAGGAATAATTTGAATTTGACGATGTGTACCATTTGCTATACGTGATAATGCAGCCATAGGCTCACCTTGACTACCTGTACATAAAATAACTAATTGATTAGCCGGAATACGATTAATTTGAGATGCTTCAATAAATGTATCCTTAGGACACTTAATATAACCTAGGTCATGACCGATCTCGATGTTTGCTTCCATACTTCTACCAAAAACAGCAATTTTACGTCCAGTTGCAATAGCTGCCTCAACTACTTGCTGAAGACGGTGAATATTTGAAGCAAATGTTGCAAATATAATTCGACCGTCTACTTTACGGAAAATCTCATTAATCGTGTCTCCAACTTTTCTTTCAGACATTGTAAAATGTGATACTTCACTATTTGTACTGTCTGAAAGTAGGCATAAAACACCTTCCTTACCAATTTCAGCCATTTTCGTTAAATTAGCTGTTTCTCCTACAGGTGTAAAGTCAAATTTAAAGTCACCAGTATGTACGACTTGTCCTTGAGGAGTTTTTACTACAATTCCAAAACAATCTGGAATACTGTGAGTAGTACGATAAAAAGTTACGCTAGTTTTTCTAAATTTAATGATGTCGTCTTCTTTTATTTCAATTAATTTAGCTTTTCTTAAAAGACCATGCTCTTCTAGTTTATTTTTAATTAAACCAAGTGCAAGTTTACCACCATAAATTGGAATGTTTAATTCTCTTAATAAATATGGAATACCACCAATGTGGTCTTCATGTCCGTGAGTGATAAATAAACCTTTAATTTTTTCCTCATTTCGAACTAAATAGGAATAATCAGGTATTACATAGTCTATCCCTAGTAGCTCATCTTCAGGGAACTTGATTCCGGCATCAATTAATATAATTTCATCTTGATATTGTACTGCGTATGTATTTTTTCCAATTTCCCCTAAGCCACCTAGTGCGAATACGGCAGCTTGATCATTTTTAAGAAATTTCATAAATTACGCTAGCTCCAAAATTTTAAAGCTTTCACTTTGTTTTTCGAATTCAAGATGAGCACCGGTTAAAGCTTGAACAAGCTCAATATTATAATTGAAAGGTAATAATTTCGCACGAACTTCTCTTTCACTATCTGCTTCTACATAAACTGTTTTAGTTTTTTCTCTTACAGGTACCTCTAATGGTAATTCCTGATAGTATACTTTAAAAATCATTTAAATCTCTCCTTGTCAAATCACTATCTTCTCAATATTATAAGTGATTTTCTATATATTTTCATTCTTTTTATTGAAGATTACCTAAAATACGGTCATTTTAAAAATAATTTTGAAATTATTGAGATATATTTCTTCTTTTTCAATAATTGTTTTAGCCTTTTTTTTAATTTTTTTCTAAGTTTACGTAACACTAGTTTTACCTCCTAGACATGAAATTAAACTTATTTGTACAGAACACGGACACAGTATATTTATGTGTAGTATTGAACAAAAAAACATTTTCATTCAATATAATCCTAAAAGCAGTTAAAATAGAGGGTATCTTAAAGTTAAGGGGAGAAGAATGTGAAGAAGTTATATGCAGCTTTATTGTTATTAAGTATTATTTGGAGTACATCTTTTTTATTTATTAAGCTCCTTTTAAACGATATAGGGCCAGAAGCAATTGTATTTTATCGTTGTTTCTTTGGTGCTATGACATTATTAATTATTATGTTAATAAAAAAGGTAAAGATTGATTATAAAAATTTACCGAAAATGAGTTTAATTATTATCATCTCATTATTTAATCATGCAATTCCGTGGCTTTTTCTTTCTTTAAGTGAAACCCATCTGCAAAGTAATGAAGCGGCAGTATTAAATGCTTTTACTCCAATTGCAACACTTATTATTGGATATTTTTTCTTTTCTCAAAAAATTCACAAGAAACAATGGATTGGCCTTATGATAGGGATCGTTGGACTTATGATTATGATGAATCTTAATCCATCAACAATTTTCTCCGATAATATAATTTATTCAATATTAATGCTATTTGTTACTTTTTGTTATGGGCTTGGCTCACATTTAACTAAAAAGTATTTGCAAAAAATTGATGTAATGATTGTTTCATTTTTAACCTTAGGTATTTCTGGTGTATTTGGATTTTTTTATATGATCGTTTTAGGGAAAGGCACTTTAAAACCGTTTGTTAATATTGAAGTTTTTAGTGGTGTGTTTGGACTAGGAGTTGTATGTTCGGGGTTGGCATATTTATTATTTTATTATATGGTTAAAGAGGGAAGTGCAGAGTTTGCAACAATGGTTACTTATATAGTACCTGTATTTGCTTCTGTTTGGGGATTTTTCTTTTTAAACGAACCTTTAACATTCAAAATGATATTAGGACTTTTAATCGTACTTCTTGGTGTATTTATTACGAATAGTAAACAAAAGTCAAAAATGAGTAACTCAAAAGCAAATGCAGCGTCTTAGTGAGGAGAGAAAAATATGACTAAACCAATCGTTTTTTTTGATATAGATGGAACGATTTTAAATCATGATAAAGTAATTCCGGAAAGTACAAAGAACGCAATTTCGGAACTTCAAAATAAAGATATCCACGTAGCGATCGCAACTGGTCGTGCGCCATTCATGTTTAAAGAACTTCGTGAAGAGTTAAATATAAATAGTTTTGTAAGTTTAAATGGGCAATATGCTGAATATGAAGGTGAAGCTATTCACAAACATGCCCTACATCCGGAACAACTTCACCAATTTACTCAAAAAGCAAAAGAACTAGATATTCCACTTGTTTATTTAAATAACGAGACAATGAGAGCATCAATTGAGGCACATCCTCATATAAATGAAGCTTTGACGTCTATTAAAATGCAGCATCCTGAAGTACAGCATGATTTTTATCATAATCGTGAAATTTACCAAGTATTACTATTCTGTGAAGAGCATCAAGAGCCGTCACTAACTGATGGTTTTAAGGATTTTAATTTTATTCGATGGCATGAGTATTCGTCAGATGTCTTACCAGTAGGAGGTTCTAAGGCGAATGGAATACTTCAAATGGTAAATCATCTAGGATTTGATATGCAAAATGTAATCGCATTTGGTGATGGTTTAAATGATTTAGAAATGATCGAAAAAGTTGGAACGGGTATCGCCATGGGTAATGCAGTAGCTCCACTTAAAAAATTAGCAAATCATATTACAACGAATGTTGATGAAGATGGAATTTTAAACGGTTTAAAATGGGCAGGACTTTTATAATAAAAAAGAGCGATTGATTTCAATCGCTCTTTTTCACGCTGTTGAAAAAAGACTTCGTCAAGTATATGCCACGAATTTTTCGTGGCATTTTTGTTTTAGTTGTTCATTTAGTCTGTTTTTTGGTAAATTAAATGAAGACCTATTTCCT